>NZ_JAIEZQ010000002.1 GCF_019679455.1 Nocardioides jiangsuensis
ATGCCGTCGAAGCCGACGAGTACGACGAGTGGGCTGACTACTCAGAGCCCGGTCGCCGGGACTGATCTCCGTCCGGCCGTGGGTCCGGGGACTCCGCAGGGAGTCCCCGGACCCATGACCGTGGGGTCGACCCGTTCGGGTCCACCCCGGGCCGGTCAGCCCAGCCAGATCCCGCGCAGGCGTCCGACCTCGGTCATCCGCCGCTCGGCGAGCCGGTCCGCGGCCGCGGCCGGGGGCACGCCCTCGTCGCCGGCCAGTGCGAACACCCGCTTGGTCGTGTCGAAGATCTTCTCCGCGCGCTGCTTGGCGCGCTCGAACGAGAAGCCCTCGAGCTCGTCCGCGACCTGGATCAGGCCACCCGCGTTGACCATGTAGTCGGGCGCGTAGAGGATCCCGCGGTCCTGCAGGGTCTTCTCGATGCCTTCGTGCGCCAGCTGGTTGTTGGCGGCGCCGCACACGATCTTCGCGCTCAGCGTCGCGACCACCTCGTCGTCGAGGGCCCCGCCCAGGGCGCACGGCGCGTAGACGTCGAGCTCGGTCGCGACGAGGTCCGCGGCCGTGGCCACCTCACGCACGTCGGGGTGCTCGCCCTGGACCCGCGCCACGGCCGCCGGGTCGACGTCCGTGATGACCACATCCGCCCCGTCGTCGACCAGATGGGTGACCAGATGACGGCCGACTTTTCCGACCCCGGCGACCCCCACCGTGCGGCCGTGGAGGGTCGGTGCCCCCCAGGTGACCTCGGCCGCGGCGCGCATCCCCTGGAAGACGCCGTACGCCGTGAGCACCGACGAGTCCCCGGCCCCGCCGTGGGCCACCGTGCGGCCGGTGACGTAGGAGCACTCGCGGGCGATGTGGTCCATGTCCTCGCTGAACGTGCCGACGTCGCAGGCGGTGTAGTAACGGCCGTGGAGGGACTCCACGAAACGGCCGTACGCGCGCAGCAGCGCCTCGGTCTTCAGCTGGGTCGGGTCGCCGATGATGACCGCCTTGCCGCCGCCGAGGTCGAGCCCGGCGAGAGCCGCCTTGTAGGCCATCCCCTTGGAGAGGTTCAAGACGTCCTCGAGGGCGTCGTTCTCGCTTGCATAGGGGTAGAAACGGGTCCCGCCGAGCGCGGGGCCGAGGGCGGTGGAGTAGATGGCGATGATCGCCTTGAGGCCGGTCGGCTCGTCGTGGCAGAAGACGACCTGCTCGTGGCCGGTGCCCCGGTCGAAGACGCCGGCGGCGTCGCGTGCGGTCACGGTGGTGACCCTTCCGTTCGGGCCCGCGAGGGATGGTGCGGGCGGTGTGGGTGCGTTCGGCGGGGGTGGTGCCGATGCTGGTCCTAGACTACGAACATCCCGGCCCGTGTGCGACCGGGCTCACAGGTCGAAGTGGGGCGTTTGGGGGGCATCCCGTGCCCGCCCGGTGCCGTTCTCGGGACGTCGTCGGTGGCTGCAACCGGTGGAAAGCATCCCCAATCCTCATGTTGGGTGGGATCGGGGAGCCCCCCTGGATGCAGCACTTATGACTCGTCCAGACCACTTGGCCGCGCATATGGACCATTGTCACTATTTGGGGATCTGCTTACGCTCCAGGTGTCAAGATGGAGCGAGCATGACCGGGAATTTCCTGGTTATGGGGTTGGCACCAACAGTGAGGGAGGCTCGCTTATGAATACGCGACCACCTGAGTCCGAACCACTGCTCACGCCTGCTGAGGTCGCGGCCATGTTTCGGGTGGACCCGAAGACGGTCACCCGCTGGGCCAAGGCCGGCAAGCTGAGTTCGATCAGGACTCTCGGAGGACATCGCCGCTACCGCGAGTCCGAAGTGCGCGATCTGCTCACGGGGATGGTCCCTGAGCAGCGTCGTGGGGAAGACCTGGACTGAGAGGGACAGGCGCCCATTTGGGGGACGTAATTTCTGCGGTTATGGGGCCGAGGGGGGCCGCCTGCATCGGAGTTTGAGCGTTCGAAGACCTAGCACCCAGTGTGCTAGGTCTTCTCATGTCTTCGGGGCCTTCGGGCCGTGTCTGGCGGACGGTGCGACTCGGCAGCCGCGCCTGGCCCGGCTCGCTGCGGGCAGGCGCGTCAGCGGAGGTGGCGGACGTAGCCGAGCATGGCGCGGGCCTCGCGGAGGCGGTTCTCCCAGGTGATGCCCATGCTGATCAGGAGGGCGCCGGCGAGACCGATCAGCATCCAGCGGGGGACCGCCTCGGCCATCGGGGTGGCGTGCCGCAGGACCAGGAGGGCGCCGACGGTCGAGGCGAAGACGACCGGGGCGGTCCACCGCAGCTTCACGCCGACGAGGACCAGGGCCAGGCAGGCGAGGCCGAGCAGCAGCGAGCGCAGGGTCACCGGGTCGGCGAGCACCCACAGCAGGCTGGGCACCAGCGCCAGGCTGAGCGCCGGCGAGAGCGCGGTCATCGTCGTGGCCTCGGGGTCGCGGCGCAGGTGCACGACCCCGACCACGGCCAGCGCGACCGCGGTGGGCAGCGTGTAGGCCTCGGGGGCCTCCACACCGATGTCCCACAGCCGGACCCAGCTCGCGGCCGCGAGCAGCCCGCCGCCGAGCCAGCCGGCCATCCGGCGGTCGGGGCGGAGCAGTGCCATCGCCGAGACCGCTGCACCGGTGATGGTCAGGTAGACCGCCGCCCATGTGGCGGTACGGGCGGCCGCAGCCATGTCGAGCCCCCCGGCCGACAGCCCGAGAGCCGCGGCCAGGGCGCCGAGCTCGATGCCCAGCCGGGCGTAGGTGGCGGGTCCGGCGACGCGCAACCGGGTGTCGACGTACGGCGTCGCGAGCACCAGGACCGCGAGCAGCAGCAGGCCGGTCAGCGCCGTCCAGCTCCAGGCCGCGTCCGCGAGGGCGCCTACCGTCCAGGTGAGCCCGGCGACGGAGGCGGCGAGCAGCGCTCCGGCGGTGGCGCTGACGTCGAGCCCGGCCCAGCGCAGGTGTACGGCGGTGGTCAGGACCAGGCCGACGAGAAGGGCGGCCAGGGTGAGCGTCTCCGCGTGCAGGGAGAGCACAACCCCGAGGGCGAGGTAGCCGATGGCCAGCGCCAGCGCCAGCGCGTGCTGCCCGCTCAGCGCCCGGACGGCGAAGCCGCAGGCGACCGAGAGCAGGAGGGCCAGGACCAGCCACACCGAAACGGCGTACAACGCCAGGGTGGCGATGCCGGCGGCGGCCGCCACGCCTGCCAGCAGGTCCGGGTTCAGGAGCGGCGCGGACAGCCGGCCCGCACCGGGGTAGGCCCGGGCCAGCACGACCAGCGCGGCGACCGAGGCGGCCGCGGCCACGAGCAGCAGCCAGCTCGCGGGAGCACCCGGCAACGTGTCCGCGGCGCGGGGCAGCAGGTCGCCGGCCGCACCCTGCCAGACCATGCTGCCGCTGCTGACCAGACGGTCCAGGGCGGTCGTCGCGAGGGCCATCGCCAGCACGGTGGTCCAGACCCCCGCCAGGGCGACGGTCACGGCGACCCCCCGGTCCCACGGCGCGGGGACGAACCAGGCCAGCGCGCCCGTGACGACGAGGACCGCGACGACGACGAGCGATGCCGCCGTGACCGTCTCGTCGCTGACGGGTGCCAGCACGGCGGTGGCCAGCAGCGCCTCGCCGATGGCCAGGGCGGTCACCCGGGCGAGGACCGGCAGCGCCCGCGCCAGGGCGAGGGTGCTGACGAGGAGCGCCCCGGCCACCAGGGGCCAGACCTCGAGCTCGAGCCACAGCTCGCGGACGCTCGGGTGGGTGAGCGCCCGGTCCCACCCGGTGAGCACGAGCAGCACCCAGGCGCCGCCGCCCAGTGCGGCGGCGGCGGTCGTGAGGGCCGGGAGACGCACCGAGTAGGCAGCACGGGTGGCGCCGGCGAACAGCACCACGGACACGGTCAGGCCCGCGGCGTCGGTGACCCACGCCGCCTGCGTGATGCCCCCGGCGACCGAGAGCAGGCCGAGCGCGGCGACGAGCTCGGCGCCCACCAGTGCGGGGGTCTTCGTCCGTCGTACGGCGACCGCCGCCGAGGTGCCCGCCGCCGCGAGCGCGGCGCCGAGCAGCACCAGGAAGCCGGCGTCGGTCATCTCCCCGAACCAGCCGGAGTCCCGGGCGCCGAAGAGGTCGAAGGCGAGCAGGCCCAGGGCGACCACGGTCAGGGACTCGGCGGCGGCCCGCAGGCCACGCCGGGCCACCCAGGTCGCGAGGCCGCCGGTGACCACGGTGAAGCCCACCAGCGTCGCGGTGCGGCCGGCGACGCCCATCACCGACCAGGTCACCGCGAGGAAGACCATCGCCGCGATCAGCACGCAGATCGCTCCCAGGCCCAGCAGGATCTTCGGCACCGAGGAGGCGCTGAGGTGGGCGTGCGGGAGGTGTGCGGGGCCGGTCACGGGCGGCGGTGCGACCCCGGCGAAGCCGGTCGCCGGGGCGGTCCGGGTCGGGAGGGCCTGGACCGGGACGGCGGCGGGCGCCGCGCCGGCCGGGGTGGCCACGGGCTGAGCCGCGGCGGGCGCGGCCGCGCGCATCTGCTCCAGGATCCGGTCGGCCTCGCTGAGGGTCAGGAACAGCTTCGCGGGGAGCGGACCGTCGAGCGAGAGGCCGCACGCGGGACAGGTGGTGGCGCCGAACGGCATCGCCCCGAGACAGTCCGGACAGCGTTCAGGGTCGGCATAGCGCGTCATGGGTACATCTAGCCACGCGTCGCCGTGGAATGTGCAGGGTCCAACGACTCAGCCGGACTGAGTACCAGCGCCCATCTTTCCGCCCCGTTCCAGGACTCCGTGAGCCGCTCAGGTACGCCGGTGCGAGCGGACGTTGCGGGTCTGCAGCGCGATCCGGACCAGCATCACCATCGCCACCACGACCGCCACCACGAACACCACCAGCGCGATCCGGTTCTCCGTGGTGGGCGCCTCGCCGGAGGTCCTCGCCAGCAGCGCGGAGGCCAGGATCATCGAGGCGAGGATCAACCCGGCCGCGATCACGTTGGCGAGCTTGTGCAGCCCGCGCAGGAACTCGTCCTCGTCGAACGCCTTCACCCGCAGCTCGAAGTGGCCCTCGCCGATGGCGTCGAAGGCACGGTTCACCCGGCCGGGCAGCGCCTCCACGAACTCCTTGGCCTCCAGCAGTGACGCCATCATCGCGGCCGGGCTGGTGTGCATCGAGGAGCGCATCAGCTCGCTGGTGTGGCGGCGCAGCGCCTCGCGTGGCTCGAAGTCGGGGTCCAGGGTGGCCGCGACCTGGTCGAGGTTGAGCAGGGTCTTGCCGAGCATCACCAGCTCGGGATCCATCCGCAGCCCGGCCTCACCCGCCTTGCGGGTCAGCTGGAGCACGGTGGCTCCGACGTCGAGGTCGGACAGGGAGGCGTCGGCGGACCGGCCGACCACCTCGGTCACCGCCCGCTCGAACAGCGCCGCGTCGAAGTCGGGGAGCTCCTCGCCCATCGTGCGCACCACCCGGGTGACCACCTCGGGACGGCCGTCGGCGAGCGCGAGGAAGAGCTTGACCAGCTTGTCGCGGTAGGCCGGGGCCAGCCGGGCGACCATGCCGATGTCGAGCAGCACCAGCCGGTGGTCGGGGGTGAGCAGCACGTTGCCGGGGTGCGGGTCGGCGTGGAAGACGCCCTCGACGAGCACCTGCTTGAGGTACGCCGCGAAGAGCGCGTCGGCCAGCGGGGCGCCGTCCAGCTCGAGCTGGCCGAGGGGTCCCAGGTCGGTGACCTTCCGGCCCTCGACGTACTCCATGGTCAGCACCCGGCTCGTGGACAGGTCGGGGTACGGCTCGGGCACCAGGATCGTGGGGTGCGCGCCGAGGATGCCGCGGACGGTGACCAGGTTCTCGGCCTCGCGGCGGTAGTCGAGCTCGTCCATCAGCGACCGGCGGAACTCCTGCAGCAGGTCGCCGAGGCCGTACCGGCGGCCGAGGTCGGTGTGCGCGTCGAGCAGGTCGGTGATCTCGGTGAGCACCTCCATGTCCTCGAGCACCTGGTGGCGGATGCCGGGCCGCTGCACCTTGACCACGACCTCGCGGCCGTCGCGGAGCGTGGCCCGGTGCACCTGCCCGAGCGAGGCCGCGGCGAGCGGGCGGTGGTCGAAGGTCGGGAAGACCTTGGAGAGCCGGACGCCGAGCTCGGTGCTGACGATCTCCTCGACCTCCTCGAACGGGAACGGCTCGACCTTGTCCTGGAGCCGGGACAGCGCCTCGACGTACGCCGGCGCGAGCAGGTCGACGCGGGAGGACATCAGCTGGCCGAGCTTCACGAAGGTGGGGCCCATCGCCTCGAGGTCGTCGGCGAGCCGGGCCGCCGCCTTGGGGTCGCCCTCCTCGAGCGGCTCGTCGGCGAGCACGGCGTCGATCCCGGCGGTGCGCACGAGATCCCTCCGCCCGTGCCGGGCGAGGAGGGTCGCGATCTCGCGGTAGCGCTGCAGGTGACGGGGCTTGATCTTGGGTGCCATGGTGCTTCGAGGCTAGCCGCCCGTGGTGGCGTCCGCCCCGGCCGGGGCCGGGGCGGACGTCTGGTCTACCGCAGCGTCATCCGTGGCTCGCCGTTCAGCAGGCCGGTGGCGCTGATGGAGCAGGCCCCGCTGCGGGGCGTGCCGCCGTTGTAGGCCTGCCGCACACAGGACCGGGTGGCCATCTGCGCCCAGTAGTTCGGGTGCAGCGACTCCTGCACGAAGTAGGGCCCGGAGACCGTGGAGACGGTGCGGATCTGGTTGACCCACTCGGTCTTGTCGACGGCGCCGGCCTGGGTCCAGCTGGTCAGGCCCTTCTCCTCGTACAGGCCGACCGTGCTCTCGCAGAGCCGGCGCCCGTTGAACGCCGCGGACAGGTCCAGGGTGCGGGAGTTGGCGATCCCGGCGGTGCTCACCGCGCCGACGACGGTGCTGTTGATGGTCGGCAGCGCCGTGTCGTTGGCCCAGTTCAGGTCGGCGTTCCAGAACCCGCAGCCACCGGTGTTCTGCCGCGTGTAGCCGCTCTCGCCGTACCGGATGCCGGTGGAGCGCGGCAGCGGCGACGGGTAGTTCTGCACGAGCATCGTCCACGCGCCGTCGGCGTACCCGGCGTTGCGCATCGCGGTGCGCACGTTCTGGTACGCGGTGGCGATCCGGCCTTTCACGGCGGCGACGTTGGCGCTGGTGAAGTTCGAGGTGACGCTGCTGTCGTCGTTGCAGTAGTTCTTGAACCACGACGACGAGGAGAGGAAGTCGCTGACGCAGGTCTGCACGATCGAGCCGAAATTGAAGTCGTTGCCGCCGATGGAGACGACGACCATCGTCACGTTGTGGCCGGCGGCGAACTGCTGCAGCGCCTTGGCCTGGCCGATCCGGCCGGCCCCGTCGTCGTAGAAGTCCAGGCCGGGCTTGAAGTAGCCGTTGCCGTCGGTGAAGGTGGCCGTCCGCGCGCCCGAGCAGGCCAGGTTCAGGCCGCTCACGCCGCCGCCCACGAACGCCTCCGCGGACCGGCTGCGGTGGCAGCGGTTGATCTGCTCGCCGGTGCCGGCGGCGTTGTCGTAGTAGGCGGTCGGGCCGAGGGCGTCGGCATACGACGTGGACGCGTTCGAGCTCCCGGCCCAACGGCCGGCCTCGCCCGAGATGTAGGAGTCGCCGACCGTCACCACCCACGGCGTGCCGACGCCGGGACCGTCCGCGGCGGCCGGCGGGGCGGTGAGGGCGAGGCCGCCGAGGGCGGTGAGAAGGGCGGTGAGGACGCCGAGGACGGCGCCCCGGGTACGACGCCGCTGGGACTGACTGCGCAACCTGTGTCTCCTTTGACCGGTTCGCCCCCCATGTCCCGTTGTGGGACCTCCGGCAACGTAGCGCCGTACGGGCCCGCTTGGGAACACCCCGCGGGTCAGGAGTGCGGCAGCTGCCCGACCGCCCGCAGGCCCGCGAAGTTCCGGTTCGCCCAGAGGGTGAGCGCACGGGCGCCGGAGGTCGAGTAGCCGGTCGGCGCGCCCAGGCTGGCGACCGCGATCCGGTGGTCGTCGATCTCGGTGGCCACGACCAGCGTGTTCTTGGCCGGTGTCGTCCAGCCGCTCTTCCCGCGCGCGCCGGCGTACTCGGTCACGTAGTCGGTGCCCTGCCAGACCGTGTGCGGGTCCCGGCCGCGGACCGAGGTGATCCTCGCCGACGGCATCGCCAGCACCTCGGCCACGGCCGGCTGCCGCAGGGCGGCGCGGAGCAGCAGCACCAGGTCGCGGGCCGACGAGTGCGACCCGTCCGCAGTCAGCCCGGAGGCGTTCCTGGCCACCGTGTCCGTGGCGCCGAGCCGTTCGGCGTTCCGGTTCATCGCGGCGTAGAAGGCGCGGCGGCCCCGCGGGTGCGACCCGGCCACCGCCTCGGCGGCGTCGTTGCCGGAGGGCAGCAGCATCCCGGCGAGCAGGGTGTCCCGGGCGTAGCGGTAGCCGGGGCGCAGCCCCGCGCACGAGCAGGTCTGGCGGGCCTCGAAGCGGGTCACCCGGTGGGCGGTGCCGACGGGCACGGTGCGGGCCGCGGTGACCGCGGTGAGCAGCTTCATCGTCGAGGCCTGGGGGAGCCGGGCCCGGGGCCGGTACTTGCCGAGGATGCGTCCGGTGTCGAGGTCGACGACCACCCAGGAGCGGGCGCGGACCCGCGGCGGGAGGGTGACCTCGGTGCGCCGGGGCCGGAAGTCGGTGCGGTTGGCGACGTACACGGTCCGGCCGTCGCCGGTCACCGTGCCCGTGCGCCGGGTCAGCTCCACCCGCTCCAACTGCCGGGCCCGCTCGAGCCGCTGGGCCCCCTCGACCGGCTGGACCCCCGCGACCTGCTGCACCCGCTCGACCAGGCTGCGCAGCGGCGTGCCGTGCGCCTCGGCCTCGCCGGCCCACCAGGAGGGAGCGGTCGTGGCCACGACCGAGACCGCGGCGACCAGCGCGAGGGCGGCGGTGAGCCGGGACCGCCGTCCGGAACGGCGTACGGCCGTGGAACGTGACCGGGAGCGGGCGGTCCTGCCGCTGGTGCGGGTGCTGCGGGTGCTACGGGAACGGCGGGTGCGCATGGTCACAGATGATGACCGCACACCCGCCGTTCGCGCAGGAAAGTAAAGGAACTTTGTCCGAGATGTCGGACGGTCAGGCCGCGGCGCCATCCTCCGTCGCGGTCCCGCCGAGGAGCCCGCCGGGAGCGATGGAGGCGACCTTCGCGGTGGCCTTCTTGCCGAAGTCGTTGGGCAGCGAGAGCCGGAAGACCTTCTTCCACGCCGAGCCGACCTGCCTGGGCAGCGAGCCGGTCGTGTAGGTCAGGCCGTAGCGCTCGAAGAGCTCCTGCACCTTCGGGGCGATCTCCTGGTACCGGTTGCTGGGCAGGTCCGGGAACAGGTGGTGCTCGACCTGGAAGGACAGGTTGCCGGTCATCAGGTGCATCAGCGGGCTGCCCGTGATGTTGGCCGAGCCGAGCATCTGGCGCAGGTACCACTCGCCGCGGGTCTCGCCCTCGATCGAGCGGCGCTCGAAGGTCTCGACGCCCTCGGGAAAGTGGCCGCACATGATCACCGAGTGGGTCCACAGGTTGCGGACCAGGTTGGCGGTCGCGTTCGCGGACAGCGTCGTGGCCGCCGACGGACCGGACAGGACGGGGTGCAGCACGTAGTCCTTGGTCATCTGCGAGCGGATCTTCTTCAGCACCTGCTTGCCGCGGGCCTTGAACTCCGGGCTGGACCGGCGCTTCTTGCTGCGCAGGTTCTTGCCGAGCTCGAGGTCGTAGGCCGCGATGCCGTACTCGAAGAAGCAGGCGTTGATGAAGTTCCACAGCGGCTGGGCCAGGTAGAGCGGGTACCAGCGCTGGTCCTCGTCGACGCGCATGATGCCGTAGCCGAGGTCGTTGTCGCGGCCGATCACGTTGGTGTAGGTGTGGTGGACCTCGTTGTGCGAGTGCTTCCACTGCTCCGACGGCGACGCGTTGTCCCACTCCCACGTGGTCGAGTGGATCTTCGGGTCCCGCATCCAGTCCCACTGGCCGTGCATGACGTTGTGGCCGATCTCCATGTTCTCGAGGATCTTGGCGACCGAGAGGCCCGCGGTGCCCGCGAGCCAGGCCGGCGGGAACAGCGAGAACAGCAGCACCGCGCGGCTGGACAGCTCGAGCTTGCGCTGCACGTCGATCACCTTGCGGATGTACGCCGCGTCGCTCTCCCCGCGGGAGGCGACCACCTCGGCGCGGATCGCGTCGAGCTCGGCGCCGAGGGTCTCGATGTCCTCGTCGGTGAGGTGGGCGATCGGGTTGTCGGGCTTCTTCTGCAGTGTGGTCATGGGATCTCCTTCGTTGAAGGTCAGAGGTCGATGTCGCAGGCGCCGGCCGGGGCCGAGACGCAGGTCTGGACGAGCACGCCGTCGCCGGGGACGGCGGTGGTCAGGTCGCCGGAGCGCAGGTCGCGCACCGCGCCCTGACGCAGCGGCAGCACGCACGAGTAGCAGATGCCCATCCGGCAGCCGGAGGGCATCAGGACGCCGGCCTCCTCGCCGGCGTCGAGGATCGGGGTGGCGCCGTCGACCTCGAGGACGGTGCCGTCCTGGGTGAAGGTCACGGTGCCGCCCTCGCCGGGCTCGGCGAGCTCGACCTTGAACCGCTCGGTGTGCAGGCGGTCGGCGAGCCCGGCCGCGGCCCAGTGCTCCTCGATCGCGTCGAGCAGGCCGCTCGGCCCGCAGGCCCAGGTCTCCCGCTCGGCGAGGTCGGGCACGAGCGCCGCCAGCGCCTCGACGTCGAGGCGACCGGCGCTGTCGGTGTGCTGCTCCACCAGGCGCAGCCGACCGTCGGTGGCCAGCGCCCGCAGCTCGTCACCGAAGATCACGTCCTCGGCGCTCCTCTCGGAGTGCACGAGCACGACGTCCCGCAGCCGGTCGAGGCCGGAGCGCAGCATGCCCATCACCGGGGTGATGCCGCTGCCGCCGGTGACGAAGAGGACTTTGTCCGGGGCCGGGTCGGGGAGGACGAAGTCGCCGAGGGCCTGGTCGAGATGGACCAGCTGGCCGGCGCGCAGCTCCTGGGCGAGGTGCAGGCTCACGGTGCCGTCGGGAACGGCCTTGGCGGTGATGGTGAGCAGGCCGTCGGGCGCCTCGGGCGTCGAGGTCAGCGAGTAGGAGCGCCACAGCCGCACGCCGTTGACGTCGAGGCCGACCCGCACGTACTGGCCGGGGACGTGCCCCTGCCAGGCGCCGCCGGGGCGCAGCACCACGGTGACCGCGTCGCCGGTCTCGGGGCGTACCTCGACGACGCGGGCGCGGAGGTCCGCGCCCCGGCGCAGCGGCCGGAACATGTCGAGGTAGTCCGAGGGCTGGAGGGGAGTGGTCACCCGCTCGGCGAGCCTCAGGGCCCGGTCGCGCAGCGACGCGGTGACGGTCGACGGGGACCGGTCACCGGTGGCGCGGCTGGGACGGACAGAAAAGGACATGTACCCAGCATGACTGTGCACAGGGGTAAACTCCTGTCCGCTGAACGTGAACTTCTGGAAGCCGATTGTTCGGAGGGAACAAATCATGGACGAATCCCCCTCCAGCCCCGCTCCGCGAGGGGCGGCCGACCTGCAGCTGGACGCGGACATCGGCGCCGTCCTGCGGGACCGGCTGCCCGCGGTCGCGGCCCAGACCGTGGCAGCGGTCACCGAGGAGGTGCCGAGCTACGCGGGCGGTTTCAGCGGCACGATGGGCGACAACATCGAGGCCGCGGTGCAGATGGCGCTGGCCGGCTTCCTCAAGCTCGCCTCCGGCAGCCGCGACTCCGACCCGAGCACGCCGCACGGCCCCACGCTGGAGGGCGCCTACGCCCTCGGTCGCGGTGAGGCGCGCAGCGGCAGGTCCATGGACGCGCTGCTCGCCGCCTACCGGGTCGGTGCCCGGGTCGCCTGGCGGGAGATGGCCGACGCCGCGACCAAGGCCGGGGTCGCCGCGTCCACGATGGCCCGCTTCGCCGAGCTGGTCTTCGCCTACATCGACGAGCTGTCCGCGGCCAGCGTCGCGGGGCACACCGACGAGCTGTCCACCACGGGGCGGGTCCGCGAGCGCTACCTCGACCGGCTGGCCCGGAACCTGCTCTCCGGCGCGAGTGCCGACGTGCTCGCGGCCAGCGCGGAGCGGGCGGACTGGCCCGAGCCGCGCACCCTGACCGCCGTGCTGCTGCCGGCCGCACAGGTGCGGGGCGTGCTGTCGCTGCTCGGATCGGGGACGCTGCGCGTGGGGGACGAGCTGCCCGGCCTCGAGGACAGCGAGGAGCTCTCGCTGCTGCTGGTCCCCGACATGGAGGGCCGCGACCGGCGGCGGCTGCTGCGGGTCCTGGCCGGCAAGCACGCGGTGGTGGGCCCGCCCCGCCCGTGGCTGGCCGCGCGGGCGTCGTACCTGCGTGCCGCGCGGGTGGTGGACCTCGTCCCCGCCCCGGACCCGCCCGCCCCGCTGGACACCGAGGACCACCTGGTCGACGTGGTGCTCGGTGCGGACCCCGACGCGCTCGCCGACCTGCGCACCCGCGTCCTCGAGCCGCTGGGCGAGCTCCGGCCGGCCACCGCACAGCGGCTCGGGGAGACGCTGCGCTCCTGGTTGCTGCACCAGGGCAGGCGGGACGACGTCGCCGCCGACCTCCACGTGCACGCGCAGACCGTGCGCTACCGGATGGGGCAGCTGCGCGACCTGTACGGCGACCGGCTCGACGACGCGCAGGTGGTGCTGGAGCTGCTCCTGGCCCTGCACCCGCCGGCGGGCGAGGACGTCGTGCTGCCGGACGACGAGGACTGAGGTCGCGTCCGCCGTACGGACTGGTCGTCGACGGGTCAGGCCCGCGCCTCGCCGCGCGCCTCGCGCACCAGCGAGTGCAGCAGGGTGGTCACCTCGTGGATCTGCGGGATGTCCCGCATCACGACCGTTCCCTCCTCGCTCGCGGCGGAGACCCGCAGCGTCCCCGCCCGGGCGACGCGGTCGAGCAGCCCCTGCTCGAAGGCGACGTCGTTGACCCGGCTCAGCGGGATGTCGCGGCCGGTGCGGCGCAGGACGCCCTTGCGGGTCGCGATCCGCTGGTCGGTGATCGTGTAGGTGCGCCGCTGCCACCGGATGAACGGCCAGATCCCGAACACCGCGACCACCCCGGCGAAGGCCACCCAGGCGGCGACGTCGAGCCACGCGAGGAAGCCGGACTCCGGCGTGACCGCCAGCACGACGACGAGCCCGACGAGCGCGGCGAGACAGATCAGACCCGGCACCAGCAGGTGCTTCCAGTGCTCGTGCATCTCGCGGATGACGCGCTCGCCGCCGCCCAGCTCGTCAGCCGGAAAACCCATGCCGCACCCCACGCTCGTCCGTGTCTCGGAGTCCTGCCCCTCACGATGCGCGGCCGGGCCGTGCCCGGGCATCACCCGGCAGGGGTGAGCCATCCGGGGCCACCGGCCGGGCCGTGGGGCGGGCGGGCGTTGGTGCGGGCGCGCCGTACCGCTGGTGTGCCCTGCGTGTCCGCCCTTCGTGGGAGCCTGTCCGGGACAGGGTCGAGCGGTGGGACGTGAGGAGCAGGCGTGAGCTTCGTCGAGGTCATGGAGGTGACGGCGCAGGGCTTCGAGGCCTTCGGCGCCGCTGTCCTCGTGCTGGGCCTGCTGTGGTCGCTCGGGCTCGCGGCCCTGGTCTGGCGGCGCTCCCGCCAGGGCCAGGAGGCGTACCGCGTGCTGCGGTCGGCGTTCGGCGGCGTGCTCCTGCTGGGTCTGGAGATCCTCGTCGCCGCGGACCTGATCAAGACGGTCGCCGTGGCCACCACCATCGAGAACGTCGGCGTGCTCGGCCTGATCGTGCTGATCCGGACCTTCCTCAGCTTCTCCCTCGAGGTCGAGATCGAGGGCACGCTGCCCTGGCGGCGGGCCACCACGAGCGGGGTCGGTGTGATGGCCCGGGCCGCCGCCGACGCGCGCCGTACCGGTGCCGAGCAGTAGCGGCATGGCCGGCCCGCTGCGCACCCGCCTCCTCGCCTTCGGTGTCGCCGCCGTCCTGCTCACCCTGCTCGACCTGGTGTGGCTGGGCTACATCGCCGCCGACCTGTACCGGCGCGAGCTGGGCGTCCTGCTCGCCGACCCGCCGCGCCCCGGCGCCGCCGTGGCGTTCTACCTGCTGTTCGTGGCCGGCCTGGTGCACTTCGTGGTCCTGCCGGCGCTGGCGCGCGGCGGGGGCGGGGTGCGCCGGGCCGTCGGGTCGGGGGCGTTCTTCGGGCTGGTCGCCTACGCGACCTGGGACCTGACGAACCTCGCGGTGCTTGACGGCTTCCCGGCGTCGCTGGTCCCGGTCGACCTGGCGTGGGGTGCGGCGCTGGCGGCGTCGGTCAGCGGGCTCACCACGCTCGTCGTACGCCGGCTCGAGCGGCCTCCTCGGGAGGCTGCCCGGCCTGCGCGCGAGAGCGCCGCGGACGTGTGGTTCGACCTCCGGTTCCGCGACCTCGACGCCTTCGGGCACGTCTACCACGCGGAGTACCTCACCTTCCTCGACGAGGCGCGCACCGGGTGGTTCCGGCGGGTGCTCGAGCTCGACGACCCGGGCTCGTACGTCGTGGCCCGTGTGGAGATCGACTACCGGAGCTCGCTCGCGCTCGACGACGAGGGGGTGACCGTGCGGCACGCGGTCGAGCGGACGGGACGGACCAGCCTCACCCTGCGCGAGACGATGCTGGCCCGGGGCGGACGGACCGTCGCACAGGCCCGGGTGGTCGTGGTGCTGCGGGACCGCGCCACGGGGGAGCCGCGTGCGCTGACCGAGCAGGAGCGCGAGCGTTGCGCCTCCCACGCGGTCGCCGGCACTGCGTGACCGGCCGGGCCCGGCCCGGCGACCGGCGCGGCCCGGTGACTGGCGGCCGGCATTCCGGCCACAAGCCCGCCACGTCTGCCGCAGACTGAGCGGGTGAACGGGAACCGGGCCATCGTCCTCGGCGTCGTGCTGGCGCTGTTCGTCGCCGTGACCGTCTTCGCGTTGCTGGCGGGTCGCCTGACCCCGCCGTCCTCGGCGCCCCCGTCCAGGCCCGCCGGCGGGGACAGGCCGTCCGTGTCCTCCCTGCCCAAGCCCTCGCCCTCGCCCTCCCTGCCGAGCGAGTCGCCGTCCTCGCCGACGGGCTCACCCTCGCCGGACGGCGGAGAGTCGCCGACCCCCACCAGGCCACCCGTGACCCGGATCGCCGCCGTCGGGGACACCGGGACCGGCGACGACGCCCAGCTCGCCACGGTGCAGGAGATGGTGGACCAGACTCGCGACGGTGAGCCGTACGAGGCTCTCGTCCTCCTTGGCGACCTCGTCTATGAGGACGGTGACGCGGAGCTTGTCGACGATCGGGTCACGGAACCGTTCGCGCCGCTGGTCGAGGACGGTACCGAGCTGGTGCCCGTGCTCGGCAACCACGACTACGAGAGCGACGAGCAGGACGAGATCCTGGCCGCGCTCGGCCGGGACCGCTCGTGGTACGTCGAGCAGATCGGAACGGTGCGCGTCGTCGCCCTGGACTCCGAACGCATCGACGACCCGGAACAGCTCGAGTGGCTCGAGGACACGCTCGCGGAGCCACAGCCGCCGGGGACGTGGACCGTCGCTGCGATGCACCGACCGGCGTACTCCGCCGGCGAGCACGGCTCCGACGAGTCGGTCCAGGAGCACTGGGTGCCGCTCTTCGAGGAGTACGACGTGCCGCTGGTCCTGGCCGGGCACGACCACGACTACCAGCGCTCGGAGCCGATCGACGACGTGGTCTACGTCGTCTCCGGCGGCGGCGCCAAGCTGCGTCCCGCGGGCGAGGAGGACTTCACCGCGGTCAGCACCTCCACGCTGCACTTCCTCGAGCTGGTCTTCCACGAGAAGCGCATCGTCGGGAAGGCGATCGACCAGTCCGGGGAGGTCATCGACGCGTTCGCCATCGGTCGGTAGCCGCTCGAAAGGCTCCGGGCGTCTCGCCTCCTCAGCGCCTGCGGGTCAGCGAGAGGAACTCCGCGCGTGAGGAGGGGTTGTCCCGGAGGGCGCCGAAGAGAGCCGAGGTGACCGTCCGGGCGCCGACCGCGCGGACTCCCCGCAGGCTCATGCAGGTGTGCTGGGCCTCGATCACGACACCGACACCGCGTGGTGCGAGCTGGCGCTCGAGGTGCTCCGCGATCTGCTTGGTCAACCGCTCCTGCGTCTGCGCGCGGTGGCTGAAGTGGTCCACCACCCGTGCGAACTTCGACAGGCCGAGGATCCGTTCGGCGGGCAGGTAGCCGACATGTGCCACGCCTACGAACGGCAGCATGTGGTGCTCGCACACCGACCGCACCGGGATGTCCTCGACGAGCACCAGCTCGTCGTACCCCTCGGAGTTGGCGAAGGTGGTGAAGTCGAAGGCGCCGGCTGTGAGCATCTCGGCGTAGGCGTGTGCCATCCGCCGAGGCGTCTCGGCCATGTCGGGGCCGTCGACGGGCTGGCCGAGGGCGGCGAGCAGGTCGGCGGCCGCCTTCTCGGCCAGGGCGAGGTCCACTGGCGCTGCATCGTGCACCACCCGGGGCCGCCACGAGACGACGGCGGGACCGTCCGACTCGCGGGCGGCAACGGCGTCGGTGCGCGGAGTCACCGGGCGTCCCGAGCAGTCGGGGGCGCCGTGAGGGTGGGCGAGGCCAGCCGCGCCAGCGCGAGCGCACCGGCCAGGAGGCCGACGTCACGCAGGGCCACGTCGAGGTAGGCGCCCATCGTGACGAGGTTGACGATGATGCCCAGCAGCCAGGCGGCCACCACGTAGCCGCCGATCGCGGGTCGTACGGCGACCAGGACGCCGGCCAGGACCTCGACGACCCCCACGGCGAGCATCGCCTGGTGAGCGTCACCCGGGACGATCCCGTTCACCCAGGGGGCAAGGTACTGCTCCCAGTCGGTCAGCCGGCCGAGGAACTTGTCGAGGCCGAACACGATGGGTGCGACCGTGAAGACGGTGCGGAGAAGCAGGAACGCCTGGCGAACGTTGCCGGCCATGACGGCGGGGGTTGCCGGCGAGTGGAGGAAGCGGAGGTGGGTCATGGTGGTCTCCCGGTCTCTAAAAAGATATGCTGTTGACGTTAGAACGCTCTCGCTGTTTCGTCAATAGACTTCTCTTTTAGAAAGTATGTCATCGTGTCGGACGAGCTGGCCGAACAGGTGGCCGGGGTCGGCGCGCTGGTGGAGCCCGCGCGCCGGGCTCTCTACCTGTACGTCGCGGCCCAGCCCGACGCCGTGAGCCGCGAGCAGGCGGCGACCGCGGTCGATCTGCCGCTTCACTCGGTGAAGTTCCACCTCGACCGGCTCGTCGACGAGGGTCTGCTGGAGGTGACGTTCCGTCGTCTGTCCGGTAGGACCGGTCCGGGCGCGGGCCGACCGTCGAAGCTCTACCTGCGTTCGTCCCGGCAGCTCTCCGTCTCCCTGCCCGAGCGCCGCTACGACCTGGCCGGGCAGGTCCTGGCCGCCGCGATCGACAGGTCGGCAGGTGAAGACGTGCCCATCACGGAGGCGGTGCGCGACGCGGCGCGGAACGAGGGTCGGCGTATCGCCACCGACGCCGCGGGTGGAACGGGTGGTGACCTGGAGCGCGCGGCGGCCGTGTTGGCCGGCCACGGCTACGAACCCCGGATCTCCCACGGCGAGATCTGCCTGGCGAACTGCCCGTTCGACCGGCTGGCCGCCGAGCACACCGAGCTGGTCTGCGGGATGAACCTCGCGCTCATCGGCTCGGTCCTCGAAGGGCTCGGTGTCCGCGAGGTCACCGCCGAGCTCGCGCCGCAGGCCGGGTTCTGCTGCGTCAGGGTCCACGGCTGAACCCGAGCACCGTCGCGGTCCGGGCGGCCCTGCTTACGACGCGGCGACGTAGACACTGTTCGACGACTCCCCGCCCGTGAGCGGGTTCGGGAACGAGACCAGGTGCGCCTCGCCGGAGGGAAAGACCTCCCGGAGCACGGCCATGAACGCGTCGTCCGGCGGGTCGTCGGACCAGAGCGCGAAGACACCGCCCGGCTGCAGGTAGCGCTGCAGCTCCCGCAGGCCCTCGGCCGTGTAGAAGTGCGCGTGGCTCGGGTGCAGGACGTGGTCGGGGGTGTGGTCGACGTCCAGCAGGATGGCGTGGAAACGCTCCGGCGTACCGGTGCCGAAGCCGGTGGCTCCGCGCGCCAGGGCGAAGAAGTCCCCCTGCACCAGTCGGGTCCGCGGGTCCGCCGTGAGGCCGGCCGTGTCGGGGAGCAGCCGGCGCTCGTGCCAGTCGATCACCTGGGGGAGCGCCTCGACGACGGTGAGCGACGCGACCCGGGAGTCCTCCAGCGTCGTCGCCGCGGTGTACCCCAGGCCCAGGCCGCCGACGAGGACGTCGAGGCCCGTCCCGGAGGTCTCGGCCAGCCCGAGGCGGGCCAGCTCGACCTCGGCGACGGTGAACAGGCTCGACATGAGGAACTCCTCGCCGAGCTTGACCTCGTAGACGTCGACCCGGAGCGACGGCTCCACGCGACGGCGCAGGCTGATCGGCCCCATCGGGGTCTCCTGCCAGTCGAGCTCCTCGAAACGCAGACCCATCGGAGCAGCCTCCTCGTGGGCTGGGGCGGGTGTCGAGCGGCTGACCCTACCCGTTCCCGGAGCAGCCGAGGTCGGCGGACGTCGCCCTCAGTCGGCGTCCGGCTCCTGGCTGGTGTCGGCGGCCAGGAGGCACCACACCGACTTGCCGTCCTCGGTGGCGCGGGTGCCCCACCGCTTCGCGAGCGCGGCGACGATCTGCAGGCCGCGTCCGTGCTCGTCCTCCGAGGTCGGCCGGAGCTTGCGGGGCTGGAAGGTGGCGCGGTCCTGCACCTCGATGAGCACCTCCCGGTCGTTGGTGCGCAGTCGTACGTCGATGGGACCGACCCCGTGCACGATGGCGTTCGTCAGCAGCTCGCTCGTGGTCAGCACGGCCTCGTCGATGAGCGTGCGCGGCACCGCCCTCTCGGCGAGGTGGCGCGCGACCAGGTGACGCGCCTCGAGGACTGAGCTCTCGGTCGCCTCGAACCGTTGGACGAGGCCGTGCTCGCCCTCCGGCGGGTCGACGCGGGCCACCAGTACGGCCACGTCGTCGTCCGGTCCGTCGGGCAGCAGCGCCTGCACCAGACGCTCGGGCATCCCCGCGGTGGGCTCTTCCATCTCGCTGGCGAGGCGAGCGAGCGCGTGCACGCCGTGCTCGAGGTCCTCCCCGCGCCGCTCCACGAGGCCGTCGGTGTAGAGCACCGCCAGCGAGTCCGCGTCGAGCTTGACGTCCTGCTGGGTGAGCGTGAACGGTCCCGCGCCGAGCGGCGGGTCCTCGGCGCCCCACAGGATCTGCGACACCCGGTCCGGCCCCACCAGGATCGGAGGCAGGTGGCCGGCGTTGGCCATCCGGAGCGTCCGGTCGGCCGGGTCGAAGACGGCGTACAGGCAGGTGACGATCTGGTTCTCCCCGAGCTCGCGGACGATGCCGTCGAGGAACTCGAGGACGTCGGCGGGCGGCAGGTCGAGCCGCGCGTAGGCCCGGATCGCCGCACGCAGCTGACCCATCACCGCCGCGGCCTGCACCCCGCGGCCCATGACGTCGCCGACCACGAGGGCGGTCCGGCCCGCGCCGAGCTCGATCACGTCGTACCAGTCGCCGCCGACCTGGGTTCCCTCGACGCCGGCGCGGTAGTAGGTCGCGACCTCGAGGTGCTCGAGGTCGACGGTGAGCCGGGGAAGCAGGCTGCGCTGCAGCTGGTCGGCGATCGCGTGCTCGCGGGCGGCCGCCTCGGCGTTCGCGGCCGCGAGCGAGAGCGCCTCCTCGGCGGCCCGGCGCTCGGTGATGTCCTGCACCGACCCGCGGATCAGCTCCGGGTGACCCTCGCCGTCGTGGACCACCTCGGCGTGCACGGCGACCAGCACGCTGCGTCCGTCGGGGAGCAGCATCCGAGCCTCGTAGGAGATGTCCGCTCCGGCGAGACCGGCGTCCAGCGCGTCCCGCACCGGCTGTCGGTCCTCGGGGTGCACCAGCTCGAGCACGACATCGGGGTAGACCATCTCGGCCAGGACCTCCCGGCTCCGCCCGGCGATCCGCAGGAACTCGTCCGAGACCTCCAGCCCGCCGGTGCGCAGATCGATCTCCCAGCTGCCGACCTGGGCCAGCCGCTGGGCCTGGTCGAGCAGGGACCGGCTGCGCTCGAGCTGGCGCCGCACCCGACGGGCCCGGTCCAGCTCGAGGTTGGCGCGCACCCTGGCCAGCAGCTCCCGGCCGGTGAACGGCTTGATCAGGTAGTCGTCGGCTCCCGCGTCGAGGCCCTGGAGCATTCCCTCCTCGCCGGCCCGCGCGGAGAGCATGACCACCGGGACACCGAGGGTGAGCGGGTCCTCCTGCAGCGCCGCGAGCAGCTCGAAACCGTCCATCCGCGGCATCATCACGTCGGTGAGGACCAGGTCGGGCACGCTGTCCCGGGCCTTGGCCAGGCCGTCGGCGCCGTCCACTGCCGTGTCCACCCGGTAGTCCTCCGCCAGCAGGTTCACCACGTAGTCCCGGATGTCGGCGTTGTCGTCGACCACGAGGATCCGCGGGACGTCTCCGCGCGGCGTGGCTCGCGGCACGGGCACGGACTCCCCGCGGGCGCCGTCGGCCAGGTGCGTCACCTCCTCGAGGAAGCCCTGGGCGTCGCGCAGCGCGGAGGCGGTGCCGTCGCCGCTGCGCCGTGCCACCGACCCCGCGTCGAGGTGGGCCGTACCGAAGGGGATCCGCACCGTCAGGGTGCTGCCGACACCCAGCCTGCTCTCCGCGGCGACGTGGCCGCCGTGCAGCCCGGTGAGCTCGGACACCAGGGCCAGGCCGATGCCGGAGCCCTCGTGGGTCCGGGAGGCTGCGCCGTGCACGCGGTGGAAGCGCTCGAAGAGGTGCGGCAGCTCGCCGGGAGGAATGCCGGTGCCGGTGTCGGTGACCGTGAGGACCGCCTCGTGGCCCTCCGCGTGCAGGCGGACACTGATGCCTCCGGTGAAGGTGAACTTCAGCGCGTTCGACAGCAGGTTCAGCACGATCTTCGCCCAGAGGTCACGGTCGACGTACACCTCCTCGGGGAGCGGAGGGCAGTCGACGGTCAGGGTCAGCCCGAGCCGCTCGGCCGCGGCGTCGAACATCGCCGCCAGCTCCCGCGTGTAGGCGGCCAGGTCGAGTGGCTCGAAGTGGGCCTCGAGGCGTCCGGACTCCAGCCGCGAGAAGTCCAACAGGGTGTTGACGAGCTTCAGCAGACGCTGGCCGTTGCGCAGGATCACGTCCACCCGGCCGCGCTGACGGTCCGGCAGCGGCTGGTCGGCGTCGGAGAGCGCGTCCTCGGCCGGCCCCAGCAGGAGCGTGAGCGGGGTCCGGAACTCGTGGCTGATGTTGGTGAAGAAGTCGGTCTTGGCCCGGTCGAGCTGGGCGAGCGTCTCGGCGCGCTGCCGCTCGAAGTCGAAGGCGCGGGCGTCGTTGATGGTGCCGGCGAGCTGGCCTGCCAGCAGCTCGAGGAAGTCGCGGTAGCCGTCGTCGAGCGGCCGGTACCGGTTGATGCCGGCGACCAGGAAGCCGTACGGCGGCGCCTGGCTGCTCTGCGCCAGGGGCAGGAGGACGGCGCTCAGCGGCGGCTCCGGCCAGCAGCCGGTGGGCAGGTCGGCGAACCGGCGCTCGAGGTCGTCGACCACGACGGTCCGGCCGTCGAGCGTGGGTAGGGCGGGCCAGACCGCGTCGGGGCTGTCCGGCACCAGGTCGGCCGGGGCCGCCATGTGGTCGCCCTTGAAGCCCGTGCTGCCGGCCAGGTGGGCGGCGCCGGACTCCCCGTCGAGGAGGTAGACCAGCGTGAACGGCAGGTCCTCGGGGGAGGCCGCGAGCTGGCGGCAGGCCTGGGCCACCGCCTCGTCCGCGCCGAGCTTGGTGGCCGTCCTGGCACCGAGGTCGCGCAGCGCGCCCATCCGCCGGTGCCCGATGACCTCCTGCGTGTCCTCGGTGACCACGCAGAGCATGCCCGCGACCGTGCCCTGGTCGTCGGCGAGCGGGCTGTAGGAGAAGGTGTGGTACGTCTCCTCCACGTAGCCGCTGCGCTCCAGGAACAGCTGCAGCGACTTGTCCCAGGTCGCCTCACCCGTGCTCAGCACGTGCTGGATGCGCGAGCCGGCGTCGTGCCAGACCTCGGACCACACCACCGAGGCGGGCTTGCCGAGCGCCCACGGGTACTTCTTGCCGAGGGTGTCGCGGCGGTAGGCCTCGTTGCAGAAGAAGGTGAGCTCCGGGCCCCAGGCCATCCACATGGAGAAGCGCGAGGTGATGAGCATGCGGACCACCGTCTGGAGGCTGCGCGGCCACCCGTCGGGCGGGCCGAGCGGCGTCGCCGCCCAGTCCACGGCGAGGAGGTCGCGACCGATCTCCCCGCTGCGCTCGAGCATGGCGCGCATGCACGTACCCCTCCCTCGCACCCGACCCCGGGCCGGCCGCGCCGCTTGCCCCCGACCCGTTCGAGTCTAGGGGTGGCGCGCGCGTGAGGGAGCGGGACGGATCGACAGCTTCCCGCAAGGGGCCTGACCTGCGGCTGGTGCGTGAGTGCGGGCAACGGGGCGTGGACGACGCGATGTCTCAGGCGACCCGCAGTCGCGTGCGCAGCTCACCGACCTCTACCGGGACGCCCGCGGCGAGGCCGTCGAGGTCGGGAAACAGGTGTCGGTCCGCGAGAAACCCGATGAACAGCGATCCTTCGAGGGACACGGCGGCGATCCGCAAGCCGTGATGAGGCGCGAGCTCGGCGAAGGAGTACAGGGCTTCGACGTGCCGGTCGAGCACCTGGATCGGTCCGCGCGGACCTGGGACGTTGGAGATGCTCAAGGAGTACTCATGGGAGCCCTGGACGACGTGCTGCAGATGGTGCCGAACCCGGGGTGGTGCGTGTGACAGCGACTCGCGAAGCGCGTAGATCGCCCGGGCGTCATGGCGGTTCTTCCGCCGGCCGGTGGCGCGGGCGACCGCCCGCACCCGCGCGACGGGGTCCCTCTCCCCGACGGGGAGACGGAAGAGCAGGAACGAGTCGCGGTTCCCCGCGGTATCGCCCAAGCCGTCCTCGGCGTGCATGCTGACCGGCACCTGCACCTTCAGTGCCCGCGTGGCTGCGCCGCCCCGGTCCTCCAACCACCTCCTGAGGGCACCGGTGACGATGGAGAGAAGCACGTCATTGACGGTCACCTCCGGTCCGACGGCCTTGCCGAGCGCGTGGAGCTCGTCCAGCCGGCACTGCGCGAAGGCAGTGACGCGGTCGGGACCGACCTCACCGGCGAGCGGGGACAACCCCCAGACCCGACGGAACTCGCGGATCATCAACCCGCGGTAGCCGAACACGCGCGCGAGCCGCGCCCCCGCGGTGAGTTGCGCGGGTGCTCCCGGCGCCGGAGGACGTCGCTGCCTGGGAACCGGAGGGGGCCCGCCCTGCTCAGTCCACACCAGCCGTGGTCCGGCGCGCATGATGGTGAGCCCGTCGGCGAGGCAATGGTGGACCTTCCAGACCAGGGCCGCGCCGCCGTCCGCGAGCCTCGGGATGACGTCGACCCTCCACAGCGGCCCACCTCGGTCGAGCGGCGCCATCATGATCTCGGCAACGCAGCCCGCCAACGCGACGTCATCGACCGGTCCCTGGGTCGGCCAGACACCAACCTGTCGGCCGATGTCGAACTCCGGGTCCTCCTGCCAGGCCAGCCTCGAGGGCGCCTCGGGTGCCGGGACGAGCCGCTCTGTCCAGTGACGCTGACCCTGGAGCCGGTCGGCCATCTGGGCGCGGAGCTCTGCCACGGACAGCTCGCTGTCTGCGGCCCGGAGTACCAGCACCTTCAGGGTGTGGCCGCGGATCGGGCCGGACTCGAGCGCGAGGATCCGGGCATCCTCGATCCCCAGGGGCGTCCGGGTCGGGTTCGCGGTCATGGTGAGCTCCCTCGCCGTGGTGAGCACGCACCTCTACGAGACCAAGACGCAGGCGCGGATGTCCAGGGTCTTGTTGGGGGGGACGTTCCGACGCGCCACTCGCGCCCTCAGGGTCGAGGACACGGGCTCGGCGAGCGTCTTGCCTGAGGCGGTTGCGGTCAGAAGTGGCGGTCAGCCGTCCGGGCAACAAGAAGCCGCAGGCCGGGCATGTTGCCCGACCTGCGGCTTTGCTTGTGGGCAGGGGCGGGGTCGAACCGCCGACCTTCCACTTTTCAGGCGGACGCTCGTACCAACTGAGCTACCTGCCCAAGCGCAGGAAACGATACAACAGTCGCCTACGGAGCGAGGAATCGAGTCCGGGGCCGACCCGTCCGACGTGCAGTCGGCCCGGGCTCGGCCGGGGCTGAGCCTGCGGGAGGGCGGAGTCGCCCTTGAGTGCACGTCGGAGTGGTCGTCGTACGCCGGCGAAAGAGAAGCCGGGCCCGCCGGCCCTACGGGGACAGGGCAGCGGACCCGGCGGTCGGGGGAGCGGTGAGCTCAGGCCTCGAGGACGACCTCGTCGTGCGCGAGGCGGGGGAGGCGGTCGTACCACGGGTTGTCGCCGGGCTTGCCGATGTTCACGACGATCAGCGACTTCAGCGTGGTGCCGTCGAAGAAGTCCGCGTCGATCCCGGCGGCGTCGAAGCCGCCCATCGGACCGGCGGCGAGGCCCGCGGCGCGGACGCCGAGGAAGAAGTAGCCGGCCTGGAGGGTGGCGTTGAACTTCGCGGCCTGTTCGCGCGCGGCGTCGTCTGCGAAGAGGTCCTTGGCGCCGGGGAAGTGCGGGAAGGTGCGGCCGAGGTGCTCGTGGAAGTCGGTGTCGGCGGCCAGGATCGCGACCAGCGGAGCGTTCGCGGTCTTGTCGCGGTTGCCGTCGGCCATGTGCTTGAGAAGGCGCTCGCGGGGCTCGCCGTCGCGGACCAGCACGATGCGCAGCGGCTGGGTGTTCATCGCGGTCGGCGCGTACTTCACCAGGTCGTAGATGGCGGCGATCTGCTCGTCGGTCACCGGCTCGTCGGAGAAGGTGTTGGCGGTACGGGCGTCGCGGAAGAGCAGGTTCTGGGCTTCGGCGGAGAGTTCCAGGTTCTCGGTCATGGCCACCTCAACAGTCGTTGACGGTTCAATCATTCCGGACGTCGCTGTGTTCCGTCGCACATCGCTGCGTCAGGTCAGCGGGTCGCGGCCGCCGTACGACGTGCCCGGGAAAGGGCGAGGCGCCCTGGACCTTAAGTCCAGGGCGCCTCATCTGCGACCCCGACGGGACTCGAACCCGCGGCCTCCGCCGTGACAGGGCGGCGCGCTAACCAACTGCGCTACGGGGCCTCGTTTGCTGCTGCTCTTCCGTGTTGCTCGAGCGGTGGAATGCTAACGCATCAACCGCCATTCGTCCGAATCGGCCGTGGCCTGCGCGGACTGCGCACCCCCAACGGGATTCGAACCCGTGCTACCGCCGTGAAAGGGCGACGTCCTAGGCCACTAGACGATGGGGGCTGGGACACCCAGATGGCCGTCGGGCATGACTACCGTCAGGGACCGGTACAGCATAGGGCACACCCCGGACGGCCCCAAATCACACCACCGCGCCGCCGCGAACACCGCCGCGACACAATGGCGGCGTGATCGAGATGAGCCGCGAGCGCTTCGAGGAGCTGGTCAGCGACGCCCTGGACGAGGTGCCCGACGAGCTCGCCGCGCTGGTCGACAACGTCGTCGTGCTCGTCGAGGACGACGCCCCGGCCGAGGACCCCGACCTGCTCGGGCTGTACGACGGGACGCCGCTGACCGAGCGGGACACCCACTACGCCGGCGTGATGCCCGACCGGATCACGATCTACCGCAACCCCACGCTGCGCTTCTGCGAGGACGAGGACCACGTGGTCGAGGAGGTCCGGATCACCGTCGTGCACGAGATCGCCCACCACTTCGGCATCGACGACGACCGGCTGCACGAGCTCGGCTACAGCTGAGCGCCCAGCCAGAACCCGAGTGCGCACAGCCCGAGCGCCGGTACGGCGGTCAGCAGGACCGTGGCCGCGCCCAGGCGGGGCCCGCGGTCGTGCACCTGCACCGCGAACGCGGAGTAGGTGGTGAGCGCGCCGCAGAACCCGACGCCGAGCAGCGCCATGGCGTGGTCGCCGAGGGCGAGGCCGCTGAAGATCCCGAGCAGCAGCGAGCCCACGACGTTGACCAGGATCGTGCCGTGGTGCAGCCGCCCGTCGAGCAGGTGCGCGGCCACGTAGCGAAGCGGGGCGCCGACCGCGGCGCCGAGCGCGACGAGGAGCAGCGTCACAGGTCGCCCTCCTCGTCCTCGAACTCGTGCCGCGCGTCCGGCGTGCTCCACCGGTCGGCGAGCGCCACCGCCCCCAGGCAGGCCGCCAGCGTGCCCACGGCGTAGAGGGCGGCGAGCCCGGCCGACCCGTCCGCGACGAGGGCGCGGGTCTCCTCGGACCACGCCGAGAGGGTGGTGTAGCCGCCGAGCACACCGGTGCCGAGCAGCGGCGGCAGCAGCGGCTGTCGGCGTACCGCGGGGATCCCGGGGAGCAGGGCGAGCAGGAACGAGCCCGAGACGTTGACCGCGAACGTGGTCCAGGGGAAGCCGGGCCCCTGCTCGAACCACGTGGTCAGCCCGTAGCGTGCGCAGGCGCCGAGCGCGCCACCGACGGCCACGGCGAGCAGGACGGTCAGGTGCAGGGGGTGGCGCGGGGTCACGACACGACCGGTGCGCGGTCTTCCGACGTGGGTCCGGTCCAGGGCGTGGGCGGCTCCCCGGCGATCTGCCGGACGAACTCGCCGAGGTACCAGCGCTGGAACTCCAGCTGCAGCGGGGAGGCGGCGAGCACGAGCAGGCGCTGCTCGCGGCAGAACGCGTCGGCCCGCTCCAGGAGGACCTGCAACCGGGCCATCGTCTCGCCCGCGGACAGCGGGACCATGTAGTCGAGGTCGACCCGCTCGAGCCCCTGCTCGATCGCGGCGTCGAGGCTGTCCACGCCGCGGGCCAGGCGCCGCTCCCGCTCCACCTCGAGGAACACCTCGGTGAGCTCGCTGGCGACCGGGTAGTCCTCGCCGTGCGCGAGGGCCAGCAGCCGTAGCTCGCGTCGCATCTCGCTGTAGCGGCGGCGGAACTGTCCGAAGAGCACCGCGGGCATGCCCAGCAGTCGTACCGGGACCAGGTCGACCGTGTCGGTGTCGGCGAGCCGCTCGGCGATGGACCGCTCGAGGTCGAAGACGTCCCCGGTGAGGTCGCCCTCGAGGCGGGGCTCGCTGCTCGGCTCGAACCAGACCGTCTTGCCGTCGGGGACCACCTCGGCGCCCCAGGCCGAGGAGTAGAGCGCGACGATGCCGAGCCCGCGGCCGATGGTGGAGAGCAGGTTCTCGTCGTAGGTCATGCCCACGTTGACCGCCGGCGGGTGCGAGGACCGGTCGCCGACCTCCACCCGCGGGTGGTTGCGCGTGCCCCGGACCCGGACCGTGATCGGCGGCTCGCCGTGCAGGATCGCGTTCGTGACCAGCTCCGAGACGCCGAGCTCGGCGGCGTCCACGAGGTCCTCCCGGTGCAGACCGTTGAGCACGTCGCAGACCCAGTCGCGCGCCTTCTTGACCGAGGCCGGGTCGGCATCGAGCGGGATCGCCTCACGGTTGAGCGGCATCGCTCACACCCTCGCTCGTGCGGCGTTGAGCCCGACCAGCCGGGTGACCACCATCGCGATGTAGAACACGCCGGCGACCTGCTCGAGCATCATCACGCTGCGGGCGTGCCCGGTCACCGGGTAGATGTCGGAGAGTCCGGTGCTCGACAGGGTGGTGAACGACAGGAACAGCAGGTCCATCCAGGTCTGCGGGCCGCCATCGGTGGGCGCGAAGCTGCCCGGCTGGAGCGCCTGGAGGACGACGTACACGTAGGCGAACCCCCAGGCCATCAGCGTGAACACCGCACCGATCGCGAACAGCTCGTCGGTGGTGACCCGGGTGTCCTCGAGCATGTACGCGAGCATGCTGAACGCGGCGTAGAAGTACAGCACCGCCTCGAAGCCGGCCGACCACGCGAACAGGTCGCCCTGCGAGGTGAACACCTGGACGCCGAGCAGCACCATCGCCGGGGCGGCGATCAGCACGCTGACCCAGGACAGGAACGGCGTCGCCCGGATCGCCAGGACCGCGAGAGCGAGCACCAGGATGCCGAAGACCGCGAAGGCGGCCCGTCCGGCCGACGAGGTCTCCATGAAGGGGTAGAGCAGGACGCCGAGGAGCTGCGCCAGGAGCAGCAACCCGCAGGGGGTCTGCCTCACCGCCGCCACGACACGCATAGCAGGAGGTTAGCCCCACGGCCCGGGCCGGGGGCGCACCCGCCCGGTGGTGGCCCGCGTCACGGTCCCCGGGGAGGGGGTCATCCGCGCTCGGGTCGCCGGACGTGGAACAGCTCGAGCTCGGCCTGGTAGTAGCGCGTGGTGCGGCCGTGCGGGGTCATCCCGGCCCGGGCGCACACCGCGAGCGAGGGCGTGTTGTCGGGGCGTACGACGGCCCAGATCTCGTCCAGACCACGTGCGAAGCCCCAGGCGATCGCGGCCCGGGCGGCCTCCGTGGCGTAGCCGTGCCCCCACGCGTCGGGGTGGAAGTGCCAGCCCACCTCGAACTCGCCGTCGCCGTCCGGCAGCGGGACCAGGATCACCGCGCCGAGGAGCAGGCCGTCGTCCCTCCGCTCCACCGCCCAGCGGCGCGCGACCGGCTCGGAGCGGTTCAGCTCGTCCCAGCGGGCCACGAGCCGGGCCGCCTCCGCTGGGTCCTCCATCGGCTGCGGCGTGCTGCCGAGCCACCTCGCGACCGTCCAGCGGGAGTAGATGTCGAGCACCCGGGTCTCGTCGGCGGGCGTCCAGCTCCGGAGCAGGCAGCGCCCGGTCTCCAGCTCCGCCCGGCCGGCCGGGTCCGCGTCAGCGGTCAAGGTGTCGCGCCCAGGCGAAGCAGAACAGCCCGTAGCAGCCGATGCCGATCCCCATCGCGATGAGCACGGGCACGCCGAACGGCTGCTGCAGCACCTCGTGCAGGGCCTGGTCCAGGCCGCCGGACTTCTGCGGGTCGTGCGACCACGCCGCCCACAGGAACAGGCCGGCGACGACGAGCAGAGCCAGCCCCTTGGACACGTAGCCGACCTTGCCGAACAGGAGGAACGCGCGCCCGTCGTACCCGGTGTGGCCCTCGACCTCGAGGTGCTTCTTGAAGCCCTCGCTCAGCCCGCGGTAGATGAGCCGGCCGCCGTAGGCCAGCACGCCCAGGCCGACCAGGCCGACCAGGACCGGGCCGAACGGCATCGCCATGATCTTCGCGGTCGTCGTGTCCGTGCCGCCGCCGTCGGAGCCGCCACCGATCGCGATCTTCAGGGCGTTGACGCCCAGCGAGCCGTAGAGCACCACCTTGAGCGCGGAGCCGGCCCGCTTGGCGACCAGCTTGCCGCCGTCGTGCTCGCGGTGCCCGGCGACGACCTCGATCAGCTGCCAGACCACGAGGGCGCCGAAGCCGCCGGCGACGACGTAGAGCAGCAGGTCCCCGAACGGGCTCTGGGCGAGCTGGCTCAGCGCGCCGTCGCTGGAGGCGGAGCCCTCCTCGCTGCCGAGGGCGAGCTGGATCGCGACCCAGGCGATCAGCAGGTGCACGACCCCGTACGCGACCAGCCCCACCCGCACCGCGTGGTCGAGCAGGTTGCTGTCGTCGGCCTTCCGGCCGAACGCAGACTTCTTCGCAGCCACGTCAGCGGCGTTCATGGGGTGTGCCTTTCGTCAGACGGGCCCCGACCTGGGGCCGAGTCCCTTCTACCCGTTCGCGGGCGCGGGGATGTCCGCGGGAGATTCAAATCTCGCGATGGAGGCGACCTTGCCGTCCGTGACGGTGAACACGCACCAGGTCTCGGTCGGCTCGAGCGGGGCCCCCTGGGGTGCTCCGGCGGTGGTCCACCGGGCGACCTCGCGGACCACGAACCGGCCGTCGGCCTCCACCAGCGGCTCCTGCGGCTCCAGCCGGATGCCCGAGCGGGTGAGCCAGCCGCGCACCAGGTCGTGGCCGTGCCCGATGCCGCGGGGCCCGGCGATCGCGACGTCCTCGGTGCAGCACGCCACCGCCGCGTCGACGTCTCCGGCGTTGACGGCGTCGTGCCATTCCTGGAGGGCTGCGGCGGGGTCGCTCATGGCGGTAAGTATGCGCCGCCCGGCGCGAGGGCGTACAACAGTCCCTGTGACTCAGCCACCACTCGTCCTCGGTCCGCTGCTCAGGTACGTCGACGCGACCTCCGCCGCGGTCTGGGTGGAGACCCGTGACGCCGCCCGGGTCGTCGTACGGGCCGCCGGCCGCTCCTGGGAGGCCCGGACCTTCGCCGCCCACGGCCACCACTACGCGCTGGTGGAGGTGGTCGGGCTCCAGCCGGGCAGCATCGAGGCCTACACGGTGGAGGTGGACGGTACGCCGGTGTGGCCGGACGCCGGGTCGGACAACCCCGCGAGCGTGATCGCCACGATGCGGCCGGGCAAGCCGCTGCGGATGGCGTTCGGGTCCTGCCGCACGAGCGTGTCCCACGACGCGAAGGGCAACAAGACCCACGGCGTCGACGCGATGCGCAGCTACGCGCTGCGGATGGCCCGCGGCGAGAGCGGACCGGACCACGAGCGGTGGCCCGACCTCGTGCTGTTCCTCGGCGACCAGGTGTACGCCGACGAGACCACCGCGGAGATGAAGGAGTTCATCGAGTCCCGTCGCGACACCGGCGAGCCGCCGTGGGAGGAGCTCAAGGACTACGAGGAGTACGCCCACCTCTACAGGCTGGCCTGGACCGACCCGGCGAACCGGTGGCTGCTGTCCACGCTGCCGAGCCTGATGATCTTCGACGACCACGACATCCGGGACGACTGGAACACCTCCCGGTCGTGGCGGGAGAAGATGGAGGCCACCTCCTGGTGGCACGAGCGGATCGTCTCGGGGCTCGGCTCGTACTGGGTCTACCAGCACCTCGGGAACCTCTCCCCGGCCGAGCGCGCGCAGGACGAGCTGTGGCAGCGGATCGCCGCCTGGGACGGCACCGACGAGCTCGACATCACCGAGACGCTCGACAAGTTCGCCGAGCGGGTCGACCAGGAGCCGGAGACCTACCGCTGGAGCTACGCCCGCGACTTCGACGACGTCCGGCTCGTGGTGGTCGACTCCCGCGCGGCGCGGGTGCTGACCCCGGGGCACCGGTCGATCCTCGACGACACCGAGATGGCCTGGCTCGACGAGCAGATGCAGGGCGGGTTCCGGCACCTGCTGGTCGGCACGTCGCTGCCGTTCCTGCTCTCGCCGGGCCTGCACCACCTCGAGGCGTGGAACGAGGCGCTGGTCAACGGCGCCTGGGGCCGGTTCGGGTCCTGGGTCGGCGAGCACATCCGGCAGGTCGTGGACCTCGAGCACTGGGCGGCGTTCCAGCGCGGCTTCGCGGAGGTCGCGGAGATGGCGCTGTCGGTGGCGTACGGCGAGCGCGGGCCCGCCCCGGAGACGGTGACGTTCCTGTCCGGGGACGTGCACCACTCCTACGTCTCGGAGGTGCACAAGGTCGGCGGCCGCCGGCGCGGTCGTGCGGAGGGCGACGGGGGCGACGGGGGCGGCGCGGTCGGCGGGGTCGAGCCGGCCCGGCGCCGTACCGGACGGCGGAGCCGGATCGTGCAGGCGGTGTGCTCCCCGATCCGCAACCCGCTGCCCCGCTACATGCGCTTCGCGACCGCGATCCTGTCCTACGGGCTTGCCGGGCCGATGGGCACCGTGGCTGCCCGCTCGGCGCACGTGCCGGACCCGCCGTTCCGGTGGCGCTCGGTGCAGGGGCCGTGGTTCGACAACAACCTCGCGGTGCTCGAGGAGACGCCGAAGGGCCTCGCGATGGCCTGGTACACCGGCGTGGTCACCGGCGGCGACCACCTGAACCCCGAGCTCGACGAGGTGGCCTCGGTGCTGATCCGGCCCGGGCGGCCGCGGCGGCTCAGCCGCGCGTCGAGGGTGAAGGGGCGGCTTCGGCGGTTCCGAGCAGCACGTTCTCTACGACCTCGCTGAGCGCGGGATGGATCCAGTACTGCCCGCGGGCGACGTCCGCGGCGGTCTGGCCGAAGCTCATCGCCTGGATCAGCGGCTGGATCAGGTTCGACGCCTGCGCGCCGAGGATGTGCGCGCCGAGCAGCAGCCCGGTGTCGGGGTCGACGAGCACCTTCGCGAAGCTCGCGTGGTCCTCCATCGCCCAGCCGTAGGCGGTGTCGCCGTACGCCCGGCGCGCGGTGACGTAGCGGACGCCACGCTCGCGGGCCTCCTCCTCGGTGATCCCGACGCTGGCCACCTGCGGTGAGGTGAAGACCGCGCTGGGCACCACGTCGCGGTCGGCGCGGATGAGGTCGTCGGGGTGCAGCAGGTTGTGCCGCACCACCCGCGCCTCCTGGTTGGAGACGTGCTTGAGCTGGTAACGGTTGGAGATGTCGCCGAGCGCCCAGATCCCGCGCGCGGTGGTGCGCTGGTGCTCGTCGACGACGACCAGGCCGGTGGCGTCGACCTCCACGCCGGTGCGGTGCAGGTCGAGACCGTCGGCGTTGGAGGTCCGGCCGGTGGCGACGAGCAGGGTGTCCACGTCGAGGACCGAGGTCGCGCCGTCGGTGCGCAGGTGCAGCCGGATGCCCCCGTCGTACGCCTCGACCTTCTCGGTGGTGGTGTCGAGCCGGACGTCCCAGCGGCGCTGCGCGAGCTCGGTGAACCGGTGCGAGACGTCGGCGTCCTCCGCGCGCAGCAGCGCCTCGGAGCGGTTGACGAGGGTGACCTCGCTGCCGAAGGAGCCGAAGATGTGCGCGAACTCCGCGGCCACGAAGCCGCCGCCGATGATCGCGATCCGGCCGGGGACGTCGTCGATGCGCATGATCGTGTCGCTGGTGTGGTGCTCGACCGTGTCGAGGCCCTCGATCTCGGGGACGACGGCCCGGCTGCCGGCGGCGAGCACCACCTGGTCGGCGGTGATCGTCGCGCCGGTCCCGGTGTCGATCGTCCGGTCGCCGGTGAACCGGGCGTGGCCCTCGTAGAGGGTGACGTGCTCCTGACGGTCCGCGCGGTAGCTGCGGCCGGCGACGGAGATCGGGTCGATCCGGCGGAAGATGCGGTCGCGGATCTCCCGCCAGCGGACCCCCTCGAGCCGCAGGTCGACGCCGAGGTCGCGGGCATGGGTGACCTCGGCGGCGAGGTCGGCGGGGTAGACGAACATCTTGGTCGGGATGCAGCCCACGTTGAGGCAGGTGCCGCCGAACGTGCCCTTCTCGAGGATCGCGACCTTCCGGTCGGCGAACGCTTCGTCGACGATGGAGTTGCCCGAGCCGCTGCCGATGATCGCGAGGTCGTAGTGGGTCACGCGACCCATCCTGCCGGACCCGTTGTGAGCCAGGTCATTCCTGGAGGGGCATGCGCGAGACGCGGGGTGTGTTGTGTCTAGGGAGGCACGACAATGGGAAGAGTGGGCGTACGCCCCGCAGCAAGCTACGTGGAGAGGTAAGCACGATGACAGAGGTCGTCCCGGACCGGCACAAGGTTGTGGTGATCGGCTCAGGCTTCGGTGGTCTGTTCGGCACCAAGGCGCTCCGTCGCTCCGACGTGGACGTGACGATGATCGCGAAGACCACGCACCACCTCTTCCAGCCGCTGCTCTACCAGGTGGCCACCGGCATCCTCTCCGAGGGCGAGATCGCCCCGCCGACCCGTGAGGTGCTCGCGTCGCAGGAGAACGCCCGGGTGCTCCTGGGCGAGGTCACCGAGGTCGACCTGACCGCGAAGACGGTCACCCACCACGTCCTCGGCCGCGAGACCGTGACGCCGTACGACTCGCTGATCGTCGCCGCGGGTGCCGGCCAGTCCTACTTCGGCAACGACCACTTCGCCGAGTACGCGCCGGGCATGAAGAGCATCGACGACGCGCTCGAGCTCCGCGGCCGGATCTTCGGCGCGTTCGAGCTCGCCGAGCTCGCCGACGAGGACGAGGAGATCGACCACCTGCTCACGTTCGTGGTCGTCGGCGCCGGCCCGACCGGCGTGGAGATGGCCGGCCAGATCGCCGAGCTCGCGCACCGCACGCTGCGCAAGGACTTCCGGCGGATCAACACCCGCGAGGCCCGGGTCGTGCTCCTCGACGCCGCGCCGCAGGTGCTGCCGCCGTTCGGGGAGAAGCTCGGCGGCAAGGCGCAGCGCGAGCTCGAGAAGCTCGGCATCGAGGTCCAGCTCGGCGCGATGGTCGTCGACGTCGACGAGCGCGGGCTCGAGGTGCAGGACAAGGACGGCACCCGTCGCCGGATCGACGCGGTCACCAAGATCTGGGCGGCCGGCGTCTCGGCCAGCCCGCTGGGCAGGACGCTCTCGGAGCAGACCGGGGCCGCCCTCGACCGGGCCGGCCGGATCTCGGTCAACCCCGACCTCACCCTGCCCGGGCACCCCGAGGTGTTCGTGGTGGGCGACATGATCAGCCTCGACCGGCTGCCCGGTGTCGCGCAGGTGGCGATCCAGGGCGCCAAGTACGCCGCCAAGGAGATCGACAACCGGATCAACGGCAGGAGTCCGCAGGGTCCGTTCGAGTACTTCGACAAGGGCAGCATGGCGATCATCTCCCGCTTCCGGGCGGTCGCGATGGTGGGCAAGCTGCGGCTGACCGGCGTGATCGCGTGGTTCATGTGGCTCGCGGTGCACCTGGTCTACATCACCGGGTTCAAGAACCGCGTGACGGCGCTGCTGCACTGGTTCGTGAGCTTCATCGGCCGCGGCCGGTCCGAGCGGACCACCACCGAGCAGCAGATCTTCGCCCGCGCGGCGCTGAACCGGCTCGAACGCGGGGCGGCCGACCTGGTCACGCCGCCCGGGGCGTTCGACGCGGCCCGCGCGATGATCGAGCTGACGAAGAAGGCGGAGGACGAGCGCGCCAACGCCGAGCTCTCCCAGGCAGAGCGGAGGAGGGCGGCGGAGGCCGAACGAGCCGAGGCCGGCCGCACCTCCTCCTGACCCTCTCGTTGAGAGGTCACTCGTTCGGCGTTGACGCGTCAGTCCGTCGGCGTCGAGACGTCAGTCGTTCCGGGTTGTCCCCAGGGTGGGCCGAACGAGTGACCTCTCGCGCCGTACGACTGACGTCTGAACGCGGTACGACTGACCTCTCAACACCGCACGGGTGACGTCTGAACGCGGGGGCTACTCCTCGTCGATGACGTGTACGGCGGCCTCCTCGGCGCTCGCGCCGGCGCCGTCGATGCCCACGTCCTCCGCGACGAGGTCCGCCTCCGTGTCCTCCGTGAGCCCCTCGTCCTCCGCGACGAGCCTCCCGGACCGGGCGTCCCCGACCTCGCCGCCGACGTTCTCGCCCTCGGTGGCCGCCAGCTCGTACGGGTCCGGTTCGGGCTCCTCCTGGGCGATCCGCTGGTCGAGCGTCTCGCCGACCAGCTCCTCGTACGGCGTGTTGCCGAACCCCTCGCCGGCCGACCACCTCTCCGGCGCGGTGTACCCCTCGTCGAGCGTGTCCTCGACGCCGCGGTCGACCAGGGTGTCCTCGGCCTGCAGCTGCGTCTCGTCGTCGACGCTGTACTCGCCGTAGATCTCGCCGTTCTCGGGGGTGTTCTCGCTCATGTCCTACCCTCCAGGTCGTCTCGGGCCGATGCCCTCGTGTCACGTTCGTTCGGGCGGGGCCAGTGCCCGATCGGGGCCCCGGCATGTGCCGCGGTCAGGTGAGCCGGGTCTCCAGGTCGCGCAGGTCCTTGCCGATGTTGCGGCGCACCATCGCGCCCATCACGGGACCGGCCACCTTGTAGTAGGTGCTCGCGTCGCCGCGGACCCGGATCTCCGCCCTGGTGCCCCGCTCGTGCGGCTCGAACCGGTAGGTGACGTGCATCGGCATCGGCCCGGACACCGAGCGCATGTCGAGCAGCGCCGGCGGGTCGTAGCCGGTCACCTCGAGCACGTAGTCGATCCGCTTGCCCAGGAAGTACGCCGTGCGGGTGACCTGCGCGCCGAGACCGAAGCCGCCTCCGGGTGCCTCCCGGGTCAGCGAGGCCTCCTTGATGCCCTGCGTCCACTCGTGGTCGTGCCGCCAGTCCATGGCGTAGCCGGCCACCTGCACCGGGGGCATCGCGATGACCCGTTCCGCGTTCACATCCAGTCCCATGCGGCCAGTCTCGCACCCGGTACGGCGGCCCCGACGACCGCGGCGGACCGCCGTACGGCACCGGCCCGCCCGTCGGCCGGCCGGGCTACTCGAAGGAGTCCGGGCGTCGCGCGTCGGCCATCGCATCGCGGGCCCAGCGAGGCAGGACGAACAGCCCCTCGGCCTCGACGGTGGGGTTGCCCTCGGGGTCGAGGATCCGGCCGTGGACGGTGGTCTTGTAGCCGTTCACCTCGTGGATCGCCGCCTCCGCCCGCAGGTCGCCGAGCGGGGTGGGGCGGCGGTAGCTCAGGGCGAGCCGGCCGGTCATCCCGGGGGCGCCTCCGGCCGCGGCGGCCTCGCCGAGCATCTGGTCGAGGATCAGCGCGCTGACCCCGCCGTGCACCAGCCCGGGCGGGCCCTCGTACATCGCGCCGAGGTGGAACGACGCCGCCGCGGTCCCGTCCGGGGTGCGCTCGACCCGGAGCGGCGGCGCGACCGGGTTCCGCAGCCCGACCACGGCGTTCCCGGGGTTGCGCATGGTGCCGTCCGGGCCGATCTCGACGCCGAGCGAGCCGGGTCGCTGCTGCTTGCCGAGGCGGGTGGTGAGCGCCTCGATCAGTGCGGTGATCTCCTCGACCTCGGCGTGGTCCACCTCGGTGCGCATCGTGGCGTCGACCAGCTCGCGGGTGCGCTGGGCGAGCGCGCCGAGGACCCGGTCCTGCTCGGCGAGGTCCGCGGTGCTCAGCGTCGTCCGGGTGTACGAGTCAGCGTCCATCCGGCGAGCCTAGAACAGGTTCTGCACGATCGCGCGGCGGTGTGCGGCGGTGTGCGGCGGAACACAGCCGGGGCGGGCCGCGGCCACGACCTCAGTCGGGCACCGCGGTGTGGTGCCGGTGCCCGTGCGTACGGCGGTCCTCCTTCATCTGCGCCTCGTACAGGTGCCGCCGCCCCTCGGTCAGCTTGTCGCGCACCCGCTGCTCCATCTCGCGGAACGGCCCCCAGTAGGTGTCGTCGTACGCCTCCATGATCTGGAACGTCCACCGCCCCGGTATCACGTTGCGCCCGACGATCTCCCGCTCGATCTCCTCGGCCAGGTCGTGGTGGCCGGCGTCGTGGAGCTTGTCGACGGCCTCGCCGAGCTTGAGGTCCGCGGACCCGGTGAGCTGGTGGAAGGAGTACAGGTACCCGCGCGCCCGCTCGGTGGTCTCGAGCGCCTCGGTGACCAGGCCCACGGCCTCGATCGTGCGGGTGTCGACACCCGGGGGCGGCTGGTGCTCGGGAAGCGGCTCGTCGGCCATGGCGGTTCCTCTCCGGTCGGGTGCAGCACAGGTCTCCCATTCTGCGTCGAGAATGCGCGTCGCGCCGGGGCTCTGCCGGACCCGACCGCACCCGGCTGCGTAGGTTGGGTGCCGTGCACCGACCTCGACCCCGTACGGCGCCGCGCGCCCTGCGCCTGGGCGCCGTCCTCTCCGTCCTGGCCGCGTGCGGCGGCTGTCTCGGCGACCCGGGATCCCCGCCGGAGGTGGCGCCGATCGAGGTGGTCGCGCGCGACACCGGGGAGCCGGCGTGCCTGCTGAACCGGGCGGACGTCGCGGCCGGCGTGCACCAGACCTTCCTGCTCGCCGAGGGCGGTCCCGCCACGATCCGGCTGTTCGACCCCGACGGCGCGGTGATCCTCGAGTCGGCGGTGGCCGACGGGGACGGCGCGACCAGCAACCCGGAGCTCGTCGAGGGCGACCACGTCGTCGAGTGCCGCTGGCCCGACGGGGAGCGCAGGACGGTCCGGCTGACCGTCGTCCCCGGCCGGCTGTAGCGCCCGCGCCCCGGGCCCGACCCCGCGCCGGAGCGGCGGAACCGGGCGTCCCGGGCCAGTTTTTCGCCGGCTGTAACCCAGCGGGCCAGGTGTTTTCGTGCCCGTAACGTCTCGTTACTTCGCGGAGCTTTTCGCTGGTCACGATGGATCTCGTCGCACACCGCACGCACGAGGGAGAACACCATGACCGCCATGCCGCACACCGCCCCCAGCCGCACCGCCCCCAGCCGCACCGCCCCCAGCCGCACCGCCCCCAGCCGCACCGCCCCCGACGCGGACGTCGTCGTCGAGGGCGGTGCAGTCCTCCGGATGCCGCGCAAGCCGCGCCGCAAGCTCGAGGGGCTGTCGGAGCTGCTCGACCAGCGCGCCGACCTGCGCGGCGCCTACGCGCCCGCGGACTACCTGGAGGAAGCCATCCGCTGGAGCGCCTGAGGCCCGGGGTGGCCGGGTCCGGGGCACGCCGCCCTTCCCGGCGCAGCACCCCCGGGGGGGCTTTGCGCGGTTTCCACCCGCACGTCCCGTCCGACCGGGATCATCGGAGGATGCGAGGACCCGACCTGGACGACGGGCTCCGGGCGCTGCTCGAGCGGCACCGGGAGCGGGCGATCGACGTGGTCCTGGTGGCCGCGTCGACGTACGACGGCGGCCCGCTCGCGGACACCGCGGAGGGCCGCGGCCTCCTGGCGCTCGCCCCGGAGCGGCTGGTCTCGGTCGCGGTGTACGTCGTCGCGGGGGCGGTGCAGGCGCAACCGCTGCCGGAGCGGTTCGTGACCGAGGACCTGTACCGGGTGGCCGCGTCGGACCTGTTCGCGAGCACGGTGCTGGAGAGCCTGCGCCGGCGCCGGCTGCCCTACTCCGCGCAGGACGCGCGGCTGCTGCTCGAGCTGGCCTGCTCCCCGTTCGAGGTCGGCGCCTTCGACTTCGCCGTCGCGGCGGCCGGTGCCGTGCTGCGACACGACCCCGCGGACCTGCTGGTCGTCGAGGGGCTGACCCGGGCCGAGCGGGTGCTCCGCGAGCAGCCGGTGCACCGGTACCTGATCCCGGGGCTGCGGCAGAAGGTCCGCGCGATGATCGCCGCGCACGCCCCGGCCGGCCTGCTGGACCTGTCGGCGGTGGAGGTCACCGACCACTGGGGTCCGGTGGTCCGCGCGGCCGCCGAACGGATCGCGGAGGACTGGGACGGCGCTCAGCCGCTCCTGGCCCGCCTCGCGGCCGCGACCCAGGCCCGGCCCACCGCCCGGTGGCAGCGCGAGGTGCGGGAGCTGGTCGCCGGGTCACCACCGGCCGCGGAGCTGCTCCGGACGATGCTGGAGGCGCTGGTCGCCGCGGACCTGGCACCCGTCCCGCCCGACGAGGTGGACTCGGGTGGGTCCACGTGGCTGGTGAGCCGGGCCAACGCGGTCGTGGTCCGCGGGGCCGCCCTGGCCAGCCGGTACGTCGACGCGGCGTGGGTGACGCCGCTGCTCGGGCAGGTCGTGCTGCGGGGCGCCGCGAGCCATCCGCAGCGGTTCGTCACCGTGGCCCTGTGCGCCAAGGCCGCGGCCGGCGCGGTCGACGCGCTGGAGGCCCGGAGCCGGGCCGGTGAGGCGGCGGCGCGCGAGCAGCTGGAGCAGCTGTTCGGGGAGCTGACCCGCCGCGAGCTGCTGAAGCGGGTCGCGGCCGCGCTCGGCACTCCCGAGGACGAGCTGCGCCGCCGCGCGCGCGAGGTCGGCAGGGCCAAGGACCAGGTCCAGGCCGCCCAGGCCTCGCGGGCGCCCCGACGGGCGCAGTCCGCGCTGGGCCGGGTGACGCGGACGCAGGTCAGGCCCGCGCTGCTCGCCGCCGGCTTCACCGCGGGGCCGGGCCAGTCGTTCTGGCGCCGGGGCGCGAGGTCGGTGTTGGGGGTCCGGCTGGGCGTCGCGGACACCGCCGCGGTGGTCACGCTCGCCGTCTGGCTCGCCACCGACCTCACCGCCCCGCAGCTGGAGGTGCTCCCGGCCGCGGAGATGCCGCCGGTGGCGCGGTTCGACGTCCTGGCCCGCCTGGTCGGGCCGGAGCGCGGCCACTGGCCGGTGCGGCTGGACGAGCCGGGACTCGAGGGACGGATGGCTTCCGTCGTACACGCGCTGACCGAGGTCGGCCTGCCCTGGCTCGCGCGCTGGGACCACCCGCGTACGGCGGCGGAGATGCTGGCCGCGCGCGACTACGCGGCCCACCCGGGGATCGAGGTGGCGACGTTCGGCAGCCCGGACCTCGCGGAACGCGTCGCCCGGCGGGCGGGAGGCTGACCCGCCGGGGCCCGTCGTACGGCGGTGGGTGCCGGCTGCGTCAGGGGACGGTGAGGCGGGTGTTCCGCGACTGCGCCACCAGGCTCACGCCGGTGCCGTCCACCTCGGTGGAGGTCACCTCGAAACCCATCGGCAGGTCGGGCAGCGCGAAGGACCGGTCGAGCCCCTGCTCGACGAGGTCACGGGCGGCGTCGGGCAGCCTGCCCAGCGCGTTCCCGCGGAGCTTCAGGCGCATCGCGCCGTCGTTCACGACCGCGTCCACCGGGGCCCGCAGCCTGACCGCGCCGAGCGGGGTGGCCAGCTCCCCGGCCATCGCGAGACGGCCCTCGTCGCCCTCGGAGAAGCGCAGTTCCAGACCGCTCGCGCCGACCTCGTCGTCGACCAGCCGCTCGAACTCCTTGAACGGCATGTGGACCTCGACGGTGGCGTCCTCGACGCGCAGGGCGTCCAGGTCGCGGTTCACCAGGTCCTGGAACGGCGCCCGCAGGCCCTCCGCGACGCCGGTGGAGCGGTCCACCCGCAGGCCGCGGACCACGAACGCGTCGCCCACGTCCACCTGCACCCGGGTGTAGCGGCCCTGGAGCACCTGGGTGAGGAACGGGAAGCCCCCGATGTCCACGCCGGGCGCGCTGGTCAGCTCCGCGCGCTGCTCGATCTGCTTCGAGAGCACCCGCTCGGCCGCCCACGCGGCGCCGCGGTCGGCGGCGAGGACGAGCACGGCCAGGACCGCCACCACGCTGAAGATGCGCCTCACGGGACGCCCTGCTCTGCCATGCCTCAACCCTGACATACCTCCCCGCGCGGGCCGTCGGCCAGGGACCGGGGGCTGCCGCCGGCGTACGTCGGCTCGGTGACCGGCAGGCGTCGGGCACCTTCTCGCCCTTGGTGGCTGATGTGAGACTCGAGATGTGCCATCGGGCGAGGGACCCGGCCGACGGGGAGCTCCGAGCCTGCGTCGCGCCTCGGCCGGCGCGGGCCGGTGGCTGGTGCCGTGGGTCCGCTGGGTGGTGGTCGCGGTCGTCGGGTTCGCCTTCGGCTACGCCGCCAACCAGCTGCCGGCGCCGGAGACGGTCGCCCGGATGTGGCCCGGGAGCCTCGGGGCGCCGTACGTGGTGCTGCCCTTCGTGGCCGGCGCCTGGGTCTTCCCGGGGCGTGCCGGTGCCGTGCTGGCCGGGCTGACCGTCGTGTTCGCCGGCTTCTTCGGCTACTACGCCGACCTCCTCGACGACCGGGGCGTGCCCTGGACCGTCCTGCTCACCCCACGGAACCCCTGGCTGCCCCTCGAGATCGCCGCCGGCGTCGTGTTCGGCTACCTCGGCCACCGGTGGTGGCGTCGGGGGAGCGCCCGCGCGGTGCTGGCCTGCGCCGCGGTGCCGGTCGTCGAGGCCGGGATCCTGCTCCTCGGCGTCCACTCCTGGGTGCTGCGGCGGGTGCTGGTCCTCGACCTGCACCCGCCGTTCTACTCGCGGTCGCCCTGGAACGTCGGGCTGTGGGTGGCCGAGGTCCTGGTCGCGGTCCTCCTGGCCTGGCTCGCGATCCGGCACGGCGTACGGCGCCGCCGGGACCGCTGACCCCCGGCGCGCACGGGCGCGCGTCCCGGACCTGCGAGGCGCCGGCCCCTGCCACAACTGGCGGGACCGGCGTCCTGCGTGGAGTCAGGCGGGGCGGACCTGGTCGGACCGGGTGCCGCGACCGGTCAGTCCCTGCGTCGCGCGCAGATGCGTCGCCAGCCGGGCGGCCTGCTGCCGCAGGTCGGGGACGGCGGCGACCTCCCACTCGGTGCCGCGACGTGCCGCGCCCACCGCGTAGAGGCGCGGGTTCGTGCGGCCCTCCGCGTCGACCACCCTCCCGAGCGGGTCGAGGGCCAGCCCGAGACCGAGCCGGTGACCGCGCAGCGCGCCGCGGTCGAGCAGGGTGTCCACGAGCCGGCTCCAGCCCCGGGTCGGGACCGGGGCCGGGCCGGTGCAGTTGACGATCCGGTCGAACGCCGCGGGGTCGACCTCGCCGACCTGGGCGACGCGCAGCGTGCCGGACTCCCGCAGCCGGTCGACGTACGCCGCCATCTCCGGCGACATGCGGTGCCGGGCCACCTCCCAGTGCCGGGCGACGTTGCGCACGAACCAGTCCTGGTCCGCGCGGGACAGGCCGGCCCACAGGTCGTTGGCGCAGGCGCGTACGGAGTCGACCACGTCGCGCCAGTCGCCGCCGACGTCCTCCACCTCGCGGACCCGGGTGCGCACGCGCTCGATCAGCGTGTCGAGCGAGCCCACCCCCGGGTGGAAGGTGTCGTGCAGCCGGGCGCTGCCCCGCTTGTGGGCCGTGGGCAGCAGGCCGTGCCGGGAGACCGCGGTGAACCGGGTGCCGGGTGACGCCTCGTGCATCCGCGCGACGACGTCGACCATCGTCAGCCCGGTGCCCACCAGCAGCACCTCGCGGGCGGGTTCGCCGCTCCCGGTCGGGCTCTCGGCCCACGGGTCGGGCTGGTAGCGGTCGCCCCAGCGCTCGTACTCGGCCTGCCGGCGCGGGGGCGGGTTCCCGAGCGCGAGGACGACCGTGTCCCCCGGCAGCTCCCGGCCGTCGGCGAGGAGCACGGTGAGCCCGTCCTCGTCCTGGCGTACGTCGACCACCTCGCCGCGGTCGCGCCGCAGCATGCTGCCCGCGGGTGTCGGCGCGTCGTCGAGCACCCCGGCGAGGTAGCGGCCGTAGACCTCGCGCTGCAGGAACGTCGTGGGCTCGACCGGCAGGCCGCGCTCGGCGCACCAGCGGAGCAGGTGGTCCGGGTCGCCCTCGACGGCGCTGAGCCGGCCGGCGAAGTTGTTGAGCGTGTGCAGCGGGTGGCGCGTCCGGTAGGCCAGCCCCGGACCCATCGCGGCGTCCTTCTCGACGACACGGACGTCCACCGGGTGCGCCGGGTCGGCCGCGCGGAGGAGGTGCGCCGCGGTGATCACCCCCGCGGCGCCTCCGCCCACGACCACCACCCTGGTCGGCCGGACCTCGACCTCTCCGTCGGCAACGAGATTCCGCATCGATCCTCCATCTGTCGGTCCACATGTCGGCGCGCCTTGCATGGAACGCCGTCGTTCTGTCTAGTATCACCACTAACTTACTAGACATTGACTAGTTCAGAGGAGTGGCTACATGTCTGTGTCACCTGAGAATCCGGCGGGAGACGTGGTGGTGCTGGTCGGGAACCCGGCGGCCGGCTCGCGCACCGGCGCGGTCGCCCGCGCCGTGGCGACCGGTCTCGTCGCGGACCGGCCCGCCGCCCCCGTCGTCATCGAGCTCGCCGACCTCGGCTCCGCGCTGTGCTCGCCCGAGGACGGCCGTGTCGCACGGGCCCGCGACGTCGTACGGCACGCCCGGGTGCTGGTCGTGGCGACCCCCGTCTACAAGGCCGGCTACACCGGCGTCCTCAAGCTCTTCCTCGACGGCCTCGAGCCGACCGCACTGGCGTCGACCGTCGCGGTCCCCGTCGTCCTGACCGCGTCGAGCGCTCACGGGGTCACGGCCGACCTCCAGCTGCGGCTCGTGCTCCAGGCGGTCGGCGCCCACCTGCCCGTGCCGTCGTTCGTGCTCGAGGAGCACCGCCTCGACCGGCTGCCGGACTCCGTCGACGCGTGGCAGCAGAGCCACGGGCGCGTGGTGTCCGCGGTGGCCTCGGCGGTTCGCCTCGAGGAGGTGGGGGTCCGATGAGCACCCTGCGTCTCAGCGAGGTCGAGGAGGCGCCCGAGCCGGTCACCGCCGACCTCTTCAGGTCGGTGTTCCGGGACCACGCCGCCCGGGTGGTCGTCGTCACGGCCGCCGGCCGGCCTGCTCCGGTCGGTTTCACCGCCACGTCGCTGGCCTCGGTCTCCCTCGACCCGCCGATGGTGTCCCTGGCCGTCGCCCGCTCCGCCTCGGCCTGGAGGACCGTGTCGCGGTCGAGCCGGATCGGGGTGCACCTGCTGGCCCGCGACCAGGAGGGGCTGGCCACGACCTTCGCCACCTCCGGCATCGACCGCTTCGCCGAGGTGAGCTGGCGTCCCGCACCCGGGGGAGAGCCCCTGATCGACGGGTGCGCCGCCTACCTGTGCTGCCGGGTGGTCCAGCACGTGACGGCGGGCGACCACGTGATCGTGCTCGCCCGCGTCACCGAGGCGCGGATCAGCAGGTCCGGCTCGCCGCTGGTCTACCACGACGGCGCCTACGCCTCCGTCGGCGCCGCAGCCGACGAGTCCCCGACCCCGATCACGAGCAGGAGCCGCAGACGATGACCACACTCGTACCCCCGCAGGAGCTGGCGGAGGTGACCGCGGAGCCGGCCGTCCGCCGACGCGAGCGCCGGCCCCGGCGCCGCCGCCGTGCGGGCCTCGGCTGGCTCCGCCGCTGGGTGAGTCCGCTGCTCATCCTGGCGGCGTGGCAGGTGCTGAGCAGCGCCGGGATCCTCACCGAGGACGTGCTCGCCTCACCGCTGCAGATCCTCGCCACCGCGACCGAGCTGCTCGCCGACGGCACCCTCCAGTCCGCCACCGCGACGTCGATCGGCCGGGTGCTCTCCGGCTTCCTGATCGGGGCCACGGCCGGCCTGGTGCTGGCCGTGGTGGCCGGCCTCTCCCGCATCGGCGAGGACGCGGTGGACCCGCCCATGCAGATGCTGCGCACGCTGCCGCATTTCGGGCTGATCCCGCTGTTCATCGTGTGGATGGGCATCGGGGAGACCCCCAAGATCGCGCTGATCGCGATGGGCGTTGCCTTCCCGCTGTACCTCAACACGTTCGCCGGGATCCGCAGCGTGGACCGCAAGTTCCTCGAGGCTGCGCACACGCTGAACCTGACCCGCCGGCAGCGCCTGCGGCACGTGATCGCCCCCGGTGCCCTCCCGCAGGCCCTCGTCGGGCTCCGGCAGAGCCTCGGCGTCGCCTGGCTGTCGCTGATCGTCGCCGAGACGGTCAGTGCCGACGCCGGGCTGGGCTACCTCATCAACGACGCCCGCGAGTTCCTCAAGACCGACGTGATCGTGGTCGGGCTGGCCGTCTACAGCCTGCTCGGCCTGCTCACCGACACCCTCGTCCGACTCATCGAAAGGAAGGCTCTGGCATGGCGCTCATGACCAGGAACCCCCGTCACCAGACCCCTCGCCCGAACCGCACGGACGCCACCGAGGACGGGACCGGCCGTTCCGTCGCCACCGTCACCGAGCTGCACCGCTCGTTCGGCACGACGCACGTCCTGCGCGGCCTCGACCTCGAGATCCGCGGAGGCGAGTTCGTCGCCCTGCTGGGCCGCAGCGGCTCCGGCAAGTCCACCCTGCTGCGGAGCCTGGCCGGCCTCGACCCGGCGTCCCCGCGCGAGCTGACCGTCCACGGCGCGGTCTCCGTCGCCTTCCAGGAGCCACGGCTCCTGCCCTGGCGGACGGTGGAGGACAACGTGGCCCTCGCCCTGGCCAACGGGCCCCTGCGGCGGATCCGCCGCGAGCACGCCCGCCGGTCCCTCGACGAGGTCGGCCTCACCGAGAAGCGCGACGCCTGGCCGCTCTCGCTGTCGGGAGGCCAGGCTCAGCGCGTGTCGCTGGCCCGCGCCCTCGTGAGCAAGCCCAACCTGCTCCTGCTCGACGAGCCGTTCAGCGCCCTCGACGCGCTGACCCGCATCGAGATGCACCGGCTCGTCGTCGCGCTCTGGAAGCGGCACCGGCCCGGCGTCCTGCTCGTCACGCACGACGTCGACGAGGCCCTCGCCCTCGCCGACCGCGTCCTCGTCCTCGACCAGGGCCAGGTCGCCGCCCAGTGGTCGCTCGCCGTGCCCCGTGGCCGGAGGAACGGCGACCCGCAGATCTCTGCCATCAGGACCCACGTCCTGGAGGCCCTGGGTGTCGACGCCGGCACCCGGAACCCCCGCACCGAACGACCTACCGAAAGTGGAGCAGCATGAGAACCGCACACCGCATCCGCCGAGCGACCGGCCTCGCCAGCGGAGCCCTCGCCCTCACCGCGCTGAGCGCGTGCGCGAGCGCCTCGGGGCAGAACGCCGACGCGGTCCGCGACGACGGCACCGTCGACCTGTCCAAGGTGACGCTCACCGTCGGCGACCAGAAGGGCGGCTCCAAGGCCCTCCTCCGGGCCTCAGGCGCGCTCGACGAGCTGCCGTACGACGTGGAGTGGAAGGAGTTCACCTCCGGCCCGCCGCTGCTCGAGGCGCTCAACGCCGGCGCGATCGACATCGGCGGCGTGGGCAACACACCCCCGCTGTTCGCCGCCGCGGCGAGCAGCGACCTGGTCGTGGTCGCCGGCGACACGATGGGCGCCAAGGGCGACGCGATCGTCGTACCCGAGGGCTCCGACGTCCAGGACGTCGCCGACCTCGAGGGCAAGGACGTCGCGGTCGCCAAGGGCAGCTCGGCCAACTACAACCTGCTCGCCCAGCTCGCCGAGGCCGGCGTCGGGTTCGACGAGGTCGAGGTGCAGTACCTCCAGCCGGCCGACGCGCTGGCCGCGTTCAGCGCGGGGCACGTCGACGCCTGGGCGATCTGGGACCCGTACACCGCCCAGGCCGAGCTCGAGGAGGGCGCCCGCGTCCTGGTCGACGGCAGTGGCCTGGTGAACGGGATGACCTTCCAGGCCGCGGCCCCGGACGCCCTCGACGACAAGGCGACCGCGGCCGCGATCGAGGACTACGTGGCCCGGCTGGCCGAGGCCAAGGTGTGGAGCAACACGCACCGCGAGATCTGGGCGGAGGTGTGGGCCGAGGAGACCGGGCTGCCGGTCGAGGTGACCGGCCGCGCCGTGGACCGGCGGGTCGCCACGCCCGTCGCCCTCGACGACGAGGTCCTCGCCTCCGAGCAGGAGATGGCCGACGCCTTCGTCGACGCCGGGCTGCTGCCGGAGAAGTTCGACGTCGAGCCGTTCTTCACCGACCGCTTCAACGAGGCGGTCCTCGGCAGTGCCGAGACGAGCGAGAAGGAGTAGCACGATGAGCATCAAGCTGCACTGGTTCCTGCCGACGACCGGGGACTCCCGGGGCCTGGTCGGGGGCGGGCACAGCGTCCCCCAGGGGGTGGGCCTCCCGGTCGGCGAGCCGGGGACCGCCGCGGTGTTCCGCGAGGCGAACATCGACTACCTCGCCAGCGTCGCCCGCACCGCCGACCAGCTCGGGTTCGAGGGGGTGCTCACCCCCACCGGGACCTGGTGCGAGGACGCCTGGCTGGTCACCTCCGCGCTGATCCGGGAGACGCGCCGGCTCAAGTTCCTGGTCGCGTTCCGGCCCGGGGTCACCAGCCCCACCCTGTCCGCGCAGATGGCCGCGGCCTTCCAGCGCATCTCCGGCGGCCGGCTTCTGCTGAACGTGGTCACCGGCGGTGAGCAGAGCGAGCAGCGCCGCTTCGGCGACCACCTGAGCCACGCCGAGCGGTATGCCCGCACCGACGAGTTCCTCTCCGTCGTGCGCGGCGCGTGGACCCAGGCGCCGTACGACTTCGACGGCGAGCACTACCAGGTGGAGGGCGCCCAGATCCGCGGCGAGATCGACCCGCTGCCGGACATCTACTTCGGCGGCTCCTCGGCGCCGGCCGGGCCGGTGGCCGCACGGCACGCCGACGTCTACCTGACCTGGGGTGAGCCGCCGGAGCAGGTCGCGGAGAAGATCGCCTGGATCCGCGGGCTGGCCCGCGCCCAGGGGCGGGAGATGCGCTTCGGACTCCGGATCCACACGCTGTCCCGGGACACCAGCGAGCAGGCCTGGCGGCAGGCGCAGTGGCTGCTCGACGGGCTCGACCCGGCCGAGATCGAGAAGGCCCAGGAGGTCCTGGCCCGCAGCGAGTCGGTGGGTCAGCAGCGGATGCGCTCGCTGCACGGCGGCCGGAGCACGTTCGCCTCCGCCCACGACCTCGAGATCGCGCCCAACCTCTGGTCGGGCGTCGGCCTGGTCCGCGGTGGAGCCGGTACGGCGCTCGTGGGGAGCCACGAGGAGGTGGCCACCCGTCTGGAGGAGTACCACCGCCTCGGGATCGACGAGTTCATCCTGTCCGGCTACCCCCACGTGGAGGAGGCGTACTGGTTCGCGGAGGGCGTCATGCCTCTCCTGCGGGCCAAGGGCATCTACGGTCGCGCCGAGAACGCGGATCCGGCGGTGCGCAGCGCCTGACCACCCCGCCGTCGGCCGGGCCCACCTCCGGGGAGTGGGTCCGGCCGGCGGCCCCGGGTCGCTGCTAGTCCTTGGACAGGGCGCGGGCACGAGCCAGCCGCGGCCGGCTGAGCAGGAAGGCGATGACCGCCAGCCCCGCCATCACGACGATCCGGTTCGGGTCGACCGCCGGCCGCCAGCTGACCTGGCCGTCCTGGATGACGTAGGCGCCGGCCGGGCGGCCGCTGACGCCGAACCCGCCGCCCTCACCCTCCTGGCCCTTGTCGTCGTGGCCCGTGCCGCCGCCGGCGCCTCCGCCCACGATCGCGGCGGGGATGACGGTGAGCCCGTCCTTCTCGTAGGGCTCGCCGTACACCCGCTTGACCGTGATCGCGTCCCTGGCGTTGCTGAGGACCTCGTTGACCTTCATGAACCCTCCTCGTGGGCGTCGGTGCGGGCGAAAGGCCCGAGACCATGCTCCGGAGCGTGCGGCGGAACAGGCAGGGCTGAAGGTCCCCTGTGGGATCGCATGCGGGTGGGTGCCGCTCGGCTAGCCTTCGGCAGTCGTCACCGCTGACCGGGAAGGGTGTGTGCCATGGGGTTGGTGCTTCTCGCCCTGGCCGCGGTGGTCGGCCTGCTCATCGGCATGGCCGGCGTCGGTGGCGTGCTGCTGCCGCCCGGTCTCGTCGTGGCCGGCGGCCTGAGCCCGCACGAGGCGACGGCGACCAGCACCTGGGCGTTCCTGTTCACCGGGGTGGTCGGGACCCTGGCCTATGGCTGGCGGGGTGTCGTCCCGTGGTCGATGCTTGCGCGGCTGTGCCTGGGCGTCGTACCCGCCGCCTTCCTCGGCGCCCGCGCCAACGCCCTGCTGCCCGCGCCCGTGATCGTGCTGGCGGTGGCCGCGCTGACCCTGTCGGTCGGTGTGCACCAGCTGTGGTCGCGCGGCGGTCGGGGTGGCGACCGTGAGCTGGGGACGGCGGCGCTCGTGGTCATCGGCGCGGTCGTCGGGTTCGGCTCCGCGCTGACCGGCACCGGCGGGCCGGTGCTGCTCGTCCCGATCCTGTTGATGCTCGGCGTGGCGCCGCTCCGGGCGGTCGCGGTGAGCCAGGTCGTGCAGCTGCCCGTGGTCGTCTCGGGGTCGCTCGGTTACCTGGAGGCGGGGCTCACCGACGTCCGGCTCGGCACCGTGCTCGGGATCGTCGCCGCCGTGGGGACCGCCCTGGGCGCCGTCGTCGCGACCCGGATCCCGGTCGAGCTGCTCCGCCGGATCGTCGCGCTCGCCTGCATCGCCGCCGGGGCGTTCCTGGTGGTCCGCACCGTGGCCTCCGTCGCCTGATCAGGAAGCCTTTCCGGCTTCCACCGGAAACCCAGGCGCGGTCACTTCGGTGACTTGCCCGCCTGCCTCTCCAGCACCGTGCGGACGACGAGCAGCACCAGGGTGGCGCCGACGACGGAGCCGACGAGTCCGCTGGGGCGGAGCTCGAGCCCGTCGCCGAAGAGCAGGCTTCCCAGCATCCCGCCCACGAACGAGCCGGCGAGCCCGACCACGAAGAGCTGGCCCCAGCTGAACCGGCCCCTGCCGACGAGCAGGCCGGCCACCCAGCCGGCCGCGAGGCCGACGACGATGACGGCGAGGATGAGCACGGCACCACTCCTAGTCTCGACCTACTCGACCACGCGGAGGTGGCGGTCGGTGTTGTTGAGCCGGCGGCCCCCGTCCCCGGTGACGGTCACGATGTCCTCGATCCGGACCCCGAACCGGCCGGACAGGTAGATCCCGGGCTCGATGGAGAAGCACATGCCCGGCTGCAGCGGCTGCTCCTCGCCCTCGACCAGGTACGGCGGCTCGTGCGTGGTGACGCCGATCCCATGCCCGGTGCGGTGGATGAACCGCTCGCCGTACCCGGCCTCGGTGATCACCGACCGGGCCGCCCGGTCGATCTCCTGGCAGGTCGTGCCCGGCCGCACCGCCTCGAACGCCGCCTGCTGGGCCGCCCGTACGACGTCGTGCACCTGCTGCACCTCCGGGCTCGGCTCGCCGACGCACACGGTGCGCGTGGTGTCCGACCCGTAGCCGAGCATCAGCCCGCCGAAGTCCAGCACGACCGCGTCGCCTGGCTGGATCAGCCGCTCCCCGGGCTGGTGGTGCGGGTTCGCGCCGTTGGGGCCCGACCCGACCAGGGTGAAGTCCACCTGCTCGTGCCCGAACTCCCGGAGCAGGCGGGCCAGGTCGGCCGCCACCTCGGTCTCGCGCCGGCCCGAGAAGCGCAGCCGGACGATCTCGGCGTACGCCGCGTCGGCGGCCGCGCCCGCCGCCGCCAGCCGGGACAGCTCGTTCGCGTCCTTGACCGCCCGAAGCATGGGCAGGCTCGTGCTGAGCGCGCGGTAGTGCGTCTCGGGCAGGGCTCGCTGCAGGCCGAGCAGGTGCAGGGACCACGCCGAGTCGGAGATGCCGAAGCGCCCGTCCGTCTGCAGCAGGCCGCTGGCGACCTGGTACGGGTCGTTCCCGTCGGCCCAGTCGACGATGCCGACGCCGGGGGCTCCCTCGGCGGCCTCCGCGTCGGGCCGCTCGAGCGTCGGCACGAGGAGCGTGGGCCGGATGCCGGGGGAGAGCACCAGCATGGTGAGGCGTTCGGTGACCGCCGTGGGCCGGTACCCGGTGAGCCAGACCAGGTCCGGGCCGGGCGTGACGATCACCCCGTCCAGGCCCACCTCCAGGGCCTCGTCGACCACCCGCGCCATCCGGGCCGTGTAGTCCTCGGTCGTGAACGGCGCAGGCGTCGGGTGCGTGGTGGCGGTCATGGCTCTCCTCCGTCCGGCACCCCACGCTAGCCACCCGCGCCCGGTGGAGGGCTCATCCCGGACGGGGGATGTCCGGGCCGGGCGGCCCCTGCTTCGGTGGTCCCATGTGCAGATGGATGGCGTACTCGGGGGACCCGGTCCTGGCCGAGGAGCTCCTGTTCCGGCCGGTCCACTCGCTGATCGACCAGAGCCTGCACTCCCGGATGGGCGCGACCACCACGAACGGCGACGGCTTCGGGATCGGCTGGTACGGCACGGGCGAGACACCCGCGGTGTTCAAGAGCGTCGACCCCGCGTGGAACGACCGGAACCTGCGCGAGATCGCGGCCCAGGTCGAGACGCCGCTGCTGTTCGCGCACGTCCGCGCGTCGACCGGGACCCCGGTGCAGCGCAGCAACTGCCACCCGTTCCGGCACGGACGCTGGCTGTGGATGCACAACGGCTCCATCGCGGGGTTCCACGACCTGAAGCGGGACCTGCTGATGGCGGTGGACCCGTCGCTGTTCCCGGACATCGAGGGCTCGACGGACTCCGAGACCCTGTTCTTCCTGGCGCTGACCTGCGGGCTAACCGACGACCCGGTCGACGCGGTCGCGCGGGCGGTCGGCCTCGTCGAGGCAACCGCACGCAAGCACGGTGTGGAGCACCCGGTGCAGATGACCGTGGCGACCACGGACGGCGAGTCGATCTGGGCCTTCCGCTACTCCAGCGTGGGCCGGTCGCGGTCACTGTTCTACTCCACGAAGCTGGACCGGGTGCGTGAGCTCCACCCCGAGGTCGAGGTGCTGGGCCGCCTCAGCGACGAGACACGCTTCGTCGTGTCCGAGCCGCTGCGTGACCTCAGCGGGGCCTGGAACGAGCTGCCCGAGTCGTCCTGCGGCATCGTGCGCCCGGGCCAGGACGAGATCCGCCCGTTCAGCCCGCAGGCGCTGACCGTCCCCGGCTAGTCCGGACCCGGCTGCGGCCGGAGCGGGAGACCTGCGCGGGCTCGAGTACGACGCCGCGCGCGTCGGGGTGCTCCCCCGCGCTGGATAAACAGGTGTCGCCGGGCGCCGCCGCTCACTACCGTTCCGGCCATGGACGACATGCGCTGGCGTGATCCCGACTGGCTGGCCGGGGTGCACGCCTGGGTCGACGACCGGCTCGACGAGCTGGGTGTGGTGCGGACCGGTGAGCTCGAGCAGCCGCACGTCTACCCGTGGTCGACCGTGCTGCGCGTCCCGACCCGGCAGGGCGACGTCTGGTTCAAGGCCAGCGGTGACGGACTGCGGCACGAGGCCGCCGTCACCGCACGGATCGCGGCCCGCCGTCCCGACGCCGTCCCGCCCCTGCTGGCCGCCGACACCACGGCCGGCTGGATGCTGATGACCGACGCCGGCGAGTCGCTGCGCACGGTGGTGCCGCGCGAGCAGAGCCTCGACCGCTGGTACGACGTCCTGCCGCTCTACGCCGGCGTCCAGCTCGACCTCGCCGACGACGTGGACGAGCTGCTGGCCCTCGGCGTACCGGACATGCGGCTGGCCACGCTGCCGAAGGGCTACGAGCGGCTGATGGACGAGATCGGTGCCGACCGGCGCTTCCGCGACGCGGCGCCGCTGGTGGCCGACCTGTGCGACGAGCTCGCGGCGTTCGGGCTGCCCGAGCTGCTCCAGCACGACGACCTGCACGACGGCCAGGTGTTCGTCCGCGACGACCGTCCCCTGCTGATGGACTGGGGCGACGTCTGTATCTCGCACCCGTTCTTCACGCTCTCGGTCACCCTCCAGGGTGTCCTGGCGTGGGGGCTCGAGGACGTCCAGGACTCGGTCGACGTGGCGCCGTTCCGCGACGCCTACCTCGCGCCGTACGCCGAGCGCTTCGACGGCGACCTCGTGGCCGCGACCGAGGTGGCCATGCGGCTCGGCTGGGCCTGCCGCGCGGTGAACGGACACGTGCCGAGCGACCACGACCACACGTTCACCCGGCTGCGGATGTTCCTCGACGGCCGGCCGTAGCACCGACGGGCGGGGGCGCCGATAGCCCGTCCGGCGGTCTGGAACCCTGTCTTTGGACCCTGGCGGGAGGTGCCCGCGCCCGGCATCGTGGGACGTGGCCTGCGAGACGGGCGAGGGAGCCGGAAGGCTGAGAAGCAAGACGGCTGAGAGGCTGGACGATCGAGAGATCGGACAGCGACCCCCATCACCTGATCCGGACAATACCGGCGAAGGGAAATCGCCTCGCAGGTCCATGCACGTGCCCGTGCGGGTTCACACGTCGAGCGTGACGGAGCAACGCCAACCGCCCGGTCCAGGAGCGAAGTAGAGCTCATGCAGCGACACCGCCTTGGGAACGGCACCGGTCTGGGGAAGGGCCGTCGCGTCGCACATCGCGAACCGGACGTCGACGCCCCCGTCATCGGGCTCCAGCTCGACGTCCAGGGGCGCCTCCCCGGTCGTGTCCAGGAGGTAGACCACCTCGTCGAGCACCGCCACCAGCAGGTCTTCGTCGCTGTGCCCGGTCAGCCGGCACCGGCGGCTGCGCTCGGGATGCACCGACGAGGTGTCGAGGAAGCTGTCGACGGTGCCGAGCACCGCCTGGGCGATACAGCCCTCGCGCGTCGGTGCCCACGCCTCCACCCGGAGGTCCGCCGTGTGCGGCACGGTCCGGTGTCCGGGCTCGGTCTCGTCCATCGGCCTGCTCCCTCCTGGTGCGGACAGCGGAGCACGGCCGGCCTGGCCGGGACCAGAGGCTTGAGACCCGGATCCGCGGCCTCATGAAGGTCGTCGAGGAGACGCCGTACCGGTTCCGGATCGAGCGGGAGGGCGCGATGCGGGTGCCGGGCATCGTGTTCGCGTCGCACGGCCTGCTGCCCGACGTGCACGGCGACAAGGCGCTGGTGCAGGTGGCGAACGTGGCCACGCTGCCCGGGATCGTCCGGGCCTCCTTCGCCATGCCCGACGTGCACTGGGGCTACGGCTTCCCGATCGGCGGGGTGGCGGCCACGGACGTGGAGGCGGGAGGGGTGGTCTCGCCCGGCGGGGTCGGCTTCGACATCTCGTGCGGGGTGCGGCTTCTCGTGGCCCCGGACCTCGACCGTGTGGGACTGATGCCCCGGCTCCAGGCGGTGATGGACCGGCTCGACCACGCCATCCCCCGCGGCATGGGCCAGAAAGGGGTGTGGCGGCTGCTGGACCGGGCGTCGTTGCGGCGGGTGCTCGAGGGCGGGGCCCGGTACGCGGTGGAGCAGGGGCACGGCGTCCCCCGCGACCTGGACCGGTGCGAGGACCGCGGGGTGCTGGCCGGGGCGGACGGGGCCGCGGTCGGCGATCGGGCCCTCGAGCGCGGGCTGGGCCAGGTCGGCAGCCTCGGCTCGGGCAACCACTTCCTCGAGGTCCAGGTCGTCGACCAGGTGTACGACGCGGGCACGGCGGCGCGGATGGGCGGCCTGCGGCAGGGGTCGGTGTGCGTGATGATCCACTGCGGCTCGCGGGGCCTGGGCCACCAGGTCTGCACCGACCACGTGCGGCAGATGGACAAGGCGATGGGCCGGTACGGCATCGTCGTCCCCGACCGCCAGCTGGCCTGCACCCCGGTCCGCTCTCCCGAGGGGGAGGCCTACCTCGCGGCGATGACCGCTGCGGCGAACTACGGCCGCGCCAACCGCCAACTGCTCACCGAGGCGGTGCGCCGGGTCCTGACGGCGGAGGTGGGGACGTCGCTCGACCTGGTCTACGACATCTCGCACAACCTGGCCAAGCTCGAGGTGCACGACGTCGACGGCCGGCGGCGCTCCCTGTGCGTGCACCGCAAGGGTGCGACCCGGTCGCTGCCCCCGCACCACCCCGACCTGCCGGGGGACCTGGCGGAGGTCGGTCAGCCGGTGCTGATCCCGGGCACGATGGGCACCGCGTCGTACGTGCTGGCGGGCGTGGCCGACAACCCCGCGTTCTGCTCGACCGCCCACGGCGCCGGGCGGGTCCAGAGCCGGCACCAGGCCGCGCGCGGCACCAGCGGCAGAGCGCTCCGGAGCCAGCTGGAGACCCAGGGCATCCTGGTGCGCGGCGTGTCGTGGCGCGGGCTCGCCGAGGAGAAGCCCGAGGCGTACAAGGACATCGACGCCGTCGCCGACATCAGCCAGCGGGCCGGACTTGCCCGGAAGGTCGCTCGCCTGGTCCCGCTCGGCGTGGTGAAGGGCTGAGCTACGCCTCCGGCTCGGCCGCGGGCTCGTGCGGGTAGTCCTCGTCGGCCGGCTCGGCCGGCTCCGGCTCGAGCACGTCGCCCACCCGGTGGTGGAAGGACAGGTCGTCGACGAAGCAGTTCACGTCGTCGACCTCCGACCACTGCTCGACGAGGACGGCCGCTTCCTCGTCCGACTCGCACAGGTGGCGTTCGATCAGCTCGCCATGGCGGAAGACGCGGACCTCGATGCTGGGCGTGCTGGCGGGGTCGTACGGCTCGGACATGCGCTCGCCTCCCGGATGTGCGTCGACCCCTTCATGCTGCGCCCGCCCGGCCCACGAAACCAAGGGAACTTCGGCCCCTCGCGCGCGGCAGCGGCGTAGCCTCGACGTGATGCGTGAGGTGCCGACCATCGACGAGCCCGTCCCGGTCCTCCACCTGTCCGAGGAGGAGACGGCGGAGCTCTCGCGCGAGGTGCGCGCCCTCGCGGCCGAGCGGGACGCGGTGATCCTGGCCCACAACTACCAGGTGCCCGAGGTCCAGGCCGTGGCCGACTTCGTCGGCGACTCGCTCGCGCTCTCCCGGCAGGCTGCGGCGGCCCGGGCGGACGTGATCGCCTTCTGCGGCGTGCACTTCATGGCCGAGACCGCCTCGGTGCTCTCCCCGGACAAGACCGTGCTGATCCCCGACCTCGAGGCCGGCTGCTCGCTGTCGGACTCGGTCACCGCGAACGAGCTGCGCAACTGGAAGTCGCGGCACCCGGGCGCGGTGGTGGTGATGTACGTCAACACCTCGGCCGAGGTGAAGGCCGAGACCGACTACTGCTGCACGTCCTCGAACGCCGTGCAGGTCGTCGAGCACGTCTACCGCGAGCACGGCCCGGACACCGAGATCCTCTTCGGCCCCGACGTCTGGCTCGGCTCGTACGTCGAACGGGTGACCGGCCGGCGCATGCACGTCTGGCCCGGCGAGTGCCACGTCCACGCGGGGATCACGGCCGCGGACGTCGTACGGGCGCGCACTGCGCACCCCGACGCCGAGCTGCTGATCCACCCGGAGTGCGCGAGCCTCGATGCCGTCGTCGAGAGCGCCGGTGGGGGAGAGCCGGTCTCCCACGGGATCCACGTCCTCTCCACCGGCGGGATGCTGAACCGCGTCCGTGAGCACCCCGACAGGGAGTACGTCGTCGCCACCGAGACGGGCATGCTCGACCCCCTGACCCGGGCTGCGCCGCGGGCGAGGTTGGTGGCGGCGAACGAGAGGGCAGTCTGCAAGTACATGAAGATGATCACCCTGCCGAAGCTGCGCGACTCGCTGCGGGAGGGGAGGTTCGAGGTCCGGGTGCCGCCGGCGGTCGCCGAGCGCGCGCGGACCCCGATCGAGCGGATGGTCGAGATCGGCTAGTTCGGGGGACCCGCTGTGCTCAGTCTCGTCAGCCGTCCATGACGAATGGGGGCTATCGGTGGCATGAGCGCATCGGGTGGTTATGCCCGGTTCGCGGTGAAGAGACGCCGGATCGACCGCTCGGCGATGGGCCTGCTCGCTACCTTCGCCCCCAACCACGCGTCGCCGTGAGGGTGGCGCCGAAGAAGGAGTTGGACATGCGCAAGAAGGCGCTTCTTCTCGTCCCGATCGCCACGACCGCGATCCTCGCCGGCGCGACTCCGGCGCAGGCGCACCCGGTGGGCGAGCCGGGCACGCCGAGCTGCTTCGGGGAACGTGTCAGCCACGGCTCGAGCGACCACGGGCTCACGCCGAAGGAGCGTGCCGAGGCGCTGCAGGAGTTCGTCGACGCGGGCGACCCGCTGGCCCTGGAGCTGTTCGGGGAGACCGTGACCGCCGGGGAGTTCGCCAAGTTCGTGCAGGTGAACTGCTCGGACACCCCGTACTTCCCGTAGGCCCGCGGCGGAGGGCCCGCTGCTCCTGCCGAGCAGCGGTCCCTCTACTGCTGCGTCCCACCAGTGTCGGGAGCCAGTCCGTCCAGGAAGTCCTCGGCGAACCGCCTCACGCCGTCCCACTCGGTGTACACGTAGTCGCGTGAGGTGTCGGTGCCCAGGTCGCCCGGCTTGCCGCGGGCGATCCTCTTCATCATGTGTCGTTTGAGGAACCCGTACTGGGTGTAGAGCAGGGCACCGCTGAAGAGCGCGACCATGGACGGGCGCCAGCCGGTCTCCTCCTCGAACTCCTCGACGTAGGTCTCCGCCTCGTGCGTGTCACCGTGCGCGGCGAGGCTCACCGAGAAGAGCGCGGAGGGTAGCCGCTCGAGCGCGGCGCGGTTCTTCCGGACGAGGTCCCCGACGTGCTTGTCGTGCTTGCCCATGTGGATGGAGGAGCCGAGGATCACCGCGTCACAACCGGCCAACACGTCCTCGCCGGCGTCCTTGAGGTCCACCGCCCGGGCCTCGTGACCGTGCTCCCGGACCACGTCGGCGACGTACTCCGCGATCTTGGCCGTCTGACCCTCGGTCGTGCCGTAGGGAATGCAGATCCTGCTCACGTCAGCCAATCTGCCAGCCGGGTCGCGGACGACGTAGGGCCCAAGGTCCCCGGGAGTCGCGCCGACTCCGCAGGCGTCACCCTTCGGAGGGCGGATAGGGGACGGCGGACCACGGAGCAGGCGTGTGCTCTTCACTCCCTCGCCGTGGTGGAGAACCATCGGTGTCAGGTCCTCCTGGACGGGGGTCGTCGCGGAGCTGGAGCGTTTGCCGGAGGTCCACCCATGCCCGAGATCGGTGAGCGCGAGCTGAAGGCCAGGGCCGAGGAGATCCTCAACCGTCGGCCGGCCGTCGGTCTCGCCCTGGGCGTGGTCCGTAACGGGTCGCTGGAGCTCTTCCACGGGCACGGCGTCGCGGACGTGGAGTCGAGGGCGCCGGTCACCGAGGACACGGTCTTCCGGGTCGCCTCCATCACCAAGACCTTCACGGCGATCGCCGTGATGCAGCTGTGCGAGGAGGGGCTGGTCGACCTCGACGCGCCCGCCGACGACTATCTCCGCGCCTACCGGCTCGTCCCCGCGAAGTCCGGATGGCGGCCGGCGACGGTGCGGCACCTGCTGACCCACACCGCCGGGATCGGCGAGCAGGTGCCCCGCTCCGGCGTGCTGCGGCGGGACTACGGCGAGAGCGTGAAGGCGGGCCGGCGGGTGCCTTCCCTCACCGAGTACTACCGGGGGAGCCTGCGTCTCGACGCGGAGCCGGGCACCAGGTTCCGCTACACGGACCACGGGCCCGCGACGCTGGGGCAGATCGTCGAGGACGTGAGCGGGACGTCGTTGGAGCGCTACCTGCGCGAGCGCGTCTTCGGGCCGCTCGGCATGGCCGACACCACCCTGGTCCGGTCCGAGGTCGACCGGTCGCGGCTCGCGACCGGCTACCTGTTGCGCTCTCATGGCCTCAGGCCGGTCCCGGACCGTGACTGGGTGACGGCAGGCGCCGCCAACGCCTACTCCACACCCCGGGACATGGCCCGTTACGTCGCCGCTCTGCTCGGCGGCGGCGCCAACGAGCACGGGGCGGTGCTCGCACCCGCGACGCTGGCCGGCATGTTCGCGGCGCAGTACCAGCCCGATCCCCGGATCCCGGGCATGGGCCTGGCGTTCTGGCGCCGCAACGCCGGGGGGCATCCGGTCGTCGAGCACCAGGGGCTCCTGCCCGGCTTCGACTCGCAGATCCTCGTGGCACCCGACGACGGGGTCGGTGTCATGGCCTTCACCAACGGCACGAGGAGCGGGGCGTTGTGGCTGCCGGCCGAGCTGGGGCGGCTGCTCCGCTCCCTGCTCGGCGTCCCGGACGAGGTGGTGCGCATGGACGTCCCGCAACGGCCCGAGGTCTGGGGTGACCTCTGCGGCTGGTACCAGCTGCCCGGCCCGCTCACGGACCTGCGGCTGAGGGCGATGGTGGGCGCCGGGGTCGAGGTCCTGGTCCGCCGCCGGGGGGAGCTCGTCCTCCGGTTCCTGACGCCGGTACCCCTCCTCTACCGTGGCTTCGTGCTGCATCCGCGCGACGCCGAGGACCCCTACGCGTTCCAGATCGACTTCTCCGACTTCGGGCTCGACACCTTCCCGGTCGTGTTCAGCCGTGATCGGGGAACGACAGCGGTCCACTTCGACGCGATGCCCGTGTCGGCCCGGAAGCGACCCGAGGCCACGAACCCGCGGCGGTGGGCCGAGGGTGCGGGCGCCGTCGTCGGTGCGTCGATCCTCGGCCGCAGACTTGGCAGGGCACGGCACCGCGGCAGGTCCTGAGCGGGCGTCGCCGCCGACGCGACCACGTGACCTCGCGATGAGTTTCCGCGGCGACCGCGGTCAGACTCGATGAACACCACCTCTTCACGAAGATCAAGGAGACGTCCGATGCGGAAGATCACCGCTGGCCTGTTCATCTCCCTCGACGGTGTCGTCGAGGACCCCCAGGACTGGCACTTCCCGTACTTCAACGACGAGATGGGCGCGGCCGTCGACAGCCAGCTCGGCGCCGCCGACACGCTGCTGCTCGGTCGCAGCACCTACGACAGCTTCGCCGGTGCCTGGCCGGACCGCGAGGCCGCCGGAGGTGAGGACGCCGACTTCGCCAAGAAGCTCGGCGACGCGCGCAAGGTCGTCGTGTCGACCCAGGATCTGCAGCTCACCTGGCGCAACTCCGAGCAGTTGAAGGGCGACCTGGTCGAGGCCGTCGGCGAGCTGAAGAACGAGCCGGGCGCGACCGACATCGCGATGAGCGGCTCCGTGTCCGTCGTACGGCAGCTGCTGGCCGCCGGGCTCCTCGACGAGCTGCACCTCCTGGTCCACCCGATCGCCGTCCGCAAGGGCACGCGCCTGTTCGAGGAGGACGATGCGCCGCTCCCGTTGCGGCTGGTCTCCTCCCAGACGTTCACGACCGGCGTGGTGCACCTCGTCTACGCCGGCGCCGAGTCGACCCCCGAGGGCTCGTACGACGACGCGAAGGCGCACCTGCCTCAGAACGAGGACAGCTGAGCTCCCGCCGCCGGGCAGCTTGATGCACGGCAGGTATCCGGGCAGCCCGGATGTCGTGCGGTCTACGGCAGGAGCTTGTAGACGTCGATCGTGGTTTCCTGAGGCTCCGACTCGAACCCGCCCTCGATGCCCTCCCGCATGCGGGGCATGAGGATGTCGTCGCGGAAGCGCTCCCAGCTCTCCTGCGACTCGTGGACGGCCATGATCGTCCACCCGCCGGCCGACGGGCCGGCGGCGTGGAAGATCTGTCCGTCGGGGAGGCGGTCCGGTGCAGGGTGTACGGCGGCGAGCGCCGCCTCGTACTGCTCCCTTGTGCCGCCGCGGAAGTGATGCACGATTCCGTACGCCATGGCCGTCTCCAATCGGGTGAGTGTCCGACGCATCATCGCCTTCTGTGGACGCTAGACCGGTGCGCGTCGAGCCGGAATGACGCCGGCGGGCGGTCTTGCGATCACCCCGCTCACCGTGGCGCTGCGCCCCGCCGGTACGCCGCGACCGAATTGCAGGGGATAGCTCGTGACAGAGGCTCGTCCGGGTCAGCGGGACGTTCGGCACTCCCGTTCGAAACCCATGCGCATGACGCTGGGCCCAAGCATGTGTGGGATGGATGAGGGTGTCGCGGTGCTCGTTCCGGTACGTCGGGAGTGCGCGCCGTGGAGGGGGCGGGATGGAGTCAACGCGGGAAGTGCACTTCGATTCCGGTGGGCTTCGTTGTGCCGCCGACCTGTACTGGCCGTCCGGGCACGAGAAGGATGTCCCGTGCGTGGTCATGGGGCACGGGGGAAGCGGGACGAAGCGGCTGGGCCTGCCGAAGTACGCGGAGAGGTTCGCTGCGCAGGGGATGGCCGCCCTGGCCTTCGACTATCGCCGTTTCGGTGAGAGCGAAGGCGAACCGCGACAGGTGATCGATGTGGCGGCGCAGCACGAGGACTATCGCGCAGCCGTACGGTTCGTCCGGGGATACCCGGGAGTCGACCCGGAGAGGGTGGCGCTGTGGGGGACCTCGCTCAGCGGCGGTCACGTCCTCGCTGTAGCCGCCGCCGACCCACGCCTGAAGGCGGTCGTGTCCCAGGTCCCTCTCATTGACGGGTGGCACCGCGGCCGAAACTTGAGGCAGCGTCTGAACGGCGACGTGGCCGCGCGCACGCTGGCGTTCATCGTGGCCGCAGTCCGCGACATGCTCAATGCGCGCCGCGGCCGTCCGCCGTACCTTGTGCCGGTCATCGCCAAGCGTGGGAAAGTCGCGGTGTTCACCGAGCCCGAGGCGAGCACAGCCTTCGAAGCGCTCGGCGGTGAGCCGGTGGGATGGCGTAACGAACTCGCGCCGCGGTTCCTCTTTGCTCTGCCTCGATACCGCAAGGGGACGGCAGAGCGACTCACCATGCCTGTGCTCATGTGCCTGGGCGACCAAGACCTTCAGGCATCCAGCCGGTACGCCGCGCGCATCGCCTCAGGGATGCCCAACGTGCAGATCCGTCACTACCCGGTCGGCCATTTCGACGTGTACCTGGATCCACTGTTCGATGAGATCAGCACGACCCAGGCCGACTTCCTGCGGGAGCACCTGTGCACGCCGCCCCTCCATGGCACCAGCTAGGAGGTCAGTCCGGCGAGGCAGCAACCGTGAAATCGCCGAGTCAGGTCGCGCCGGGTTGCCAGCCGATACCGTGCGGCCTCGCAGATGTTCCCGCCGCCTACTTCTTGGGTCTCCGACCCTTCAGTGCCTTCCGGCGCTTACGCCAGGCGAGGAGGGCGGCGATGGCGCGGGCGATCCCATAGTCCTCTCCACCCATCCAGCTCTGTCGGGCGACATGCATCGGCGCATCCGCGTCAGACACTGGGTTGCGTTCGCCGGGGATGCGCTTGGGCGGTTGAGGCATGGCCCAATATCGCATGGGGTGCACTCATGCGTCCGCATATCGGGAGATGAAGGCGGAGGAGCCCGAGGTCGACTGCTTCAGGCGACAAAGATGCAGAACGGATGCCCTGAGAGGTCGGCAAGGACGTAGAGCGGCTCGTTCGCGTCGTCCGTTCGGTCGAGCAGCAGCTCCGCTCCGAATGACTCAGCCCGGTCACGCTGTCGCCGCAGTTCCTCGAGACTTGAAACCGTGAAGTCCAGGTGCATCTGCATCGGCACGTCATGCCTGGGCCACGTCGTCCGCTCCAGGCGCTCAACCTGCTGGAACGCCAACTTGCGGGCACCGTTGGTATCTACGAGGACGAGCCAGTCCGCATCGTCGGCCTCACCCTCCGCAGGGGGCTCATCGCCCCGCCGGTACTGCAGTCCCAGGAGTTGTCGGTAGAACTCGGCAAGTGCCCGGGCGTCGGTGGTGTCGATGACAGTGTGCAGCAGCTGTGGGTAATCAGTCATCACTGCCCCGCTTCGTTGAGCCGCAACCACGTGTTCGATCGGCGCTGGATCGGTTGGGCGCAAAGGGGAGTCTCCTCTCGCGCCCGGTCACCTTCCGTGTTCGTAGACGCGAATGAGGCACCGCCGAGTCCCGGCGGTGCCTCTTCGCCCCTCTCCCAGGGTCCATGTCAGACAAGAGCCGCCCGGAGAGGGAGGGCCGCTCGGTCCCGAGGTTGGGTGGCGCTTCGAGTGTTACCTCGATTCGGCGCCACGGGCCTCGCTGGTCACCACATGTCGGCGACCTGGATCTGGGTGTATCCCTTGGGGAACCCAGAGTCGAAGGAGACGCAGTCCATCTTGGAGGACTGGCCGGCTTGCAGCTCGTTGCTGCTGCATTCGACCTCGCCCAGGTTGGAGTTGCCCTTTACGAACGTGAAGGTGAGCTGCGCGATGCGGGCCTCGTCAGCGTTGTTGGTCACCGTAAGACTCTTGATCTCGGCGTCGCCGAGCGCGCCCTTGCCCACGCGCCACCCCTCCTCGGCCGCGAAGCCGTCGTGGGTGAACGCGGCGCCCTCGGTCACGGTGGTGGGCTTGTCGTTGGCCTCTTCGGCCTTGATGGATTTGTCGATCTCGTTGACTGCGGTGTCAACAGCGGCCACCGTGGCGGCGGTGACCAAGAAGAAGGTGAGGATTGAGGCCACCCCGAGAACGAACCCGGCGATGGACTTGCCCTTTCCGACTCCGCGCTTGCGGGCCACCAGGAAACCGGCGATGGCCAGCGCGCACCCCACGCCACCGAGGAAGGCACCAAAGGCACCGATCAGCGGGATGAAAGCGAGGACCATGCCGATGATGCCCAGGACCAGGGCGGCGGTCGCCAGGCCGTTGCTGGGCGCCTTGACGTAGACCGGCTGGCCGGTATGGGGCTGGACAGGGGTGTTCGTCATGCGTGTGCTCCTTGGGAGAGAGATTCCGACTCACTGTCGGGGTCAACAACGCCTCATATGGTGCAGATGGGACAGAGGCTCCATTGTCGAAACTCGGAAACACAATGGGAATTGACTCAGAGGGGCCATGGACAGAGAGCCACCCTGACCATCGGAATGTAGCCCCATTGGGCTATCCGCTCGAATGGTGACGCGCGCAGACGCGAGGACAAGCCCCGCTGCTGCCTGGCACGCTGGGGCGTTTTCGATCACGCTGCCACGCACGCCCGTCGAGTGGGGATGGCTTGCGAGCGGTCCAGTGCGGCACGGTCAGCTCGCTTGAGGCACGTTTGTAGGCCCCCACATCGGTGACCGTCACGCCGTCACTTATCACCGCAAGCACGGCCTGATATCGCTGCTGCACCACACTCAACTCCCGCATGATCGGGAGTGTCCGGGATCAGCCGAGGTAGGTGTCACCCATCAGCCGGAACATTGTCCGGCCTCAGCCGAAACCCCGATGTCGGGGAGCTGAAGTAACACAGCAGATTTGTAGGCCTGTTCGGCTTCGGTTGATCCTGGACGGAGTGGCTTCGGTTGATCGTTGACACTCAGCCGGCGCCACCGTCAAGCATCAGCCGGAGCCAGACTGTCAAGAATGACCCGGACTCATACGCAGATTTGTAGGCCCCGTGGGACTCGAACCCACAACCCGCGGATTAAAAGTCCGCTGCTCTGCCAGTTGAGCTAGAGGCCCGCGACATCGGGACCTCCATCGGAATGATCCCAGGAGTCGTGCCCGCGTCGCGGGTGCAGTATGTCAGGTAGGCGGGGGACCACCTGCCGTGACCGTGCAGTTGCTCGTCCTGCCGGATCGGGAGATCCTCGCGCCGGAGACCAGGTCAGCCTCACGGAGCTCCGTCGCCGAACCGCGGCAGACTTCACCGAGTGTGATCGGAGGAAGGCCAACCCCGACCTCCGCCCGCGTCTGCAACGACTCCCGCAGCGGACCCAGCTGCCGGATCAACTGTCCCCGCTGTGGTCCTTGACGTCATCGCCTGGATGCCGGGCACCCACGGCTACACCTGTCCATCGGGCTCTCTTTGACGCCCCGACGTGGATGCGAAGAGACCGTTTCTCGCTGCGGCTCCGCAGGGCCGGGAATTTCGGGTGAAGTGATGGGCCTTGACGGCCTTGCTGGTTATCCAGACGCGGCTTCTGCTCCGTACCTAAAATATCCGAAGTGCCGCAATCGTCGGCAGGCCAAATAAGCCCAATGGAGATGCCCGTGTCCTGGTCGATCGGGCGAACTGCGCTCTCGCCTAGAAGGTCGGCTGTCCGCCTCATCGTGACGACCACATTCGTGCTGACGGCGACCGGATGCGCATCGACGGACATGACACCGACCTGGCAGGACGAAGCCGCATCCACGACGACATGGGCTGAGCGGAGCGGCCGAGCGGATCCTCACACGCCCGAACGAACGAACCGCCTGCGCCCGAACGCGCGACCAAATTGGCCCGGCACAGCCCTCAGCCAGCGACTTCGGTCGTGGTACCGCCAAGATGTGGTGTGGGTGCAGCAGCGCCTCAACCACCTGGGGTACGGGACCCTCGAGTCCGACGGCTATTACGGTCCCGCCACCGCGAGTGCGGTGAGTTGGTTCCAAGGGGATCAGGGGCTGGAGGTCGACGCAGTCGTCGGCCCACAAACGTGGCGAGCTCTTGCACAGGCAAGTCCAGGTTTCGCCTCCGAGGGCGCCCTCCCCGGCGCGGACGGAACCTGGGAGGAGCCGCTGGCCGAGCAAGCTCCTGACGGCGAAGGCTCGCTGTCCGAGAATGCGTACACAGACATGGATTGTTCCGACTTCGCATCCCATGAGGAGGCTCAGGACTACTACGAGGGTCAGATCGGCGACCCGGATGCGCTCGACCGGGACGGAGACAGCCTCGCATGCGAGTGGGGGCCGAACCCCTAGGTCCGTCTAGGCTTCGGCGATCGCGCAGCTCCCAGCCGAGGTCCGCCAGCGACGCCGCGTCACAGCCCGTGTTCGTCGAGGAGCACGCTGAGGGACTGCCCCCTCCCGCGCGCGGTGACCGCCGCGAAGGCGTCCGGCTCGAGCCGGGGCCGGACCAGCTGCTCGCGGAGCAGGGCGTGGTGGATGAAGCTGGCTGTGTCGCGCTGGAGTGCTCCTCCGGCGGCGCCCAACAGTTCCGCGGCCTGTTCCCACTCGTCGCGGCAGGCAGCGGCGTACCCGAGTGCCAGCACCCAGTCGGCCTCGGCATGCCGGCCCTCGGCTTCGGCCCGTTGTCGCGCGCGCCGCAGCTGCGGCAGGTAGTCCTCGCCGCCGCCGATCATGGCCAGCGCCTCCCAGTACATGGTGAGCCAGTTCTCGCGCAGTCCGCTGGCCATCAGGTCCGCCAGCTGCGCGTCCATGAGCTGACGCTGGCGGGGCCCGTCGCGGTCGACCAGCGCGACCAGGCTGGCGGACCAGATGCAGATGTAGCGGTCGTAGTCGCTCCCGGAGTCGGCCTCGACCAGGGCGTCGATCTCCTCTCCCAGTCCGTCGGTACGGCCGAGCAGCCGCAGGAGGACCACGCGGAAGGCCCGGGCGAGCCGTTCGAGCCCCGGCTCGCCCGCTGCGCGCGCCCGGGCGCACGCATCCTCCAGGCGCAGGACCGCACGAGCCGGCGTCGAGAACTGGACCAACCCGTCGTAGATGGCCGTGATCACCGCCGCGCCGGGGTCGTCGAGCTGCGCGGAGAGCGCGGTGGCCTCCGCGGTGGCGTCGCGCATCATGCGCGGGTCGCCCGAGCCCAGTCCGACGTCGGCCGCGAGGATCAGCGTCCACAACCGGTCCGGAGGGGAGAGGTCCCGGGCTCGTAGCGCGGCCACCCACCGCCGGCCCTCGGTGTACGACACGGCGTTGCGCCACAGCGTGCTGATACCGAGTGCGACGTCGACGGCCGCGGTGAGGTCCCCGCGCTCGAGGCTCGCCTCGAAAGCCAGGCGGACGTTCTCCAGGTCGTCCCGGCTCCGGGCGGCCATGGAGGCGGACAGCCAGATCCTTACCCGGGGCATCGTCCGGCAACGCGCGACCACGTCCCGGCGAAGCAGCTCGGTGACCTCGCGCGTTCTCCCGGAGTCGACGAGGCGCCGCGCCGCGAAGAGCCGCAGGGTCTCCAGCAGCCGGTAGCGGTGCTGCGCGGGGTCGTGCACGACCAGGCTCTTGGTGACGAGGTCGCCGAGCAGGTTGGTCACCTGCCCGGGGTCGAGCTCGCCGGCGACGGCTTGGACCGCGTCGAGATCGAAGCTCGCCGGGAACACGCCGAGACGGTCGAAGAGGCTCCGCGCGTCGCCGGACAGCAGCCGGTGGCTCCACTCGATCGTGGCGGTGAGCGCGGAGTGCCGCTGTCCCGCCTTCGGCCGCCCTCCGACGAGCAGCGTGAGCCGGTCGTCCAACCGGTCGATCAGCTCCTGCAGGCTCAGGTGCCGGAGCTGGGCCGCGGCCAGCTCGATCGCCAGGGGGAGCCCGTCCAGCCGCTCGCACAGGTGGACGACGCGCGGGTCGTCCGCGGTCGCGGCGCCCGGCCCCGCAGCGGCGACGGCCCGCTCGGCGAAGAGCTCCGAGGACTCCGGCCCCAGCGACCCGATCCGATGCACCGCCTCACCGTCGACCCGCAGCGGCTCGCGGCTGGTCACGAGGATCCGGGCACGGGGGCCGGCGTCGAGGATGGCGTCGACCAGCGCGGCACTGGCGTCGAGGAGATGCTCGCAGTTGTCCAGCACCAGCAGCACCCGGCGGGGACCCAGGTTGACCGCCAGCGTGGCCGGGAGTACGGCGCCCTCACCCTGGACGCCGGCGGCCTCGGCGACCGCTCGGACGACGTCCCCCTCCTCGCGCACCGGCGCCAGCTCGGCCAGGATCACGTCGGTGTCCGCCGACTCGGACCGGAGGCGGCGGGCCACGGCCAGGGCCAGCGTCGACTTGCCCGCCCCGCCCGGCCCGGTGATCGTCACGATCCGGTGCGGGTCGAGCAGCGCGGCGACCGCCTCCAGGTCGGCGCCCCGGCCGATCAACCGCGTCCTCTCCGCCGGCAGGGGAGTACGGCGGCGGCCGGGCGCACTCGGAACGGGCGCGGACCCCTGCTCCGGCGCTGCCTCCTCGACCGGGAGCGACTCGGCCTTGCGGCGGAGCGCCACGGCGGCCGGCCCAGGCTCGACCCCGAGCTCCCGGCGGAAGAGGTCCGCCATCCCGTCCAGCGCCCGGAGTGCGCTCTGGCGCCGGCCCTGTCGCAGGTGGTCCCTCACCAGCGCGAGCTGCGCGTCCTCGTCGAGCGGGTCGGCGGCCACGAGCTCCTCGTACCGACCCGCCGCTCTCAGCAGCTCCAGGTGACGGACCCGCAGGCGCTCGCGGGGCTCCTCCGTCCAGGGCTCGTAGAGGTCCTCGGGCAGCAGGGGCCCGGGGTAGCGCGCCGCGGCGTCGGCAGCCGTCTCCGGCCGCCCGTCGGCCCGGGCCGCGTCGGCGGAGCGCTCGAACTCGGCGACGTCGACTGTGACGTCCGTGGAGGGGAGGAGCGACACGGTGCCGCCGGCGAGGACGACCGCGTCCCGGCAGCCCAGGGCGCTGCGGGCGTAGTGCGCGGCCACGTGCAGCCGGGGCGCGGCCTCGTCGAGCAGCAGGTCCGGCCACAGCGCGTCGACCACCTGCTCGCGCAGGAGGCGGTGTCCGGGCTGCAGCGCCAGCAGCTTGACCAGACCGGCCGCGGACCGTCGGCGCCAGCTCCGCGCGGGGATCGTCCGGTCGTCCACGGTCACGTCGAACCCGCCGAGCAGACGGATGTGGACGCGCATCTCCACCCCCAGGAAACCGATCCACGAATCTAACACCGGCCCCGCTGCGACGGCATGACCCGAGAGGGGTCCGTGCGGGCCGGGCGGGCCGTGGACCCAGGTGGGCAGGGGCGCCCGGGCCATTGATCGCTACGCCGCTGCGGACGACGGTGGAGGCGTAGGTCCGCTCTTTCAGGAAGGAGGCCCATCATGAGCGACCAGGCACAGCTCCCGGTCGACCAGCTCTACGAGCTCACGCTGCAGGTCACGCGGGTGGTGGAGTACGGCGCGTCACTGGAGGCGCTGACCTCGGGGCAGGCGGCCCCGCCGGCGGAGGGGGCACGTTTCGACGTCTACTTCGAGGGCCCGGTCACCGGGACGAAGATCAGCGGGTCCCTCACCGGCGTGGACTACCTCTACCTCCGCGCCGACGGGCGTCTCGAGCTGCACGTGCACGCCGAGATCACCACCGATGACGGCCAGAGGATCGCGGTGGCCGCCGACGGCGTCGCGATGGGTGATGCGCCGGTGCTCCAGATCCGGGAGAACGTGACGCTGACGACCTGCCACCCGGAGTACTCCTGGGTGAACCCGATCCAGGTCTGGGCGCGGGGAACCGTCGACCTCGCGAAGGGCGAGATCAGGCTCGCGGGCTACGCGGCCTGAGGTCACCGCTCCGTACGACGTCGCAGCCGCCTGCTCGGTCCCCGTGCCGGAGCCCGCGGGACAGGTGCCCGTACCGTGTTGCCTCACGTGCCGGACGACGAGAGGCGGAGACATGACGGGTGTGCTCGACGGGCTCGGTGCGGGACTTCCGGTGCTGGCCGCGCCGATGGCCGGCGGCGCCGGCGGCCCGGAGCTGGTGCGGGCGGCCGCGCAGGCCGGGGGCCTGGGGTTCCTGGCCGCCGGCTACAAGACCGCCGAGGCCCTGGCCGCACAGATCCGGGAGGTCCGGGCGACCACCAGCAGGTTCGGCGTCAACCTGTTCGCGCCGAACCCGGTGCCCGTGGACACCGACGAGCTCGCCGCCTACGCCGCGGCGATCCAAGGCGAGGGGACGCCGTACGGGCTGGACCTGACCGCGGTGCCGGTGACCGAGGACGACGACGACTGGGACCGGAAGGTCGAGCTGCTGACCGGGGACCCGGTGCCCCTGGTCAGCTTCACCTTCGGGATCCCCGACTCCGCGACGGTGCAGCGGTTCCGGCGTGCCGGGAGCCTCACCGTCCAGACCGTGACCGACGCGGCCGAGGCCCGGGCGGCCACCGAGGCGGGGGTCGACGCGCTGGTCGTCCAGGCGGCGAGCGCGGGCGGGCACTCGGGCACGCTGACGCCGGACCGGCTGCCGGCCGATTTCGCCCTGCCCGAGCTCCTCGCCAGCGTCCGCTCCGCCAGTGCCCTGCCGCTCCTGGCTGCGGGCGGGATCGCGACCCCGGACGCCGTCCGAGACGTGTTCGCGGCCGGCGCCGTCGCGGCGGTGGTCGGCACGGTCCTGCTGCGCTCTGAGGAGAGCGGCGCCTCGCCTCCGCACCGGGCCGCGCTGGCCGACCCGGCCCGCCGCGAGACCGTCCTCACCCGCGCCTTCACGGGGAGGCCCGCGCGAGCGCTGCGCAACAGGTTCGTGGAGGAGTACGACGCGATCGCCCCCGCCGGCTATCCCGCGGTGCACCACCTGACCGGCCCGCTGCGGAAGGCGGCCACCGCTGCCGGCGACCCCGAGCTCGTCCACCTCTGGGCCGGGACCGGGTTCCGGCAGGCGACGCGTGAGCCCGCGGGCGACATCCTGCGACGGCTCGCCTCGGGCCTGTAGCAGCGGTGGCCCTCCGCCGGACGCCAGGAGGTCAGACGAGCTCCGGCACGTGCAGGTGCGCCAGCGCCAGCTCCATCTCCTCGACCCGGTCGACCGTCGCTCCGAGCTCGCCGCTGGCCGTGGCCCGGATGCGGGCGGCAGCATCGCGACTGCCCTCGAGCTGGGTCCGGCTGTCGAAGGTGATGGCGCCCACGGCGCGACCGGTCTCGCGGTTGATGAACAGGCTGCCGCTGCAGAAGCCGTCGAGCTCCTCGACCTTGGGGAGCACGGCCATCTTGAAGACGTCCACGGCGCGCTCCGCCATGGCCGGGTCGCCACTCAGCCAGGTCACCCGGGCGCAGGCGCCGTCCGGGCTGGCGTGGTCGCGGTGGACCACTGCGACCTCCCACGCGTCCACGGTGCTCGTGCTGGTTCCCAGGATCTGCTCCGCGCTGTCGCGCAGCGGGCGTACCTTCTCGGCACTGGCACGCAGCGCATCCGCGGACTCCCACGCGGTCGCCGCGATGCAGCGTGCGGACTCACGGTCCACGAGCAGCGACATCCCGACGCAGCCGTCCAGCTCCATGACCGCGGGGATGATCCGGTCGCGGACGTACGCGATCCCGTCATCGATCTTCGTCGGGTCCGCCTGGATGATGGTGGTTCGTGCGTACACGACGAGCTCCTCTGCTCGGGGCGGCGCCCCGACGGCGCTGCCGTCCCGTTCCACGCTGCTCGCCCGGCCGGGTGGCGGCAATAGTCATCTCGGGCTCGCCCGTCCCCGCCTGTGGGCGTGAGATCCCGGCGGACGACGCAGCGGTCACAGCCGTGCGATGACCGAGGCGGGGTTCTCCACGGCGTCGGCGACGCTGCGCATGAAGCCGGCCGCCGTACCCCCGTCGCAGACCCGGTGGTCGAAGACCAGCGACATCTGGGTGATCTTGCGGACGCAGATCTCGCCGTCCACCACCCAGGCCCGGTCCAGGATCCGGCCGAACCCGAGGATCGCCACCTGCGGGTGGTTGATGATCGCCGCGCTGCCGTCCACCCGGAAGCTGCCGTAGTTGTTCAGCGTGAACGTCCCCGCCGCCAGCTCCGCGGCGGTGGACCTGCCCTGGCGGGCGCGGTCGGTGACGCGGCGGATCTCCTCGTCGAGCCGGCGGGTCGTCAGGCCGTCCGCGCCCAGCACGGCCGGGGTGACGAGCCCGCGGTCGCCCTGGACCGCAAGGGCGAGGTCGACCCGGTCGTACTCCACGATCTCCTGCCGCTCGGTGTCCAGCCGCGCGTTCAGCACGGGGTACTCCTTCAGCGCGGCGACGGTGAACCGGGCGAGGTAGGCGAGCAGTCCCGGACCCGGGTCGGCCGGTGTCCGCAGGCTCTCGCGCAGCGCGACCAGCGCGGTGGCGTCGACGTCGACCCACACCGTCGCCTCGGGGATCTCCGAGCGGCTGCGGGACAGTGCCGCCGAGACCGCCTTGCGGAAGCCGTTCAGGGGGGTACGGCGCTCGCCGGCCGTCACCACGTCGTGCGGCCCGTCGAGACCGTCCGCGTGCGGGACGGACGCGATGCGCCGCTCGACGTCCTGCCGCGTGATCACGCCGCCGCGTCCGCTGCCCTCGACGGTCGCGAGGTCCATCCCGTGGTCACGGGCCAGGCGGCGGACCAGCGGGGAGACCACCAGCGGCACCCGACGACGCGAGGCGTCCGGAGCGGTGGGCGTGGCGACGGGTGAGGACGCCGCCGGCGTACCGGCCGGCGCGGGTCGCCCGGACGACCGAGGACGTCGGCGGCGGCCGGCGTGAGGGGTCGCCGCGGTGCCGTAGCCGATCAGCACGTTCCCCGAGCCCGCCTGCTCCTCCTCGCGGTAGGCCTCGGCCTCCGCGGACGGTGCGGTCCGAGACGACGTGCTCGGCGTGCTCGCGGCACGAGGCTCCAGGGCGGCGACCGTGACCAGCGGTCTCCCGACGTCGAGGGTCGCCCCCTCGGTGCCGTGGAGGACGGCCACCCGGCCGGCGTACGGCGTGGGCACCTCCACGACCGACTTGGCCGTCTCGACCTCGACGACGGCCTGGTCGACCGCGACGACGTCCCCCTCGGCGACGAGCCAGCGGACGATCTCGGCCTCGGTCAGACCCTCGCCGAGGTCGGGCAGGAGGAAGACCTGCTCGCTCATGAGTCCTCCCACTGGAGGTCGTCGACGGCGTCGAGGACCCGGTCCACCCCGGGCAGCTGGAAGTGCTCCAGCTTCGGAGGCGGGAACGGGATGTCGAAGCCGACGACGCGACGGATCGGTGCGGCCAGCGAGTGGAAGCAGCGCTCGGTCACCCGGGCCACGATCTCCGAGGAGACGCTGGCGAACCCGGTCGCCTCGGCGACCACCACGGCGCGCCCGGTGGAGCGCACCGCGTCGCAGACGGTGGCGTCGTCGAAGGGCACGATCGAGCGCAGGTCGACCACCTGAAGGCTGCGGCCTTCCTGGGCGGCGACCTCGGCGGCCTCGAGCGCGACCGGCACCGAGGGGCCGTAGGCGATCAGGGTGGCGTCGGTGCCCTCGCGGCGGACGGCCGCCGTGCCGATCCCGGGCCGGTCGGCGTCGAGCTCGACCTCCTCCTTGCTCCAGTAGAGCTTCTTGGGCTCGAGGAACACGACTGGGTCCGGGGAGGCGATGGCCGCGCGCAGCAGCGTGTACGCGTCCGCGGCGGTGGAGGGGGCGACGACGTGCAGGCCGGGGGTGTGCGCGTAGTAGGACTCCGAGGAGTCGCAGTGGTGCTCGACGCCGCCGATCCCGCCGGCGTACGGCACCCGGATCACCATCGGGAGGGTGACCCTGCCGCGCGTGCGGTTCCGCATCTTCGCGACGTGGCTGACGATCTGCTCGAAGGCGGGGTACGCGAACGCGTCGAACTGCATCTCGACCACCGGGCGCATCCCGTTCATGGCCATCCCGACCGCCATGCCGACGATCCCGGACTCCGCGAGGGGGGTGTCGAAGCAACGGTCCTCGCCGAGCTCCGCGGTCAGTCCGTCGGTGATCCGGAAGACCCCGCCGAGCGGCCCGACGTCCTCGCCGAACATCACCACCGAGGGGTCGTCGGCCATCGCGTCGCGCAGCGCCCGGTTCAGCGCCTGGGCCATGGTCAGCTTCTCGAACTGCGGCATGTCAGTGCCCTCCCTCTCGGGCGACCTCGTCGGCGACCAGCGCGGCCTGCTCGACCAGCTGTGGGGTCGGTACGGCGTACACGTGCGCGAACAGGTCCGCGGGGTCCGGTGTGACGTCCTCCGAGAGCCCCACGCGCATCGCCGCAGCGACCTCCTCGGCGTCGGCCGCGAACGCCGCGAGCCGCTCGTCGTCCAGCAGGTCGTGCTCGCACAGGTAGGCCTCGAGCCGGGTGACCGGGTCCCGCTCGACCCAGGCGGCGACCTCGTCGTCCTGCCGGTAGCGGGTGGCGTCGTCGGCGTTGGTGTGGGCCTGCATCCGGTAGGTGTGCGCCTCCACGAGCTGCGGGCCCTCGCCGGCGCGGGCGCGGTCGACCGCCGTACCCAGGACGGCCAGCAGCGCGGCCGTGTCGTTCCCGTCGACCCGCTCGCCCGGCACGCCGTACCCGATGCCCTTGTGCGCCAGCGAGGGCGCGACGGACTGGCGGGCCAGCGGCACCGAGATCGCGTACTCGTTGTTCTGCACGAAGAACACGACCGGGGCCCGGAACACCGCCGCGAAGTTGAGCGCCTCGTGGAAGTCGCCCTCGCTGGTCGCGCCGTCCCCGCACATCGCCATGACCACGGTCGGCTCGCCGCGGAGCCGGGCCGCGTGGGCGACGCCGACCGCGTGCAGCAGCTGGGTGGCCAGCGGTGTGGCCTGCGGCGCGACGTGGTGCTCGGAGGGGTCGTAGCCCGAGTGCCAGTCGCCCTTGAGCAGCACCAGCACCTCGACCGGGTCGACGCCGCGCGCGACGGCCGCCACCGTGTCGCGGTAGGTCGGGAAGAGCCAGTCGCCGTCGGCCAGCACCTGCGCCGCTGCCACCTGGCAGGCCTCCTGCCCGTGCGAGGAGGGGTAGACCGCGAGCCGGCCCTGACGCACCAGCGCGTAGGCCTGGTCGTTGATCCGGCGGCCGGTGACGAGCGCGGCGAACGCGGTGAGCAGCGCCTCCGGCGCGGGCATGGCGTGCGCGGCCCCCTCCACGGCGACGCCCCGGTGGTCCATGAGCGTCACCGGCCGGTCCGAGGGGAGCAGGTGATCCGGGTCACGTGTCATGCGCAGATCCTCGCGAAGTGGCCATATGCTTTCCACTACCTGCCCGAAGCCGAGAAAAGGTCGACCCAGACGTGCCCGATCAGAGCCATCCGTCCAGCCGAGGCGGGTCCGAAGCGACGAGCGCGAGACACCTGGCCCAGCCGCTCGACGCCGTCGACCGCCGCATCGTCGACCAGCTGACCGAGGACGGCCGGATGTCGATGCGGACCCTGGCCGAGACGCTGCACATCTCCCGCGCCAACGCCTACGCCCGGGTGGAGCGGCTGCGCGAGTCGGGCGTGATCCGCGGCTTCCGCGCGGACCTCGACCCGGTCGCCACCGGGCTGGGTACGTCGGCTTACGTCACGTTGAACGTCCGGCAGGCCGACTGGCGTGAGATCAGGGAGCACCTGCTCTCCCTGCCCGGGGTCGTGCACATCGCCCTGGTGGGCGGTGAGTTCGACGTGGTCCTCCTGGTCCGTGCCCGCGACAACGCCGACCTGGGTCGGCTCGTGCTCGACGAGATCCAGGGGCTGCCCGGCGTGGTGAACACCCGCACCCTGCTCGTCTTCGAGGAGCACTCCCCGCGGCACGCCCTCCTCTCGGACTGAGCCAGGGGTCCCCGGCGTCGTACCCGACGGCTCGTGAGCCCGTGTGAGAGCCTGACCGCATGAGTGAGCCCGTGGCCCCGCGCGCCCCGCGTCGGGGACGGCCGGGACACGACCAGGAGACGGTCCTGCGGCGCGCGATCGACCTGTTCAACGAGCAGGGGTACGACGGCACCAGCATGGGCGACCTGGCCCGCGAGCTCGGGTTCACGAAGTCCGCGATCTACCACCACGTGCCGAGCAAGTCCCACCTCCTGGAGCAGGCGCTCGACGAGGCGCTCGACGCGCTGACCGCCGTGATCGAGGAGGCCGCGTCGGCGACGTCCGAGCAGAGCGCCTACGCCCGGCTCCGGCTGGCGGTCCGGCAGAGCGTGGAGGTGCTCGTCGCGCACCTGCCGGCGGTCACCCTGCTGCTCCGGGTGCGCGGGAACAGCGACATCGAGCTCAACGCGCTCCGGCGCCGCCGGGCGATCGACGACCGGCTCGCCGCGCTGGTCGCGGAGGCCGTCGCGGAGGGCTCGCTGCGCGGCGACCTGCCGCCGGACCTGGTCAGCCGGCTGCTCTTCGGCATGGTCAACTCCCTCGTCGAGTGGTACCGGCCCGGGGGCGCCGTCGACGCCGCGATGCTGTCGAAGGCGATCACCACGATGGCCTTCGACGGGCTGGCGCTGCACGAGACCGGGCCCGGCGACACGGGCACCCCGCCGGCCTGACCCGCCCCGGCGGGCGCGGCGGCCTCAGGCGTCGAAGTCGACGGTCACGCAGTCGCTGACCGGGTAGCTCTGGCAGGTCAGCACGAAGCCCTGCTCGACCTCGGCCTTCTCCAGCGCGTAGTTGCGGCGCATGTCGACCTCGCCCTCGCGGACCAGGGCGCGGCAGGTGCCGCACACGCCGCCCTTGCAGGCGAAGGGGAGGTCGGTCCGGGTCGCCTGCGCGGAGTCGAGGATGGGCCGGTCCCGGGGCATCGGCGCGGTGGCGGCGCGGCCCTCGAGGACCACGGTGACGTCGCTGGTCTCGCCGGTGACGGCCGGGTCCGCCCGTTGGATCTCCGGCGGCGGCTCGTCGACGTAGAACAGCTCGAAGTGCACCCGGTCGCCGGCGACCCCGAGCTCGCCGAGCACGTCACGGGCGTCGTTGATCATCTGGAACGGGCCGCACAGCCACGCGTGGTCGAGCCCGTCCAGCGGCACGAACGCGGTGAGCAGCCGGCGGAGCCGGTCGGCGTCGAGGCGGCCCGAGAACAGCTCGACGTCGCGGGGCTCGCGGGAGAGGACGTGCACCACCTGGAGCCGCGGGCCGTAGCGGTTCTTCAGGTCCGCGATCTCCTCGGCGAACATCACCGTGCCGGTGGCCCGGTTGCCGTACAGCAGGGTGACCTCGGCGGTGGGGTGCGCGAGGACGCTGCTCGCGATCGAGAGCATCGGGGTGATCCCCGAGCCCGCGGCGATGCACAGGTGCCGCCCTCCCACGGCCGGGTCGGCGCGGAAGCTGCCGGTCGGGGTCTGCACCTCGATCTCGGTGCCGGGGGTCACCTCCCGCACCAGCCACGAGGAGAACATCCCGTCGGGGATCTCGCGGACACCGATCCGGGGCCGCTCGCCGACCGCCGAGCAGATCGAGTACGACCGGCGCTCCTCCCGGCCGTCGACCCACTTCCGCAGGGTGAGCGACTGGCCGGCGGCGAAGGCGTAGGCGTCGGCCAGCTCGGGCGGCACGTCGAAGGTGATCGCGGCCGCGTCGTCGCACAGCCGCTCCACCGACGCCACGGTGAGCGCGTGGAACGCGGGGGCGGTACGCGCGCCGGGCCCGGTGACGGGTGCGGTCACGGTCATCTCAGATCTCCTTCACGTGCTCGAACGGCTCGAGGCAGTCCGAGCAGCGGTACAGCGCCTTGCAGGCGGTCGGGCCGAACTCCGAGGTGAGCTCCACGGCGGGGGAGCCGCAGCGCGGGCACTGCACCGCGCGACGGGTGGGCAGGAGCGACAGCGCGACGGGTCCGTCGTGGCGGGGCGCCGTACCCGGCGGGGAGATGCCGTGCTCGGCGAGCGCTCGCCGGCCGCGGTCGGTGATCCAGTCGCTGCTCCAGGCCGGGTGCAGCGCGACCCTGACCCGCACGTCGTCGAAGCCCGCGTCGGTGAGCCGGTGGACCAGGTCGTCGCGCATGGTGGCCATCGCCGGGCAGCCGGAGTAGGTCGGGGTGATCGAGACGACGACCGCGCCGTCCTCGGCGACCTCGACGTCACGCAGCACGCCGAGGTCCTCCAGCGTGAGCATCGGCATCTCCGGGTCGGTGACCGTGCGGGCGACGGCGACCGCCGTACGGCGCCGCTCCTCGCGGGTCGTGCCCACCGGGGCCAGGGTCTGGCCGGCCATCGGGGTCACCACCGGCCGAGGGGGTGTGCCCGGGCGACCACCTGCATCTCGGCGAGCATCCGGCTCAGCGCCTCGGTGTGCAGGCCGTCGCGCCCGGTCCGGCCGCGGACGCCGGCCAGCGGAGCGCCCTCGGGCCGCTCGACGCCGCTCATCGCGAAGACCTGCTCCAGCACCACGTCGACCTCGTCGGCGGCGGTGGCCGGGTCCACCCCGACGCCCGCGGCGGCGACCCGTGCCTCGACGTCGTGGGTGGCGGTCATCTCGGGGTACAGCGGCCAGAGCTCCTGCAGCGCCGCGAGCAGCCGGCGGCGGGACTCCTCGGTCCCCCGAGCGAGGGTGAGGAACCAGCGGCCGGCGTAGTCGCGGTGGTAGGTGACCTCCTTGACGCCCTTGGCCGCCACCGCCGCGAGCACGTGGTCCCGGCTGTGCGCGAGGCGCTCGAGCAGGGCCAGCCGGGCGGTGGCGAAGAGCAGCAGCCGGACCACGGTGTGGGCGAAGTCCCCGTTGGGGACCTCCACCAGCCGCACGTTGCGGAAGGCCTCCTGCTCCCGGAAGAACGCGAGCGCGTCCTCGGGCGGCACCGGGGAGCCCGCGGGCAGGGCCGGGGTCACGGCCGGGTCGGCGGCGGCCGCCCGGGCGAGCAGCAGCCGGGCCTGGCCGAGCAGGTCCAGCGCGATGTTCGCCAGCGCGATGTCCTCCTCCAGGTCCGGCGCGCGGCTGCACCACTCCGAGAGCCGGTGGGAGGCGACCAGGGCATCGTCGGCGAGCATCAGGCAGTAGGCGGCGAGGTCGGCCGGCGCGACGCCGTCCGGGATGGTGGTGTCGACGCCGGCCAGCGGGTCCTCGAAGTCGGTGCCGAAGGCCCACTGAGACGCATCGCTCCCGAGCAGCCCGTCGAAGATGCTGCCGTGCTCGGCGTTCGGGTCCGGGGCGGGGTGCGACCCGTGGGTGGTGTCAGGCATGGGGAGGGGTCCTCACATGTGGGGGACGTCGGCGGGGATGGCGTAGAAGGTCGGGTGCCGGTACACCTTGTCGCCGCTCGGGGCGAACAGCGGGTCCTTCTCGTCCGGGCTCGACGCGGTGATCAGGTCCGCGCGGACCACCCAGATGCTGACGCCCTCGTTCCGGCGGGTGTACACGTCGCGGGCGTGCCGCACCGCCATCTGGTCGTCGGCGGCGTGCAGGGACCCGACGTGCACGTGGTTGAGCCCGCGCTTGCCGCGCACGAACACCTCGTAGAGCGGCCACTCGGCGCGCACGCTCGGCTGCTCATCGGTCATGGGTCGTCTCCTCGGGCTCATGGGTTCGGGCGGCGAACGCCATCGCGGCCTCGCGCACCCAGGCGCCGTCCTCGTGGGCCTTGCGCCGGTGCGCGATGCGCTGCGCGTTGCAGGGGCCGTTGCCCTTGATGACCTGCTGGAACTCCGCCCAGTCGGGGGTGCCGAAGTCGTGCGCCCGGCGCTCCTCGTTCCACACCAGGTCGGGGTCCGGCAGGGTGACGCCGAGCGCCTTCGCCTGCGGGACGGTCATGTCGACGAAACGCTGGCGCAGGTCGTCGTTGGTGTTCCGCTTGATCCCCCAGGCCATGGACTGGGCGGTGTTGGGGGAGTCGTCGTCCGGCGGGCCGAACATCATCAGCGAGGGCCACCAGAACCGGTCGACCGACTCCTGGACCATCGCCCGCTGCTCGTCGGTGCCGCGCATCATCGTCATCAGCAGCTCGTAGCCCTGCCGCTGGTGGAAGGACTCCTCCTTGCAGACCCGGATCATCGCCCGGCCGTAGGGGCCGAAGGAAGTGCGGCACAGCGGCACCTGGTTGCAGATCGCGGCGCCGTCGACCAGCCAGCCGATGGTGCCGACGTCGGCGTACGACAGCGTCGGGTAGTTGAAGATCGAGGAGTACTTCTGGGCGCCGGCGATCAGCTTCTCGGTCAGCTCGGTGCGCGAGGTGCCCAGGGTCTCGCAGGCGGAGTAGAGGTACAGCCCGTGGCCGGCCTCGTCCTGCACCTTGGCGAGCAGGATCGCCTTGCGGCGCAGCGACGGTGCCCGGGTGATCCAGTTGCCCTCCGGCTGCATGCCGATGATCTCCGAGTGCGCGTGCTGCGCGATCTGCCGGACCAGGGTCTTGCGGTAGCCCTCCGGCATCCAGTCCCGGGGCTCGATGCGGTCGTTCCGGTCGATCGTGGACTCGAAAGCCTCGAGCAGCTCCCGTTCGTCCGGCTGCGGCGAAACCGTCATGGCACTTCCAGCTGGGTTCGGTGAAGATATTTACTGACCGATCGGTCTGGAATAGAGTCTGCCTGACGTGGCCGATCCGCGCAACGACCTGACGTGAGGAAGATCGACGTGACTGCACTGCTTGAGAGCTACGCCGCCGGCAAGTGGTTCCGCGCGAGCGACGAGGGCGCCCCGCTGCTCGACGCCGCCACGGGCGAGGAGGTCGCCCGGATCTCCAGCACCGGGCTGGACCTGGCCGCGATGACCGGGCACGCGCGCCAGGTGGGCGGGCCGGCCGTACGGCGGCTGACCTTCCACGAGCGCGCGGGGCTGCTCAAGGCGCTCGCCAAGCACCTGTCGACCTGCAAGGACGAGCTCTACGCGCTCTCCACGCGCACCGGCGCGACGCGGCGCGACTCGATGGTCGACATCGACGGCGGGATCGGCACCCTGTTCAGCTACGCGAGCAAGGGCACCCGCGAGCTGCCCAACGACACCATCGTGCTCGACGGCGGGCTCGAGCAGCTCGGCCGCGGCGGCACCTTCGTCGGCCAGCACCTGTACACCTCGCGGCCCGGCGTCGCGGTGCAGATCAACGCCTTCAACTTCCCGGTCTGGGGGATGCTCGAGAAGCTCGCGCCCGCGTTCCTCGCCGGGATGCCGACGATCGTGAAGCCGGCCAGCCAGACCGCCTACCTGACCGAGCTCGCGGTCCGCCGGATCGTCGAGTCGGGGATCCTCCCCGAGGGCGCGCTCCAGCTGCTCTCCGGCAGCGCCGGTGGCCTCCTCGACGAGCTGCGGGTGCAGGACACGGTGGCGTTCACCGGCTCGGCGCACACCGCCGGGATGCTCCGCAACCACGTCAACGTCCTGCACGGCGGGGTCCAGCTCGGCGTCGAGGCGGACTCCCTGAACTGCTCCGTGCTCGGCCCCGACGTCACCGCCGAGGACCCGGAGTTCGACCTGTTCGTGAAGTCCCTGGTGAGCGAGATGACCGTGAAGGCGGGTCAGAAGTGCACGGCGATCCGCCGGGCGATCGTCCCCGAGGCGATCGCCGACCAGGTCGTGGAGGCCACCCGCGCCCGCCTGGCGAAGGTCGCCGTCGGCAACCCGGCCGACCCCGAGGTGCGGATGGGGGCGCTCGCGAGCCTGGGCCAGCGCGACGAGGTGCGCAAGGCGGTCCAGGCGCTGCGCGGGTCGGCCGAGATCGTGTACGGCGACCCGGACCACGTCGAGCTGGTGGACGCCGACGCCGAGCGCGGCGCGTTCCTCTCCCCGGTGCTGCTGCGGGCGAACCCCGGCGCCGTCGAGCCGCACGACGTGGAGCCGTTCGGCCCGGTGAGCACCGTGCTGACCTACTCCACGCTCGACGAGGCCGTCGCCCTGGCCGCCCGCGGCAAGGGCAGCCTGGTCGGCTCGCTGGTCACCCACGACCCCGACGTCGCGCGGACGGTCACCCTCGGGCTCGCCCCGTGGCACGGCCGGCTGCTCGTGCTGGACCGCGACGACGCCGGTGAGTCCACCGGCCACGGCTCGCCGCTGCCGATGCTGGTGCACGGCGGCCCGGGCCGCGCCGGGGGCGGCGAGGAGCTCGGTGGCGTCCGCGGCGTCCTGCACCACATGCAGCGCACCGCCGTACAGGGGTCGCCCGACATGGTCACCGCGATCACCGGGCGCTGGACCACCGGGTCGCAGCGGCGGGTGGACGACGTGCACCCGTTCCGCAAGAGCCTCGCCGAGCTCCGGGTCGGCGACACGATCTCCTCGGCGTCGCGCACGGTGACCCTGGAGGACATCGCCCACTTCGCGGAGTTCACCGGCGACACGTTCTACGCACACACCGACGAGGAGGCGGCGCGGGCCAACCCGCTGTTCGGCGGCATCGTCGCGCACGGCTACCTGGTGGTGTCGCTGGCGGCCGGGCTGTTCGTCGAGCCCAACCCGGGCCCGGTGCTGGCGAACTTCGGCGTCGACAACCTGCGCTTCCTGACCCCGGTGAAGGCCGGTGATGAGATCGCGGTGACCCTGACGGTCAAGCAGATCACCCCGCGCACCAGCGCCGACTACGGCGAGGTCCGCTGGGACGCGGTCGTCACCAACGCGGCCGGCGAGCCGGTGGCGACGTACGACGTGCTGACGCTGGTCGCCAAGACCTGGCCGCCCGCCTGACCGTCGCCGGCCCCACGGGCGTCGCGACGTACGGCCTGAGCGACCCGGCTCCTGGCGGGGTCGATCGCCCGCACCCGGTGCGGGGGATCGACCCGGTTGTGCCCCGAGCGCCGTTGGGCCGCCTGCCTAGTTTGGGAGGCATGACCTACCGCCTGAGCCGCCTGATGTCCACCGCCACCGCCTCGTACGGCGTCTACGCCCTCGCCCAGCCCCGGCACCTGGGCTCGGCGCTGGCCGAGAGCCGCAAGGAGCAGGCCCGGTACGACGTCCTCGCCCGGACCTACGGCGCCCGCGACCTCGCCACGAGCGCCCTCGGCGTCCTCGGCCGGTCCGAGCGGACCGTGCGCGCCGCGATGCTGCTGCGCATCGCCGGAGACCTCTCCGACGCCGCGATCCTGTCCCGGGAGACCTCGGACCCCGCAGTCCGCCAGAAGGTGCTCGCGGTGACCCTCGGCTGGGCGTCGCTCAACGCGCTCGCGCTCCTGGTGGACAGCCGGCGCGCCAAGCGCTGACCCGCGGCTCGTCCCGCCCGGCCCCGCTGGTCCGACCGCGCACGGGTCCGGTGCCGCGCTCCGCCGCCGCGGCTTAGGGTTGTTGGCGTGGCCCGCGTGGGACTGGTGCTGGGGGCAGGCGGTGTGGTGGGCCAGGCCTACCACGCCGGCGTCCTCGCCGCGCTCGAGCACGACGTCGGCTGGGACCCTCGCGGCGTCGACGTGGTCGTCGGGACCTCCGCCGGCTCGATCACCGGCACGCTCCTGCGCAGTGGGGTCCCGGCCAGCGAGCTCGCCGCCTGGGCGGTGCGCGCCCCGCTCGCGGCGGAGGGTCACCTGCTGGCGGAGTGGTTCGGGGAGGAGTCGCCCGTGTTCGAGCCGTTCCGGTTGTGGGACGTGGTCCGGCGTCCACCCGCCCTGCCGGGTCGTCACATGGTGCAGCGTGCGCTGGTGAGGCCGTGGCACTTCCGGCCGATGACCGCGGCCCTGGCCCTCCTCGCGCCGGGCAGGTCCGACATCACCGAGCAGCTCACCGCGCTGCGGGAGGTCGAGGGGCGGGACTGGCCCGAGCAGGACCTGTGGATCTGCGCCGTACGCCGCCGGGACGGCCGTCGGGTCGTCTTCGGCAGGGAGGGCACGCCGCAGGTGCCGCTGCACCTGGCCGTGGCGTCGTCCTGTGCGGTGCCCGGCTACTTCGCGCCGGTCCACATCGGGCACGACAGCTATGTCGACGGCGGCGCGCACTCGCCCACGAACGCCGCAACGCTCCGCGGCCGCGAGCTGGACCTGGTGGTGGTGGTCTCCCCGATGTCCGGGCCGAGCGGGCTGCCGCGGGACCCGTACGGGACCTCCCGCTGGCATGCGGGCCGGCTGGCCCGCCGCGAGGTCCGGGCGCTGCGCGCGGAAGGTACGACGGTGGTGGCGCTCCGGCCCGGCGAGGTCGCACAGCGCGCCATGGGCAACGACTTCATGTCGGGTGAACGGGTGGAGGAGATCGTGCAGGCGGCGTTCTTCGAGGCCGGGGCGTACGCCGCGCAGCCGGAGGTCCGCGAGCTCCTGGCGCCGCTCCGGGACTGACCCCGCGGCTCAGACTGCGGCCGCCACCCGGAGGATCGCCTCGACGGAACGGTCGACGTCGGCCTCCGTCGTAGTCCAGTTCGACACCGAGATGCGCATCAGCCGCCGCCCCCGCCAGGTGGTGCCACCCAGCCAGCAGGTCCCCTCCCGCTGGACGCCCGCGATCACCCGGTCGGTGCGGGCGTCGTCGCCGAAGCCCACGAGCACCTGGTTGAGCACGACGTCGTTGGCCACCTCGACCCCACCGGCGGCCAGCGCCTCCGCGAAGCGACGGGCCAGCCGGCACGGCCGCTCGACGAGGTCGGCGACCCCCTCCCGTCCGAGCTGCCGGAGGCCGGCCCAGGCCGCGAACCCGCGGGCCCGGCGCGAGGACTCCAGGGTCAGGTCGGACGGCCCCACGGCCGGGCCGTCCGAGCCCACGAGGTACGCCGCGGTGTAGGAGACCGCCGCGGCGTGCACCTGCGGGTGGGCGCAGAACGCGAAGCCGCTGTCGTAGGGCAGGTTGAGCCACTTGTGCCCGTCGCAGCCCCAGGAGTCGGCCTGCTCCAGCCCACGGACGAGGTGGCGGGTGGTCGGGCTCGCCGCGGCCCACAGCCCGAACGCACCGTCCACGTGCACCCAGGCGCCGTACCGGCGGGCGACCTCGCAGCCGGCCGCCAGGTCGTCGCACGCACCGGTGTTCACGTTGCCGGCCTGCAGGCACACGATCGTCGGCCCGGCGGGGCCGGAGGCCAGCACACGCTCGAGGTCGGCGACGTCGAGCCCGCCGTTCGCGTCCGCCCGGACCGGCTCCACGCAGGCGGTGCCGAGGCCGAGGAGCCGCAGGGAGCGGTCGATCGTGGCGTGCCGCTCCTCGCCGGCCACCACGCGGACGGCGGGGGCGCCCAACAGGCCGTCCCGCTCCACGTCCCAGCCCGCCCCGGCCAGCACCTGGTGCCGCCCGGTGGCCAGGCCGACCGTGTTCGCCTCCTGGGCGCCGGTGACGAAGCCGACCGAGGCGCCCTCCGGGATGCCCAGCAGGTCCTTGAGCCAGCCGCCCGCGACCTCCTCCGCCGCGGCCGCCGCGGGGGACAGCGCCGCGTTGAACGCGCACTGGTCCCAGCCCGCCGCGACCATGTCCGCGGCGGTGGCGGCCGGCAGGGCGCCGCCGATCACGAACCCGAAGAACCGCGGCCCGGCGCTGGCCATCAGGCCCGGCTCGGCCGCCTCGACCAGCTGCTCGAGGACCTCCTCGGGAGGGGACGGGGTCTGCGGCAGCGGGCCGCCGAGGGCCTTGGTCAGGGCGCCGACGTCGCCCGGCGGTACGACGGACCGCTGCGCCAGGCTCGCGCGGAAGTCGGCCGCGTGCTGCGCGGCCCGGTGAAACAACGTGCTCGAGTCGTCCACGGCACGTCACGCTACGCCGGTCGCGGCGGCACCGTCACCGGTTCGAGACGGCCACACCCGGCGTCCGGGGCCATGTCCCGCCGCAGCGTCGCGCCGACAGTGCCCCGCGCCTCCCCGTCAGGTGTGGGCGGCGTCGCGGATCTCGCCGACCAGCTCCTCGAGCACGTCCTCGAGCGCGACGAGGCCCTGGACGGTCCCGTCGTCCTCGACCACGCGGGCCATGTGCGCGCCGCGCCGCTGGAAGGCGGCGAGCGCGTCGTGCAGCCGGGCGTCGGGACGGATCGTCGCGAAGGGACGCAGCCACTTGTCCGAGATCGGGTGGTCCTCGGCGGCCGGGTCGGGTTCGAGCACGTCCTTGATGTGCAGGTAGCCGAGCAGGTCGCCCTCTGGCGCCGCGACCGGGAACCGTGAGAAACCGGTGGTCGCGCAGAGCTCCTCGACCTCGGAGACGAGGGCACCGCGCGGGACCGTGACCAGTGTGTCCGGACGCAGCAGGACCGGGCTGATGGTGCGCTCGGTGAAGCCGAGGGCTCCCGCGAGCCGGTCGTACTCGTCGGTCTCGAGCAGCCCCTCGGCACGCGACTCGTCGACCATCGCGGCGACCTCGTCACGGGTGAAGATGGAGGCGACCTCCTCGCGCGGCTGCACGCGCACGAGCCGCAGCAGGGTGTTGGCGACGGCGTTGAGCGCGACCACCACCGGCTTGAGGACGACGACCACGACCATCATCGGCGGGCCGAGCAGGAGCGCCGCACGCTCGGGGCCGGCGAGGGCGATGTTCTTCGGCACCATCTCGCCGAGCACCACGTGCAGGTAGACCACCACGCTCAGCGCGATCACGAACGCGACCGGGTGGAGCAGGTGGTCCGGCACGCCGAGGGCGTGGAAGCCAGGCTCGATGAGGTGGGCCACCGCCGGCTCGCCGATCGCGCCGAGGCCCAGCGAGCAGGCGGTGATGCCCAGCTGCGCGCCGGCCATCACCAGCGACACGTTCTCCATCGCCTTGAGAGTGGTGCGCGCGGCCCGCGACCCGGCGGCGACACGGGGCTCGATCTGGGTGCGGCGTGCGGAGATCAGCGCGAACTCCGCGCCCACGAAGAACGCGTTCGCGGCCAGCAGCGCGACGGCGACGAGTACGGCGGTCGTGTCACTCATCGCGGGTGCTCCGGGTCCGGGACCGGTCGGTGGCCGGTCGCTCGTCCGGGGTGTAGGTGCTGAGCCGGAGCCGGTCGATGCGCAGCCCGGACATCCGCTCGACCGTCAGTACGGCCACCTGCGCTGGCTCGGGCTCGCCGTCGGGGTCCAGGACCGCGGGGAGCGGGATCTCGACGCGGTCGCCGGCCTCGGGCATCCGGCCGAGGTGCCGCAGGAGCAGGCCGGCGATGGTGTCGTAGTCCTCGTGCTCCGGGAGCGGGACGCCGGTGAGGGAGGACACCTCGTCGGGGCGGAGCAGCCCGGAGAGGGACCAGGAGCCGTCGGCCCGCTTGCGGGCGTTCGCGTCCACCGGGTCGTGCTCGTCGGTGATCTCCCCGACGATCTCCTCCACGACGTCCTCGAGGGTGACGACGCCGGCCGTGCCGCCGTACTCGTCGACGACGACCGCGACCTGGAAGCCCGCCTGGCGCAGCAGGGTCAGGAGCGGGTCGAGCTTGAGGCTCTCGGGGACGACGGTCGCCTCCACCATCAGCTCGCGGGCCCGGGTCGACCGGCGCTCGGCGCGGGGAACGGCGAGGGCGTGCTTGACGTGGATCGCGCCCACTACGTCGTCCGCCTCGCCGGCGACGACGGGGAACCGGGAGTGGCCGGTGGTCCGGGCGAGCTCGATGACCGTCGACGCCGGACGCGACGCCTGGACGCTGGCCATCCGCACGCGCGGGGTCATGATCTCGCCGGCCGTGCGCTCGCCGAAGGCCACCGACCGCTGCATCAGCCCCGCGGTGCCGGCGTCCAGGGCTCCCTCCGACGCGGACCGGTTGATCAGGGAGGCCAGCTCCTGGGAGGTCCGTGCGGAGCGGAGCTCCTCCTGGGGCTCGATCCCGAGCCGGCGGACCAGCGCGTTCGCGGAGCCGTTCAGCGCCCGGATCGGCAGGGCCATCGCGGTGGTGAAGCCGCGCTGGAACGCCTGGGTCGCCCGGGCCGTGCCGAGGGGCTTGGCGATCGCGAGGTTCTTGGGCACGAGCTCGCCGAACACCATCGTGGCGAGGGTGGCGAGGACCAGCCCGGTGCCGACGGCCACGCCCGGCACCGCACCCGCGGGCACCCCGGCCGCCTCCAGCGGTCCGTCGATGAGCGAGGCGATCGCCGGCTCGGCGAGGAAGCCGATGGCGAGGTTGGTGACGGTGATGCCGACCTGGGCCCCGGACAGCTGGGTGGACAGGGAGCGCAGCGCGGACCGGACGCCCTGGGCCGCGCGGTCGCCGCCGTCGGCGGCCCGGTCGACGGCCGCGCGGTCGACGGTGACGAAGGCGAACTCCGCGGCGACGAACGCGCCACAGGCCGCGATCAGGGCCACGGAGACCGCGAGCAGGACCCACTCGGTCATGGCGCGTCACCGCCCGCTGAGGTCGTCCGGTGACGCAGGGGACTCCGGGGGTTCATCGAGGCGTGTCGCTCCTCAGCGTCTGCGCGGCCGGGCGGCGGATCAGACGTGGGACTTCTTGCCGGCGAGACCCTCGGCCGTGCCGATGAGCAGCACCGACGCGATCACGGCGACCACGAAGCCGAGGAAGTTCAGCTCGAAGATGCCGCCCGTGCCGAGCAGGTTCGCGATGACGCCGCCGATCACGGATCCGGCGAGGCCCAGCAGCAGCGTCCACAGGATGCTGAGGTTCTGCTTGCCCGGCTTGATCAGGCGGGCGAGCGCCCCGATGACCAGTCCGGCGACGATGAAGCCGATCATGCGGTTCCTCCCAGTCGTGAGGGCGTCGTCGCCCTCTCCTGCCAGCCTAGCCAACCGCGGAGTCGGGCCCCGGTCAGGAGGAGACCGCCGGCTCGGCTGCGGGTACGACCCGGAACATGCCGGTCATGCCGGGGTGCTGGGCGAACCCGTGGCTCTCGTACAGGCCGACCGCCTGGTCGGTGGCGAACAGCCCGATGAACGCCTTCGGCGGCGCGACCCGTTCCACCTCGGCCACGAGATGCTCGACGATCCGCCGTCCCAGGCCGGCGTGCTGGTGCCCGGGCATCACCGCGACGTCCTGGACGTAGAAGTAGTACGCGCCGTCGCCGACCACGCGGCCCATGGCGACCGGCCCGCCCTCGCGCAGCACGACCACGCCGGCGAAGGACGCGGCGAGGGAGGCGGGCATGGCGTCCCAGGCGAACCCGTGGCCCCACCCGACGGACTCGGCGAGCAGCCGGTGCTCGGCCGGCGTGGGCGGACGGTGGAGGAACTCGTAGCTCACGCGCGGCAGCGTAGTGAGCGCAGCGGGTCGCCGTCCGGGATTCGCCGACGTCCGTACGGCGCCCCCGCCGGGGTCCGGCGTGGTGAAGGCGGCCGGACCGCGCACGGTCAGACGAGGCGGACCGAGCGGACCACCCAGGCGCCCGAGGTCTTGTCGACGTCGAGGACCACGGGCAGGCCGACCAGGCCGGCAAGCTCCCCGGTCCGCGCCTCGATCCTGCCGTCCCCGTCGAGGTCGGTGCCGGCGTCGAGGGCGTCGAGGACCAGCGGGCGACCGTCGAGGCAGTAGCCGTCCGCGCAGGCCTCCCACAGTCCCGTCTCCCGGACCGTCGGGTCGTCGGGCGACGGCTCTCCCGACGGGTCCTTGGTCGGCTCCTTGGATGGGTCCTGGGTCGGGTCCGGGTCGGGCGACGGCTCCGGTGCGGGCTGCGGGTCCGGGGCAGGCTCCGGGGCCGGCGCGGGCTGTGGGGCGGGCTCGGGAGCGGGTGCCGGATCCGGGGCCGGCGCGGGCTGTGGGTCGGGCTCGGGAGCGGGTGCCGGATCCGGGGCCGGCGCGGGGTCCGGTGCGGGCGCGGGGTCGGGCCGGGGCGCGGGATCGGCCGGTCCCTCCGGCGCGGGCATCGGGTCCGGTGCGGGCGCGGGGTCCGGCGAGCGCGGCGGCCGGGCCGGGACACCGGGCGGCGCGGCGGGGAACAGCGGGATCGGCTCGACGGTCGGCCCGTCGCGCTGCTCCGGCACCACCGAGACGCGGGTGTCGCCCGCCGTACGGTCGCCGGCCGGCCGCTTGACGACGAGGGAGTCGATCCTGCGGGCCACCGTGGCCTGGCGGCGGACGACCTCCTCGCGGATCGACGGGTCGGCGGCCGCCCCGACGCCCGCCTTCAGCATCGGCAGGACGTTCGCGGCGGTCGGCACGGTCGGTCGCGAGAGCACCGTGTAGTCCCCGGTCCGGTAGCTGCGCTCGTAGGCCATCACCAGCGCGGCGTACGCCCCGGAGTTGTTGTAGCGCAGCAGCGCCTCGCGCATCGCCGCGGGCGCGTCGAGGGCGGCCGTGCCGGCGCAGAGGTACACCGCGGCCGCCATCGCGGCGTCGTCGATGTCGTGCGGGGAGCGGATGCCGTCGCTGTCGCCGTCCACGCCCGCGGCGGCCCAGGTGCTCGGGATGAACTGCATCGGGCCGACCGCGCGGTCCCAGATCGGGTCCCGGTCGAGCTCGCCGGCGTCGGTGTCGCGGATCGTCGCGATGCCGGGGGACCCGTCCAGCGGGAGGCCGATGACGGCGGGCCGGGAGACCCCGTCGGTGCCGAGCACCGCACCGCCGTACCGGCCGTGGTCGGACTCCACCCGACCGACCGCGGCGAGCAGCGTCCACGAGATCCTGCAGGCCGGGTCGACCGCACGGAGGACCGTGGCCGCGCGCTGGTAGGCGTCGAGGGCGGTGGCGGGGATGTCGTGCGGGCCTCCGTCGCTCTCGGCGACGAGCCGGGTGCCCTTGGGGGAGACGAGCGAGACGCTCGTGGGCTGGCCGGGGGAGCCGGGTACGTCGACCACGGTCTCGGGGGTTTCGGGCAGGGTCCGGGGCGAGGCCTCGGCGCCGGCGACCTCCCCGGGCTGGGGGAGACGGAGCGTGCCGTCCACGGTCGTGGCCGGGGACGCCGTGGTCAGGGCCAGCGGCAGGACGACCAGCGCCGCGAGGACGTGACCCCGCCCGTGGCTGAACACCTTCGTCCACGTCTGTCGCACAGGGCCCCCTCGATCCGTGCCTCGACGCTATGTCGCGAGGCGCGGTGCGGGAACCCGACCGGACGAAAATGGCGCGAGCAACCCGGGGGCCTGACTCAGCCGACCATGGTTGGCACCCCCCAACGGGGGGACCTCCGCCACGAGACGAGGGGAATGTCCGAACCCGGCGGCGGTGGGGACCGAGCTAGCCCTCGGCGCCGGACCCCGCCGCGGGGTCGGTCGCGCCGCCGGTCGGTGCGGCGGCGTCGGCCTCGGCCACCTCCCGGGTGCTCACGTCGAAGGCGTGCAGCAGACCGGCGTCACGCTCGGTGTCGACCTGCTGGGGGAGTGCGCACTCCACGTTGGCCGCCTTGTCGTGCTCACCGCGTGCGCGCAGCAGCTCGACGACCTCGTTCTTCTCCACCTGCACCTGCGTCCCCTCCCAGGATGGTCTTGACGTGCCCCGGTCACCTACCCGGTTCCCGCGCGCGGTATGCCCGGGTCCGGCGGGTCGCCCCCGACAGGCGGGACGAGGTCAGCCAAACCACTCATTTCGATGCGAACCCGGTCGAAGGTAAAGGAACATGTCCGGCGAGGGTCGCGTCCGCGTGCGGCCGCAACGGTTGGGAGGCCGTATGGCGACGTCTCCTGTGGCGCGCGTGGCGCTGCGCGCCCCGTCGTACCAGGTCAACCCCTACCGGGGGACCGCGATCCCCACCCGCGCCGAGCTGCACCTGATGAACCGGCTGGGCGTCGGCTACTCGCGTGCCACGTTCCTGCAGCTGCGACGCGCGGGTGGCGCCGAGGCCTGGCTCCGGCAGCAGATGCGGCCGGGAACGGTCGCGGAGAGCGACAAGGCCAAGGCTCTCGCGGACTGGTTCCCCGACCTGAGGGACAGCCCGGCCCGCAAGTGGGAGAAGCACATCTCGAAGACCCGGCCCGCCTGGGAGCACGCCCGGATCGTCGGCAACCACACGATGATGCGCCGGATGTACAGCAACCGGGTGCTGCTCGAGACGATGGTCGACTTCTGGTCCAACCACCTGCACGTGAAGGTCAACGCCGACCTCGCCTGGGTGCAGCGCACCGGGTACGACGCGGTGATCCGCAAGCACGCCCTGGGTCGCTTCGACGACATGCTGGTGGCCGCCACCCTGCACCCGGCGATGCTGCTGTTCCTCGACAACTGGCGCTCGGTCAAGGACGCGCCGAACGAGAACCACGGCCGCGAGCTGCTCGAGCTGCACACCGTGGGCCGGACCTCGGGCTACACCGAGGAGATGGTCAAGGACTCGGCCAAGATCCTGTCGGGCTACACCGTCGACGTCTACGCGTCGTGGAACGGCTACTACGACAGCCGGAAGCACACCACCGGCCCGGTGCAGGTGCTCGGGTTCTCCGCCGCGAACGGCTCCGCCGACGGCAGCGCGCTGGCCCGTGACTACCTGCACTACCTCGCGCACCACCCGGCCACCGCGCGCACGATCGCCCGCAAGCTCGCGGTGCGGTTCGTCTCCGACGCCCCCTCCGACGCGCTGGTCGACGAGCTCGCCGGCGTCTTCCGCCGCTCCGGCACCGACATCAAGAAGACCCTGGCCGCGCTGGTCGCGCACAGGGAGTTCAAGGCCTCGCGCGGCCGCAAGGTGCGCACGCCCATCGACGACATGGTGCACACGGTCCGGGTGCTCGGCGTCTCCGCGCAGAAGCCCAGCGGCCGGGAGGGCTCGTTCGCCGACGCCATCTCGTGGCTGCACCAGGGCGACCTGCTCTACAGCTGGCCGCGCCCGGACGGGCCGCCCGACCTGAACGCCTCGTGGGCCTCGGCCAGCCGGATGCTCGGCTCGTTCCGGATGCACTGGCACCTCGCGGGCGGCTACTGGCCCGACGTCGACGTCACCTACCGCCGTACGACGTCGTGGCTGCCGCAGCGCCGGATCCGGTTCGACCAGTACGTCGACCACCTGTGCCGGATGATCCACGGCAAGGGGTCCACGTCGCTGCTGCTGAAGGCCGCCGTACAGGCCGTCGACGTCCGCCCCGGCGAGATCGTCACCAAGGACCACGCCGTCGCCACCTGGCGGTTCAACCGGCTGGTCTGCGTCCTGCTGGACTCTCCCGAGCACATGACCCGCTGAGGTGCCGACGATGAACGACCCCCAGAGCTGCTGCGCCGACTTCGCGCGCGCCTCCGGCCTGAGCCGCCGCCGCTTCCTCCAGGGCGTCGCCGCCACCGGGGCCGGCGCGGTGGCGACCACGATGTTCGGCGACGCGCTGCGCCAGGCGTCCTTCGCGGCGACGACCGGCGGCAACGTGCTCGTGGTGATCAGCCTCCGCGGCGGCATCGACGGGCTCGGCATGGTCGTCCCGCACGGCGACCCGGCCTACTACGCCGCCCGCCCGACGATCGCGGTCCCGGCGTCGACGCTGGTCGCGAAGGACGGCATGTTCGGCCTGCACCCGGCGATGAAGCCGCTGGAGTGGCTCTACAACGGCGGCGAGCTCGCCGCCGTCCACGCGGTCGGCATGGACCAGCCGAACCGCTCGCACTTCCTGGCGATGGAGGAGATCGAGGACGCCGACCCGACCTCGAGCGTCCGCCGCGGCTGGGTGAACCGGATGGTCGGCCTCGACGCCGGCAGCAGCCCGATCGAGGCGGTGCACCTGACCACCTCGATCGTGCCGACCCTGCTCACCGGACCGTCGCCGACGCTGTCGGCCACTCACCTCGGCGAGTTCTCGCTGCCGGGCACCTCCGACACGTGGGGGGCGCGGCGCCGCCAGCACCTCAACACGGTCTGGGGTGGCGCGTCGGGCGTGCTCGGTGCCGCCGGACGGTCCGCGCTCCAGGTGGTCGACCGGCTCGGTCCGGTCGCCGCCCAGACCTACCAGCCGTCGAACGGCGTGGTGTACCCCAAGGAGTGGCCGGCCGGCGACCTCGCCGCCGCGCTCGCGGACACCGCGCAGCTGATCCGGGCCGACCTCGGCACCGAGATCATCTCCATCGACTACGGCTCGTGGGACATGCACAGCGAGTACGGCACCACGGCGTACGGCGAGATGTACTCGATGGTGACGGGCTTCGCGCTGGCGCTGAACGCGTTCATGCGCGACCTGGGCAGCCTCCGGTCGCGGGTCACGGTCGTGACGATCAGCGAGTTCGGCAGGAGGGTCGAGGAGAACGGCAACAAGGGGCTCGACCACGGCTGGGGCAACATGATGCTCGTCGCCGGCGGCGGTGTCCGCGGCGGCCGGTACTACGCCCAGTGGCCGGGGCTGGGCTCCGGGAGCCTCCTGGACGGCGACCTCAAGGTGACCACCGACTACCGCAACGTGCTCGGCGAGGTCGTCGGGAAGCGCTTCCCGGACCGGTCGGTGACGAAGGTCTTCCCGGGCCTGACCTACCGCCCGCTCGGCGTGATGTCCTGAAGCTCCCGCGTTGAGGCGTCACTCGTTCGGCGTTGAGACGTCACTCGTGCGGTGACGAGACGTCAGTCGTTCGGGAGCGGGACGTCCGCGGCGGAACGAGTGACTCCTCAACGCCGCACGACTGCCCTCTCAACGCGGCACGACTGCCCTCTCAACGCGTGAAGGCATCGCCCCCAGGCGCATCGGGGGACCGCGCCTGGGGGCGACGCCGGCGGACCGAGGGGGCGGTCACGCGGCGGTGCATGCTCACGACCGGCGGCGCGAAGGCCGCCCGGCAGGCGGGTCCGAGGGGGGAGGACCCGTTTCGTGGAGCACCTGTGGAGAGAGTAACCAGAGCGACTGTTGTGACGGATGGTCTTGACCAAACCGTGATGTCGCCCGTGTACGGCGAGCAGCCCCGGGTACCTCGAAGGCGCACCCGAACCCAGGAGGTACGACAGCTCATGAGCACCATGACCGAGTCCGTGGACGTCAAGGTCCCCGTCAGCACCGCCTACAACCAGTGGACCCAGTTCGAGTCCTTCCCGCAGTTCATGGAGGGTGTGGAGAAGGTCGAGCAGCTCGACGACAAGCGCACGCTGTGGACCACCAAGATCGGCGGCCAGACGCGGCAGTTCCACGCCACGATCACCGAGCAGCACCCCGACGAGCGGGTCGCCTGGGCCTCCGAGAACGGGCCCCAGCACGCCGGCGTGGTCACCTTCCACCGGCTCAGCGACACCGAGTCCCGGGTGACCGCCCAGATGGACATCGACCCCGAGGGCTTCGCGGAGACCGCGGCCGACAAGTTCGGGCTGATCGAGCGCCGGGTCAAGGCCGACATGGAGCGGTTCAAGACCTTCATCGAGAAGCGCGGCGTCGAGGAAGGCTCCTGGCGCGGGGACGTGGAGGCGCCGCCGCAGCACGGCTGAGGCGGTTCGCAGGGACGACGGGTGTGGCACCTCAGGGGGTGCCGCACCCGTCTGACGTCGTACGGCGGGTCGCCTACCGCCGTACGACGGTGAGCGCCTGCCGCGCGATCTCCCACTCCTCGTTCGTCGGCACCACCAGCACCGCGACCGGGCTGTCGTCGGCCGAGACCACGACCGGCTCGCGCCCGGAGGTCGCGGCGTTGCGTCCGGCGTCGAGGTGGATGCCGAGCCCCTCGAGACCCCGCAGCGACGCCTCGCGGGCCGGCGCGGCGTGCTGCCCGACCCCGGCGGTGAACACCACGGCGTCCACCCGGCCGAGCACGGCGTAGTAGGCGCCGACGTACTTGCGGACCCGGTAGCAGTACACGTCGAAGGCGAGCCGGGCCGCCTCGTCCCCGGCGTCGACCAGCCGGGTCAGCTCCCGGAAGTCGTTCTCCCCGGCCATGCCCTTGAGGCCCGACTCCCGGTTGAGCACCCGGTCGATCTCCTCGAGCGACCAGCCGACCTGCCGGTGCAGGTGCGCGTGCAGCGCCGGGTCGAGGTCACCGGAGCGGGTGCCCATCACCAGGCCCTCGAGCGGGGTCATCCCCATCGACGTGTCGACCGACCGGCCGCCCGCGACCGCGGCCGCGGAGCAGCCGTTGCCGAGGTGCAGGACGATCACGTTGACGTCCTGGGGCTCCCGGCCGAGCACCCGCGCGGCCTCCCGGGACACGAACGCGTGCGAGGTGCCGTGGAAGCCGTAGCGGCGCACCCGGTGCTCCTCGCGCCACGACCGGGGCACGGCGTAGGTGTAGGCGTGCTCGGGGAGGGTCTGGTGGAAGGCGGTGTCGAAGACCGCCACCTGCGGCAGGTCGGGGAACAGCCGGCGCGCGACCTCGATCCCCTCGAGGTTCGCCGGGTTGTGCAGCGGCGCCAGCGGGACCAGGTCCCGCACCGCGGCGACCAGGTCGTCGTCGATCAGCACCGGGTCGGCGAACCGGTCGCCGCCGTGCACCACGCGGTGCCCGATCGCGGCGAGCTCGGCCTCCTCCAGCGACGGCCCGTGCTTGGCGAACGCCTCCGCGACCGCGCCCAGGGCGTCCTCGTGCGAGTCGACGCGCCGCTCGCTGCGCTCCTCGCCGTCCGCGCTGCGGTGGGTGAGGATCCCGTTCGCCTCACCGATCCGCTCCACGGTGCCGCCCGCGACCGCGTCGCCGGAGGAGGCGTCGACCAGGCTGTACTTCAGGGAGGAGGAGCCGGCGTTGATCACCAGCACGCGGTCGCTCACGCGTCTGCCTTCCGCTCGGCGCCGGCCGGCCGGGCAGCCGCCTGCTGGGCTACGTCCTGCCGGCCGTCGGCCGGCGGGCTGTCGGTCGGCGGGGAGCCCGCCTGCTGGGTGCCGGCCTGCTGGGTGCCGGCCTGCTGGGCCTGGATCGCGGTGATCGCGACGGTGTTCACGATGTCGCGCACCGTCGCGCCCCGGGACAGGTCGTTGACCGGCCGCCGCAGCCCCTGGAGCACCGGTCCGACCGCGACGGCGCCGGCCGAGCGCTGTACCGCCTTGTAGGTGTTGTTGCCGGTGTTCAGGTCCGGGAAGACGAAGACCGTGGCCCGCCCGGCGACCTTCGAGTCGGGCAGCTTGGTGTGCGCGACGGCGGCGTCGATCGCGGCGTCGTACTGGATCGGCCCCTCCACGAGCAGCTCCGGCGCCCGCTCGCGGACCAGCGCGGTCGCCTTGGACACCTTCTCCACGTCGGTGCCCGCGCCGGACGACCCGGTGGAGTAAGACAGCATCGCCACCCGCGGCTCGACCCCGAAGGCGGCCGCGGTCGCCGCGGAGGAGATCGCGATGTCGGCCAGCTGCTCCGCGGTCGGGTCCGGGTTGACCGCGCAGTCGCCGTACACCAGCACCTGGTTCTCCAGGCACATGAAGAACACCGAGGACACCACCGAGACCCCGGGCCTGGTCTTGACCACTTCCAGGGCCGGCCGGATCGTGTGGGCCGTGGTGTGTACGGCGCCCGACACCATGCCGTCCGCGAGGCCGAGCAGCACCATCATCGTGCCGAAGTAGGAGACGTCGGTGACGATGTCGCGGGCGTCGTGGAGGTCCACGCCCCTGTGCTTGCGGCGCTCGGTGTAGTCCCGGGCGAACCGCTCGCGGAGCTCCTCGTCGAACGGGCTGAGCAGGGTGGCCCTCGACACGTCCGCGCCGATGCTCGCGGCCTTCGCGCTGATCGCGATCGGGTCGCCGAGCAGGGTCAGGTCCGCCACGCCGCGCCGGAGCAGGATGTCCGCGGCGCGGAGCACCCGCTCCTCCTCGCCCTCGGGCAGCACGATGTGGCGCCGGTCGGCGACCGCGTCGTCGATGAGCTGGTGCTCGAACATCAGCGGGGTCACCGCGGCGCTGCGGGCCACCTCCAGCCGGTCGAGCAGCACGTCGCCGTCCACGTGGGTGGAGAACAGCGCGAGCGCGGTCGCCACCTTGCGCGGCGCGTCCTTGGTGAGCCGGCCGCGGACCGCGGTGAGCGCGGCGGAGGTGGCGTGGGTGCCGAGCGCGGTCGCGATGAGCGGCATGGTCACGCCGAGACCCTCGATCAGCCGGGTCACCGGCTCGGGCATCTCGAAGCCGCCGTTGAGCACGACCGCGGCTACCTGCGGGAAGTTGGGGGAGGCGTGCGCCATCAGCACGCCGAGCACCACCTCGGGCCGGTCGCCGGGGGTGATCACCACGCCGCCCTCGATCAGCCGGTCGAGCACGTTGGGCATCGTCATCGCGGCCACCACCAGGCCGGTTGCCTCGCGGTGCAGCAGCGACTCGTCGCCGCTGACCAGCTGTCCGTCGACGGCGTGCATCAGGTCGGCCACCGAGGGGGCGCTGAGCAGCGGCTCCTCGGGGATCGCGAACGCCGGCACGTCGTCGCTGCCGAGCGCGGACACGTCGGCGGCGACCTCGGCGGCGTCGACCCGGTTGGCGATGATCGCGAACAGGGTGCCGTGGTTGGCGTGGAGCTCGGCGACCGCCATGTCGGTCACGGTGTGCAGCTCCTCGGGAGTGCGGCCGGCGCCGTTGAGGACCAGCAGCACGGGGGCACCGAGGTTGGCCGCGATCCGGGCGTTGTAGGAGAACTCGGTCGGCGTGCCCACGTCGGTGTAGTCGCTGCCGACGACCACCACGACGTCGCAGCGGTCGGCCACCTGGTGGTACCGCTCGACGATCCGGTCCAGCGCCGCGACCGGGTCCTCGTGCACCTCCTCGTAGGTGACGCCCACGCAGTCGTCGTACGACAGGGTGACCGCGTCGTGCGCGGTGAGCAGGTCCAGCACGTAGTCACGTCCGCCGTACACGTCACGGTCGGCCCGCACGATCGGGCGGAACACACCCACCCGCTCGACCCGCCGCGACAGCTGCTCGAGCACCCCCAGGGCCACGGTCGACTTCCCCGTGAACCCCTCCACCGACGCGACGTACACACTGCTGCCCATGGGCCCAGGCTAGTAGTGCCCGGGGGCCGTTCCGGGCGTGCATCGCGGGCGCGCGACGTCCCGTTGGCCGAGATGTCTACCGCTGTTCTCGTCCCGCTCTCGGCATCTGGCCGAATAGTTGGTAGGGTCGTCACCGCAGCAGATGCAAGTTCCAGCAGGTAGACGCCCGCGGAGTTTGTGATCCGACGGCGTTTCTTCTCAGATTTGCTCTTGGCTTTTCGAGGGGGCACGGCGTTTCACCGCATCTGATGCGGGGCCGTCGAAGTGACGGTTCCACGCCCCGTATGAGGAGTAACAGAGCATGGCTCAGGGCACTGTCAAGTGGTTCAACGCTGAAAAGGGTTTCGGCTTCATTGCGCAGGAGGACGGCGGCGACGACGTCTTCGTGCACTACTCGGCGATCCAGACCAACGGCTACAAGTCGCTGGACGAGAACCAGAAGGTCGAGTTCGACGTCACGCAGGGCCCCAAGGGTCCCCAGGCGGAGAACGTTCGCCCGCTCTGATCAGCAGAGGAAACGTCTAGCACGCTAGACATTCGAGAGGCCCCGACGGATCCCGTCGGGGCCTCTTCGGTTTGTCCCAAATGACTATGGGTATGAGGACCGGTGTCCCCGACAATGAGTCCACCAAGCGGATCGGCCGGCGGACACGAGGACGGAACACACAGATGATCATGGAGGGGAGGGACGCTTTCGTGGACGACAAGCTGAACGTCCCGCTCGAGGACGCCGAGCTGCTCGCCGAGGTCGAGCTGACGACCAACCTGATCATCGCCGCGAGCGAGTCGGACGCGGAGCTGACCCAGGCCCAGGTGGACATGCTGCTCGGTCTCGAGCAGGTCGCCGAGGGCGGGCCCGGCGGTATCCCCGCACAGCCACGCCGTCCCTAGCCTGCTCGGGCGGCGGGCTCAGCCGCGGGAGGGCTTGAAGCCCCGCAGCCGCAGTGAGTTCGCCACCACGCACACGCTCGACGCCGCCATCGCGGCCCCCGCGATCATCGGGTTCAGCAGGCCGAGCGCGGCCACCGGGATCCCCACCACGTTGTAGGCGAAGGCCCAGAAGAGGTTCTGCCGGATCGTGCGCAGGGTGCGCCGGGAGAGCTCGATCGCGTCGCCGGCCGCGCGCAGGTCCCCGCTCATCAGCGTGATGTCGCTGGCCTCGATCGCGACCGCCGTACCCGTGCCCATCGCCACCCCGAGGTCGGCCTGCACGAGCGCGGCGGCGTCGTTGACCCCGTCGCCGACCATGGCGACGATGCGCCCCTCGGCGCGGAGCCGCTCGATGGTGGCCGCCTTGTCCGCGGGCAGCACCTCGGCGATCACGTGGTCGATGCCGACCTCGGCCGCGACGTGCCCGGCCGCGGAGGCGTGGTCACCGGTGAGCAGGTAGGTCTCGAGGCCGAGCTCCTTCAGTCGGGCCACGGCCTCCGCGCTCGACGGCTTGACCGTGTCGCCGACGCTGAACACCGCCGCCGGTCGCCCGTCGAGCTCGACGAGGACGGCGGTCCGGCCGGCCTCCCGGCCGCGGTGCACGGCCTGCGCCAGCGCGAACGGCAGGCTGGTGCTGCGGTACTGGTCGTGGGCCCGGTCGGGCGTACCGACATCGGAGGGGGCCCGGCCCACGCTGACCTTGCGGCCGTTGACCCGGCCGGAGACCCCGATGCCCTCGTGGTTGGCGAAGTCCTCGAGCGCGGCGGCGGGGGCGGCCTGCCAGGGGCGCGGGCCGGTGCGTGCCACGTGGTCGGCGATGGCCCGGCCGATCGGGTGCTCGGAGGCCTGCTCCAGTGCCCCGGCCAGGGGTACGGCGTCCGCGTAGTGGCTCGAGACGTCGTGGACGCTCATCGTCCCGGTGGTCACGGTGCCGGTCTTGTCGAGCACCACGGTGTCGATGCGCCGGGTGGACTCGAGCACCTCCGCGCTGCGGATCACGATGCCGAGCTGCGCTGCGCGGCCGGTGCCGACCAGGAGCGCGGTGGGGGTGGCCAGGCCGAGGGCGCAGGGGCAGGCGATCACCAGCACCGCGACGGCGGCGGTGAACCCGTGCTCGGGCCGCCCGGCGAGGGCCCAGACGCCGTAGGTCAGCACGGCCACCGCGAGCACGGCCGGCACGAAGACGCTGGAGATCCGGTCGGCGAGGCGCTGCACGGGCGCCTTGCTGGACTGCGCGGCGGTGACCAGTGCGGCGATCCGGGACAGCGCGGTGTCCCGGCCGATCCGGGTCACCTCGACCACCAGCCGGCCGCTGGTGTTCAGGGTGGCGCCGATGACCTCGTCGCCGGCGGACTTGTCGACCGGCAGGCTCTCGCCGGTGAGCATCGACTCGTCGACGCCCGAGCGACCCTCGAGGACGCGGCCGTCGGTGGCGATCTGCTCGCCGGGACGCACCGCGAAGCGCATCCCTGGGCGCAGCGCCTCGACGTCGACCTCGCGCTCGGACCCGTCGTCCTCGACCACCGTGGCGCGCTTGGCGCCCATCTGGAGCAGCTCGCGCAGCGCCGAGCCGGCCTGCCGCTTCGCGCGCGCCTCGCTCCACCGGCCGAGCAGCAGGAACGTGGTGACCGTCGCGGCCACCTCGACGTAGCTCTCCATGCCGCCGGTGACCGCCTGGTACAGCGACCAGGAGTAGGCCACGAGCGTGCCGAGCGAGACCAGGGTGTCCATCGTCGACGCGCCGTGCCGGGCGTTGACGAGCGCGGCCCGGTGGAACGGCCAGCCGCCGTACACCACCACCGGCGTGGCGAGCAGCAGGGCGATCCAGCGCACGAGTGGGGTGTCGGGGATCCCGGGCGCCATCATCAGCACCAGGACCAGCACGGTCAGCGGCGCGCTGACCAGCAGCCGGCGGCGCAGGTAGGCCCCGGCGGCGTCCGCGTCGGTCTCCTCCGCGTGCTCCGCGGCCAGGGAGGCGGTGTAGCCGGTGCGCTCGACGGTGCGGATCAGCGTGTCGGGGTCGGCCAGGTCCGGGTCGAAGTCCACCGAGGCCGACGCGGTAGCGAGGTTCACCGTCGCGGTGACCCCCTCGATCCGGTTCAGCTTCTTCTCGACCCGGCCCACGCACGAGGCACAGGTCATCCCGCCCACCAGCAGGTCGACGTGGCCGGTCGGGTGGGGGTCGTGCTTCGTCGGCCGGGCCGTCGTACTCATGGGGTCCTCAGGCGACCGCGTAGCCGGCCTCGTCGACGGCCTCACGGACCGCGTCGTCGCTCACGTCCTCGCCGTGCACGACGACGGTGCCGCTCTCGACGCTGACGTCGACCGACGTCACGCCGGCGACCTCGGAGACCTCGCGGGTGACCGCGTCGGCGCAGTGCCCGCAGGTCATCCCGGTCACGGTGTAGGTGGTCGAGCTCATGGGGTTCTTCTCCTCGCTGGGGGTGCGGTTCAGGTGCGGAGCAGGCGGGCGATCGCCGCGGTGGCCTCGGCCACCTTCGCGTCGGCCTCGGTGCCGCCGTCGGCGAGGGCGTCGCGGACGCAGTGGTTGAGATGGTCCTCGACCAGGCCCACGGCGACGCCCTGGAGCGACTTGGTCACCGCGGACACCTGGGTGAGGATATCGATGCAGTAGGTGTCCTCGTCGACCAGGCGCTGGAGACCCCTGACCTGGCCCTCGATCCGGCGGAGCCTGGCCAGGTAGGCATCCTTGCCCTGGTAGTACCCGTGCTGCGTCATGGCCGCAGTCTATACCCACGGGGGGTATCGGGCCAGGGGCGGCGGCGACGAGGGAGCGACGGCGTGGCGGGCCGCCGATGTGTTCCATGGTCCGCCCAGGACCTACCATTGCGCAGGTTATCTTCCGGTTCGTCAGGAGTTCGCTGTGCCGTTCCGCTTCCGTCCCGTGGACACCACGTTCTACGACCTCTTCGCCCAGCTGGCCAACCACCTCGTGGGAGGCGCCGAGCTCCTCGCCGAGATGCTCTCCAACGGGGGCGACCGGGAGGGCGTGGCGCAGCGCATGCGCGACGCCGAGCACCACGCCGACGAGACCACGCACGAGATCGTCCGCCGCGTGAACAGCACCTTCGTCACCCCGTTCGACCGGGAGGACATCTACGCGCTCGCCTCCGGGCTGGACGACGTGATGGACCACATGGAGGAGGCCGTCGACCTCGTCCTGCTGTACGGCGTCCACGAGCTGCCGAGCGAGCTCGCCCACCAGGTCGAGGTGCTCCAGCGCGCCGCCGAGCTCACCGCGGAGGCGATGCCGCGGCTGGAGACGATGAAGAACCTCGACGAGTACTGGATCGAGATCAACCGCCTGGAGAACTCCGGCGACAAGAGCTACCGGCGGATCCTCGCCAAGCTGTTCAGCGGCCAGTACGAAGCCCTCGAGGTGCTCAAGCTCAAGGACGTCGTCGACTCGCTCGAGGCCGCCATCGACGCATTCGAGACCGTCGCGAACACCGTCGAGCAGATCTCCGTCAAGGAGTCCTGAGGGTGGAGCTCGCGATTGTCATCGCGGTCGTCGTCGTCGCCCTCGTCTTCGACTACACCAACGGCTTCCACGATGCCGCCAACGCGATCGCCACGTCGGTCTCCACCCGGGCGCTGACGCCCCGCGTGGCCCTGGTCATGGCGGCGATCATGAACTTCGTCGGCGCGTTCCTCGGCCAGGAGGTCGCCAACACGGTGGGCAGCGTGATCGCGCCACCGTCGGGCACGCACGGCCTGGTGATCGTGATGTCCGGTCTCATCGGCGCCATCGTCTGGAACCTGATCACCTGGTACTTCGGCCTCCCCTCCTCGTCCTCGCACGCCCTCATCGGCGGCCTGGTCGGCTCCGCCGTCGCCTCCGGGACGCTGGTGAAGTGGGACGTGATCGTGGACAAGATCGTGATCCCGATGGTGGCCTCGCCGCTGTTCGGGTTCGCGGCGGCGTTCGCGCTGATGCTCGCGATCATGTGGATCTTCCGCCGGCGTAACCCCTCCCGCACCTTCCGCGGCTTCCGCCTGGCGCAGACCGTCTCTGCCGCAGCGATGGCGCTCGGCCACGGGCTCCAGGACGCGCAGAAGACGATGGGCGTGATCTTCCTGGCCCTGGTCACCGGTGGGCTCGTCAGCGCCGACGAGGACCTTCCGACCTGGGTGATCCTGGCCGCGGCCACCGCGATCTCGCTGGGCACCTACTCCGGCGGGTGGCGCATCATGCGGACGCTCGGCCGCCGGATCATCCACCTCGACCCGGCCCGGGGCTTCGCCTCCGAGACCATCGCGGCGGGCGTGCTCTACACCACCGCGTTCGTGTTCGAGGCGCCGATCTCCACCACGCACACGATCACCTCCGCGGTGATGGGCGCCGGCGCCACCAAGCGCTTCTCGGCGGTGCGCTGGGGCGTGGCCCGCTCGATCGTGATGGCCTGGGTGCTCACCTTCCCGATGGCCGGCCTCGTCGCCGCCGCGGCGTACTGGGTCAGCCACCTGCTGCTCGAGGTCATCCCGTAGCCCACTCCCGGCCACTGGGCCGGGCGGGTCGCCTGCGCCCGGTCCACGGCCGGCGGCGGCCGGTCAGCCGAAGCGGCCCGAGATGTAGGCCTCGGTGGACGGCTCGTCGGGGTTGGAGAAGATCTTGCGGGTCGCGTTCATCTCCACCAGGCGGCCCGGCTTGCCGGCACCGGCGAGGTTGAAGAACGCGGTGTCCTCCGAGACGCGGGCGGCCTGCTGCATGTTGTGGGTGACGATCACGATCGTGTAGTCGCTCTTGAGGTCGTGGATCAGGTCCTCGATCGCGCTCGTGGAGATCGGGTCGAGCGCCGAGCAGGGCTCGTCCATGAGCAGCACCTGCGGCTCGACAGCGATCGCCCGGGCGATGCACAGCCGCTGCTGCTGCCCGCCGGAGAGGCCGGCGCCCGGCTTGTCGAGCCGGTCCTTGACCTCCTCCCACAGGTTCGCGCCGCGCAGCGACTTCTCGACGATCTCGTCCGCGGCGTGCTTCTTCAGCTTCTTGGCGTTCAGCCGCGACCCGGCGAGGACGTTCTCGTAGATCGACATCGTGGGGAACGGGTTGGGGCGCTGGAAGACCATGCCGATCTGCCGGCGTACCTCCACCGGGTCCACCTCGGGGGCGTACAGCTCCTGCCCGTCGATGACGACCTTGCCGTCGACCCTGGCGCCGGGGATCACCTCGTGCATCCGGTTCAGGGACCGGAGGAAGGTCGACTTGCCGCACCCCGAGGGCCCGATCAGGGCCGTGACGGAGCGGGCGGGGATCGTCATCGAGACGCCCTCCACGGCGAGGAAGTCGCCGTAGTAGATGTTCAGGTCGGAGACGTCGATGCTCTTGGCCATTGCGATGGTTTCCTTGTCGATTCGGTCGTTGTCGATCGGTCAGCGACCGGACTTGGGGGCGAAGACCTTGCCCAGCACGCGGGCCAGCAGGTTCAGCGCCATGACGATGACGATCAGCACGAGGGCCGCGCCCCAGGCGCGCTCGATCCCGTACTCCGGCGGGACGCCCGGCTGGGTGTAGGAGTAGTAGATGAAGACCGGCAGGGTGGTCATCCGCTCGGCGAACAGGTTGAAGTTCAGCGAGTCGGTGAAGCCGGCGATGATCAGCAGCGGCGCGGTCTCGCCGATGACGCGGGCGACGGCCAGCGTGACACCGGTGATGATCCCGGCCATGGCCGTGGGCAGCACGATCTTGACGATGGTGCGCCACTTCGGGACACCGAGGGCGTACGCCGCCTCGCGGAGCTCGTGCGGGACGAGCTTGAACATCTCCTCGCAGGAGCGGACCACGACCGGGATCATCAGCAGCGACAGCGCGACCGCGCCGCCGAGGCCCATCCGGACGCCCTCGCCGAAGAACAGCACGAACAGCGCGTAGGCGAAGAGCCCCGCGACGATCGAGGGGATGCCGGTCATCACGTCCACGAGGAAGGTGATCGTGCGCGCCATCGTGGACCGCTGGCCGTACTCCACGAGGTAGATCGCGGTGAGCAGGCCCACCGGCACGGAGATGACCGCCGCCATCAGCGTGATCAGCAGCGTGCCCATGATGGCGTGGTAGATGCCGCCGCCCTCGCCGACCACGTTGCGCATTGAGTAGGTGAGGAACTCCGCGTTGATCGCCGGCAGGCCCTGCGAGACGACCTGCCAGACCAGCGAGACCAGCGGGACGAGCGCGAGCCCGAAGGCGGCCCACACCAGCACGGTGACCAGCCGGTCCTTCGCGGCGCGGGAGTTCTCCACGACCCGGGACCACGCGGGCAGCGCCACGGCGAACAGGACGATGCCGACGACCGCCCAGGCGACGAGACCCCAGCCGAGGCTCAGCGCGAGGAGCCCTGATGCCGCGCCGGCAAGGACCGCGACCAGCGCGGGGGCCCACCGGGGAAGCCGGGCATGGGTGAGCGGGATGTGCCTGCGGAGGTCCTCGTCGGTCCCGGCCGCGCGGCCGGGACGGTCCTCGGGGGCGCGGGGGGTGATCTTCGGTGGCCTGACCTCGGTCATCGGTTCCCCTTCTCGGTGCGGGCGACGATCGCGCGGGCGGTGAAGTTGACGGCGAAGGTGACGACGAACAGGACCAGGCCGGTCGCGATCAGCGCGTTGACGCCGAGGCCGGTCGCCTCCGGGAACATCAGCGCGATGTTCGCGGCGATGGTCGAGGGGTTGTCGCTGCTGATCAGGTTGAACGTGACGATGCCGCTGGCCGACAGGACCATCGCGACCGCCATCGTCTCACCGAGCGCGCGGCCGAGGCCGAGCATCACCGCGGAGACGATGCCGGACCTGGCGTACGGGAAGACCGCCAGCCGGACCATCTCCCAGCGCGTCGCGCCGAGCGCGAGTGCCGCCTCCTGGTGGAGGGTGGGGGTCTGCGCGAAGATCTCGCGGCTGATCGCGGTGATGATCGGCAGGGCCATGATCGCGAGCACGATGCCCGCGGTGAGGATCGTCTTGCCGGTCGAGGAGGCGGGGCCGGCGAAGAACGGCAGCCAGCCGACGTTCTGCTCGAGCCACTCGTAGACGGGGACCAGCTGCGGGCCGAGGAAGCCGATGCCCCAGAGGCCGTAGACCACGCTGGGGACGGCGGCGAGCAGGTCGATCGCGTAGCCGAGGCTCTTGCTGACCCGGCGCGGGGCGTAGTGCGAGATCACCAGGGCCACGCCCACCGCCAGCGGGGTGGCGATGAGGAGCGCGATCGCCGAGGCGAGCAGCGTGCCGAAGAGCAGCGGCCCGATGTAGGCGACGATGCTGTCGGCGCCCTGGAGCTTCTCGGGGCCGGCCTCCAGGGCAGGGAGCCCCTCCAGCGTCAGGAAGATGGCGACCCCGGCGAGTGCGAGCAGGATCGTGAGCCCTGCGATGCGGGTCGCCCCGGAGAAGATCAGGTCGCCCTTGCGCTGCCTGGTCTTGCCCGTGGTGGCTGTGGTGGTCACCTGTTCCCTCTTCCCATGGTCGGCGCCCCTTGGCTGGTCGAGCCGGGGAGGCGCCGCTGTTCCCTGCATCTGACACGGCTGAGGGTCCGTGCGTCAGCTCGAGGCTGGCGCACGGACCCTACCGGTGTTCGTCAGGCCTGACGTTTCGACCTCTTAGCTCTTAGCCGAGATCTTCTCGACGATACCGAGAGCCTTCTCCTGCAGCGAGGCCGGGAGCGGCGCGGAGCCTGCGGTCTCGGCGGCGGCCTGCTGGCCCTCGTCGCCCACGACGTAGGTCAGGAAACCCTTGACCAGGTCGGCCTCGTCCTTGCTCTCGTAGGTCTGGCAGGCGATCAGGTACGACGTGAGCACGACCGGGTAGGCGCCGGCCTCCGTCGTCTTGCGGTCGAGCTCGAAGGCCATGTCGACCTCGGCGCGACCCTCGACGGGGGGCGAGACCTCGAGGACCTTGGCCGCGGCCTCGGGGGTCGGCTGGACGTACTCCTCGCCGACCTTCACCGAGGCGACGCCGAGGTCACCGGCCTGGCTGGCGTCGGCGTAGCCGATGGTGCCGGTGCCGTTCTTGACCGCGGCCACGAGGCCGGAGGTGCCGGACGCGGCCTCGCCACCCTTCGTCGGCCACAGGCCCTCGGGCTCGTGCGGCCACGCGCCCTCGCCGGCCTGGCTCAGGTAGTCGGTGAAGTTGTCCGTCGTACCCGAGTCGTCGGCGCGGTGGACGGGGGTGATCGTCTCGGCCGGAAGGTCCGCGTCGGGGTTCTCCGCGGCGATCTTCGGGTCGTTCCACTTGGTGATCTTGCCGTCGAAGATCTCGGCGATCACGGGAGCGGAGAGCTGAAGGTTGTCGACGCCCTCGAGGTTGTAGACGACCGCGATCGGGCTGACGTAGTTCGGGACCTCGATCGGGTCCTCGTTGAGGCAGCGCTTCTTGGCGCCGCTGAGCTCGCCCTCCTCGTCGTCGAGGTAGGAGTCGGAGCCGGCGAACTCGACGCCGCCTGCGATGAACTGCTCGCGGCCGCCGCCCGAGCCGACCGGGTCGTAGTTCACGGTGACCTCGGGGTTCGCGGTCTGGAAGCCGGCCTGCCAGGCGGCCATGGCGGCCTCCTGCGAGCTGGCGCCGGCACCGTTGAGCGTGCCGCTCGCGCCCTCGACGGTCGCGGCGGAGTTGGTCGAGGCCTCCTCGTTGCCGGCGGCGCAGCCGGTGAGGCCGAGGCCGAGGGTGAGCACCGCGATGCCGGGGGCGGCCGCTCGGCGGAAGGAAGTGCGTGTCACTTCGGATCTCCTGTGCTGGGGATTCAGACTCTTGTCACGATCGAACGTAGGGAGCCCAGGTGAAGCGATCCGGCGGCGTAGGTGAACGACGGGTGAACGGTGGCGCCCTTTTCGGCCACCGGGGGCCGGCGTTGAGACGGCGGTCACGTGAACAGCGCCGCGCGAGGCTGGCGGAAAGTAAAGAGCGACGGTAAAAGGGGGGGGGCGCCTGGCCCCGTTGTCGGCGCTGTTCGGGGATGGCCACGCTAGCGGAAGCTGACGTCGTGCTCCTCGGTGGCGACCACCTTGCCGTTGCGGTGGTGGGCGATGAACAGCGTGCCGGGCTCGATCGGGTGCGGATCCACGCCGAGCGCCTCGAACACCCAGGGAAGCACAGGTCGGTGCGTGCACAGCACGGCGGCCTCCTTGCGGCCCAGGAGCGTCCGGACCTGCGCGGTGACCAGGTCCTGCGTGGCGTCCTCCTCGGACAGGTCGTCGGTCATCTCCACCTCGAGGTCGGCCACCTCGGCGTACGGCGCCACCGTGGTCCAGCAACGGCGGCTGCTCGAGCTCACCACCCGCTGGACGCCGTACGCGGCCAGCAGCGGGACCACCTGCTCGGCCTGGAACTCGCCGGCCTTGGTGAGGATGCGCTGGCGGTCGTCGCCGCGCCAGGACTTCCGGGAGCGGGCCCGGCCGTGGCGGAGGACGACCACCGGGTACGACTTCGCCCGGCGCTGCTCGAACTCCTCGAGCGTGGCCCGGTCGTAGTCGTAGGTCAGCTTCGCGCGGGCCTCCTCGAGCGGGAGCCAGAGCACCTCGTCGATCTCGTCGTTCGGCCGGTACGTCGACACGTCGTGGTCGCCGACGACCCGGCCCACCCAGTAGTGCACGTCCTTGGTCTTCGGCGTGCCGTTGCCCGCCATGTACCGCTGGGTGCTCAGCGGCGGGCCGAGCCGGATGTCGAGCCCGGTCTCCTCGGCGACCTCGCGCACCGCGGCGGCGAGCACGTGCTCGCCCGGGTCGAGCTTGCCCTTCGGGAAGGACCAGTCGTCGTACTTCGGACGGTGGACGAGCAGGACCTGCCCACCCCTGCGTGCGACGACCGCGCCGGCGGCGACGATCTCGGCTGAGCCTGGCATGCCGTTAGTCTCACATCAGTACCGCCGTGGAAAGGGCCAACCCACCGTGCAGAGACGTGTCGTCGTCGTGGGCGTGGTGATCGCCGTGGTCGTCGTGCTCGCCGGGGGCGGTCTGCTCGCGTGGCGGACGGCGAGCCGGACGCCGTACGAGCAGGCGGTCGCCTGGATGCCGGCGGAGACGCTGCGTGCGACGTACACCGACTGGGCCGCGGTGCGGGGGCTGGCCGACGGCACGGACCTCGGCGCGGCGTCGTCGACCCGCGACGTGGGCAGCTTCCTGGATCGCGCCTACGACCAGGACCTGGTGTCCGCGTCCGCGGTGGCCGACTCGACCTACGCGATGAACGAGCAGTACGGGCTCTCGCCCGTCGACGCGGCGTGGGAGATGTACGGCCAGTCGCGCGAGGGCGCGGTGGTCGTGATGGCGATGACCGACGAGGTCGACCTGGACGGGGTGGAGCGCAACCTCCGGAGCCTCGGCTACCGGGCCCCGGCCGAGGGCGCCGGAACGGGCGGCACCTGGGCGGGGTCGGCCGACCTCGTCGCCACGATCGACCCCTCGCTCACGCCGGTGCTGCAGAACGTGGTGGTGCTGCCCGACGAGCACGTGGTGCTCCTCTCCGACAACACCTCCTACGTCTCGTCGGCGGCGTCCGTGGTGACCGGCTCAGCGGAGAGCCTCGAGGACGCCACGGAGGGCACCGCGGCGCTGGCGGAGCTGGCCGGCGAGCCGGTGTCGGCGATGCTGTACGCCTCCGACTTCGCCTGCGAGGCGCTGAGCATGGGCTCCGCGGACGAGGAGGACCGGGCCGTCGCCGAGGACCTCGTGAACCGGGTCGGCGGGGTCAGCCCCCTGTCCGGCCTCGTGCTCGCGATGCAGCGCGACCGCGGGCTCACCGTCGGCATGCACTTCGAGAGCGACGAGCAGGCCTCCGACAACGTCGAGCCGCGCGTGCGCCTGGCCTCCGGCGAGGCGGTCGGGCAGGGCGGGACGTTCGCGGACCGCTTCCGGGTACGGGAGGGGCGCTCGGACGGCCAGGAGGTCGTGCTGGACCTGGTCCCCGTGGACCAGACGCAGTCCCTGCTCAGCGACCTGTCCCAGGGCCCGGTCCTCTTCGCCACCTGCTGAGACCCCGACGGTGGCTGGCTGGGTCAGGTAGTTCGTGAGCAGATGGCAGGTCGGGGTGCGCCACGCGGGCGGCCGGGTCGTCCAGGCACGCCGGTCCTCGGGTAGCCATCGTGCGCGCGCCCGAGTGGCCAGGATCCGGTCGAGGACCCGGCCCGGCGACCGCAGGTCCGGCCCGACCACGGTGAGGTACTCCAGCCCGACGCGACGGAGCGCGTCCTGTCGCGCCACGTCCCGGCTGTGCCGGAGCGCGCTGCGATGCTCCGCGCCGTCGTACTCGCCGACCACTCCGGCGACCGGGTCGAGCAGGTCGGCGATCCCGAGCAGCCGGCCGTCCCGGTCGTAGACCTCCTGGTTGACCAGCGGTGTGGGCAGGCCGGCGTCGAGCACCCAGAGCAGTCGCAGCCGGGTCTCGTTCGGCGACCGGCTGTGCTCGCTCGCCAGGGGGAGCGCCCGGCGTACCTGCCCCACGCCTGCCCAGGCGGGCCGCTGCGCGACGTACGCCCGCATCTGCGCGACAGACACCAGCTCGGCCGCGGCCATCATGTCCATCGCGACGACCGCCTCGCGCACGTCGCCGACCCGGCGCATCTCGTCGAACAGCGCCCGGCGTGCGGCTGTGCACCGGACGCCGAGCCGCGTGACGACCTCTGTCCCGAGCAGGCGCTCGCGGGAGACCGTGCATCCCGGAGCCGGTGCGAGCTGACCGCGGGCCCCGAGGACGAGGGGGACCGGGAGCCGCGTGGCGCCGTCGGTGGCGAGCCCGTCGAAGAACGAAGCGCGGTGCAGCCGGCAGGCCGCCCAGCCGGTGACCGCGCCGTCGCGTGGCAGCCGGGCGGCCTGCTCGAGGATCCGCTGTTCGGGCACGGTCGGGTCGACGTACGACGGCACGTAGAGGCCGTGCGACGACTGCCGCCACCCCGGCCCACGAGCGCGCCCACGCGTGGGGCCCGCGAGGCCGCGCGGGTCGACGGGGACGGGGTGGACGAGGCCGCGCGGCGGCGAGCAGACGGGATCCCACCGGTGCCGTGACATGCGGCCGCCCTGAGGGGAGAACCGCCACCTCGCGAGCGTTCCTCCACGAACTACCTGACAGGGGCGCGCCGCAGGGCCGCCCGCCGTACGACGGACCGCACGCGGCGGGTCAGCGCCCGTACGGCGCCGGGGCGGGTCGCCTCAGGGACGGCGGCGGCGCTTGGTCGTGATCAGCAGCTCCTGCATGTCGCGCAGCGCCACGCCCTCGGCGTCCTCCGCATGCCGCTCCCACAGGCCCGACTCCTGCAGCCACCACGACGCCGTACCGTCGTCGAACGCGAGGTCGAGCAGACGGCCGATCTCCTCCACCTGGAGCTCGCCGGGCAGCCGCACCAGCGCCTCCACGCGGCGGTCGAGGTTGCGGTGCATGAGGTCCGCGGAGCCGATCCAGACCTCGGGGTCGCCGGCGTTCTCGAACCAGAAGATCCGGGAGTGCTCCAGGAAGCGCCCGAGCACCGAGCGCACGCGGATGTTCTCCGACAGCCCGGCCATGCCGGGCCGCACCGCACAGATGCCGCGGGTGAGGAGGTCTACCGGCACACCCGCCTGGGAGGCGCGGTAGAGCTCGTCGATGGTCCGCTCGTCGACGATGGAGTTCGCCTTGATCCGGATCCGCGCGGGCGAGCCGTCACGGTGGTGCGCGACCTCGTTGCGGATCCGGGCGATGAGCCCGTCGCGGACCGTGTCGGGGGCGACGAGCAGCCGCTGGTACTCGGTGTGCCGGGAGAACCCGGACAGGTTGTTGAACAGGTTCGCGACGTCCTCGCCGATCTCGGCGTTGCTGGTCAGCAGCCCGAAGTCCTCGTAGAGCCGCGCCGTCTTCGGGTTGTAGTTGCCGGTGCCGATGTGGGTGTAGCGGCGGATCCCCTCGGGCTCGTCGCGCACCACCATCGCGAGCTTGCAGTGCGTCTTGAGCCCGACCAGCCCGTAGACCACGTGACACCCGGCGTGCTCGAGCTTGCGCGCCCAGCGGATGTTGGCCTGCTCGTCGAAGCGGGCCTTGATCTCCACGAGCACCAGCACCTGCTTGCCCGACTCGGCGGCGTCGATCAGGGCGTCGATGATCGGCGAGTCGCCGGAGGTGCGGTACAGCGTCTGCTTGATCGCGAGCACGTGCGGGTCGGCCGCGGCCTGCTCGATGAACCGCTGCACCGAGGTGGAGAACGAGTCGTAGGGGTGGTGCAGGAGTACGTCGCGGCGCTGGAGCGCGCTGAAGACGTCCACCGGGGACGCCGACTCGACCTCGGCCAGCGCGGTGTGCGCCGAGGGGACGAAGGCCGGGAACTTGAGGTCGGCCCGGTCGAGGTCCGCGATCCCGTTGAGGCCGCGCAGGTCCAGCGGGCCGGGCAGCCGGAACACCTCCGCCCCCGACACGTCGAGCTCGGAGACGAGCAGCTCGAGGACGTGGTCGTCGATCGACTCCTCGACCTCGAGGCGCACCGGCGGGCCGAAGCGGCGACGCAGCAGCTCCTTCTCGAGCGCCGCGAGCAGGTTCTCCGCGTCGTCCTCCTCGACCTCGAGGTCCTCGTTGCGGGTGACTCGGAACGTGTGCACCGCGACCACGGTCATGCCGGGGAACAGCGACTTGAGGTGCTCGGCGATCACGTCCTCGAGCGGGACGAACCGCTGCCCGCCGAGCGGCACGAACCGCGAGAAGATCGGCGGCACCTTGACCCGGGCGAAGTGCTCCTTCTGGGTCTGCGGGTTCCGCACCAGCACGGCGAGGTTGAGGGAAAGGCCGGAGATGTAGGGGAACGGGTGCGCCGGGTCCACGGCGAGCGGGGTGAGCACGGGGAAGAGCCGCTCCTTGAACAGCTTCTTCATCTGCTTCTGCTCCTCGCGCGACAGCTCGGGCCAGCGGAGCAGCTCGATGTCCTCCTTGGCCAGCGCCGGGACGAGGTCGTCGCGGAACAGCGCGGCCTTGCGGTGCATCAGCTCGTCCGTCGTACTCCAGATCTGCTCGAGCACCTCGCGCGGCAGCAGGCCGGACGCGGCGCGGACGGCCACCCCGGCGGCGATCCGGCGCTTCAGGCCGGCCACCCGGACCATGAAGAACTCGTCGAGGTTGGAGGCGAAGATCGCCAGGAACCGGACCCGCTCGAGCAGCGGCTGGTTCGGGTCCTCGGCGAGCTCGAGCACGCGGGTGTTGAAGCGCAGCCAGGACAGCTCCCGGTCGAGGAACCGGTCGGCGGGGAGGTCGTCGAGGTCGGGGACGTACGGCGGCTCGATGTCGAACGAGTCGGAGCGCGGCGTGCTCTCCGAGGGGCCCTCCTCGACCGCGCCGCCGACGGTCGCGGTGAAGGCGGTCCGGGCGGGGTCTGTAGGCATGTGCCCATCGTGACACCACGGCATGAACGAGCGGTAACGATCTCGGCGATCCCCCGCAGGCGTACGGCGCCGGGGGCCGGGTAGTTTCCGGACCATGACGTCTCGAACCCCCACGTTCTCCCTGCCCGTCCTCGCAGAGAAGGCCCAGGCCGTGGTGTTCCGCGGTCTGATGGGTCTGCCCGGGCCGGTGCAGCGCCGGTTGGCCGGCAGGCCGGTCGTGGTCGACGGGCAGGTGCTCGACGCGCAGACGCAGTGGATGCTGCGCCTCCAGCAGTGGGTCCGGGAGCCTGCCGTCGAGACGCTGCCGATGGAGAAGGCGCGCGAGGGTCTGCGCCGGCAGTCGATGCTCGTGGGCGGCCGGCAGCCGGTCGGCGAGGTCCGCGAGCTGACCCTGCCCGGTGCCGACGGACCGATCGCGGCGCGGCTCTACGCGCCGCGCTCGCAGGTCGACGCCGCCGCGGCCGGGGCGGCCGCGGGGGACGGCGCGGTGGCCGCGGGCTCGCCGCTGCTGTTCTTCATCCACGGCGGCGGGATGATGTACGGCGGCCTCGACAGCCACGACGCGCTGTGTCGGTTCCTCGCCGAGCGGGCCGACCTGCGCGTCCTGTCCGTGGACTACCGGCTCGCGCCGGAGCATCCGTTCCCGGCCGCGGTCGAGGACTGCTGGGCGTCGTACCAGTGGGTCAGCGAGAACGCGGAGACCCTCGGCGTGGACCCGGAGCGGATCGCGGTCGGCGGCGACTCGGCCGGCGGGTACCTCAGCGCGGTGACCGCGATCCTAGCGGCGGAGGCGGGGGTGCCGGTGAAGCACCAGATGCTGATCTACCCGGTGACGAACATGGCGGACAAGAGCGAGAGCCGGCACACGTTCGGCGAGGGGTTCTTCCTCACCGCCGACTTCATGGACCTCGCTGAGACCTCCTACCTGCTGCCCGACCAGGACCGCCGCGACCCCCGGGTGTCGGTGCACTTCACCGAGAAGATCCCCGAGAACCTCGCCCCGGCCTCCGTGGTGACCGCCGGGTTCGACCCGCTGCGCGACGAGGGGGAGGCCTACGCCCGGCTGCTCGCCGACGCCGGGGTCGAGGTGGACCTCAAGCGGTACCCGTCGTTCGTGCACGGGTTCGCGAACATGGTCGGCGTGGGCCGTGCGACGCGGGCGGCGGTCGCGGAGATCGCGGCGAAGCTCAAGGCGGCGGTCTGACGCTCGCCGCGGGCCGTCGGTGTCGGGGAGAGCGCCGCGCTCAGGCGGGGGCGGACCGCCGGTACATCACGTCGGTGTCCTCCTCGGCGTGGGTGAACCCGAGTCGCGAGTAGACCTTCACCGCGGGCGCGTTGTCGGCCTCGACGTACAGGATCACCTCGCCGAGCCCGCGCCCGCGCAGGTGGTGGAGGCCGGTCAGCGTGAGCAGCGAGCCGAGCCCCAGACCCTGCGCCGCGGGCGAGACGCCGACCACGTAGACCTCGCCGTACGCCGCGGCGCCGTCCTCGGCGGCATGGGTCTTGGTCCAGTGGTAGCCGAGGAGCTCGCCGGTGCCCTCGGCCTCGGCGAGGAAGAACCCGGCCGGGTCGAACCACGCCTCCGCCTCCCGCTGCTCGAGGTCCGCGCGGGTCATCTGCCCCTGCTCGGGATGGTCGGCGAACGCGGTGGCGTTGAGCGCGATGAAGGCGTCCTCGTCGCGGCCGGGCTCGAAGGTGCGTACGACGACTCCGGCCGGTGTCACGACCGCGGGCAGCGGGGCCGCGTCGTCGGACAGCGACCGCCGCATCACCCACAGGTCGCGCACCCGGGCGAACCCGAGCGAGCCGGCCAGGCGCGCCGCGGCGGGGTGGTTGGTGTGCGACCACGCGGACAGCGCGCTCGCGGGGAACGCCTCCAGCACGGTCTCGGCGAGCCGTCGTCCCACGCCGGCGCCGCGGGCCTCCGGGGCGACGACGAGGTTCACCTCGACCGTTTCGCCCTGAACGTCGGCGGGGCGGTCGGCGAGCGCGAACCCGACGACCTCACCGGCGGGATCCTCCGCAGTCCACAGGGTGGCGGCGGCGAGCCCGTCGTGCCGGAGCGCCAGCAGCGCGGCCTCGTTCAGCGGGCTGCGGGGGTCGGCGGCCGCGGACCGGTCGACGACGCCGCGCAGCCCTGCCCCCGGGCCGTCGGATGCGGCGAGGTCGAAGGCGGCCGGGTCGGCGCGGGTCACGCGGAGGGGGGACGTAGTCACGCGGACCAGCCTAAGAGGACCCGGAAGCGACGCATGCCTGCGCCGGGCCTGGGCACCTCACACCCAGTCGCATTCTCGACAACATGGAGATCTCGTCATGAACCCTGCGTGGTCACTCGCCTTCGCCGCGCTGGTCCCGCTCCTGTGCCTGGGCATGCTGCTGTGGCTGTCCTGGCTGGAGGAGACGCTGGCCGACGACGTCGCAGCCGCTCAGAAGCGCCGCACACCGAAGCCGGTCCTCGCGATCGCGACCCCGGTGGACACCAGCCCCGCCCCGCGGACGGAGCAGCCTGCGGTCGCGCCGGTCCCCGCCGCGAAGAGCAGCACTCCGGTGGAGACCGCGGCCCCGGCTCTCGCCCCGGTCGCCTGACGCCGACCCGCCGCGCCCTGCCGCAGCGAGACCGCCCGCGGTGCTCGCGTCAGTCGCGTGGACCCCGCGCCCGTACGGCGTCGGGCTCGTCCACCGGCTCCGCGACGTCCGCCATGTCCGTCGTACCGGCGGCCGCCCCGGAGGCGCCCCGGTCGCTCGGCGGCAGCACGAACCGGTAGCCGACGTTGCGGACCGTGCCGATGAGCACCTCGTTCTCCGGGCCGAGCTTCGCGCGGAGCCGGCGTACGTGCACGTCGACGGTGCGGGTGCCGCCGAAGTAGTCGTAGCCCCACACCTCCTGCAGCAGCTGCTGGCGGGTGAACACGCGGCCCGGGTGCTGGGCGAGGAACTTGAGGAGCTCGAACTCCTTGAACGTCAGGTCGAGCGGGCGTCCGCCCAGCTTTGCGGTGTACGTCGCGTCGTCCACGGTGACCTCGCCGGAGCGGATCACGTGCGCCTCCGGATCCTCCGGGTCGCGCTTCGCGGCGAGCCGCCCGATCGAGAGCCGGAGCCGCGCCTCGACCTCGGCGGGTCCGGCGGTGGCGAGGAGGACGTCGTCCATGCCCCAGTCGGCGGCGACGACCGAGAGGCCGCCCTCGGTGACGATGAGCAGCAGCGGCGCGTCGGACCCGGTCGTGCGGATCAGCCGGCACAGGTCACGAGCCTGCGCGAGGTCCTGGCGGCCGTCCACGAGCGCCACGTCGGTCTCCGGCGCCTCGAGCAGCGCGCTTCCCTCGGCGGGAAGGATCTTGACCTGGTGGGGGAGCAGGGCGAGTGCGGGCAGCACCTCGGCCGACGGCTGCAGGGCGCTCGTCAGCAGGAGCAGGGTGCTCATGGCACCTCCTCGGGAAGAGGTCATCCTCCGACTCGCCGTTGAGCCGCTGGGCGTGGTCCGGTCGGCCGCGGAAGGCGGTCTTGCCCGGGAGACGCGATAAGGCAGGATACCGAACATGGGTGACGAGGCTTCGGCAATCCGCGAGGGCGAGACGGCACAGTCCGTTGTCGTGCACTTCTGGGCAGCGGCCCGAGCGGCCGCCGGGACCGGCCAGGAGCGGGTGCCCCTGGACGAGGCGAAGACGGTGGCCGACCTGCTCGAGACGGTACGGCGGCGGCACGCGGACCGTCCCCGGCTGGCCGACGTGCTCTCGGTCTGCTCGGTGCTCGTGGGTGACCGGCCGGTCGGTACGACGGACCCGGCGGACGTCGTGCTCCAGGACGGGGACACCGTGGAGCTGCTCCCGCCGTTCGCCGGAGGCTGACCCGGCCTGACCCGGCCTCCCGCCGAACGAGTGACCTCTCAACGCCGCACGAGTGACCTCTCAACGTGGAAGTTATGCGGTGGTTCGGGGGATTTTCGCGTGCAAGTTTCGGGAGTTCCGCCCTCATAAAGTAAAACCTGGCCCGAATGGGCCATATCGGCGTGACCACGGGAACCACTCGTCGTTGAAGATCGCACGAACGTACAACGAACTGCGTTCGCGGTTCCTGGCTCCGAAGCTGAGCCGGGGGGGAAATCTTTACAGGTAGGGAGCACGCGATGCAGCACGCCCTTTTCCGGGTGGCCACGGCCACCTTCGTCACCGTCTTCGCCACCGTCGGGGTCGTCGGCCCCGTCCATGCGGAGCAGGCCTCCAGCCACGCGAGCGGCACCGCCGCCACGCAGGGGGACCCGACCGAGCCGCAGCCCGAGAGCAAGGCCGACAAGAACGACGGCGGCGCCAACTCCTACGACTGTGAGAACGGGCCCGAGGGTCCGTACTGCTCGACCCGCGACGGGTCCCCGTCGGAGAACGGCAAGGGCGACGGTGAGGCCACCGGCCGTCCCGCCGCCGGCAGCGTCGGCAAGGCCGACAACAAGAACCCGCAGGGCCAGGAGCCCGGTCCGAGCGACCGGAACAACGGCTACGAGTGCGACGGCAACCAGGGCATCGCCCAGGGCAACCCCGCCCACACCGGCTGCACCGACTCCACCCCGCCGGTGGAGGAGGAGCCGGAGAAGACCTGCCCCGACGGCACCCCGATGTCCGAGGACGGCAACTGCGGCACCCCGGAGACCCCGACCACGCCCGAGACCCCGACCACGCCGGAGCAGCCGACGACCCCTGAGGAGCCGAGCAACCCCGGCACCCCCGAGGAGCCCACCGTTCCGATGACCCCGGAGCAGCCGGCCGTGCCGGGTGGCCCCGCGGTCCCCGGCTTCGTCGAGGAGGAGATCGGCGGGCCCGAGGTGCTCGGCGTAGAGGGCGAGATGGCCGCCACCGCGAACCGCGCCCCGGTCACGGTCGCTCCCGCTGCCGTGGCTCCCGCCGCCGCTGTGGCGCCGGCCGAAGGCGTCCTGCCCGCGACCGGCGCCGACGACCTGGCCCTGGTGGCGCTCGGTGGCCTCGGTCTCCTCGCCGCCGGCGGCGTGATGGTCGCCCGCAAGCGTCCCCAGAGCAGCCGCTGACCTCCCACAGTTGCTGATCCGAGGCGCACAGGCCCCCGCCGGACCTCCGTGGTCCGGCGGGGGCCGACTCGTTCCCGGGGGCGACGAGGAGCGCCGGCGCCGACCGTGCCGCGGATGCCGGGAATGCCCGGCGGGCCGGCGTGGTTGAGTGCGGACGTGAGCCAAGGAGCCTGGGTACTCGTCGTCGCGCTCGTCCTCGCGACGGCGTTCGGCGTCTACCGTGCCGCCCGCGACGGTCGCTTCCGCGGCACGCACCGGGTGAAGGGCGCGGTCGAGGAGGAGGTCGTGGAGAGCGTGCTGGCCGGCAGCGACATCGACCACGAGCTCGGGGAGCGGGCCACCCTGCTCCAGTTCTCGTCGGCGTTCTGCGCTCCGTGCCGGGCGACCCGGCGCATCCTGGCCGACGTCGCGGACGTCGTGCCCGGCGTCGTCCACGTCGAGGTCGACGCCGAGCACCACCTCGAGCTGGTCCGGCGCCTGGGCGTCGCGCGCACGCCCACGACGCTGGTCCTCGACCGGCACGGCCGCGAGGTGACCCGGGCCAGCGGTGCCCCGAAGAAGGACGAGGTGCTCGCCACCCTCGCCCGCGAGCTCGCCTGATGTTCCGCATCCTGGGACGGCTGTCCATATTTCAAGACGGCCATTTCCGGAGCATCGGCCCCGACCTCTAGTCTCAGGTCCATGATCTCGACCATGCTGACCAAGCGCCGCGCGGTGGACCACTGCCGCGTGCGCTCGTCGCTGTGTCGAATGTCCTGACGGGACGTCGCAGCCGCCGCTGAGCCAGGAGACAGGGTCTCCCGCTCGAGGAGCCGGTTCTGCCCCGGATCCCCGACCCGCCCGGGTCGGCCCGCGCGCCGACGTACCCGTGCCTCCCGAGGCCGCCCACCCGCACGCCCCCGGCCCGACCCGACCGCTCCGGTCGGAGTCCCGGACCGCCCCGGACGTGCTCCCGACGCAGGAGAACCCCTTGCCAGCCACCACCCGCATCGACCCGCGAGGCCCGCGGTTCGCAGCGACCCTCACCACCGTGCTGCTCGCGGCCGTGCTGCTCACCGCCCCCTCGGGGACGGCGACCACGCTGCTCGCGGTGCAGACCGTCCTGTTCGGCATCGGCGCGGCGGCCGGCATCCAGCACACGCCGTACGCCTGGCTCTTCAAGACCGTGGTCCGGCCGCGGCTGGCGCCGCCGACCGAGATCGAGGATGCCGGCCCGCCGCGTTTCGCCCAGGCCGTGGGGCTCGGCTTCGCGGTCGTGGCGGTGGTCGGCTTCCTGTCCGGCGCCACCACCGTCGGCGTCGTGGCCACCGGGTTCGCCCTGGCCGCGGCGTTCCTCAACGCGGCCTTCGGGTTCTGCCTGGGCTGCGAGCTCTACCTGCTCGTCCGCCGGGCGTTCCCCGACTCCGCGCGCCCCACGGCCCCACGCACCACCACGACTGCACGCACCGCCACCACCGAAGACACCAGCGCCGGTCCGATCCCGGTCGCAACGAAAGGTTAGAAGCAATGAGCCGCGAATCCGCACTCGTCGACGCCGACTGGGTAGCCGAGCACCTCGACGACCCGAAGGTGGTCCTGGTCGAGGTCGACGAGGACACCAGTGCCTACGACAAGGGCCACATCAAGGGCGCCATCAAGCTCGACTGGACCACCGACCTGCAGGACCAGGTCCGTCGTGACTTCGTGAACAAGGACCAGTTCTCCGCGCTGCTCTCCGAGCGCGGCGTCAGCAACGACGACACGGTCGTGCTGTACGGCGGCAACAACAACTGGTTCGCCGCCTACGCCTACTGGTACTTCAAGCTCTACGGCCACGAGGACGTCAAGCTCCTCGACGGCGGTCGCAAGAAGTGGGAGCTCGACAGCCGCGAGCTCACCGAGGACGCGACCACCCGTGAGGCCACCACGTACACCGCGAAGGAGCAGGACCACTCGATCCGCGCCTTCCGCGACGAGGTCGTCGCCGCGATCGGCGTCCAGAACCTGGTCGACGTCCGGAGCCCCGACGAGTACGCCGGCCGGCTGATGGCCCCGGCCCACCTCCCGCAGGAGCAGGCCCAGCGCGCCGGGCACATCCCGACCGCGGCCAGCGTCCCGTGGAGCAAGGCGGCCAACGACGACGGCACGTTCAAGTCCGACGACGAGCTGCAGAAGATCTACAGCGAGGCCGGCGTGGACTGGAACAAGGACACCATCGCCTACTGCCGGATCGGAGAGCGCTCCTCGCACACGTGGTTCGTGCTCAAGGAGCTCCTCGGCCAGCAGAACGTGAAGAACTACGACGGCTCGTGGACCGAGTACGGCTCCCTCGTCGGCGTCCCGGTCGCCCTGGGCGACGAGCGGGGTGAGGCCTGATGTGCGGCGCCACCACCGGCGGCGTCTCGCTCGAGGGCGTCAACGTCGCCAAGGAGTCCGTGATCCAGGGCATCGTCACCCGCGATGACGAGCCGGTCGGCAACGCCTACGTGCGCCTGCTCGACCGCACCGGCGAGTTCACCGCCGAGGTGCCCACCTCCGTGACCGGCCACTTCCGGTTCTTCGCCTCCCCGGGCGAGTGGACGCTGCGCACGCTGGCCCCGAAGGCCGACCCGGTCGACCGCACCGTGGTCGCCCAGCAGGGCTCGGTCGCCGAGGTCACGGTCGCGATCTGACGCAGTCCCACGACGAGGCCCCCGGGCCGGCTCACGCAGCCGGCGCGGGGGCGCTCGCACGTCCGGGGCCGCCCAGGGCGGACCTCCCGGCGCCGGTCCACCGGTCTATCGCCGGTTGGCTCCTGGGTGGCGCGTTTCGTATCGTGAATACCCATGTCCGGAGATAACCCGCCCAGTGACAGCCAGTCGGACCTGCCGTCCGACCTGCCCCCGGAGTACGCCGAGGCCTACCGGCGCGGGTACGAGCGCGCACTGCGCGAGGGACCCGGGGCCGCCGGCGCCGCGCCGCCCACCGCAGCGGGACAGCCGGCCGAGCGCCGACCGGAGCCGCCGGTGCAGCAGGCACCGGAGTCCGCCGAGCCGACGCAGGCGTGGTCCGTGGAGCAGTACCACGGACTGCACCGCGCCTCCGCGAGCGAGCCGACCCGGGCCGTCGAGCGTCCCGCGCCGGACGACCTGCCGGTCTACGCCGGGTACGTCGAGCGGGACGACCGGCCGTTCCTCCCCGGCACCGACGACCCGTCGAGGGACGCCGACCGGCAGGACGACCCGGACGAGCGCAGGCGGAAGCTGCTGCCCCCGCTCCTGCTCGTGGGGCTCGCGCTGCTGCTCGTGGTCACCGCCTACGGGCTCGGCCGGGTCTTCTCCAGCGGGGTCGGTGAGGCCGACGCGACCGTGGAGGAGCCCGACGGCGTCACCCTGTCCGAGGACGGCGCGGCCACCCCGAGCCAGAGCGCCGAGGGCGGGCCGGCGAAGAAGCCCGCCCCGTCGACGTACCGCGGGCCGGTCGACGCGGTGGCCGTCGGGTCCGCGACGGCCTCGTGCCAGTCCGACGACTCCGTGGACTCGGCCGGCAGGGCGGTCACCTACGAGCCGGCCAAGGTCTACGACGGCGACCTCTCCACCGCGTGGCGCTGCGACGGCTCCGGCGCAGGGGAGCAGGTCAGCCTCGCGCTGCCCGAGGAGGTCACGGTCGGCGAGGTCGGGCTGGTCCCGGGCTACGCGAAGACCGACCCGGCCAGCGGCGTCGACCGCTACGCCGAGAACAACCGGCTCACCAAGGTGCGGTGGACCTTCGCCGACGGCACGTCCTTCGTGCAGACGATGAGCGGCTCGGCCACCGACCGGGACATGCGCCGGGTCCGGATCCCCCGGACCACATCGGACCAGGTCACCCTCGAGATCCTCGGCTCCGAGCGCGGGGCGCGGAACACCGTCGCGATCAGCGAGGTGTGGATCGGGGCCGCTCGCGCCTGACCGGCGCCGTCCAGCCCTTGGGGTTCGGGCCGCTCGTGTGCGGGTTGTCGAAGTGGTAGAGACCGCCGACCCGGCGGGCCACCGCGCTCGTGAACTCCAGCGAGGCCGGGCCGCCGACGCAGCGGGCGGGGAAGCCGACCCGAAGCAGGTCGCGCCGCGGGTCGACCCGGTGCCGCACCGCGCAGTCGACCGGCGTGAAGTGGTAGTCGGTGAGCCGGGCCACCCCGTCCGGGTGACGGCGGGTCACGCTGACGCCGACCACGTGCCGCACGCCGTCGCCGGCACGCATCCGGGTGCGCACGTGCAGCGGGCCGCCGCCCGGGCCGAGCTCGGCGAGGCGGACGGTGACCGTGACCCGGCGGTCGGTGAGGGTGTACGTCGCGCGGGTGACGTCGGCCCGCGTCACCTCCGGCGCGCGCCGGTAGGTCTTCGGGCTCTGCGGGTCGACGTCGTAGGTCCACACGTCCCCGCGGCCGTCGACGACGTCGAGCGACGCCGCCGCGGCGGGCCCGGCAGGCGCCAGGACGGCCGCAGCGAGCAGGACCACGAGAGCCCGGCGCCGGCTCACCGGCCGGCCAGCGGCTTGGGCAGCGGGCCGAAGCGCTGGCGGCAGAACGAGCCCGCGCACTCGCCGAGCAGCAGCGCGCGCTGGGTCAGCTCGGCCTCGATCGCGGCGTACCGCGGGTCGCCCGAGACGTTCCGGAGCTGGTTCGGGTCCCGCCTGCGGTCGTAGAGCTCGGTGGTTCCGGCGGTGGCGAAGTACACGTAGGTGTACCGCGCGGTGCGGACCCCGCGGTAGCGCCAGCCGTCGTTCTCGAGCTCGGCCTGGCGGGACGTGCCGGCCTGGATGAGCACGGTGTCGTACGACGGGGCGGAGCGGCTCTTGGCCATCGGCAGCATGCTCCGGCCGTCGACGGTGAGCCCGGGCCGCACGTTGGCGAGGTCGGCGATCGTGGGCGCGATGTCGACCGTGGTGACCGTCTGCGGCCGGCTGACGCCCCGGGGGATGCCGGGGCCGCGCATCAGCATCGGCACCTGGAGCGCCTCCTCGTAGGGGACGTCCTTGCCGTAGAAGCGGTGCTCGCCGAGCAGGAAGCCGTTGTCGGAGGTGAACAGGATGACGGTGTTCGCGAGCTCGCCGGCCTCGTTCAGGGCGCGGACGGCGTCGGCGACGGACGCGTCGACGGCCTGCAGCGACCGGATCCGCTGCCGGAACTGGTAGGTGATGTCGTCGGCGTCGCGGAGCGGCAGGTCCTGGATGTAGCCGGGCTTGTCGCTGACGTCGGCCTCGTTGAACGACGGGGAGGTCACCGAGGGGGAGACGGCGTCCGCCAGCACGTTGCGGTGCCGGCGGGCCGGGAGCGGCGGCTGCCAGCAGGTCTCCTTGGTCGCGCAGGAGGTGTGCGGGGCGACCTGGGAGGCCCAGATGAAGAACGGGCGGCGGCCGCTGAGCTGGCGGATGTACTCCACGGTCTTCTGGCCGACGAGGTCGGCGTTGTGCAGCGTGGAGTAGTGCTTGAACCGGCCGTTGTTGAACATCGTGTAGTCGAAGTAGCCGTACACGTTCTTGATCGTCGGGTTCCAGATGTCGAACCCGGGGACCCGGCCGTCGGCGGCCCGGTAGCCGTTGAGGAACTTGCCGACGTACGCGGTCCGGTAGCCGGCGCCGTCGAGCCAGGTGGCGAGGGTGTTGCGCTCCTTCAGCACCTTGTAGCCGCCGTACGGGCCCCGGTTGTGCCGGACGCCGCTGTTCTGCGCGAACTGGCCGGTGAGGATCTCCGCTCGCGCCGGGCAGCACAGGGGGTGCGGCGAGATCGAGCGCGGGAAGGTCACCCCGCCCTCGCCGAGGAGCCGCCTGGTCCGCGGCATCCAGCGCAGGTCGCTCAGCGACTGGTCGTCGGTGGTGATCAGCAGGATGTTGGGCTGCGGCGCGGGCGCCGCCTGTGCGGTCGTCGACGGGGCCGCCGTGACGGCGGCGGTGCCGGCCAGGATGAGTACGGCCGCGACCATCCCCCGAATGATCGTGAGCATGTTGAGGTCCTCGCAGGGTGACGTGGGTGCGTGATGGCGCACGTGTCCCCGGGCCGGCGGCACCGTCCGAGTACGGGCGTCACCTCATGGTAAAGAGAAGCGGACCGGTTTTGTCGCAGAATGCGGCGAACGCTCCCGGCGTCGCCGCCCCGGAGCCTCCCACCCGCACGGCACCTACTGGACCTCGGTGGCCTTGCCGAGCACGTCGTCGGAGCCGAACTTGCGGATGTAGGCGCGGATCTTGTCGTTCTCGACCGCCCGGAACAGGGCCTTGGTCTGCTGCTCGTCGTGCAGCACCACGCTCTGCCCGTCGGGGGTGGTCCCGTAGCCGGCCTTGGGCACGGTCACGAAGGTGACGTCCTTCTCGTCCAGGGACCGGAGCGAGAGCGCGAGGCTCTGGATCTCGCTGTTGTCGAAGTCGGAGTCGACGGTCAGGTACTTCACGATCGCCTCGACGGAGTTGGTCACCTTGAGCGGGTTGCTCGTGGTGCCGTTGGACAGCATCTTCTTCATGAACGAGCGCAGGAAGTTCTGCTGGCGCTTGATCCGGTCGAAGTCGCCCTCCTCGAGGCCGTAGCGCATCCGCACGTACTGGAGCGCGCGCCGGCCCTCGAGCTCCTCGGTCCCGGCGTTCCACTGCACGTCCTGGGACGGGTCGTAGATGTCCTCGGGGATGTAGACGGGGACCCCGCCGATCGCGGTGGTGAGCTCGCGGAAGCCCTCCCAGTCGATGATCGCGAGGTGGTCCATCCGCAGGCCGGTGAAGTCCTCCATGGTCTGCACGTAGAGGGAGGGGCCGCCCTCGGAGAACGCCGCGTTGATCTTCGACCGGCCGACGCCGTCGATGTCGACGTAGGTGTCGCGGGGGACCGAGACCAGGTAGGCCTTCTCCCGGTCGGCGGTGATGTGCAGGACCATGATGGTGTCGCTGCGGTGCGAGCCGGAGTCCCAGGCGCCGTCGGCGACCGCCTGGGCGATCGAGGGGCCCTCCCCGGCGTCCGCGCCGGCGAGCAGGATGTTCATCGCGCCGTCGGTGGCCGCGCCGGCGCGCGCCGGCCGGCGGTCCTCGTCGAGGTCGAGGGCGACCCGCTCGACGTTGCCGATCTGGTTGTTGAGGTACAGCACCCAGGAGCCGAGCGCGCCCACCAGCAGCGCGCCGGCCGCGACGAGGCACACCGCCACGAGGTGGCGGCCGAACCAGGTCTGGTCGGCCATCCGGCGTCCGTGACCGCGGCCGTCGGCCACGGTGCTGAACCCCGGTGAGCTCTCGTTGTCGGTCCTGCTCATCGGTCTCCCAGGTCGCTGTCGCGTCGAGTCGCCGTGCGCGGTGCACGCGTCCCGCACAGCGCGGGAAAGACGGCATCTCACGCATGCTACGGAAATCGGGCCCATGGCTCGAATTCCGAGTCACATGCGTCACTCACGTCTCCAGGATCACCGTGACCGGGCCGTCGTTCTGCAGGGAGAGCAGCATGTCCGCCCCGAAGACGCCGCGGGCCACGGTCGCGCCGAGCCGCTCGAGCTCAGCGCAGACGTCCTCGTAGACCGGCTCGGAGACCGGTCCGGGCGCGGCGGCGTTCCAGGTCGGGCGGCGGCCCTTCCGGGCGTCGCCGTACAGGGTGAACTGGCTGACGACCAGGATCGGCGCGTCGACCTCGGAGGCGGAGCGCTCCTCGCGCAGGATCCGCAGCCCCCAGATCTTCCGGGCCATCCAGGACACCTGGTCGGGACCGTCGTCGTGGGTGACGCCGAGGAGTACGACGAGCCCCGGACCGGGGAGCGAGCCGACGACCTTCCCGTCAACGGAGACAGATGCCTCAAGAACACGCTGAACAACGGCTCGCATCGGGAAATCTTCCTGTGTCGAGATCGACGGGCGGTGGGAAGTCTGACACGATGACGCGCATGAGCGTGACCTCCGACCGCCCCGCCGCGCCGACCGCCGGCACCCCCAGGACCCCCGGCAACCTGCTGGTCACCGTCGCCCCCACCGGCGCGGAGACGAGCAAGGACGACTGCCCGGCGCTGCCCACCACGCTCGAGGAGCTCGTCGAGACCGCGCAGCGCTGCGAGGCCGCGGGCGCGGCGATGGTGCACGTGCACATCCGGGACGGGGAGCACCGGCCCACGCTCGACCTGGTCCGGCTCACCGAGACCGTCGACGCGCTGCACGCCGAGACCGACCTGGTGGTGCAGCTGTCCACCGGCGGCTCCGTGCACGACCCGCTCGAGAACCGGCTCAAGGTGCTCGACGCGCAGCCCGACTCGTGCTCGCTGACCATGGGCACCACCAACTTCGGCGACGACGTCTTCTTGAACCCGTGGCCGTTCGTCACCGACCTCTACCGGCTCTCCCAGGAGCGCGAGGTGGTCCCGGAGTTCGAGCTGTTCGACCTCGGCCACGTGCACGCGCTGCACCGGCTGCTCGACAAGCACGGGCTGCCCTTCGGCGGCCGGGTGCACGTGGACCTGGTGATGGGCGTGCCCGGCGGGATGCCCGGGACGGCGGACGCGCTGGTCGCCGCGGTGGCGGCCCTGCCCGACGCGGTCACCTCCTGGTCCGCGACCGGGATCGGCCGCTCCACGCTGCCGGTGGCGCTCGCCTCGCTGTCCAAGGGCGGTCACCTGCGCGTGGGGATGGAGGACGTGCTGACCCTGGCGAAGGGCGTCCCCGTCGAGCACAACGCCCAGCTCGTGGAGCGCGCCGTCCGGCTCGGGGCACTCGCGCAGCGCACGCCGATGTCGTGTGACGAAGCCCGCGACCTGCTCCAGATCAAACGCCGATAGACTCCGCGGCATGGAAGCTGTGTTCATCGCGCTCATGGCGGCGGTCGTGCTGCTCAGTGGCTACGTGTCGGTGCTGGTCCTCTACAAGATGTTCAAGGCAGACAACTCCTAGGTCATGGCCTTCGAACTCCCGGACAACCTGCACCCCGAGTGCGCCCCCGTCGCGTGGCTGCTCGGCACCTGGCGCGGCAACGGCCACGGTGACTACCCGACGATCGAGCCGTTCCAGTTCGGTCAGGAGGTCATCTTCACCCACGACGGCCGGCCGTTCTTCCACTACATGAGCCGGGCGTGGATCGTCGACGCCGAGGGCAACAAGGTCCGCGACGCCGCGATCGAGACCGGCTTCTTCCGGCCCAAGGCCGACGGCACGCTCGAGGTCGTGATGACGCACAACACCGGCTTCGTGGAGATCTGGTACGGCCAGGCCGAGGGCGCCAAGGTCGAGATCGCCACCGACGCCGTCGCGCGCACGCAGACCGCCAAGGAGTACGTCGGCGGCCACCGGCTCTACGGGCTCGTCGAGGGCGACCTGCTGTGGGCCTACGACATGGCCGCCATGGGCCAGGACCTCCAGCCCCACCTCTGGGGACGCCTCGTCCGCCAGTAACCCCCCTCGTTGAGGCGTCACCCGTTCGGCGTTGAGGCGTCACCCGTGAGGCGTCGAGACGTCAGTCGTACGGCGTTGAGACGTCAGTCGTACGGCGTCGACGGTGGTGTCACGTGTCCAGCAGGCCGTCACGCAGGGCCGCGGCGAACGTCGGCGCCAGGGGGAGCCGCGGGACGAGCGTGGCCTGGAGCGCGTGGTAGGTGTCCGGCTTCCCGTTCCACGTGACCCCGCTCGGCCGGTTCGAGGGGTCGAGCTCGTGCCGCCAGGACCCGAGGTCGTGGTCGAGGAACACCTCGCCGATGTGGTCCCAGAACGTCTCGTACCAGCGCGCGTACTCCGGTGACCCGGTCGCGGTGTGCAGCGCGGCCGCCGTCGCGGTCGCCTCGGCGGCCACCCAGTGCATCCGCTCGCGTACGACGGGCCGTCCCTCCCAGTCCACGGTGTAGACGAACCCGTCCGCCCCGTCGACCGCCCAGCCCTCGCGCACCGACGCCTCGAACAGCGACTCCGCGTGCGAGAGCAGCCACTCGGGCGCGGACGAGCCCAGCGCTGCGCGCAGGTACAGCGCCAGCCGGGCCCACTCCAGCCAGTGCCCGACGGTCGCGCCGTAGGGACGGAACGGGTCGGCCGGGGTGTCCCGGTTGTAGTCCAGGAGCGGCTGCCACGAGGTGTCGAAGTGCTCGGGCAGCCGCCACCGGTGCGCCGGCCCGAGGTCGTGCACGACCCGGGTCATGATCCGCAGGGCCCGCTCGAGCAGGTCGGGGCCGACGAGGTCGCGGTCACCGAGCGCGTCGTAGGCCGCGAGCAGCGCCTCGACGGTGTGCATGTTCGCGTTCACGCCGCGGTAGGGGTCGAGGTCCGAGAAGGCCTCGTCCCAGACGTCGACGACCATCCCGTGCTCGTCGTCCCAGAACCGGCCGAGCAGGACCCCGAGCGCCTCGTCGAGGAGCGCCGGGGCACCCGGCCGGCCGGCGGAGGTGGCGCTCGCCGCGGCGAGCACCACGAACGCGTGCTGGTAGGCCTCCTTGTCCCGCTTCGCCGGACCGGAGGCGTCGACCGCGCCGTACCACCCGCCGTGCTCGGCGTCGCGGAACCTGCCGGCGAGGGCGGCGAGCCCGTGGTCGACCAACGGTCCGCAGCCCGGCCGGCCGAGCAGGTGGCCGAGCGCGAACACATGGGTCATCCGGCAGCTGATCCACAGCTCCACCGGCCGGTCCAGCATCGGCCGGCCGGCTACGTCGAGCCAGGCGAAGCCACCGGCCGGGTGCCGGGCCGCCGCCGAGAAGGAGAGCAGCCGGTCCCCCTCGGCCTCGAGCCAGCGGCCGTGCGCGGGTGAGGTCAGCCAGGCCATCAGGACGCGCCCAGCTTGGAGTAGCGGTCACCGACCTTGTAGGTGGCCACACCGAGCGTCGAGTCGCTCTGCCCGTAGTAGGCGAACCAGGTGTCCCGGAAGTACACGAGGCCCTCGACGAAGGTGACGTTGGAGACCAGGCCGTGGGTGTCCTCGTGGGTGGTGGGCTCGAGCCAGGGCCGGTTCATCTGCGCCAGGATCGTGGCCGGGTCGGCGGGGTCGAACAGCAGCTGGCCGCAGGTGTAGCGGACCGTGCCGTCGTCGTTCTTCACCGCCGCGTTGTGCACCAGCAGGACCAGGCCGTTGTTGGTGAGGATCGGCTGCGGCCCGACCTCGACCAGGAACTCGCCGAACGTCCCCGGCGGGGTCGGCACCATCACCGGCTCGTCGTTGGAGCAGGGCGTCCAGTGGATCAGGTCGTCGGACCAGGCGTACCAGATCGAGCCCTCGCCGAAGTACATCAGGTACCGGCCGTCGATCGGCTCCGGCAGGATCCCGCCGGCCTTGCTCCACGGGGCGTCCTGGCCGTTGCCCTGCGGCAGGAAGGTGTTGAAGTCGGGGAACATCGGGCCGTGCTTGGTCCAGGTGTACAGGTCGGTCGAGGTGGCCAGGCACAGCAGCGCGGACTTCCGGTCCCAGCCGGAGTAGGTCATGTAGTAGGTGCCGTCGACCTCGGTGACCCGCGGGTCCTCGCAGCCGAACTCGTCGTAGTCCTCGCTGGGGGAGAGCACCGGGTCCGGGTGCCGGTCGAAGTGGATGCCGTCCTCGCTGGTGGCCAGCCCGACGTGCGACACGATGTCGTCGGCGTGCGCGCGGTAGAGCAGCACGACCTTGTCGTCCTTGACCACGGCGGCCGGGTTGTAGACGCTCGCGGACTCCCAGGTGTCTCCCTGCGGGCGCAGGATCGGGTTCTGCGGGTAGGGCGTGAAGGGGCCGAGCGGGAACTCTGCGTGGGGGGTGGCGTGTGCGGACATGTCTCCTCGTTCGTTGTCGTGCGTTCAGGGGGTCGTGCGTTCAGGGGGTCGTGCGTTCAGGGGGTCGTGCGTTCAGGGGGTCGTGCGTTCAGGGGGTGTGGTCAGCGTCGGACGATGGCGAAGCCTCCGGCGGGGACGGTGACCGGGACGGTCCGGGCGGGGGAGAGGTGTACGTCGACGCGGTTGCCCTGCCCGTCGTACGCCTCGATGCGCGCGGGGCCGGAGCCGGGGACCCGCACGTGAGCGCGCTCGGCCTTCTCCGACGCGCTCGACAGCAGCGCGGTGCCGTGGTCGTCGCCGCCCAGGACCAGGTGCGAGACCAGCGGCTCGAGCATCACCGCGTCCAACCGGGCCGAGCCGCCGGAGGTGGCCGCGGTCAGCTGCGTGGCGTCGTCGGGGAGCGCGCCCGGCAGGGTGACCGGCAGCAGCGCACCGGGAGCGGGCGAGTCGCCCTGCGCGCCGACGTCACCCGAGGCCGCCCGACCGAGGACCCGGTCCCCGGCACGGAACGTCGTGACCGCCTCGCTGCCGGGGGTCAGGTCGAGCACCGGCAGCACCAGCGACCGCGGCAGCCCCGCCAGGTCGAGGCGGGCCGACGAGCCGGGCCCGAGGCCGGCGTAGCCGGTGCCGCCGAACAGCGACTCCCCGGTCCACAGCGACCCGGGTGCCACCGCGGACGCGTCGCCGGACAGCGCGGCATCCTCGGCCTGCAGCGTGGTGGTGCCGACCCGGTCGGTGATCGTCGCGGTCCGGGCGCGCTCGGCGACCGCCGGGTGGGCGTCGAGGGCGAGCATCGACAGCAGTCCGTGGATGGTGGACTCGGCGCCGGAGTTCGGGTTGACCGTGCCGTCGCCGCTGATCCCGTCGAAGGTGCGTCCGGTCTCGGGGTCGTACATCGCGACCCCGGCCGGGTTCGCCCCGAAGTACCAGGCGGCGACGATCCCGGCGAGCCCGGTGGCGGCGTCGACGGTCCCGGGCGAGGCGTCGGCGGTGGCCAGCAGCGACTGGAGCCGGGAGTCGGCGCCGTAGGCGATCTGCGAGCGGTCCCCGCGGGTCGGCATCCGGCCGTTGTCGGGACCGCCCGAGGTCAGCAGCCACGGGTCGAACGTGAACGAGTCGGTCGCGGCGGGCGAGGCGAGCGCGCGGTCGTCGAGCGCGACCGAGGCGCGGGCCAGCGCGGCGGGCATCTGCGAGCCCCAGCCGTGCCACAGCGACCGGGACAGGGCCCAGGGCCGGACGGCGCCGAACGGCCAGGACCGTGCGTCGCCGCCACCGAGAGCGGCGATCCCCTCGGCGAGCCGGCCGAGCACCTGCCGCGCCCGGGCGGAGCCCCCGGCGGACTGGTAGGCGGCCAGGCCCAGCACTGCCTCGGCGGAGGCGTCGGCACCGTCGGCGATCAGCCAGGCGGGGGTCCGCTCGCCGTCGATGGTCAGGTGCTCGCCGTACCGGTCCAGCACCTGCCGGTCCACGGCGTCGACGGCCAGCTCCAGCCGGTCGCGGAGGAACCCGGCGAACGCGGGGTCCTCCTCGGCGAACGCGGCGTATCCCTCGCCCAGCGCCCAGATGGTGCGGGCCAGCCAGTAGGAGGCGTCGCTGTCGGAGGGGTCGGGGTACTCGACCGGCTCGGCGCTCGGGTTGAGCGTCCCGTCGGGCTGCATCCACAGCACCACGTTGCCGGCGTTCGGCCCGCTGGCGGTCTGCAGGTAGGTCACCCCACGCAGCAGGTCGTAGGCCGCCTCCCGGCTCGCGGGGTCACCGGTCTGCTGCCAGTGCCGCAGGTAGACCACGGCGGCGCGGGTGATGTCGTCGGCGTTGAACGCGCCCTGGCCCCACGTGTCGGTGGCCTCGTCGTAGCTGCCGCCGCCCACGGGGCGGTAGGAGCCGTCGCCGTTCGGCTCGGCGTAGGTCCACAGGACCCCGACCTCGGGCTCCTCCTCGAGGCGGTACGTCGTGTGCCCCTCCTGCGCCGGAGGCGCGACGGAGACGCTGAGCCAGTCCAGGTGGTCCAGGTTGGTCAGCGCGGCCGAGGCGGCAGCCGGTTCGGCCGAGGCGGGGGCGCCGGTCACCAGCCCGGGAGTCACCGCGAGTGAGGTGACGAGGGCGGCGAACGCGACACCGGCCCGGCGCGCGAAGCGGGTGGGTCTCATCCTTTGACTCCTGATCCGAGGTCGGAGGCGGTGAAGTGCTTCTGGAAGGCGACGAAGAGTGCGACCGCGGGTGCGGCGAGCACGACCGCCCCGGCCAGGATCGCGCCGTAGGGGTTCGCGGCGCGGCCGGCCATGTTGTCGATGAAGTTGGCCAGGGACACCGCCAGGGGTTGCATGTCGGCCTCCTTGGTGACCAGGAACGGCCAGAGGAACTCGTTCCACGGTCCGATGAAGGTCAGCAGGGTGGCGGTGAGCAGGGCGGGCTTGACCAGGGGCAGGGCCACCGACCACAGGACCCGGAGCTCGCCGGCGCCGTCGAGCCGGGCCGCGGAGAACAGCTCCTCGGGCAGCTGCAGGAAGAACTGCCGGAACACGAACACCGCGGTGGAGTTGATCGCGAACGGCAGGATCATCCCGAGGTAGGAGTCGGCGAGGCCGTAGCTGCGCACGATCATCACGTAGATCGGGATGATCAGCAGCTGGAACGGGATGATCTGCACCAGCAGCATCACCGCGAACAGGGTGCCCCGGCCGCGGAAGTGCAGCCGGGCCAGCGCGTAGCCGGCGAGCACGCCGAACACGATCGTGCCGAGGATGACCCCGCCGGTGAAGATGCCGGAGTTGACCAGCGACTGCACCAGGTTCACCCGGTCGTTGATCGCCGCGTAGTTGTCCAGGGTGAGCCCGCCGCTGGGGACGGCGCCGCGCAGCGAGGTGTCCGGCGACTCCTGCAGCGAGCCGACCACCATGTAGTAGAAGGGGAAGACGAAGAACAGTGCCCCCGCGAACAGGGTCAGGTACCTCAGCCAGCTGCGTGCCATGTCAGTCCTTCTCCAAGAGCTTCTTGTTCACCAGTGAGATCGCGAGCACGCCGAGCACCAGCAGCACGCCGATCGCGGCGGCCGTGTCGGGGCTGCCCTGCTCGATGCCCTTCTGGTACATCACCAGCACCGGGGAGGTGGAGGCGCCGTTCGGGCCGCCGCCGTTGGTGAGCAGGTAGGGCTCGGTGAACAGGTTCGCGCCGGTGATGGTGGACAGGATCACCACGAGCGCGGTGGCCGGCCGGACCCCGGGCACGGTCACGTGCCAGAACGAGCGGAACCGCGAGGCGCCGTCGGTGGCGGCGGACTCGTAGAGCTCCTTCGGCACGTTCTGCAGCGCGGCCAGGTAGAGCAGCACGAAGAACCCGAGCTGCTTCCAGGTGACGAAGACCGCGATCACCGGCATCGCCAGCGCGCTGTTGACCAGCCACGACGGGTCCGGTGCCAGCGGGCCGAGCGCCTCGTTGACCATGCCGTCCTGGGCGAACAGGAACAGCCACACCGCGACCAGCGCGACGCTCGCCGTCACGTAGGGCACGTAGTAGGCGACCCGCAGCAACGCCCGCCCGCGGACCGCGCCGTTGAGCGCGGTGGCCAGCAGCAGGGACAGGACGACGGTCAGCGGCACGTTGATGACGAGGAACTCAGCGACGTTGACGAACGACTCGCGCACCGCCGGGTCGCCGAGCACGGCCGTGTAGTTGTCGAGCCCGACGAACGGCCGCTCGACGGTCGCACCCGGGGCGGCGAAGAAGTAGTCGTGGAAGCTGATCCACACCGCGAGCCCGAGCGGGTAGGCGAAGACCGCTGCCAGGAACAGCGCGTACGGCGCCGCGAAGACGATCCCGAGGGGCTGGCGGCCCAGGAGGACCGCCAGCCGGGGGCGTGCGGACGGCGGAGGTGTCGGCTCCGCGCCCTCGCCGGGACGCGAGCCTGGGCGCGGGGCCGTGCTCGTGTCGATGCTCATCTCAGGTCACCCGGGTCAGGACTGGCCGGCGAGGTCGGTCGCCTCGTCGGCGGCCTTGGTCAGCGCCTCGTCGACCGGGGTCTCCCCGAAGATCACCGACGAGGAGTACTGGTCGCGGAAGGCCTGCCAGATCGCGATCGAGTTCGGCACGTTCGGCACCTCGACGGTGCGGGCGGCCTGGTCGGCGAAGGTCTCGTACTCGGGGTTCTGCTCGAAGTACTCCGGGTAGGTGCCCTGCAGGTCCTGACGCAGGGGCATCTGGCCGGTCGCCTCCAGCAGCTTGCCGTCCTGCTCCTCGCTGGTGGCGAACTCGAGCACGTCCCAGGCGGTCTTCTGGTTGTCGCAGGCGGAGTAGAGGCCGATGTTCTTGGCGTCGGAGAAGGTGTAGGTCTCCTCCGGCGCGGTGCCGGCCGAGGTGGGCACCGGGACCGCACCCCACTCGATCGACTCGCCGTAGACCGAGATCGCCCACGGGCCGACGATGGCCATCGCGGCCTTCTGGTCGGCGAACGAGTCGCCGTTGTAGGCCTCCTTCGGCGACAGGCCCTCGGAGTACATCGTGGACCAGAGGTCGGCGACCTTCTGGCCCTCCGCGGAGTCGAAGGTGGCCTTGCCGTCCTCGACGAGCTGCTGACCCCCGGTCTCGGCCGCGAACAGCGGGTAGAAGTCGAACCAGGACTGGAAGAACTCGCTGGTGGGCGCGGGCCAGATCGCGGCCTGCGCGGCCCCGCTGTCGACCAGCTTGCGGCTGGTCTCGAGGAACTCCTCGTGCGAGCCCAGCGGCGGGTTCTCCGGGTCGAGGCCGGCCTTCGCGAAGAGCTTCTTGTTGTAGAAGATCATCACCGGGTTCGACTTCCACGGGATCTGGTAGTACTGCCCGTCCGGCGACTGGTACTGCTCGGCGACGTCGCCGCTCCGCTCCTCGATGTAGTCGGTGGCGCCGTCGAAGGCGTCCAGGGCGACCAGGCCGCCCTGCTTCTGGAACTGCGGTACGGCGGCCGGCGAGGTGTTGAACACGAGGCACGGAGCGTTGCCCGCGGTGATCGCGGCGCCGATGACCTCCTCGGACGTCTTGCCCGCCGGGATCTCCTGGGCGGTGACCTTCTCGTCGGGGTGCTCGGAGTTCCACGCCTTGACCATCGCCTGGCCCCAGGAGATCTCCTCGGGGTTGTTCGACAGCCACACCTTGATCGGGCCACGGGAGCCCTGGGCTTCCGCTGCGTCGCCGGATCCGCCGCCGCAGGCGGCGGTCATCCCGAGCGCGAGCATGGTGAGCGTCGCGGTCACGGCCTTGGGTCTCATGGTGGTGCTCCGTTTCGTGTGGTGCCGGGGATGGGGTGGGTGCACGGGGTGGTCGGGGGGTGAGGCGGGGTCAGGACGGGGCGGGCCCGGTCGAGCCGCGCACGACCAGCCGGGGCGGGTCGAGCTCGGTGGGGGCGGGGTCGCGGCCGTCGACGAGCGCGAGCAGCCTCTCCGCGGCGGCGCGGCCCCAGTCGAGGACGTTGGTGCTGACCGTGGTCAGGCCGGGCTGGACGTGAGCGGCGAGCTCGGTGTCGTCGAAGCCCGTGATCGAGAGCCGGCCGGGCACGTCGACGCCGCGGCCGGTGGCGACGGACAGGCCGGCCATCGCCATGAGGTCGTTGGCGTAGACGATCGCGGTCGGCGGCTCGGGCAGGTCGAGCAGGCGGCGGGTGGCGGAGGCCCCCTCCTCGGCGGAGAAGTCCGCCTCCGCGAACGGCCCCTCCGGCAGCCCGGCCTCGCGCATCGCACGCGACCAGGCGTCCCGGCGGGACTGGCCGTGGACCATCGCGGTCGGTCCGGAGACGTGCGCGATCCGGGTGTGTCCGAGCCCGACCAGGTGCTCCACGGCCGCGGCGACCCCGGGGCCGTCGTCGACGCCGACCGCGGGCCAGAACGGCTCGCCGAGGGCCGGGCCGATGATCACGGCGGGCAGGCCGAGCTCGGCCAGCAGCGCCGGGCGGGTGTCGTCGACGTGCAGGTCGGTGACGAAGACCCCGTCGACGCGGCCCTCCTCGGCGAGGCGACGGTAGCTGCGGAGCTCGTGGTCGTGCTCGGGGACCACCTGGAGCAGCAGGGCGTAGCCGCTCTCGGACAGCACGCTCTCCAGGCCGGCGATGAACGAGGGGAAGAACGGGTCCGCGCGCAGCGTCTCCGGCGGACGTGCCATGACCAGACCGACCGCGAACGAGCGGGACACCGACAGTGCCCGGGCCCGGGAGTTCGGGGTCCAGCCCAGCTCGCGGGCCACGGCCAGGATCCGCTCGCGGGTCTCGGTGGCGAGGCCGGGGCGGTTGTTGAGCGCGAAGGAGACGGCGCCCTTCGACACGCCCGCGGCACGGGCGACGTCGTTGATCGTGGGTCGGGGGGTCACAAAAGCCACCTAAACCGGTTTAGTGACCACCTGTCAAGGGTCGGGGTGTAACCGGGGCCACAGCACCTCGGCGTAACCGGGGTCACATCCCGGCGTTGAAGGGGCGGGTCCTTTCCGCCGATCAGGGAGCTTTCATGCGTGGTAGAGCCGTTCTCGTCGCCGTCCTCGCCATGGCGGCGGCCGCGTCCGCCGTACCTGCTGTCGAGGCGGAGACGTCGCGTCGAACGGTCCAGACCACCTCGGCCACCGCGGCGGTCCGGGACGTCATGTTCGTGGGCAACAACTGGGACGGCACCGCCACGGTCGTCGACGCGCACACGCACCGGAAGATCAAGACGATCGACACGATCCCCGACGCGGACGCGCGGATGCGCGAGATCGTCGCGGACCCGGCCCGGCTCGGGTTCTTCCTGGCGATCCAGCAGGCGATCGGCGAGGGCCACAACCAGTACACCGACGACATGTTCACCACGCACGACGGCCGGCTGGTCGCGGTGAGCCGGCCCAGCTTCGCCGACGTGGTGGGCATCGACCTCGCCACGAACCGGATCCGCTGGCGCTTCCCGATGGAGGGCTACCGCGCCGACCACATGGGCGTCTCGCCGGACGGCCGCCGGCTCCTGGTCAGCGACTCGACGGCCAACAAGGTGCACGAGCTCGACCTGGCCACCGGCCGGAAGCTGCGGGAGTTTCCGAGCGGTGACACCCCGCACGAGAACACCTACACCGCCGACGGCGAGCGGATCTTCCACGCCAGCATCGGCCGGGTCTACACGCCGACCGACCGGGGCGGCCTCGAGGGCGACACCAGCAAGGGCAGGCGCTACCTGCAGATCGTCCGCAACGACGACTTCGAGATCCTCCGGCGCTGGGACATGGGCAAGGAGCTCGCCGAGGCCGGCTACCCGGACATGAGCTCGGCGGTCCGCCCGATGGCCGTCGCGCCCGACGAGCGGTTCGTCTACCTCCAGGTCTCCTTCCACCACGGCTTCGTCGAGTTCGACACCCGCGCCCGCGACCGCCGGCGCACCTACCCCGGCGAGCCGCTGCGCGGGAAGGTGCGCCGCGTCGCCTACCTGCCCGACCGGACCGGCGGGCTGCCGCGCGAGCAGTACGTGCTCGACTCCGCGCACCACGGGCTGGCGATGAACGCGGCCGGCACGAAGCTCTGCGCGGCCGGGACGATGTCGGACTACGCCGCGATCGTGAGCCGCGAGACGTTCCGCCGCCGGGTCGTCGCGGTCGGCCCGAAGCCGTACTGGTCGACCAACGGCCCCGACGGCGACGAGTGCTGGGTCTCGGTCAGCGGCAACGACACCGTGGTGGTGCTCGACTACCGCACCGCCGAGCGCCTCCGCACGCTCCGGGTCGGCGACCACCCGCAGCGGGTCCGGGCCGGGTACGTCGACCGCGACATCGTCCGCGCCTGGAGGTCGTAGCCGCACCTAGACTCGGACCCATGGCCTCGCAGGACTGGCAGACCACGCTGCGCGCGAAGGGGTACCGGCTGACCCCGCAGCGCGAGCTGGTGCTGCGCGCGGTCGAGCGGCTCGGCCATGCGACCCCCGACGAGGTGCTCGGCGCGGTCCACGAGGAGTCCGCCGCGGTCAACATCTCCACGGTCTACCGGACCCTGGAGCTGCTGGAGGAGCTCGGCCTGGTCCGGCACGCGCACATCACCGACCGGGCGCCGACGTACCACTCGACCGCGACCCCGGACCACGTGCACCTGGTCTGCCGCAGCTGCGGCGAGGTCACCGAGGTGGCCCCGGAGATCATCGAGCCGATGACCGCGAAGCTCCTCGACACCTATGGCTTCGTGACGGATGTCGGACACCTGACGATCTTCGGAGCCTGCCAAAACTGTGCAAGGTAGATTCGGCGCATGATCGACGACCAGTCACTGCTCGAGTCGGCGCGGCGCCTGTCCGAGGCCCTCGCCCCGGGTGACCTCGACGCCACGCTGACCCAGCTGACCGCCGCCGCGGTCGACCTGATCCCCGAGGTGGTCTATGCCAGCATCACCGTCCGTCACGGGGACGACCGGCTGGAGACCGTGGGTCCGACCCACCCGGCGCTGATCGAGCTCGACAAGGCGCAGTACACCTTCCACGAGGGCCCCTGCTACGACGCCGCGACCGACGAGACGCACGTGGTCAGCACGAACCTGTCCGAGGACCCGCGCTTCATGAAGTACGGCCCGGTCGCGGTCGAGGCCGGGATCCGCGCGCAGGCGGCGTTCCGGCTGTTCGACTCCCGGGAGTCCCAGGGGGCGCTGAACCTGTACGCGACCGAGGTCGGGGCGTTCGAGGACCTCGGCGGTACGGCGGCGCTGTTCAAGCACCAGGCGGCGGTGGCGATCTCCTACGCGCGCGAGGTCACCAACCTCAAGGAGGCGCTGGAGACCCGCAAGACGATCGGCCAGGCGATGGGGATCGTGATGGAGCGCTACCAACTCACCGACGACCGGGCCTTCGCGTTCCTCACCCGGCTCTCCCAGCAGCGCAACGTCAAGCTCCGCCTGGTGGCGCAGGAGCTGATCGCGGCCAGCGACGAGCGCGGCAACGAGGAGCGGGACGACGAGGAGCCGTCGGCCCCCCAGGACGCCGCCGGGTAGCCCACCCGCACGGGCCGACCGGGCTGGACCGGTCCAGCCCCCGGAGGCCGGCGGACGGCTCAGTAGACGAGCGCCTGGACGTCGTCCGCGAGCGCCTCCTCGACGAAGCTGGGCGCCCCCGCGATCCGGACCCCCTCGAGCACGTCGGCCTCCCCGATGTCGCGGCGGGCCGCGCACTGCGTGCACAGGGTCACCGTGCCGCCGGCCAGCACCGCGGCGAGCAGGTCCGCCAGCGGCGCGGCCAGCGGAAGCTCGAACTCCTCGGCCCGGCCCGGGACCGCGAACCACGCCGCCTCACCGGTGAGCCACAGGCTGACCTGCGCCCCGGTCGCGACCGCGGTGGAGGCCACGGTGAAGGCCTGGTTGCACCGCTCGGGCTCGTCCGCCCCGGCAGTGACCTTGATCAGCAGTCGCCTCGTCACGGGCGCCAGCCTACGGGCGCGGGAGCGGCACCGACGTACCAGACCGCCCACAAAGTAAAGAGATCACCGTGTTGGAGAGACGCCGGACCTCCTCTCGTAGGCTTGGTCCACGTCCACCGACGAGATCTGACGAGGGGGATGGCCCGCGTGACACTCGAGTCCGAGCAGAGGCCCTGGGGATCCTGGCACGTGATCGACGTGGCCGAGGGCTACAAGATCAAGCGCATCCACGTGAACCCGGGATGCCGCCTGTCGTACCAGACCCACGAGTACCGCTCCGAGCACTGGGTGGTGGTGTCCGGGAAGGCCACGTGCACGATCGACGACGTGGTCCTCGTCGTCGGTCCGGGGGAGTCCGTCGACGTCGACCAGGGTGCCAAGCACCGGCTCGCCAACGACGGCAGCGAGGAGCTCGTGATCATCGAGGTCCAGCGCGGGGTCTACACCGGCGAGGACGACATCGTCCGGCTCGAGGACGACTACGGTCGCACCAAGGCCACGACCTGATCCTCGCCACCGGGCGCCGGGGACCCCACCTGCGCGCGGGTACGCTGGCCGGGTGGCCGCAGCAGACTTCTCCTCGACGCCCAGCCCGCTCCTGCACCTGCCCGGGGCGGTGTCCGGCAACGGCATCGATGCGCCCGTGCCCGCGCACTACGGGTCGTTCAACGGGGAGCAGCGCACGCTCGAGGCCGGGGACGGCTTCGTGGACCTCTCGCACCGCGGCGTCGTCCGCGTCACCGGTCCCGACCGGCTGACCTGGCTGCACTCACTGACCACGCAGTACCTGGAGGGCCTGGCGCCGAACACCCCGACCGCGGCGCTCGTGCTCAGCCCACAGGGGCACGTCGAGCACGCGATGTACGGCGTCGACGACGGGGAGTCGTTCACCGCGCACGTCGAGCCCGGCCAGGCCACCGCGCTGGTGGAGTGGCTGGACCGGATGCGGTTCATGATGCGCGTCGAGGTCAGCGACGTCACCGAGGAGCTCGCGGTCACCTGGCGCCCGGCGGCCCGGATCGAGGGGGCGCCGTACTCCGGCTACACCTTCGTCCCGCGCGTGGACCTCGAGCGGTACGCCGCGGCGGCCGGTCCGGCCTGCGGGACGTGGGCCTTCGAGGCCCTGCGCATCGCCCGGGGCGAACCGCGCCTCGGCCTCGACACCGACCACCGCACGATCCCCAACGAGGCCGGCTGGATCGGCACCGCGGTGCACCTGGACAAGGGCTGCTACCGCGGGCAGGAGACGGTGGCCCGCGTGCACACGCTCGGCCGCCCGCCCCGCCGGCTGACCCTGCTGCACCTCGACGGGTCCGACAACCGGCTGCCGGCGCAGGGCAGCGACCTGCTGCTGGGCGGCAAGGCGGTCGGCTTCGTCGGCACCTCCGCGCGGCACCACGAGCTCGGCCCGATCGCCCTGGGCATGGTCAAGCGCAACGTCGACCTCGGCGCCCAGCTGGAGGTCGACGGGCTGGCCGCGGCGCAGGAGGTGCTGGTCGACCCGGAGATCGGCCTGCACGTGCGTCCCTCACTGCGGTGACCGACGTCTCGTGCGGACTTGCGCGAAGCGCCCACACCCGGACATAGCCTTCCCTAGCCTGGCCTGATGCTCGTCGGACTCGTCCTGGTCGCCCTGGTGCTCGCGGCCTGGTGGCGCCGTCCGGTGCCGCTGGCCGCGCTCTCGGTGCTCTGGATGGTCGTGAACGAGCCGATGGAGGGGGCCATCCTCTTCTCCGTCACCGACACCCGCGGGCTCACCGCCGCCGACCTAACCGGACTGGCGGGTCTCGCACTGGCCGCCTCGCGACTTATGCTTCGCACATCCGGGTCGACGGGAGGTGGAGACACATGAGCGGCGCACGTCGTCCCGGTCGCGTGCAGCGCATCGCGTACGACGACACCCCGCTCAACTCCACCCGGCCCGACATCGACGCCCGGATCGGCTGGCTGCTGGCGATGTCCCGGCTGCACCACCCCGACCCGTCGTACGGCGACGGCCGGAAGTTCCTCACCGCCCTCGCCGACGCCGGATTCGTCACCAGCCGCAGCCTGGTCAGCCGCTGGGAGTCCGGCGAGATCCCGGTGTCCTACGAGGGGATGTCGGCCTACGAGCGGGCGCTCGGCCTGGAGCCGGGCCGGATCTCGTCGCTGACCGGGTACATCCGCTCGGCGATCCCCGGTGTGAAGACCAAGGTGATCCGGCCGCAGCTGGACCCGACCAGCCGGGAGTTCGCGCTGCGCCTCGACGAGCTGCTCGACCTCGCCGAGGACGGGCAGGCCCTGGCCGTGGACTGGCAGGACCTCGGCTGGCACCTGGCCGCGGCGCCGCTGGTGCACCTGCGGGCGAGCACCTGGGAGACGATCGCACGGCGCTGCATCGCGACGCAGCCGCGGGCGATCAAGGTGCCCTACCGGCAGTACAACACCGCCGCGATGAACATCGCCTCGCTGGTCCGGGCCCAGGACTTCCTGGTGGACGCGATCGCGGAGTACCTCGCGAACCCCGACGTCCAGGTGATCATGAACCCGTTCGGGCTGCTCGACCGGCTGCCGACCCGGAAGTCGGCGCAGCTGGTGCTGGACATGGTCGAGAACCCGCCGACCGAGACCGCGCGGGCGCTGGCGATCTGGCTGGCCACCCAGAAGGTCGCGCGCGGCGACTTCTCCGAGGACGAGCGCAACCGGCTGGACATGACGGTGCTGCGGATGTGGCGGGCCAACCCGGTCAAGGCCGGCGACGACCTCGCGGAGCTGATCGCCTCGCTGCCGGAGGGGCTGCGCTCCACCCTCACCACGGCCGCGACGAAGGCCGGGCGCCGCAAGCTCGGGTACGTCGTCGAGCACGGCGAGGTGATGGTGGCCAGCAAGGCGAGGGCGATGGCCGCGGAGCTCGCGGAGGCCGCCCGGGCCCGGGTCCCGCAGGACCCGTCGTACGACGAGGACCGGATGCTCCAGCGGCTGATCCGGGAGTGCCTGTTCCACCGGGACTCCGAGCGCCGGCACCTGGCCTCGCTGCTGATCTCCGCCTCACCGTTCGGGGACGCGCTGACCGACGAGCTGCTCGGGCTGCTGACCAACCCGGTGGTGCCGCCGTGGGTGCGGGCCCGGGCCGCGACCGCCACCCGCTACCTCAGCAACGAGGTGCACCGGATGCGGATGCTCGCGTTCATCGACGACCCCGACCCCGCCGTCGCGGTGCCGATCACGCAGGGGATCGGGCACCTGACGTTCACCGACTTCTCCGACCAGGCGCTGCGCTCGTCGCTGGGGTCGGAGTGGTCGCTGCGGGAGCGGGCGAAGACGTACGCGCTGGGGATGAGCGGCTCGCCGTGCCTGCCGGTGCTGCTGAAGTCGTCGACCACCCCGGAGTGGCAGCGTTCCGCCGCTCGCTGGTGGCTCGCGGGCGGCCCCGCGATCCGGGCCTGAACCGCCCGTTATCGCTTGATAGCGTGCGATAGTGCGCATTTCAGTCATCGGTTGCGGTTATTTGGGGACTGTCCATGCGGCCTGCATGGCGACGCTCGGCCACGAGGTGATCGGCTACGACGTCGACACCCACAAGGTCGCGGCGCTCTCACGGGGTGAGGCTCCCTTCTTCGAACCCGGCCTGCCGGAGCTGCTGCAGGAGCTCGCGCCCACCAACCGGCTCACCTTCACCGACTCCGTCGCCGACGTTCAGGGCGCCGACGTGCACTTCGTCTGCGTCGGCACGCCGCAGAAGGCGGGCGAGAACGCGGCCGACATGACGTACGTCGACACCGCGATGGCCGACCTGCTCAAGGTGGTCGAGCCGGGCCAGGTCGTGGCCGGGAAGTCCACCGTCCCGGTGGGCACGGCCGAGCGTCTCGCGGCGCAGCTGGCCGCGGAGGTGCCGGAGGCCACCCTGGTGTGGAACCCGGAGTTCCTCCGCGAGGGCTTCGCGGTCAAGGACACGCTGCACCCGGACCGGCTCGTCTACGGGCTCCCCGAGGGCGCGGCCGGTGAGTCCGCCAAGGAGCTGCTGAACACCGTCTACGCCGCGCCGCTGGCGGAGGGCACCCCGCTGGTCGAGACGGACTACGCGACAGCCCAGCTGGTCAAGGTGGCCGCGAACTCCTTCCTGGCCACGAAGATCTCCTTCATCAACGCCATGGCCGAGCTGTGTGAGTCCACCGGCGCGGACGTGGTGCGCCTGGCCGACGCGATCGGGCACGACGAGCGCATCGGGCGCCGGTTCCTGAACGCGGGGCTCGGCTTCGGCGGCGGGTGCCTGCCCAAGGACATCCGCGCGTTCATGGCGCGCGCCGGCGAGCTGGGCGTCGACCAGGCGTTGACGTTCCTGCGCGAGGTCGACTCGATCAACCTGCGCCGCCGGGTCCGGATGGTCGACCTCGCGCGCGAGGTGTGCGGCGGGTCGATCGTGGGGCGTCGGATCGCGATCCTGGGGGCGGCGTTCAAGCCGAACAGCGACGACGTCCGGGACTCCCCGGCGCTGAGCGTCGCGGCGCAGATGCAGCTGCAGGGCGCCGACGTCGTGGTCACCGACCCGCAGGCGATCCCGAACGCCCGCCGGAAGTGGCCGGACCTGAAGTTCGCCGACAGCGCCGAGAAGGCGGTCGAGGGCGCCGAGCTGGTGCTGCTGCTCACCGAGTGGCCGGAGTACGTCGGCCTCGACCCCGCCGCACTCTCGACGCTGGTCAGCGGGCGGCGGATGCTGGACGGTCGGAACGCGCTGGACCCGGCAGCCTGGCGTGCGGCCGGCTGGACCTACCGCGCCCTCGGCCGGCCGTAGGGCTGCAGGTCGGGGTACCGCGACCGTGTTCTACCGGGTGCTGGAGGCTGAGTAAGGGCAGGCGCCTGCTCTCATCGAGTTTCGCCCCTCGGGACCGGGTATGTGATGTCCTCGTCTCTTCGCACATGCACAAGACCCGGCCCCCCCATTCGGGGAGCCGGGTCCGGAGCCTGCGCCTGGTACTAGCTGGCGTTGTTGATCATGCCGGCGCCGACGGTCACGCCGGTCGCCTCGTCGATCAGGATGAACGAGCCCGTCGTGCGGTTCTTGCTGTACGGGTCGCACAGGAGCGGGACCGTCGTGCGCAGCTGCACACGGCCGATCTCGTTGAGCGCGAGCTCCTTGGTGTCCTGGTCGCGGTGCAGCGAGTTGACGTCCAAGCGGTACTGGATGTCCTTGATCAGCGCCCGGCCCGTGCGGGTCGTGTGCTTGATCGCGAGCTTCTGCCGGGGCTTGAGCGGCTCGTTGGTCATCCAGCAGATCATCGCGTCGATGTCCTGGCTGGGTTTCGGGGCGTTCTGCGGGCGGCAGATCATGTCGCCGCGCGAGACGTCCACGTCGTCCTCGAGGCGCACCGTCACCGACATGGGCGGGTAGGCCTCGGTGATCTCCTTGTCGAACAGGTCGATCCCGGCGATCTTCGAGGTCATGCCGCTCGGCAGGACGAGCACGTCGTCACCGGGCTTGAGCACGCCACCGGCCACCTGGCCGGCGTAGCCGCGGTAGTCGTGGAACTCGTCGGACTTCGGCCGGACGACGTACTGCACCGGGAACCGGGCGTCGACGAGGTCGCGGTCGGAGGCGACGTGCACGTGCTCGAGGTGGTGCATGAGCGACGAGCCGTCGTACCAGGGCATGTGCTCGGAGCGCGTGACGACGTTGTCACCCTTGAGCGCCGAGATCGGGATGATCTCGAGGTCAGGGATGTTCAGCTTCGTCGCGAACGCCGTGAACTCCTCGTGGATCCTGTCGTAGACGGCCTGGTCGTAGTCGACGAGGTCCATCTTGTTGACCGCGAGCACCAGGTGCGGGACCCGGAGCAGCGAGAGGATCACCGCGTGCCGGCGGGACTGCTCGGTGAGGCCCTGGCGGGCGTCGACGAGCACCAGGCCGAGGTCGGCGGTGGAGGCGCCGGTGACCATGTTGCGGGTGTACTGCACGTGGCCGGGGGTGTCCGCGATGATGAACTTGCGGGTCGGCGTCGCGAAGTAGCGGTAGGCCACGTCGATCGTGATGCCCTGCTCACGCTCGGAGCGGAGGCCGTCCGTCAGCAGCGCGAGGTCGGTGTAGTCGTAGCCACGTGACTTCGACGTCGTCTCCACGGCCTCGAGCTGGTCCTCGAAGATCGCCTTGGAGTCGAGCAGCAGGCGACCGATGAGGGTCGACTTGCCGTCGTCGACGGAGCCGGCGGTTGCAAACCGGAGAAGATCCATCAGAAGTAGCCCTCACGCTTCCGGTCTTCCATGGCGGCTTCGGAGAACCGGTCGTCGCCACGGGTCGCGCCACGCTCGGTGACCCGGGCGATCGCGATCTCGTCGATGATTTCAGGGATGGTCGCCGCCTCGGACTCGACGCAACCGGTCAGGGTCAGGTCGCCGACGGTGCGGAAGCGCACGGTGCGCTCCTCGACGGTCTCCCCGGACTTGGTCGGGTTGTGCTCGCTCTCGGAGAGCAGCATCCCGTCGCGCTCGAAGACACGACGCCGGTGCGAGAAGTAGATGTTGGGGATCTCGATCCCCTCACGCCCGATGTAGTGCCAGATGTCGAGCTCGGTCCAGTTCGACAGCGGGAAGATCCGCATGTGCTCGCCGCCGTGGATGCGGCCGTTGTAGAGCGACCACAGCTCGGGGCGCTGCATCTTCGGGTCCCACTGGCCGAAGTCGTCGCGGTGGGAGTAGACGCGCTCCTTGGCGCGGGCCTTCTCCTCGTCGCGGCGACCGCCACCGAAGGCGGCGGTGAAGCCCTCCTCCTCGATGGCGTTCAGCAGGGTGCCGATCTGCAGGCGGTTGCGGCTGGTCTTGCCGTCGTCGACGACGACGCCGTTCTTGATGGCGTCCTCGACCGAGGCGACGATCAGACGGACGCCCAGACGGTTGACCCAGTTGTCCCGGGTCTCGAGGACCTCGGGGAAGTCGTAGCCGGTGTCGACCTGGAGCACGGGGAAGGGGATCTTCGCCGGGTAGAACGCCTTCTCTGCAAGGCGCATCATCACGATCGAGTCCTTGCCGCCGGAGAACATCAGCACCGGCTTCTCGAACTCTGCCGCGACCTCACGGAAGATGTGGATCGACTCCGCCTCCAGCTCGTCGAGCTGGCTCAGGCGGTAGTCCGCATGGGTTTCGGTCATCGGTTGATTCAGACCTCTCTTCGGAAACAGCCGTCATCGTACCCATTTCGAGCCTGACCCTCACTTCCGCCCGCTGGGTGTCAGGCCGGTCACAGGACCGGGCCTCGGGCGGCGGGTGTGCAGGCGGGCCGCTAGGTGTCGGCCCTGTCCCGTGCGCGCTCCGCCGCGGGGCGGTCGGGCGAGCCGTTCGGACCCGCCGGCGGGGCGGGCGTGGACGTGGAGCCGGACAGGGGCGTGGGCAGGCTGTCGAAGGCCGGGAGCCCGCGGGTCTGCCGCGCGACGCCCCAGGCGAGCGGCCCGAGGATGAGCAGGCCCGCGCCGATGATGCCGACGTACTCCGGGGGCACGCCGAGCATGCCCAGGCCGGTCAGCGTCAGCACGATCACGATGCCGCGGCGTACGACGGACTGGGAGACCCAGTGCGCGAGCTTCGACCCGAGGAACGTGCCCGGGGTGCCGCCCACGATCAGCGGGATCAGTACCGCCCAGTCGACGCCGCTGACCAGCACGTGGCTGATCGCCGCCGAGAGCACCAGCGGCACGGCCTGGACCAGGTCGGTGCCGACCAGGCGCACCGCGGAGAGCGTGGGGTAGAGCAGCAGCAGCGCCACCATGATCAGCGAGCCGGAGCCCACCGAGGTGATGCCGACCAGCAGGCCGCCGACCGCGCCGACGAAGAAGGTGGGGAGCGGCCGGACCGGGGGGTCCTCCTGCGAGAGCGTGCCGCCGTCGGTGACGATGCGCAGGTTGAGGTACATCCGCACGGTGTACGTCGCGGCGGTGAACAGCAGCGCGACGCCGATCGCGGTCTTCACGAAGCTGTCCTGCTCGGTCTCCCCGCCGAACGCGCGGATGATGAACGCGCCCGCGAAAGCGGTGGGGACCGAGCCGAGCATCAGCCAGCCGGCGAGCTTGAGGTTGGGCGACCCGGAGCGCCAGTGCACGCCCGCGCCGACCGACTTGTTCACCGAGGCCGCCACCAGGTCGTTGGCGACCGCGGCGGTGGGGGAGACCCCCAGGAAGATCAGTGCCGGCGTCATCAGCGCGCCGCCGCCCATGCCGGTCAGGCCGACGACGATGCCGACCAGGAAGCTCACCACCAGCAGCGACAGGGTCGCCATGGTCACGATCTCGCTCACTGCTGCACTCCCGGGTTGGTCTGGACAGGTCCGGACGGGCTCGCGGCCGGCGTCAGGTACCCCCGCTCATACAACACCGTCAGGACGTCGGCGAGCGCGTCATCGATGGTGCGTCCCGTCGTGTCGACGCGGACGGTCGCGTCCTCGGGCTCCTCGTAGGGGGAGGAGATGCCGGTGAACTCGGGGATCTCGCCGCGGCGGGCCTTGGCGTAGAGCCCCTTGCGGTCGCGCCGCTCGCACTCCTCGAGCGGGGTGGCCACGTGCACGAGCACGAACGCGCCGCCGGCCTCCTCGGCCATCGCGCGGACCTGCTTGCGGGTCGCGTCGAACGGTGCGATCGGGCTGCAGATCGCGGCGCCGCCGTGCCGGCTGATCTCGGCGGCCACCCAGCCGATCCGGCGGATGTTGGTCTCCCGGTCCTCCTTGGAGAACGTGAGGCCCTCCGACAGGTTCCGCCGTACGACGTCGCCGTCGAGGCTGGTCACGGTGCGCTCCCCGGCCTCGAGGATCACGTCGTGCAGGGCGCGGGCCAGCGTGGACTTGCCGCTGCCGGAGAGCCCGGTGAAGAACAGGACCAGGCCCTGCTCCAGCGGGCCGGGCTGGTCGACGTCGACGATCGCGGCCACGTCGTCGTGCAGCTCGCCCTCGCCGGTGACCGCGACCACCTCGCCGGGGGCGTAGGCGTCCACGACCCGCTGCCCGAGCGCGTGGTCGAGGGTCGCGTCGCCGCGGGAGGCGAGCGGGACCGCGACCACGTGCGCGTCGCGCAGGTGGCCGGCCGCCGCGAGCGTGGCCCGGACCAGACCAGTGGCCGACAGGCCCTCGGGGGTGCCGGTGCCGACGAGCGCGAGCAGGACGACGGTGCGGCCCTCGGACGCCTTCTCGACCCGGTCCAGGTCGGCGTCGGTCAGCGGCCCCGCGACGGGGACGGTCACCGCGTCGGCGCCGTACCGCTCGTGCACCTGGGTCGGCGAGAGGTAGAGGCGGCGGAACGCGCCGAACTCGTTGTGCGTGATCGGGGTGACGTCGCCGGCCAGGCCGACGAGGCCGTCCTCGCCCGTGTCGTACGTCGACGCCACGGCCACGGTGGCGAGCGGGACCCCCTCCGGGTCGACCAGCTCGACGGTGCCGGCAGCGGAGGCCGCCCCGGCCACGGCGGCGGGGACCCGCAGCGTCACCAGGCCGCCGGGGCCCTCGAAGCCGGTGAGCGGGGCGAGCGCACCGTGGGTGAGCAGCTCGAGGTCGTCGAGCTCGCGCGGCGACGGAGCGTGCTGCGGTACGGCTGGGGCGTTCGTGTTCGATTCGGGCACCCGCCAATCGTGCCATTACAGTCGCGGCATGCCTGCACCAGTCGTCGTGGCCGAAATCGTCCGCTCGGGATTCGTGGAGGGCCACCACTACGGCTCGCTGGTCGCGCTCGCGGCCGACGGCTCGGTGGAGTGGTCCGTCGGCGACGCCGAGTCGCAGATCTTCCCGCGCTCCTGCAACAAGCCCGTCCAGGCCGTCGCGATGCTGCGCGCCGGGCTCGAGCTCGACGGCGAGCTGCTCGCGCTCGCGGCCGCATCGCACTCGGGGGAGACCTTCCACCTCGAGGGCGTCCGCCGCATCCTGGACGGTGCCGGTCTGGACGAGTCCGCGCTGCAGACACCTCCGGACTACCCGATCGACGACGCCGCCCGCGACGACTACATCCGAGCCGGCGGGGTCAAGGCGCCGATCACCATGAACTGCTCGGGCAAGCACGCCGCGATGCTGGCCACCTGCGTCGTCAACGGCTGGGACACCGCGACGTACCTCCAGCCCGACCACCCGCTCCAGGTCGTCATCGCCGAGACGTTCGCCGAGCTCACCGGGGAGCCGGTGAAGATGGCCGCGGTCGACGGCTGCGGGGCGCCGCTGCTCTCCACGTCGCTGGTCGGGCTGGCGCGCGCCTTCCGCACGCTCTCCGTCGCGACCGACGGCCCCGAGCGCCGGGTCGCCGACGCCTACCGGACGCACCCCGAGTACGCCTCCGGCTCCCGTCGCGACGAGGCCCGCCTGCTCCGCGCCGTCCCCGGGGCGATCGGCAAGGCCGGTGCCGAGTCCTGCTACGCGGTCGGCCTGCCCGACGGGCGCGCGGTCGCGCTCAAGACCGACGACGGCGCGCCCCGGGCGCGTCCGGTGCTGATGGCGGAGGCGCTGCGCCGCCTCGGCGTCGGGGAGATGCCGGGCGTGGACGCGGCCGCGCTCGACGAGACCGGCACGGTCGAGCTGCTCGGTGGGGGACGCCCCGTGGGGCTCGTCCGCGCCGCATTCTAGAGACGCCGGACAGGGCCGGCGTCCCTGTGACAGGCCGGTCGCTGGGTGATCCCGGGGCTAACCCAGCAAGCACTCAAACGCGTGTAAACCCCTTGTGAAATCTTACGATTGTGGGCTGCTTCACGTCCCTAGGCCTTGCCTTTGCTTGCAAGAGTTAGCACGATGGGGGTATGGCCAAGTCGAAGGTCGGCAAGACCGTCGAGAACCTCGGTGACTACCTCCGGGAGCAGCGCGTCAGCGCCCAGCTCTCGCTGCGGCAGCTCGCCGAGCAGACCGGCGTGTCCAACCCGTACCTGAGCCAGATCGAGCGCGGGCTGCGCCGGCCCTCCGCGGAGGTGCTCCAGCAGCTCGCGAAGGCGCTGCGTGTCTCGGCGGAGACGCTCTACGTCCGGGCCGGGATCCTCGACCCAGACGAGGACGGCGTCCGATCCGTCGAGCTGGCGATCCTCGCCGACTCGGCTCTGACCGAGCGGCAGAAGCAGTCGCTGCTCGACGTGTACCAGTCCTTCCGAGCGTCGAACCAGGCGTCCGCCCCTGTCGGGGGCGAGGAGGCCGGTCCGGGGGAACAGGACCCCGGCAACCGCACCACCGACACCAGCACCGACACCCCCGGCTGAGGCCGGGACAACCCAGGAGGTAACTCATGGCTGTCAAGATCGATGCCACCCGTCCGCTCTACGCCGTCGTCGGCGCCGGCGACCTCGCCGTCGAGCTCGCCCGCACCGCCGCCAACGACGTGACCTCGCGCTTCGCGAAGGTCGAGCTCCAGCCCAAGGCGCTGCGCGACCAGGCCCGCACCGTGGTCTCCACCCGCATCGACGTCCTCGCCGAGGACGCCAAGGGCGCGCAGGCCAAGGTCGAGAGCCGGCTCGCCGAGCTCCAGGCCGACGCCAAGACGCTGCCGTCCAAGGTGGAGTCCTACGTCAACGAGGCCGTCGCCGAGGCGAACGAGACCTACGGCGACCTCGCCGCCCGCGGCAAGGAGCTGGTGAGCCGGATCCGTGGCCAGCAGGCCACCAAGGACGCGAAGGCCGCGGTCAAGAGCACCGCGACCCGCGCCAAGACCGCCAAGACGCAGACCACCAAGTCCGCGAAGTCGGCCGCCGGCACCGCCAAGCAGTCCGCCGCGGAGACCGCCGGCACCGCCAAGAAGTCCGCCGCGGAGACCGCCGACACCGCCAAGAAGTCCGCCGCGGAGACCGCCGACACCGCCAAGAAGTCCGCCTCGACCACCAAGGCGGCCGCGAAGAAGACCGGTGCCACGGCCAAGAGCGGGACCAAGTCGACCACCACGGCGGCGAAGAAGACCGCGACGACCGGCACCCAGGCCGCCAAGGACGCCGCCGAGAAGCTCGGCGACTGAAAAGATCCGGCCCGTGCCGGGGCGCCGGACGACGGTCAGCCGACCCTGTTCTGACCGCGCGGGACGCCCCACCGAGCGACACCGACGAGGCCCCCGCCTTCAGAAGGCGGGGGCCTCGTCGTGTTCGCGGCTACCCTGGGAGGGTGCTGACCGTGTTCGACATCCAGAACGTCATCCTCCTCGCCGCGTCGCTGGCCCTCTTCGCCGTCGAGGGGTGGGCGTTCGTCGACGCGCTCACCCACCGGCCCGACGCGTACGTCGCCGCCGACAAGCAGACCAAGACCATGTGGCTGGTCATCCTCGGCGTCGCGCTCGGCGCGCACATGCTGATCGCGAGTCCCATCCAGCTGCTCAACATCGCCGGGGCCATCGCCTCGCTGGTGTACCTCGCCGACGTACGCCCCGCGCTGCGCGCGCTCACCCGCCGCAGGTAGCCGTCGCCGGATCCTCCGCCGGTTTGGATCGACCCGTTTCCGGAAACTTGGGCGCATGGCCAGGCTGCGCACCGTCTCCCCGAACGCGACGGGATGGTCGCGCCGCCGCTCGGGGCGGGGGTTCGTCTACCTCGACGCCGACGGGGAGCGGCTCGGCAAGGAGGACAGCGTCCGCTGCAAGGACCTCGTGATCCCTCCCGCCTGGGAGGACGTCTGGATCTGCCCGCACCGCAACGGCCACATCCAGGCCGTCGGGATCGACGCCGCGGGGCGCCGTCAGTACCTCTACCACCCGCAGTGGCGGGTCGGGCGGGACCGGATGAAGTTCGACCGGGTCGCCGAGGTCGCGCGACAGCTGCCCAAGGCGCGGGCGGGCATCCTCGAGCACATCGCGCTCGACGGGATGCCCGTGGAACGGGCGGCCGCGACCGCCGTACGCCTGCTCGACCTCGGCTACTTCCGGATCGGCAGCGACTCCTACGCGGACAGCAACGGCAGCTTCGGGCTGATCACGCTGGAGAAGCGGCACGTGCGGCGCTCGCGCGACCGGCTGGTGTTCTGCTTCGTCGGCAAGTCAGGCGTCGAGCACTGCATCGAGATCGACGACCCGCTCGCCGTGGCCGCGGTGGAGACCATGCGGCGCCGGCGCGGCGGCGGGGACCGGTTGCTGGCCTACAAGGACGCCCGGCTGTGGACCCCGGTGGACGCGGTCACCGTCAACGACTACCTGCGGGACGCGACCGGGGCGGAGATCACCGCGAAGGACTTCCGCACCTGGCACGCCACGGTGCTCGCCGCCGCGTCGCTGGCGGTCAGCGACGAGCCCGGCACCACGAAGGCGTCGCGGGCCCGGGCGGTACGCCGCGCGATGGTGGAGGTCTCCGACTACCTCGGCAACACCCCGACGGTCGCCCGCGCGTCGTACGTCGACCCGCGGGTGCTGGATCTCTACGAGGACGGGACCACGATCGCGTCGGCGGCCGGCCGCACCTACGACACCGACGAGGAGCGGCAGGTCGCTCTGGAGCGGGCCGTGCTCCGGATGCTCTCGCAGGCTCCCGCGGCCCGTGAGCGCGCCGCCCGCGCGTCGTAGGGTCGGCGCATGGACCTGAATGTCGTCGAAGGTGACATCACCCGCCAGGACGTGGACGCGGTCGTGAACGCCGCCAACCGCCGGATGCGCGGGGGCGGCGGGGTCGACGGGGCCATCCACGCCGCCGGTGGGCCGGCCGTCCTCGAGGACTGCCGCGCCCGCTTCCCGGACGGCCTCGCCACCGGGCAGGCCGGATGGACCACCGCCGGGCGGATGCCCGCCCGCTGGGTGATCCACGTGGTGGGCCCCAACTACAGCGCGGGGGAGCGGGACCGCGGGCTGCTCGTCTCCTGCTACAGCAACGCGCTGCGGGTCGCCGACGAGCTCGGCGCGGCCACCGTCGCGTTCCCCCTTGTCTCCGCCGGGATCTACGGCTGGCCCCGGGCCGACGCGATCCAGGTCGCCGTCGACACCCTGCGCTCGACCCCTACCGAGGTGCGCGAGGCCCGCCTGGTCGCCTTCGGCGCACGCGCGTACGACGAGATCGCCGCCGTACTCCAGGGCTGAGACCCCCTCCGACCCGCTGAAACCGCCCGTCGGCGTGTCGCTACCGCGCGTTTCGGGACAGCCTGGGGCGAGGGGTGCCGGATGCCTATATCCGCCATGTCCGGCATCCGCAAGGTTATGCCTGATTTTTTACCCACAAGCCTCAGTAGAGGGGTTCACCACCCCTCCAAAACCGGCGTAGCGTCCGAGACCTGAGCCGGTACAGGTATCCCCAATCCGGCACACGTCACATTCGAGTCGGCGCTGGGGGCGCCGGCGGGGGAAGAAGGAATCGTCATGGTGAGACCCATGCTTGGTCGAGCGCGCCCAATTTCGGTCGCAGCCTCGCTCGCGGTGGTCCTGTTCACGCTCGGTGCTGTGAGTCCGTCGTACGCGGACCCCGGCAACGGCAAGGGACAGGACGAAGCGGCAGCTGCCTCCGAGGACGCCTCGAATTCAGAGAGCGACACAGGAAAGTCCGAGGAGTCCAGCGGGGCGGTCAAGCAGGCGGAGACCGCTTCCGAGGCTGGGTCGGACTCCAACGGAGGGGGGAGTGACACCGCGGCCGAGAAGTCCGACGGCAAGGCGGGTGGCTCCAAGAGCGACGACAGCGGCGCCAGCGACAGCGGCAGCAGCGACAGCAGCAACGGCGGTGGCAGCTCCAACGGCACCTCCGGTGACGAGGACGAGCCGCAGCCGATCAGCAACGCCGACGCGAACGACGGCGGCGCCAACGGCCAGTGCCCCGACGGTCCGTACTGCTCGACCCGCGACGGGTCGGAGTCGGAGAACGGCAACGGGGACGGCAAGGCCGTCGGCAAGCCCTGCGCCGGCTGCGTCGGCAAGGCCGACAACAAGAACCCCAAGGGTCAGCTGCCCAACGGCAAGGACCACAACAAGGGGTACGAGTGCGACAAGAACAAGGGTGTCGGCAAGGGCAACCCGGCCCACACCACCTGCGAGGAAGAGGAAGAGGAGGAGCAGCCGCCTCCGGGTGAGGAGCAGCCCCCGCCGGGTGAGGAGCAGCCGCCGCCGGGTGAGGAGCAGCCGCCGGGTGAGGAGGAGCAGCCCCCGCCGGGTGAGGAGCAGCCGCCCGCTCCGGGCGAGGTCGAGCAGCCTCCGCCCCCGGGTGAGGTCCTGGGCGTCGAGCTGCCGAGGCCGCCGGCACAGGTTCTCCCTGCGCAGGGTGTCCTCCCGGCCGCCGGGTCGAGCAACGCGATGGGTGTCGCCGGAGTCGGTGGACTGCTGATGGTGCTCGCCGGTGCCGCGACGTTGCTGATGCAGCGCAGGCTCAGGCGGGACTGACAGCGCGACTGACAGCGCGACTGACAGGGAGACGGCGGGGGTCGTGGGCAACCACGGCCCCCGCCGTCGTGCGCGTCCGGGGAGTGGGTCAGCGCGGCGCCATGCGCAGCGCGCCGTCCATCCGGATGACCTCGCCGTTGAGGTAGTCGTGGTCGATGATCGCGAGCGCGAGCTGGGCGTACTCGTCGGGGCGGCCGAGCCGCTGCGGGAACGGGATCCCGGCCGCCAGCGCGGCACGGAACTCCTCGCTGACCGTGGCGAGCATCGGAGTCTCGACGATGCCGGGGGCGATCGTGCACACCCGGATGCCGTACTGCGCGAGGTCCCGCGCGGCGGGCAGGGTGAGGCCGACGATCCCGCCCTTGGACGAGGCGTACGCGGCCTGGCCGACCTGCCCGTCGTACGCCGCGATCGAGGCGGTGTTGATGATGACGCCCCGCTGGCCCTGCTCGTCGGCCTCGGTCTCGGCGATCTTCTCCGAGGCGAGCGCGAGCACGTTGAACGAGCCGACCAGGTTGACCTGGACCACCTTGGCGTAGAAGGCGAGGTCGTGGACGCCCTTCTTGCCGAGGATCCGCATCGACGGGCCGATGCCGGCGCAGTTGACGACCGTGCGCAGCGGCGCTCCCGAGCCGGCGGCGGTGGCGACGGCCGCGCGGACCTGCTCCTCGTCGGTCACGTCGGTCGCGACGTACTCCACGCCGTCGACCGCGGGTGCGGCCTCGACGGCCTGCGGCAGGTCGAACGCGAAGACCCTCGCGCCCTGCTTGACCAGGGCGGCGGCGGTGGCCGCACCGAGGCCGGAGGCGCCGCCGGTGACGATGGCGGCGGTGTTGACGAGCTGCATCAGCTGTTCTCCTTCGTGACCGAGACCGTGCCCCGGTCGTCCTTCGACAGCGCGCGGCCGATCACCATGCGCTGGATCTGGTTGGTGCCCTCGAAGATCTGCATGACCTTGGCCTCGCGCATGTAGCGCTCGACGGGGAAGTCGCGCGTGTAACCGTAGCCGCCGAGGACCTGGACGGCGTCGGTGGTCACCTTCATCGCGTTGTCGGTGGCGACCAGCTTCGCGACGCTGGCCTCGCGGCTGAACGGCAGCCCCTGGTCGCGGCGGCGGGCAGCGGCGAGCGTGGTGGCCCGGGCGGACTGTACGGCGGCCTCCATGTCGGCGAGCACGAAGGCGAGCCCCTGGTGCTCGATGATCGGCTTGCCGAAGGTCTCGCGCTCCTTGGCGTAGGCGATCGCGGTGTCGAGCGCGCCCTGGGCCAGGCCGGTGGCGACCGCGGCGATGCCGAGACGACCCGAGTCGAGCCCCTCGAGCGCGATCTTCAGGCCCTCGCCCTCCGCGCCGAGACGTCGCTCGACGGGGATGCGCACGCCCTCGAAGCGCATGGTGGCGGTCGCGGACCCGGTGAGGCCCATCTTCCGCTCCGGCGGGTCGGCGTACAGGCCGGGTGCGTCGGCCGGGACCAGGAAGCAGGAGATGCCGTTGCGGTCGTCGCTGGTGCGGGCCATCACCTTGTAGAAGTCGGCGTGCCCGCCGTGCGTGGTCCACGCCTTGGCGCCGTTGAGGACGTACTCGTCGCCGTCGCGCTTCGCGGTGGTGCGCATCGCGGCGGGGTCGGATCCCGCGTGCGCCTCCGACAGGCAGTAGGCGCCGAGCAGCTCGCCGCTCAGCATGTCGGGGAGCCAGCGCTGTTTCTGCTCCTCGGTGCCGCGGGTGAACAGGCCGAAGCAGGACAGCGCGTGCACGGACACGCCCACTCCCACGCTGGACCACACCGCGGCGATCTCCTCCAGGACCTGCAGGTAGACCTCGTACGGCTGACCCCCGCCGCCGTACTGCTCGGGGTAGGGGAGGCTGAGCAGGCCGGCCCGCCCGAGCGTGCGGAAGATGTCGCGGGGGAACGTCTCGGTGGCCTCGGCCCGGGCGACCGGGGGAGCGAGCTCCTTGGTGACGAGCTCGCGGGTGAGGCCGATGAGGTCCGCGGCCTCCTGGGTGGGCATGACACGTGTGGCTGGCAAGGAACCGTCCTCTGCGATGTACTGAAGTGAGTACCAAAGTACCACCGCTGGTACTCTCGATGCCGTGCCCCGTACTCCCGTGCTTCCCGAGAAGACGCGCCTGCGCCGTGAGGAGCTGCTGGCCGGGCTGCGGGAGCTGTTCCTGCGCGAGGGGTTCGCCGGGCTCGGCGTCGGCGAGCTCGCGGCCAGGCTCCGCTGCTCGCGTACGACGTTGTACCTGGTCGCCCCGAGCAAGGAGCAGATCGTCGTGGCGACGGTGCGCTCCTACTTCAAGAACGCCGCGGAGCGGGTCGAGGCCCGGGTGGCCGCGTGCGACGAACCTGGCCTGCGCCTCGCGACGTACCTCGAGGCGGTCGCGAGCGAGCTGCAGCCGGCCTCCGAGGCGTTCTACACCGACCTCGCCGGGTTCGCCCCGGCCAACGAGGTGTACCAGGCGAACACCGGTTTCGCCGCCCAGCGGGTGCAGCAGCTCGTGGTGGAAGGCGTCGAAGCGGGGGCGCTGCGCCCGGTCAACGCGAGCTTCGTGGGTGCGGCCGTGGCGCAGGTGATGAGCGCGATCCAGACCGGTGAGATCGAGGCCGCCACCGGGCTCGCGGACGCCGAGGCCTACCGGCAGCTCGCCGACCTCGTGCTGGCCGGCCTCGCCTGAACCGGACCGCCACTCGGACGTGCACTCGGCAGGGGTCGGGCCGGCTGTCGAGCGTGACCGGCCGGCCGGACCGGGTCGAGTGTCCGTCCGAGTGGCTGTGGACGGCCGGTCGCTCGCCGCGGCCCGGTGCAGCAGAGTCGGGGCCGTGAAGGTCGAGCGGGTCCTGGAGCGGCTCGGTGGCGTGGCCGAGGCCGGTGTCCTGCAGCGGCTGACGTCGCGCCCCCGGGTGCGCACGGCGCTGGCCCGTGGCATGGTCGTCCGCGACGCCCGAGGGCGGTACGCCCTTCCCGGCGCCGACGAGGCGATCCGCGCGGCCAGCCGGCTCAGTGGCGTCCTGTGCCTCGACAGCGCGGCCCGGCACCACGGCTGGAAGGTCAAGCACCAGCCGGTGTCACCCGCGGTGGCGGTGCCGCGCAACAGGAAGGTCGCGGCCGGGCGCCGTACGTCGGTGCGGCTGCTCTACCTCGACCTCGACCCCCGCGAGGTGGACGGACTCGCGACCGACCCCGTGCGCACGGTGATGGACTGCGCCGCCCGGCTGCCCTTCGACGAGGCGCTGACGATCGCGGACTCGGCGTTGCGCGCCGGCGACCTGTCCCGGGCGCAGCTGCTCCGGGCCGCCGAGCGGGTGCCGGTGCGTCGCCGCGCTCGCTGCCTCCGCGTGGCGGAGCATGCGGACGGCCTCGCCGACAACCCGTTCGAGTCGGTGCTACGGGCGATCGCCCTCGACGTCCCCGGGCTGGAGGTGCGGGCGCAGGTGCGCGTGCGCGGCATCGGCCGCCCCGACCTCGTCGACCGCACGCTCGGTCTGGTCGTCGAGGCCGAGTCCTTCGAGTTCCACGGCACCCGGCGGCTGATGAAGCGCGACTGCGAGCGCTACAACACGTTCGCGGTCAACGGCTGGACGGTGGTCCGCTTCTCCTGGGAGCACGTGATGTTCGACCCCGGCTACGTGGCCGCCGTGCTCGAGGCGTCAGTCGGGCTGCTTCACGGACGACCGCTCGGACGTGCACTCGACGTGCGCGCGACCCGGCTCCCCGCCTGAGCCGTCAGGCAGAGGGGCCCGACTGCACGTCCGACCGGCGCAGGACGTGCTTCTGGATCTTGCCGGTCGACGTCTTCGGGAGGTCGCCGAACACCACGGCCTTCGGGGCCTTGAACGACGCGAGCCGTTCCCGCACGTGCGCGATGATCGCCGCGGCGTCGGCGGTCGCACCCTCCCGGAGGACGACGTACGCCACCGGCACCTCGCCCCAGCGCTCGTCGGGCCGGCCGACCACGGCGCTCTCGACGACGTCGGGGTGGCTGTCGATCGCCCGCTCCACCTCGACCGAGGCGATGTTCTCCCCGCCGGAGATGATGATGTCCTTGCTGCGGTCGCGGATCTCGACGTACCCGTCCGGGTGCATGACCGCGAGGTCCCCGGTGCGGAACCAGCCGCCCGCGTCGACGGCCGCGGTCGCCTTCTCGTCGCGGTAGTAGCCGAGCATCACGTCGTTGCCGCGGGCCGCGATCTCCCCGATCGTGGAGCCGTCGGCGGGTACGTCGTCGCCGGCCAGGTCGATCACGCGCAGCGGCTGCGCCACCACGTTGCCGACCCCCTGCCGCGCGCGCAGCACCGCCTTCTCCTCACCGGTCAGCGCGTCCCACTCCGAGTGCCACTCGTTGACCGCGACCGGCCCGAACGTCTCGGTGAGCCCGTAGAGGTGGGTGACCCGCATCCTCAGCTCGGCCATCCGGCTCAGCAGGGTCGGGCTCGGCGGCGCCCCGCCGGTGGTCACGTCGACCTGGTGGTCGAGGGGGTCGCCGTCCGCCTCGGGCGCGTTGGCGATCATCGTGAGCACGGTCGGCGCGGCGCTGTAGTGGGTGACCCCCTCGCCGCGCAGCAGCCGCCAGATCTCGGCCGGGTCCACCGCGCGCAGGCACACGTGCGTGCCGCCGGCCGCGGTCACCGCCCACGGGAAGCACCAGCCGTCGCAGTGGAACATCGGCAGCGTCCACAGGTACCGGCTGTCGCTGGTCAGCCGGGTGTGGAAGGCCATCGCCAGCGCCTGGAGGAACGCACCGCGGTGGTGGTACATCACGCCCTTCGGCGACCCGGTCGTCCCGCTCGTGTAGTTGATCGCGAGCAGGTCGCGCTCGTCCGCGAGGTCCTCCGGCTGCGGCTCCGCGGCGTCGAGGAGGGCGCCGTACTCGTCCTGCTCGTCCCCGGCGACGACCAGACGTGCGCCGCAGCGCTCCGCCACCTGCCGCGCGGTGTCCGCGAGCTCGTGGGTGGCGACGAGGACCGTGGCGCCGCTGTGCCCGACGATGAAGGTCAGCTCGTCGACCGAGAGCCGGATGTTGAGCGGCACCAGGACCCCGCCGCGCAGCGGCACCCCGTGGTGCATCTCGAGCATCACGTGGCTGTTGGTGCACAGCGCCGCGACCCGGTCCCCGGGCCCGACGCCGAGACCGGCCAGCACGCCGGTGAGCCGCAGCGAGCGGTCGTGGAGCTCGGCGTAGGTGAACGTGCGGTCGCCGTCGACGACGGCCACCCGGTCACGGAACACGGTGGCGGAGCGCGCCAGGAACGACGTCGGGGTCAGCGGGGCGAAGGTGTACGCGGCCATGGCCGGCCCGGGTCAGCGCACGTCGGAGACGACGGCCTGGATCTCGCCCACCTGCAGCGGCACCGGGTCGGAGGTCGCGCTGACCTCGCCGGGCACGGTCACCTGGTTGCCGCCGGGGAGGGTGAACGAGACGGAGTACGTCGTGGTGACGGTCGCCTCGTAGGTGCCCCCGGTCGCGTAGGCGTGCTCGACCGCGCCCGGCGCGCCGACCTTCGCCCCCTGCTCGCCGGGGCCGCTGCCGGTCGCGCCGTCGCCGAAGTCCCACGTGAAGTCGGTGGGGGCGTAGCTGACCGGGATCGCGATGCCGAAGACCGAGACGGTGACCGTCTGGGCCTCGGAGTCGGCGTAGAAGTTGTTCGGCACGTTGACGTACGACTCGCCCTCGGGCTCGACCCCGATCTGCGACGGCGGCGCGAGCGACCTGGCCTGCTCCACCACGTCCTCGGTGGTCACCTCGGGCTCCTGGACGCCGGTCTCGGTGTCCCCGCCGACACAGCGGGTGCCCTGGTACTGCCACGGCTCGGTGGGCACGCCCTCCGCGCTCATCAGCCGCGTGTAGACGCGCATGTTGATCTCGCCCTCGGCCCGGCAGGCCGCCAGCGCGCCCATGCACAGCGCGTCGTCGGACTCGGAGGGGCTGTTGGTCTGGCAGGCGGGGACCATCCGCTCCTGGGTCCACGGCTGCGGCGTGTAGTCGGTGTTGCCCACCGGCTGGGTGCCGCCGCCGTTGCTGCCGCCCTGGGGCCCGCCCGGGGAGGTGCCCTCGATGACGGTCTCGTCGTTGTCGGTGTTCTGCCCGCCGATGTCGATGTGCCCGTCGGCGAGGGCGGGGGCCGCGGTGCCGAAGAAGGCGGTCGCGGACAGGAGCAGGGTGGCTGCCAGGACTCTCATCAGTTCTCCGCGTACCTGAGGTTGAAGATCTCCCAGTGGCTGCCCCGCCACTGCATGCCGATCTCCATGAAGAGATCCTCGGGCCCCACCGAGCCGACCGACTTCCCGGCCTCGTCGTACTCGGTGAGCTTCGGGCGGGTGAAGGCGATGCCGGCGACCCAGGTGTCCGTGGACCGGTCCAGGAGCGTGGCGCCGGTGATCTCGACGTCGCTCGCGAGCAGCTGCCGGTGGCCCTTGGCCGCGGTCTCCTCGATCGAGTCCTGGATGGAGGCGCAGTTGGTGCAGCTCTCGTCGTCGTCGAGGGCCATCAGCGACGAGGCGTCGCCCTGCTGGTTGGCGTACCAGACCGACTCCACGACGTGCCGGCCGAACTCGACCGCGCTCTCGGGGGTCTTCTTGTCCTTCGGGCGGGCCGGCTCGGTGCTCATCGCGTCGTCGGGGAGGTCCGGGGAGGCCGACGCCGTGGGGCTCGCCGGGGTCTCCGAGGACTCGGTGGCGGAGCTGTCGTCCGAGCAGCCGCTCAGTGGGAGCGCGCTCACCAGCACGGTGGCCGCGGCCAGACTGCCTCTGATGGACACAGAGGTCCCCCTTGTGATGGTCCGAGAGCTACGCGGCATCTGTCACGACGCCGCCGCCACTATAACGAGCCCGGACGCGGGCGGTCACGCGCCGAGAGGCCGGGCCCGTGGTGGGCCCGGCCTCTCGGTGGCGGTGCTGGGGGTGCGGGTACGGCGAGCGCGGTCGCCGCGGGTCGCGCCGGCTACTTGCGGCCGCGGGCGGCGCGGCCGCGGGTGTTGGCGTCCAGGATCACCTTGCGGATCCGGATCGCGTCGGGGGTGACCTCGACGCACTCGTCCTCGCGGCAGAACTCCAGCGACTGCTCGAGGGAGAGCTTGCGCGGCGGCACGAGCTTCTCGAACTCGTCGGCGTTCGACCGCACGTTGGTCTGCTTCTTCTCCTTGGTGATGTTGACGTCCATGTCGTCGGCGCGGGAGTTCTCGCCGACGATCATGCCCTCGTACACCTCGGTGGTGGGCTCCACGAAGAGCACGCCGCGCTCCTGGAGGCTGGTCATCGCGTACGACGTGGCCGCACCGGTGCGGTCCGCGACGAGCGAGCCGGAGGCGCGGGTACGCAGCTCGCCGGCCCACGGCTCGTAGCCCTCGAACACGTGGTGCGCGATGCCGGTGCCGCGGGTGTCGGTGAGGAACTCGGTGCGGAAGCCGATCAGGCCGCGGGCGGGGACCAGGAACTCCATGCGGACCCAGCCGGTGCCGTGGTTGGTCATCTGCTCCATGCGGCCCTTGCGGACGGCGAGGAGCTGGGTGATCGTGCCGAGGTACTCCTCGGGCGCGTCGATGGTCAGCCGCTCGACGGGCTCGTGCAGCTTGCCGTTGATCTCCCGGGTGACCACCTGCGGCTTGCCGACGGTGAGCTCGTAGCCCTCGCGCCGCATCTGCTCGACGAGGATCGCCAGCGCCAGCTCGCCACGGCCCTGGACCTCCCAGGCGTCGGGACGCTCGGTCGGGACGACCTTGATCGACACGTTGCCGATGAGCTCGCGGTCCAGGCGGTCCTTGACCAGGCGCGCGGTGACCTTCGAGCCCTTGACCCGGCCGGCCAGGGGGGAGGTGTTGGTGCCGATCGTCATCGAGATGGCCGGCTCGTCGACGGTGATCAGCGGCAGCGCGACCGGGCTCTCGGCGTCCGCGAGGGTCTCGCCGATCATGATCTCGGGGATGCCCGCGATCGCGACGATGTCGCCGGGGCCGGCCTGCTCGCCGGGCTTGCGCTCGAGCGCCTCGGTGACGAGCAGCTCGGTGATCTTCACGTTCTGGGTCGACCCGTCGCGCTTCATCCAGGCGACGGTCTTGCCCTTCTTCAGCTCGCCCTCGTGCACGCGGACCAGCGCGAGCCGGCCCAGGAACGGGCTGGCGTCGAGGTTGGTGACGTGGGCCTGGAGCGGGGCGCCCTCGGTGTACTGCGGCGCGGGGATCGTGTCGATGATCGTCTTGAAGAGGTCCTCGAGGTCCTCCTTGTCGGGGAGGCCGCCGTTCTCGGGCATCTCCACCGATGCGCGGCCGGCCTTCGCCGACGCGTAGACGACCGGGAAGTCGAGCGCGTCCTGGCTGTGCGACTCGTCGAGCAGGTCCATGAACAGCTCGTAGGTCTCGTCGACGACCTCGGTGATCCGCGAGTCGGGGCGGTCGACCTTGTTCACCACGAGGACCACCGGCATGTTGCGGTTCAGCGCCTTGCGGAGGACGAACCGGGTCTGCGGCAGCGGGCCCTCGGAGGCGTCCACGAGCAGCACGATGCCGTCGACCATCGACAGGCCGCGCTCGACCTCGCCACCGAAGTCGGCGTGGCCGGGGGTGTCGATGATGTTGATGACCATCTCCTCGCCCTCGGCCGCCGGGCCCTTGTAGTGCACGGCGGTGTTCTTGGCGAGGATCGTGATGCCCTTCTCGCGCTCGAGCTCACCGGAGTCCATGGCGCGCTCGTCGACGTGCTGGTGCTCGCCGAAAGCGCCGGCCTGGTGCAGCATCGCGTCCACGAGGGTCGTCTTGCCGTGGTCGACGTGCGCCACGATGGCGACGTTCCTGAGGTCCTTGCGGGAGATCTTCTCGGACATACGGGTGCCGTTGTTCGCTTTCGAGTTGAGGTCTGCGGAGGTCGTGCGCTCTGGCCGCGGTCGCAGCCACAGAGGGATGACGTTGCAGAGAGACCCCCGGAGTCTATCGGCGGAGACGGTCCGGGCCGAATCGTCGTACGGCGGCCGCCCGCCCGTCGTACGGCGCCCGCTCCTCCCGTGGTACGGCGGCGGCCGACCGGGCCTGCTGCAGGATGGGACGCATGGACTACGTGAAGCTCGGCCGCACCGGCCTCGAGGTCTCCCGGCTCAGCCTTGGCTGCATGACCTACGGCGACCCCGCCCGCGGCACCCACGCCTGGACGCTGTCCGAGGAGGAGAGCCTGCCGCTGCTCAAGCAGGCCGTGGACCTCGGCATCAACTTCTTCGACACCGCCAACGTCTACTCCGACGGGTCGAGCGAGGAGATCGTCGGACGGGCGCTGAAGCAGCACACGCGCCGCGACGAGGTGGTGATCGCGACCAAGGTGCACGGGGCGATGAACGCGGGCCGTCCGAACGGCGCCGGCCTGTCGCGCAAGGCGATCATGGCCGAGATCGACAACAGCCTGCGCCGGCTCGGCACCGACTACGTCGATCTGTACCAGATCCACCGCTGGGACCCGACCACGCCGATCGAGGAGACGCTCGAGGCGCTGCACGACGTGGTGAAGGCCGGCAAGGCGCGCTACCTCGGGGCGTCGTCGATGTACGCCTGGCAGTTCTCCAAGGCCCTCTACCTCGCCGACCTCAACGGCTGGACCCGGTTCGTGTCGATGCAGGACCACTACAACCTGCTGCACCGCGAGGAGGAGCGGGAGATGCACCCGCTCTGCGAGGACCAGGACGTCGCGGTGCTGCCGTGGAGCCCGCTCGCGCGCGGAAGGCTGACCCGCGACTGGGACGAGTCGACCGCCCGCTCGGAGACCGACGAGTTCGGCAAGCGGCTCTACGCCTCCTCCGGCGACAAGCAGGTCGTCGAGCAGGTGGCCACGATCGCCGAGGCCCGCGGGGTCTCCCGGGCCCAGGTCGCGCTGGCCTGGGTCGCGTCCAAGCCGGTCGTCTGCGCGCCGATCGTCGGGGCGCGCACGCCGAAGCACCTCACCGACGCGGTGGCGGCGCTGGACCTCGAGCTGACCGAGGACGAGGTCGCGCGGCTCGAAGAGCCCTACGTCACGCAGCCGGTGGCCGGGTTCCGGTGAGCCCCGCCGCCGAGGTGGAGGCGCTCGCCTCGCTCATCGCGGGGTCGTCCCGGGTCACCGCGTTCACCGGCGCGGGCATCTCCACGGAGTCGGGGATCCCGGACTTCCGCTCGCCCAGCGGCGTGTGGACCCGGTACGACCCGCGCGACTTCACCTTCGACCGGTACGTCGACTCGGCGGAGGTCCGCGCGAGCTCGTGGGCGATGCGGCGGGAGTTCTTCGCGCTCGCCGTGGAGCCCAACGCGGCCCACCGCGCCCTCGCCCGGATCGAGGAGTCCGGTCGCGGCGGGGCCGTGGTCACCCAGAACATCGACGGCCTGCACCAGGCGGCCGGCTCCACGCACGTGGTGGAGATCCACGGCACCGCGCGCACCGTGATGTGCATCGGCCACGCGCCGCGACGGGGCGCCCCCGCGGGCTGCGGCTTCACGGCGCCGTACACCTGGGCCTTCGCGCAGGTCGACGCCGGCGTCGCCGACCCGCCGTGCCCGGAGTGCGGGGGCCTGGTGAAGTCGGCGACGGTGTCGTTCGGGCAGCTGCTGTTCCCGGGCGTCGTCGAGGAGGCGCTCGCGCTCGCGGCCGGCTCCGACCGGGTGGTCGCGGTCGGCTCGTCGCTCCAGGTGTACCCCGCCGCGGACGTCCCGGTGGCCGCGGTGCGCCACGGCGCCCGGCTGGCGATCGTCAACGACGAGCCCACGCCGCTCGACCGCATCGCCGACGTCGTGGTCCGCGGGCGCGCGGGCGACGTGCTGCCGGCCGCCGTCGAGGCGGCCCTCACCGCGTGAGCACGCTCAGAGGTCGACGCCGCCGGTCAGGTGACGGTCGTGGTCCTGGCCGCTCTCGTACCCCTCCAGGTGGCGGCCCACCGGGCGACGCCACGACCTCCACTCGAGGAGCGCCAGCACCAGGACGAAGGCCACGGCCACCAGGAACCACCACATGTGCCCGCCTCCCCGAAAGATGCTGTGCCCACGACGGTACGCGCGCGGTGACGGCGTGGGCATGACCCGGCCGGGCCAGCCCGTCGGTGCGCTCGTAGCCTCTCGGCCATGACGGAGCGCGTGGACGGCACGGACGAGGCGGACCTGCTCGAGGAGCACGGCGAGCGGCACCTGGCGGACGGCGCCGTGCTGCTGCGCCGTACCGGCTCGAGGCTCGAGGTCGTCTTCAACCGGCCGGAACGGCACAACGCCTTCACCAGCGCCACCTACGAGGCGTTGCTTGCGGTGTGCGCGGGGCTCGCGGACCGCCCTGACGTCCGCACCGTCGTCTTCCGCGGCGCGGGCGGGCGCGCCTTCGCGGCCGGCAACGAGATCTCGGAGTTCGTCTCGCTGACCGAGGGCGCCGACGGGGTCGCCTACGAGGCGAAGGTCGGCCGGGTGCTGCGGGCGGTCGCCGAGCTGCCGCAGGTGACCCTCGCCGCGGTCGACGGGATCTGCGTGGGCGGCGGACTGGCGGTGGCCACGCACTGCGACCTGCGGGTCTGCTCCGAGGGGTCGCGGTTCGGCTACCCGATCGCGCGCACCCTCGGCAACGCCCTGTCGGCGTTCATCGTCTACCGCTGCGCCGCGGTCTTCGGCGAGTCGCTGACCCGGGAGATGCTGCTGACCTCACGGCTGGTCACCGCCGAGCGGGCGTACGCCGTCGGCGCGGTGATGGCGGTGCTCCCCTCCGAGGAGCTCAACGCCGAGGTGGACCGGGTCGTCGACGGGATCGAGGCCGCCGCGCCGCTCACCCTCGCCGCGACGAAGGAGCAGCTGCTGCGCCGCTCCGACGCGATCGAGGCGTCGCCGGCCGACGACCTGGTCCGGCTCGACAAGGTCTACGGCAGCGCGGACTTCCGGGAGGGCGTGCGCGCCTTCCTGGCGAAGGAGAAGCCCCGGTTCGGGCGCCTGTGACTCCTGAGGCCCGCTGAGGCCACCGGGACAGGGTGTTTGCTGCGGGGGGCGCCGGGTACGTCCGGGCTGTTCAGCTTCAGCAGGCAGGCTGAGCGCCACTCAGCACGTCAGGAGCACACATGGACATCGGAGCAAGCTTCAACCGGGCATGGGAAGGGTTCTTCGGGTTCCTCCCGAACCTTCTCGGCTTCATCCTGCTCATCGTCATCGGGTACGTCGTCGCCAAGATCGTCGGCAAGGCAGTGCAGAAGCTGCTCGAGAAGGCCGGCCTGGACCGCAAGCTGCACGAGTCGGACGCCAACCGCTACGTCGAGATGGTCATGGCCGGTGCGAAGCCGTCCCGGGGCATCGGCCGCGTGGTGTTCTGGCTGATCCTCGCGTTCTTCGTCTTCACCGCGGTCGGGGCGCTCGGCATCCCGGCGCTCACCGTCTTCATGAACGACGTCCTCGCCTACCTGCCGAACATCATCGCCGCGATCGTGATCTTCGTGGTCGCCGCCGTCCTCGCGGGCGCGGTCGCCGCCGGTGTCACCCGGGTCATGGGCGACACCCCCACCGGCAAGATCGTCGCCTCGATCCTCCCGGCACTGGTCATGGTGATCGCCATGTTCATGATCCTCGAGCAGCTGAAGATCGCCGAGGAGATCGTCCGCATCGCGTTCGCCGCGACCATGGGCGCCCTCGCCCTCGGCCTGGCGCTCGCCTTCGGTCTCGGTGGCCGTCCGGTCGCCCAGCGCATGCTCGAGGACGCCTACCGCAAGGGCCAGGAGCACAAGGACCAGGTCAAGCACGACTTCGCGACCGGTCGTGACCGCGCCGAGCAGGACGCGCACTCCGTGCGCGCGTCGGCCGGCGGCTCGTCGTACGACGCGGGCTACGGCTCGGGCTCGACCTCCGGCTCCGGCTCGACGTACGGCTCGAGCTCGACCTACGGGTCGACCGACCCCGGGTACGACGACCCGGCCCGGACCCAGCAGTGGTCCGCGCCGGAGGGCAACCCCGACCAGCGCTACTGAGCGTTCGGCCATGATGGAGGCGTCCCGGTTCGTCCGGGGCGCCTCCGTCTGTGTTGTGTGCGGCCGCTGTGCTGCGGGGCGGCCGATCGCGGTCGACGGGCCCGCCCGGTTTGTCGGTGTCGAACGATAGGTGTGGAGCATGAGCAGCTGTCACTTCGTCCCCCCGTACCTCCTCGACGCGATCGCGTCCGCCCACGTCGACGCCGACCTGGCCCGCTGCGGCCACGCCACGCTCGCCGTCGACGAGGGGCTGCGGTCGCGGAGGCTCACCCCGCCGCCGATGGTCGAGGGCGTCCCGCAGAGGGTGACACTCGCGGAGGAGGACGCCTGGACGGTCCACACCGCGGCCAACGGCTCCGAGCTGCCGGGATCCCCGGTGCGCTCGGCGGGGGAGCCGGTCTCCGGTGACGCCGCGGTCGACGAGGCCTACGCCGGCGTCGAGGCGTCGGTGGCGCTGTTCGCCGAGGTGTTCGGCCGCACCTCCTACGACGGCAGGGGCGCGCCGGTCATCGCGACCGTGCACTACGAGCGCAACTACGACAACGCCTTCTGGGACGGCCGCCAGCTCGTGCTCGGCGACGGCGACGGGCGGGTCTTCGACCGCTTCACGAAGCCGGTCGAGGTCCTCGCGCACGAGTTCGTGCACGCGGTCACCCAGTACACCGCAGGGCTCGCCTACCGGGGCGAGCCCGGTGCGCTGAACGAGTCCATGTCGGACGTCTTCGCCGCCTGCGTCAAGCAGCGGCTGCGGGGGCAGACCGCCGCGGAGGCCGACTGGCTGATCGGCGAGGGGCTGTTCCTGCCCGTTGTGGCGGCGCGCGGGCTGCGGTCCATGGCCGCCCCCGGCACCGCCTACGAGGACCCGGTGATCGGCCGTGACCCCCAGGTCGGCCACATGGCGTCGTACGTCGACACCACAGAGGACAACGGCGGGGTGCACCTCAACTCCGGCATCCCCAACCGTGCCTTCCACCTCGTCGCGACCCGACTCGGCGGGTACTCCTGGGAGCGGGCCGGCCGACTCTGGTTCGACGCGCTCACCTCGTCCGCGGTCGGCCCGGACGCCGGGTTCGCGGAGTTCGCCCGTGCCACCGTCGCGGCCGCCGGCGACGACCGCGGGCTGCGCGACGTGGTGGGGCGGGCCTGGGTGGAGGTCGGTGTGCTGGAGCCTGCGGCCGCCGGGGGAGCGGCCGGCGCCCCCGCTGGTGCCGGGGCCGAGGGTGGCGTCGGCGCTGCGGGTGGCGAGGCCGGTGCGGAGGAGGTCGTCGAGGTGACCCGCTCCGGAGGGTTCGCCGGGCGGACCGTGCACGCCGCGGTGTCCACGACCGGGGAGGACCCGCGGGCGGCGGAGGTGCGTGCGCTGGTCTCCCGGATCGACCTCGGTGCGGTGCGCCCGAGCCCGCCGCAGCCGGACCGGTACGTCTACTCGTTCGCCGTCGGGCACGCCGTGGTCCGGGTGCCCGAGCAGGACCTCACCCCGGACCTGTCCCGGCTGGCCGCGCTGGTGCTCGACGACCTCTGAGCGACCGGGTTTCAGTCGAAGACGCGGTGCACCTTGTGCTGCGCGGCCTGGGCGCGCGGGCGGATCACCAGCTCGTCGACGTTCACGTGCGGCGGCCGGGTGACCACCCAGCCGATCGCGTCGGCGATGTCCTCGGCGACCAGCGGCTCGGCGACACCGGCGTAGACCGCGTCGTACTTCTCCTGGTCACCGCCGAAACGCTTGAGCGAGAACTCCTCGGTCTTCACCATGCCCGGCGCGATCTCGCTGACCCGCACCGGCTGGTCGTAGAGCTCGAGGCGCAGCGTCTCGGTCACCACCTGGGTGCCGTGCTTCGCGGCGGTGTAGCCGGCGCCGCCCTCGTAGGCGATCCGCCCGGCGGTCGAGCCGACGTTGACGATGGTGCCGGCGCCGCTGGCGACGAGCGCGGGGAGCAGCGCCTTGGTCACGTTCAGCACGCCGATGACGTTGACCTCGTACATCGCCCGCCAGTCCTGGGGGTCGGCCTGCGCCACGGGGTCTGACCCGACGGCGCCGCCGGCGTTGTTGACGAGCACGTCGAGCCGCTCGCCGACCCGCTCCGCGAGCGCGGCCACGTCCTCGGTCGAGGTCACGTCGCAGCGCACCGCCGTACCCCCGATCTCCGAGGCGAGCGCCTCGACCCGGTCCGCACGCCTCGCGGCGCAGAACACGTGGAACCCCTCGGCGGCGAGGCGGCGGGCGGTGGCCTCACCGATCCCGCTGCTGGCTCCGGTGACGACGGCGACCTTGTTCGATGGCATGGCGCCGATTCTCCCACCGCGCGCCAAGGTCGCCCAGAGCGGTGTGAACCGGGACTCGTTGACCGAGGACGGGGTGGAAGGGGCACACTGCTCCCCATGAACCCGAGCAGAGTCGCGTCCCTGGCTGCCCTGGTGGGCGGCGTGAGCTGGTCGGTGGCTGCCCTGCTGGCGTGGGGCGACACCACCGTCGAGGCCGGTCCGGCCGGCCTCCTGGTCTGGTTCGGCGCCGCTGCGCTGGTGGTGTCCCTGGGGGCGGCCGGGTACGCGCTCGTCGCGACCGCCCCGGTCTGGCTGCGGGCGCTGGTGTCCGTGGCGACCCCGGTGCTGGTGGCGATGGTCTGGACCCTGGTCGCCGACGCTCTCGGGGCCGAGTACCTGTCCGCGCTGGTCGGCGCGCTCCTCGCGCTCGCGAGCGGGGCCCTCGGCCTGCGTCGGGGCCGGTCCGCGGCTCCGGTCGAGCCCGCCCCGGTGCGCGGTCGCCGCGCCGACCGCGGGAGCCGCGGAGCGCGCGCCGCCCGCTGACACCCGCGTCGCGCGGGGGGAGGGGCGCTGTCGGCGGGCGCCCGAGTCGTCGCAGCGGCCGAGGGCGCTGCCGGCGGGCGCCCGGGTCCGGTGCGCAGGTGGCCTGGACCGGTCCCGCCGCTCGGCGCTCGTGCCCGAGCTCACTTTGGCATAGGTAAGCCTTGCCTAATATGCTCGGCCGGTGCGACCCGTGCAGGCCGACCTCTCGGTGCCCTTCGTCGCCCGGCTGGCCTCCCACGGTGACCGGGCCGCGCTCGTGACCCCCGCGGGCACGGTCACCTACTCCGAGCTCGCCGCGCGGGTCGCCGACGTCGCCGACCGGCTCGGCCCCACCCGCCGGCTCGTCCTGGTCGCGGGCGCCAACGAGGTCGACCCGATCGTCACCTACCTCGCCGCCCTCTCCGCCGGCCACCCGGTGATCCTCGTGCCCGGCGACAACCCCGGGAACCTCGCCGCCGTCCGGGACGCCTACGACCCCGACGTGGTCCACGACGCCGCCGGCCTGGTCGAGCGGCGTGACGGCACCGCCCACGAGCTGCACCCGTCGCTGGCGCTGCTGCTCTCCACGTCCGGGTCCACCGGGTCCCCGAAGCTGGTCCGGCTGTCCGCGGAGAACGTCGAGGCCAACGCGGCCGCGATCGCGAGCTACCTCGGGATCCGACCCGAGGACGTCGCGGCGACCACGCTGCCCATGCACTACTGCTACGGGCTCTCGGTGATCAACAGCCACCTCCTCGCGGGCGCCTCCCTGCTGCTCACCTCGCTGTCGGTGGTCGACGCCTGCTTCTGGGAGCAGTTCCGCACCCACCGGGCCACGACCCTGGCCGGCGTGCCGTACACCTTCGACATGCTCGACCGGGTCGGCTTCGCGGACATGGACCTGCCCTCGCTGCGCTACGTCACCCAGGCCGGCGGCCGGCTCGCGCCGGGGCGGGTGCGCCGCTACGCCGAGCTCGGCCGGCGGCGCGGCTGGGACCTGTTCGTGATGTACGGGCAGACCGAGGCCACCGCGCGGATGGCCTACCTGCCGCCCGACCTCGCACTCCGGTCGCCGTCCGCGATCGGCGTCCCCGTTCCCGGCGGCTCGTTCAGCCTCGAGCCGCTGCCGGAGATGCCGCTCGCGCGCGACGGTGCCGTGGACGTCGGCGAGCTCGTGTACGACGGGCCCAACGTGATGCTCGGGTACGCCGAGACGCCGGCCGACCTCGCGCTCGGACGGGTGGTCGCCTCGCTGCGGACCGGCGACGTCGCCCGTCGTACCGCCGACGGCCTGTACGAGGTGATCGGCCGGCGCAGCCGGTTCGCGAAGGTGTTCGGGCTGCGGATCGACCTCGACGAGGTGGAGCGGGTGTACGCCGACGAGGGCGTCGTGGCCTGCTGCGCCGACGGCGACGACCGGCTGGTCCTGGCCGTGTCCACGCAGGCCGCCCCGGTCGACCCCGACCGGGTCGCGGCGATCGCGAAGGCGCACTTCGGGCTGCCGCGGGGCGCCGTCGAGCTGTGCGCGGTGCCCGAGGTACCGCGGCTGCCCAACGGCAAGCCCGACCACCGCGGCATCGTGGCGCTCGCGGCGCACCGCCCGCCGACTGCCGCGAGCCCGGGCTCCTCGGCGGGCGCCGACGCGGCCGGTCTCCGCGCGCTGTACGGCGGCGTGCTGAACCGCTCCGAGGTCGCCGACGACGACACGTTCGTGACCCTCGAGGGCGACTCGCTGTCCTACGTGGAGATGTCGCTCCGGCTGGAGGAGGCCCTCGGTCACCTCCCCGCCGGCTGGCACGTCACGCCGATCGGGGAGCTGGCGCGGGCCGCGGCGGACGCGCGGGCCGCGGCGGATGCTCGGGCCGCCGGTCCCGGACCGGGCCGTCGGACCGGGCTCCTGGGCCCGGTCGGCCGACGGCTGTCGGGTCGCGCCGGACGGCTCCGCTCGCTGGAGGCCAACGTCGCGCTCCGCGCCCTGGCGATCGTGATGATCGTGGGCTCGCACGCCAACCTGTTCGTGCTGCTCGGCGGCGCGCACGTGCTGCTCGGGGTGGCCGGGTTCAACTTCGGCCGCTTCCACCTGACCACGGCGCCGCGACGCGACCGGGTGCGGCACCTGCGCACGAGCGTCGCCCGGGTGGCCGTGCCGTCGGCGGTCTGGATCGGCCTGGTCGCCGCGTTCACGCCCGGGTACTCGTGGACCAACCCGCTGCTGCTCAACGGGGTGCTCGGCCCGCGGGCGTGGACCGAGCCCGCGTGGCACTACTGGTTCATCGAGGCGCTCGTCTACACGCTGCTCGCCCTGACCCTGATGATGGCGCTGCCGCTGGTCGACCGCGCCGAGCGCCGCTGGCCGTTCTGGCTGCCGATGATGCTGGCCGGGCTCGGGCTGCTCACCCGGTACGAGGTCGTCACCGTGATGGGCGGCGACGTCATCCACCGCGCGAACGTGGCGTTCTGGCTGTTCGCGCTGGGCTGGGCCACGGTCAAGGCGACCGCACCCTGGCAGCGCGTGCTGGTCTCGGCGTCCGTGCTGGTGACCGTCCCCGGGTTCTTCGACGACCCCGCCCGCGACGCCCTGGTCGCGGCCGGCCTGCTCGCGCTGGTGTGGGTCCGTGCCCTGCGGGTGCCGGCCTGGGCCGCCCGTGCGGCGGGGGTGCTGGCGAGCGCGTCCCTCTACATCTACCTCGCGCACTGGCAGATCTACCCGCACCTCGAGGACCGGTTCCCGCTGCTCGCCACGGTCCTCGCCCTGCTCGGCGGGATCGTGCTCTGGCAGGTGGCCGAGCGCGCGACGGACCGGCTGGCGCCGTACCTGGGCCGCGCCCGTGGGCTGCTCCGCCGCCGGGCGGGTGCCGTACGCCGGGCGGCACGGCGCCGTACGCCGGGGCCGATTGAGCCGGTCCGGAACCGGGTAACCGGGTAGTCGGTGAAATAAGAACCTCTCACCGATGGTTGCACCGTCGGAGGTATGCCCATCTTGGAAGCCGCACCCATGCACGCGCCGCGCCCGCTTCACGGCCGGGTCGCCATGATCAGCCTGCACACGTCCCCGCTCGACCAGCCCGGCACGGGCGACGCCGGCGGGATGAACGTCTACGTGATCGAGCTGGCCAAGCGCCTCGCCGCCCGCAACGTCGCGGTGGAGATCTACACGCGTGCCACGTCCTCGCACCTGCCGCCGGTCGTCGAGGCCGTGCCCGGTGTCCACGTGCACCACGTCCACGCCGGCCCGTTCGAGGGGCTGAGCAAGAGTGAGCTGCCCGGTCAGCTGTGCACGTTCGCGCGGGAGGTGCTGCGCGCCGAGGCCGGTCACGAGCAGGGCTGGTACGACCTCGTGCACAGCCACTACTGGCTCTCCGGCCAGGTCGGCGCGCTCGTGCGCGACCGGTGGAGCGTGCCGCTCGCGCACTCGATGCACACGATGGCGAAGGTCAAGAACGCCGCGCTCGCGATCGGGGACACCCCCGAGCCGATGGCGCGGGTGATCGGCGAGGAGCAGGTGGTCGAGGCCTCCGACATGCTCATCGCGAACACCGACATCGAGGCCAAGCAGCTGGTCAACCTGTACGACGCCGACCCGACGAGGGTCGAGGTGGTGCACCCGGGCGTGGACCTCGACGTGTTCCGGCCGGTCGGCCAGGCCGCGGCGCGGGGCCGGCTCGGGCTGCCCGCCGACGCGCACGTGGTGATGTTCGCCGGGCGCATCCAGCCGCTCAAGGCTCCCGACGTGCTGCTGCACGCGGTGTCGGTGCTGCTCGAGCGCGACCCGTCCCTGCGCCGCAACCTGGTGGTCCCCGTGGTCGGCGGCCCCTCCGGCACCGGCCTCGAGCACCCCGAGTCGCTCGCGCAGCTCGCCGCCGCCCTCGGCCTCGACGACGTGGTGCGCTTCGTGCCGCCGGTCGCGCAGTCCACGCTGGTCGACTGGTACGCCGCGGCGAGCGTGGTCGTGGTGCCGTCGTACAACGAGTCGTTCGGCCTGGTCGCCGTGGAGGCACAGGCCACCGGCACCCCGGTCGTGGCCGCGGCCGTGGGCGGGCTGCCGACCGTGGTCCGCGACGGCGTGTCCGGCCTGCTCGTCGAGGGGCACGACCCCGCCGACTACGCCCGGTCGATCGAGCGGGTGCTCGGCGCCCCGGCCTACCGCGCGCGGCTGTCCCGCGGCGCGGTCGAGCAGGCCGCGAGCTTCGCCTGGGAGCGCACCGCCGACCGCACGCTCGACGTGTACCGGCAGGCCAGCACGGCGATGCGGCTAGACCTCGAGGGGAGCCGGGCATGACCGAGGCCGCAGGGCGCACGGGCACCGAAGGCCGCGGGACCGACCGCGCGGAGGCGGCGCAGACCCTCCGCGAGGTGTTCGACGCCCACGAGCTGGAGTGGAAGGAGATCGAGGACGGGGTCTTCACCGTCGTCCTCCCCGGCGAGAAGAAGCTGCAGACGCCGTGCCGCTTCGACGTCGGCTCACACGCGCTCGGGGTGCACGCGTTCGTCGCCCGCCGACCCGACGAGAACCACGAACGCGTCTACCGCTGGCTGCTCGAGCGGAACCTCAAGATGTACGGCGTCGCCTTCGCCGTGGACCACATGGGCGACATCTACCTCGACGGTCGGCTGCCGCTGTCCTCGGTGACGCCGGAGGAGATGGACCGGCTGCTCGGCGCGGTGCTGTCCTACGCCGACGAGTCGTTCAACACGATCCTCGAGCTCGGGTTCGCGACGTCGATCCGCAAGGAGTGGGCCTGGCGCAAGGCGCGCGGGGAGTCCACGAAGAACCTCGAGGCCTTCCGCGGCTGGCTCGAGAAGGACGAGGACCCCTCGCCCGCGTCCCCCTCCACCCCCCGTTGAGAGGTCACTCGTTCGGCGTTCAAGCGTCACTCGTGAGGCGTCGAGGCGTCAGTCGTTCCGGTCCGGGCGGTGGCGACGGCCGCTGACGCCGTACGGCGGCCGCACGACTGACCTCTCAACGGCGCACGACTGACCTCTCAACGCCGCACGACTGACCTCTCAACGGGGGTGGGGGTCAGACCTCGAACTTGTAGCCGAGGCCGCGCACCGTGACGAGGTAGGTCGGCTGCGCCGGGTCCGGCTCGATCTTCGCCCGCAGCCGCTTCACGTGCACGTCGAGCGTCTTCGTGTCGCCCACGTAGTCCGAGCCCCAGACCCGGTCGATGAGCTGGCCGCGGGTCAGCACCCGCCCCGTGTTCCGCAGGAACATCTCGAGCAGCTCGAACTCCTTCAGCGGCAGCTTGGTGTCCGTGCCACCGACCGAGACGACGTGCCGTTCGACGTCCATCCGCACCGGCCCGGCCTCGAGCGTCGGCGGCGCCAGGTCCGGCTCGATGCCGCGCCGCAGCACCGCCCGGATCCGGGCCACGAGCTCGCGCGGGCTGTAGGGCTTGGTGACGTAGTCGTCGGCGCCGAGCTCGAGCCCGACCACCTTGTCCACCTCGCTGTCCTTGGCGCTGACCATGATCACCGGGACGTTCGACGACTGCCGGATCTGCCGGCACACCTCGGTCCCCGGCATCCCGGGCAGCATCAGGTCGAGCAGCACGATGTCCGCACCCGCCCGGTCGAACTCGGCGATCGCATCCGGACCGGTGGCGGCGATCCCGACCTCGAACCCTTCCTTGCGGAGCATGTAGGCGAGTGCGTCGCTGTAGCTCTCTTCATCCTCGACGACGAGTACGCGGGTCAAGGGGTGGCCTCCTGGCTCGTGGTGGGACGTTCATGGTGGGTACGACGGGGGAGGGAGAGGGTGAACGAGGACCCCTGTCCCTCGACGGACCAGACCCGGACCTCACCGCCGTGCGACGCCGCGACGTGCTTGACGATGGAGAGCCCGAGGCCGGTGCCCCCGGTGGAGCGGTGGCGGGCCGGGTCGACCCGGTAGAACCGTTCGAAGATCCGGTCGAGCTCGCCGGCGGGGATGCCGATGCCCTGGTCGGTGACGGTGATCTCCACCATCATGTCGGCCTCCTTCGCGCCGACCACGACTTTCGAGCGCTCGGGGGAGTAGGCGATCGCGTTGGCGACCAGGTTGCCGACCGCGACCGCGATCTGGCCGGCGCTGCCCAGCACCTCGAGCCCGGGCTCGCCGTCGTGCACGACCTTGATCTGCTTGGCCTGCGCGTCGATCGCGGAGGTGTCGACCGCCCGCTCGATGATCTCGTCGACCTTGACCGCCGCGGGCTCCTCGAGCGGGTCGTCGCCCTGCAGCCGGGACAGCTCGATGATCTGCTGGACGAGCCGGGACAGCCGCTCGCTCTCGGTCTGCATCCGTCCGGCGAACCGCTCGACGGCCTCGGGGTCGCCGGACGCCTCCAGCACCGCCTCGGCGAGCAGGTTGATCGCGCCGACCGGGGTCTTCAGCTCGTGGGAGACGTTCGCGACGAAGTCCCGCCGGATCGCCTCGACACGGCGCTCGCGGGTGCGGTCCTCGACGAGCGCCAGGACCAGCCGCGAGCTCAGCGGCGCGACCCGCGCGGTGACGTGGATCGGCTGCGACATCCGGCCCCGCGACAGCACGAACTCGGTCTCGCGGATCTGCCCGTCGCGCCGTACCTGCCGGACCAGCTCGGCGAGCTCCTCGACCGCGAGGGCGTTGTCGCGGACCAGGCCGAGGGCGTACGCCGGCGCGGAGGCCTTGAGCACCTCGTCGTTCTCGTCGACGACCAGGGCGCTGCTGCGCAGCACGCTGAGCACGGTCGCCACGCCCGCCGGAACGGCAGGGGAGGAGTGCTCGGCGATCCGCCGCTGCTGGTCCTCGCTGATCCGCCACGCGAGCACGACGCCACCTCCGAGCACCGCACCGAGCAGCGCGAAGAGGAGGGCCTGGGTCGTCTGGTCCACACGCTGATCGTACGCAGACGCTCACCCCCCGTTCGTCCACGCAGGACGCCGCGACCGGCCAGTTTCGGCATCTGTTCACCTCTAGTTCATGGCGCATCCCCAACTGGACACCCGTACTTACTACGGTGGGGGCATGCGTGATGTGTACTACGACCAGCTGGACGGGATCATCGACGAGCTCGTGACGATGACCCACCAGGTCCAAAGCGCCGTACGGCGCGCGTCCCAGGCCCTGCTCGAGGGCGACGCGGAGGTGGCGGAGGACGTCATCTCCCGCGACGCCGAGATCGACGCCGAGCGCGAACGGATCGAGGAGAGGAGCTTCGAGCTGCTCGCGCTCCAGCAGCCCGTGGCCGGGGACCTGCGCATGCTCGTCGCCGCGCTGCGGATGGTCGCCGACCTCGAGCGGATGGGCGACCTGTCCGTCCACGTCGCCAAGGTGGCGCGGCTGCGCGTGCCCGGCACCGCCGTCCCCGAGGCGATGGTGCCGACCATCGCGCGGATGGCCGAGGTGGCCCAGGACATGGTCGGCAAGGTCGCCGACATCATCGCCGAGCGCGACGTCGACGCCGCCTACGCGCTCGAGCAGGCCGACGAGGAGATGGACTCGCTGCGCAGCTCGTCGTTCCGGAAGATGCTCGGCGACGACTGGGAGCACGGCGTCGAGCCGGCCGTCGACATCGCCCTGCTCGGCCGCTACTACGAGCGCATCGCCGACCACGCGGTCTCGCTCGCACGCCGGGTGGTGTACCTGGTCACCGGCCAGAACCCGCACATGCTCGACGCCTGAGCCTTTCGAGATGGCCACGGGCCGCCCGGCGCTTTGCCATAGTGGACGCATGGCATCCGCCGGGCAGCTCACCTCGACGTCGTCGCTCGACCTCGTCGAGGAGTTCGCCACGGCCGCGGAGCGGTTCGCCGTCGACGTCGCCGCGAGCGACCTCGCGGCGTCCGTCCCGGCCTGCCCCGGCTGGTCGACGTACGACCTGCTCGTCCACCTCGGCAACACGCATGCCTGGGCGGCGACCATCGTGGAGACCGGCCGCAGCGCCCCCACCCAGAACGACGAGCCCGCCTTCCACCAGCCGCGGGTGGCGAGCGCGTGGTACGCCGGCAAGGCGGAGGACCTGTACGAGGTGCTGCGCGCGGCCGACCTCACCGAGGACTGCTGGAACTTCGCCGGCGTCCACACCACCAAGGCGTTCTGGGCCCGGCGGCAGACCCACGAGACGCTGGTCCACCTGGTCGACCTGGCCCAGGCCAACGGGTTCGCGGTCGACGACCTGCTGCGCCCCGACCTGTGCACCGACGGTGTCGCCGAGGTGCTCGAGGTGTTCCTCCCGCGGATGCGCCGGCGCGGGTACGTCGCCGAGCTGACCGCCCCGCTGACGATCCGCACGCTCGACACCGACCACGTCTGGACGCTCACCCCGCGCCACGACGGCCCGCCGTTCGTCGCGGTGCGCAGCGAGCCCGGCGCCGACCTCGTCGAGGGGAACGCCGTCGACCTGCTCCGGCTGCTGTGGAAGCGCGCCCCCGCCGACCACCCCGGGGTGTCCTACGTCGGGAACCGGGACCGGATCGCCGCCTTCCTCGAGAGCAGGCTGACCGCATGAAGATCGGACTCGTGGGAGCGGGGTCGGTCGGCGCGACCATCGCCTACGCCTGCCAGATCCGCGGCGTCGCGCAGACGATCGCGATCTACGACATCGACCCGAAGAAGACCCGGGCCGAGGTGCTCGACCTCAACCACGGCCTGCAGTTCACGCCGGTCGCCTCGGTCATCGGCAGCGACGACATCGAGGTGCTCCGCGACTCCGACGTCATCGTCACCACCGCCGGCGCGAAGCAGAGGCCGGGCCAGACCCGGATGGACCTCGCCGCCACCAACGTCGCGATGATGCAGTCGCTGATGAAGCAGTGCATGAGCGTCGCGCCCGACGCGCTGCACCTCGTCGTCACCAACCCGTGCGACGTGGTCACCTACGCCGCGCTCAAGGCCAGCGGCCTCCCACCGAGCCGGGTTTTCGGCTCCGGGACCGTCCTGGACTCCTCGCGGTTCCGGTACCTGCTCGCGCAGCACGCCGGGGTCGCCGTGCAGAACGTCCACGGCTACGTGCTCGGGGAGCACGGCGACTCCGAGATCGCGATCTGGTCCCGCGCGAACATCGGCATGGTCCCCATCGACGAGTACGTCGGCGCCAGCGGCGTCGCGCTCGACGAGACCGGCAAGCGGGAGATCTTCGACCAGGTCGTGAACGCCGCCTACGAGATCATCGAGGGCAAGGGCGCCACCTGGTACGCCGTCGGGCTCGCCGTCACGCGCATCGTCGAGGCGGTCCTGCACGACGAGAGCCGGGTGCTTCCCGTGAGCACCTACCTCGAGGACTACAAGGGGATCAGCGACGTGTGCCTCTCCGTGCCGTGCGTGGTGAACCGCAACGGCGTGGAGCGGATCCTCGACGTACCGATGTCCGACGCCGAGCTCGGCGGCCTGCGCGCGTCAGCGGACCAGGTGCGCGGCGTCGCGCGAGCCCTCGGCCTCTGACCTGCCGCGTCCGGCGGGCCACAACCGTTCACGTGCGTCGTACGGGCCCAGCAGAAAGGGGCCGTAGCCGTTCACGTGAACGGCTACGGCCCCGACGCGGCTGGCGGGCGCGCCCCGGGGTCAGCGGCCCTGGGCGGCGACGGCCTTGATCGCGTCGGCGGCGGCCTCGGGGTCGAGGTACTGGCCGCCCTGCTTCAGCGGGCGCATGTGCGCGTCGAGCTCGTAGACGAGCGGGATCCCGGTGGGGATGTTGAGCCCGACCACGGCCTCCTCGGACATCCCGTCGAGGTGCTTCACGAGTGCGCGGAGCGAGTTGCCGTGCGCCGCGACGCAGACCGTGCTGCCCGCGCGCAGGTCGGGCACGATCGCGTCGTACCAGTAGGGGAGCATCCGCTCGACCACGTCGGCGAGGCACTCGGTGCGCGGGACGATCTCGTCGGGGAGGTCGGCGTACCGCGGGTCACCGATCTGCGACCACGCGTCGTCGTCGGCGATCCGCGGGGGCGGGGTGTCGTAGGAGCGGCGCCAGAGCATGAACTGCTCCTCGCCGTACTCCTCGAGCGTGGCCTTCTTGTCCTTGCCCTGCAGCGCGCCGTAGTGCCGCTCGTTGAGGCGCCACGACCGCTTGACCGGGATCCAGTGCCGCTCGGACTCGTCGAGCGCGAGCTGCGCGGTGGTGATCGCGCGGCGCAGCACCGAGGTGTGCAGCACGTCGGGCAGCAGCCCGGCCTCGGCCATCAGCGTCCCGCCGCGGATCGCCTCGTCGCGGCCCTTCTCGGTGAGGGGTACGTCGACCCAGCCGGTGAAGAGGTTCTTGGCGTTCCAGTCGCTCTCGCCGTGGCGGAGCAGGACCAGGGTGTACGGCGCCTCAGCAGTCATGCCCGACACCCTATCGGGGGAGGCTCCGGGGCTCGATGCCTCTCGGCCCGCGAGAAGCGACGCGCGGCGACCCGGCCCGGACAGCGCGGCGGCGGGCACCGGACGTCGTCGCCCGGTACCCGCCGCAGCGGCTCCCCCTTCGGGGTCAGAGGCCCAGGTTCAGCGCACCCAGGATCTGGTTCAGCAGGCCGGTGAGCTGCGTGAGCAGCCCCTCGAGCGGGCTGGCCGGGTCGAGCAGGCCGGCCACCGCGCAGAGCAGGTTGCCGAGCAGGTTGCCCGCACCGGACTGCGCGACGATGTCGAGCACGACCTGGTCGAGGTGCACCTGGAGACCGAGCAGGTCGAGGTCCAGGGGGCCGAGCACCAGGTTCAGGATGTCGCAGGCGCCGGCGGCCGCGGCCCCGGGCATGCCCTTGCCACCGAGCGGCAGCGCGCCGTCCGGGGTGTTGACCTCCTGCACGGTGAGCGTGCGGACGGCGCTGAACGTCTCCGGCGCACCCTTGCCGCGGATCACGCCGTCGATGACACCCTCGACGGCGAGCGCGCCGTCCTGCTCCACGAACTTCATCGGCGTGAACGTCCCACTGACCCTCCGCCCGTCAGAGGTCGTTCCGGAGATGGCCGAGCGCAGCGTGCCCTGGTCGCTCTTGGCGACGACGGCCGAGCCGGTCTTGTTCGCGGTCGCGGAGCGTCCCGCGGTGGCGGACGTCGGCGCGACGAACACCATCGCGAGCGCCAGCAGCGCCGCCACCCCTACCGCCCAGGGCCCCTTGCGGGACGCCCTCCCGAGATCAGACATGGTTCTCCCTCCTTGCCCCCGGACCCGTTCCGGGGAGCCTGAGGAGTCGTGCCCCAACCCACAAACGCACAAACGGGGTCGACTATGAGCATGTCGGATACTTCCGGTACGTCGGAGTTGCCTGGTCGTGCCGGGGAGGAAACCGGCCGCCCTGCCCGGGAACGCGACGACGCCCCGGGCGGATCGGCCCGGGGCGTCGTGGTGATTCTGGGGGAGCGGCGGCTACTCGGCCGGGGTCGGCTCCTCGGTGGGGGTCTCCCCGGCGGTCGGCTCCTCGGACGGCACGGGGATCTCGGCGTAGTCGCCGCGGCGGGCGACGACCGGGACCTCGACGGTCACGCTCTCGGCGTTCTGGAACGAGAAGGTCAGCTCGACGAACTGGCCGGGAGCGATGCTCTCGCCCTCGACGCCGATCTCCTCCTCGGCGAGCTGCACGAGCTCGGTGCCGGGCACCTCGACGGAACCCGCGGAGCTCACCGTCACGGACGCGTCCGGGCCGGAGCCCGCGATCTCGGTGAGCGCGTCGTCCTCCTGCTGGTTGTTCACCAGCGCGGCGACGACGGTGCCGCTGCCCTCGGCGCCGGAGACGACCAGCGCGTGCAGCACGTCGACGTCACCGTCGCGGTCGTTGACGCCGACGCTCGGGGTGTAGACCTGGTCGGTGGGGTAGTTGAAGCCACACGAGGCCAGGGCGGGAGCCGTGAGCACGACGGCTGCTGCGGCGAGGCTGCGACGAAGAGTCACGTTCACGACTGAGGTTCCTCTCGGGGCGCGCGGGGTGCGGTGGCGCGCGGTTCGGCCTGCAAAACAGGCAGGAGTCTATCGGTCACTGACCCAGGCCGACGGTCAGGGCGGCCGTGACGATGCCCGCACTCACCAGCGCCGTCCAGATCACGCTGACCAGCAGCAGCTTGGGGGCGCCGGTCCGCAGGGCGATCCGTAGCGGCAGGTGTCGGACGCCGGTCTCCTTGTCCTGCACGAGGTCGGGGAGCACGGTCAGGAAGTGCACCCCGATGCCGAGCAGGGCCGCCAGGACGGTCATCGCGATGGTGGGCGGGCTCCCGTGCATGCCACCGCCGAGGCCGCCGTACGACAGGAAGGCGGGGAGCAGGCCGAAGGAGACGGCGTACGGCAGCCAGGAGAGCGCGGTCCTCTTGAGCCAGAGGTGGTAGAGCCAGACCGACCCGACGGCGGTGAGGTGCGCGACGCCGGCGTAGGTGCCGTTGGCCACCGAGAGCGGCACCAGCAGGAGTACGACGACCGCGATCGCGAAGGTGACCGTGCCGGGGTCGACCCAGCCGAGCGCGACGGGCCTGTCGAGGCGGCCGGCCTGCTTGTCGCGGTGCCGGTCCAGGACGTCGTCGAGCCAGCCGACGGTGACCTGTCCGGACAGGACCGTGGCCGCGACGAGGAGGCACTCGAGGGCCGGTCGCCCGGACAAACCGGCCGCAAGCGTGACAACCGCCGTCATGGCGGCGGCGGAGACCGGGTGGGCGGCCAGGACGAGCGAGATGGTCTGCCCCCGAGGCTTCCTGTACTTCATGCTCCGCAGTATCGGTCAGGTTGAGCAGGAGCGGCGACATCTGCCCGGTTTCCACAGGCGGTTCGGCCTCTCCGGAGCGCTCGCCCGAGGGTGGGGGCGGGGAACCGCGGAACGTCGCAAGGCACATGAATCCGGCATCTGTCAAGCCCCGATTTGGCCTCTGACCTGCGCAAACGTCTCTGGGACCGCTCGCGGGACGTGTTAGACTACTCACCTAGGAAGGGGTACTTGGCACATGACATTTACCGTCGGCGAAACGGTTGTTTATCCAAATCACGGGGCCGCAGTAATCGAGGACATCGAGACCCGCCAGATCAAGGGTGAGGACAGGCAGTACCTCGTACTGCGCATCGTCGCCCAGCAGGACCTGGTCGTTCGAGTCCCCGCCTGCAACCTGGACCTCGTGGGTGTTCGGGACGTGGTGGACAAGGAGGGTCTGGATCGAGTCTTCGACGTCCTCCGCGCAGCACACACCGAGGAGCCGACCAACTGGTCGCGTCGGTACAAGGCCAACCTGGAGAAGCTCCACTCCGGTGACGTGATGAAGGTGGCCGAGGTCGTCCGCGACCTGTGGCGCCGTGAGCGCGACCGCGGTCTCTCCGCCGGCGAGAAGCGGATGCTGGCCAAGGCTCGCCAGATCCTCGTCTCCGAGCTGGCGCTGGCCGAGCACACCAACGAGGACAAGGCCGAGGCCCTCCTCGACGAGGTGCTCGCCTCGTAGGCTCGTGAACCTCGCAAAGACCCCCTGGCCGTGATGGCCGGGGGGTCTTTCGTGTCTCCGGGGTGCGGGCGGGAGGCAGCCGGGGCCTGGTCGGGCTGTTGCCCGGGGACCGGGTCTGGTGTGATGAGCCGGTGACCGACCCCGACAACCTCGACCGCCTCGACGACGAGGACGACCTGGACGACCTGGACGACCTGGACGACCTGGACCGGCCCCGGGCCCTGGGCGAGGTGCCGACGACGGGGCGGGGCGGTCTGCCCTTCGCGCTGCTGCACGGCGAGGCCCTGGTGACCATCGCGTCGTGGGCGCTCGGCGACGCCGGTGTGGACCTGCTCGACTTCACCGCGACCTGGCCACAGGTGCGCGAGGTCGGGCAGCCGCTGGTGCTGCACGACCCGCTGTGCCCGCTGACCCCGGTCGGCTTCCTGCGCGAGGCGGTCCGCCGCTGCCGCGCTGAGGACGCGGTCGTGGTCGGCGTACGACCGGTCACCGACACCATCAAGACCGTGGCCGGCGACGTCGTCGGCGAGACGGTGGACCGGGACTCGCTGCACACCGTGTGCTCGCCCGTCGTGCTCCCGGCCGCCGTGGTGGCGGCGCTGGAGGACTGGCCGGACCTCGACGACTTCGCGGCGCTGGTCACCACGCTGCGAGAGCGCTTCCCGGTCATGTTCCTGGAGGCGCCGGCGCTCGGGCGGCGGGTGGAGGACGAGTCGGCGGTCGCGCTGCTCACGGCGTTCGCGGAGGAGCAGGGCGCCTGAGCGGCCGGGACGCGGCGGGTCAGCGGGGAGCGCGGAGCAGCCGCTCGGCGAGCGCGACGTCCTCCGGGAACGTGATCTTCAGGTTGGTCGCCGGGCTCGGGACGCAGTGGATCGCGAGGTCGGTGTACCGCTCCACGCAGCTCGCGGTGTCGGTGCCGACGAAGCCGTCCCGCTCGGCCCGCCGGTAGGCGTCGAGCAGCGGCCGTGCCCGGAACGCCTGGGGTGTCTGCACGGCGACCGGGTGCACGGGGCGCGGCCCGCCGTCGCGGGGCACGAGCGCCGGCTGCTCGCGGACCGGGAGGGCGCCGCCGTACGACGCGGCCGCCTCCACCACGGCGCGGAACAGGTCCGGGCTCGCGAGCGGGCGGGCGCTGTCGTGGATGGCCACCACGTCGATCTCCCCGGCGTCGATCCGGGGGGCGAGGGCCTGCAGCGCGTTCCACTCCGAGCCGTGTCGGGTGTCCCCGCCGGGGACGACGACCTCGTGGCCGGTCAGGTGGCGTTGCACGACGCCACGGTCCGCCTCACGGACCACGACGACCACCGCGTCGACGTACTCCAGGTCGGCCGCCGCGCGCAGCGACCAGGTGAAGACCGGTGAGCCCGCGAGGGGGAGCAGGACCTTGTTGGTGTCGGCGCCGACCCGGCGTCCCTCCCCGGCCGCGAGGACGACGACCGCCGCGCGCGGCGTACCCGCGTCCGCGCCGCTGCCCTCGACGCCTGCCGTCCTCTCGCCGCCCACGGCGGTCACGCTATCCCGTCCCCCTCGTTGAGGCGTCACTCGTGCGGCGTCGAGAGGTCACTCGTGCGGCGTCGAGGCGTCACTCGTGCGGGCGCTGTTGGGGCGCTGTGAGGAAGTGAGGAGAAGTTGACCTCCCGCGCACAAACGCCGAGGGCCTCCGAAACACCGGCTTCGTAGCGTCCTGCACAGAACGACGGGGGCCCGACGGGCGCACAACGGCGTGCATCGTCGGGCTCCCTCCCGTGCCTGACCGAGGAGCCAGCCGATGAGTGTGACCGAGACCCGGGACGTGGCGGAAGCGCCGAGCACGCCGGTACGACGTGGGGGCCGGTGGATCGAGCACTGGGAGCCCGAGAACGAGCAGTTCTGGGCCGGAGGCGGAAGCCGCGTTGCGCGGCGGAACCTGGTGTGGTCGATCCTCGCCGAGCACGTCGGCTTCTCGGTGTGGCTGCTGTGGAGCGCGGTCGTGGTGTACCTGCCGCAGGCCGGCTTCGACTTCTCGGTGAACCAGCTGTTCTGGCTGGTCGCGCTGCCCAACCTCGTCGGCGCGACGATGCGCTTCCCCTACACGTTCGCGGTCGCGAGGTTCGGCGGCCGCAACTGGACAGTGGTCAGTGCCCTGCTGCTGCTCCTCCCGCTGGCGCTGCTCGTGGCGTGCGTCAGCAACCCCGTGACGCCGTACGCCTTCTTCCTCGTCGCCGCCGCGAGCGCCGGGCTCGGGGGCGGCAACTTCGCGAGCAGCATGGCGAACATCTCCTACTTCTACCCGGACGCGAAGAAGGGCGCCGCGCTCGGCATCAACGCCGCGGGCGGCAACATCGGCGTCTCCACCGTGCAGCTCGTCGTGCCCGCGATCGTCGGGATCTCGGTCTTCGGCGCCGCGAGCGCGGTCAACCTGGAGAACATCGCGCTCGTGTGGGTGCCGCTGTCGCTCCTCGCCGCGGCCGGCGCGTGGTTCTGCATGGACAACCTCGTCAGCGCGAAGTCGCCGATGGCCGACCAGCTCAAGGCCGCGGGCAGGCCGCAGACGTGGGTGATGTCGATGCTGTACGTCGGGACGTTCGGCTCGTTCATCGGGTACGGCGCCGCGATGCCGCTGCTCATGAAGACGCAGTTCCCGGACGTGACCGGCGTGTACTACGCGTTCCTCGGGGCGCTCGTCGGGTCGGCGTTCCGGCCCCTCGGCGGATGGCTCGCGGACCGGACCGGTGGCGCGCGGATCAGCGCCGTGGTGTTCGTCGGCATGGGCCTCGGCGTGGTCGGCGTAATCGCCGCGGTGCGCGCCGGGTCGTTCCCGCTGTTCCTCGTCGGGTTCCTCGCGCTCTTCGCGCTGAGCGGGATCGGCAACGGGTCGACGTACCGGATGATCCCCGCGATCTTCCGCAGCCAGACCGCGGACGGCGCGGCCGCCCGTCGTCACGGCGCGGCGGCGCTCGGCCTGATCTCGGCGATCGGTGCGTACGGCGGTTTCCTGGTGCCGCGCGCCTTCGGGGTCTCGGTGGAGCGCACCGGAGGTATCGAGGCGGCGCTGGTCGGGTTCATCGGGTTCTACGTGCTCTGCACCGCGGTGACCTGGTGGTGCTATCTGCGCAGCCGGGTGCTGACGCAGCGCGTGCCGAGTCTTGCGCACGCCCGGGTCTGACCGAACGACTGACGTCTCGACGCCGACGGACTGACGTCTCAACACCGCACGACTGACGTCTGAACGCCGAACGAGTGACGTCTCAACACCGAACGACTGACGTCTCAACGAGAGAGGGGAGGGGACATGGTGGAGCAGGTCGAGGGGACACGTACGCACTGCCCGTACTGCTCGCTCCAGTGCGGCATGCAGCTGCACCGCCGGGGTCGCGAGACGACCGTCGCCGCGTGGGAGGAGTTCCCCACCAACCAGGGCGCGATGTGCCGCAAGGGCTGGACGTCGACCGCGCTGCTGCGTGACCGCGAGCGGATCACCACGCCGCTGGTCCGGGACCCCGCGACCGGGACGTTCCGGGCCGCGGAGTGGGACGAGGCGCTCGACCTGGTCGCCTCCCGGCTCGCCGACCTCCAGCGCCGGCACGGCCACGACGCGGTGGCGGTGTTCGGCGGGGGCGGGCTGACCAACGAGAAGGCCTACTCGCTCGGCAAGTTCGCCCGGGTCGCGCTGCGCACCAGCCAGGTCGACTACAACGGCCGGTGGTGCATGTCGTCGGCCGCGTCGGCGGGGACGCGCGCCTTCGGCCTCGACCGCGGCCTCCCGTTCCCGCTCCGCGACATCGAGCACACCGACGTACTCGTCCTCGTCGGGTCCAACCTCGCCGAGACCATGCCGCCGGCGGCCCGGCACCTCGACGCGCTGCGCCGCAACGGCGGCAAGGTCGTCGTGGTCGACCCGCGACGTACGGCGACCGCCGACCGCGCCGACGTGGTGCTGCAGCCCGTCCCCGGCACCGACCTGGCCCTCGCCCGCGGCGTGCTGCACGCGGTGGTCGCCGGAGGCTGGGTCGACCAGGCGTACGTCGACGCGCGGACCACCGGCTTCGAGCAGGTGCGGCGCGACGTGGCCACGGCCTGGCCGGAGCTGACCGAGCGGGTCACCGGCGTCGCCGCCGACGACGTGCGCGCGCTCGCCCGGATGCTCGGCGAGGCCGAGAACGTCATCGTGCTCACCGCCCGCGGCGCCGAGCAGCACGCCCAGGGGTCGGACACCGTCCTGGCCTGGGTCAACGTCGCGCTCGCCCTGGGCCAGTGCGGGAAGTTGCTGTCGGGCTACGGCTGCCTCACCGGCCAGGGCAACGGCCAGGGCGGCCGCGAGCACGGCCAGAAGGCCGACCAGCTCCCCGGCTACCGCAGCATCGAGGACCCCGCCGCCCGCGAGCACGTCGCCGGGGTGTGGGGCGTCGACCCTGCTGGCCTTCCCGGCCGGGGCCGCTCCGCCTACGAGCTGCTCGACGCGATCGGCGCCGACGGCGGACCGAAGGGGCTCTTGGTCTTCGGCTCCAACATCGTCGTCTCCGCGCCCAACGCGCACCACGTCTCGGGCCGCCTCGACGCGCTCGAGCTGCTGGTCGTCGCGGACTTCGTGATGTCCGAGACCGCGGCTCGCGCCGACGTGGTGCTGCCGGTCACCCAGTGGGCCGAGGAGACCGGCACCATGACCAACCTCGAGGGCCGGGTGATCCTGCGCCGCCGGGCCGTCTCCCCTCCTCAAGGGGTGCGCAGCGACCTCGAGGTCCTGGCCGGGTTGGCCGGGCGGCTCGGCGCGCCGGCCGGCTTCGACACCGACCCCGAGCGGGTCTTCGACGAGCTCCGCCGGGCCTCGGCCGGGGGCCCCGCCGACTACGCCGGGATCAGCTATGCGCGGATCACCGACGAGCACGGCGTCTTCTGGCCCTGCCCGGCCGACGACCACCCGGGGACCGAGCGGATGTTCCTGGACCGGTTCGCCCACCCCGACGGCCGGGCCCGGTTCCACGCGGTCAGCCACCGCGGGCCGGCCGAGCAGCCGTGCGGCGACTACCCGCTGTACCTCACGACGGGGCGGGTGCTGGCGCAGTACCAGTCCGGCGCGCAGACCCGGCGGATCCGCGAGCTCGGCGACGAGGGCGCGTTCGTCGAGCTGCACCCGATGGTGGCCGCACGGGTCGGGGTCGGCGACGGGGAGGAGGTCCGGGTGCGGACCCGGCGCGGGACGATGCGGGCCCCGGCCCGGGTGAGCACCACGATCCGCCCGGACACGGTCTTCGTGCCCTTCCACTGGGTCGGTGCGAACCAGCTGACCAACGACGCGCTCGACCCGGCGTCGCGAATGCCGGAGTTCAAGGTGTGCGCGGCGGCCGTCGAGGCCGCGTCGGACGGGCCGGTGGGCGGCGTGGCTGACGCTGACGCGTCGACCGGTGCGGCGGACGGCTTGCCTACCATCCGGCCTCGCTCCGCTCGGCCTCCCGCCAGGCCCGCCACGGCTGCGCCGTCCGCCTCCCCGCTCGCCACGTCCGCAAGTGCCGTCGACGCGGCCGTCACGTCCCCGTGCGCCGCTGACGCTGACGCGACCCCCGGAGGCGTCGATGGCTAGGGAACGCGTCGTCGTGGTCGGGAACGGGATGGCGGCCACGCGGCTGGTCGAGGAGCTCGTGGCGCGGCCGGGGGCGGACCTCGCCATCACCGTCGTCGGCGACGAGCCCGGCCCGTCGTACAACCGGATCTTGCTCTCCGCGGTGCTCGAGGGCACCCACCCGGCGAGCGAGATCGCCCTGCAGGACGAGGGCTTCCACCGCGACCACGGGGTCACCCTGCTCACCGGCACCCGGGTCGCCGAGGTGGACCGCGAGGCCCGCGAGGTCGTGCTCGAGGACCGGCGCCGGCTGCCGTACGACCGGCTGGTGCTGGCCACCGGCTCGATCCCGACCCTGCCGCCGATCCGCGGCCTGGTGTCGCCCGACGGGCGGCTGCACCCGAAGGTGCACGCCTTCCGGTCGCTGACCGACTGCCACCGGCTGCTCGGCGCGGTCCCGGACGCCCGGCGCGCGGTCGTCGTCGGCGGCGGCCTCCTCGGTCTCCAGGTGGCCCGCGCGCTCAGCGTCCGCGGGCTGGAGGTGGACCTGGTCGAGGGCACCTCGCACCTGCTGTCCTCCCAGGTCGGTGAGCAGGCCGGCGCCGTCCTGCGGCAGAGCCTGCACCGGCTCGGTACCGAGGTGCACACCCACTCCCGCGCGGTCCGGCTCACCGACGAGGGGCTCCGGCTCGACAACGGCTACACCCTGCCGACCGACCTGGTCGTGCTCACCGCCGGCGGCCGCCCGGCGACCGCGCTGGCCAAGCGGGCCGGGCTGTACGTGCGGCGCGGGGTGGTCGTGGACGACCGGCTCCGCTCGGTCACCGACGAGCGGGTGCACGCCCTCGGCGACTGCGCGGAGCACCGCAGCCGCACGACCGGGTTCGTGCCACCGGCGTGGGAGCAGGCCTCGGTGCTGGCGGGCGTGCTCGCGGGCGAGGACCGGACGTACGACGGTTCGCGGGTCGTCGCGCGGCTGCGCGCCACCGGCCTCGACGTCGCGGTGATGGGCGACCCCGAGCGCACCGAGGGGGAGGTGGTCGAGGTGGCCAACCCGGTCACCGGCTCCTACCGCAAGGTCGTCGTGCGCGGCGGCGTGCTCGAGGCGGCGGTCATGGTCGGGGACCTCTCCCGGGTCGGCCTGCTGACCCAGCTGTTCGACCGCCGTACCGTCCTGGGCCGCGCCGAGCCCGGGATGCTGCTGATGGCCGACCCGCCCGCCGTGCGCGCCGCACTCCCCGACGACGCCGAGGTCTGCGCCTGCGCCGGGGTCAGCGCGGGCCGGGTCCGGGCCTGCGCCGACCTCGCCGCGGTGGTCGCCACCACGCGCGCCACCACCGGCTGCGGGGGGTGCGCCACCACCGTCCGGGAGCTGCTCGGCAACCCGGACGGGCTCGTCCCGACCCGCTGAGCGGACTCGTTTTCATCCCCGAAACATTGAGAAACGCACCCAAAACCTGGGCCGTCTACGTTTCTCGCAACCCGAAAGGAAACGCACCCATGACGCATCTCCGACAGACGCTGGTCGTCGCCGGACACGGCATGGTCGGGCACAGGTTCGTGCAGGCCGCCGTCGAGCGCGGGCTCACCGAGCGCTTCGACATCGTGGTGGTGGGCCAGGAGCCGCGGCCGGCGTACGACCGGGTCGCCCTGACCTCCTTCTTCTCCGCCGCGAGCGCCGACGAGCTCTCCCTGCTCCCCGAGGGCAGGTACGACGACCCGCGGGTGCGGCTCACGCTCGGCACCACCGTGGAGGCGGTCGACCGGGACGCCCGGACGGTCACCCTCGACAGCGGCGAGACCCTCGGGTACGACGTGCTGGTGCTCGCCACCGGGGCGGGCCCGTTCGTCCCGCCGGTCCCGGGCCACGACCTGGACGGCTGCTTCGTCTACCGCACCATCGAGGACCTCGAGGCGATCCGTGACGCGGCGGCGACCGCGAAGGCCGGCGCGGTCATCGGCGGTGGCCTGCTCGGGCTCGAGGCCGCCAACGCCCTGGTGTCGCTGGGCCTGGAGACCCATGTCGTGGAGATGGCGCCGCGGCTGATGCCGGTCCAGCTCGACGAGGCCGGCGGCGGCACCCTCGTCCGGCACATCGAGAAGCTCGGCGTCGAGGTGCACTGCGGCGCCGCCACGCAGCGGGTGGTCGACGTCGACGGACGCGTCGCCGGGCTCGAGCTGGCCCACCGCACGGTCGACGCCGAGATCGTCGTGTTCTCCGCGGGCATCCGGCCCCGCGACCAGCTCGCCCGGGCCTGCGGGCTGCCCGTCGCCGAGCGCGGCGGCGTGCTCGTCGACGAGCAGTGCCGCACCGAGGACCCGCACGTGTTCGCGATCGGCGAGTGCGCCGCCCCGGGCGGGCGGATGTACGGCCTGGTCGCCCCCGGCTACTCGATGGCCGAGGTCGTGGTGGACACCCTGCTCGGCGGCGAGGGGTCGTTCACCGGCGCGGACATGTCCACCAAGCTCAAGCTGCTCGGCGTCGACGTGGCGTCCTTCGGCGACGCGTTCGCGACCACGCCCGGCTCGCTGGAGCTGATCTTCGCCGACGCGGTCGCCGGGGTCTACAAGAAGCTGGTCGTCTCCGTCGACCAGGACGGCAACGCCTCGCGGCTGCTGGGCGGGATCCTGGTCGGCGACGCGTCGGCGTACGGCACCCTGCGCCCGCTGGTGTCCTCGGGCATCACCCTCCCCGCGAACCCCGAGGAGCTGATCCTCCCGGCGTCCCGGGGTGGCGCGGCCCCGGTGGGGATGCCCGACGACGCCGTGGTGTGCAGCTGCAACAACATCACCAAGGCCGCCGTCTGCGGCGCCGTGGACGGGTCCGCGGACCGGCCGGGCTGCGCCGACGTCGCCTGCATCAAGAGCTGCACCAGGGCCGGCTCGACCTGCGGGTCGTGCGTGCCGGTGCTGAAGAACCTCCTCGACGAGCGGCTCGCGGCCGCGGGCCGGCTGGTCCGCACCGGGATCTGCGAGCACTTCGACCTGTCCCGCCAGGAGCTCTTCGACGTGGTGGCGGTCCACGGCTACCGCACCTTCGACGACCTGGTCACCGCCCACGGGCGTGGCCGCGGCTGCGACGTGTGCAAGCCCGCGGTCGCCTCGATCCTGGCCAGCCAGCTCAACGGGCACGTGCTCGACGAGTCGACGGTGGCGCTGCAGGACACCAACGACGCCTACCTCGCCAACATCCAGCGCAACGGCACCTACTCGGTGGTGCCGCGGGTGCCGGGCGGCGAGATCACCCCGGACAGGCTGATCGTGATCGGCGAGGTCGCCCGCGACTTCGCGCTCTACACGAAGATCACCGGAGGTCAGCGGATCGACCTGCTCGGCGCCCGGCTCGAGCAGCTGCCCGCGATCTGGCGCCGCCTGGTCGACGCCGGGTTCGAGTCCGGCCACGCCTACGGCAAGTCGCTGCGCACCGTGAAGTCCTGCGTCGGCTCCACCTGGTGCCGGTACGGGGTGCAGGACTCGGTGCGGCTCGCGATCGACCTGGAGAACCGGTACCGGGGCCTCCGCTCGCCGCACAAGATCAAGGCCGGCGTCAGCGGCTGCGCCCGTGAGTGCGCCGAGGCCCGGGGCAAGGACTTCGGTGTGATCGCCACCGAGAAGGGCTGGAACCTGTACGTCGGCGGCAACGGCGGCGCGAACCCCGCGCACGCGCAGCTGCTCGCCACCGACCTCGACACCGAGACGCTGGTCCGGTACGTCGACCGCTTCCTCATGTACTACATCCGCACCGCCGACCGGCTGCAGCGCACCAGCACCTGGATCGGCGCGCTGGACGGCGGCCTGGACCGGGTCCGCGCGGTGGTGGTCGACGACGAGCTCGGTCTCGGCGCCGAGCTCGAGGCCGACATGGCCCGGCACGTCGACACCTACTTCGACGAGTGGCGGGCCACCCTGGAGGACCCCGAGAAGCTCTCCCGGTTCGTCTCCTTCGTCAACGCCCCGGGCACCCCCGACCCGACGATCGCGTTCACCACCGAGCGCGGGCAGATCCAGCCGGTCCTCGAGGGGGAGGACGGCGGTCCCACGCTGATCGCCGGCGCCTCCATCCCGGTGGGCGCGCGATGACCGCGACCGAGACCTGGACCCCGGTCTGCACGCTGGTCGAGCTCGAGGTCGAGCGGGGCGCCGCGGCGCTGGTCCACGGGCAGGCGGTGGCGATCTTCCGCACCCACGACGACACGGTGTACGCGCTGGGCAACCACGACCCGTTCAGCCGGGCGAGCGTGATCGCCCGCGGCATCGTCGGTACCCGCGGGGACGTCCCCTTCGTCGCCTCCCCGATGCACAAGAACGCCTTCGACCTGCGCACCGGGCGCTGCCTCGACGACGAGGGGACGAGCGTGCCCAGCTACGAGGTGCGGGTGGTCGAGGGCGTGGTGCTGGTCGGCCCGCGGAGGACGCCATGACCGCGGTGGCGACCGGCCCGGGGGTCGACGCGGCTGCCGCGCGGACCGGCCCGGCGGCGGGGGACCCCACGGCGGACGGGCCGTACGCGGGGGCGGGCCGTCCGCTGGCGGGCTTCCGGGTGGGGATCACCTCCACCCGCAAGGTCGAGGAGCTGACCGCGCTCCTCGAGCGGCGCGGCGCGGAGGTCGAGTCCGCCCCGGCGATGGCGATCGACCCGGTGCCGGACGACGCCGCGCTGCGGGCCGCGACCCGGTCCTGCATCGACGTACCGCCGGACCTGTTCGTCGCCACCACCGGCCTGGGGCTGCGCCGCTGGTTCGAGGCGGCCGCGTCCTGGGGGATGCTCGACGACCTGCTCGCCGCGCTCGCCGGCGCCGAGGTGATCGCAAGGGGCCCCAAGAGCGTCGGCGCGCTGCGCGCCCACGGGCTGCGCGAGCGCTGGTCGCCGCCGTCCGAGTGCTTCGACGACGTGCTCGCCTACCTGCGCGGCAGCACCCTGACCGGGCGCCGGATCGTGGTCCAGGAGCACGGCCGGTCGCTGTCGGTGGCCGCCAACGCGCTGCGCCGGCAGGGTGCCTCGGTCGAGACGGTCACCGTGTACCGCTGCGCGCCCGACGACGACCAGGCCGCGATGTTCCGGATGGTCGACCTGGTCGCCGATCGGCGGGTCGACGCGGTCACGTTCACCAGCGCCCCGGCCGTGGACATCCTGCTCGACGTCGCGGCCGCCTCCGGGCGCCGCGGGGAGGTCGTCGAGGCGTTCCGCGACGGCGTGCTCGCCGCCTGCGTCGGCCCGGTCACCGCGGCGCCGTTCGAGCTGTACGGCGTCCCGGTGCTCCAGCCCGGCCGCGCCCGTCTCGCCGCGATGGTCCGCGCCCTCGAGGTCGAGCTGCCCAGCCGACGCGGCGGGACCGGGCTCGACGTGCGTGGCCACCGGCTGCTGCTCCACGGCGACAGCGTCTGCGTCGACGGGGCGGAGGTCGCGCTGTCGCCGGCGCCGCTGGCGGTGCTGCGGGCGCTGGCCGAGCGCCCCGGGCACGTCGTGTCTCGCCGCGAGCTGCTGGGCCACCTGCCCAGCGGCCACGCCGGCAGCGAGCACGCGGTGGAGGTCGCCGTCGGACGGCTCCGTGCCGCCGTCGGTCCACGTCTGGTGCAGACGGTCGTCAAGCGCGGCTACCGCCTGCCGGTCACCTGAGGAGGAGAGTGCAGTGAAGCCACGTCTGGTCACGGTCGCCCACGGGACGCGCGCCGCCGAGGGGCCGGTCACGATCCGCGGCCTGGTGCGCCAGGTGGCGCGGCGGATGCCGAACGTCGACGTGGTCGAGTCCTACGTCGAGCTCGCCGAGCCGAGCTTCTCGTCGGTGATGGAGCGGGCCGAGGCCCCGTCGGTCGTCGTACCCCTGCTGCTGTCCACCGGCTACCACGTCACCACCGACCTGCCGGCGGCCGCGCGGCGCAGCCCGCACCCGGTGGTGACCGCGCGCCCCCTCGGGCCGCACCCGCTGCTCGCCGCGGCAGCCGCGATGCGGCTCCGGGCCGCGGGGGCGCAGCGCGGCGACGCGGTCGTGATGGTCGCCGCCGGCTCGACCGACCCCGACGCCGCGGTGGACACCTACGTCGCCGGCCGGCTGCTCCAGGCGCACTGGGGCGGGGCCCCCGTCCAGGTCGCGCACCTGAGCGGGGAGGGGCTCTCCGTCGCGGACGCGATGGCGAACCTGCGCCGCGACGGGCACACGCGGATCGCCATGTCGCCGTACCTGCTCGCCCCCGGCCACTTCGCCGCCAAGGCCCGTACGATCTCCGTGCTGCACGGCGCCACCGCGGTCGCCGACGTGCTCGGGCAGCACCCGCTGGTGGCCGAGCTGGTGATCCGCCGCTACCTGACCGCGATGCGCGCGTCGGTGGGCGTCGGCACCGCCCGCCGGGCACGGGTGGCCTGAGCCCGCTCGACCAGCTCGATCAGTGTCGTCGAGACCAGCTCGTCGCGCTCGAGCGGCAGCATGTGGCCCGCGCCCGGCGCGACCGTCAGCCGGGCCCGGGGGACCGCCCGCGCCAGCCGGCGTGCGTGGGACGGCGGGGTGAGCCGGTCGCGCTCGCCGACCAGCACGTGCACCGGGACGCCGTGCAGCGCGTGCAGCCCCTCGAGCCGGTCGTGGCGCATCAGGTCCTCGAAGAAGCCGCACATCGACGCGGCCGGGGTGTTGATGATCCCCTCGACGGCGAGCGCGTGGTCGCGCAGCCGCATGTCGTCGCCGAAGAGGAACCGGCGCGCGACCATCGCCTCCAGCACCGGGGCCCGGCGGCGCTGCCGGCGGCTGAGCATCCGGCTGCGGGTGGCGAGCAGGGCGGGGATCCGCTCCTTGGCCCGCTCGCCGAGGGTCTCGCCGAGCCGGCGCGGACCGAGCCGGACCCGGCCCAGCGAGCCGCCCGAGGTGGCCACGAACAGCACCCCGCGGACCCGGTCGGCGAACAGCTCGGGACGGTGCTCGGCCAGCGCCATCACCGTCATCCCGCCGATCGAGTGGCCGGCGAGGACCAGGTCCCCGGCGGGCGCGTGCGTGTCGATCACCGCGGCCAGGTCCCGGCCGAGGTTCTCGATGGTGGCGGCATCCTGCGGGCACTCGTCGGAGGCGCCGTGGCCCCGGTGGTCGTAGCCGATTACCCGTACCGCGTCGCCGAACCAGGTCCGCAGGTCGCGCAGCTGGTAGCGCCACGCGTCGTGGTCGGAGGTCCAGCAGTGCGCGAGCACGACGGTGACCTCGGCGTCCCGGGGCCCGTCGATCCGCACGTGCAGGCGAAGCCCGTCGTGGGTCCTCACGCGCCGACCCCGGTGGTCCGGGCGAGCCGCCGCGGCAGGCCGGCGACCTTCTGGGCCAGCGCGGCGAGGCGGTGGACGAGCGGGGCGAGCCGCTCGGCGACGGGGACGAGCCGCGCCGGGAGCCGTACGCCGTCGCGCCGGCCGGCGAACGAGTAGCCCGCCGCGACGGTCGCGAACAGTGCGAGGAACAGGCTGCCCACGACGCCGTACCCGGCACCCCAGAGCCAGCCGGGGACGTCCTGCCTCTCCTCGCGACGCAGCACCACCTGCTCGGCGACCAGGTCGCGGGGGCCGCTGACCGCGGGGTGCTCCGCGGCCGGGATGGCCGGATCTGCCGGGAGGTACACCGGGGCGGCGGCGAGGCCGTGCAGCGGTGTGTGCAGCCGGACCAGCGTCTTCCAGTCGCCGGCCAGCGGCATCGGCTCGTCCGTGCGCCACACCCCGGGACCGGTGGGCTCGAGCTCGCCGTGCACCACGCCGCCGCCCTGCCAGGACAGCGCCTCGAACCAGTACGCGTCGTGCACCAGGCGCGGGTCGGCGGTGACCGTGAGGTAGGCCCGGCCGTCGCGGACCTCGCCGACCGCGACGTCGACCGAGCCCCGGCGGGGTTCGCCGGCGGGCACGTTGACCACGAACACGGCGAGTACCGCGACGGTGGCGAGCAGCGCCCAGCGGCCGGCGTGCGCCGACGTGGGAGCCGTGGCGGCAGCGGCGGTCGGGGTGGCCGGGGCGGTCGCCACGGTGGTGAGCCGCTGGTGCATCCAGGTCGCCACCACGCCGACGCCCACGCCGGTGAGGCCGGCGAACAGCACCGCCCAGGGCATCAGCTCCGCAGGCCACGGCATCGGCCGGGTGGCCTGGGTCCACAGGTACTCCACGCCGAGCATGCCGAGCGTCATCACGCCGCCCGCCACCGCGCCGTACGACAGGGTGGGCCGGGCCCGCCGGGCGAGGACCGCCGCGACCAGCGCGCCGCCGAGCAGGCTGGGCGGCCACGGGGTGAGCGCGTCGAACACCGCGACGTTGAGCGCCACCAGGCCGCCCTGGAGCGCGGCGTGCGCGACCCAGATCGAGACCACCCAGCGGGCGCCGCGGAACATCGCGAGGGTGAACGTGCCGACCGTGGCGACGGTGAGCACGACCGGGTCGTTGACCAGGGGGAACTGCGGGACGCCGTACGCGAACTCCAGCAGGAACGCGACCGGTCCGGCGGCGAGGACCAGGATGGCCACCCACTCGAGCAGCGGGCGGAGCCGGGACGGCCCGGCCTGGCGGGCCTCGGCGCAGGTGAGCAGCATCGTGTACGGCAGCATCAGGGTGCCGCCGATCATCAGCACGTGGGTCGGGCCCCACTCCGTGACGTCCTGGCCGAACAGCCGGTGCCACAGGTCGTCGAGGGGGAAGCCGAGCAGCGCGAACAGCGCGACGCCGGTGCCGATCGCCGGGCCGACCGGGACCCGCCAGCCCGGGGTGAGGGCGAGGGTACGCCGGGGGAGCCGGTCCCGGGCGAGCGCGAGGGCGAGCGCGCCCCCGGCGAAGATCGCGACCAGCCCGAGGAAGATCAGGTAGTGCGACGGGTTGGCCAGCGGGCCCTCGTCGCGGCCGAACGAGATGTGGTAGCTGACGTCCCAGTAGAGGCCGACCGCCCCGGAGAGGGCGCCGAGCACGCTCACCAGCAGGGGGAGCGCGAACCAGCGGGGGCTGCCGTCGAGCCGGGCCGTCGCGTCCGCGGCCCGGCCCACGAGGGTGCGGTGGCCGGTGCGCTCGCGGACCATGACCCAGAGGATCGCGGCGTACACCGCGGCGGTGAACACGGCCACGACGAGGATCTGGTCGCCCGGTGCTCCTCCCGCCGACGGGGTGGCCGCGCTCTGTGCCAGGACGGACCGCTCGGCGGCCGGCAGGGGTGACAGGGGCATCTCTCGGAACCCTCCGGTTATGCGACATTCACGATGTAACATCCACCATGACACATGTGATGTGACGCGTGTCAACCCCTCGCCCCCTCGTTGAGGCGTCAGTCGTGCGGCGTCGAGGCGTCACTCGTTCGGCGTTGAGGCGTCAGTCGTGCGGCGATGAGAGGTCAGTCATGCCGACGTACGGCGCCCGCGCGGAGTGGCCCGCGACGCCGTGTGTGACCTGGGAGGATGACGAGGTGAACGCGCACCCCGAGATGACCATCGACCAGCTCGCCGCCTCGGCGCAGATGACCGTGCGCAACGTCCGCGCCTACGCCAGCCGGGGACTGATCCCCGCCCCGCGGCTGGTGGGACGCACCGGCTACTACGGCCCCGAGCACCTCAGCCGGCTGCAGCTGATCCGGGACCTCGTGGACCGCGGGTACACCCTGGCCGCGGTGGAGAAGGCCCTGGTGCAGCACACCTCGTCCACCGCTGGGCACGCGCTCGACCTGCTCGCCACGCTCGCCGACCCGCTCGGGCAGGACGAGGAGCCGGAGGAGATGACGGTCGAGGCCCTGGCTCGCCTCGCCGGTACGGAGCACCAGTCGGTCTTCCTGGACCGGCTGATCGAGCTCGGCATGGTGGAGCGGATCGACGAGGAGAACGTACGGCTCCTGCGGCCGTTCGTCGTTCGCGCCGGGGCTAAGGCGATGGCGCTCGGGCTGGACCGGACGTCGGTGGTGGAGCTGCTCCCGCTGATCGCGACGCACACCCGGGTGATCGCGCAGCGGTTCGTCGACGAGTTCCGCCAACAGCTGTGGAACCCGTTCGTCGAGGCCGGGCTCCCGGAGGAGCAGTGGCCGCAGATGCTCAAGAGCATCGAGACGATCCTGCCGGTCGCGTCCCAGGCGGTGCTCGCGATCTTCCGTGACGAGCTGAACAAGGTGATCCAAGAGGCGCTCGGCGAGGAGATCAACCGCATCGTCGATGCGTGACCGCCGACGTCGACGCTCGGCTGCCGCACGAGTGACCTCTCAACGCCGCACGAGTGACGTCTCGACGCCGCACGAGTGACCTCTCAACGAGGGGTGGGGAGGAGCAGCGCGGTCGCGATCGCGGCGACACCTTCGCCGCGCCCGGTGAGCCCGAGCCCGTCGGTGGTCGTCGCGGACACGGTCACCGGCGCACCGCAGGCCGCCCCCAGCACCGCCTCCGCCTCTGCCCGGCGCGGACCGAGCCTCGGCCGGTTCCCGACCAGCTGTACGGCGACGTTGCCGATCTCGTAGCCGGCGGCGCGGACGCGTCGCGCGGTCTCCTCGAGCAGCGCGCAGCCGGACGCCCCGGCCCACTCGGGCGCCGACGTCCCGAAGTTGCTGCCCAGGTCGCCGATCCCCGCCGCGGAGAACAGCGCGTCGCACGCGGCGTGGGCGACGACGTCGGCGTCGGAGTGGCCCGCGAGCCCCTGTGGCTCGTCGGGCCAGGCGAGGCCGGCGACGTGCATCGGCGCCCCGTCGACGAGCCGGTGCACGTCCGTGCCGACACCGATGCGGGGCAGGGGAGGAGGCGTGGTCACGCCCCGATCATGCCGCACACCCGTCCGCGCTTGCCGGATGGGCGAACATGAGGGTGTGAGCAGTTCTTCCCCCGGCGGCACCGGCACCACCGGCGAGCCCCGCGACCCCGGCGGCGCCCGGGGGCCCCGCGGTTCCCGGGGTTTCCTCGCCCTGGCCGGCCTCGTCGCCGGCGTGGCGGGGATCGCGGTGAGCCACACCGTCACGATGCTGCTCACCATCCGCGCCACCCCGCTGCTCGCGGTCGCCGAGGCGATCATCGAGGTCACCCCCGGCTCGCTCGCGGAGGGGCTGATCGCGGTGGTCGGCCAGTACGACAAGCCGCTGCTGATCGTCGGCGTCTCCCTCTGCGTGCTCGCCCTGTCCGCGTGGGCGGGGGTGCTCTCCGCGCGCAGCCGGCTCCTCTCGATGCTCGTGTTCCTCGCGATGGGCGCGGTCGCGGTCGCCGCGGTGTGGACGCGTCCCGGCTCCTCCGTGTACGACGTCCTCCCGGTCGTCGCGGGCACCGCCACCTGGGTCGTCGTCCTGGGTGCGCTCGCGGACCGGCTGACCCGGCTGCGTCGCGACCACGCGCCCGACGAGGCGCGCCGGAGGTTCCTGGTGACCGCGGGCGTGGTCGCTGGCGCGGCGGTCGCGGTCGGTCTCGCCGGGCAGTTCGCGGGGCGGACGCGTCGCGGCGTCGAGACCGCCCGCCGGCTGCTCCGCCTCCCGGTGTCGCGCGGCATCGTGCCCCCCGGGGCGGAGGTCGGGGTCACCGGGGTCGCCCCCTGGCGCACGAGCAACCAGGAGTTCTACCGGATCGACACCGCGATCGTGGTCCCCACCGTCGACCCGACCCAGTGGACGCTGCGGATCCACGGCATGGTGGACAACGAGCTGGTGCTGACCTACCGCGACCTCCTCGACCGGCAGGTGACCGAGGCCTGGGTGACGCTGTGCTGCGTCTCCAACGAGGTCGGCGGCGACCTGATCGGCAACGCGTGGTGGAGCGGGGTCCGCGTCGCCGGGCTGCTCGCGGAGGCCGGTGTGCGCCCGGGCGCCGACGCGGTGCTGCAGACCTCGCAGGACGGCTGGAACTGCGGCACCCCGCTCGAGGTGCTCACCGACGACCGCGACGCGCTGCTGGCGATCGCGATGAACGGCGAGCCGCTGCCCGTCGAGCACGGGTTCCCGGTGCGGATGGTCGTGCCCGGCCTCTACGGCTACGTGTCGGCGACGAAGTGGCTGGTCGACCTCGAGGTCACCCGGTTCGCGGACGTCACCGCCTACTGGACCGAGCGCGGCTGGTCCCCGCGCGGCCCGGTCAAGACCCAGTCGCGGATCGACGTACCCCGCGACGGCGCCGACGTCGCGACCGGCACCCGCCGCGTGGGTGGGGTGGCCTGGGCGCAGCACACCGGCGTCGAGCGGGTGGAGGTCCGGCTCGATGGGCAGGCCTGGCAGCAGACCGAGCTGGGCCGGGTCCCGGGCGTGGACACGTGGGTGCAGTGGTCGGCCGAGGTCGACCTCGGCCCGGGGCCGCACACGCTGGCGGTCCGCGCGACCGACCGCAGCGGGTACACCCAGACCGCGGTCGAGCGGGACGTGGTCCCCGACGGCGCCACCGGCTGGCACACGGTCGAGTTCGAGGCGGGCTGAGGCGTGCCGGGCGGCGTTCGTGGGTACGGCGTCCACATGCGCCCCACCGTGCTCACCTCGGCCATGTCCGCCGCGGCCGCAGCCCTCGGCAGCCTCGGTACGGACCCCGGCAGCGACTGGTACGAGCGGCTGGACAAGCCGTCCTGGCAGCCGCCCGGTTACGCGTTCCCGCTGGTGTGGACCCCGCTCTACGGGCTGATCGCCTGGGGCACCGGCCGGATGGTGGAGCGCGCGGACCCCGACGACCGCGCCCCGCTGCTCGCGTTGACCGGGGCGGACCTGGCCGTCAACGCCGGCTGGTGCTGGGCTTTCTTCGACCGCCGCTCACCGGCCGGCGGGCTCGGCGCGATCCTGCTGCTCGACGGGCTCAACGTCGCCCTGGTCCGCGAGGCGGCCCGCCGGGACACGAGGGCGGCGGCCGCGCTGGCGCCGTACCTGCTGTGGACCGGCTTCGCGACCGCGCTCAACGCCGCGATCTGGCGGCGGAACCGCTAGCCGCGGCGAACGGCCCCGCGCCGCACCCGCTCGGCGGCGCTCACCAGTTGGCCTCGGCCGGTCGCGGCGGGAGGTCCACCTCGGGCGGCACGATGACGTACACGATGCCGCCCGTCGGCCGCTGCCACGCGCACGCGAACTGGGTCCGGTCGAAGGTGGTGCGCACCTCGGCGTTGTCCGGCAGCTGGTGCGCCGCCGGGTCGTTGCAGACCACGTTCCCGTCGGCGTCGAAGCCGACCACGGTGAGCAGGTGCCCCGCCGTCGTGTAACCGGCCCCGTGGAGCTCGTCACGGGTGAACGACACCGACGCCGCGAGCGGGATCCCGGCCGCGACGAACTGCTCCATCTCGGTCAGCGAGCGCAGCCGCGTGACGTAGGCGCGGACGCCGTACCGGCCGGCGTAGGCGGTGCTGAACGACCAGTTGCCCGCGCCCCGGTAGTCGTGGTCGAAGGTGTGCCGCGCCGCGTGCGGGACGACCCGGTCCGGCAGCCGCGGGTCTACCCAGGCGTATTCGTCCGGCGTCGGGCCGCGGCCCCAGTGCTCGAGCAGCATCGTGGCCGAGGTCGGGGAGCACCACGCCTCGCCGCCGCCGCCCCACTCCAGGTACCGCCCGCGGTGCACGAACTGGGAGTACGCCGGGACGTCGATGACCGTGCCCGCGGCCCCGCCGGGCGCCGAGGAGGGCGGGGTCAGGCCCAGGTCGACGGCGGAGCCCATCACCCCGAGCAGCGAGACGGACGGCGTTGCGGTGGAGCCGGTGCGGCGCAGCAGGGAGACCCGGAGCCGGTACGACGCGAAGGGGTGCCCGTCCTCCGGGGTGAGCACGTCCACGGCCACCCGGGCGTGCTCGTCCTTCTGGCACGACAGCGAGGCCGGGCTGATGTCCTGGTCGGTCTCGGCCCACCGGCCCAGCACGTACCACGGGGTCTCGACGCCGACCCCGGTCGTACCCGCGACGCTCACCTCGAGCCAGGTCCCGGACGGCGTCACCGCGTTCCAGGACGGGATCACCTCGGTCACGGCGAACCCGGGCACCACGTCCGGGGAGGTCCAGGTCGCCTCGTCGTACGTCGCGGGCGGGCGATCCTGGTGCGGGTCGACGTACTGCCGGGTCGTCGTCGCACGGTCCAGGACGAGCACGCCGCCGCGGACCGCGGTCCCGTCGTGCGCGCCGCCGCCGAAGTCCTCGGGGTCCGTCCAGCCGTGGAAGCGGATCCGCCCGTTCACCAGTTCTGCGTCCGGGTCGCCGGGAGCGGGTGTGCGGCGTCGCGGATCACGTAGACGAGGCCGCCCGCGGCGCCGTACTCGCCGGCGGTGGTGAGCCAGGCGTTCTCGAACTGGCCGCGGTCGTAGGTGCGTCGCACGCCCTTGTTGCGCGCGGCCGCGGGGTCGTTGACGATCACGTCGCCGGACTCGGTGAACCCGACGATCACCATCAGGTGGCCGTGCGTCGAGCCGATCGGGGCGCCGTCGAGCGCGCCCGGAGCGAACGCGACCGAGGCCACGACGGGGATGCCGACCTTGATGAACCGCTCCGCCTCACGCAGCGAGCGGAGCCGGGTCACGAAGCCCGCGTCGGCGTGGGTCGCCGCGTAGGCGGTGCTGAACGGCCAGTTGCCGGCGCCGTCGTACTCGTAATCGAACGTCATCCGCGCGGCGTGGTCGACGAACCGGTTCGGGTGCGGGCTCTTGACCCAGGCGTACTCCGCGGCGGAGGGCAACCGGTCGTAGTAGCCGAGCACCATCGACACGCTGGTCGGGGAGCACCAGGCCTCGCCTCCGGCGTCGTACTGCGGGTAGTCGCCCTCGTGGATCATCTGCGAGTAACGCGGCAGGGTCAGCGAGACGCCCCGCGCGACGCCCGGCGTCGACGGGACCACCCGCTGCACCTCCGGCAGCCGCGACGTCATCGCGCCGAGGGTCTGCACCACCGGGGAGGCGGTCGTCCCGGACCGGCGGAACAGGGTGAGCCGCAGCTGCCAGTCGGTGAAGCCCATGCTGTAGTTCGAGCGCCAGGTGTCGGTGGCCACGCGAGCCAGGTCGTCGCCCTGCTCGCCGAGGCTGGTGCGGTGGAACCGGGCGTCGCCGGCGGACCAGCGGGCCAGGGTGTCCCAGCTGCTGAGCCGGCCGGTCTCGCTGCGGCCGCGGGCCTCGACCTGGATCCACGAGTCGCGCGGCGTGGCGGCCTGCCAGGACGCGACCAGCTCGGTGAAGCCGAAGCCGGGGGAGGTCCACCGCGACGTCCAACGGCCGAAGTCGTAGGTCTTCGTCGGGTGGCCGAACGGGTCGTCGTACCGCCGGGTCCCGATCGGCTGCGCCATCCGCAGCGAGCCCTTGACGACCTTGACGCCGTTCGCCAGGCCGCGGTCGAGCTGCTTGGTGCTCGTCCACTGCTGGTAGCCGATCCGGCGGGAGGTGTCCTGGTACGGCGGCGCCGCGGCCGCGGGGGCCGTGACGGGCGCGACGAGCGTGGAGGCCAGGGCCGTGCTCACGGCCAGGGCGAGGGGGAGTCGAGAGACCCGGGTGGACCGAGACGAGATGCGCACCCGTTAACGATAACCACCCATTGTCACGTGAGTGAACAGAAATCACACGAACATCACGGTTCGGGGCGCTGGGCATCCTCGATAGGATTGCCCGGTGACTCTTCGGCTCTACGACTCCGCGACGCGCGCGGTCCGCGACTTCGCCCCCCTCGAGGACGGCAAGGCGGGCATCTACGTGTGCGGTCTGACGGTGCAGTCGGAGCCGCACGTCGGGCACGTGCGCTCGGCGGTGAACTTCGACGTGCTGCGCCGCTGGATGACCGCGTCCGGGTACGACGTCACCTTCATCCGCAACATCACCGACATCGACGACAAGATCCTGATCAAGTCCGCCCAGCAGGGCCGGCCCTGGTACAACCTCGCCTACATGATGAAGCGCGAGCTCGACCGGGCCTACGACGCGCTCAACGTGCTGCCGCCGACGTACGAGCCGGCCGCCACCGGGCACATCCCCGAGATGGTCGAGCTGATCGCGCAGCTGATCACCCGCGGCCACGCCTACGCCGCCGCGGACGGGTCCGGCGACGTGTACTTCGACGTGAAGTCCTGGCCGGCGTACGGCGCGCTCTCCGGCCAGAAGGTCGACGAGATGGAGGCCGCCGAGGACGCCGACCCGCGCGGCAAGCGGGACCCCCGCGACTTCGCGCTGTGGAAGGGCTACAAGAAGGAGTCAGAGCCGGCGACCGCCGCGTGGCCCTCGCCGTGGGGCCCGGGCCGCCCCGGCTGGCACATCGAGTGCTCGGCGATGGCGCTGAAGTACCTCGGCGGTGCCTTCGACATCCACGGCGGCGGCGTCGACCTGCGCTTCCCGCACCACGAGAACGAGCAGGCGCAGTCACGCGCGGCCGGGTTCGGTTTCGCGAGCTACTGGATGCACAACGCCTGGATCACCACCGCCGGCGAGAAGATGAGCAAGTCGCTCGGCAACTCGCTGCTGATCCCGGTCGTCCTCGAGCGGGTCCGCCCGATCGAGCTGCGCTACTACATGGTCGCCGCGCACTACCGCTCGCACGTGGAGTTCTCCTACGAGGCGCTCGAGGAGGCCTCGGTCGGCTTCCGCCGGGTCGAGGGGTTCCTCGCCCGGGCCGCGGAGCTCACGGGCGGGGTCGGTGAGGACGGGATGCACTGCGCGGAGTTCGTCGCGGCGATGGACGACGACCTCGGCACCTCCGCCGCGGTGGCCGCGATCCACGACGTGGTCCACGAGGGCAACAAGCTGCTCGCCGAGGGCGACTCGGCCGCGCTGCGCGGGAACGCGGCGTCGGTGCGCGCGATGCTCGCGGTGCTCGGCGTCGACCCGCTCGACCCGCACTGGGCGGGCGGCGGCTCGGGGTCGGACGAGAAGCTGTCCGCCGCCGTGTCCGTGCTGGTCGCCGGGCTGCTGGAGCAGCGGTCGCGGGCCCGGGCCGACAAGGACTTCGCGGCCGCGGACGCGATCCGCGACCAGCTCAAGGCCGCCGGGATCGCGCTCGAGGACACCCCGCAAGGACCGAAGTGGTCGATCTGACCCGCTGAACGACCTCGTCGTTCGAACTTCTCGGGCGCAGCGGCTACCGTCGTATGACGGTCGAGCTCGTCGAGACCCATCACTACCGAAGGCAGAACATCTCCATGGCAGGCAACTCGGCGCGTCGCGGCGCCATCAAGAAGTCCGGCAAGGGCAACCCGACCGCGGGATCCGGCGGCCGCGTCCGCCGCGGGCTCGAGGGCAAGGGCCCGACCCCGAAGGCGAAGGACCGCGAGGGGCACACCGCCTACAAGGCCCGCAAGCGCGTCGAGAAGACGAAGAGCGCCCGGCCGAAGCGTCCCGCGAAGACCGGGGACTCCGAGTGGATCGCCGGCCGCAACTCCGTGGTCGAGGCGCTGCGCGCGCACATGCCGATCACCTCGATCTACGTCGCCGAGGGCGCCGAGCGGGACGGCCGGCTGCGTGAGGTGTTCCGGGTCGCCGCCGAGCGGGGTGTGTCCCTGCTCGAGGTCCCGCGCAACGAGATGGACCGGCTCACCCAGGGCGCGGTGCACCAGGGGCTCGCGGCGAAGGTCCCGGCCTACGAGTACGCCCACCCCGACGACCTGCTCGACCGCGCCGCGGAGGTCAAGGAGAAGCCGCTGATCGTCGCGCTCGACTCCGTGACCGACCCGCGCAACCTCGGCGCCGTGGTGCGCTCGGCGGCCGGCTTCGGCGCGCACGGCGTGCTGATCCCGGAGCGGCGCGCGGCCGGCATGACCGCCTCGGCCTGGAAGACCTCGGCCGGCGCCGCGGCCCGCGTCCCGGTCGCGCAGACGGTGAACCTCACGCGCCAGCTCAAGGCGTACCAGGAGGCCGGCTGCATGGTGATCGGCCTGGCCGCGGACGGCGACGTGTCGCTGCCCGACCTCGACCTGGCCGACGGGCCGCTGGTGGTCGTGGTGGGCTCCGAGGGCAACGGGCTCTCCCGCCTGGTGGCCGAGACGTGTGACCAGCTGGTGTCGATCCCGATGGTGAACGCGCTCGAGTCGCTCAACGCCGGGGTCGCCGCGTCGGTGACCCTGTACTCCGTGGCCGAGAAGCGCGGGACGTTCACCTCCTGACCCTCCCGGCTTCTTCGTTGAGGCGTCACTCGTTCGGCGTTGAGAGGGCAGTCGTGCGGCGTTGAGGCGTCACTCGTGATGCCGCCGCGTCGCCGGACGGGCCAGGAACCGTCCCCGGTTCCGGCGAGCCGGGGGCGTGTCCACCGCCGGAAGGACGAGGGGCGCCGGCGGCGCCGTACCGCCCGATCGTGGCGGGATGATGCTCCCTCCCGAGATCCCGCGCACGCCGTTCACCTGGCCCCAGGCCAAGGCCCGGGGGTTGTCCCGGCACCGGCTCGACGAGCTGGTCGCCGAGGGCGTCGTACGACGGGTGCTGCGCAACGTCTACGTCCGGGCCGACGCGGCCGACTCGCAGCTGCTCCGGGCGCAGGCGGCCAGGCTCGTGCTCAGCCCGTTCGTCGTGATCTGCGACCGGACGGCGGCCTGGATCTGGGGCGTGGACACGTTCGCCTATCGCGAGCTGGAGATCCTCCCGCCGCTGGAGACCTATGCCCTGCGCGGGCACACGCGTGCGCGCCGCGAGGGGTGCGAGGGCGGCATCCGCGACCTGGCACCCGAGGACGTCTGCGACGTCGGCGGGGTCGCGGTCACCACCCGCCTGCGCACCGCCCTCGACCTCGCGTGCAAGCTCAGCAGGCGTGACGCGCTCGCGGCGCTCGACGGCTTCATGCGCGTGCACGGGCTGACCCGCCCGGAGCTGCGGCGTGAGCTCCGGCGGTACTTCCGGCGCCGCGGGGTGGTCCAGGCGCGGCAGCTCGTCGGGCTCGCAGACCCGCGCGCGGAGTCGCCCGGTGAGTCGTGGACCCGGATGGCAGCCGTCGACGCCGGGCTCCCGGTGCCCGAGCTGCAGTGGTGGGTCCACGACGGCGGCCGGCCGGTGTTCCGCCTCGACATGGCCTACCCGAAGAGCCGGGTGGCGCTGGAGTACGACGGACGCGAGTTCCACGAGCGCGCCGAAGCGCAGGCGCGGGACGAGGCGCGGAGGCGGTGGCTGCGCGAGCACGGCTGGACGGTGATCGTGGTGACCAAGGAGTCGTTCACGCCGGACGCGCTGGCGGCCTGGACCGGGGAGCTCCGCGACGCCCTGCGCGTCCGCCGCTGACGCCGTACGCCAGCCGGAACGAGTGACCTCTCAACCCCTCACGACTGACGTCTCGACGCCGACGGAGTGACCTCTCAACCCCTCACGACTGACGTCTCGACGCCGACGGAGTGACCTCTCGACGAGGGGCTACTCCGGGGGCGAGCCGGCCTCGGGGAGGCCCATCAGCGCCTCCGGGTCGTCACTCGCGGTGATGACCTCCTGCGGGTGCGTGATGAGCACCTCGTCGATGTAGGAGCGCGCCGCGACCTTGATGTCGACCTCCTTGTGCGCCTTCTCCGAGAGGTACCACCGGTGCTCGAGGATCTCGTGGAAAAGCTCCGGCGGCTCGAGCTTGCCGCGCAGGTGCGGCGGGACCATCGCCATCACCGGCTCGTAGACGTTGGTCAGCCACCGGTGCGCGGCGATGGTGCGGTCGCCGTCGCCCAGCTCGGCGTGCGCGCAGTACGCGGACACGTCGTTGAGCAGCCGCCGCGCCTGGTTGTCCTCCACGTCGAGCCCGGTGAGGCTCTGCAGCTCGCGGGAGTGGTGGCCCGCCTCCACGACCTTCGGCTGGAGCCGCACCGTCGCGCCGTCCCAGTCGGTGACGATGTCGAGCTCGTCGACGTCGAAACCGAGGTCGTTGAGCCGCTCGATCCGCTGCTCGATGCGCCACATCTCGCTGGTGTCGAACTCCTCGGTCCCGGTCAGCTCCTGCCACAGCGCGGTGTACCGCGTCTCGACGAGCTCGATGATCTCGTGCGGGTCCACGGCCTCGTCGAGGAAGCCGCCCGCCTGCAGGTCGAGCAGCTCGCCGAACAGGTTGCCGTAGGCGACCTCGAGGTCGTAATTGCGCTGCCCCTCGCTGAGCTCCGGGTGCAGCTCGCCGGTCTCGGCGTCGACCAAGTACGCCGTGAACTCGCCCGCGCTGCGCCGGAACAGCACGTTCGACAGCGACACGTCGCCCCAGAAGAACCCGGCCAGGTGCAGCCGGACCAGCAGCACCGCGAGCGCGTCGATCAGCTTCGGCAGGCTGTCCGCGCGCAGCCCATGGCTGAACAGCCAGCGGTACGGCAGCGAGTAGGTGAGATGCCGGGTGACCAGCGCGGGCTCGATCTCCTCGCCGTCCGGTGCCTCGCGCCCGTCGACGACCGCGACCGGCTCCACGGTCGGCAGGTCCATCCGGCGCAGGTCGCGCAGCATCCGGTACTCCCGGAACGCCATCGCCTCGCGGGTCTCCTTCACCGCGTAGACGTCGTGGCCGAGGCGGACGATGCGCACGACGTGCCGGGACAGGCCGCGGGGCAGCGGCACGACGTACGTGTCGTCCCACTCCTCGAGCGGCGTGCTCCAGGGGAGGGTGACCAGGGCCGGGTTGGGCTTGGTGGCCACGATGCGCAGGGGCATGGGGTGCAGCCTATCCGGGCGCCCGGGGGCCGGGTCTACCGCGCGTGGACGGTGAACGCCGGACCGCCGTCCGCTGCCTCGAGCCGAACCCCGACGGATGCGCGGTCCGGTCAGCTCGCCGGACCACTCCCCGGCTCCAGGTAGACCGCGCCCGGACCGCGCGCCGCTGCCTCGTCCCCTGGGTTGTTCAGCGCGCAGGTGCGCAGGCTCAGGCAGCCGCAGCCGATGCAGGAGTCGAGCTTGTCGCGGAGCCGCTCGAGGCGCTCGATCTGCTCCTCGATCCGGGGCCGCCAGCTCCGGGAGAGGCGCGACCAGTCGCCCTTCGTCGGGGCACGGCCCTCGGGAAGCGTGGCGAGCGCGGCCACGATCTCGTCGAGCGTGAGGCCGACCCGCTGGGCGGAGCGGACGAACGCCACCCGCCGGAGCGCGGCCTGGGGGTAGCGGCGCTGGTTGCCGGCGGTCCGCTCGGAGGCGATCAGGCCGCGCGACTCGTAGAAGCGGAGTGCGGAGGTGGCCACGCCGGAACGCTCGGCGAGCTGACCGATGGTGAGGTGGGCCGCGGGTCTCGCCATGCCGCCCAGCGTAGTCCTGAGACCTCAACCCCACTCGAGCTTCCCCATCCTCGTCGAGGCGTCAGTCGTGTGGTGTCGAGAGGTCACTCGCGCGGCACGCGCCCACCCGGACATGCGGCAGGGCGGCCCCGGAACTGCCTCCGGGACCGCCCTGACTCGGGTGGTGCGGCTCGTTACTTGAACGCGTCCTTGACCTTCTCGCCGGCCTGCTTCAGGTCGGCCTTGCTCTGCTCGGCCTCACCTTCGCGCTTCATGGACTCGTCGTTGGTGGCGTCGCCCAGCTTCTCCTTGCCCTTGCCGACCAGACCCTCGGTCTTGTTCTGCATCTTGTCGTCCGTGCTCATAGCCACAACCTCCTTGGTAGGTGTGCCGGCCCGGTACCCGCGCTGCCCGAGCGCATGCGCACCGCCGTCCGGGTCGTGCGTGTGCCACCTCCCGCGCCGACTACGATGGGCGGTCGCGGAGCCGCTGTGGCCCAGGGGTTCCGCAGGCCGGCCTGGCGCAATCGGTAGCGCACCTAACTTGTAATTAGGGGGTTAGGGGTTCGAGTCCCCTGGCCGGCTCCACCAGCGATTCGTCCTGTTCGCGCACAAAGCGCACGTCCGCGTCCCGGGTTTTACCGAACCTTGGATTTCGCGACCTGGATCGCCGTCCGAGGCGCTGCCTATCGTCGATGCATGTTCATCTCCGTCCGTGTCGCCAACGTCGCGCTGGTGGTGGCGTCGACGCTGTTCGCGATGACGCTGATAGCCGACGTCCTCGTGGTGCACGGCGTGATGGCGCTGGTCCTGGCGGGGCAGCTCGTGGGCCGCGCGACCCTCGCGCAGCGCTGACGCCGTACGACGGACGCGGTCGGCGCCGCGTCCCGGGCGATCTGTCCGCTTCGTCGGACAAGCCCGGCAGCCGTGCCGCACCATGGGACCCGTGACCAGCGGGGGAGACAGGCTCACGCAGCGCCTCGAGCTGCTCGACTACCTGCGGTTCCTGGCCGCCACCTCCGTCGTCGCCTTCCACTACCTGTACAACGGGATGGAGAACGGCAAGCTCACGTCGCTGGAGCCGTCCGCCCTCGCCGGCCCCGCCCGCTTCGGGCTGTTCGGCGTGGAACTGTTCTTCATGATCAGCGGCTTCGTCATCCTGGGCTCGGCCCGCGGCCGGTCCGCCCGCCAGTTCGTCGTCGGCCGTGCGCTGCGACTGCTGCCGGCATTCTGGGTCGCGATGGCGCTCACCGCGGTGGTCATGGCGCTCTGGGGCGAAGCCTCGGGCCTGCGCGTGACGGCGGGCCAGGTGCTCGGCAACCTCACCATGACCCCGACGCTCTTCGGCGTGGAACCGGTCGACGGCGTCTACTGGACGCTGCTGCTCGAGCTGCAGTTCTACGCGCTGGTCCTGCTCTTCCTGGTCCTCGGGCAGGGGCACCGGCTCGGCGCGTTCCTGCCGTACTGGGCGCTGGCCATCTGGCTGGTGAACTACCTCGTGCCCGCGCTGGCCGACCGGGTCTGGCTGGGTGACCACTTCGCGTTCTTCGTCGCCGGGGCGCTCATCGCGGAGATCCGGTACGCCGGTGTGAGCCCGCTGCGCCTGGGCGGGCTGGTCGCCACCGCGGCGGTCACCGTGCCGTACGCCGCGTGGATCGCGTCCTGGCTCATGCCCGGCCCGTCCGGCACGGTCGCGTGCATGCTGCTCGTCGTCGCGTTCTACGCGGTCCTGCTGAGCCTGTGCCTGCCGTCCGTCGCCGCGGTCCGCCTGCCCGCCTCCGCCTGGGCCGGCGGGCTCACCTACCCGCTCTACCTGCTGCACGCGCACATCGGGTACATCCTGCTCTCCCGCTTCGGCGAGGAGTCGCACCCGTGGACGTCGTACGGCGTCGTGCTGGCCGTCGTGCTGACGCTCACCGTGGCGGTGCACGTGCTGGTCGAGCGGCGGGGGCGGCCCTTCTGGTACAGCCTCTTCGACCGCTCGCTCGGCCGGCTCGCGGACGTCCTCGACCGAACGCCCCGGAAGGCCCCGTCGCACGGCGTCGGTGGGCGCGACGTGCCCACGGTCCCGGCCGGCGCCGACAGGATGTGACCCTCGGCCGGTCTGCCCGGAACGGCCCTGGGCAACTCCGGAACCGGGAGGCCGGGGGTGGTACCCAGCTGTGCCGTACGGCGAGCGCGCGGCGGTACCGGTCGGTGCCGGAATCCCCGGCGGGGCTCTCCCCACGGTAAAGAAAGCGTCGTAGGCTGCTGCCCACGCAACCGTGCAAATGCGAACGGGGAGAACATGTCGCACCCATCCGGTCAGTCCCTCCGTCTGCTGCTGGCGGGTGCGTCCGTGCTCCTCCTGGGTCAGTTCTTCGCTCCCGGCAACGCCGCAGCGGTGGACCCGCAGACCGTCGCGGTGACGGCGGCCACGAAGGCGCCGCCGCTCCGGCCGAACCTCGTGGTGCTGCCGGCGGACGGCATCTACGTGCAGGGCAGCGGTGAAGAGCGCAAGATCCGGTTCGAGTCGGCGCTCGGCAACGTCGGCCGTGGCCCGGTCGAGGTCCGGCCGAACAACAGCCGGCCCTGCCCGGCGGGCAAGCGGCACGCCTCGCAGGTGATGTACCGCGACATGGACGGCTCGGGCCGCTACCGCCGCGAGGTCGACACGGGTCTCGCGCGCCGCTCCGCCGGGTGCATGGTCTTCCACCGCTTCCATGACCACTGGCACTTCGAGGCGGCCTCGCGCTACACGCTGCACCGCGCGGACGAGCCCGAGGCGCTCGTCGTCGCGCGGCGCAAGATGAGCTTCTGCCTGCGCGACAGCCGCCGCCTCCCCGCGTCGTACGGCAGCTTGAACCGCCCGCAGGCGTACGGCGCCTGCTCCCGCAGCTCGCCGCAGGGCATCTCCATCGGCTGGGCCGACGTCTACCAGTCGTTCCTCGTGGGCCAGGCGTTACGCCTTCCCTCGGACGCGCGGAACGGGCTGTACTGCCTGCGGATCAAGGTCGACCCGCAGAACATGCTCGAGGAGACGAACGACGGCGACAACGAGTCGGTGCGCGCGTTCTACCTCGAGGGGACCTCGATCGGCTACCGCGACGCCCGCCGCTGCAGCTGAGGCGCCGTCCGCCTGACGCGCGCGGGCTGGGGTGGGCGCGGTGCACGTCGGCGCGGGACGGTCAGCCGACGACGACCGTCTCGAGGTACCTCGGCACCACCGCGGTCCAGTCGAGCTGTCCGGTGAGCCGTCCGGCCAGGGTCCACGCTGCGTCGGGCTCCCCGTGCACGACGTACGCGGTCTCCGGCCTGCGGGGCGCCCGGTGCAGCCACGCCACGAGCTCGTCGGCGTCGGCGTGCGCCGAGAACTCCGGCGCGGGCACCACGTCGGCGCGCACCGGGACGTACTTGCCATGGATCTTGATCGCCTTGGCGCCGTCGAGCAGCGCCCGCCCGCGGGTCCCGGGGACCTGGAACCCGGTGAGCACGACGGTGTGGCGCGACTGCGGAAGCTGGTGTGCGAGGTGGTGCAGCACCCGGCCCCCGGTCGCCATCCCCGACGCCGAGATCAGGATGCACGGGTGGTCGGGCTGGTTGAGCCGCATCGACTGCTCGACCGAGTGCACGAGGTGCAGGTCGCCCGGGTCGAGCGGGTCTCCGTCGCGCTCGAGCCCGGCGCGCACCTCGGGCGAGCGCTCCTGGATCGCCCGCCGGTAGACGTCGAGCGCGGCCAGGGCCATCGGGCTGTCGACGTACACCGGCAGGTGCGGGATCTGGTCCGCGTCCATCAGCACCTTGAGGTGGTGCAGCAGCACCGGCGTGCGGTCGACGGCGAACGCCGGCATCAGCACGGTGCCGCCCCGGCGGGCGGTGCGCCGGATCGTGGAGGCGAGCCGGTCGGTGCTGAGCGGGTCGTGGGTGCGGTCGCCGTACGTCGACTCGACCAGCACGACGTCGGCGCCGACCGGCGGCTGCGGGGGAGCGAGCAGCGGGTGCACCGGACGGCCCAGGTCGCCGCTGACCAGCAGGGTCCGGGCGCCGATCGTGATCTCCGCGAACGCGGAGCCCAGGATGTGCCCGGCCGGGTGCAGGGTCACGCTGCCGATGCCGCCGATCTCGGCGGGCCGGCCGAACGGCACGGGGCGCAGCAGGCCGATCGCCTTCTCGGCGTCGGCCTCGTCGAACAGCGGGAGGGGCGGGTCGTGCTTGGAGTACCCGCCGGCCCGGGCGTGCTCGGCGTCCTCCTCCTGCAGGTGCGCCGCGTCGCGCAGCACGATCGCCGCGAGCGCCGCGGTCCCCGGCGTGCACAGGACCTGGCCGTGGAAGCCGGCCCGGACCAGGGCCGGGAGGTAGCCGCAGTGGTCGAGGTGCGCGTGGGTCAGCACCACCGTGGACAGCCGGGAGGCGTCGGCGGGGAACGGCGCCCAGTTGCGCCGCCGCCAGACCCGCTCGCCCTGGAACAGCCCGCAGTCGACGAGGGCGCCGGCGTCCTCGACCCGGAGCAGGAACCTGCTGCCGGTGACCGTGCCGGCCGCGCCCAGGAAGGTCAGTGTCGGCTTGGTCATCGCGCCGCCCTTCGTCGCTCCGCCGCCCCTGGTCCCACTCTGCGCGGGTGGGAGGTGCGGCGGCCACGGCCGAAGGTCCCGCCCGGGCAGGCGGGAGGCGGCGGCTCGGCGGGTGGTCCCGGCGGGCGGCGGGTCAGCGCAGCCGGGTGACCTCGAACTGCATCGGCGGGTCGGCGATCACGTGCTGGTGCGGCACGAGCGCGATCTCCCGACGTCCCGACTCCGCCGTGGCCTCGAGGATCGAGAACACCGTGGACGCCGTCCGGGCGAGCGCCGTCCCCGGGTCGCCGGTGGAGAGCAGGTGCGCGAGGAACAGGGCCGAGGTGAGGTCCCCCGCGCCGTTCGGCGCGATCGGTAGCAGCGGGGTCGTCACCGACCAGGCTCCGTCGGGGGAGACCGCGATCATCTCGAGGCTGTCCGCCGCGGTGTCGCGGTGGATCACGCTGGTCACGAGCACGGTCCGCGGCCCGAGCCCGCGGACCTTGTCGACCGCGGCGAGCACGTCGTCGAGCGAGCCGCCCTCGGCCGTCGCGGTCTCGGCGAGGAAGTCGAGCTCGAAGTGGTTGGGGGTGATGATGTCGGCCTTCGGCACGACCTGGTCGCGCATGAACTCCGGGATCCCGGGGCGCACGAAGAAGCCGCGGCCCACGTCGCCCATCACCGGGTCGCAGCAGTACACCGCGTCCGCGCTGACCGCCTTGACCCGGTCGACGGCGTCGAGGATGACCGCGCCCACGTCCTCCGCGCCCTGGTAGCCGGAGAGCACCGCGTCCACGCCGGGCAGGGCGCCACGCTCCTCGACCCCGGTGATCACGTCGCCGATGTCGGTCGCGCTGAGCAGCGGGCCACGCCACGCGCCGTAGCCGGTGTGGTTGGAGAAGTGGACGGTGACCACCGGCCACACCTCGATGCCGAGGCGCTGGAGGGGGAAGACGGCGGCGCTGTTGCCCACGTGTCCGTAGGCCACCGAGGACTGGATCGACAGAATGCTCACGCCCGGCATTGTCCCATCCGTCAGCGCGCGAGCATGAGGTAGTCGTGCGGGCGGACCGCGGAGGTGTACCCGGTGCCGGACGGCCGTACCTCGAAGTGCAGGTGACAGCCGTCGGGGGCGGCCGCGTCCGAGGCGCGCGCGACGAGCTGCCCCTTGCGGACGCGGTCGCCCGGGTCGACGTACACCCGCCGCACGTGCCCGACCACGACGTCCACGTCGCGCTGGGCGTTGCGGATCCGGAAGGCGCGGGCGCCGTACGACGGGCCGAGCCCGCCGGCCGAACCGGGCCGCACGACGCGCCCCGGGAGTCCCGCGAACAGCCGGGTGCCGCAGGGCATCGCCATGTCCAGCCCATGGTGGAAACCGCGCTCGCCGGTGCAGCGTGGGTCGGGGTCGTAGTACGGCGCCCGGGTGCAGCCGAACGGGATCATCTTGCGCCGCTCCCCGGCGTACCACGGCGAGGTGTAGCGGTGCCGGTCCGTGACCCAGAACCGCTTCGTCGTGCCCGCGGTCGCCCGGGTCGCCGTCGCCCGTGCCTCCGCCCGCGCCCCGGCCGGGCCCTCGGGGGACCGGCCCGCCGGACCGGACGCGACCGCGGGACCGAGGGTGAGGGCCGCGCTGAGGAGGGCGCCGAGCAGGAGCTGCCACATGCGCCCCATCCCACCGCACGCGGGCGCGGAGCGGAACCCCGGAGGTCAGGCGACCTGGAGCGACCGCTTCGAGAGGCCCATCCAGTACCCGTCGATGCGCTGGTCGCCCGGTGCCTCGGGGTCGGAGGCGGCGCCGAGCGTGACGAACAACGGCGTGTAGTGCTCCACGGTCGGGTGCGCGTAGGGCATCCCCGGCGCCTTGGAGCGGTACGACGCGAGCTCCTCGACGTCGCCGCGGGCGAGCGCGTCGGCCGCCCACGCGTCGAACTCGGTGGACCAGCCCGGGGCGGCCGCGTCGATGCGGAACTCCTTGAGGAACGGCAGCCCGTGGGTGAGGAACCCAGAGCCGACGACCAGCACGCCCTCGTCACGCAGCGGCCGGAGCCGCCGGCCGAGCTCGAGCAGCTTGTGCGGGTCCTGGGTCGGCAGCGACATCTGCAGGACGGGGATGTCGGCGTCGGGGTACATGATCTTGAGCGGCACCCAGGCGCCGTGGTCGAGGCCGCGGCTGGGGTGCTGGTGGACGGGCTCGGTGTCCGGCATCATCGCCGCGACCCTCGCCGCGAGCGCCGAGGCGTCCGGCGTCTCGTAGGTCATCTCGTAGTACTTGCGCGCGAAGCCGCCGAAGTCGTAGACCAGCGGTGTGCCCGCGGAGGTCGCGCTCAGGCTGACCGGGGCGGCCTCCCAGTGCGCGGAGACGATGAGCACCGCGGTGGGCCGGGGGAGGTCGCGCGACCAGGCCGCGAGCTGCGAGCTCCACAGCGGGTCGTCGAGCAGCGGCGGCGCGCCGTGGCCGATGTAGAGCGCGGGCATCCGCCCGGCGTGCGGTGTGGGGTTCTCGGTCATGGCAGGCTCCGGTGTTGAAGGTACAACTCGAAGGTAGCAGATTGAAGGTTGAAGCATCAAGTGTTTGCTAGGATGGTGTCATGACGCGCTGGCTGAACGACGACGAGCTCCGCGCCTGGCTCAACCTGGCCGGCGTGATGCTGAAGCTCTCCCCGACCCTGGACTCGCAGCTGCAGCGCGACTCCGACATGACGCACTTCGACTACCTGTGCCTGGCGATGCTCTCCGAGAGCGCGGACCGGACGCTGCGGATGAGCGAGCTGGCGGTCCGCACCAACGCCTCGCTGTCCCGCCTGTCGCACGTGGTGAAGAAGCTCGAGGCCCGCGGCTGGGTCGAGCGGTTCCCGTGTGCCGACAGCGGCCGGGTGACCATGGTCCGCCTCACCGCCGAGGGCTGGCGGGTGCTCGTGGCGGCGGCTCCGGGGCACGTGGAGACGGTCCGGTCGCTGGTGTTCGACGGCCTCGACGCCGAGGACGTGGCCGCGCTCGAGCGGATCGCCGGCCACGTGGTCGAGCTGATCGAGCAGGCCGGGCTGCGCACCGTCACCTGAGCCGGCGAGGCTCCCGGTCGTACGGCGGCCGGGCCCGGCGCCGTACGACGGTCAGGGCAGCCGCCAGTCGACGGGCGCACCGCCCTGCCGGCCGAGCAGGTCGTTCACGCGGCTGAACGGCCGCGACCCGAAGAACCCCCGCGACGCCGACAGCGGGCTCGGGTGCGCCGACTCCACCCACGGCACCCCGTCGAGCATCGGTTTGAGCGTCTGCGCGTCACGGCCCCACAGGATCGCGGCCAGCGGGCCGCCCCGCTCCACCAGCGCGTGGATCGCGCGCTCGGTGACCGTCTCCCAGCCGCGCCCTCGGTGTGAGCCGGCCGACCCCGGCCGCACGGTGAGCACCCGGTTCAGCAGGAGCACGCCCTGGTCGGCCCAGGGGGTGAGGTCCCCGCTCGTCGGCAGGTCCACGCCGAGGTCGGCCTGCAGCTCGCGGAAGATGTTCGCCAGGCTGCGCGGCACCGGCCGGACGTCGGAGGCGACCGAGAAGGACAGGCCGACCGCGTGCCCCGGGGTGGGGTACGGGTCCTGGCCGACCACCAGCACCCGCACGTCGGCGAGCGGACGGCGGAACGCGCGCAGGATGTCGTCCCCCGCCGGCAGGTAGGTGCGCCCCGCGCCCACCTCGTCGCGCAGGAACCGCCCCATCGCGGCGACCGTCGTGTCCACCGGGGCAAGGGCTTCGGCCCAGTCGGGGGCGACCAGCCCGCGGTCGACGAGACCACCCAGAGCGCTCATGCGCGTCACCCTAGAGGGCGGGCCGGGACCCGCCCGGCACCGGTCCGCGGGACGGCGGCACTCAGGACAGGGTGTCGGCGACCTCGTCGGCGACGGCCTCCATCCCCGCGGCGAACGGGTGGTAGGCGAGCGCGGCCGCCCGGTCGGTACGCCGGCCGTTGACCCACGGGTCCTCGGCGCAGATGTCGTGGCCCTCGGAGGCGGCGTACATGTCCACGAACCCCACGCCGGCCCGGTCCGCGGCGTCGGCGAGCGCGTCGTTGAGCGCGCGGGTCAACCGGTCGCCCCACGCGTAGTCGCCCTCGGCGAACGGGAGCCGGCGCGGGCAGGTGCCGGTCTCGGGGGTGAGCCGCGGGTAGCCCACGACGAGCACCTCCGCCTCCGGCGCCCGGGCCTCGATGCGGCGCAGCGCGGCGACGACCCGGTCGGCGATGTCACCGGTGCGGGCGACCAGGTCGACGCCCTGCGCACGCAGCTGCTCGGCGCACGGCGAGCCCTGCGGGTCCACGGGCCGGAGCCGGCTGCAGGTCTGGACGAGCGTGGAGAACAGTGCGAAGTCGTTGCCGCCGATGCCGAGCGTGACCAGGTCCGTGCCGCGCCGCAGCGCGTCCAGCTGCGGGCGCACCGTCGCGCTGCCCACGGTCTTCTGCCTGCCCGTCAGGTCCCCGGTCGTCGCGCCGCTGCAGCTGACGTCGGTGACCCGGGCGATGTCGAGCCGCTCCGCGAGCAGCGCCGGGTAGTTGCCGTCGGAGCGCAGGCAGCCGTCGGCGAGCGCGGTGGTGGGCACCAGCGGGCCGGCGGTGAACGAGTCGCCCAGGGCGACGTACGACGTGAACGCGGGCTCGTCCGGCACGGGCAACGGCTCGGCGCCGGAGCCGGACGACGTGCAGCCGGCGAGCAGCGCCGCGGCCGCGACGAGCACGGTGAGCCGGGGGAGCCGGCGGACCCGGGTCACCTGGGGTACCTCCCCGCCATGCTGCGGCGCACCACCCGGCCGTGGGCGACCAGCCGCAGCAGCACCGCGGTGGTGATCGCCTGGGCGGCCATCAGCCCGATCAGCACCATGATCTGCGCGGCGCCGGCCTCGAGCGGGGTGCCGCCGCCGAGCAGCACGCCGACGAACGCGCCGGGCAGGGTGACCAGCCCGACCGTCCGGGTCTGGTCCAGGCCCGGCGTCAGCGCCTCCCTGCCGCTCGGCTGGATCACCTCGAAAGCCGCCTCGGGGCTGGGCAGCCCGATCGCGAGGCCGGCCTCGTAGGTGCCGAAGCTCGTCTGCAGCTCGTCGTAGGCGCGCCGCCCGGTCAGGGTGGCCGCGGTCATCGCGCCGCCGATCACGATCCCGGCGGTGGGCACCAGGCCGGCCCCGTTGAACGGCACCACCCCCGAGCCGAGGATCAGCGCGAGGACCGGTACCGCCCCGGCGGCCACCGCGGCGCCGACCATCGGGACCTGTGCCCGGGGTACGTCGATGCGGCCCGAGGAGGTCCAGGTGGCCACGGAGAACATCAGCAGCGCGAAGGCCAGCGACCACCCGATCGAGCCGAGGGCCGCGGTGATCACCAGCGAGACCGCGGCCAGCTGCACGACCGCGCGGGACGCCGCGGTCACGTGGTTGCGCTCCACCCCGAGGCGGCCCAGGCGCGACGCCGTGACCGCGACGGCGACGAGCACACCGAGGACGACCGCGAGCCGCCAGTCCGGGGACGGTGCGGTGGCCGCGGCAGCGGTCACGGGCGAGAGGCCAGCGACCGCGAGGAGGCGGAGCCGTAGCGGCGCGTCGGGTTCGACCCGATCGCGGAGGCGTTCGGCAGCGTGGCCTGCTTGCCCGACCGGCGCGCCGGCGCCTTGTGCGCGGATGCGGTCCGGCCCGCCGGGGTGGTGGCGGCGCTGCGGCTCGTGTGCTGCTGCGCGGCGGCCTTCTTCGCGGGCGCCTTCTTCGCCGGCGTCTTCTTCGCGGTCTGCGCCGCCGACGCGGCCTTGGCGGTCTTGGCGGTCTTGGCCGGCTTCGTGCCCGTGGCGGTCCTCGTGGCCTTGACCGCCTTGGCGGATCTCCCGGCGGCCTTCTTGGGAGCGGGCGCGGCGGGCGCCGTGGCGTGGGTGTCGAGGAACTCGTCGATGATCCGCCAGGTGGTCTGCCGTGCCGCCCGCCCGGTGAGCATGCCGAGGTGGCCGCCGGGGACCACCTCGAAGCGCACCGAGGGCGCCCCGGTCGCCAGGTCCTCGATGGGCCGGATCGAGCGCACCGGCGCGATCCCGTCGCTGCCGCCGGCGAAGACCAGCATCGGCACCGCGATGTCGGCGAGGTCGATGTCGCGGTCGTCCATCCGGACCACGCCGGTGGCGAGCTGGTTGCCCTTGAGGATCCGGTGGTAGAGCTGCCCGAACGTCCGGCCGGGGTAGGCGATCATGTTCGCGGTGAACCGGTCCACGGCCTCGATCTGCGCGAGGAAGTCGGTGTCGTCGAGCTTCGCGGCGATCGCGAGCGGCTTGGTGACCAGCTTGTTGAAGCTCGACAGCTGGAACGCCCGGCGTACCAGCGGCTTCGGGGCGCCGCCCAGCAGCCGGTAGAGCTGGGTGACCAGGCCCCCGCCGTCGGTGATGTTGAGCAGCGGGCGGATCGGCGCGACGAGCGGCACCTGGGTGACGTCGACCGGGGAGCCGACCACGGTGAGCGACGCGATCGGCAGGTCCGGACGGTCCGCAGCGGTGAGCATCGCGAAGATCCCGCCGAGGCTCCAGCCGACCACGTGCACCGGCCGGCCGCCGGCGTGCGCGCTGACCTCCTCGACCGCGGCCGGGATCACCTCGTCGACCCAGTGCTCCATGCCGAGGGCGCGGTTGGCGAAGGAGACCTCGCCGTACTCCACGAGGTAGGTGGGCCGGCCGCCGGTGACCAGGTGCTCGACCAGCGAGCAGCCGCGGCGCAGGTCGAAGCAGAGCGCGGGCGCGGCGAGCGGCGTGACCAGGAGGACCGGGTCGCCCTCCTCCTTCACCCGCTTGCTCGGACGGTAGTGGTAGACCTCCCGCAGCACCCCGTCGTCGATCAGGGTCCGGGGCATCGGTCGGAGATCGGCCAGCCCGCCGTACAACATCTTGTGCGCGACATTGCTGGCTGCTGAGGCGACCTGGTCCGGCTTGGGGATCAGATCCATGACGTGAGGATAGCCACCGACCTCCGAGCCGGTCTGCAGCCCGCGCGCGTGAGATGCCTCGCGTCCGCAGGGTGTTGACGCGGGGGCTGCTCAGGTACGACGGGCGGGGCGGAGCTGCTTGCGGTGCATGGGCTTGGTCTCCGAGAGCACGTCGAGGAAGCTCGAGGCCCAGTCGGACACGTCGTGCTCGTTGATGGTCTTGCGCATCGCCTTCATGCGCTTGTTCAGGCTCTTGGGGTCGGCGTTGATCGCCTCGAGGATGCTCGCCTTCATCCCGTTGATGTCGTAGGGGTTGACCAGGAACGCCTGGCGCAGCTCGTCGGCCGCTCCGGCGAACTCCGAGAGCACGAGCGCGCCCTCGCCGTCGTACCGGCAGGCGACGTACTCCTTGGCGACCAGGTTCATGCCGTCGCGCAGCGGCGTGACCACCATGATGTCCGCGGCCCGGTACAGCGCCGCCATCTCCTCGCGCGGGTAGGAGGTGTGCAGGTAGGAGATCGCCGGACGGCCGATCCGGCCGAGGTCGCCGTTGATCCGGCCGACGAGGCGGTCGATGTCGTCGCGGAGCACCCGGTACTGCTCGACCCGCTCGCGCGACGGGGTGGCCACCTGCACGAACACGGCGTCCTCGACGTCGAGCTCGCCCTCCTCCAGCAGCTCGCCGAACGCGCGCAGCCGGGCGCGGATGCCCTTGGTGTAGTCGAGCCGGTCCACGCCGAGCAGCACCCGCTTGGGGTTGCCGAGCTGCTCGCGGATCTCCTTGGCCCGCTGCTGCACGGGCTCGCTGTGCGCGAGCTCCTCGAGGCCCTTCACGTCGATCGAGATCGGGAACGAGCCGGCCTGCACGGTGCGGCCGTCGGGCAGGTAGACCATGTCGCGGTGCGTCTTGTGGCCGACCCGCTGGCGCACCAGGCGGACGAAGTTCTGGGCCGCACCGGGGCGCTGGAAGCCGACGACGTCCGCGCCGAGGAGGCCCTCGAGCAGCTGGCGCCGCCACGGCAGCTGCTGGAACAGCTCGGCCGGCGGGAACGGGATGTGCAGGAAGAAGCCGATCCGCAGGTCCGGGCGGAGCTCGCGCAGCATCGCCGGCACCAGCTGCAGCTGGTAGTCGTGCACCCACACCATCGCGTTCTCGGCGGCGACGTCGGCGGTCCGCTCGGCGAACCGGCGGTTCACGGTCACGTACGCGTCGAACCACTCGCGGTGGAACTCCGGCTTGGCGACCACGTCGTGGTACAGCGGCCAGAGGGTGGCGTTGGAGAAGCCCTCGTAGAACTCCTCGACCTCGGCCTCGGTCAGGTGCACCGGCACCAGGGACAGGCCGTCCTCGACGAAGGGCTCGAGGTCCTCGTCCGTGCCGCCGGGCCAGCCGATCCAGGCGCCGTCGTTGGCGCGCATCACCGGCTCGAGGGCGGTGACCAGCCCACCGGGGGAGCGGCGCCACTCGATGGAGCCGTCGGGGTTCACGACGCGGTCGACCGGCAGCCGGTTGGCGACGATGACCAGGTCGGCGGTGTGGTTCGGTGCCTCGGATCCACTCACAGGTTCGACCCTAGTCCCTGTCCGCGTGGTAACGGAGACCGATCTCCTCCCGGATCCGGTCCATGAGGCGCATCAGCTCCACGGTCTCGTCGAGCGGCACCAGGGGGCTCTCCAGCTCGCCGTTGCGCAGGCAGCGCATCACCTCGGCCGCCTCGTCGGCGAGCCCGGTCCCGGTGACCTGCTCGGTGATCTCGAAGCTCTCCCCGTCGCTGGTCCAGGTCGCGGACCGGGGGTGGTGGAACGCGTCGCCGAGGTCGAGCCGGCCGGTGTCCGTGGCGACCGAGGCGGTGCGCGGCGACCAGGCGGTCATCGTCGAGGAAAGCGAGGCGACCGCGCCGCTGTCGTAGCCGAGGGAGAGCGAGAGGTTCAGGTCGATCCCGCTCGGCGACAGCGCCGCCACCGCGGCCACCGAGTCCGGGCTGCCGAGGAACAGGTGGGCGAAGGTCAGCGGGTAGACGCCCATGTCGAGGAGCGCGCCGCCGCCGAGCTCGGGGGCGAGCAGCCGGTCGGTCTCCGGCTTGTCGACCAGGAAGCCGAGGTCGGCGCGGACCTGCTGGATCGTCCCGAACGCGCCGCTGTCCGCGAGCTGCTTGAGCCGGCGGACCACCGGGTTGCAGCGCATCCACATGGCCTCCATGAAGAACAGTCCCCGCGCGCGTGCCTCCGCGACGAGCTCCTCGGCGTCGGGGGCGTTCAGGGTCAGCGCCTTCTCGCACAGCACCGGCTTCCCGGCGTCGAAGGCGAGCAGCACGTGCTCCTTGTGCAGGGCGTGGGGCGTGGCGACGTACACCACGTCGACGTCCGGGTCCTCGACCAGCTCGGCGTAAGAGCCGTACGCGCGGGCGGCGCCGAACCGGTCGGCGAACTCCTGGGCGCTCTCGAGCCGCCGGGCGCCGACCGCCGCGATCTCGGCGTCGGGGAGGAGGGCCAGGTTCTCGGCGAAGCCGCGGGCGATCTTGCCGGTGGCGAGGATGCCCCAGCGGACGGGGCGGTCGGCGGGGAGCGGCGCGTTGACCGAGGGACCCGGGGGCACGTCGAGGGCGGGAAGAGGGCCGAAGGGGGTGTCGAGGCTCGTCACGGACGTCATTGTGCCCGGCGCTCCTGAGCGGAAACGGGGCGTCCCGAAAACCTCCCCGGGAAACGCCGCATGCAAATGACATCGTTGTCGTTCGTCGCTTACGATGGGCGTCGACCACGCTACGCATCGCAGTCTCGACACACGCAGGAGCCGTCCATGGACGCCGCGAACGCCCTCAACCAGGGACAGGACGCCCCGCAGCCGAACGAGCTCTCCGAGCGCGACCGGGAGATCCTCAACTTCGAGCGCCAGTGGTGGAAGTACGCCGGGGCCAAGGAGCAGGCGGTCCGCGAGAAGTTCGACATGTCCTCGACGCGCTACTACCAGGTGCTCAACGCGCTCATCGACCGTCCAGAGGCGCTCGCGTTCGACCCGCTGCTGGTGCGTCGCCTGCGTCGCCTGCGCGCCGCCCGCCAGCGCGCCCGCTCGGCCCGCCGCCTCGGCTTCGAGGTCTGAGATGCACCTGCGACGCGGCGCCCGCCGCCACGACGAGCGGGGCATCGCCGTGCCCTCGCCGATCGCCGTGCTGAGCCTGGCCGCGGTCGCGCTCGCCGGGGTCGCCTTCGTCACCACCTCCGGTGACCCGGAGGAGCCGGCGAAGGCCGCCGGCCCGGTCAGCGCGTCGTCGTCGCCGTCCCCGAGCGCCCCGGCGCCCTCCCCGTCGGCGGCCGCCACCACCGCGCCGAAGCAGGTCATCGACAAGCAGAAGCCGAAGAAGCCTAAGGAGCCCGCGGTCCGCCGCGGCCAGGTCTACGTCGAGGTCTACAACAACTCCGGCATCTCCGGGCTGGCCGGCTCCACCGCCTCCCGGATCGCCGGCGCCGGCTGGCAGGTCGTCGGCTCCGACAACTGGTACGGCACCATCCCGGCCAGCACGGTCTACTACCCCGACCGGCTCGAGGAGGAGGCCGAGCTGCTGGCCAAGGACCTCGGCATCGCCCGGCTGAACCCCGCGATCTCCCCGATGCGCTTCGACCGGCTCACGGTCATCCTCACCGCCGACTTCGCCTGACCCGCCGCGTCCTGACGCTGCTGACCCGTCGACCCGTCGCTTCCCGGCTCTGGTTGAGTAGGGCCATGGACTTCCGCACGGCCGAGGGTCGACAGAGGTACGACGCGCTGGTGGCCGACGCCGCGAAGACGGTGGTCGGGCTCGACTTCGACGGGGTGCTCTCGCCGATCGTCGACGACCCCACCCAGGCCTCGATCCACCCCGACGGCCCCGAGGTCCTCGTCGAGCTCGCCGACCAGGTGCGCGGCATCGCCGTCATCACCGGCCGCCCCGCCCGCCAGGCGATCACCCTCGGCAGCCTGGACGAGGTGGGCGTGACCATCGCCGAGCGCGGTCACGAGCTGTTCCTGCTCGGGCAGTACGGCAACGAGCGCTGGTCCTCGGGCACCCGCCGCGTCGTCTCGCCGCGCCCGCCGCGGGGGCTCGGCAGCTTCATGTCGGAGCTGCCGCAGATGCTGCGCCGCCACGACGCGGCCGACGCGTTCGTCGAGGAGAAGGGCCTCGCGGTCGCGGTGCACACCCGCCGGCTGCCGGACCCGCGGGCGGCCTACGACCGGCTGCTGCCGGTGCTCACCGACGCGGCGTCGCGGTTCGGGTTGGGCGTGGAGCCGGGCCGGCTCGTGATCGAGGTGCGCGCCCCCGGCATGCACAAGGGGCAGGCACTCCGCACGATCCACGACGAGCTCGGCGCGCACGGCGTGATCTTCGCCGGCGACGACCTCGGCGACATCGAGGCGTTCCGGGCGGTGGGGGAGCTCCGCGACGAGGGTGCCCCGGCCCTGCTGATCTGCTCCGGGTCCGAGGAGCAGAAGGCGCTCGTCGAGCTCTCCGACATCGTCGTGGACGGGCCGGCCGGGGTGCTGGCGCTGCTCAGGCAGTTCGCCCGCGACGCCGCAGCCGTGCACGCTCCCGCCGACTGACCGTGGCGTAGCCGCCGTCCTCGAGGCCGGCCAGCCTCTCGAACGCGTTGTGCACCCCCGGGTCGCCCCCGCGCAGGTAGGACCAGCCGGCCGCGAGCCCGTAGAGCGGGAGCATCGGCAGGCCCAGGCAGGCGACGTACTGCCAGCTGTGCCGCTCCTCGTGCAGCAGCATCCGCGGCCGCTCCGCCCACCAGCCGGGCTCGTGCCGGGAGACCACCACGTTGCCGACGGTGAACGCCGGCGCGGGGACGCCGAGCCGGAACCCGTGCGCGAGCACCAGTCCTCGCGGCCCGCGGGACAGCCGCGCCCGCCCAGCCGTGGCCACCGCGAGACCCAGAGGCGTGGAGGCGTTGAGCCAGTTCAGCACCAGCTTCACCCGCCACCACGGCACGCCTGTCCTCATGCCGTCATCATGCCGGAACGTCCGGTCTCGGATCCTGGACCTGATGTGCGCATCGTGAGACGCCTGCGTACGCTGATTCTCAGCTCATCGAGAGGGGCAGAGGGAACGGCCCGACGAAGCCCCGGCAACCCGCCACAGCACGCTTGTCCTCCTGACGAACTGCGGTGGTGACGGTGCCAATTCCGTCTCGTGCCGACCGTCGGCGCGGGAAAGATGAGAAGGAGGCCTCCTTGAGCACGTCCACCCTCGCCGCACCCGCCGCCGGACTCCGGGAAGGCGCCTTCGGGAACGCCACCGGCCTGGTCTGCCGCGAGTGCCGCGCCACCCAGCCCCTCGGCCCGTTCTACGCCTGCCAGGAGTGCTTCGGCCCCCTCGAGATCGGCTACGACTTCCCGGCCGTGACCCGCGAGCAGATCGAGGCCGGCCCCAAGAACATCTGGCGCTACCAGCCGCTGCTGCCGGTGCCCGCCGACATCGCCTCGAGCCCGAACATGGAGCCCGGCTTCACCCGGCTGCTCAAGGCGCACAACCTCGGCCGCGAGCTCGGCCTGAAGAACCTCTGGGTCAAGGACGACTCCGGCAACCCGACCCACTCCTTCAAGGACCGGGTCGTCGCGATCGCGCTGTCCGCCGCCCGCGAGCTCGACATGAAGGTCTTCGCCTGCCCCTCGACCGGCAACCTGGCCAACGCCGTCGCCGCCGCCGGTGCCCGGGCCGGGATGAAGACGGTCGTGTTCATCCCGCACGACCTCGAGATCCCCAAGGTCGTGGCGAGCGCGATCTACACCAACTCCCTGGTCGCGGTGCGCGGCAACTACGACGACGTGAACCGGCTCGCCTCCGAGATCGCGGGCGAGGAGGACGGCTGGGCGTTCGTGAACGTCAACGTCCGCCCCTACTACGCCGAGGGCTCCAAGACCCTCGGCTTCGAGGTCGCCGAGCAGCTCGGCTGGCGCCTCCCGCAGCAGGTGGTCATCCCCGTCGCGTCCGGCTCCCAGCTCACCAAGGTCGACAAGGGCTTCCAGGAGCTCGTCTCGCTCGGCCTGGTCGAGGACACGCCGTACAAGATCTTCGGCGCCCAGGCCCACGGCTGCTCGCCGGTCTCGGCCGCCTTCAAGGACGGCCACGACGTCGTACGCCCGGTCAAGCCCGACACCATCGCCAAGTCGCTGGCCATCGGCAACCCCGCGGACGGCCCCTACGTGCTCGACGTCGCCCGGCGCACCGGCGGCGCGATCGAGGACGTCACCGACGAAGAGGTGCGCGACGGCATCCAGCTGCTCGCCCGCACCGAGGGCATCTTCGCCGAGACCGCCGGCGGCGTCACCATCGCGACGCTGAAGAAGCTCGTGGAGACCGGCCAGCTCGACCCCGAGGCCGAGACGGTCGTGTTCAACACCGGCGACGGCCTCAAGACGCTCGACGCCGTGGCGGACCGGGTCGGCCCGGCCGCGACGATCGACCCGAGCTACACCGCGTTCACCGCCATCGGCCTGGTCTGACCGGCCGCCGTCACCCCAGAACCCACGGAGGAACACAGATGAGCGTCAGCGTCCGCATCCCGACGATCCTGCGCACCTACACCGGCGGCGACTCCGAGGTCACCGCCGAGGGCGCCACCCTGTCGGAGGTGCTCGAGAACCTCGACGCGTCCTACCCGGGCATCAAGGGCCGGATCCTCGACGACCAGGGGTCGATCCGCCGGTTCGTCAACGTGTACGTCGGCAACGACGACGTGCGCTTCCTCGAGGCGCTCGACACGACCACGCCCGACGGCGCCCAGGTCTCCGTGATCCCGGCGGTCGCGGGCGGCTGCTGAGCCCCGGCCGGTCGCTAGGCTCGACGGCATGTCTCCCCACATCGCCACTGCCGACCGGGTCGACCGGGACGCCCTCCTCGACTTCGTCCGGCCGCGCCACAAGGGCACCCTGGTCACGCTGCGCAAGGACGGCCGCCCGCAGATGTCGCCGGTCAGCTGCGGGGTGGACGACCAGGGACGCGTCGTCGTGTCGACGTACCCCGAGCGGGCCAAGGCCCGCAACCTTCGCCGCGACCCGCGGGTGTCGGTCCTGGTCCACTCGGACGACTGGAACGACGCCTACGTCCAGCTCGACGGCACGGCCGAGGTGATCGACATGCCCGAGGCCGTGGAGCCGCTGGTCGACTACTACCGCTGCATCGCCGGCGAGCACCCGGACTGGGACGAGTACCGCGCCGCCATGGTGAAGCAGGACAAGTCGCTGATCCGGGTCACCATCGAGCGGTGGGGCCCGATCGCCACCGGAGGCTTCCCGCCGAACCGCGTCGACGCCGGTTAGGGTCGGCCGCATGAGCGACGTCCTCCTGGTCACCTGCGGCGCCCTTCCGGACGGGGAGGACGGCGGCCACCTGCTCGTCGAGGCGCTGCGGGCCCGCGGGCTCGGTGCGACCTGGGTGGCCTGGGACGACCCCGGGGTCGCCTGGTCCTCGGCACGGCTGGTCGCGGTGCGCAGCGCCTGGGACTACGAGCACCAGCGCGACCGCTTCCTGGCCTGGGCGCGGGACGTCGAGGCGACGGTGCCGCTGATGAACAGCGCCGCCGTGCTCGCCTGGAACACCGACAAGCGCTACCTGCTCGACCTCGTCGACGTCGGGCTGCCCGTCGTCCCCACGATCGCGGTCGAGGACGAGGGCGAGCTGCCGCCGGCGATCGCGTCCTTCGAGACCGCCGTGGTGAAGCCGCGGGTCGGCGCCGGCGGGCGCGGCGTCGTCGTCTTCGACGGCGAGCCCGGCGGGCCCGAAGGGCTGGACGAGTCCACGCTCGAGCCCGGCCCGTGGATCGTGCAGCCGCTGGTCGGGTCGGTACGCAGCGAGGGGGAGACCTCGGTCTTCGTCTTCGGCGGCGAGGTCGCCTCGCAGGTCCGGAAGGTCCCCGGCGCCGGGGAGATCCGGGTGCACGAGGAGTTCGGCGGCCGGACCCTCCCGGTCGCGGTCGACGAGGACGCCGCGGCACTGGCGCTGCGGACCGTCGCGGCGGCCGAGAAGGTGCTCGGGGAGCGGCTGCCGTACGCCCGGGTCGACCTGATGCGCCTGGCCGACGGCGAGCTCGCGGTGAGCGAGCTGGAAGTGACCGAGCCCGGCCTCTACCTCGACGTGCTGCCGGGCAACGCGGAGGAGTACGCCGGCGTGCTGGCCGCGGCCCTCGACGCCTGAGCCGGACCGGCCCGGCGGCGACGTGGCGTACGCGCCCCGAACAGACGAGTGGCCGGAGAGCGTCGTCTCGAGGACTCCGCTACTCCGGCCAAAACCCCGTCGCACCCACGAGGTCCATCCAGAGTAGGACCGGGCGTTATGGGGGGTCAATGACTCGCGGAGGGTGGCTGCTTCGGTCTAGACCTCGCCTCGCGCGTGCGTCCGTGGCCCGCTCGGCCGCTCGGGCATCGCGCGGTGCCGCGGGGGATCCCGGGGGCGCCGTTTCGCCTTGCACTCACCCCGGGCGAGTGCTAAGAATTGGTTAGCACTCTCCTCTGGAGAGTGACAGTCCGGACCGGCTCACGGAGGCGGCCCGGACGCTGACAATGGACCGAGAAGGTGAGGTCCCGAGCGCCGGCGGGAAGGGTCTGCCGGTCCGCAGGGGTCGTCCGTCGCGGGCGCCGACCCGGTCATCCAAGACTCACGCGTGAGGAATCGCAGGAGTTATGCCGAAGCTTATTGCTTTCAACGAGGAAGCCCGTCGCGGCCTCGAGCGTGGCATGAACACGCTCGCTGACGCCGTCAAGGTGACGCTCGGGCCCAAGGGCCGCAACGTCGTCCTGGAGAAGAAGTGGGGAGCCCCCACGATCACCAACGATGGCGTGTCCATCGCCAAGGAGATCGAGCTCGAGGACCCGTACGAGAAGATCGGTGCCGAGCTCGTCAAGGAAGTTGCCAAGAAGACCGACGACGTCGCCGGTGACGGCACGACCACCGCGACCGTCCTGGCCCAGGCCATGGTCCGCGAGGGTCTGCGCAACGTCGCCGCGGGTGCGAACCCGATGGCGCTGAAGCGCGGCATCGAGCAGGCCGTCGAGGCCATCTCGGAGCAGCTCCTCGGCATGGCCAAGGACGTCGAGACCAAGGAGCAGATCGCTTCGACGGCCTCGATCTCCGCCGCTGACACCTCGGTCGGCGAGATCATCGCCGAGGCGATGGACAAGGTCGGCAAGGAAGGCGTCATCACCGTCGAGGAGTCGAACACCTTCGGGCTCGACCTCGAGCTCACCGAGGGTATGCGTTTCGACAAGGGCTACATCTCGGCCTACTTCGTCACCGACGCCGAGCGCATGGAGACGGTTCTCGAGGACCCCTACATCCTCATCGCGAACCAGAAGGTCTCCAGCGTCAAGGACATGCTGCCGCTGCTCGAGAAGGTCATGCAGTCCGGCAAGCCGCTGCTCATCCTCGCCGAGGACGTCGACGGCGAGGCCCTGTCCACGCTGGTCGTCAACAAGATCCGCGGCACCTTCAAGTCCGTCGCCGTCAAGGCTCCGGGCTTCGGTGACCGCCGCAAGGCCATGCTGCAGGACATCGCGATCCTGACCGGTGGCCAGGTCATCTCCGAGGAGGTCGGTCTCAAGCTCGAGAACACCGGCATCGAGCTCCTCGGCCAGGCCCGCAAGGTCGTCGTCACCAAGGACGAGACCACCATCGTCGAGGGTGCCGGGGACGCCGACCAGATCGCTGGTCGCGTCAACCAGATCCGCGCCGAGATCGAGAAGAGCGACTCCGACTACGACCGCGAGAAGCTGCAGGAGCGCCTGGCCAAGCTGGCCGGCGGTGTCGCGGTCATCAAGGTCGGCGCGGCCACCGAGGTCGAGCTCAAGGAGCGCAAGCACCGCATCGAGGACGCCGTTCGCAACGCGAAGGCTGCCGTCGAGGAGGGCATCGTCGCCGGTGGTGGCGTCGCTCTCGTCCAGGCCAGCGACAAGGCGTTCGAGAAGCTCGAGCTCTCAGGCGACGAGGCCACGGGTGCGCAGATCGTCCGCAGCGCCAGCGAGGCCCCGCTCAAGCAGATCGCGATCAACGCCGGTCTCGAGGGTGGAGTCGTCGCGGAGAAGGTGCGCAACCTCGAGGCCGGCTTCGGTCTCAACGCTGCCACCGGTGAGTACGTCGACATGGTCGCCGAGGGCATCCTCGACCCGGCCAAGGTGACGCGCTCCGCGCTGCAGAACGCCGCCTCCATCGCGGCGCTGTTCCTCACCACCGAGGCAGTCGTCGCCGACAAGCCGGAGAAGGCCGGGGCAGCGATGCCCGGCGCCGACGGCGGCATGGGCGGCATGGACTTCTGAGTCCAGGCACCATCGGCTTCACCTGAACCACACAGAAGGGCCCCGGCTTCGGCCGGGGCCCTTCGTGCGTCCGCCAGGATGCGGCTGGTCGGCGCTACCGCACGTTGTGCGGGCGGAACTGGACGCTGACCCGCGGGCCGACCGGCCTGGCGGTCTTGGGCACGGCGTGCTCCCAGGTGCGCTGGCAGGAGCCGCCCATGACGAGCAGGTCTCCGTGGCCCACGGAGAAGCCGAGCGTCGCGCCGGCGCCGCCCTCGCGCGGGCGGAGCAGCAGGCGGCGGTCTTCGCCGAAGGACACGATCGCCACCATCGTGTCGTCGGTCCGGCTCCGGCCGATGGTGTCGCCGTGCCAGGCCACGCTGTCGCGCCCGTCGCGGTAGTAGCAGAGCCCGGCGGTCGTGAACGGCTCGCCGAGCTCGGGGAGGTAGTACGCGCTCAACGCGTCACGGGCCTCGGCGAGGAGCGGATCGGGCAGCGGGTCGTCGGCGCCGTAGAACTTCAGCAGTCGCGGGACGTCGACCACCCGGTCGTACATCTGCCGCCGCTCGGCGTACCACGGCACCTCGTGCACCAGCCGCACGAAGAGCTCGTCGGCCCCGGTCACCCAGCCGCGCCGGACGTCCACCCAGGCGCCGTGGCTCAGCCGATGCCGCTCGACGGTTCCGGGCAGCCTGCCGAGAGCGGGCTCGGTCGTCGTGTCGGTGTCGAAAAGTGAGGCCTGGAAATCCACGGACATGCGGGCCACGATACCGCGGGTTCGAACACATGTTCTAGTGAACATTCCGGGTCAATCCGCTCAGCAGGTCATCCGATTCGGGGATATTTCTCCGCTTTTGTCGTACCGTTTCGGACCGGGGGACCCCTCGTCACGACCCTTTTCCGGCCCGGTGACGGAGGTGCTCGGCGGCCGCGAGGCGGTGCCGCGCCAATTGCCTCGGGCCGGGCCATGCTCCTCGGCACGGGGTTAAGGTAGGGACACGGCGACTGGGGAGGTAGCCATGGGTGACCTGATCACCCCCGAGCGGACAGGACAACCACACGTGCTCAAGCACGTGCAGGTGCGCGAGTACGTCCGCAGCCTGATCCAAGATGCCGAGCCGGGCAGTCCCGCGCCCTCGGAGCGCGAGCTCGTGCAGCACTTCGGCGTGGCGAGGATGACCGTCCGGCAGGCGCTCGACGCACTCGTCACCGAGGGGCTCCTCGAGCGAGTCCCTGGACGCGGGACGTTCGTCGCCCGGGCGAAGATCGACGTCCAGGTACGCCTCTCCAGCTACACCGAGGAGATGGGCCGTCGCGGCATGAAGCCCTCGTCGCGCACCCTCCTCGCGCGGATGGAGTCGGCCGGCCCGGGCGTCGCCCGTGCGCTGGAGATCGCCGAGGGGGACAAGGTCGTCCACTGGCAGCGGATCCGTCTCGCCGACGGGGTCCCGATGTGCATCGAGGACGCCTACCTCGCCGACAGCATCGTGCCGGGCTTCCTGGAGGCCCCGCTGCCCGAGAGCCTGTACGCCGAACTCGCCCGCCGCAACCTGCTGCCGACCTGGGGCGAGGACTCGGTCGACGCCGACCGCGCCCGCGCCGAGGAGGCCGACATGCTCGGCATCGAGAAGGGCGCCTCGGTGCTCCGGATCGCGCGCCGCGCCTTCGCCAGCAACATCGCGGTCGAGGTGTCCCGCTCGACGTTCCGCGCCGACCGGTACACCCTGTGGGTCCCGCTCTGCCGGCCCAACGCCCCCGTCTCCCGCGCCCACTGATCCCGATCCTCTGAGCTGCTCGGTGTCCACGGTCCTCGGTCTGCTGCTCGCTGCCGGGGAGGGTCGCCGGATGGGCACCCCGAAAGCCCTGCTGTACGACGGGCAGGGTGGCTCGTTCCTGCTGCGGGCGGTCGACGTGCTGCGGGACGGCGGCTGCGCGTCCGTCTCCGTGGTGCTCGGCGCCCGGGCCGACGAGGCCGCCGCCCTGCTCGACGGGGCGACCGGGCCCGGCGACGCGGCCCCCCGGGTGGTGCGCGCGGACGACTGGGCCGAGGGGATGGGCGCCTCGCTCCGCGCCGGCCTCCGCGCCGCGCTGGACGGCGATGCCACCTGTGCGCTCGTCTCGCTGGTCGACCTGCCCGACGTCGGCGCCCCCGTGGTCCGCCGGATGCTCGACAGCCTCGGGTCGCAGAAGGACGTGCTCGGCCGGGCGTCGTACGCCGGGACGCCGGGCCACCCGGTGCTGATCGGCCGCGACCACTGGAGCGGGGTGGTCGAGTCCGCGCGCGGTGACCGCGGCGCCCGCGACTACCTGCGCGAGAACCCCCCGACTCTCGTGGAGTGCGGCGACCTCGCCACCGGCCGCGACGTGGACACCCCACACCAGCTCTAGCCGGCCGCCAGGTCTCGAGGGGGCTCTCGTCGGTGGGCCGTCGACCACGGGTTGCCTGGTAGGTAATGCTGGTCACATGCAGCCTGCCGTGAACGTCTCGTCGCCCTCCGACCTCGCCGAGCGGCTCGGCACGACCGGCTACCTGTGCGACGAGGCGCTCGCCACGATCGGCTACCTGGCGATCACCATGCAGCGGCCGCTGCTGCTCGAGGGCGAGCCCGGCACCGGCAAGACCGCGCTGGCCGAGGCGGTCGCGGAGGCGCTCGGCCTGCCGCTGATCCGGCTGCAGTGCTACGAGGGGATCGACGCGAGCCAGGCGCTGTACGACTGGGACTTCCCCCGGCAGATCCTGCACCTGCGCGCGGTGGAGAGCACCGCGTCGACGAGCGTGGACGCCGACCTGGAGAAGGTCGAGCAGTCGCTGTTCGACGAGCGGTTCCTGCTCGCGCGGCCGGTGCTCCGCGCGCTGCGGGAGAGTCCTGCCGTGCTCCTCGTCGACGAGATCGACCGCGCCGACGACGAGTTCGAGGCGTTCCTGCTCGAGGTGCTCTCGACGTACCAGGTGACCATCCCCGAGCTCGGCACGGTCCGCGCCGCGACCCCGCCGATCGTGGTGCTCACCTCCAACCGGACCCGCGAGATCCACGACGCCCTGAAGCGGCGCTGCCTCTACCACTGGATCGAGCACCCCGGCCTGGAGCGCGAGGTGGCCATCGTCCGCTCCCGCGCCCCCGAGGTGTCGGAGCGGCTCGGCCGGCAGGTGGTCACGCTGGTCCAGCAGCTGCGTGCCCGCGACGACCTGGTCAAGCCGCCGGGGGTCGCGGAGACCCTGGACTGGGCGCGGGCCCTCGAGCGGCTCGGCACCGAGGACCTCGACGTCGAGGCCGCGGCCACCACGCTCGGCACCGCGGTGAAGTACCGCGAGGACGCCGAGCGGGTCCGCAAGGCCCTGGACCGGATGCTCGCCGGGTAGGCGGGACGACATGACCACGACCGTCCCGGCCCCGGCGCTCCGGCACGACGCCGACGAGCTGCTGCTCGGGTTCGCGCGCGCGCTGCGCGCCGCCGGTGTCGCGGTCACTCCTGACCGGGCGCAGTCGTTCCTGGAGGCCGCCTCGCTGGTCGGGCTCGGCGACCAGCGGGCGACGTACTGGGCCGGGCGTACGACGCTGTGCTCGGGGCCGGACGACGCCGAGCGCTACGACCAGGTGTTCACGTCCTGGTTCATCGCCCAGGAGACCTCCTCGGTCCCGCGCGAGCGGCCCGAGCAGACGACGTCGCAGGCCGAGCTGGACGACTCCGGCGACCCCGGACGGCACGAGGTCGAGGGCGAGGACGAGGTCCGCGCGATGGCCAGCGGGACGGAGGTGCTCCGGCACCGCGACATCGCGGAGATGGACGCCCGTGAGAGGGCCCGGCTGGCTGCCCTGTTCGCCACGCTGCACCCGGTGGCGCCGCGCCGGGCCGCCACCCGCCGGACCGCGTGGCACCGCGGCGACGTCGACGCCGGGCGGACGCTGCGGCGGATGCTGTCGCGGATGGGGGAGCCGGCCGAGATCGCGTGGCGCCGTCGGGCGACACGACCCCGGCGCGTGGTGCTGCTCGTCGACGTCTCGGGCTCGATGAGCGCCTACGCCGACGCGCTGCTCCGGCTCTCGCACGTGTTCGCCCAGGGCATCCGCGGCGCCCGGCCCCCCGGGGGCGGCCGTGCCGGTGCCGGGTCGGCGGTGGAGGTGTTCACCGTCGGCACCCGGCTGACCCACATCACCCGGGCCATGCAGCTGCGTGACGCCGAGCGCGCGATCGTCGCCGCCGGCGCCACGGTGCCCGACTGGTCCGGCGGCACCCGGCTCGGCGAGACCCTCAAGATCTTCCTCGACCGCTGGGGGCAGCGGGGGATGGCCCGCGGCGCGGTGGTCGTGGTGTTCAGCGACGGCTGGGAGCGCGGCGAGCCGGACCTGCTCGCCGAGCAGATGCGCCGGCTGCACCGGCTGGCGCACCGGGTCGTGTGGGTCAACCCGCACCGCGGCAAGGAGGGGTACCTTCCGGTACAGCAGGGGATCGTCGCCGCGCTCCCCTTCGTCGACGACTTCGTGGCCGGGCACTCGCTGACCACGTTCGCGGAACTGATCGAGGTGGTCGCCCGTGCGTGAGGTGCTGTCGGACCTGATGCGATGGTGGGAGGCGGGAGAGACGGTCGGCGTCGGCACCGTCGTCGCGACCTTCCAGTCCGCGCCCCGCCCGCCCGGGGCCTCGATGCTGGTCGGCCCCGGGGGCGAGGCGGTCGGCTCGGTCTCGGGCGGCTGCGTCGAGGGCGCGGTCTACGAGCTGGCGGAGACGGTCGTGCAGACCGGCGTACCGGTGCTCGAGCGGTACGGCGTCAGCGACGACACCGCGTTCTCGGTGGGGCTGACCTGCGGCGGGATCCTCGACGTGTACGTCGAGAAGGTCGACCGGACCACCTTCCCCGAGCTCGCCGAGATCGCGGCGGACATCGAGCGGGGGCGGCCGGTGGCGGTCGCCACGGTCGTCGAGCACCCCGACGAGGCCTGGCTCGGCCGGCGGATCGTGGTCCGCGCCGAGGACGACGAGACGCCGCGCACGGGGAGCCTCGGCTCGTCCCGCGCCGACGACGCGGTCGCCGACGACGTGCGCGGCCTGCTCGCCTCGGGACACAACGCGACGCTGACCTACGGCCCCGACGGCGAGCGCCGGGGCGAGGGGATGCGGGTGTTCGTGTGGGCGTTCGCGCCACCGCCGCGGATGCTCGTCTTCGGTGCGATCGACTTCGCCGCGGCGGTCGCCCGGATCGGCAGCTTCCTCGGCTACCACGTGACGGTGTGCGACGCCCGGCCCGTGTTCGCGACCCACTCCCGCTTCCCGTCGGCCGACGAGGTCGTCGTGGACTGGCCGCACCGCTACCTCAAGGCCGAGGTGGCGGCCGGGCGGGTCGACTCCCGGACCGTGCTGTGCGTGCTCACGCACGACCCCAAGTTCGACGTGCCCCTGCTCGAGGTGGCGCTGCGGCTCCCCGACGTCGCCTACGTGGGGGCGATGGGGTCGCGCCGTACCCACGAGGACCGGCTCGCCCGGCTGCGGGAGGCCGGCCTCGACGAGAAGGAGATCGCCCGACTGTCGTCGCCGATCGGGCTCGACCTCGGCGCCCGGACGCCGGAGGAGACCGCGGTCAGCATCGCCGCCGAGATCATCGCGCTGCGGTGGGGCGGGCAGGGCGGCCGGCTCGGCGAGGAGGCCGGCCCGATCCACCACGGCGTCGCCCGCTGAGCATGAGAACTTGCTGAGACAGTCCCACGTGACCCTTGTCACAACTCGTCAAAACGGCAACGATCGGATCCTCGCACCTCACCCTCCACGGGAGTTGATCGAATGACCCGCATCAGTCTCAAGGTCGACGGCGCCAGCTGTTCCGACGACGTCGAGCCCCGCATGCTGCTCGTCCACTACCTTCGCGAACGACTCGGGAAGACCGGCACCGTCATCGGCTGCGACACCAGCAACTGCGGCGCCTGCACCGTCCACCTCGACGGCAAGAGCGTGAAGTCCTGCAACGTCCTGGCCGTGCAGGCCGACGGGCACGAGGTCACCACCATCGAGGGGCTGGCCCAGGACGGCGAGCTGCACCCCGTCCAGAAGGCCTTCCACGACTGTCACGCCCTCCAGTGCGGGTTCTGCACCCCGGGGATGATCATGCAGAGCGTGGACCTGCTCAACGAGAACGCCAACCCCTCCGAGGAGGAGATCCGGCTCGGTCTCGAGGGCAACCTGTGCCGCTGCACCGGCTACCACAACATCGTCAAGGCCGTGCAGGCCGCGGCGTCCGAAGGGGCGGGTGCGTCGGCATGACCGTCACCGAAGACCGCCCCGCCCGGCGCGAGATCGGCAACGCCCGCAAGCGCAAGGAGGACCAGCGCCTCATCACCGGTCGCACCAAGTGGACCGACAACATCCAGCTGACCGGGATGCTGCACCTCGCGATGGTGCGTAGCCCCTTCGCGCACGCGAAGATCACCCACATCGACACCTCGGAGGCGAAGGCAGCCACCAACGTGGTCACGGTGATCACCGGCGCCGACGTCGCCGAGGAGCAGGGGGGCCTGCCCACCGCCTGGGCGATCACGACCGACCAGAAGACCCCGGTCCACCCGTCCATCGCCGTGGACCGGGTCGCGTTCGCCGGCGAGATCGTCGCCGTGGTGGTGGCCCGCTCGGCCGCCGAGGCGCGCGACGCCGCCGAGCTCGTCGACGTGGACTACGAGGAGCTGCCCGCGGTGCTCGACCTCAAGGAGGCGGCCACCGACTCGGCGCTCACGCACCCCGACCTGGGCACCAACAAGTCCGCGTTCTGGCAGTTCGACTCGGCCAACGCCGGGACCGGCTCCGCGGTCGACGAGGCGATCGCCGAGGCGCGGGAGAGCGGCGTCGTCATCGAGCGGGAGTACCGCCAGCAGCGGCTGATCCCGGCCTTCATGGAGCCACGCTCCTTCGTGGCCGACCCCACCGGCGAGCAGCTGACGCTGTGGTCCTCGACGCAGATCCCGCACATCGTGCGGTTCTTCCTCGCGGTGGTGCTCGGCATCCCCGAGAGCAAGATCCGGGTGATCGCGCCCGACGTCGGCGGCGGCTTCGGCGGCAAGCTGCAGTTCACCCCGGAGGAGATCATCACGGTCCTCGCCGCCCGTCGTACCGGCAAGCCGTGCAAGTACACCGAGACCCGCTCCGAGTCCCTGATGTCGGGCCACCATGGACGCGACCAGTGGCAGAAGCTGACGCTGGCCGCGAAGTCCGACGGCACCGTCACCGGGCTGAAGGTCGACCTGATGGCCGACCTCGGCGCCTACGCGGGGGTGGTGGGGGGCGGCGTGCCGATCCTGGGCGCCTTCATGTTCAACGCGATCTACAAGTTCCCCGCCTACCAGTTCAACTGCACCAACTACTACACGAACAAGACGTGGGTCGACGCCTACCGCGGCGCCGGCCGGCCGGAGGCGACGTTCGCGATCGAGCGGATGATGACCGAGCTCGCCGACGAGCTCGGCGTGGACCAGCTGGAGATCCGGGAGAAGAACTGGATCAAGCACGAGGAGTTCCCGTTCACCTCGGTCTGCGGCCTCGAGTACGACTCCGGCAACTACGAGGAGGCCACCGCCAAGGCGAAGGAGATGTTCGGGTACGACGAGCTGCTCGCCGAGCAGCGGCGGCGCCGGGAGTCCAAGGACCCGGTCCAGCTCGGGATCGGCGTCTCCACCTTCACCGAGATGTGCGGCCTCGCGCCGTCGCGGGTGCTCGGGTCGCTCAACTACGGCGCCGGCGGGTGGGAGCACGCCGCGGTGCGGATGCTTCCGACCGGGAAGGTCGAGGTGGTCACCGGCGTCTCCCCGCACGGGCAGGGGCACGAGACCGCGTGGTCGCAGATCATCGCGGACCGGCTCGGCGTGCCGTTCGAGGACGTCGAGGTGCTCCACGGCGACACCCAGATCTCGCACAAGGGCATGGACACCTACGGCTCGCGGTCGCTCGTGGTCGGCGGCGAGGCGGTGGTGAAGGCCGCGGACAAGGTGATCGAGAAGGCCAGGCCGATCGCGGCACACCTCCTCGAGGCCTCCGTCGACGACCTCGAGTTCAAGGAGGGCCGGTTCGGCGTCAAGGGCACCGACAAGGGGATGGGGATCGCCGAGGTGGCCCTGGCCTCCTTCACCGCGCACAACCTCCCCGACGGCGTGGAGCCGGGCCTGGACTCCGACGCCACCTTCGACCCGTCGACCTTCTCGTTCCCGCACGGCACGCACCTGTGCGCGGTCGAGATCGACACGGAGACGGGCGGCGTGAAGATGCGCAAGTACGTCGCCGTCGACGACGTCGGCAACATCGTCAACCCGCTGATCGTGGCCGGGCAGGTGCACGGCGGGCTGGTCCAGGGCATCGCGCAGGCGCTGTGGGAGGAGGCGGTGTACGACGACGCGGGCACCCTCGTCTCGGCGTCGTTCGTCGACTACCTGGTTCCCACCGCGGCCGACACGATCAGCTTCGACACCGACCACACCACCTCGCCCGCGACGAGCAACTCGCTCGGCACCAAGGGCGTCGGCGAGGCGGGGGCGATCGCGTCGACACCGGCGGTCGTGAACGCGGTGGTCGACGCGCTCCGGCCGTTCGGGGTCAAGGACGTACGCATGCCGTGCACGCCGGAGCGGATCTGGAAGGCCATCCACGACCGGGGTGCCGGCGGGGACGAGCCGACCGAGAACGCCGCGATGCCCCACTTCGACGAGGCCGACGTGGCCGACCGCACGGACGGAGCCAGCGCATGATCCCCGCACAGTTCGAGTACGTCGCCCCGACGACCGTCGAGGAGGCGCTCACGGCGCTCGCCGAGGGCGGTGAGGACGCCAAGGTCCTCGCCGGCGGGCAGAGCCTGCTGCCCGTCCTGCGGATGCGGCTCAACGTGCCGTCCGTCGTCGTGGACCTCGGCCGGATCGACTCGCTGCGCGGGGTGCGCGACGACGGCGACGCGATCGTCGTCGGCGCGATGACCACGCACTCCGACGTGTTCCACGACCCGCTGGTGCGGGAGCACGCCGCGGTGCTGACCGAGGCGATCGAGCAGCTCGCCGACCCGCAGGTGCGGCACCGCGGGACCTTCGGGGGCGCGCTCGCGCACGCCGACCCCGCGGGCGATCTCGGCGCGCCGGTGCTCGCGCTCGGCGCGACGTTCACCATCGCCGGGCAGGGCGGCACGCGCACGGTCGAGGCCGACGACTTCTTCGAGGACCTGTTCACCACCGCGGTCCAGGAGGGAGAGCTGCTCACCGAGATCCGGATCCCGAAGTACACCGGCTGGGGCGGCCACTACGAGAAGTTCGTGCGGGTCGCGCACCAGTGGCCGATCGTCGCGGTCGCGGCGGCGGTCAAGGTCGACGGCGGCACGATCACCGAGGCCCGGGTCGGCCTGACCAACATGGGCTCCACGCCGCTGCGGGCCCGCTCGGTCGAGCAGGCGCTCGCCGGGCAGCCGGCCACCGACGAGGCGGTCCGCGCGGCCGCGGCGTCGGCGGCCGAGGGCACGAACCCGCCCTCGGACCTCAACGGGGACGCCGACTACCGGCGCCACCTCGCGACCGTGCTGACCCGTCGCGCCGTGCTCGCCGCGGCGGGGGCGTGAGGGCCGTGCGGGCGGGACGGTCCCGGCTGACTGCTGGAGGGAGGACCTGATGGAGCTCAAGCACGACTTCACCGTCCCGGCCTCGGTCGAGGACACCTGGAAGGCTTTCAACGACCTCGAGATGGTCACCGGGTGCTTCCCCGGCGCCGCGCTCACCTCGGTCGAGGGCGACGACTTCAAGGGCACCTGCAAGGTGAAGCTCGGCCCGATCTCGCTGCTGTACTCCGGCACCGGCACGTTCCTGGAGCGGGACGCGGACGGTCACCGGTTCGTGCTCGAGGCCAAGGGCAAGGACAAGCGCGGCAACGGGACGGCGGGGGCGACGGTCACCGCGTCGCTGCAGGCCGAGGGGGAGAGCTCGACCCGGGCCAGCGTGGTCACCGACCTGTCCATCACCGGCAAGCCGGCGCAGTTCGGCCGCGGCGTGATCCAGGACGTCTCCGACAAGCTGCTCGGGCAGTTCATCGCCTGCCTGGAGTCGAAGGTCGGCCCCGTCGAGGAGGTGCCGGCCGAGCCGATGGGCGCCGAGGCGCCGCCGCTCGCGGAGGCGGCTGCGCCTGCCGCTGCGCCGGCGGAGGCCGGGGCCGCCCCGCTGGCCGGTGTCGCCGACGGGATACCGACGGGGGCACGTAAGGCGCCGGCGTCGACGTACGCCGGGGTCTCCGCGGGCCGTGAGGTCGGCGGCGGCGAGGAGGCGCTGGACCTGGGCGCGACCGTGCTGCCGATCCTGCTGCGGGCCTACTGGAAGCAGCTCGCCGGCGGTGTGCTCGTCCTGGTCGTGCTGCGATGGCTGATCGGGCGCCGTCGCCGATAGGGACCAGCCGGGGGAAGCCGAGGCCGGACCGATCCCGTCCAGGTGGACGAGAACGGTCCGGCCTCGGCGTGTTCTCACGACCGTCCTGACCGGTGCAGGCAACGGCGGGGGTGGACGGCGACGGCGGGGTGACCGTCGGCGCGCGGCGCCGCGCCGACGGTCAGTGGGGCAGGGAGCCGAGCGGGGCCACGGCGATCCCGGAGTGCTCGCACACCCAGGTCGGCTCCGGGCCGCCGAGCTCGGGGTGGATGTAGAGCGCGTGCGGCTCGAGGTGGTCGCAGGCCCGGCACAGCGGCCAGCGGCCGACCCGGTCGAGGAGGGCGTCCTGCACGTCCTGGGCGATCAGCCCGGCGACGTACTCCTTGCCCTCCGCCCACTGCGACGTCCACCACCGCCGGGTCGTCACCGCCTCCTCCAGGGCGGAGACGGACTCCGGGTTGGCGGCGCGCGTCACCTCGAGGTCGTGCAACACGAGAGCGCGCGCGGTCATCAGGGCGTCGTCGGATGTCACGATGTCTATTGTGAGCACCGGAGGTGGGGACATGCAGGAGCGGGGCGCTCTGCTCGAGGTCGTCGTCCTGCACCCCCGCGACGTCCCGGGCGCCGACGAGGGCGGCGCCGACCGCCTCTTCCTGGTCAACGACATCGAGTCCGGCGGGCTCTCCCCGGAGCCGGGCACGGTCTCGAGGCTGTGCCGCGAGACCGAGATCCCGGTGCGGGTGATGCTCCGCCTCAACGACGGCCTGACCACCACCGGAGGCGAGCTGAGCCGGCTGGTCGGGCTCGCCGAGGACTACCTGTCCGTGGGCGCCGAGGGGCTGGCGTTCGGCTTCCTCGACAGCGACCTCGAGATCGACGTCGAGGTGTGCGGCTACCTGGCGGACAGGCTGCCCGGCGTGCCGTGGACGTTCCACCGCGCGATCGACTCCGCCCTGGAGACCGACCGCGCGTGGCGCCAGGTGCGCCACCTGCCTGGCGTCGACGCGGTGCTCTCCGCCGGCTCCGTGCGCGGGCTCGACGCGGGCTGCGACGAGCTCGTGGAGCGTGCCGCCGCCGACCCCGAGGTCGCCCGGCTGCTGATGGCCGGCGGCGGCCTGCGCGGCGAGCACGTGCCGTGGCTGGCGCGCGCGGGGGTGCGGCAGTTCCACGTCGGCTCGACGGTCCGGCCCGGTGGCTCGTGGACCAAGGCGTACGTCGACGCGGCACACGTCCGCTCGTGGCGGATGCTGGTCGACGACGCGGTGGACCACGAGCTGGCCCGACGGACGACGCCGTACACCTGATGACCCTGCTGATCGACCCGCCCAACTCGCCGGGGCACGGCCGGCTGTGGTCGCACCTGGCCAGCGACGAGTCCTTCGAGGAGCTGCACCGGTTCGCGGCGTCGCTGGGGATCCCGCAGCGCGGGTTCGACCGCGACCATTACGACATCCCCGCCGAGCGCTACGCGATGGTGGTCGCGGCCGGGGCCACGCCGGTGTCGAGCCGGGAGCTGATCCGGCGCCTGCTGGGCGCCGGGCTGCGACGACGGAAGGCGGAGGCGTTGAGGCCGAGGAGAGCGGGACAGTCGCTGGTGCGGGCACGCCGGCTGAGCCCCGGGGACACCGTGGCGGTGGTCGCGCCCGCCGGGCCGGTGCCCGCGGACCGCCTCGACGCGGGGCTCGCCGTGCTCCGCTCCTGGGGGCTCGAGGTGCGCGAGCTGCCCGGGACCCGCGGCCGGTACGAACCGCTCGACTACCTCGCGGCCGACGACGCCTCGCGCGCCGCGGACCTGATGGCCGCCTGGTGCGACCCGGACGTGGCGGCGGTGTTCTGCGCGCGCGGCGGGTACGGCGTCCAGCGGATGGTCGACCTGCTCGACTGGGACGCGCTCGCGGCGGCGGGCCCGAAGGTGCTCATCGGGTTCTCCGACGTGACCGCGCTGCACCAGGCGTTCGGCGCGCGGCTGGGCGCCTCCACGATCCACGGGCCGGTCGTGACCAGCCTCGGGTCGGGGGACGACGAGTCGCGGGCGCACCTGCGGGCGATGCTGTTCGACCCCGGGCAGGCGATGACGCTGACCCCGGAGCCGGTCGAGGTGCTCCTCCCGGGACGGGCGGAGGGGGTGCTGGTCGGCGGCAACGTCGCCCTGCTCTCCGCCGACGTGGGCACGCGGACCTCGGTCCCCGCCGAGGGGGCGATCGCGGTGGTCGAGGACGTCGACGAGGACCTGTACCGGCTCGACCGGATGCTCACCCACCTGCTCCGCGCCGGGTGGTTCGACGGGGTGCGCGGGATCGCGGTGGGCCAGCTCACCGGCTGCGGGACGCCGGAGTCGTTGCGGGGCCTCGTGCGGGACCGGCTCGTGCCGCTCGGCGTGCCGACGCTCTTCGGGGTACCCACGGGTCACGCAGACCGGAACCTGGCGTTCCCGACCGGCGTCCCGGCGGTGCTCGACGCCGACCGGGGCATGCTCGCGCTGCGGGAGCCGGCGCTTCTCTAGGCCCGTCTAGGACGCGGGATCCTCGGGCTGCTGCGGCTCCTCGAGGGAGGCGAGTTCGCGGGCCACGTTGGCGCGGGCGGCCTCCTCCCAGCGCGTGCGGGCGGGCGCCGTACCGAAGATCCACGGAGCGTCGGTCAGGGCGCGCAGCACGCCGGCGCGGCCGCTGCGGAAGTGGGCGTCGTCGACGTGGGCGTACTCCTCACGCACGCCGCGCACGTACTCGTCGTACCGCTCCCGGTCCGCGGCGAGGATGGCGAGGTCGGCGTCGCACAGCACGTGGCCCGCGAGGTCGACGTCGTCGGGCCGGTGGCCGGCGGTCAGACGGACCAGGCGGGCGACCTCCTCGACGAGCAGCGGGGGTACGTCGACGGTGGCGAGCTCGCGCTCGGCGAGGACGGCGGAGCGCTCCTCGTTGTCCCCGTGCCGGTCGTAGACGACGTCGTGGAACCACGCGGCCAGCACCACGGCGTCCCGGTCCACGGCGTCCATCCCGTCCTCGCCGAGCAGAAGCTCCACCCGGTCGAGCACCTCGGCGAGGTGGCGCAGGTCGTGGTAGCTCCGGGACGGGTCGTCGTACGCCCGCACCAACCGGCCGCGGATCGCGGTGTGGTCGGCGAGCAGGGCGGGCCAGTGGCGGCGTACGTCGGTCACGGCGACGAGTCTCCCAGGGGAGGGAAGCCGGCCGGTGGCCGGGGAACGGCGGCAGGGTCCAACGGCTCTGTGCCGCAGACCGCTGCGCGGGCAGGATGAGACTGATGGACAGACTCGCCGAGCGCAGGGGCCTGACCACCGCGCAGGCGGCCGCCGGGCTGGCCGAGCACGGACCGAACGAGCCGCCGGAGGCGCCGCCACGCGGGTGGTTCCGGCGGGTGCTGGAGCAGCTCCGTGACCCGATGATCATGCTGCTGCTCGGGGCGCTCGTGGTCACGGTGGCGCTCGGTGACTACACCGACGCCACGATCATCGGGATCGTCGTGGTCCTCAACACCTCGATCGGGGTGTTCCAGGAGGTGCGGGCGGAGCGGGCGATCGCCGCGCTCGGGCGGATGGCCGCACCGCAGGCGCACGTGTACCGCGACGGGCGGCTGGTCGTCGTCCCGGCCGGTGAGGTGGTCCCCGGCGACCTGCTCCGGCTCGAGGCCGGGGACATCGTGCCGGCGGACGCCGACGTGGTCGAGGCGTTCTCGATGCAGGTCGACGAGTCCGCGATGACGGGGGAGTCGGTGCCGGTGGCACGCGACGCGGGATCGGAGGTTCTCGCCGGCACCGTGGTGACGAGGGGGCGTGCGGTCGCGGAGGTGACCCGCACCGGCGCGAACAGCGGTCTCGGCAGGATCGCCGCGCTGATCGCCACCGCCGGGATCCGTCCCACCCCGCTGCAGCGCCGGCTCTCGCGGCTCTCCCACCTGCTGGTCGGGATCGTGCTGGCGCTGGCGGCGCTGGTGTTCGGGCTCGGGCTGCTGCGCGGCGAGGGCGTCGCGGAGATGCTGATCCTCGCGGTGAGCCTGTCGGTGGCCGCGATCCCGGAGTCGCTGCCCGCGGTCGTCTCGGTGGCGCTCGCGCTCGGGGCCTACCGGATGGCGAAGCGGTCCGCCGTGGTGCGCTGGTTGCCCGCGGTCGAGACGCTCGGGTCGGTGACGGTGATCGCGTCGGACAAGACCGGCACGCTCACCGAGGGGCGGATGGTCGTGCAGCACCTGTGGACACCGACCGGTCGGGCGGAGGTCACGGGCCGGGGGTACGGCACGTCGGGCGCGATCGAGTCCGCCGGAGGCACGGCGGCGCCCGAGGACCTGCTGCGCGACCTGGTCCTGTGCAACGACGCGCACCTCGCGGGCCCGGTCGAGGGCGAGTGGATGATCGTCGGAGACCCGATGGAGGCGGCGCTGCTGGTCGCGGCCGCCAAGGGCCGGGTCGGTACGGCGGCCGTCCGGGCGTCGTGGGAGCGGGCGGAGGAGGTGCCGTTCGACAGTGAGCGGCAGCGGATGACGACGCTGGACCGGTGGGTCGGGGCGCCGCGCGGCGGGGAGGGGCGCGGGCCGCTCGGCGGGAAGCGCGGCGGGCCGTGGCTGGTGGTCTGCAAGGGGGCGCCGGAGGTGGTGCTGGACCTCGTGGCCGGAGGCGGGACGGGGGTGCCCGGGAGCGCGGTGGACGCGGTGACCGTGGACGCGGTGAAGGCGGTGACCCTGGACGCGGTGGCGGCGGACGCGGTGGCGGCGGACGCGGTGAGCGCGGACGCGGTGGCCGTGGACGCGGTGGCGGTGGACGCGGTGAAGTCGGCGCGGGGGGCGGCTCACGAGCTCGCGGAGCAGGGGTTCCGCGTGATCGCGGTCGCCCAGGCGTCGTACGACCAGCGGCCGGCATCCGACGTACTCGAGCGAGGGCTGTCGCTCGTAGGGCTCGCCGCGATCTCCGACCCCGCGCGTGAGGGCGCGGCGAAGGTGGTGGCGGAATGTCAGGCGGCGGGGGTGCGGCTGGTGCTGATCACCGGGGACCACCCCGAGACGGCGCGGGCGATCGCTGCGGGGCTCGGGATCACGGCCGCGGCTCCGGAGGTCGCGGTCGGGGACATGGTCGCGCGCGGCGAGCACAGGGACCGGGTCGAGGAGATCGGGGTCTACGCGCGCACGAAGCCGGAGCAGAAGGTCGACATCGTGCAGGCGTGGCAGGACCGGGGGCACGTGGTCGCGATGACCGGCGACGGGGTGAACGACGCGCCCGCGCTGCGCCGAGCGGACATCGGCGTCGCGATGGGCGAGCGGGGCACCGAGGTGGCGCGGCAGGCGGCCGACCTGGTGCTCGCCGACGACGACCTGCGAACCGTGGTGGTGGCGGTCGCGGAGGGACGCCGGATCTTCTCGAACATCAGGACGTTCCTGCGCTACGGGCTCTCGGGTGGCTTCGCGGAGGTCGCCGTGATCCTGGTCGGCCCGTTCCTCGGGCTGCCGCTGCCGCTGAACGCCGCGCAGATCCTGTGGGTCAACATGCTCACGCACGGGCTGCCGGGCGTCGCGTTCGGCGGGGAACCGCTCGACCCCTCGGTGATGAAGCGGCCCTCCATGTCGCCGGAGAAGTCCGTCCTCGGCGAGGGCCTCGCCCGGAGGATCGTCCGCACGGGCATCCTGATCGGACTGGTCTCGCTGGGCGCGGGGCTGCTCGCACAGTCGCGCGGGGAGCACGTGCAGACGTGGGTGTTCCTGACCATCGGGCTCGCGCAGCTCGGGGTGGCGATGGCGCTCCGGGCACCGCGGAACGGGGCCGGCTGGAAGGCGCGCGGGCTGGAGTTCGCGGTGCTGGGCGCGGGCCTCCTCCAGGTGGCGGGTGTGCTGGTGCCGGGGCTGCGCGACCTGCTCGGCACGGAGCCGGTGACGTGGTCGACGTTCCTGCTGCTCCTCGGGCTGAGCCTGGTGCCGGGTCTGCTGATCCTGGTCGAGCGGGTGGTGGTCGGGCGTCAGCGCTGAGGGGACGCCCGCGGGTGGAAGGTCGGTCGGTCCTGGGCCCCGCGCGGAGTCTGGAATCTCTTTGCACAGATGGGGATCTGCCTCGTTCTGGGTGGCCGGAAAGTGTCGGTGGTCGGTCGTAGGTTGGGGTGATGGAGGCGGTGATCGAGGACCAGGATGCGGCGGGGACGCTGGCGTCGCTGGCTCGGTTGCGTCGGGTCCGGGTGGAGGCGGAGCGGGACGTGTTCTTGCTGGTGGCGCACTTCGCGGACCTGTGCCACGCCGACTCGGTGCAGCGGACCGCTGGTCGGGCGGGCCGGGCGGGGCGGGTGTTCACCGGGATGGAGCGGGCGGTGTGCCTGGGTGGGGTGGGGACGCCGCTGGTGCGGGAGTTCGCCGCCTCCGAGGTGGCCGGGGAGCTGGAGATCTCCACCTACGCCGCCCGGGCGCTGCTGGCCGACGTGCTCGACGTGCGGCACCGGCTGCCCCGGCTGTGGGCCCGGGTGATGGCGTGTGAGGTGGCGACGTGGGTGGCGCGGAAGGTCGCGGTGGCGACCCGGGACCTGACACTCGAGCAGGCGTTGTTCGTCGATGCCGGGGTGGCGGAGTACGCCGACGGCCGGCTGTCATGGTCGAGGTTCGAGACGGTGCTGGAGGCCCGGGTCGTGGAGGCGGACCCGGAGGCGGCGGCGGCGCGGGAGGCGGCGGCCGCGGCGGAGCAGTTCGCGAAGGTCGGCCGGTCCAACGAGCACGGCCAGAAGACGCTGTACGTGAGGTCCACCGCGGCGGTGATCACCCGGATCGACGCCACCTTGGACTACCTGTGCCAGGCCCTGCGGGCGCTCGGGGAGACCGAGAACGCGGACGAACTGCGGGTGAAGGCGATGCTGCTGCTCGCCAACCCGCTCCAGGCCGTCGAGCTGCTCGCCGCCTACAAGCACGCCCACAGCAGAGGTACGACCGCCCCCGCCGCAGACACGCCTGGCTCAGGCGCGGCTTCCGCTGCGGGTGGTCCGCCTCCCGGACAACGCACCGGAGCGAACAGCCCGATGCCGGCCCGTTCGCCCGATGATCACGACGAGCCACTGCCGTTCGACGGTCCAGCGTCTGGTCCGACATCCCGCACCACCCCGGATTCAGGGTCGGACTCGACGTCTGGGCCGGATGCCGGGCCGCCGAGGCTCGGCGAGCACGACCTGCACCCCGGCGAGAACGACGCCGACGACCCACCCGACCCCGGCCCGGGGACAGCTCTGTCCTGCCCCACCTGCGGAGCAAGGCCGACGCTGGCAGGCTCGACGTCACCACCGGCCAGCGGCGCACAGTCGTCACCGACAGGGGACCCGTCGCCGTTCACGCAGCCGGCTTGGTTCCGGCCGGCCGACCTGCCCGCACCGGCCGAGGGCCGTGGGCACGTGGTGGGGGTGGACTGGGCCCGGCTGCTGCCCACGGTGACCCTGTACGTGCACCTGACCGACCACACCCTGGCCACCGGCCACGGGGTCGCCCGCTGGGAGGGCGAGGGGCCGATCTCGGCGCAGTACGTCCGGGACTTCCTCGGCCCGACCAGCCGGTTCACCATCAAGCCGGTGATCGACCTCGCCGGCCAGGCGGCCGTGGACGCCTACGAGGTCCCGGACCGGCTCCGCGAGGCGGTGCACCTGCGCACCCCGGCCGATGTGTTCCCGTACGCGTCGAACACCAGCCGCCGGATGGACCTCGACCACACCCGGCCCTACCGCCACGGCGCCTCGGTAGGGCAGACCGGGATGGACAACCTCGGCCCGCTGGGCCGGTTCCACCACCGGGTCCGCACCCACGGCAGCTGGGCCGTCGAGCAGCCCTTCCCGGGTATCTACCTCTGGCGCGCACCCCACGGCAGCATCTACCTGGTCGACCACACCGGCACCCGCAAGGTCACCGACCCCTGGCCGACGACCATGGGCCACGGCAACGGGGCACACGACTCAGCCGACAGGGACTCTCACCGCCTTGCCGCGGTCACCCCGCTCGAGACCCAGTTCGCCCTGATCATCACCGAAGGCGCGGCCTGACCCGGCAGGCACGGGCAGTGACATCGCCCGCGTGTGGTGCGTGTCGAGCCCGCTACCCGCTCGGAGACGTCAGAAGTCGACCCGCATCACGACACGTCTCGGTGTTGGACGGCTGACCTCGGTGAAACCGGCGTCGGCGAACACACCTCGGGTGCCGACGTGGAGCTCCTCCAGGAGCGCGTTCTTCGTAGTCATGGGGTAGCCCTCCAGGGCGCGGGCGCCGCGCTCGCGGGCGAAGTCCACCGCGGCGCGCGCGAGTGCCCGGCTGACGCCGCGTCGCCGGAAGCCCACGCGGGTGACGAAGCAGGTCACGGCCCAGACGCTGTCGTCGGACTTGTCCTCCGCGCGACCCGCCCAGGGCACGCGGTTGTTGCGCAGCAGGCCCGTGTAGCCGGTGCGCCTCTCGACCGCGCACCAGCCGACGGGCTCGCCGTCGAGGTACGCGACGAGGCCGGTGGTCGTTCCCGGCCCTCGAACGCCGCCTTCGGTCTGCTGACACAGCCGGTCGCTGCGTTCTTCGACGGGAACGAGGCAAAGGACTCCCGCGGCCGTAGCTTGTACCGCTGGCACTGGCACCGGGACGCCGCGCCGCGCGAGCCGAAGACCGTCTGCAGCTCTTCCCAGCCTGCCTCGTCGGCGGGCCGGAAGGAGATCACCGGTTCCGTGGCTGTCATGCGAACGATTCTGTCGGTCGAGTGGGCCCACCGCCGGGTCTTCAGCCCAACGACGACCGCGCGGGCGCCTAGGGCGCGCCTAGGGCCTGTCTCAAAGTCCGGCTCATTTGATCTTGTGGCAAGATCGCGGGGTGCTGCGACTAACCGACTTCATCATCGATTGCCCGGACACGATGAAGCTGGCAGCCTTCTACTCTGGGGTGATGGGGCTCCCGGTCAAGGAGGGCAGTAACGAGAACTGGGCCGGTATCCAGTTCGGCGAGATCGAACTGGCCTTCATCCAGGTGGAGGACTACCGCGCCCCGCAGTGGCCCGACAGCGAGCACCCCAAGCAGTTCCACCTCGACTTCGAAGTCGACGACATCGAGGCCGAACAGCGCCGCGTCCTGGCCCTCGGCGCGACCCTGCAGCGGGACTGCATCGGCCCCGACGGCTACGGCTTCCGCGTCTACGCCGACCCCATTGGCCACCCCTTCTGCCTCTGCCGCAACAAGGGTGTTATTTGGACCGATCAGGGCCTCATCTGGCCCAAGCGCGACTAGTAGGGCGCGCCCAGCTCCGGCGGCAGCTCCTCCCCGTGCAGCACGACGAGCGAGGTCACCGCCCGGGTCAGGCACACGTACAGCCGCCGCAGCCCCGTCACCCGGTCCGCCTCACCCGTCACGATCCCCGCGGGCTCGAGCAGCAGCACGTGGTCGAACTCCAGACCCTTCGCCAGCGACGCCGGTACGACGTCCAGCTTGCTGTCGAACTCCGTACCGAGCACGTCGTCGTCGGGAACCTCCACGTTCCCGGGGTCCTCCCCGAGCACCGCGAAGCCCACTCCGCCGGATCGCAGCCCCGTGGTCACGGCCGGCACGAGCGCGTCCGGCAGGATCAACCCGACCGAGCCGAGCTTGGCCGCCTCGACCCGTGCGGCGTCGACGGTCGCGGCGACCAGGTCCGTCACCCGTGTCACGACGAGGTCGCCGCGGGTGCGTCGTACGGATGTCGGCGGCTCCAGGTCCGGCGCGATCGTGGGCAGCAGGCGCGCGGCGTACTCGATCACCTCGCCGGGCACCCGGAACCCCTTGGTCAGCTGCTCGACGTGCGCGTCTGTCTTGCCGAGATGCGTCAGCGCGTCCTCCCAGGAGCGGCTCGCCCAGGGCGTGGTCGCCTGCGCGAGGTCGCCGAGCACCGTGGTCGATCCGGTCGAGCAGCGGCGTCCGACCGCGCGCAGCATCATCTGGGACAGGTCCTGCGCCTCGTCCGCGACGACGTGGCCCAGGCTCGACGTCCGCGCGACCAGGTCCGCGGCCTCGTCGATGAGCACCGCGTCGGCCACCGACCAGCGCACCGACGCCGGGCCCTTCGCGGGCTTGGCCCAGAGCAGCATCGTCTGCTCCTCCGGCGACAGCACGCCGTCGGCCGCCGCGGCCAGGAACGCCGGGTCGCTGAGCAGCCGCATCACCAGTCGGGCGGGGTCGACGGCGGGCCACAGCAGGTCCGCGTACTGCTTCACCGGACGGCTCCGGGCGACCGCGTCCTGCACCCGGTCGTCGGGGGAGTCGCCGGCCAGCTCCATCTTCACGAGGATCGCGTGCGCCAGCCGCTGCGGCAGCATCGCCCGCGCGGCGCCGTACCGCACCCCACGCTCGCGGAGTGCCGCCACCATCTCCTCGGCCTCGTACGACGCGACCCGCCACCGTCGCGCCCCACGCGGCACGACCAGACCCTCGGTCGGCGGCCGCAGGTGTGACCACAGCGCGCGGCGGATGACCTCGGCCATCCGGGCGTCGCCCTTGAGGGTCGCGACCGCCGGCTCGTCGGTGCCGCGGATCGAGTACCTGGCGTTGATGGTGCCGAGCGTCTTGGCGACGAGCTCCTCGATGGTCGTCTGCTGCGCGTCGATCTCACCGAGCGCCGGCAGCACGTCGCCGATGTAGCGCAGGAACGACGCGTTCGGCCCGACCACGAGCACGCCCTGGCGCGACAGCTGCTCCCGGTGCGAGTAGAGCAGGTACGCCGCGCGGTGCAGCCCGACCGCGGTCTTCCCGGTGCCGGGGGCGCCCTGGACGCAGACGGACCGCTCGAGCTCGGACCGCACGATGACGTCCTGCTCGGGCTGGATCGTGGCCACGATGTCGCGCATCGGGCCGACGCGCGGCCGCTCGATCTCGTCCTCGAGGATCTGCGAGTACTCGTCCTCCTCGACCTGCTCACCGGAGAGCCGCTCGTCCTCGAACGCGGTCATCTCACCGTGCTGGAAGCCGAACCGGCGGCGCAGCTCGACCCCCATCGGGTCAGCCTTGCTGGCCCGGTAGAACGCCCGGCTGATCCGCGCCCGCCAGTCCACGACCATCGGGTCGCCGACCTCGTCGCTGACGTGTCGCCGCCCGATGTAGAACCGCTCGCCGCGGGCCTCCTCGTGCTGCTCGTGGTAGTCGAGCCGGCCGAAGAACAGCGGCACCGTCGGGTCGTCCTCGAGCGCCTTCATCCGCAGGTAGATCGTGGACTCGAGCACCTGCTGGCTGACCCAGTCGCCGGCGGCCGAGGTGTCGAGCGACGCGGTGCGGGCCCGCATCCGGGCGAGCGCGGCCCGCGAGCGGGCGAGGTGTCCGCGCTCGGCGGCGAGGGCGGTGTCGGTCGAGTCGAGGGTGCCGGACTCGGAGCGGCCGGGGTCGGTGTGAGCAGGCACGCGAGGACCTCCGCTGACGCGGTCGTGAGTGGTGTGGGAGCCGTGTGACGTTACCAGGGCCGCCGTACGGCGTCACCCGGTTTTCCGCGACCCCGCACGTCCGCCGCCGGACCAGCCCTCAGGACTCCGCGGCGATGTCGTCGGCGTCCATGATCCGGTAGGCGTACCCCTGCTCGGCGAGGAACCGCTGCCGGTGCTGGGCGAAGTCGGCGTCGACGGTGTCCCGCGAGACGATCGCGTAGAACCTCGCCGACCGGCCGTCCTCCTTGGGGCGGAGCAGCCGCCCGAGCCGCTGGGCCTCCTCCTGCCGGGACCCGAACGACCCCGACACCTGGATGGCCACCGCGGCCGACGGCAGGTCCACGGAGAAGTTCGCGACCTTCGACACGACCAGCAGGTTGAGCTCGCCGTGCCGGAACGCGTTGAACAGCCGCTCCCGCTCCTTGACCGGGGTCTCGCCCTTGATCACGGGGGCGTCGAGCCGCTCCGCTATCTCGTCGAGCTGCTCGATGTACTGCCCGATCACGAGCGTCGGCTCGCCGGCATGCTTGGCGACGAGCTGCTCGACGATGTCGGTCTTCGTCCCGGTGCACGACGCCAGCCGGTACCGCTCGTCCGGCTCGGCCGTCGCGTAGACGAACCGCTCGCCCTCGGGGAGGGTCACCCGCACCTCGACACAGTCCGCCGGCGCGATCCAGCCCTGCGCCTCGATGTCCTTCCAGGGGGCGTCGTACCGCTTCGGCCCGATCAGCGAGAACACGTCGCCCTCGCGGCCGTCCTCGCGGATCAGCGTCGCGGTCAGGCCGATCCGCCGCCGGGCCTGCAGGTCCGCGGTCATCCGGAAGATCGGTGCGGGCAGCAGGTGCACCTCGTCGTACACGACCAGGCCCCAGTCGCGCGCGTCGAAGAGCTCGAGGTGCGCGTAGACGCCCTTCCGGCGCGTGGTCATCACCTGGTAGGTGGCGATCGTGACCGGGCGGATCTCCTTCTTCGTCCCGGAGTACTCGCCGATCTCGTCCTCGGTCAGCGAGGTACGACGGATCAGCTCCTCCTTCCACTGACGGGCGGAGACGGTGTTCGTCACGAGGATCAGCGTGGTGGCCTTCGCGTGCGCCATCGCCGCGGCGCCGACGATCGTCTTCCCGGCGCCGCAGGGGAGCACGACGACGCCGGAGCCGCCGTGCCAGAACGAGTCGGCCGCGTCGCGCTGGTAGCTGCGCAGCTCCCAGCCGTCCTGAGCGAGGTCGATCTGGTGCGCCTCCCCGTCGACGTACCCCGCGAAGTCCTCGGCGGGCCAGCCGATCTTGAGGAGAGCCTGCTTGAGGTTGCCGCGCTCGGAGGGGTGCACCACCACCGTCTCGTCGTCGAGGCGCTCGCCGACCATCGGCTTGATCTTCTTGGCGCGGAGCACCTCCTCGAGCACCGGGCGGTCCGTCGACGACAGCACCAGCCCGTGCGTGGGGTGCTTCTCCAGGCGCAGCCGCCCGTAGCGCGCCATGGTCTCGGCGATGTCGACGAGCAGGGCGTGCGGCACGGAGTAGCGCGAGTAGGCGAGCAGCGTGTCGATCACCTGCTCGGCGTCGTGCCCCGCGGCGCGCGCGTTCCACAGCCCCAGCGGCGTGAGCCGGTAGGTGTGCACGTGCTCGGGGGACCGCTCGAGCTCCGCGAACGGCGCGATCGCCTTGCGGCAGTCCTGCGCGCGCTCGTGCTCGATCTCGAGGAGGAGGGTCTTGTCGGACTGGACGATCAGGGGGCCGTCGTTCATGCCTGCGCTCCCTGGGCCACCGCGCGCTGGCGGGCCCGGTAGGCCGCGACGTTGGCGCGCGAGGAGCACCGGTCGGAGCAGTAGCGGCGGGACTGGTTGGGGGAGGTGTCGACGAAGACGTTCGTGCACGGCGTCGCGTCGCACACCCCGAGGCGGGTCGCGCCCAGGTCGCACACCAGCGTCGACAGGCCCATCAGGGACTCGGCGACGAGCAGCTCGGCCACCGAGGAGGACCGGTCGGCGACGTGCATGTGCCACTTCCCGGGCTCGTGGCCGGCGATGTACGGCGTCACCGGGTGCTTGGCGAGCAGCGCGTTGAGCTGCTCCACGACCGACGCCTCGTCGCGCGCGTTGGACGCCTCGAACACCGGCCGGAGCTCCTTCTGGAAGCGGCGCAGCGTCATCGCGTCGCGCTCGACGACCTGGCCGTGCAGCCAGCGCCGCCGGTCGAGCAGGCGTACCAGGGCGTCGGCGTCGTCGAGCTCAGCGTTGACGAGGTCGGCCGAGCGTTCGGCGTAACGAACAAAGTCCACCTCTAGATCTTACGGAGCGGCGCAAGGTACGGCGGCCGGTAAGGGGCTCGCTCCGGAACGAGTGACGCCTCGACGCCGCACGAGTGACCTCTCGACGCCGAACGAGTGACGTCTCAACGGACGGGGTTGACCCCGGTGATCCGGTGGATCGCGAACGACCTGACGTCGTCGGCACGGTGGTCGTACGCGGTGAGCCAGCCGCCCTCGACCCGCACCGGGTCCACGACCCGCTCCACGGTCGAGCCGTGGTTGTCGACGTACCCGATCCACACCGTCGCGCGCGCCTCCACGGCCTCGCGCAGCGTCGCCATCGTCGACATCGGGGTGGTCCGGGACAGCCGGCCGGTCTCCTCGTTCGCAGGCCGGCTCGCCGCCGCCTGGTCCCCGGCCCGGATCGCGCCGACGGTGGCGGCGATCCGCGCGGTCAGCCGCGCCGCGGCCTTGGCGTCGAGCGGCCCGGGGGTCAGCCCGAGGTCATGCACCGGCGGGCGGTGCTTGTGTGAGCGGGCCCGGTGCGCCTCCCGGCGGGCCAGCCGCACGGTGCCGTCGGGCGCCTCCACGACGGGCGCGGTGCCGAGCTCGCGCAGCCGGGGGAGCAGCACGTCCACGGGGACGTCGCTGACCACGACGGTCGGGGCGATCCGGCGCAGCCGCAGCGACGACGCCTTCGGGTTGTGCACCAGCTCCGCGAGCGCGGACTCGTCGTCGCTGCGCAGGAACGACGACGCCGCGCCGACCCGCACCGTCCCGAAGCGCCGGGACACGTCGTCGACGAGGTAGACCAGGGGCTGCGGCACCTCGGTCCGTGACGAGGCGGCGATGAAGTCGTGCACCTCGCCGACCGACCAGCCCGAGTCGAACGCACGGCGCACCGAGGTCGCGGTGAACCGGTACACGGTCGCGCCGCCGCGGGACTCGATGTCGGCCATCGTGGCCAGGTTGTGCGCCAGGTCGTGCTCGAGCGGCCCGGGCGCCACCGCGGTGAGGTCGGCCTGCAGCAGGATGTGGTCCACCGGCTGGGGGAGCAGCGGCTGGAGCGCGGCCGGCGCCGAGTGCCGGGGGTCCTCCGTGGTGAGCAGCGCCCGTCCGTGTGCCGACAGGCCGCCGAGCCCGGTCAGGCCCAGCACCGCGGACTCCTCGACGCACCAGGCGACCGCCTCCGCACGCTGCGCGGGGCGGCGCGGGCGGTGCCACCGGACCCGCTCCACGAGGGAGGAGGTGCCGGTGCCCGCGGCGAGCACCCGGCCGTCGGGCAGCTCCGCGAGCATGCCGAGCGCGGTGCGCCGGGTCTCCGGCAGCCACATCCGCTCGAGGTCGGGGACGAGCGCGTTCACGGGCTTGCGGTTCTCGTCGCGCCCGCCGACCAGCCCGGTGAGGCGGGGGCTGTCGAGCCAGGCCAGGGCCAGCGTGGCCCACCGGTCCGCGACCGGGCTGCCGCTCCAGACGTCGAACGCGTCGGTCGGCAGCCACGCCGAGTCGTGGTCGTCGGTGGAGCCCACCGCGACGAGCCCGGCGGCGGACGCGACCTCGATGTGCAGCGCGGCGGTGCGCTCCTCCAGGTGCAGCAGCTCCGCGGCGGCCTTGAGCTCGCGGACGCCCAGCCCGCCCGTGCGCAGCGCGGACGGCGGCGCCGTACCCCAGTGCTCGAGCAGCAGCTCGACGTGCCGGACCAGCTCGAAGGCGGCGCCGGCCGCGGCCCGGTCCACCAGCGTCTGCTCCCGCTCCGAGGTGGCCAGCGCGGGCATCTCGTCCACGCGTCCGCGGGTCGTGAAGCCGCCGCGCAGGCAGATCGCGACCTCGCGGGGGACCGCCACGTGCCGTCGGTCCCGGGCGACGAGCAGGCCCCGGGCGAGCAGCTGGTCGACGGGCCCGGCCGCCGAGGACCGGCTCACCGAGCGCTCGGTGGACTCGACGCTGCCGTCGGTGCCCTCGCGCTCGAGGTGGTCCAGGATCGTGCGTGCCTGCGGGGCGACCTCGTCGACGAGCAGGTCGACGGCCTTGCGGTCCGCGAGGTGCCGGGTGATGGTGCGGACGTCGGTGTGGCGGTCGCCGGACACCTCGAGCCCGAGGTCCCGGGCGAGGGCGGTCACCCGGCTCGGGCCGTACGTCGACAGCAGCGTCTCCGCGGACGGGCCGAGACCGCTGACGGTCGTGCCGACCAGTTCCCCGAGGATGCTGACGGCGCGCAGCTCGGGCGACCCCCAGAGCAGCGCCATCGCGGTGAGCCGGTCGACCGCGGCCGCGACGCTCTCGCGGGATGCGTTGACGTGCTCCTGGAGGGACTTCAGCGTGGTCGACCCGCCGAGCGCGATCACCGCGTCGACCACCGTCAGCTCCAGCACGGTGAGCTGGTCGACCGCCCGGAGCGCGCTGGAGCGCGTCCCGGCGCGTGAGGCGAGCTGGGCGGAGTCCTGCGGGGTCGGCGTGGCCAGGTCCGGCCGGGCCTCGAGCAGGCGCACCAGCTCGCCGTCCGACCAGGAGCGGAGCTGGTCGGCCAGGGTGCGTGCCGGAGTGCCCGGCGAGCTGCGGGTGGCCATCCGCACCACGGTACTCGGTCGCCCGCGCCGCGGGGCCCGGACGACCGACGGTCCCTGGCCGGGCGGCGGGTTATCTTCAACCCATGATCGGACCGCCCTCGTTCCTCGACCTGCTCTATGCGGAGGCGTCGCGGGAGTCGTTCGACGAGGTGGTGGCCCGGGCCGAGCGGGACCGGCTGCCGGAGGCCGAGGTCGAGGAGCTCCGCGCGCAGCGCCGGGTCGCGCTCCGGCTGCGCGAGCAGTTCGTCCGGCAGCGCCAGCGCGAGGCGGAGCTGTCCGCCCTCTACGAGACCGCCAGCGACCTCACCGCCATCCGCGACGTCGACGCGATCCTCAGCGCGATCGTCCGCCGGGCCCGTCAGCTGCTGCACGCCGACATGACCTACCTGTCGCTCAACGACGAGACGGAGGGTGCCTCCTACATGCGCGTCACCGACGGCGCGCTCACCGCTGAGTTCCGCAAGCTCCGGCTGCCCCTCGGCACCGGCCTCCTCGGGCTGGTCGCGCAGACCGGCGCGCCGTACCACACCGACGACTACCAGGCCGACGAGCGCTTCCTGCACCGCGACTACATCGACACCGCGGTCGCCGGCGAGCAGATCCGCGCCATCCTCGGCGTCCCGCTCGTCGTCGACGGCACCGTCATCGGCGCGCTGCTCGCCGTGCACCGCACCGTCCGCACGTTCCCGCCCGCCGAGATCAGCCTGCTCACGTCGTTCGCCGCGCACGCCGCGGTCGCGCTGCAGAACGCCCGCCTGTTCGAGAAGACCCAGGCGGCGCTCGCCGACGTGGACGAGGCGAACCGGCAGATCCGCGCGCACAGCCAGGCGGTCGAGGTCGCGGCCAGTGCGCACGACCAGCTCACCGACGTCCTGCTGCGCGGGGGTGGGGTCGCCGACGTGGCCTCCGTCCTCGCCGACGTGCTCGAGGGGGCGCTGGTCGTGTACGACGCCGAGCGGCGCGAGCTCGCCACGGCCGGGGACGCGGTCGACGTCCCGGTCGACCTGGCCGACGCGATCCGGGAGGCACGCGGCTCCGGACGCAGCGTCGAGCTCGAGATCCCCGGCTGCGGGCACGTCTACGTCGCGGCCGCCCTGGCCGGCGCGGAGCACCTCGGCACGCTCGTGCTGCACCGGCCCCGGGAGCCGCTTGGCCTCGCGGACCGGCGGACCGTCGAGCGCGGGGCCCTGGTCACCGCGCTGGTGCTGCTGTTCAGCCGCTCGGTCGCCGAGGCCGAGGACCGGGTCCGCGGCGAGCTGCTCGCCGACCTGCTCTCCGGGCGGGACACCGACCCGGCCCGGCTGGTCGACCGGGCCCGCCGGCAGGGCGCGGACCTCGACAGCCCGTGCGTGGTCGCGGTGGCCTCGGTCCGCGGGCTCGACCGGCACCGGGCCGCGCAGGTCGCCGCCCGGCACGCGGGGGAGCTGCGCGGTCTGGGCGGCGACCACGAGGGTCAGGTGGTCGTCGTGGTCCCCGGGACCGACGCCACCGCCGTGGGTGAGGCGCTCCAGGCCCGGATCCGCGGTGCGGGCGGCAGCTGCACCGTCGGGGTGGTGACCAGCGGCCCCGGCCCGAAGGCGGTCGCCGCCGCCTACCCCGAGGCGCTCGGCTGCCTGAGCACGCTGCTCACGCTGGGCCGCTCCGGCGAGGTCAGCGACCCGGCCGGCCTCGGTCTGGCCCGGCTGGTGCTCGGCGACGCCGGGCCGCACGAGCTCGACGCCTTCATCGCCGACGCGATCGGCCCGGTCCTCGACTACGACGAGCGGCGCGGCACCGGCCTCGTGGAGACCCTCGAGGCCTGGTTCACCTCCGGGTCGCGCCCGGCGGAGACCGCGAAGGCGTTGCACATCCATCCGAACACGGTGGCCCAGCGGCTGGACCGGATCGGTCGGCTGCTCGGGGCGGGCTGGCGCGACCCGGCGCGGTCCCTGGACCTGCAGATGGCGTTGCGCCTCTACCGTCTCCGGCGCCTCACGGGGCCCACCCGCTGAGCGCTTCCTGAACGCCCCGCGGGCGGGACCACACGGATCCGGTTGGATTATGGGCGTCGCCCACATACCAACCGGACTCGAACGCCGCGTAGCGTCTCGCCCCGTGACAGATTCGAAAGAGACCCACGTCACCCTCGACCTCGAGGGGAAGACGGCCCTGGTCACCGGAGCCGCGAGCGGGATCGGCCGCGCGGTCGCGGTGCGTCTGGCCGCCGGCGGCGCGTCCGTCGTCGTCCTCGACCGTGACGAGGCCGGCGCCAAACAGCTCGCCTCCGACATCGACGGCGACTTCCTGGTCGCCGACCTCTCCGACCCCTCCGTGATCGACACCCTCGACCTCGACGCCGACATCCTGGTCAACAACGCCGGGATCCAGCACGTGGCGCCGATCGAGGAGTTCGAACCCGAGAGGTTCTCGCTGATCCAGCGCGTGCTGCTCGAGGCGCCGTTCCGGTTCGCCCGTGCGCTCCTTCCAGGCATGTATGCCCGCGGCTGGGGAAGGATCGTGAACGTGTCCTCCGTGCACGGCCACCGCGCCTCGCCGTACAAGGCTGCCTACGTCAGCGCCAAGCACGGACTCGAAGGACTCTCCAAGGTCATCGCCCTGGAGGCGGCGGGCAAGGGCGTCACCAGCAACACGGTGTGCCCCGGTTACGTCCGCACCCCGCTGGTCGAGGGGCAGATCGCCGACCAGGCCCGCACCCACGGCATCGACGAGGCGGAGGTGCTCGACGACGTCCTGCTCGCGAGGACCCCCGTCAAGCGTCTGGCCGAGCCCGAGGAGGTCGCCCGTCTCGTGGCGTTCCTCTGCGGACCCGGCACCGACTCGGTCACCGGTAGCTCGTTCATGATGGATGGCGGCTGGACCGCCGCATGAAAGGAAACACTCCCATGTCCATGCACACCCAGGCGGAGACCTCAGCGGGCGATCCCCAGCGGTCCGGCGCCTCGATCGTCAAGGTCGTGTTCGCCAGCCTCATCGGCACCGCCGTCGAGTGGTACGACTTCTTCCTCTACGGCTCGGCCGCGGCGCTCGTCTTCGGCGCCCTGTTCTTCCCCTCGTCCGACCCGCTGACCGGCACCCTGCTGGCGTTCGGCACCTACGCGCTGGGCTTCGTCGCCCGTCCCCTGGGCGGCATCGTCTTCGGCCACTTCGGCGACAAGGTCGGGCGCAAGAAGATGCTCGTCACCTCGCTGATGCTCATGGGTGGCGCCACGATCGCGATCGGCCTGCTGCCGACGTACGAGACCATCGGCGTCGCCGCGCCGATCCTGCTGCTCGCGATGCGCCTGCTGCAGGGCTTCGCGGTCGGCGGCGAGTGGGGCGGCGCGGTGCTGATGGCCGCCGAGCACGGTAGCGACGAGAAGCGCGGCTTCTGGTCCTCGTGGCCGCAGGCCGGCGTCGCGATGGGCAACCTGCTCGCGACCGGTGTGCTCTGGATGCTCGCGGCAGTGCAGTCCGAGGACGCCTTCAACGCGTGGGGCTGGCGGATCCCGTTCATCCTCAGCGCGGTGCTCGTCCTGGTCGGCCTCTGGGTGCGCCTGAGCATCGAGGAGTCCCCGGTGTTCGCCGAGGCGAAGGCCGAGATCGCGGAGAAGCAGACCACCGCCTCGCACATGCCGCTGCTCGAGGTCATCAAGAACTACCCGCGCGAGGTCTTCATCGCGATGGGCATGCGGATGGCGGAGAACATCTCCTACTACATCTTCACGATCGTGGTGATCACCTACATCACCGAGTACAACGGCGCGGACAAGGGCCCGATCCTCCAGGCCCTGCTGATCGGCTCCATCGTGCACTTCGTGTGGATCCCGATCGTCGGCGCGATCTCGGACAAGGTCGGCCGCCGGCCGCTCTACCTCGCCGGTGCGATCGGCGTGGCGGTCTGGTCCTTCATCTTCTTCGACCTCGTCGACAAGGGCGGCCAGGGCAACCTGATCCTCGCGGTCGTCGTCGGCCTGATGCTGCACGCGCTGATGTACGCCCCGCAGGCGGCGTTCTTCTCCGAGCTCTTCGGCACCTCGGTGCGCTACACCGGCGCCTCGGTGGGCTACCAGCTCGCGTCGATCTTCGCCGGTGCGCTGGCCCCGATCATCGCGCTGGAGCTGCTCGGCTCGACCGAGGAGAAGAACACGACCGCGGTCGCGATCTACGTCTGCGTCGCCTCGGCGCTGACCATCGTGGCGGTGCTGTTCGCCAAGGAGACCCGCGCCTCCTCGCTGCGCCACGACCGCGTGGTGCGGGACGCGCACGTGTAACGACCCCGTGGACACATGGAGGGCCTCGCCGTGACCCGGCGGGGCCCTCCGTGCGTCCGTGTGGCGTCATCGACGGTCCGCGCGATGTGTCGGCCCCGGCCCCGGTGGGTACGCTCGCACCCGGTATGCCTGACGCAGAAACACACGAAACGCCCATCCCGTCCACCGGTGAGGTCTGGTACGTCAGCTACGGGTCGAACATGGCCGCGGACCGCCTCACCTGCTACCTGGCCGGCGGCCGCCCGCCCGGCGGCTCCCGGGCCAACCCCGGCGCCCGCGACCCTCGCCCACCCCGCCGCAGTGTCGGCGTGGACCTCCCCGGCGCCGTGTACTTCGCCGGCGACTCGTCGCAGTGGGGCGGCGGCGTCGCCTTCTACGACCACGAGACGCCGGGCCCTTCGGCGGCCCGCGCCTATCTGGTGACCGCGGCGCAGTTCGCGGACATCGCGGCCCAGGAGATGTACCGGGTCCCGGACCCCGACGACCCGCTCGAGGAGGTCGTCCTCGGCGGGCTCGACCCCGAGCTCGACGGGCGGCACCACGTCGGCCCCGGGCACTACGAGACGCTGGTCGAGGTCGGCAGGTACGACGGCGCCCCGATGCTCACCTTCACCGCGCCGCACGGCATCGACCACGTCGAGCACACCCGGCCGAGCGAGAGCTACCTCGCGATGCTGCGCGCCGGGCTGCGCGAGGCGCACGGCTGGGACCCCCGCCAGGTCGAGGCCTACCTCGACGCGCTCGTCCCCGACGCCGCCTGACCCGACCGACCGTTGGTCGACGAATCCGGCCTGTACGTCTCGTGCGGGGTACTGCGATGTGTCCCGGACCACTAACCTGCCGGTCATGGAGTCGTACGCAGCAGGGGAGACCACGCCGGCCCTCATCGAGGAGACGATCGGCGCCAACTTCGCGCGGATCGCGCGCGAGCACGCCGGACGCGAGGCGCTGGTGGAGGTCGCCACCGGCCGCCGCTGGACCTACGCCGAGCTCGACCGCGACGTGGACGCGCTCGCCCGCGGCCTGCTCGGCGCCGGCGTCGCGAAGGGCGACCGGGTGGGCATCTGGTCCCCGAACTGCGCCGAGTGGACGATCGTGCAGTACGCCACTGCGAAGATCGGGGCGATCCTGGTCAACGTCAACCCTGCCTACCGCACCCACGAGCTCGCCTACGCGCTGAACCAGTCCGGCCTGCGGCTGCTCGTCTCCGCGACCGAGTTCAAGTCCAGCGACTACCGCGCGATGGTGGACGAGGTCCGTCACGACTGCCGGGCGCTGGAGCGGGTGGTCTTCCTCGGCACCCCGGACTGGGACGACCTCCTCGCCGGGGGCGACGCCGTGCCCGCGGGTGCCGTGGCGGAGCGGATGTCGACCCTGGACAACGGCGACGCGATCAACATCCAGTACACCTCGGGAACCACCGGGTACCCCAAGGGCGCGACCCTGTCGCACCGCAACATCCTCAACAACGGGTTCTTCACCACCGAGACGATCGGCTTCACCCACGAGGACCGGCTCTGCATCCCGGTCCCCTTCTACCACTGCTTCGGCATGGTGATGGGCAACCTCGGCTGCACCACGCACGGCGCCACGATGGTGATCCCCGCGCCCGGGTTCGACCCCGCGACGACCCTGCAGGCGGTCGCCGACGAGCGCTGCACCGGGCTGTACGGCGTCCCGACCATGTTCATCGCGATGCAGAACCTCCCCGACTTCGGCTCCTACGACCTCTCCACCCTGCGCACCGGCGTGATGGCGGGCTCGATCTGCCCGGTCGAGGTGATGAAGCGCTGCATCAGCGACATGCACATGGAGGGCGTGTCGATCGCCTACGGCATGACCGAGACCTCCCCGGTGTCGTGCCAGACCCGCAGCGACGACGACCTCGACCGCCGTACCGCCACCATCGGCCGGGTGCACCCGCACGTCGAGGTGAAGGTCGTCGACCCGGCGACCGGGGGGACCGTCGAGCGGGGGCGGGCCGGGGAGCTGTGCACCCGCGGCTACTCGGTGATGCTCGGCTACTGGGACGACCCGGAGAAGACCGCGGAGGCGATCGACGCCGACGGCTGGATGCACACCGGCGACCTCGCGGTGATGCGGGAGGACGGCTACTGCAACATCGTCGGGCGGATCAAGGACATGGTGATCCGGGGCGGGGAGAACATCTACCCGCGCGAGATCGAGGAGTTCCTCTACACCCACCCCGACGTCGAGGACGTGCAGGTGGTCGGCGTCCCCGACGAGCGGTACGGCGAGGAGCTGTGCGCCTGGGTGCGGATGCGCGACGGGGCCGGGCCGCTCGACGCCGACGGGGTGCGCGCCTTCGCCACCGGGAAGCTCGCGCACTACAAGATCCCGCGCTACGTGCTGGTGGTCGACGAGTTCCCGATGACCGTCACCGGCAAGATCCGCAAGGTCGAGATGCGCGAGGAGTCCGCGCGCCGGCTCGGCCTCAGCGCAGGCTGAGTGCGGCCACCTCCCGGACCGAACGGCCGTCCGGGATGGAGCCGGGTCTGCTCAGGGTGGGACCAGGGTCGGCACCGATGTGTCTCACGGTGCGCTGCGCCGACGCTGGGAGGATGGGAGCACGACGGGTCGGGTGGGCCACCGCGGCTGTGCTGGCCGTGCTGGTGGCCCTGGTGGCGTCCCGGTACCTGCGCCTGGACCCGGCCGCCTACTTCCCGCAGCAGCGTCAGGTGTACCTGCAGCGCGAGGGCATCCTGCTCGTCCACGTCGTGGGCGGGATGACCGCGCTGCTGACGGGTCCGTGGCAGCTCGCGACCCGGCTCCGCCGTCGTCTCCTCCGCTTGCACGGGCTGACCGGCGCGCTGTACGTGGCCGGTGCGGCCGCCGGTGGGTGCGCGGGGCTGCTGCTCGCCCCGACCGCCCACGGCGGCGCCGTGTCGTCCCTCGGGTTCGGCGCCCTGGCCGTGGGCTGGCTGGCGACGACGGGCGTGGGCCTCCGAATGGCGCTCACCGGGCGGTACGCGGATCACCGCCGCTGGATGCTGCGCAGCTACTCCCTCGCGTTCGCGGCCGTCACCCTGCGGCTGCTCCTGGGGCTGCACTCGGGGCTCGAGGCGGCAGGTGTCCCGGTCGTGCGGTTCGACACGGCCTACCAGGCCATCGCCTGGCTGTCCTGGCTACCGCAGCTGCTGCTCGTGTGGTGGTTGACCAGTGCCCGGACCAGCGGCCGGAGACCGAGACGCGCGCCGACTCGGCGGCCTCAGCGCAGGCTGACCAGGGTGCGCCGGTCGCTGTCGCCGTAGCGGACCACGCCGAACCAGCGCGACGTGGGCGACAGCTCGTCGGTCCAGGTCAGCCGGAACCCGAAGGACTGGCCGGGCGCCGCGGCGACCGCCCCGGGACCCGTGAGGTTGCCGGCGTCCGCCGGCGGCAGCACCCAGGTGTAGAGCTGCCCGGTGGTGGTGGTCCCGTTCGCCGCGGACGCGGAGACGACGTACGCCGTGTAGTCGCCGGCCGGCGGCTCGACCAGGGTGAGCGTCTCGTCGGAGGACTTCCCGGTGGCGAGCGCGGTGAGGACGCCGTCGCGGTACAGGTAGACGTCCATGTCGTCGGCGGCGCGGTGGCCCTCGAGCTGCACGCGGAGCGCCTCGGTGCCGCCGGGCACCGTGAGCGGCACGGCGGCGGTGTCGGCGTCGGTCCTCGGCGCCTGCGGGTCGAACCTGCCCGGCTGCAGCGAGACCCCGGAGGGGGCCGCGCCCACCAGGCCGCTGACCTCGACCGGGACGGCCGCGGAGCTGCCCGCGACGCCGTCCACCTCGACCGCGCCGTCGGCGAGGGAGCCGGTCACCTCGGCCGGCACCTCGACCGCCTCGGGGCGCACCACGACCGGGAGCCGCACCTGGTGGGTGAGCCCGGTCCAGGTCAGCCGGCCCTTGGCGAAGCTGCCGAGCTGGGCGCCGTCCTCGACCCCGAAGGTGACCGCGAAGCGACCGGTCTCCCCGGGCCGCAGCGCCAGCGTCCGCGGCCGGACCGTGGCCTCGACGCCGCCGAGCCCGGAGACCCGCGGGCTGAACGTCTCGGGTGCGCCGGACACGTTGGTCACGGTGCGCACGACCCGGGTGGTGCCGACGAGAGCGCCGACGGCGATCGAGGGCAGGTTGAGCCGGCCGGCGTCGACTCCGCGGGGTGCCACCGGCGAGCCGTCGCTGTAGGTGAAGCCCTGGCCGCTGAGGAAGCGCAGGTAGTCGCGGTGCCCCGCGTCGAGGACCAGGCCGGGGTCGAGCAGGTCGCCGGGGTCGACCTGGCCCGCACCCTCGGCGAACGGGCTGGCGGTGCCGGCGAGGTCGTCCGCGGTGGTCATCAGCGCCGACTTGGTCTCGGCGGGCGACCAGTCCGGCCGCTCGGCCGCGACCAGGGCGGCGAGACCGGCGACGTGCGGGGCGCTCATCGACGTGCCCGAGGTGAGGTCCCACAGGTGGCCCGAGCTCGACGGCGGCGCCACCGCGGCGAGCACGCTGACCCCGGGGGCGGTCAGGTCGGGCTTGAGCAGGTCGCCCCCGCCGGCGGCCGACGGGCCGCGGGAGGAGAAGTCGGCGATCTGCGGCACCGGGGTGCCGTCGGTGGCCGACGGGTCGATCGAGGCGGTGGGGTCCTCGGTGTCGCGGACGTAGGCGCGGACCGCGTCCGCGTCGGCCACGTCGAGGTGGACGGTGGGCACGGAGTGGACGTCGGCGTCGACCGTGTCGGGTACGACGTTGGCCAGGACCATGCCGACGCCACCGGCCCGCGCCACCGCGACGGACTTGTCCACGCGGGCGGTGGTGCCCCGGTCGCAGACCACGATGTTGTCCTGCACCTCGCGGGCGTCGAGCGCGCCGAGCTCGCACAGTCGGGCCTCGTCGGTGCTCGCGCCGGGGGCGGCGGCCTCGGAGCCGAGCACGATCCCGGTCTCGGGCACGCGACGGTCGGCCGCCATCGCGCCGACGAGGGCGTCCCCGTCGCCGAGCGCGACCGCACCCTGGAGCCGCTGGTGGGTGCTCGCGCCGACGGTGGTCACCCACGGGCTGGCGTGGCCGACGGTCGAGGCGCCGGGGCCGCGGTTGCCGGCGGAGGCGGCGACGAACACGCCGGCGGCGGTGGCGTGGAGGAACGCCAGCTCGACCGAGTCGGTGACCGTGTCGCCGGGACCGGAGACGGAGTAGTTGAGCACGTCGACGCCGTCGGCGACCGCGGCGTCGACCGCGGCGACGGTGTCCGCGGTGGTGCAGCCGTCGTCGTCGGGGTCGGGGGCGGCCCAGCAGGCCTTGTAGGTCGCGATCCGGGCGCCCGGGGCGATGCCGGTGGTCTCACCGAAGTCCTGCCCCTCGATGCGGACCCGGACGTCGTCGTTGCCCGCGGCGACCGCGGCGGTGTGCGAGCCGTGCCCGGTGCCGTCACGGGGGGAGAGGTACTCCGCCCGGGACAGGTTGCCGGCGCCGAAGCCCTTCACGAAGTAGCGCGCCGAGACCAGCTTGGAGCTGCAGACGCCGGGGTCCCAGGACTCGCCCCTGCTGCAGGCGCCGTGGAAGCCGGGCACCCGCGCGGCGGTGCCGGGGATGTCCTGGGGAAGTCCGGCGAAGCTGGGGTTCTCCGGCCAGATCCCGGTGTCGACGACGCCGATCACCTGGCCGCGGCCGGCCTTGTCGGGCCCTCCGGCCACCTTCCACATCGCGTCGACGCCGAGCGCGTCGGCGGTGTCGGTCATGTCCACCGGCCGGGTCACGCTCCGCTCGACGAGGGCCACGCCGGGGGTCACCCGCAGCTGCTTGACCTGGCCGGCGTCGAGCCTGGCGGCGAAGCCGTTGACGGCGGTGGTGTAGCGGTAGAGCACCTCGGCCCTGCCGATCGCGTCGAGGACCCGGTCCTGCTGGCCGAGCAACCGCTGCCGGTAGGCGGCCACCTCGGGGCGGGTCCTGTCGAACCGCTCACCGGCCGCGGGCCGGGTGGCCGCGAGGCCGGGGACGCTCCCGGAGTAGGACGCGGCGGGACGGCCGACCAGCGTCACCACGTACACCCCGTCGCCGGGCACCTGGGTGGCCGGCGTACCCGTGACGACCGCCCCCGGTGCCGCCTCCTCCGCGACCGCGGCGGGGCCGGGCACGGCGACTCCGGCGAGCGCTGCGGTCAGCAGCGCGGCGGCGGAGCGGCGCAGGCGCGGGTACGGGCTCAACGGGCAACCTCTCTCGCGCAGACCGGCGGGCCCGGTGACGAACCGGGGAGCCCACCATGCTCCCAGGGTGACCCGTTCGATTCAATCGATTCGGCCACATAGGCTGACCGGGTGACTTCTCCGCACCCGCTCGTCGTGGGCTTCGACCTCGACATGACGCTGATCGACACCAGGCCCGGTTTCGCCGCGACCCTGGTCCAGCTCGGCCTCGAGACCGGTGTGGAGATGGACGTCGAGGCGATGTCCGAGCGGCTGGGACCGCCGCTGTCCCACATGCTCGCGCCGTACTACCCGGCCGACCGGATCACCGGGCTCGTCGACCGGTTCCGCGCGGTCTACCCCGACCACGCGATCGCCCCGACGCTGGCGTTCGCCGGCGCCCACGACGCGCTGGCCGCGGTACGGCGCCACGGCGGCCGCACCGTGGTGGTCACCGGCAAGTTCACGCCGAACGCCGCGCTCCACGTGGAGGCGCTCACCTTCGACGTCGACCACCTCGTGGGCGAGGTCTGGGGCGTCGGCAAGGCCGCGGTGCTCGAGGAGCACGGTGCGACGGTCTACGTCGGCGACCACGTGCACGACGTGGAGGGTGCGCTGGCGGCGGGGGCGCTGAGCGTCTCCGTGCTCACCGGCGGCTGCACCGAGGACGAGCTGCGCGCGGCCGGCACCCACGTGGTGCTGGAGACCCTCGACGACTTCCCGGCCTGGCTCGACGGGCACGTGCTCGACCTCCGGCTCGCGAACCTGGAGCACGACCTCGCCGAGTGCGGGTCGGTGATGGTGGCGTTCAGCGGCGGCGCCGACAGCGCGTTCCTGCTCGCGGCCGCCGTACGCGCGCTCGGCCCGGAGCGGGTGGCCGCCGCGACCGCCTACTCCGACTCCCTGCCGCAGGCCGAGCGCTCCCCGGCCCGCGACTTCGCCGAGTCACTCGGCGTGAAGGTGTTCACCCCGGAGACGCACGAGATGGACCGCGACGGCTACCGCGCCAATGCGGGGGACCGCTGCTACTTCTGCAAGGCGGAGCTGCTCGACACCCTCGGCCCGCTCGCCGAGCGGCACGGCTACGCCCACGTCGCCACCGGCACCAACGCCGACGACGCGGTCGCCGGCTTCCGGCCAGGCATCCGCGCCGCCCACGAGCGCGGCGCGGTGACCCCGCTGCGGGACGCCGGGCTGACCAAGGAGCAGATCCGGGCCGCGTCCGCCGCCTGGGGCCTGCCGACCTGGGACAAGCCGGCCGCGGCCTGCCTGTCCTCGCGGGTGGCCTACGGGATCGAGGTCAGCCCGTTCCGGTTGGCCCGGGTCGAGCGGGCGGAGGTTGCGGTGCGCGGCGCGCTCGAGTCCGCGGGCGTCCGGGTGCGGGACCTGCGGGTGCGTGACCTGGGGGACGTCGCGAGCATCGAGCTCGACGGCGAGGCGCTCGCCGCGGCGCCCGCGCTGCCCGCCGTCACCGAGGCGGCGCTGGCCGCCGGGTTCCCCGAGGCGCGGGTCGACCCGAAGGGCTTCCGGTCCGGCTCGATGAACGAGCGGCTGCCCGATCCCGAGCGATTTCGATAACCCGTTCGAAGGCGCGCCCCGCGCGCCCTATCCTTGACCCGCTCGAGCAACGACGAACCAAGAAGAGGTCACACCGGTGCCTACTGGCAAGGTCAAGTGGTACGACGCCGAGAAGGGCTTCGGCTTCCTGTCCAAGGACGACGGCGGCGACGTCTACGTCCGGGCGGCTGCCCTGCCCGCCGGGGTGGCCAGCCTGAAGCCGGGCACCCGGGTCGAGTTCGGCATCGTCCAGGGGCGCAAGGGCGACCAGGCGCTCCAGGTGCGCATGCTCGAGCCCGCCCAGTCGGTGTCCAAGGCGCTGCGCAAGAAGCCCGCCGACATGGTCAACATCATCGAGGACCTCTACCGGCTGCTCGAGAACATCGAGAACGGCTACCGCAACGGCCGTCACCCCGACCCGAAGACCGCGAAGCCCACGGCGATGCTGCTCCGGGCGCTCGCCGACGAGCTCGAGCTGTAGCCCGGGGTCAGACGGCCCGGGAGGCCGCGCGGGCCGTCGCCAGCACCCAGCCGCTCCAGGCGACCAGGATCGCGGCGGCGACGCCGAGCCCGAGCCGCGGCTCGAGCGGCATCACGATGCCGATGAACCCGCCGACCACCCAGGCCAGCTGCAGCACGGTCTCCGCGCGGGCGAACGCGCTGGTCCGGATCCGCTCGGGCACCTCACGCTGGATCAGCGCGTCGAGGGAGAGCTTGCCCAGCGACTGCGACAGCCCCGCGGTGACGCCGAGCAGTACGGCGGTCGGCAGCCCGTAGAACGCCGCGACCACCACGGCCATCACGGCGTCGGCGAGCAGCGTGACCACCACGGTGACCTCGGGCTTGACCGTCCTCAGCAGCGAGCCGAGCGCGATGCCGACGGTGCTCCCGAACCCGGCGGCGCCGATCACGAGGCCGAGCAGCAGCTCGGGGCGGTCCTCCCAGCCGGGGAACGGCTCCTCGCGGAGCAGGAACGCCATGAACATGGTGAGGAAGCCCGACAGCAGCCGCAGCCCCATGTTGCAGCGCAGCGCGAACACCACCGGTGCCGGCACGGGTGCGCGCCGGCGCCGGGCTCCGCCGGCCACCGAGCCCAGCGCGAGCTGCTCCTCGCCGGCCGCGGAGTCGACCCGCGGCGGCAGCAGGATCGCCAGCACGGTGGCCCCGACGAACACCGCGAACGCGTAGCGCAGGGACCACGCCGGCCCGAAGGTCGACGCGAGCACGGCCAGCGGCGCCGAGAGGGCCGCGCCCGCGACGCCGGCCAGCGAGATCCGGGAGTTGGCCTTGACCAGGGTCAGCCGGCGCGGCAACAGCCGCGGCACGGCGGCGGCCCGGGTGACGCCGTACGCCTTGGAGGCGACCAGGCAGCCCAGCGCCGCCGGGAAGAGCGCCACCGACCCGGTGACGACGGCGTCGGCGAGCACCCAGCACAGGAACGCGCGCAGCGCCATCGTCGCGCCGATCGCCCACCGCCGGCCGTGGCTGAACCGGTCGAGGAACGGGCCTACCAGCGGTGCCACGATCGCGAACGGCAGCATGGTCAGGCCGAGGAACTGCGCCACCTGCAACCGTGCCTCGCCGGTGGGGACCTGGAAGAAGAGCGTGCCCGCCAGCGAGATCGCCACCGCGGCGTCGCCGGCGGCGTTGAAGGCGTGCAGCTCGATCAGCCGGGACAGGCCGCTCTCCCCGGCGCCCTCCGCGTGCGTGGCGCGCCGGGTCTGCCGGAACGCGTAGCCCGCGGCACGGCCCGTCGCGTGCCCGACCCGGCGAGCCCCGCGGGCCGAGGCACCGGCCGCCCGGCGGGTGGCGTCGGCGGCACGGCGCGGCCCGGAGGTGGTGCGGGGCCCCTCGTCGTACGCCATGCCCCCATCCTTGCCCACCGACGGCGGCGGATGTGGCACCCGGCGAGACAACTCCCGCGGTCATGAGGGAGAATCGCGAGCGTGATGGCCGCAGCGCGTACCGCCAAGCCCGACGCCGTGGGTGTGGGTGCGATCGACGCTGCCCGCACGGCCCTGACCGACCTCGTGGACGCCGGCGACGTCGGCGAGCACCTCGGTCACGCCAGCGAGGGCGAGCGGGTCACCACCCACTTCTTCGCGTGCACCCGCGCCGGCTACCGCGGCTGGCGCTGGTCGGTGACGCTGGTCCGGGCGTCCCGGCAGAAGACGGTCACCCTCGACGAGGTCGTGCTGCTGCCCGGCGACGACGCCATCGTGGCGCCTGCGTGGGTGCCGTGGCGCGAGCGCATCCAGCCCGGCGACCTCGGTCCCGGTGACCTGCTCCCGACCGAGGAGGACGACCCGCGGCTGGTCCCGGCGTACCTCGCGGGCGAGGACGACCTCCCCGACGACGAGGAGGGCGACACCATCGCGGCGGTCACCGACGAGCTCGGCCTCGGCCGGCCGCGCGTGCTGTCGCTCGAGGGGCGCGAGCTCGCGGCGCAGCGGTGGTACGACGGCAGCCACGGCCCCGAGGCCGCCATCGCGCAGTCGGCCCCCGGCACGTGCGTGGGCTGCGGCTTCATGGTCCGCCTGGCCGGGCCGCTCTCGACCCTGTTCGGCGTGTGCGCCAACGCCTACGCCAACGACGACGGCCGGGTCGTGTCCTTCGACCACGGCTGCGGCGCGCACAGCGAGGCGCAGCTGCACAAGCGGAACCTTCCGGCGCCGCTTCCCGAGCCGGTGCTCGACACCCTCACCTGGGACGACCTCGAGCAGTTCTGACCCGGCTCGGTCCTGGTCGCCGGCTCAGTTCTGGTCGACCGGTGGCCCGGGCACGGCGCGGCCGGCGAGCTTGGCCCTGCGCCGCCGCCGGCAGTAGTCCCAGCCGATGATGCCCAGGCCGAAGCCGGCCAGGCAGGTCCACAGCCACCAGACGCGGTCGCTCTCCTCGAGCCGGCCGTAGAAGGGGAGCAGCAGGACGAACGCGAGGAGCCACAGCCCGGTGCCGACCGCGACGGTGCGCACGCCGTCCACGTCGAGCGGGTCGACGTCGGCGACGATGTAGGTGCGCTTGCCGATCTCGTGGGTCTTGACCTGGTCGGCAGGGGTCTCGTCGTTGGGCTCCACGGCCCCGAATCTAGTCCACGCCTGGAGACCGCGTGCACCGTGACGGCCATCGCTCTGGGAGGATGTCGGGTGGCGTGGCCCCGGTGGGCCCGTCCGGCGCCTCCCCCGCCTCCCGTCACGACACACCTCAAGGGACACCCGTGGACAAGATCACCCAGACCACCGAGCGCAGCTCTGCCCGAGCGACCCATCTGGACAGGTTCTTCAAGGTCACCGAGCGCGGGTCGACCGTCGGCCAGGAGGTGCGCGGCGGTGTCGTCACGTTCTTCACGATGGCCTACATCATCGTGCTCAACCCGCTCATCCTCGGCTTCGCGCAGGACGGCGACCAGCAGTTCCTCGGCGGCGGGAGCGCACCGGACCTCGCGCCGATCGCCGCGGCCACCTCGCTGGCCGCCGGGCTGCTGACCATCCTCATGGGCGTGGTCGCCAACTACCCGCTGGCGCTGGCGACCGGGCTCGGCCTGAACGCGTTCGTCGCCTTCTCCATCGCCTCCGGGATGAGCTGGGCCGACGCGATGGGCCTGGTCGTGCTCGAGGGGCTGGTCATCCTCGTGCTCGTGCTCACCAACTTCCGGACCGCGGTGTTCCACGCCGTCCCGGCGCAGCTCAAGGTCGCGATCAGCGTCGGGATCGGCCTGTTCATCGCGCTGATCGGCCTGGTGGACGCCGGCTGGGTCCGCCGCAACCCCGACTCCATGGGCACCACGGTCCCGGTCGGGTTCGGCCTCGACGGCACGCTCCAGGGCTGGCCGGTCCTGGTCTTCGCGATCGGCCTGGTCCTGGTCGTCACGCTCTACGTCCGGCAGGTCAAGGGCGCCATCCTGATCTCGATCATGGCCACCACCGTGATCGCGGTGATCGTGGAGTCCATCGCGCACATCGGCCCGACGGTGCGGGAGGACGGGTCGGTCAACCCGACCGGGTGGAACCTCAACGTGCCCGCCTGGCCCGACCAGATCGTCGACCTCCCCGACTTCTCTCTGCTCGGTGAGTTCTCCCTGTTCGGCTCCTTCGAGCGGGTCGGCGTGGTGACCGCGCTGCTGTTCATCTTCACGCTGCTGCTCGCCGACTTCTTCGACACGATGGGCACGATGACCGCGATCGGCGCCGAGGCCGGGCTGCTCGACGAGGAGGGGACGCCGCCGAACTCCAAGCGGATCCTGATCGTCGACTCCGTCGCGGCGGCCGCCGGTGGCGCGGCGTCCGTCTCGAGCAACACCTCCTACATCGAGTCCGCGTCCGGCGTGGGGGAGGGTGCCCGTACCGGCCTGGCCAGCGTGGTCACCGGCCTGCTCTTCCTGCTCTCGACGGTCTTCGCCCCACTCGTGGAGATCATCCCCAACGAGGCCGCCGTCCCGGCGCTGGTCCTGGTCGGGTTCCTGATGATGCAGCAGGTCCGGCACATCGACTGGGACGACGTGGAGATCGCGATCCCGGCGTTCCTCACCATCGCGCTGATGCCGTTCACCTACTCGATCTCGGTGGGCATCGGCGCCGGCTTCGTCGCCTATGTCCTGATCAAGGTCGTGCGCGGCAAGATCGCCGAGGTCCACGGGCTGATGTGGGTCGTCGCGGGGCTGTTCGTCCTGTACTTCGCGATCGACCCGGTGAAGCAGCTGCTCGGGGCGTAAGTCCCTGACGCTCGGCCTCCGCTGGTGCGACAGTGGAGGCATGAGCACCGCGATCTCGATCTCGGGACTGGTCAAGACCTTCGGTACGACGGTCGCCCTCGACGGCCTGGACCTCGAGGTCCGGACCGGGGAGGTGCACGGCTTCCTCGGCCCGAACGGGTCGGGCAAGTCCACGACGATCCGGATCCTGCTCGGCCTGCTCCGGGCCGACCGGGGCCAGGTCACCCTGCTCGGGGGGGACCCCTGGCGCGAGGCGGCGGCGCTGCACCGGCGGCTGGCCTACGTGCCCGGCGAGGTCGCGCTGTGGCCGAACCTGACGGGCGGGGAGGTGATCGACCTCCTCGCCCGGCTCCGCGGCGGGATCGACCACAGGCGACGCGACGACCTGCTCGAGCGCTTCGACCTCGACCCGACCAAGCGGACCCGCAGCTACTCCAAGGGGAACCGGCAGAAGGTGGCCCTGGTCGCCGCCCTGGCCTCCGACGTGGAGCTGCTCCTGCTGGACGAGCCGACCTCCGGGCTCGACCCGATCATGGAGGCGGCCTTCCAGGGCTGCATCGGCGAGGAGCGCTCCCGGGGCCGCACCGTCCTGCTCTCCAGCCACATCCTGGCGGAGGCGGAGGCGCTCTCGGACCGGGTGAGCATCATCCGCGCCGGACGGGTCGTGCAGAGCGGCACGCTGTCCGAGCTGCGTCACCTCACCCGGACCACGGTGGTGGTCTCGACCGAGCGGCCCCCGGACCTGATCGGCCGGGTTCCCGGGGTGGCGCACGTGGTGCACGAGGACGGGCGGGTCTCCTTCGACGTCGACACCGACCACCTCGACGACGCGATGGACTACCTCGCGCCGCTGAAGATCACCTCCCTGGTCAGTCACCCGCCGACCCTGGAGGAGCTCTTCCTGCGCCAGTTCGGCGAGCAGGTGCCCACGGAGGAGACCGTGGGATGAACGCGATGAGCGCGTTCACGGGCGTCGGCCCCCTCGTCCGGTTCGTGCTGCGGCGCGACCGGGTCTACCTGCCGGTGTGGGTCCTCTCGCTGGTGGTCCTCACCTACGTGTCGGCGGCCGCCGTACGCCGCACCTACGACACCCCGGTCGAGATCGCGTCGTACGCCGTCAACATGGGCACCTCGCCCGCCTCGATCGCGATGGGCGGGCCGCCGGTGGCGCTGCGCGAGATCGGCGGGATCCTGATCTACGAGACCAGCCTGACCGTGCTCCTCGGCGTGGCGCTGATGGCGGTGTTCACCGTCGTCCGGCACACGCGCAAGGAGGAGGACGCCGGTCGCGTCGAGCTGCTCGGCTCGACCGTGGTGTCGCCGCACGCGGTGATCACGGCCGCGGTGCTGGTCGCCGCGGGTGCCTCGGTGCTGGTGGGGGCGGGGGTCACCTGGTCGTTCCTGGTCGAGCAGCAGCCCGTCCGGGAGTCGGTGCTGTTCGGCGCGGCGGTGGCCGCCATGGGGATCGTGTTCACCGGGGTGGGGGCCTGTGCCGCCCAGGTGATGAGCCACGGCCGCGGCGCGGTCGGTCTCTCGCTCGCCTTCCTCGGGGTGGCCTTCGGGCTGCGCGCGATCGGCGACGTCGGCGAGAACGCCTGGTCGTGGCTCTCGCCGATGGGCTGGTCGCAGCAGGTGCGGGTCTACGACGACAACCGCTGGTGGCCGCTGGCGCTGTCGCTGGTCCTGACCGCGGCGCTGCTCGTGGGCACGGTGCTGTTCGAGGGCCGGCGCGACCTCGGGGCGGGGATCGTTCCCTCCCGGCCCGGGCCCCCGTCGGCGGGCAGGACCCTGGCGGGCGTGGTCGGCCTGGCCTGGCGGCTGCAGCGCGGCGCGGTGGTCGGCTGGGTCGTCGGGATCTGGTCGATGGGGCTGCTGCTCGGCTCGTTCAGCGAGTCGATCCAGAACATGATCGAGGACAACCCGACGCTCGCGGAGTACCTCCAGCGCGCCGGGGTGACGAACATCGTCGACTCGTTCTTCGCGACCTCGCTGCTCCTGCTGGGGATCGGGGCCTCGGGCTTCGCGGTCGCCTCGGCGCTGCGCACCCGGTCCGAGGAGTCCGCCGGCCGGGTCGAGCCGCTCCTGGCCACCGGCGTCTCGCGAGCCCGCTGGCTGTTCGGGACCCTCCTGGTCACGCTCGGCGGTACGACGCTGGTCGTCGCGTCGGGCGGGCTGGGAGTCGGCATGTCCTACGCCTTGACGACCGGGCGGTCCTCGGAGATGTGGCGGATGACCGGCTACGCCCTGGTGTACCTACCGGCGGTGCTCCTCCTCGCCGCGCTCGTGGTCCTGCTCGTCGGCTGGCTGCCGCGCGCGTCCGGCGCGGTCTGGGTGGCCGTCGCGCTGTGCTTCGTCGTCGGCTGGCTCGGCAGCCTCCTCGAGCTGCCCCAGTGGGCGGCCGACCTCTCGCCGTTCACCCACGTCCCGGCGGTGCCCGCGGTCCCCGCGGACGACCTGGCGCTGGGTCCGGTGCTCACCATGCTCGCGCTGGCCGTGGCCGCGCTCGCCGCGGGGTGGGTCGGCTTCCGCCGCCGCGACATCGGCTGAACCTCCTGCTCGGTCCCCGAGTCGAGGGGACAAAGGGGAATGCTTAGCAAGGGTAATGAGTTACGCTAAGTACATGGCACCCTCGATCGAGCACGTCGCGCGCACGGACGCCGGGCTGGCCTCCGCCCTCCGGGTCTCGGTGGCCCGGCTGAGCCGCCGCCTGCGCAACGAGCGGGACTCCCGGGACGAGCTGAGCATCGGCCAGCTGTCCGTCCTCGGGGTCCTCTACCGCAGCGGCGAGTGCTCGATCGGCGAGCTCGCCGCGCTCGAGCGGGTGCAGCCGCCGTCGATGACCCGCACCGTGAACTGCCTCGAGGAGTCCGGCTACGTCGAGCGGCACCCGCACGAGACCGACCGTCGCCAGGTGGTGATCGCGCTGTCCGAGAGGGGCTCGGCGATCCTCGCCGCCGACCGCCGCCGCCGTGACGCGTGGCTGGCCAAGAGGCTGCGCGAGCTCACCCCCGAAGAACGCTCCGTGCTGCGCCAGGCAGCTCCCATCATCGAAAGGCTGGCTCACGCTTGAGTCCGACGTTCCGCGCCCTCTCCAACCCCAACTACCGGCTGTACGCGGCCGGCGGTGTCGTCTCCAACACCGGGACGTGGATGCAGCGGGTGGCGCAGGACTGGCTGGTCCTCCAGCTGACGAACAACAGCGGCACCGCGCTCGGCATCACCACCGGTCTCCAGTTCCTGCCGATCCTGCTGCTCTCGCCGTACGCCGGCCTCATCGCCGACCGCTTCCCCAAGCGCCGGCTGCTCCAGGTCACCCAGCTGATGATGGCGGTGCCCGCGCTGCTTCTCGGCACGCTCGCGGTGACCGGCGTCGTGGAGACCTGGATGGTCTACGTGCTCGCGTTCGTGTTCGGCATCGGCACCGCCTTCGACGCCCCGGCGCGGCAGTCGTTCGTCAGCGAGATGGTCCACGCCGACGACCTCACCAACGCGGTCGGCCTCAACTCCGCCTCGTTCAACGCCGCCCGGATCGTCGGTCCGGCCATTGCCGGGTTCATGATCGCCGCGCTCGGCGGCGGGGCCGAGGCCACCGGCTGGGTGATCGCGATCAACGGCCTCTCGTACGGCGCCGTGGTGTTCGTCCTCCAGCGGATGCGCGCCGACCTGCTCGACACCCCCGAGCCGCAGCAGCGGCAGAAGGGCATGATCCGCGACGGCATGCGCTACATCCGCAGCCGCCCCGACCTGGTGATGATCCTGACCATCGTGTTCTTCGCGGGCACGTTCGGGCTGAACTTCCAGATGACCTCGGCGCTGATGGCCACCGAGGTGTTCGAGAAGGGCGCCTCGGAGTACGGCATCCTCGGCTCCGCGATGGCGGTCGGCTCGCTCTCCGGCGCGCTGCTCGCCGCCCGGCGCGGCCGTCCTCGGCACCGGCTGGTGATCCTGGCCGCGGTCGGGTTCGGCCTGGCCGAGATCGTGGCGGGGCTGATGCCGACGTACGTCGCCTTCGCGATCTGGCTGCCGGCGCTCGGGCTCGCCGCGCTGACCATGATCACCGCCGCCAACGCCACCATCCAGCTCAGCGTGGCCCCCGAGCTGCGCGGCCGGGTGATGGCGCTCTACATGATGATCTTCATGGGCGGCACCCCGCTCGGGTCGCCGATCGTCGGCTGGGTCGGTGAGGCGTTCGGTGCTCGCTGGACGCTCATCGGCGGCGGCGCCATGACGATCCTCGGCACCCTGCTCGCGGTGGCGCTGTTCAGCCGTCGCCAGGGGCTGAACACCCCCGAGACCCGGCGGGAGGCGCGCGAGCGCGTCACCCTCGCCGGGCGCAGCATGCTGCAGCGCGCCACCGCGCACTGAGCTCGGTCAGGTCACGTCGCCGGCTCAGGGCCGGCTGGCGAACCACGGGTGGTGCAGGTCCATGTAGGTCACGTCGTGGGTGATCTGCTCCCAGTCCTGCCAGACGTGGCGTACGTCCTCGTTGAGCGGCATCTCCTTGGCCTCGCCCTCCCGGGCGGCCGCCTCGTCGGTGAAGGCCACGGTCTCGGTGAACGTGCCGTCCTCCTCGATCGCGAACGTCGCGCCGAGGATCTCCGGACGGGCCTCGTGGATCAGCGAGGTCATCTGGTCCAGGTCCGCCTCGAGGCGGGCAGGGTCGTCGAGCTTGCCCCGGATGATCTGGACGAACCCGGCGGTGTCGGAGCCGCCCTCCATCATCAGCATGACCTTGTCGCAGTCGTGGAACTCGACCGGGCCGTCGAAGAGCTGCTCCACCTCCGACCACCACTGGGTCTGCTCCGGTCGGTTCGAGTTGGCCATCGCCGCCTCGCGTGAGGCGAACCGGACCACGCCCATGAACATGTCGTCGTCGGTGAAGCCGTAGGTGCCTCCGAGCCAGCCCTCTGCGCTGTCCCCGATCTCGGTCCGCCAGCGGTCCGCCGCGGCGCGGAGCTCGTCCTGGCGGCTGCACTTGCCCTGGATGATCTGGATGAACACTGGTGGCCTCCCGAAAGTGTGTCTTGCAGGCCGCTTCCCGGTGAAGTGGTCTCGTGCTCGTCAGCGACGCTATGCCCGGCCCCTGAGCGCGTCCATAGCGCGATCGGGCCACGCGGATCGCCGGGTCCGCGGCTCGTTAGACTCGCCTTCATGAACCCCCGCTACCGACGCCTGGTGATCCCCGGTGCGCTCGTGGCCCTCATCCTCCTCGTCGCCGCCTCGGCCCTGTTCCGGGGCTGACGTGGCCGAACCGTTGCTGCGCGTGCTCTCCCGGATGCGCGCCCTGATCCTCGACGACCAGGTGCTCGTCCGCGCCGTCGCCTCCGGCCGCCAGAAGGGGCAGACGCCGCGCTGGCGCCGGGTCGAGATGCGGTACGTCGACCTCAAGGCAGGCCGCCACCTCCAGGTCACGGCGTACGACGACACCCAGGCCCACACGTCGAACCACCCCGCCGGCGACGCCGCGCGGGACGCCGTCGACGACCTGCTCGACGAGCCGTTCGGCAACTGGCACGTGGACACCGTCACCGAGTCGCACCAGGTGAGGGTCACCAAGAAGCTCGAGGCGATGGTGCACACCGGCCCGCGGGCCGCGGAGGCCGCGGAGCCGGACGCGGTGAGCCGCCAGCACGACCGGGCCAAGCCGCGGCTGCTGCCCGAGGACGACCCGGTGCTGGTCGCGGTCGGGATCTCCGACGAGAAGGGTCGGGTCAAGCCCAGCCGGCAGGCGAAGTACCGCCAGGTCGAGGAGTTCCTGCGCAGCCTGGCCGCGGCCGTCGACGACGCGATGTCGTCGGGCCGGCTCCGCACGCCCACCGAGGCGGACCCGCTCCGCGTGGTCGACCTCGGCTGCGGCAACGCCTACCTGACCTTCGCCGCGCACCGGTACCTCAGTGCGGTCCGCGGACTGCCCGTGCACGTCGTCGGCGTGGACGTGAAGGAGCAGTCCTTCACCCACAACAGCGCGGTGGCCGACCGGCTGGGGATCGCGGGCTCGATGACGTTCGTGCAGGGCGACATCTCCACCGCGGAGCTCGACGAGGCGCCCGACGTGGTGCTCGCGCTGCACGCCTGCGACACCGCCACCGACGACGCCCTGGCCCGGGCGGTGGACTGGGACGCCTCGCTGGTGCTGGCAGCGCCCTGCTGCCACCACGACGTCGCCGCGCAGCTGCGCCGGGCCCCGACCCCGCCGCCGTACGCCCTCGTCACCCGCCACGGCATCCTCCGCGAGCGGTTCGCCGACACCCTCACCGACGCGCTGCGCGCCGGGGTGCTGCGGCTGGTCGGCTACCGCGTCGACGTGATCGAGTTCGTGGAGAGCCAGCACACCCCGCGCAACACCCTGCTGCGCGCGACCCGGACCGGCGCCAAGCCGTCGGACAGCGCCCGCCGCGAGCTCGAGGACCTGACCCGCACCTGGGGCGTGCAGCCCAAGCTCGCGGAGCTCCTGGATGCGCGGCTCCACTAGCCGGCTCGCCCTCGGCGGGGCGGCCGCCGTGCTCGGTCTCGGCGGTGGCGCCGGGCTCGCGCCGCTGCCGGCCTGGATCGACACCGGAGGCGACGACGGGCTGGTCCGGTCCGAGGTGGCGTTCTCCTTCACCGACGAGCGGATCGACGAGTCGAGCGGCCTCGTGGCGCGCGGCCGCACCTTCTGGACCGTGAACGACTCCGGCGACGAGGCGGTGGTGTACGCCGTCGACGGGCGGACCGGGGACACCACCGGCACCACGTCGTACGCCGCCGCGGAGCCCGACGACGTCGAGGCCCTCGCCCCCGGGCCCGGCGCGACGCTGTGGGTGGGCGACATCGGGGACAACAACCGGGACCGGTCCACGGTCGCGGTGCACCGGGTGGGGGCGGACGGCTCCACCGCGCGGTTCGAGCTCGCCTACCCCGACGGTCCCCACGACGCGGAGGCGCTCCTGGTGCACCCGCGCACCGGCCGGGTCCTCGTGGTGTCGAAGGTGCCGCTGCTCGGCGGGACGGTCTACGCCGCGCCGCGGCGGCTGGAGCAGGGCAGCGTGCACCGGATGGCCGCGGTCTCCCGGGTCCGCGGAACCGTCACCGACGGCGCCTTCCTCCCCGACGGCCGGCACGTCGTGTTGCGCACCTACGGCTCGGCCGCGGTCTACACGTACCCCGGCTTCGAGCAGGTCGCCGACCTCGAGCTGCCCGACCAGGACCAGGGCGAGGCGGTGGCGGTCAGCCGCGGCGGCGAGGTGTTCCTGAGCTCCGAGGGTGCGCGGTCCGAGGTCCTGCGGGTCACGCTGCCCGCGAGCGTCCGCAGCGCCGTGGCCGCGACGCCGTCCGGGGCGCCCGCGTCGGCCTCACCGTCGCCGGCCGTCTCGGCGGCGCCGGCCCCGGAAGCGAGCGACCCCGCCTCCGACGACCGGGGAACCGGTGCGGGAGACGGGGTCGGGCTCGGCCGGCCGCGCGGCTACGCGGTGGCGGCGGTGCTCGGTGCCCTCGTGGTGGGCGCGCTGGTCAGAGCCGCTCGACGACGTGGTCGACGCAGGCGGTGAGCGCCTCGACGTCGTCCGGGTCGATCGCGGGGTACATCGCCACGCGCAGCTGGTTGCGGCCGAGCTTGCGGTAGGGCTCGACGTCCACGATGCCGTTGGCGCGCAGGGTCTTCGCGACCGTGGCGGCGTCGATCGACTCGTCGAAGTCGACCGTGCCGATCACCAGCGAGCGGTGCGCGGGGTCGGTCACGTACGGCGTCGTGTAGGAGGTCTTCTCCGCCCAGCCGTAGAGCCGGTTGGAGCTGTCCGTGGTGCGCGACACCGCGAAGTCGAGGCCGCCCTGGGTGTTGAACCAGTCGAGCTGCTCGGCCATCAGGAACAGCGTCGCGATCGACGGCGTGTTGTAGGTCTGGTTCTTCAGCGAGTTGTCGATCGCGGTCGGCAGGTCGAAGAACGCCGGGACCCAGCGGTCCGTCGCGGCGATCTCGGCCGCACGCTCGAGGGCCGCGGGCGACATGACCGCCACCCAGAGGCCGCCGTCAGAGGCGAAGCACTTCTGCGGCGCGAAGTAGTAGGCGTCGACCTCGTTGATGTCGACGGGCAGGCCGCCGGCGCCGGAGGTGGCGTCGACGACGACGAGGGAGCCCTCGTCGGCGCCCTCGACCCGCCTGACCGGGGCCATCACGGCGGTGGAGGTCTCGTTGTGCGCCCACGCGTAGACGTCGACGCCGGCCTCGGCGCGCGGCTCGGGGCGGCTGCCGGTCGGGGACTCGATCACCGTCGGGTCGGCCAGGAACGGCGCCTGCTTCGCGGCCTTGGCGAACTTGGAGGAGAACTCGCCGAACGACAGGTGCTGGCTCTTCTCGCGGATCAGGCCGAAGGTGGCGATGTCCCAGAAGGCGGTGGCCCCGCCGTTGCCGAGCACCACCTCGTAGCCCTCGGGCAGGTCGAAGAGCCGGCTGACGCCGTCGCGGACCCGGCCGACCAGGTCCTTCACCGGGGCCTGGCGGTGCGAGGTGCCGATCAGGGAGGTGCCGGTCGCTGCGAGGGCGTCGACGGCTTCGGTGCGGACCTTGGAGGGGCCGGCGCCGAAGCGGCCGTCGGCAGGCTTGAGCGCGTCGGGGATGGTGATCGCGTCGGTCACGTGTGAACCTCGTCAGAATCGAGTGGTGGTGACCTGACTTCGTTGTCAGAGCTGTCTGCGGCCATATTGTGTCACCAGCCACAACACGACCACGAACGGGGACACATCATGAGCAGCGGCCTGACGCCCGGCAGCGGGCAGGACACGACGGGTGGACGCCGCTCGCGGCGGATGGCTTTCCGGGTGCTGGGCGCCCTGTTCGTGCTCGCTGCGCTCGCGTGCATCGGGGTCGCGGTCGCCGACCTGTTCGCCACCGGCGACATGACCGCGGAGCCGACGAAGTTCTGGCTCTTCTTCGTGGGGGTCCCGCTGTTCTTCGTGGGCGGGGTGCTGCTCCAGCTCGGGTTCGCCGGCGCCGCGGCGTCGTACATCGCCGAGGAGTACTCCCCGGCGATGCGGACGGCCGCGCAGAGCCTGGGCCTCGGCGGGCCGACCACCGGGTGGGCGCCGGACCATGGGCGGACCGGGCCCTACTGCCGCTCCTGCGGGCGGCGCAACGAGGCCGACGCGCGGTTCTGCGACGGCTGCGGCACGGCGACGGGCGCCTAGTTGGAGGTCCGCCGCGTCGCGTTCACCCACCAGGACGCGCAGAAGCTGGTCGCCGAGGTGCAGGCGGAGTACACCCTCCGCTACGGCGGCCCGGACGAGACCCCGCTGGACCCGACGATGTTCGACGCCCCGGCCGGCGCCTTCTTCGTGGGGTACCTCGCCGGGCTCCCGGTCGCGATGGGCGGGTGGCGGATGCGCCCCGACGTGACCGCGTTCGGCCGCACGGTCGCCGCGGAGATCAAGCGGATGTACGTCGCCCCGCCCGCACGTCGTGCCGGGCTGGCCCGGCGGATGCTCGACCACCTGGAGGCGACCGCCCGGAACGCCGGGGCGGACCTGATGGTGCTCGAGACCGGGATCGAGCAGCCCGAGGCGATCGCGCTCTACGAGTCCTCGGGCTACGCCCCGGTGCCGGGCTTCGGTCACTACGCGTGGTCCCCGAAGTCGCGCTACTACGGAAGGCCGCTCTGACCTCAGGGCCGGTGGATCGTCCGGCCGGCCTCACCCGGGTTCACGAGGGGGCGCCCGCGGGTAGTACCCGGCATGGGGAATGTCGCCGCACCGGTCCGAAGGGTCGCCTCGTCCGCCGGAGGGATCGCGCTGGCCGGAGCCACCCGCGCGGTCGCGGCGGTGCGCACGGCGGGCAAGCCGCTGCACCCGCGGGGCCGCGTGGTCGTGGGCAGGCTGCGCCGCACCGGAGCCGAGCCGCCCACCGGCGTGGCCTGGCTGGACGAGCCCGGCGACGACGAGGTGCTGGTGCGCTGGTCGCGGGCGGTGGGCCTGCCCTCCCCGCTGCCGGACATCCACGGGCTGGCGCTGCGGGTGCCGCGGGACGACGGCGGTCACGGCGACCTGCTGTTCGCCACCACCGGGCTGGGCCGGCTCACCCGGTTCGTGCTCACGGCGAGCGGGACGCCCTACGGGCGGCCGCTCACCACGCTGCTCCCGTACCGGACGGCGCACGGGCCGCTGCTGCTGGCCGCCGTCGGGACGGGGGAGGGGAGCTTCGAGATCGCCTGCGCCTCCCCGTCGGGGCCGTGGCGGCACGTCGCCCACCTCGACCTGTCGGGCACCTCCGGCCCGGACCCGGAGATCTCCTTCGACCCGGTGCGGAACACCGTTCCCGGGCTGGCCACCTACGACCTGGTCCACCGGCTGCGGGAGCCGAGCTACCGGACCGCCCGCCGGACCCGTCGCGCCTGACCGTAAATGATCCGTGTGATCCCTGTATGTCCTGAAGATTTCTCGTAGTCTGACCTGGGCCGTCCACCGGGTCATCCGCTCCGGCGGCGGCAGGCTTTGCCCCACGAACCGCTCATCGATCCTTTCGGAGAACCCATGACCAGGTCCCCCTTGCGCCGGCTCGCCGTGGCCGGTGCCACGACGGCGGCGCTGCTCACCGTCACCGTGGGCATCGTCCCGCAGACGGCGGGCGCCGCCCCGGCGCGACCCGAGGCCGCCGGCCCGCGCACCCAAGGGCCCAAGCCCGTCGACGTCCAGCTGCTCGCCATCAACGACTTCCACGGCAACCTGGAGGCCCCGAGCGGCTCGGGCGGCCGGATCCAGACCGGCGTCTCGGCGACCGGGTCGCCGGTGACCGTGGACGCGGGCGGCGTGGAGTACCTCGCCACGCAGCTGCGGCAGCTCACCGCCCAGCTGGAGGAGGAGGAGAACACGATCACCGTCGCCGCCGGCGACTTGATCGGCGCCTCGCCGCTGCTCTCCGCGGCCTTCCACGACGAGCCGGCCATCGAGGCGTTGACCGCGGCCGGGCTCGACTACGCGAGCGTCGGCAACCACGAGTTCGACGAGGGCGCCGACGAGCTGCTCCGGATCCAGAACGGCGGCTGCCACCCCGTGGACGGCTGCGCGGACGGGACGCCGTACGCCGGGGCGGGCTTCCGGTACCTCTCCGCCAACGCCTTCCGCACCGAGACCGGCGCGCCGCTGATGGCGCCCTACGCGATCCACAAGGTGCAGGGCGTCAAGGTCGGCTTCATCGGGATGACCCTCGAGGGCACGAAGGAGATCGTCAGCCAGGAGGGCGTCGCCGGGCTCGAGTTCGCCGACGAGGTGGAGACCGCCAACCGCTACGCCGCCGAGCTGCAGGACCGCGGGGTCGAGAGCATCGTCGTGCTGCTGCACGAGGGTGGCGCGCAGACCGGCGCCAACGCCTGGGACGTCAACGGCTGCAACGGCTTCGCCGGCCCGGTCGTCGACATCGCCCGGGGCATGAGCGACGCGATCGACGTGGTGGTCAGCGGCCACACGCACCAGGCCTACAACTGCGAGATCGACGGCAAGCTCGTCACCAGCGCCAGCTCCGCCGGCCGTCTCGTCACCGACATCGACCTGTCGATCGACCGCACCACCGGCGACGTGCTCAGCGCCGGTGCCAACAACGTCATCGTCACCCGCGACGTGGCCAAGGACCCCGCCCAGACCGACCTGATCGCGCACTACCGCGCGGCGCTCGGCCCGATCGCGAGCGAGGTCGTGGGCAAGACCGCGGAGCCCCTGACGAAGACCCAGGAGCGGCTCTTCCAGTCGGGCACGAACAGCAACGGCGAGCCGATCTACGCCCTCGGCGAGTCCGCGCTGGGCAACGTCATCGCCGACGCGCAGCTCGCCGCCACCGACGACGAGACCGGAGCGGTCGCGGCGTTCATGAACCCGGGCGGCGTCCGGGCCGACCTGAACGCGGGTGACGTCACCTACGAGGAGGCGTTCACCGTCCAGCCGTTCGCGAACAACCTGGTCACCCTCGACCTGACCGGGGCGCAGCTGTACTGCATGCTCGAGCAGCAGTTCCAGGTCGCCAAGACGCTCTACCCGTCCGACACGGTGTCGTACACGGTCAACACCGCGGGCACCACGGCCCCGACCGGTGCCGACCCGTGCACCGGCACCCGGGTGGTCCCGGGCAGCCTGGAGTTCGACGGCACCGCGGTGCTGCCGACCGAGACCTACCGCGTCACCGTGAACAACTTCCTCGCCGGTGGCGGCGACGGGTTCTCGGTGCTCACCGGTGGCACGAACCAGGTGACGGGGCCGATCGACCTCGACGCGTTCACCGACTACCTCGGTGCGAGCTCGCCGGTCTACGCCCCGGCGCTCGACCGGATCCAGACCACGAGCTGACGCTCGACCAGGCAGGGCCGCGGCACCCCTCGGGGAGCCGCGGCCCTGTCGTCGTCTCCGGGGAAGGGGCCGGGGAACGCGTTCCGGGTCACACCGGTTCGGTTCGCACATCACGGGCGCACCTGCGTACACTCGACTCACCGGCCCCATCAGTTCTGCCTCGGGCCGGCTTTCTTGTGTCATCCACCAAGCGCCGCGGGCACCGTTTCCCGCGCCGGGCAGGACGACCCTTCTACTTTTCGGAGCTTCCCCTATGGCGGACAACCGCCCCAGCACCCTGTCCTCTTCCCGTACTGAACCCACCGACGTGACCTTCGCCGGCCTCGGCCTGCCGCCGGTCCTCGTGGAGACACTGGCCGCCGCCGGCATCGACGCGCCGTTCCCGATCCAGGCCGCGACGCTCCCGGACTCGCTCAAGGGCCGCGACGTCCTGGGCCGCGGCCGGACCGGCTCCGGCAAGACCTACGCGTTCCTGCTGCCGGTCCTGACCCGCCTCGCGTCGAGCACCTCCAAGCGCCGCCCTAACCGGCCGCGCGCGCTGATCCTCGCCCCGACCCGCGAGCTCGCCAGCCAGATCGAGGCCGCGCTCGCGCCGCTCGCGAAGGAGATGTCGCTCAAGACGCTGACCGTCTTCGGTGGCGTGCGCCCCAACCCGCAGATCCAGGGCCTGCGCGCCGGCGTCGACGTGCTCATCGCCTGCCCCGGCCGGCTCGCCGACCACATGCAGTCCGGTCACGTCGACCTCGGCTCGGTGGAGATCACCGTCCTCGACGAGGCCGACCACATGGCCGACCTCGGCTTCCTGCCGGTCGTCCGTCGCCTGCTCGACAAGACCCCCGGCGACGGGCAGCGCCTGCTGTTCTCCGCCACGCTCGACGCCGGCGTCGACGTCCTGGTCAAGCGCTACCTGCACGACCCGGTCGTGCACAGCGTCGACTCGGCCCAGTCGCCGGTCACCAAGATGACCCACCACGTGCTGCACGTCGAGAAGGAGACGCGGCTCCCCGTGATCGCCGACCTCGCCGCGGCCCCGGGCCGGACCGTCGTGTTCACCCGGACCAAGCACGGCGCCAAGGCGCTCGCCCGGCAGCTCAACGCCAAGGGCGTGCCCGCGGTCGAGCTGCACGGCAACCTGTCGCAGAACGCGCGGACCCGGAACCTCACCGCCTTCTCGGAGGGCAACGCCACCACCTTGGTCGCCACCGACATCGCGGCGCGCGGCATCCACGTGGACGACGTCAGCCTCGTCGTGCACGCGGACCCGCCGGTCGAGCACAAGGCGTACCTGCACCGCTCCGGCCGCACCGCGCGGGCCGGCGCCGAGGGCACCGTCGTCACGATGATGCTCGACGCGCAGGTCCCCGACGTCCGCGACCTGACCCGCAAGGCCGGGATCAAGCCCACCATCACGCGCGTCCGGCTCGGCGACCCCGTGCTGACCCAGATCGCCCCGGGCGAGCGCACCTTCGTCGAAGCGAGCGCGCTGCCCGCGGTGAGCGCCGAGACCCGCTCCGGCGGCCAGGCCCGCTCGGGTGGCGGCCGCTCCGGTGGTCGCTCCGGCGGCCGCTCCCGGTCCCGCTCGGGCGGCGGCTCCGGCAACGGCGCCCCGTCGGGTTCCGGCAACGGCGCCGGATCGGGCTCCCGCTCGGGTGGCTCGCGTCGTCGCTCCGGTGGTGGCTCGGGCGGTGCCGGCGGCACCTCGGCCCCCCGTCGTACGTCGGGCGGTCGCTCGGGCGGCTCCTCGTCGCACAGCGCCGCGTCGTTCTCCTCGGGCGGCCGCGGCCGCTGACCCTCGGCAGCCCTCACGCTCGTACGTCGCCCCTCCTCCGCTGCTCGCGGGGGAGGGGCGACGTCGTCCTGCCGGGGTGTCGGCGTCTCGTGCGAGGCTGGGCAGCACGGGACGAGGAGAGGGAGCCGCCGATGAGGATCAACCTGACGAGCGTGTACGTCGACGACCAGGAGAAGGCCCTGCGCTTCTACACCGAGGTGCTCGGGTTCGTGCCCAGGACCGACCTGCCGCTGGGGGAGTTCCGGTGGCTCACCGTGGCCTCGGCGGACGACCCGGACGGCATCGAGCTGCTCCTCGAGCCCGACCAGCACCCGGCGGCCCGGACGTTCAAGGACGCGCTGGTGGCCGACGGGATCCCCTTCACCTCCTTCGCGGTCGACGGCGTGACCGCGGAGTTCGAGCGGCTGCGCGCGCTCGGCGTCCGCTTCACCCAGGAGCCGCAGAGCCTCGGGCCGGTGACCACGGCGGTCCTCGACGACACCTGCGGCAACCTGATCCAGATCGCCGGGCAGGCCTGACGCCGTACCACGGTCAGACCGGGACCCGCTCGTCCTCGTTCCGGGCGCCGGTGCGGGTCGCCAGGAGGCTGGTCACCGTGGTCAGGGCCAGCACGCCCACGATCACGCCGAGGGAGAGCAGGGTCGGCACCTCCGGCACCGCGCTCCACCGTTCGTGGGCCCAGTGCAGGGCCAGCTTGGTGCCGATGAAGCCGAGGACGGCGGCCAGCCCGTAGCCGAGGTGGACGAGCCGGCTCAGCGCGCCCTCGAGCACGAAGTACAGCGCCCGCAGGCCGAGCAGGGCGAACGCGTTGGTGGCGAAGACCAGGAACGGGTCGCCCGTGATGCCGTAGACGGCGGGGACCGAGTCCACAGCGAAGACGACGTCCGTGGCGAGGACGGCCACCACCACCAGCGCGAACGGCGTCACCGCGCGTCGGCCGTCGACCCGGCTCAGGACCCGGGTGCCCTGGTAGTCCTCGGTGACCGGCACGAGCCTGCGCACCAGGCGGACACTGCGCAGGCGGGCGACGTCGACGTCGTGGTCGGTTCCGCGGATCGCGTCGCGCAGCACCTTCGCCGCGGTGACGAGCAGGATGACCCCGAAGACCAGGAACATCGCGTCGAAGCGGCTCAGCGCGGCCGCGCCCAGGGCGATGAACACGCCGCGGAGGACGAGTGCGCCGACGATGCCGTAGAGCAGCACCCGCTGCTGCAGGGCCTTCGGTACCGCGAAGGCGCCCAGCAGCAGCATGAACACGAAGAGGTTGTCGACGCTCAGCGACTTCTCCACGAGGTAGCCGGTGAGGTACTCCAGCCCCCGGTCGGTGCCGAAGCGCCACCAGACGAACCCGCCGAAGGCGAGGGGGAGCGCGACGTAGAAGGCCGACCAGGCGAGCGCCTCGCGCATCGCGACCTCGTGCGGCCGGCGGGTCAGGACGAAGTCGAGCGCGAGCAGCGCGACGACCAGACCGAGCGTCGTCGCCCAGAGCAGGGGCGTGCCGACGGAGTCGAGCGCGGTAGGGGCCGCGCCTGCGGCAACGGTCGAGAGCATGGGTCTCCTCAGACGGTGTCTGAGGTCTCCTTCACCTGCGGAGCAGGCGCCCGTCCGAGGCCTCGTGGGAGGCCGGAGTGACCGGAGCGGGCCAGGGAAGTACTCCCCTCGCCGGAAAGTCTAGCGAACGGGATGGGTATCGCCAACGGCCCGCGGTCGCCCGCCTCAGACCAGGCTGACCAGCAGGTAGCGCTCGTCCTCGATCTGCCGGCCCCACAGCACCGGGTCGGTGAGCCGCTGCACGGTCGCGTCCGAGCGGTGCTCGCGCACGAGCCGCTCGGTCTGCTCGGCGGTCAGCCCCGCCCCGGTGCTCCAGCTCCCCTCGACCAGGACCAGCCGGCCGCCGGGGCGCAGCAGCCGCACCCAGCGGGCCAGCGACGCGGACGGGTCGGGCAGTGCCCAGAGCACGTGCCGGGACAGCACGACGTCGTACGCCGCCCGCTCGAGCTCCGGGTCGGAGGCGTCGCCCTCGCGGAACGTCACCGGGACGTCCGCCGTCGCGGCCTTCCGGCGGGCGGCGTCGACCATCTCGCCGGAGAGGTCCACGCCGTCCACGGTGTGGCCCGCCTCGGCGAGCAGCACCGACAGGGTGCCGGTGCCGCAGCCGAGGTCCGCGACGCGGGCGGGCGCCGCCGGCAGGTGCGGCAGCAGCAGCTCGCGCCACGCGGCCCGGGTCGCCGGGTCACGCAGGCCGTGGTCGGGTTCCTGGTCGAAGACCGCGGCCTCGCGGTCCCACATCGCCCGCGTCCGCTGCAGGTCCATGCTCAGGCCCAGTCCTGGCTCCAGCCGTCGACGTCCTCCGCCTTGCGCGGGGCAGGGCCGACGTACTTCGCCGAGGGCCGGATCAGGCGGCCGGTGCGCTTCTGCTCCAGGATGTGCGCCGACCAGCCGCCGGTGCGGGCGCAGGTGAACATGGAGGTGAACATGTGCGGCGGGACCTCGGCGAAGTCCAGGACGATCGCCGCCCAGAACTCGACGTTGGTCTCGAGCACCCGGTCGGGGCGGCGCTCGCGGAGCTCGGCCAGCGCCGCCTTCTCGAGCGCCTCGGCGACCTCGTAGCGCGGAGCGCTGAGCTCCTGTGCCGTGCGTCGGAGCACCCGGGCGCGGGGGTCCTCGGCCCGGTACACCCGGTGTCCGAAGCCCATCAGCCGCTCCTTGTTGTCGAGCAGCTCCTTGACGTAGGAGCGGGCGTCGCCGCGCCGCTCGACCTCCTCGATCATGCCGAGCACGCGGGACGGCGCGCCGCCGTGCAGCGGGCCGCTCATCGCACCGATCGCGCCGGAGAACGCGGCGGCCACATCGGCGCCGGTCGAGGTGATCACCCGCGCGGTGAAGGTGGAGGCGTTCATGCCGTGCTCGGCGGCCGAGCTCCAGTACGCGTCGATCGCCTTGACGTGCTTGGGGTCGGCCTCGCCCTTCCAGCGGATCATAAACCGCTCGGCGAGCGTCCCGCCCTTGTCCACCTCGCGCTGCGAGACGACGGGCTTGTCGAGACCACGGGCGGCCTGCGCGGCGTACGACAGCACCATCACGGCGACCCGGCTGAGGTCCTCGCGGGCCTGCTCGTCGCTGATGTCGTAGGTCTGCCGCATCCCGAACGCGGGGGCGAGCATGGCGACCGCGGCCTGGACGTCGACGCGGATGTCGCCGGTGTGCACCGGGATGTTGTACGGCTCGGCGGGCGGCAGGCCCGGGTCGTAGGCGCCGTCGATCAGCAGGCCCCAGACCTTCTCGAAGGGGATCCGGCCGACGATCTCCTCGATGTCGACACCGCGGTAGCGCAGTGCGGAGCCTTCCTTGTCGGGCTCGGCAATCTCGGTCTCGAACGCGACCACGCCTTCAAGGCCGTGCTGAACCTCGCTCATCATGACTCCTTCGTCTCTGTGCAGTCCGCGTTGCATTGTGCACCGCGTGCACCCCCGGCGCCACGCGGGGCCGCTACATTCGGGGCGTGAAACCACGTGAGCTGAGTGACCTGCGCCGGGAGTACGCCGCCGGCGGGCTCGACGAGTCCGACCTCGAGACCGAGCCGGTGGCGATGTTCCGGCGCTGGATGCACGACGCGGTGGCCGCCGGGCTGCACGAGCCGAACGCGATGGTGCTCTCGACGGTGTCGGCCGAGGGGGCCCCGGCGTCGCGGATCGTGCTGCTCAAGGGGATCGACGAGCGCGGCTTCGTGTTCTTCACCAACTACGAGTCCCGCAAGGCCGACGACCTCGACGCCCGGCCGCGGTGCGCGCTGCTGTTCCCGTGGCACCCGCTCGAGCGGCAGGTGCGGGTCGAGGGCACCGCCACCCGGCTCAGCGAGCACGAGAACGACGTGTACTTCGGCAGCCGCCCCCGCGCGTCACAGCTCGGGGCGTGGGCGTCACCGCAGTCGGAGGTGATCCCGGACCGGTCCGTGCTCGAGGCGCGCTACGAGGAGGCCGCGGAGCGGTTCGGCGAGGGGGACGTGCCGCGGCCGGAGAACTGGGGCGGTTTCTGCGTGGTGCCGGAGCGGGTCGAGTTCTGGCAGGGTCGGCTCGGCCGGCTGCACGACCGGCTGCGCTACCGCCGTACGCCGTCGGGCTGGGCGGTGGAGCGGCTCGCGCCCTGACCCCCGCCGGCCAGGACACGGCGGTCGGTGGGAAAGCAGACGACCCGCAGGCGTTGTGGGTCCTCCCGCTCGAGGAGCGGGGCCCACTCTCCGGTCGGACGTGTCCGGAGCGCCTGCGGGTCGGGTGACTGCTTGGAATTGCCAGCTGCCCACATCCCGGTTGACGGGGGCTCAGTCGTGCTGGCCGGTGCGCTGCTAGCGAGCAGCCACCTCACGAGTCCGTAAAGAATTCACTTCTGGACCACCTCCTTCCTCGTGTCCGTCCACGGTACGTCGGCCCGCCCGCGGCCGACAAGGAGATTTCGCGGCATTTGAGAGGGTGAGCCTCGTGAGTGCACCGGTGAGACCGCGTCGAGGGGCCCGTTCCGTCCTCGCGACGGTGCTCACGGACGTCCGCCCGCTGAGGGTCTCCCCGGCCTACCGGCGGCTCTTCCTCGGCAACGCGGTGGCCCAGCTCGGCCAGCAGATGGCCAACGTGACGATCGCGGTGCAGGTGTACGCGCTCACCGGCTCGTCCTTCGCGGTCGGCCTGGTCGGGGTGTTCGCGCTGGTGCCGCTGGTGACGTTCGGGCTGTACGGCGGGGCGATCGCGGACGCCATGGACCGGCGCACCCTGGCCCTCGCCGCCTCGGGCGGGGCCTGGGCGGTCTCGCTGGTGCTCGCGGCGCAGGCGTTCCTGGGCAACACCGCGGTCGGGCTGCTCTACGCGTGCGTCGCGGTGCAGGCCGCCTGCTTCGCCGCGAACAGCCCGGCGCGCAACGCGATGGTCGCCCGGCTGCTCCCGGCCGAGCTGCTGCCGGCGGCGAGCGCGCTGAACATGGCGTCGTTCAACCTCGGCTTCACCGTGGGCCCGCTGCTCGGGGCCCTGCTGATCAAGTGGGGCGGCTTCGAGGCGGCGTACACGGTGGACGCGGTCACGTTCACCGCCACCCTCTACGCGCTGTGGCGGCTGCCGTCCATGCCGCCGGAGGAGGGCAGCCCCCGCGCCGGGCTCCGGTCGGTGCTGGACGGGCTGCGCTTCCTGCGGCGCTCGCCGAACCTGCGGATGACCTTCGTCCTCGACCTGTGCGCGATGGTCTTCGCGCACCCGCGCGCGGTCTTCCCGGCGCTGGCCTACAAGGTGTACGGCGGGGGAGCGGCCACCGTGGGCGTGCTCCAGGCGGCCCCCGCGTTCGGCGGGCTGGTCGCCTTCGCGCTCTCCGGCTGGGTGAGCCGGGTCCGGCTCCAGGGGCTCGCGATCGTCGTGTCGATCCTCGTCTACGGGCTCGCGATCGGGTCCGTGGGTCTCGCCTCCGCGCTCTGGGTGGGCGTGCTGTTCCTGGCCCTCGCCGGGGCGGCCGACGTGGTGAGCGCGGCGTACCGGTCGACGATCCTCCAGGTCGCCGCGCCCGACCAGCTCCGTGGCCGGCTGCAGGGCGTGTTCATCGTGGTGGTCTCCGGCGGGCCCCGTGCGGGGGACTTCCTGGTCGGCAGCGTCGGCGAGGCCACGTCGGAGCGGCTGGCGCTCGTGCTCGGCGGGCTGGCCTGCGTGGTCGGCGTGCTGGTCGCGGTCACCGTCCAGCGTGGGTTCCTCCGGTACGACGCGCGGCACCCGACGCCCTGACGCCGTACCTCCCGCGCGCCCGGCCGACCGGCGGCGCGGAGCCGTGGCGACCCTCACCTCACGTTTGGTTGCCGTACGCAACTACTCTCGATAAGGTTGTCCACGGCAACCAAGTGGGCCGCGGGCGGCGCAGCGGGTCGCGGAAGCCCGCCTCCCGGGCGCTGCTCACCGCTCCGACCCGACCACCCGCACCCCCGACGCACCACGCGAGGACCACTCCGTATGACCACCACCCCCACCGGCACCACTCCCGGCGCCACTCCCGGCACCCCGCCGGGCGCCCCGGCCGAGCCGATGGCGCACCGCGAGGTGCTCGAGGCCCTGTCCGGCCTGCTGCTCGGCCTCTTCGTGGCGATGCTCTCCTCCACGGTCGTGTCGAACGCGCTGCCGCGGATCGTCGCCGACCTCGGGGGCAGCGAGTCCGGCTACACCTGGGTGGTCGTGGCCACCCTGCTCACGACCACCGCCTCGACCCCGATCTGGGGCAAGCTCGCCGACCTGTTCAGCAAGAAGGTGCTCGTCCAGCTCGCGCTGGTGATCTTCGTGGTGGGCTCGATCCTGGCCGGGCTGGCGCCGAGCATGGGCTTCCTCATCGGCGCCCGCGCCGTCCAGGGCGTCGGCGTCGGCGCGATGACCGCGCTGGTGCAGGTCGTGATCGCCACGATCGTGTCCCCGCGTGAACGTGGCCGCTACTCCGGCTACCTCGGCGCCGTGTTCGCGCTGGCCACGGTCAGCGGCCCGCTCATCGGCGGCCTGATCGTCGACACCCCCTGGCTCGGCTGGCGCTGGTGCTTCTACGTCGGCATCCCGTTCGCCGCGCTCGCCTTCGTCGTGCTCCAGAAGACCCTGCACCTGCTCGTGGTCAGGCGCGACGTCTCCATCGACTTCTGGGGCGCCGGCCTGATCACCGGCGGCGTCTCGGTGCTGCTGATCTGGGTGTCGCTCGCGGGTCACGAGTTCGACTGGCTCTCGCTCACCACCGCCTGGATGGTGGGGCTCGGCGTGGTCCTGCTCGCCGCCGCGGTCCACACCGAGTCCCGGGTCCGCGAGCCGATCATCCCGCTGCGGCTCTTCCGCGACCGCACCACGAGCCTCTCGGTCTTCGCCAGCGTCATGGTGGGCCTGGCGATGTTCGGGTCGACGGTCTTCCTGTCGCAGTACTTCCAGATCGCCCGCGGCATGTCGCCGACCCGGGCTGGCCTGATGTCGCTCGCGCTCGTCGGGGGCCTGCTGGTCTCCAGCATCGCGACCGGGCGGATCATCAGCGCCTCCGGCCTGTGGAAGCGCTACCTCGTCGGCGGCACGTCGATGATGGTCGTCGGCCTGCTCCTGCTCGGCACGATCGACGCGCACACCAGCCTGTGGGTGGTCGGCGCCTTCATGGCCGTGCTCGGTCTCGGCATGGGCGCCACCATGCAGAACCTGGTGCTCGCGGTGCAGAACAACGCCGCCCAGTCCGACATCGGCGCCGCCAGCTCGCTGGTGGCCTTCTTCCGCACCATGGGCGGCTCGATCGGGGTGTCCGTGCTCGGCGCGATCCTCGGCCACCGGGTCAGCGACAGCGTGCTGACGGGCCTCGCCCGGCTCGGCGTCCCGGCCACGTCCGAGGGGGCCAGCCGTGCGATCCCGGACATGGCGGCGCTGCCGGCCCCGGTGCGCGCGGTCTTCGAGGACGCGTTCGGCGCGGCCACCGGGCACATCTTCCTGGTCGCGGCGCCGTTCGCGCTGCTCGCGCTGGTCGCGGTGCTGTTCATCCGCGAGGTGCCGCTGCGCACCACCATCGAGCGCCAGGACGAGCTCGAGGAGCTCCCGCGCGAGCCGGCCACCGCGTGACGGCGGGGGAGGTCGCTGCGGCGACGGACGCCACGCGCGCGGGCACCACGCAGGCGCTGAGGGACATCGAGCGCGAGCTCGGCGTCCTGCTGCACCGGGTACGGCGCCGTACCGCGGAGAACGCGCAGGCGGTCGACCCCGGGCTGCAGCCCGCGGCCTACCCGGTGCTGCTGTACGTCGTCGAGCACGAGGGGGTCCGCGCCGCCGCCATCGTCGAGCACTTCGGCATCGACAAGGGGGCGGTGAGCCGGCACGTCGGCCACCTCGAGGCGCTCGGTCTGGTCACCCGCTCGTGCGACCCCGACGACCGTCGGGCGCAGGTGCTGGTCGCCACCGCCACCGGCCAGGAGCGGGTCCGGTCGCTGCAGGCCGAGCGCCGCCGGGTGTTCGCCGACCGGCTCTCGGACTGGAGCGAGGAGGAGCTCGCCGACCTGGCCGGCCGGCTCGCCCGCTACAACGCCGCGCTCGGCGGCTGAGGCTCAGGCCGGGAGGAACCAGGCCGCGGTGTCCGGCGGCAGGGTGCCCGCCGCGCCCACCGGGCCGCTGGAGAGCACCAGCTCGCCGGCCTCGGCCGGGAGCCGGGCCGCGCGCGACCCGCAGTTGACCATGCAGACGAAGCCGTCGCCGCGGCGGAAGGCCAGCGTGCCGGGGGCGGTGGTGAGCCAGGTGACCTCGTCGCCGACCCCGGCGGTCAGCCGGCGCCGGGCCCGCAGCGCCTTGCGGTAGAAGCTCAGCGTGGAGTCGGGGGCCTGCTCCTGGGCCTCGACGGTGAGGTCCTTCCAGGACGCCGGCTGCGGGAGCCACGGCTGGCCCTGGCCGGGGCCGAACCCGAAGGGCGCCTCGGCGCCCGACCACGGCATCGGCACCCGGCAGCCGTCGCGGCCCTCGTCGGCGCCGCGGTGGTACGACGGGTCCTGCTTGTGCTCGTGCGGCACCTCGACCTGCTCCAGGCCGAGCTCCTCGCCCTGGTAGATGTAGGAGCCGCCCGGGAGGGCGAGCATGGCCAGCAGCGCGGCCCGGCCGCGGGCGAGCCCCCGCTCCCCGCCGCCGTACCGGGTCACGTGCCGGACCACGTCGTGGTTGGACAGCACCCAGGTGGCGCTCGCGCCGACGAGGCCGACCGCGGCGAGGCTCTCGGTGATCACCCGGCGGAACGACGCCGCGCCCCAGGTCGCCCCGAGCCAGTGGAAGTTGAAGGTCTGGTGCAGCTCGTCGGCGCGGACGTAGCGGGCCATCGACTCGGGCGTGTTCGTCCACGCCTCCGCGACGGCCATCCGCTCCCCGTCGTACTCCTCGAGGATCTTGCGCCAGCGGCGGTACACCTCGTGCACCTCGGGCTGGTCCCACATCGGCATCCACTGACCGCGCTTCTTGTCGGGCAGGTCGAGGGGGTTGTAGAGGCCGTGCGCGACGTCGATCCGGAAGCCGTCCACGCCGCGGTCGAGCCAGAAGCGGAGCACGGACTCCAGCTCGTCGCCGACCTCGGCGTTCCACCAGTTCAGGTCCGGCTGGGTCGGGTCGAACATATGCAGGTACCACTGGCCGGGCTCGCCGTCGGGGCCCGGGACGCGGGTCCACGCGGGGCCGCCGAAGATCGACTGCCAGTTGTTCGGCGGGCGGTTGCCGCCGCGCCCGGCGCCGTCGCGGAAGACGTAGCGGTCCCGGGCGGGGGAGCCCGGCTCGGCGGCCAGGGCCTCGCGGAACCACGGGTGCTCGCTGGAGGTGTGGTTGGGGACCAGGTCCACGATGACGCGCAGGCCGAGGTCGTGCGCCTTCGCCAGCATGGAGTCGAAGTCGGCGAGCGAGCCGAACAGCGGGTCCACGTCGCGGTAGTCGGCGACGTCGTAGCCGTGGTCGTTCTGCGGCGAGGTGTAGAACGGCGTGATCCACACCGAGTCGACGCCGAGGTCGTGGAGGTAGGGCAGCCGCTGCTCGATGCCGGCCATGTCGCCCACGCCGTCGCCGTCCCCGTCGGCGAAGCTGCGGACATAGATCTGGTAGCAGACGGAGTGCTTCCACCACGGGCTGCTGCTGGAGTTGATTTGCACGTTCCAATCCCAAGGCCGGCAGGGGTTCCGTGTCAAACGAGGGGCTCGTACGGCGGACGGGCGGGCGGCGCGGGCAGGGGCACACGTGTGCGGTTGTGACACGTCGTGCGCGCGCCGGGGTGTCACACCGGCACACGTGTGTGCGGTTCTGCCCGCGGAGGGGGCAGGGTCTAGCCGAAGGCGGCGGGGTCGACCGCGATCCACACGTGCTGGGCCCGGGCCACGATCCGGCCGTCGCTGTCGTAGAGCGTGCTCGCGGTGAACGTCTTGCGCCCCTCGGTGCCCCGGGACGCGCCGACCACGACGTGCGGCTCGCCCACGACGGGGAGCGTGTCCACCTGCGCGGTCATCCGGCCGAGCACCATCCTGCGCTCCTCGATGCCGCCGCCCCAGCCGCCGACGCAGTCCAGCGCCGCCCAGAGCGTGGGCAGGCCGACCTTCTGCACGTCGTCGTCGAGCAGGTCCGAGGACTCCGCGAGGCGGGCGTGCGGCACCCACGCGGCGGCGACCCGGCCGCCGGGGACCGGCCCCGGGAAGATCCGCAGGCCCTCGCCCTCCGCACGGTCCGGGCCGCAGGAGAAGCAGGTCGGGAAGGGGTGCGAGGTGAAGCCGGCGAAGCGCTCCATCGCCTCGCTGGCCTCCGCCCGGCTCACCGCCTCGACGGTGTCGAGGTCGGCGTCGACGCAGACCGCCTCGGCGATCTTCGCCCCGCCCATGAGCAGCCGGGTGGCGGTCGTGCCGGTCACGTTGCCGGGGTCGTCGGCGGGCACGTGCTGCACGCGCATCGCGACGTCGAGCGGCGGCGGCTGGCGCAGGGTCACCTCCACCGCGGGGCAGCCCGGCGCGTGGGACACGGCGTGCGCCGTACCGCCCTGGACCCGCTCGGCGAGCAGCCCCGCGGTGTACCCGCCGTTGCCGGAGCCCGGCGGGCCGCAGAAGCGGCGCGGGACGGTCAGGTCGGTGTCGTACGTGGGACTGCTCATGCTCACTTCTTCAACCGGTCGAGTCGGGCCAGGGCCTCGCGACGCTCCTCCGCGTGGTCGACCAGGGGCTCGGGGTACCCCTCGGGGAGCCCGTCGGGGCGCGCCGCAGGCTCGTGAATGTACTGGTCCTCGACCTCGCGCAGCTCCTCGACCCACCGGCGGACGTACTCGCCCTTCGGGTCGAACTTCTGGCCCTGCGTGGTCGGGTTGAACACCCGGAAGTACGGCGCCGCGTCGGTGCCGCAGCCAGCCACCCACTGCCAGCCGTGCTGGTTGGAGGCGAGGTCGCCGTCGACGAGCCAGTGCATGAAGTGCCGCGCGCCGTGCTGCCACTCCAGGTGCAGGTCCTTGACCAGGAAGCTGGCCACGATCATCCGGACCCGGTTGTGGATCCAGCCGGTGGCGCGCAGCTGACGCATCCCGGCATCCACGATCGGGTAGCCGGTGCGGCCCTCCCGCCACGCCGCGAGGTCGCCGCCCGGCCCGTCGTACTCCATGCCGGCGAACTCCGCCTTGTAGTACTCCCGGGCGGTCTCGGGGAACCGGTGCAGCACGTCGGCGTAGAACTCGCGCCAGGCCAGCTCCGAGCGGTACGTCGACGCGCCCTGGCCGCGCCGCTGCGCGAGGTCGGCCAGCATCGTGCGCGGGTGGATCTCGCCCCACTTCAGGTGCACGGACATGTGCGAGGTGGTGTCCAGGTCGGGGCGGTCACGGTCCTCGCCGTACCGGTCGACGTCCTCCTCGAGGAACGCCCGCCACCGCTCGAGCGCGGCCTTCTCGCCGGCCTTCGGCAGGCTGAGCCCGGCGGGCGGCGTGGCGTCGGGGATGTCCCGGCCGTCGACGCCGAGCCAGGTCTGCCGGGTGCCGGGGCGCTCCACGGGGGCGCGCCAGCCGTGCTCGGCCCAGGCCCGCGCGAACGGTGTGTAGACCTTGTACCCCTCGCCGCTGCCGTTGCGGACCCGTCCGGGCGCGACGGCGTACGGCGACCCGAGGCGGTGCAGCTCGATCCCCTCGGCGGCGAGCGCCTCCTCGACGGCCTCGTCCCGGCGGACGCCGTACGGGCCGTAGTCGGCGGCGACGTGCACGGTGGTGGCGCCGACCTCCTTGGCGGCCCGGACAACCTGGCGGACCGGGTCGCCGCGGAGCACGGTGAGGTGGCCGCCGAGCGATTCGTCGAGGGCGTGCAGGGAGGCGGCGAGGTAGGCGCGCCGGGTCGGACCGGCCGGGCCCCACAGCTTCGGGTCGAGGACGAACAGCGGCAGCACGCCCGCGCCGTCGGCGGCGTCGCAGGCCGCCCGCAGCGCCGGGTTGTCTCCGAGACGAAGGTCACGGCGGAACCACATGACAGCGGGGGCCGGCCCCCCGGATTCGTCGGCCATGTCACTCACTGTGCCAGCGCCCCTCAACCGATGCGTCACAATGTGTCGCGTGAGCGACCTGATCGACACCACCGAGATGTACCTCCGCACGATCTACGAGCTCGTGGAGGAGGGGATCGTGCCGCTGCGTGCGCGGATCGCCGAGCGGCTCCACCAGAGCGGGCCGACCGTGAGCCAGACGGTGGCCCGGATGGAGCGCGACGGGCTGCTCACCGTCGAGGGGGACCGCCACCTGCAGCTGACCGACGACGGCCACCGGCTGGCCACCCGGGTGATGCGCAAGCACCGGCTCGCCGAGCGGCTGCTGACCGACGTGATCGGCCTGGACTGGGAGCTCGTGCACGCCGAGGCCTGCCGCTGGGAGCACGTGATGTCCGAGACCGTCGAGCGCCGGCTGATCGAGCTGCTCGGGCACCCGACCGAGTCGCCGTACGGCAACCCGATCCCCGGTCTGCACGAGCTCGGCGAGAGCAGCGGCGAGGAGGACTTCATGGACGGCGTGGAGCCTCTCGACAAGGTGGTCACCTCCGCGGAGGAGGTGCGGGTGATGGTCCGCCGGATCAGCGAGCCGATCCAGACCGACGAGGCGCTGATGGCCGCGCTGCGCCGGGTGGGGGCGCTGCCGGACAAGGTGGTGACCGCCGTGGCGGCGCCCGAGGGCGTGCTGCTCGGGTCGGGCGGCGAGACCGCCGAGATCGACCACGAGGCCGCCTCCCACATGTTCGTCCGCCGCCTCTGACCCTCGTTGAGGGGTCACTCGTGCGGCGTTGAGGCGTCAGTCGTGCGGGCTTGAGGCGTCAGTCGTTCCGGCGCCACGCCCTGCGAGACCCGTGCGTGCCGGATCGACCCGCCGCTCTGCTTGGATGAGCGCATGACACGGGAGGGGCTCCGGATCGACGTGGTCGGTCTGACCAAGATGTTCGGTGCCTTCAAGGCCGTCGACGACCTGTCGTTCTCGGTGCAGCCGGGCGTGGTCACCGGCTTCCTCGGCCCGAACGGCGCCGGCAAGACCACCACCCTGCGCTGCCTCCTCGGCCTGCTCGCGCCGACCGCGGGCTCGGCCACCATCGGCGGTCACCGCTACCGTGACCTGCCCGACCCGATCGGCACCGTCGGCGCGGCGCTCGAGGCGTCGAGCTTCCACCCCGGTCGTACGGCGCGCGCCCATCTCGAGGTGATGGCGCTCGGCGCGGGGATCGACCCGCGCCGAGCCGGCGAGATGCTCGCGCAGGTGGGGCTGACCGAGGTCGCGGACAAGCGTGTCGGCGGCTACTCCCTCGGCATGCGACAGCGGCTCGGCCTGGCTGCGGCCCTGCTCGGGGACCCGCCGGTGCTGATCCTCGACGAGCCGGCGAACGGCCTCGACCCCGCCGGGATCGCCTGGCTGCGGGAGTTCCTCCGGGCGCTCGCCCGCGAGGGCCGCACCGTGCTCATCTCCAGCCACGTGCTCAGCGAGGTGCAGCGGACCGTCGACGAGGTGGTCGTGCTCGCCCGGGGCAGGCTCGTGCGGCAGGGTCGTCTGGCCGACCTCGACAGCGGCCCCCGCGACGTACTCGTGCGCACCCCCGAGCCCGCCAAGCTGCGCGACGCGCTGGCCGCCGCGTCCCTCACCGTCACCGAGGACGGGTCGGGCCGGCTGCGGGTGGGCGGCGGTACGACGGAGCGGGTCGGCCACGCGGCGTACGTCGCCGGCGTCGAGCTGCACGAGCTGGTCGCGGAGGCCAGCCACCTCGAGCGGACGTTCCTCGAGCTGACCGAAGGAGACCGGACGCCGTGAGCACCACGTCGGCCGCACCGCTCGTGCGCGCGGAGTTCAAGAAGATCAGCTCCACCCGGCTGTGGTGGGGCCTGCTCGTCGGCGCCGTGGTGTTCAGCATGATCCAGGCCGCCGTCAACGCGGCCTTCGCCGGGATGGATCCGGGCGCGGGGCAGCCCGCGACCCCCGGGCTCGACACGCCCGAGGCGATCCGGTCGGTCTACGCGATGTCGATGTTCAGCGGTACCTACATCTTCGCGCTGATCCTCGGGATCACCGGGATGACCGGCGAGTACCGCTACCAGACGATCACCTCCACCTTCCTGGTCTCCCCGCGGCGGAGCCGGGTGGTCGTCGCGAAGATGCTTGCGCACCTGGTGATGGGGGCGTTCTTCGGCGTCGTCGCGCTCGCCGGCACGGTGCTCGCCGGCGCGGTCGTGATCGGGGTCCGGGGCGCCGATCTCGGGTTCGGGGCGGAGCGGCTGTGGCCGACGATGGGCCTCGCGGTGCTCGCGGTGGCGATCTGGACCCTGGTCGGGATCGGCATCGGGACGCTGATCCGCAACCAGATCGTGGCCATCCTGCTTGCGGTCTTCGTGACCTTCCTGATCGAGCCGATCCTCACGTTCGCGCTGGCCGCGATCGACCTGGACTGGCTCGTGAAGTGGCTCCCGACGAACGCCTCCTCGGCGCTGATGGCTCCAGGGAACACGCTGCTCGACTACCTCGACTGGTGGGTCGGCGGGCTCGTGCTCCTCGGGTACGGCCTGCTCCTCGCGGGACTCGGGATCGCTCTCTCGGTGCGCCGCGACGTGTCCTGACCCGGCGCGCTCTCTCGTTGAGAGGTCAGTCGTTCCGGGTCGAGAGGTCAGTCGTTCCGGCTTTGCCGTACGGCGAGGGCGCGGTCGCCGTACGACTGACGCCTCAACGCCGAACGACTGACCTCTCAACGCCGCACGAGTGACGCCTCGACGAGGGGGAGGAAGTCGGAGGTGCCGAGGTCCAGGCGGTACGACGCCAGCGGGTCGCCGCGGGTGGCGCCACGGTTCACGATCACCACCGGCTTCCCGAGCTTATGCGCGTGCCGCACGAACCTCAGGCCCGACATCACCGTCAGCGACGACCCGGCCACGAGCAGGGCGTCCGCCTCCTCGACCGCCTCGTAGCAGCGCAGCACCCGGTCCTTCGGCACGTTCTCCCCGAAGAACACCACGTCGGGCTTGAGCACCCCGCCGCACGCGTCGCACGACGGCACCCGGAAGTCCCGGGTGTCCGCGAGCTCCACGTCGCCGTCGGGACGCACCGCGACGTCCCCGTGCCGGCTCTCGAAGCCCGGGTTGAGCGCGGTGAGCCGGTCGTGCAGCGACCGGCGCGTCGTGCGCTCGCGACAGGACAGGCAGACCACGTCCGAGATCCGCCCGTGCAGCGCGTGCATCCGCCGCGACCCGGCCTGCTCGTGGAGCCCGTCCACGTTCTGCGTGATCAGCGTGGAGAGCACCCCGAGGTGCTCGAGCCGCGCCACCGCGTGGTGCCCCGCGTTCGGGACGGCCCGACGCATCCGCGACCAGCCGAGGTGCGAGCGCGCCCAGTACCGCTGCTGCGCCGTCCGGCCCGACACGAACTCCTGGTAGCTCATCGGCCTCCGCGCCGGCGCGTTCGGCCCGCGGTAGTCCGGGATCCCCGAGTCGGTGCTCAGCCCGGCCCCCGTCAGCGCCACGAAGCGGTGCGTGGTGAGCACGTGCAGGGCGGCGGCGACGTCGTACGACGCGCGGGGCACCGCGTCCTTCAGGTCCACGCCGTCCAGCGTACGTGCCACGATGAACCCATGACATCGCCCGCGAAACCGGTCAGGACCTGGCTCTCGGACATGGACGGCGTCCTCGTGCACGAGGAGGAGGCGATCCCCGGCGCGGCCGACTTCGTGAAGCGTCTGAGTGAGCGGGGACGCCCCTTCCTGCTGCTGACGAACAACTCGATCTTCACCCCGCGCGACCTCAAGGCCCGGCTCGCCCGCGGCGGGATCGACGTCCCGGAGAGCTCGATCTGGACCTCCGCGCTCGCCACCGCGCAGTTCCTCGACGACCAGCGCCCCGGCGGGTCGGCGTACGTGATCGGCGAGGCCGGCCTCACCACCGCGATGCACGAGATCGGCTACGTGCTGTCCGAGCGCGAGCCGGAGTACGTCGTGCTGGGGGAGACCCGCACCTACTCGTTCGAGGCGATCACGACCGCGATCCGGCTGATCGAGAAGGGCGCCCGGTTCATCGCGACGAACCCGGACCCGAGCGGCCCCTCGCCGCAGGGACCGATCCCGGCGACCGGGTCGGTGGCGGCGCTGATCACCCGGGCGACCGGCGTGGACCCGTACTTCGTGGGCAAGCCGAACCCGCTGATGATGCGCTCGGCGCTGAACCGGATCGACGCGCACTCCGAGACCACGGTGATGGTCGGCGACCGGATGGACACCGACATGATCTCGGGTCTCGAGGCCGGTCTGCGGACAGTACTGGTCTTGACCGGCTCCACCCGGGCGGAGCAGGTCGACCGGTTCCCCTACCGGCCCACGATGGTGCTGGACTCAGTGGCGGATCTCATCCCATTCGTGGACGAGTGGGACGATCCGGACAGCGAGGAAGTCGTCGACTTCGCTCGCTGAATCTTGCCGGATTCGTAGCGAGGATCGCCGTGGACGACGATCTCCGCATACCCTCTCTCGTATGCGTTCTGACTGGGTCCCGGTATCGGCTGCTGCCCTCGTGGCCGGAGTGATGGCCCTGGTCCTCGCGCAGATGCTCAACCCCTCGGGACCCAACGCCTCCCCGGCGGACCAGCTGATCGTCGCCTCCGCCAACCCGGGCCGCTGGCTGGCGATGAGCGTGCTGTTCTTCGGCGGCGCGGTGAGCCTGATCCTCGGGATGCCGGCCGTCCTCACACTCTTCGACTCCGCCCGTGGCCGTGGCCTCGGGCTGGTCGGCGTCGTGGTCTTCACCGTCGGCTGCGTCGGGGTCGCGGCCATGGCGGCCCTGATGCTGATGTTCCGGGCACTTGCCCTGGAGGCGCTCAGCAGCGACCGGGTCGAGGGCACGGAGCTCCTGCTCGTCAGCGCATCGCTCGAGAACACCGGTCTCAAGGTGATGCTCACCCTGTGGGGCTGGGGGTTCCTGGCCGGGGTGCTGCTCATCGCGCTGGGGCTGCTCCGCAGCAAGGCGACCGCCGCCTGGGTGCCGGGGCTGATCCTGCTGTTCCTGGCCGAGCAGGTCGTGCTGCCCGTGGTCCACGCCGACAGCGCGGAGAAGGTCGTCGCCTCGCTCGGGCTGATGCTGCTCGCGGCCGGGTTCACCGGGGTGGCGATGGCGGCCACCGCGCCGGAGCGTCGGGTCCGGGTCGTCGGCACGCTGCGCCGCCCCGTCGCGTCCTGACCCCGGGACCACGCCGACCCGTCGCCGTCCCGACCTCAGCGGCCCGGCTCGAGCAGCGGCCCGGCTCGAGCAGCGGCCCGGCTCGATCAGCGGCCCGAACGAGTAGTACCCCTCGCGCCGCACGGACGGCCGGTCCGCCGTACGACGGACGACGGTCATCCGGCCCGCGACCGGGACCACCATCACGCCGCCGACGCGCAGCTGCTCCACGAGCTGGTCCGGCAGCACCGAGGCCTCCGCGGACACCAGCACCCGGTCGAACGGCGCCTCCGCGGGGAGGCCGAGCGTGTCGGGCAGCGCGGGCTCGATCCGCGCCCAGGTCATCGCGTAGCCGGCCAGGTTCTGCCGCCCCCACGTCACCAGGGCGGGGACGATCTCGACCCCGACCACCGAACCCGCGGGGCCGACCAGGTCACCGAGCAGCGCGGTCGTCCAGCCCGACCCGCAGCCGACGTCGAGCACCCGCATCCCCGGTCCGACGTCGAGCAGCCGGAGCATGTCGCGCACGGTGCTGGGCTGGCTGTTGGTCTGGCCGTGCCCGATCCGGATCGCGGCGTCGGTCGCGGCGAACCGCCGCTGCCCCCACGGCAGGAAGTCGGCCCGGTCGACATGGTCGAACGCCGCCCGCAGCCGCGCCTCCCCGGTCGTCCCCGAGCCCGGCACGTCCGCACCGTTCACGCGTAGCGGGTCGCCGCCCGGGCCCGGGCCTTGGCCGCCTCGACCTCGCGGTCCTTGGGCGGCGCCGTGGTGGTGAGCTCCTCGAGCAGCCGCGCGGTGACCGCGGCGACGTCGTCCACGGCGCGGTCGAAGGCGTCCTGGTTGGCCTGCGAGGGCCGGGTGCTGCCGCTGATCTTGCGGACGTACTGCACCGCGGCGGCGCGCACCTCCTCACGGGTGGCGGGCGGCTCGAAGTTGTGGAGCGTCCGGATGTTCCTGCACATAGGCCGAGCCTACGACCGCCCGGCGCCGTCCGGCAGCAACCTCACAGCGTCAGCAGGTCGACCTCGCCGCGGGCCACGACCGCCACCCGACCGTCGTCGAGCGGCAGCGTCCGCACCGACAGAGCGTCCCAGCCGGCCACCACCGTGCTGGAGCGCGGCGCCAGCGTGCCGTCCTCGCCGAGCCCCATCACCACGAGCCGGCTGCGCCCGTGCCGGTAGTCCTGCAGCGTGGCCAGCACCGTGCGCCGCTCGGGCAGGTAGGTGAACCCGCGCGGGTCCCAGGCCGCGGTGAACTCGGCGCCCTCGCCGAACGCCTCCGTGTCGACCCGGTCCGGCCGGGCCAGGTCGCGCAGGTCGAACACCGCGGCCTGCGCGAAGCGGCTGACACCCTGCCGGTCCGCGTGCTGCCCGAGGCCGAGCAGGAGGCCGTCGCCGACCGGGTGCAGGTACGACGAGAAGCCGGGGATCTTGAGCGCGCCGAGCACCCGGGGCGCCTCGGGGTCGGCGAGGTCCACGGCATACAGCGGGTCGGTCCTCCGGAAGGTGACCACGACCGCGAGGTCGCCGAACCAGCGGACGGACTGGATCTGCTCGTCGACGCCGAGCCCGTCGACCCGGCCGACCTCGGTCAGCCGGTCCCCGCGCTCGGCGAGCACGGTGACCGCGTTCTCGCGCGGGGTCCAGGAGTCCCGGCCGAGCGCGGTGGCCACGCGCAGGTTCCCGTCGTGCTCGCTCATCGACCAGCGGTCCACGACCAGGCCGCGGACCCGGCCGGAGGCGACGTAGCGGGTGGAGAGCCCGTCGAGCTCGAACGCGTGCACCCGCGTGGACAGCGGCGGCGGCCGCCGTACCCGCGCGGGCTCACCGGCGACCAGCGAGTCGCGGACGCCCCACCATCCCCAGCCCTGGTCGGTGGTGGCCAGGTAGAGCCGGTCCGCGGAGGAGTAGACGGTCTCGCCGGACGCGGTGACCCCGGTGGTACGACGGGCTGCCGGGTCGTCCGCGCGGAAGGAGACCACGCTGACCGTCCCGAAGCCGGCACCGGCCTCGGGGTGCTCCACGGCGTCGCAGCCCATCAGCCGCTCCCCGGCCGCCGGACGGTCCGGGCGCTGCTCCGTCGACCGGCCCACCGGCTGCCCCGTGACCGCCCCCGGATCGCCGGTGCTCACCCGCGGGAGCCAGTCGTCGACCGTGCTCTCGCGGAGCAGGCGGCGGTTCTCGCGGGTCGCCTCCCGCTCGGTGCGCACCCGGTCGGGGTAGACGAAGTCGATGGCGGGCGTGGTCCTGGAGACGACCAGGCGTACGACGTCACCGTACTGCCGCGCGGAGACCAGGCCGCCGCCGTAGGTCGCGTCGTGCACGACGGCCGGCGCCGTGGGGTCGCCGAGGTCGACCACCAGGGCCCGGGTCGACGAGGGCTCCGGCAGGATCGACCGGTCGAGCATCAGCCCGCCGTCACCGCCGGGGCCGGCCAGGTACCCGGACGGCTGGCCGAGCACCACGGCCCGGTCGCCGACGAGCAGCAGCTCGGGGGCGCCCAGGGCGCGGGGGAGCGGCAGCCGGGAGAGCTCCCGGGGCTTCTCCCCGGAGACGTCGGTGACGACCAGGAACGGGCCGTCGACGTGGACGACGAGCGACCCGTCGGTCTTGGCCAGGTCGGGCTCGTCGACCCCGGCCTCCTGCACGTTCGTGCCGGTGGCGCCGGAGCCGACCGCGTCGGACACACCGGCCGCGGAGTCGGCCTCGACGGCTCCCGCCGCGGTCCGCATCCCGTACACGACCGGCGGTCCGCCGAGGCCCCACGGGCCGACGTGCGGCATGGCCTCGTCGACGTACCACCGCCGCAGCTCCTCGCAGCCCTCGAACGGTCGGAGCCCCGCCGCCGCGGCCGGAGGGGTGCCGAGCGGCGGGGCCACGAGCACCGGGGCGACGAGCACGGCGAGTGAGGCGCCGACCACGCCGGTGGTGACCAGCGCGACGCCCAGCGCGCCCACCGACAGGCCGGCGCCGAGTACTGCCGTGGTGCGTCGCATCAGGAGTCCCTCTCACCCCCGCCGGCGTCCGTCCGCCGGTCCCTGTGGTGGGACGCACGTTGTCGCCGGGCGGTTCCACCCGCCAGAGTGTGCGACCAGACCGGTGCCGCCTGGCGCCGGCGGACCGGGAGGCAGCACACCGTGGCAGACCAGCGTGAGTACGACCTCGTCCTCTTCGGCGCGACCGGGTTCACCGGGGGCCTGACCGCGGAGTACCTCGCCCGTCACGTCCCCGCCGGCTGCCGCTGGGCGCTGGCCGGGCGCAACCCGGCGAAGCTCGAGGACGTCCGCCGGCGGCTGGCCGCGATCACCCCCGGCCTGGAGGACCTCCCGCTGCTGCACGCCGACGCCACCGACCCGGCCTCCCTCGCCGCGGTCGCGGGCGCCGCGCGGGTGGTGGTCACGACGGTCGGCCCCTACATCGAGTACGGCGAGCCGCTGGTCGCCGCGTGCGCCGAGGCGGGCACCGACTACGTCGACCTGACCGGCGAGCCGGAGTTCGCCGACCTCATGTACGTGCGGCACCACACGCGCGCGACCCAGACCGGAGCCCGCATCGTGCACGCCTGCGGCTTCGACTCCGTCCCGCACGACCTCGGGGTGCTGTTCACCGTGCAGCAGCTGCCCGAGGGCGTGCCGCTGCGGGTGCGCGGCATGCTGCGGGCCGGTGGCACGTTCTCCGGCGGGACCTTCCACTCCGCGGTCACCGCGTTCTCCCGCGGCCGGCAGACGAAGCAGGCGTCTGCGGCCCGCCGGAAGGCCGAGCCCCGTCCCGCGGACCGTCGCGTCCGGGCCGGCGCGCGGCCCCCGCACCGCGACGCCGCGACCGGCTGGTGGCTCGTGCCGCTGCCGACCATCGACCCGCTCGTGGTGAAGCGCTCCGCGGCGGCCCTCGAGCGCTACGGCCCCGACTTCGAGTACGCCCACTACGCCGCGGTGAAGCGGCTGCCGACCGTGGTCGGCGGCATCGCCGGGATGGGCGCCCTGGTCGCCGCCGCGCAGGTGCCGCCGCTGCGCCGGCTGATCCTGAGCCGGGTGCCGCAGGGGGAGGGGCCGAGCGAGGAGCGCCGCGCCCGGTCCTGGTTCTCCGTGCGGTTCGTGGGCGAAGGCGGCGGCCGCCGGGTCCGGACCGAGGTGTCCGGGGGCGACCCGGGCTACGGAGAGACGGCGAAGATGCTCGCCGAGTCCGCGCTCTGCCTGGCCTTCGACGACAACCCGCCCAGCGCGGGCTGCGTGACCACCGCGGTGGCCATGGGCGACCGGCTCATCGGCCGCCTGGTGAAGGCCGGGATCGGCTTCGAGGTGCTCGAGGACGCCCCGGTCTGACCCCCTTTGCGGTCGGCCCGGAGCCCCGCTCCGGATGCCCCGGTTCGTCCCCTTGACGGGGGTCCGGATGCGCGGATGATCAGGAGTGAGCGGGGCTTTCCCCGTGGTGCGTCCCTCCGGAGTAAAGGAGTTGTCATGACGGAGCGCCACGAGCTTCGATGGGGTGGTTTCGCCGGCTTCGCGTTCGTCGTACTCGCTGTAGTCGCGGCACTGATGCCCGGGCTCCCGCCCCGCGTCACGGCCTCGGCGGACGAGATCTCGAGCTACGTCGCCGACGGTCAGGGGCGGCTCATGGTCGCCGCCCTGTTGTGGGCGGTCTCTGCCGCCCTGGTGATCTGGTTCGCCGCGGCGTTCGCCGAGGCTCTGCGTGAGCGCGAGGAGCGCAGCGACGTGCACATCGCGCTGATGGCAGGCGCCGTGCTGCTCGGCACCGCGATCTTCATGTACGGCGTCGCCCTGGCCGTGGTGGCCAACGGCCTCACCGGGCGTGACGTCGCGCTGACGGTGGGTGTCTTCCAGGCCACGATGGTCCTCAACGCGATGATCGGTCTCGCGGCCGCCGTACCGCTGACGGCCGCCGGGATGGGGGTGCTGCGCACCCGGATGCTGCCCGACTGGCTGGGGTACGTCGCCCTCGCCGCGGCCGTCATCTCGGGCATCACGGCGCTGACGATCTTCGCCACCAGCGGGTCGTTCGTGCCCGGTGGGTCCTACCTGCCGATCGTCACGCTGGTCGCCGGAGGCATCTTCGTGCTCTCCGCGAGCGGCTACATGGCGCGCGAGCACCTGCCGAGCGCGGTGCCGATGGGACAGATGCGGACCCAGTGACCCTCTCCCGCGGCCACGCCACGACCTCCGGGCCGGGCGTGGCCGTTCCCTGTCCGCACACACGGAACCGCCCTCGCCTCGCTCCGGAGCCATGCCGAGGGCCGGTCGGCCCGTCCCGCATGCCCGGTCGGGCCATGCTGCCCGGTGCCTCCGGGCCATGTTGGAGGGGTTTGCCCGGAACCGCTGCGATGCCCGGAAACCGTGCTTACGGTGGAGGGACAAAGACTGACATGCAGGGGGTTCTCGACCATGCGGCACCGTTCCACACACCGGAGCGCGGCAGCGTGCGCCGGGTTCACCCTGATGCTGCTGCCGGCCGTCGCGACGACGGCAGGGGGCACCGCGACCCTCGACCCGGTGGTGCCCCGGGCGAGGGCCGCGGCTGCCGTGGCCGAGGCCGACCTCGACTGGTCGCTGGCCAGCCGCTCCGGCGCGCGCACCGCCGAGACCGCGCCCGCCGCGAGGCCGGTGCGGGCCCGTACCGGCGGTGCCGGAGTGACCGCCGGCGACGTCCGGGTCAGCGGGCCCAAGGGCACCCGGGTGTGGACCGCGAGCGCGATGGCCGACCACGGCCTGCCGCTCGCCGCGGCCCGGGCCTACCGCTCCGCGGCCCGGCAGACGGCGGTCACGGACCCCGCCTGCCAGCTGCCGTGGACGCTGCTCGCGGGCATCGGCCGGGTGGAGTCCGACCACGGGCGGTACGGCGGATCGCGGCTCGGCGCCGACGGCGTCTCGCGTCCGCTGATCATCGGGGTGCAGCTCAACGGGGCGGGGCCGGTGGCCGCGATCCGCGACACCGACGACGGCCGCTACGACGGCGACAGGGTCTGGGACCGCGCGGTCGGCCCGATGCAGTTCATCCCGTCCACGTGGGACGGCGCGGCCCGCGACGGGGACGGCGACGGCCGCCGTTCGCCGAACGACCTCGACGACGCCGCGCTCGCCGCCGCCGGCTACCTCTGCTCGGGGTCCGGCAGCGTGCTCGGCGAGACCGCGATGGCCGCCGCGATCTACCGCTACAACCAGGACGACTACTACGTCGCGCTGGTGATGGCCTTCGAGCGCGGCTACCGCACCGGCGTCTTCGTGATGCCGCCCCCGCCGGTCGAGGAGGAGCCCGTCCGCGCCGACGGGAAGCGAGGCAGGGACCGCGACCGGAAGCAGGTCGCCGCCGCGGCCTCGAAGGCCACGAAGTCCGGCGGCGGGGCCACGACGGGTCAGGCGGGCTCGAAGTCCGGCCAGAAGTCCGGCCAGGACGGTGGCGGTGACGGCGGTGGTACGTCGACCGGCGGCACCGGCCCCGCACCGGCCCCGGAGCCGGACGAGCCCGCCCCGAGCCCGAAGCCGACGCCCAAGCCGAGCCCGACCCCGGCGCCGAGCCCCGAGCCGGAGCCGGAACCCGCGGGCCCGGAGGAGGTCAAGGGCGTGTTCCAGGCGTGCTCGGGCGGCTACTGCCTCGGCAACCTCGCGGTCGCCCTGGGCGCGGCGGCCGACCTCGACGCCCCGGCGTCCGGCGACTACAACGGCGACGGCGCGACCGGGACGAACGGCGAGGAGCTGACCCCGCTGCTCGGCACGTCGGTGACCATGGTGGTGGAGAAGCAGGCGTCCGGCCCGGCGGTGGTGCACAGCATCAACGGGGTCGCGCTGGGCTAGTCCGGCACGCCCCAGGGGCGGTCTGACCGAAAAAATCCGGGTGAACCTGGTCACGGACACCGCGTCCCAACTGCGTGGAAGGCCCCGGTCCCTTCCTATACTCAGTCGGCATGTCCTGGTCCTACCGCCCCGCGCTCGACGGCCTCCGCACCATCGCGGTGTACCTCGTGCTGCTCTTCCACACCGGCCTCCCCGTGGCCGGTGGCGGATTCGTGGGCGTGGACCTCTTCTTCGTGCTGTCCGGCTTCCTGGTCTCGAACGTCATCCTGAGCGAGATCGACCGGACCGGCACCCTGCGGATCGGGAAGTTCTACTCCCGCCGGGTGCGCCGGCTGCTGCCCGCCGCGGTGGCGGTGGTGGTGGCCACCTGCGCGGTCTTCGTGCTGATCTCCTCGGTCACCCGGCGGCTGCCGCTGATCGGTGACGCCCAGGCTGCCCTGCTCTACGTGGCCAACTGGCGGTTCCTGGCGCAGTCGAGCGACTACTTCGCCACCGACGTCGAGGAGAGCCCGTTCCTGCACTTCTGGTCGCTGGCGATCGAGGAGCAGTTCTACTTCGTCTTCCCGATCCTGCTCCTGCTGCTCACCAAGGCCACCCGCCGGTGGGGGTGGGCGCTGCTGGCAGCGCTGGGCGCGCTCTTCGCGCTGTCGCTGGGCTCGCAGCTCTACTGGGCCCAGGTCGACACCAACCACGCCTACTACGGCACCGACGCCCGGCTCTACCAGCTGCTGGCCGGTGTGCTGCTGACCGTCGCGCTGCGCACCTGGCACGTGCAGGTACGGCGCCGCACCGCCGAGCTGCTCGCGGTCGGGGGGCTCGTGCTGCTGCTCGTGCTCGGCAGCGGCCTGCCGCCGCTCTCCCCGTCGTGGCGCGGGATCGGCGCGATGGTGGCCTCGGTGCTGCTGATCGCCGGCCTCAGCCTGCGCGACGACGGCGTCCTGGCCCGTGGGCTCGCCCGCCCGGTCCCGGTCTTCCTGGGTCGGATCTCCTACGGCACCTACCTGTGGCACTGGCCGGTCATCCTCGTCCTGGAGGAGGTCCTGGTGGTGAGCCCGAAGATCGTCGCGGTGCTCGCCGTGGGCGTCGCGACCGGTCTGGCCGCGGCGTCGTACGAGGTGCTGGAGATGCCGATCCGGAAGAACGGCTTCCTCGACCGGTTCCAGTGGAACACCGCCGTCACCGGCGTCGCGGTGAGCGCGCTCGTCGCGGTGACCCTCGTGCCCTGGGCGCTGCAGCTGGACCGCAAGCCCGCCCTTGCCGCGCTCGACTCCGCCTCCGGCGTGGCCGGGGTGGCGACGGGCAAGCCGACCCGGCTGCCCGCGGACGTCGACTGGGCGAAGGTGGAGGACGACATCGGCGACGAGGGCTCCTGCTCCGCCGCGGACGTCGCCCGGTGCACGGTCGTGGACGGGTCGGGCCCCCACGTGCTGCTCGTCGGGGACAGCCAGGCCCAGATGCTGGTGCCGATGTTCGAGTCGATCGCCGAGAAGCACGACCTGCGGCTGTCGCTGAACGTGCAGGCAGGCTGCCCGTGGCAGGAGGGCCTGGCGAACAAGAAGTCCTCCGAGAAGGAGGCCCAGAAGTGCGAGGACGGCCGGGTCGGCTGGTACGACGAGGTGCTGCCCGAGCTCGACCCCGACGTCGTGGTCCTGGTCAGCCGGCCGCGCGACGAGCCGCAGTGGGCGCGCACCATCGTCCGTCGTGACGGCCGGGAGCAGCCGCTCGAGCAGATGACCGCGGAGACGTCGCGCGAGACCCTGGCCAAGGTGGAGAAGGTCGCCGACGACACGGTGCTGGTCGAGCGGATGATCATGCCGGAGACCTTCGACCCCGACGAGTGCCTGACCTCGGCGTCCGAACCGTCCGCGTGCGCGGTCCCGGTGCCGCTCGGCACCAGCCCCACCGACGCGTTGTACATCGCCGCGGCCGCCGAGGACCCGGCGCTGCACACCGTCGACCTGAACCCGGCGTTCTGCCCCGGCGCCCCGGTCTGCCAGCCGGTCGTCGGCGGCGAGATCGTCTGGCGCGACGACCACCACGTCACCGCGCAGTACGCCGTCTCCCGCCGCGACCAGGTCTGGAAGCTGCTGGAGAAGACCGGCGTCTTCGGCGCCGCGGGGTAACCGCCGGCCGCCTGCGTCGTTGGAGGGACAGGACCGGTTCCCCACGGCGAAGGCGGCGACATGACCCGACGGCCTGTTCTCGGCGGCATCCTCGGTACGGCGGCGCTCGCGCTGACCCTGCTCCCGGCGGCCCCCGCGTCCGCGCACGGTGGTGACGGCGGGGACGAGGTCGGCGACCTCCCCACGAACACCCGGGAAGCCTCCGTGGCGGAGTCCGGCGAGGGGGTGGCCATGTCCCACGTCGCGAACCTGCAGTACACCCCGTCCGGCACCGCCCAGAACGGCTCCGACGTCGAGTTCCTCAAGATCGGCCGGTCGGAGTACGCGCTGGCGGGCACCCTGCGTGAGGGCCTCCAGATCATCGACATCACCCATCCGGACAGCCCCTCGGTGGCCGCGGTCTATGACTGCGACATCAGCCAGGGCGACATCCAGGTGTGGCGGCATGGCGACCGGGTCCTGGCCAGCTACACCGCCGACGGCACCTTCGGCGAGGCCGGCGCCGCGTCGCGGTGCGGACGGGACCTCGAGCTCGACCCCACCGCGTCGGGCACGGTGATCGTGGACCTCACCACCCCGACCCAGCCGCAGACGGTCAGCTACCTGCACGTGCCGCGCGGCTCGCACAACATGACCGTCCACCCCAGTGGCGACTACCTGTACAACTCCAACTCCGACCTGGTCACGAGCACCGCCCCGGCGATCACCATCTACGACATCTCCCAGCCGGAGATGCCGCGCAAGGTGCAGGACTACCCGATCCCGTTCGTGCCGCTCTCCCTCGGCTCCGAGTCCCACGACATCACCTTCAACGCCGACGGCACCCGCGCCTACTCCGCGGCGCTCTCGCAGACCCTGGTGCTCGACACCACGGACCCGGAGAAGCCCGAGCAGGTGGCACAGATCCTCGACCCGGCGATCAACGTGGCGCACCAGGCCGACCCCGTCACGCTGACCCGTGAAGACGGCAGCGAGCGCGAGGTTCTCGTGGTCACCGACGAGCGAGCCGGCGCGGCAGCCAGCGCGGAGTGTCCAGGCGGCGGCCTGCATCTCTACGACATCACCGGGCAGAAGGAACGGTCTCCGGAGAAGATCGGCACCTGGTTCATCCCCGCCGTCCAGCCGCAGGACGGGGCTACCTGCACCTCACACGTGCTGAGGGTCTACCCGGAGCAGGAGATGCTCACGATCGCCTGGTACGCGCAGGGCGTGCGCGTGCTGGACATCTCCGGCCTCGCCGACGTGGAGGGGTCGCCGGCGAGCGTCGGGATCGGTGACGGAGTCGGCATGCGCGAGGTCGGCAGCTACGTGCTGCCCGACTCCGACACCTGGTCCTTCAAGACCAACCGGATCGCGGCCGACGGCTCCTTCTACGGCTACGGCAACGACCTGGTGCGCGGCTTCGACGTCTACCGGTTCGACGGCGCCGGGCTCAGCGTCCCGCCGCTGGAGCCGACCGACCTGGCTCCCGGTCCCGCCCGGCGCGGCGGCCGTAACCTGGCCGGGGTCGCGATCGTGGCGCCGGCGCTGCTGGCGGCCGCGGCCGTACGACGTCGCCGCCGCGCGTCCTAGTCTGGGCGGATGGGCCGTGTCCGCGTCGGGATCTCCGGGTGGAACTACGCCGGCTGGCGTGGCGACTTCTACCCGCGCGGCCTCGTGCAGCGCGAGGAGCTGGCGTACGCCGCGTCCCGGCTGACCTCGATCGAGATCAACGGCTCGTTCTACTCCCTGCAGCGGCCGTCGAGCTACACGTCCTGGCGGGAGCAGACGCCCGACGACTTCGTGTTCGCGGTCAAGGGCGGCCGGTTCATCACGCACATGAAGAAGCTGGCCGACGTCGAGGCGCCGTTGGCCAACTTCTTCGCCTCCGGCCTGCTCGCGCTGGGCCCCAAGCTCGGACCGGTGCTGTGGCAGCTGCCGCCGAACCTCGGGTACGACGAGGAGCGGCTCGCCGGGTTCTTCGCCCAGCTGCCGCGGACGACGGGAGAGGCGGCCGAGCTCGCCAAGCACCACGACGCCAAGGTGCCCGAGGACCGGGCGCTCACCGTCGCCGAGGACGACCGGCCGATGCGCCATGCGCTGGAGGTCCGGCACGCCAGCTTCGCGGAGCCGGCCGCGGCGGAGCTGCTGCGGGCCCACGACGTCGGGTTCGTGGTCGCGGACACCGCGGGCAGGTGGCCGTTCGTGGAGGAGCGCACGAGCGACTTCCGCTACGTGCGGCTGCACGGCGACGCCGAGCTCTACGCGAGCGGCTACAGCGCGCAGGCGTTGGACAGGTGGGCGGCGAAGGTGCGGGACTGGGCCGACGCCGGCGAGGACGTGTTCGTGTACTTCGACAACGACGTGAAGGGGTACGCCCCGCACGACGCGATGGCCCTGCTCGAGCGGCTCTCCGGCTGAGCGACGTCGCCGGGCGGGCGGCCTCCGGGCGACCTCGGGGCGGGCGCCGTACAGTCTGCGCGTGGACCTGCTGCGTGGTGCCCTGCCCGGTGACGACCCGGCGCTGGAGATGGCGACCGCCCAGGCGCTCCTGCGGCGGGTGAGCCGCGGGGAGTCCGGGCCGGTGCTGCGCGTCTACCGGCCCCGCTCGCCGGCGGTCGCGTTCGGGCGCCGGGACGTGCGGCTGCCCCGGTTCGACGAGGCGGTCTCGCTGGTGCGCGACGCCGGGTTCGCGCCCGTCGTCCGGGCTCCGGGCGGCCGGGCGGTGGCCTACACCCGGGAAGCACTGGTCGTCGACCACGTCGGGCCCGACCCGGACTGGCCGTCGCGGATGGAGGACCGGTTCCGCTCCGAGGGAGCGCTCTGGGCCGCCGTGCTGCGCGGGCTCGGGGTGGACGCCCGGGTCGGCGAGGTGCCGGGGGAGTACTGCCCCGGCTCGCACAGCGTGAACGCGCGGGGCCGGGTGAAGGTCGTCGGCACCGCGCAGCGGATGGTGCGAGGCGCGTGGCTGTTCAGCGCGGTGCTGGTGCACGACGACGCCGCGCTGCTCAGGCCGCTGGTCGGCAAGGTGTACGGCACGCTGGGCCTGCCCTTCGACGACGGGTCGCTCGGGTCGGTCGTCGAGGAGGTTCCCGGCCTGTCGCTGGACCGGGTCGAGGAGGCGGTGCTGGCGGCGTACGACGACCGGGTCGGTCTCACCGACGCGACGATGCCCGCGGCCGTGCTCGCCGAGGCGGCGGGGCTGCGCGACGCCCACGCGCTGTGACGGGCGGCCGTGCGGGGTGCACGGTCAGGGGCGCAGCCAGGCGGTCCAACGCTCGACAGGGATGAACCCCATGCCCTCGTAGACCGGCCGGCCCTCGTCGCTCGACATCAGCACCACCGGGCTGTCCGGCTCCGCGAGCGTCGCGGCCCACGTGACCGCGGCGCCGGCGCCGCGTCCGCGCGCGTTGGGCAGCGCGGCGACGTACTCCACGAGCGTCACGTCGGTGTGCCGGAACGCGGCCGCGACCGAGGCCGGCTGGCCGTCGACGTGTCCGAGCCACACCCGGGTGAGCCCGTCGAGGATCGCCGGCGCGAGCAGCGACCCGGGCGTGAGCGGCTCGAGCTCGGGCATCGGGTAGCCACGGACCAGGACCTGCTCGGCGACCGCGAGCTCCTCGGCGGTCCCGACCTCGCGCACCTCGACGCCGTGCGGCGCCGGCATCTCGTGGTGCGCCGGGAAGCGGACCATCAGCGGAGGGTGGCCGAGGAGAACGAGCCCCTGCGGACGGAGGTCCGGCGTGGGCCAGGGGCTGACCAGGCAGTAGGGCACGTGCGCCGGGATCATCTCGCCGATCTCGGCCGTGACCGCGGCCGGGTCGTCGAGCGGCTGGAGCAGCATCACCAGGTTGGTGAGCGGGCCGCGGTCGCCGACCCAGCCTCCGGCCCAGCGGTCGGTGTGCCGCCAGGGCCGGCCCAGCGCCCGGGCCACCTCGACCGGCCAGGACGCGTGCGCCAGCACCGCCTGCCGCACCAGCGTGTCGTCGGCGGGCACGTCGGGCTCCCAGCCCGTGATGAGGTGCTCGTTCTCGTCGGGGATGATCGAGGAGGTCATGGTTCCGATCATGCTCCCGCGGCGCCGGGTCCGTCACCGGTGTGGAGGACAAGAGGTGCCGCGCACGCGTCGTGGGTACACTCCCTCCGGCCGCTCGAGTGGCGGTCGCGGTCAGCGGCCGGGGAGCACCAGCAGCGCGTCACCCACGGGGCGCTCGCCGGTCGTGTCGGAGGGGTGGGAGGCCAGCTGCCCGTCCACGGCGAGCGTGGTGGAGCCCCCGCCGTCGAGGTTGAGCGCGTCGACCAGGCCGAGGGATCGGGCCACGTCGGCGGCTTCGGGGATGCTGAGCCCGAGGTCGTCGGTCGAACGGCCGTCGACGGTGACCAGCACGGTCCGGCCCCGGTCGTCGACGCCGGCGAAGGTGCGCGGGTTGCGCTTGAGGAACCAGCCGTAGGCGAAGCTCGGCTCGCCCGGATGCACCATGCCGTCCCGCCGCTGGGTGATCTCGACCCGACCGTCGCGCACCAGCTGCGGCCCGCCGTTGACGACCATGGTCCCGCCCGGGGTGGGGAGGGTCTCGCCGGCGCCGTCCACGAGGCGGTCGCGTACGTCGAGGTGGTCGCCGACCTCGACCGTGCCCAGCCGTTCGGCCGTCTCCCCTGTGGCCTGCAGGGAGGTCTGGCCGGCGGCGAGCGTCGTGCCCCGGCTCTGCGCAACCGCACGGACCACGCGGTCGGGGCCGAGGACCACCTCGACGCCCGGGCCCGCCGGCGTCGTCGGGCCGTACGCCGGGGTGAAGGCGACCAGCTCGCTCGCGTCGGTGCAGGTGACGTCGTGCAGCGGCAGGGCGGTGGGCGCGTCGCTCGGCTCGCCGCCACAGTTGCGGACCAGGCCCGGCACGCGGTTCACGCCGTCCAGGGGCAACCGCCGGTCGTCGATCTCGGCGCGCGAGGCCCAGGTGAGCCGCTCCACGGCGGTTCCGCGCCCGTCGGGCCGCAGGACGAGGGCCGGCCGGTCGCCGACGGGCTCGGACAGCAGCTGCCCGTCGTACACGCCGGTGCCCGCCGGGTCACCGGGTGCGCCGGCGTTCGGGTCGAGGACGAAGAAACCGCCGTTGACGCCGACCGTCGCCCCGGCCGCGCGGGCCAGCGCGGAGGTGGTCTCTCGGCCGTAGAGGTCGGGGCCGTACGACGCCTCGAGGCTGCCCTGGAGCCGCCGGGGGTCGACCCGGACCACGTTCACGTGCCAGGGCCCGAGGTCGTCGGCCTCCCCGTCCCACCCGGTGAACACGCTGCTCGCCGCGTGACCGGCCGCGGCGAGCTCGGCCCGGGCCGCGTCGGCCTCGGCCTTCGACGGGTAGGAGCCGACGCGGACCCGGTAGCCGAGCGTGCCCGCCGGCACGTCCGCGGTCCGGGGATGCGTGACCTCCTCGACCCGGGCCGGGTACCCGTCGGCGCGGAGCCGGTCCGCGAGCGCCTGCGCGCTGTCCGCGTCACTGAGGCTCTGCGGCGGCGCATCGGGGTCCGGGGAGGTCGAGGTGGCGGGGATCAGCGCCTCGAGGGTCCACACGTGGGACGGGTCGGTCCGCCCGCGGGTGATCTGGGTGAGGGAGACCCCGGGCTGCAGCACCCGGGTCGACCGGGTCTCGGGGAGGTCGGCCGGGCCCAGGTCGAGGGGCGTCGGGGTGGGTCGTGGGCTCGCGAGCGCTGCGGGCGCCGTACGGCTGGGCTCCTCCGCGGAGGCGGTGAACGGTGCCTGGGTGGCGAGCGTGCAGGCCGCGAGCAGCAGGGCGGCGCCACGGCGGTTACGGGTCGTCGTCATGGCCGCGAACGTACGGAGGGCAGGCGACGCCGCAGCGGCCTGGAGGTGGCCGGGGCCTGAACGCGGCCCCTACCGGTGGCGGCCGGAGGATCCGGGCGGCTAGTCGACGCGCCGGTCGGTCACGTGCTCCTGCACGGTGTGGGTCGGCTGGTTCGGGTCCATGGACTCGTCCACCCGCGTGACGACGTGCTCCCGCTTCGTGCCGCGCCGGGCGTGCGCGATGACCGCGCCGCCGGCCACCATGAAGATCAGGCCCACCACCTGCAGGTCGACGACCGAGGACTCGGCGCGCACGGCGAAGGTGAGTATCGCGCCGAGCACCACGAGGCTGATTCCCGGTCCCACGTCGACTCCCTTCCGTCGGGACAGCATCCGGAGGTCCGCTGTCCGCTGTGAGGTCTTAACGTGCCCAACCGGACCCGCGACGAAACGGAGCGGCGGCGACCCGTCGCGTCCTGGCCGGGTTTCCAGCGGAGGGCTCAGCCTCCGGCGCCAGGCTGGTGCGCCTGCTCGACGAGGAAGACCGCGTGCGAGTGGTCGGCTCCGACGCGGCGGAACAGCTCCAGGGCGGCCGGCGGCTCGGAGCTGTCCCGCACCCCCTCCAGCGCCGCGCGGTCACGCCACAGCGTCTGGATCTGCCAGCGGCCGTCCTGGCCGCGCAACAGCTCGGTGCGCACGATCCCGTCGGGCATCGGGCGGCCGGTGAGCTCACGGAAGCCGTCCGTGAGCTCGGGCTCGCGCGCGGCGTCGACGGTCGCGGTGACGGTGGTCAGGATCTGTGCGGACATCGGCCTCTCCTCGAGTCGAGACCGATCATCCACGAAGCCGGCGGCGCGGGAGGGCGAAATGCCTCACGCCTGGGGTGCCTGGGCGATCCGGATCATGTTGCCCGACGGGTCGCGGACGGCGCAGTCGCGGGCACCCCAGGGCTGGTCGGACGGTTCCTGGAGCACGTCCGCCCCGGACGCGCGTACCTTCTCGAAGGTCGCGTCAAGGTCCGTCGTACGGAAGATCAGGCCGTTCAGCGAGCCCTTGGTCAGCAGCGCCATCAGGGCGTCGCCGTCGACGGGCGGGCGGCCGGCATGCGGCTCGGTGAGCACGATCTCGACGTCCGGCTGCGACGGCGTCGTGAGGGTCAGCCAGCGGAAGCCGTCGGAGGAGACGTCGTTGCGCAGCTCGAGCCCGAGGACGTCGCGGTAGAACGCCAACGCCAGGTCGGGGTCGTGCACGGTCACGAAGCAGTGGGAGAGCGAAAGGTCCATGCCCGCAACGCTAGGGCGCCGCGGCCGGAACCGCTTCTCCGTTCCTGCTCGGTCGCGTCCGGTCCTTCGCGACACAGGCCGGCACGACCGCGCCCGGGTCGTGGTCACGGGCGCGGTAGGCGGTGGGGCTCTCGCCGACCAGCTCGGTGAAGCGTGAGCTGAACGAGCCGAGCGACGTACAGCCGACCGCCATGCACACCTCGGTCACCGTCAGGTCGCCGCGGCGGAGGAGGGCCTTGGCGCGCTCGATGCGGCGGGTCATCAGATAGGCGTACGGCGTCTCGCCGTACGCCGAGCGGAACTGCCGGGAGAAGTGCGCCGGTGACATGAGCGCGGCCTGCGCGAGGGCCGGTACGTCGAGCGGCCGGGCGTACTCGCGGTCCATCAGGTCGCGCGCGCGGCGCAGATGGGCGAGGTTCGCCAGCTCCTCGGGGGTCACCCGACCAGCGTATTCCGCGCACGGGTCGGGCGTGGTGCACACGAGCTGTCCACCTACGGCGGGCGAGCGGTCGGCTGCGCACGAAGGGGATGTGATTCGAACGAGAATTGTCCATCTAATTCCTATTTGCCTGGCTTTTCGTTAAAGATAAAACAGGAATATCGGCGATTGCTTTCAGTAGTGGAGGGGAACAGGCTGCAGATAAGCGATCGGATTTCGAGGGGAGCCATCATGAATTTCTCGGGAGCAACAGGAAGGGCTCGGGTCATCACCGCGAGCGTGACCGCGTGCGCGCTCGGCGCACTGGTCCTTCCCGGGGCGTCGGCGGCACCTGGCGGGTCGGCCTCGGCCGGCGCCGGCGGCATGCCGACCACGGTCATGGAGCGAGCAGTCAGCGCGCCCGGCACGATCACCTCGCGGGTGCGGGGCACGTTCGGGAAGGCTGGGACGGTCAGGGGGACCTTCGCCCCGGACCGGTTCCTCGTCCAGCGTGGGCAGGCGTACGCGAACGGGGTGCTGACGGCGACGCTTCGCCGCGGCAACGGCGACGTCGTGGGCAGTGTGACCAGGCGCGTGACCATTCCGGTCAAGAGCGGAACCGCGAGCGCGAGCCGTGACGCCGGTCTGACGGCGGCCCAGGGCGAGGTCTGCGACATCTTGAACCTGGTCCTCGGGCCACTGGATCTGAACCTGCTGGGCCTCGAGGTCCACCTCAAGCGCGTCGTGCTCGACATCGTGGCTCGCCCGGGAGCGGGCAACCTGCTCGGCAACCTGCTGTGTGCGGTCGCCGGCCTCCTTGATGGCACCGGACTGCTCAACGAGCTGCGGCTCGCCAATGCCCTGAATCGGATCTTGGCCCTACTGCGGATTTAATTGGAATGTTCCGCTCGTAAGGCTGGATGCAATGACAGAGCGGAGCCAGATCCGGGCGTCTGGCCAGCTTTGCGGGGGCGGCCTCCCAGGAACACCATGAGGAATGGTCACGCGAGCGGGGTCCCGGCGGGGGATCGTGCTGGGCCTCGTGACCGTGCTCCTCGTGGGGTTGGCGGTCGGCATGTTGACGGCGCTGCAGCGGCAGCTGATCTACTTCCCGGACTCGACGACGGTCCCGTCGGCCGGGGAGGTGATCGAGGGGGCCCGCGACGTCACCCTGCGCACGTCGGACGGAGTGGCGCTGGGTGCGTGGTTCGTGCCCGCGAGCCCGTCTTCGGACACGCACCTGGCCGTGCTCGTCGCGCCTGGCAACGGTGGCAACCGGTCGGGTCGGGTGGGTCTGGCGACCGAGCTGAGCCGGCGGGGGCTCGCCGTGGTCCTGATGGACTATCGCGGGTACGGCGGGAACCCGGGCAGCCCGAGCGAGGACGGGCTCGCCAGGGACGCCATGGCTGCGGCACTGGCACTCGACGAGCTGGGCTACCCGGCGGAGCGGACGATCTACTTCGGTGAGTCGTTGGGCGCGGGTGTGGTGACGGCGCTGCAGGCGCGACGTGCGCCGGCGGGTGTGGTGCTGCGGTCACCGTTCCCCGAGCTGGCCGACGTGGGAGCGCACCACTATCCGTGGCTACCCGTGCGGCTGTTGCTGCAGGACAAGTTCCGGGTCACCGAGCTCCTGTCCGACAGCGAGGTGCCGGTGACCGTGATCTACGGGGACCGGGACTCGGTCGTGCCGCCCGGGCTGAGTGCCCGGGTGGCCGACGAGGCCACGTCGCTTGCCGAAAGAGTGGTGATCCGCGGGGCGGACCACAACGACGAGGTCATGTTCGGGCCGCGCGTGGCGGACGCGGTCGCCCGTCTCGCGAAGGCGGTCGGGTGACGGCGCGGTCGGGTACGCCGACGAGCGCCGACCGTGGAGCCCCGGATCAGAACGTCATCACGGGGTCGGACTCGACGGTCCAGGCTGCGAGCTCGTCCATGGTCGAGCGGGGGGCCTCCGGGATCAGGTGGGCCTCGGTGAGCCCGCGGGCGTCCATGCACGTGCCGCAACAGGCGATGTGGCCGCCGTGGCGAGCGAGCGTGGTCAGCATCCGGTCGAGCGTGTAGTAGCCGTTCGGCGTCTTCTGTCCGGCAATGGCGCAGGTCACGGCGTCGCCCATCAGGAACAGCGACACCTCGGCGTCGTCCCGTCGGGCGAGTGCGAGCGCGAGACGAAGCGCGTTGAAGGTCTCGTCCGCGCCGTACGCCGGACCGTTGACGATGATCAGGATCTTCCTCACAAGTCCACAGTTGCCTGCCGGTGAGGTGGCCAACCAGGGACGAAAGGCTCTCGAAGGCGTGGCGGAGGGCGGTTTCCGAGCCCGGGTCCGGCTCCCCGACGCCCCGCGGCCAGGTCAGGTCTCGTTCGTCACGTCCTGCTCGGCTGGGGTGGGTCGGTGATGCGTTTCGTACATGCGGACAGCGACCACGAGACCGGACAGTGCCGTCAGTCCGGCAATGGCCCAGATGGCGGTGTGGATGCCGAGGGCGTCGGCGAGAAGACCGGCGAGCAGGGCGCCGACGGCGAAGCCGCCGTCCCGCCAGAGTCGGTAGACCCCGACAGAGCGGGCGCGCCAGGCCGGGTGGGCCACGTCGCCGATAGCCGCGAGAAGGGTGGGGTAGACCATCGCGGTCCCGGCGCCGAGGAGGGTGGCGGCGAGGGCCCAGACGGTGAACACGTCGGCGAGTCCGATCAGTGCGAGGGCGATGGCTTGCAGCCACATGCCTGACGCGATCATCCACTTGCGTCCCCACCGGTCCGACAGGGCGCCGGTGAACAGCTGGCCGAGACCCCACACGGCCGGGTAGAGCGCGGCGAGGACCCCGATCTTCCCGACGGACAAGCCGGCGCCGGCGAACAGGATCGGGAAGAGGCCCCAGGCCAGTCCGTCGTTGAGGTTGTTCACCAGCCCGGCCTGGCTGGCCGCGGACAGGGCGGGTTCCTTGAAGCTGGTCTGGATGAACACCTGGCCGTTGCTCAGCTCGCGGTGGAGGTGGTCGTGCCTGCCGTCGGCGCGCGCGACGTGGCTGGCGGCGTCGAGCCGGGCGTGTTCGCGGGTCTCCTTGACCGCCAGGGTGGACAGACCCAGCCCGAGGGCCACGAACGCGATGCCGAGGAAGAAGGGTGCCGGACGCAGGCCGTAGGACTCTGCCAGGTAGCCGGTGGCCAGCGCCGTTGCGGCGACGGCGGTGTACCCGGCGGCCTCGTTCAACCCCATCGCGAGACCTCGACGTGCGGGCCCGACCAGGTCGATCTTCATCACGACGGTGGTGGACCAGGTCAGACCTTGGCTGATGCCGAGGAACAGGTTCGCGACCAGGACCCACTCCCACGACGGCGCCCAGATCAACATCAGCGGTACCGGCACCGCGACCAGCCAGCCGGCGACCAACACCGGCTTGCGGCCGAAGCGGTCCGACCAGGTGCCGGCGAAGTAGTTGGTGGCGGCTTTGGCCAGCCCGAAGACCAGGATGTAGCCCAGCCCAGCGGTGTACGCCGTGATCCCGAACTCCTGCTCACCCAACAGCGGCAGGACGGTGCGCTCCTGGCCGAGCATGCCGCCCACGAGAGCGTTGACCGCCACGAGCAGGGTGAACTGGGCGGCGTTCTGCCGCAGCCCGAGCTCGATCGGACGGACGCCGGCAGTGCCGGGCTTGGTCGCCGGCCTCACGCGCGGACCTCGAGCGGCGTGCCCGTGGCTTCCGCCCAGTCCTGGGGCCCTCCGGCCATTACCGAGACGTCGCGGTGGCCGGCGCGCGCCAACAGGCTCGCTGCGCCCATGGCGCGTTCGCCGTGACCGCACATCACCACCGTCGGGTCGGCGGGCACGTCGCCAGCGCGGAAGGCCAGCTCTCCGAGCTCGACATGGTCAGCGCCGGGCACGTGCCCGGTGGCGAACTCGCTGTCCTGACGGATGTCGAGCACTCTCTCGCCGGCCAGGCTGGCCGCTGCGACCAAGGGGATCGTCGTGGTGGGCTCACCGGCTGCGACCCATCCGGCGATGCCGCCGTCGACCTCGCCGGCGATCCGGTCGTAGCCAACCTTGCGGGCCTGCCAGACGATCTCAGCGGGGTCCTGGTCGGCGTTGCGGACGATGACGATCGGCCGGGTGGCATCGACGAGCCAGCCGAGCCAGGTGGCGAACGCTGCCCGGAGCGGGATGGAGACCGAGCCCGGGACGTGGCGGGCGCCGAAGTCGGCTATCGGCCGTACGTCGACCACCTCGGCGCCGGACGCCCGCAGGCGAGCCACCTGTGTGGGTGCGACGGGACGGAGGCGGTCACCCTCGACGAGGGCGGGGCCACGACGGTTGATCTCGCCGAGACGGAGGAAGTACGGCGGGAACGCGCCGAGGGACGCCAGCAACTGCTGGAGGAAGGCGTCCTCGCTCGGCGCCCGGAGCAGGGTGTTCGTGGCTCGTTCGGTCCCGATCGTCGACGTGCGCTCCGCACCGGGCGGTGCGGAGCAGAACGAGCCCGCACCATGGGTCGGCCACACCGCGACCTCGTCGTCGAGCCTCGCCAGGCGCTGAAGCGACCGGTACTGGGCGCGGGCCAGGGCCTCGGTCTGCTCCGGGGAGACGAGGTCGGTGCGGGCTGCGGACCCGACGATCAACGAGCCGCCGGTGAACACCCCGACCGTCCGGGAACCGTCGAGAACCTGGAAGGCGATGTGTTCGTGGGTATGACCGGGGGTGGCCAGCGTCCGCAGCGTCAGGCCGCCGAGGTCTACCTCGTCCCCGTCACTCAGACCGGTGTGCGGGTACTCCCGGTTCCCGGCCGCGGACGCCAGGACCTGGGCGCCGTCGGACGCCGCGAGCTGCAACGCGCCGGTCAGGAAGTCGGCGTGCAGATGGGTGTCTGCGGCATACGCGACAGTCAGCCGGCGGCGTCCCGCAGCCTCACGCAGCGCACGCAGGTCACGGCTCGCGTCCACCGCCAGCGCGCGCCCGTCCCCGAGGTCCAGCAGGTATGCGGAGTTGCCCAGTCCCTCGTCGACCAGAGGAATCACGTCGAGCTCACTCACTGGATCTCCTTCCTCGTCGAACCGCACCGCGGTCGGCTTTGCAGGTTCGCGTCCGTTGCTCACGACGGCACCGCGGCCTCACGCTCCACGGGCAGGCGCAATGCCGCCCATTCGGGAAAACCGTCCTCGAGCCGAGCCGCCGAGCGGCCCGCCGCCGACAGCGCACGCACCGCCTCGTCGGCGTACACGCAGTAGGGCCCCCGGCAGTAGGCGACCACGTCCGCACCGGTAGGTATCTGCCCCAGACGTGCCTCTAGTGCGCCGATCGGTACGGAGATCGCGCCCGGGATGTGACCAGCCGAGTACTCCGGCTCGGGCCTCACATCGAGCACGACGACGTCGCCTTCCCGGAGCCGCGCTCGAAGCTGGTCCCGCGTCATCGTGGCCAGCGCGCCGCGGTCACCGACGTAGTCCTCGGCGAGCCGCCCGAGGTCGACCACGTGCTGCTCGGCCACCTGCCGCATGGTCTGCCACAGCGTGCCGACGAGGGGGCTGGCCAGCGAGTAGTGGATGCGGTTGCCGTCGCGGCGGGTTCGCACGAGGCCTGCTCGGAGAAGTCGCTGCAGGTGCTGGGACGTGTTGGCGACGCTCTGGTGGATCTCGGTCGCCAGGTCCTCCACGGACCGCTCGCCCTGGAGGAGTACGTCGACGAGCTCGGCCCGTCGTCCGTTGGCCAGCGCCTTGGCCGACTCGGTCAGCGCATCGAACAGCGCGACCTTCGCTCGGTGGTCCGACACTGCTGCCTCCTCTGTCCAGACCTATTCAAGAACTCTCTTGACATTATCTGAAGGCGAGGAGTTTATTCAAGTATTCACTTGAACTGATGGAGGAGGCGCCCGATGACCACGACCACAGTGGATGTCGATCAGCTCGAGGCGAAGGTCAAGGACATGTACCGCCTCGTGGCACAGGAGCCCCAGGGCAGATTCCACTTCGAGCTTGGCCGGGAGCTCGCCGTGCGCCTCGGGTACGACCCAGAACGGCTTGCCGCGGTCCCGCCGGGTGCCGTGGACTCGTTCGCGGGTGTGGGTCACTTCTTCGACCTGGCCTCCCCGGGACCCGGCGAGACCGTCGTGGACCTGGGGAGCGGCGCGGGCATGGACGCCTTCTATGCAGCCGGCCTGGTCGGTCCGACCGGGCACGTGGTGGGTGTCGACTTCACGACCGAGCAGCTCGCGAAGGCTCGACGGCTCGCCACGGAGACCGGTGTGGCCCAGATCGAGTTCCGCGAAGGGCGCATCGAGGCACTTCCGGTCGCGGATGCCGTTGCCGACTACGTGATCTCCAACGGCGTCATCAACCTCTGCCCGGACAAGGCCACCGTGTTCGCGGAGGCGGCGCGGGTGCTCCGACCCGGCGGCATGCTCGCCATCGCGGACATCGTTACCGAGCGGCCGCTCACCGAGGCCATCGTCTGCAACGCGGACCTGTGGGCCTCCTGCATCGGCGGCGCTCCCCAGAAGGACACGTATCTCGGGTTGATCGAGGCTGCGGGCTTCACCGTCGAACGGGTGCGCGCCAACCCGTACGCGTTCCTCTCCGCCCAAGCGCGCAGCGCCAGCCTCAGCTACGGGGTCAAGAGCATCTCGGTGCTCGCCGCAAAGGGATCCTGACGAGCCCTGGCCCGGGATCCGCCGATCCGGGCGCGGCGCCCGGGCGCTGGCCGCTGTGGCGCAGGTGAAAACTCCCCGCTTGTCCTGGTCGACACGACCCGGAGGCCCTAGCCTGATCCCACATATCTCGCGAAAGGTCCGAACCGCCGTGCGCCCTCGGCCGCTCCACGTCCTCTGCTCGGTCTTCTTGTTGTGCGGCACGGCACTGTCGGTGGTAGCCCCGGTGGCTGCCAGTGCAGCGACGTCCACGTCATGCACGATCCGCGGGACTGCGAAAGCCGAGGTGCTGGTCGGGACCTCGCGTCGCGACGTGATCTGCGGCCTCGGTGGTGCAGACGTCGTGCGTGGACGCGGCGGCGACGACCTCCTCAAGGGCGGCGCCGGGCCTGACCGACTCGTGGGCGGCACCGGGGCCGACGTTCTTCTCTCCGGAGGAGGAGCCGACAGGGTCTATGGCGGCGACGGAACCGACCGGGTTCGCGGTGGGGCGATGGCAGACATGCTCGACGGAGGTGACGGCGCCGACTTGTTGTACGGCGACCTCGGAGCCGACCGGCTCTCGGGCGGCCTGGGCGGGGACCGTGTGGTCGGCCAGGCGGGCGCGGACGTGCTGAGGGGCGCCGGAGGAGCGGACACACTCCTGGGCGGTGACGGCAACGACGACCTCGACGGGGGTCCCCAGCCCGACACGCTCGACGGCGGGGCCGGCACGAACTGGTGCACAGTGGGCGCAGACGACGTCCAGCACCGCTGTGTCTACGACCTCGCGCCACCGCAAGCGCTCCAGGTGACCACGTCGGCCACCCAGGTGGATGTCACCGACGCTGACCGGGAGGTCACCGTGCGCGTCCATGTCACCGACGACACCGGAGTCGGATCCGTCCGGGTCGGTTCGTTCGAGCAGGCCGACGACTTCCCCATGGCGCCCGCGATGCTTGATTCCGGCACCGTCCGCGACGGCTGGTGGGAGACCACCCTGGTGTTCCGTCGTTGGAGCCTGCCAGGTACCTACCGCTTCAGCATCTACGTCAGAGACAGGATCGGACGCGCGTCGTCCGCTCAGTTCGAGGACCCTGTCATCGAGGTGCGTGACGCCACTCCGGACACCGAGCTTCCCCGTGTCACAGTGCTCTTGAGCCCCACCCCGGACACGACAGTCGACGTGCGGACCCAGTACTCGAGCGTGCTGGTGAAGGCTCGGCTGACCGACGTGCTGTCGGGGGTGTCGGACGCTCAAGCGTGCATCCACGAGCCGCTGGTCGACGGGCGAGAGATCGCAATGTACTGCGCCACGATGCGTCGGCTCAGCGGTGACGTCCACGACGGGGTCTGGAGCGCCGACCTCGGGGTCGACAGGGGAGCTGTCTCGGGCGACTGGAACGTCGAGATCTCCACGACGGACCGTGCCCACGCGGAGACGTGGACGTCCATCTCATGGCTCGGCCCCGACCTGTGGATGTGGGCCGGGGGCGCGGACCCGGCGACCAAACAGCCTCTCCCCGACGACAGGGGCAGGTTCACCGTCATCGGCCGACCGCGGATGAATGACAGCACCCCGCCGGAGATCGTGTCCGCTGTCCCCTCACCGACTGAGGTGGACACGCTGGCCGGCCCTGCCAGGGTGGACTTCGCGGTCCGGGCCACGGACACCTCCGGCTCAGGCGTCAGCGGGGTCGGGGTACGTCTGGTGTCCGCGGACCCGAACGGCCCCCGGGACCTCTACGAGTCGCTCACGATGACGAGCGGCGACGCCCTTGACGGCACCTGGACCGACTCCATCGTGCTGCCGCAGGGCACACCACCGGGTACCTACTACCTCGAGGTCATCACCTGGGACCAGATCGACAACCAGCAGACGTACGTCTCCTCGGGACATCCCGACGCTGGCTCCTTCGACTTGCTCCCGGGCGACCCGACCGTCACCGTGGTCGAATCCACCCCGTAGACACAGGCTGTTCACAGGGGGACACGTCAGCACGGTCGGACGACCAGTTGCGGCACACCGCAGCCTCGGTCAAGCGGTTCAGCGGATGCTGGGCCACGTCTCGGCCACCATCACGCTGGGCCGCTACGGCCACCTGTTCCCGGACGAGCTCGACGCGGTGGCTGCGCGACTGGACGAGGCGGCCCGCCAGGCGGGTGTGTACAGGATGTGTACCGAGGTGGATCCGATGCTGTTCGACGAGGAGGTGCCGGATCGTGAAAAGGCCGTCTGACCTGCGCTTTTGCTGGGTGCCCCCGGCAGGATTCGAACCTGCGACGCACGGTTTAGGAAACCGACGCTCTATCCCCTGAGCTACGAGGGCGGAGCATGGCTGAAACCCTCGCTGCAAAACTCGATGCAACCCAGGCGGGCCATGCACCGGACAGCGTAGTCGACACCGTCCCGTGGGTGCTTCGCTGGTCAGTCGTGGCTGACCGGCGCGCGGAGTGCGGCATGTGTCGACGTCCGGCGGTGCCGTCCGCACGCTGCCTAGAGTGAACCCATGGAAGCCGAGGTGTCACTCGCTGCAGCGGGAGCCGCAGTCCTCGCTGGCCTCGGCTATTTCCTGCTCCAGGCGCTGGGAGAGGTTGCGGCTGACGAGGCGAAGGAGGCGGCGTTTCGGCGGCCCTCGCTGGCCATGCGCCGAAGACGCCACCGCGGCCTGACGAAGGCGGGCTTCCTCTGCGCGGTGTTGGCGTTCGGCTCAGCCTTCCTGTGGCTGGCTGTGATCACCAACGACTTCCAGGACGACGCCAGAGATGCCCGCATGTTGCTGGCGCTGGTCGCGATCTTCGGCGTGACTGCCGTCTGTCTCCTTGCCGCGTGGTGGCGACGTGCCGTAAAGCCGCCGCACTAGGCGCGGGACCAGGCGGATCGCGGCATAGATGGACGTTCTGCGGAGGACTCGTTGGCCGGCTGCGTCGGTCACGTGAACGGTCTCTGGACCTGCCTCGGACCGGCTCGGGTGGTGGCCTGCGTGAAGGCGACCCCGCAAACACCGCCCCGGATCCTGGCGAGCCGTCAGCCCCCCTGCGGTGTTGCGATGGTTTTGGGCCCGGCTCGGGCCCGGGCACTGGTGATCCGCCGTAGGGCGTGGCACCGGGTCGGCCCGACGCCACCCCCATATCCTCCGCGCATGGACACCAGTGCCGAGGCCCGCGTCGTCGCCTCCTTCACGTTCATCGTTGCGCTGCTTCTCGGCGCCTGGGGCGCGCTCGACAACCTGATCACCAGGCTGCTGGCCGAGTCGGAGCTCGCCGGCCTCGGCATCGCGCTGATGCCCTTCGCGGCGACCGCGGTGGCGTTCCAGGCGGCGAAGGCAGCGGAGGCCGCGTGGGCGCGGGTGCTGGGCGGTGCCGCCGTGATGCTCGGTGTCCTCAGCAGCCTCGGCGGGGTGCTCTACTTCCTCGCGAGTTACTGATTCCGCGCCGGTGACAGCGTCGGTTCCGGTCCCGCTCACCGAAACCTCGAGCAGCCATGGGTGGGCTCACCCCCCGTGCAGCCGCTCATCGGCACGACCGCGCTGTCTGCGCCATGAGCGGTTGACTCGAACGCCGTCACAGGCGCGTCAGGTGCGCCGGACCGCGTGCACCACCGCATCGACACCGGTGCCGACCACGGGTCGCGGCCGATCCTCTGCGACGAGGATCTCCCACTCACGCGGATCGAGAGCGTCGACGGCGGCATCGACGGACACCTGCACCTGACCCGCGGCGGGCGTGGGTGTGCCGGTCGCAGGGTCGACAGGGCGGTGACCAACCAGAAACAGCGCTCCGCCGGGAGCGACGCCTGCGCCGAGCCGCCTGACCATCTCGCCCACCTCCCCAGCTACGTGGACGTACAGACAACTGACGAGGTCGAAGCTCTCGGTCGTGGGGGCCCAGCTCCCGAGGTCTCCTTCGACCCACGTGATTCGGTCAGCCACATCCGGACCAACCGTCTGGGCCCGCGACCGACCGTGTTCGAGCGCGGTCACGGCGAAGTCGACCGCGGTGACCTGCCACCCGGACGCAGCGAGCCAGATCGCTTCCGACCCGTGCCCGCATCCGGCGTCGAGCGCCCGGCCTGGTCGGAGGTCTCCGAACTCCGCGAGCAGATGCGCATTCGGCGGGCGGCTCGCTACCGCGTCCGGGTGCTCACGTAGTGCCTGTTCCCAGCGCCGTTCCCAAGAGTCCCGGTCGAGGGATTCGTTGGTCATGGACTCCTCCTCGATCAAGTGTGACCGTACGGGACCCCGACGCCTCAGCCTGAGCGAGGCGGGCTCGCGAGTGTCATCGAGAGGACAGCACGCAGAACTCGTTGCCGTCTGGATCGGCCAGCACCACCCAGCTGACGTTGCCCTGGCCGATGTCGACTCGGGTCGCCCCCAGGGAGACGAGACGGTCGACCTCAGCCTGCTGGTCGCCGCCGACCGGTGGAGCGAGGTCGAAGTGGAGCCGGTTCTTCCCGGTCTTCGGCGCCACCGGCGGGCCTCCCCAGGCGATCTTCGTACCGCCGCCCGGCGACTGGATCGCGGTCTCCTGGTCCTGGTCCCAGACCAACGGCCAGCCCAGCGCCTCGCTCCAGAAGTACCCGACCTGCCGCGAACCGTCACAGGTCAGCTCTCCGAGGAACCCGCAGTCGGCAAGGAAGTTGTTGCCCGGCTCGATCACGCAGAACTCATTGCCCTCGGGGTCGGCGAGCACCACGTGCTCATCCTCTGCGCCCTTGCCGATGTCGAGGTGCCGGCCGCCGAGCCCGAGCGCCCGAGCCACCGTCGACTGCTGGTCGTCGAGGGAGGTGCTCGTCAGATGGAGGTGCATCTGGTTCTGGCCGGCCCTCTGCTCCTGGGTCGGCTGGAACCGGATGCTGAACCCGGTGTCATCACTCGGCAGCAATGTCAGGCCGTCGTCGGCGACCTCCCGGTCCAGCAGGCCAGCCCAGAAGCGCGCGAGACGGTCGGGGTCGTGCGCATCGACGCAGAGCGCGACAAGGTGAGACGTCATCGGGCATCTCCGATCTGCTGACGGACCGCGTTCTCTGGCACGCCATTCTCGCGTCCCAACCACATCGCCATGCCGATCGACAGGTCTCGGTTCTCAGCGAAGCCGTGGCGCGCATACAAGCGTCGCCCCGGCGGATCTGCCATGAGCGATACACAGGCACCTGGCGGAGCTGCTTCGCGAACCCGGTCGAGCAACCATGTGAGGACCTGATTCCCGATGCCACGCCGCTGGTGAGGAGGCAGCACCGCCATGTCAACCACGTGGAAGTACCAACCGCCATCGCCGATCAGTCGCCCCATCCCCACCGTCGCGCCGTCCTCGACGTCAATGACGTGGCAGGCGACCCAACTGCCGGGCAGGGCACGATTCGCTTGCTCCAGAGTGCGGGGGGTCAGGCCTGAGTCCTGGCGTAGCCGCACGTAATCGGTCGGGGTCGGCACTCCGGCGTGCAGCGCGTAACCCTCCGGTGACTTCTCCATGGCACCACCATGTCAGCGGAGTCGCGACAAGAAGGGACGGCACCTCCAGCTCATCGCGGAGAAGCCGGACGCCGGCTCTACGCGAGCGCTGCACGGACGGCGAGTGCGATGGTGTCGCGTTCCGTCGCGGGGAGCCACTGAGCCTGGTCGTCAGTCATGTAGGCAAACACCCTGGGTCCGCGGGCGTCGTCGGGATGGTCCGGCAGTCTTGGGACCAGGTGGAGGTGCAGGTGGGAGAACCCCTCTGCCTCGGAGAACTGCATGAGGTACGTCTTCACGCAGCCGGTGATTGAGCGACGCTGGCGCGCTACCGTCCGGCGAGACGACGTGTCAGCCGGCGTCCTCAGCCGCCCAGCGCTTCGCGGACTCGAGGTCAGCGAGTGGAAACGCACGTGCTTGTCCGGGCCACAGGACACTGAAGATCTTGACCGCCGGACCCGCCCAACGCGCGTTGGTCACGACCGCGACCCGCTCGAACGACGCCGGGTGACGTGCGCCGAGCTTCAGGTCCGCCCAGACCGCCTCCCCCTCGTACTCGTCGAACTCCGGACCCAGCACGTAGACGACGCGGACCTTTCCGTGCTCGGCGAGGGCCGCGTCGACCGCGGGCACGATGACGTTCTCGTAATCCTCTTTCTCCACGTCATCGACCGCCTCGAGTCCGAGGACGCCGGCCGGCATGTCACGAAGAAGGCGGATCATGTCCAGCAGTCTCGTCGGGCTCCGTGGGTGCTGTAAATCCCCCCGACGAGCCACTGCGATCTAGCACGCGGGCCTGCCCACGCCCGGAAACCCGGTTGCGGCCGGCACGGTTTGTCGCAAAGGTCGTGAGCCATGAGCGACATGTGGGTGGACCCCGCCGACGATCCGCGCACCTTCGGCAACCCGAAGGGCGAGAAGGCGACACTGCGGGAGTACCTCGGCAACTACCGGCTGACCCTCGAGATGAAGTGCGGCGGTCTCGACGCCGAGCAGCTCGCCCGTCGCTCTGTCCCGCCGAGCACCCTGAGCCTGCTCGGCCTGGTCCGGCACCTGGCCCAGGTGGAGAACCACTGGTTCCAGAGGGTGCTGCAGGGGAGAGTCGACCGGCCCCGCCTGTTCAAGCGCGACGACGACAGGGACGCGGACCTCAACGGAGCGATCGCGGACCCGGCCGTCGTCGAGGAAGCGTTCGTGGCGTGGAAGGCGGAGATCGCCGCGGCCGACGAGTGGCTGGACGCGCTCGACGAGGGCGACCTCGGCCGTGAGGTGCCGTTCGACGAGGACACGGTCAGCGTCCGCGACGTCCTCGTCCATGTGATCGAGGAGTACGCCCGGCACGCCGGCCACGCCGACCTGCTGCGAGAGTGCATCGACGGCCGCACCGGTCAGTGAACCGGCGCGGCATGCGGAGCCCTCGCGTTGCCTCGCAGCCGTACGACGTCGTCGCGACTCCGTAGAAAGGACCGTCGCCATGCGCCAGGACGAGATCTGGGACGTCGATGCCGCCCAGCGGTACGACACCCCGGGCACCGGCATGTTCGCCCCCGAGGTGGTGGGGCCGACGGTCGACCGCCTCGCCGAGCTGGCAGGCGACGGCCGAGCGCTCGAGCTCGCGATCGGGACCGGTCGCGTGGCCGTCCCTCTGACCGAGCGCGGCGTACCCGTCACCGGCATCGAGCTGTCCGGTCCGATGATCGACCGGCTCCGCACCAAGGCCGCCGAGGACACGATCCCAGTGGTCGTGGGCGACATGGCCACCGCCCGAGCGCCGGGCGAGTACACGCTGGCCTACCTCGTCTTCAACACGATCTCCAACCTGCTGACCCAGGCCGAGCAGGTCGCATGCTTTCGGAACGCGGCGCGTCACCTCACGCCCGGTGGCCGCTTCGTCATCGAGCTGTGGGTCCCTGAGCTGCGCAGGCTCCCGCCCGGACAGCAGGCCACAGTCGGCCGGTCAGAGCCGGGCTACATCCTGTTGGACACCTACGACGTCCTGCACCAACACGTCGTCTCGCATCATTTCCACTTCGACGGCGGGAAGCAGGCGCAGCTCTTCCGGAGCCCGCACCGCTACGTCTGGCCGGCCGAGCTCGACCTGATGGCGCAGCTCGCCGGGTTCGAGCTGGAGAGCAGGCATGCGGACTGGGCGGGGGCCGAGTTCACGGCGGAGTCCCGGTCGCACGTGTCGGTCTACCGGATCCCGGTTCAGAGCGGACTCTGACGACCCGCCGTCACTCGCCGTACGAGAGCTCCTTCTGGTTCAAGGCGTGGCGGGGACGCCGGCGTCCGGCTCGAGGACCCGTGCCGCGCAACAGCCGCGGGATCTGTCCGCCGTTCTTGATGCGCACGACGACCGGGGCCCGCTTCGGGGGTGGAGGGGGCAGCCGTTCTCCGGGACGCGCCGGCAACCGGGTGGGACTCGGCAGGTCCTGGCGGCCGCGGAAGACCATCCCGAAGAGCTCCACCTCGTCGGCCGCCTCCTTGAGCCACATCTCGAAGCAGCCCTCGATCACCGCCAGCGCCCCCGGGCTCTTGACCGTGACCCCGAGGCCCGCCTGCCAACCGGCTCGGAACGCCTCGAGCAGCGCGTCATGTTCGTTCACTGGGCGACTACCCGTCATGGACGACCCCCTCTCCTCGGTCCAAGCACACCACTTGACCCGGGGTCGGCGACATCGGTACAGCGAGGCAGCCCGGCACGCACGAACGGGCTATGGCCCGCATCGGGTCCATCGTGCAGAATCCCCGGCCGGGCGCGTCAGTCGGAGAGCTCGGCGGGGAACGCGACCGCGTCCACCAGGGCGCCGTTGCGCAGCACGGTGATCTCCATCCGAGCCCCGATCGACTCCTCGAACAGCAGGCGCTGCAGCGACTGCGCGTCGCCGAGCGGCGTCCCCGAAACCGCGAGGATGAGGTCGCCGGGGCGGAGGCCGCTGGACGACGCCGGACTGCCCGCGATGACCTCGACGACGCGCAGGGCCTGGCGCTGTCCTCCCCGGGCCGCCCAGTCCGGAGGCAGGGGAGCCGGCGAGGTCACCAGTCCGAGGTAGCCGCGTCGTACCCGGCCGTCGTGCATGAGCGCGAAGATGATCCGCCGGGAGGTGGCGTTGATCGGCACGGCGAGCCCGAGCCCGACGCCGGCCACCGCGGTGTTGATGCCGATGACGCGGCCCCGGGAGTCGGCGAGGGCTCCGCCCGAGTTGCCCGGGTTCAGCGCTGCGTCGGTCTGGATGACGTCCTCGACGATGCGGGTGGCGTTGCGGGTGCGGACGGGGAGCGCGCGCCCGCGGCCGCTGACCACCCCGGCGGTGACGCTGCCGGCCATGCCCAGCGGGTTGCCCACGGCCACGACCAGGGTCCCGATCCGGAGGTCGTCGACGTCGCGGTAGACCGGCGGCTCCGTGGTCGGCCGGTCGGCCCGGACGATCGCGAGGTCCGCGAGCGGATCCCGGCCGACGATCTCCAGGGGCGCGACGCTGCCGTCGGCGAACGTGGCCTCACCGGCGTCGGCCTCGCCCACCACGTGCGCGTTGGTGAGCAGGTGCCCTTCGCTGGTGAGTACGACGGCCGAGCCGGAGGCCTCTCCGGGACGGCCGCGGCGGCGCACCTTGATCGCCGCCACCCGCGGCAGCAGCATCTCGGCGACGCCTGAGACGACCTGGGAGTACGCGTCGAGCGCGTCGTGCTCTGTCGGTTCCATCGTGACCCCTCACCCCCGCGAGGATGGAACGTCGACCGCGGCCCCGTGCTTCCCGCGGGCCGTTCGCCCTGAGAGAACAGCGCACCCATCCTCGACGGGGACGGTGACCTCCACACCCCGGGCGGACGGGAAGAGCCGCTCCAGTGCCGTCCTCAGGTCCATCAGGAGCCGCGCGCTTCCGGTGCGACCGCCGGGCCGCCCGGCTCGAGGAGCGCGCGCAGTCGCTCGAAGGAGTCCGACCAGCCATCCCGGTGCAGCGCGAGTCGGGCCTCGGTGGCGAACTCGCCCTGCGAGAGCGTCACCTCCGTGGCCTCGCCGACGGCGTCGAGAGCGAGCGTGGCGACGGTCTCCCGGTCGTCTGGATCGGGCTCCTCCCACGCGAAGGTGTAGACGAGGCGGCTCGGCGGGTCGATCTCGAGGAACGTGCCCGCGAGGTGGAACACGTCGCCGTCGGGTGGCTGCATGGAGAAGCGGTACCGGCCGCCGGGCCTGAGGTCGACCTCGAGCTCGGGCGTGGTGAAGCCGTGCGGCCCCCACCACCTCGCGAGCTCGGCCGGCTCCGTCAGCGCCCTGAAGACCCGCTGGCGGGGTGCGTTGAGCTCCCACCGCAGCTCCAGGACCAGATCCGCCGGTTGCGCGCTCATGGTCCGACTCTCCCACCGGACCCGGGCGAGAGGAGCGGCTTCACAGGTTCCGATCGAAGAACCGGACCGTCCGCTGCATCGACCGCTCCCAGGCGGCTTCGAAGGCGTGCGGCTCGCCGGGGTAGACGACCAGCCGGGCGTCCCGGTCGGACCGGTGCAGTGCACGCAGCGTCGCCCGCGACCAGCGGATCGGACACGACTCGTCCGCGGTGCCGTGGTGGATCAGCAGCGGCTCGCTGATCCGGTCGAAGAACGTCCGGGAGGAGAGGTCGCGGTAGGCGTCCGGGTTCCGGGTCGGCCGGCCCAGCCGGTCGAACACCTGCGCCGCCACGTCGGGTCGCTCGGGACGCGTCCACCGGTCGAGGTTGTCCACGAACAGCGAGCTCACCGGCGCGTACACGACCGCGGCGTCCACCAGTCCGGGCTTGGTGACCAGCGCGTTGTAGACGATCCCGCCGCCCATCGACCTCCCGAGCAGCCCGACCCGGTCGGGGTCGACGTACGGCGTCTTCCTCAGCGCCAGCACGGCGGTGATCACGTCCTCGGTGTAGCCGATGCGCGTCTCCCGGTCGAGGGTGCCGGTCGGGTCGGATCCGGCGTGGCCGCGGTAGTCCGTGTGCAGGACGACGTACCCGGCGCGGGCGAGGTAGTCCTGCTCGCGCATCAGGCCCTGCCCGGTGGTGTAGATGCTGGGCTCGATGTACCCGTGAGCGAGAACGAGCGCCGGGAACGGCCCGCGCCCGTTCGGGACGTTCAGGATTCCGGTCACGGTGAGCCCGTCGCTCTCGTACCGCACCTCGCTGCGCGTGTAGAAGCCGTAGTCCCCGACCTCGCGTACGACGCGCACGGGACCGCTGCGCAGCTCGTTCGCCATCACGGCCTGCAGCGACAGGGGTCTCGGGACACGGGGAACCTCCGAGGTGGTTGCGAACCCCGGCTGCGGCGACGTACCCGGCGACGTACCCGACGGCATGGCCGGGGGAGGGCCGGACTCGTCGGGGGCGGGTGGCGGTGCGGCCTCCGACGACCGCGGTGCGCCGGGCTGGGCCCGCGGTACGTCGGAGGTGCAGGCCGTCGCGGCCAGGAGCACGGCGACCGCCGCACCCTCGGACAGGAGACGTGCGAGCCCGGGCACACCTCGATTGTGCCCAGACCGCGGAGGGATCCCGAGGTTCGGCGTCCGGGGGACGCTAGGCGGTGACCTCTGCGGCCGCCGGCAGCTGGCTGGTGAGCGCGAGCATCGACAGGTAGGCGCGCAGCGCGGTGATCTGAGCGCCGGCCACGTCGTAGAAGACCGTGTAGGGGACACGGACCTCCGCCCCTGTGGCCGGGATGCCCGCGAAGTCGGAGACGTGCGTCGCCACGAACACGGCCTCGACCGCCGCGAGCCCGTCACCGCAGACCAGGTGCTTGAGCTCGGGAGACGCGTGGAACGTCTCCCTGTGCAGGGAGACGATCAGGTCGCGCACGGCCTCCCTGCCGCGGACCTCCTTGGTGACCCGTCGCGGCTACCTGCCGGACGGCAGGGCGCGGCAAGGGAGCCGAGCCCGTCTCTCCAGTGCATCGCGAGAAAGGGGTGGGCGACTGAGGCGAAGGTCCCGGCCGGAGCGATCCCGGCGGGTGGAAGACGGACGGGGCAGACCACCCGGACCGCCGCCGGCGTGCGCCGCGCGGGGGCGACCGGGTTGGCCCGGCCGTCAGGAGCCGTCGCGCTGTGCGGGGATCGACGGCGGGGCGGCCTCGTCGCGACGCGGGTGGCGCCGCTGCTGGACCAGCCTGACGACCTCGCGTCCTCCGACGGTGTCGAAGAAGTCGACCTGGTTGACATGGGCGTCGATCAGCCCGTACGTCAAATCGAAAAGATGCGGCCGACGGTGGTTGCTCGCGGGCTCAGCGGATGGCTTCGGGTGCCTGCGCATGACCCACCTCCTGACAGTTCTTTACCTCAGGCTGAGCCAGGGCAGGAGGGGGAGGCAGAGCCACAAGACCCTCGGCCGGACACCGATGGTCCCGAGGTTCGCGTACCCGGCGATAGGGCACGGACGAGACCCCGGGGCCACGTCCGGCGGTCGTTCCCGAACCGTGGACTCCCGCGACTTCCCGTGCCACGGTGGACACGACCCCTCACGAGGAGGTGCAGCATGGAACAGGCAGACCGTTCGACCTGCCCCGACTGTCACGCTCTGGTCGCCGACCTGGAGGCGCACGAGCGGTGGCACTCCCGCCTGGTGTCGGACCTCGCCAAGGCCGTCGAGAGCGAGCTCAAGCGCAGGCCGGCCGCCGCCGGCTGAGCAGTCCCACCCCGACCCTCTGACGAGCCCGGCCGGCGACATAAGGCCGGGTTTCTCGGCTCGGCTTCCACCCAAAGCGCCCTCGCCCTGCGTGTGGTGTGGTCGATGGACGGGCCGTGCTCGTGCCCCCGCGCTGATGTTGCTGGAACGCCTCCGCAGGCGCAGGCGGCCGGCCCCGGTGTCCTGGCGCGACGCGAACCGGGCGGCATAGACCGGTCCACGTCGCCGCTGCGGATCGAGTGGGGGAACCGCACGGGCTCCACGAAACGAATCGCGAAATCCGCGATCGGAAGGTTAATACCTTCGAACGTGGGGGAATGCTGCGTGGTGGCTCCGTCACGGGGGAGCGACCTTCGGGGGAAAGTTCAGCGGGTCTCAGGACGCCGAGACAGCGAGAACCATCTGCGAACTTCTCGGTCAAGGAGGATCGTTCATGTTCGACTCCGAAGCGTCGTCCGTACCGATGTGCACGGTGCGGCCGCACCCCATCAGTGGCTGGACACCCGAGCTGCACCTGTCCCACACGCCCCCGCCCGCCCCGTCGCCGGGGAGCATCTCGTTCCCCACCGTCGAGCAGGCCATCCAGTACGCCAAGAACCACTTCGGCCTCGGCATGATCAAGGTGGCCGACGAGCCGGCGCATCATCGCCGTCCCATCTCGGCCTGACGGCAGGTCGTCCCCGCGCGGCCTTCGGCCGAGGTGTCTCTGGGAGGTGCCACCTCGCGCTCGGCCGTACGGACGAACCGAATCGCACACGTGTGCGGTTGTGACACGCGCTCGCGCCGGGACCGTGTCACAACGGCACACGTGTGTGCCTGTCAGCCGGGTGACCGAAAGCGTCACATTGGTCGCCGCAGCCCCACGAGTGGCGTACCGTTTCCGGAGCAATGTCAGCCCGCGACTCCCGTCGCCTGGTCTCGACGAGAGAGTCAGTGTCCGAGTCCGTCACACCCCGCCGCCGCGCGACCCCTCCGCGCAGGCGACGCGTCGTCACCTGGGTCGCCGCCTCCGTCGCCGTCCTGCTGCTCACCGTCACGGTCGGCGGGTTCCTCGTCTACCGCCACCTCGACGGCAACATCACCGAGCTCGACACCTCGGACTTGCTCGGCACCGACCGGCCGGAGGCGTACGTCCCGACCGAGAACGTCCCGCACCGGCCGCTGAACATCCTGCTGCTCGGCTCCGACACCCGTGAGGGGCAGGGCATGAGGATCGGCGGGGAAACCCCCGGTCTGTCGGACACCACGATCCTCCTGCACCTCTCCGCGGACCGGGAGCGGGCGTACGGCGTCAGCCTGCCGCGTGACGCGATGGTCGAGCGGCCGTCGTGCGTGAAGGAGGACGGCAGCACCGACCCCGGCGGGCTGAGCATGTTCAACAGCGCCTACGCCGTCGGTGGGCCGGCCTGCACCCAGCGCACCGTCGAGCAGCTGACCGGGATCCGGATCGACCACTTCGTGGTCATCGACTTCGCGGGCTTCACGAACATGGTCGACGCCCTGGGCGGTGTCCCGGTGTGCGTGCCGACCGAGGTCAACGACACGATCGGCAACATCCACCTCCCGGCCGGGTCCTACGAGATGTCCGGGGAGCAGGCGCTCGACTACGTGCGGCTGCGCCACGAGCTGTCGGAGAACGGCGACATCGGCCGGATGAAGCGCCAGCAGGCGTTCCTCGCCGCCATGGCGAACAAGGCGATCTCGGCGGGGACGCTGACCAACCCGGTGCGGCTCTACTCGTTCCTCGACGCGGCCACCAAGTCGCTGACCACCGACCCCGGGCTGGCCAGCCTGAAGGAGCTCTCCGACCTCGCCGGCCAGGTCCGGGACATCGGCGTCGAGGACATCGCGTTCCTCACGGTCCCCTTCGAGACCTACGAGCCCGACCCGAACCGGCTCGTGTGGGCGCCGGAGGCAGAACGGCTGTGGGACCGGATCCGCACCGACGAGGACCTCTCGCGCAAGCAGAGCCGCTCGGTGACCACGGCCGCCGACGAGTCGGCCACCCCCACGGCGCCGACCGAGGAGCCCTCGTCGTCGCCCTCGGAGGACCCATCGGACGGCTCCACGACAGAGCAGAGCCCGGCCTCCGAGGCCAAGGCCGAGCAGGCACGCGAGAACGGTCTCTGCGCCTGAGGCCCTGACCCGCGGAGCCGGGCCGGCTCGACGGGACGCGGGTGGTTACTCCTCGCGCTCGATGAACTCCACCAGCTTGGCGTTGAACGCCGGCAGGTCGCCGGGGTTGCGGCTGGTGATCAGGTTGCCGTCGACGACGACCTCCTCGTCCACCCAGTTGCCCCCCGCGTTGCGCAGGTCGGTCTGCAGGCTCGGCCACGACGTGACCGTGCGGCCGCGGACCACGTCGGCCTCGGCCAGCGTCCACGCCGCGTGGCAGATCGCCGCCACCGGCCTGCCGGACTCGAAGAAGGACCGCACGAACGCGACCGCGTCCTTGTCCATCCGCAGCGCGTCGGGGTTCGCGACCCCGCCGGGCAGCACGAGTGCTGCGTAGTCGGCCGGGTCCGCCGTTGCGACCGTCTGGTCGACGTCGAACGTGTCGGCCTTGTCGAGGTGGTGGAACGCCTGGACCGTGCCGGACTCGGGCGAGAGGAGCTTCGGCGTGCCGCCTGCCGCTTCGACTGCCTTCCACGGCTCGGTCAGCTCGACCTGCTCGATGCCTTCGCTCGCGACCAGGAATGCGACCTGCTTGCCGCTCAGCTCGTCAGACATGAGATCTCCTTTCACGGAATCGGGCCCTCCGGCGTCAGCCGGGGGTGTCCTCCGGTGTTAACCGACTCACCCGTCCCTAAACATCGTTTGCCCCCCGGTGACCAGGGGCACTCTCCGGGCCGGAGGGAGCCCGAGTGGACACATCAAGCATGCGCCGCGCCGGCGGCCGAGCGCGACGGCTGCTGCGCGACCCGGTCACGTGGACCGAGTGGATCCAGATCGTCAAGACGGTGGTCGCCGCCGTCGTGGCCTGGATGCTCGCCGTCCAGGTCTTCGACCTGCCGCAACCGTTCCTGGCGCCGTGGTCGGCGCTGCTCGTCGTGCACGCCACCGTCTACCGCTCGTTCTCGCGCGGGGCCAAGCAGGTCGGCGCGACGGTGGTCGGCGTCCTCCTCGCATGGGCCACCGGGGACCTGCTCGGGCTCGACGCGGCCGCGCTCGCGGTGATGCTGCTGGCCGGGCTGGTCATCGGCAACCTGCGCTGGCTGCGCGAGGAGTCCACCACCGTCGGCGCCACCGCGCTCGTGGTGCTCACCACCGGTTTCAGCGACCAGGACCACATCCTCGTCGGCCGTCTCCTCGACACCTCGATCGGCGTCGCGGTCGGCCTGGTGGTCAACGTGCTCGTGTGGCCGCCGCTGCGGGACGTGACCGCGGCGCGGGCCATCGACGCGATCGACGACCGCATCGGCAACCTCCTCCAGCAGATCGGCCGCGAGGGTGACGAGTCGTGCACCGCTGACCAGGTCGAGGCGTGGATCGAGCGCTCGCAGGAGATCGACGTGGCCATCGACGAGGCGTGGGCGCTGGTGCGCCAGGCGCACGAGAGCGGCTGGTACAACCCCCGCCGGCACACGTCCCGGAACCCCGGCGACTCGCGCGACTTCCCCGATCTGCTCGACCGGATGGAGCAGGCGGTGGCCGAGATCCGCAGCATGGCGCGGACCCTCGGGCAGAGCATCTCGCTGACCAACGAATGGGACGACGAGTTCCGCGGCAGGTGGCTCGCGCTGGTCGGCGAGGCCGGTGAGGCCATCGCGAACCCCGACTCCGAGCGGGTGGCCGCCGTACGACGGGAGCTGAGCGCGCTCGCGAACGACTTCTCGACCGAGAACCTGCCCGGCCTCTACTGGACCGAGTACGGCGGGCTCATCCTGAACCTGCGCAACGTGGTGACCTCGATGGACCGCGTCGCGGCGTCCCAGCCGGTGACCCCGCGGGGCCGGCACGACAAGTCCCCGCTGCTCGGCGGCTGACCCCGCCGACCCGCCGCGACGGGTCCTTGCCGGGCTCGGGCGCGCCCCCCGGGTGTCAGGGGATGACCAGCTGGCCCTTCCCGAGCACGGTGACCCCGCCCTCGCTGACGGTGAAGCCGCGCTCGCGGTCGGCGACGGGGTCGACCCCGATCGAGAACCCGTCGGGCACGATCACGTTCTTGTCGATGATCGCGTTGCGGACCACCGCGCCCTTGCCGATGGTCACGTTGTCGAGCAGCACCGAGCGCTCGACGCTGGCCCCGGCCGAGACGTAGGTGTGCGTGCCGAGCACGGAGCTGTCCACGCTCGCACCGGAGACGATCGACCCGGCGCAGACGATGGAGTCGCGCGCCGAGGCGTCCTCGACGAACTTCGCCCCCGGCAGCTGCGGGTGCGAGGTGAAGATCGGCCAGTCGGTGTTGTAGAGGTTGAAGATCGGGTTCACCGACACCAGGTCGAGGTGGGCCTCGTGGTAGGAGTCGAGCGTCCCCACGTCGCGCCAGTAGTCGCGGTCGCGGTCGGTCGAGCCGGGCACCACGTTGTCGCGGAAGTCGTACACGCAGGCGTCCTGCTGCTCGACCATCATCGGGATGATGTCGCCGCCCATGTCGTGGCGGGAGTTGGGGTTCGCCGCGTCCTTCTCCAGCGCCTCCACCAGCGCGTCGGCGGTGAAGACGTAGTTGCCCATCGAGGCGAACGTCTCGTCGGGGGCGTCGGGGAGCCCCGGCGGGTCGGCCGGCTTTTCGAGGAACTCCTCGATGCGGCGGCCGTCGGCGGCGGTCTTGATCACGCCGAACTGCCAGGCCTCCTTGCGGGGCACGCGGATGCCCGCGACGGTCGCGCCGGCGCCGTTCTCGATGTGCGCCTGCACCATCTGCGAGGCGTCCATCCGGTACACGTGGTCGGCGCCGAAGACCACGATGATGTCGGGCCGCTCGTCGTTGATCAGGTTCATCGACTGGTAGATCGCGTCGGCGCTGCCGAGGTACCACTGCGGCCCGCGGCGCTGCTGCGCGGGCACCGGGGTCACGTAGTTGCCGAGCAGCGTCGACATCCGCCAGGTCAGCGAGATGTGCCGGTCCAGGGAGTGCGACTTGTACTGCGTGAGCACGCACGTCTTCAGGTACCCGGCGTTCACCAGGTTCGACAGTGCGAAGTCGATCAGCCGGTAGCTGCCCCCGAAGGGCACGGCCGGCTTGGCGCGGTCGAGCGTGAGCGGCATGAGTCGCTTCCCCTCGCCGCCTGCAAGGACGATCCCCAGAACCTTTGGCATGGACACTCCCTACCCGACGCGGCCGTTGCTAGTCCCCGACACTAGCCCTAGATTCCCCCCATGCGCGCTGCAATCCTGACCCGTGAGTTTCCTCCCGACGTGTACGGCGGTGCGGGGGTCCATGTCGACTTCCTGGTCCGCGAGCTGCGTCGGCTGATCGACGTCGACGTGCACTGCATGGGGGAGCCCCGGGAGGGAGCGACCGCGCACAGCGAGAACGACCCGCGGCTGGCCGACGCGAACGCCGCGCTACGCATCCTCTCGACCGACCTCTCCATCACCGCCGGTGTCGGCGTAGGCGTCGACGTCGTGCACTCGCACACCTGGTACGCCAACATGGCCGGGCACTGGTCGAAGCTGCTGTACGACGTCCCGCACGTCGTGACCGCGCACTCGCTCGAGCCGCAGCGGCCGTGGAAGGCCGAGCAGCTCGGGGGCGGCTACCGGATCTCGTCGTGGGCCGAGCGCACCGCCTACGAGTCGGCGGACGCGGTCGTCGCGGTCAGCCAGGGCATGCGGGCCGACGTGCTGACGTCGTACCCGAGCCTGGACCCCGACCGGGTGCACGTGGTCTACAACGGCATCGACACCGACTTCTACCGCCCCGACCCCGGCACCGACGTGCTGGAGCGGATCGGCGTGGACCCCTCGCGCCCCTACGTCGCGTTCGTCGGTCGGATCACCCGGCAGAAGGGCGTCCCACACCTGCTGCGCGCGGGCCTGGCGTTCGACCCGTCGCTGCAGGTGGTCCTGCTCGCCGGCGCCGCCGACACCCCCGAGCTGAAGGCCGAGACCGACGCGGCCATCGCCGAGCTCCGGGCGAGCCGCGACGGGGTGTTCGTGGTGTCGGAGATGCTGCCGCGCGAGCAGGTGCGGCAGGTGCTCACCCACGCGCTCGCGTTCCTGTGCCCCTCGGTCTACGAGCCGCTCGGGATCGTGAACCTCGAGGCGATGGCGTGCGAGACCGCGGTCGTGGCCAGCCGGGTCGGCGGGATCCCCGAGGTGGTCCTCGACGGGGAGACCGGCCTGCTCGTCGACTACGACGAGGCCGACCCGGCCGGGCTGGAGACCGGGCTCGCGGAGCAGGTCAACAAGCTCGCCGCGGACCCCGGGCTGGCCCGCCGGCTCGGGGAGGCGGGACGCGCCCGGGCGGTCGACGCGTTCGCCTGGGACGCCATCGCCCAGCAGACGGTGCGGCTCTACGAGTCGCTCCGCTGAGACGACACCCGGCGGGAGGAATGTCCGCTCTCCGGGCGGCCGGCTGAAGAATCTGCGGACGAATCGGGCGCATCTGCTTGCCGTTATGCATCCGTTACCTCACACTGTCGGGGGGTAGCCGGACGACGTGTGGGGCTTCGTGGTCCGGACGGGGGGATGGACACAGAGGGGATGCCTGCGTGAAGGTCGCTGTCACGGGCGCCACCGGGGTGCTCGGCACCGCTGCGGTCCGGGCGCTCACCGGCGCCGGGCACGACGTGGTGGGGCTCGCGCGCACCCCGGAGCGGGCCGACCGCCTCGCGGCGCTCGGCGCGACGCCGTACCGGGGGGACCTCTTCGACCACGAGTCGCTGCTCGCGATGTTCGACGGCTGCGACGCCGTGTGCAACCTCGCCACGCACATCCCGGTCGGCCTCGCCGCGCTGCGCTCCCGGGCCTGGCGCGAGAACGACCGGCTGCGGACCGAGGGGGTGCGCCGCGTGGTCGACGCGGCCCAGGAGGCGCGCGTGCGCCGGCTGGTGCAGGAGAGCGTGTCGTTCCTCTACGCCGACGGCGGCGACGGCTGGATCGCCGAGGACAGCCCACTCGACATCAACCCCGCCACCGAGCCGGCGTCGGTGGGGGAGTCGCACGCGCAGGGGTTCCGGTCCGAGGTGCGGCACAGCGTGGTGCTCCGCTTCGGCACGATCGTCGGCGACGACGGCCTCACCCGCTGGCAGCTGCGCACGGCGCGCAGCGGGCTGCCGGTCGGCGTCGGGACGCCCGCCGGCTGGGCCCATCTCGTGCACACCGACGACCTCGGCTCCGCGGTCGCGGCGGCGCTGTGCGCCCCGAGCGGCACCTACAACGTGGGCGCGGAGCCGACGCGGCGGGAGGACCTGGTCGCGGGGTACGCCGAGGTGGCCGGACGCCGTACGACGTTCATGCGTCCCGCCCTGCAGCGGCTGGCCGGCTCCCGGCTCGAGCCGCTCACCCGGTCGCTGCGCGTGAACTCGGAACATTTCACGGCACAGACCGGTTGGACCCCACGACGGGCCCACTTCGACCCGTCGTGGTTCGACGTCGCCGGTCTGGAGGCACACGCATGCCCGTGAGGGAGCCCTCCCCGGAGGAGCAGGAGGCCGCGCGCCGGCGCAGGCTGGCCGAGGTGTTCGGCGAGGCGCTGCCCGAGACCACGCGCGACGACCGCCCCGACCCGCAGGAGCGGTCCGAGGGTTCCACGGACGACTGGCTCCGCGCGCAGGTCCCGCCGCACCACGGCTGACCTCTCGACGCCGTACGACTGACGCCTCAACGCCTCACGGGTGACGCCTCAACGCGTGGGGGCCTGGGCGCGGAGGGTGTCGCGGATCTCGGTGAGCAGGGTGACCTCGTTCGACGGCGGCGCCGGCTCCTCTCCCTTCGCGCGGCGGGCCTGCAGCTTGTTGTACGGCGTGACGATGAAGAAGTAGACCACCGCGGCGATCAGCAGGAACGACAGGACGGCGTTGATGAAGCCTCCGACGACCACGCCGCCGACCTCGACCTTGTCGAACCTCGGCTCGCCGCCGAGCTTGCCGATGAACCCCATGATCACCTCGACGAGCTCGGTGACCACGGTGGCGAACGCGGCCGCCATGATGAAGGCGACGGCGAGCTCGACCAGGTTGCCGCGCATGATGAACTGCTTGAATCCGTTGAGCATGTGTTCGGGGCTCCTCGTGTCCGGGTGCTGACGCCGCCCCACGCTAGTGCCTGATCAGCACCGACAGGTAGCGCGAGACCCCCGCGCCCGCGAGGTCGGCGGCGGTCTCCTCCGACACCGCGAGCACCAGCAGCCCGCCGGTCGTGAGCGCCGCACCGTCGTCCCCGCCGCGGGGCAGCGCAACCACGGGTGCGTCGTAGGCCACCACGGTCGCGGGCGCCCGTCCCTGCGGGTCGGCGGCGACCACGTCCACCCGGTCCCCGATCCGCAGCAGATCGACCGCGCCGGCGTCGCCGATCCGGACCGGGGCGGCCACCCGCCCGGGGTAGCCGTCGAGCAGCGAGCCGCTGACCAGGCGGACGTCGGTGAGCGGCTCGCCCGCGCGCACCGGGGCCGCCGTCGTCCGCCCCAGCGCCGCGGCAGCGGTGACCGCCCCGGCCGGCACGCTGGCCGGGGTGAACTCGGTGCGCACCAGGTCGGACGCGCGGACCACGGTGCCGCCGGGCAGGTCGTGCGCGGCGGTGAGCACGGTCGTGGTCGGGGGAGGAGGGGCCGCAGCGGCCTGGAGGCCGGCGGCGACGGCGGTGCCCGCGGCCAGCGCGGCGAGCAGCCGCCGGCGGGCGAGGACGGTACGGCGGACGCGGCGGCGCAGCAGCGCGAGGCGGTTCATGCCTGACGAGGCTAGGAACCGGGAGATGCCCGTGCGACCCGTCGTCCACAGGCCGCGCGGAGGGCGGCCGTCAGGCGGCGCCGGCCTCGCTCTTGGCCGGGGTGACGGAGGACGAGGAGTCCGAGGCCTTGCCCGCGTCGCTCTTGGCCGAGGAGTCGCTCGACGAGGAGGTCGTTGCCGAGGAGGACTTGGAGTCCGCCCGGTTGTCGGTGCGGTAGAAGCCCGAGCCCTTGAACACGACGCCGACGGCGTTGAAGATCTTGCGGAGCCGGCCCTCGCACTGCGGGCACGTGGTCAGCGAGTCGTCGCTGAAGCTCTGGACCTGCTCGAAAGCGTGGTCGCAGTCAGTGCAGGCGTACTGGTAGGTCGGCACGCTCGTCCTCCGGAGGCTCGGTGTGATGCTCGCTCCCTGGCACTCCCAGGGTGCGACTGCCAATTATCGCAACGCGGGGGAGTTTCGCAAACTTCCCGGAGCTCGCGACGTTCCGCGGTGAGGCACAATGACCGCCGTGCCCGACACCCCTGCCGACACAGCCACGCCCGCAGCCCCCGCGACCCGCCGGCCCTTCCGCTCCTGGCCGCGCGCCGCCCGCTGGTCGACGTACGTCGCCGCGGTGCTCGTCCTGGTCCTGGTCGCGGGGCTCGTGACCGCGGTGGTGACGGTGCGGCGGTCGCTCCCGCAGACCGACGGCGAGGTGGAGGTCCCGGGGCTGGGCGCGAAGGTGGAGGTGGTCCGCGACGACCACGGCATCCCGCAGGTCTACGCGTCCTCCTCCGACGACCTGTTCTACGCGCAGGGCTACGTGCAGGCGCAGGACCGGTTCTTCGAGATGGACTTCCGCCGGCACGTGACCTCCGGCCGGCTCTCCGAGCTGCTGGGCAAGGACGCGCTCGAGGCCGACATGTACATCCGGACCATGGGCTGGCGCCGGGTCGCGGAGCAGGAGCTGTCCCTGCTGAGCCCCGAGACGCTGAGCTACCTCGAGGCGTTCAGCGCCGGCGTGAACGCCTACATGGACAGCCACACCCCGTCCCAGATGTCGCTGGAGTACTCCCTGCTCGCGCTCAACGGGCTCGACTACGCCCCTGAGGAGTGGACCCCCGCGGACTCCGTCGCCTGGCTCAAGGCGATGGCGTGGGACCTGCGCGGCAACATGGAGGAGGAGATCCAGCGCGCGCTGATGACGGTGAACCACTCCGCCGAGGAGATCGCCTCCCTGTACCCGGCGTACCCCTTCGAGCGGCACCAGCCGATCGTCACGCAGGGGGCGGTGGTCGACGGCGTGTTCGAGCAGGACGCCAGCGGCAGCGACACCCGCAAGCCGGCCCGGCCCGCGCTGCCCACGGCGGTCACCGACTCCCTCGAGCGGCTCGGCGCCGGCCTGGAGCGGATGCCGGAGATGCTCGGGCACGGCAAGGGCATCGGCAGCAACGCCTGGGCCGTGGACGGGGAGCACTCCACGACCGGCAAGCCGATCCTGGCCAACGACCCGCACCTGGGCACCTCGATGCCGGGCATCTGGTACCAGATGGGCCTGCACTGCACCGAGCTCAGCGAGGCCTGCCCGTTCGACACCACCGGGTTCACCTTCGCCGGGGTCCCGGGCGTGGTCATCGGCCACAACCAGCAGATCGCGTGGGGCTTCTCCAACCTCGGTCCCGACGTGGTCGACCTGTACCTGGAGAAGCTCGACGGCAAGCTCTACGAGTACGACGGTGGGAAGCGTCCGCTCGCCACCCGGGAGGAGATCATCGAGGTCCTCGGCGAGGACGAGCCGTTCACGTTCACGGTGCGCTCCACCAAGCACGGCCCCCTGCTCTCCGACGTCTCGGCGCAGCTGAGCACGGTCGGCGCGAACGCCCACGTCCAGGGACCGGCCCCCGAGCGCGGCAACGGCTACGCGGTCGCCCTGTCGTGGACCGCGCTCACCCCCAACCGGACCGCGGACGCGATCTTCGAGATCGACAAGGCCACGAACTGGGACGAGTTCCGCGCCGCCACCCGGGACTTCGCCGCCCCGTCGCAGAACATGGTCTACGCCGACCGGGCCGGCCACATCGGGTACCAGGCGCCCGGCCTGATCCCGATCCGCAAGTCCGGCAACGCCGGCGCCTACCCGGCCGAGGGCTGGGTCGCGGCCAACGACTGGACCGGGAACTACGTGCCGTTCGACGCGCTGCCGTCCGTGCTCGACCCGGAGGACGGCCTCGTCGCGACCGCGAACCAGGCGGTCATCGACGGCGACTACCCCTACTACCTCGGCGACTCCTGGTCCTACGGCTACCGCAGCCAGCGGATCCGCGACGTCCTGGAGGAGAAGGGCAGGCTCGGCGTCGAGGACATGACCCGGCTCCAGCTCGACACGAGCAACGAGTTCGCGCCGACCTTCGTGCCCTACCTGCTCGACATCCTGCTGCCCTCGCCGTACCTCGCGGCCGGCCAGCGGCTGCTCAAGGGGTGGGACCACACGCAGCCCACCGACTCCGCGGCGGCCGCCTACTACAACGCGGTCTGGGACCGCACCCTCGAGCTGACCTTCCACGACCAGATGCAGCAGTCGGTGTGGCCCACCGGCAACGACCGCTGGTTCGAGGTGATGCGCCGGCTGCTCGAGGAGCCGTACAGCCCGTGGTGGGACAACGCGGACACCGAGACCGTCGTGGAGACCCGCGACGACATCCTCTACCAGGCGATGACCTCGGCCCGTGACGAGCTGGTCCGGCGGCAGGCCCGGCGGGCGGTCGACTGGACCTGGGGGCATCAGCACCAGATGGACCTGGAGAGCCAGACCCTCGGCCAGTCAGACCTCGCCGTGGTCCGGTGGCTGTTCAACCGCGGCGGCTACGAGGTGCCCGGTGGCGGCGACCTGGTCAACGCCACCAAGTGGGACGCCGCCGCCGAGGACTACGACGTGACCGCGGCGCCCTCGATGCGGATGGTGGTCTCGCTCGCGGACCTCGACGACTCGCGCTGGGTCAGCCTCAGCGGCGTCTCGGGGCACGCCTTCAGCCGGCACTACTCCGACCAGACCGACCTGTGGGTCGCGGGGGAGACCCTGCCCTGGTACTTCTCCCGCGACCGGCTCGAGGAGAACGGCGAGGACACCCTCACGCTCGTGCCCGCGGCAGGCGGGTGACCCCGCCCGGCGTGGCCACCGCCGTCACCGGGCGGTCGTGCGCGTCGGCCGGCACCCGGTCGAGCAGCTCGTCGTCGTAGAGCAGCGTGCACACGAACGTGCCGACCGGGACCCGGGCGAGCGCCCGGTCGTACGAGCCCCCGCCGCGGCCCAGGCGCATCCCGCCCCGGTCCACGGCGAGGCCGGGGCAGAGCACCACGTCCGCGGTCGCGATCGCCTCCCGGCCGAGCCGCGGCCCGGCCGGCTCGAGCAGCCCCCGGCCCGCGGGCAGGAGCGCGTCGGGGCCCGTGTAGACCGCCCAGTCCAGGTCGTCGTCGGGCAGCAGCACCGGCAGCACGACCCGGCGGCCCAGGGCGTGCAGCTCCTCGACGAGGGGGCCGGTTCCGGGCTCGTTGCCGACCGAGATGTACGCCGCGACGGTCGCCGCCCGTCGTACCTCGTCGGTGGCCAGCAGGTGCGCGGCGACCGCCTCCGCGTCCGGCCGGGCGTCGGTCAGCGGGTGCCGGCGGCGTGCGGTGACCAGCCGGTCCCGCAGGGCGGTCTTCTGCGCGGCGATCGGGTCCATGGGCGCGACGTTAGCGGCCCCGTCCTACGATCAGGGGCATGAGTGAGCAGGGACTGAGGCAGGCGCGCGACAAGATGGCCGCGGCCGGGGTGGACCCGGTGGCCGCGGACGTGTTCGCCCACTACTACGCGCTCGTCGAGAGCGGCGAGAGCGGGATGGTCCCGGAGTCGACCATCGAGCCGGTGGACATGCCGTCCCTCGCGGACGTCGACGTGCCCTCCCCGGCCCCGCGCGACGGCCTGGCCGGCACCGTGGTGGTCAAGCTGAACGGCGGCCTCGGTACGTCGATGGGGCTGGACCGCGCCAAGTCGCTGCTCGAGGTGCGCGACGGGCTGAGCTTCCTCGACATCATCGTCCAGCAGGTGCTCGGCGCGCGGAAGGAGCACGGCGTCGCGCTGCCGCTGCTGTTCATGAACAGCTTCCGCACCCGCGAGGACACCCTCGCCGTGCTCGAGCGCTACCCCGACCTGGCCGTGGACGACCTGCCGCTGGACTTCCTGCAGAACAAGGAGCCCAAGCTCCGCGCCGACGACCTGACCCCGGTCGAGTGGGAGAAGGACCCGTCGCTGGAGTGGTGCCCGCCGGGGCACGGCGACATCTACACCGCGCTGCGGGGCAGCGGGCTGCTCGACCGGCTGCTCGAGGCCGGCTACACCCGGGCGTTCGTGTCGAACTCCGACAACCTCGGCGCCGTCCCGGACGCCCGGGTGGCCGAGTGGTTCGCGCGCTCGGGGGCGCCGTTCGCGATCGAGGCGGTCCGCCGTACCCCCTCGGACCGCAAGGGCGGCCACTTCGCCCGGCGCCGCAGCGACGGGCGGCTCGTGCTGCGGGAGACCGCGCAGACCCGGGACGAGGACAAGGACGCGCTGGCCGACCTGTCGCGGCACCGGTTCTGCTCCACCAACAACCTGTGGTTCGACCTGGTCGCGCTGCGGGACGAGCTCGACCGGCGCGACGGCATCCTCGGCCTGGCGATGATCAAGAACACCAAGACCGTGGACCCCGCCGACCCCACCAGCCCCGAGGTGATCCAGATCGAGACCGCGATGGGCGCGGCGATCGAGGTGTTCGAGGGTGCCGCCCTGATCGAGGTCCAGCGGGACCGGTTCGTCCCGGTGAAGACCACCAACGACCTGCTCGTGCTCCGGTCGGACTGCTACGAGCTCGAGGACGACGCCCGGCTGCGGCAGGCCCGGGAGTCGGTGCCGTTCGTGGACCTCGACAGCTCCTACTACAAGCTCGTCGCCGACTTCGACCGGCGGTTCCCCGAGGGCGTCCCGAGCCTGCGGCAGGCGCGGTCGCTGACCGTGCACGGTGACTGGACCTTCGGGGCGGGGGTCACCGTCGTCGGGGACGCGGTCGTGGAGGCTCCCGAGGGGGGCGCGCCGGGTCGGATCGACGCGGGAAGCACGCTAGGTGACCGTTAGGGTTCAGCCATGTCTGTCGAGCCGATGCCAGAGGACCGTCCGAGCACGGTCGACGAGCACGTCGAGCGGATCCTGGGGGCGCTGACCCCGCTCCAGCCCTACGACCAGCCGCTGCTGGAGGCGCTGGGCCTGCCCGTGTGCGAGGACATCTCCGCGCCGATGGACCTGCCGGCCTTCGACAACTCCGCGATGGACGGCTACGCGGTCACCTTCGACGACGTCGTGACCGCCACCGAGGACCACCCGGTGCACCTGCCGGTGGTGGGGGAGATGGCCGCCGGCCAGACCAAGCTCTTCGCGCTCTCGCCCGGTACGACGGTACGGATCATGACCGGCGCGCCGATCCCCCAGGGCGCCGACGCCGTGGTCCCCGTGGAGTGGACCGACGGAGGTGTGGCGGCGGTGCGGATCACCCGCGCGCCCACCCACGGGCAGCACATCCGGCGCCGCGGCGAGGACGTGCAGACCGGTGACGTGCTGCTCGAGGACGGTGCCCTGCTCGGCCCCCGCCAGCTCGGCCTGCTCGCCTCGGTCGGCCGCTCGCAGGTCCGCTCCCGCCCCCGCCCGCGGGTCGTGATCATCTCCACCGGCTCCGAGCTGCGCGAGCCCGGTACGGCGCTGGGCCACGACTCGGTCTACGACGCCAACTCCTACATGCTCGCGGCGGCGGCCCGCGCGGCCGGGGCGATCGCCTACCGGGTCGGGATCGTCTCCGACGACCCGGAGGAGTTCAGCCACGCGCTCAGCGACCAGCTGGTCCGCGCCGACCTGGTGGTCACCAGCGGCGGGGTCAGCAAGGGCCAGTACGACGTCGTGAAGGAGGCCCTCGTGGAGCTCGGCACGGTCGAGTTCGGGGAGGTCGCCATGCAGCCCGGCAAGCCGCAGGGCTTCGGTGTCGTGGGCGAGGACGCCACCCCGATCTTCACGCTGCCGGGCAACCCGGTGTCGTCGTACGTCTCCTTCGAGGTCTTCGTGGTCCCGGCGATCCGCCGGATGATGGGCCGGCTGCCGTACCGGCGGCCGCTGGTCCGCGCGATCACCTCCCAGGGCTTCTCCTCGGCGCCCGGGAAGCGGCAGTTCGTGCGCGGGCTGTTCGAGATCGACGGCCGCGGCGCCCACGTCGCGCCGGTCGGCGGGCACGGCTCGCACCTCGTCGGCGACCTGGCCGAGGCCAACGCGCTGATCGTCGTCCCCGAGGACGTCACCCGGATCGACCCCGGGTCGCAGGTGCAGGTGCTCGTGCTGGACCGGGACTTCTGACGTGGACGGAACCGGGAACCCCCCGCAGGGCTCCGAACGGGCCCGGCTGACGCACGTCGACGAGTCCGGCGCCGCCCGGATGGTCGACGTCTCCGCCAAGGACGTCACCGCCCGCACCGCCACGGCCACCGGGCGCGTGACCGTCACCCCCGAGGTGGTCGCCCTGCTGCGCGGGGAGGGCGTGCCCAAGGGCGACGCACTCGGCGTGGCTCGGGTCGCCGGGATCATGGCCGCCAAGCGCACCCCCGACCTGGTGCCGCTGTGCCACCCGCTCGCGATCTCCGGCGTCACGGTCGACCTCGACGTGCTCGACGACGCGGTCGCGATCAGCGCCACGGTCCGCACCACCGACCGCACCGGCGTGGAGATGGAGGCGCTCACGGCGGTCTCCGTGGCCGCGCTCACCGTGGTGGACATGGTCAAGGCGGTCGACAAGGGCGCGGTCATCGGCGACATCCGGGTCGAGTCCAAGACTGGCGGCAAGAGCGGCGACTGGACCCGCCGGCCATGACCGGGCGCGCCGACGGGCTCCGCGCCACCGTGGTGGCGGCGTCCAACCGTGCGGCGGCCGGGGTCTACGAGGACACCACCGGGCCGCTGATCGTGGAGGCGCTCACCGAGCTCGGCTTCGACGTGACCGGACCGGTCGTGGTCCCCGACGGCGAGCCGGTCGCCGAGGCGATCCGCACGGCGCTGGCCGGCGGCGCCCGGGCCGTGCTCACCACCGGCGGCACCGGGCTCACCCCCACCGACCTCACGCCGGAGATGACCCGGCCCCTGCTCGACCGGGAGGTGCCCGGCATCGCGGAGGCGATCCGCGCGTACGGCGCCGCGAAGGGTGTGCCCACGGCAGCCCTCTCGCGTGGCCTGGCCGGCATCGCCGGGGACGCCCTGGTGGTGAACCTCCCCGGCTCGCGGGGCGGGGTGAAGGACGGCCTGGCCGTCGTCGTGCCCCTGCTCGTGCACGCGGTGCAGCAGATCACCGGGAGCGACCACTGAGCCGGTTCTGGCCGGTCGAGCTCAGGTCCGGCCGCGTCGGGCTCCGCCCCCTGTCGCTGCGCGACGCCCGGGCCTGGAAGGAGGTGCGGGCCCGGAACGCGGCGTGGCTCGCGCCGTGGGAGGCCACCGTGCCGCCCGGGGACACCACCGCACCGCGGACGTTCCGGGGGCTGGTCCGCGACCTGCGCCGGCAGGCTCGCGAGGGCCGGGCGCTGCCGTTCGCGGTCACCGTGGACGACACGTTCGCCGGCCAGCTCACGGTCACCAACATCGTCGGCGGGTCCGCCCGCTTCGCGCAGCTCGGCTACTGGGTGGACCAGAGGTACGCCGGCCGGGGCGTGATGCCGACCGCGGTGGCGATGGCCACCGACTACTGCCTGTTCGAGATGGGGCTGCACCGGATGGAGGTGGCGATCCGTCCCGAGAACCGGGCCAGCCTGCGCGTCGTGGAAAAGCTCGGGTTCACCGAGATCGGTTATGCCCCGCGATATCTCCACATCGACGGAGAATGGCGCGACCACCGGTTGTTCGCGATCACCGTGGAGGAATGTCCCGGGGGTCTGCTCCGGCGCTGGAGGACCGACGGCGACCACGGCCGGCAGTGACCTTCACACCAGTCACATGAGTTTGCTTGCGACACACCGCCACGCCTGCGGTCGCTTTTCCCCCGTGACTTTTAAAGTCGTCCCGTGGACTTGTCAGGAATCATTTTCGTGGTGCTCGCCCTCGCGTGGGCTGTCTATCTGATTCCCAAGGCGCTGAAGCACCACGACGAAATCGCCCGCACCCGTTCCATCGACCGGTTCTCGACCGCGATGCGTGTCCTCGCGCGCCGCGAGCCGGTGAACCGACGCGACGCGCGGCTCGTGGTCACGCCGGCGCGACCCGCCGAGTCCACCCGGATGGTCGTGCCGACCAGACCGGCCCCGCAGACGGCTCCGCAGGCAGCCCCCGAGCCGGCCACCCGGCCCGCTGCTCGCACGGCCTCGCCGGCCTCCCGCCGGGCCGCCGCCCGCGCCGCGGCCAGGCGTCGCCGGCGCGTGCTCGGGGTCCTGGTCGCCCTCGACCTCGTGGTCGTCGCCCTGGCCGCGTTCGCCGTGGCGCCGTGGTGGACGGTCGCGGTCCCGGCCGCGCTCACCGGGGTCTACGTGTACCTGTGCCGCCGTCAGGTCCGCCGTGAGAACGACGCGTCCTGGGCACCCGAGGAGTTCGCGGCCCCGCAGCAGGCGGCCGAGGCCCCGGTCGCGCCCCGCCGCGCGATCCGCGTCGAGGCGCCGTACGGCACCGTCCAGGCCCCCCGGGTGGCGGTCCGCGACGAGGCCGGGGCCGGCTTCGAGGAGTTCTCCGAGGACGAGGACACCGTCGCGATCTCCGTGGCCGCGCTCGACGCGGCGCTGGCCGCCCCGGACGTCTCCGCCGCGGCGGTCGCCGCCGCCCGCGCCGTGGAGGTCGAGACCGTCGCGGTCGCGGTTCCCACCGTCGACGGCGGCTCGCTGTGGGACCCGCTGCCGGTCACCCTGCCGACGTACGTCACCAAGCCGCGTGCCTCCCGCACCGTGCGCACCATCGACCTGAGCGAGCCGGGCACCTGGAGCTCGGGCCGCAACGAGGCCGACTCCCGGCTCGTGGAGGAGGCCGGCGTCGCCGCGCAGGAGGACGCGCAGGTCGAGCAGGACGGGCGACGCGCGGTCGGTTCCTGACCGATTCGTGAGCACCAAACGAAGGTGATATGTTTTCTGCTCGCGCCGGGAAGTTCACGGCGCACCGGGGCTGTGGCGCAGTTGGTAGCGCGTCTCGTTCGCAATGAGAAGGTCAGGGGTTCGAATCCCCTCAGCTCCACCGGTTCCATCTCCACCGTCGACACCCGGCTCTCGCCCGGGGCACCTCTGCCGTCTCGACGGGCCTCCTCATCCTCACCCCTCAGGGAGAGCACATGTCAGGTCGGCGTATCTACCTCGTCGCGTCCTCGGGATACCCCAACTACGGCGACGAGCTGACCGCCGCCTCGTGGCTGCGGCACCTCGCGGCCACCGAGCCCGACGCCGAGGTCTGGCTGGACAGCCCCAACCCCGGCGGTGTCGAGCTGCTGCTCGGCCACCTGCACCCCCACCTGCGGGTCACCGACACCCTCTTCCGCCTCGCCTGGGCGGCACCCTCCGACGACACCGACGAGGTGGCCGAGTTCGCCGCCGAGGCGGTCCGCCGCCCCGGCCACGGGATCCCGCACCGTGCCGCGGGCATCGATCTGCTGCGCTCCGTCGACGTGTTCCACGTCCTCGGCGGCGGCTACATCAACGCGCTGTGGCCCCGCCACGTCGCGGTGCTCGCGGCCGGTGCCGTGCTCGCCGCCGACCACGGGGTCCGGGTCGCCGCGACCGGGCTGGGCCTGCTGCCCTCCGCCGCGTCGCCCGAGCTGCTCGACCGGCTCACCGCCGACTACGCGGTCATGGACGTCCGCGACGAGGGGTCGCGTGCGCTCCTGTCCGGCGGCAACGTCACCGACACCGGCGCCGACGCGTTCCTCGGCCTCGGCGACGACGCGGTCTACGACAAGCGCGAGTCGCCCTCGGTGATGATGTGCTTCCAGTCCGACCTCGTGGACGCCGGCGTCGAGGCGCTCGCCACCAGCGCCCTCGAGACCGCCAGGGCCTGGGACCTGCGTGGCGACAAGATCGGCTACGTCGAGGCCATCCCCGGCCAGGACCGGGTCGTGTTCGACCTGATCTCCGGCGAGCTTCCCGGCATGCGCTTCTACCCGTTCACCGAGATCTGGCGCGAGGGGTTCCCCGCTCGCCGCGGCCAGCGCTGGCTCACCACCCGCTTCCACGTGCACCTCGTCGCCGCGGCGGCGGGCGCGTGGGGTGTCGCGTTCCCGGTCAGGGCCGGTTACTACGACGTCAAGCACGAGTCGCTGGTGACGGCAGGCTCCCGCTGGGCGCTCGGCACCCCCGGTGAGGTCGCGCCCGCGACGCACGGGGAGGCCGGGTTCGGCAGCGCCCTGCCCCCGCTGCTCGCGGGCAAGCAGGAGCTGGCCACGCGCGTCTACGGCTGACCGGCTCCGGAGGTCCGGGTCAGATCCAGGCCCGGAACCACACCCGCTCGAGCCACTCCGGGGTGGTGATCAGCTCGTCGGTGTAGATCGGCCAGAACCACGCGAAGTTCACCAGCACCAGGACCACGAAGGTGCCGGCAGCGAGCGTGCCCCAGAACCGCCGGCGGTACGACGCCCGCTCCCCGCCGACCAGGTGGCCGAGCAGCAGCGTGACCGCGATGACCGTGAAGGGCACGGTCGCCACCGCGTAGTACGAGAAGATCGGCCGGTCGTCGTACCGCAGCCACGGCAGCCACGTGGCCGCGACGCCCACCACCGGGATCGCGAAGCGCCAGTCCCGGCGGGCGACCCACGCGAAGACCGCGTAGACGAGCGCGAGCACCCCGCCCCACCACAGCACCGGGGTGCCGAGCAGCAGCACCTGCCGCAGGCACGTGCTGTCCCGCGGGGCGTCGCAGCCCCCGGTGCCCGGCGCGATGTCGAGGTCGGCGTCCACGCCCACCGGTCGGTTCAGCAGCAGCCACCCGGCCGGGTTCGACTGGTAGACGTGGGTGGCGTCGTTCAGGCCCCGGGTGTGGAACGTGTAGACGTCCTGGTGGTAGTTCCACAGCGAGCGCAGCGACTGGAGCAGCTCGGGGACGAAGCCGGTGGCGTCCCGCTCGAGGTAGGACCCCCAGTAGGGGCCGTACTGCGTGTCCGAGAGCGCCCGCTCGTACTCCGCGGCGTGCAGCAGCCAGCCGGTCCAGGTGAGCACGTAGACCACGAGCGCGACGACCACGAGGTAGAAGAACGCCGGGACCGCGTCGACCACCGCCGAGCGCAGCCACGGCCGGCGCACGCCCAGGGAGCGCCGCGCGCCGGCGTCCCAGGCCCACACCAGCAGCCCGAACGCCGCGATCGGCACCAGCGCGTTCCACTTGGTGGCCACCGCGAGGCCGAGCAGCACCCCGGCCGCGAGCCGCCACGGGCGGAAGCGCAGCCCGCGCACCGGCCCCCAGTCCGAGGCCGCCATGCGGTGGTCCGGCGGCACGAGCCGCGCCATCCTGAGCCGGCCCCAGTCGCGGTCGGCGACCAGGCAGGACACGGCGGCGAGCAGGAAGAAGGCCAGGAAGACGTCGAGCAGCGCCAGCCGCGACATCACGAAGTGCAGGCCTTCGAAGCACAGCAGCAGGCCCGCGGTGCAGCCCAGCAGCGTCGAGCCGGTGAGGCGGCGCACGAGCCGGACCATCACCATGACCATCAGCGTCCCGACGACCACGCTCGCGATCCGCCAGCCGAACGGGTCCATCCCGAACAGGGCCTCGCCCAGGGCGATCAGCCACTTCCCAGCCTCGGGGTGCACCACCATGCTCGGGCCGTCGGTGAAGATCCCGCTCAGCCGCCCGGACAGGATCTTCTCGTTCGCCGCCTCGACGTACCCGGTCGTGTAGCCGTGCCGGAGCAGCGACCACGCGTCCTTGGCGTAGTAGGTCTCGTCGAAGAGGAACTCCTCCGGCGTGCGCAGCCGCCACAGCCGCAGGAACCCGGCGAGCAGCGTCACCGCCAGGGTCGCCGCCCAGCCCGCGAACGGGTCCCGGTGCCGGATCGCCGGGACCATCCGGCGCCGCGCGCTCGGCACCACCCGGCCGTCGGCCGTCCAGGACAGGCCCGCGGTGCGTCGCGGACGCTGCTGGGTGGTGGTCACGTTTGGCAATGGTACGGACGCCGAGGATGATTCGCCCCGTGACGAACACGGCGCGCAGCACTGCAGGGACCGGGGTCCTCGTCCTCGCGGCGACCCCGATCGGCCGGGTCGAGGACGCGCCTCCGCGGCTGGCGGCCGAGCTCGCCACCGCCGACGTCGTGGCCGCCGAGGACACCCGCCGGCTCAGGCGGCTCACCTCCGACCTCGGCGTCGAGGTGACCGGCCGGGTGGTGTCCTACTTCGAGGGCAACGAGTCCGCCCGGACCCCGGCGCTGGTCGAGGCGCTCGAGGCGGGGGACCGCGTGCTCGTGGTCACCGACGCGGGCATGCCGAGTGTGTCGGACCCCGGCTACCGGTTGGTCGCCGCCGCCGTGGAGCGCGACATCGCGATCACCGCAGTACCCGGCCCCTCCGCGGTCCTCACGGCCCTCGCCGTCTCCGGCCTGCCCGTCGACCGGTTCTGCTTCGAGGGCTTCCTGCCGCGCAAGGCCGGCGAGCGGGCGCGACGGCTGGCCGGTCTCGCGGACGAGCAGCGGACCATGGTGTTCTTCGAGGCGCCGCACCGGACCGCCGCCGCCCTGGGCGCGATGGCGGAGGCGTTCGACGCCGACCGCCGTGCCGCGGTCTGCCGGGAGCTGACCAAGACCCACGAGGAGGTCCGCCGCGGCGGGCTCGGCTCCCTCGTCACCTGGGCGGAGGAGGGCGTGCGCGGCGAGGTCACGATCGTCGTGGAGGGCGCCTCGGCCACCTCCGACGTACCCACCGACCCGGCGTCGCTGGCGGCCCTGGTCGCGGAGGTGGAGGAGGACGGCACGACCCGCAAGGACGCGATCCTCGAGGTGGCCCGGCGTGCCGGGCTCCCGAAGCGGGTCGTCTACGACGCCGTGCACAAGAAATAGACTGCGCCGCATGGCACCCGACGTACCCACCCGTCGCCGCTCCGCCGAGACCGGAGGGAGCGGCAGCCGGGACACCCGCCGCCCACCGGCCCCCGAACCGCTGCCGCACCCGGTCGTGGACAACCACTGCCACCTCGACATCGCCGACGGCCCCGACGGGTCCTGGCTCTCCACCGACGAGGCGCTGGCCGCGGCCGCCGCGGTCGGCGTCCCCAGGATCGTGCAGATCGGCTGCGACCTGCCGGGTGCGCGGTGGGCGGTGGAGGCAGCCGGCCGGTACGACGCCGTGGTCGCCGGGGTCGCGCTGCACCCCAACGAGGCGCCCCGGCTCGCCGCGGACGGCGTGCTCGACGACGCGCTGGACCAGATCGAGCGGCTGGCCGCCTCGAGCGACCGGGTCCGCGCCGTGGGGGAGACCGGCCTCGACTACTTCCGCACCGGGGAGGAGGGCCGCGCCGCGCAGCACGCGTCGTTCCGACGGCACATCGACCTCGCCAAGCGGCTCGGCAAGACCCTGGTCATCCACGACCGCGACGCGCACGACGACGTGCTGGCGATCCTCGACGAGGAAGGAGTGCCCGACCGGCTGGTCATGCACTGCTTCTCCGGCGACGCGGGGTTCGCGCGCGCCTGCCTCGACCGCGGGGCGTGGCTGTCCTTCGCCGGCACCGTCACCTTCAAGAACGCCGAGCCGCTGCGCGAGGCGCTCCGGGTCACCCCGCGCGACCGGGTGCTCGTCGAGACCGACGCGCCGTACCTCACCCCGACGCCGTACCGGGGGCGGCCGAACGCGTCGTACCTGGTGCCGGTGACGATGCGCGCGATGGCCGAGACGCTGGGCGAGGACCTGGAGCGGCTGTGCGTGGCGGTGGACGCCAACACGGAGGCGGCGTTCGGTGGCGCCTGGTAACCACACGCCCTGGCCCGGCTGCGCCTCGCCCGAGGCGCAGGGGGCCGAAAATGACTAGTCCGTTCGGACTATATGACGTGAGTTTTGCCACCATAAAGCGGGACGAACCGGACAAATCACCCGCCAATCTTTGGCCCCTGCAGTGATCGCCGTTATCGTCTTGTGACTGTCGGCCGGGAGTGGGGAAGCTTTCGGGCGGCGTCATGGGGGCCCCACAGCATGCGGCCGGACGATCTCCGGCGGTGACGCACGTGCGGGCCGCCGTGCTGCTCGCGGCCCTCGGGGGTCACGTGCCGCCGACGCCGCCGGATCCTGCGGCCCGGGGAGCACCACCATTGGAGCATCGTGCGGAGCACTATCGCACTACTTACCAAGAGCAAGGCCGCCCTTGCCGTCCTGGTCAGTGCAGTCGTGATGGCGCTGGTCGCCACCACCGTCGGCTACGCGGCCATGAGCAAGACAGTGACCCTGTCGGTCGACGGCCAGGCAACCCAGGTCAGCACCCTCGGCGGGACCGTCGAGGAGATCCTGGCGGACGAAGGCATCACGGTGGGCGAGCGCGACGTCGTCGCCCCCGGGCTGGACGCCAAGGTCAACGACGGCACCCGGATCGCGGTCCGCTACGCCCGTCCGCTGGACGTCAGCGTCGACGGCAAGGACAAGACCTACTGGGTCACCGCGACCGACGTGGACGGCGCCCTCGACCAGCTCGGCCTCCGTTTCGCCGGTGCGGAGCTCTCCGCCAGCCGTGGCGCGGACATCAGCCGTGAAGGGCTCGACCTCGAGGTCGTCACCCCCAAGACCATCACCCTCAAGTACGCCGCCGAGGACGCCCGCAAGGTCGCCGTCCCGGTGCTGACGGTCAACGAGGCGCTCAACGAGCTCGACCTGAAGGTCGACGAGGACGACCGCGTGGCCCCCGGCCGCGGCGCCACGCTCGATGACGGCGACCGCTTGGTCGTCACCAAGGTCCGCACCGTGAACAAGCGGGTCACCGAGTCCATCGACTTCGGCACGATCGAGAAGACCGACGCGGGCATGCTCGAGGGCAAGACCGCCACCGTCCGCTCGGGTGAGCCCGGCAGCCGCAGCGTGCTGTACCGGCTCGTCTTCGAGAACGGCGAGGTCGTCTCGAGCAAGGTCCTGAAGTCCACGGTGGTCGACAAGCCCACCGACACGATCGTCCGGGTCGGCACCAAGGAGCCGGAGCCGGTCGCGCCGCCCGAGCCCACGGCCGACTACTCCAGCGGCAGCACCGTCTGGGACCAGCTCGCCGCGTGCGAGTCCGGCGGCAACTGGGCGATCAACACCGGCAACGGCTACTACGGCGGCCTCCAGTTCAACCTGGAGACCTGGCAGTCGTACGGCGGCTCGGGCTACCCGCACGAGAACAGCCGTGAGACCCAGATCGCGATCGCCGAGAAGGTGCGCGACGCGACCGGTGGCTACGGCTCCTGGCCGGCCTGCTCCGCCGAGCTCGGTCTGCCGCAGTAACCGCATCGACACGTACCGTCTAGGCTCACCCGCGTGGTGAGCGACGACATGACATCCGCCGGACCGAGGCTTCTCGGTCCGGCGGATGTGCGTTCCCTGGCCGCGTCGCTGGGCATCCGGCCCACCAAGCAGCGTGGCCAGAACTTCGTCATCGACGCCAACACCGTGCGCCGCATCGTCCGCGCCGCGGGGCTGACCCCCTCGGACGTCGTGGTCGAGGTCGGGCCCGGGCTCGGCTCGCTGACCCTGGCCCTCCTGGGCGCGGCCGAGCGGGTGGTCGCGGTCGAGATCGACCCGCTGCTCGCCGGCGCGCTGCCGTCGACCGTGGCGACGTACGCCCCCGACCACGTGGACCGGTTCGAGGTGGTCGAGGCCGATGCCCTGCGGGTGACCTCGCTGCCCGGCCCGCCGCCGACCGCACTGGTGGCGAACCTGCCCTACAACGTCTCGGTGCCGGTGCTGCTGCACCTCATGGAGATCCTCCCGTCGCTGCGCCACGGCCTGGTGATGGTGCAGGCCGAGGTCGCCGACCGGCTCGCTGCCCGGCCCGGCTCGCGCACCTACGGCGTCCCGTCGGTCAAGGCGGCCTGGTACGCCTCGGTCCGCCGCGCCGGATCCATCGGACGCAACGTCTTCTGGCCCGCGCCCAACGTCGACTCCGGCCTCGTCGCCTGGGAGCACCGGGACCCGCCGCCGGTCGACGTCAGCCGCGAGGAGGTGTTCGCGGTGGTCGACGCCGCGTTCGCCCAGCGCCGCAAGACCCTGCGCTCCACGCTCAAGGGGTACGCCGGCTCCGCCGAGGCCGCGGAGGTGGCCCTCGCGCACGCCGGGATCAGCCCGATGGCGCGCGGTGAGTCGCTCGGCATCGAGGAGTTCGCCCGGATCGCCGAGGGTCTCGCGGGGACCCGCTCGTGAGGGGCAGGGTCACCGTCGCCGCCCCGGCGAAGATCAACCTGTCCCTCGGCGTCGGGCCCGCCCGCGACGACGGCTTCCACCCGCTGGCCACCGTCTACCAGGCGGTCGGGCTGTACGACGAGGTCACGGTCCGGCCCGCCCGCGAGAACAGCCTCACCGTCCACGGCGACGGCGTCGACGTGTGCGACGTACCCACCGACGCCACCAACCTCGCGCTCCGTGCCGCCGCGCGGCTCGCCGCCCACCACGGCGTCGACGAGGCGGTCGACATGACCGTGCTCAAGCGGATCCCCGTCGCGGGCGGCATGGCCGGGGGCAGCAGCGACGCGGCCGGCGCGCTCGTGGCCTGCGACGCGCTGTGGGAGACCGGGACGCCCCAGCACGAGCTGATGGCGCTCGCCGCCGAGCTCGGCAGCGACGTCCCGTTCTGCCTGGTCGGCGGCACCGCCGTCGGCACCGGCCGCGGCGAGGTGGTGATGCCGGCGATGTCGCGCGGCTCCTACTGGTGGGTGCTCGCGCTGGCCGCCGAGGGGCTCTCCACCCCGGACGTGTTCGCCGAGTTCGACCGGCTGCACGCCGGCTCGTCCGTGCCGGAGCCCGAGATCCCCGATGGCCTGATGGCCGCGCTGCGCACCGGCGACGTGGAGCAGCTCGGCACCGCCCTGTCCAACGACCTCCAGCCGGCCGCGTTCAGCCTGCGGCCCGAGCTCGAGGACCTCGTCGCGCTCGGCCTCCAGGGCTCGGCGCACGGCGCGCTGGTCTCCGGGTCGGGGCCGACCTGCCTGTTCCTCGCCGAGGACGAGACCCACGCCGCCACGCTCCGCGAGCTGCTCGTCGGGTCCGCGCCCACGCTGCTGCTCGCCCCGGGTCCGGTGCCCGGCGCGCGTGTGATCCGATAGCACCCTGATGAGCGCTCCCCGACCGAACGTGGTCAACCTCGAACGGGTCCACAAGTCCTACGGCGTCCGCCCCCTCCTCGACGGCGTCAGCCTCGGGGTCGCCGCCGGGCAGCGCGTGGGCGTCGTGGGCCGCAACGGGGACGGCAAGACCACCCTGCTGAAGATCATCGGCGATCTCGAGGAGCCCGACCAGGGCCGGGTCTCCCGCTCCCGCGGCCTGCACCTGGGCTACCTCACGCAGGGCGACGACCTCGACCCGTCGGCCACCGTCCGCGAGGCCGTGCTCCGTGGCAAGGCCGACCACGAGTGGGCCGCGGACTCCTCCACCCGTGAGGTGGTCGAGGTGCTGCTGGTCGGGCTGTCGCTCGACCGGGTCGTCTCGGGGCTCTCCGGCGGTGAGCGGCGGCGCTGCTCGTTGGCCCGGCTCCTGCTCGAGGACCACGACCTGATCGTGCTCGACGAGCCGACCAACCACCTCGACGTCGAGGCGGTCTCCTGGCTCGCCGAGCACCTCGCCCGTCGTACCTCCGCCCTCGTCGTGGTCACCCACGACCGCTGGTTCCTCGACGCGGTCTGCGACACCACCTGGGAGGTCCACGACGGCGTCGTCGACGTGTACGACGGCGGCTACGCGGCGTTCGTCCTGGCCAAGGCCGAGCGGCAGCGTCAGGCCGCGGCCTCCGAGGCGCGACGACAGAACCTCATGCGCAAGGAGCTCGCCTGGCTCCGGCGCGGCGCCCCCGCGCGCACCTCGAAGCCGAAGTTCCGCATCGACGCCGCGAACGCCCTGATCGAGGACGAGCCCCCGCCGCGCGACCGGCTCGAGCTCCAGCGCTTCGCCAGCCAGCGGCTCGGCAAGGACGTGCTCGACCTGGAGGACGTCACGCTGGTCCGCGGCGACAAGATGCTGCTCGACCACGCCACCTGGCGGCTGGGCCCCGGCGACCGGGTCGGTCTGGTCGGCGTGAACGGCGCCGGCAAGACCTCGGTGCTGAGGCTGCTCTCCGGGGAGCTCGCACCGGCGGCGGGGCGGGTCAAGACCGGGCGGACCGTGGCGCTCGAGCACCTCACCCAGGCGCTCGACGACCTCGACCCCGACGAGCGCGTGCTGCACGCCGTGGAGCGGATCAAACGCGTCACCAAGACCGCCGCCGGCGAGATCACCGCCTCGTCGATGCTCGAGCGCTTCGGCTTCACCGGCGACCGGCTCACCGCGCGGATCGGTGACCTGTCCGGCGGGGAGCGGCGGCGCTTCCAGATGCTGCGGCTGCTGCTCGACGAGCCCAACGTGCTGCTGCTCGACGAGCCCACGAACGACCTCGACATCGAGACGTTGAACGTGCTCGAGGACTTCCTCGACGGATGGCCGGGGACGCTGGTCGTGGTGTCGCACGACCGGTACTTCCTGGAGCGGGTCTGTGACACGGTCTGGGCGCTGCTCGGCGACGGAACGATCCGGATGCTGCCGCGGGGGGTCGACGAGTACCTGGAGCGGCGGGAGGCTGCTCTTCGCTCCGGCGCCGGTGGGACCGGCGTCGCGGCCGCCGTTGGGAACGGCGGAGGTGTTGCCGGGGCGGGTGAGGCCACGGGGCCGTCCAACCCGCCTTCCTCCTCCGTCGCGAGCCAGCCCGGCGTATCCACGGACGGGCCCGCCTCGTCCGCCTCCGCGTCCGGCTCCGGTGCCGCCCCGCCGGCCTCCGCGGGTCCGGCTGCCTCGGCGGGGGAGATGCGGGAGGCGAAGAAGGCGATGGCGCGGATCGACCGGCAGCTGACCAAGCTCGCGAACCGCGAGGCGGATCTGCACGCGCAGCTGGCGGAGCATGCCGCGGACTACGAGAAGCTGGCTGAGCTCGACGCGCGGCTGCGCGAGCTCGCGGCCGAGAAGGAGTCGCTCGAGGAGGAGTGGCTCGAGGCCGCCTCGCTGCTGGAGTAGGTCCCGCGACGTTCCCGCTCACGTGTGCCGTTGTGACACCGATCTGCGACCGAACGGTGTCACAACCGCACACGTGTGCCGTTGTCACCGGAGGACAGCGTCGGGCCGCCAGCGCGCAGTGCGGCGCGGCGCAGACGACGAGCACAGCGCACCCATGGCCGTTCCGGATGATGCCGGTGCGCCATGGGTACCGGTAGCGACGAGCGGAGCGCACCCGGCCGGCAGGACGTCAGGAGGCCAGGACGGTCGTGCGGTCGGGGCAGGTCACGGTTGTTCCGGCTCGAAGGGGGCGACGAGGCTGCGCAGCAGCGAGGCGAGGGTCTCCTGGTCGGCGTGGTCGAGGCCGGCGAGGAGGTCGCGCTCCCGGTCGAGCAGGCTCTCGAGGGCGCCGTCGACGGAGCGGCGGCCGGCGTCGGTGAGCCGGACCAGGACCCCGCGGCGGTCGCGCGGGTCGGGCAGCCGCTCGACGAACCCGCGGGCCACGAGCCGGTCGACGCGGTTGGTCATCGTCCCGCTGGTCACCAGGGTCTCCCGGATCAGCCGGCCGGGGGAGAGCTCGTACGGCGCCCCGGCGCGGCGGAGCGCGGCCAGGACGTCGAACTCCCACGACTCGATGCCGTGCTCGGTGAACGACTGGCGGCGCGCGCGGTCGAGGTGATGGCCCAGCCTGCTGACCCGGCTGAGCACCTCCATCGGACGCAGGTCGAGGTCGGAGCGTTCCCGCTGCCAGGCCTCGACGAGCCGGTCCACCTCATCGCGCATGACGCCATCGTACCCGTCGAGATTCTTGACATCGAGAGAAATGCGGAGCAGCATTTATCTTGACATCAAGATACTTGGAGGGAAGATGGCCCACCGCTGGGATCCGGAGCGCTACCTCGCCTACGCCGACGAGCGCGGGCGGCCGTTCGTCGACCTCGTCGCGCGGGTCGGCGCCTCCGACGCGCAGCGCGTCGTCGACCTCGGCTGCGGGCCGGGCAACCTCACCGCGCTGCTGAAGGAGCGCTGGCCCGCCGCCGACGTCCGCGGCCTGGACTCCTCACCGGAGATGGTCGCCCGGGCCCGCGAGGGGGCAGCGGCCGCCGCCGGGGTCGCCTTCGAGGTGGCCGACCTCCGGGAGTGGCGGGCCGACGAGCCGGTCGACGTACTCGTCTCGAACGCCACCCTGCAGTGGGTTCCCGGGCACCTCGAGCTGCTGCCGCGCCTGGTCGCGCAGGTCGCGCCTGGCGGCTGGTTCGCGTTCCAGGTGCCCGGCAACTTCGCGGAGCCGAGCCACGTCCTGCTCCACGAGCTCGCCGCCGACGAGCGGTTCGCGGCGTACGTCGACGGGGTGGCGCGGCCCGACGCCCACGGGCCGGAGGCCTACCTCGAGGCGCTGACCGCTCTCGGCTGCACCGTGGACGCCTGGGAGACGACGTACCTGCACCTGCTCCGCGGCGAGGACCCGGTGTTCACCTGGATCAGCGGGACCGGCGCCCGCCCGACGCTCCAGGCGCTGCCGGACGGGCTGCGCGAGGAGTTCGTCGCGGAGTACAAGCAGCTGCTCGCGCGGGCCTACCCGCCCCGCGAGCACGGCACGCTGCTCCCCTTCCGCCGGGTCTTCGCGGTTGCGCAGGTGGGCGCATGAGGCTCCACCACGTCCAGGTCTCCTGCCCGGTCGGCGGGGAGGACGCCGCCCGCCGCTTCTACGCCGACGGGCTCGGCATCCCGGAGGTCGCGAAGCCGCCGGTGCTCGCGACCCGCGGCGGCTGCTGGTTCCGCAGCGAGGAGGTGGAGGTCCACGTCGGGGTCGAGGACACGTTCACGCCGGCCCGCAAGGCGCACCCGGCGTTCCTCGTCGACGACATCGACGCGACCGCCGTACGCCTGGAGCGGCACGGCTTCCCGGTCACCTGGGACGCCGACTTCCCCGGGTACCGGCGCTTCTACGTCGCCGACGGGAACGGGAACCGGGTGGAGGTGCTCGCCGTGCGCGGGGAGTCCTCGTGAGGTCGCCGGCCGTCCGGCCCGGTGAGACGGGGCTGGCTAACCTACGGGAGCGTAGGTTAGGTTGACGGGGGAAGTTGATGGACTCGGAGGGAGTCGACATGGCGGCCAAGCCGATGACACAGACCCAGATGCTGCTCGAGCTCGAGCAGGTGGTCGAGGAGAACCTGAACCGGCACCTCACGGTCGCCAAGGATTGGTTCCCGCACGAGTACGTGCCGTGGAGCGACGGGCGGAACTTCGACGGGCCGCTCAACGGTGACCCGTGGTCCCCCGAGGACTCGAAGATGTCCGACGTGGCGCGGTCCGCGCTGATCGTCAACCTCCTCACCGAGGACAACCTGCCCAGCTACCACCACGAGATCGCGATCCTGTTCGGCCGCGACGCGGCGTGGGGCGACTGGGTGCACCGCTGGACCGCGGAGGAGGGCCGGCACGGCATCGCGATCCGCGACTACCTGCTGACCAGCCGTGCGGTCGACCCGGTGCAGCTCGAGCAGCTGCGGATGCAGCACATGTCCACCGGCTACGAGTCCGCGCACAGCGAGGACCTGGTCCGCTCGCTGGCCTACGTGTCCTTCCAGGAGCTCGCCACCCGGGTCTCGCACCGCAACACCGGCAAGATCACCGACGACCCGGTCGCCGACCAGCTCCTCGCCCGGGTGGCCGCGGACGAGAACCTGCACATGATCTTCTACCGCAACCTGCTCAAGGGCGCCCTCGAGCTGTCCCCGAACGCGACCATGCGGGCGATCACCGACGTGGTCACCACGTTCCAGATGCCCGGCACCGACATCGCCGGGTTCCAGCGCAAGGCCGTGGAGATGGCGATCGCCGGCGTGTACGACCTGCGCCAGCACCGCGACGAGGTGGTCGCCCCCGTGCTGCGCTTCTGGAACGTCTTCGAGATCGAGGGGCTCGACGCCGAGGGCGAGCAGGCCCGCACCGAGCTCTCCGACTTCATGGACGAGCTCGACCGGCAGGCGCAGCGGTTCGAGGAGAAGCGCGACAAGCTGCAGGCGCGGCTCGCCGCCCGGGCAGGCTGACGCCCCGGCGGGACCGGTCGGAGCGACCGACAAACCGGTCGACAACGGCGTGCGCGACGCCCGACCATGGCGGGCATGCAGCTCGTCGTGATGTTCGGACCCCCGGCCGTGGGCAAGATGACGGTCGGCCGCGAGCTCGCGCGGCTCACCGGCTTCCGGCTCTTCCACAACCACATGACCGTGGAGCCGGTCCTCGACCTGTTCGAGTTCGGGTCGCCGCCGTTCACGCGGCTGGTCGACGAGTTCCGCCGGCGGATCCTCGAGGAGGCGGCCGCTTCCGACCTGCCCGGCCTGGTGTTCACCTTCGTGTGGGCGCTCGACGACCCGGGTGACCGGGCGCTGGTCGAGGAGTACCTCGGGATCGTCGAGGCGCGGGGCGGTACGACGTACGTGGTGGAGCTCGCCGCGCCGCTCGACGTGCGCCTGGAGCGGAACGCGACGCCGCTGCGGCTCGACCACAAGCGCTCCAAGCGTGACGTCGAGGCGTCGAACGGCTGGCTGGTGCAGGCCGAGGCGCACACGCTGAACAGCGGCGGCGACCACGAGCTCGCGGCGCTCGTCGGCGACCGGCCGCACCTGCGGATCGAGAACGCCGGGCTGGCCCCGGACGAGGTGGCCGAGAAGATCGTCGCCGCCTTCGGTCTCCCGCGACCCGCCGCGTCCTGACCGGGCGGGTGCCCGTCAGGGGCGGGTGTGCAGGGTCGGCTTCTGCTCCATGCCGGAGAGGCCGTTCCAGGCGAGGTTCACCAGGTGCGCCGCGACAACGTCCTTTGCGGGGTGGCGGGCGTCGAGCCACCACTGGCCGGTGGTGCCCACCATGCCGACGAGCATCTGCGCGTACATCGGGGCGGACTTGGCGTCGAAGCCGCGGCCGGTGAACTCCGCGGCGAGGATGTACTCCACCCGGGAGGCGACGTCGCCGATGATCGACACGAAGGAGCCGGACGCCGAGCCGATCGGGGAGTCGCGGACCAGGATCCGGAACCCGTCCGGGGCCAGCTCGATGTAGTCGAGCAGCGCGAGGGCCGCCTGCTCGAGCAGGGTCCGCGGGTGCCCGGCGGTGAGCGCGGTCTGCATCATGTCCAGCAGCCGGAGCACCTCGCGGTCGACCACGACGGCGTAGAGGCCCTCCTTGCCGCCGAAGTGCTCGTAGACCACGGGCTTGGAGACCGCGGCGCGCGAGGCGATCTCCTCGATCGACGTACCGTCGAAGCCCCGCTCGGCGAACAGCCCCCGCGCGATGTCGATCAACTGCTCACGACGCTCGGCCGCGGTCATCCGCCGGGAGGACCTCTTGGCCCGCGCGGGGACGACGGGTGCGTCGTCGGGGTCTCGCGGTGCCGTGGTCACAGCGCCCATGATGTCAGCCCGGTCCGGACCAGCCCGACCGGCGGGCCGGTCAGGCCGCCTCGGCGAGCTGGTTCGCGACCAGCTTGCGCTCGACGCGCTCCCTGACCGGCCAGCGGACGTCCTCGACCCAGCCGGCCTTCTCCAGCGCCCAGATCACCCGGGCGGAGGTGTCGACCTGGCCCCTGAGCACGCCGTGGCGGGCGCAGGTCGGGTCGGCGTGGTGCAGGTTGTGCCAGGACTCGCCCATGGAGGGGATCGCCAGCCACCAGACGTTCGCGGACTTGTCGCGGGAGACGAACGGCCGCTCGCCGATCGTGTGGCAGATGGAGTTGATCGACCAGGTGACGTGGTGGAGCAGACCCACCCGGACCAGGGAGGCCCAGAAGAACGCGGTGACCGCGCCCTGCCAGGACCAGGTGAGCAGGCCGCCGGCCACGGCCGGGGCGAACAGCGAGACCAGGACCCACACCGGGAACTGCCGCGAGATCCGGACCAGGTCGCGGTCCTTCATCAGGTCGGGAGCGTACTTGCGCTGCGGGGTCTGCTCGGGGTCGAACAGCCACATCATGTGCGCGAACCAGAAGCCCTTGGCCAGGGCCCTGAGGTCGGTGCCGTACCGCCACGGGGAGTGCGGGTCGCCGTCGCGGTCGGAGAACTTGTGGTGCTTGCGGTGGTCGGCCACCCATCGGATGACCGGGCCCTGGATCGCCATCGAGCCGGCGATCGCGAGGGTGACCTTGACCGCCCGGTTGGGCTTGAACGACTTGTGCGTGAAGAGGCGGTGGAAGCCGACGGTGATCCCGTGGCCGGTGAGCCAGTACATGACCACCATGAGGAGGACGTCGGTCCAGCCGAGCCAGCCGCCCCAGGCGACCGGGACCGCCGCGGCGATCGCCAGGAACGGCGCCACGATGAAGACCGCCAGGGCGACCTGCTCCTTGCGGGACTGCACGTCGGCGCCCCAGGTCGCGCGCTCCGGTCCCGGCTCCGCGTCGCTGTCGGCGGGGCGCGGGGCGGTGGCAGTGAGGGATGAGGTCATGGGTGGTTCCTCGCAAAGTGCTCGTGACGGCTCGTTCGCCTGACCTACGCCAACGTAACCTACGGGACCGTAAGTTGCCAGTGTTCGGCCGGCCGCGCTCGGGGGTGGGTGGCCGGATTGCGTAAGGTGTGGCCCAGCCATCCCCGGTTGGTCTGTCGGCAGGGCCCGCCGCACTTTGAATGCGGACAAAGCGACGTAGGTTCGACTCCTACCCGGGGAGCCAGTACGTCGACCAGCAGACGACGCAGAAGACGCAGAAGACCTCGCGACCACCAGGAGCTTGCACGGTGACCGACCCGGAGAACGCAGCCGTTCACGAGACCCGCGGCGAGGCCCCGGCCGCCGTCGTCCTCCTCGCCGCCGGCAGCGGCACCCGGATGAAGTCGAAGCTGATGAAGGTGCTGCACCCGATCTGCGGGCGCAGCATGATCGGCCACGTCATCGCCGCCTCCCGTGCCCTCGACCCCGAGCACCTCGTCGCGGTCGTCGGCAACCAGCGCGAGCAGGTCACGCCGCACATCCTCGAGCAGGTCCCCGACGCGGTGATCGCCGTGCAGGAGACCCAGGACGGCACCGGCCACGCGGTGCGGGTCGCCGTCGAGGCGCTGCAGGCGAAGGCGGGTGCCACGCGCGGGACCGTGGTCGTCATGTTCGGCGACACCCCGCTGCTCGAGGGCGAGACGGTCGCGGGCCTGGTCGCCGACCACGCCGGCTCCGGCCGGGCGCTGACCATCCTCACCGCCGAGGTGGAGAGCCCGTTCGGCTACGGCCGGATCGTCCGTGACGCCTCGGGCGACGTGGCGGCGATCGTGGAGCAGAAGGACGCCACCCCCGAGCAGGCGGCGATCACCGAGATCAACAGCGGCATCTTCGCCTTCGACGGGGCCTTCCTCGCCGACGCGGTCACCCGGATCACCAACGACAACGCCAAGGGCGAGTACTACCTCACCGACGTGGTGACGATCGCCCGCGACCAGGGCCGCAGCGTCGGCGCCTACTCGATCGACGACGTCATGCAGACCGAGGGCGCCAACGACCGGGCACAGCTCGCCGGCCTGGGCGCCGAGCTCAACCGCCGGATCCTCACCCGCTGGATGCGCGAAGGCGTGACCGTGGTGGACCCGGCGACCACCTGGGTCGACGCGACGGTCGAGCTCTCCCGCGACGTGACGCTCAGGCCCGGCGTGCAGCTGCACGGGGTCACCCGGGTCGGCGAGGACGCCGTGGTCGGCCCCGACACGACGCTGACCGACGTGGTCGTCGGCGCCGGGGCGAGCGTCGTACGCACCCACGGCTCGGAGGCGGTCATCGGCGCGGGCGCGACCGTGGGCCCGTTCTCCTACCTGCGGCCGGGCACGGTGCTCGGCGACCGGGGCAAGATCGGCGGCTTCGTGGAGACCAAGAACGCCCTGATCGGCGACGGCGCGAAGGTGCCGCACCTCTCCTACGTCGGCGACGCCGAGATCGGCGGGGGCACCAACATCGGCGCGGGCACGATCTTCGCCAACTACGACGGGGTCGCCAAGCACCGTACGACGGTCGGCCGGGACGCCCGAACGGGCTCGAACAACACGTTCGTGGCGCCGGTGGAGATCGGCGACGGTGCGGTGACCGGCGGCGGCACCGTCGTACGTCGTGACGTCCCGCCCGGCGCGCTCGCGGTCTCCGCGGGCCCGCAGCGCAACATCGAGGAGTGGGTGATCCGCCGGCGGCCCGGGACCGCCGCGGCGGAGGCGGCACAATCGGCACTGGAGGAGCGTGCGTCGTCTCACAACGACGGCTCCCGAGTCGCGCCCGACACCACCCCTGAGTGACAATCGAACGTCAGCCGGCGCACAGCGAACGAGGAGCCTCAGGCGTGAGCGGAATGAAGCGGACCACCGAGAAGAACCTGATGGTCTTCAGCGGCCGTGCACACCCCGGGCTGGCCGAGGAGGTCGCCCAGCAGCTCGGCACCGGGCTGGTGCCCACGTCCGCGTACGAGTTCGCGAACAGCGAGATCTACGTGCGGTTCGAGGAGTCGGTGCGCGGCTGCGACGCCTTCGTGATCCAGAGCCACACGGCTCCGATCAACGAGTGGATCATGGAGCACCTGATCATGGTCGACGCGCTCAAGCGGGCGTCGGCGAAGCGGATCACCGTGGTGATGCCGTTCTACGGCTACGCCCGCCAGGACAAGAAGCACCGCGGCCGTGAGCCGATCTCCGCACGGCTGATGGCCGACCTGTTCAAGACCGCCGGCGCCGACCGGCTGATCGCGGTGGACCTGCACACCGCGCAGATCCAGGGCTTCTTCGACGGCCCGGTGGACCACCTGATGGCGCTGCCGATCCTGTCCAGCTACGTCAAGGAGAAGTACGGCCACGAGAAGCTGGCGGTCGTCTCGCCGGACGCCGGACGGATCAAGGTCGCCGAGCAGTGGTCGAACCAGCTCGGCGGCGCCCCGCTGGCGTTCATCCACAAGACCCGCGACATCAACCGGCCCAACGAGTCGGTCGCCAACCGCGTCGTCGGTGACGTCAAGGACCGGATCTGCGTCCTGGTCGACGACATGATCGACACCGGCGGCACGATCGTGAAGGCCGCCGACGCGCTCATGGCCGACGGTGCCGCGGGCGTGATCATCGCCGCGACCCACGCGATCCTCTCCGACCCCGCGGTGGACCGGCTGAAGAACTGCCCCGCGACCGAGGTCGTGGTCACCAACACGCTGCCGATCCCGCAGGAGCGGCACTTCGACAAGCTCACCATCCTGTCGATCGCCCCGCTGATCAGCCGGGCGATCCGCGAGGTCTTCGAGGACGGCTCGGTCACGAGCCTCTTCGACGGCCACGCCTGACGCCGCCTCCGCGCCGTCCGCGGCCGATTCGCCAAGGCGGTAACGCATCGCTAGGATTGGCAAGTTGCCTCGGCGAGGGAGACGGTTCGCTCCGTGATCGACGCGGCGGTTCGGCCCGACAGCTCTGTCCGGCTGCGGCCGCGCCTCACATGCGGACGCCCTCCTCGAGCAGCCACCTTTTCGTTGCACGGTTGTAGATCGCTGATTGAGGAGTTCCCCCCCGATGTCTGAGACCAAGATCCAGGCTGAGTCCCGCACCGAGTTCGGCAAGGGTGCGGCCCGTCGCATCCGTCGCGCCGACAAGGTCCCCGCCGTTCTCTACGGTCACGGCACCGACCCGGTCCACATCACCCTGCCCGGCCACGAGACCATGCTGGCGCTCAAGCACGGTGGCGCCAACGCGCTGCTCTCCATCGAGCTCGAGGGCAAGTCGCAGCTCGCGCTGCCCAAGCAGGTGCAGCGCGACGTGCTGAAGGGCTTCCTCGAGCACGTCGACCTGATCGTGGTCTCCAAGGGCGAGAAGGTCAGCGTGGACATCCCCGTCCACGTCGTCGGCGAGCCCGGCCCCGACTCGCTGGTCGTCACCGAGCACGCGACCGTCCTGGTCGAGGCCGAGGCCACGCACATCCCCGAGTACATCGAGGTCTCCATCGAGGGTGCCGAGGTCGGCCACCAGGTGCTGGCCAAGGACCTCGAGCTCCCCCAGGGCTCGACCGTCCAGCTCGACGAGGACACCCTCATCGTGAACGTCACCCACGCCCCGACGACCGAAGAGGTCGAGGAGGAGCTCGCCGAGGCCGAGGCCGAGGTCGGCATCGAGCGTGAGGAGCCCGAGGAGGAGGCCGCCGAGGGTGTGGCCGCCGAGGGCGAGTCCGCCGAGGGCGAGACCCAGAGCGAGTGACATCCGTCCCCGACCCGCTGTCCCCGTGGCGGCGGGTCAGGGCCGCGCTTCTGCGTAGGAGGGCCGGGCGTTCCCGTGAGAGTTCGATGACAGAGACCGTGTGGCTGGTCGTCGGGCTGGGGAACCCCGGCCCTTCGTACGCCGGGAACCGGCACAACATCGGGTACATGGTGCTCGACGAGCTCGCCGGCCGGACCGGCTCGACCTTCCGCCCGCACAAGACCGGCCGGGCCGATGTCGTCGAGGGACGGCTCGGCGGACTGGGCGGCGTCGGCGGCCAGCGGGTGGTGCTGGCCCGCGGCCGCTGCTACATGAACGAGTCCGGCGGGCCGGTGTCCGCGCTCGCGAAGTTCTACAAGGTGCCGGTCGAGAACGTGGTCGCGATCCACGACGAGCTCGACATCCCCTTCGACACCCTGCGGGTGAAGCTCGGTGGCGGCGACAACGGCCACAACGGCCTGCGCTCGATGCGCCGCTCGCTGGACTCCGGCGAGTTCTACCGGGTGCGCGTGGGGATCGGGCGTCCCCCGGGCCGGCAGTCCCCGGCCGACTTCGTGCTCTCCGACTACTCCTCGGCCGAGCGCAAGGTGCTCCCGTTCCAGGTCGACAAGGCCGCGGACGCGGTCGAGTGCCTGGTCACCGAGGGCCTCGAGAAGACCCAGAGCAGGTTCAACAGCTGAGCCGTCCGCCGCGCGCTGCAGGGCCTGCCGGGCGGGCGGCGCGTGCGTGAGAAGGTAGTCCGCGTGACTGACACAGATTTCGACCCCGGAACCCCGCCGGCCGAGGCCGCCCACGACGACCACGTCCTCGCGACCTGGACCGCGACGGTGGCCGGCCGGCTCCTCACCGAGGTGCGTGGCCAGGGCCTGGAGGGCAGGGAGCTCAAGGACGCCGGCGACAAGGCCGCGCACGACCTCCTGATGCGCCTGCTCCGCGAGCACCGACCCGACGACGCCGTCCTCAGCGAGGAGAGCGCGGCGAGCATCGCCGACAAGTCCCGCCTCACCTCCCGCCGGGTGTGGATCGTGGACCCGCTCGACGGCACCCGGGAGTTCTCCGAGCCGCCCCGCGACGACTGGGCCGTGCACGTCGCCCTGTGGCAGGACGGCGACCTGGTCGCCGGCGCCGTCGCGCAGCCGGGGCTGGACACCACGTTCGACACCGGCCAGCCGCCGGTGGTGCCCCCGCGCACCAGCGCGCGCCCGCGGATCGCGGTCAGCCGCACCCGGCCGCCGGAGTTCGTGAAGGCGCTCGCGGAGCAGATCGACGCCGAGCTGGTCCCGATGGGGTCGGCCGGGGCGAAGGTGATCTCGGTGGTGCGCGACGTGACCGACGCCTACGTGCACGCCGGCGGCCAGTACGAGTGGGACTCCGCCGCGCCGGTGGTCGTCGCCCGTGCCTCGGGGCTGCACACCAGCCGCGCCGACGGCGCCCCGCTGGAGTACAACCAGGACGACGTGCTGCTGCCCGACCTCCTCGTGTGCCGGCCGGAGCTCGCGGAGACCATCACGGAGTTCGTGAAGGCCTACTGGGCGGAGCACCCGCCCGCCTGAGCACAGCCACGCCTCTCGACGACGGCGGCGGGGCCGGGGGTGACCCGGTGTCGCCGCCGTCGTGCGTCTGGCGGGGGTGTCCGGTGCCCTCAGGCGGTGTCGTCGTCGGGGCTGCCCGGGTCGGCGGCGCCCTCGCGCTCGTCGCGCTCGGCCCACTCCAGCAGCGGCTCGATCGAGAACGCCGTGTCGTCGATCCCCGCGTGCAGGTCGCCGAGCTCGGCGAACCGGGCCGGTACGGTGGCGATCGTGCAGTCCTGCGGCCGCACGTCGTCGACCTCGTCCCAGCGGATCGGCGTGGACACGGTGCCCTCGGGGTTGCCGCGCACGGAGTAGGCGCTCGCGATCGTGTGGTCGCGGGCGTTCTGGTTGTAGTCGACGAAGAGCTTGGTGGGGTCCCGGTCCTTGCGCCACCAGGTCGTGGTGACGTGGTCGGGGGTACGGCGCTCCACCTCCCGCGCGAACGCCAGCGCCGCCCGTCGTACGTCGGCGAAGCCCCAGCGCGGCTCGATCCGGACGTAGACGTGCATGCCGTGGCCGCCCGACGTCTTGGGCCAGCCCGTCGCGCCGAGCTCGTCGAGCACCTCGTGGGCGACGTGCGCGACCCGGCGGACGGTGTCGAAGTCGCACTCGGGCATCGGGTCGAGGTCGATCCGCCACTCGTCGGGCTTCTCGGTGTCGGCGCGGCGGGAGTTCCAGGGGTGGAACTCGACGGTGGACATCTGCACCGCCCAGATCACGCTCGCCAGCTCGGTGACGCACAGCTCGTACGCGTGCCGCTGGTAGCGCGGGAACTCCACCCGCACCGTCTCCAGCCACGGCGGCGCCCCGGCCGGGACCCGCTTCTGGTGGACCTTCTCGCCGCTGATCCCCTCGGGGAAGCGGTGCAGCATGCACGGCCGCTCCCGCAGCGCCCGGACGATGCCGTCGCCGACGCCCAGGTAGTACCGCACGAGGTCGAGCTTGGTCTCCCCGCGGGCGGGGAAGTAGACCCGGTCGGGGTTGGAGATCCGGACCGTGCGGTCGCCGACCTCGAGCTCGACGGCGGGGCTCTTGCTCCGCGAGGCTGCCATGGCCCCAACCTAGCGGCCGGGGCCGACGGGCTCAGGTCACCACGGCGCCTCGATGGTCGGGCTAGTCGCGGGGCTTCTTGGCGCGCGGCTTCTTCGTCGGGACGGACGACCGCGCGGGGGCGGACGCGCCGCCCTCGCTCAGCTCGATCAGCTTGCCGGAGATGCGGGTGCGCTCGAGCGCCGTCCACGTCTCCGGCGGCAGGTCGGCCGGCAGCTCGACGAGCGAGTGGTCGCCACGGATGTCGATGTGCCCGAAGTCGTTGCGGTTCAGGCCGCCCTCGTTGGCGAGCGCACCGACGATCTGGCGCGGCTCGACGCGGTGCCGCTTGCCGACGGCGATCGTGTACGTCGCCATCGGGACGTCCGAGCGGGTGCGCTTGCCCCCGGGCTCACGGCGCCGGGGACGCTCGTCGTCGCGGTCGCGGCGGCGGCCCTTCTCGAAGTCCCAGGCACCGCCCTTGTCGCGGTCGCGCTTGCCGTCGAAGACGCGGGCCGGCTCGACCTTCTCCGGCTCGAGCAGCAGCGGCTGGTCGTCCTGCACCAGCACGGCCAGGGCCGCGGCGGTGTCGGCGGCCGGCACGTCGTGGTCGAGCTCGTAGCGGTCGATGATGTCGCGGAAGAACGCGATCTGGTCCGAGCCCAGGGCGCCGGTGATCGACTCGGTGAACTTCGCGACCCGGGTGACGTTGACGTCCTCGATGCTGGGCAGCTGCATCTGGGTCAGCGGCTGCCGGGTGGCCCGCTCGATGGCCTTGAGCAGGTGCCGCTCGCGCGGGGTCACGAAGGACAGGGCGTCACCGGTTCGCCCCGCGCGGCCGGTGCGGCCGATGCGGTGCACGTAGGACTCGGTGTCGGTGGGGATGTCGTAGTTGACGACGTGGCTGATCCGCTCGACGTCGAGGCCGCGGGCCGCGACGTCGGTGGCGACGAGGATGTCGAGCCGCGCGTCGCGGAGCTGGTTGATGGTGCGCTCGCGCTGTGCCTGGGCGACGTCGCCGTTGATCGCCGCGGCCGAGAAGCCCCGCGCCCGGAGCCGCTCGGCGAGCACCTCGGTGGCCTGCTTGGTGCGGACGAAGATGATCATCCCCTCGAAGTTCTCCACCTCGAGGATCCGGGTCAGGGCGTCCAGCTTCTGCTGGTGGGCGACCTGGAGGTAGCGCTGCGTGGTGTTCGCCGCGGTGACGGTCTTGTTCTTGACCGTGATCTCGGCGGCGTCGGTGAGGTACTTCTTGGAGATCCGGCGGATCTGCGGCGGCATCGTCGCGGAGAACAGCGCGACGTGCTTGTCCTCGGGAGTGTCGGCCAGGATCGTCTCGACGTCCTCCTGGAAGCCCATCTTGAGCATCTCGTCGGCCTCGTCGAGGACGAGGAAGCGCAGCTCGGACAGGTCGAGGGTGCCCTTCTCCAGGTGGTCCATGATCCGGCCCGGGGTGCCGACCACGACGTGGACGCCGCGACGCAGGGCGGACAGCTGCACGCCGTACGCCTGGCCGCCGTACACGGGGAGCACGTGGACGCCGTGCAGGTGGGCGGCGTACCGCTCGAACGCCTCGGAGACCTGCAGCGCGAGCTCGCGGGTCGGCGCGAGCACCAGCGCCTGCGGCTTCTTCCGCTTGAGGTCCAGCTGGGACAGGATCGGGACCGCGAACGCCGCGGTCTTGCCGGTGCCGGTCTGCGCGAGCCCGACGACGTGGCGGCCCTCGAGCAGGGCGGGGATAGTGGCGGCCTGGATCGGGGACGGCGACTCGTAGCCGACGTCGTTCAGGGCGCGCAGCACCCGCTTGTCGATACCCAGGTCAGCGAAGGTCGCAGGCTGGTCGGGCTCGGTGTCCGTCGTGCTGACGTCCGTGGGGGGCATCGTCCCAGGGTAGTGCGTGACGCCGATCTCCCCGCCGTCGCCGTGGGGCGGCGCAGGCTCCGACGGCGCCGCCGAGGCGGCGTCGCTGCACCCCTGACGCCGCCCGCGACCGCCGTTCCGGCGCCCGCTGCCGCGCTCCTGCCGCCTTCTGGCACCCCGTAGACTCGGTGCGCAACCACGCCCGTCCGCCCGCCTGGGGTGGGCCGTGTCGTCCGGCAACCCGAAAGAGCATGACTTGAGCCTCCACGGCCTCGCCGACGTCGTCCTGCGCGACCAGGTCCTCGCCTCCGCCGTCGAGGACGCCCGCGACGGCAAGGTCCGGGCCCTCGACCTCACCGCCCCCAGTGCCCTGCGGCCCTTCGTGGTCAAGGGGCTCGTCGACGCCGGCCGCACGGTCCTCGCCGTCGCCGCCACCGCGCGCGAGGCCGAGGACCTCGTCACCTACCTCGCGGACCTCGTCGACCCGGCCACCGTCGCCTACTACCCGGCCTGGGAGACCCTCCCGCACGAGCGGCTCTCACCACGCTCGGACACGGTCGGCAAGCGGCTCGCCGTCCTCCGCCGACTCAAGCACCCCGGCACCGACCCCACGAACGGCCCGCTGCGCGTCGTCGTCGCGCCGGTCCGCTCGATCCTCCAGCCCCAGGTGAAGGGCCTCGCGGACCTCGAGCCCGTCGAGCTCGAGGTCGGTGACGAGGCGGACCTCGAGGACGTCGTACGGCGTCTCGCCGGCGCGGCGTACTCCCGGGTGGACCTCGTGGAGAAGCGCGGCGAGTTCGCCGTGCGCGGCGGCATCGTCGACGTTTTCCCGCCGACCGAGGAGCACCCGCTCCGCGTGGAGTTCTGGGGGGACGAGGTCGAGGAGATCCGCTCGTTCTCCGTCGCCGACCAGCGCTCGCTCGAGCCCGCCACCCGCCTGTGGGCGCCGCCGTGCCGCGAGCTGCTGCTGACCGACGAGGTCCGCGAGCGCGCCCGGGTGCTGGGGGAGGAGCATCCCGAGCTCGCGGAGCTGGCCGAGAAGCTGTCCGAGGGCCACGCCGTCGAGGGCATGGAGTCGCTGGCGCCGGTGCTGGTCGACGACATGGAGATGCTCATCGACCTGATGCCCGAGGACTCCCACGTCCTCGTGCTCGACCCGGAGCGCGCCCGGAGCCGCGCCCACGACCTCGTCGCCACGAGCGACGAGTTCCTGCACGCCTCCTGGGCCGCCGCGGCCGGGGGAGGCCAGGCCCCGATCGACCTCGGCGCGGCGTCGTACAAGTCGCTCGCGGAGGTGCGCCGGATCAGCCTCGAGCAGGACAAGCCGTGGTGGAGCGTCTCTCCGTTCGGCCTCGACCCCGACGCCCCCGCGCTGCAGTCCCGCGAGCCGCTGCGCGACGAGCTCGGCGAGGTCGTCGCCGTGGACCCGTCGGTGGCGGACCTCGTCGAGTCCGGCGCGGTCGAGTCGCGCACCGTGCCGCTGCGCGCGGTCGACGCCTACCGCGGCGACATCGAGCACGCGATCAAGGACATCCGCGGCTGGCTCGGCGACGGCTCCCGGGTCGTCCTGGTCAACGAGGGCCACGGCCCCGCCCAGCGCATGGCCGAGGTGCTCAAGGAGCACGACGTCCCGGTCCGCCTCGTCGAGTCGCTCGAGACCGAGCCCGAGCCGGGCCTCGTGCACGTCACCACCGCCTGCCTCGACCACGGCTTCGTCGACGAGCGCCAGGGCCTCGCGGTGCTCACCGGCGACGACCTCTCCGGCCAGCGCGCCTCCACCAAGGACATGCGCCGGATGCCCGCGCGGCGCAAGCGGCAGATCGACCCGCTCGAGCTCAAGCCCGGCGACTACGTCGTGCACGAGCAGCACGGCGTCGGCCGCTACGTGGAGATGGCCCAGCGCACCGTGCAAGGCGCGACCCGCGAGTACCTGGTCCTGGAGTACGGCTCCTCCAAGCGCGGCCACCCGCCGGACCGGCTCTACGTCCCCGCCGACCAGCTCGACCAGGTGACCCGGTACGTCGGCGGCGAGCAGCCGTCCCTGGACCGGCTCGGCGGCGCCGACTGGACGAAGCGGAAGAACCGCGCGCGCAAGGCGGTCCGGCAGATCGCCGGCGAGCTGATCAAGCTGTACGCCGCCCGCCAGGCCACGAAGGGGCACGCGTTCGGGCCCGACTCCCCGTGGCAGCGCGAGCTCGAGGACGCCTTCCCGTTCGTCGAGACCCCCGACCAGCTCTCCACGGTCGACGAGGTCAAGCGCGACATGGAGCAGCAGGTCCCGATGGACCGCCTGGTCTGCGGCGACGTCGGCTACGGCAAGACCGAGATCGCCGTGCGCGCGGCGTTCAAGGCGGTGCAGGACGGCAAGCAGGTCGCCGTGCTCGTGCCGACCACGCTGCTCGTGCAGCAGCACTTCTCGACGTTCGCGGAGCGGATGTCGGGCTTCCCGGTCATCCTCAAGGGGCTCAGCCGCTTCCAGACCGACAAGGAGGCGGCCGAGGTGGTCCAGGGCCTCGCCGAGGGCACGGTCGACATCGTGATCGGCACCCACCGGCTGCTCAACCCCGACATCAAGATGAAGAACCTCGGCCTGATCATCGTCGACGAGGAGCAGCGCTTCGGGGTCGAGCACAAGGAGCAGATGAAGCGGCTGCGCACCTCGGTCGACGTCCTGGCGATGTCCGCGACGCCGATCCCGCGCACCCTGGAGATGGCGATCACGGGCATCCGGGAGATGTCCACGATCACCACCCCGCCGGAGGAGCGGCACCCGGTGCTGACCTACGTCGGCGCCTACGAGGACCGGCAGGTCACCGCCGCGATCCGCCGCGAGCTGCTCCGCGAGGGCCAGGTCTTCTACATCCACAACCGGGTGCAGTCGATCGAGAAGGCCGCCGCACACCTCCGCGAGCTGGTGCCCGAGGCCCGGGTCGCCACCGCGCACGGGCAGATGGGCGAGCACCAGCTCGAGGAGGTCATGGTCGACTTCTGGGAGAAGCGCTTCGACGTGCTCGTGTGCACCACGATCGTGGAGTCGGGCCTCGACGTCTCCAACGCGAACACCATGGTCATCGAGCGCGCCGACACCCTCGGCCTGTCCCAGCTGCACCAGCTGCGCGGCCGGGTCGGCCGTGGCCGCGAGCGCGCCTACGCCTACTTCCTGTACCCCGCCGACAAGCCGCTGACCGAGACCGCGCACGAGCGGCTGGCCACCCTGGCCCAGCACTCCGACCTCGGTGGCGGCATGGCGATCGCGATGAAGGACCTCGAGATCCGCGGCGCCGGCAACATGCTCGGCGGCGAGCAGTCCGGCCACATCGCCGACGTCGGCTTCGACCTCTACGTCCGGCTCGTCGGCGAGGCGGTCGCGGAGTACCGCGGCGACAGCCACGCCGAGGAGGCCGAGGTCAAGATCGAGCTGCCCATCGACGCGCACCTGCCGCACGACTACGTGCCGTCGGAGCGGCTCCGCCTGGAGATGTACAAGCGGCTCGCGGAGGTCCGCTCCGACGAGGACGTGGCCGCGATCCGTGAGGAGCTGCTCGACCGGTACGGCGAGCCGCCGGCCCCGGTCTCGAGCCTGCTCGAGGTCGCGCGTCTGCGTGCACGCGCCCGCACGGCGGGCCTGACCGACGTCACCCTCCAGGGCAAGTACGTCCGCTTCGGCCCCGTGGAGCTCGCCGACTCGGCGAAGGTGCGGCTCGACCGGCTCTACCCCCGCAGCATCGTCAAGCCGGCCGTGCGTACGATTCTCGTGACTCTGCCCACACCGCGCACCGTGGGCGGACCGCCCATCCGGGACGAAGAGCTGCTGGCGTGGGCGCGCGAGGTGATCGACGCGGTCATCGACCGACCGCAGGCCGGCTGACAACAGACGAGGGAGAGATCGTGAGCGTTGCACGTCGCAGGTGGAGGCCGGCCCGGCTGTCGGCGCTGGCCGCCGCGGTCATGGTCGTGTCCGGGTGCGGGTCGGTGCACCCCGGTTCCGCGGCCGTGGTGGGCTCGCAGAGCATCTCCCACGCCGAGGTCGACGACGTCGCCGCCGCGCTGTGCTCGGCCAACCTCGAGAGCGCGAAGGCGCAGGGCCAGGCCGCCCAGGCGCTGCCGACCCGGGGGGTCCGCGAGGGCGCGCTGCAGATCCTCCTCGAGACCGAGCTGAACCAGCAGTTCGGCGAGGCCGAGGGCGTCGCGGCGAACAAGCAGCAGGTCTCGCAGGCGGTCCAGCAGAACGCGCAGGGCATCGCGCTGCTGCCCGCGGACCAGCAGGAGGACTTCCGCACCGCGCTGGCCGGCTACGCCGAGGGCCAGCTGATGCTGATCGAGGTCGGCCGCGAGGCGCTCGGCGCGGACGCCACCGACGACGAGGCGATCGCCGAGGGCACCCGTCTGCGCGGACCCTTCGTGGACTCGCTCGACGTCGAGGTCGACCCCCGCTACGGCACGTTCGAGGACGGCGCCTTCAAGCGCGGCGGCACGGCCCTCTCGGTCGCCGCCTCCAGCCAGGCACGGGCGGGCGAGCGCGCCAACCCGCCGGCCGGCTACGTCTCCACGCTGCCCGTCTCCCAGCAGTGCAGCTGACCTTCCTCGTCACCAGCCCCCGGGTCGCCCCGGGGCTGATGTCGTGGCCCGCGTGGCAGGCGGTCTCCTCCGCCGAGCGGGTGCTCGCCTCCGACGACACCTCGCCGCTGTTCCGCGCGGTCACCGCCGCCGGGCACCGCGTCGACGTGCTGCCGGAGCCGTCCGCGGCCGACCTGCTCGACGCCGCCGCATCGGCGTCCGGCGCGGTGGTCTGGCTCGCCGACGACGAGGAGTCGACCACGCTGCCGTCGGCGCTCGCCACCGAGATCGTCACCGCGGGGGAGTCCGGCCGGCCCGTGCCGCAGGTCGAGGTGCTGCACGCGTCGTACGACGTCCCCGGCGCCCGCGTGCTGGACCTGGTCGCCGTGATGGACCGGCTGCGTACCTCGTGCCCCTGGGACCGTGAGCAGACCCACCGGTCGCTGGCGAAGTACCTGCTCGAGGAGACTTACGAGACGCTCGAGGCGATCGACACCGAGGACTACGCGCACCTGCGCGAGGAGCTCGGCGACCTGCTGCTCCAGGTGGTCTTCCACGCCCGGATCGCCGAGGAGGACCCGGACGACCCGTTCACCGTCGACGACGTCGCCGGCGGGATCGTGGACAAGCTCGTGCACCGGCACCCGCACGTGTTCGCCGGGCTCGACGTGGCCGACGCCGACGAGGTGGAGGCCAACTGGGACCGGCTGAAGGCCGCCGAGAAGGGCCGCGGCTCGGTGCTCGACGGGATCCCGGCCGCACTGCCCGCGCTCGCGCTCGCCGACAAGGTGGCCGGGCGGGCCGGCAAGCTCGGCGTCGCCCCGCAGGCCGGGACGTCGCTCGGCGACCGGCTGCTCGCGCTCGTCGTGGAGGCGCGCGCGGCGGGCCTGGACGCCGAGCAGGAGCTGCGGGACGCCGTACGACGCCTCGCCGACGCCGTCCGCACCACCGAGACCCGCTGACCCGTCGCTCTGCCGTCCGGGGTCCGTCCGGGGAGTGTCCGGGGTCCGTCCGGACCATGTGGGCGGATGGACCCTGCGCAACGGAATCGTGATCGAACCCACGGTTCGACCGTCGTACTAGTCACAGTCGACACGACTTTTCGCCGCGAAACGGACGTATTGGGTACTGGTGAGTAGCCAAAGTGGGCCGGGCTTTGTCACCATCGTTCGCGGAGGTCATGGTCTGCTGTGGCCTCCGCCTGTGCGCCGAGGCGCGGGGCCGTGCTGCGGGTGAGGGGACCATCTGCCGCACACCACCGCCCCGGACATCGGCCACCACCCGAAAGCGACCCACGAGGTCACCCCTACCGGTGAGCCCGACCAAGGCTCCGCAGAAAGGCAGCTGACCGTGTCCCACCCAGGGAACGCTCCCGAGGCCGTCACCCAGGCCCTCACCCTCGACCTCGTCGACGCCTATGGCGTCTCGCCCGTCGAGGCCGAGCTCGAGTACGACCCGACCTGCCCCTACGCCGTCACCGTCCGGTTCGCCGGCGGCAACGCCCCCGTGAGCTGGACGTTCGCCCGCGACCTGCTCCGGCTCGGACGCTTCCAGCCTGTCGGCGAGGGCGACGTGCACGTCCGCCCGGAGCTCGACCGGGACGGCAACGCGATCCTGGTCGTCGAGCTGCACTCGCCGTACGGCGCCGCGCTTCTCCATGCTCCCGCCCGTGACGTGAACGAGTTCGTCGACCGCACGGCGATCTCGGTCCGCCCGGGCACCGAGAGCTCCTTCATGGACCTCGACGCCACGATCGCCGCCGTGCTGGTGGGTGCCCAGGCCGACTGAGCCTGCTCGACCCGACCTCGGGCCGGGCCCGCGACTTCTCGCGGGCCCGGCCCGAGGTGTTTCGGGGGCCGGCACGGCAGCGCGGGGGACCGGGGGGCGAGCCCTCCCCGGGGAGGCCCTCTCGCGCCGTTAGGCTGGTGCCGTCCATTTCGATCCCCAGCTAGGAGCACACCGTGGCGTCCATCGAGGCTGTCGGCGCACGTGAGATTCTCGACTCGCGTGGCAACCCCACTGTTGAGGTCGAGGTGGCACTCGACGACGGAACCGTCAGCCGCGCGGCGGTGCCGTCCGGTGCCTCCACGGGCGCGTTCGAGGCGGTCGAGCTGCGCGACGGCGGCTCCCGCTACGGCGGCAAGGGAGTCGAGAAGGCCGTCGCCGCGGTGCTCGACAAGATCGGCCCCGAGCTCGTCGGTTTCGAGGCGTCGGAGCAGCGGCTCGTCGACCAGCGCCTGCTCGAGCTCGACGGCAGCGACAACAAGGCCAAGTTCGGCGCGAACGCGATCCTCGGCGTCTCGCTGGCCGTGGCCCGTGCCGCGGCCGACTCCGCCGGGCTCCCGCTGTTCCGGTACGTCGGCGGGCCCAACGCCCACGTGCTGCCGGTGCCGATGATGAACATCCTCAACGGCGGCGCGCACGCCGACACCGGCGTGGACGTCCAGGAGTTCATGATCGCCCCGGTCGGCGCCCCCACCTTCCGCGAGGCGCTGCGCCAGGGCGCGGAGGTCTACCACGCGCTCAAGTCGGTGCTCAAGCAGCGCGGCCTCGCCACCGGCCTGGGTGACGAGGGCGGCTTCGCGCCGGACCTCCCGTCGAACCGCGAGGCGCTCGACCTGATCGTCGCCGCCGTCGAGTCCACCGGCCAGAAGGTCGGCGAGGACGTCGTGTTCGCCCTCGACGTCGCGGCCACCGAGTTCTACTCCGACGGCGGCTACCAGTTCGAGGGATCCGCGAAGTCGGCCGAGCAGATGCTCGCCTACTACAGCGACCTGGTCGCGTCGTACCCGATCGTCTCGATCGAGGACCCGATGAACGAGGAGGACTGGGCAGGCTGGGCCGCGATGACCGCCGCCCTCGGGGACAAGGTGCAGATCGTCGGCGACGACCTGTTCGTCACCAACGTCGAGCGGCTCCAGCGCGGCATCACCGAGCAGTCCGCGAACGCGCTGCTGGTCAAGGTCAACCAGATCGGCTCGCTCACCGAGACCCTCGACTCCGTCGACCTCGCGCACCGCAACGGCTTCCGCTGCATGATGAGCCACCGCTCCGGCGAGACCGAGGACACCACGATCGCCGACCTCGCGGTCGCCACGAACTGCGGCCAGATCAAGACCGGCGCCCCGGCCCGCTCCGAGCGGGTCGCGAAGTACAACCAGCTGCTCCGGATCGAGGAGGAGCTCGACGACGCGGCCCGGTATGCCGGTCGCGGCGCCTTCCCGCGGTTCGGGCGGGGCTGAGGTCGACCCACGTGCCCTCCAGCCGTCCGTCGTCGTCGCGGGGCTCCGGTCCCCGCGGCGCGACGAGCCGTCCCACCCGCGCCCGCGGTGCGTCGCGTCCTGCGCCGCGCCCCGGGCAGCGGGCGGGTTCCGGCCGCCCTCGTACGGCGGCCGCGCCGCAGCGCCCTCCGCGCCCGCGGCTGACCGGTCGTGCCGCGATCCTCGTGCTCGTGCTCGCGGTGCTGATGGTCTCCTACGCCTCCAGCATGCGGGCGTACCTCGAGCAGAAGGCGCACCTCGAGTCGCTGCGCGGCAGCATCGCCGACTCGCGCGAGAACATCGCCGCGCTCGAGCGTGAGAAGCGTCGCTGGCACGACCCCGCGTTCGTGCAGGCGCAGGCCACGCAGCGGTTCGGCTGGGTGATGCCCGGTGAGATCGGCTTCCAGGTGATCGGCGAGGACGGCGAGCCGCTCGGCCACGAGGACACACTCTCCGACCCGGCCGCGATCGAGGTCTCCAACGCTCCCGCGTGGTGGGAGACCGCCTGGCAGACCGTCGAGACCGCCGGGAACCCGCAGGACGTGCCCGACCCCGTCGAGGAGATCGAGGCCCCCAAGAAGAAGAAGGAACGTTGAGCCCGGTCGAACCCCGGGACGAGGCAGTCATCGAGGCCCAGCTCGGGCGCCCGCCCCGCAACATCCACGGGATCGGCCACCGCTGCCCGTGCGGCAACCCCGACGTGGTCGCCACCGAGCCCCGGCTCGACGACGGGACCCCGTTCCCCACGACCTTCTACCTGACCTGCCCGCGGGCGGCGTCGATGATCGGCACGCTCGAGGCCTCCGGGCTGATGAAGGAGATGTCCGAGCGGCTCGAGAGCGACCCCGACCTCGCCGCGGCGTACCGGACGGCGCACGAGGCCTACCTGGCCTTCCGCACCTCGATCGGGGAGGTCCCCGAGATCGCGGGGGTCTCCGCGGGCGGGATGCCGACCCGGGTGAAGTGCCTGCACGTGCTCGCCGGACAGTCCCTGGCGCAGGGCAGGGGTGTGAATCCGCTCGGTGACGAGGTGCTCGACCTGCTCGGCCAGTTCTGGGCCGACGGGCCGTGCGTCGCGCCGGCCGAGACCCCGACCGACCCCGCATGACGCGGGTCGCCGCCGTCGACTGCGGCACCAACACGATCAAGCTGCTCGTCGCGGACCTCGACGCGGCGACCGGCGAGGAGCACGAGCTGGTCCGCGAGATGCGGATGGTCCGGCTCGGGCAGGACGTCGACCGCACCGGCCGGCTCGCCGACGAGGCGCTGGCCCGGGTGTTCGCGGCGATCGACGAGTACGCCGAGATCATCGCCGCCCACGACGTGGAGGCGCTCCGGTTCTGCGCGACCTCCGCCGCCCGCGACGCGGAGAACGCGGCCGAGTTCGCGGCCGGGGTCGAGTCCCGGCTCGGCGTCGTACCCGAGGTGGTCACCGGCGCCGAGGAGGCGCAGCTGTCGTACGACGGCGCGACCCGGGGGCTCGTGGACCGCGGCCTGCCCGGCCCGGTGCTCGTGGTCGACATCGGCGGCGGGTCCACGGAGCTGATCCTCGGCGACGGTCACGGGCACGTGCGCACCTCGCAGTCGCTCGACATCGGCTCGGTGCGGATGACCGAGCGCCACCTGCGCTCCGACCCGCCGACGCGTGCGGAGATCGCCGAGGCCGTCGGGGACGTCGCGTCGTCGCTGGACCGCACCGTCGTACCCCTCGCCGAGGCGCGCACCGTGGTCGGCGTGGCGGGGACGATCACGACCGTCGCCGCGGGGGTGCTCTGCCTGCCGGAGTACGACCGGGCCGCGATCGACCAGGCCGTGCTCGCGCTCGAGGACGTGCACGCGACCACGGCGTCGCTGCTCGCGATGACCGTCGCGGAGCGCAGGGCGCAGGGGTACATGCACCCCGGCCGCGCGGACGTGATCGGCGCGGGCGCGCTGATCCTCGACGAGGTGCTCCGCCGTACGACGGCCCGCACCCTGCTCGTGTCGGAGGCCGACATCCTCGACGGCATCGCCTGGTCCCTCACCACTCGTTGAGGCGTCACTCGTGCGGCGTTGAGAGGTCAGTCGTGGGGCGTTGAGAGGTCAGTCGTGCGGGAACCGGTCGGCGCCGCCACGCGGGACGGGCTCGACGTCGGCACGACCCGCGGCTCGCGCCGGGCGCCTGCGAGCTGGTGTGACGACGCCGTACAGCGGCCGTCCGGAACGACCGACGCCTCAACGCCGAACGACTGACGCCTCAAGCCCGAACGACTGACGCCTCAACGCCGAACGAGTGACCTCTCAACGCCGAACGAGTGACCTCTCGACGCCGGTGGGAGGATGGGCGGCATGTCCGAGGACCTCCTGCCGCACCCGGTGACCGGGGCGCTGTTCCCGAGCCCGGTCCCGCCCGGTACCGGATGGCCCGACGACCCCGCCGACGCCGCCACCCCCGTGGCGCACGACGCGGACGACGTGCGCAAGGTCGCCGGCTCCTGTGACGACCTCGGCACCCTCGACGCGGCCGTGTCCGTGTGCCGGGCCTGCGAGCGGCTGGTGTCCTGGCGGGAGGACGTCGCCACCGTCAAGCGCGCGAGCTTCGCGGCCGAGCCGTACTGGGGCCGCCCGGTCGCCGGCTGGGGCGACGACGAGCCCGGCGTGCTCATCGTCGGTCTGGCCCCGGCAGCCAACGGCGGCAACCGCACCGGCCGCATCTTCACCGGCGACCGTTCCGGCGACTGGCTCTTCGCCTCGCTGCACCGGGTCGGCCTCGTCACCCGGGAGACCTCGGTCCACGCCGGGGACGGGCAACGGCTGGTCGGCGCCCGGATGGTCGCCACGGTCCGCTGCGCACCCCCGGACAACCGGCCGACCACCACCGAGCGCGACGCCTGCGCACCCTGGCTCGTGCGCGAGGTCGAGCTCGTCGCCCCGTCGGTGCGCGTGGTCGTCTGCCTCGGTTCGTACGGCTGGGACGCCGCCCTGCGCACCTTCCGCGCCCTGGGGTACGACGTCCCGCGGCCGCGCCCCCGCTTCGGGCACGCCGCGGAGGCGACGCTGACCTCCCCCGAGGGGCGGGAGCTCACCCTGCTCGGCAGCTACCACCCGTCGCAGCAGAACACCTTCACCGGCAAGCTCACCGAGCCGATGCTCGACGCCGTGCTCGGTCGGGCCGCGTCGCTCGGATCCGCCGCCCGCCCCTGACGAACGCCCACGCGGCGCATGGAAGGATGCTCCGCGTGACCCTGCAAGCCATCACCGTCATCGGACACGACCGTCCCGGCATCATCGCCGAGACCACCCGCGTCCTCGCCGACCTCGGGCTGAACCTCGAGGACTCCACGATGACCCTGCTGCGCGGTCACTTCGCGATGATGCTGATCTGCGAGGGTCCGGCCGGGTCGGCCGAGACCGAGGACGCCCTCGCCGGCCTCACCGCCGACGGGTCGCTCATCGTCACCGCCCGCGAGATCCCCGAGGAGCCCAAGCAGGGTGCGGTCGGCGTCTCCTACGTGCTCACCGTCCACGGCGGGGACCGCCCCGGCATCGTCTCCCGGGTCGTCGGCGAGGTGGCCCGGGTCGGCGGCAACATCACCGACCTCACCACCCGGCTCGCGGGCGACCTGTACCTCCTCGTCGCCGAGGTCGACCTCCCCGCCACCGCCGACGTCGGCACGCTCGAGCAGTCCCTCACCCGCGTCGGCGCCGAGCTCGGCGTCGGGGTGACCCTGCGCGAGGTGGAGAGCGACGAGCTGTGACCTCTGCGTACGTCGACGATGCCGTCGGCCGCTGGACCGAGCACGACCTCCCGGTGGAGGGGCGTGTCCTCGAGGTGGTCCGCGCCCCCGCCACCGTGCTGTCGAGCGTGGGGGACGCGGTGGACCCGACCGCGCCGGAGACGGTGCAGCTCGCGGCCGACCTGGTCGCCACCATGCGGGTCTCCCCGGGCTGCGTCGGTCTCGCCGCACCGCAGGTCGGCGTGGGCGCGAAGGTGTTCTGCGTCGACGTGACCGAGCACCCCAAGACCCGAGGGCACCACGGCACCTTCGTGCTGTGCAACGCGGTGGTGGTGGAGTCCTCCCGGAACGAGAAGGCCCGCGAGGGCTGCATGAGCGTCCCCGACCTCACCGGCGACGTGAAGCGGGCCTCGCGGATCGTCGTCCACGGCCAGCTGCCGGGCACGGGGGAGCAGGTCGAGGTGAGCGCAGAGGCGTTCGAGGCCCGCGCGCTGCAGCACGAGATCGACCACTGCGAGGGGCTGCTGTTCCTCGACCGCGTCGCCGGGGCGCACGCGATCTACCCGCGCAAGACCTATCTTTGAGCCTGCGCCACGTCGCGCCGTGCTGATCCGCGGCGCCCGCCCTCGTATCCCAATGGCAGAGGAAGAGGTCTTAAAAACCTTTCAGTGTCGGTTCGAGTCCGACCGGGGGCACTCCGGGGCAAGCGCGGCATTCCGCTGCCCGGACCCGGCGACCGGCCCTACGCTGCCGCCATGATGAGCGAACCGCCGCCCCCGGGGAAGTGCTTCCGCATGAACGCCGAGGGCGAGCTGCCCACCTGCACCTGGGACGGGCAGCGCTGGTCGGCCTCCTACGACGGGTTCGGTGACTTCGGCGGCGGCGCGGCGGCGGGACCGCCGTCCGGGTTCGTCGCCCTGCTCGTGCTCGGACTGCTGGTCGGGCTGGGTCTCACCGTGTGGCGCGTGATGCTGGCCCGCCAGGTGGCACGCCAGTCGGGCATGAGCGAGAACCAGGCCACCGCCGTCACGCTCCTCGGCGACAACGGCCTCGAGGCCACCTACCTCGCCGGGAACCTCCGCATCCGGCCCACGGCCGAGCCGACCCCGGCGCCCGGCGCGACGGCCGCCACCGCCCCGGTGCCCCGCACCGCGGAGGCCCGGCTGCGCGAGCTGCAGGAGCTGCGCGACGAGGGGTTGCTGACCCCGGAGGAGTACGACGCCCGCCGTACGGCGGTTCTCGACTCGGTCTGACCCGGCCACCCGCGCGCACACGCCGGGAACAGCAGACGTCGCACGTCCGTTGAACCAGACAACCGGCCCGTAGGATGGACCCGGTCCGACGTGACGGCCCCCAGGGCGGGGGTCGCCGAGGCCTCCAAGGAGGAGACCAACAGATGCAGAGCAGCAACCCGGTATTCGCGCGGTCCGAGGGCTTCAACGGCCGCCGCACCAGCCAGAGCGGGGTGACCTACCCCGGATACACCGACTCGTCCGCGTGGGGCACCGGTTCGTCGCAGGCACCCGAGACCTACGCGCCGGTGCGTCCCACGGCCCCGATGACGATCGACTCGGTGGTGCAGAAGACCGGCATCACCCTGGGGCTGGTCGTCCTGACCGCCGCGCTCACCTGGGTCTTCGTGCCCCCGGCGATGCTCGGCATGGCCTGGATGGGCGGCGCCTTCGCAGGTCTCGGCCTCGGGCTCGTCCTGTCCTTCAAGCGGGTGGTCAGCCCCGCGCTGGTGCTGGCCTACGCCGTCGCGGAGGGCCTGTTCATCGGTGCGATGAGCAAGACCTTCGAGTCGATGTGGGACGGCGTCGTGGTCGGCGCGGTCGTCGGCACGGTCGCCGCGGTCGCGGGGACGCTGGCGGCGTACAAGTTCTTCAACATCTCCGTCAGCCCCAAGTTCCGCAAGTTCGTCGTGGCCGCCATGTTCGGCTTCGTCGCGCTGGTGCTGATGGACTTCGTGCTCGGCCTCTTCGGCAACGCCATCGGCCTCAACGGCTTCGGTGGGCTCGGCCTGGTCATGAGCGTCGTCGGCCTCGGGCTCGGCGTGCTGATGCTGATCCTCGACTTCGACTTCGTCGAGCGCGGCATCGCCGCCCGGCTGCCGGAGATCGAGTCCTGGCGCGCGGCGTTCGGCCTGACCGTGACGATCATCTGGATCTACATCGAGATCCTGCGGATCCTTGCGATCCTCCGCGGCAACGACTGATTCCGCCGCCGTACGACGGCGACGCAGAGCGACGACGAGGGCCCCTGGTCAGACCAGGGGCCCTCGTGCTGTCCTCGACCCCGCGGGAGCCGACCGGCTCAGGCCGGAGCGGGCTCGCTGTCGGGGTCGGCGTCCTCGTCGCCGACCGCGGCGAGGCCCCGCCCGGGCTCGGCGCCCTCCACCGGTGCCTCGGCCTCGGCCTGCGGCTGGCGGCGGCGGTGGCGCAGCAGCACCCAGCGGCCGCGGGCGCCGCGCTTGGAGCCGCCGACCTCGGTGCCGTCGATCTCGGTGCCCGGTGTCTTGGCGGCCTCGACCGCGGCGTAGGAGATGGGCATGACGCCCTCGCCCCGGAACGCCTCGGGCAGCAGGTCCTCGAAGGGCAGCAGGCCCGCCGCGGCGAGCACCGACGGCAGCAGCACGGAGGCGAGGCTGGCGTAGCCGGCCGCGGACGGGTGGAACTGGTCGGGGCCGAAGAACAGACCCGGCGAGGCGCTGAACTCCGGGCCCAGGATCGACCCGAGCGACACGGTCCGGCCGCCCGCCTCGACCACGGCGATCGTCTGGCCGGCGGCGATCCGCCGGCTCCAGGTGCGCGCGACCTGGCGCAGCGGCGGGGCGATCGGCTCGATGGTGCCCAGGTCCGGGCAGGTCCCCACGACGACCTCGACGCCGGCCTCGCGGAGCCTGCGTACGCCCTGCTCCAGCAGCCGCACCGACTCCGAGGGCCGCACCGTGTGGGTCACGTCGTTGGCGCCGATCAGGATCACCGCCACGTGCGGCTCCATCGGCAGCGCGTCGTCGATCTGGGCGGAGAGGTCCTTGGTCTGCGCGCCGACGACGGCCAGCGAGCGCAGGTAGACCCGGCGGCCCGCGGCCTCGACGAGGCCCGAGGCGAGGTGGGCGCCCGGGGTCTCCTCGACCGTCTCCACGCCGTAGCCGACCGCGCTCGAGTCGCCGAGCAGGGCCAGCTTCAGCGCGGGTCCGGGGCGGCCCTGGCCGTACCAGCCGGTGGCGTCGGGGCCGGGCTCGTCGCTGGGCCCGCCGATGGTCTTCCGGGCGAGCCTGGCCTCCGCGGCGAGCAGACCGTAGGCGGAGGCGCCCAGCACGGAGAGGCCGCCGCCGCCGTATGCGGCAGCGGCCGCCAACCTTCGAGCAGCAGCAGCCTTCCCCACGCTTTCCATGCTACGGAACGGCCCTAGACTGACCGCGTGCGATACGCGAACTCGATGCTCGACCTCGTCGGCAACACGCCCCTGCTCCGCCTGTCCAAGACCACCGACGGCGCGAGGCCGCTCGTGCTGGCCAAGGTCGAGTACATGAACCCCGGCGGGTCGGTGAAGGACCGGATCGCGTTGCGGATGGTCGAGGCCGCCGAGGCCGACGGCTCGCTCAAGCCCGGCGGCACGATCGTCGAGCCGACCTCCGGCAACACCGGCGTCGGCCTGGCGATGGTCGCGCAGGCCAAGGGCTACAAGTGCGTCTTCGTCTGCCCCGACAAGGTCAGCGAGGACAAGCGCAACGTGCTCAAGGCGTACGGCGCCGAGGTGGTGGTCTGCCCGACCGCCGTCGCGCCGGAGCACCCCGACTCCTACTACAACGTCTCGGACCGCCTGGTGCGCGAGATCGAGGGCGCCTGGAAGCCGGACCAGTACTCCAACCCGAACAACCCGCGCTCGCACTACGAGACCACCGGTCCGGAGATCTGGGAGCAGACCGACGGCAGGATCACGCACTTCGTGTGCGGCGTCGGCACCGGCGGCACGATCTCCGGGATCGGCCGCTACCTGAAGGAGAAGAGCGGCGGCGCGGTGCAGGTCATCGGCGCCGACCCGCACGGCTCCGTGTACTCCGGGGGGACCGGCCGCCCCTACCTGGTGGAGGGCGTCGGCGAGGACTTCTGGCCCACCACCTACGACCGGGACATCGCCGACCGGATCATCGAGGTCTCCGACCGCGACTCGTTCGCGATGACCCGCCGGCTGGCCCGCGAGGAGGCGCTGCTGGTCGGCGGCTCCTCGGGCATGGCGGCGTTCGCCGCGGTCCAGCTCGCGCACGAGCTCGACGACCCCGAGGCCGTGATCGTGGTCCTGCTGCCCGACTCCGGCCGCGGCTACCTGACCAAGGTGTTCAACGACGAGTGGCTCGGCCAGTACGGCTTCCTGCCCGCCGCCGAGGACGAGCAGACCGTCGGTGAGGTGCTGCGCGGCAAGAGCGGGAAGCTGCCCGACCTCGTGCACACCCACCCGACCGAGACCATCGCCGAGGCGGTGCACATCCTCCAGGAGTACGGCGTCTCGCAGATGCCCGTGGTCCGCGCGGAGCCGCCGGTGATGGCCGCGGAGGTGGCCGGTTCGGTGTCCGAGCGGGAGCTCCTCGACGCGCTCTACGCCGGGCAGGCGCACATGGCCGACCCGGTCGAGGACCACATGAGCGCGCCGCTGCCCTCGATCGGCTCCAACGAGCCCGTCTCGGCCGCGGTCACCGCGCTGGAGAAGGCCGACGCGCTGCTCGTGCAGGAGGACGGCATGCCCGTCGGCGTGGTCACCCGGCAGGACCTGCTGTCCCACCTGACCCGCGGCTGACACCTCCGGCCGGCCGGACGGCCCGCGGCGTCAGCGCACGCGGCGGGCCATCGGCGCCGTCGGCTCCGTGACCGCGCCCGGGTGCAGGATGCCGGCGAGCGCCTGCACCCCGTCCACCAGCCGGGGGCCCGGTCGCGCGAAGGACGCGTTCGCGTCCACCGCCCAGACCGGCACGTCGCCGTCCAGCACGCCGGCGGCGACGACCTGCTCGGCGAGCGCGGTGGACCCGGCGAGGCCGTAGCCGCAGGGCGCGCACACGACCACCTCGGGGGCGGAGGCGCGCACCCGCTCCCAGTCCACCCGGAACGACTTCTCGCCGGCCGTGCCGAGGACCGGGTCGCCGCCCGCGAGCGTGACCATCTCCGGCACCCAGTGCCCCGGGGCGAACGGCGGGTCGGTCCACTCCAGGACCAGGGTCCGGGGCCGCGAGAGCCCCGAGGTCCGTCGTACGACGTCGTCCAGGCGCCCGCGCAGCGACGCCACCAGGGCGGCCGCGTCCGCCTCGCGGCCGGTGGCCCGGCCCAGCGTCTCCACCGAGCCGAGCACCTCGTCGAGCGTGTGCGGGTCGATGGTGAGCACCTCCGCGGTGCACCCGAGGTGGGCGAGCGCGTCGTCGACCACGGACACGTCCACGGCGCAGACCGCGCACAGGTCCTGGGTGACCACCAGGTCGGCGTCGAGGCCCGAGAGCGCGCCCTCGTCGAGGTGGTAGAGGTCCTCGCCGGCGTGCATCGCGCGCGTCACGAAGGCGTCCACCTCGGCCGGGGCGAGCCCCTCCGGCATCGCGCTGGTGGACACGATCGTCCGGCTGCGGGCCTCCGCGGGGTGGTCGCACTCGAAGGTGACCCCGACCACGTGGTCGCCCGCGCCGAGGTCGAAGAGGATCTCGGTCGTGGACGGCAGCAGCGAGACGATGCGCATGCGTGACATCGTGTCACCTTTGCAACTCGGGCAAGTGGGTAGGACTAGGCCCGTGTGGGAGTTCATAGACGAGCGCAAGGCCCAGATCGCCTTCAGCGCCTACCAGCATGTGAGTCTCGTCCTGCAGGCCGTCCTGGTCGCGACCGTGATCGCGGTGGTGCTGGCCGTGGTCGTGACTCGCTTCCGTCCCCTCGAGCCGGTCGCCAACGCGGTCAGCGCGATGGGGCTCACCATCCCGTCGTTCGCACTGCTCGGCCTGCTGGTCCCGCTGGTCGGGATCGGCGTGGCCTCCGCCTTCGTGGCCGTCACCTTCTACGCGACCCTGCCGATCCTGCGGAACGCGGTCGTCGGGCTCCAGGGGGTCGACGCGCGGCTGGTGGAGTCGGCGCACGGCATGGGCATGAACACCCTCGCCACGCTGACCCGGGTGCGGCTGCCGCTGGCGTGGCCGGTGATCCTCGCGGGCATCCGGGTCTCCACCCAGATGTCGATGGGGATCGCGGCCATCGCCGCCTACGTGCTCGGCCCGGGGCTCGGCCAGCTGATCTACACCGGCCTCGCGCAGATCGGTGGCGCGAACGCCCTCAACTCCGCCCTCGTCGGGACGCTCGGGGTGGTCATCCTCGCCCTCGCCATCGACGCCCTCCTGCTCCTGCTCGGCCGACTCACCATCTCGAAGGGGATCCGTGCCTGACATGTCCACCACCACTCCGCCCTCGAACACCCGCGCCGGTGGCACCGACGCCCCGGGCAACCCCGACGTCAGCGGTGTCGACCTCGAGCTCGTCGACGTGCTCAAGCGCTACCCGGGCCAGAAGAAGCCGGCGGTCGACGGCCTGAGCCTGCACATCCCGGCCGGCGAGATCGTGATGTTCGTCGGCCCCTCCGGCTGCGGCAAGACCACCTCGCTGAAGATGATCAACCGGCTGATCGAGCCCACCTCGGGCACCATCTCCATCGGTGGCGAGGACGTCCGCGGCAGGAACGTCGACCAGCTGCGCCGCCACGTCGGCTACGTGATCCAGGGCGGCAGCCTCTTCCCGCACCTGACCGTCGCGCAGAACATCTCGGTGGTCCCGCGCCTGCTCAAGTGGGACTCCCGCCGGACGTCGGAGCGGGTGGACGAACTGCTGGAGCTGGTCAGCCTGGACCCGGCGAAGTACCGCGACCGGTACCCGCGCGAGCTCTCCGGAGGCCAGCAGCAGCGGGTCGGCGTGGCCCGGGGCCTGGCCGCGGACCCGCCGGTGATCCTGATGGACGAGCCGTTCGGCGCAGTGGACCCGATCACCCGCCAGCGTCTGCAGGACGAGCTGCTGAGCATCCAGGAGGAGCTCCGCAAGACCATCGTCTGCGTCACCCACGACATCGACGAGGCGGTCAAGCTCGGGGACCGGATCCTGATCCTGCAGGAGGGCGCGCAGATCGCCCAGTACGACACCCCCGAGGCGATCCTGGCCGCGCCCGCGAACGCCTTCGTCGAGGACTTCGTCGGCGCCGGCTCCACGCTCAAGCAGCTGTCGCTGAGCCGGGTCTCCGACGTCGAGCTGGTGCACCCGACCACCGCGACCGTGGGGGAGCGGGTCGCCGAGGTCCGCGCCCGCGCCGAGGCGAACGGCGACCAGGCCGTCGTGGTCCTCGACGAGCGCAGGCGTCCCGTCGACTGGATGTGGCTGCGCGAGCTGGCCGCGGCCGACACGGTCCGGCCGGTCCGCGACGACGTGCTGACCCTCGATCGGCGGGCCACCCTCAACGACGCGCTGGACATGATGCTCACCTCGACGCACGGCGCCGCGATCGTCACCGGCCGCCGCGACGAGTACCTCGGGGTCGTGAACTTCACCGCGGTCACGGGTCACATCCAGGCCACGGAGCAGCAGCTCGCCGAGGGCCGCGCCGCCGACGCCACCGCGGGGCGTGACGACGCGTGGGAGGGCGGCGGAGCATGAGCCGGACCGACACGACGCGCCCCGTCGCCGTACCCGCCGGCGACGCACCGCGCTCCGCGGACACCGAGACCGCGCCGCGTCGCAGCCGGTGGGCGGTGTCCGGGGAGTCCCGGATCCTGCTGCTCGTGCTCCCGGTCGTCGTCGCGCTCGTCTTCGGCGCCTGGGCCTGGTGGCGCGCGACCGCGGACCTCGACTCGATCGAGGCCCGCCAGCTCGCCTGGGGCCTGATCCTCGACCTGATCTGGCAGCACGTGAAGCTGACCCTGGTCGCCACGTTCTTCGTGCTGCTGGTCGCGATCCCGTTGGGGATCGCGCTCACTCGGCCGCGCTTCAAGCGCGCTGCACCGCTCGCCGTCGGCATCGCCAACGCCGGGCAGGCGGCCCCCGCGATCGGGCTGATCGTGCTGCTCGCGATGCTGCTCGGGTTCACGTTCGGGACCGCGGTGCTCGCGCTGACCCTCTACGCCGTGCTGCCGGTGCTGCGGAACACGATCACCGGCCTGCAGGGCATCGACCCGACACTGGTCGAGGCCGGCCGCGGGATCGGCATGTCGGGGGCCGGGGTGCTGTTCCGGGTCGAGCTGCCGCTCGCCGTACCGGTGATCATGACCGGCGTGCGCACCGCACTGGTGCTGCTGGTCGGTACGGCGACCCTGGCGACGTTCGTGAACGCGGGCGGACTCGGCACGCTGATCGTCACCGGCATCACCCTCTTCCGGTACCCCGTGCTCGTCAGCGGTGCGCTGCTCGTCGCGCTGCTCGCCCTGCTCGTCGACTGGGCCGGACGCGTGCTCGAGCGCGTCGCGCGGCCGAAGGGAATCTGAACGTGACAGGACTGCGCCACCTGACCGCCCTCCTCGCGACGCTCGGCTCGGTGCTGCTGCTCGCGGGCTGTGGCCTCGGCACCGCGGGCGGCTTCGTCCCGACCGGCGAGCTCGCCGGCCCGATCGCCGACACCGAGCGGCTCGACGGGGCCGAGGTCGCGGTGGGGTCGAAGAACTTCTCCGAGCAGCTGCTGCTCGGCAAGATCGCGGTGATCCTGCTCCGCTCCGCCGGGGCCGACGTCACCGACCTGACCAACATCCCCGGCAGCGCCAGCGCCCGGCAGGCCCAGCTCGAGGGCCAGGTCGACCTGGAGTGGGAATACACCGGCACCGCCTGGATCTCCTACCTCGGGCACCCGCAGGGCATCCCCGACGAGGACAAGCAGTACCAGGCCGTGCGCGACGAGGACCGCAAGCGCAACGACCTGGTCTGGCTGCCGCCGGCGCCGATGAACAACACCTACGGCTTCGCCACCACCCAGGAGACCGCGAAGAAGCTCGGGGTGAGCACGCTCTCGGACATCGCGAAGCTGCCCGTGGCGGAGCGGACCTTCTGCGTGGAGTCGGAGTTCGCCAACCGCAACGACGGCCTCGAGCCGATGCTGGAGACCTACGGCATGCCGATCGAGAAGGAGGTGCCGCGGGCCAACCTCAAGACCCTCGACACCGGTGCGATCTACGCGGCCACGGCCGACGGCGACTGCAACTTCGGCGAGATCTTCACGACCGACGGCCGGATCAAGGCGCTCGACCTCGCGGTGCTCGAGGACGACAAGCGGTTCTTCCCGGCGTACAACGTCTCGGTCGTGGTGCGCGAGGAGAAGCTCGACGAGAACCCGCAGATCGAGAAGCTGTTCGCCCCGGTCACCGAGAAGCTGACCGACGAGACCCTGATCGAGCTCAACGCGCAGATCGACGTGGACGGCCGCGAGCCGGCCGACGTCGCCTTCGACTGGTTGAAGAAGGAGGGCTTCGTCAGGTAGCGCCACCCCGGCCGCCGCTTACCGCACGTCCTGGCCGCGGTCCATCGAGCCGGGAGCGTCCGGGGCCGGCCCGGTGGTCACGGCGCTCGCCGGCAGGGTCACCTGCAACCGGGCCCCTCCCGCGGGGGACGACAGCGCGACGACGCTCCCGCCGTGGGCCGCCACGATGTCCGCGACGATCGCCAGGCCCAGCCCGACGCCACCTCCGTCGCGGTCGCGGGCGTCGTCCAACCGGGTGAAGCGGCGGAACACGTCGGTGCGGTGCTCGACCGGGATCCCCGGTCCGTCGTCGTCGACCGTCAGCACCGCCATCCCCTCGCGCGCGTCCAGTGACACCCGCACCTCCCGCTCCGCATGCCGGACCGCGTTGTCCACCAGGTTGCGCACCACCTGCTCCAGCAGCGCCGGGTCACCGACCACCTGCACCGGCACCACCTCGGTGGTGTCGACGGTGACGCCGCGGCCCTGCGCCTCCAGGTCGCGCGCGGTCACCACCGTCGCCACCGTGTCGTCGAGGTCCACCGGGACCCGCACGGCGCGGCCGCTTCCGTCCTCGATGCGGGCCAGCTGGAGCAGCTGGTCGACGATCGCCTGCAGGCGCAGGGTGTCGGCCAGCAGGTCGTCGGGGTTCAGGGCGGCCGGGCCGCGGCCCGGGGGCAGAGCGGTCTCGAGCTGCGCACGCAGACTGGCCACCGGGCTGCGCAGCTCGTGCGCGGCGTCGGCCAGGAAGCGTCGCTGCTGGTCGGCGGCGGCGTCGAGCCGGGCCAGCATCGCGTTGATGGTGCGCGCCAACCGCCCGATCTCGTCGTTGACCGGCGGTTCGGGCACCCGCTCGGAGAGGTGGTCGGCGCTGATCACCGCCGCCCGTTCCCGGATCGCCTCCACCGGGGCCAGCGTGCGGCCGACCGCAACCCACAGGAGGAGGCTCATCGGCAGCATGAGGAACACGAGCCCGATGGATCCGATGCGCACCGCGGACTCGACGATGTCCTCGCCGTCCTCCGTGGAGACCGCCACCAAGACGGTGGCCGGACCGTCCGGCGTGCGGATGTCGACGACCGTGGTCCGGTAGGGGCCCCCGCCGAGCCCCGCGATGTCTGCCACCTCCGCCACCGTCCGGTCACCGGACGGCTGGTCGGGCAGCGGCAGGCGGGTCGTGACCGGCAGGTTCTTCGAGCTGGTGACCACGGTCCCGTCGCGCACGACCTGCACCACGGTCTCGCCCTCGTCGACGACGGGCAGACGGGGCGGCAGGGTGCCCAGCCGAGCGCGCTCGGCGACCTCGTCCGCTCGGGACAGGGCGACCCAGTCGGCCGCGTCGACGTACTCCTCGTGGACGGCCTGGATGATCAGCACACCCCCGGTGGCGACCATCACCGTGACCGCGGCGACGGTGATGAGGACGACCCGGAGGCGGAGGGAGATGCCGCGCCGCCCGCCGGTCCGGCCGGTCGTGGGCTCGGAGCCGTTCACGGACGCCCCGCCACGGTGTACCCGCGCCCGCGGACGGTGCAGATGAGGCTGGTCCCGAAGGTCTGGTCGATCTTGCGGCGGAGGTAGCCGACGTACACCTCCACCACGTTGAGGTCACGCTTGCCGGTGTCACCCCACACACCCTCGAAGATCTCCTCCTTCGAGCACACCCGGTCGGCGTGCCGCATCAGGAACTCCAGCAGCGCGAATTCCCGCGGCGAGAGCGGGATCGGGTGCTCGCCCCACCGCGCGGTCCTGCGACGGGGGTCGAGGGCGAGGTCGCCGACGTGCAGCTCAGGGGGGACCGCGGCCGGGCCCCGCCGGGTCAGCGCCCGACAGCGCGCCACCAGCACCGGGAAGGCGAACGGCTTGCGGAGGTAGTCGTCGGCCCCGGCGTTCAGGCAGTCGGTCTCGTCGGACACCCGGTCCTTCGCGGTGAGCACCAGGATCGGGGTCCAGAACCCCTCGTTGCGGAGCCGTCGGCACACCTCCAGGCCGGAGAGCCGCGGGAGCATGAGGTCCAGCACGATGACGTCGAACGAGACGTCCTTCGCCATCCGGTAGCCGGTGTACCCGTCAGGGGCGAGGGCGACGTCGAAGCCACGGTCCCGGAAGCCGCGCGCGATCGCAGCGGCCAGCCGCTGCTCGTCCTCCACCACCAGGACCTGCATCGTGTGTGCCCCCTCGTCGGAAGGCTCTGGGTCGGCAGGCGGGTCATCGGCCCGGCTCCACGCGCTGGGCCGGGACCAGCGGAGCCGTCCGGCTCTTCGCGAACCGGAGGTACAGCGGCGGCACCACGAAGAGGTTCAACAGCGTAGCGGTAACGAGACCACCGAGGATGACCAGCGCCATCGGGTGCTCGATCTCCTGGCCGGGGATCGACCCGGACGCCACCAGCGGGATCAGGGCGAGCCCCGTCGTCAGCACGGTCATCATGATCGGGACCAGCCGCTCCTGGGCCGCCCGGATCACCAGGTCGGGCCCGAAGCGCATCCCCTCCACCCGTTCCAGGTGCTGGGCATGGCTGATCAGCATGATCCCGTTCCGGGCCACGATGCCGAAGACCGTGAGGAACCCGACCAGGGAGCCCAGCGAGATCACGCCGCCGCCGAACAGGTACGCGGTCAGCACGCCGCCGACCAGCGCGATCGGCAGGGTCAGGAACTCCAGGGTGGCCAGCCGCCAGCTCCCGAAGGAGGTCTGCAGCAGCAGGAGGATCACGAGCGCGGCCGCGCCAGCGGACCACAGCAGCCGCTGAGAGGCGGCCTCGCGCTCGGTGTACTCGCCGAGGAGCTCGGCGTGGAACTCCAGCGGCCAGTCGACCGTCGCCAGGGTGTCCTCCACCTCGTCGACGATCGACCCCAGGTCACGCGAGTCGTCGATGTTCGCGCCGACGTCGATGCTGCGGGACAGGCCGTTGTGGTGGATCACGTTGGGCACCGGGAGGATCGTGATATCGGCGATCTCGGCCAGCCGCACCCGCCCGCCGTCCGGCGTGTCGATCATCAGGTTGTGCAGGTCGGTCACGCTCTCCCGCGCCTCGGGCGGGCTCCACACCTGGACGTCGTAGGCGCGACCGCCGCGGTAGATGTCGCCGGCCTCCTCGCCGGCCATGATCCACGACGCCGCCCGCCGTACGTCGCCGGGCTTGACGCCGTACTGCTTGGCCTTCTCGAGGTCCACCCTGACCTGGAGCTGCGGGATCATGTCCTGGAACTCCACGTGGTTCTCGATGACACCCGGGATGGCGCCGAGGAGCTCGTTGACCTCGGTGGCCTTCTGCTGCAGGACGTCGAGGTCCTGCCCGGAGATCCGGATCGTGATCGCGTCGCTGGTGCCGGTGAGGACCTCCCGGATCCGCTCCTTGAGGTAGGTCAGCACGTCCCGGTAGACGCCCGGGTAGCTGTTGACGACGTCCTCGACGCTCTCGCGGGTCTTGTCGTAGTCGACCCGGCGGTCCACGCTGATCCAGTTCTCGCCGAAGTAGACGCCGTACGGCTCGTCACCGAGGAGCGCGTTGCCGATGTGCGACCCCGCGTTGCGCACGCCCGGGATCTCCAGCAGCTCCGCGTTGACCAGCTTCGTGGTCCGCACCTCCTCCTGCAGGGAGGTGTCGGGCTTGGCCAGCCAGTGCATGAGGAAGTCGCGCTCCTTGAAGTTCGGCAGCAGCGACTGCCCCAGCAGCGGAAGCGTCAGCAGCCCGGCGATGGTGGTGAGCCCGACCACGGCGTAGGCGCGCTGGGGGCGCCGCACGACCCGGGTCAGCAGCCAGGTGTAGCCCCGCTTCATCGACGGGACCAGTGGCGACTCCCGGTGCTCGAGCGACTTGGGGCTGCGGAAGAAGATCAGGCTCAGCGCCGGCGTCACGGTGAGCGCGACGACCATCGAGGCCAGCAGGGCCAGTGCGTAGGCCAGCGCGAGCGGCCGGAAGAAGGAGCCGGAGAGACCGGCGAGCAGGAAGATCGGCAGCACCGCCACGATCTCGATCAGGGTGGCGTAGACGATCGCCCCCCGCACCTCCATCGAGGCATCCAGGATCACCCGCGCGGTGGACCGCTTCCCGCCCTCGGCACGGTGCTGCCGCAGGCGCCTCACCACGTTCTCGATGTCGATGATGGCATCGTCGACGATGTCGCCGAGGGCTATCACGAAGCCGGCGAGGATCATCGTGTTGATGGTCGTGTCCTGGGCGCTGAGCACCAGCACGGCGGTGAGCAGGGACAGCGGGATGGCCACCACGCTGATCACCGCGGTGCGCCAGGAGTAGAGGAACGCCCCGAGCATGAAGATCATCAGCAGGGCGCCGATGATCAGCGCGCGCGTCAGGTTGTCGATCGAGTCCTCGATGAAGGTGGCGGGCCGGAAGATGGAGGAGTCGACCTCGATCCCGGGTAGACCCGGGCGCATCTCGGCGAGCGCCTGCTCCACGCCCCGGGTGACGTCCATGGTGTTCGCCCACGGCAGCTTCTCGACGATAAGCATCAGCCCGTCGCCCTGGTTGATCACCGCGTCGCCGATCAGCGGCTGGTGGCCCCGGACGAGGTCCGCCACGTCCTGGAGCTGGACCTGGCGGCCGTCCTGGGTGCGGATCGGGATCGTCTTCATGTCCTCGGAGGTCACGATCGGCTGCACGTGCCGGACGCTCGCCCGCTGTTCCGTGCCGTCGAGCCACCCGCCGCGGCCGATGAAGTGACCCTGGGAGTACGTCAGCAGCCCGGCGTCCAGGGCGTCCGAGGTCGCGGTCATCACCTGCTCGAGGGTGACGTTCTCCCGCGCCATGCGCTTCTGGTCGGCCTGCACCTGGACCATGTCCAGCCGCTCGCCCCAGATCGGGACGTTGGCCACGCCCGGGACCCGGAGCAGGCGCGCCCGGATCTTCCAGTAGGCGGTCATGGACAGGTCCATCATGTCCAGGTCCGGGTCGCTGCTCGACAGGCCGATCTTGAGGACCCGGCTGGTGGCCGACATGGGCTGCAGCAGCACCGGCGGCGCCGCCCAGGTCGGCAGGGTCGGGCTGATCGTGGCGATGCGCTCCTGGACGAGCTGGCGCGCCTCCAGCAGGTCGGTGCCCTGCTCGAACAGCATCACGATCTGGGAGAGCTGCTCGACAGACTTCGAGCGGATCTCCGCGACCCCGGGCACCCCGTTGAGCGACTGCTCGAGGGGCACGGTGATCAGCGACTCGACCTCGGTGGGGGCCAGCCCGATCGCGACGGTGTGGATCTCGACCTTCGGCGGCGCGAACTCGGGGAACACGTCGACCGGCGCGTCGTTGACCCGGTGCACGCCGATGAACACCAGGGCCGACGCCAGCGCGACGATGATGAAGCGGAACTTCAGGCTCGATCCGACGATCCATCGCATGGAGATCGACCTCTCTGTGTGCTCGGGCCAGGACTACCGGTCAGTGGCCGACGGCGAACTCGACGCCGTACAGCTCGGCGACCCCGACGGTGACGACCTCGGTGCCTTCCGCGGGGCCGTGCGCCAGGATCGCCCGGCCGCTCTGCTCCCGGCCCACCTCGACCTCGTGCCGGACGTACACCGCGGGGCGCGGGTTCGTGTACACCCACCAGGCGCCTTCCGTGTCGACGAAGACCGCGGATGTCGGGACCACCAGGTGCCGTCCGGTCGCCGTCACAGGCGTCGTGTCGATGCCGAGCCGCTCCACGGCGTCCTCGGTCAGGGTCACCCGGCTCAGCTCGGTGCCGGCGATGTGGTGGGTGCTCCCGGGTTCGTTCTCGATGACGTAGGCATCGGACACAGCTCCCGCGCACCCCGAGAGCAGACCGGCGGTGGCCAGCAGGATCGCCGGCACGGCTGCACGCTTCCGCTGCATGACATCCCCCTAGATCTTGATCGGGTCGGGTTCGGCGAGCGGCTCGTACAGCTCGTCGGCCCAGCTGTCCTGGTCGGGCGTCGGGCCGAGCTTGAGGAAGAGCGCCGGCGCGGCGAACAGGGTGACCAGCGCGGTGGTGACCATGCCGCCGAGGAAGGCAGCGGCGGCTGGACGCATGAGCTCGAGCCCGGTGGACCCGCCGGCCACGACGAGCGGTGCCAGCAGGGCGGCCGTCGCGAGCAGCACGGTGAGCACCGGGGCGAGCCGGTCCCGGGTCGCGCGGGTCACCAGGTCGGGCCCGAACTCGACCCGTTCGCGCCGTTCGAGGCGCAGCATCTGCCCCAGCGACACCAGCAGCGCGCGGCAGGACGTCCCCAGCACGGCCAGCGCCCCCGCGACGACGCCGAGGGTGATGGTGCCGCCGGTGAACAGCGTGCCCAGCAGCACTCCGGCCGAGGCGGCCGGAAGCATCGCGACGGCCAGGGCGGCGAGCCGCCAGCTCCGGAACGCGGCCTGGAAGAGCAGGAAGATCGCGAGCAGCGCGATGCCGGCGAGCGCGGCGACGCGGGCGCGATCGGCCTGCTGCACCGCGTAGCCCCCGAGCACCTCGGCGTGGTGGTCGAGCGGGAACTGCGTCGCGGCCACGAGCGCCTTCACCTCGGCGTTGACGTCGCCGAGGTCACGGCCGGAGACGTCGGCGGTCAGCTCGACGTACGGGGCCACGGACTCGTGCCGGATCACCGCGGCGTTCGGCACCTCCCTGACGTCGGCCACGTCGCTGAGCCGGATCGAGCGCCCGTCCGGGGTGTCGATGAGCAGCCGCTCGATGTCCGCGAGGTCGCCCCGGATCTGCGGCGCGCCCCAGACCACGACGTCGAAGACCTTCTGCTCCTCGAAGAGGTTGCCGACGGTGATGCCGCCGAGCAGGATCGCGGCCGCGCGGCGGACGTCGCCAGGCTTCACGCCCAGGGCCTGCGCCCGCTGGAGGTCGACCTGCACCTCGACCGTGGTCTCCTGGGGCGTGGGCGTGATCGCGACCCGGTCCACCCCGTCGACCTCGGCGATGGCGTCGCGCAGCTCCGCGGCCTTGTCGGCGAGCACGTCGGCGTTCTCGCCGTACACGTGGACGGCGACGTCGTGCTCGTTCTCGACCACGAGGTCGCGCACCTGCTGGTCCGTGTAGGTCATCACCTCGGCGGTGACGCCCGGCGCGCCGGAGACGGCACCCTCGACCGCGGCCAGGGTCTCGTCGTAGTCGGCACCGGGGTCGATCTGCATCCAGATCTCTCCTTCGTTGACGTCGACCTGGCGGTCCGACATCACGGCCCTGCCGATCTGGGCGTTGACGCCGCTGACGCCGGGCAGCGCGCCCAGCTCGTCGACCGCCTGGCTGGTGATCTCCGTCATCCGCGGCAGCGAGGTGCCCGGAGCCGTCGCCACGTGCACCAGCACGTGCCGCTCCGCCAACGCGGGCCGCATCGACGTGTCCAGGAAGGGCAGCGCGGCGAGCGCGAGCACGGTCGTGCCCGCGAGCACCACCACGGCGGCGCCCGCCCGGGTGACCAGTCGGGACCCGGACCGGTCGTACCGGCGGTGCAGCCAGGTCACGAGCGGGGACTGCCTGCGCTCGAGCGGAGCGCGGGAGAGCAGCATCATCGCGAGCACCGGCGTCAGGGTCAGGGTCACCAGCATGGACGTGGCCACGGCCAGCAGGTAGGCGAGTGCGATGGGCGGCAGGAAGGCCTGTCCCTCGCCGCTCAGGAAGAACAGCGGCAGCGTCGCGGCCGCCACCATGAAGGCGCCGTAGATGGCGAACCGGCGCATGCCGACCGTGGACTCGACGATCGCCGACAGGACGGGGGCGCTGGTGCCGGTCTCACGCTGTGCGCGGATCCCGCGGGCCAGGGCGCCGCCGTCGCCGACCGCGTCGTCGACCATCACGGTCAACCCGACGATGAGGCCGGTCACGACGAGCAGGTTGACGCTGGTGTCCGTCGCCGCGAGCACCAGGATCGCGGCGGTCAGGGACACGGCCACCCCGGCCGCGACCATCAGGGTCCGCCGCCAGTCCCAGAGCAGGGCGAGGAGGACGACCAGCATCAGCACGCCACCGACCGCCAGCACCCGGCCGAGGCTGGTCCAGGAGGACTCGAGGTACGAGGCCGGGCGGTAGAGCGAGGAGTCGACCTCCATGTCCGCCAGACCCGGGCGGAGAGCGGTGAGGGCGCCCTCGACCTCTTCGGACACCTCGGTGGTGTTGGCGCCCGGGAACTTCTCGACCACGAGGATCAGGCACTTGGCGCCGTCCGCGCACGCGGTGTCGCCGATCAGCGGCTGGTGGTCCTCGACGACGTCGGTGACGTCACCCAGCTCCATGGGGCCGCCCTGGCTCCGCAGCATGCCGCCGTCGGGGCCCTCCACGGGGACCTGGGCGAGCTCGGGGGCGGTGGTGATGGCCTGCTCGTGGAAGATGTTCAGGCGCTGGTTGGGGGTGTCGATGAACCCGCCCGTGCCCGGCTTCGACGCCTCGAGGTAGGACAGCGGCGAGACCTCGAGGGCGTTGCCGGCGGTACGGATGACCGCGGGCAGGGTGAGCCCGTTCTCGCGGAGCCGCTCGGGGTCGACGAGGACCTGCAGCTGGCGCTCCCGGTTGCCCCAGATCGCGACGTTCGCGACACCGGGCACGCCCATCAGCCGGGGGACGACCACCCAGCGGGCGAGGACCGACATCTCGATCGGGTTCAGCTCGTTCGAGGTCAGCTTGACCATCGAGACCCGGCTGCTCGACGACAGCGGCTGGATCATCTGGGGCGGCTTCGCCACCGCGGGAAGACCGGCTGCGCCGACGGCCTGGGTCAGCCGCTCCTGCACCACCTGGCGGGCGTCCAGCGGGTCGGTGCCGGGTTCGAAGGTCATCACCACCGAGGAGAGCCCCGGCAGGGACACCGACTCGATCTCGTCGAGGAACGGGACGCCGACCAGGAGGTCCTGCTCCAGCGGCACCGTGATCAGCTGCTCCACCTCGGCGGCGGACAGCCCGAGCGCCTCCGTCTGGACCTCCACGGTCGGCGGCTGGAACTCAGGCAGCGCGTCGACGGAGGTCTTCCCGACCTGCACGACACCGAGCACGACGATGCCTGCGGCCAGGGCCAGCAGGAGCCGTCGCAGCTTGAGGCTGGTACCGACGAGCCAACGCATCATGGGCCTGGACCTCCCCCGCCAGAGCCCATGGATCTCGGTGCGGAAGGCTCCCCCGGGTGGGAGTCTGAGAGAACGGCTCGGCTTTCTCAGCGTCCGCTCAGCCTGCTCGTCGCAACACCCCTACACAGGGGGAACCTGGGGTGGTCCTTTCAGGTGCCCTCGGGCCATCGAAACGGCGCAGCAACGGTCATATGCCGTCGTACGCGACTATCCGTACCGACCCGCCCACGTTCCGCGATTCCAAGACGAACCTCAGCCGCTCACAGGTCGGCCGAACACCTCGATCTCCACCTCGCGGAACACCTCGTCGGTGTGCTCGAGCTGGCACTCGAGGTCGGCGAGGGACACGGCGATCTCTTCCTGCTGGAGCTTCTCGAGGGCGGCCGCGCGGGGGCCGGTCAACGTCCTCGGGTCGTCGCCCTCGAGGAGCTCGTCGAGCCGCTCCTGGTACTCCTCGATGATGGCGTCCTGGTCGTCCTCGTACTCGTAGCCCCGGTCGCGCATGCACTCGGTCCAGGCGTCCTGGGCCTGGATGATCCGCGGGTCGTTCTCGACCAGGACGTCCTTGGGGTTCACGTAGGTGCCCTTCAGCTGGGCAGGGGTGAAGACCTGCGCGACGGCCTTGCGCGTGCAGCCACCGGTGGAGGAGAAGTCCTCCTCGTCGAAGGTGAACACGAAGTCCGCGTTCGGGTCGTCGCCCCACAGGGTCCGGCTGTAGGCCTCGCGGTCGCTCGGCGGCAACGCCCTCCAGATCGCGAGGTTGGGTCCGAGGCCGGTGTCCCGGACGGGGTTGTCGTAGCGTGTGGTGACCCCGAGGCCCCACTTCTCCTTGTAGGAGCGGCGGGTGTAGCCGGGGTCCATCCGGACCCGGGACTGGGCCAGCTCGATCGTCTTCACGTCGACCGGGATGTACTCGAACCCGGCCTCGGTCATGCAGTCGGCGATGCGCGCCTGGGTCTCCTCCACGTGGTCGACGAACTCCACCTCGGTCAGCCCGAACTCCTTGACGCCCGGGAGACGGTCACCGCCCTGTGCCTCCTGCCCTGGAGAGGCGCCGCCCCCACAGCCGGAGACGGCCAGCAGCGCTCCGGCCGCGACGAGCGCCGCCGGCCGACCGGCCGGACGGGGGCACCGGGTCCCGGGTTGTGAGTGTCTGGACACGACTGGCCTCCTCGATGCGTCCGCGGACTGAGTCGATGACAGCACGCCCCGGCTGAACGTCACCTGACCATGCCGTGCGCAGCGTTCAGGGTCCCGTCAGCACCACGGTGCCAACCTGACGGTCAGGGAGACCTCCCGGAGTGTCCTCGGAGTCGCGGAGAGGCGAGGTGGTCGGGATGAGGCGTCGAAGCCTGGTGGTCCTGGTGGTCGCCGCAGTCGCCGTGTCGTCCGCTGCCACCTGGGTCGCCGCGGACCAAGTGCGGTCGCCGGCGGAGGCGGCCGCGCGCACCGCGCCGCCGGTGGCGTCGCCGATCCTCGTCCCCGTGGTCGACCAGGTGCTCTCCACGCGGGTCGTGACCCGCGGCACCGCCCACTTCGGCTCCCCGAGGCAGCTGCGGGTCACTCCGTCGTACCTGAAGGTCGGCGTCCAGGTGGTCACCCGGCTGCCTTCCACGGGGACGGTGGTGACCGCCGGTGACGTGTTGGCGACCGTCTCCGGGCGACCGGTGTTCGTGCTGGAGGGGCGGCAGCCCGCGTACCGCGACCTCGGGCCCGGCATGACGGGCCAGGACGTCGGACAGCTCGAACGCGCGCTGCGCCGGGCGCGCCTCTCCCCGGGCGCCGTCGACGGCGTGTACGACGCCGCCACGGGGCGTGCGGTCAGCGCGCTCTACCGGCAGCACGGCTTCGAACCCATGGTCGCCACCGCCGCGGAGGTGGCGCGGACCCGGCCGGCCGAGGCAGACCTGCTCCCGGGGTCCCAGTCCGGCGACGGGGTTCAGCTGCCGGCGGACGAGGTCGTGTTCGTGCCGACGGTCCCGCTGCGGATCACGGAGCGGCGCGTCGACCTCGGTGACGCCCCGCACGGGCCCCTGCTGACGGTGACCGACTCCGACGTGGTCGTCGACGGGCTGGTCCCGGTCGAGCAGGCGGGGCGTGTCCGCACCGGGGCGAAGGTGCTCGTCGAGGAGCCCGCGCTCGGCATCGACACGGTCGGTCGGGTCCGCCGGGTCGCCTCACGGCCGGGAACCGAGGGCGCCGACGGGTTCCACGTGTTCTTCGAGGTGGCGGTGGAGCGACCGCCGTTGGCCCTGGTCGGCGCGTCCGTGCGGCTCACCATCCCGATCCGCACCACGCGCTCCTCCCAGCTGACCGTCCCGGTGAGTGCCGTGTCGATGGGCGCGGACGGGGGGGCGCGCGTGCAGAAGTCCGTGCGGGGCGAGCTGAGCTTCGTGCCCGTGAAGACGGGGTTCTCGGCCGACGGCTACGTCAGCGTGACACCGTCCCAGGGTTCTCTGGCGGCCGGCGACCTCGTGGTCGTCGGTTACAAGGCGGACCGGAAAGCCGGAGGGTGATCCGGATGCCGCCGCTGGTGCAGCTCGTCGACGTCAGCAGAAGCTACGGCAGCGTCGCGCCGGTCAGGGCGCTCCGCGGCGTGGACCTCGAGGTGGACTCCGGTGAGCTGGTCTCGGTCGTCGGCGCCTCGGGGTCCGGCAAGACCACCCTGCTCAACATCATCGGCTGCCTCGACAGACCGACCACGGGGTCGTACCGGCTCGACGGCGTCGACGCCGACAGCCTCAGCGACAGCCGCCGGGCCGGCCTGCGCAGCCGGCTGCTCGGCTTCGTGTTCCAGTCGTTCCACCTGCTCAGCTACCGCACGGTCCTCGAGAACGTGATGCTCGCCGAGGTCTACGGACGCCGGGAGTGGGCGGGCCGGGCCGAGCGGGCCCGGAACGCCTTGGCGGCGGTGGGCATCGAGGACCGTGCCGACACCGTCCCCACCCGGCTCTCCGGCGGGCAGCGGCAGCGGGTGGCGATCGCCCGAGCCATCGTCAACCAGCCGCGGATGCTCCTGTGCGACGAGCCGACCGGGAACCTCGACTCGGTCACCGCGGCCGGGATCCTCGAGCTGCTGGGCGGACTGTACGAGGCGGGCCTCACCGTCATCGTGATCACCCATGACCCCGGTGTCGCCGAGTGGTCCCAGCGGCAAGTGCGCCTGGTCGACGGCCGGATCGGGAGCGACCGGTGACCCGCGGCGAGGTCGACCGGACCTGGACCGGGGCGGAGCCCGCCCCGTCGCGGATGTGGCCGCGCGACCTCGTCCTCGAGTCGTTCGCCGGAATGTTCGCGCGCCCCGGGCGCATGATGCTGACCATCCTCGGCACGAGCATCGGGCTCGCCGCACTGGTGGCGACGCTGGGCCTCTCGCGTACGGCGGGCAACCAGATCATCGGCCGGTTCGACGAGCTGGCCGCGACCGAGATCACCGTCTCGGCGCTACCGGCCGAGGAGGGAAGGCCCGCCAACGACCTCCCGTGGGACGCGGCCGCCCGGATGCAACGGCTGAACGGTGTGGTGGCGGCCGGCACCCTGAGCAACGTCGACGTCGGCGGTGACCTGGTCCGGGGCACCCCGGTCGACGCGCCGGGGCGACGGGCCGCCTTCAAGGTGCCGGTGGAGGCCGCTTCGCCGGACCTGTTCACCGCGGTGCGCGCCCGGCTGCGCGAGGGACGCCTGCCCGACGTCGGGCACTCGCAGCGGGCCGACAAGGTCGCGGTGCTCGGACCGAACGCGGCCCGGCTGCTCGGCGTCCAGCGGGTGGACGGGCTGCCCGCGATCAGCATCGGCGACGAAGTCTTCCTGGTGGTCGCCGTGCTCGAGAGCGTGGAGCGCAAGCACGACCTCCTGAGCTCGGTGATCATCCCCGAGGGGACGGCGCGGCGGGGATACCACCTCGCGTCACCGGAGTCGGTCGTGGTGGAGACGCGAGTGGGCGCGGCGAGCCTGCTCGCGGAGCAGGCCCCGCTGGCGCTCCGCCCGGACCACCCGCTCGGTCTCCAGGTGGCCTCGCCCGAGCAGCCGCAGCGGATGCGGGCGGGGATCCGCAGCGACCTCGACCTGCTCTTCCTCATGCTCGGGGGCGTCTCGCTGCTGGTGGGGGCGATCGGCATCGCCAACGTCACGCTCGTCTCCGTGATGGAACGGGTCGGTGAGATCGGGCTGCGCCGTGCGCTGGGCGCCTCGCGGCGTCACATTGCTACCCAGTTCCTCCTGGAGAGTGCCACGATGGGTGCCGTGGGCGGGGTGCTGGGCGCGAGCGCCGGGATGCTGGTCGTCGTCGGGGTGGCGACGTACCAGTCCTGGACCCCGGTGGTGGACCCGTCGGTCCCGCTCCTCGCGCCCGTGGTGGGTGGGCTCACCGGGCTGGTCGCCGGGCTCTACCCGGCTCTCCGGGCGGCGCGGCTCGAACCGGTCGAGGCGTTGCGGGCGGGGACATGAAGGTGCTGCTCGTCGAGGACGACAAGAGGATCGCGGCCGCGGTCAAGCGCGGTCTGGACGCGGAGGGCTTCGCCGTGGAGGTCGCGCTCGACGGTGCGGAAGGTCTGTGGCACGCCACGGAGTACCGCTACGACCTCGTCGTCCTGGACCTGATGCTGCCCCGGATGAGCGGGTTCGAGGTCTGCCGCGAGCTCCGGTCCCGCGGGATCTGGACGCCGATCCTCGTGCTCACGGCGAAGGACGGGGTATCGGACCAGACCGAGGCGCTCGACACCGGCGCCGACGACTACCTGACGAAGCCGTTCTCGTTCCCCGTCCTCGTCTCGCACGTGCGGGCCCTGCTCCGTCGGACGTCGGGCGGCGTGCCGGTGCCGATCGAGGTCGGCGACCTCCGGCTGGACTCGTCGCGGCACCGCTGCTGGCGCGGCGAGGTCGAGATCACGCTCACCCCGCGCGAGTTCGCGGTGCTCGAGTACCTGATGCGCAGGGCCGACCTGGTCAACCCGAAGTTCGAGATCCTCGACGGCGTCTGGGACTACGACTTCGAGGGCGACCCGAACATCGTCGAGGTCTACATCAGACGGCTGCGACGCAAGATCGACGAGCCGTTCGGCCGCCACGACCTGGAGACCGTGCGGGGCGCGGGATACCGGCTCGGCGGCAGCGGGACCGTCGAGAGCCTGAGATGAGGCGCCCGAGCACCGTCCGGTCGAAGGTCACCCTCCTGGCCACGCTGCTGGTGGCGGTCATGCTCTCCGTCAGCGCGGTCGGGATCGTGCTGACCCAGCAGCGGGTGCTCAGCCACGGCATCGACGAGGCGCTGATCCAGCGCGCCGACAACATCGAGGCCGACGTGGTGGCCGGCTCGTTCGGTGCGAGGCTGCCGAGTGAGGGCGACCCCGAGGACACCTTCCTGCAGGTGGTCGCGCCCGACGGCACCGTGCTGGCGGCGAGCGAGAACGCAGCCGAGCTGCCGCCCGCGGTCCCCGCGCTCCGGGCGGGCCAGGGACAGGTCACGGTGACCGTCTCCGACGTCCCCCTGAGCAACGGCGAGTTCCGGGTCCTCGCCCGCCCCCTCGGCGAGGGCCGGCCGGACACCCTGGTCGTCGCCAAGAACCTCGACGACGTGAACGAGAGCGTGGGCACCCTGACCACGTCGCTGGCGGTCGCCGTCCCGCTGGTGGTCGCGCTGCTGGCCCTGCTGCTGTGGTGGCTGACCGGGCGGGTGCTCCGCCCGGTCGAGGCGATCCGGACCGAGGTCGCGAGCATCAAGGGCGACGAGCTGGACCGGCGGGTGCCGACGTCGCGCTCCGACGACGAGATCTCGCGGCTGGCCCGGACCATGAACGCGATGCTCGACCGGGTCGAGCAGGCGACGGACCGGCAGCGCAGGTTCGTCGCCGACGCCTCGCACGAGCTGCGCGGACCGCTGACCCGCATCCGCTCGAGCCTCGAGGTCGCGATCGAGCATCCCGGCGTCATGAACACCGACGACCTCTGTCGCGACCTGCTGGCGGACACCGTGGACCTGCAGAAGCTGGTCGACGACCTGCTGTTCCTCGCTCGGGCCGAGTCAGGCGTCTTCGCCCGGCCCCACGACGTCGTCGACCTCGACGACGTCGTCCTCGAGGAGGCGCGTCGGCTGCGGGAGCGGGGGTGCGTGCGGGTGGACACCAGCGCGGTCACCGCCGCGCGGACGCGGGGGAGCGGGGACGATCTGGCTCGTGCGGTCCGCAACCTGGCGAGCAACGCGGAGCGGCACGCCACGGGGTGTGTGGCCTTCGGGCTGCGCGAGTCCGACGGTCGGTGCGAGGTGGTCGTCAGCGACGACGGTCCCGGGATCGCCCCCGAGGACCGGATGGTGGTGTTCAAGCGGTTCACCAGGCTCGACGAGGCCCGCTCCCGCGACGGAGGAGGAGCGGGCCTCGGCCTCGCGATCGTGCACGACATCGTCACGGCGCACCACGGGACGGTGCGCATCCTCGGAGTCGAGCCGCACGGTTCCCGGTTCGTGGTGGACCTTCCGAGTGTCGAGTGATCAGGGGGACGCGACCTCGGAGCGGGGCGTCTGGCCGAACACGTCGGCGCTGATCCGGTAGGCGCGGTCCTCGAGCGCACGTGCGTCCTCGCGCACCTCGGCCAGCTCCTCCGGCGAGAGCCTGCGGAAGTCGACCAGCTCGAGCACCTCCTTCGACTCGTCGTTCTCGCCGCGCCAGCCCACCCGGACCACGCCCACGCCGGGTGCGTAGTACTTGTCCTGGAAGGCGTCGGGGATCGTGCGCTCGAACTCCTCGACGACCACCACGTCCGAGTAGCACGCTTCGGGGACACAGGTCCGCTCACCCGTCTTGTAGACGCGACCGCGATCGACCCAGTTGATCGGCTTCGGCGCGAACCCCTGCGCGTAGTCGGGGGTCCCGGTCCGGGGATCGGCGGGGATGGTGATGCCAGCGGTGGCGCCGGCGATCCCGTGGACCCAGGCGGGGGCCTTGTCGAACTCGCCGTCCTCCCACTCCTCGGGGTACTCGCCCATGTGCCAGATGTTGCCGTCCTCGTCCTGGGCGAACAGCGCCAGCTCGGTCTCGACCAGCTCGCCGTCGGTGTAGTCGCGCTCCCACACGACCACGTTCGGCACGCCGTCGATCACCTTGACCAGGTCCGTCACGATGATGGTCACGCCGTGGTGCAGGCGCTCGCCCTCCTCGATCGAGGACCCCCGGTAGTCGGCCCGCGTGCCGGGCTCCAGCGGGTACCAGCGGTGGTCGACCTGCGCGGACTCGGCGAACCGGTCCGGGTGGTAGTCCTCGGCAGAGACCCAGGCGTCGGCGTCGCTCGTCGGCGTCTCCTCGTCCGTGCCCCTCTGTCCCTCGGCGGACGTACCTCCGCAGGCACTCGCTCCGAGGACCAACAAGGCGGCCGCTACCGGCCATCCGAATGATCGTCGCACCGCCTACCCCCTTTCGTAGGACGCTACCGGTGACGGCGTCGACGCACGAGCGTCGCGCCGAGAAGGGCGAGGACGCCGGCCGGCGTCCACAGGACCAGGCCGAGGACCTGCCCCGAGTCGACCTCGCGCTGCCCGCCGACCGTGAGGTCCAGGGGGCCGCTCGAGGCCACCGGGCCGGCGGCCTCGCCGGTGACCGACACGAACAGGACGAGCGGGCCGCTGGTCACCGCCTGCACGTCCCAGGTCAGGGTGGTGGACGCACCCGGTGCGAGCTCGTCGACGTACTGGGTGCGCTGGGCGGACCAGTCCTCGGGGTCGACGTACACGTCCGGATCGGTCGTGAGGATGCTCAGGTGGGCGACCAGCCCGGTCCGCGCCAGCTCCGAGGCGTTGGTGACCGTCGACTCGAAGGAGATCCTCTCGCCGGGGCCGGCCGTGGCGGCGTCCTGGTCCAGCCGCACCTCGACCGCCGGTGCCGCCGGCTCGGACTGCGCCGCCGCGCCGCCGGCGAACCCCAGCGGGAGCAGGGCGGCGAGGGTGGCCGCGAGGAGCCCGAGGCGGGCCGGCAGGGTCCGCATCAGCCACTCCTCGGGAGGAGAGAGAGTCGCCCGGCGAGGGCCAGGGCGAGGGTCAGGATCCCGGCCGCGGCCAGCGCCGGTACGACGAGCAGCGGCAGGTCCTGCGTCAGCGTGTGGGCGTTGATGACGAGCCGCTCCAGGTACAGCAGGGCGGACGTGAACGGGTCCAGCTTCAGCAGCGTCTCCCCGGCCCAGCCTCGCGAGGCCTCGGCCGGCAGCTGGTGGGGCGCGTAGAGCCCGAGGAGCAGGAAGAAGCTGAGCGCCAGGCTGAGCCCGTTGGACTGCGAGAAGGTCGTGACCAGCAGCCCGACGCCGGTCAGGAACAGAGCCAGCAGGGTGCCGGCGAGGAAGGTGCCGGCGGCCGCGCTGCCGAACGTGCCGACGTCGCGGCCGATCCACCACAGGTAGGGCAGCGCCAGCAGGAAGGCGCCGAACCACAGCGACATCGCGGCGACGCCCTTGCCGATGAGCAGCGAGCGGCGGGGGACCGGGGTGAGCAGGAGCGTCTCGAGGGTGCCGCGTTCCCGCTCCCCGCTCACGGCGTCGGCCGCCACCAGCACCACCAGGAGGCCGCCGACCGCGACGGTCACCTGGACGGTCAGGGCGACCGCCTCGCGCTGCTCGAGGAAGTTCAGCTCCTGGTTGGTCGCGATGAGGTACGTCGTGATGCTCAGCAACGTCGTGTGGGCCAGCATCACCGCGAGGCCGCGCCCGGAGAGCCACAGGTCGCGCAGCTCCTGCTCCGCCATCACCAGCCAGGGGGACTCGGCCGCCGCCGTCGTCGCGGGGCGGGTGCGCGTGGCCTCACTCATCGCCGTCGCCCCGCGTGACCCGCAGGAAGGCGTCGCTGAGCCGGCCGCCCTCGACCGAGAACCCGAGCACCGGGACGCCGGCGTCGAGCAGGCAGCGCAGCGCGGCCGCGGAGGAGTCCTCGGGGGCGACGTCGCCGGGCAGCTCCAGCCGGACCATGCCGAGGTGGCCGTTGGCGCCGGGCTCGGCCGGGACGTGGTGCGCGGCCAGGGTGTCCAGCGCCCGGGCCCGGTGGTCCGCGGGGACCTCCAGCCGACCCTCGCGGGGGGCGGCTGCCCGGCGTACCACCTCGGCCATCGTCCCGTCCGCGACGACCCGGCCACGGTTCAAGATGACCACCCGGTCGCAGATCTGCTCGACCTCGTCGAGGACGTGTGTGCTGAGCACGACGGTGACGCCGTGCTCGCGGGCGATGCGGGTGACGAGGTCCAGCACCTGCCGCTGGCCGAACGGGTCGAGCCCCAGGGTGGGCTCGTCCAGGAACACGACCTCGGGGTCGTTCACCAGGGCCCGGGCGATGCCCAGCCGCTGCCGCATGCCGCGGCTCAGCCCGGCGATCAGGGACCGACGCCGGTCCTCCAGACCGACCTCGCCGAGCAGCCGGGCGGCGAGCGCGCGGGCGTCGCGTCGCCGGACGCCGAAGAGCCGGGCGTGCAGCGTCAGCCACTCCTCGCAGGTCTGGCCGCGCGGGTAGCCCGCGCTCTCCGGCAGCACCCCCACGGCGCGCCGGATCCGCACAGGGTCGGTGTGCGCGACGCCGGCGACCCGGAAGCTCCCGGCGTCGCAGCGCAGCACGGTCGACAGCATCCGGATCAGCGTGGTCTTGCCGGCGCCGTTCGGCCCGAGCAGGCCGAGGACGACGCCGCGCTCCACGAGCAGTTCGACGGAGTCCACCGCCACGCGAGCACCGTAGGAACGGGTCAGGCCGTGCGTCTCGAGCGCCGGGCCGGTCTGCGGGCGGGTCCCTCCGGCCACCTGGCCCGTCCCTCCCGTGATCACGTCCATCGACCCTCCGCTCGGGGTGCCGGACCTCGTCGGGCTCCGCATGTGCTCGGATCTTCGAGGGTAGGCAGCCGCGGCTGAACGTTCGCTGAACACGGGCCACGCCCCCGCGCCTGGACCGGCCGGCCGGCCACCGCCGCGGGATGCCGTAAGAGGGCCTCGTCAGGGGGCGCCACCACCTAGGGTGAGCGCGTGACCGACGCGCACCAGGTACAGGAACAGCTCGAGCGGGCCGCGGCCGCACGGCTCGAGCACGCCCAGCTCAGGCAGCGGCTCGAGGGCTCCGTGCCGCACCTGCACGACCTCGAGAACCGGGTGGCCGAGCTCCGGCAGCGGCTCCAGGTGGAGACCGCCGACGTCGAGAAGCTGGAGTCGTTCTCGCCCACCAAGGCGTGGGCGGTGCTGAAGGGCTCGCACGCCGCCGACCTCGACCGGGAGAGCGCGGAGCGGGAGGCCGCCCGCTACGCGGTGGCCGAGGCGGAGGCCCGCCGCGACTCGATCACGAGAGACCGCGCCGCGCTGCAGAGCCGGCTGGCGGAGCTCGGCGACGTCGAGACGCAGTACCAGCAGGCCGTCGCGGCCAAGGAGGCCTGGCTCGCCGAGCACGACGCCGAGCGGGCCGCGCCGCTGGCCGAGATCGCCGAGCGCCGCGGTGAGCTGGAGGCGCTGGACCGGGAGGCGCGCGAGGCGCACGACGCCGGCCGGGTCGCCCACGAGCTCCTGTCGCAGGCGTCGGCGATGCTCGGCAGCGCCGGCTCGTGGTCCACGTGGGACGCGTTCGGCGGGGGAGGGCTGCTGACCGACATGATGAAGTACGAGAAGGTCGACCGCGCCACCGAGCTGCTCCGCCGCGCGGACCTCGCGCTGGCCGCGTTCTCCCGCGAGCTGGCCGACGTACACCTGCCCGAGGTGCGCGGCGTCCAGGTCGACCAGATGATGCGCACCTTCGACGTCTGGTTCGACAACATCTTCAGCGACATGGCGGTCCGGTCCCGGATCCAGGACGCCGCGGCCCGGGTCGGGCAGGCGCTGGGCCAGGTGGAGCAGGCCCTGGGTGCGCTGGACCGAAAGATCCGCGACCTCGCCCGCGAGCGCGCCGCCCTCGACGTACGGCGCGAGGAGCTGCTGCTCACCTGAGCCGGTTAGGGTTCACCGGGTGGACGACCCGTCACTGTGGACCCTGGTGCTGCTCGGGCTCGCCGGCCTCCTCGCCGGGTGGGTCGACGCGGTCGTCGGCGGCGGCGGTCTCGTCCAGCTGCCCGCGCTGGTGATCGGGCTCCCCGGAGCCTCGCCGGTGCAGATCCTGGCCACGAACAAGCTCGGGTCGGTCTGCGGTACGACGGTCAGCTCGATGACCTACTACCGGAGGGTCCGGCCGGACCCGCGGACCTTCGTTCCACTGATGGTGCTGGCGTTCTGCGGGTCGGCCGCGGGTGCCGTCGTCGCTTCGAGCATCCCGAAGCAGGCGTTCTACCCGATCATCCTCGTGGTGCTCGTCCTGGTCGGCGCCTACACGCTGCTGCGCCCGTCCATCGGCCACGTCACCGAGCTGCGCTTCGCCGGGCACCACCACACGCTCGCGGCGATGGTGGCCGGGGCGGTGATCGGCTTCTACGACGGCGCGCTCGGCCCGGGGACAGGCTCGTTCTTCGTCTTCGCCCTGGTCGGGCTGCTCGGCTACAGCTTCCTCGAGGCCTCCGCGAAGGCCCGGATCGCGAACTGGGCCACGAACGTGGCGGCGCTGTGCGTATTCATCCCGCAGGGCGCGGTGCTGTGGAAGATCGGGCTCGTCGTCGGGGGCGCGAACCTGGTCGGCGGCTACCTCGGCGCCCGCACGGCGGTGGCGCGCGGCGCCCGCTTCGTCCGCGTCGTGTTCATCGGGGTGGTCGGCGCGTTCACGCTCAAGATCGGCTACGACGTCGTCCGGGCCTGGCTCGGCTGATCCGGTGGAGCCCGTCACGTCGTACCGCACCGTGGCCCGCCCCGCGGTCGCCGAGACCGAGGTGAAGCGCTCCCGGTTCCTGTGCCGGGTCGAGCCGGTGACCACCGAGGACGAGGCCCGCGCCGTGGTCGAGCGGGCGCGCAAGGAGCACTGGGACGCCCGGCACCACTGCTCGGCCTTCGTGCTCGGCCCGGATGCGCAGGTGCAGCGCTCCAGCGATGACGGGGAGCCGTCCGGCACCGCCGGCGCCCCGATGCTCGAGGTGCTGCGCGGCCGGGAGCTCAGCGACGTGGTCGCGGTGGTCACGCGCTACTTCGGCGGCGTCCTGCTCGGGGCCGGCGGGCTGGTCCGCGCGTACTCCGACGCTGTTCGGGCCGGCCTCGACGAGGCCGGGGTGCTCGAGCGCCGGCTGCTGGAGCTGTACAACGTGGTGGTGGACCACGCGGACGCGGGGAGGCTGGAGAACGCGCTGCGCGGCCGCGACGTCGTGGTGCTCGGCGTGGAGTACGGCGCCGCGGCCACCCTGCGCACCGCCGTACCGGCCGACGCCGCAGACCTGCTCCCCGCGGTGCTCGCCGAGCTCACCGGCGGGACCGCGACGGCCCGGCCCGCCGGCACCGCGTGGGTCGACGCCGGCTGACTCAGGCCCCGCCGTTCGGACGTGCAGTCGGGCCCGCAGCTGTCCGGTATGGCCCGATTGGTCGCATCTGCGCGGCGGAAGTGCACGTCGCTGCGGTCGTGCGGCACGGGACCTCTGCCCCTGTGCCGCCCCCGTCGCGGGTGCGACGGTGGAGATGACCGGGCGCGCTCGGTTCCGGGCGCCCCTGAGACGAGAGGCGGGTGCCGCACATGGGCGACTACGTCGACATCGGTCCTGTGCACATGTGGTACGAGACGCGGGGGACCGGCGAGCCGCTGGTCCTGCTGCACGGCGGCCTGGACACCAACGCGTCCTGGGGAGCGCAGCTCGACCCGCTCGCCGCGCACTTCCGGGTGGTCGCGCCCGAGCGCCGCGGGCACGGGCACACGCCCGACGTCGAGGGACCGCTGTCGTACCGGACGATGACGGACGACCTCGCGCGGTTCGTCGACAAGGCGATCGGGGCGCCGGTGCACGTGGTGGGGTGGAGCGACGGCGCGATCGTGGGGGTCATGCTCGCCCTCGCGCGGCCCGACCTGGTGCGCAAGCTCGTGCTGATCGGCGTGAACGTCGACGTGGCGGCGTACGTCCCGCAGTTCGCGGAGGTCGCGCGGCTGCCGGCCGACAGTCCGGAGTTCCACCCGTTCCGCGCGGTCTACGAGGCGGTGTCGCCGGACGGGCCGGAGCACTGGCCGGTGGTGTTCGAGAAGGTGACGAGCATGTGGCGGGCCGAGCCGCAGCTCCCGCTCGCCGACCTGGGCGCGGTGCGGGCGCGCACGCTGGTGATGGTCGGGGACGACGACGTGATCAGCCTCGAGCACACGGTCGCGGTCTACCGCGCCATCCCGGACGCCGAGCTCGCGGTCATTCCCGGCGCCTCGCACGTCGCGGCGATGGAGAAGCCGGACCTGGTGAACACGATCCTGCTCGACTTCCTGCGGCGCGACGCGTCACCCACCGTGATGCCGGTACGGCGGGCCGCGACGACCGCCCACGCCTGACTCGACGCGCCTCCGGGCTCGCCCGGGCGGACTATGGCCGCTCTCGCGGGGGCGGCGTAGCGTCGCAGCCCAGGGAGCCCCGGGACTCCGGGTCCGTCGACTCCGTGGACCCCAGGGAGGGATCACCGATGTCCGCATTCGTCCAGCTCATCGAGTTCACCACGTCCAAGTTCGACGAGATGGAGAAGTTCAACGACGAGTGGCGTGAGCGCTACCCCGAGCGGGGCTACAACTGGTTGGTCATGACCGCGGACAGGGACAAGCCGGGTGCCTACGTCACCATGGTGAGCTTCGACTCGTTCGACGCCGCGATGAAGAACTCCGAGGACCCCCGCACCACCGAGTTCGCCGAGAAGATGGCCGAGCTGACGGATGCGCCACCGGTCTTCCGGAACCTCGACGTGGTGCGCACCGAGGGCACGTAGCGCGCTACGCGTGCCTCATTACCGGGTGTCGGGCAGCGGCTTGAACCGGCGAACCTCCTGTGGCCAGCCGCACGCTTCCGCGACCTTGCCGGCCCACATCTTGGCGGCCTCCTCGTCGGCCACGTCCACCACGGTGAGCCCGCCCAGGAACTCCTTGGTCTCGACGTAGGGCCCGTCGGTGAACGTCAACGTGCCGGTGGTCGCGTCAGCGCTGAAGACCGGGCCGTCCTCCTCCTCCAGTCCCCCGGCGAACACGTACACGCCAGCAGCCTTCATCTCGTTCACGACCGCCATCCCGAGCGGCCCGCGGGCGCGAAACCACTCCTCGCTGTGGTCGCCCACCCACTGCTGGTTGAAGTAGATGAGGTACTCGGTCATGTCTGCTCCTCGTGTCAGTCGCGGACCCGGTGTCCGCCTCTACTTCTACTCCACGAACGGCGGCAGCCGGATCCGACAGCGGGCAGCAGGTTTCTCCGACCCGGCGGTCAGACCCCGGCCGGGAACGGGACCCCGGTCGCCGAGTGGCAGCGGTAGCCGTTCGGGACCTTCACCAGGTACTGCTGGTGGTGGTCCTCGGCGTAGTAGTACGTCGGCGCCGGCTTGATCTCGGTGGTGATGGGGCCGTAGCCGCGCTGCGCGAGCACCGGCTCGTACGCCGTGGTCAGCTCGCGGGCCACCCGCTCCTGCTCGGGGCTGAAGGTGTAGATCGCCGAGCGGTACTGCGTGCCGACGTCGTTGCCCTGGCGCATGCCCTGGGTCGGGTCGTGGAACTCGTAGAACGCCTTGACGAGGTCGCCGTACGACACCGTGGCCGGGTCGAAGACCACGCGGACCGCCTCGGTGTGCCCGGTGCGGCCGCTGCAGACCTCCTCGTACGACGGGTTCGGCGTGGTGCCGCCGGCGTACCCGACGGAGGTGGACCACACGCCCGGCATCTGCCAGAAGACCTCCTCGGCGCCCCAGAAGCAGCCGAGCCCGAACAGCGCGACCTGGTGGCCGTCGGGGATGTTGCTCTCGTCGGTGACCAGCGGGGCGTCCAGCACGAGGTGCCGGGGCGCCAGCGCGAAGGGACGTTCGGGACGGCCGGGCAGGGCCTCGTCAGCGGTCGGGATCTCCTGCTTGTGACGGTTGAACAGCACCTGCGGCTCCTTCGCGACGGGACGTTCTCGAGTCTGTCACCCGCTCCAACGCCGCCGGCTCGCGGAACCTTCCCGGCGGTGCCGCCACGGGGCACGTCGCCCGGCCCGCCGTCGCGGTCTAGGCTCAGCCGGGTGAGCGAACAGACCCAGGCAGACACCGAGAAGGCGGCGGGCTTCGAGACCCGCGCGATCCACGCGGGCTACGATCCGGACCCGATGACCGGTGCGGTGATCCCGCCGATCTACGCGACCAGCACCTACAAGCAGGACGGCGTCGGCGGCATGCGCGGGGGCTACGAGTACTCCCGCTCCGCGAACCCGACCCGCACCGCGCTCGAGGGCTGCCTCGCCGCGCTGGAGCAGGGGGAACGCGCCTTCGCCTTCGCCAGCGGCCTCGCGGCCGAGGACACCCTGCTGCGGGCGCTGTGCAAGCCCGGCGACCACGTGGTCATCCCCGACGACGCGTACGGCGGCACCTACCGGCTGTTCGCGAAGGTGGAGCAGCCCTGGGGCCTCGAGTACACGCCCGCCCAGGTCGCTGACGTCGACGCCGTGCGGGCGGCGATCCAGCCCGGCCGGACCAGGATCGTGTGGGTCGAGACGCCGACCAACCCGCTGCTCAACGTCGCCGACATCGAGGCGATCGCCGCCGTCGCGCACGAGGCCGGTGCCCTGCTCGTGGTGGACAACACGTTCGCGTCGCCGTACCTCCAGCAGCCGCTGAGCCTCGGTGCCGACGTCGTCGTGCACTCGACCACGAAGTACTGCGGCGGGCACTCCGACGTGGTCGGCGGCGCGCTCGTCGTCAAGGACCTCGAGGTCGCGGAGAAGGTCGGCTTCCACCAGAACTCGATCGGCGCGGTCGCCGGGCCGTTCGACGCCTGGCTCGTGCTGCGCGGGCTCAAGACCCTCGGCATCCGGATGGACCGGCACTGCGACAACGCCGAGCGGGTCGTCGCGTTCCTGAAGGACCACCCGGCCGTGTCGCAGGTGATCTACCCCGGCCTCGAGGAGCACCCCGGCCACGAGGTCGCGAGCCGGCAGATGAAGCGGTACGGCGGCATCGTCTCCTTCCGCCTCCACGCCGGCGAGCAGAAGGCCCTTGACACCTGCGCCAGGGCCACGGTGTTCACCCTGGGCGAGTCCCTCGGCGGCGTCGAGTCGCTGATCGAGCACCCGGGCCGGATGACGCACGCCTCGGTGGCCGGGACCGACCTCGAGGTGCCCGCGGACCTGATCCGGCTCAGCGTCGGCATCGAGACGGTCGAGGACCTGATCGCCGACCTGGACCAGGCCCTGGCGTGACCGCGCGGGTGGCGGCGGCGTCGGTCGGCCGACCGGCTGCTCACCGGCGAGCGGCTTGCCTACCATCCGGCCTCGCTGCGCTCGGCCTCCCGCCAGGCCCGACCACGGCTGCGCCGCCCGCCGGCGCTCCGCCGGTCGACCCGCCGGCCGACGCGTCGCCGTGCTGATCGCCTGCGTCGACTTCGGGTCGACGTTCACGAAGGCGGCGCTGGTGGAGGTGCGGACCGGGGAGCTGGTCGCGACCGCGAGCCACCGGACGACGATCGACACCGACGTGCTCGACGGCTGGGACGCCTGTCTCGAGCAGCTGTGCGCGGTGGAGCCGAAGGCGCGGAGGGCGCGGGTGCTCGCCTGCTCGTCCGCGGGCGGGGGTCTGCGGATCGGCGTGGTGGGCAACGAGGAGCTGGTCACCGCGGAGGCGGGGCGCCGGGTCGCGCTGTCGAGCGGCGGCCGGGTGGTGCACGTCGCCAGTGGCGGACTCAGCCCGGCGTCGCTGGAGGAGCTCACCCGCAGCCGCCCCGACGTGGTCCTGCTGGTCGGCGGGACCGACGGCGGCAACGCCGAGGTGCTGCTGTCCTGTGCCCGGACCCTGGCCGAGGCGCCCTGGCCGGGCCCGGTCGTGGTGGCCGGGAACGTCGAGGCCCAGCCCGAGGTGGCCGCGCTGCTCGACGGGGCGGGGACGCCGTACGTGCTCGCGGCCAACGTGGTGCCGCAGATCGGGGTGCTCGCCCCGGACTCCGCACGCGCCGCGATCCGCGAGATGTTCCTGCGCCACGTGATCGGCGGCAAGCACCTGTCGCAGCGGGCCGACTTCACCGCGATGGTCCGCGGCGCCACCCCCGACGTGGTGCTCACCGCGGTCGAGCTGCTCGCGCACGGCCTCGACGAGGAGCACCCCGGCGCCGGTGACGTGGTGGTGGTCGACATCGGCGGCGCGACGACCGACGTGCACTCCGTGGTCGAGCTGGACCCCGAGGACGCCGGCCTCTCGCGGCAGGTGGTCGCCACCGTCCCGGTCACCCGCACCGTCGAGGGCGACCTCGGCATGCGCTGGAGCGCGGTGTCCACGGTCCAGGAGGGGCTGGCCGCGGACGTGCTCCCGGCCGAGCACGCGGACATGCTCGAGCGTGCCGCCGAGGTACGCCACGCCGACCCGTCGTACCTGCCGGACACCCCCGAGGAGACCGCCGTCGACGAGGCGCTCGCCGCCGCGGCCGTGGCGGTCGCGCTGCGGCGGCACGCCGGGCGGCAGCAGGTCGTGTTCGGACCGGACGGCCGGGTCGTCGAGCGATCGGGCAAGGACCTGCGCGAGGTGGACCTGCTCGTCGGCTCCGGAGGCGTGCTGCGCAACAACCCGGCCGAGGTCACCGACCGGCTGCTCGGCTCGGTGGTCGGGGAGGTGCCCGGGGGCTGGCAGCTGCCGGTCGCGCCCCGGGTCGTGGTGGACCGGGAGTACGTGCTCGCGCCGGCCGGACTGCTCGCCGAGCGACACCCCGAGGCGGCGTACCGGCTTCTCGCCCTGCTCCGCTAGGGCGGTCACATACGCTGTCGCCCATGGGAGTGGGGAAGCGCATGTCCGGTGGCATGGACAAGCTGCGCGAGGTCCGGCGGCGCCGTTCCGAGGACCGGTTCGCCGAGCGGTTCGCGACCCAGTTCGCGCAGCAGTGGTCGCAGGTGCGCGCCGAGCGGCAGCAGGAGGCGCAGGCCGAGCCGCGGATCGATGCCGGCCCCTCGAACTTCAGCCGGGCGCAGGTGCCGTGGGCCGTCGACCTGACCGCGGCCTGGGCCTGGCGCTTCCTGGTGATCGCGGCCGCGGGCTGGGTGCTGCTGTGGCTCGTGGACCGGTTCTCGGTGATCTTCCTGCCGCTGGTGGTCGCGATGCTGATCACCGCGCTCGCGAGCCCGCTGGTCGAGCTCGCGGTGCGCGCCGGCCTGCACCGCAAGCTGGTCTCCGGGCTGGTGGTCGTCGGCGGCCTGGCGGCGGTGGTGCTGGCCCTGACCTTCGTCGGGACCCAGGTCTCCAAGGGCGCCGAGGACCTCGCCAAGCAGGTGGTCACCGGTCTCGAGGAGATCCGCTGGTGGCTGAAGAACGGCCCGCTGCAGGCCAGCGACTCGCAGATCGACGGCTATATCAAGGCCGCCCAGGACCTGGTCACCAACTCCAACGACGAGATCGTCTCCCGCGTGACCGAGGTCGGTACGACGATCGGCCACATCATCGCGGGCATCTTCATCGTGCTCTTCGCCTCCTACTTCTTCCTCGCGGACGGGACCCGGATCTGGGCCTGGGTGGTCCGCCTGTTCCCGCGCGCGGCCCGGGTCCGCACCGACGCCTCCGGCCGGGTGGCCTGGCGCTCGCTGACCCAGTTCGTGAGGGCCACGGTGCTCGTCGCGTTCGTCGACGCGGTCGGCATCATGCTGGTCGCGATCGTGCTCAAGGTGCCCTTCGCGACGGCGATCGGCGTGCTCGTCTTCCTCGGCGCGTTCATCCCGATGATCGGCGCGACCCTGTCCGGCTCCGTCGCGGTGCTGGTCGCGCTGGTCGCGCAGGGGCCGATCGTCGCGCTGCTGATGCTGGCCGGCGTGATCGTGGTGCAGCAGATCGAGGCGCACGTGCTCCAGCCGTTCCTGCTCGGCCGGTTCGTGTCCGTGCACCCGCTCGGCGTCATCGTCGCGATCGGCATGGGCGTGCTCGTCGCCGGGATCGCCGGCGCCCTGGTCGCCGTACCGCTGGTGGCCGCGCTGAACGCGGTCGCGCAGTACCTGGCGAGCTACTCCGCGGTCGACGCGGAGCCCGCCCCCACCGAGGTGAGCGGACCCCCGGACACGGCGTGACGGCCAGGTCCGGCGAGGGGACGCCGGACGGTTGTCAGGGGTGGTGCCGCGGGGCACACTGGCAGGCACACGGCCTCGTCTCGGGTCCCGGGGGAACGACCCGGCACTGTGCCGCTCCGAGGGGAGTACCGCGTGCAGACACCCGCACCCGTCGACTACGCCAGGGCCACGAGCGTCGAGCACGCCCTCGAGCTGCTCGAGCGCCTCGGCCCCGAGTCCCGACTGATCGCGGGAGGACACAGCCTCCTGCCGATGATGCGGATCCGGCTCGCCCAGCCGGAGTGCGTCATCGACATCAACGACCTGACCGACCTCGACTACGTCAAGGTCGAGGGCGGCGAGCTGTGCATCGGCGCGATGACCCGTCACGCCGGGGTGCTCGACTCTCCCGTGGTCGGGGAGCACTACACGATCTTCCACGACGCCGAGCGGCTGATCGCCGACCCGCCGGTGCGCAACCGGGGCACGGTGGGCGGCTCGTTCTGCCAGGCCGACCCGGCCGAGGACCTCGCGGCCGTCGGCTCCGCGCTCAAGGCGAGCGTCGTGCTCCGCTCCTCGCAGGGCACCCGCACCGTGCCGGCCCGGGAGTTCCACGCCGGCCCCTACGAGACCGTGCTCGGCGACGCGGAGATGCTCACCGAGCTGCGGGTGCCGATCCGGCCCGGGGCGACCAGCGCCTACACCAAGGTCAAGCGCAAGTCGGGGGACTGGGCGACCGCCGCGGCCGGGGCGTACGTCGTCCTCCGGGACGGCGTCGTCGCCGACGTGGGCATCGGCCTGACCGCGCTCGGCGCGCCCCACTTCTGCGCCGAGGAGGCCGAGGCCTACCTCGTCGGGAAGGAGCCGACCGAGGAGCACCTCGCGGAGACGGGCCGGCTCGCGGCGCAGGCGTGCAACCCGCGCGCCGACCAGCGCGGCCCGGTCGAGTACAAGCTCCACCTCGCCGGCGAGCTCACGCAGCGCGTCCTGCGGCAGTCCGTGGCCCGTGCGGAAGGAAGGGCGTGACCATGCATGTGACGATGACCGTCAACGGCAACGAGGTGACCGCGGACGTCGAGCCGCGGCTCCTCCTCGTGCACTTCGTCCGCGACCACCTCGGGCTGACCGGCACGCACTGGGGCTGCGACACCTCCCAGTGCGGGACGTGCGTGCTGTGGCTCGACGGCCGGCCGGTGAAGAGCTGCACGGTCCTGGCGGTGATGGCCGACGGGCACGAGGTGCGCACGGTCGAGGGGCTCGAGGTCGACGGCAGGCTCGACCCCGTGCAGCAGGGGTTCATGGAGGAGCACGGCCTCCAGTGCGGCTTCTGCACGCCGGGGATGATGATGACCGCGCGGTGGTTGCTCGACCACCAGCCGGACCCCGACGAGGCCACGATCCGCGAGGCGATCTCCGGCCAGCTGTGCCGGTGCACCGGCTACGAGAACATCGTGCGCGCGGTGCGGTGGGCAGCCCGGCACCCCGGGGAGCCGACCACGGCGCAGGACGCCTCCCAGGAGGTCCAGGCATGACCAGCACCCAGCACACCGCCCCGTCCACCACCAGCCCGGCGGGCAACCCGATCGGCTTCGGCCGGATGCTCCGCAAGGAGGACGCCCGCTTCCTGCGTGGCCAGGGGCACTACCTCGACGACCTCGTCGTCCCCGGCATGCTGCACGCCGCGATCCTGCGCAGCCCCGTCGCGCACGCCCGGATCGTGTCGATCGACACCAGCCAGGCGGAGGCGCACCCGAAGGTGCGGGCGGTCATCACCGGGGCCACCCTCGAGTCGCTCAACCTCGCCTGGATGCCGACGCTGAGCGCCGACGTGCAGGCCGTCCTCGCCACCGACAAGGTGCGCTTCCAGGGCCAGGAGGTGGCGATGGTCGTCGCCGAGGACAAGTACTCCGCCCGGGACGCGCTCGAGCTGATCGACGTCGAGTACGACGACCTGCCGCCCGTCGTGGACGCCCGCAAGGCGCTCGACCCGGACGCGCCGGTGATCCGCGACGACGTCGAGGGGCGCACCGACAACCACATCTTCGACTGGGAGGCCGGCGACAAGGCGCGCGCGGACGAGGTGTTCGCCGCCGCCGACGTGGTGGTCACCCAGGAGATGCTCTACCCGCGCGTGCACCCGGCGCCGATGGAGACCTGCGGCACCATCGCCAGCATGGACCGGGTGACCGGCCGGCTCACGGTCTGGTCGACCAACCAGGCGCCGCACGCGCACCGCACGATCTACGCGCTGGTCGCCGGGATCCCCGAGCACAACATCCAGATCATCTCCCCGGACATCGGCGGCGGCTTCGGCAACAAGGTCGGCATCTACCCCGGCTACGTGCTCGCGGTGGTCGGCTCGATCCTCACCGGGAAGCCGGTCAAGTGGGTCGAGGACCGGGGCGAGAACCTGATGTCCACCTCGTTCGCCCGCGACTACCACATGAAGGGCGAGATCGCCGCGACCCGGGACGGCAGGATCCTCGGGGTCCGGGTCGACGTACTCGCCGACCACGGGGCCTTCAACGGCACCGCGCAGCCCACCAAGTTCCCGGCCGGCTTCTTCCACATCTTCACCGGCAGCTACGACCTCGAGGCCGCCTACTGCAAGGTGACCGGCGTCTACACCAACAAGGCGCCCGGCGGGGTGGCCTACGCCTGCTCGTTCCGGATCACCGAGGCCGTCTACCTCGTCGAGCGGATGGTCGACCTGCTCGCCGACGAGCTCGGAGCCGACCCCGCCGAGCTCCGGCTGAAGAACCTGCTCAGGCCCGAGCAGTTCCCCTACGTCAGCAAGACCGGCTGGGAGTACGACTCCGGCGACTACCCGCGGGCCCTGAAGAAGGCGATGGAGATCGCCGGGTACGACGAGCTGCGGCGCGAGCAGCGCGAGAAGCGGGAGCGCGGCGAGCTGATGGGGATCGGGATCAGCTTCTTCACCGAGGGCGTGGGCGCGGGACCCCGCAAGCACATGGACATCCTCGGCCTCGGGATGGCCGACGGCTGCGAGCTCCGGCTGCACCCGACCGGCAAGGCGCAGCTGCGGCTCTCCGTGCAGACCCAGGGCCAGGGCCACGAGACCACCTTCGCGCAGATCGTCTCCCACGAGCTCGGCATCCCGCCCGAGGACATCGACGTGATCCACGGCGACACCAGCAACACGCCGTTCGGGCTCGGCACCTACGGCTCGCGCTCGACCCCGGTGTCCGGCGCGGCTGCGGCGGTGGCCGCCCAGCGGGTCCGGGACAAGGCCCGGGTGATCACCGCGGCCGCGCTGGAGTGCAGCACCGACGACCTCGAGTGGGAGCAGGGCCGCTGGTACGTCAAGGGCGACCCGAGCCAGGGCAAGACGATCGCGGAGGTCTCGATGCTGGCGCACGGGACGCTCGAGCTGCCCGAGGGCGTCGAGGGCCACCTCGACGCGTCGGTGGTCTACGACCCGCCTAACCTGACCTACCCGTTCGGCGCCTACATCTGCGTGGTCGACGTCGACTCGGGCACCGGGCAGGTGACGGTGCGCCGGTTCATCGCGGTCGACGACTGCGGCCCGCGGGTCAACCCGATGATCGTCGAGGGGCAGGTCCACGGCGGCCTCGCCGACGGCGTGGGCATGGCGCTGATGCAGGTGATCGCGTTCGACGAGGACGGCAACTGCGTCGGCGGTTCCTTCATGGACTACCTCCTGCCGACCTCGATGGAGTGCCCGAGCTGGGAGACGGGGGAGACGGTGACCCCGTCGCCGCACCACCCCCTCGGACTGAAGGGGATCGGCGAGTCCGCCACCGTCGGCTCGCCGCCGGCGGTCGTGAACGCGGTGATCGACGCGCTCGAGCCGTACGGCGTGCGGCACGCGGACATGCCGCTGACCCCGGCCAACGTGTGGATGGCGATGCAGGGCCGGCCGATGCGCACGGATCTGGCGGTGCAGTGAGCAGACCCGACGTCGAGCGTCGCGCCGCCGACCTGCGGGCCGAGCGGGTGCCCTACGTGCACGCCACCGTGGTGCTCGCGGAGCGGCCCACGTCGGCCAAGCCCGGCGACGAGGCGATCGTGTTCGCCGACGGCACCATCGAGGGCTTCGTCGGAGGGACCTGCGCGGAGTCGACGGTGCGCGCGCAGGGCATCGCGCTGCTCGACTCCGGGGAGCCGCTGCTGCTGCGGATCAGCCCGACGCCGGAGCCGGAGCAGGAGGCGCCCCGCGCGGACCGGCTGACCGTGCACAACCCCTGCCTGTCGGGCGGGACGCTCGAGATCTTCCTGGAGCCGGTCGTGCCGGCACCGCTGCTGGTGGTGCACGGGGAGAGCCCGATCGCGGCCGCCCTCGCCTCCCTGGGCGAGCGGCTCGGCTACCAGGTGCGGGCGGGTGCCGGCGCGGACCCCGCCGAGGCGGCCGCCGTCGTCTGCGCCTCGCACGGCCGGGACGAGGAGGAGGCCCTCGAGAAGGCGCTGCGGAGCGGGGTGGCCTACGTGGGCCTGGTCGCCAGCCGCAAGCGCGGTGAGGCCGTGGTCGGTTCCCTCGACGTGGACGAGGTCGCGCGGGCACGGGTGCACACCCCGGCCGGGCTCGACATCGGCGCGCGCACCGCCGAGGAGGTGGCGCTGTCGATCCTGGCCGAGATCGTCGCGGAGCGCCGCCGTACCTCGGGCCGCCCGGTCGAGGGGCGCACCGCCGAGACGCCGGAGGCGGCCGAGCAGACCGGTACGGCGACCGACCCGGTGTGCGGGATGACGGTGGCGACCGTGGAGACGTCGCTGCACCTGGACCACGACGGCGTGCGGTACTGGTTCTGCGGGACCGGCTGCCTGCGGGCGTTCGCGGCCGACCCGGGCGGGTACCTCGCCTCGTGACCCGGCACCTTCCCGTGGGCGGTGGGGGGAGCGACCTCACGCGCCTGGTCCCGGACATCGCCACCCTCCGCGCGGGGCTGGAGAGCACCGGCTACCTGACCGACGAGGGGCTCGCGACCGCGCTGTTCTGCGCCGTCCGGCTGCCCCAGCCGATCCTGCTCGAGGGGGAGGCGGGGGTCGGCAAGACCCAGGCCGCCAAGTCGCTGGCCCGGATGCTGGGCACGCCGCTGGTCCGGCTCCAGTGCTACGACGGGATCGAGGCCGCGGAGGCGCTGTACGAGTGGAACTACCCCCGGCAGCTGCTGGCGATCCGGCTCGCGGAGGCCGAGGGGACGCACCTGCGCGAGTCCGACCTGTTCGGGCCGGACTACCTGGTGGAGCGGCCGCTGCTCCAGGCGGTGCGGCACCCGGGACCGCTGCCGGTGGTGCTCCTGATCGACGAGGTCGACCGGGCCGACGAGGAGTTCGAGGCGTTCCTGTTCGAGCTGCTCGCGGAGGGCGCGATCACGATCCCCGAGATCGGGACGGTCAAGGCCGCGGTGCCGCCGCTGGCGGTGCTCACCTCGAACCGCACGCGCGACCTGCACGACGCGCTGAAGCGTCGGTGCCTCTACCACTGGATCGACTACCCCGGGGTCGCGCGGGCCGCGGAGATCATCCGCCTGCACGTGCCGTCCGCAGCCGAGGAGCTCACCGTCGGGGTGGCCGGGGCCGTGCAGCGGCTGCGCAGCCTCGACCTGCAGAAGCCGCCCGGGGTCGCCGAGGCGATCGACTGGGTGGGGGCGCTGTCCCTGCTCGGGGTGTCCCGGCTCGACCCCGCCGTCCTGGGCGGCACGCTCGGGTCCGCCCTGAAGTACCGCGAGGACCTCGACGTGGCGGTGGACCGCGGCGTGGCCTGGGTGGCCGGCGGTGACTGAGCGGCTCGCCCCGGACCTGGCCGGCCTCGCGGCCGGGTTCGGCGCCCTGCTGCGGGAGGCCGGGGTGCCGGCCAGCCCGGAGCGGTCGGCCCGGTTCGCCGCCGCCGTGGGGATCGCCCGGCCCGGCGCCGTGCACGAGCTCTACTGGCTGGCACGCGTGACGCTGGTCGACCAGCATGACCAGCTCGATGCCTTCGACGTGGTGTTCCGGCAGGTCTTCGGTGGCCTGGCGGACGTCGCCGCGGACCGTGGGGACACCGCCGCGCCCACGCTCCCGCAGCGCCGCCGCGCGGGGCCCCGGGTCCGCCCGCGCGAGGGGGCGCCGGAGGGCGGGTCCGACGTACCGACCCCCACGTCCGCGGCCGGTGAGCCGCGGGAGGGGGAGGACGACGAGGCGCGGGTGCTGGTGACGGCGAGCGTCGAGGAGCGGCTGCGGCACAAGGACTTCGCCGAGTACACCGCCGAGGAGCTCGCCACCCTGCGCCGGCTGGTCGAGGAGCTCCGCGTGGTGGCCCCGCGGCGGCGGGCCCGGCGGACGGTGCGCGCGGCGAGCGGCCGCCGGCTGGACCTGCGCCGGACCCTGCGCCACTCGCACCGGACCGGCGGCGACCCGGTGCGCCGTGAGTACCGCCGGCGGCGCACGCAGCGCCGCCGGGTCGTGCTGATCGCCGACGTCTCGGGGTCGATGGAGGCGTACTCCCGGGTCTACCTGCAGCTGCTCCAGGGGGCGGTGCGCGGCGCGGGGGCCGAGGCGTTCGTGATGGCGACACGGCTGACCCGGCTCTCCCGGGCGCTGGCCACCGGGCACCCCGACGTGGCCCTGGCCCGGGCCACCGAGGCGGCCCCGGACTGGTCCGGCGGCACCCGGATCGGCGAGGCGCTGAAGACCTTCGTCGACGTCCACGGCCGCCGGGGCATGGCGCGCGGCGCGGTGGTGGTGATCGTCTCCGACGGCTGGGAGCGGGCCGACCCGGCGCTGCTCGGGGAGCAGATGGCCCGGCTGTCCCGGCTCGCCCACCGGGTGGTCTGGGTCAACCCGCGCTCGGCCGCCGAGCGCTACGAGCCGCTGGTCGGCGGCATGGCCGCCGCACTGCCGTACGTCGACGTACTCGTCTCCGGCCACTCGCTGCACGCGCTCGAGGACGTCCTCGCCGCGATCGGCACCGGGCCGACCGCGGCGAGGTAGCCGTCAGTGCGTGACGGCCGGCTCCGCGGGAGCGGGCGCGCCGTCGTCCGCGGGCGCCTGACGCGTGCCGAGCGGGACCTCCTTGAGGAAGAACGCGACGGCGAGCGCCACGGCCACCAGAGGTACGGCGGTGAGGAACATGTCCCGCAGCGCGTCGCTGAAGGCGCCCGTCACGAGCCCGTGCAGCGGCTCGGGCAGGGCCTGGATCGCCTGCACGTTGTTCGCGATGTCGTCCGTGCTCCCCGCCGGCGGTGTCTGCCCCGCGGGCAGCCCGGCCAGCGCGTCCGCCATGTGCACCGCGAGCCGGCTCGACAGGATCGCGCCGAACAGCGCGGTGCCGAACGAGCCGCCCATCTGGCGGAAGAACGCCACCGAGGAGGTGGCCACGCCCATGTCGGAGCGGTCCACGGAGTTCTGCACGACCACGATCAGCACCTGCATGGTGAGGCCGAGGCCCAGGCCCATGACGAACATCGCCAGCCCGGCGAACCAGTACGGCGTCGTGCTGTCGAGCGTCGCGAGCAGGAGCAGCGCCACGATCACCACGCTCGCGCCGAGGATCGGGTAGATCTTGTAGCGGCCGTTGCGGCTCATCAGCCGACCGGCGGTGATCGAGGTGGTGAAGATGCCGACCACCATCGGGATCATCGCGAGCCCCGACTCGGTGGGGCTCATCCCGTCGACGACCTGCAGGTAGACCGGGATGAAGATCATCGCCCCGAACATCGCGACGCCGATCAGGAAGCCGAACACGTTGGCGATGGTGAAGATCGAGTTGCCGAACAGCCGCATCGGGATGATCGGCTCGCTCGCCCGGGTCTCGACCAGCACGAACAGCGCGGTCAGCACGGCGCCGGCGACGAGCAGCCCGACCGCGGTCCCCGACGTCCAGCCGAGGTCCGGCCCGGCCCAGGCGGTGTAGAGCAGGAAGGAGGAGACCGCCGCGACCACGGTGGCCGCGCCGAGGTAGTCGATGGTGTGGTCCCGTCGCACGTGCGGGATCTTCAGGGCGGCGGAGGTGACGACCAGGGCGACGATGCCGATCGGCACGTTGATGAAGAAGATCCACTCCCAGCCGGGGCCGTCGGCGAACCAGCCGCCGAGGACCGGGCCGAGCACCGACGAGGTGCCGAACACGGCCGCGAAGTAGCCCTGGTACCGGCCGCGCTCCCGCGGCGGGATGATGTCGCCGATCGTGGCCATCGCGAGCGCCATCAGGCCACCGCCGCCGAGGCCCTGGACGGCGCGGAAGGCGATCAGCTGCTCGATGTTCTGGGAGAACCCGGCCAGCAGCGAGCCGACCACGAAGGTGAGGATCGCGATCTGGAACAGCAGCCGCCGCCCGTACAGGTCGGAGATCTTGCCCCACAGCGGGGTGGAGGCGGTGGCGGTGAGCAGGTACGCCGTGACCACCCAGGACAGCTTGTCGAGGCCGCCGAGCTCGCTGGTGATCCGGGGCAGCGCGGTGCCGACGATGCTCTGGTCCAGCGCGGACAGGAACATGCCGACCATCAGGCCGCCCATCACGACCAGGATCTGCCGGTGGCTCAGGTAGCCGTCTTTGTCGGGGGTCACGAGGTCTCCAAGGTGTTCACGGGGGTGGTGGGCGCCGGGGCTGTGCCGGGCGCGGGGGAGGTGCTGAGGTCGGCGTAGAGGCGGGCGAGGAGCACCCGCAGCTGCTCGCGCTCCGCGTCGTCCCAGCTCGCCAGCAGGCCCGACACGGTGGCGCGGCTGCGTGCGGCGCCCTCCTCGAGCAGCGTCCGGCCGAGGTCGGAGACGGCGACGCGGCTGGCGCGCCCGTCGTCGGGGTCGCCGGTGCGCTCGACGAGGCCGCGGTCCTCGAGCTGGCGGACCTGCCGGCTGACCGTGGAGGCGTCGAGCTCGATGTGGCAGGCCAGCGTCGAGAGCCGCAGCGGACCCTGGTGGAGCAGGGTCTTGAGCAGGATCAGGGCCGGCAGGTCGAGCTGGTCGCCGGGCTGGCGCTGCCGCAGCCGCCGGCCGAGACTCATCAGGGTGAGGATCACCGCCTCCTCGGCGGTGGCGGGCTCGGAGTACGGCGAGCCGGGGTCAGGTTGCATGCGCCAAGCATCCTTCAGATTGCATGTGTCACGCAAGTTGTTTCGGCCATCGCGGGTGTGATCTTGCCGACGTGCCCGCGGGAGCGCCGCGGACCCCCGGCACTAGGGTGTGCGCCATGAGCACCGACAGCGCCGCGAAGACGGGCGTCCCGCAGCCCACCCTCGCCGACATCGAGGAGGCCCGCGACGTCCTCCGGGGCGTGGCGATCGAGACCCCGATGGAGGAGTCCCGCTGGCTCTCGGCGATCGTCGGGGGCCCGGTGTTCCTCAAGTGCGAGAACCTCCAGCGCACCGGCTCGTTCAAGATCCGCGGCGCGTACCTGCGGATGTGCCGGCTGTCGGAGGAGGAGCGCGCCGGGGGCGTCGTCGCGGCGAGCGCCGGCAACCACGCCCAGGGCGTGGCACTGGCCGCGCAGCTGCTCGGGATCAAGGCCACCGTGTTCATGCCCGAGGGGGCGCCGATCCCCAAGGAGAAGGCCACCCGCGGGTACGGCGCGGACGTCCGCTTCCACGGCAGCAGCGTCGACGAGGCGCTCGTGCAGGCGAAGGCGTTCGCCGCGGACACCGGCGCCGTGCTGATCCACCCCTTCGACCACGTCGACATCGTCACGGGGCAGGGCACCTGCGGCCTCGAGATCCTCGAGCAGTGCCCGGACGTGAAGACCGTGCTGGTGCCGACCGGTGGCGGCGGGCTGGTCGCCGGGATCGCCACCGCGGTGAAGGCGATGCGGCCCGACGTGCGCATCGTCGGGATCCAGGCGGAGGGCGCGGCGGCCTACGTCCGCTCGCTCGCGGAGGGTCACCCGGTGCCGCTGAGGTCGATGTCGACGATGGCGGACGGGATCGCGGTCGGCTGCCCCGGAGAGGTGCCCTTCCACGCGATCCAGGAGTACGTCGACGAGATCGTCACCGTGAGCGAGGAGTCCCTCTCGCGCGCGCTGCTGATGCTGCTCGAGCGCGCCAAGCTGGTCGTGGAGCCCGCCGGCGCCGCCGCGGTGGCCGCGATGCTCGACCACCCGGACAGGTTCGAGACCCCCGCGGTCGCGGTGCTGTCCGGCGGCAACGTCGACCCGCTGCTGCTGATGCGCGTGATCCGGCACGGCATGGCCGCCGCCGGCCGCTACCTGTTCTTCCGGGTCCGGATCCCGGACCTGCCCGGCGGCCTCGCGAAGCTGCTCCAGGAGCTCGCCGACGTCGAGGCCAACGTGCTCGACGTGGTGCACGAGCGGACGGCACCCAACCTCAACCTCGACGAGGTGGAGGTGGCGATGCAGGTGGAGACCCGGAGCACCGCGCACGCCGACCGGGTGCTCGCCCGGCTCCGCGAGCGCGGCTACCGCGTCTCCGAGTAGGGCCCCGCGGGCCGGGTAAGTCGTCGGGGAGGTCCGGGCCGCCGTACGTCCCGGAACAGACAGGTCGCCCGTGCCGGCAGGACGCTGGGCGTCCGCCGACACGGGCGACCGTGTCTGGAGAGGTGAGGGGTCAGCCGGTGTACGGCACCGCCTCGACGATCTCGACCTTGAGCTCCTTGCCGTTCGGCGCCTCGTAGGTGACGGTGTCACCCTTCTTGAAGCCGATGATGGCCGCGCCGAGCGGCGACTGCGGGGAGAAGACCTCGAGGTCGTCGGTGGTGTCGGCCATCTCGCGCGCACCGAGCAGGAAGGTCTCGGTGTCGTCGTCGCCGACGAAGCGGGTGGTCACCTTCATCCCGGGCTCGACGACGCCGTCGTCGGCCGGGGTCTCGCCGACCTCGGCGCGGCGGAGCATGTCCTCGAGCTGGCGGATGCGGGCCTCGGTCTTGCCCTGCTCCTCGCGGGCGGCGTGGTAGCCGCCGTTCTCCTTGAGGTCGCCCTCGTCGCGGGCAGCGCTGATCCTCGCAACGACCTCGCTGCGCACGGGGCCGCGCAGGTGCTCGAGCTCCTCCTGGAGCTTGTCGAACGCCTCCTGGGTCAGCCAGATCACGTTCTGCTCGCTGGACTGCGTCACTTGTCGTGCTCCTACTGCTTGTTGGGAGACCCCGTGATGGTGCCACCGGGGTCGTTGAGGCAAGTAGATCAGTTTACCAAGCCGCCCCCGTGAAGGCCCAATCTCCGCGGGCCGGGCGGGGGTCAGCGGCGCTGGGCCTGTCCCTCGGCCACGCAGCCGAGGAGCTCGACGCTGGTGGCCTCGCGCTCGGTGCGGACCACCCGGGTCAGCGTGGCCGTCTCCGGGACGGACGGGCCCACGGGGAAGCTCAGCTCGCCCACGACCGAGTGGTCGGAGGCCGACGCGCGCAGCAGGCAGGACGCCTCCACGTCGGCGCTGCGGCGGACCACGGTCACCCGGGCCTCCGCCGCGTGCTGCCCGCGGACGTCGTACGTCACCAGCTCGGACTGCACGAGCGGGCGGCCGTGGTAGAGGATCACCCAGACCAGCCACCCCAGGAAGACCGCGGCGAGCACCGCGCTCGCGGCGACGAGGAGGGGTCGGCGTGACCGGCGTCCGGTTCCGTATCGGGTCGCGAGGTCGGTCACCACCCCATTCTAGGATTGACCGCATGTTGCGCCTCATGCACGTCCACGCCCACCCCGACGACGAGTCAAGCAAGGGTGCCGCCAGCACCGCGAAGTACGTCGCGGAGGGCGTCGACGTCCACGTGGTCACCTGCACCGGCGGGGAGCGCGGGTCGATCCTGAACCCGAAGATGGACCGCCCCGACGTGCTCGAGAACATCTCCGAGATCCGGCGCCAGGAGATGGAGGCGGCCCGCGAGATCCTCGGCGTGCGCCAGGACTGGCTCGGCTTCGTCGACTCCGGCTGGCCCGAGGGCGACCCCAAGCCGCCGCTGCCGGAGGGCTGCTTCGCGCTGGTCCCGGTCGAGGAGGCGGCCGAGCCGCTGGTGCGGCTGATCCGCGAGTTCCGTCCGCACGTGATGACCACGTACGACGAGAACGGCGGCTACCCGCACCCCGACCACATCATGTGCCACACGGTGAGCGTGGCGGCGTTCGAGGCCGCCGGCGACCCCACGATGTACCCCGACGCGGGCGAGCCGTGGCAGCCGCTGAAGCTCTACTACCACCACTCGTTCCACCGGGACCGCACGCAGGCGCTGCACGACGAGATGATCGTGCGCGGGCTGACCTCCCCCTACGAGGAGCGGCTCTCGGACTGGAAGCCCGACCCGGTGCACGCCGCCCGGATCACCACCCGGGTGCCGTGCGCGGAGTACTTCCCGGTGCGTGACCGGGCCCTGCTCGCGCACGCCACCCAGATCGACCCCGACGGTGCCTGGTTCGCCTGCCCGCTCGAGGTCCACCAGCACGCCTGGCCCACCGAGGACTACGAGCTCGCGCGCTCGCTGGTCGACGTGGAGACGCCGGAGACGGATCTCTTCGCCGGCGTCCGCGAGGCACTTGAGAGGATGGGGGTATGAGCACGCTGAGCACCACGCTGTGGGCCGTCGTCCTGCCCCTCGTCCAGCAGGGCCCGGACCCCGAGGACGTCAAGCCGGGCTGGCTCGGCTTCGGGGTCTTCCTCGCACTCGCCGCCGCGGTCGTGGTGCTGGCGTTCAGCTTCCGCAAGCAGCTGCGCAAGGCGAAGCAGCACTTCGAGGCCGAGGAGGCCGGCCCCGCCGAGGAGAACGACGAGGAGACCCGGCCGACCGAGAACGGCGACACCCCCCGCTGAGCGCCCCGAGCGCCCGGTGAGGGTCAGAGGGCGGGGGGCTTCCGCAGCCGGACCAGGCAGTCGTACGCGGTCCGGGCGGGCTCGCCCTCGTGCTCGTGGTTGGGGTCGGCCGCCGGTACGACGCTGCGGGTGACCCGCTCCGCGCGCTCGACCTCGAACCGCTCCCCGTCGAGGTCGCCGAGGACCTCCTCGGCGGTGAACAGCACCGTGGCGTCCTGCGGGCCTCCGGTGCCCTCGGTCAGGTTGCTGCTGTCGTGGGCGACGAGGAAGAACGTGCCGTCGTCGTCGAGCGCCGAGAACGCCCGTCGTACGGCGGTGCGCCGCTGCTCCGCGGGCAGCTGCAGGTAGGCGAGCACGACCAGGTCGAAACGACGCTCGCCCGGGTCGTACTCGAGCACGTCGGCGTGCACCCAGTCCACGTGCAGGTCGCGGCCGCGCTCGTGCCGTGCCTGGAGGGTGCGGGCCTTGTCGAGCCCGGCCATCGAGAAGTCGACGGCGGCGACGTCCCAGCCCTGCTCGGCGAGCCACAGCGCGTTGCGGCCCTCGCCGGTCGCGACGTCGAGGGCGCGGCCGGGCTTCAGGCCGGCCAGGTCCTCGGCGACGAACTGGTTCGGGGTCGCGGACCAGACCAGCTCGCTATCGGCGTACCGGCGGTCCCACTCGTGTGCGTCCATCGGGTCACCTCACGCCAGGGAGAGGAACAGCTTCTCCATCTTCTTGGTGTCCAGCGCGGCGGCGTCACCCTCCTGCACCATGCACTGCCGCAGGCCGGAGGCGACGATCGCGAAGCCGGCCCGGTCCAGCGCCCGGCTCACGGCGGCGAGCTGCGTGACGACGTCCTCGCACTCGCGCCCCTCCTCGAGCATCCGGATGACCCCGGTCAGCTGGCCCTGGGCGCGCTTGAGCCGGTTGACGACCGGTCCCATCTCCTCGGGGGGCAGTTCCATGGCTGTTCCTTCTTCCGTGTCAGGCGGTGAGCGCGGCGAGTGCCGCGCGGAGCCGGGTCGTCGCGTCGTCGGCGACGCCCTGGAGGTCGTCGTTGTGGGTCATCGCGACCATGGTCTGCGGGTCGACGGCCTCGACGACGGTGGTGTCGTCGTCGAGGGCGCGGACCACGACGTTGCAGGGCAGGAGCAACCCGATGGACGGCTCGGCCTGCAGGGCCGCGTGGGCGAGCGGGGGACGGCACGCGCCGAGGATCACCTGGGCGGGCACGTCGACGTCGAGCTTCGCCTTGAGCGTGGCCGCGATGTCGATCTCGGTGAGCACGCCGAAGCCCTGCTCGCCGAGCGCCGCCCGCACCGCCTCCACGGTCTCGCCGTAGGGGCGGGGGACGGTGGTGCCCAGGGCGTACGACGCGGTGCGCGCGACCGCCTCGCTCACTGGGCGCTCCCGTTCTCCTGGGCGGCGACGGCGGCGTGGACCTCGGCCATGTCGAGGTCCTTGACCGCGGTGATCACCTGGTCGAGGGCCTGCGGCGGCAGCGCGCCGGGCTGCGCGAAGACGAGCACGCCCTCGCGGAAGGCCATCAGCGTCGGGATCGAGGTGATGTTCGCCGCGCTCGCCAGCGCCTGCTCGGCCTCGGTGTCGACCTTGCCGAAGACGATGTCCGGGTTGGCCTCCGACGCCTTCTCGTAGGTGGGGGCGAACTGACGGCACGGGCCGCACCAGGACGCCCAGAAGTCCACGAACACGATGTCGTTGCTGGCGACGGTCTCTTCGAAGTCCGTCGCGCCGAGTTTGGTGGTGGCCATCTGCTGTGTCCCTCCAGTGGGGTTGATCGTATACCTGCAGGGGTATAACCCGAGCGCACTCCGGATCATTCCGCGCTCGTGGAAGCCGTGCCCCACCGCCGTGGCGGCATGCCCTCGGCGCCTCGGGAATGTTTCCGGATGATGCTAGCGTTAGGTCGGGTAATACCCCCTGGGGTATCTCTGACGAAAGGATGGATGCATGCGCGAGGTCACGCTCGACAGCTTCGAAGAGGCCCACGCCGGAGGTGCCGCCGTCATCGACGTGCGCGAGCCCGGCGAGTACGTCGCCGGACACGTCCCCGGTGCGCGCCCGGTGCCGATGGGCCAGCTGCCCAGCCGTCTGGGCGAGCTCGACAAGGACCAGCCCGTCTACGTCATCTGCGCCTCCGGAAACCGGAGTCTCGCGATGACCAGCCTGCTGGTGCAGGCTGGGTACGACGCATGGTCGGTCGCCGGCGGGACGGGCGGATGGGCACGTTCCGGACGCCCGGTCGTGGAGGGAACCCAGCCGGGAGGCGAGCGCTGACATGACCCACCACGAGCTCGAGATCCTCACGATCGAGACCCCGACGCTGGGCGACCGCAGCTACCTCGTGCACGACGGCGAGGTCGCCTTCGTGGTCGACCCCCAGCGTGACATCGACCGGGTGCTCGGCCTGGCCGAGTCCGCGGGCGTCCGGATCACCCACGTCTTCGAGACCCACATCCACAACGACTACGTCACCGGCGGGCTCGCGCTCGCCGAGCGCACCGGGGCCCGGTACCTCGTGAACGCCGAGGACGACGTCTCCTTCGACCGCACGCCGATCAGGGCCGGCGCCGAGCTGTCCGTCGGCGACGGGATGGTCGTCCGGGCCATCGCGACGCCCGGGCACACGTTCACGCACCTGTCCTACGCGCTCGCGCACGACGGCGAGCCGGTCGGCGTCTTCACCGGCGGGTCGCTGCTGTTCGGCGCCACCGGCCGTCCCGACCTGCTCGGGCCCGACCGCACCGACGAGCTCGTCCGGCTGCAGTACGCCTCGGCGCACCGCCTCGCCGACGAGCTCCCCGACTCGGCCGACGTCTTCCCGACCCACGGTTTCGGCAGCTTCTGCTCCGCGAGCCAGTCGGAAGCGACCGCGTCGACGATCGGGCAGGAACGGAAGAGCAACCCCGTCCTGACCGAGAGCGAGGAGGACTACGTCCGCGAGCTGCTCGCCGGGCTCGACGCCTTCCCGGCCTACTACGCGCACATGGGGCCGGCGAACGCCGCCGGGCCGACCGCGCCGGACCTGTCGCCGCCCCACCGCGCCGACGCCGGGGAGCTGCGCCGCCGGATCGAGGCCGGGGAGTGGGTCGTGGACCTGCGCAACCGGACCGCGTTCGCGGCCGGCCACGCCCCGGGCACCCTCAACTTCGGGATCGACGGGCAGTTCAGCACCTATCTCGGCTGGCTCATCGAGTGGGGCACGCCGCTGACCCTGCTCGGGGAGACCGAGGAGCAGGTCGCCGAGGCGCAGCGCGAGCTGGTCCGCATCGGTATCGACCGCCCGGAGGCGTCGGCGACCGGCTCCCCGCAGGACTGGAGCACCGAGCCGCTGGGCACCTTCCCGGTGGCGACGTTCGCGGAGCTGTCGAAGGTCCGCCACCACCGCCCGGTGGTGGTCCTCGACGTCCGCCGCAAGCAGGAGTTCGAGGAGGCCCGGATCGAGGGCGCGGTGAACATCCCGATCCACGAGCTGCCCCGCCGGGTGGCCGAGGTCCCCGAGGGCGAGGTCTGGGTGCACTGTGCCGGGGGCTACCGCGCGTCGGTCGCCGCCTCCTTCCTGGCCGCCGCACGACGGGAGCTCGTCGCGATCGACGACTCCTTCGACAACGCCGAGTCGGCCGGGCTGCACCTGGTCACCCACGAGACGAAGGGCGAGCGCTGATGGGACTGCTCGACAAGCTGTTCAAGAAGGCCTACCGCGACGTGACCCCGGCCGAGGCGCAGGCAGCCATGGAGCGTGGCGCCGTGCTGGTCGACGTACGCGAGCCGCACGAGTGGCAGAACGGGCACGCGCCCAAGGCTCGGCACATCCCGCTCGGCGAGCTGTCCGCCCGCGCCGGTGACCTGCCGCGCAACCGCGAGGTCATCCTCGTCTGCCGCTCGGGTGCACGTTCGGCGCGCGGCGCCGCGATGCTCGCCGGCGGACGCGGCGACGTCGCGAACGTCAAGGGAGGCATGAACGCCTGGGCCTCCGCTGGCCTGCCGGTGGTGGCCAAGGGTGGCCGCCCCGGGCGCGTCGCCTGATGCTGTTCGTCGCCGTCGTCGCCGGTGTGCTCATCGGGCTCAGCCTGGGCGCGCTCGGCGGCGGTGGGTCGATCATCGCCGTCCCGGTCCTGGTCTACCTGCTGGGACAGACCCCGGTCGCCGCGACGACGGGCTCCCTGCTCATCGTCGGGATCTCGTCGCTGACCGGCGCGTACGCCGCCTGGCGCCAGCAGAACGTGTACGTCGCCCGCGGGCTGGTCTTCGGCCTGGTCGGGGTCGCCGGCGCCGCGCTCGGCGCCACCTGGTCCGTGGCGGTCGACCCCGACGTGCTGCTGGCGGCGTTCGCCGGGCTGATGCTCGTGGTGGCGGGCGTGATGCTGGCCAAGCAGCTGCGCGGCCGCTCCGACCCGGACCGACCGGTGGCCCACGTCGACGACCCGATCATCACGGTCAGCCCGACCTTCGCGTGCAACTGCCCGCGGGCGCTGAAGGTGGTGGTGACCGCGCTCGTCGTGGGCGTGACCACCGGCTTCTTCGGGGTCGGCGGCGGGTTCCTCGTCGTCCCGGCGCTGGTGCTGGCGCTCAGCCTTCCGATGCCCATCGCGGTCGGCACCTCCCTTCTGGTGATCTCGGTCAACAGCGCCGCCGCGTTCGTCGTGCGGATCTCGCACGGCGTCGCCGTCGACTGGCTCGTGGTGGGCGCGCTCACCGTCGCGGCGGTCGCCGGGAGCCTCCTCGGCGCCCGGCTCGCGTCCCGCGTGCAGCCGCGGGCACTGAGCCTGGCGTTCAGCATCCTGCTGCTGGTCGTGGCGGGCTACACCGCCTGGCAGAGCCTGCCGGCCCTCATCTGATCCCCGACCGACCACCTCGAGACGAGAAAGGAGACGACCATGTGCTTCCCGGTGACCTGCCCCCGCTGCAAGAAGACCACGTGGGACGGCTGCGGCATGCACGTCGACGACGTCATGGCCACCGTGCCCGCGGACGCCCGCTGCACCTGCCACTGAGGCGTCCCCGTCCCGACGGCGGGCCTCGCGCAGAACCGGGGGCCCGAGCAGCACGTCTGCTCGGGCCCCCGGTGTGCTCTGCGGGCCCGGGCTCTCGTCGTCTACGCGGACGGCAGCGTCGCGCAGTGGTCCGGGACGTACGTCGCGTGCTCGCGCGGGGTGCGCACGTAGCCGGTCGACGGCGGCCGCGGCGGCAGCGTCAGCGACGGCGGGGGCACCTCGGTGTACGGGATCGTGGAGAGCAGGTGGGCCATCATGTTCAGCCGCGCCCGCTTCTTCGAGTCGCTCTCCACCACGTACCAGGGCGCCTCGGGGATGTCGGTGTGCACCATCATCTCGTCCTTGGCCCGGGAGTAGTCCTCCCAGCGGGTGATCGACTCGAGGTCGATCTCGGAGAGCTTCCACTGCCGCATCGGGTCCTTGAGCCGTGCCTTGAACCGGCGCTGCTGCTCCTGGTCGCTGACCGAGAACCAGTACTTGCGCAGCAGGACGCCGTCCTCCACGAGCAGCCGCTCGAAGAGCGGGCACTGGTGCAGGAAGCGGCGGTACTCCGCGAGGGTGCAGAAGCCCATCACCTTCTCGACCCCCGCCCGGTTGTACCAGGAGCGGTCGAACAGCACGATCTCCCCGGCGCTGGGCAGGTGCTCGATGTAGCGCTGGAAGTACCACTGGGTGCGCTCGCGCTCCGTGGGGGCAGGCAGCGCGGCGATCCGGGCGACGCGCGGGCTCAGGTACTGGGCGATCCGGGTGATCGTGCCGCCCTTGCCGGCCGCGTCGCGCCCCTCGAAGACCACGACCAGCCGCTGGCCCTCGGCCTTGACCCACTCCTGCATCTTGACCAGCTCGGCCTGCAGCCGGAACAGCTCGGCCTCGTAGACCGCAACGTCCAGAGGCGGCTCCTTGTGCGCGCCGCTCGCCGGCTCCGCCACGCTCCCCATTCTCCGAGGCTAGCGCCCGGTGGCCACCGGCGGACCGAACCGGGGGAAGGGGTGGCGCGGCGAGGGTCGCCGACGCGTCTCGTCCGGCCTGTCCGGCGGCGCGCCGCTCGACATGGGCGGGCAGATGGGTATTATCACTACTAAATCAATAAACTAAGGTTTCTTTGGAAGGGGTCGGTCGTGCTGGACGCCGGTCGAGAGGGACCTGAGGGGACGACAGCGTCGGAGCTCGCGGCACTGCGGCCGCCGATGGTGGACCTCGTCAGCCGGATTCGCGAGGTCGTCGGACGAGGGTTGTCCGACCAGCAGACCGCGGACGCGGTCGGTCGCGAGCTGAGGCCGGTGCTCGCCGTACCCGACCTGCTGGGAGCCGAGCAGCGGCGAGGCAGCGCCGACGGCTACACGCAGCACCTGCTCCACGTGGAGCCGGGAGGCTCCTTCTCGGTGGTCGCCCTGGTCTGGCTGCCCGGTCAGGCCACGGCCGTCCACGACCACGTGTCCTGGTGCACGGTGGGCGTGTACCAGGGCTGCGAGTCGGAGGTCAGGTACCGGATCACCGGCCCGCCCGGGCGTCAACGGGCCGTGGAGACCGGCAGCGGTGTCAGCCCGGCGGGGACCGTCTCGGCGCTCGCGCCTCCGGGCGACGTCCACCGGGTGCTCAACTGCGGTACGTCGACGGCGATCTCGCTGCACGTGTACGGCGCGGACGTCGGCGTCCTCGGCAGCAGCATCCGCCGCACTTATCAGGAGGCCGGCTGAAGGGGGCGCGTCCCGGGTCGCTGAACCGGCTGATGGTGCGGAGGTCGAGAGGGAGTCGCGCCACCCGTCGGCACCGGGCCGCAGGTGGCGCGGACGGCAGGCACGGGTGCTGCGGGGTTGTGTTGTAGTAGGTCGTGCCGGGAGAGCCGTACGGCCTGCTCGGCGCCCGGTTCGGGCATGCCCCTTCCCGGAGACCTGTGATGGGAGACGAGACTCGTGGTGAACCGGCTGGCGGACGCGACGTCGCCGTACCTGCTCCAGCACAAGGACAACCCGGTGCACTGGTGGGAGTGGGGTCCCGACGCGTTCGAGGAGGCGCGCCGGCGCGATGTCCCGGTGCTCCTCAGCGTCGGGTACGCCGCCTGCCACTGGTGTCATGTGATGGCCCACGAGTCCTTCGAGGACGCGGCCACGGCGGCGTTCATGAACGACCACTTCGTCAACGTCAAGGTCGACCGCGAGGAGCGGCCCGACGTCGACGCGGTCTACATGCAGGCGACCACGGCGATGACCGGCCAGGGCGGCTGGCCGATGACCGTGGTGCTGAACCCCGACGGGGAGCCGTTCTTCGCGGGCACCTACTTCCCCGACCGGCCGCGACACGGCCAGCCTGCCTTCACCCAGGTGCTGCAGGCGCTCGCCGACGCGTGGCGGGACCGTCGCGACGAGGTGTCCACAGTGGCCGCAGACGTGCGCGCACACCTGGCCGGGACGGCCGGCCTGACCGGCGAGGGCGACCTGGGCGAGGAGGTGCTGGCCGGCGCGGTGGACACCCTCTCCGGCGACTTCGACCGCAGGTCCGCGGGCTTCGGGGCCGCGCCCAAGTTCCCGCCCTCGATGACGCTGGAGTTCCTGTTGCGCCACCAGGCCCGGACGGGCTCCGTGCTCGCCGGGGAGATGGTCGACGCCACCTGCCACGCGATGGCCCGCGGCGGCATGTACGACCAGGTCGGCGGCGGCTTCGCCCGCTACAGCGTGGACCGCGACTGGGTGGTGCCGCACTTCGAGAAGATGCTGTACGACAACGCGCAGCTGCTCGGCCTCTACGCGCGCTGGTGGCGCCAGGGCGGCGACCCGCTGGGCGCCCGCGTCGCCCGGGAGACCGCGGACTTCCTGCTCGCCGAGCTGCGCACCCCCGAGGGCGGTCTCGCCTCCGCGCTCGACGCGGACAGCGAGGGCGTCGAGGGTCGGTTCTACGCCTGGACCCCCGACCAGCTGGTGGAGGTGCTCGGTCCCGACGACGGGGCCTGGGCCGCGGCGCTGCTCGACGTCACCCCGCGCGGCACGTTCGAGCACGGTACGTCGACCCTCCAGCTGCGCCAGGACCCCGACGACCCGGAGCGCTGGGCGTCGGTGCGCTCGCGCCTCGCGCAGGCACGGGCGGGACGGGTCCGGCCGGCCCGCGACGACAAGGTGGTCGCCGCGTGGAACGGCCTGGCCGTCGTCTCCCTCGCCGAGGCCGGTCGGCTGCTCGACGAGCCGCGGTACGTCGACGCCGCCGTGGAGACCGCCGAGCTCCTGCTCGACGTCCACCTGCACGACGGCCGGTTGCGGCGGGTCTCCCGCGACGGGGTGGCCGGCCGTCACGCCGGGGTGCTCGAGGACTACGCCTGCGTCGCGCACGGGTTCCTCGCCCTCGTCTCGGCCACGGGGGACGGGCGCTGGCTCCGGCACGCCGGTGTCCTGCTCGACGCGGCGCTGGACAGGTTCCCCGCCGGGGACGGCGGCTTCCACGACACCGCGGAGGACGCCGAGACCCTCGTGGCGCGGCCCCGGGACCCCAGCGACAACGCCAGCCCGTCCGGGCAGTCCGCGCTGGTGCACGCCCTGCTCGGCTACGCGGCCCTGACCGGGTCCGGCCGGCACCGGGAGGCGGCGGAGGGGGCGCTGCGGACCGTGAGGGCCCTCGCCGAGCGGGTGCCCCGGTTCGCGGGCTGGTCGCTGGCCGCCGCCGAGGCCGCCCTGGCGGGGCCGCTCGAGGTCGCGGTCGTGGGCCGCGCGGACGACCCGTTGCGGGACGAGCTGGAGGCGGCGGCGCGGCGGGCGGTCTCGCCCGGGGCGGTGGTCGTCGTCGGTCCTCCGGCCTCTGCGGCCGGGGAGGGCGCCGGCGGCGCGGACGCCGTACCGCTGCTGGAGCACCGCGACCTGCTGGACGGCCACGCGGCGGCGTACGTGTGCCGGGGCATGGTCTGCGACCGGCCGGTGGGGACCGTGGAGGAGCTGCGGGAGCTGCTGGCGCGCTAGCCCGGACGTGCGAAGGGGAAGGCCATCGGCCTTCCCCTTCGAGAACGGTGTTCGGTCTGTGGGCTCACGGCCCTTCGGGCTCGTGGCGCGATCGTGAGGGGCTTGTCATCGGTGGGCACCTCCATCTCGATCGAGTGGATTTGTCCTATGAAGGTAAACCCGCCCCGGGCCGGAAGTCCATACCCCGCGGAGGATGCGCCGCGGCTATCTAGCGCACCGAGTACGTCGCGATCGAGACGCCCACGTAGTGGCTGACGAAGGCCGCGATGGTGAGGGTGTGGAAGACCTCGTGGAAGCCGAACCAGGTCGGCGACGGGTTCGGCCGCTTGAGGCCGTAGACCAGGGCGCCGGCCGTGTAGAGGAGCCCGCCGAGCACCATCAGGGTGAGCACGGTGGCCTCGGCGTTCTCCACGAAGTCGCCGAAGAAGAACACCGCCGCCCAGCCGAGCGCGATGTAGATCGGCGTGTAGAGCCAGCGCGGAGCGTCGCTCCAGAAGATCCGGAAGAGCACGCCGAGCCCGGCGCCGACCCACACGACGGTGAGCAGCACCGTGCGGTCGCGACCCTCGAGCAGCAGCAGGGTGAAGGGGGTGTAGCTGCCCGCGATCAGCAGGAAGATGTTGGCGTGGTCGAAGCGGCGCAGGAACCTCCACGTGCGCGGCGACCAGGTGCCGCGGTGGTAGATGGCGGAGACGGTGAACAGCACCAGCGCCGAGGCGGCGAAGATCGACGAGCCGACCCGGGTGGCCGCGTTGGGGGAGAGGATGATCAGCACGACGCCGGCGGCCAGGGTCAGGGGTGCGGAGGCGGCGTGCAGCCAGCCGCGCATCCTCGGCTTGACCTCCTCGAGCACCTCGCGCACGTGGGCGCGCAGGTGCTCGCCGGTCTCGGAGCCGTGCCGCGACGACTCGCCGTCCTGGTGCTGCTGGGCGGGAGAGGTCATGCGGCCCAGAATACCGGCGGACACGGTGCCCCCGGACGGGATCCAATCGGTACAGAGCGGGCCCCCGCACCGGTAGTGTGGTGTGCCGTGGCTGACTGGAAGAGCGGGCTCCGCCGGATCCTCTACCCCGCGTACGAGGCGCGGCTCGCGCGTCGCCTCCCCACGGACCGCCTGCCCAAGCACGTCGGCGTCATGCTCGACGGGAACCGGCGCTGGGCCAAGGCCGTCGGCGCCGACGCGGCGCACGGGCACCGGGCGGGCGCGGCGAACATCTCCCCGCTGCTCGAGTGGTGCGAGGAGGTCGGCGTCGAGGTGGTCACGCTGTGGCTGCTCTCCACCGACAACCTGAACCGCCCCGCGGCCGAGCTGGCCGAGCTGCTCACGATCATCGAGGAGGCGGTGGACGACCTCGCCTCGGAGGGACGCTGGCGGCTCAACCCGGTCGGCGCCCTCGACCTGCTCCCCGCGGAGACCGCCCGCCGCCTCAAGGAGGCCGCGGACCGCACGCGCGACGTGGACGGGATCATCGTCAACGTCGCCGTCGGGTACGGCGGCCGGCGCGAGATCGCGGACGCCGTACGCTCCCTGCTCCAGGAGCACGCCTCCAAGGGCACCACGCTCGACGAGCTCGCCGGGATCCTCGACGTGGAGCACATCTCCGAGCACCTCTACACCAAGGGGCAGCCCGACCCGGACCTGGTGATCCGCACGTCGGGGGAGCAGCGGCTCGGCGGCTTCCTGCTCTGGCAGAGCGCGCACAGCGAGTTCTACTTCTGTGAGGCCTACTGGCCCGACTTCCGCAAGGTCGACTTCCTCCGCGCGCTGCGCGCCTACGCCGCCAGGGAGCGCCGCTTCGGGGTCTGAGCGGCCCGTCCGCGGGTTGGCAAAGCCTCCCTCGCGTTCGGGCGTGTCGCTTCCGAACACGGTGAGACCGTCGTACCTTCGCATCAATGGCGAGTGGGGAAGCTCGCCGTTCGGGAGGCCCGTTCGTGAGTCGTCACGACCCAGCACCATCCGGAGGTCCGCACTCGGACTTTCGGGCCTGCTCCCGGTCCACATCTGACAGCTGAGGACCGGGGCGCTGAGTGCGTGCGTCGGTCCGCGAGGGGACGAACCGTGGCTGCAAGCAAGAGCACCACTCGACGGAACAGCGCAGCGCCCGAGGCGGTGGCGGATCCCTCGATCCGCACCTACGTCCTCGACACCAGCGTGCTGCTCGCCGACCCCGGTGCGCTGGGGAGGTTCGACGAGCACGAGGTGGTCCTGCCCGTCGTCGTGATCACCGAGCTGGAGGGCAAGCGACACCACCCCGAGCTCGGCTACTTCGCCCGGGCCGCGCTGCGCATGCTCGACGAGCTGCGGGTGCTGCACGGCCGGCTCGACGAGCCGGTGCCGGTGGGGGAGTCCGGCGGGACGATCCGCGTGGAGCTGAACCACACCGACCCGGCGTCGCTGCCCTCGGGCTTCCGGCTCGGCGACAACGACTCCCGGATCCTCGCGGTCGCCCGCAACCTCGCCAACGAGGGCCGCTCGGTCACCCTCGTCTCCAAGGACCTGCCGATGCGGATCAAGGCGTCGTCGGTCGGCCTGGACGCCCAGGAGTACCGCGCCGAGCTCGCCGCCGAGTCCGGCTGGACCGGGATGGCCGAGCTCGAGGTCGCCGCCGCGGAGATCGACGAGCTGTACGACGACGGGGTGCTCGACCTCGCGGAGGCCCGTGACCTGCCCTGCCACACCGGGCTGGTGCTGCTCTCCGACCGCGGGAGCGCCCTCGGCCGGGTCAAGGCCGACAAGCGGGTGCACCTGGTCCGCGGCGACCGGGAGGCGTTCGGCGTCCACGGCCGCTCCGCGGAGCAGCGGATCGCCCTCGAGATGCTGCTCGACCCCGAGGTCGGCATCGTCTCCCTCGGCGGCCGCGCCGGCACCGGCAAGTCGGCGATGGCGCTGTGCGCGGGCCTGGAGGCGGTGATGGAGCGCCGCCAGCACAAGAAGGTCGTGATCTTCCGCCCGCTGTACGCCGTCGGCGGCCAGGAGCTCGGCTACCTGCCCGGCAGCGAGTCCGAGAAGATGTCGCCGTGGGCCCAGGCGGTCTTCGACACGCTCGGCGCGCTCACCTCGCCCGACGTGATCGAGGAGGTCATGGACCGGGGCATGCTCGAGGTGCTGCCGCTGACGCACATCCGCGGCCGCTCGCTGCACGACGCCTACGTGATCGTGGACGAGGCGCAGTCCCTCGAGCGCAACGTCCTGCTCACCGTGCTCTCCCGGATCGGCGCGAACTCCAAGGTGGTCCTCACGCACGACGTCGCGCAGCGGGACAACCTGCGGGTGGGGCGCCACGACGGTGTCGTCGCGGTCGTGGAGAAGCTCAAGGGGCACCCGCTGTTCGCGCACGTCACCCTCACCCGGTCGGAGCGTTCGCCGATCGCGGCCCTTGTGACGGAGATGCTCGAACACGTGGTGTTGTGACGATCCAATAACAGTTGTCGCCTCGCTGGGTCGAAACGTCCGGGACTGGCTACCCGGTCATGGACACGTCTACCGGCACACGGTAGAAAGACGAGTGACGCGGTGTGGTTCAGATCACACCGCGTCCGAGCCAGCAGGTCAGGCCCAGCGAGGAGACGACATGAGACGCAGGAACAACCGGGTGCTCTCACTCGGAGTGATGTGCACGACCGTGGCCATGCTGACGGCAGGGTGCCTGTCCGGCGGCGGTGACGGCGGCAGCAGCGGCGGTGGCGGCGGGGGAGGCACCGACGACGGTGACGGCGTCGTCGAGATCATCGGCGCCTTCGGCGGTGTCGAGGCCGACTCCTTCGAGAAGGAGATCAAGTCCTTCGAGGACGAGAGCGGCATCGACATCCAGTACACCGGCACCCAGGACTTCCAGACCATCATCACCAGCAAGGTCCGCGCCGGCGACACCCCCGACATCGGCATCTTCCCGCAGCCGGGCACGCTGACGCAGCTCGGCGAGGACGGCGAGGTCGCGCCGATCGACGACTACCTCGACACCGCAGCGCTCGAGAAGACCCTGATCCCGGGCCTCCTCGACGCCGGGGCGGGGGAGGACGGCACGACCTACGGCGCGCCGATGCGGGTCGCGGTCAAGAGCCTCGTGTTCGTGCCCAAGAAGGCCTACTCCGAGGGTGGCTACTCCACCGAGCCCGCCTCGATCCAGGAGCTCATCCAGATCGGCGACCAGATCAAGGCGGACGGCGTCGCGCCGTGGTGCATCGGCTACGGCTCCGACGCCGCCACCGGCTGGGTGGGCACCGACTGGATCGAGGAGTACATGCTCCGGCTGCACGGTCCCGAGGTGTACGACCAGTGGGTCTCCCACGAGATCCCCTTCGACGACCCGAAGGTGCAGGAGGCGTTCGACGCCTACGGCGAGATCGTCAAGACGGAGGGCAACGTGCGCGGCGGCGCCGAGGCCGTGATCAACACGCCCTTCGCGGAGGCCGGGACCCCCGCCTTCGAGACCCCGCCGGGCTGCATGATGCAGCGCCAGGGCAACTTCATCACGGGCTTCTTCCCCGAGGACATCCAGGCGAACCTCGACGAGTCGGTCGACGTCTTCTACTTCCCGGCCTACGAGGGCGGGTACGACGGGAACCCGGTGCTCGGAGGCGGTGACCTCGCCGCGTCGTTCAACGCCGACGACGAGGAGACCACCAAGGTGATGGAGTACCTCAGCGGTGAGGACTTCGGGAAGTCGTGGGCCGGGGACGGCGGCTGGCTGTCGCCGCACAGCACCTTCGACACCTCGCTCTACCCCGACGAGACGACGCGCAAGGTCGGCGAGATCGCAGCCAACGCCGACGTGTTCCGGTTCGACGCCTCCGACCTGATGCCGACCGAGGTCGGCGGCGGAAGCTTCTGGACCGGGATGGTCGAGTGGACGACCGGCGACAAGACGACCGAAGAGGTCACTCAGGAGATCGAGCAGTCCTGGCCGTCCTCGTGATCTGAGGTGGCGGGGCCGTCCGCGGCCCCGCCACCCTCCCCAGTGAGCTCCCGCACTGCCGTCGCCGAGGAGGCGACCGGCTAAGGAAGGGTCGTGAAGCAGGTGTCCACGAAGTCTGAAGACAGCGCGAGCGTGGCGGAGCCGCCTCCCCCGCCCGCCCCTCGGCGAGGCGGGCGGACCTACGAGGAGATCGAGGCCGTCAACAGCAAGCAACGCAAGGTCAAGCTGGCGGTGGGCACCGTCGGCCTGGTGGTCTCCCTGTACGTGGTCGTCACGGTGTTCCAGGCGCTGGCCCTGTTCGCCGACGACATCCCCCGTCTGCTCCAGGGAGTGATCGCGGTCATCGCCGGTGTCGGCGGGGCGGCGCTCCTGTTCTACTTCATCAACATGGTGGTCGAGGGCTTCCCCCGGCGCTTCTCCGAGGGCGTCATCCCCTACGCCTTCCTCCTGCCCGCGATGCTGCTGATCGGCGTCATGCTGATCTACCCGACGGTGCAGACGATCAACTTCAGCTTCGCCGACGCCGACAGCGAGGTGTACGTCGGCCTCCAGAACTACATCGACGTCTTCCAGGATCCCGACTTCCAGGAGTCGATCTTCAACAACATCCTGTGGCTGATCATCGTCCCCGCCGTCACGGTGGTCATCGGGGTCGTGGTCGCGGTGCTCGCCGACAACCTCTCGACCAACGGCGAGAAGATCTCCAAGAGCTTCATCTTCGTGCCGATGGCGATCTCGTTCGTCGGTGCCGCGGCGATCTGGAGCCTGATCTACCAGTACGACCCGCCGGGCGACACCCAGACCGGCCTGCTCAACGCGATCTGGGTCGGCCTCGGCAACCTGGTCGGCGCGAGCGTGGAGCCGGTGGCCTGGCTGAGCGTCTCGACGTTCAGCCTCAACGACATCCTGCTCATGGTGATCGTGATCTGGCTGCAGGCGGGCTTCTCGATGATCCTGCTGTCCTCGGCGATCAAGGGCGTGCCCGAGGAGACGATCGAGGCGGCGCGGATCGACGGCGCCAACGAGTTCCAGATCTTCCGGCAGGTGGTGATCCCGCAGATCCGGGGCACGATGATCACCGTCTTCATCACCGTGCTGATCATGGTGCTGAAGATCTTCGACATCGTCTACGTCACCACCAACGGTCGCGACGGGACCAACGTGATCGCGAACCTGTTCTTCCAGGAGATCTTCCGCACCGGGGACAACGGGATCGCGTCGGCCATCGTGGTGATCCTGCTGATCGCCGTGATGCCGGTGCTCATCTACCAGGTCAGGCACTTCCGCCGAGAGGAGACAGAGCGATGAGCGCCAACACGGAGGGTGGACGCAAGCGCAGCTGGTTCTCCATCCTGACCATGACCTTCCTCTGCCTGCTGTGGACCGTGCCGACGCTGGGGCTGCTGGTCAGCTCGTTCCGTCCGCGGATCGACATCGAGCGCAACGGCTGGTGGACCGCGCTGTTCAACTTCTTCGACACCACGTGGACCACCAGCAATTACAGCAACGTGCTGACCCAGAAGGACATGGCCGGCTCGTTCGTGAACAGCATCGTGGTCGCGGTGCCGGCGACGATCCTGCCGATCATGTTCGCCGCCTTCGCGGCGTACGCCTTCACGTTCATGAGCTTCCGGGGCAAGGACGTGCTGTTCGTCCTGATCGTGGCGCTGATGGTGGTGCCGATCCAGGCGGCGTTCGTCCCGCTGCTGACCCTGCTGGGGCCGGACGGGCTGGACATCAACGGCGAGTACCTCGCGGTGTGGATCCTGCACACCGGGTTCGGCATGCCGCTGGCGATCTACACGATCCGCAACTACATGAGCACGCTGCCACGCACGGTGATCGAGTCGGCCAAGATCGACGGGGCGACCCACTTCCAGACGTTCTGGCGGCTGATCGTGCCGATGTCGGTGCCGGTGCTCGCGGCGTTCGCGATCCTGCAGTTCCTGTGGGTCTGGAACGACCTCCTGATCGCGCTGCTCTTCCTGGGGTCGGGCGACAAGTCCACCGTGATCGTGAACCTGGCCAGCCTGCTGGGCACCCAGGGCCAGGGCGCGGAGCTGCTCACGGCGGGCGCGTTCATCTCGATGCTCGTCCCGCTGCTGGTGTTCTTCGGCCTCCAGCGCTACTTCGTCCGCGGCCTCACGGCAGGAGCGGTCAAGGGGTGAGCCTCACGCACGACTCGTTCTACCGGCGAGCAGCAGGCAGCAGCCTGCTGCTCGCCGTGTGTGACGACGGCCAGGGGGCCACGGTGCCGGTGCTGCTGCACTGGGGCGCGGACCTCGGGGACCTGGGCGAGGACGACGTCGCCGCGATCGTCCGGGCGCGCACCCCGACCGTGCCGCACAGCGCGCTGGACCAGCCGCGCTGGCTCGCGGCGCTGCCCGAGACGGTCACCGGCTTCACCGGGACCCCGGCCGTCGAGGGGGTCCGGGCCGGCGCGACCGGGCCCTGGGCGCCGCGGTTCGACGCCTGGAGCCTGACCCATGACGGCCACACCGCCAACCTCCGGGCGGCCGACGAGGAGAGCGGCCTGACCGTGGCCCTCACCGTCGGGATGGACGAGGACGGCGTGGTGATGACGCGCTCCTCGCTGACCAACACCGGTCCCGGTGACTACACGGTGAGCGCGCTGCGCTGCGTGCTGCCGGTCGGACCCGAGGCCACGGAGGTGCTCGACCTGACCGGCCGCTGGACCCGCGAGCGCTCCCCGCAGCGGCGCCCGTTCGCCCAGGGAACCTGGCAGCGCTCGGGACGGCACGGGCGCACCGGGCACGACGCGACCCTGGTGATGGTGGCGGGCACGCCCTCCTTCGGCTTCCGGACCGGCAGCGTCTGGGGCGTGCACCTGGCCTGGAGCGGCGACCACGTGCACTACGCGGAGCGCACCCCCGAGGGGGAGTCCCTGCTCGGCGCGCACGAGCTGCTCGGGCCCGGCGAGCTGGTGCTCGCGCCGGGAGAGGCGTACACCACGCCGTGGCTGCTCGGCTCCTGGTCCGGCGAGGGCCTGGACCCGATGAGCCACCGGCTGCACGCGTGGGTGCGCCGCAGCGCCCGGCGCCGTCCGGCGACCCGTCCGGTCATGCTCAACACCTGGGAGGCGGCGTACTTCGACCACGACCTCGAGAAGCTCAGCCGGCTGGCCGACGCCGGTGCGGCCGTGGGCGTCGAGCGGTTCGTGCTCGACGACGCGTGGTTCAAGGGCCGCCGGAACGACTACGCCGGCCTCGGCGACTGGACCGTCGACCCGGAGGTCTGGCCGCAGGGGCTGCACCCGCTGGTCGACCACGTCCGCGGGCTCGGGATGGAGTTCGGGCTCTGGGTGGAGCCGGAGATGGTGAACCTCGACTCCGACCTGGTCCGCGAGCACCCCGACTGGGTGCTGCGAGGTCGTTCCGCGCTGCCCCCGGAGTGGCGCCACCAGCAGGTGCTCGACCTGCAGAACCCCGCCGCGTTCAGCCACATCCGGGACGCGCTGGGCGCCCTCCTGCACGAGTACGACATCAGCTACCTGAAGTGGGACCACAACCGTGACCTCGTCGACACCTCCCACGCCGGGCGCCCCGCCGTGCACGGGCAGACCCGCGCGCTCTACGCGCTGATCGACGACCTCAAGGGGGAGCACCCGCACCTGGAGATCGAGACCTGCGCCTCCGGCGGCGGCCGTGTCGACGCCGGCATCCTGCTGCGCACCGACCGGGTGTGGCCCAGCGACACCATCGACGCGCTCGAGCGCCAGCACATCCAGCGGTGGACGACGCTGCTGGTGCCGCCGGAGCTGGTCGGCACCCACGTCGGAGGGCCGGAGGCGCACACCACCGGCCGCCGGCACCGGCTCGGCTTCCGGGCGGCGACCGCGCTGCTGGGCCACTTCGGCGTGGAGTGGGACATCTCCGTGGTCCCGGCGCAGGAGCGCGAGGAGCTGGCCGGCTGGATCGCGACGTACAAGCAGGTCCGCGAGCTGGTCGGGTCCGGGCTGCTGGTGCGCGGCGACCACCCCGACCCGGCCCTGCTCGTCACGGGCGTGGTGTCCCGGGACCGGGCCGAGGCCGTCTACGTCCTCGCGACGGTCGCCAGCTCGGCAACGCAGACACCCCTGCCGGTGCGGCTGCCGGGACTCGACCCGGACCGCCGGTACGCCGTGGAGCGGATCGGTCCCGAGGAGGGCGGACCGCTCGTCGACATGGGGCAGTCGTGGCTCGGCGGGGAGCCGCTGGTCCTCCCCGGGTCGGTGCTCGGTGCTGCCGGCGTCCGCCTGCCCGTGCTGCCGCCCGAGTCCGCCCGGGTCCTCCGGGTTTCGGTGATATGACCTGACCGTGTTGTGTCGTAGAACACGACGTGTACGCTGACGGACGATTTGCACCTGTGGAGCACATCCGGGATGGTGGAGAACTTGCCCAGCGCCCCCCGGGCTCCGACCTTGTAGTCAACCGTTTGCGAGAGATCGTCTGTGCCGAAACGCGATACGTACGTTCCGAGACACCGGAACGCACCCGCTGAACCTGCGCTGAAGAGAAGCCTTCGCAAGTCAGTCCTCTACTCCGGTGTCGCCGTCGCCGCGACCGGACTCGCCGTCACCGGCGGCGTCGTGGTCAAGGACGAGGCCCCCGCCGACTCCGCGGCCGCCACCATCGCCGCGGCCCAGTCCGAGCAGGCCGACCAGCCCGTCCCCGCGGGGCTGTCCGACCGTGGCTCCGACACCGTCTCCCGGTCCGACCGCCGGACCTCCGTGGAGAAGGAGCGCGCCCTCGACCAGGCCTCGGGGGGCCAGGTCACCCGCACCGAGGACCTGGCCAGCCAGGACCCGCGCGACATCGCCCGCCAGATGCTGCCCGAGTTCGGGTTCTCCGAGGGCGAGTTCAGCTGCCTCGACTCCCTGTGGGTCAGCGAGAGCGACTGGGACATGAACGCCGACAACCCGACGTCCACGGCCTACGGCATCCCGCAGGCCCTGACCGGCGGCACCCACGACAACCTGCCGGCGGACTACATGACCAACCCGGCGAGCCAGATCGAGTGGGGCCTGGGCTACATCCGGGACTCCTACGGCAGCCCGTGCGCCGCCTGGGAGTTCAAGCAGGCCAACAACTGGTACTGAGCCCCTGGGCGCGCCCTGCGGCGCGCGACCCGGCGTGAGACGAGGCCCTGACCGGCTCCCGGTCAGGGCCTCGTCATGCGCGCGACGTCGAGCGCCTCGTCGAGCTGCTGCTCGGTCAGGTCGCCCTGCTCCACGAAGCCCATCTCCACGACGACCTCGCGGATCGTCTTCTCCTCCGCCAGCGCCTTCTTGGCGACCTTGGCGGCGTTCTCGTAGCCGATGTAGCGGTTGAGCGGCGTCACCACCGAGGGGGAGGACTCCGCGTAGGTCCGCATCCGCTCGACGTTGGCGGTGATCCCGGCGACGCAGCGGTCCGCGAGCAGGCGGCTGCTCGTGCTCAGCAACCGGATCGACTCGAGCAGGTTCCGGGCGAGGACCGGCATCATCACGTTGAGCTCGAAGTTGCCGGAGGCGCCGGCCACGGTGACCGCGGTGTCGTTGCCGATCACCTGCGCGCAGACCATCAGCGTTGCCTCGGGCAGCACCGGGTTCACCTTGCCCGGCATGATGCTCGAGCCCGGCTGCAGGTCGGGGAGGTTGATCTCGGCGAAGCCGGTGCGCGGACCCGACGACATCCAGCGCAGGTCGTTGCAGATCTTGGTCAGGCTCACCGCGACCGTGCGCAGCTGGCCCGAGAGCTCCACCAGAGCGTCGCGCGCGCCCTGTGCCTCGAAGTGGTTCCGGGCCTCGGTGAACGGCAGCCCCGTCGACGCGGCGAGCTCCGCGATCACCTTCGCCGCGAACCCCTCGGGGGTGTTGATCCCGGTTCCCACCGCCGTACCGCCGAGGGGGAGCTCCGCAACCCGTGGCAGGACCGACTCGAGCCGCTCGATGCCGAGCCGGACCGCGGCGGCGTACCCGCCGAGCTCCTGGCCGAGCATCACCGGCGTGGCGTCCATCAGGTGGGTCCGGCCGGCCTTGACGACGTCCTTGAACTCCTCGGCCTTGCCCTCGAGCACCGATGCGAGGTGGTCCAGGGCGGGGACCAGGTCGTGGGTGGTCGCCGCGGTCGCGGCCACATGGATCGAGGTCGGGAAGGTGTCGTTGCTGGACTGGCTGGCGTTGACGTGGTCGTTGGGGTGTACGTCGACCCCGGCGCGCTGTGCGAGCGAGGCGAGCACCTCGTTCATGTTCATGTTCGACGACGTCCCGGAGCCGGTCTGGAAGACGTCGACCGGGAAGTGGTCGTCGTGCCGACCGTCGGCGACCTCGGCGGCGGCGTCACGGATCGCCGCGGCCATCGTCTCGTCCACCACGCCCAGCTCGGCGTTGACCTTCGCGGCGGCCGCCTTGACCTGCGCGAGTGCGCGGACGTGCGCGGGCTCGAGGGTGCTGCCGCTGATCGGGAAGTTCTCCACGGCTCGCTGGGTCTGCGCCCGCCATAGGGCGTCGGCGGGGACCTGGACCTCGCCCATGCTGTCGTGCTCGGTGCGGAATCCGTCCATGCCGCGACACTACCCGCGGCGGCGGTGGCTATGCCTCGACGCGGGAGAGGTAGATCCAGTACTGCTCGTCCCGGCTCTGCAGGGTGACCTCGAAGGGCACCGCGACGGCGTTGCCGAACGCCTCGCGCATCTCCTTCTGCAGCGTGGGCGACTCCGCCGCCGACCAGATCACCAGCGCCCCGCCCGGGCTCAGGCAGGCCCGGGCCTGCTCCAGGAAGGTCCGCTGGTAGAGCGCGACGTTGTCGTCGTGGACCAGGAACCCGGGGCCGTTGTCGACGTCGAGCAGGACCAGGTCGTACGCCGCCGGGGTGGCCTCGGCCATCGCGACCCGGATGTCGGCGGCGACCACGGAGACGCGCTGGTCGGCGAGGTAGGCGGGGCCGTGCGGGACGGTCCCGTCGCGCATCCACTGCACGAGGGCGTCCTCGATCTCGACCACCACGACCTGCTCGACGCGCTGGTCCGCGAGCACCTCGTGCAGCGTGAACCCGAGGCCGAGCCCACCGATCACGACGCGCCGCGGGTCGGTCACCTTCGCGAGCGCCGCCCGGGCGAGGCCCCGCTCGCTGCTGGTCTCCTGGGTGTCCATCACGAACACCCCGTTCACCCGCAGCTCGAGGACCGCGGGGGCGTTGACGCCGGCGTCGGGGTCGCGGCGCTCGCGCAGCACGACCTCGCCCCGCTCGGACTCGGCCCGGGCCAGCTCGACGTACTCGGTCATCGTTCTCGTCTCTCGTGTGCGGTCTCGGGCCTGCATGGTGCCCGTGATCCCGGCACACATGTGCCGTTGTGACACGTTCCGAGCGCGCGGGCGTGCCACAACGGCACACGGGTGCGGTTGTGTCCTACAGAGGAGCGGTCAGACCTTCTCGGCGGAGCGGGTGCGCACGGTCAGCGCGATCGGCTTCTGGGTCTCGGCGAAGAAGTCGTTGCCCTTGTCGTCGACCACGACGAACGCGGGGAAGTCCTCCACCTCGATGCGCCACACCGCCTCCATGCCGAGCTCGGCGTACTCGAGCACCTCGACGTGCTTGATGCAGTCCTGTGCGAGCCGGGCGGCCGGGCCGCCGATCGAGCCGAGGTAGAAGCCGCCGTGGGCCTTGCAGGCGTTGGTGACCTGCACCGAGCGGTTGCCCTTGGCGAGCATCACCATCGAGCCGCCGGCGGCCTGGAACTGGTCGACGTAGGAGTCCATCCGCCCCGCGGTCGTCGGGCCGAACGAGCCGGAGGCGTAGCCCTCGGGGGTCTTGGCCGGGCCGGCGTAGTAGACCGCGTGGTCCTTCAGGTACTGCGGCATGCCCTCGCCGGCGTCGAGGCGCTCCTTGATCTTCGCGTGGGCGATGTCGCGGGCCACCACGAGCGGGCCGCTGAGCGAGAGCCGGGTCTTGACCGGGTACTTCGACAGCTCGGCGCGGATCTCGTCCATCGGCCGGTTCAGGTCGACCTTCACCACGTCGTCGCTGAGCTTCTCGTCGGTGGTGTCGGGGAGGTACTTCGCCGGGTCGCGCTCGAGCTCCTCGAGGAAGATCCCCTCGGCTGTGATCTTGCCGAGCGCCTGGCGGTCCGCGGAGCACGACACCGCGATCGCGACCGGGCAGGAGGCGCCGTGGCGGGGCAGCCGGACCACGCGGACGTCGTGGCAGAAGTACTTCCCGCCGAACTGCGCCCCGATCCCGAAGGACTGGGTGAGCTTGAAGACCTCCTCCTCGAGCTCGAGGTCGCGGAACCCGTGGGCGGCCATGTCGCCGGAGGTGGGCAGGTTGTCGAGGTAGTGCGCGGAGGCGTACTTCGCGGTCTTCAGCGCGAACTCCGCCGACGTCCCGCCGACCACGATCGCGAGGTGGTACGGCGGGCAGGCGGCGGTGCCGAGCGAGCGGATCTTCTCGTCGAGGAACTCCAGCATCCGCTTGGGGTTCAGCACGGCCTTCGTCTCCTGGAACAGGAAGGACTTGTTCGCCGAGCCGCCGCCCTTGGCCATGAACAGGAACTTGTACTCCGGTGCCTTCCCGTCGGTGCCGGGCGTGGAGTAGAGCTCGATCTGTGCGGGGAGGTTGGTGCCGGTGTTCTTCTCCTCCCACATGGTCAGCGGCGCGAGCTGGGAGTAGCGCAGGTTCAGCTTGGTGTAGGCGTCGTACACGCCCTTGCTGATCCACTCGCCGTCGTCGGCGCCGGTGAGGACGCCCTCGGACTTCTTGCCCATCACGATCGCGGTGCCGGTGTCCTGGCACATCGGCAGCACGCCGCCGGCGGAGATGTTGACGTTCTTCAGCAGGTCGAGCGCCACGAAGCGGTCGTTGCCGCTGGCCTCGGGGTCGTCGATGATCTTGCGCAGCTGGGCGAGGTGCGCGGGACGCAGGTAGTGGGCGATGTCGTGCATCGCCTCCGAGGTGAGCAGCCGCAGCGCCGACGGGTCGACCTGGAGGAAGGTGCGGCCGTTCGCCTCGAACGTGCTCACTCCCTCGGTGCCGAGGAGCCGGTACGGGGTGTCGTCCCGGCCGGTGGGGAGAAGGTCGGAATAGCGGAAGTCAGCCTCGTTACTCACGGGAGTGAGGATAGGCGAGCCGACTACGCTGAGCTCATGGAGGGACGGATGGAGAGACGTGACCCGGCACAGCTGAGGGTCTCGGACCACGACCGCCACCAGGTCGCCGAGCTTCTGCGGCAGGCGGCCGGGGAGGGACGTCTCGACCTCGACGAGCTCGACGAGCGGCTGGAGGCGGCGTACTCCGCCAAGACGTACGCCGACCTGGTCCCGATCACCGCGGACCTGCCGGTGCGGCCCACGGACCACCCGGCGGTGCCGCAGGGCGTGCCCCTGGGGCAGCCGCTCGTGCCGGCGGCGACGTACACCACCTCGGTCTCCTTCCTGGGCGACTGCACCCGGCGCGGGGTGTGGCGGGTGCCCGCGGAGCACACCGCCTTCTCGATGATGGGCGGGGTGACGCTCGACCTGCGGGAGGCGCAGCTCGAGGCACGCGAGACCACCATCACCGCCGTCGCGATCATGGCCGGCATCGACATCGTCGTGAACGCCCGGACCCAGGTCATCGTCGAGGGGATCGGGGTGATGGGCGACTTCAGCCAGACGCGTGACAGGGTGCCGGCCGAGATCACCCCCGACTCGCCGGTGGTGCGGGTGAAGGGCTTCGCGCTGATGGCCGGGGTGTCCGTGCAGCGCAAGGCGATGCCGGGGGAGTCCCGCAGACGGATCGGCTGGAAGGCATAGCCCTCCGTTCGTGACCGACCGGTCACAGACGGGTGACAGGGGTACGGGCGCGGCGACAGACTGTTCGAATGCGCCAGCTGACCTCTCTCGATGCCCAGTTCCTCAACGTCGAGTCCCCCACGACGGTCGGCCACGTCGGCAGCCTGGTCGTGCTCGACCCGTCAACGGCGCCGGACGGTCAGTGGACCCTCGAGACCGTGCGCGCGGTGTTCGAGCCACGCCTGCACCTCGCCGCCCCGCTGCGCCAGCGCCTCGTCCCGGTGCCGCTCGGACTGGGCCGCCCGTACTGGGTGGACGACCCGCACTTCGACATCGAGTTCCACCTGCGCGAGCTGGCCCTGCCCGCGCCGGGCACGAAGGAGCAGCTCGGCGAGCAGGTCGCCCGGATCCACGCCCGGCAGCTCGACCGCACGCGGCCGCTGTGGGAGGCCTACGTCATCACCGGCCTCGAAGGCGGGAAGTCGGCGTTCTACACGAAGATCCACCACGCCGCGATCGACGGTGTCTCCGGCGCCGAGATCCTCGAGACGATCATGGACATCACGGTCGAGCCGCGCGAGGTGGAGCCGGAGCCCGAGCCGTTCGTGCCCCGGAAGATCCCCTCCACGGCCAACCTCGTACGACGGGGCCTGGCCGCCGTCGCGGTGAACCCGGTGGAGGTGCTGCGCACGGTGCCCAAGTCCCTGGGCTACCTCGACGAGCTGCCGGGCGCGGCGAACTTCCCGGGCGCGCGACTCGTCAGCGAGACCGCCGGGCTGGTGGGCCGGGCGCTGGGGCACTCCACGCCGGACGTCGGGCACCGGGCGCTGCACGCGCCGCGCACCCCGCTCAACGGCCACATCACCCCGCACCGCCGGTTCTCCTACGGCTCGGTGCCGCTGTCGGACGTGAAGCGGGTGAAAAACCACTTCGGGCTGACCGTCAACGACGTGGTGATGACCCTGACCGCGGCAGCCCTGCGCCGCTGGCTGCTGGACCACGACGCGCTGCCGACCACGCCGCTGGTGGTCGCCGTGCCGGTCTCGATCCGCACCGAGGACCAGGCCGGCGCGCCCGGCAACCTGGTCTCGGTGATGATGGCCGAGCTGCCGACGCACCTGGCCGACCCGGCCGAGCGGCTGCAGTCCATGAAGGAGTCGATGGAGGAGGCCAAGCGCCACTTCGACGCCGTCCCCGCGACTCTGCTCCAGGACCTCGCCCACGTCATCCCCACCGCGCTCTCGGGACTCGCCGCGCGGGCGCTGTTCAAGCTCGCCATGGTCCCCGGCGTGCTGTTCAACCTCTTCGTCAGCAACGTGCCGGGGCCGCAGCTGCCGCTGTACATCGCTGGCGCGAAGGTGGAGGGCGTCTACCCGGTCTCGGCGGTGACCGACATGACCGGCGGCCTGAACATCACGCTGTTCTCCTACGACGGTGACCTGGACTTCGGCCTGATCGCGTGCCGGGAGATGGTGCCCGACGTGTGGAACCTGATCGGCTACCTCCAGGACGCGATGGCGGAGCTGGTCGCGCTGGTCCCCGGTGAGGGGACGCGGGCCGAGCCCGAGGAGGCCGCGGAGCGCGAGACCGCCGCGCGGAAGGCGCCGGCCAAGCAGGCTGCCACGGGGAAGACGCCCGCCAGGAAGGCCCCGACCAAGAAGGCCGCCGAGAAGGCCGCCGCGAAGAAGACGCCTGCCAAGAAGGCCGCCGCGAGGAAGACGCCGGCCAAGCAGGCCCCGGCCAAGAAGGCCCCGGCCAAGAAGGCCCCGGCCGAGAAGGCCGCCGCGAGGAAGAGCGCGGGCGCGTCGTCGGCCGGGCGGGGTGGCGCGCGCACCTCCGCGGCCAAGAAGAGTGCGCCGAGGAAGACCACGACCACGAGGTCGGAGCCCAGGGAGCGGTAGGGGGCCGCGCCAGGTAGTTCGTGAGCAGATGGCTGTTCTCCGGCGTGAGGACAGCCATCTGCTCACGAACTACTCGGGCCAGACACGGGGAGCCGGCACGGCGGCTCGAGCGCCCGACCGGCGTACCGCGGTGCCGACCCGAAGGTCAGCGGCGGCTCTTGGCGCGGTCGGCGTTGCGGCGGATCGCCTCGACGAAGGTCTCGTGCAGGGCGACCGGGACGTCGTGCCCCATGCCCGGGATCAGCAGCAGCTCGGAGCCGGGGATCGCCTGGGACGTCGCGCGGCCGCCCGAGACGTGCACCATCTTGTCGTGGGTGCCGTGGATCACCAGCGACGGGATCCGCAGGCTGCGCAGCGCCCGTGAGCGGTCCGGCTGGGTGAGGATCGCGCCCATCTGCCGGGCGACGCCGGGCGCGCTGACCCCGCGGTCCCACGTCTCGGCGGCCCGTTCGCGGACCGCCTCGGTGGTGTCGGGGTAGAGCGGGGAGCCGATGATCTTCCACAGCCGTGCCGAGGTCGCCACGTAGTGCTCCCGTGACTGGCTGCGGCGGGCGAGGAGCAGGGGCAGCAGCCGGGGGTCCTGCCAGCCGACCGTACGGCGTCCGGTGGTGGACATGATCGAGGTCATCGACAGCACGCGCTTGGGCTGGCTCAGCGCCATCGTCTGCACGATCATGCCGCCCATCGAGATTCCCACGACGTGCGCGGCGTCGAGCTCGAGGTGGTCGAGGAGGGCGAAGGCGTCGTCGGCCATGTCCTGCATGGAGTACGGCGTCCGCGCCCTGAGCCCGGCGAAGGACTTCACGATCATCCGGCGGTTGATCCGGCCGGAGACCCGGGAGGAGTGCCCCGTGTCGCGGTTGTCGTAGCGGATCACGTAGAAGCCGTTGTCGGCGAGGCGCTGGCACAGCTCGGGACTCCACCAGGTCATCGGCCCGCCCAGGCCCATCACGAGCAGCAGCGGGTCGCCCTCGGGGTCGCCGAAGGTCTGGTAGCAGATGTCGACGCCGGTGGGCAGCGCGGCCATCTGCTCCTCGGACGGGGCGGGGTGCACGTTCGACATGAGGCCTCTCTCACGACGTTGTTACCCACCAGTTTACGTGCAGTCTGCACGGGGTCACGAGGAGGCGGACGTTGCGTAACGGTTCCGCCACGCGAGGTTTGCGGCGGTTCGCGAGTGGTTAAAGTCACAACCAGTCCCACGACCGGGAGGTTGCCGTGGCATCACCGCTGGGAGGGTTCCTGTGCCCTCCGGGGTACTCCGGACCACGTGGGCTGCGCGCCATCGCGCGGGAGAGCAGCGCCGTGGCCGAGGCGGCCCGGCTGGTACGACGGACCGCCGGCGACCGGATCGCGGGCCGGCGGACGCCGTACGCCACCCTGACCCCGGTGCGCTCGGTGGACCCGGTGGTCCTCGTCCCCGGGTTCATGGCCGGTGACTCCTCGCTGCTGCTGATGTCGCGGTACCTGCGCAGGCTCGGCTACCGGACCTACCGCTCCACGATGCACGCGAACGTCGGCTGCACCCAGGCGGCGTCCTATGCCCTCGAACGGCGGATCGAGGCGATCGCGATCAAGCGCGACCGCAAGGTGACCGTCGTGGGGCACAGCCTCGGCGGACTGCTCGCCCGGACGATCGCCGGACGGCGCCCCGACCTGGTGGAGGCCATCGTCACCATGGGCAGCCCGATCCTGGCGCCCGGCGCGATCCACTCCGTGCTCGCCTTCGACCTCGCGCTGGTGATCGCGCTGCGCCGCGCCGGCCTCGGCACGATGATGGGGGAGGACTGCACCTCCGGCGACTGCGCCCGGCTCAGCTGGGAGCAGGCGCGCGGCCCGGTCCACTCGTCGGTGGCGTTCACGTCGATCTTCTCGCGCCGCGACGGCGTGATCGACTGGCGCGGCTGTCTCGACCCGGCGGCGAGGACCGTGGAGGTGCGCACCAGCCACCTGGGCATGGCCGTCGACCCGGTGGTGTTCGACGTGGTCGCCGCGACCCTGCAGGCGAACCGCGAGCGGCGGGCCGCCCGGGAGGTCACCCGGGCCAGGTTGTCGGCAGTTCCCGCCGCGTCGGCGGGTTAGCCCCGCGCCGCGAGCAGGTGACCGCCGCGGCCACCATCGACCCGTGCAGCAGGACCCGGACGTGGTCCTCGTCGAGGGCGGTCAGCGCGCCGGGGCTGTCGTCGGGCAGGTCCCAGTCGCACAGGATCGCGAGCGCGGCGGCCATGAACGAGTCGCCGGCGCCGACGGTGTCCACGACGTCCACCTTCGGGGCGGGGACGGAGGTGAAGAAGCCCTCCGCGTACGCCGCGGCGCCGCCGGGGCCGTGCGTGACGATCACCAGCTCGGTCTGGTCACCGGCGAGCAGCTCGCGGGCCAGGCTGTCGACGTCCACGCCGGGGCGCATCACGTTCAGGTCCTCGTCGCTGATCTTCACCAGCTGGCTCAGCGCGGCGAGCTCGAGCACCTCGCGCCAGGCCAGGTCGGGGTCCTCGACGAACGCCGTCCGGATGTTGGGGTCGTAGCTGACGAACACGTCGTCCTGGTCGGCCTGGCGGAGCAGGTCGACCACGGCGTGCCGCCCGGGCAGCAGGCTGGCGCCCAGCGAGCCGATGTGGAGGCCGCGTGCCTCGGGCAGGGTGTGGTGCTCGAGGTCCCAGACCAGGTCGAACTCGTAGGTCGCGGCGTTGTGCTCGTCGAGCCGGGCGGTCGCCGTACTCGTGGTGGACGCCGCCACCACCGACGTCGGCGCCAGGTCCGCGCCGCTGGACCGGACGTGGTCGGCGATCCACCGGCCGTGCTCGTCGTCACCGATCCGGGTGATCAGCAGCGACGGGATGTCGAGGCGGGCCAGGCCCACCGCGACGTTCATCGGCGATCCGCCGACCGCGTGCGACGTCTCGCCCTCCTGGGGCACCACGATGTCGACGAGGGCCTCGCCCACGACGACGAAGGGCAGCTTGCTCACGGCAGGTCCCGTCCCGCTCAGTGCTCGAAGTCGATGGCGGAGTACGAGCGCAGCTTCTGCAGCTTGTGCTCGCTGGTGATCGCGCGGATCGTGCCGCTGCGCGAGCGCATCACGAGGGAGTGCGTGGTCGCGCCGCCGGCCCGGTAGCGCACACCCTTCATCAGCTCGCCGTCGGTGATGCCGGTGGCCACGAAGAAGCAGTCGTCGCCGGTCACCAGGTCCTCGGTCGTGAGGATGGCGTCCGCGTCGAGGTTGTGCCCGGCGTCGATCGCGCGCTGCCGCTCGTCGTCGTCGGTGGGCCAGAGCCGGCCCTGGATCACGCCGTCCATGCACTTCATCGCGCAGGCGGCGATGATGCCCTCGGGGGTGCCGCCCACGCCGAGCAGCAGGTCGATGCCGGTGTCCGGGCGGGCCGCCATGATCGCGCCGGCCACGTCGCCGTCGGTGATGAACTTGATCCGGGCGCCGGTGGCGCGGATCTCGTCGACCAGCTTCTGGTGCCGGGGCCGGTCGAGCAGGACCACGGTGACGTCCTCGGGGGTGCTGCCCTTGGCCTTGGCGACCTGGTGGATGTTCTCCGCGACCGGGTACCGGATGTCGACCACGTCGGCGGCCTCGGGCCCGGTGACCAGCTTCTCCATGTAGAACACCGCGGAGGGGTCGTACATCGACCCGCGCGGGCTGACCGCGAGCACCGAGACCGCGTTGGTCATGCCCTTGGCGGTCAGCGTGGTGCCGTCGATCGGGTCGACCGCGACGTCGCACTCGGGGCCGGTACCGTCACCGACCTCCTCGCCGTTGAACAGCATCGGGGCGTTGTCCTTCTCGCCCTCGCCGATCACGACGGTGCCGCGCATGCCGACGGTCGAGATCAGCACGCGCATCGCGTTGACCGCGACGCCGTCCGCGCCGTTCTTGTCGCCGCGGCCCACCCAGCGGCCCGCGGCCATGGCGGCTGCCTCCGTGACGCGCACCAGCTCCAGCGCCAGGTTGCGGTCGGGCGCATCGTGCGCGGCGGACAGGTCGGGCGGCAGCAGACGGTCAGACATAGCGCGATCGTAACGGAGCCTGCGCCGGTGGGGCTGCGATGCCGTAGACGCCCACTTCTGTCGCTTTCACCGCCGCCCAGACGCTGCGTCCGGGAGCCAGCCCGAGCTCGGCCGCCGCGCCCGGGGTGACGTCGGCGATCAGCGGGGCCGGCCCGGCGAGGTGCACCCGCACCGCCGCCCCGTGCGGCACCACCGAGGTCACCGTCCCGGGCCACCGGTTCCGGGCGCTGCCGGTCGGCTCGGCCAGGGTCAGGGTCACCGCGGCCGGGCTGAAGCAGGCGTTGACCCGCCCCTCGAACGGCGTCGTGGTGACGAGGGTCCCTCCCGAGTCGAGGGCGACCGCGGTGCCGCTGCCCTGCCCGCGCAGCACGTTGAGCCCCATCAGCCGCGCGACGTGCTCGGTCTGGGGGCGTTGCGCGACCTCGTCGGGGGTGCCGACCTGGGCCACCCGCCCCTGGTCGAGCACGACCACGCGGTTCGCCACGGTCAGGGTGTCGAGCGCGTCATGGGTGACCAGGACCCCGATCCCGCCGAAGTCGGCCAGGTGCCGCGCGAGCTCGAGGCGCAGCGCCATCGCCACCCCCACGTCGAGCGCGGCGAGCGGCTCGTCGAGCAGAAGCAGGGCGGGGTCGGTGGCCAGTGCCCGGGCGATCGCGACCCGCTGTGCCTGGCCGCCGGACAGCTCACGCGGCCGCCGGTCGGCGAGGTCCTCGACGCCGAGCCGGGTGAGCCAGCGCCGGGCTCGCTCCTCGGACTCGCGCCGGCGGGCGCCGCGGCTGCGCGGGCCGAAGGCGACGTTGCCGAGCGCGGTCAGGTGCGGGAAGAGCAGGTGCTGCTGGAAGACCATCCCGATCCCGCGTTCCTGCGGGGTGAGCGGGCGGGCGGCGCCCGGGCCGTCCCACGCGCGGCCGTCGTACCGGACGGTGCCCTGGTGCATCGGCTCCAGCCCGGCCAGAGCGCGGAGCAGGGTACTCTTGCCCGCCCCGTTCGGGCCGATCACCGCGATCACGTCGCCCGGGTCGGCGTCCAGGTCGACCTCGAGGGACTGCGGGCTGCGCCGGACCCGGACCCGGGCCTCCAGCAGGCTCATCGCGCGGCCTGCCCGAACCAGCGCTCGCGGAGCAGGGCGAGCACGACGACGGAGACCAGCAGCATGACCAGGCTCAGCGCGACCGCCGCCTCGAGGTCCTCCTGGAGCAGGGTGTACACCGCGAGCGGCATCGTCTGGGTCACGCCGGGGTAGTTGCCGGCGAAGGTGATGGTGGCGCCGAACTCGCCGAGCGAACGGGCCCAGCCGAGCACCAGCCCCGCGGCGATCCCCGGGGCCGCGAGCGGCACGGTGACCCGGCGGAAGATCGCCCCGCGCCGGGCGCCGAGCACGGCCGCCACCTCGTCGTAGTCCTGGCTGGTCGCGCGCAGCGCGCCCTCGACGCTGATCACGAAGAACGGCAGCGCGACGAAGGTGTGCGCGATCACGACGGCGGTGCTGGTGAACGGGATCGTGACGCCGAGCTCGCGCAGCGGCGCCCCGACCACGCCGGTGCGGCCGAAGGCGGTGAGCAGCGCGACGCCGGCGACCACCGGCGGCAGCACCAGCGGCACCGTCACCAGGGTCCGCACCAGCGACCGGCCGGGGAACTCGACCCGGGCCAGCAGCCACGCCAGCGGGAGGCCGAGCACCAGGCTGGCCAGCATCGCGGCGGTCGCGGTCCACAGCGAGAGCCACAGCGCGTCGAGCACCTCGGGGGCGGCCAGCCGCTCGAGCAGCGACCCGAACGGCGCGCGGGCGACCAGGCTCGCGAGCGGGACGAGCAGCAGCGCGACCGCGAGCCCCGCCGGCAGCAGCAGGTACGCCGGCGGCCGGCCGAGCCGGTTCCGGCTCACGGGGTCGGCCCGCCGAAGCCCGCGTCGTCGAGCACCTGCCGGCCGCGGTCGGAGAGGACCAGCTCCACCCACTCCGCGGCCAGGTCGGGCTCCGCGCTCTGCTGCACCGGGGCCACCAGGTAGCTGTTCGGCGCCTCGGACGCGTGGGGCACCGGGAGGGTCTCCACCGTGTCGCCGGCGGCCACCGCGTCGCTGGCGTAGACCAGCCCGGCGTCGGCCTCGTCCAGCTCGACCTTGGTCAGCACGGCCTTGACGTCGACCTCGAGGGAGCGCGGCCGGGCGGTGACCCGGTTGCGGTCGAGCAGGTCGCGGGCGAGCGTGCCGCAGGGCGCCGACTCGGCGCACGCCACGTAGGTGACGTCGTCGCGCTGGAGGTCGGCGAAGGAGTCGACGTCCGCGGGGTTGCCGGCGGGTACGACGACCACCAGCGAGTTCGTGGCGAAGGTGGCCGGCTCGCCTCGCGTGGCGCCGGCCTCCTCCGCGATCCGCATGGTGCGGGCGTCGGCGGTGGCGAGCACGTCGGCCGGGGCGCCCTCGACGACCTGGGCGGCCAGCGTGGAGCTCGAGTCGTAGCCCAGCACCACGTCCACCCCGTCGTGCGAGGCCTCGAACTCCTGCGCGAGCTCGTCGAACGGCTCGGTCAGCGAGGCCGCGGCGAGCACGGTGAGCCGGGTCCGGTCGTCGCCGGACGCGCCGACGCCGCAGCCCGCGAGGGTCAGGGTGAGGGCCGCCGCGAGCGCGGCGGCCCCGGCGCGGAGGGGTCTCACGGCAGCTCCACCACCACGTTGGTCGACTTCACCGACGCGATCGCCAGCACGCCGGGGACCAGGCCGAGCTCGTCGGCGGCCTCCGCGCTCATCAGCGACACCATCCGGTAGGGCCCGCAGACCAGCTCGACCTGTGCCATCACGGTGTCCTTCTTGACCGCGGTCACGATGCCGCGCATCCGGTTGCGGGCGCTCACCGCGGCCGCGCGCGCGGCGTGGGCCACCCCGTCCGGTCCGCCGTCGGCGATGTCCTTGGCGAGTCGCGCGAGGTCCTCGCCGCGCACGACCGCGCGCCCGTCCGCCCCCGGGGAGGCGGTCAGCCGGCCCGCGTCGATCCACCGGCGGAGGGTGTCGGTGCTGACGCCGAGGACGTCCGCTGCTTCGGCAACTCGGTAGACGCTCACGCGGCAAGTCTGCCGCAGGTGCGGCGGAAAGCACAGGCTTCGCGCCGCATCTGCGTCACGCCGGGGGAGATGTCACCCGTCCGCGACCCGCCCCGCATCAACCACGACACCGGCGGGTATCGGTGCGGCGTACCCGCACGGAGGAGACGCACCGCCATGACACGTTTCGGCTACACGCTGATGACCGAGCAGTCCGACCCCCGCGCCCTGGTCCGGTACGCCGGCGCCGCGGAGCGGGCCGGGTTCGACTTCGAGGTGATGAGCGACCACTACTTCCCCTGGCTCGTCGAGCAGGGCCACGCGGGCTACGCCTGGAGCATGCTCGGCGCGGTCTCGCAGGTCACCGAGCGGGTCGAGCTGATGACCTACGTGACCTGCCCGATCATGCGCTACCACCCGGCGGTGGTCGCACAGAAGGCCGCCACGGTCGGATTGCTCAGCGACGGCCGGTTCACCCTCGGCCTCGGCGCGGGGGAGAACCTCAACGAGCACGTCGTCGGCGAGGGCTGGCCGGGGGTCAACGTGCGGCACGAGATGCTCGCGGAGGCGGTGACGATCATCCGGTCGCTGCTCGACGGCGGCTACGTGAACTTCAAGGGCGACCACTACCGGGTCGACTCCGCCAAGCTCTGGGACCGGCCGGAGTCGCGCCTGGAGATCGCGGTCGCGGTCTCCGGCGACCAGTCGATCGAGACCTTCGCGCCGATGGTCGACCACCTGGTCGCGGTGGAGCCCAAGGAGGAGCTGGTGGCCAAGTGGGACGCCGCGCACCCGGGGGAGTCGCGCAAGATCGGGCAGATCCCGATCTGCTGGGACACCGACCGGGACCGCGCGGTCCGCACCGCCCACGAGCAGTTCCGCTGGTTCGCCGGCGGCTGGAAGGTCAACGCCGAGCTGCCCGGCCCCGCCGGCTTCGCGGGCGCCACCCAGTTCGTCACCCCCGACGACGTCGCGGACTCGATCCCGTGCGGACCGGACCTCGACGCGATCGTAGAGGCCGTCTCCGCGTTCGGGAAGGCCGGCTTCACCGACGTGGCGCTGGTGCAGATCGGCGACGCGAACCAGGAGGCGTTCCTCGAGGTCGCGGAGCGCGAGCTGCTGCCCGCACTCCGCGCCGCCGGCTGACCCGCGGGCTCAGGCCTGAGGCCAGGTCCACTCCGTGATCTCGGGCAGGTCGGCGCCGTGCTCGTTGACGTAGGCGCGGTGCGCCGTACGCCGGTCCTGCATCCGCTGCCGGAGCACGGCGGCCTTCCGGGCCAGGCCGGGCACCCGGTCGAGCACGTCGATCACGAGGTGGAACCGGTCCATGTCGTTGCGGACCACCATGTCGAACGGGGTGGTGGTGGTGCCCTCCTCCTTGTAGCCGCGCACGTGCAGGTGCTCGTGGCTGGTGTGCCGGTAGGTCAGCCGGTGGATCAGCCACGGGTAGCCGTGGTAGGCGAAGATGATCGGGACGTCGGTGCCGAAGATGGCGTCGAACTCCCGCTCGTCGAGCCCGTGCGGGTGCTCCGACGAGGGTTGCAGCCGCATCAGGTCGACCACGTTGACCACCCGGACCCGCAGGTCGGGCAGCTCCTCGCGCAGGATGCTGACCGCGGCCAGCGTCTCCATCGTCGGCACGTCCCCGGCGCAGGCCATCACCACCTGCGGGTCGCCGGCGTCGTTGCTGGCCCAGTCCCAGATGCCCAGGCCCCGGCGCGCGTGCAGCCCGGCCTGCTCCATGTCGAGCCAGGTCGGCTGCGGCTGCTTGCCGGCGACGATCACGTTCACCAGGTTCTGGCTCTGCAGGCAGTGGTCCATGGTCCAGAGCAGCGTGTTGGCGTCCGGCGGCAGGTAGACCCGGATCACCTCGGCCTTCTTGTTCACCACGTGGTCGATGAAGCCGGGATCCTGGTGGCTGAACCCGTTGTGGTCCTGGCGCCACACGTGCGAGCTGAGCAGGTAGTTCAGCGACGGCACCGGGCGGCGCCAGTCCAGCTGCCGGGTGGTCTTCAGCCACTTCGCGTGCTGGTTGAACATCGAGTCGACGATGTGGATGAACGCCTCGTAGGAGGTGAACAGCCCGTGCCGGCCGGTGAGGGTGTAGCCCTCCAGCCAGCCCTGGCAGGTGTGCTCGGAGAGCACCTCCATGACCCGGCCGTCGCGCGCCAGGTGCTGGTCGGTGTCGTACTGCTCGAGCATCCACGCCTTCCCGGTGGCCTCGAGCGTCGCGCCCAGCCGGTTGGACTCCACCTCGTCGGGGCCGAACAGCCGGATGTTGTGCGGGTTGGCCCGGATCACGTCGCGCAGGTAGGCGCCGGTGGGCCGGGTGCCCTCGTGCAGCTCCGCGCCGGGGCCGGGCACCTTGACGGCGTAGTCGCGGGGGTCGGGCAGGTCGAGCGGGCGGCTGACCAGGCCGCCGTTGGCGTGCGGGTTCGAGCCCATCCGCCGCGCGCCCGTCGGGGCCCAGGCGCGGACCGAGGCGACCGGGGCGCCGTCCTCGTCGAAGAGCTCCTCGGGGCGATAGGACCGCAGCCAGGCCTCGAGCTGCCGGCGGTGCGCGTCGTTCTCCCGCACCGTCGCCAGCGGGACCTGGTGGGCGCGCCAGGTGTCCTCGACCGGGACCCCGTCCACCTCCTCGGGACCGGTCCAGCCCTTCGGGGTGCGCAGCACGATCATCGGCCAGTGCACCTCCCCGGGCGGGGTCGCGCCGCCCGGGGAGCCGCTGCGGGCGGCGTCCTGGATCTGCCGGATCCGGGCGACGCAGTCGTCGAGCGCACCGGCGAGCTGCTGGTGCACCTCCTCGGGGTCGTCGCCGGCGACCAGGACCGGGTCCCAGCCGTGCCCGCGCAGCAGCATGTCGAGGTCGTCCTCGGGGATCCGGGCGAGCACGGTGGGGTTGGCGATCTTGTAGCCGTTGAGGTGCAGCACGGGGAGCACGGCGCCGTCGGTGGCCGGGTTGACGAACCGGCATCCGCTCCACGACGTGGCCAGCGCCCCGGTCTCCGCCTCCCCGTCGCCGACCACGGTCGTCACGATCAGGTCCGGGTTGTCGAACGCGGCGCCGAACGCGTGCGAGAGGGAGTAGCCGAGCTCGCCGCCCTCGTGGATCGACCCGGGGACCTCCGGAGCGACGTGGCTGGGGATGCCGCCGGGGAAGCTGAACTGCTTGAACAGCCGCCTCATGCCGCGCTCGTCGAGCGTGGTGCCGGGGTACGTGTCGGTCCACGACCCCTCGAGCCAGGTCTGCGCGACGATCGCCGGGCCGCCGTGGCCGGGGCCGATCACGTACATCATGTCCAGGTCCCGCTCGCGGATCAGCCGGTCGCAGTGGGTGTAGACCAGGTTCAGCCCCGGCGTCGTACCCCAGTGGCCGAGCAGGCGCGGCTTGATGTGCTCCGCGGCCAGCGGCTGCCGCAGCAGCGGGTTGTCCAGCAGGTAGATCTGCCCGACGGCCAGGTAGTTCGCCGCCCGCCAGTGGGCGTCGGCGAGGGCCAGGTCGTCGGCGGACAGCGGGCGGGCGTCGACGGTGCGCATGGGTCCTTGCCTACAGCAACCGGCGGCCGACGTGCCAGGGTCTTGGGCCACTTGCAAGGATTGGCGCGTGAGTGGACAGGCTGGCCGGTACCAACGCTCGGCGGCAGGGATGGTCGGCGCGATGCTGATCCTGCTGGCGGTGATCGCGGCGTTCGTCGTCTTCCGGGAGCTGAACCGCAACGACGTGACCACGCCGGTGCGCACCGTGGAGTACCGGCAGACCGCGGTCTACGCCGCGGAGCAGGTGGACTTCGAGCTGCTCGCCCCCTCCCGGTTGCCCGAGGGCTGGCGTGCGACGAGCGTGTCGTTCACCCCGGAGCCGTCGCGCTGGCACATCGGGCAGCTCACCGCCGACGACGAGTACGTCGGCCTCGAGCAGTCCCGGGCCTCGTCGCGCGACATGGTCGAGACCTACGTCGACGAGAACGCCGTACGGCGGGGCGCCGTGCAGGCCGCGGGAACGACCTGGGCCACCTGGACCGACGAGGGTGGGGACACCGCCCTGGTCGCCGAGACGGGTGATGCGACCACGCTCGTGGTCGGCCCGGTCGACCGCGACGTGCTCGTGGACTACGTCGAGCTGCTGGCCCCGCCCGCGCGCTGATCCGCGCGCCCGTCCTGCTCGGCCATCGCCGCGTCGAGGCGGGCCTTCGCGCCGTCGAGCCACCCCTGGCAGATCTGCGCCAGCTTCTCGCCGCGCTCCCACAGGGCGAGAGAGTCCTCGAGGTTGGTGCCGCCGCTCTCGAGACGACGCACGACCTCGACCAGCTCCTCGCGGGCGGCCTCGTAGCTGAGCTCGTCGTTCTTCTCGGTCACGCGTTCTCCTGGGTCTCGCTGGTGGTCTCGCCGGTCGTCTCGTCGGTGCCGTCGGGGTGCAGGGCCGGGTCGGGCTCGGTGTCGCGGACCACGACGTGCACCCGGCCATCGCGCACCCGCACGTGCATCTCCTGGTCGGGCCGCGCCTGGTCGATGCTGGTCACCACGTGCCCGTCGGCGTCCTGGAGCACGGCGTAGCCGCGCTCGAGGGTGGCCAGCGGCGACAGGCTGCGGACCCGGGCGAGCTGGTGCATCAGGTCGTTGTGCGCGCGGTCCACCTGGTGGTGCAGGGTCCGGCGGGTGCGGGCGCGCAGCTCCTCGATGTCGCGGGCGCGGTCGTCGAGGGTGCTGCGCGGGTTCGCCAGGCTGGGCCGGGCCCGAACCGCTTCGAGCTGGTGCATCTGCTGGCCGAGCCAGGTGGTCATCACGTGCCGGCCGCGGTCGCGCAGGTGCCGGATCCGGTCGATCTCCTCGGAGACGTCGGGGACCACGGTCTTCGCGGCGTCGGTGGGCGTGGACGCGCGGACGTCGGCCACCAGGTCGAGGATCGGGGTGTCGGGCTCGTGGCCGATCGCCGACACCACCGGCGTACGCGCCTGGTGCACGGCGCGGATCAGGGCCTCGTCGGAGAACGGCAGCAGGTCCTCCACCGCGCCGCCGCCGCGGGCGATGATGATCACGTCCACCTCGGGGTCCCGGTCGAGCGCGCCGAGCGCGTCGATCACCTCGCGAGCGGCGTTGGTGCCCTGCACCGAGGTGTTGACCACGCGGAACGACACCGCGGGCCAGCGGCGGCGGGCGTTCTCGAGCACGTCGCGCTCGGCGGCGGACTCACGACCGGTGATCAGCCCGACCGTGCGCGGCAGGAACGGCAGCGGCCGCTTGAGCTCGCGGGCGAAGAGGCCCTCGGCCGCGAGCAGCTGGCGGCGTCGCTCGAGCCGGGCGAGGAGCTCGCCGAGGCCCACCATCCGGATGTCGGTGGCGTAGAGGCTCAGCGTGCCCCGGTTGGCGTAGTAGGAGGGCTTGGCGAAAACCACGACGCTGGCGCCCTCGACGACCGGCGGGTTGAGCGAGTCGAACACCTGGCGCGAGCAGGTCACCGGCACGGAGATGTCGGCGACGGTGTCGCGCAGGGTGATGAAGACGGTGTTCATGCCCTGGCGGCGGTTGAGCTGGGCCACCTGCCCCTCGACCCACACCGCGCCGAGCCGGTCGATCCAGCCGGAGATCGCCATCGCGATCTGCCGGACGGGGGCCGGGTGCTCGGCCGAGGTCTGAAGTGCCACGCCTGGAACCCTAAGCCAGACCACCTACGATGGGGGCCATGAGCACTTCCGACCTGGGGATGCCCCCTGTCCTCGACCCGGCCGAGGCGGACGGCCGCGCCGTCCTCCTGGCCGCCCCCCGTGGCTACTGCGCGGGTGTGGACCGAGCCGTGATCACGGTCGAGAAGGCGCTGGACCTGTACGGCGCCCCGGTCTACGTGCGCAAGCAGATCGTGCACAACAAGCACGTGGTCTCGAACCTGGAGTCGCGCGGCGCGGTGTTCGTGGAGGAGCTGGCCGAGGTGCCCGAGGGCGCCACCGTCGTCTTCTCCGCCCACGGCGTCTCGCCGGAGGTGCACCGCCAGGCCGAGGAGCGGAGCCTGAAGACCATCGACGCCACCTGCCCGCTGGTGACCAAGGTGCACCACGAGGCCCGTCGGTTCGCCGGCGACGACTACGACATCCTGCTGATCGGCCACGCCGGGCACGAGGAGGTCGAGGGCACCGCGGGGGAGGCTCCCGAGCACATCCAGCTCGTGGAGAGCCCCGAGGACGTCGCCAGGATCGAGGTGCGCGACCCGGCGAAGGTGGCCTGGCTGTCGCAGACCACGCTGTCCGTCGACGAGACGATGGCCACGGTGCGGGCGATCCGCGAGCGCTTCCCGCAGCTGCTGGACCCGCCGTCGGACGACATCTGCTACGCCACGCAGAACCGGCAGATGGCGGTCAAGGAGATCTCCGGCGCCGCCGACCTCGTGATCGTGGTCGGCTCCGGGAACTCCTCCAACTCGGTGCGGCTCGTCGAGGTCGCGCTCGAGGCCGGCGCGAAGGCGTCGTACCGGGTCGACGACGCGAGCGAGATCGACGAGGCCTGGCTCGAGGGCGTGGACACGGTCAGCGTCACGTCGGGCGCCTCGGTGCCCGAGGACCTGGTCGAGGGCGTGCTGGCCTTCCTCGCCGAGCGCGGCTACCCCGACGCCAAGGCCGTGCACACCGCGGAGGAGTCGCTGATCTTCGCGCTGCCCCCGGAGCTGCGCCGCGACATGCGCGCGGCCGAGAAGGCCCAGCTGTCCTGACCCGGCCGGCCGCGAGCGCCGGCGCCGCGGCTCAGGCGAGGGTGCGGATCCGGCCGGAGTTGCGGGCGGCGAGCTGACGCAGGGCGAGGACGCCGAGCACCAGCGCGTAGCCCGCGACGAGAGCACCGGCGTGGTGGGCGAGCCCGGAGACCACCGCCTGCACCAGCCCGTCGACCTCGTCGGCGACCGCGCCCCGCGCGACCACGCCGAGCACGAGCACCACGGCCAGCATGAGCAGCGGCGGCAGCACGCCGACCGCGAAGAAGTCCCGGGGACGGACGCTGAGCGCCGCCGCCAGGCAGACCACGACGAACGCGAGGTCGTAGAACAGCGAGAGCTCGTCGGTCAGCAGCAGGTCGAGCGCCACGACCCCGAAGGTCACCACGGCGGCCAGGGTCACCACCTGACGGCCGGGCTTCCGCCCCTCTTCCCACAGCGTGCGCTTCTGGGTCACGCCGTCACGGTATTGCCCGGTTCATGCCGACCGCGTGCGACGCGCCGGAGCGGAGCCGTCCTCGGACAGGAGGCCGGGCAGCTCCTCGCGCGGCTCGGCGACCTCCACCAGCAGCTCGGCCTCGTCCCTCGGGTGCCCGATCTCCGGCTCGGCGGTGATGAGCTCGGCGGCGGTCAACGGGCGTGCTGCCTCCGAGACGGGGCCGGGCGTGGTCAGCTCGCGGTCGCTGACCTCCATCTCCGCGAACTTCCGCGCCGAGACGAGCACCCGGGTCTCCAGCGACCCGATCGCCTTGTTGTAGCTGCCGACCGCGCTGGTCAGGGAGCGACCGAGCTTGTCGAGGTGGGTGCCCATCACACCGATCCGGTCGTAGAGCTCGCGGCCGAGCTCGTGGATGTCGCGGGCCTTGTCGGCGAGCGCCTCCTGGGTCCACGCGTAGGCCACCGTGCGGAGCAGCGCGATCAGCGTGGTCGGCGTGGAGAGCACGACCTGCCGCGCCGCGGCGTACTCCAGCAGGCTGGGCTCGGCCTCCAGCGCGGCCGAGAGGAACGACTCGCCCGGCACGAAGAGCACCACGAACTCCGGCGTCGCCGGCAGCGAGCGCCAGTACGCCTTGCCGCTCAGCGTGTCGACGTGCTGGCGCAGCTGGCGGGCGTGCCGGGACAGGTGCGCGTCGCGCTCCTCGTCGGAGTCGGCCCCGGTCGCGTCGAGGAACGCGTCGAGCGGCACCTTGGCGTCGACCACCACGCTCTTGCCGCCCGCGAGTTTGACCACCAGGTCGGGGCGGAACAGGCCGTCGTCGTTGCGCACCGACACCTGCTCGGCGAAGTCGCACCGGGAGACCAGGCCGGCCACCTCGACCGCCTTGCGCAGGTGCAGCTCACCCCAGCGGCCGCGCACCTGCGGCTTGCGCAGCGCGGTCGACAGCGAGGAGGTCTCGCGGCGCAGCGAGTCGGTGGAGTGCCGTACCTCGTCGACCTGCTGCTTGAGCTGGCTCTGCCACGAGACCCGGTGGTGCTCGAGGTCGCGCATCTGGTCGTGCAGGCGCTCGAGGCCCTCCTTGACCACGGCGTGGTCGGCGGCACGCGCCTCGAGCGCCAGCCGGGCCGAGTCGTCGGGCGCGGCGGCCCGGGCACGGACCCAGAGGCCCCCGACCAGCGCGCCGAGGAGCAGCCCGACCAGCAGGGTGGCGAGGAGGGAGAGCGTCGTACCGATGTCCATGCCGTCAGGATGCCGGGGAGCACCGACAGAACCCGACAGGACCCGCGGGCCGGGAGTCCCTGCCGCCGGGGAGTCCGATCGGGTAGGAAGGACGGCATGGCCTCTCGGACCGTGTCCGCGCTCGTGGCGCTGCTGCTCGCGACCACCGCCTGCACCGGCGGGTCCGAGGTCGCGGGGGAGAGGGGGGCCGGCCCCTCCGCGAGTCCCTCGGGCGCCACCCCCGGCGGCGGGCCCTCCGGCACGGTCGGGCCCGTCCGGGGCGGCCCGCTCGGCTTCGACGGGTCGGGCCGGTTCTGCTCCAGCCACCCGAGCCGCGACTTCGTCTACGGCGACGACATCCTCGACACCGTGGAGCCGATCGAGATCGAGTCGCTCGCGCTCGTCGGGGCCAGCGGGGTCCGCATCGTCGACGCCTGGGTGCTGCCGGTGCGGGGCGTCCCGCTCTCGGGCGACTGGACGCAGTGGCCCCTGCCGCGCCAGGACCTCGGCGGCAAGGTCGGGTTGGAGTGGAACGAGCGGGAACCGGCCGAGGGCGCGTTCCTGGACCCAGGGACGACGTACAACCTGATCGTCCGGATGCGACGCCCCGGTCCCCGCACACCCGGCGGCTTCAAGGCCCTGGCCATCGAGTACCGGACCTCGTCGACGAGCTACGTGCGGGACACGCACACCCGCGGCAGGTTCAAGAGGAGCTGCTTCTGATCAGTCGGCGAGGTCGACGACCACCGGCGCGTGGTCGCTGGCGCCCTTGCCGGCCCGCTCGTCGCGGTCGATCTCGGCCCCCGTCACGCGCCCGGCGAGGGCGGGGGAGCCCAGGATGAAGTCGATCCGCATGCCCTTGTTCCGCTCGAAGCGCTGCCGGTAGTAGTCCCAGTACGTGTACACGTCCGGCCCCGGCGTGTGCGGCCGCACCACGTCGACGTACCCGCTGTCGACGAACGCCTGGAACGCCGCCCGCTCGTCCGGGGAGACGTGCGTGCTCTTCGCGAACACGCTCATGTCCCACACGTCGTCGTCGTGCGGGGCGATGTTCCAGTCGCCGGTGAGGGCGATCTGCGCCGCCGGGTCGTCCTTGAGCCAGCCGTGCGCGGCGGTGCGGAGCCGGTCGAGCCACTCGAGCTTGTAGGTCAGGTGCGGGTCACCGAGCGCGCGGCCGTTGGGCACGTACAGCGACCAGACCTGCACCCCGCCGCAGGTGGCGCCGAGGGCCCGTGCCTCGGAAGCCAGCGGCTCGCCCCACTGCGGCATTCCCTCGAACCCGTGCCGTACGTCGCCGAGCCCGACCCGGCTCGCGATCGCCACGCCGTTCCACTGGCTGTGCCCGAGGGTGGCCACCTCGTAGCCCATCGCCTCGAGGCCCATCAGCGGCCACTGGTCGTCGCGGGCCTTGGTCTCCTGGAGCGCGATGACGTCGATCTCGTGGCGGGTGAGGAAGGCCTCGACCCGGTCGATCCGGGAGCGGATGGAGTTGACGTTCCAGGTGGCGATGCGCATGCCGCCACTCTAGGAGGGCGAGGTCGGTCGATTCGTCGCGGAACCCTGCCGCGCCGTAAAGTGGCCGCCCGTGGCTCTCACCATCGGAATCGTCGGTCTCCCCAACGCGGGCAAGTCGACCCTCTTCAACGCCCTGACCAAGAACGACGTGCTCGCGGCGAACTACCCGTTCGCGACGATCGAGCCGAACGTCGGCGTGGTCGGCGTCCCCGACTCCCGCCTCCCGAAGCTCGCGGAGATCTTCGGCTCGGCCAAGGTCCTGCCCGCGACCGTCGAGTTCGTCGACATCGCCGGCATCGTCCGCGGCGCCTCCGAGGGCGAAGGACTGGGCAACAAGTTCCTCTCGCACATCCGCGAGTCCGCGGCGATCTGCCAGGTGACCCGGGTGTTCCGCGACGAGGACGTGACCCACGTCGACGGCGAGGTGAACCCCGCCAACGACATCTCGACGATCCAGACCGAGATGATCCTGGCCGACCTCCAGACGGTCGACAAGGCGCTGCCGCGGCTGGAGAAGGAGGCGCGGCTGAAGAAGGAGACCGCCGCCGTCCTCGCCGCCGTGAAGGAGGCGAAGGAGGCGCTCGAGTCGGGTACTCCGGTCATCGCCACCAAGATCGACAAGGCGCTCCTGCGAGAGCTGATGCTGCTCACCGCGAAGCCCTACATCTACGTCTTCAACTGCGACAGCGACGAGCTCGGCGACGAGGGTCTCAAGCAGAAGATGCGCGACCTCGTGGCGCCGTCCGAGGCGATCTTCCTCGACGCGAAGTTCGAGTCCGAGCTCGTCGAGCTCGACGACGAGGACGAGGCCCGGGAGATGCTGCACGAGATGGGCATCGAGGAGCCGGGTCTCGACGTGCTCGCCCGAGTCGGTTTCGACACCCTCGGCCTGCAGACCTACCTCACCGCCGGCCCCAAGGAGACCCGGGCCTGGACGATCCCCAAGGGCGCCACGGCTCCCGAGGCGGCCGGTGTCATCCACACCGACTTCCAGCGCGGCTTCATCAAGGCCGAGATCGTCTCCTTCGACGACCTCGTGGAGGCGGGCTCGATGAACGCGGCCAAGGCCGTCGGCAAGGTGCGCATGGAGGGCAAGGACTACGTGATGCAGGACGGCGACGTCGTGGAGTTCCGCTTCAACGTCTGAACCGGTGTAACCGCGCAGGTCAGCGACCTGTCGGCGTGCTATGGCCCGGTCTTGACCCGCGGTTTCTCGTGCCGGTCGCTACCTGGTCACCGGTACGGGTCGGCGATGTCGCGGAGCTTGGTGAGCGCTTGGCGCAGGCACGCAGCGAGTTCGGGACCGAGGTGGTCGTTCCATTCCTGCTCGACGCCCATCACTACCTCGCGAGCCCGCCTTGACGCGGCCTTCCCCTTCTGTGTGAACCTGATGAGCCGCGCCCTGCCGTCGTCCGGATCCGCGATGCGCTCCACGAGCCCTTCCCGTTCCAGCGCCGCGACCAGCAGGCTCGCGGTCTGCTTGGTGACCTGCGCCTGCTCGGCGAGGTCGGTGAGGCGAGAGCCGTCCTCGGCAATGCGCTGGGCGATCCGGGCCTGCGCAACGGTCACGTCAAAGCCGGCTTCCCGCATCGCCGCGATCACCCGTTCGTCCATCGCGCGGTAAGCGATCAACATGAGCGTGGCGAGGTCCATCCCATCCCCTTGACAGTAGTCAGGCTTGCTGACCATGATGGTCAGTACTGCTGACCATCATAGGGGGTCCCGATGACCAGACTTCCCCCGGCCCGCGTCGTCCGGGCCGCCACCGCCGTCCGGACCACGCTGCAGACCCTGACCCGGCGGATGGTGCCGCCGGAGATCGGCCTTCTCGAACTCGCCTCCGGATTCATGGCGACGCACGCCATCTACGCCGCAGCGAAGCTCGGCATCGCCGACGTACTGGCGAGCGGCCCGCTGTCCGCGGACGACGTCGCAGCCGAAGTGGGGTCCAATCCCGACACCACACACCGGCTCCTGCGGGCATGCGCGGCCCTCGGGGTGTTCCGCGAGGGCGCCGATGGGCGCTTCGCGTTGACTCCTTTGGCGAACGGGCTGCGCTCCGGAACCGCTGACTCGATGCTGCCGGTCATCCTGATGCTCGGCGACCCGCACTATCAGGGGACGTGGGGCCAGCTGGCCCACACGGTGGAGAGCGGCATGCCCGGCGCTGAAGTGATCTTCGGCAGGCCGATGTGGGACTACCTCGACCACGATCCTGAGTTCGCCGCCACGTTCAACAACGCGATGAGCCGTCTGTCGGCCTTGGACTGGCCGGCCGTCGAAGCGGCGTACGACTTCACGAAGTTCTCGACGATCATCGACGTCGGCGGCGGACACGGACAGCTCCTCGCGCTGATGCTCGACGCGGCACCTTCCGCGAAGGGTGTGCTGCTGGAGCGCGAGGTCCTCATCGGGGAAGCCGAGGAGCACCTGCGTGAGGCAGGCGTTCTGCCCCGCTGCCGGCTCGAAGCCGGGTCGTTCTTCGAGACCGCTCCCTCCGACGGTGACCTCTACGTCATGCGGCGAGTGATCCACGACTTCGACGATGAGCAGGCCGCCGCGATCCTGGCCAACGTCCGCCGCCACATGCCCAGTGGCTCCATCCTGCTGCTGCTGGAAAGTGTGGTTCCTCCTGGCAACACACCGCACTTCGCCAAGTCCCTCGACCTGGACATGATGATCTTCGTCGGCGGTCGCGAGCGCACCGAACAAGAGTTCGCCACGCTGCTCGACCGGGCGGGGTTCCGCCTGACACGGGTCATTCCCACGATCTCGACCATCTCGCTCATCGAAGCCGTTCCAGGCAGGTAGCGAAGCGCGCAGCAGCTCGGGCCATCCCTCGTGCGCCTTTCGGCCGCAACGGACCGTTCTTCGCCCGGTTCGACCCTTCGTGGAATGGGGTGTCGCATAATGCCGACCACGGGTACTCGTTCCGCCCATGGCGCGGAACCACCTGTACCGCGGCCAGGCTGTCCAACCTGGCGACAGCCGAGCCAAGGAGCGGGACGACGTGCCTTCAGACGACAGCGTCGGGCGCCAGCAGGGGGTTCTCGCGGACTGGAACGACGACCGGGGTTTCGGCTTCATCACGCCGGCTGCTGGGGGCTCGCGTGCGTTCGTGCACGTGAGTGCGTTCCCTCGTGGCCAGCGGCCTGTCACCGGTTGCGAGGTCACGTACGCCGAGGTTCGAGACGAGCGCAACCGGGCGCGCGCATCGGAGGTGCGGTACGTGGGCGCCGTACCGGCCAGCAGGGCAGGCGCCGGCGGGATACCCCTGGCGCTCGCCACCGCGGCGCTGTTCTTCACCCTCTTGGTGGGACTGCTGGTGCTGGACGAGGTGCCCGTCGTGTTGGTGGCCGCCTACGGCCTGTTCAGCGGAGTTGCGTTCTTGATGTACGGCGCTGACAAGTCCGCGGCGACGCAGGGCAGATGGCGCACGTCGGAGTCCACCCTCCACACGATCGCCCTGGTGGGTGGCTGGCCGGGTGCGCTGGTCGCGCGACGGGTCTTCCGGCACAAGACGATCAAGCAGCCGTTCCGCACCATCTTCTGGGGCACGGTCATCGCCAACTGCGTGGCCCTTGCATGGTTCGTGTACGAGGCGCCTGTGACGCTGCCCTGACACGGTGCGGTCCTGCCCGCGACTGCCGTCGGTTTACCGGCTCGGCCGAGCTGAGAGCGCCGCGTGGACTGCGTCGCGCCGGTCAGGTCGGGTGGATCGCGCGGATGTAGAGGAACACCGGTGAGGTGTTCAATGCGTGCCGCATACGTTCGTCCGGAACAGCGCGCGCGTGGAAGCTCGGCTCGGGCTCGTGTACCGCGTCAATGATCAGCCCTTGGTCCAGGAGCGGCGTGAAGACAGCCGAAAGGGGCCGGCGCCACAGGTGCGCGGTCGTCTCGACGCCATCGACGTTCCAACTCTCTTCTATGTACGCGGTGGATCTCGCTGATGATTCCCTGCCAGTCGGACAGGTAGTGCAGAACCAATGAGGCAGCGACGAGATCCATGCTGTCGTTGTCAATCATGTGCAGCGGTTCGCTCAGGTCAGCGACCTCAACGTGTGCTCGGCCGTTCATCAGGCGCCGAGCGTGCGCGACCATCCGCTCCGACTTGTCCAAGGCGATGACGTCGGCTCCAGCCAAGACCAGTTCATGCGTGAGATGTCCCGCCGCACATCCCAGATCGAGCACACGGCGCCGAACCCGCGGGCGGCGGGCTCGCGCTTCACCTCCGAGTACCGGTCGCAACGCGCACGGGCCGGCGTCACCCGCTTTGTGCGGCGTGCTGGGTGGATGGGGGGCGTGGGATCATGTCGTTATGTCCAGCGGTGCGAAGTTTCCATCGCGGTCGTTCTTGCTCTACTGGCGTGCCGAGGCTGTGTCGGGGTTGGGCACCTACGTCACGTTGTTCGCGCTGCAGACGCTGGTCGTCTTGACAATGCACGGCTCGGCGGCCCAGGTGGGCTGGTTGAACGCGGTGCGGTGGTTGCCGTACCTGGTGGTCGGCCTTGTCGTGGGCGCGATAGTCGACCACCGGCGCCGTCAGCCGATCATGGTGGCAACCGACTGGGTCCAGGCCGCGCTGCTGGTGACCATCCCGCTCATGTGGTGGCTTGGGCTGCTGTCGTTTCCAGCACTGCTGGTCATCGTGCTTGTCTACGGCACGGCATCGGTGATCCATGGCGCGGCCGCAGTGGCACTCCTGCCGCGACTGGTCGCGCGGCAACACCTCCAGCGTGCTCATGCACGCTGCGACGGCACCGACGCCGCAGCAATGACCGCCGGCCCGGCCCTCGGCGGGCTGCTCGTCAGTGCGCTCGGTGCCCCCGTCGCGGTGCTCGTGGACGCGGCCAGCTACGTCTACTCAGCCATCACGGTGAGCCGCATCGACGCGGCCGAGCCTCCGCCCACGGCCGGCGCGACGACAAAGGGCCTCCTGCGCGAGATCGTCCACGGACTCCGATGGGTCTACCGCAGCTCCGGGTTGGCCAGCCTGGCGCTCGCTACCCACGGGTGGTTCGTCGGCAACGCGATCATCGGGGTCGTCCTCGCTCCTTACGCACTGAACACGCTCGGTATGACCGCGTTCCAGTTCGGCGTCCTGGGTGCCGCTGGTGGCATCGGAGCAATTCTTGGAGCCGCCATCACCACTCGTGTCGGACTCCTGTTGGGCACCGGGCGCACGATCATCGTCTGCCACGTCATCACCACGGCCGGGGTGCTGGTGATGATCGCCGCCGGTCACGGCTTGTCCGGATGGGCGGCGGTCGCGGTCCTGGGCGCGGGACAGCTGCTGTACGGACTTGCGATGGGCATGAGCAATTCTCACGAGATGAGCTACCGACAGCTCGTTACCCCCGACGATCTGCAGGCCAGGACCAACACCACACTGCGCTCTCTCAACCGGGCAGTAATGGTCGTCGTTGCACCGGTTGCCGGGATCCTGGCGGACGGGTGGGGGATGCGGCCGACTCTGGTGGTCGCTGCGATCATCTTCGGACTCGTCGCAGCCGGGCTGGCGGCCACGTCGTTCCGCACCGTCCGCGCACCGATCTGACCTCACGCCACCTGTCGGGTCTGGCTGAAGAGTCTCGTGTTCTGTCACGCTGGGGTCTACTCGCGGGGTGACTCGTTCGGAGAGTCGAGTTCCTCTCGGCAACATCATCACGCGACCTCGAAGGGATGACACGCCATGAGTGACCTGGATGACGGCGTGGCCAGCGTCCGCTACATCGTCGACGACGTGCAGGCCGCCATCGACTTCTATACGAACCACCTCGGCTTCACCGTGCGCACCGCGCGGTTGCCCGCCTTCGCCGATGTCACTCGTGGGCCGTTGCGGTTGCTGCTATCCGGACCGACCAGCTCCGGCGCTCGCGCCACACCTTCGGACGCCGCAACCGCCGGCCGCAACCCAGTCCACCTCATCGTCGACGATCTCGATGCCGAGATCGAGCGCCTTCGCGCCGCCGGGCTGTCCTTCCGCAGCAACGTCGTCGAAGGGCCCGGCGGACGGCAGATCTTGCTCGCCGACCCTGCCGGCAACCTCATCGAACTGTTCACTCCCGCCAGCTGACTGCTCTGCCCAGCCGCCGCCGACTTGTCTGACGGCACCAGTGGACGCAGACGCAGTCAACGGACAGAGCAGCGATCCACGTTCGAGCGGCCCCGACGACCGCGGCATTTCGCCGCGATGTTCCCTGCACCAGCCGCCGGACAGACCCGCGATCCTCAGGTGTCGTTCTCGCGGGAGAGAGCGGTCGGCTCGGCTTCCTGCTTCTCGCGCCGCTGCTGCAAGCGCTGCTGAGCGGCCGATAGGAAGGCCATGCAAGGCGCGTCAGCCCCGGGGTGCTTCTCGTTCAGGTGGAAGATCCACCGATCCATCGCCGCCATGAATCCGTTGTCACCGCCGGGGCGATAGGCGGACCAGTTACGGGAGCCCCTGACGACGCACTCGGAGCAACTGATCTTGTAGACGAACCGCTTGTCCGCGTCGAGGTCGATCTTCACCTTCGCCAGAGGACCGGCCTCCGATGCGGCTTTCCTCTCACGAGCAGATCGGCTCGCCGTCATGTCGCACCCCTGTTCGTGTTCGGCAAGTAGCCTACGACGCTATCGGAGCGGACATCGCGAGCCGGTGTCGAATCCTCCGAGCGCGGGCGACGCTGTTGGACAATTGGCCCCATGGTCGAGGTTGATCCCGAGCGGTTCGAGGCGATGGTCAGGGTGGCGCTCGATGGGCTACCCGCAGAGCTAGGGGAACTCATGAGCAACGTGGCCGTCACCGTGGAGCACAACGAAGGACCAGCCGGCCTACTGGGGCTGTATCGCGGCGTTCCTTTGACCCGTCGCACGACGGCATACGCCGGTGTACTTCCCGATCGGATCACGATCTATCGACGTGCCATCTGCGCGGTCTGTCACAGCGACCGAGATGTCGTGGAGCAGGTTCGCCGGACAGTGGTCCACGAGGTCGGCCACCACTTCGGCATCGACGACGCGCGGTTGCGCGAACTCGGATGGTGACAAGGCGACGCACGCCGGATCATGCCGCCATCCCGCGTACGGCGCCGGCAGCCTGAGCCGCGCAGGGTCGTCACGAGCGTGAGCAGCGGCGAGGTCGCGTCCAGCGCTTCACCAGCACCGTCGCGGCGGTAGGCGAGGGCCGCTGCGCCAGCTCAGTCCGACGAGACGAGGATCGGCTGCTTGAGGTCGAAGAACTCTGGCTCCCCGATGCTGAGCTTGTTCATCTCCTCCATCTGGGCCTGCAGCTCCGGTGGAAGCTCCTTGCGCTCACCCTCGCGTGCCTCGGCCTCGGAAGTGAAGTACATGACCATCGTGTAGGCACCCTCGTCATGGCCGATCGTGACGCTGCCGATCACGTCGGGACGGAGCTCCGCCCACTTGTCGGCATCCTGAGCCATCAACTGCTTCGCCCGCTCCGGGTCGCTGCCCCGGCCCTGCATCACCTGGACAAAGCCGGCCTGGTCTGGGTCGCCATTCACGTCCACGTCGACGTCGGCGCTGTTGCGGAAGACCGCCTCACCGTCGAGCAGCCGCGCGGTCTCGGCCCACCACCGATCCTGTTCCGGCCGCGCACTGTTGGCCATGGCCGCCTCCTCGGACTCGAACCGCGCCACGACAATGAACCTGCCGTCCTCGGTGACCCCGCCGGTCGAACCGAGCCAGCCGGTGGCACCAGACGACAGGTCCGCCTTCCACCGGTCGAACGCATCGACGAAAGCCTGCGGCTGCGAGGTCCTGCCCGTGATGACCTGGACGAACATGATGAGCCTCCCCTGGAAGGTCTAGAAGACGAGCCTCCTCCAACCGAGGCTAGCCAGCCACGCCGGTCAGGGGAACCCGTCTCTTGGAGCGGGAGCCGACTGCGTCATGTCGCCGCATGGTGACCACCACGAACAGCCCCGGCGCGTCCCCGAAGAGGGGGAGTCCAGGAGAAAATGAGGGGCGCGTGGATGTCGTTCCTGCTGCAATGAACCGCATGACTGTCGCACTCGATCTGCCCGCCGGCCTCACGGCCCGTCCGCTCATCCCGTCGGATGCCCCCGCCGTCACGGCCGTCATGGCGGCGCAGGAGCTGGCCGACGTCGGAGAGGTGGTCATCGAGGAGGCGGACATCATCGCCGACTGGCAGCGGCCGGGATACGACGTGTCGGCCGGCACCGTCGGCGTGTGTGACGACGACCGGCTGGTGGCCTACGCCGAGGTGGCGTACGGCGATCGCGGTGACGCCGCCGTCCACCCGGACTACCGCGGCCGCGGCCTCGGTACGTGGCTGGCCGGCTGGATGCAGCAAAAGGCCAGGGAGAAGGGCTGCACGGTGATCGGCATGCCCGTCCCCCAGGGCTCACCCGGTGACCGGCTGCTGGAGTCGCTGGGCTACCGCGTGCGGTGGACCAGCTGGGTGCTGCAGCTGCCCGAGGGCGCGGTGATCCCGGATCGCCCGCTTCCCGCGGGGTTCGCCGTCCGGGCCGCGACCGAGGCCGACTGGGAGGCCGCCTTCACCGTCAACGAGGACGCCTTCCTCGAGTGGTCGCAGCGAGAGCGGGACACGTTCGAGATCTGGCAGTCCCAAGTCGTGCGGCGTCCCGGCTTCGAGCCGTGGCACCTGCGGGTCGTCACCGATCCAGGTGGTGAGGTGGTGGCGATGGCGCTGCTGCAGCTGCACGACGACCAGGGCTACCTCGCACGGCTGGCCACCCGAGCCGACCAGCGCGGCCGCGGCCTGGCGCAGGCGCTGCTCGTGGACACTTTCGCCGAAGCCAGGCAGCACGGCGCCACCCGCTTCGAAGTGTCCACCGATTCCCGCACCGGCGCGCTCAGCCTCTACGAGAAAGTGGGCATGCGGGTCACCTCCGCATGGGTCAACCGGGCGATCGACGTCTGAAACGAGCGGCACTCCCACAACTTCAATAGGTGCGTCAATCCGCCGCGGGTGCGCGGTGGTGGGAGGGCGCGTCGACCGCATGGACAATGTCAGCGAAGGCGATTTCAACCGAGCAGAGAGCCGATGGCCCGTCACCAGCGTCGAGAAGGACTCCGTGTCCCGAACGATGACCGATCTCCGCCGAGTTCGAGCCCGTCGACCGGGTGTGGATGTTATGGGTCGACTCACGACGGCTTGTAGGTTGGCGTGGTGCGGCTCGTACTCATGGAGTTCCTCACGCTCGACGGCGTGTCACAAGGGCCGGGTGCCCCCGACGAAGACACCAGCGACGGGTTCACCAGGGGTGGCTGGCTCGTGCCGCACATGGACGAGACCTTCATAGAGGTGGTTGCTGGCTGGGTCGACCACGCCGACGCGTTCCTGTTCGGCCGTCGCACCTACGAGAACTTTGCCCGCGACTGGCCGCAGATCACCGATTCCGACAATCCCTTTGCCGCCAAGATGAACGGCCTGCCGAAGTTCGTCGCCTCCCAAACGCTGGCGAGCGCCACATGGGCGCCGACGACGATCCTTGCCGGCGACATCGCCGCGCGCGTCGCCGAACTGAAGCGTCGGCCCGGCTGGGAGTTACAGATCCACGGCAGCGCCAGGCTGGCTCAGTCGCTGCTCGCCGCTGGTCTGATCGACGAGTTCCGCCTCGTGATCGCCCCCGTCGTCGTGGGCAGCGGCAGGCGACTCTTCCCGGACGGCGGCGCACCAGCGGGTCTGCGTCTCATTCGAAACGACACGACCTCGGGCGGACTCGCCGTCCACGTCTACCAGTACACAGGAGCGCCCGAGTACGGCACCTACGCGCCGTAGCCGACTGGTTCGCACTGCCACCGGTCGCCACGCAGGGCTCACAAACCCCCGCACTACGCGCGGAATCGAAGATTGGGGACCGATACCTGACCAAGACCGGGACTCAAACCTGGCCACCAGCCGCAACCCGCGTTATTCCGCCGCAACTTGGGCAGGTGGTGCCCCTTCTGAGCCACGACTTCGGGCTGACGGGCGACTCCAAGGAGGCCGTCTCAGACAGCCCACGTGCACGGTCAATCCGCGGCGAGGCCCATCGCGACGTCCTGGCCGTCGGCCGTGTGCGGGTTCTCGTCGATCGCCTCGACGGCAGCCGTGGGCTCGGGCTCGATGGCCGGCCGCCTGTCGAGGTGGACACCGGCGATCATGCAACGCACTGACCCGCCGGCCAGCTCGATCGTGGGGATGTCGATGGCCACGATCTCGCAGGACTCCTCGATCGTCGCGACCTGGTCCGGACGCAGGCTGCGACGCGCCCGGGCCGACATGGCCATGATGTAGCGGCGCCGACCCTCCGGCGTACGACCGCACAGCTCCACGGCGTTGCCGGCGAACTCCCGGATCTGCTGCTCGGTCAGCTCCACGACGATCCTCCCGTTGACCGAGAGGCGCTCGCGGACCTCGGCGCGACGCTGCTCGTCAGGGATCATCTCCAGGGCGATCATCGCGACGTCCGTGCCGATGCAGGCGATGACGTTGGTGTGGTAGACGGGCACGCCCTCGGAGTCGACCGCGTCGAAGGCCATCGGCTCGTACCCGAAATCGGTGCAGAACCGCTCGAGGACGTGGGTGTCGGCCCGGTGGCTGCGTGCCGTGTAGGCGACCCGCGAGACGTGATCGAGCACCATCGCGCCGGTGCCCTCGAGGAAGATGCCGTCGGGTTCCAGGCCGGAGTAGTCCACGATGGTCTGGACCCGGTACTGAGACTTGAGCAGCTCCAGCACGTCGGCGCGACGCTCGTGGCGACGGTTGGAGGCATACATCGGGTAGACCGCGATGTTGCCCCCCGCGTGGGTAGAGAGCCAGTTGTTCGGGAAGACGCTGTCCGGGCGGGTGTGGTCCTCGTCCTCGAAGACGTGGACCGTCACCCCCGCGTCTCGGAGGGCCTTGGCGACGGCGTCCATCTCGGCCAGGGCCTTGGTCGACGTCGCGTCGCCGGACTGCCCCTCCGGGACATCGCGCTGGAACGCGTTGTCGGCCGCCGTGGCGGGATTGGGGATGAACCGTTCCGCACGGATCAGGATGACAGTTGACGGGGCCTGCGCACTCACGGAAGGAATCTAGAACATCGGTCGTGCTGGCCCGGAGGCACCCGTGCACTACTCCGTCCACGCGGCTCGTCCGACGCCGCGCCCGGAAGGTCTCCCCGACCCGGCAGGGCACCCCGTCTGCCTCTGCGTTCATGGGCCGGAAGGGTTCACCGGGACGGGCTTTGCGGTGCAGAGTGATGCCCACACACCAGCTGACGAGCGGCCCCCAGGAGAGCCGATGAGTGTCGAGCTGAACCACACAATCGTGCACGTGAAGGACCGGTGGGCTGCTTCTCGCGACGTCGGCCAGGTACTCGGTCTGCCGGAGGCGAGGGCCTACGGTCCGTTCGCCGAGCTGAAGCTAGACAACGCCGCGAGCCTGGACTTCATGGACAGCAAGGGCGAGATCCACGGCCAGCACTACGCCTTCCTCGTGGGAGAGGAGGACTTCGACCTCATCCTCGGTCGCTTGCGAGACGACGGCCGACAGTGGTGGGCCGACCCCTTCAAGCGCCGACCGCACGAGATCAACCACGAGGACGGTGGCCGGGGCCTCTACTGGGAGGGCCCGGACGGGCACTGGCTGGAGATCATCACCCGTCCGTACGGCAGCGGCGGCTGATCTCCGGATCGCCGCATAGGTCCACCCGCCGGACCTCCACCGGGAAGCCGCTGCGCGCCCTGGTCACCTGCGTCATACCGCCGCATGTCGGCCGCGTCCTGCGTTCATGGACCTGCCGCCGAAGTCAGGTCGTTGCCTCGAGTTGCTTCGCGAGTGCAGTGACGTCTTGGGCACATCCCCAGCTGATGGTGATGCCGGCGCCGCCGTGGCCGTAGTCGTGGATGACTGGAACCGGCAGCAGCTCACGGTCGAGTTCCACTCGGACCTCGGGGCGTCCCGGTCGTAGCCCGACCACGGTCTGGAGGACACGCGACCTTGCCAGCTGTGGCGCGATGTCGATGCAGCGGTCGAGTATCGCGGCAGTCTGCCCGGGGTCGGGCTCGGTGTCCCAGCTGCCTACCTCGAGAGTGCCACCGAGGATGCAGTCCTCCGACCGCGGGTGGACGTACGCCCGACCTCCCGGATGCTCCTCGTCACGGACCGACAGCCGCAGACCTGGATTCGTCACCCGAACGATCTGGCCGCGCACCGGGAAGACAGTCTCGTCGCCGACGAGAGCGCCGGCCGCCATACCAGCCGCGTTCACGACGACATCTGGCTCGAGGTCCATCACATCGTCCAGTGCGGCCACGCGTCGGACGACGTGGCGCACTCCCGCCTCCAGGACCGCCTGGGGGAGATAGGGCAGGTAGAGGGGCATCTCCACCAGGGGAACGACGAACCGCAGGCCGTAGGGATAACCGGGCGGTAGCTCGTCTGGACGTGCCAGGCGCACGTCGCCGACCGCGTCCGCCCACGCCGGCAGCGGCGGCTGCACCGACTGCGCGTCGCGACAGAGCACGAGCGAGTCGCGCATGACCACCCCCGGGACGCCGGTGGCGGCCTGGGCAGCAAGTACGTCATACGTGGCGGCGCCCCAGCGCGCGACGGCCTCCGGTGGGCCGACTGCCGTCGGGAACCACGGCGGCCAGGTACGAGGTGGTCCGCTGCAGCCGGTCGGCACTGAGCACGATGACCTCGTGGCCACCTTGGACGAGGAGTCGGGCACAACAACACAGTCCGCTGATGCCGGCCCCTACGACTACGACGCGCACGTCGTCCAGGATCGCAGCACCTTCACCCTCGCCAGAGGGCCGGCCTCGGTGACAAGGCGACGCACGCCGCATCATGCCGCCGCGTCGCGCGGCTCGAGGACGACAACGGCGGTCTCGGTTGGCCGCCGGGCGGCGTACTCGTCGAGGTTCTTGTCGATCTCGGCCCAGCGGGACCACAGCCGCTCGCGCTCTTCGCCCTGTGCGCGGCGCGCACGGACCTGTCGTGCTCCGTCGCGGGTCTCGGCGATGGCGTCCGGATGATCCTGCAGGTTCAGCCACCACGCGGGTTCTGCCGGACCCCATCCGTTCATCGCCATCGTGACCAGGTTGCGACCGTCCTCGAAGTAGCCGATGACGACCTGTCGTGGCATCCCACTGCGTCGGCCCTTCGTGGTGAGCCGCAGCGTCCCCCACCTGCCCGGCTTCGGCCTCCACAAACCGAACCGGCCACCAGTCGCACGCAACAGCGCGCGATGGCCATGCCAGAAGGCCACCATGAACCAGCGCGGCGGAAGCCGTGCACGCCGACGACGCGCCACCGCGGCTCGCGCCTCACGATCACCGGACATGACCACAGCGTGACCCTTCGGGACGGGCCCCGCTAGGGCCAGAGTGCCCCCAGCGACCTGTGCAGCGGTCCCGCGCCGCTCGCGTCCCCGCTGACCGTTACGCCCTCAAGATCCTGTCCATCGACTTGCCCTTGGCAAGCTCGTCGACCAGCTTGTCCAGGTAGCGAATCTTCTGCATCAACGGATCGTCGACGAGTTCGACGCGCACCCCACACACCACGCCGGTGATCAACGACGCATGCGGATTGAGCCGTGCATCGGCGAAGAAGTCCTCGAACGTCGTGCCCGCGGCCAAGTGACCACTCAACGCTGGCTCGTCGAAACCGGTCAGCCACTCGATCACCTGGTCCAGCTCGGCCTTCGTGCGCCCCTTCTTCTCCACCTTCGTCACGTAGTGGGGATACACCGACGCGACACTGGTGGTGAAGATTCGGCTCATTCTCGTGAGCGTAGTGCTTCGCCCCATCGCACGTTCAGCGGAGCACGACTGCCGGCGGACATGTCATCGCCGCCTGGCGCTTCATGCCTTCTTCCGGCGTACTGGGTTGGTCACCTTCTTGGCGCCGGTGGTCGTCTTCTTGGCGGCACCGGTCGCCTTCTTGGTCGTCCTCTTGGTCGCCTTCTTGGCCGCCGAGGCAGCCTTCTTGCCGGTCTCCACGGGCTTGGGCGGGAACCACACCGCCTTGGTGGCCTTGGCCTTCGCCGCCAACGAGGCACCGCGTGCCGCCCACTTCTCTTTGTCCGTGACGCCCTTCCACCGGCTCTTGATCTCGTTCATCTGCTGCTCCCTCCCACTTGTCCTTCACTGGCGCCCGCCCTGACCCGGAAGCCGATCTCGGGGTCGTCGGTCTTTGGGTCACCAACCCCCTTGTGCCCACAGGGCGGGTGGGTTACTCCAGTGGGTGACGTCGCGCCACAGAGCTGGCAACCGCATCCGTGGAGCAGTCCCGCGCCCGCGGCTTTCCGGAGGCTCAACCGGCGCCGCCGCCCATCTTTGCGAGTCTGACCCGCAGGGCGGGCGCCCGGTCGGCATTGCCGCGCAGCTCGACGTACGTGTCGCCGTACACCCACAGCAATGCGTCGTCGAGCCGCCGCACCGCGCCCGGTGGGTACCGGTAGTCCATCCGTTGCGTGAGCGACTCCGCATCCACCTGGCGCAACGTGTCGCCGAGCTCGGCCAGGGACGTGATGCCCAGCTCGAGGAGCAGTCCGGAGATCCACGCGTAGTGATCGGTCCGCGACCACCCGGCATCGGCGTACTGCCCGGCGAGGAACGCCGCCAGCTCGCGCGGGCTGATGCGCGGGTCGTCGTCTTGAGGCTCGGGGCTGGGACCGGTCATGTCGGTCCGGAGCCGGTCCCGAATGGTGGAGAACTCGCGGTCAGCGAGCTCGAGCAGCCCGGCCGCGAGCGTGAACCGGCGGTCGAAGTCGGGGACGTGCTCGTCGGGGATGGTGCCCTTGTAGCGGATGTCGTGCTCGAACTCCGCCCACGCGTGCTGCAGCACGGTCCGGATCTGGACCTGCGCCTGGCGACCCCGCAGCAGCTCGTACGCCGGCTGGTTCTCGCGCGCAGCGTCGAGGCCCACGAGCAGGTGCCGACTGGCGTAGCCGAACCGACCCTCGCTCGCCGTCTCCCGCCCCATGTCGCGGTCGTCGTGAACGACGACCTGGTCATCGAGGAGGTCGGCCACGGCCTGGACGTCGCTGTGCACGTAGGTGATCACGCGGACCCCGATCTGGTCGGTGATCTCCTTCAGCGGGTCCGTGAACGAGGGCCGGCCATCGACGGTGCGGGCGGCCTTGGCGGCGAACGACGCGACGGACTTCGCGCGGCCGGTCACGCTCAGGTAGTTGATGCCGGCGTCGTCGAGGATCGAGGTCACCAGCTGCACGAACTGGTCGGCCGCCCGGCGCAGGTCGGGCTGCATCTCGGCGTACTCGCGGACCGCGGAGCCACCGGGGTCACGGATCTCCGGGGCGATCCGCGGCCCCCGAGGCGTCGGCACCAGGTCGTCGGGCAGCGTCGGGGTGACGATGTAGCCGGTCTCGAAGTCGCCGTACGTCGTGGTCCGCTTCTGCTGGCGGGTCGCGAACAGCGCGACGTACGCGCAGATGACAGCGTCGACCTGGTCCTCGACGACCCGCAGCTCGCTCTTGCGTCCCGCCTTCTCGACGGTGCTCCGCAGCGCCGGCCAGGTCCGCACCGCGCGCCGGTCGGCCGGGTGGCCGCTCACCAGGAGCGGGGGGTCGGCGCTGGCGAGGCCCTCGAGCAGACCCAGCAGCACGATCAGCTCAGAGCGGAGCTGCTCGAGGTCGCGGCCGGGCTTGTTCTTGTACTTCAGCGTCCGCCCCAGCCGGAACAGGGCCACCGTCGCCGGATGAGGGTAGACCTCGATGGCCCGGCGGGCACGCCCAGACCGTGGGTTCATGTCCAGCCCGAGCCGGGCCGCGATCCGAGCGCCGCGCGGCTGTTCCCGGAACTCCGGCTTGCCGGTGTTGGACGGGTGCGCACCGGCGTCGAAGCGCGCGAAGTCCTTGTTCAGCGCGGCCTCGGCGGGCCGGTTCCCGATGGCGTTGGTGACGATCAGCGGCGCGTCGATCGCGACGAGGCAGTCGTCCTCGACGTACGGCGCCAGGGCCTCCACGATCGCGTCGTCGGTGGCCGCGGCCGACACGTGCAGCAGGTGTCCCTCGTCGTCGAGGACGGCCAGCCCGGTGGGCCGGCGCTCACCCCAGGCGAGGTCGACTCCGACGAAGTGCATGGACGCAGCCTGCCCTACTCAGGCAGCCGAGTCCTACCGACCCGACGACACTGACGCTGATGTCTCAGGTGGTCGTCGCAGGGATCGGCCCTACGACGTCGTGCACACGCAGGCTTTGTTGCCGTCCTGGTCGGCGATCACGGTGAACGACGGCGCCTGGCTGTCGTCCACGACGATCCCACCTGCCGCGACGGCGGCGTCGATCCGCTGCTCGGCCACCTCGGACGGCACCCAGACGTCGACGTGGAACCGCTGACGCGGGGTCTCGTGCTCGTCGGTGTCCTGGAACCACAGGATCGGTACCCGTCCCGTAGCGTCCCGGACGTCGTCGCCGATGGTCCCGCGGCCTTGGGCCTCGGTGCTCCCGGTCAGCAGGGCAGCCCACACCGGGGCGATCGTCGCCGCGTGCGCCGTGTCGAGGGCGAGCTCGATCGTGGTGATCGAGGCCGGATCGGGGTCGAGCGCGTGCTCGGCGGCGATCTCGGTGACCCGTCGTGCGAGGTCGACGTCCTGCTGGGTCACCCATTCCACGACGTGCTCGGTGCCCTCGTCGTCGCGATAGACGGCATCGTCGCTGAGCAGCTTGAGATCGACGTACCCGTCGCCCATCGTCACGCGCGGGTGGTGGCCGAGCGCGTCGCCGGCCTCGCCGACCGCGGCGACGAACCGTGCCCCGGTGCCGAAGTCGCCGGCCAGGTAGCGAGCATGGAGCCCCTGGCCCAGCTTGCGCCAGTCGGTCAGGTTGGCCTCGGCGACCTGGTCGCCCGTCAGCATGTCCATGGACGGGAATGTAACCCCGATCCGGAGGCCGGGCGTTCGGAACCTGCCAGAGACGGGGGCCGGCCACCGTGGCCGCGATCCGCTCGTCCCGTCTACCTGCGGAACCCGGCAGGTGGGGACCTAGGCTGAACGGATGCGAGCGCTCATCGTGGACGGCGCGAACGTCGTGGGCAGCCGCCCCGACGGTTGGTGGCGTGACCGGGCGGGCGCGGCCGGCCGGTTGTGGGTGCGGCTGGCCGCGGCGGACCTGCCGCACGAGGAGGTCGTGGTGGTTCTCGAGGGTGCCGCGAGGAAGGGCGTCCCGGCCGGCCGGGAAGGTCGCGTCCTCACGATTCACGCACCGGGCTCCGGCGACGATGCGATCGTCGAGGCGGCCAGAACGCGCGCCGGCGACGGGTGGGACGTCACCGTGGTCACCGCCGACCGTGGTTTGCAAGGTCGGGTCGAGGCCGTGGACGCAACAGTCGTGCGTCCGTCCTGGTTGCTCGACCGGCTCTGACACCGGGTGCAAGGTCCGTTCACCGGCGGCGACGCCCCGTCAGCGGCGCGTCGTGTGTCGGGCGCGTGTCCCCGGGAACCGTCGGATGGGGGGCCAGCAGCCCTCTCAGCCAGGCCGCCGACGCGTCGGCATCCACCAGCAGCGCCTTGGCGAACAGGGACAGTGGCACCGCCAGGAGCGCCCCCAGCGGCCCGAGCGCAGCCGCCCAGAAGATCAGCGACAGCATGGTGATGGTGCCGGAGAGCCCGACCGCGCCGCCCACGATCCGAGGCTGGATGAGCGACTGGATGACGAAGTTGATGACCGTGTAGACAGCGACCACCGCCAGCAACATCGACGGCCCGCCCTCCAGCAGCCCGAGAACCGCCGGCGGAATCAGACCGAGGAAGAAGCCGATGTTGGGGATGTAGTTCGTGACGAACGCCAGCAGCCCCCACAGCACCGCGGCGGGCACGCCGAGCCACCACAGGGCAGCCGTGTCCAGCAGCGCCACTACGAGTCCGAACACCGTTGAGACGAGCAGGTACCGCCGGGTGCCGGACGCGAACGTGCCCAGTGCGTCGGCCAGCAGGCGCCGTCGTCCCGGCAGCGTCGAGAGCCGGTCGGTGAACCAGGCGGCGTCGAGCGTCATGAAGAAGACGACGCTCACCACCAGCAAGAGCATCGACACGACGCCGAGGAGCCCTCCGAGGGCGTCACCGAGCCCGGAGACGATACGCGCCGGTTCCAGGGACGCCCGGAGGTCGTCGAGCTCGGCGGCTCCCATGCCGAGCCGGGTCAGCCCCTCACCGGCCCGGTCCAGCACCCTGTCCCACTCGGCGCGGTACGACGGCAGCAGCGCGGCGAACCGGGAGACGCTGACGACGAGCGAGACGACCAGAGCCGCAAGAGCGCCGTACACCAGCAACAGGAGCGACACGGCCGCCGCCCAGCCAGGCACGCCGCGAGCCCGCAGCCGGGAGCGGAGCGGGTGGACGAGCACCACCAGCACCATCGCGAGGAACACCGGAGTCACCAGGTCGGCCATGGCGTGCAGCCCCAGGACCACCACTGCCGCCGCCGCCACACCCCCGAGCGCCAGCACCGGCCGCGGCAACGAACCCGCCGCCGGTCGGCCCGCCTGCGCGTTGGTCACTGTGCCAACCGCCTCCCTCGCGCGGTCACCCCGCACGCTCGCGTCCCCACCTTCCGATCGGACCGGTACCTCGCATTCTGCGCAGAGCCGGTGTGGTTCGTGCTCACCCGGGCGGGATGAGGTGCGGCGTCGGAGGAGCGCCGAGAGTGTCAGCACCGGCGCGTCCAGCCGGGCTTCTGGTCGCGACCGCCGTCAACCGGGAAGGCGTCCCATGGTCGAGGGTGCACTCCTCTCAGTGGCAGCCCTGGTCGCCCTCGTCGCGGTGGCGGGAGTGGTGTTCACACTCGCCACCGACGACCGGGACCCCAGCATCGTGCTGGCGTGGCTCTTCCTGATCGTCATCGCACCGTTGGCCGGCTTGGTGGCGTACTTCTTCGTCGGCCGCAACCACCGCGGTCCCACCCGACGCCGGGCGCGGAGCGGCGCACACGACGGCGCCGCGACCGTGCGGTACCTGGCCATGGCGACCCCCGCCACCCACGCCTTCTCCGAGGCCGCGCTCAAGGAGCTGGGCGACTCGCCGGCCGGCCGGGTCGCCACCATCGCGGCCAGCGAGGGCGGCACCGCACTGTTGCCCGCCGACAGCTGCCGCCTCTACTTCGCGGGCGCCGACAAGTTCCGCGACCTGCTGTCCGATCTGGCCGACGCCCGGCAGTACGTGCACCTGATGTACCTGATCTGGGAGCAGGACGAGCTCACCGCCAGGGTCACCGAGATCCTGCTGGACCGCCTGGCCGCCGGGGTGTCGGTGCACATCCTCTACGACTGGCTCAGCTCGATGCCCTACAAGAAGGCCGAGCTGCGTCGGCTGGCCTCGGCCGGCGCGGTGGTGCTCCCGTGCTACCGGCGGTTGCCGCAGCTGAACTACCGCAACCACATGAAGATGGTGATCATCGACGGCAACGTCGTGTACTCCGGCGGCATGAACATGGGGCAGGAGTACATCGACGGTGGTGAACGCTTCGCCACCTGGCGTGACACCCACTACCGGATGACGGGACCGGTCGTCGCTCCCTACCTCGACCTCTTCGCGTCCACCTGGGCCGCCACCGGCGGCGGCGACGAGCTGTTCAGCGGCTACCTGGAGGCGCCGTCGCCCCGCCTGCCCGAGGAGGGCAGGCCGGTCCAGGTGTTGCACTCCAGCGTGTCGACGCCGACCGCGTCGATCCGGGACCTGTTCATGGTCGCGCTCATCGCCGCTCGTCGACGCGTCTGGATCCAGTCGCCGTACTTCGTCCCGGACGAGCCGACCCTGACAGCGATCTGCGTGGCCGCCGCCAGCGGCGTCGACGTCCGGCTCATGATGACGGGGCATCCGGACAAGAAGGTGCCGTTCCATGCCGCCCATGCCTACTTCGGCCAGCTGCTGGCCTCCGGCGTACGCGTGTTCCTGTACGACGCCGGCTTCCTGCACGCCAAGACCGTCACGGTGGACGACGACGTGGCGGTCGTCGGCACCTGTAACTGGGACATCCGCAGCCTGCTCCTCCACGAGGAGGTGGTCGCCGTGCTGTACGACCGCGAGCTGGTGGCGGAGTCTGCCGCGCAGTACGCGGCCGACCTCCGGTCGTGCCGTGAGCTGACCGCAGCGGAGCTGGCTCGCCTCAGTCGTCCGCGGCGAGTGCGGAACTCGCTGTGCCGGTTGACCTCCCGACTCCTCTAGACGGCGGGCGGAACCGGGCCGCCTTGCAGCAGACCACCTGTCCCCCTCCGAGGGGCCGTGAGCGTCGATGTTCCCGGCGAACGCGACATCGAGGCGGCCGGGGTATAGCCCGGTGTTGCCGTGGGGGGCCGGCAGGCGAAGAGTTAAACGCCAGAGTCCGCGGCCCCCGGTCGCGGCCGAATCTCGAGGACCCTTGGAGGCCCCCATGGCACAGTTCCTCTTCCAGGTCGCCTACACCAGCGACTCCTGGGCCACCCAGGTCCGCGAGCACGGCAACGTGCTCGAGCGGATCCAGCCCCTCCTCGACGGTTGCCAAGGAAGCGTCACCGGCTGTTTCTACGCGTTCGGTGACTACGACCTCGTCCTGCTCGCCGACTTCCCGGGCGCCGAGGAGGCAGCCGCCTTCTCGCTGGCCGCGACGGCAGGAGGGTCCGTCAAGTCGATCAAGACGACTCCGCTCCTGACCGTTGACCAGGGCATCACCGCGATGAAGCGCGCGGAGGAGGTCGGTCGCAACTACCACCCACCGGTCGCCACGAGCACCGCGCACCGCGCGTAGGCCCGACAGGGCCACTGCGTCAGGTCCCGGGAAGGGAGGATGTTCTGAGCGCACGCCATTCGCACGGCGTCCTGCGACCGGGAGGGACACCGTGCAGGAAGGGGGCAATGCCATGCCGGACCAGACCGACAGCCAGCGGCTGCTGAGACGGATCGAGCATCGTCGGGAGACCGTGGACGCCTACCTGCGGTCGGCGAAGCCCCGTGCGGAGCGACTGACCTACGTCTCCGTGATCAGCAGTGCTCTGGCGGCAGCCTTCACCGCCGGACCGGCGGTCGGCGGCTCGAAGTTCACCGACGGGGTGGCGGAGTCCCTCGACCTCGGCGGCGCCGAGGACGTGTGGCGCCCCCTGTGCCTGTTCGCCATGCTGACATCGGTGGTCGCGGCGATCTCCGCGAACCTCAGCAAGTCGAAGAACGCCGAGGCTCGCATCGTCAGCGCCGAGGCGTGCAACGCGGAGCTGGAGGGTCTGCAGACCCTGGTGGAGTTCCAGCAGGTGTCGACGGAGGAGGCCGTCAAGCTGTACCAGCAGTACGTCGCGAGGGTCCCGTTCGTCGCTGAGACACCGCCCAGGAAGTGACGTCTACGCGAGCAGCGCCTGTGCCGCCCTGGCCGACTTCGAGGAGCCGCTGAAGCTCTGCAGCCAGCTGCGCAGTGCAGGATCCGTGACCGCGATGCCGTGCCGCAGGGACTCCTCGTGCAGGACGTCGAGGAGTGCGTGCAGTCCCTGGTGTCCGGCCTGGAGCCGAGGCAGCAGCGCGTTGAGGGTCGCGACCGCGGCCCGCGCGCCCAGCACTGTCGCGGACGCGTCCCGCAGGCTGCTCGCCCAGCGGGTGGCCGTGCAGTGACCTGCCGTCAGCACCATCGCGTCGGCGAGCGCGTCGGGTGAGATGCGGCCGGTCGCCACGAGGTCGTGGAAGGTGTCGACGGCGGTCAGGCGCTGGTCGGCCCGGCCGGCGGAGAGGCCCACGGCCACCGTCGCCGCGGCGAGACCACCGAGCCGGCCGGGGTGACGCGACAGCGTCTCGAGCACCCGGGCCGCGTCGCGCCACGGTCCGGCGTCGGTGGTGTCGAAGACGGTGAGGCACGAGTGTGCGAGGAAGTGCTCGGCGTCGTGCGGCCAGATGGCGGCGAGGTGACCGACGAGATCCTCCAGCTCGGGCGTCCACTCGCCCCGTCGCCCGTCCGCGGTGGGCTGGTCGGACGTCATCTCGACGCAGCCCTGCTCGACGGTGACCTTCCAGTAGTAGTGGGTGTAGCTCCGCCGGCCGCCCCTGTCGGAGTAGGTGCCGGACACCGTCCTGACGTCGAGGCCCGTGGTCAGGGCTCGTCCCTGCCCGGCGGCGTCGAGCCGATGACGGAGCAGCAACGGGTCGTCGTGGAGCGGCGCGCGCGCCCGGGACGCGGCCACCCACCACGGCACCCGCGTCACGTCGGCCCGGTCGACGTCCTCCCCGAGGGCATGACGCACCACCTGGCCGAGCTCTCCAGGCAGCTGCCGCGCCCGGCCGAGCGCCTCCGCCCGACCCTCCGTGCCGAGCCGGAGAAGGGCCGCGACGAGGTCGCTGGTCCCCGGGTCGGGGGTGGCGGCGAGGCGCCCTACGAGCGTCGCCGGCGTCACCCATCCCTCGCCCGTGTCGGGGGTGGCCAGGAGGGTTCGCGGCCGGTCCTCGCCGGCGAGGATGCGCGCCACCTCCACGAGCCGGCGGACCAGGAACTCGCTCGGTCCGGGATGGGTCGAGGTGAACTCCACCGGCTCCCCGAGCGAGGTCAGCACCAGGCCCGCGATGTGCCCGCTCATCGGTCCGCCGCCCGGTTTGCGTGCGCGCTTTCGCAGCGGCTTGAGGAGGTCCGTCGGCCCGGTCGAGGCGAGGCCGGCCAGCAGGGCCTCGACCTCCAGGACGTCGCCGGCGTCCTCGAGCAGCGCGGCGGTCCGCTCGAGCAGGTCGCCGCGGAGAGGCGGCGGTGGGGCTGTCGACGCGGGCACCGCCGGGACGGCGGGTTCCTCGTGGTGCTGTTCCTCCGCCGTCAGACCGAGCAACTGCCGCAGGCTGGGGGCCAGCTCGTCGGCACGGGCAACCGCCGCGGCGGTCGCGCCGTACCGCTCCAACGCCCGTACGGCGGCCGCCTGCACGTCGCGGTTCGGGTGGCCGACCGCCTCGCCGGCCAGCGCGATCGCCTCGGGGCGCAGCCCGGGGTCGGCCTCGGCGAGCGTGGTGGCCATCGTGAGCGCCGCTGTCGCGGTCCCCTTGGCCCGGCCCAGGACGACGGGGACCAGGGCGGTAACGGTCTCCGGGCCGGCGAGGCGACCCGCCTTGAGGAGGGTCCCGAGCAGCTTCATGGCGAAGGAGACGGTCGGGCCGACGTCGGAGCCGAGCAGGTGGCGGTAGGCGTCCTGGTGCCGGGACATCTCCTCGAGCGTGGGGGAGAGGGCCAGGTAGAGCCGGGAGAACCACGCCGCCCGGTAGGTGCTGAAGTCACCGCGCAGGGTGCCCAGGCACGAGGTCATCACCCGCTCGCGCGGGAGCGTGCCGTCGCCGACCAGGTCGAGGAACGTCTGCTGCCAGCAGCCCCCGTACGCGTCGACGTTGGCCAGGCTGACCTCGCCGCCCCCCTCCACCTCGAAGACCCGCCACAGGGCGCGGTCGATCAGCTCCGGATCGTCGCGAAGCAGGCAGGCCGCGCTGTCCCGCCCCTGGTTCCCGACACCGCTGATGAACGCGAGCACGTAGGCGTCGTCCGCGTCCAGCCGCACCAGGCCGAGCCGCTCCAGCAGCCGGACGGGCGCGAAGCCGTCGTGGTACGAGGAGTGGGTCGACAGGTCCCGGAGTCTCTCCCGGACGAGCGGCGCGAGCCACCTCGGCGGTGTCTCGTGCCGCTCGGCCCGTGCCGACCGAGGGTGGTTGAGGGCCTCCTCGACCGCCTCCCACGTCTGGCGGTGCCGGCCCCAGGCGTAGTCGTAGGTGCCGTTCCAGGCCGGTGTGCCCAGCTCGTCGAGCAGCCCACAGATCGCCGGCCGCGAGACCTGCGCCAGGTCGTCGTACGTCGGGAAATCCGGCACTGAGCCCCCTCGCCTCGGATGTCGGCCTAGTCTGCCGGACATGGCGCCAGATGTGGACCAAACGTATCGATACCTCCGCCCCTCCGAGGTGAGGTTCGGGCAGGGGCGGACGGACGTCGTGCTGGCCACGAGCGGCGGCAGCACCCCGCGAGGTCGGTCGGAGCACCCGGTGTTCTTCGACGGGTTCCTCGGTCATTCCGAGCAGACCGCGGCGGCGTTGCTCTCGGTCGCCAAGGTGGCCCGGACGCGCTTCTACACTCCGCCCGGCATGTTGGCCGCGATCCTGCGCGCAGCCGACCCGGTGGTCACCAGCAACGGCGACCGGCTGCGGTTCGAGAGCTTCTCGGCCTGTTGCGGGGTCTACGCCAGGCTCGACGTGCTGCCGGGTGCCCTCGACGGTCCCGCGCTCGACACGGGGACCACCAACGTCGACTTCAACCCGCCGATGCGGGCGGCGCTGGCACGCGTCGGCGGGATCGACCCGCTGCACCTGGCGGTGGGCGAGGACGTCGTGGTGACCACCCTGGACGGGTCCGTGACGGAGAAGAAGGTCTCCCTCCCCGAGCGCTGGCTGAAGGGCTTCGCCGAGGTGCAGCTGGCCGCGTCGCGGATGCGTCCGGTGGCCGAGGTGTCCGCGGCGGAGGCCCGGCGCTTCGTCCGCGCGCTGCCGCCGGGCACCGGCTCCCGGACCCGCCCGATGTGGGCCGTGCCCACCGGGCGCGCGCTGCGCCTGACCACGCGCCCGTCCGCGGACGGCGCCGGTGTGTCCGGCCCGGAACGGCTCCGCCCGCTCGAACCCCTGCTGCGCTTCGCCCGGTCCCTGCGCGCCTACGCGCCGCCGTACGACCCGAGTGCGCCGGCCGCCGCGAGCCTGTGGGAGCTGGTCCTCGATGACGCCCGCCTCGTCCTCGCTCTCAGCCCGGACGCCTCGCGCGGGTTCTCCGGGGAGGGCGGCGTGCTCTGGGACCTCTCCGACGAGCAGGCCGCGCTGGACGCCGAGCTGCTGTCGGTGCTGCTGGCGTTCGAGCCGCGGATCGACATATCTCGGCTGGCGGCCGGGGCCGACATCGCCGAGCAGCGCGTGTCGAGCGCCCTCGGCCATCTGGGTGCTGCGGGACGGGTCGGGTACGACACCGCCGAGCAGGCGTTCTTCCACCGCGAGCTGCCCTTCGACGCGGCGCGGCTCGAGGCGATGCATCCACGGCTCCGGGCCGCTCGGGCGCTCGTCGACGCCGGCGCCGTGCGCGTGGCCGGGGACACGGCCTACGTCACGAGCGCGGACACCGAGCACGTCGTAGGCCGTCATCCCGAAGGCAGCCGCTGCTCGTGCCCCTGGTACGGCAAGCACAAGACCGGCCGGGGCCCGTGCAAGCACCTCCTCGCCGTCGAGCTGGCGCGGCGGGCTGCCGAGTGAGCCGCCCGCGTCGCTCGGGCCGGGGAGTGCCCCGCGCGGGTCTTGCCGGGCCGGTGGTCGGGTCATAGTCTCGGAGCAGCGGTGCGTATCACGAAACGAGTTGCAGCATGCGCAACAAGACCCGGAGTGTCCTCCTGCGTCGCCTGCTCTCGCACGCGCGCTACGAGGTGCTCCCCACGGCCTCGATCGAGGGGATCGTGGTCGAGCACCTGCCCCCCGGCTTCACGGTCACGGTCACCGCGTCGCCGGCCAAGGGTCTCGCCGCCACCCTCGACCTGACCGAGCGGCTACGGGCGCACGGGTACGACGTCGTACCGCATCTCGCGGCGCGGATGGTGTCGGGCAGGTCGGAGCTCTCCGAGATCTGCGACCGGCTCAGGGCGGTGGGGGTGACCACGATCTTCGTCCCCGCCGGCGACGCGGACCCGCCCGCGGGGGACTACAAGGCGTCGCTCGACCTCCTCGAGGACCTGACCGTCCTCGGACGTCCCTTCGCCAACGTCGGGATCACCGGCTACCCCGAGTCGCACCCCTCGATCCACGACGACCTCACCGTGCAGGCGATGTGGGACAAGCGCCGGCACGCGACCCACGTGGTGAGCAACCTGACCTTCGACCCGGAGACGCTGAGCGCCTGGCTGCGCAGGATGCGGGCGCGCGGCGTCACCCTCCCGCTGCTGGTGGGGCTGCCCGGACCGGTGGAGCGTACGAAGCTCCTGGCGATGGCGACCAAGATCGGGGTCGGTGAGTCCACCCGGTTCCTCGTCAAGCACAAGGGCACGCTGACCCGTCTGGCGGCGCCGGGCGGGTTCACCGGCGAACGCTTCCTGGAGAGGTCCGCGGGGGCACTCTCCGAGCCGGGCGCGCTGGTCGAGGGCCTGCACGTGTTCACCTTCAACCAGGTCGCGGAGACCGAGGCATGGCGGCAGGGCCTGCTTCAGCGCCTCGGTGGTCCGTTCGGTCCGGTGGGCCCGTTCGGCGCGACCGGCTGACGGTCCGGCCCCACCGCGGGCAGCAGGTCCGCCACCAGGCCGGCCAGCTCCCGCTCCAGTCCCGCGTGGCCGGTCTCCACGACGGTCAGCGGCAGGCCGATCCGCGCCGCCGCCTCCCGCGCGAGCCCGTGCAGCTCGACGTCGGGGTCCTGCGCCAGCCACACCACGCGGGTGTAGTTGCCGAAGTAGCTGTCACGCAGCTCGGGATACCGGTCCAGCCCCAGCTCCCGGAGCACCGTGCGCGCGAACGACCGCACCAGGAAGTCGGTCAGCACGTAGGTCCCCGGCTGGTCCTCGAAGAACCGCCGCATATGCTCCGCGCCGGCGTAGAGGTCGTAGCAGTGCAGCCCCGGCAGCCTCCGCAGGCCGAGCCGTGCGCAGACATCGTCCAGGGCGCCGTAGGTGCCGCAGTCGGCGTACCCCACGACGACGGCGCGGTAGCGGGGCAGCAGCTGCTCGGCCAGCGACTCCACCCGGCCCGCGATGAGCTGCGGCTGGTTGTGCAGCAGCGGCGGCAGCGGGTGTACGTCGACCGGCCACCCGCGCCGTACGGCGACCGCCTCGGCCGGCTGCGCGAGGGCCCCGCACGCGACCAGGGCCAGCCGCTCAGCCCGGGAAGGCGAGCTGGTCGACGAACTTGTCGTTGAAGTCGGCCCGGTCGGAGAGCTCGACATAGCGCACCTCCTCCAGCAGCGTCGCGGCGCCGGCACGTTCGCGGTGGCTCAGCAGCACCATCTTCGCGCCCTCCCCGGCGACGTTCCCGGCGGAGAGGATGCGCAGCACCGACAGGTCGGGGACGAGGCCGATCCGCACCGCGGAGGCGGGGGAGAGGTAGCTGCCGAACGACCCGGCGAGCAGGACCTGCTGCACGTCGCCCGGCTCGACCTCCAGCTCCTCGAGCAGGAGCGACCAGCCGGTGGCGATCGCGGCCTTGGCGAACTGCAGCTCGCGGACGTCGCGCTGGGACAGGTACACGGTGTGCGCCGGGTCGGTGACCCCCTCGGGCCGGTGCAGGACGAACACCCGCTCCTCGCCGACCCGGGTCAGCCGCTCGGCCAGCGCGGGGGCGGTCTCGGCCGCCACCTCGTCGGTCACGAACCGGCCGGTCGCGTCCAGCAGCCCGGCCTTCACGAGCTCGGCCACCGCGTCGACGAGCCCGGAGCCGCACAGGCCGGCCGGCGCGACGTCGCCGATCACCTGCAGCTCGACGTCCTCGCCCACCCGCACCACCTCGATCGCGCCCTCGGCGGCGCGCATGCCGCACCGGATCGCCCCACCCTCGAAGGCGGGGCCCGCCGGCGCGGCCGTGGCCAGGATCTGCCGACCGTCGGAGAGCACGATCTCGCAGTTCGTCCCCACGTCGATGAACAGCCGCAGCCGCTTGTCGCGGTCCATGCCGGTGGCGAGCATCCCGGCGACGATGTCCCCGCCGACGTACGCCCCGAGGGCTGGGAAGAGCAGCGCCCGGCCCCGGGGGTGCACAGGGACGCCGAGGTCGCTGGCGAGCACCACGGGTGGCGTCGAGCACGACATCACGAACGGCGCGACGCCCAACGGCTCGGGGTCGATGCCGAGGACCAGCGCGGTCATCGTCGCGTTGCCGGCCACGGCGACCTCGTACACCTCGGTCGGGTCGACCTCCGCCTCCGCGCAGACCCCGGCGGTGAGCTCGGCCAGGGTCGCGTGCGCGGCCGCGCGGAGCCGGTCGAGGGCGTCGGGGTCGAGCATCGTGGCGCTGATCCGCGTGATCACGTCGCCGCCGAAGGGCTGCTGCCTGTTGAGCATCGAGTGCACGGCCAGCGGGGTGCCGGTGCCGAGGTCGAGGAGGGTGGCCACCACGGTCGTGGTGCCGAGGTCGAAGGCGATCGCGAAACGGCGGTCGGTGGTGTCACCCGGCTCGACGTCGACGAGGGCCTCGTCCACGATGACCGCGGTCACCCGGTAGTCACCCGCACGCAGGACCGTCGGCAGCCGGCGGAGGGCGTGCAGGTCCGGCTGCGGGTCGAGGTCGTCGATCGCGTCGAGCAGCCGGGTGAGGTCCGGCCGCTGGTCGGCCAGGGTCGGCTCCGCCAGCTCGACGTACCGCTTCTGCACCGCGGGGCGCAGGATCACCTGCCGGCCCACCCCGACGGTGGCCGCCTTGGGACGGGTGGTCAGCGGGGGCACCTCGACGCGGAGGTCCTGCGTGGCCTGGGCGAGACAGGCCAGCCGCCACCCCGCACGCAGCTGCTCGGGACTGAACGAGCGGATGTCCAGCCGGGAGGGCGCGACAGAGCCGGCGAGCACCCTGACCTTGCACTTCTTGCACGTGCCGTGGCCCCCGCACGTCGAGTCGATCGCGATGCCGTTCCAGCTCGCGGCGTCGAACACGGTCACGCCCGGCGGGACGCGCACCGCGCGGTCGGAGGGGACGAACGAGAGCTGCACCCGGCCGGTCCCGTCGTGCACCTGCCGCCCGGCCTCGGCCGGCGGCTCCAGGAGACCCTCGCGCCGATAGCTGTCGAGGTCGGGGCCGGGAGGCGGTCCGGGGCCGCCCTCCCGCCCGGCGGGCTCGGTCACGGCGCCACGGCCTGCTTCGCCCGGTGGGACGCGATCCACGCGGAGCCCCACTCGTCGTGCCCGAGGAGCAGGTCCGCCGCCTTCACGGCCTCGACGATCTGCGGCGTCCGGGCGTCCATGATCGCGCTGGTCAGGCCGGCGGTCATCGCCATCGGCAGGAACGCGGCGCCGATCGCGTGCCGGTTCGGCATGCCGAAGGAGACGTTCGAGGCGCCGCAGGTCATGTTCAGGCCGTACTCGTCGCGGATCCGGCGCATCGTGGTCAGCGTCGTCTGCACGACCGAGGTGTCGGCGCCGATCGGCATCGCGAGCGGGTCGATCACGATGTCCTCGACCGCGATGCCGTACTCCGTGGTGGCGACCTCGACGATCCGCGCCACCAGCTCGAGCCGCCGGTCGGCCTCCATCGGGATCTCGTCCTCGTCGTTGGGCAGCGCGATCACCGCGGCGTCGTACCGCTTGACCAGCGGCAGGATGGCCGCCATCCGGTCGTCCTCGGCGGTGACCGAGTTGACCAGCGCGCGGCCCTGGTACGCCGCCAGCCCGGCCTCGAGCGCGTCGACCACGGAGGAGTCGATGCAGATCGGGAGGTCGGTCAGCGACTGCACCAGGGTGATCGCGCGCGCCAGCAGGTCTGCCTCGTCCGTGAGCGGCACCCCCATGTTGACGTCGAGCACGTCGGCGCCGCCCGCGACCTGCGCGGCGACGTCACGCTCGATGGCGGAGAGGTCGCCGGCCCGCAGCTGCTCCTGGAAGATCCGCCGGCCGGTCGGGTTGATGCGCTCGCCGATCAGGCAGAACGGCCGGTCGTGGCCGAGGACCACTTCCTTCGTCGCGGAGCGCAGCCGGGTCTCGTGCGTCATGCGGTCACCAGCGATCGCTTCTTCTGCAACAGGTCCTTGGCCCGTTTCACCGTCGCGGACGCGTCGGCGGCGTATCCGTCGGCACCCACCGCGTCGGCGTACTCCTGGGTGACGGGGGCGCCGCCCACCATGACGATCACCGAGTCCCGGATGCCGGCCTTCTGCAGCGCGTTGAGGTTGGCCTTGAACATCGGCATCGTCGTGGTGAGGAACGCCGAGAACCCGACGATGTCCGGCTGGTGCTCGTGGATGGCGTCGACGAACTTCTCCGGGGCCACCTGCACGCCGAGGTCGATCACCTCGAAGCCGGCGCCCTCGAGCATGATGTCGACCAGGTTCTTGCCGATGTCGTGCACGTCGCCCTTCACCGTGCCCATCAGGAACTTGCCGACCGTCTGCACGCCGGTCTCCGCGAGCAGGGGGCGCAGCACCTCCATCGCGCCGGCCATCGCCCGGCCGGCGATCAGCATCTCGGGGACGAAGAAGTCCCCGCGCTCGAACCGGGCGCCGACCTCCTCGAGCGACGGGATCAGCGCGTCGAAGAGCATGGTCTGTGGCTCCATCCCCGAGCGGAGCCCCTCCTCGGTCAGGTCGAGCACCGCCGGGGCGTTGCCGACCATCGTCTCGTCGTACAGGCCCCGCAGGATCTCCTCGGGCGTCATCCCCATGCCGGTCCCTCCTTGGGACTGCGTCGCCGCAGCAGCTGCGACAGCGCGCTTCCGTGTTCGATCAGCAGCCGCCCGACGTCGTCGAGCTGGCCGCGCAGCCGGGCGCTCGGCCCGGACACACCGAGGGCGGCGATCACGTTGCCGTCCCGCCCGTGCACAGGGGCGGCGACCGCGTCGAGCCCGATCTCGAGCTCCTCGCGGGCCGTCGCGTAGCCCCGACGGCGGATGGTGGCGATCTCGCTGCGCAGGGCCGCGGGCGTGGCCAGGGAGTGGGAGGTCAGCTGCTCCAGCGCGCCCTCGGGGAGCTCGAGGCAGCCGAAGGCGTAGAGCACCTTGCCCAGCGCGGAGCAGTGCGGCGGCACCGGGACCTGCAGCCAGTCCCGCGCACCGAGGACGTACGTCGCGTTCACCTGGGCGATGTGCACCACGGTGTGCGAGCGCGGGACGGCGAGGTTCACGGTCTCGCCGGTCTCCGCGCCGATCTTCTCCAGGATCGGCTCGGCGAGCCGGGCCACCTGCGACCACGGGTCGTGGCGTGCGGCGTACAGGGCGAAGAGCGGTCCGGAGATGTAGGCGCCGTTGCCGTCGCGCTCGAGCAGGTGGTGCCGCTCCAGCGCGGCGAGCAGCCGCGACGTCGTCGAGCGGGCCAGCCCGGTCTCGTCGGCGAGCTCGGTGAAGCTGATCGGCTCGTCGGCCTGGACCACCAGCGCGAGGAGCTGGGCGGCACGGTCGATGGCCTGGGTTCCGTTGGCGCTCATGATCACCGTTGTTTCATATTGTGGAACTCGACTCCCACATGATGAGGCTATGATGCGAGTCTCACCCGGGTCAAGGGAGGTCTTTCGATGTTTCGGAACACCATGCCGCGCTACGACCTGCTCTCCGACGAGGCGATGGCGACGCTCGACCGCGGGTGGCGCCGGATCGTCTCCGAGATCGGCGTCGAGTTCCTCTCCGACCGGGCGCTGGACCTCTTCCGGGCGGCCGGGCAGCGGGTCGAGGACAACACCGTCTTCCTCGACCCCGACTTCGTGCTGGAGCAGGTGGCGAAGGCGCCCCGCGAGTTCGACGTGGCGGCGCGGAACCCCGAGCACTCGGTGCACATCGGCGGCGACGCGATGGCGTTCGGCGCGGTCTACGGTCCCCCGTTCGTGCGGCAGGGGCAGGTGCGCCGCGACGCCACCATGGAGGACTTCCGGTCCTTCGCCAAGCTGGCCCAGTCCTTCGACACGCTGGACTCCGCCGGAGGGGTGGTGTGCGAGCCCAACGACACGCCCCTCGACTCCCGGCACCTGGACATGACGCTGGCGCTCCAGACGCTCACCGACAAGCTCTACATGGGCAACGTGGTCTCCGGGGTCAACGCCCGGGACACGATCGCGATGAGCGAGATCCTGTTCGGCGGGCGCGAGGTGATCGAGCGGACCCCGGTGACCATCTCGCTGATCAACTGCAACTCGCCGCTGCGGTGGGACGACCGGATGCTCGACGCGCAGTTCGAGTACTGCGCGGCCGCGCAGCCGGTCGTGCTGACCCCGTTCATCCTGATGGGCGCGATGTCGCCGGTGACGATCCCGGCCGCGCTCGTGCAGCAGATGGCGGAGGCGCTGTCGGGCATCGCCCTCGCCCAGCTCATCCGCCCCGGCTGCCCGGTGGTGTTCGGCTCGTTCCTGTCCAACATCGACATGCAGTCGGGCTCGCCGTGCTTCGGCACCCCCGAGTCGGCCACCGGCCTGCTCTGCACCGGCCAGATCGCCCGGCACTTCGGCCTCCCGTTCCGGACGGGCGGCGCGATGACGTCGTCGCAGCTGCCCGACGCCCAGGCCGGCTACGAGGCCCTGATGACCCTGCTGCCGACCTTCCTGGCCGGGGCGAACTGGGTGATGCACGCGGCCGGCTGGCTCGAGGGCGGCCTGGTCGCCTGCTACGAGAAGTTCGTCATCGACATCGAGCTGCTGCAGATGATGCGCGAGGAGTTCACGCCGCTGGAGATCGACGAGGCGTCGCTGGCCTTCGACGCGCACACCGAGGTGGGCCACGGCGGCCACTTCCTCGGCGCGATGCACACGATGGAGCGGTTCCGGACCTGCTTCTACCGCCCGCTGCTGTCCTCCTCGGAGAACTACGAGCGGTGGATGCGCGGCGGAGGGGTCGACGCCGCCGGCCGGGCGGAGCAGATCTACCAGAAGCGGCTGGCCGACTACGAGCAGCCGCCTCTCGACGACGCCGTCCGCGCGGAGCTCGAGGAGTACGTCGTACGGCGCCGCGCCGAGCTCGGCGACTGACCCGGCGCCTTCGACGTCTCAGCGGAAGACGACCGTCCGTCCTCCGTGGAGGAGGACCCGGCTCTCGGCGTGCCAGCGCACCGCCCGGGAGAGCACCTGGCACTCGACGTCACGCCCGGCCGCGACCAGCTCGGGGGCGCTCAGCGTGTGGTCCACCCGCACCACGTCCTGCTCGATGATCGGCCCCTCGTCGAGCTCCGGCGTGACGTAGTGGGCCGTGGCGCCGACGAGCTTCACCCCCCGGTCGAAGGCCTGCTGGTAGGGACGGGCGCCCTTGAAGCTGGGCAGGAACGAGTGGTGGATGTTGATCGCGCGACCCTCCAGCGCCAGGCACACCTCGTCGGAGAGCACCTGCATGTACCGCGCGAGGACCACCAGGTCCACGTCGAGCGTGCCGACCAGGTCCAGCAGCTCGGCCTCCGCGTCCGCCTTGCCCTGCTCGGTCACCGGGACGTGGTGGAACGGCACCCCGTAGGTCTTGGCGAGCGGCTCGAGGTCCGGGTGGTTGGACACCACCCCCGCGACCTCGATCTGGAGGGCGCCGGTGCTCTGCCGGTAGAGCAGGTCGTTGAGGCAGTGGCCGAAGCGGGAGGCCATGATCAGCGTCCGGTACCTCGCCTCCGCCGGCCACAGGTGCCAGGACATCGAGTAGGTGCGGGCGACCACGTCGAACGTCTCGCGAAGGCCCTCGAGCGTCTGGCGGGCGTCGTACACCTCGAACCGGACGCGCATGAAGAACCGGTCCTCGAGCTGGTCGTCGAACTGCTGGCTCTCGAGGATGTTCGCCGAGTGCTGCACGAGGAACCCGGACACCGCGAAGACGATGCCGGGCCTGTCGGGGCACACGATCGTGAGGACGTACTCGGGGTTGCTGCCGGCCGGTTCGAGGCTCATCTCCCGGTCCCTTCGCCCGTTGCGCTGTGGACAACTCAGTCTGCGATACGCAACGGGTAGTGCGCTAGCGTTGCGTCATGAGCAACGCCGCGGAACCGAACAGCGGAGTCCAGTCGGTGGAGCGTGCCGTCACCATCCTCGACATCCTGGCCAGGGCGGGGGAGGCGGGCGTGACCGAGATCGCCGGCGAGCTCGGCGTGCACAAGTCCACCGCGTTCCGGCTGGTCAGCACCCTGGAGCAGGGCGGCCTGGTCGAGCAGGCCGAGGAGCGCGGCAAGTACCGGCTGGGGATGGGCATCCTGCGCCTGGCCGGGGCGACCACCGCGCGGCTCGACCTGGTGCAGGAGGCGCGGCCGATCTGTCGGAAGCTGGCCTCCGACACGGGGGAGACGGTCAACGTCGCGGTGCTGTCCGGGCACTCCGCGTTGTACCTGGACCAGGTGGCCGGGGCCTCGTCGCTCCAGCCGCACAACTGGGTCGGCCAGCACATCCCGCTGCACGCGACCTCGAACGGCAAGATCCTGCTCAGCGAGATGTCCGCGGACGAGCTCGCGTCGACGGTGCCGGTGATGGCGGCGTACACCGACTTCACCATCACCACGAAGAAGCAGCTGCGGCGCGAGCTCGAGGAGGTCCGCTCCCGCGGGTACGCCGTCGCCGTCGACGAGCTGGAGGTGGGGCTGGCCGCCATCGCGGCGCCGATCCGCAACGCGCACGGCGACGTGATCGCGTCGCTGAGCATCTCCGGGCCCACGTTCCGGCTCGACGAGGAGCGCATCGACGGGGCACTTCCCCGCCTGGTCGAGTCGGCCACCGAGGTGTCGCACCGCCTCGGCTGGGGCGTTCGCTGAGAAGGGTCGCGAACCGGTCACAACACCCCGACGAGCTATTGACGCTCGGGTGGCGCCTCAGCATGCTGTTGCGTAGATCACAAAGAGTTGCGCACTAAGCAACTCATAGTGGGTTGGAGGCCAGCGTGCCGGACATTTTGGTCGACGGTGGCTGGCGGAGTGCGCGCAACGGTGGACGGCGCGAGATCCGCTGCCCCGCCGACGGAAGCCTGGTCGGCGAGGTCGACGAGGGGACCGCCGAGGACGCCGCCGACGCGATCGAGAGTGCGTGGCGGGCGTTCCACGAGGGACCCTGGCCGACGGTGCCGGCGTCGGAGCGGGGGGACCTGCTCGCCCGGGTCGCGGACCTGCTCGAGCGGGACCGGGCCGAGGTGGCCCGCGCGGAGTCCCTGGACACCGGCAAGCGGCTGGTCGAGAGCGGGTACGACGTCGACGACGTGGTGGGAGTCTTCCGCTACTACGCCCGGGTCGCCGCCGAGGACGCGGGCCGCGTCGTCGACACCGGACGCCCGGACGTGGTCAGCCGGATCGTCCACGAGCCGGTCGGCGTGTGCGGGCTGATCACGCCCTGGAACTACCCGCTGCTGCAGACGTCGTGGAAGGTCGCGCCTGCCCTGGCGGCCGGCAACACCCTGGTGCTCAAGCCCAGCGAGCTGACCCCGCACAGTGCGATCCTGCTGATGCGGCTGCTCGCCGAGGCGGGCCTGCCGGACGGGGTCGCCAACCTGGTGCTCGGCGCCGGGCCGCAGGTCGGGGCGCCGCTCTCGGAGGACCCGCGCGTGGACCTCGTGTCGTTCACCGGCGGGCTGGAGACCGGCAAGCGGATCATGGCGGCGGCCGCCGGCACGGTGAAGCGCGTCGCCCTGGAGCTGGGCGGGAAGAACCCGAACATAGTCTTCGCCGACGCGCACGTGGAGTCGGCCGTCGACTTCGCGCTGACCGCCGTCTTCCTGCACTCGGGCCAGGTCTGCTCCGCCGGCGCGCGGCTGATGGTCGAGGACTCGCTCCACGACGACTTCGTCGACGAGGTGGTCCGGCGTGCCGAGCAGATCCGCCTGGGCGGCCCCTTCGACGACAAGGCGGAGACGGGGCCGCTGATCTCGGCCGCGCACCTGAAGAAGGTCGAGGACTACGTGGCCGACGCCGTCGAGCAGGGAGCCTGGCTCCGCTGCGGCGGCGCGCGGCCCGACGACCCCGACCTGACGTCCGGCTTCTACTACTTGCCGACGGTGTTCGACCGGTGCGACACCTCGATGGGCGTGGTGCACGAGGAGTCCTTCGGGCCGGTGCTCACCGTGGAGCGGTTCCGTACCGAGGACGAGGCGGTCGCGATCGCGAACGACAGCGTCCTCGGCCTGGCCGGGGCGGTGTGGACCGAGAACGCCGGCAAGGCGCAGCGGGTGGCCGGCAGGCTCCGGATGGGGACGGTCTGGATCAACGACTACCACCCCTACGTCCCGCAGGCGGAGTGGGGCGGCTACAAGCAGTCCGGGATCGGACGGGAGCTCGGCCGGGCGGGGCTCGACGAGTACCGCGAGACCAAGCACATCTGGCACAACGTCCGCCCGGCCCCGCAGCGCTGGTTCGGCGGCTGAGGAGGGGTGGCCATGTCCGGTGCACAGGTCGACTTCGTCATCGTCGGAGGTGGGTCAGCGGGCAGCGCGCTCGCCAACCGGCTCAGCGCCGACCCGGGCACCTCGGTGCTCGTGCTCGAGGCCGGCCGCTCGGACTTCAAGGCGGACCCGTTCATCCACATGCCGGCCGCGCTGCCGATCCCGATCGGGAACCGGCTCTACGACTGGAAGTACGAGTCCGAGCCCGAGCCCTTCATGCACGACCGGCGGATCTTCCACGCCCGGGGCAAGGTGCTCGGCGGGTCGAGCAGCATCAACGGGATGATCTTCCAGCGCGGCAACCCGCTGGACTACGAGCGGTGGGCCGCGGACCCGGGGATGGAGACCTGGGACTACGCCCACTGCCTGCCCTACTTCAAGCGCATGGAGACCTGCCTGGCCGGCGCCGACGCCTGGCGCGGCGGCAGCGGGCCGCTGGTGCTCGAGCGCGGCCCCGCCACCAACCCGCTGTTCGGCGCCTTCCTCGAGGCCGCCCAGCAGGCCGGCTACCCGCTGACCGACGACGTCAACGGCTACCGCCAGGAGGGCTTCGCCAGGTTCGACCGCAACGTGTACCGCGGCCGGCGGCTCAGTGCCGCCCGGGCCTACCTGCACCCGGTGATGAGCCGGCCGAACCTCACCGTGCACACCCTCGCGCTGACCACCCGGATCGTGTTCGAGGGAAACCGCGCGGTCGGCGTCGAGTACACCCAGGCGGGCCGGCAGCACACCGTCCGCGCCGGCGAGGTCGTGCTCTGCGGCGGCGCGATCAACTCGCCCCAGCTGCTGCAGCTCTCCGGTGTCGGCAACGCCTCCGACCTGGAGCAGTTCGGGATCGGCGTCGTCGCCGACGTGCCCGGGGTCGGCGAGCACCTGCAGGACCACCTCGAGGTCTACATCCAGTACGCCTGCAAGCTGCCGGTGTCGATCGCGCCGGGCCTGAAGTGGCGCAACCGGCCGCGGCTCGGCGCCGAGTGGCTCTTCCTCCGCCGCGGGCTCGGGGCCACGAACCACTTCGAGGCGGGCGGGTTCGTGCGCGGCAACGACGACGTCGACTACCCGAACCTGATGTTCCACTTCCTGCCGATCGCCATCCGGTACGACGGGTCGGCCCCGACCAAGGGGCACGGCTACCAGGTGCACATCGGGCCGATGTACTCCGACGCCCGGGGCACCGTGAAGATCCGGTCGACCGACCCCCACGAGCACCCGGCGCTGCGGTTCAACTACCTGTCCACCGAGCAGGACCGGCGGGAGTGGGTCGAGGCGGTGCGGGTGGCCCGGGACATCCTGACCCAGCCGGCCTTCGCGCCGTTCAACGGCGGCGAGCTCTCACCCGGTCCGGGTGTCGAGACCGAGGAGCAGATCCTCGACTGGGTCGCCGAGGACGCCGAGACCGCGTTGCACCCGTCCTGCACCACCCGCATGGGGACCGACGACATGTCCGTGCTGGACCCGCTCACCATGCGGGTGCGCGGGGTCGACGGCCTCCGGGTCGTCGACGCGTCGTCGATGCCGTACATCACCAACGGCAACATCTACGCGCCGGTGATGATGCTCGCCGAGAAGTCGGCCGACCTGATCCTCGGGAACACGCCGCTCGCGCCGTCGACGGTGCCGTTCTACCGCTACCGCGACGGCAGCCCGCTCTATCCCAACGGAGGCCCCGCATGACAGCCACGACCATCAGCCCCGTGAAGACGACGGAGTCGGCTCTCTCGGTCAGGCACCTGTGGAAGATCTTCGGCACCAAGGCGGACAAGATCATCGGCTCGCCCGACGCGGACCTCTCCCGCCAGGAGCTCCAGGCCAAGACCGGCTGCGTCATGGCGGTCAAGGACGTCTCCTTCGACGTCGCCCCCGGTGAGGTCTTCGTGGTGATGGGTCTCTCGGGTTCGGGCAAGTCCACCCTGGTCCGGCTGCTCACCCGGCTGATCGAGCCCACCGCGGGGCAGGTCATCATGGGCGGCTCCGAGATCACCGCCGCGTCCGAGAGTGAGCTACGCGAGCTGCGCCGCCACCACGTCGCCATGGTGTTCCAGCACTTCGGCCTGCTGCCGCACCGCAAGGTGATCGACAACATCGCCTACGGCCTCGAGGTCCGCGGCGAGGGGAAGACGGAGCGCCGCCAGAGAGCCCAGGAGATGGTCGACCTGGTCGGCCTGGAGGGCTACGAGGAGTCCTACCCCGACCAGCTCTCCGGAGGCATGCAGCAGCGCGTGGGGCTGGCCCGTGCGCTCGCCGTCGACCCCGACGTGCTGATGTTCGACGAGCCCTTCTCGGCGCTCGACCCGCTGATCCGGCGGGACATGCAGAACGAGGTGATCCGCCTCCACGAGGAGGTGGGCAAGACGATGGTCTTCATCACCCACGACCTGTCGGAGGCGCTCAAGCTCGGGGACCGGATCCTGATCATGCGGGACGGCGAGATCGTCCAGATCGGGACCCCGGACGAGGTGGTGGCCGTGCCGGCCGACGACTACGTCCGCGACTTCGTCAGCGAGGTGCCGCGCTCCCACGTGCTGACGCTGCGCTGGGTGGTCCGGGAGCCGCGTCCGGGGGAGCCGGTGGACGGCCCGGTGATGCAGGCCGGCGTCATCGTCAAGGACGCCGCGCGCGCCGTGCTCGAGGCCGAGCAGCCCGTCCGGGTGTACGACGGGGACCGGTTCCTCGGCGTGGTCGACGACGAGGACATTCTCCGGGTCGTCGTGGCCGAGGAGGACGAGCAGCCGGAGCCGGAGCCACAGCCGTGAGCGTCCTGGACCGGCCGAGGGTCGAGGAGCCCGTCCCGGAGGTGGGCGCGCCGCCGCGCCTCAAGCGCGGCTGGGCCGTGGGAGCGACCATCTTCGTCTGGCTGGGTGGCTGGGCGCTGCTGCGCGGCACCGCCACCCTGGAGCTCGGCGGCGCGGAGCTGACGGGCTTCCACCAGTGGCTGAACGGCGTGCGCGACGACTTCGACGCCGCCCGCGACACCAGCTTCTTCTTCCAGTACGTGATCGGCGGGATCAGCACGGCGATCGACACCGTGGTCACCTTCTTCCAGGAGCTGCTCAGCCAGCCCGCTTTCCCGCGCCCGGTGCCGGAGATCGGCTGGCTCGGGGTGGTCGCGCTGCTGACCTGGCTGGCCTACGCGCTCGCCGCGTGGCGGTCTGCGCTGCTCGTGTTCGTCAGCCTGCTGCTCTTCGGCTCGCTGGGCTACTGGACCGACAGCATCGACCTGCTGATCGTCACCGCGGTCGCGGTCGCGATCTGCGTGGTCATCGGCCTGCCGACGGGGATCTGGATGGCCCGCAGCAAGCGGGCGACGGCGGCGCTCACGCCGGTCCTGGACCTGATGCAGACCATGCCGGCGTTCGCCTACCTGGCGCCGCTGGCCCTGTTCTTCGGCATCGGCCCGGCCTCGGCCGTGGTCACCACCCTGATCTACGCGCTGCCGCCGCTGGTGCGGATCACCGCCCACGGGATCCGGACCGTGGCGCCGACGACCCTGGAGGCCAGCCGGTCCCTGGGCACGACCGACGTCCAGGCGCTGCGCAAGGTGCAGCTGCCGATGGCCAAGCGCACCATCATCGTCGGCGTCAACCAGTGCATGATGGCGGCGCTGTCGATGGCCACCATCGCGGCGCTGATCAACGGCCCCGGCCTCGGGCAGCCGGTCGCGCAGGCGCTGCAGAGCCTCGACATCGGGAGCGCCTTCGTCAGCGGCATCGCGATCGTGATCATGGCGATCATGCTGGACCGGACCACCACGGCGGCCAGCCAGCGGGCGGAGAAGGAGGCCCGGGCGGGCCGCGCCGGCGGCCGGCGGCGCTGGGTCGTCCTCGGGGCCGGCGGGGCGGTGGCGCTGGTGCTCGTCTACGTGTCCCGGACCTACCTGTGGGCCGCGGAGTTCCCCGAGCGGCCCGACCTCGGCACCCCGCTCTCCGACGGAGTCACCCAGCTCACCGACTGGCTGGTCACGACCCTGGAGAACGTCACCAACTCCCTCAAGGACCTGGTCACCTACGCGCTGATCAACCCGCTCGAGTCGCTGTTGGCGGACACCCCGTGGTGGCTGATGGGCCTGGTCATCCTCGCCTTCGCCTACCTGCTCGGCGGCTGGCGGCCGACCGCCATCTCGGCGGTCTGCCTGCTCGTGATCCTCGGCACCGGCCTGTGGAACGAGACGATGAAGACGCTGACCACCACGCTGGTCGCCACGCTCATCGTGATCCTGAGCGCCCTCGTCGTCGGCGTGTGGATGGGCCGTAACCATCGCGCCGACACAGCGATCCGGCCGCTGCTGGACGCGCTGCAGACGATCCCGCCGTTCGTCTACCTGGTGCCGGCCCTGGCCCTGTTCAGCACCAGCCGGTTCACCGCCATCGTCGCAGCGGTCGCGTACGGCGTACCCATCGCCACCAAGCTGATCGCGGACGGCATCCGGGGTGTCTCGCCGACGTCGGTCGAGGCCGCTCGCGCGGCGGGCACCACCGCCTGGCAGATGATCAGCAAGGTGCAGCTGCCGATGGCCCGCGCGGCGGTCGTGCTCGCTTCCAACCAGGGCCTGCTCTACGTGCTGTCGATGGTGGTCATCGGCGGCCTGGTCGGGGGAGGGGGGCTCGGCTACCTGGTGGTCGCGGGCTTCTCCCAGGCGCAGCTCTTCGGGAAGGGGTTGGCGGCCGGGATCGCCATCACCGCGCTCGGGATCATGCTCGACCGAATCGCGCAGTACGCGGCGGCCCGTTACGGCCGCGCCTGACACAAGGAGACACCATGGGACGACACAGATCGGGACCGGTCCGGCTGGCAGCGTTGGCGGTGCTCGCCGGGCTGGCCCTCGCCGGCTGCGGCGGCGGTGACATCGAGTCGGCGCCGACCGGTGGCGGGGGTGGCGAGGAGTGCGGCGAGTTCGACATCGCGATCAACCCGTGGGTCGGCTACGAGGCCTCGGCGCACGTCGTGGGGTACGTCGCCAGCAGCCGGCTCGGGTGCGACGTGGAGTACAAGAACGTCAAGGAGGAGGTTGCCTGGCAGGGCATGGGCAACGACGAGATCGACGTGGTGATCGAGAACTGGGGCCACGACGACCTGAAGAAGAAGTACATCGAGGACCAGGGCATCGCGCAGGAGGCCGGGTCGACCGGCAACGTCGGCATCATCGGCTGGTACGTCCCGCCCTGGATGGCGGAGGAGTACCCCGACATCACCGACTGGAAGAACCTGAACAAGTACGCCGACATGTTCCAGACCTCCGAGTCCGGCGACAAGGGCCAGCTGCTCGACGGCGACCCCTCGTTCGTGACCAACGACGAGGCGCTGGTGAAGAACCTCGACCTGAACTACGAGGTGGTGTACGCCGGCAGCGAGGCCGCCCTGATCCAGGCGTTCCGCCAGGCGGAGGCCAACAAGGAGCCGCTGATCGGGTACTTCTACGAGCCGCAGTGGTTCATGGCGGAGGTCCCGCTGGTCAAGGTCGACCTGCCGCCGTACAAGCCGGGCTGTGACGCCGACCCCGAGAAGGTGGCCTGCGACTACCCGGAGTACGACCTCGACAAGATCGTCGCCACGGACTTCGCCAAGTCCGGGAGTCCCGCCTACGACCTGGTGAAGAACTTCCAGTGGACCAACGACGACCAGAACGTCGTGGCGAAGTACATCGCCGCCGACGGGATGGACCCGGAGGAGGCCGCCGAGAAGTGGGTCGAGGCGAACCAGGACAAGGTCGACGCGTGGCTCAAGTGACGAAGTGAGGACAGGCCGATGGCCGGACGCCGACTCGACCGGGTGAGCGGCGGGGAGACGATCCTCGACGCCATCGGTGACACGCCGCTGCTGCGCATCGACGACGTGTGGGTGAAGCTCGAGTACCTCAACCCCTCGGGGTCGATCAAAGCCCGGATCGCGCTGTACATCATCGCCCGGGCGGAGCGGGAGGGGCTGCTCCGCCCGGGGGACACCATCGTCGAGGCCTCGAGCGGCAACACGGGCAACGCGATGAGCATGGTGGCCGCGGTCAAGGGCTACCGGATGCTGGTGGTGATGCCCAACGGGATGAGCCCCGAGCGGACCGCGATCTCACGGGCGTTCGGCGCCGAGGTGATGGCGGTGGGCGACTTCCACGTGAACGACGCGCTGGCCACCGTCCGCGAGCTCGGGTCGCGGCCCGGGTTCTTCGCCCCGCAGCAGTTCGACAACGAGTGGAACGTGGAGGAGAACCGGGTCTGGCTGGGCTCGGAGATCCTCGCCCAGCTCCCCGAGGGGGTCCTGCCGGACGCGGTGGTCGGCGGCGTCGGGACCGGCGGCACCATCGTCGGGGTGGGCCAGCGGTTCAAGGAGGTCAACCCCGACTGCATGGTGGTCGCCCTGGAGCCCGACGAGTCCTGCACGATCCTGTGCGGCGAGATCGGCAAGCACCTCATCGAGGGGATCTCCGACGGGTTCGTGCCCGGGATCATCGAGCGGCACCGCGGGGAGCTCGACCAGGTGCTGAGCGTCGACTCGCCGACCGCGGTGGCCGAGATGCGCCGGCTGGCCAGCACCCACGGCATCTTCGTCGGCCCCAGCTCCGGCGCTCACCTGGTGGCGGCGCGCCGGCTGCGCAGCGCCCTCGGGCTCGAGCACGTGGTGACCTTCTTCTGCGACGAGGGCGAGAAGTACCTCCAGGACTACTTCGCGCAACCGACTTCCCGCGACGCCCTTGACATCAGCGCGACCGTCGACTGATGCTGAAAATCGCTGTTTCGTATTGCGCGAGATAGTGCGTCATACGCAACGACAGAGCGTTGTTGCAGGGTCGGAGAGGTGAGCTCATGGGGAGAGTCCCGGACGCGGCACGCGTGGTCGTGATCGGAGCCGGAATCGTCGGTAACAGCCTCGCCTACCACCTGGCCAGGCTCGGCTGGCGGGACATCGTCCAGATCGACAAGGGACCGCTGCCCAACCCGGGCGGCTCCACCGGGCACGCGTCGAACTTCATCTTCCCCGTGGACCACTCCCGCGAGATGACCGACCTCACCGCGGACAGCGTGCGGCAGTACAAGGAGCTCGGCGTCTTCACCGAGTCCGGTGGGTTCGAGGTCGCCCGGACCGAGGCGCGGATGCAGGAGCTGCGCCGGCGGATGTCGTCGGCGAAGGCCTGGGGCATCGAGTCGCAGCTGGTCACCCCGGAGCAGGTCGCCGAGCGGGTGCCGTACCTCGACCCGTCGGTGATCATCGGCGCGTTCTGGACGCCCTCGGTCGGGGTCGTGGACTCCCTGCGCGCCGGCACCCTGATGCGGGAGCGGGCCCAGGAGCTCGGCGCCCTGCAGGTGGTGTCGACGGTGGAGGTGGTCGGGCTCGACGTGGAGCGCGGCCGGATCCGCCGGGTCCGGACCACGGGCGGCGACATCGAGGCCGACACGGTGCTCATCGCCTGCGGGGTCTGGAGCCCGAAGCTGGCCGCGATGGCGGGGGCGTCGATCCCGCTCACCCCGGCGGTGCACCAGATGATCAGCGTGGGGCCGGTGCCCCAGCTCGCGGACACCGTCGGCGAGATCTCGTTCCCGATCATCCGGGACATGGACACCTTCTGCTACGAGCGCCAGCACGGCGGCGACCTGGAGGTCGGCTCCTACGCGCACCGGCCGATCCTGCACGACCCCGAGGACATCCCCTCGATCGACCAGGCGAAGCTGTCGCCCACGGAGATGCCGTTCACCGCCGACGACTTCGACCCCCAGCTCGAGCAGGCGCTCGAGCTCATGCCCGACGTGCTGGGCAACCCGGCGGTCGAGATCCGCTACGCGATCAACGGGCTGCTCTCCCTCACCCCCGACGGCTACCCGATCCTCGGGGAGACCCCGGAGGTCAAGGGGCTGTGGTCCGCGGCGGCGGTCTGGGTCAAGGAGGGCCCGGGGGTCGGCCGCGCGGTCGCCGAGTGGATGACGCACGGGAACCCCGAGTACGACCTGCACCAGTCCGACGTCGCCCGGTTCTACCCGGCGCAGCGGACCCGCGCCCACGTCAAGGCCCGGACCTCGGAGTCCTTCAACAAGACCTACGGCATCGTGCACCCCTCCGAGCAGTGGGCCAGCAACCGCGACGTACGGCTCTCGCCCATGCACCAGAGCGAGAGGGGCCTGGACGCGGTCTTCTTCGAGACGGTCGGCTGGGAGCGGCCCTTCTGGTACGAGTCCAACGCCGGCCTGCTCGGGGAGTACGGCGACGCGGTGATGCCGCGCGAGGCGGAGTGGGACTCGCGCTGGTGGTCGCCGATCATCAACGCCGAGCACCTGGCGATGCGGGAGCGGGCCGGTCTGGTGGACCTGACCGCGTTCGCGATCTTCGACGTGGTCGGCCCGCGCGCGATGGAGGCCGTTCAGGGCGTCGTGGTCGCGCAGGTCGACGTCGCGCCGGGACGGGTCGTCTACACGTCGGTCCTCGACGAGCGGGGGGGCATCCGCGCCGACCTCACGATCATGCGGCTGGCCGAGGAGCACTACCGGGTGGTCACCGGTGGGATCACCGGGAACATCGACCGCACGTGGTTCGCCGACCACCTGCCGGCCGACGGCGGCGCGCAGGTCGTCGACCAGACGTCGGCCTGGACGACCGTGGGCCTGTGGGGCCCGCGGGCCCGGGACATCCTCGGCTCCGTCACCAACGCCGACGTCGCCCACGAGGCGTTCCCCTTCGGCCGGTGCCGGCGGATCGAGGTCGGACCGGTGTCGGTCATCGCGTCGCGGATCTCGTACGTCGGCGAGCTCGGCTGGGAGCTCTACGCGCCGATGGAGCAGGGTGCGAGGCTGTGGGACCTGGTCCGCGAGGCCGGGGCGCCGTACGGGCTGGTCCCGGTCGGCATCGGGGTCTACGGGACCACCGGCCGGCTCGAGAAGGGCTACCGGGCGCACGGCGCCGAGCTGGACACCGAGCGCACCATCGTCGAGGCGGGGATGATGCGCCCGAAGGTCAAGGATGCCGACTTCGTGGGCCGGGAGGCCTACCTCAAGCAGCGTGAGAACGAGCCGCAGGCGGTGCTCTGCACCCTGACCGTGGACGACCACACCTCCGCCGACGGCACCCAGCGGTACATGCTCGGCGGCGAGCCCGTGGTCACGCCGGACGGCCGGCCGCTCGTCGACGGCCACGGCCGCCGTTCCTACGTGACGTCGGCCGGCTCCGCGCCGTCGCTCGGCAAGCACCTGCTGATGGCGTACCTGCCGCCGGCCGAGGCCGTGGTGGGGACGAAGCTGGCCGTCGACTACATGGAGGAGCGCTACCCGGTGACCGTGGCGGCCGCCGACGCGACCCCCTTGTTCGACCCCGAGAACCACCGGATCCGCGGGTAGCCGGCGATGGCGAACGTCCTGGTGTGCGTGAAGCGGGTCCCGGACACGGCCGGCGAGGTCCTGCTGTCGGCGGACGGGCTCAGCGTCGACGCGCGGCACGTCGGCTACACGGTCAGCCCGCACGAGGAGTGCGCGGTCGAGCTCGCCACCCAGGTCGCCGAGGCGACCGGTGGCCGGGCGACCGTGCTCAGCGTGGGCTCGGAGGACGCCGTCGAGCAGCTGCGCAACGCCCTGGCCGTGGGCTGTGCGGACGGGGTGCTCGTCGAGGCCGACGCGGACCTGCTCGGCCCGGCCGACGTGGCCGCCGCGGTCGCCGGGGTGGTCCGCGAGCGCGAGGCAGGCGGTCTGTCCTACGACCTGGTGCTGCTCGGCAACGACGCCGCCGACACCGGCGACTTCCAGGTGCCCGTGCGGCTCGCCTACGCGCTGGGCCGGCCCGTGCTCACCGGCATCTCGACCTGCGAGGTGCAGGACGACCGGTTGCTGGCCCGCGGGGACGGTCCGGACGGGACGGAGGTCTTCGAGCTGCCGCTGCCGGCCGTCGTCGCGGTGATGGAGGGCGGCGTCAGCCCGCGCTACCCCTCGATCCCGGGGCGGATGAAGGCCAAGCGGGCGCCCGTCGAGACCGTCGCCCTGACCGCGGCACGCCAGGGGTCGGGCCGGGTCCGCCTCAAGCTCCCGCCGAGCCAGCCGAGCTCGGTCGAGATCCTCGGTGAGGGCCCGGAGGCAGCTCCCGCGGTCGTCGACCTGCTGACCAGGATCGGGGTGGTGGGCCGATGATCCTCGTCCTGGTCGAGACCGACGCGCAGGGCGCCACCCTCGTCTCGCGGGAGGCTCTCACCTTCGCGCGGGAGACGGCGGCGCGTCTGGGCGACCAGCCGGTGCACGCGGCGGTGGTGGCTCCGCTCGAGGAGAGCATGGCGACGCTGGTCATGAAGCAGCTCGGCGAGCAGGGGGTCGCCGTCGTGCACACGGCCGACGACGAGCGGCTCACGACGTACGCCGCCGCGGCCCACGCCGCCGCGGTCGTCGACGCCGTGAGGGCCGAGCAGGCGCGGATGCTGGTGGCGGCCGGGACCCCGCGCGGCAACGAGGTCCTGGCGCACGTCGCGACCCGGCTCGAGGTGGCGATGGCGGCCAACGTGGTCGCGGTCGACTCCGTCGAGCCCCTGGTGGTGACCCGGCAGGTGCTCGGCGGGTCCGCTTTGGAGGAGATGCGGCTCGACGACGCGGTCGCGGTCCTCTCCGTCGCGGGGCACGCCTGCGACCCGGAGCCGGCCGAGGTCCCCACCGCCCCCGAGCGGCTCGGCTACACGCCGTCGGTCACCGACCAGGACCTGGTGGCCCGGGTCGCCCGCACCGAGGTGACCGTCGTGGACGATACGGCGGCCCTGACCGGTGCCCGGGTCGTGGTGGGCGCGGGCCGGGGCGCGGGTGGTCCGGACGGGTTCAAGGACCTCCTCGAGCTCACCGAGCTGCTCGGCGGCGCCCTCGGCGTCTCCCGTGTCGTGACGAGCCTCGGCTGGCGTCCGCACCACGAGCAGGTGGGCCAGACCGGCAGCCGGATCGCGCCCGACCTCTACGTGCCCTGCGGCATCAGCGGCGCGATCCAGCACTGGGCCGGCTGCCAGAGCGCGAAGACGATCCTGGCCATCAACACCGACCGCGACGCCCCGATGGTGACCAAGGCGCACTACGCCGTGATCGGGGACCTGCACGAGATCGTGCCCGCGATCAACGAGGAGCTGCGCCGCCGAAAGTAGTAGTACATTTGTACCACTACTTTTGGAGGTGCCCATGGTCTACCTGCTGCTGGCGCTCGCCATCGCCGCGGAGCTCTTCGCGACCATGTGTCTGCGCGCGTCCGACGGCTTCACCCGGCTGTCGCCCTCGGCGGGCGCCGTGCTCGGGTACGCCGCGGCGTTCTGGCTGCTCTCGCTGGTCCTGGTCCGCGGGGTCCCGGTCGGCGTCGCCTACGCCATCTGGGCGGCGGTGGGCGTGGCCGCGGTGGCGGCCCTGGGGTGGTGGCTCTTCGACGAGCGGCTCACGCTCGTGCAGGGTGGGGGGCTGCTGCTCATCGTCGTCGGCGTGGTGGCTCTCGAGCTCGGCGGTGCGCATTGACCGAGGTCGACGGACGCCGGGCTCGCGGCCTCGAGCGCCGGAGGCAGCTGATCGCGGCCGCGCTGCGCGTGCTCGAGCGGGAGGGGCTGGCCGGGTTCAACCACCGGGCCGTCGCGGCGGAGGCCGGCGTGGCGCTCGCCTCGGCGACGTACCACTTCACGGGGATCGACGACCTGGCCGTCTCGGCGATGCTGGCCGCCACCGAGGAGTTCACCGAGAGCCTCTGCGAGCGAGCGGACGGTGTCACCACCCTGGCGACGTACGCGACGGCGCTGGCCGACGAGCTGGCGCACCATCGGGGGCGGGTCGTGGCCGGGTACGAGCTGTACCTGCTCGCGGCCCGCCGGCCCGCCCTGCGGGACGCCGCCGTGGCCTGGGCCAGGGCCGGCACCGAGCCGCTGCTCGCCGGCGCCGACCCGGTCCGGACGCGGGCCTTCCTCGCCGTCGTCGACAGCCTCTGCCTCGAGGCGCTGCTCTCCGACTCACCACCCACCGCGGGGGACATCGAGGCCCTGCTCGCGCACGCACTGGCCTGAGCGGCGGACAGCCCTGGGAAGGCACGGGCACACTGGACGGGTGATCACCGTCGAGCTCGCCCGCATGCTCCGTGAGGCCGGCCTGTCCTGGACACCGGCGTCGGGGGACCGCTTCGTCATCCCGGACCGGGACCTCGACGACGACGTCTTCGTCGTCAGCGAGATGACCATCGAGCCGCACGTGCTCGAGACCGGCGGGACGATGCGGTTCAACGGCACCACCGAGTGGGCACTGGACAGCATCCCGCAGGACGAGGTGGTGTGGCTGCCGCACGAGTCGCAGCTGCGCTCCCTGCTCGGCGAGCGCTTCGTGCGCCTGGACGCGGTCCCCGACGGCTTCGTCGTCGTGGTCGAGACCGGGAGCGGGGTCGAGCGGCACATCGACATCGACGCCGAGCGCGCCTACGCCCGGGCGCTGCTGTCGGTGCTGCAGCGGTAGGCGACGCCGCTCAGCTGCGCAGGTACGACGCGCCGTTCACGTCGATGATCGTGCCGCTGGAGAACCTGGCGCCCTCCGACGCGAGCCAGAACACCGCCGAGGCGACCTCCTCGGGCCGCGCCACACGGCCGAACGGCGACTGTTGGCGGACCGCGTCGCCGCCCGGCCCCTCGAGCACCTCGCGCGCCATCTCGGTCTGCACGAAACCCGGTGCCACCGTGCCCACGCGGATGTCGTGCGGCGCGAGGACCAGCGCCATCGACTGCGCGAACGCGTTGAGCCCGGCCTTCGACGCGCCGTAGGCGGGGTTGTCCGGCTCGCCGCGGAACGCGCCGCGGCTCGACACGTTCACCACCGCGCCGCCACCCGCCGCGACGAGGTGGGGGATGGCGCAGAACGTGGCGTTCGCCGCGCCGACCAGGTTCGTGGCGAGGGTCCGCGACCACGCCTGCTGCCAGCCGTCGTACGACGTCTCCAGCGGCGGGTGGGCCACGAAGATGCCGGCGTTGTTCACCAGCACGTCGAGCCGCCCGAGCCGCTCCGCCGCCGAGTCGACCGCCGCACGCACCGCCTCGGGGTCGGCCATGTCGGCCTGGACCATCGCGTGTCCTTCGCCCGGGAGCGAGGCGACCACGTCCTCGGCGGCGCCCTTCGCGCTCCCGTAGTGCACCACGACCTGGTCCCCGGCCTCGGCGAACGCCGTCGCGATCGCCCGGCCGATCCCGCGCGAGGCGCCGGTGACCAGCACGCCGCGGCTCATCGCTCCAGCTCCTTCACACCCGCGACCAGGCGGTCGACGTCGCTGTCGTCGGTGTACGGCGCGAGTCCCGCGCGGACCGCGCCGGTGTCGCCGAGACCGATCCAGCGCGACGCCTCGATCGCGTAGAAGCTGCTCGCCGGCGCGTTCACGTCGAGCCGCGCGAGGTGCTCGTACACCTCGCGCGGGGAGTGGCCCTCCACGGAGAACAGCACGGTCGGGGTACGCCGCTTGGGGGAGCCGTGCAGCGTCACGCCCGCGACGCCCGACAGTCCGTCGAGCAGGCGCGCGAAGAGCCGGTCCTCGTGCTCCTCGACCGCGCGCATCGACTCCAGGACCCGCGTACGCCGGTCGGTCGCGTCGGAGGCCAGGCCGGCGAGGAACTGGACCGCCGCCGTCGTGCCCGCGAGCAGCTCGTAGGGCAGCGTGCCGAGCTCGAACCGCTCCGGGACCCGGTCGCTCGACGGGAGCAGCTTGTCTGGGTGGATCTCCACGAGCAGCTCCGGCGAGGCCATCAGCACGCCGTGGTGCGGTCCGAGGAACTTGTAGGGCGAGCAGGCGTAGAAGTCCGCGCCGAGGTCGGCGACCGAGACGGGGGTGTGCGGGGTGAGGTGGACGCCGTCGACGTGCACCAGCGCGCCGACCTCGTGCGCCGCGTCGACGATCGCGGGGATGTCCGGGCGGGTGCCGAGGAGGTTCGACGCGCCGGTGACCGCGACGAGGCGGGTACGCGTGGACAGCTGCGCGCGCACGTCGTCGACGGTGAGGTCGCCGGTCTCCTGGTCGAAGTCGGCCCAGCGCACGGTGGCTCCCGCGGACTCCGCCGCGCTGACCCAGGGCCGGATGTTCGCGTCGTGGTCGAGGCGGGTCACCACCACCTCGTCGCCGGGTGCCCACCGCTTCGCGAGCGCCCGGGACAGGTCGTAGGTCATCTGCGTCATCGAGCGCGCGAACACCACGCCGTCCGCCGTACCGCCGAGCAGGTCGGCGACCGCCGCGCGTGCCCCGGTGACCGCCGAGTCCGCCTGCCGCTCGGCCGCTGTCACGTCACCGCGGTTGGAGATCCCCGAGGTGATCGTCTCGGCGATCGCGCGCCCCACCTCGCGGGGCACCTGCGTGCCGCCGGGGCCGTCGAAGTAGGCGACCCCTCGGCTGAGCGCGGGGAAGGAGCTGCGGACACGGGCGACGTCGAGTTCCATCCGCCCATCCTGCACCAGCCGCGGTCAAGGGTCCGTTCAGGCTATTGCCGCGTGCCAGGGGTGTCCCTAGGTTCGGGGAGCGGCAGGTGCCGGGGCGGAGGCTCAGATGGCAGACAGCGCGACCCCTCACGTCCTCCAGCGCTGCCCTCACGCGCGACGCGTGGCGTGCGCACCCCACCCTGCCTCGCGCCGCCCCCGGTCACGCACGCCTCCACGGGCGGCGTGCCCGTCGGGTGCGCGGACGCGACGTACACGCCCGGTGATCTCGAACCGGGAGGTTTTGGCAGGACGGGGGCAGGGCACCTGTCCCCGAGGGAGCAAACGTCGAACGACATCGGCTGAAGTCCACACGACGGGATTGAGGGAGCAATGAGCAACGAAGCAAAGGTGGTTGCTGCTGTAGCAAGCGGCTACCTGCTCGGACGGACCAAGAAGATGAAGCTGGCGATCACGATCGGCAGCATGCTGGCTGGCCAGAGGGTCGCCACCAGCCCGCGCGGCCTGCTCAAGCAGGGCCAGGAGCTCGTGGAGAGCAACCCCGAGCTCGCGAAGATCCAGGACCAGATCCGGGACAAGCTGTTCGAGGCCGCCAAGGCCGCGGCGGTGGCGACGCTGAGCTCGCGGCTCGAGATGTTCAGCGACTCGCTGCGCACGCGCACCGACGACCTGCGCGGCCTCGCCGAGCTCGAGGCGCCCTCCGACGAGTCGGAGGAGGCCGAGGAGTCGGAGGAGGGCGAGGAGGAGCCCGAAGAGGCTGAGGAAGCCGAGGAGGGCGAAGAGGAGCCCGAGGCCGAGGCTGCCGAGGAAGAGCCCGAGGAAGAGGCCGAGGAAGAGCCCGAGCCGAAGCCCGCCAAGAAGGCGGCGGCCGCGAAGAAGACTGCGGGCGGCGCCAAGAAGGCGGCCACGAAGAAGGCGCCGTCGTCCGGTGGCGCCGCGAAGAAGACCGCAGCCAAGAAGACCCCCGCGAAGAAGTCCACCGCCAAGAAGGCCCCGGCCAAGAAGGCTCAGGCTGGCGGCAGCGCGGCGAAGAAGAGCGCGAGCACGGCGAAGAAGTCGTCGAGCCGCTCCAGCCGTTCGCGCAGCAGCCAGTAAGGAGAAGCCCACATGACAGAGAACAAGACTGAGCAGGCAGGTGGCGGTCTCAAGTCGGCGCTCGGAGCGCTGCCGATGGACCGGCTGAAGGACGAGCTGCAGGACGCGCTGAAGGCGCTCGGCGAGAAGGGCCTCGAGACGGTCCAGGAACGGATCAGCGGGGCTACCGACTCGCTGAACGGCATCGCCGAGAACGGCGGCGTGATGACCAAGGCCGCCAAGGGCGGTGTAGAGGCGGTCGCCGAGGGCGAGTCGCCGGTGAAGGGCGCCATGAAGGGTGGCCTCAGCGGCGTGAAGGACAAGGTGAAGAGCGCGGTCACCGGCGGCGGCAGCAAGTCCCCGAAGGCGACCAAGGCCACGAACATCATCGAGTCCATCGACGTCGGTGTGCCGATCGACGTGGCCTACAACACCTGGACCCAGTTCCAGGACTTCTCGAACTTCATGAAGAAGATCGACGGCATCGACCAGCAGGACGAGGTCAAGGTCAACTTCAAGGCCCAGGTCTTCTGGTCGCACCGGCAGTGGGAGGCCACGATCCTCGACCAGGTCCCCAACGACCGGATCGTGTGGCGCTCCAAGGGCGCCAAGGGCCACGTCGACGGCGCGGTCACCTTCCACGAGCTGGCGCCGAACATGACCCGCATCCTGGTGGTCCTCGAGTACTACCCGCAGGGCTTCATGGAGCGCACCGGCAACATCTGGCGCGCCCAGGGCCGCCGGGCCCGTCTCGAGCTGAAGCACTTCCGCCGGCACGTCATGACCCGCGTGATCCTCAACCCTGAGGAGATCGAGGGCTGGCGCGGCGAGATCCGTGAGAGCGAGGTCGTCCGCAGCCACGAGGAGGTCGTGGAGGAGGAGCAGGCCGCGCAGGAGCAGGAGGAGTACGGCGAGGGCGAGTACGAGGCCGAGGAGGAGCCCGAGGGCGAGGAGGAGCCCGAGGGCGAGTACGACGAGTACGAGGAGGAGGGTGAGCCCGAGGAGGGTGAGCCCGAGGCCGAGTACGAGGAGGCCGAGGAGGAGCCTGAGGGCGAGTACGAGGAGGAGGGTGAGCCCGAGGAGGGTGAGCCGGAGGCCGAGTACGAGGAGGCCGAGGAGGCCCCTGCCGAGGAGGAGCCCGAGGCCGAGTACGAGGAGGAGGCCGAGCCCGAGGAGGGTGAGCCGGAGGCCGAGTACGAAGAGGCCGAGGAGGCCCCCGCCGAGGAAGAGGTAGCCGAGGAGGAGCCCGCCGAGGAGGAGGCCGCCGAGGAGGAGCCCGCCGAGGAGGAGGAGCCGGCCCCCAAGCCGCGCAAGCGCACCGCCAGCAAGCGCACAGCCAGCAAGCGAACCAGCACTCGGAAGAGGAGTTGATCACGTGACCGTCTCATCCCACTCACGTCAGGGTGGCGGGTACCTCGACCGCCCCGCCCCCAGTGGCCTCGCAGACGTCATCGAGGTGATCCTCGACAAGGGCCTCGTGATCGACGCCTACGTGCGGGTCTCCCTGGTGGGGATCGAGCTGCTCACGATCGACGCCCGCATCGTCATCGCGAGCGTCGACACCTACCTGCGGTTCGCCGAGGCGACCAACCGGCTCGACCTCTACGAGAAGGGCGGCAAGGACCTGCCCGAGCTCGTCGAGGGGATGACCGAGTCCGGTGCCCGGGGCAAGACCTCAGGCGTGCTCGGTGCCGCCAAGAACGCGCTGACCGGCGACGACGACGACCAGGGCAGCCGCAGGCCGGCCCGCAAGTCGACCTCGTCCTCCTCGTCGCGCCCGCGCCGCCGGCAGGAGTCCGAGTAGTCGATGAGCATGGCAACGATCACGACGGAGGAGGCGGCCGAGATGACTGACTCCGCGTTCTACGTCTACGGGATCGTCCCCGCTGACGCCGCCGTCGACGTGCTCGACGCGTCCGACGGCATGGGGAGCGAGATCCGTCTCGTCACCGACGGCCCGGTGGGTGCGCTCGTGGAGTCGATCGACCCCGAGCGCCCCCTGGGGCGGCGGCGCGACCTGGTCGCGCACAGCACGGTGCTGAACACGATGGCCGCGCACGGGCCGGTCCTTCCGATGCGGTTCGGGTCGGTCGTGGCCGGGGGAGCGGCGGTCGTCGACGAGCTGCTCGCCCCGCAGCGCGACCACTTCGCCGCGCTGCTCGAGCAGGTCGCCGGACGGCTCCAGTTCAACGTGCGGGCGCGCTACGTGCTCGACACGGTGCTCGCGGAGATCGTGCGCAGCGAGCCCGAGGTGGCCGAGCTGCGGCGCCGTACGGCGGACCTGCCGGAGGACGCCTCCCACTACGACCGCATCCGGCTCGGCGAACTGGTCGCACGCGCGGTCGACGTACGACGGGAGGCACACACCCGGCGTCTGCTCGAGGGGCTGGTCCCGCACGCCGCGGACTACCTGGTGCGGGAGGTCTCGGGGATGGATAACGTCGCCGAGGTCTCCTTCCTCGTCACCGAGGAGCAGCGGGCCGACTTCGAGCAGGCCGCGGAGGTGCTCGCCGAGGAGTGGGAGGGCACCGCCCGCGTCAGCCTGGTGGGTCCCATGGCCCTCTACGACTTCGTCCCGGAGCAGTGATCTGCGATGGGTCTCTTCACCGGCCTGCTCACGCTCCCGCTCGCCCCGGTGCGCGGCACCGTCTGGGTGGCGGAACAGGTGCTCGAGCAGGCGGAACGGCAGTTCTACGACCCTGCGGTGATCCGGCGACAGCTCGAGGACGTCGACGAGCTGCGCTCCCGGGGAGAGATCTCCGAGGAGGAGGCCGAGCAGATGGAGGACGAACTGGTAGAACGGCTCATGGAGAGCCGTCGACGTCAACGCGGAGGGGAGGTTCGCTGACCCATGGCGACCACTGAACAGAGTGAGAGCAGCGGTTCCGAGACGCAGAGCGAGAGCAGCGACTCGGCCGCGACCGGCACCACCAAGAAGGCGCCGAGCAAGAAGGCGGCCGCCAAGAAGGCTCCGACCAAGAAGGCTCCGACCAAGAAGGCCGCGGCCAAGCGGCCTCCGAGCAAGAAGGCCGCCCCGTCCGCCGAGCGGTCGGAGCGAGCGACGGAGCGAGCCGCGGACGAGTCCTCGGAGGCGCCCGAGCAGTCGGGCGGGACCGAGAGGCCGCGGAAGAAGGCGAAGGCGATGGACATCGCCCGCTCCGCGGCGCGTCAGCTCGCCGAGCTCACCGGACGGGTGCCCGAGTGCGTCATCGGCATCGAGCGCACCGACGACGGCTGGCGGGTGGACCTCGAGGTCGTGGAGAGCCGGCGCATCCCCGACTCCACCGACATCCTCGCCACCTACCAGGTCGACGTGGACGAGGACGGTGACCTGACCGGCTACCACCGCGCGCAGCGGTACGTCCGTGGCAAGGGCAGCGACCGGGAGGGCGGCCGGTGACCGAGCAGGGCGGCCCCCTGGTCACGTCCGGCTCGCGCCAGCAGTACCAGCTCTCCAGCGACCGGCCCCAGCCCGCCAACCTCGCCGACATCCTGGAGCGGGTGCTCGACAAGGGCATCGTCATCGCCGGCGACATCAAGGTGAACCTCCTCGACATCGAGCTGCTGACCATCAAGATCCGGCTGCTCGTCGCCTCCGTCGACAAGGCGAAGGAGATGGGCATCGACTGGTGGGAGAACGACCCGATGCTGTCCTCGCGGAGCCGGGACCAGGAGCTCGAGGAGGAGAACCGGGATCTCAAGGCGCGGCTGAGGGAGCTGGAGTCCGGGCGTGAGTGAGACCGGCCTGTACTGCTACGCGATCACCCGCGGCCTCGACCCCGCGGCCCTCGAGGGCAGCGCCGGGATCGCCGGGGCGCCCCTGCGGCTCGTGGAGCACGGGGGCCTCGAGGCGGTCGTGAGCGAGGTCGACCTCGCGGAGTTCGGCGAGGAGGGGCTGCGGCGCAACCTCGAGGACCTCGGCTGGCTGGAGTCGGTGGCCACCACGCACGACGCGGTCGCCCGGCTCGCCTCCGAGCAGGTGCCGACCGCCCCGCTGCGCCTCGCCACGGTCTTCCTCGGCGCGGACTCCGTGCGGGCGCGGCTCGGCGAGTGGCACGACGCCGCCTCCCGCGCCCTCGACCGGATCGAGGGACGCGGCGAGTGGAGCGTCAAGGCGTACGTCGACGTGGACGCCCAGGAGACGCCGGCGGCGGAGCAGGAACCCGCCGAGGAGATGGGCGCCGGCCGCGCCTACCTCCTCAAGCGGCGGGCCGCGACCCAACGCCGTGAGGCCTCCGCACAGGCCGGCGCCGAGCTCGCCGAGGAGATCCACGCCGCGCTCGCCGGCGGCACCGTGCTGAGCCGCCGGCTGGCCCCGCAGGACCGGCGGCTGACCGGCCACACCGGCGAGATGGTCCTCAACGGCACCTACCTCGTGGACGCCTCCGGCGTGGCGGCGTTCAAGGACCTCGTCGCCCGGCTCGCGTCGGAGCATCCGCGGGTGCGGCTCGAGGTCGGCGGGCCCTGGCCGCCGTACACCTTCGCCTCGCTGGACCCGCAGTGACCGGGTCGTACCCCGCGCTCTCGCAGACCTCCAGCGGCGAGCCGCTGCAGCCCGTCGCGCTGGTCGACCTCCTCGACCGCCTGCTCGGCGCCGGCGTGGTGATCTCCGGCGACCTGACGATCTCGCTGGCCGGGGTCGACCTCGTCCAGGTCCGGCTGCACGCGCTGATCACCTCCGTGCGCGCGGAGATGGTGCCGGAGTGAGCGACCAGCAGTCCGAGCGCCCGGACTGGCAGCCGGCCCCGCAGGCCGAGCGCCTCGCGGAGGGGTTCGCCCTGCCCAGCCGCCTGGAGACGGACTCCGAGTCGGTCCAGCGCGACCTGATGAAGCTGGTGCTGACCATCATCGAGCTGGTCCGTCAGCTCATGGAGCGTCAGGCGCTGCGCCGCGTCGACGAGGGCGACCTGAGCGACGACCAGGTCGAGGAGCTCGGCGTCGGACTGATGCGCCTCGAGGAGGCGATGACCCAGCTCCGCGAGCAGTTCGACCTCTCCGTCGAGGATCTCAACCTCGACCTCGGACCGCTCGGCACCCTCCTCGACTGAGCCCGCTCCCGGCGCCGGCGCCGTGGCACCCGCTGGCCGTTGTGGTGCCGGGTGCGGAGTGGGAGTGTGGCCCTATCCGGACCGCGTCCCGTGAGCCGAGGAGAGGAGACCACGATGACCCTGTCCGTGGACCAGGTCAGCACCCCGTCCCGGGTCGCCGAGCCCGACGAGGGGATCACGCTCGAGGAGCTCGCGCTGGCCTCGCGCAACCATGCGATGCCGCTGGAGGCGATGCGGTACGACGTGACGCCCCCGGGCCTGCACTACGTGCTGACCCACTACGACATCCCGATGCTGGACCCTGCCACCTGGCGGCTGACCGTGCGCGGGCTGGTGGACCGTCCGATCTCGGTCGACCTCGAGACGCTCAAGGCGATGCCCCGGCACACGTCGCGGGTCACCCTCGAGTGTGCCGGGAACGGCCGCGCGCACCTCACCCCGCGGCCGGTCAGCCAGCCGTGGCTCACCGGGGCGGTCGGCACGGCGGACTGGACGGGCGTGCGGCTCGTCGACCTGCTCGAGGACGCCGGGATCGCGCGCGGCGCGGTCGACGTGGTGTTCTCCGGCGCCGACCACGGACTCGACCGGGGCACCGAGGACGACTACCGGCGGGCGCTCGGCGTCGCCGACGCCACGTCCGAGGAGATCCTGGTCGCTTACGAGATGAACGGCCAGCCGCTGCCTCCGCAGCACGGCTTCCCGGTGCGGCTCGTCGTCCCCGGCTGGTACGGCATGGCGCACGTGAAGTGGCTGTGCGACATCGAGGTGGTCGACCACGCCTTCGAGGGCTTCCAGAACGCCGTGGCCTACCGGATCAAGCGGAACGCCGAGGACGCGGACGACCCGGGCACGCCGGTGACCCGGATCGAGCCCCGCGCCCTGCTGGTTCCTCCCGGGTTCCCGGACTTCATGAGCCGGACCCGCGTCGTACGCCCGGGCACGCACCTGCTGGAGGGCCGCGCGTGGTCGGGGTGGGGAGTGGTACGCCGCGTCGAGGTGAGCACCGACGACGGGCACACCTGGGTCGACGCGGACCTCGAGCCGGCGCCCGACCGCCACGCGTGGCAGCGCTTCACCTGCCCCTGGGAGGCGACCGACGGCCAGCACTACCTCCGGGTGCGCGCGCACGACGCCTCGGGCCGGGTGCAGGGCGACGAGCCGGCGTGGACCACCGGCGGGTTCGCGAACAACGCCGACGAGGCGGTCCGCGTGGTGGTCATGGAGGAGCCGCCCCGCTGAGCCGGGCGGTCCGTGCAGAGCCGGCGCGGCTTCTCAGCCGGCCGGGTAGTTCGACGCCTTGAGCAGCCGGGCGAGGTGCGCGGCGTTGGCGGCCAGGGTCTTCGTGGTCTGCGCGGTCTTCTCCGGCCGCGGGTCCATGTCCAGGTAGTCGGTGCCCTGCATGGCCTCGCCGACCCAGTACGTGACGCCGTTCGGCGGGATGGTGAAGCCGACGTCGGCCAGCGCCTGGAAGACCTCCGCAGAGGTGTGGTGGGCGCCGTCCTCGTTGCCGACGACCGCGAGCGCGCCGACCTTGCCGTAGGTCAGCATCCGACCCTCGTCGTCGGTCTCGCCGAGCTCGGCGTCGAGCCGCTCGAGGACCATCTTGCAGACCGCCGACGGCTGGCCCAGCCAGATCGGGGTGGCGATCACGAGGATGTCGGCGTCGAGCATCCGGCGGCGGATGTCGGGCCAGCCGTCGCCGTCGCCCTCGTCCACGTTGACCCCGAACTTCACCTGGTGGTCGGTGACCCGGACCATGTCGCCGGTGACCCCGTGCGCGGAGAGCGCCTCGAGCACCTCGGTGCCGAGGACCTCGGAGCTCGACGCGGTCGGGGCGGGCTTCAAGGTGCAGTTCAGGACGAGTGCGGTCAGTTCAGTCATGGCACCGCCTGTGCCCGGTGGCGGTGGCTTCATGCCCGGTGGGGGACGATGGAGGCCTGATGACGCTCACCGACCTGCTGCCCCGCTCCAGCGACCCCGACACGCTCCTCGACGCCTTCACGACCTGGGTGGAGGGCCGGGGGATCTCGCTGTACCCCGCGCAGGAGGAGGCGGTCATCGAGATCCTCACCGGGGCCAACGTGATCCTCTCCACGCCCACCGGGTCCGGCAAGAGCATGGTCGCGCTCGGCGCGCACTTCGCGGCGCTGGCCGAGGGGCGGCGGACCTACTACACCGCGCCGATCAAGGCACTGGTGTCGGAGAAGTTCTTCAACCTGTGCGAGATCTTCGGCGCCGAGAACGTCGGCATGCTGACCGGGGACGCGAGCGTCAACGCGCAGGCGCCGATCATCTGCTGCACCGCCGAGGTGCTCGCCAACCAGGCGCTGCGGGAGGGGCCGCGGGCCGACATCGGCCAGGTCGTGATGGACGAGTTCCACTTCTACTCCGAGCCCGACCGCGGCTGGGCGTGGCAGGTCCCGCTGCTCGAGCTGCCGCACGTGCAGTTCGTGCTGATGTCCGCGACGCTCGGCGACGTCACGCGGTTCCAGGAGGACCTCACCCGTCGTACCGGCCGGGACACCGCGGTGGTGACCTCCGCCGAGCGGCCGGTGCCGCTGAGCTACACGTGGGCGCTGACCCCGCTCCACGAGACGCTCGAGGAGCTGCTCACCACCAACCAGGCTCCCGTCTACGTCGTCCACTTCACCCAGGCCGCGGCGCTCGAGCGCGCCCAGGCGCTGACCAGCATCAACGTGTGCACCCGCGAGGAGAAGGACCGGATCGCCGAGCTGATCGGCGGGTTCCGGTTCAGCGCCGGCTTCGGCAGGACCCTGTCGCGGCTCGTGCGGCACGGGATCGGCGTGCACCACGCCGGGATGCTGCCGAAGTACCGCCGCCTGGTCGAGCAGCTCGCCCAGGCGGGGCTGCTCAAGGTCATCTGCGGCACCGACACCCTCGGCGTGGGCATCAACGTGCCGATCCGCACCGTGGTCCTCACCGGGCTCACCAAGTTCGACGGCAGCCGGCAGCGGGTGCTCAAGGCGCGGGAGTTCCACCAGATCGCCGGCCGCGCGGGGCGGGCCGGCTACGACACCTCGGGGGCGGTCGTCGTGCAGGCCCCCGACCACGTCGTGGAGAACCACAAGGCGATGCTCAAGGCCGGGGACGACCCGAAGAAGCAGCGCAAGGTGCAGCGCAAGAAGCCGCCGGAGGGCTTCGTCACCTGGACCGAGGACACGTTCGAGCGGCTGGTCGCCGCGGAGCCCGAGGCGCTCGTGTCGCGGCTGCGGGTCAGCCACTCGATGCTGCTCAACGTGATCGCGCGCGAGGGCGACCCGTTCGTCGCGATGCGCAAGCTGCTGCGCGACAACCACGAGGAGCCGCGCAGCCAGGTCCGGCTGGTCCGGCGTGCGGTCGCGATCTACCGCACGCTGCTCACCGCCGGCGTGGTGCAGCCGATCGACCCGCCGGACGACAGCGGGCGCACGGTGCGCCTCGTGGACGACCTGCAGCTCGGCTTCGCGCTCAACCAGCCGCTGTCGACGTACGCGCTGGCCACCTTCGACACGCTCGACCCGGAGTCGCCGACGTACGCCCTCGACGTCGTCTCGGTGCTCGAGGCGACGCTGGAGGACCCGCGGCCGGTGCTCAACGCCCAGGCGTACAAGGCACGCGGCGAGGCGGTCGCGGAGATGAAGGCGGAGGGGATCGAGTACGACGAGCGGCTCGAGCTGCTCGAGGAGGTCACCTGGCCCAAGCCGCTGCAGGAGCTGTTGGAGCACACCTACGAGCTGTACCGGCAGACCCACCCGTGGATCTCCGAGAGCGCGCTGTCGCCGAAGTCGGTGGTCCGCGACATGTGGGAGCGGGCGATGTCGTTCGGGGAGTACGTCAGCTTCTACGGGCTCGCCCGCTCCGAGGGGCTGGTGCTGCGCTACCTCGGCGACGCCTACAAGGCGCTGCGTCAGACGGTCCCCGACGCGGTGAAGACCGACGAGCTGACCGACCTCATCGAGTGGCTCGGCGAGGTGGTGCGGCAGACCGACTCGAGCCTGCTCGACGAGTGGGAGCAGCTCACCGACCCCGATCGTCCCGAGGTCGTGGAGACGGTGCCCGCGCCGCCGCGCCCGATCACCGCGAACGACCGGTCCTTCCGGGTGCTGGTGCGCAACGCGCTGTTCCGGCGGGTGGAGCTCGCGTCCCGGCGGCGGTACGACGAGCTCGGCGAGCTCGACGCCGCAGGCGGGATGGACGCCGAGGCCTGGCGGGCGGCGCTCACCGACTACTTCGAGGAGCACGACACGATCGACACCGGTCCCGACGCCCGCGGGCCGCACATGCTGCTGGTCGAGAAGGGCCGGGAGACGTGGGAGGTGCAGCAGATCGTCGGGGATCCGGAGGGCCACCACGACTGGCGCATCCACGCCGAGGTCGACCTCCCGGCGTCCGACGAGAGCGGCGAGCTCGTGATGACGGTGACCGGGATGGCGCGGCTCTGACTGCTCAGAGGCGGCCGAGCTCCGGCGGCAGCAGGCCGTCCTCGAGGGCGCGCTGACGCAGCTCGATCCGGGTGGACGCGGGCCGCCCGGCCTCGTCGTACCGGCGGCGGATCCGGCTCAGGTAGGTCTTCACCGACTCGACGCTGACCGGGGGCTGCAAGGCGGCGGCGGTCTCGGCGTACTTAAGCCCCGAGGCGTACAGACGCAGCACTTCGGTCTCGCGGTGCGTCAGGTCCACGGTCTTCGGGCTGCTCGGCGACGACCAGAGACCGCCGCGGGCCACGGTGACGATCGCCTGCATCAGCGTGCGGGCGGGGTCGTTCTTCCACACCAGCCCTCGGGCCGGGGTGCGGGCGAGCACGGGCAGCGCCTCGCGGTGGGCGGAGTCGGCGTGCAGGAGCACGGTGTGGCCGCGCGAGGACAGGGTGTGCACGTTCTCCTCCGCGGTGGAGCCGTCGCCGAGCCGCACGTCGAGGACCACGACGTCGAGGTCGCGGCGGACCCGGATCAGCCCTGGGACGGTGCGGGCGCCGGCGACGAAGCGCGCTGGCGAGTTGTGCGCCGACAGCAGGGCCCTGATCCCGGCCACCATCAGGTCGTGGTCGTCGACCACGCCCACCAATATCCGGTCAGCCCCGTTCATCAAAGCGATCCCCCTCGCCCCCGTTGGCTCGCACCTTATACGCGGCCACCGGGCGTGTCCGCCGATTACGAGGGGGGCGGGGGCCTGCCGGCGGGGATGTCGGGGGTCGGCCTCCGGAAGCGTGGATCGCTATCGGTGGCTTCGCCCGGAATGCCATGCCGCTTGCCGAAGTCTTTGCCAACGGTTGCACCGGTTACGTCCTGGTTCGTCCCCGGTGCGCAGGAACTTTTGCCTTGCGACGCCATGCGAGACCGTTTTCGTCGGGATCATCGGCTCATGGACCTGCTGCAGTTCCACAAGATGCGCACTGCCGTTCAAGGCAACGCCTACCCGGGCTCGGGGCGGGACCTGACCTCCATGGAGGGGACCCTGCGGGACCTCCTTCTGACCAGCGGCGTGTTCGACGAGGTCGAGGTGGAGCACACCGACGACCCCGACCAGCTGGTGATCGCCCTGTGCCACTTCAAGCCGGACCTCTCCGAGCGCGACGTGGCCCAGCTCATCGAGCGGCTCTGGGAGCAGCGGGTGCGCTACCCCTTCTGGGAGGCGCACGCGGTGCTGGTGGGGGAGGAGCACGTGGAGTTCGAGGCGGCGACCCGGAACAGCACCGGCGGCCACTACGTGACCGTGCACCTGGTGGCGCAGCGGGCGCCGGTCCCCGCGCAGCGTGGGCGCCGCGACTGATCCTCGGGGTTCGGTGCGCTCGCGGACCGGTCGCGGACCGGTCGCGGACCGGTCGCGGACCGGTCGGTCCGGTCGTCCGCCGTACGGCTAGCCTCTCGGGGGTGACCACCACCGAGCAGAAGCCCGAGCGGACCGAGTCGGAGTTCGACCGCGGCATCGCGCTGCGCAGGCGCGAGGACGACGCACGCACCTACGACGGCGACCTCGACGGCGGCTGGAAGGTCGGCGAGGGGATCAACGGCGGGCTGCTGCTCGCGCTCGCGGGCAACGCGCTGCGCCAGACCTTCCTCGACGACGACCACCCGGACCCGATCTCGGTCAGCGCCTACTACCTCTCGGCCTCCCGGGCGGGGGCCGCGACGCTGCACACGGACGTCGTACGGCGTGGTCGCACGATGTCGACGGGGACGGTCGCGCTGTGCCAGCCCGACGACGCCGGGCAGCCGGTCGAGCGCGTGCGCGCGCTGGCGACGTACGGCGACCTGACGTCCCTGCCGGAGCAGGTGCATACGACCGCCGCGGCGCCCGTGCTCCCCGACCCGGAGCGATGCATCGGCACCGACCTGGCGCCGCCGGACTTCAGGGCGAACGCGCCTCTGCTGGACCGTTTCGACCTGCGTCTCGACCCGGACACGGTCGGCTGGGCGCTCGGCAAGCCGTCCGGCCGGGGCCGGATCCAGGGGTGGCTGCGGCTCGCCGACGGACGCGAGCCCGACCCGCTGTCGCTGCTTCTCGCGCTCGACGCGCTCCCGCCGGTCACGTTCGACCTGGGCCTGCCGGGATGGGCACCGACCCTGGAGCTCACCGCCCACGTCCGCGCGGTCCCTGCTCCCGGGTGGCTCAAGGTCGTGCACGCGACGCGCAACTACGCCGGCGGCCTGCTCGAGGAGGACGCCGAGGTCTGGGACTCCACCGGGCGGCTCGTCGCGCAGTCACGGCAGCTCGCCCGGGCCCCGCGCCCGTAGCCGGACAGGTCGTCACGGTCGTCCTGAGGTGAGGCGACCGCGGTCTGCACGCGAGGCGTTCAGCGGGTCAGGCGGCGTACTCGACGACGAGGTCGGCGACGTAGCGCTCCAGCCGGGTCACCGGTTGCGGTGAGCCGGGGCCGTGGACGTCCGGGGTGCCGCGGACCTGACGAGTCCCGGTGTGGTCGACGAGGTAGATCGCGCCGTGAGGTGCTCGCCACACGAAGATGCCCGGGAACGGCTGGTGGAGCTCCCAGTCGCCGTGCGTCTTGACCCGGTGGTGGAACCGGCTCATCGGGGCGAGGTTGTCCTCGCGGGTCTGGCCGGGTGGCCCGCCCTCGTCGGGTGGGACATAGCGGCGGGTGTGGTCGAGGTCCATGCCGCGCCGGGTCGAACCGGCGTAGGGGAACACGTCGGCCGGCGTCCGCAGCTGCACGGCCTCGCGGAGCCGGTCGGGGATCTCGTAGGCGTCCACCGGAGCCTGCCCGGCGAGGTCGACGACCGGCCTGACCGTGAACCTGCAGTGCGGCCCGAGGAGGTCGCGGACGTACTGCGCGGAGACCGGCCCCTCACCCTCCCAGCGGACGACGCCGCCGGACCCGTCGAGAGAGTCGGCGTGCAGGTGGAGGTAGAGCGTGACCGTGGGCAGCAGCGACCGGGGGTCGAAGGTCCATCCCGTCGAGCCGGCCGCGGGTACGTCGGCCGGGTGGAAGGGCCTGGCGAACGCCGCCAGGCCGGAGCCCTGCGCGACCCCACAGTCCGCGGTGGCGCCCACGGAGCCCTCGTCGGACGTGTCGTCAGCCGGGTCGTCGTCGGAAAGCGGTTCGTCCTCGGGGGCGTAGCCGTCACCCGGCGTCGGGGTCCCCGCGGACCGACCCACGTGCGCGGCGTACGCCTGGAGCAGCTGCAGCGCCTGCAGCGGGTTGGCCATCAGCAACATCGCCGTCGCGCGGCGAGCGTCCTCGGGATCGGCGTCGCCCAGAGCACGGAGCCCGTCGGCGAGGTAGGCGATGGTCGCGTCGATCCGGGTGATCGCCGCGGCGTGGTCCTTGACGTACAGCGTCTTCTGGCCGTGGTCGTTGGAGCGGCCGACCTTGGCGAACTGCTCCTGCGCCGCGGCCAGCTCACGCTCCGCAGCGGCCTCGGGGTCGGCCTCGACCACCTTCGCCTCGACCACGGTGAGGAACCGGTGGAAGGGCAGCCGCCCGTCGGCGTACTCGGCGACCCCGGCATCGACGTACGCGGCCTGCTCCAGGCTCAGGGCCCGGGTCGCCTGTGCCACCTTGCGCGCGACCCACGACTGCACCTCGCCCGCGGCGACCCGCGCCCACAGCCGGGGCAGCCGGTGCCGCGTCTCCAGCACGTCACCGAGCAGCCGCTTCGCGGACCCGGTGCCGATGCCGAGCTCGCCGGCCATCTCGGCGACCGCGAACTCGCGCACGGCCGGAGTGCCCGCACCGGCCAGCCGCACCGACATCTCCATCCCGGGCAGCAGGTGCCGGTCGGTCAACGTCGCGTCGGCGTCGTAGAGGTCCGCGAAGTGCGCGGCCAGCAGGAAGATGTCGCGCTCGGCGGCATCACGTCGGCGGCGCAGCCGACCGAACGACACAAGCGCCTCGCGGGCGTCGTGCTCGTCGATCGGCGTCGTCTCCATGGCCCTCACGCTAGGGCAGACCACCGACAGTTTCGGGCATCGCCCGCGGCGGCCGTGGCTCGTCTCATCCACCCGGCTGGGGCCTTGCCCAGACCTACCGTGACTGGCCCACTGCCGCCTGGTGAGCCAGGCGGACGCGAGTCAGAGCCTCATGTGGGCCGGAAAGCCCGTCCACCGCAGCTCGTCGGGCAGGTGCGACATGTCGTTGAACACCACCACGGTGGGCGGCCGGTCAGTGAAATACCGAAGCACCGTCAGAGCGGCGTGGCCGTGGTCGAGCCCCAACCAACGCCACTGCGGAGCAGCGCACGCATGGCGAACCAGCCACCCGATGGTGAAAGCGTGAGTCACGACCAGATGGTGGCTGTCGTCCCCGACCTGCTCCGGCCCGGTCAGCAGCCGGATGGCCTCCGCCGCGAACTCCGCTCCCTGTGCCACTTCCCCGACGAGACGTCAGCCAGGAATGCCATCACACCGGCCCGGTGCTCTGGGTCGACCTCGTCCGGGGACGGCACGTGGGGGATGTAGTCCCCGGCAGCGTCGAGCTCGATGACCGGCACCTGGCTGCCGAGCTGCCGTGCCACGAGCTGCGCGGTTTCCGTCGCCCTCGGCAGCGGGCCGTGCTGAACCGATCCGAAGGGCACATTCGACAGGCGCCGCCCAAGCAACACGGCCTGCTGGACACCCCGCTCGGTCAGCCTGCCGTCGTCGTCCGGCTCGGCGTGCCGCGTGAGGTACAGGTGTCGCACTGACATTCCCGGCATTCAATCACGAGCCCTTGACGGCCAATAGGAGCATCAGTTCCGGGCGGCCAAAGCCCTTGTGCACCAGGAGAGTCCAGGGCGCCGTCAGTCGAAGGTCGACCGGTCCATCGCGAAGACGTAGCGCCGCCCCGGGTACTCCGACAGCGACAGCAGCTGGTCCCGCGACGGCCAGTAGCTGACGTCCTCCACGCCCACCGGCAGCACCCCGGTGCGACGCCGGAACGCCCCAGGTCGTCCGACGTACAGCGAACCGGGTAGGCACCTTCCGGCGCTGGTCGTCAGGTACCACCGGCCGCCGACGACGGTCGCGCCCTGCATGCCCTGCACCCCCTGCTCCGGCAGCCGGGTCGGCCGAGCCACGCCGTCGTCGGAGACCCGCAGCAGCGACGTCGCGGGGTCGAGCGTGAAGTCGACGAGCCGGGTGGTCCGACTGCCCCGTCCGTACTCGCCCGCCACCAGACGCGGCGCACCAGCCGGCCCGCCCCCGCGCGCGGCGTGCGCGAGCGACAGGAACGAGTACCGCATCCGCTCGACGCCATCCTCGGCGAACGCGTCGTAGGTGAAGCGCACCGGCAGCACGTAGCGGTACCCGAAGCTGCCCACCCCGACGCCGAGCGCCGACGGGTCGCCGCTGCCCGGCACCCGCATCACGTCGTCGAGGTGGAAGGTGTGGATCCCGCGCGCCGTCCCGGCCGCGTGCAGGTAGCGCCCGTGCCACACGAGCCCGCCGGCGTGCACCTTCACCGGCCGCAGGTCGACCGTGCCCGAGGCGGAGAGGTGCGCCTCGACGAGGAGGACGTGCCGGTACGCCGGCCCTCCGGACGCGCCGACGTCGACGAAGGTGACGCGCGACCCCTTGTTCAGCCCGTCCACGTCCTTGGAGTACCAGCTCGTGCACAGCACCGCGCGGCCGGCGACCTGCTCCGTCGCGGGGTCCGCGTCCGCCGAGGTGGTGATGCCCTGCGGCCACCACCGCTGGCTTCGGGAGTCCTCGTCGTCCCAGCGGAAACCCCAGCGCACCGCCCGGCCGGGCACGTTGCGCACCGAGCCCTTCCGGTTCAGGTCCTCGAGCACGCCGGCCACGCCGACCCGACCGCCGAGCGCCGCGGCCAGGGCGGACACCTCGTCGACCCGTTCACGCGTGCGCACGAGGTGCACCCCGGTCGTCCCCGGTTCGTCCACGTGACCCCTCCCACTAGATTGTCAGCCCGAGTCTGACGCGGGACGACAAGCAGGGAAAGGCGGACACGTGGCCGAGGTGCTCGTGATGGGGGCGGCCATCGTCCGTGACGGACGCGTCCTCGCCGCCCGCCGTACCGACCCGCCGGAGCTGGCCGGCCGCTGGGAGTTCCCCGGAGGCAAGGCCGAGCCGGGCGAGGACGCCGAGGCCGCGGCGGTCCGCGAGATCCACGAGGAGCTCGGCTCCGACGTCGTGGTGACCGGGCACCTGCGCGGCGAGCAGCACGTGAAGCCCGGTTACGTCCTGCGGGTGGCCCTCGCCGAGCTCGTCGCCGGCGAGCCCGTTCCGCACGAGCACGACGCGGTCCGCTGGCTCGGTCCCGAGGAGCTCCACGACGTCGCCTGGCTCGCGCCCGACGTGCCCTTCCTCGACGAGCTGCGGGAGGTCCTCCTCGACGGCACCAGGCTGGACGGCGGCAACGTCGGCGGAGCGGTCAAGGTCGGCCACACCGTACGGCGGGCGACCGGGTCGTGGACGCCGGCGGTGCACGCCCTCCTCGACCACCTCCGCGGCTCGGGCCTGCCCCACGTCCCGCGGGTGCTGGGCACCGACGCGCGTGGCCGCGAGGTGCTCACCCACCTGCCGGGCCACGTCGTCGACGTGGACCGCGACGCGCTCACCGACGCGCAGCTGGTCGCGCTCGCAGGCTGGGCGAGGTCCCTGCACGACGCCGTCCCGGACTTCGACCACCCCGGCCCGTGGCGGTTCTCCGGTGTCGACGGACCGACCGTGGTCGCCCACAACGACCTGGCGCCGTACAACGTGTGCTTCGAGGGCGACGCGCTCACCGGCGTCTTCGACTGGGACCTCGCCGGTCCGTCCACCCCGCTGCTCGAGCTCGCCCACCTGGCGTGGACCGCGGTGCCGCTGTTCCGGCCCGTGGATCCCGCGACCGCGGCCCGGCGTCTCGCGCTGGTCGCGGAGGCCTACGGCGGGTTCGCCGGGCGGGAGGTCCTCGACGCCGTCCCGGAGCGGGTCCGCATCGCCTGCGACGGCATCCGCGCCGCCGTCGCCGCCGGGGACGAGGGGATGCGCGCACTCGCGGCCACCGGCGAGCCCGAGCGCACCGAGCGGCGGCTGGCAGACTTGAGGGAACGGATCCCGGCCATCGAGAAGGAGCTCAGGTGACCCCGCTGCACCTCCGCGCGGTCTTCTACGAGGAGGACGACGCGCACGCCGTCGCCGGCCGGCTCAGCCACGACGGCTATCGGGCCGACGTGGTGCGCGAACGGCTCGCGGGCGAGGACGACGACGAGGACCACCCGTGGGCCGTCGTCACCGACGCCCCCGAGTTCGTCCTCGACGTGCTCGTCGACCAGCATGACGGCTGGCTCGACCTCGAGCGCGACCTCCCGCCGGTCGACGTACCCCCGGCGCCGCTGGACCTGCCCGAGGAGCCGCGCCGGGTGAAGGGGCACTTCCGCCGCGACTAGGCTGGACGGCATGGAACAGCGGATGTTGCTGGTGCACGCGCACCCCGACGACGAGAGCATCAACCAGGGCGCGACGATGGCCAAGTACGCCGCCCGCGGCACCCAGGTCACGCTGGTGACCTGCACCCTCGGTGAGGAGGGTGAGGTCCTCGTCCCCGGGCTCGCGCACCTGGCCTCCGACAAGGAGGACCGGCTCGGCGAGCACCGGATCACCGAGCTGGCCAACGCGATGAAGGAGCTCGGGGTCACCGACCACCGCTTCCTCGGCGGCGCCGGCACCTACCGCGACTCGGGGATGGTCTGGCACGAGAGCGGCCACGCCACGGCGGGGGAGGACGTCAAGGAGGGCACCTTCTGGCGTGCCGACCTGCTCGAGGCCACCGCGCACCTCGTCGAGATCGTCCGTGAGGTCCGCCCGCAGGTGCTCGTGACCTACGACCAGTTCGGCAACTACGGGCACCCCGACCACATCCAGGCGCACCGGGTCGCGACGTACGCCGTGTCGCTGGCCGCGGCGCGGTCCTTCCGGCCGGACCTCGGCCCGGCGTGGGACGTCGCCAAGGTCTACTGGGGTGCGATGTCGGAGACGCGGATGCGCGAGGGGCTGCGCAAGCTCCGCGCCGCCGGGGACACCACCACGTTCGAGGGCATGGACCCCGAGGACGACCTCGGCTGGTGGGTGACCTCCGACGAGTTCCTCGACGCCGAGGTCGACGCCAACGACTTCGTCGCCGCGAAGCTGGCCGCGATGCGCGCCCACGAGACCCAGATCGCCGTCGACGGTCCGTTCTTCGCGCTGTCCAACAACGTCGGCAACGAGGTGTGGGGCACCGAGTACTACCGCCTGGTCAAGGGCACCAAGGGTCCCGTCGACGAGCGCGGGCTCGAGACGGACCTGTTCGCCGGGCTCGAATGAGGGCCGCCGGCCTCGCGCTGGCCCTGGCCACGCTGGTGGTGGGTGCGGGTGCAGGGATCGCCTCGGTCGCCGTGCACCGCACCCTGCCCGGGATCGTGCTCGCGCTCGCCGCGCCGCTGTGGGCGCTGCTGGCCCTGCGGCAGTGGGGAGCGGGGGCGACGGCAACCTTCGCGGCCGGCTGGCTGGCGGCGCTGGTGGCCGCGCTGCTCGGCCGCGGCGAGGGTGACTACGTGGTCGCCGCCGACCTCTCCGGCTACCTGCTGATCGGCGGCGGATTCGCCGTGCTGGCCGTCGCGGTCACCGCGCTAGCGGCACGCAGTTCGGGCTCAGGGGTCACTCCCACCTAAACTGCCACGTGTGAGCGACCAGCCCTATCGTCAGAGGAACAACGACCGCCGCGTCGGAGCATGGCTCCTGACGGGCCTCGCGGTGCTGTTCGGGGGCCTGTACGTCGCCGGCTACCTGTTCACCGGTGACCGCGTGCCCCGGGGCACGAGCGTCGCCGGTGTCGAGATCGGCGGGCTCACCCCGGTGGCCGCCCGCGCCGAGCTCGCCGACGGCCTGCGGGCGCGCGACGGCGCGATCGTGGTCAGCGCCGACGGCCAACGCCGCCGGATCGACCCGGCCGAGGCCGGTCTGGACGTCGACGTCGAGGCCACCGTCGAGCAGGCCGGCGGCGGTCGCAGCTGGAACCCCGCCCGCATGTGGGACTACTTCACCGGCGGCGACGACCTCGAGCCCGTGGTCACCGTAGACGAGACCCGGCTCGGCGAGGAGGTCGAGTCCTTCGCGAAGGAGATCGACGAGCCCGCGCGCGAGGGCCGGATCAGCTTCAAGGGCGGCGAGGCCGACCCGCGCTACCCCGAGCCCGGCCAGCGCCTGGACCGCGCGAAGGCCGAGGACGCCGTGGTCGCGGCGTACCTCGGTGGCGACGAGGTCGTGCCCCTGGAGGTCGACGTGGTCGAGCCGGAGGTCAGCGAGAAGAAGGTCCGCTCCGCGATGGAGGACTTCGCCAACCCGGCCATGTCCGCCCCGGTCGTGTTCGTGCTCGCCAGCCAGAACGTCGTGCTCCGGCCACCGGCGTACGCCGACGCGCTCTCGATGAAGCCGGAGAACGGCTCGCTCGTCCCGCAGCTCGACGAGAAGAAGCTGCTCGCGGCGCTGAGGCCGGCCACCAGCAGCGCCGAGCTCGCCCCGCGGGACGCGACCGTGAAGCTCGTGAACGGCTCGCCGAAGGTCGTGCCCGGCCGCAACGGGGTCACCTTCGACCCGAAGCAGGTCACCGAGCAGTTCCTCTCGCTGGTCGTGCAGCGCGGCCGCAACCGCACGATGGAGGTCAAGAGCGTCATCGACAGGCCCGACTTCGACGCCGCCGACGCCGCGAAGCTGGGGATCGAGGAGGTCGTCTCCTCGTTCACCACGCAGTTCCCGCACGCCGACTACCGCAACGTCAACCTCGGCCGCGCCGCCGAGCTCGTCAACGGAACCGTGCTCAAGCCCGGCGAGACGTTCAGCCTCAACGACACGGTCGGGGAGCGCACCGTGGCGAACGGCTTCACCGAGGGGTTCATCATCAGCGACGGCGTGTTCAAGGAGGACCTCGGCGGCGGCGTCTCCCAGGTCGCCACGACACTGTTCAACGCGGCCTTCTTCGCCGGCCTCGAGGACGTCGAGCACAAGCCGCACTCGTTCTACATCGACCGCTACCCGATCGGCCGCGAGGCCACGGTGGTGTGGGGCGCGGTGGACCTGCGGTTCAAGAACGACACCCCGCACGGCATCCTGATCCAGTCCTGGGTGAACCCGAGCACCCCGTCGTCGTACGGCTCGATGAACGTGCGCATGTGGTCCACGAAGTACTGGAACATCACCGCCGGCGTCTCGGACCGCTACGACATCACCGAGGAGGACACGCGGTACGTCGAGGACAAGGACTGCGTGGAGAACGACGGGTACGGCGGCTTCGACATCGACGTGTACCGCTACTTCCGCCGTGCGGGGAGCGACGAGCTGGTCCGCAAGGAGACCATGCACACGACGTACACGCCCTCCGACACCGTGATCTGCGGCAAGGACCCGAACGCCTGACGGTGCCCCCGCCCCGGGGGAAACCTTTGCCGTGGGCGTGCTCGTGTGCCCGCTGCGTTACCTCCGCGTGGACGGGGTGTGGAACTGCGCCGAGCATGCTGAAAGGCATGAACCTCACCGCGTTCCAGAAGCTGCGCAGCGGGCTCCGGCGTCACGGGGTGCCGGCCGCCGGCCGTGACCTGCTGTCGTTCGAGCTCCGGCTGCGGACCGCGCTGGAGGAGGTCGGCGTCTTCGCCGACGTCGAGGTGGAGCGCACCCCCGACCACGACCGGCTGCTGGTCGCGCTGTGCAGCTACCGCGGCGACCTGACCGAGGACGAGGTCGCCTGGACCCTCGAGGACCTCTGGGCCGACCTCGGCCACAGCCACTGGTCGGCGCACAGCTTCCTGACCGACCGCGGTCACGTGGAGCTGCAGGCCGGGTCGCTGAGCGGCGTCGCCGGCTCCTACCTCACCGTGCACCTGGTCGCGCAGGCCCAGGAGCTGCCCGCGCAGCGCACGCGCTCCGACGCCCCGGTCGCCGTCCCCGCCTGAGCCCGGGCCGTCACCGGGCCCCCGTCAGGCAGCGGTGCCGGTGAGGTACCGGTAGGCGTGGTGGGTGACGAACCCGAGCCGGTCGTACGCCGCCAGTGCCGGCGGGTTGTCGCCCCGGGTCTGGAGGTACGCCGTGGTCACGCCACGCTCCGCGGCCCACTCCAGCAGCGCGCCGACCACGACGGTCCCCAGCCCCTGCCGGCGTCGCGCGGGGGAGACCCACACGTTGGTGATCCCGGCCCAGTCGTCGGTCTCCCCGCCGCGCGCCACCCTGCCCTTGGCGACCACGAGCCCGTCCAGCTCCACCGCCGCGAAGCCCACCTCGGCGGAGCCCTCGAGCACGCCGACCGCGTCGTCGCCGTGGGACAGGGCGCGCGTGTCGTCGGCGAGCCAGGCGGGGCCGCACGCGGGCGTGAGGGTCACCGGCGGCACGACGTCCGGCAGCGTCCGCCGTACCACCCGGCGGGCCTGCGCCACCGACGCGACCTGGAACAGCGTGTCCGCCTCTCCGGGCCGCGCGAGGACCCACCCCGCGGACTCGAGGGCGTGGTGCACGTCGGAGCCGACGACCACCTGCGCCCACGCCGGCAGGTCGCGCGCGGCGTAGAACGACCGCACCCGCCCCGCCGCCTCGTCGATCCCCGTGCCGGGGTCGCCGACGGCCAGCGCCGCGTTGGCCCGTGAGCTGTACCCGCCCGACGCGCGCAGCAGCCAGTCGCCGAGCCGCTCGGTCTCCCGGGCGCGCCAGGCGGCGTCGGCGCGCAGCTCCGCCTCCTCGGGGGAGACCCGGTGCCGCACCGAGGGACGGGGCGGGACCGGCTTGCCGGAGACGATGTCGCCGACCGCGATCGTGGTGACCGCACCCTCGGCGTCTCGGATCGTGGTCACGCCGTCGGCCCAGGTCTCCATCACGCCGAGCAGGTCGGTGAACGCGGGACCGCCGGTGGGGCCCGTCTCGCCACGGACCAGGCGCCGGACCACCACCCGCTGCCCGACCACGTGCGGGCCGAGACCGGGGGGATTCGTCACGACGGCGGAACTTTCGCTGGATGGACCGGGTCAGGCGCGTCGGCGCCCGAACGAGATACTAGGCTGTACAACGTTCCGGAACGGTGCTCGACCGTGGTGCGGGACGGACAGCTCAGCTCATCCGAGGAGGAACCAAGGTGACGTACGTCATCGCGCAGCCCTGTGTGGACGTCAAGGACAGGGCGTGTGTCGACGAGTGCCCCGTCGACTGCATCTACGAAGGCTCGCGGATGCTCTACATCCACCCGGACGAGTGCGTGGACTGCGGGGCCTGTGAGCCCGTCTGCCCGGTGGAGGCGATCTTCTACGAGGACGACACCCCGGAGCAGTGGAAGGACTACTACAACGCGAACGTCGACTTCTTCGACGACCTCGGCTCGCCCGGCGGTGCCGCGAAGCTCGGTGTGATCGAGAAGGACCACCCGATGATCGCCGCGCTCCCGCCGCAGAACCAGGAGTGAGCGTCCCCGTCGACGACAGCCACGTGCCGCCGCCCTTCCTCGAGAAGTGGTGGGCGGCACGTGCTGGTGAGGGCCCCGTCTCGCGGTCGCTGCCCGACTTCCCGTGGGACAAGCTGACCGCGTACGCCTCGCAGGCCCGCGCCCACCACGACGGCATCGTGGACCTGTCGGTCGGTACGCCGGTCGACCCCACGCCGGCGGTGGTGCAGGAGGCCCTGCGGGGTGCCGCGGACTCGCCCGGCTACCCGACGACCGTGGGGCGCGCAGACACCCGCCAGGCAGCCGTGGACTGGCTCGCGCGACGGTTCGGGGTGACCGGGCTCGGCCTCGACGGCGTGCTCCCCGTGATCGGCTCCAAGGAGCTCATCGCCTCGCTGCCGAGCCACCTCGGTCTAGGGCCGCGCGACCTCGTCGTGTACCCCGCCCTGGCCTACCCGACCTACGAGGTGGGCGCACGGCTGGCCGGCGCCCGCGCGGTCGCCACCGACTCGCTGACCTCGGTCGGCCCGGAGAAGGTCGCCCTGGTCTGGATCAACTCGCCGTCCAACCCGACCGGCCGGGTGCTCCCCGTCGAGCACCTGCGCAAGGTGGTCGCCTGGGCCCGGGAGCGCGGTGCGCTGCTGGTCTCCGACGAGTGCTACCTCGAGTGCGCCTGGGAGAGCGCCGACGGCCGCGGGCCGGTCTCCGTGCTGCACCCCGACGTCTGCGACGGCGACCACTCCGGCATCCTCGCGGTGCACTCGCTGTCGAAGCGGTCCAACCTGGCGGGCTACCGCTGCGCGTTCGTCGCCGGCGACACCTCCCTGGTCGGCGAGCTGCTCGCCGTGCGCAAGAACCTCGGGCTCCAGATGCCCGGTCCGCAGCAGGTCGCGATGAAGGCGGCGCTCGACGACGACGAGCACGTCGCCGAGCAGCACGCGCGCTACGCGGCCCGGCGCACCGTCCTGCGCGGCGCGCTCGAGGGCGCCGGGTTCCGGGTCGACCACTCGGAGGCGTCGCTCTACCTGTGGGCGACCCGTGACGAGCCGTGCTGGGACACCGTGCGCGCCCTCGCCGAGCGCGGCGTGCTGGTGGCGCCGGGGGAGTTCTACGGCCCCGCGGGCGCGAGGCACGTGCGGGTCGCGTTCACCGCGACCGACGAGCGCGTGGAGGCCGCCGTACGCCGGCTGGCCGACGCCTGACCCCGCGGCGGGGCGGCGAGACGGCTCCGGTCAGTGCTGGAAGCCGTTCGGGCCGGGCATCGGCCGCGCGCCGGTGGCGATCGGGGTGCGCTGCGGCGCGGCGGCGGCGATCCGGACCGCGGCGATCGCCTCGACGCGGACCACGGCGTGCTCGCTGTCGCGCGAGCTCAGCACGACGCCGAAGCCGTCCACGGCGGCCACGGTCCCGGCCATCCAGATGCCGCCGACGAGGAGCTCCACGGGGAGCTCGTTGTCGAGGGCGCGGTTCAGCGCCGTACCGATCGTGTAGAGCGTCGAGTCGCTACCCACGGTGACCTCTCCGGAACGTCCACCGGACGTCCCGGTCGCGCTCCCAGGATGCCAGCCGGGAGGGACGGTTCGCGGTGGTTTGGGACTACTCGCCCTCGACGACGTCGACGTGGACGTGGTCGCGGTGCTCGAGGACCGCGCGGTCCCCGGGGCCGTCGCCCGGGTCGTAGTCGCGCCAGCCCTGCTCGGAGCGCAGCCCGGCGGTCCAGATCCGGTCGTCGAAGATGACGTGGTGGACGTCGAGGCGCTCGGCGTGCGCGACCAGGTACTGCGCGACCGCCCAGCCCCGGCGGTTGTTCGCCTCGTTGACCGGCCGCACGAAGATGTCCACGGCGCGACCGTCGTAGTGGGCGGACCCCTCCATGTGCCCGTCCTTCACGCCGCCGGGGGCGAAGCCGCCGAGCGACTGCGGGCCGAACGCCTTCTCCACGTCCCTGCGGACCGCGCTCGCCCGTGGCGTCAGCCCGCTGCGGCCCTCCCTCTCGGCGTCCGGCTCGTCGAGCGGCGCGCGCACGACGCAGCTGAACCGCCCGCCCGGGGAGTAGCCGGTGAGCGCGGAGGCGAGGGCGCGGGCGTCCTCGGCGTGGTCCTCGTAGGCCTCCGGGAAGCCCGACCGCTGCACCTCCTGCGCGGCCTCGGTGATCCGCATCTGGTCGTAGCCGTCGACCTTGACCAGCTCGTCGTAGAAGGTGTTGATCGAGTAGTAGGGGTTGCTGATCTGCTTCTCGGTGCCCCAGCCCATCGAGGGGCGCTGCTGGAACAGGCCGAGCGAGTCGCGGTCGCCGTGGCTGACGTTGACGATCTTGCTCTCCTGGTACGCCGTGGCGAGGGCGATCGAGACCGCCCGCGCCGGCAGACCGCGCCGTACGCCGATCGCCGCGATGAGCGCGGCGTTCTCGGCCTGCTCGGTGCTCAGCTCGACGACCACGTCGCCGACCTCGGCGGTGCAGCCCTCGGGGTCGGGCAGCGGGCCCACGCCCCGGTAGACGAGGAAACCGGCGGCGGCGACCACCGCGAACATCAGGAGACCGACCAGCACGAACCGTGCGGCCCCGCCCTGCTCGGTCCTGCGTCGTCGGGGTCCTCGGTCAGTCGTTGGCATGGAGGTCGACGTTCAGCGCGATGCCCTCTCCCTGCCAGGGGACGGCCTCGATGGCGCCGGAGACGGAGTTGCGGCGGAAGAGGACGTTGTCGGAGCCCGACAGCACGGATGCCTTGACGACCTTCGGCTTGCCGTCCATGTCGCGGATGGTGACCTTGGTGCCCGCGGTCACGTAGCAGCCGGCCTCCACGACGCAGTCGTCGCCGAGGGAGACGCCGATGCCGGCGTTCGCGCCGACCAGGCAGCGCCGGCCCACGGAGATGACCTCCTTGCCGCCGCCGGACAGGGTGCCCATGATCGAGGCGCCGCCGCCGATGTCGGAGCCCTCGCCGACCACGACGCCCGCGCTGATCCGGCCCTCGACCATCGAGCCGCCGAGCGTGCCGGCGTTGAAGTTCACGAAGCCCTCGTGCATGACGGTGGTGCCGGAGGCGAGGTGCGCGCCGAGGCGGACCCGGTCGGCGTCGGCGATGCGTACGCCGGTGGGCAGCACGTAGTCGGTCATCCGCGGGAACTTGTCCACGCCGAAGACGCTCACGTGCCGGCCGTCGGCGCGCAGCCGCAGCCGGGTCTCCTCGAAGCCGTCGACCGCGCACGGGCCCTCGCTGGTCCACACCACGTTGGTGAGCAGGCCGAAGACGCCGTCCAGGTTGATGCTGTGAGGGACCACCAGGCGGTGGCTGAGCAGGTGGAGGCGCAGCCAGGCGTCCGGGGTGTCCACCGGTGCGGCCTGGAGGTCCTCGAGGACGGTGCGGACGACCACACGGCGCACGCCGCGGACCTCGTCGACGCCCTCGAGCGCGCGGAGGGCCGCGGTGGCCTCGCCGTCCGCCGGGGCGGACCCCAGCTCGGGGGCCGGGTACCACGTGTCGAGGACGGTCCCGCCGTCCCCTTCCTTGGTCCCGGTGAGGGTCGCGAGGCCGAATCCCCAGGCCTTCGCGGGGGCTGCTGCGTGCTGCTGGCTGGTGTCGGTCACGTGTGACAGGCTAGCGAGCCTTCCTCAAGGAGACCCGCCACGCCCGGCGGCAGCAGTGAAGGAGATCACGGATGAGTGCGGTCGCACGCTGGAAAGAGCTCTGCATGGACACCACCGGTGGCGAGACGCTGGGCCGGTTCTGGGCCGACGTGCTCGGCCTGGAGTTCCAGCCGGACGAGGAGAGCGGCAACGTCGTCGGCTCGGCCGAGGGGCAGGGGATCGCGATGTGCCGCGTGCCGGAGGCCAAGACCGTGAAGCACCGGGTCCACCTCGACGTCTACACGGCGTCGGTCGACGACCTGGTCGCGCGGGGAGCGTCCGTCGTACTGCCTGCCTCGGAGTCCGGCTTCTCCTGGGACGTGCTCGCCGACCCCGAGGGCGGGGAGTTCTGCGCCTTCCGGCGGTCGGCCGACGAGCTGCCGGCCTACCGCCTCTACGAGCTGAATGTCGACGCCGCGGACGCCGAGCACATCGCGCGCTGGTGGGGCGACGTGCTCGGCGTCGAGGCGAAGACCGCCGAGGGCCAGGACTGGTGGTGGCTCGAGGGGGTCCCCGACGTGCCCTTCGAGTGCATCGTGTTCGCCCCGGTCCCCGAGCCGAAGACCGTGAAGAACCGGATCCACTGGGACCTCCGCTCCACGGTCGAGGAGATGCAGGCGGCCGGCGCCACCCTGCTGCGCTCCCGGGACGACGAGATCTCCTGGGACGTGATGGCGGACCCGGAGGGCAACGAGTTCTGCGTCTTCGACAGACTGCCCTCATGACCCACCTGGACCTGACCGTCGACGCCGTCACGCTCACCGAGGACCTCGTCAACATCGCGTCGGTCAGCGGTGACGAGCAGGAGATCGCCGACGCCGTCGAGACTGCCCTCGCCGCCCTGCCGCACCTGAAGGTGCGCCGCTTCGGCAACACCGTCGTCGCGCGCACCGAGCAGGGGCACGCCGAGCGGGTGGTGGTCGCCGGCCACCTCGACACGGTGCCGCTCAACGACAACCTGCCGGCCCGCCGCGACGAGGAGAACCTCCACGGCCTCGGCAGCTGCGACATGAAGGGCGGCTGCGCGGTGGCGCTGCGGCTCGCCGCGACCATGCCGGTCACCAACCGCGACCTCACCTTCGTCTTCTACGACTGCGAGGAGGTGGAGGCGGAACGCAACGGCCTCAAGCTGCTCAGCGAGAGCAACCCCGAGCTGCTCGAGGCCGACTTCGCGATCCTGATGGAGCCCTCGGACGGCGTCGTCGAGGCCGGCTGCCAGGGCACCATGCGGGTCGACGTGGTCACCCGCGGCGAGCGGGCGCACTCCGCGCGGGCCTGGATGGGCACCAACGCGATCCACGGCGCCGCGGAGGTGCTGGCCCGGCTGAACGCCTACGAGCCCCGCCGCCCGGTGATCGACGGGCTGGAGTACCACGAGGGGCTCAACGCGGTCTTCGTCACCGGCGGCGTCGCGGGCAACGTGCTGCCCGACCAGTGCACGGTCTCGGTCAACTACCGCTTCGCCCCCGACCGGTCCGAGGAGGAGGCGCTCGCCCACATGCACGAGGTCTTCGACGGTTTCGAGTTCGAGGTCAGCGACTCCGCCCCCTCCGCGATGCCCGGTCTCGGCGTGCCCGCGGCGGCCGCGTTCGTCGAGGCCGTCGGCGGCGAGGTCAACCCGAAGTTCGGGTGGACCGACGTGGCCCGGTTCAGCACGCTCGGCGTCCCCGCGGTGAACTACGGCCCCGGCAACCCGCACCTCGCGCACAAGCAGGAGGAGTTCGTCCCGCTCGCGCAGATCCGGCACGTGGAGGAGCGGCTGCGGGCATGGCTCGAGCCATCCGTCCGGTGAGTCGCTAGCCTCGGGCCCATGACCGAGTCACCCGAGGTTTCCGCCAGCCCCAGCAAGAGCCGGGGCCGGACCACGATGCGCCGCAGCCAGTTCCAGACCAGCACCACCGACCAGCGGCTGCTCGACAGCCGGGGTGCCTCGGACTGGGTGCACACCGACCCTTGGCGGGTGCTGCGCATCCAGTCGGAGTTCGTCGAGGGCTTCGGCGCGCTCGCCGAGCTGGGCCCGGCGGTGTCGGTGTTCGGCTCGGCGCGGACCCGGCCGGGCGACCCGATGTACGCCGTCGCGGAGGACCTCGGCCGGGCACTGACCGACGCCGGCTTCGCGGTGATCACCGGGGGAGGTCCCGGGGTGATGGAGGGCGCGAACAAGGGCGCCTGCGAGGCCGGCGGGGTCTCCGTGGGCCTGGGCATCGAGCTGCCCTTCGAGTCCGGCCTCAACCGGTGGGTCGACGTCGGGGTGAACTTCCGCTACTTCTTCGCGCGCAAGACCATGTTCGTGAAGTACGCCCAGGGCTTCGTGGTGCTCCCCGGCGGCTTCGGCACCTTCGACGAGCTGTTCGAGGCGCTCACCCTGGTCCAGACGCAGAAGGTCACGTCGTTCCCGATCATCCTGGTCGGCACCCACTACTGGACCGGGCTCGTGGACTGGATCCGGCACACGGTGCTGGAGGACGGGGCGATCTCCGAGGAGGACCTCGACATGTTCCACGTCACCGACGACGTCGACGAGGCGGTCGGGATCCTCGTGGACGCCGCCAAGCGCCGGCAGTCCCCGGAGCCGGGCGGCGGGGAGGCCTTCCCGGACGGCACCAGCCCCGACTGAGCCGGACCGCCGGTACCGCCCGGGACTGTCGGAGCCGCGTGGCACGATGCACGTATGACCTGGTTCTTCGCCGTCCTCATCGTCCTCGCGATGGGCGCCGTCGCGGTCGTGGCCACGGGTCGCGGCGGGTCGATGAGCGAGGTGTACGACGACCGCCCCGACGTCCGGGTGCAGGCCGACGGGCCCCTGACGCCGTACGACCTGCGCCGGGTCCGCTTCACCACCGCCTTCCGCGGCTACCGCATGTCCGAGGTCGACGCGCTGCTCGACCGGCTCTGCGCCGAGATGGCTCCGGAGCCGCGCGCCGACGACGGGGGCACGCCGTGAGGCGGGCGCTGGTCCGCTCCGACGTCCTCGTCGCGGCGCCCGCGCGGCTGGTCTGGGACTACGTCACCGACTGGCCCCGCCAGGGCGAGTGGATCCCGATGACCCGGGTGGAGGCGCTCGACGCGGCCGACCGGGTCGGCGGGCTCATCCGCGCCTGGACCGGGGTGGGGCCGGTCGGTTTCTGGGACACGATGACGATCACCGCGTGGGAGGAGCAGCCGGACGGCTCCGCCCGCTGCGAGGTGCTGCACACCGGCCGGGTGGTCCGCGGTGACGGCGAGTTCGCGGTGGTGGCCGACGGGCCCGACAGTTGCCGGTTCGTGTGGTGGGAGCGTCTCGACCTCCCCTTCGGCCGTCTCGGCGCGCTCGGCTGGCGGCTCACCGGCTGGTCGATGCGCTCCGGTGTCGACGCCGCCCTGCGCCGGCTGGCACAACGGGCGGAGGCGCTCCATGCAGCCGTCTGACGAGCTGGTCCGGTGCGCCTGGGCGCTGGGCACCCCCGAGTACGTGACCTACCACGACACCGAGTGGGGCCGCGCCCTGCACGGCGACCGGGAGATGTTCGAGCGGGTCAGCCTCGAGGCGTTCCAGTCCGGGCTGTCCTGGATCACCATCCTCCGCAAGCGCGAGGCGTTCCGCTCGGCGTTCCACGGGTTCCACCCCGACGCGGTGGCCCGCTTCGGCGAGGCCGACGTGGAGCGGCTGCTCCAGGACGCCGGGATCGTCCGCAACCGCGCCAAGATCGAGGCGACCGTGCAGAACGCCCGCGCGGTGCTCGACCTCGACGGCGGCTTCAGCGAGCTGGTCTGGACCTTCGCGCCCGACGGCGACCGCCCCGCCCCGGCCACCCTGGCCGAGGTCCCGGCGGTGACCCCGGAGTCCAAGGCGCTGGCCAAGGCGCTCAAGCAGCGGGGCTTCCGGTTCGTGGGGCCGACCACGGCGTACGCGCTGATGCAGGCCACCGGGATGGTCAACGACCACATCGCCGACTGCCACGTCCGCGAGGTCTCGGGACCCGCCGCCCGTACGCCCGGTGAACGCGCCGCGCCGAGGACGTGAACTGCCCCACTGACACCGGCGAGCGCGTGGATCGGGCATGCTCTGATCCGTGACTCCGGAAATCATCACCGTCGTGCTCACCGTCCTGGCGACCGTCGTCGTCGTGCTGACGCGTGTCCGGCTGGCCAAGAACGGGGGTGAGGCGGCGGGTCGTCTCTCCATCCCCAAGAACCTGCTCAACACCCACACGGTCGTCGGTGGTCTCGCCGTGGTGGTGTGGGTCGCGTTCCTGATCACCGGCAGCCTGGCCCTCGGCTGGCTCGGCCTGCTGCTGTGGTGGGTCACGGTCGTCGCCGGCCTGCTGATCCTCGCCCGGTGGATGCCCGCCCGCGGCCGGCACTCGTCGGCCCCGGTCAAGGACACCTGGGGCGAGGGACCGGGCCTGTCGATCCTGGCCCATGTCGGCCTGCTCGTCGGCGTCCTGGTCTTCACCGTCCTGCTGGTGCTCGGCGAGATCCCGTGAGCCGGTCGCCGGCCGCGCGCGTCACTCTCGCCGCGTCGGCCGCCCTGGTGCTGGTCGCCGGAGCGCCCCCGGCGGCGCCCGCCGCGCAGGACGCCCGCCCGGCGGTGGTCCAGAGCCGGGTCATCGGCCACTCCGTCAAGGACCGGCCGATCCGTGCCTGGCGGGTCGGTGACCCGGACGCGCGGACCCGGGCGGTCGCCCTCGCGAGCCTGCACGGCGACGAGGCCGCGCCCCGGATGATCCTCCAGCAGATCCGCGACGGCCGGCCCGTCGAGGGCATCGACCTGTGGGTGGTGCCGGTGGTCAACCCCGACGGGTTCCTCGCGGACCGGCGTCACAACGCCCGCGGCGTGGACCTGAACCGCAACTTCCCGCGCGAGTGGGTCCGCACGGCGACCTCGGGCCGGCGGCCCGCGTCGGAGCCGGAGACCCGGGCGCTGATGCGGTTCCTCGACCGGGTCGACCCCCGCTTCGTGGTCTCCTTCCACCAGCCGCTCTACGGGATCGACACCTACGGCCCCAAGAAGCGCTGGTTCGGCCGGCGGCTCTCCGAGGAGCTCAACCTGCCCCGCAAGGACTTCGCCTGCGGCTCCGGCTGCCACGGCACACTGACCCAGTGGTTCAACAACCGCTTCGACGGCGTCGCGGTCACCGTGGAGTACGGCGCCGACCCGTCCTGGCGGCGCATGAACGTGGTCGCGCCGCGGCAGCTGCTCCGCGCGCTCGGCGGGAGCCGCTGACCGGTCCGGTCAGAAGCGCGTGCGGACCCAGTCGGCCGGGCCCATCACGATCCGCGGGTCCAGCTCAGGGTCGAGCCACCGCACCAGCCACCGGACGTGGCGGATCGGCGCGGAGACACAGCCCGCCGTGTAGCGGTTCTGCTGCACGTGCAGGAAGATCCCGCCGCCCCGGTCGGTGTCGGCCGGCCGGCGGGCGACGTACTGGCGCCGGTCCTTCGACCAGTGCACGCCGCCGGGCAGGTTGAAGCCGATCACGATGCTGTAGGCGTACTCGTAGCCGTAGTCGGCGAGCCGCTCGACGTAGTCCGCGCGCCAGCGCGTGGTCCGTGCCTTCGACGGCTGGAAGATGTTGTACGTCGCCGGGTCGCGCGGCTCGTAGGGCCAGAAGTCGTTGCCGTCCACGCGCCGGTAGGGGAGCCCGCTGCCCGGGTCCGCCCGGTTGCCGAACGCCGAGAGCATCGTGAACCGCCCGGCCGGCGTGGTGCCGGTGCTCTGCTGCCGGTCCTGGGCCCGGACGAAGCCGTTCCAGCCGAGCCGGGTGCGGATCGGCCCGCGCACGAGCCGCCAGTCGCCGTCCCGCTTGCGCCACACCCGGAGGCTGGCGCGGGTGCTGGACCAGCCGGAGCTGGTCACCGTGACCATCTGGCGCACGCCGGGACTGACCGAGATCTGCGAGGCGAGGTTGCCGCGGGCAGCGGCGGCGGTCTGCGGGGCCAGCCCCGAGCCGACCAGGAGCAGGAGGGTGACCAGGACGCCGAGTCGCCCGCGGGCCATCGGGCTACCGCCCCTCGAAGGCCGGCTGCTGCTTCGCCACGAACGACGCCACCGCCTGCTCGTGGTCCCGGGTCCTGCCGGTCAGCGCCATCATCTCGGCCTCGAACTCCAAGGAGGTGGCGAGGTCGTTGCCCGCGGAGTGCTCGACGGAGCGGCGGATCGCGCCGTACGCCACGGTCGGGCCGGCGGCCAGCCGCGACGCGAGCGCCGCCACCTCGGTCGCCAGCTCGGCGGCCGGGACCACCGTGGTGGCGAGGCCGAGCTCGAGGGCCTCGGCGGCGGGGATGGTGCGGGGGAAGTACAGCAGCTCGAGCGCCTTGGCCCGGCCCACGAGCCGCGGCAGGGTCCACGAGGCGCCGGTGTCGCAGGACAGGGCGACCCCGGTGAACGCCAGGTTGAAGCCGGCGGTGTCCGCGACCAGCCGGAAGTCACAGGCGAACGCCATCGAGGCGCCGGCCCCCGCGGCCACCCCGTTCAGGGCCGCGATGACGGGCTTCGGCATCGTGGCGAGCGCGGTGACGATCGGGTTGTAGTGCTCCGGGACGGTGGTGAACAACGTGTCGCGGCTGCCGCTCTCGAGGATCCCGATGTGCTCCTTCAGGTCCTGCCCGACGCAGAACGCGCGCCCGGCGCCGGTGAGGACCACGCAGCGGACGGCGGGGTCGTCCCCGGCCTTGTGCACGGCGTCGCGCAGCGCCTCCTTGGTGGGCACGTCGAGGCTGTTCATCGCCTCGGGACGGTTCAGCGTGATCGTGGCGACGCCGTCGGCGACGGCGTAGGTCACGGGCTGGTCGGCCTGGTCGGTCATGCGGGGTCTCCAGTCTCTGTACGGGCGTTGCGAGAGCGCAGCGGGTCCCCGCCGAGGTCGAACAGCGCGGACCGGGCGTGCATGGACGGGAGTCTGCCCTACGCCGGGCGGGCCCGCCTCCCCGGACGCGGCAGGCTCCGCGCGAGCGCCGTACACCGGTCGTCCGGCGGCCGGCGGGGCACCCACTCGTGACGGTTGCGGACAATGTGGTCAGCCCCGCGGAAAAATGCGCGATAATAGTCCGCACACCGGCGCGTCGGGATGCTCTTCACCAGGTGTGCGAGAGCCCACATCGACAGGGGCGCGCTGCATGTAACAGGAAGAGGTGTGCGCATGGCGGCGATGAAGCCGCGGACGGGCGACGGCCCGCTCGAGGTCACAAAGGAAGGGCGCGGCATCGTGATGCGCGTCCCGCTCGAGGGCGGAGGCCGGCTCGTCGTCGAGCTGAACGCAGAGGAGGCGGGGGCGCTCGGCGAAGCGCTGAAGGAGGTCGTCGGCTGACCTGACCAGGTCGTCGACATCGTCTTCGGACGTGCGCAGACCCTGGACTCTCCTGGTGGGAGTCCAGGGTCTTCGGTTGTAAATGGTCACCCAGTGAGTAGGGTCGTGACCGCAGTCCGTCCACCATCACGTTTCGGGGGATCCATTCGTGTCTCTGCCCAGCCAGGTATCACCGCCCCAGATCGCCCTCGCCGACGTGGCGCCCACCCGGGTCGTCGGCGCCGACCTGGTGGCGGTCCCGTTCGCCGCGGACGACGACGGGCTGTCCCTCGGGCCCGGTGCCGCCGAGCTCCTCGACGAGGTCGACCTCGACGTCTTCGCGCTCCTCGAGCACGCCAAGGCGACGGGCAAGGCGGGCGAGGTCGTCGAGCACGTCCTGCTGTCCCGCGCGGGCCTGAGCAACGGCAGCCTGCGGAGCCTGCTGTTCGTCGGGGTCGGTGCCGGCACCCCGGACGACCTGCGCCGCGCCGGTGCCGCCGTCGCCCGCCGCGCCAAGGGCCGCGAGACCCTCGCCACCTCGATCCCCGCGCTCAGCGACGACGCCGGCCTGCGGGCCTTCGTGGAGGGCCTGGTGCTCGGCTCGTTCGGCTTCCACCGCCGCTCCACCGGCCCCAAGGAGACCCCCGTCGCCCGCGTGGTGCTCGCGGGCCTCGACGACATCGGGACCCGCCAGGTCGCGCTCGACCGGGCGCTCGCCGTCGCCGGCGCCGGCTGGATGTCGCGGATGATGGCGCTGGTCCCCTCCAACGAGAAGAACCCGGTCTGGATGGCCGAGCGGGCCGAGGAGATCGCGAAGAGCGCCGGGCTGTCGATCGAGGTGTGGGACGAGAAGCGTCTCGTCGCCGAGGGGTTCGGCGGCATCGTCGGGGTCGGCCAGGCGTCGGAGAACCCGCCGCGGATGGTGAAGCTCGAGTACACCCCGAAGAAGGCCGGCCGGAAGGTCCCGCACGTCGTCCTCGTCGGCAAGGGCATCACCTTCGACACCGGCGGCCTGTCCATCAAGCCCGGCGACGCGATGATGAACATGAAGCGCGACATGACCGGCGGCGGCGTGGTCATGGCCGTCCTCGGCGCGCTGGCCGACGTCGACTGCCCGGTCCGGGTCACCGGTCTCATCCCGTGCGCCGAGAACTCCGTGAGCGGCAACGCGATGCGCCCCGGTGACGTGCTGCGGCACTACGGCGGCCGCACCAGCGAGGTCACCAACACCGACGCCGAGGGCCGCCTGGTCATGGCCGACGCGCTGGCGTACGCCGTGGCGGAGCTCGAGCCCGACGTGCTCGTCGACGTGGCCACCCTGACCGGGGCGATGAAGCTGGCGCTCGGGCAGCGCACCGGCGGTTTCTTCTCCACCGACGACGCGCTCGCCGACCTGATCCGCACCGCCGGCCAGGCCGCGGGAGAGCCGCTGTGGCGGATGCCGCTCGCCGAGGACTACGAGGAGCGTCTCGAGTCCAAGATCGCGGACGCCGACAACGCCGCGGGCGGTCCGGGCGCGATCATCGCGGCCCTGTTCCTGCAGCACTTCACCGGCGGTCTGCCCTGGGTGCACCTCGACATCGCCTCCGTCGGGGACTCCCCGGTCGACGCGCACGAGTGGACGATGGGAGCGACCGGGTTCGGTGCGCGCGCGCTGCTGCACTGGCTCGAGCTGCGCGAACCGCTCGCCGGGGTCACCGGCTGAGCCGTCGGGCGACACGACCCACGACGACCGATCGACGAACCAGGAGAGTCACCATGCACGGTCTGACCGTCCGCTGGTCCCTCGAGAACGCCCCGGAGGGCGTCGAGGAGGCCCTGTCCGCCTACGTCGAGGCCACCTCGCACCCGAAGTTCACGGGACGGCCGGGGCTCAGGTTCAAGACCTGGCGCATGCGCGCGGGGGAGTGGTTCGAGGGGTGCTACGTCTTCGAGACCCCGGCGGAGCGTGACGCGTTCCAGGAGGAGTTCAGCAAGACCGCGGCCGATTCGCCCGGGTCGCAGATCGTGGGCTCCGCGCCGGTGCTGATCGAGCCGTGCGACATCGTCGCCGTCGCGGAAGGCGGAGCCGGCTTCCTCGCCGCCCCCTCCTTCCGTTGAGACGTCACTCGTTCGGCGTTGAGACGTCACTCGTGAGGCGTTGAGACGTCAGTCGTACGGCGCCGTACGGCTGTAAAGCGGTGGCAGGACGCCGTACGCCGACCTAGCCTTTCGCCATGTTCGAGCTCGCGACGCCGCACCCGCGTTTCCACCGGTCCTTCCTCGCCGCCACGGACGAGTTCCTCGCGGCCGGTGAGGAGCCGTACGCCGGCATCCCGAACCTGCCTCCGGACCGGCAGTTCGACGGACTGAGCCTGACCCGCGCGGAGATGGACGACCCTGGGACGTTCGCGAGGTACGCCACGTGGCTGGCCGGCCTGCGCGAACCCGACTCGCCCCGCCCGGCGAACTACGTACCGAGCACCGTGCGGTGGATGGCCGACGGCGACGAGTACCTCGGCCAGATCAGCGTGCGCCACGAGCTGACCGAGCTGCTGCTCACCTGGGGCGGGCACATCGGTTACTCCGTCCGCCCGTCCGCTCGTCGTCGCGGCATCGCCACCGCGGCGCTGCGGATGATCCTGCCGACGTGCGCGGAGCTGGGGATCGACCCGGTGCTGGTCACGTGCGACCCCGACAACGTGGGCTCGCGTCGCGCGATCGAGGGCAACGGCGGGGTCTATGAGGACACCCGCAGCGGCAAGCGGCGGTACTGGGTCCCGGCGAACGTCGGCGCGCCCACGGTCGCTGACACCCCGGCCTGACCGCCGACCGGAACGACTGACGCCTCAAGGTCGCACGAGTGACGCCTCAACGCCGCACGACTGACGTCTCAACGCCGAACGGGTGACGCCTCAACGCAGAGCGCGCGGGGGATCAGGTCTCGGGGGTCCAGACCTTCTTCGCGACGAGCAGCCCGTCACCCACCGGGAGCATCACCGGCAGCAGCATGTCGTGGTCGCGCACGGTCTTGCCCAGCTCGCGGATCGACACCGTCTCGGCGTCCCGCTGCGCGGGGTCGGCCACGCGGTCGTGCCACAGGGCGTTGTCGAAGGCCACGATCCCGCCCGGCTTGAGCAGCCGCAGCGCCTCGGTGAGGTACTCGGAGTACTCCAGCTTGTCGCCGTCGCAGAACACCAGGTCGTAGTGGCCGTCGGTGAGCCGGGGAAGCACGTCGAGCGCCGCGCCGGGAATGAGACGCACCCGCTGGGGCTGGATGCCGGCCTCGACGAACGTCTGCTTGGCCAGCCGCTGGTGCTCGCCCTCGGTGTCGACCGTGGTGAGCACGCCGTCCGGGCGCATGCCGCGCAGCATCCAGAGACCGGAGACACCGGTGCCGGTGCCGATCTCGACCGCCGCGCGGGCCTCGGTGACGGCGGCCAGGAAGCGCAGCGCGGCGCCTCCGCCCGAGCCGATGGGGACGACTCCGACCTCGGCAGCGCGGTTGCGCGCCGTGGCGAGCACGTCGTCCTCGCTGACGAACTCCTCCGCGTAAGCCCAGCTGGCAGGCTTGAGTCCCGTAGCGATGGTGACCTCCTGGGTCGATGCGTAACACAGGGTGTGAACGAGACGTGACTCTACCGTCAGCGGCCCCGCCCCGACGCGCGGGAACACCGGCGGCGCCCCGGTCGTTGCACGGAGGCCGGGAAAACCCAGGAAACTACCACCCGTTCCTTCAGGGATCTCTCAGGAGCGGCTCCTAGCGTGGAAGAGGTCAGCGCCGAGAAGATGGCGACCACAGTCAGCGGCACAGCTGCCGGAGCCCGCTGGGGCAAGGAGCGCCGGATGAACGAGTCCGACCTGAACACCTCCTGGGAGACACCGTCCTGGGAGGACGTCGTCACCCAGCACTCCGCGCGGGTGTACCGCCTCGCCTACCGCCTGACGGGCAACCCGCACGACGCCGAGGACCTCACCCAAGAGGTCTTCGTCCGTGTGTTCCGCTCGCTGTCGCGCTACACCCCCGGCACGTTCGAGGGCTGGCTGCACCGGATCACCACCAACCTCTTCCTCGACCAGGCGCGACGCAAGACGAAGATCCGCTTCGACGCGCTCGCCGAGGACTCCGAGACCCGGATGCCCGGCCGCGCGCCGAGCCCCGACTCCCAGGTCGCCGACCGGCTCTTCGACGACGACGTGGAGGCGGCGTTGTCCGCGCTCCCGCCGGACTTCCGCGCCGCGGTCGTGCTCTGCGACATCGAGGGCCTGTCGTACGACGAGATCGCCGACGTCCTGGGCCTCAAGCTCGGCACCGTGCGATCCCGCATCCACCGCGGGCGGTCGATGCTGCGCAAGGCGCTGGCCCACCGGGCCCCCGGCTCCGGGCGCGTGCGCTACTCCGGACCGACGGAACCCCGCGGGCTCCCCGGCCTCGCCCCGCAGAGGTCGTGATGCGCTACCTGGGAGGACACCTGGGATCCGCGGTGAGCGCGTTGGTCGACGGCGCCCTCGACGACGCCGCCACCGAGCGGGCCTGGGCGCACGTGCTGGGCTGCGCGCCGTGCCGGCAGGCGGTCGAGCGGGAGGGCTGGGTCAAGCGCCAGCTCGCCACCATGTCCCCCGACGAGCCGCCGAACCACCTGCTCGGCTCGCTCTACGACCTCGACGGCGCCCCCGCACCCGGCGACGCTGACCGGCTCGAGGAGTCCTGGGTGGCCGTCGGCGAGATCGAGCGCCGCGGCCGGGCCCGCCGGCGTACCGGCATCGCGCTCGTCGGCGCGGGTTCGGTGTCCGTGGCGGTCCTCGGGTTCGCGTCCCTGGGCGGTGGCACGCTCGGCATCGGCGGAGCGCCCGGTGGCGCCCCGACCGCCTCCCTGACGCGGCCCACCGGTACGACGACCCCGACCACCGCGGTCATCGCGCCCACCGTGCGCGTGCACGGCAGGGTCGACCTCCGGCGTGGCAGCGACGGGGCGCAGCGCAACGCCGTGGACCTCCGCCGCGACTGAGTCCGGTGAACCCGCGACGCGTTTGCGGGCGTAGGACAAAATGGCGGGGTGAGCGAGAACGAGCCCGGCCGACCCGACGCCGCGCAGGACGACACCCGCCCGTTGTGGCAGCGCGACGCCGCGAGCGCCCCGCCGCAGCAGGCGCAGCCGCAGCACGCTCAGCCGTCGGCGCCGTACGGCACCTCGCCGCACAACCCCCAGCCGCCCCAGGGCGCCCCGGGCCCGCAGCACCAGCCCGACTACCAGCACCAGCCCGGCTACCAGGGCTACGGCTACCCGTACCAGACCACCCCGATGCCGCAGGCGTACTACCAGCAGCCCCGGCACGCGCGTCCCACGCTCCCCGGTTGGGTGTGGCCGCTCGTGGCGGTGACCGCGCTCGTCGTGGGCCTGGTCGGCGGCACGATCGGCGGGGCCCTGGTCTCGACCAGCATCACCGGCGACGCGGGCTCGAGCCTCTTCGAGGGCGGCGCTGACACCCCGGCCCCGCTCGACCCTGAGAACGGGTCGGTGGCCGCGGTCGCCGACGCCCTCCTGCCCAGCACCGTGCAGGTCCTGACCCGGGGCGGGGCGGACGGCGCGGCCTCCGGTTCGGGCTTCGTCGCCGACCGCAGGGGCCACGTGATCACCAACAACCACGTGGTGTCCGGGGTCGCCGACGACGGCACGATCCGGGTGGTCGACCACCAGGGCGTCGCGCACCAGGCCGAGATCGTCGGACGCAGCCCGGTCTACGACATCGCGGTGCTCGACGTGGACGGCGCCGAGGACCTTCGTCCGGCGGCGATCGGCTCCTCCCGCTCGATGAACGTGGGCGAGACCGTGGTCGCGATCGGGTCGCCGCTCGGCCTCAGCAGCACGGTCACCTCCGGCATCGTCAGCGCGCTCGACCGGCCCGTCACGACCGGTGACGAGGACGAGTCGTCGTACATCAACGCCGTGCAGACCGACGCTGCGATCAACCCCGGCAACTCGGGCGGCCCGCTGGTGAACCTGCGCGGCGAGGTGGTCGGCGTGAACTCCGCGATCGCCACGATGGGCGGTTTCGCCAACGACGCCGGCAACATCGGGGTCGGGTTCGCGATCCCGATGGAGCAGGTGAGGATCACCGCGTCGCAGATCGTGAAGACGGGCGAGGCGAAGTACCCCGTGATCGGTGCCAACGTGAACACCGGCGGGGCACGCAGCGGCGCGGAGATCGTCGAGGTCCCCTCCGGTTCGCCGGCCGCGGACGCCGGCCTCGAGAAGGGCGACGTCGTGGTCGCGGTGGACAGCAAGCCCGTCGACGACGGGATCTCGCTGATCGTGGCGATCCGCAGCCACCAGCCGGGGGAGACGATCGCGCTGACCGTGCGCCGGGACGGCGACGAGCGGACCGTGCGGGTGACGCTGGACGCGAAGGTCGGCTAGGTCGAGTCGCTGTCGTACGGCGGCAGCTCGCCCGACTCGAGCGGGCGCAGGCCGGGCCTGACCGGGACGGTGTCCTGCTCGTCCTCGTCGTCCTCCATCGCCTCCAGGATGTGCTTGCGCACCGCCTTGCGGGGGTCGAGGTCGGCGAGCTCGAGGTCGGCGAACTCCGGGCCCAGCTCGTTGCGGAGGTCGTCCCGGGCGGCCTGGGTGAAGTGCCGCACCTGGCGGACGAAGCGCCCCGCCTGACGCGCGAACTCGGGGAGCCGATCCGGCCCGAACACCACGATGGCGACCACGAAGATCACCAGGAACTCAGGAAGACCGACTCCGAACACGGGTCAGAACCTACCGGCAGGCGTGAGGCCCAGCTGCATTCCCGCCAGTCCGCGGCCGCGCCCCGAGAGGGTCGCGGCGATCTTGTTCAGCTCGCGCGCGGCCGGTGACTCCGGGGCGGTCTCCACGATCGGCCGGCCGCTGTCACCGCCCTCGCGCAGCTGGAGGTCGAGCGGGATCTCGCCGAGCACGGGCACGTCGTACCCGAACCGGCCGGCCAGCGTGGTCGCGACCCGGGCGCCGCCGCCGGAGCCGAACACCTCGAGCCGGTGCTCGGGGCCGCAGTGCGGGCAGGGCAGGAAGGACATGTTCTCGACCACGCCGACCACGCGCTGGTGCATCATCGAGGCCATCGTCCCGGCGCGCTCGGCGACCTCGGCGGCCGCCTCCTGCGGCGTGGTGACCACGACGACCTCGGCGTTGGGCAGGTGCTGGCCCAGCGAGATCGCGATGTCGCCGGTGCCGGGCGGGAGGTCGAGGAACAGGGCGTCGAGGTCCCCCCAGTAGACGTCGCTGAGCATCTGCACCAGTGCCCGGTCGAGCATCGGGCCGCGCCAGGCGACGACCTGGTCGCGCCGCGGCTTGAGCATCCCGATGCTGATCACCGAGATCGGCGCCCCGGAGGCCGACCTGGTCGGGACCGGCATGATCATGTCCTCGACCTGGGTGGGGCGCACGTCGCCGACCCCGAGCATGGCGGGGATCGAGTGGCCGTAGATGTCGGCGTCGACGATGCCGACCTTGAGGCCCTGGTCGGCCATCGCGACCGCGAGGTTGACCGTGACCGAGGACTTGCCGACGCCGCCCTTGCCGCTGGCGATCGCGTACACCTTGGTCAGCGAGCCGGCCTGGGCGAACGGGATCTCCTTCTGCGCCTGGCCGCCGCGGAGGACCTCCTGGAGGCCAGAGCGCTGCTCGGGGGTCATCACGCCCAGCGTCAGGTCCACCGACGTGACTCCGGGGACCCGCTCGACCGCGGCGGTGACGTCGCGGGTGATGGTGTCCTTGAGCGGACAGCCGGCGACGGTGAGCAGCACGGTGAGCGCGACCTTGCCCGCATCGTCGATCTCCACGGAGTCGACCATGTTGAGCTCGGTGATCGGACGCCGGATCTCGGGGTCGTTGACCGTCGCGAGCGCAGCCTGGATCTGTTCGAGAACAGGGGACGTCATGACGTCAGCGTACGTCGTGGGACGGGGGCGTCGACCGGCGGTCCGCATGGGGTTCGTCACCCGCGGCGTGCCCGTGCTCGGGCTGCGGCTCGTCCTCCTGCAGCCGCTCCTCGAGCTCGTGCATCAGCTGTCTCAGCTCCGAGCGGACGTAGTCGCGGGTGGCCACCTCGCCGATCGCCATCCGCAGCGACGCCATCTCGCGGGCCAGGAACTCCATGTCGGCGTGGGCTCGGCTGTTGGCCTGCCGGTCCTGCTCGGTGACGACGCGGTCGCGGTCCTCCTGCCGGTTCTGCGCGAGCAGGATCAGCGGCGCGGCGTACGACGCCTGGAGGCTGAGCATCAGGGTCAGGAAGATGAACGGGTACGCGTCCCACTGCATGTCCGCCGGCACGGCCCAGTTCCAGCCGAGCCAGATCGCCACGAACAGCGTCATGTACAGGAGGAACTTCGCGGTGCCCATGAAGCGGGCGAAGCGCTCCGCGAAGCTGCCGAAGGCGTCCGGGTCGTACGTCGGCCGGCGGACCAGCTGCCGGCGCTGCTCCTTGGGGGTGTCCAGGCGGACCCGGGCGGTCTCCTTGCGGGGGGTGTTCCTAGGCACGGAGCAACCCTCCTCGGCTCGGCCGGTCACGCCAGTTCTCGGGCAGCAGGTGGTCGAGCAGGTCGTCGACGGCGACCGCGCCCAGCAGGTGGCCGTCCTCGTCGACGACCGGGGCGGCGACCAGGTTGTAGGTGGCCAGGTGGCGCGCCACGTCCTCGAGGGTCGCGGTCGGGCGCAGCGTCTCCATGTCGGTGTCGAGCACCGCACCGACCAGGGTCGACGGAGGCTCCCGCAGCAGCCGCTGGATGTGCGCGACGCCGATCAGCCGGCCGGTCGGGGGCTCGAGCGGGGCGCGGCACACGTACACCAGGGCGGCCAGGGACGGCGTGAGCTCGGCGTTGCGGACCAGGGCCAGCGCGTCCGCGACGGTCGCGTCGGGCGGCAGGATCACCGGCTCGGTGGTCATCATGCCGCCGGCGGTGCGCTCCTCGTACGACATCAGCCGGCGGACGTCCTCGGCCTCCTCCGGCTCCATCAGCTCGAGCAGCTGCTCGGCGGTCTCCGGGGGGAGCTCGCGGATCAGGTCGGCGGCGTCGTCGGGCGACATCTCCTCGAGGATGTCCGCGGCGCGCTCGTTGTCGAGGTTGCCGAGGATCTCGACCTGGTCCTCCTCCGACATCTCCTCGAGCACGTCGGCGAGCCGCTCGTCGTTCAGCGCCGCCGCGACCTCACCGCGGCGCTTGGACGGCAGGTCGTGGATCACGTTGGCGAGGTCGGCGGGGCGCATCTCGACCAGCGCGGCGAGCAGGTGGGTGGCGCCCTGCGTCTCGTCGGGGAGGGTGAACCCCTCGACGTCGGCCCAGTCCACGACGTGGGTCTGCCCCTTGCGACCGAAGCGCTTCGACCCCTCCTGCAGGGCGACCTTCGACAGGACCCAGTCACGGCTGCGGGCCTGCTCCATCGCGACGTCGTACACCGTGCCCTCGACGCCGGTGTCCTTGACGCTCACCTTGCGGTCGAGCATCTGGCCGAAGACGAGGGTCTCGGTGGAGCGCTGCTCGAAGCGGCGCATGTTCACCAGGCCGGTGGTGATCACCTGGCTGGAGTCGATGTGGGTCACCCGGGTCATCGGCACGAAGATCGAGCGGCGGCCGAATACCTCCACGACGAGCCCGAGCACCCGCGGCTGCTGCTTGCCGGTGCGCAGCGCCACCACGAGGTCGCGCACCTTCCCGACCTGGTCGCCGGCCGGGTCGAACACCGGCAGGCCTGCCAGGCGGGCAGCGAAGACGCGGGTGGGAGAGGTGCTCACGTCTGGATACGTTAGCGCCCAGGGCCAGTTCCGCGGCGCTCTGGGAGGATGCCGCCATGCTGACCTACGACATCGTCGACGTGTTCACCGACCGCCCGTTCGCCGGGAACCAGCTCGCCGTCGTGCACGGTGCGGACGACCTCAGCACCGCGCAGTGCCAGCAGATCGCGAAGGAGTTCAACTTCTCCGAGACCACGTTCCCGTCGTCGCGGGTCGAGGACGGTACGACGTACGGCATCCGGATCTTCACCCCCTCGAACGAGATCCCCTTCGCGGGGCACCCGACCCTCGGTACCGCCTGGGTGCTGCGCGAGCGGGGGCTGGTCAAGGGGCCAGACCTGACCCAGGTGTGCGGCGCCGGACCGGTCGGCGTCCGGTTCGCCGACGACGACCGGGTCGAGCTCTCCGCGACACCGCGCGACCTGCTCGGCCCCCTCGACGACGAGCTCGTGGTCGCACTGCTCCAGGACGTCGGCCTGTCCCTGACCGACCTGGCCGGGCCGGTCTGGGTCGCGGGCTGCGGGCTGACCTTCGTGCACCTGCCCGTGGTGGAGGACGCCGTGGTCCGGGCGGACCCGTCGAGCCGGCCGCTGCGGTCCTACGCTGCGGACTTCGCCAGGGTGGGGGAGGCGCGCGACCCGATCGAGGGGATCAACCTGCACCACGTGGTCGCCGACGACGGCGCCGGACGGCTCGAGGTGCACGCCCGGGTGTTCGTGCCCGGCCTGTCGGTCGAGGAGGACCCGGCGACCGGGTCCGCGGCCGTCGGGCTCGGGATGGCTCTGGTCGCGGCCGGGCGGCTGCCCGAGGGCGGGGGCTACGCGATCACGCAGGGCGTGGAGATGGGCAGGCCCTCGCAGCTGCTCGGCCGGGTCGAGGCGTCGGACGGGGTGGCCAAGCGCTGCCACGTGGCCGGGCGGGTGCAACCCGTCGCCCGCGGCGAGATCGCGGTCCCGCGGCCTAGCTGAGGCGGGGGCGGCGCCGTACCCGCCGGTGCAGGATCCGCGGCAGCGGCCCACGCGTGGTCGCGGTGGTCTCCCGCGGGACGGCGAGGTGCGCGTCGTCGGGCAGCGCCCCGGGCGCCTCGACGACGCGGGCGGTCGGCACGATCCGGGACACCACGCTGTGCGCGGCCCAGTCGTCGGCGGCGACTTCGAGGTCCGCGAGGTTGAGCCGGTCCGCGACCAGGGCGGTGGTGACCGGCCCCCACAGCTCGTCACCGGGGCGTACGACGGACACCGTCCCCTCCCACGTGAGGAGCCGGCCGCCGTTCTCCTTGCTGCGCATCACGACCTCGACCGTGTCGGCCGACTCGATCCGGGGGAGCGGCTGCTCGTTGCCGCCGGAGACGACGTAGAGCGCGTCGTCGTGCCACAGGTGCCACACGGCGTGGTCGCGCCCGTCGTACCGCAGCCAGCACACGCCGGTCTTCTTGCCCACCTCGGCGGTGAGCGCCGCGGTGAACGCGTCGGCGGAGGGCTCGGTCACGGCACGAGCCTGCCACACACCGCGCCGCCCGTGCCCGTACCCGCGACCGACACAACGGCACACGTGTGCGCGCGTTGCACGTCTCCGGCGCGAGAACGCGCCAACGGCACACGTGTGCGCTTGCCGCGGGCCGGCGAGACGGTGGCCTGTGGACGGAGCCTTCGTCGGCGCACCGGCTCTTGGCAGAGTCGCGGGCATGGCCGTCGCCACCTCGCCCGAACCCGAGCCCACCACCGCGCTCGACCTGCGCCGTCCCTTCACCCGGGCCGACGCGGTGCGGGCCGGGATCTCCCCGCGGGTGCTGCGAACCTCGCGGTTCCGGCGGATCTTCCGCGGTGTCTACGTCCTGCGCGAGCAACCGGGGCTCCCGCGCCGGCTCGCCGAGGACTGGCGCCCGTTCTTCCCCGGCCGCCCCTGACCCGGGTCCGCTCACCCACGCCGACGACACAGCGGCACACGTGTGCGGTTGTGACAGGGTCCCGGAGCGCGAACGTGCCACGACGGCACACGTGTGCCGTCGTGCCCGTGTGCCCGTGTGCGTGCGCCGTCCTGCCCGTGTGCCGTGTGCGGTGGTGGACGCGCGGCGGGGAGGATGTGCTGGTGCGCACCCTCCTGCTGATGGCCGTCGGCGTCCTCGCGGTCTCGTTGTCCGGCCCGCTGATGGCCGCGATGGTGGTCCCTCCGCTGGCGATCGCGTTCTGGCGCAACGCGATGGCGACCGCGCTGCTCGCCCCGTCGGCGGTCTCGACCCGGCGGACCGAGCTGACCGGGCTCGGCGGGCGGCGGCTGCTGCTGGTGTCGGCGTCCGGCCTCGCGCTCGCGCTCCACTTCGGCACCTGGGTCACGTCGCTGACGCTCACGTCGGTCGCCTCGGCCACCGCGCTCGTGTGCCTGCAGATCGGCTGGGTGGTGGCCTGGCAGCTGCTGCGCGGGGAGCGGTTCCGCGCCGGCGTGGTGGCCGGGCTGGTCGTCGCGTTCGCCGGGGTGCTCGTCGTCTCCGGGGTCGACCTCACCCTGTCCGTGGAGGCGCTGGTGGGGGACCTGCTCGCGCTCGTGGGCGGGATGGCCGCCGCGGCGTACATGCTGGTCGGCTCCCGGGCCCGCCGGACGATGACCACGACGACGTACACCTTCGTGTGCTACGGCACCTGCGCGCTGTTCCTCGCCGTGGCCTGCCTGGTGTCGGGGCAGGAGCTGGCCGGGTACGACGGGCGGCAGTGGCTGCTCCTGCTCGCCGTGACGCTGACCGCCCAGCTGATGGGCCACTCGGTCTTCAACCACCTGCTCGCGACGACCGGACCGATGGTGGTCTCGCTGGCGCTGCTCCTCGAGGTGCCCGGTGCCGCCCTGCTGGCGGCCTGGATCCTCGGGCAGCGGCCGCCGCTCGAGGCGCTGCTCGGTCTCCTGGTGATCCTCGCCGGGATGGCGCTGGTGGTGCTCAACAACACCGCGCCGAAGGCGGAGCCGAGCCTGGAGGCACCCCTCGACTGACGGGCGTGCCGCCGGCGCTCCACAGTCACGGGACGCACCGCCGCGGGTCGCTGTACAGGTCCGCTCACGGTGACAAATGCCACGGGATCCGGGCCTCCCCGCGGGCTGCTACCTGCGAGTAGGCTCCGAGCAACCTGGCCTGTCGAAGAGAGGTTCCTCGATGTCTGACGCGCTCCGCGCACGCCGTTCCTGCCACGCTGTCCCCGGCTCCAACCCGCGCTTCCTCGAGAAGGCGCAGGGTCTCGACAGCGACCAGGTGTTCCTCGACATCGAGGACTCGGTGGCCCCGATCGCCAAGCCCGACGCCCGCAAGAACATCGTCGAGGTGCTCAACACCGGCGACTGGGGGAACCGGGTGCGCACGGTCCGCGTGAACGACTGGACCACGCAGTGGACCTACAAGGACGTCATCGAGGTGGTCGAGGGCGCCGGGGCGAACCTCGACTGCATCATGCTGCCGAAGGTGCAGACCGCCGACCAGGTCAAGGCGCTCGACGTGCTGCTCACCCAGATCGAGACCACGATGGGCTACGAGGTCGGCCGGATCGGCATCGAGGCGCAGATCGAGAACGCGCTCGGCCTGATCAACGTCGACGACATCGCCACCGCGTCGCCGCGCGTGGAGACGATCATCTTCGGCCCCGCCGACTTCATGGCCTCGATCAACATGAAGTCCCTCGTGGTGGGCGAGCAGCCCCCCGGGTACGACGTCGGCGACGCCTACCACTACATCCTGATGCGGATCCTGATGGCGGCGCGGGCGCACGACAAGCAGGCCATCGACGGGCCCTACCTGCAGATCAAGGACCTCGACGGCTTCAAGCGGGTCGCCGGCCGCGCAGCCGCCCTCGGCTTCGACGGCAAGTGGACCCTGCACCCGGACCAGATCGCGGCCGCCAACGAGGTGTTCTCGCCGCTCCAGTCCGACTACGACCACGCCGAGAACATCCTCGACGCCTACGACTGGTTCACCTCCGAGAAGGGCGGCGCCAAGGGCGCGGTCATGCTCGGCGACGAGATGATCGACGAGGCCTCGCGCAAGATGGCGCTGGTGATCTCGGCCAAGGGCCGCGCCGCCGGCATGGAGCGCTCCGACGTGTGGACCGCTCCGGAAGGGGACAACTGACATGCCCGAGCTGTGCCGCACCGACGACCTGACCGACATCCAGCAGGAGATCCTGAAGACGGTCCGCTCGTTCGTCGACGAGAAGATCCTCCCCGTCGCCACCGAGCTGGAGCACAAGGACGAGTACCCCACCGAGATCGTGGAGGGGATGAAGGAGCTCGGCCTGTTCGGGCTCACCATCCCCGAGGAGTACGGCGGTCTCGGGGAGTCCCTGCTGACCTACGCCCTGGTGGTGGAGGAGATCGCACGCGGCTGGATGAGCGTCTCGGGGATCGTGAACACCCACTTCATCGTGGCCTACATGCTCATGCAGCACGGCACCGAGGAGCAGAAGCAGTACTACCTGCCGAAGATGGCCGCCGGTGAGGTCCGCGGTGCGTTCTCGATGTCCGAGCCCGGCTGCGGCTCCGACGTGTCGGCGATCAAGACCAAGGCCGTGAGGAGCGGCGACGGCTACGTGATCAACGGCCAGAAGATGTGGCTGACCAACGGAGGCTCCTCCACCCTGGTCGCCGTACTCGTGAAGACCGACGAGGGCGCCGACTCCGTCTACAAGAACATGACCACCTTCCTGGTCGAGAAGCCCGCCGGCTTCGGCGAGGTCATGCCCGGGCTCACCGTCCCCGGCAAGATCGAGAAGATGGGCTACAAGGGCGTCGACACCACCGAGCTCGTCTTCGACGGGTTCGAGGTGGGCGCCGACCAGGTTCTCGGCGGGCAGCCGGGCCGCGGCTTCTACCAGATGATGGACGGGGTCGAGGTCGGCCGCGTGAACGTCGCCGCCCGCGGCTGCGGGGTGGCGTGGCGCGCCTTCGAGCTCGGCGTCCGGTACTCCCAGCAGCGCGAGACCTTCGGCAAGAAGATCGCCGACCACCAGGCGGTGCTGTTCCGTCTCGCGGAGATGGGCACCAAGGTCGAGGCCGCGCACCAGATGATGGTCAAGGCCGCCCGCAAGAAGGACTCGGGGGAGCGCAACGACCTCGAGGCCGGCATGGCCAAGTACCTCGCCTCGGAGTACTGCTCGCAGGTCGTCGAGGACTCCTTCCGGATCCACGGCGGCTACGGGTTCTCCAAGGAGTACGAGATCGAGCGGCTCTACCGCGAGGCCCCGATGCTGCTGATCGGCGAGGGCACCGCGGACATCCAGCGGATGATCATCGGCCGCCGCCTGCTCGAGGACTACAAGCTGCGCTGACCCGCGCGGCGCCCCTGCCCGTCCACCTGCCGTTCGGCTACTGTCCAACCTTGGGGTGGACGTGCCGGACGGGGTGACACGTATGACAGAGCAGAGCGGGACGGCGGGGCTGCTGGACGCACGCGTCGACGACGAGGGCGTGCACCTGCGGCACCCGGTCGAGGGCGGTCTCGCGGTGGAGCTCGACGGCCGCCGGGTGTGGGCCTTCGTGCCCGGCCGGGACGGGCGCCGTACGTCGGACGGCGGGTGCTCGGTCCCCTGGCCGGACCTGCTGCGCCCCCACCTCGACGGCCGCGCCCGGCTGGCACTGCGGTCGATCGAGCACGGTGAGGTGCTGTACGACGCGCCCGTCTCGCTGGGGACCGGCGAGGGGGTCCTCCGGGTCGTCGGCAAGGACGGCCGGCCCCTCGCGGTGGACAAGCAGGGCTCGGTCACCCCGATGTTCGCCGAGGCCGGCGACGACGTACGCCGTGCCCTCGTGGAGCACGTCGCGGAGGCGCTGGCCCAGCTCGACGCGCGGGGCCACCGGGCCTTCGTGGCGTTCGGCGCCCTGCTCGGCGGGGTCCGCGACGGCCGGCTGATCGGGCACGACAACGACGCCGACATCGCCTACCTGGCACGGTCCACCCACCCGTTCGACATCATTCGTGAGTCGATGCAGATCGAGCGCGAGCTCAACGAGGCGGGCTGGCAGACGAGCCGGATGTCCGGCGGCGACTTCAAGGTGATGGCCCGGCTGCCCGGTGACCGGGTGATCGGCATCGACGTGTTCACCGCCTTCTACCTCGACGGGTCGCTGCACCTGATGCCCAGCGTGGTGGCCGACCTGCCGGTCTCGGCGCTGTTCCCGCCGAGCGAGGTCGAGGTGGAAGGGGTGCGGCTGCCCGCGCCGGCCGACCCCGAGGCCCTCCTCGAGGCCACCTACGGCCCCTCGTGGCGGGTGCCCGACCCGGCCTTCAAGTACGACCCGCCGCGGTGGGCCAGGCGCCGGTTCGGCGGGTTGATGCGCGGCGAGCGTCGCCACATCCGTTACTGGGCCGACTTCTACGCCACCAAGGCCGCCCGGGTGCCGACCGAGCCGTCGTCCTTCGCCCGGTGGGTGGCCGAGCAGGAGCCGCGCCCCGCGTCCCTCGTCGACGTCGGCTCCGGCACCGGCCGCGACTCGCTGTGGCTCGCGGACCAGGGGATCGACGTGCTGGGCTGCGACTACGCGTCCTCCGGGGTGGCCTTCGCCGAGGGCAGGGCCCGGGAGACCGGCTCGTCGGCCCGGTTCCGCCGGCTGAACCTCTACGACTACCGGCAGCTGCTCACCGTCGGCGCGCAGCTCGCGCACGAGCGGCCCACCGACGCGGTCTACGCCCGGTTCCTGGTGCACGCGCTCGAGGACGAGGGCCGGCACAACCTGTGGCGGTTCGGTCGCAGCGTCCTGCGCGGCACCCGCGGCCGGCTGTACCTGGAGTTCCGCACCGAGGCCACCGAGCACGAGTTCGGCGAGCACTACCGTCAGTTCGTGCAGCCGGAGACGGTGGCCGGGGAGCTGGCCGGCTACGGCTTCACGGTCACCCACAGCGAGAACCGGCACGGCCTGGCGGTGCACCACCACGAGGACCCGCGCGTATGTCGCATCGTCGCGAGACTGGAGGCGTAGAACGATGAGGAAGCGACCCGAGAAGGGCCAGGATCCGCAGAACGGTCCGCAGCAGGGCCCCAGGCAGGGCGGCAAACCGGGCCAGAAGCAGGGCCCGAAGCAGGGCCCGCAGGACGGGCCCCCGCGCTGGCGCAAGGCGCAGCGGGAGATCGAGGCGCTGCGCGCCCGGGTGGCCCGGCTGGAGGCCGAGGTGCAGGAGTGCCGCCAGCTCAACAAGCGGCTCGCGGAGGTCACCGACGTGGTGGCCGAGGTCCTGCTCCCGGCCGAGCAGCGCGACGAGGAGCGGCTGCGCGCCCTCCTGGCGAACTACGAACGGACGCTGTGACCGCAGGGATGTCGCGGGAGGGTGCCGCCCGCACCGCCCGCCTGTTCCGCGACCAGGCGGGGGCCTGCGAACGGCTCGGCTCCCCGATGTACGCCGAGCTCCTCGGCCGGCTCGCCGACGACCTCGAGGCGGGCGGTGTCACGTGCACCGTGCTCACCGGCCACGAGGACGACCCCGGCCCGTCCGGGCTCGGCCTGCGCCTGCTCGGCAGCGTGCACCGGCTCGTGCTGGAGCGCCGCGCGAGCGGGCTCGCGACCTTCTACCCGAGCGTCGGCGGCACCTGGGAGCCGGCGGGTGGCTGGCGCGCCTTCGAGGCGCTGCTCGGGCAGGAGCCCGACGCGGTCCGCGAGTGGCTGGACCGGCCGCCGCAGACCAACGAGGTCGGCCGGGCCGCCGCGCTGGTGGGCGGCCTGCTCCGGCTCGGCGAGACGTACCGGCTGCCCGTCCGGCTGCTGGAGATCGGGTCGAGCGGCGGGCTCAACCTGCGCGCCGACCGGTTCGCCTACGAGATGGACGGCGCGGTGGTGCAGGGGCCCGCCGACAGCCCGCTGCGGCTGGTCGACGCCTGGCGCGGGACGCCGCTCGAGCCCTGGCCGGACCTGCAGGTCGCCGAGCGGCTCGGCAGCGACCCGATGCCGGTCGACGTGGGCACCCCCGAGGGCAGGCTGCTGCTGACGGCGTACGTCTGGCCCGACCAGCACGAGCGGCACGAGCGGCTCCGGCACGCGTTCGCGGTCGCCGCGGCGCACCCGGTGGAGGTACGGCGGCGCGACGCGGCCTCCTTCGTCCGGGACGTCGCGCTCGTGGACGGCACCACCACCGTGCTTTGGCACAGCGTGATGTGGCAGTACCTCGGCGAGCAGGAGCAGGCCGAGGTCACCGCGACGCTGGACAGGCTGGGAGCGGCCGCGACGGAGTCGGCGCCGTTCGCGCACCTGTTCGCCGAGCCCACCCGTCGTACCCCCGGGGCCGACCACGAGTTCCTGGTCGTGCTGCGGCTGTGGCCGGGAGGCGACCGCCGGATCCTGGGCACCACGGTCGGCCACGGGCTGCCCACGACCTGGGAGTAAACCCCTCGACCTCGCGGGGTCGCCGTGCCAGGGTGGGCCGTCAGGACCGAGCCGATGGAGGACCGATGGCCGCGGAAGAGAACGCCGGAGCAGGCAACGACGACGTGAAGGCCCGGATGCGTGAGGCCCTCGAGCGCAAGCAGAGCAACGACCGCGGCGTCGAGCACAAGGGGCACGGCAAGGAGAAGGCGCACGAGACCCGCGGACCGATGAGCGGGGTCCGGATGCACCGCCGCAAGGCCGGTGGCGGGGGCGCCTGACCGCCGCACCCCGCTGGCCGACCGCTGCACGCCGGGTGCCGGGGCGACCCGCCGCGGACCGTAGACTTCGAGGCCGGCAGGACCTACGGCGCAGGAGGACTCAGGTGGGCACGCAGGGGCAGGGATCGGGTCCGGCGCGGGTGTTCCTGCACGTCGGGAGCCCCAAGACCGGCACCACGTTCCTGCAGAACGTGCTCTGGTCGCAGCACGACACGGCCCGTGAGCAGGGGCTGCTGCTGCCCGGCAGCTCCACCGCCGACCACTACCTGGCCAACCTCGACCTGCGCGGCCTCTCCGCGCAGGAGCACCACCCCGACCGCGCCGTGGGCATGTGGCGGCGCCTGGTCGACGAGGCGCTCGCCTGGGACGGCGACGTGCTGATCACCCACGAGCTCTTCGCCGGTGCCACCGCCGATCATGCCGCGGCCGCCGTCGCCGCCTTCGGGCCGGAGACCGAGGTGCACCTCGTGGTCACCGCCCGCGACCTGGTGCGCCAGGTGCCGGCCGAGTGGCAGGAGCGGATCAAGCACCGGCGCACCGCGACCTTCCCCGAGTTCGTCGACGACCTGGTCGCCCGGACCGGGGAGGCCACCTGGTTCTGGGAGGTCCACGACTACGCCGCGCTGGTCCGACGCTGGGGAAGCACGCTGCCCCCCGAGCGGGTGCACGTGGTGACCGTGCCGGGCTCCGGCGCCGGGTCCTCCCTGCTCTGGGAGCGGTTCGCCGGCCTGCTCGGGCTCGACCCCGCGTCGTTCGACCTGACCCGGTCCCGCGCCAACCGGTCGCTGGGCGCCGAGCAGGTCGAGCTGCTCCGCCGGGTCAACGCCGCGCTCGGCGACGCGCTGCCGCACCCCGGCCCGTACTCGGTGGACGTGAAGACGATGCTCGCCCAGCGGGTGCTGGTCGAGCACCCGGGCACGAGGCTGCGGCTCAGCCCCGAGGACCGGGCGCTCGCGGTGCAGTGGTCCCGCGACGTGGCCCGCGAGCTCGAGCGGCTCGGGGTCGACGTGGTCGGCGACCTCGCCGAGCTGGTCCCGCCGGAGGGCGACCCCGAGGCGGACCCCACCGCGCCGACGCTGCGCGACGAGGTCTCCGACGAGCGGCTGCTCGCCGAGAGCGTCGCCGCCCTGGTCGGGGTCCTCGACGAGCACCGCGAGCGCCGTGCGGAGCGCGACAACGCCCGGCGCCAGCTGCAGAAGGTCCGCGCCGAGCTCGCGCAGGCCCGCCGCGCCCTCGCCGAGGCGCAGGCGCAGCAGCCGGAGTCCGAGGCCGCCCCCCCGGCGCGCGGGCTCGCCGGCCGGCTGCGCCGTACGCGTGAGTAATCCCACGGCTCCGGGGGCTCCCACGGGACGCACGGTTCGGCCACGATGGGGGCACCCAAGTCGGACAAACCTGCAAGGAGCGTGGGATGCAGTTCGGTCGTAGCTACGAGGAGTTCGAGGTCGGTGCGACGTACAAGCACTGGCCCGGCAAGACGGTCACCGAGTACGACGACCACCTGTTCTGCCTGATCACGATGAACCACCACCCGCTCCACCTCGACACGAACTACGCGGAGAACACCACGCAGTTCGGCAGGAACGTGGTGGTCGGCAACTACATCTACTCGCTGCTGCTCGGCATGAGCGTCCCGGACATCTCCGGCAAGGCGATCGCCAACCTGGAGATCGAGTCGCTGCGACACGTCGCGCCGACCTTCCACGGCGACACGATCTACGGCGAGACCACCGTGCTCGACAAGTGGGCGTCGACGTCCAAGGACGACCGCGGCGTGGTCCACGTCGAGACCAAGGGCTACAAGCAGGACGGCACCCTCGTGTGCATCTTCAAGCGCAAGGTGATGGTGCCCAAGAACAACTATCTCGAGGCGCGCGGCGGCGAGCAGCCCGGCCGGCCCACGCTCGTGGAGCCCCCGGCCAAGGGCTGACCCGGCCCCCTCGAGAGCCGCCCGCGCACCGGCTGCGTGAGGCGGCTCTCGTGCGTGAAAAGCGCCACGTCCTCCCGGTTTGGAGGCGTCGCGGCGGCGGTGGCACGTTATGCCGGTGAGTGTCGAGACAGCCCCCGAACCCCAGCAGCAGAAGACCTTCTTCGGCCAGCCCCGCGCCCTCGCCAACCTCTTCGGCGTGGAGATGTGGGAGCGCTTCTCCTTCTACGGCATGCAGGGCATCCTGCTGATCTACCTGTACTACCCCGTCGCCGACGGCGGCCTCGGCATGGACCCGGCGACCGCGAGCGGCATCGTCGGCGCGTACGGCGGTCTGGTCTACCTGTCCACGATCCTCGGCGCCTGGCTCGCCGACCGGGTCCTCGGCTCCGAGCGCACGCTCTTCTCCAGCGCGCTGATGATCATGGCCGGTCACGTCGCGCTGGCCCTCCTGCCCGGGTTCACCGGGGTCGGCGCGGGCCTGCTCCTCGTCGGCGTGGGCAGCGGCGGGCTGAAGGCGAACGCCACCTCGCTCGTGGGGTCGCTGTACGCCGAGGACGACGAGCGCCGCGACGCCGGCTTCTCGCTGTTCTACCTCGGCATCAACCTCGGGGCCCTGGTCGGACCGCTCCTGACCGGTCTGGCCCAGAAGGAGCTCGGCTTCCACTACGGCTTCGGCCTCGCCGCGATCGGCATGGCCGCCGGTCTGGTCCAGTACGCCGTCGGCCGCAAGAACCTCCCGGCCCACGCCAACGAGCTGCAGAACCCGCTGCCGGCGCACCGCCGTACGACGGCCCTGGCCCTCGGCCTCATCGCCGCGGCCGTCCTCGCGGCCCTCGTGTGGCTCGGCGTGCTCACCGCAGAGAACCTCGCCAACGTGGTCATCGGCGCCACCGTCGTGGCCGCGGTCGCCTACTTCGTGGTGATCCTCTCCAGCCGCAAGATCAGCACGGTCGAGCGCCGCCGGGTGGTCGCGTTCATCCCCATGTTCGTGTCGAGCGCGGCGTTCTGGTCGCTGTTCCAGCAGCAGTTCACGGTGGTGGCGCAGTACGCCGACAAGCGGCTGGACCGCACCCTGTTCAGCTGGGAGATGCCGGTGTCGTGGGTGCAGTCGATCAACCCGGTGATGATCATCCTGCTCGCCGGCGTGTTCGCGACCATGTGGACCCGGCTCGGCCCGCGCCAGCCGTCCTCCCCGGTGAAGTTCGCGCTCGGCACGGTCACCATGGGCGTGGCGTTCCTGCTGTTCATCCCGATGGCCGGCGGCGGCACGAACAGCGCCCCGCTGCTCGGCCTGGTCGGGATCCTCGCGGTGTTCACGGTCGCCGAGCTGCTGCTCTCGCCCGTGGGCCTGTCGCTGGCCACCAAGCTCGCGCCGGCGGTCTTCAAGACCCAGATGGTCGCGCTGTTCTTCCTCTCGGTGGCGCTCGGGTCGGCGATGTCCGGCTACCTGGCGCAGTTCTACACCGCCGAGAGCGAGACGGCGTACTTCGGCGTGGTGGGCGCGGTGGCGATCGTGCTCGGCCTGGTGCTGGCCGCGTTCGCGCGACCCATCCGGGCCCTCATGGGCGGCGTGCACTGACCGGGCGGTTGTGATCGGCGCGCCCGGAACGGTGACCTGGCGGAACGGCCGGAGCGGGTAGCCCAGATGGGTGGTTGGGGGACCACTTCGGTCGATTCGGCTCAGATCCGGACGGACCCGGCGAAGACTCACACCTGCCCCTGAACTTCTCGGGGGTGCTGCAGCGCTGCCTGGGGAGGCAGGCGACGCGGCGCAGTTGGGGACTGCACTCAAAGGTGTTCACATGTCTGTTTCTCGCACCAGCCGGCCCACGGCCACCACCGGCCCGGCCTTCTTCGTCAGGCGCGTCGCGCGCGTGACCCTCGCCCCGGCCGTCTGCGCCGGGCTCCTCCTGGCCGGCAGCCCGGCGCTCGCCGCCTCGACGACGACCTCGGGAGGCATCTGCTCGGGCGTCGTGAACCAGCTCTCCCACCGCGGCATGGTCCAGGAGAACCTGCTCAAGGCCGCCGCACGGAAGAACGCGGAGGCCATCCGCCTGCTGCAGGCCGAGAGAGCCGACCTGGAGGCGCAGGCCGAGAGCCTGGAGACCCAGATCGCGGCGGCCGACCAGGAGATCGCGGCGCTCGAGGCGGAGGAGCAGCGGCTCGCCACCGAAGCCGCGGCGACCGAGACCGAGCTGGCCGGGCTGACCGAGCAGCAGGCGAGCACCGCGGCGGCCGTCGAGGCCGCCGAGCAGACGCTCGTCGACCTGCGGGCACAGCGGGCCACGGTCGAGGGACAGCTCGCGCCGCTGCAGCAGCAGCTCGCCGACGCGCTCGCCGCGCACGACGACCTCACCGCGCAGGCCGCCGGTGTCGAGGCCGACATCACCGCGCTGCAGGGCCAGATCGCGTCCGCCGAGACCGAGCTCACGGGTCTCGAGAGCGACGCGGCGACGGCCGCGGACGCCCTGGCCACGCAGCACACGATGATCGAGACCGCCCAGGGTGAGCTCGTCGGGCTGGAGGCCGACGCGCAGCGTGCGGCGGCAGCCGTGGCGGACGCGACCCAGGCGGTCGCCGACGGCGAGGCCGAGCTGGCCAGGCTCGTGGCCGACGGTGTCGCCGCGCAGGAGGAGCTCGACGCCCAGCGCGCCGAGATCCTCACCGCCCGGGACGTGCTCGCGACGCGGCAGGCCGAGGCGCAGGACGCCGCGGACGCGCTGGCCGCCAAGCAGGCGGAGGTCACCCGGGCGCAGACCGAGCTCGCGGCGCTGGAGTCCGAGGCGCAGGACGCCGCGGACGCGCTGGCCGCCAAGCAGGCGGAGGTCACCCGGGCGCAGACCGAGCTCGCGGCGCTGGAGTCCGAGGCGCAGGACGCCGCGGACGCGCTGGCCGCCAACCAGGCCGCGACCGCCACGCTCGCCAAGGAGATCGACGCGCTCAACGTGCAGATCGCCGCCGTGAACGCGGAGATCACCGCCACCCAGGCCGAGCTCTCGGCGGCGCAGGCCGACCTGGCCGCGCTGCAGCAGCAGAAGACGGCCCTGGAGGCCGAGATCTCCTCGCTCACCGCGCGAATCGCCGCCATCAAGGGCAACTCCCCCGAGAAGCAGGCGCTCTTGGACCTGCGGAGGTCGAAGCAGGGTCAGCTCGACGCCGTCAACGCGGAGATCACCGACACGAACGCGCTGATCTCGGGGCTGCAGGGTGACCTCACCTCGCTGCAGGGTCAGATCAACGACCTCAACGCCCAGCTGGTGACCAAGCAGCGGGAGAGCAGCGAGCTCCAGCAGCAGGCCGCCCCGCTGCAGGCTGCGGTCACCGAGGCGAACGCCGCCGTCGCCGCCAAGCAGGCCGAGGTGGCCGGCCTGGAGAGCGAGCTTCCCGCGCTCGAGGACGCGGTCACCTCCGCCGACCAGGCCGTCACCGCCAAGCAGGGCGAGCTGGCCGGCCTGGAGAGCGACCTGCCCGCGCTCGAGGGCGCGGTCACGTCCGCGAACGAGGCGGTCGCGGCCCAGGAGCAGGTGGTCGCGGACCTCGAGGCCGAGCTCCCCACCCTCAGCCAGAACGTGGAGGCCGCCCAGCAGGCGATCGCCGACCAGACGGCGGTGCTGGAGGGACTGCGCGACAACCTCGGCGAGGCGGAGGCCGACCTGGTGGACGCCAATGCCGCGGTCGAGGCCAAGCGGGCCGAGATCGCCCGGCTCGAGTCCGAGCTGCCGGCGCTGCAGGCCGCGGTCGACGAGGCGAACGCCGCCGTGAACGCCAAGAAGGACGAGATCGCGACGCTGAACGCCCGCCTCGACGACCTGGTGGCGACGCTGACCGGGCTCAACGGCCGGATCGCCGTCAAGGAGCAGGAGATCCTGGACCTGCAGGCCCGGGTGGCCCCGCTCCTCGCGGAGCTGACCAGGATCGACGAGGAGATCTCCGCGACCGAGGCGCAGCTGACCACCCTGCAGGGCCAGCTCAGCTCGCTCGACCAGAAGATCACCGCCGCCCAGGCGACGCTGCGCACCCTCGAGGCCCAGAAGAAGGCCAACAAGGACGCGATCGCCACCCAGAAGGGCGTCGTGCTGTCGCTGCAGGCCCAGCTGGGCGACGTGCAGAACCGGATCAAGGCGATCGACGGACAGATCGCGCTCGGCGGCTGTGTCGTCTGACGTCGAGGTCGCCTGACCGGGTCACCTGACAACCCGGCGTCGAGGCCCCCGCACCCCACGGTGCGGGGGCCTCGTGCGTCCCGGTGCAGCTGCTCGCGAGCCCCTGGGGCGATTCGGACGTGGCAGGATCACGGCCATGACCTCTGAGCTGTGGCTGGTACGACACGGGGAGACGGAGTGGAGCCGCGACCACCGGCACACCTCGCACACCGACCTTCCGCTGACCGACCTCGGGGTCGAGGTGGCCGGCCACCTCGAGGAGCGGCTGCGAGACGACGAGTTCGAGTTCGTCCTCACCAGCCCGCGGAAGCGGGCCCGCCGTACCGCCGAGCTCGCCGGCTTCGCCGGGGCGGTCGTCGACGAGGACCTCGTCGAGTGGGAGTACGGCGACTACGAGGGGATCACCACCCTCGAGATCCGCGAGACCGTGCCGGGGTGGACCGTGTGGACCCACCCCACGCCGGGCGGGGAGCCGCCCGAGCAGGTCACCGAGCGGCTGGACCGCGTGGTCGAGCGGGTACGACGGGTGCAGGGCCGCGTCCTGGTCTTCGGCCACGGGCACGCCCTGCGCGCGCTGACCGCCCGGTGGCTCGGGCTGCCCGTCGGCGACGGCCGGCTGTTCCGGCTGGACACCTCCACGATCTGCACACTGGGCTACGAGCGGGAGACCCCGGTCATCCTGCGCTGGAACTCCTAGGCGCGAGCACGCCCCACTCCTCGAGCGCCTCGACGAGGCCCGGGGTGCAGGTGAGCGCGCGCACCTCGTCGGCGGTGAACCACCCGGCGTCGTCCGCGTCGTCCCCGGCGCGGACCGCCGCCGGGTCCGCCCCCGGGGCGGGGACACAGCGGTAGTCGCGGATCCGGAAGACCCCGCCGCCGGGGATATCCCTGTCGACGGTGCCGGCCAGCGGGCCCACCACGACCGCGAGCCCGGTCTCCTCGAGGACCTCGCGGGCGGTGGCCTGCTCGTCGCTCTCTCCGGGCTCGACCCGGCCGCCCGGGACCGACCAGCAGCCCTTGGCGGGCTCCTGGCCGCGCAGGATCATCAGCAGCCGCCCGTCGGCGCGGGCCACGATGCCCCCGACGCAGTCGACCCACACTCGCTCCACGTCGCACGACCTTAGTCCGAAGTTCCTTGACGGCACGGGGTTAACGCCTAGCGTTACCCCATGAGCCTTGCCGCGAGCTGCCCCCGCTGCTCGTCCCCGGTGACCGAAGACGACGACGGGTGGCGCTGCCTCGACCACGGCCGGATCACCCCACTGTGGCGCCCGGCCGAGGCCAGCTACGAGGCGCTCACCGAGCACCTGCTGCGGTGCACCACCGTCCCCACGCTGCTGCCCTGGCCGCTGAGCCCGGGGTGGACGATCACCGACTTCGGCTGTGTCGGCTCACCGCGCGACGGAGAGGCACGCGCCAGCCTCGCGTCGTGCTCGGGAACCAGCGACCTCGACGGGGTGGTCGAGCTGACCGTGGTGTCCGAGGAGCCCGGCGTCGGCCTGGGCGCCCGGATCGCGGGGGTGGACCACACCGACCCCGGCGCGGAGATCGGCGACGGCCCACCGCACGCGAAGGTCCGCGTGGACGGCCGCCCGGTCTCGCTGTGGTCGGTCTCGACGAGCCACAGCGACTCCAACTTCGACCGGTCGGTGTTCGCGGGAGAGGCACAGGGGCGCTGGCTCTGGCTGGTGATGCGGCCGGCCTCGGCGGCCCTGCTGCTCAACGACGAGTGGATCCTGCTCGACGTCTCCGACCTCGGCCCGGAGCTGATGGAGCTCCCCTTCGGCGGGCACCCGCCGCCCTGGTGACGCAGGTCCGGTGGCGGGGGAGGGCGCGACTAGGCTTCGCACGTGCGCATCGACCTCCACACCCACAGCGACCGCTCCGACGGGACGATGACCCCGGCCGACCTGGTCCGCCACGCGCGTGAGGAGGGCATCGACGTCCTCGGGCTCACCGACCACGACACCACCGAGGGGTGGGCGGAGGCGGCCGAGGCCGCGGAGGAGGCCGGGCTCACCCTGGTCCGCGGCATCGAGCTCAGCTGCGTGCTCCAGGGGTCCGGAGTGCACCTGCTGGCCTACCTGCCCGACCCCGAGCACCGGCGGCTCGGGGACGAGCTCGTGCGGATCCTCGAGGGCCGCAACGCGCGGCTCCCGGCCACGCTCGAGCGGCTGCGCCGGATCGGCATCGACATCGAGGCCGACGACGTACGGCGCCTGGCCGGCGACGCGGCCGCGATGGGCCGGCCGCACGTCGCGGACGCCCTCGTCGCGAAGGGGGTCGTGCGGGACCGGGGCGAGGCCTTCGACCGCTACCTCGGGCCGCAGGGGCCCGCCTACGTCCACCGCTACGCCGCCGACCTGGTCACGATGATCGACACCGTCGCCGACGCCGGGGGAGTCAGCGTGATCGCCCACCCGTGGGCGAAGCGGCACAACCACCAGGCGCTCGACGAGGCCGGCCTCGCCGCGCTGAAGGAGGCCGGGCTGGCCGGGGTCGAGGTCGACCACCAGGACCACGACACGGCGACCCGCGACCGGCTGCGCTCGGTGGCCCGCAACCTCGACCTGCTCGTCACCGGCTCCAGCGACTTCCACGGCGAGGGCAAGGTCGACCACGACCTGGGCTGCAACACCACCGACCCCGATGAGTACGCCCGGCTGCTCGACCTCGCGCGGGCCGCCGAGCGCGCGTCGGGGCGCCGTACGCCGGAGGTCGTCGGCAGGTGAGCGACGTCCTCAGCCTGGTCCTGATGACCGAGGTGTTCGTGACCCTGTTCGTGATCATGGACCCGGTCGGCACCATCCCGATCTTCCTGGCGCTGAACCGGGGCCGCTCCGCCGCGACCCTGCACCGCGCCGCGTGGCAGGCGGTGGCGGTCTCGTTCGCGGTGATCGTCGCCTTCGCGTTCTTCGGCCAGCAGATCCTGGGCTACCTGCACATCTCGCTGCCCGCCCTCCAGGCCGCCGGCGGGCTGCTGCTCCTGCTGGTCGCCCTGGAGCTGCTGACCGGCAAGGAGCAGGAGGCCACCGCCGCCGCTGACGTCAACGTCGCGCTGGTGCCGCTCGGGACGCCGATGCTGGCGGGGCCGGGCGCGATCGTGGCCACGATGGTCTTCTCCCAGCGGGTGCACGACCTGGCCAGCTTCGCGGCGGTCGCCCTCGGCGTGGTGCTCGTGCACGTGGCGCTGTGGCTGGCGATGCGGTTCTCCACCCCGATCCTGCGGCTGATCCGCGATGGCGGGGTGATGCTGGTGTCCCGCATCTCCGGCCTGCTGCTCTCGGCCATCGCGGTGCAGCTCGTCGCCGACGCCGTCCGCGCGTTCGTCGCCGGGGAGGGGTGAGCGGTGCCAGGCTACCGGCGGCCGACGGACTGGAACCGGGCGAGCGCGGAGCGGGGCGTGTACCGCGCCACCGCGGTCAGCACCTTGTACCGCCGGCTCGGGACCGAGAGGCTCCGGCCGCGGTCGAGGTCGGCCAGCGCGTCCTGCACCAGCCGGTCCGCGTCGAGCCACATCCAGGCCGGCGCGGAGCCCTGGCTGACCCCCATCCGCTCGTGGAACTCGGTTCGCACGAAGCCCGGGCACAGCGCCATCGCCCGCACGCCGCGGTCCCGGTAGGTGAGGTCCAGCCACTCGCTGAACGAGGTCACGTAGGCCTTGGCGGCGCTGTAGGTCCCGCGCGGCAGGAAGCCGGCCACGCTGGACACGTTCACGATCGCGCCCCCGCCCCGGGCCAGCATCGGCTTCAGGGCGGCGTGGCTGAGCCGCAGCACCGCGGTGACCAGCACGTCGAGCAGCTGCTGCTCGTCCTCGACGCTGTTCTCGGCGAAGGGCGTCTTGTGGCCGAAGCCGGCGTTGTTCACGAGCAGGGCGACCGGACGGTCGGGGTCGGCGACCCGGGCCTCGACGGTGGCCAGGGCGTCGCGGTCGGCCAGGTCGGCCGGGAGCACCTCCACCTCGACGCCGTACGCCTCGCGCAGCTGCGCCGCGAGCGAGTCCAGCCGGTCCCTGTCACGGGCCACGAGCACCAGGTCGTAGCCGCGCCCGGCCAGCGCGTGCGCGAAGGAGCGGCCGATGCCGGCGGTGGGACCCGTGACGAGAGCGGTGGGGCGAGACATGCGCCCAGCATTCCACGGACAAGGGGCGGAACTCCGGCCCCTCTCGGGCACAATGAGAACCGATGACCACCAAGACTCTCGCGATCGCCAACCAGAAGGGCGGGGTCGCCAAGACCACGACGGTCGCCTCCCTCGGCGCCGCGCTCGCCGAGCTGGGCCACCGGGTCCTCATCGTCGACCTCGACCCGCAGGCGTGCCTCACGTTCTCGCTGGGCATCGACCCCGAGGACCTCGAGCTGTCGGTGCACCACGTGCTGACCAAGGGCCTCGACGCCACCGAGGTGATCATCGAGACCGAGGACGGCGTCGACCTGCTGCCGGCGACGATCGAGCTCGCCCGGGCAGAGGCCGACCTGCTCACCCGGACCGGCCGCGAGTACGTCGTCCGGGCCAGCCTCGAGGAGCTCACCGACTACGACTGGATCCTCCTGGACTGCCCGCCGTCGCTCGGCGTGCTCACCGTCGCGGCGCTGACCGCGGCCACCGGCGTGCTGATCCCGTTGCAGTGCGAGACGCTGTCGCACCGCGGGGTCGGCCAGCTGCTCGACACGGTGCACGACGTCCGCCGGTTCACCAACAGGGAGCTCGAGGTCTGGGGCGTGCTGCCCACCCTGTTCGACGGGCGCACCAACCACGCCCGCGCGGTGCTCGAGACGATCTCGGAGACCTATGACCTCGAGGTCGTCGAGCCGCCGATCCCGAAGTCGATCCGCTTCGCCGAGGCCCCGGCCGCGGGACGGTCCATCCTGAGCACCACGCGCAGCCACCGCGGCGCCGACGCGTACCGCGACGTGGCGGTCAACCTGACGAAACGAGCGGCCTCGGCCACCTAGGATGGTTCCCATGCCAGGGATGCGAGAAGGACCGACCCGGTCGCCGTCCGTGCGACCGCGTTACTCGCGGATCACCCTGGCCGGCACCTCCGTCCTGGTCACCCTGGTGGCCGTCCTCGGCGGCAGCGGGCTGTTGCCCAGCGGCGAGGGCGTCGAGGTCGCGTACGCCGCGCCGGCCCGCGACGCCGTCGGCCCCGAGAGCAGCGGCCTCGCGCTGGCCGGTGCCGGGTCGCCGTACCTGATGCGCGCCCCGGAGCCGGGCGGGATCCTCCCGGTCGACGACACGCTTCCCGAGGACTCGGGGGAGGGACGCCGGGTGGTCTTCGACATGAGCCGGCAGCGGGTGTGGCTGGTCGGCGGCAACGAGCGGGTCCGCCGCACCTACCTGGTCTCCGGCAGCCTCACCGACAACCTCGGCCCGGGAACCTACGAGGTGTACTCCAAGTCGGTGGACGCGATCGGCGTCGACGACTCGGGGACGATGCGGTACATGGTGCGCTTCACCCACGGCGACCGGGCCGCGATCGGCTTCCACGACATCCCGGTCGACGAGGGGCGCAAGGTGCAGACGCGGGCCCAGCTGGGCACCCCGCAGTCGCACGGCTGCATCCGTCAGTGGCGACCGGACGCCCGGGCCCTCTGGGAGTTCGCTCCCGTCGGGGCCACGGTCGTCGTCGTCGCCTGACGCGTCACTTCTTCTTCTGCTCCTGCTGCACCGCCGGGACCGGCTGGTCCCGGCGGCGGCGTGTCACTCCGAGGAGGACGCGGCGGCCGCGGACGAGCCGCCCCGGGAACGCCGGCGGTTCCGGTTGCGGCGTGGCTTCGAGGTGCCCTCACCGGTCGCCGTCTCCGCGGTGTCCGACGCGGTCGAGGCGGTGCCGGACGATGTGCCGTCACCCTGCGCGGGCTTGCCGCCGCGGGTGCGGGTGCGGTTCCGGTCACGACGCGGCCGGTCGGCGCGCTCCTCGCGGGGCTTGCGCTCCTCGGCCGGCTTCTCCGGGACCAGGCGGCCCTTGGTGCCGGGGACGATGCCCTGGTCGTGGAAGAAGTGCTCGGAGGTGGAGTAGGTCTCGACCGGCTCCTCGAAGGGCAGGTCGAGCACCTTGTTGATCGTCTTCCAGCGGGTCACGTCGGCCCAGTCGACGAACGTGATCGCGATCCCGGTGGCGCCGGCGCGGCCGGTGCGGCCGATGCGGTGCACGTAGGTCTTCTCGTCCTCGGGGCAGCTGTAGTTGATGACGTGGGTGACGCCCTCGACGTCGATGCCGCGGGCGGCGACGTCGGTGGCCACGAGCACCTTGAGCTTGCCGTCGCGGAACTTCGCCAGCGCCTTCTCCCGCGCCACCTGCTGCATGTCGCCGTGCAGGGGGCTGCTCGGGAAGCCGCGGTCGGCGAGGTCGTCGGCCACCCGCTGCGCCTGGCGCTTGGTGCGGGTGAAGACGATGGTCAGCCCGGAGTTCTCGGCCTGCAGGATGCGGGCGATCATCTCCGGCTTGTCCAGGTCGTGCACCTGGTAGATGAACTGGGCGGTCGCCGGCACGGTCTGCTGCGCGTCGCCGGACTCGGCCCGGATGTTCATCGGGTGGCGCATGTGCGTGCGCGCCAGCGCGACGATCGCCGAGGGCATGGTCGCCGAGAACAGCATGGTCTGCCGGGTCTCGGGGGTCTTGGCGATGAGCCGCTCCATGTCGGGCAGGAAGCCCAGGTCGAGCATCTCGTCGGCCTCGTCGAGGACCAGGCACTTGACGTGCGAGAGGTCCAGCGCGCGGCGGTTGGCCAGGTCGAGCAGACGGCCGGGGGTGCCCACGACGATGTCCACGCCGGACTCGAGGGCGTCGAGCTGCGGCTCGTAGCCCACGCCGCCGTACACGGTGAGGGTGCGGGTGCCGCGGTCGGCGCCGGCGAGCTTGAGGTCGTTGGAGACCTGGAGCGCGAGCTCACGGGTCGGCGCGATGACCAGCGCCTGCGGCTTCCCGGGGGCGGCCAGGTCGAGGTAGTCGGGGTCGTGCGGAGCGACCGTGCGCTGCAGGACGGGGATGCCGAACGCGAGCGTCTTGCCGGTCCCGGTGCGCGCCTGTCCGATGAGGTCGGTGCCCATGAGGGCCACCGAGAGCGTCATCTCCTGGATCGGGAAAGGGGTGGTGATGCCGGCACGCTCGAGGGCGTCGGCGATCTCGGGGAGCACCCCGAGCTCTCTGAAGGTGGTCAGGGTCTTGCCTGTTCTCTCTACGTCCATTTCGAAGCAATGGCTCCCCCCACTCTATCGGTAGGCTGCCGCCATGACCGACTCGCCGCTCGAGCCCGCTCCTGCGACCCTCGCCCCGGCCGCCGTCCCGACGTCCGGAGCGAGGTCCGTGCCGACCCCCGCCGACGAGCCCGCGACCCCGGCCGGGGACGTCCCGGTCGCCTTCCAGGACCCGCACTACCGGGCCGCGATCGTCGACCTCCTCGGGGCGATCGCCTACGGCGAGATGTCGGCGTTCGACCGGCTCGCGGAGGACGCCAAGATGGCGCCCACCCTCGAGGACAAGGCCGAGCTGGCGGCGATGGCGTCGCGGGAGTTCGGCCACTTCGACCGGCTGCGCACCCGGCTCACCGGGCTCGGCGCCGACGCCTACGAGGCGATGACCCCGTTCCAGCAGCCGATCGACAGCTTCCACGCGCACACCGCGCCGCGGGACTGGCTCGAGGGGCTGGTCAAGGCGTACGTCGGCGACGGGCTCGCCGCGGACTTCTACCGGGAGGTCGCCGCGTTCGTCGACAGCGAGACCCGCACCCTGATCATCGAGAGCCTCGAGGACTCCGGCCAGGCCGAGTTCGTCGTGGACCGGGTGCGCAAGGCGATCCGGGCCGACCATCGGGTCGGCGGACGGCTCGCGCTGTGGGGCCGGCGGCTGATGGGGGAGGCGCTGACCCAGGCCCAGCGGGTCGCCGCCGAGCGGGACGCGCTGTCCGCTCTGCTCGCCGGGGGCGTGGACCGGCCGGGCATGGACCTCGCCGCGATCGGGCGGATGTTCACCCGGCTGACCGAGAACCACGACGCGCGGATGGACGCGCTGGGCCTCGCCCCCTGAGCGACCCCGTTTCGAGCACGAGAGAGCCCCCGGCCGCTGGCCGGGGGCTCTCTGCTGACCGGTGTCTGTCAGACCTCAGGGGTGGGGCTGTCAGACCTTGCGGGTCGTGTTCCTGCCGGTGACCGTCGATGCGATGATCACGAGCACCACTGCCGTCAGGACCGCGACGATGCCCTGGACCCAGTCGAGCCCGGCGCTGCCGTCACCGCCGAAGGCGGAGTAGATGAAGCCGCCGATGATCATGCCGCCGATACCGCAGACGATCGTGAGCCACAGCGGGATGTTGTCCTTGTCGCCCGGTGCGATGAACTTGCCGAGCAGTCCGACGATGGCGCCGACGACGAGGTAGAAGAGAATCGTTCCGAGATCCATGCTGACACCTCTTTTCAGTCTTCCCGCGGCGCGTGATTGCGCCCGGGGGGTGCTGCTAGGTACCCGCTTCGATGATCCTCCAACCCCTGCAGTTCACAAAGGACTGCGAGGTCAAATGTCCGTCGCGCCGCGGCGCCGGCAGGCGGCCCGTCGTACGGCGGGGAGGTCAGGAGCGGAAGCCGACCTGACCGACGACCGGGGAACCGAGCTCGAGGTAGGCGAGCTTGTCCTTGGGGACCAGCACCTTGCGGCCCTTGCTGTCCGCGAGCACGATCACCGCGCTGTCGCCCTCGAGGGCCTTCGAGACCAGTCCCTCGATCTCCTCACCGGACAGGTCCGAGTCGATGACCAGCTCGCGGTTGGCGTTCTGTACGCCGATCTTGACCTCCATCGGAGGACCTCCTCGTTGCATCGCGCCGGCGGGGCCGGGCGCTCGTTGGCCGGGTGGCAGGGGCCGGGTCCGGGTCGGTCCGCCGCAGCGGTCCGGGACCTGCCCGCGTACGGCGACCCTATCGCCGTCCCGCAACCGGGGGCACGACCGGAGCCGCGCGGGACTAGGAGGGCTCGTCGGTGCGGGGGAACCCGCGGATGCCGCGCCAGGCCAGGCTCGACACGAGCTGGGCGGCGTCGGCCTTGTGGATGTCCCGCGGGTCGTCGAGCCAGAACCGCGCGCTGACCTGGGCCATGCCGACCAGCGACACCGCCAGCAGGCGGGACTGCTCGTCGGGCAGGCCGGTGTCCTCGTGGATGACCGTGGCGATCTCGGAGGCGCACTCGGTGGTGACCCGGTCGACCCGCTCCCGCACGGCCGGCTCGTTGGTGAGGTCGGACTCGAAGACCAGCCGGAACGCGCCCTGCGCGTCGGCGACGTAGTCGTAGAAGACGTGCATGGTGGCGGCGACGCGCTGCTTGTTGTCCTCCGTGGACTTTAGCGCCTCGCGGGTGGCGTCGATGATCGTGTCGCAGGACTGGTCGAGCAGCGCGAGGTAGAGCTCGAGCTTGCCCGGGAAGTGCTGGTAGAGCACCGGCTTGGAGACGCCGGCGCGGTCGGCGATGTCGTCCATCGCCGCGGCGTGGTAGCCCTGGGCGACGAAGACACCGAGCGCGGAGTCGAGAAGCTGGGCGCGGCGTGCGTTGCGCGGCATCCGCCCGGTGCGCGGCTTCTGGTCGTCGATGGTGCTCAAGTGCTGGCCTCTCACCCTGGTTCGGTCTCCGGAGAAGCCTACTCCGCGGTAGCCGGTGACCCCGCGTCCCTCTCCCGGCGTGGACGTCTCACCGGCTCCGCCGGGGTGAACCGGACATTGCCACGCGGAAGCCCCCGAGCGGCTCCGGGGCCCCGGAGATTTTCCTTGCCGAGGCTTCCCGGCCGGGAGCAGAGTGCGATCGGAGCGCGTTCCACCACCCGTCCGAGGAGGTCGTCCCCCCGGGGCCTCAGCGGACCCCCACGGCCCTCGCGCCACCCCCCAGGTGGCCGCGGGGTCGTGGCGGGGCCGGACGCGCGGCCGGGGGCGCGTGCACCCCGTTTCCGCGCCCCGGCCGCGCGTTCCAGATTGCGGGACGCCGTGGGGTTGGTCCACACCGGCGGGGAACATGGAGAGACGTCCTGGTGTTACGGAAAGGCACCCCGGACTGTCCACCCTGAGGAGAACTCGTGTCCCTTCCCCCACTCGTCGAGCCTGCCGAGGAGCTCACGATCGACGAGGTGCGGCGCTACAGCCGGCACCTGATCATCCCCGACGTCGGCATGTCGGGTCAGAAGCGGCTCAAGAACGCGAAGGTCCTGGTCATCGGCGCCGGCGGCCTCGGCAGCCCCGCGCTGCTCTACCTCGCCGCCGCCGGTGTCGGCACGATCGGCATCGCGGAGTTCGACGAGGTCGACGAGTCGAACCTGCAGCGGCAGATCATCCACGGCCAGAGCGACATCGGGAAGTCCAAGGCGCTCTCGGCCAAGGAGTCGATCGCCGAGGCGAACCCCTACGTGAACGTGATCCTGCACGACGAGCGTCTCGACAACGACAACGTGATGGGGATCTTCGAGCAGTACGACCTCATCGTCGACGGCACCGACAACTTCGCGACCCGCTACATGGTCAACGACGCCGCCGTCCTGCTGAAGAAGCCCTACGTCTGGGGCTCGATCTACCGCTTCGACGGCCAGGCCTCGGTCTTCTGGGCCGAGAACGGCCCGTGCTACCGCTGCCTCTACCCCGAGCCCCCGCCGCCGGGCATGGTCCCGTCGTGCGCCGAGGGCGGCGTGCTCGGCGTGCTCTGCGCGTCGATCGGCTCGATCCAGGTCAACGAGGCCATCAAGCTCATCACCGGCATCGGCGAGCCGCTGCTCGGCAAGCTGATGATCTACGACGCCCTCGAGATGGAGTACCGCAAGCTGGCAGTCCGCAAGGACCCCAACTGCGCGATCTGCGGCGAGAACCCCACGGTCACCGAGCTGATCGACTACGACACGTTCTGCGGTGCGATCAGCACCGAGGCGGCCGACGCCGCCGCGGACGCGACGATCTCGGTCACGCAGCTCGAGACCATGCTCAAGGAGCGCGACAACGGAGAGCGCGACTTCGTGCTCGTCGACGTCCGCGAGCCCAACGAGTTCGAGATCAACCGGATCCCCGGCTCGGTCCTGATCCCCAAGGGCGACTTCCTCAACGGGACCGCGCTCGAGAAGCTGTCGCAGGACAAGCCGGTCGTGCTGCACTGCAAGTCCGGGGTGCGCTCCGCCGAGGCGCTCGCGGTGCTCAAGGGCGCCGGGTACGGCGACGCGGTGCACGTCGGTGGCGGCGTGGTCGCCTGGGTCAACCAGATCGACCCGTCGCAGCCGTCGTACTGACACCACCTCCTCCGAGGCTCCACACGGGCCCGGGACACGGTCGAGAGACCGGGTCCCGGGCCCGTGTCGTGCCTGCGGCCGGATCCCACCCGGCTCTTCACCTCGGCTCCACCGCGCCTCCACCCGGCCGTCACCGTGACCTTCGCGGGGCGGGTTCGTTGGGCAGGTCACACCCCTGAGGCTCTGGGAAGGAGCTACGACATGCAGGTAACCCGGACCCGGGCCTGGACGTCCCTCGCCGCGAGCGCGGTCGTCGCCGCCGGCACCGTCACCGCCACGGCTGCCCCCGGCAGCGCGGCCACCGCGTGGGCCCCCGCCGACACGGCCACGATCCACCCCGGCGTGCAGATGTACACCGAGGGCGCGCAGTGCACCGCCAACTTCGTCTACACCGACGGCGTCGGCAACGTGTACGTCGGCTACGCCGCGCACTGCGCCGGCACCGGTGAGGCCACCGACACCAACGGCTGCGACGCCGGCTCCCTCCCGCTGGGCACGAAGGTGGAGTTCGTCGAGGGCGGCAGCCTGGTCAGCGCGGGCGAGACCGTGGGCACCGGCACCCTCGCCTACAGCAGCTGGCTGGCCATGCAGGACGCCGGTACCACCGACGAGAACGCCTGCGCCTACAACGACCTCGCCCTGGTCAAGGTGGACCCGGCCTTCGTCGCGGACGTGAACCCCTCGGTCCCGTTCTGGGGCGGCCCGGCGGGCATCGACAGCGACGGTACGGCGGCCGGCGAGACGGTCTACTCCTACGGCAACTCCAGCCTCCGCGGTGGCGTCGAGGAGCTCTCGCCGAAGCAGGGCACGAGCCTCGGCACCGAGGGCGACGGGTGGAGCCACCCGGTCTACACGGTGAGCCCGGGCGTGCCCGGTGACTCCGGCAGCGCCTTCCTCGACGCCGAGGGCAAGGCGCTGGGCACGCTCTCCACGCTGGCGATCGCGCCGCTGGCCGGGTCCAACGGGGTCGGCGACCTCAGCCACGAGCTCGCGTTCGCGCAGAGCACGTCGGGCATCGCGGGCCTCGAGCTCGCCGCGGGCACCGAGCCGTTCTCCCCGGCTCTCTGACCGCACCGCACCACCGGACAGGGCCCAGCCCCGCTGAGGGGCCGGGCCCTGTCGCATCTCCCCGGGGGCGTGGCCGGGCCCGTTTCGTTGCGCCGGTCCCCGGCCCGCTCGGCGCTACGCTGCGGGCATGACACGGGGACGCGCGGGCGCCGTGGCCACGCTCGTGGCCGCGGCCGGGCTCCTCGTGCTCACCTGGGCCGCCGTGGTGGGACCGGGCTCCCTGGTCAGCGGCACCCCCCGGGTCTTCGACCGCGAGCCGCCGGCCGCCACCGCGTCGCCCACCTCCACGGCGCCGCCCGGTGCGGTCTCCACGCGCGAGCAGCTGATCGAGGACACCGAGACGGTGGTGGACCTGCGCTGGCTCGGTGAGCTGCTCGGCTGGGTGATGGTGGTCGCGGTGCTCGTCGGGGCGGGGCTGCTCGCCCGGCACCTGTGGCGGCACCGCTGGCACCCGCCGGAGCCGCCCGAGTCGGCCGACTTCGAGGTGCTGCCCGACCTGCACCGGGTCGCCGCGGCCCTGGCCCAGAGCAGCGCGGCGCAGCTCGAGGCGGTCGCGGAGGGCTCGCCCCGGGACGGGATCCAGCGCTGCTGGCTGCGCGTCGAGGAGTCCGTCGCCGAGGCGGGCGTCCGGCGGGAGCCGTGGGAGACCACCGCCGAGCTCACCGTGCGCGTCCTGAGGCTGCTCGACCTCGACCCCCGCGCGATCGGGGGGCTCGCCGACCTCTACCGGGAGGCGCGGTTCTCCCGGCACGAGCTGGGCGAGCCGGAGCGTACGGCGGCGCGGTCGGCGCTGCACCGGCTGCACAGTGACCTCGCCGAGCTCGAGGGGCCGCGCCGGTGAGCCACTCCTCCGACTTCGACGTGCCGGACACCTCCTGGCGCTCCCGGACCGCCTTCGTGGCCGGCGTGTGGATCGCCGGGGTGGCGGGCGCCTCGTTCTTCGGGCTCCGGGTCCAGCCCCTGCTCGGACTGCTGGTGCTCCTCGCCGTGTGCGCCACCGTCTGGCTGTTCACGGACGCCTCGGCGCGCAGCACGCCGACCGGCTGGCGCACCGTCGACGACGACCCGGTCCGGGAGCCGGGGCAGGACCCGCGGCTGGCCCTGCTGCACCGGGTCGTCACCGGGCACCTCGACGCCCGCGGCCTCGACGAGCAGCTGCCCCGGCACCTCCTGGCGCTCGCCGACCAGCGGCTCCTCGCGCACCACGGGGTGGACCGCCGTACCGACCCCGGCCACGCCGCCGAGCTGATGGGCCCGGAGCTCACCGCCCTCGCGGACCGGCCCACCCGCCTCGACCTTCCCCGGATCACCCACCTCGTCGACAGGATCGAGTCGCTGTGAGCACACCCATGTCCGTCTCCGACGTCTCCGGCCTGGCCGCGGCCGTGCTCGACGAGGTGGCCCGCGCCGTGGTCGGCAAGCGCGAGGCGCTCACCCTGGTGCTGAGCAGCGTGCTGGCCGGCGGGCACGTGCTGGTCGAGGACTTCCCGGGCCTGGGCAAGACGCTCGCCGCCCGGTCGTTCGCGCAGACCCTGGGCCTGGACTTCACCCGCGCGCAGTTCACCCCCGACCTGCTGCCGGCCGACCTGACCGGGTCGTTCATCTACGACCAGAAGCGCGGGGAGTTCGACTTCCGCCCGGGGCCGCTGTTCACCGGTCTGCTGCTCGCCGACGAGATCAACCGGACCCCGCCGAAGACCCAGGCCGCGCTGCTCGAGGCGATGCAGGAGCGGCAGGTCACCGTCGAGGGGCAGACCTTCCCGCTGCCCGCGCCGTTCCACGTGCTCGCCACCGCGAACCCGGTCGAGTACGAAGGCACCTACCCGCTGCCCGAGGCCCAGCTCGACCGGTTCCTCACCCGCGTCGGCTTCGGCTACCCGACCGCGGACCAGGAGTGGCAGGTGCTCAGCCGCCGGGTCGAGCGGCAGCGCGAGGAGCAGACCCTCGAGGCCGTCACGGACGCGTCCGGGCTCCTCGCGATGCAGGCCGCGGTGGAGACGGTCACCGTCGAGGAGAGCGTGGGGCGCTACTGCGTCGCGCTCGCCGCCGCGACGCGCGAGCACCCGCACGTGCTGATGGGCTCCTCGCCGCGCGGGGCGCTGGGGCTGATGCTGGTGGCCCGGGCGTACGCCGTCGTGGGCGGCCGGGACTACGTGGTGCCCGAGGACGTGAAGGCGGTCGCGCCCGCGGTGCTCGCGCACCGGGTCACGATCCGCCCCGAGCTGTGGATGAGCGACGTGTCCGGGGAGACCGTGGTGCGCGCCGTGCTGGGCCGCGTGCCGACACCCGCGACGTTCGGGCCCGGCGCGTCGTGAACCACCCCTGGCGTCCCACCCCGGCGCTGGTCCGGGCCGGCCTCGCCTCGATGGCCGGCGCGGTGGCCGCCGTGCTCCTCGGGCGTCCCGACCTGCTGGTCCTGGCGGTGCCGCTGGCGGTGTGCGCCGCGGGTGCCGTGCTCACCCGGCCGGCCCGACCGCCGCGGGCGGCGACCGACCTGGTGCACCCCAGCGTCCGCGAGGGGGAGGGCACGCTGGTACGCGCCCGGCTCACCGGCGCCGAGGACGTCGAGCACGCCGTCGTGGCGCTGACCCGGCACCGGTTCCTGGCCTACCGGCCCGCCGGCGGGGTCCACGGGGTCACCGTGCCCGGCGGTGCGCCCACGGTGACCTGGGACGTTCCGGTCGGGTCGCTGCACTGGGGCCGGCGGCTCGTCGGGGACGGGCTGGTCTCCGCACTCACCCCCTGGGCGGGCTATCGGTGGGGGCCGGTCGAGGTGCTCGCCCAGTCGCTGCTCACGCTGCCGACGCCGGGGCGCTTCGACGCCCGGAGCCCCGCGCCGCACCCGATCGGCCTGGTCGGCACCCATCCGGCGCGACGCCAAGGGGAGGGCGGCGAGCTCGCGACCATCCGCCCCTTCGCCCCGGGCGACCGGCTACGGCGGGTGCAGTGGCGGGTCTCGCTGCGCACCGGCACCCTGCACGTGACCAGCACGCTGGCCGAGGAGGACAGCAGCATCCTGCTCGTCGTCGACGCGGTGGTGGACCTCGGCGTCGGCCGCGGCATCCACGGCTCCGCGAGCAGCCTCGACGTCGCGGTCCGGGCGGCCGGCGCGGTCGCCGAGCACTACCTGCGCCAGGGCGACCGGGTCGGGCTCCGGGTCCTCGGCACCGCCCGGCACGGGGTGCTGCCGATGGGCGCGGGCACTCGCCACCTGCGCAAGCTGCTCGACACGCTCGCCCAGGTCACCCCCGGCGCGGACCGTCTCGTGGACCTGACCCGGCTCCGGTTCGGGCTCGCACCGGGCACCGTCGCGATCGTGCTCTCCCCGATGCTGTCCGAGGAGGCGATCGGCGCCACCCTGAGCCTGGCCAGCGGCGGGGTCACCGTCGTCGTGGTCGACACGGTCCCCGAGGACCTCGACCTCGGCGACGACGACCCGGCGCTGCACCTCGCCTGGCGGATGCGGCTGCTGGAGCGCGAGGACCTGCTGCGACAGGTCGAGGCGGCCGGGATCCCCGTCGTCCGGTGGCGCGGTCCCGGCACCCTCGACGAGGTGCTGCGCGGACTCGGCCGCCGGGCCGCCGCACCCAGGATGGTGCGGCGATGAGCGGCTCCGCGCGGTCCGAGCGGCTGCTCGACGCACTCAGCCGGCTCAGCCCCCAGCAGGCGGCCCTGCGGCTGCTGGTGCTGCTCGGCGCGGCCGGTTTCCTGCTCGCCGAGGGCGCGGCCGGTGCCTCGTTCTCGGGGTGGTGGCTGGTCGCGGTGGCCGTGGTCGCGGTCGCGGCGGCGGTGCTCCCCGACTCCTTCGCCCCGCTGGCCCTGGTCCTGCTGCTCGGCGGCCACTGGGCCTTCGAGCTCCGGGACGAGCTGGGCGGGTGGCTGCTGGTGGCGACCGGCTGCCTGCTGGTGGCGCACGTCGCGTCGGCCCTGGCGTCGTACGGGCCGACCTCGGTGGTCCTCGACGCCGGCCTGCTCCGGCTGTGGGCGGTCCGCGGCGCGGTGGCGGCGGCCGCGGCGGTGCCGGTGTGGGCGCTCAGCCGCGTCGGGGCCGCGTTCGACCTGCCATCCGGTGGCCCGGTCCTCGCGGTGGCGCTGCTCGTGCTGCTGGGCTGGGCGGTCGTGCTGGGCCGGCACGCCGTCACCCGGTCCTGAGCCACGTCGGTACGGTGTGGCGCGTGGACCACGAGGAGTACGTCGAGGCGGTGCTCGCCGCCGTGGAGCGGGTGCCCCGTGGCCGGGTCACCACCTACGGCGCCGTCGCCGAGCAGGTGGGGGTTGGTGGGCCGCGCCAGGTCGGCCGGGTGATGTCGACGTACGGCGGCGCGGTGCCCTGGTGGCGGGTGGTCCGCGCCGACGGGACGCTGCCGCTGGAGAAGGAGGGGGAGTCCCGCGCACGGCACCTCGACGAGGGCACGCCGCTGCGCCCCGGCGGCCGCGTGGACATGCCGGCCGCGATGTGGTGGCCCGAGGCGTGAGGGCGGCCCGCCGGAGCTGTCGGCGGCGTCTGGTGGGATGGTCCCCATGACGACGTACCGGCTCGCCTACCCGACCGCGGGACGCACCGGCGCGCCCGCGCTCGACGGGTACCAGCAGTCGGTGGTCGACCACGCGGGCGGCCCGCTGCTGGTGCTCGCCGGGCCCGGCACCGGCAAGACCACCACGCTGGTCGAGGCGATCGTCGACCGCATCGAGAACCGCGGCGTCCCTCCGGAGTCGGTGCTCGCGCTCACCTTCAGCCGCAAGGCCGCCGAGCAGCTGCGCGACCGGGTCACCGCCCGGCTCGGCCGCACCATGGCGACCACGCTCAGTTCGACCTTCCACTCCTTCGCCTACGGGCTGATCCGGGCGCACTCGCCGGCCGACCTCTACGCCGGGCCGCTCCGGCTGCTCTCCGCGCCCGAGCAGGACGTCGTGCTCCAGCGGCTGCTGACCCACGAGCGAGAGTCGGTGCAGTGGCCCCGGTCCCTGCGCCAGGCGGTCGGCACCCGCGGCTTCTCCCGGGAGGTGCAGAGCGTGCTCGCCCGGGCGCGGGAGAAGGGCCTGGGACCCGACGAGCTGGTGGCGCTGGGCCGGGAGGCGGAGCAGCCGGCGTGGCAGGCTGCCGGCCTGTTCATGGCGCAGTACCTCGACATCCTCGACAGCGAGAGCGCGATCGACTACCCCGAGCTCGTGCACCGCGCGGTGATGCTCGCGGAGAGCCCCGAGGTGCGAGCCGAGCTGCGGGCGCGGTTCTCCTGGGTCTTCGTCGACGAGTACCAGGACACCGACACCAGCCAGGTGCGGCTGCTGCGCGCGCTGGCCGGGGACGGCCGCGACCTGGTCGCGGTCGGGGACCCCGACCAGTCGATCTACGCCTTCCGCGGAGCCGAGGTGCGCGGCATCCTCGACTTCCCCGACGCGTTCCGCACCCGCTCCGGCGGCAGGGCGCCGACCGTCGCGCTACGGGTCACCCGCAGGTTCGGCTCCCGGCTGCTGGCCGCGTCCCAGTCGGTCTCCGCGGCGATCCCGACCAAGGGCGCCATCGACCCGACGCTGTTCCGGGCCTTCCGCAGCCCCGAGCCGGTCGAGCACGAGCTCGGCGAGGGCCGGGTGGAGGTGCGCACCTTCGACACCGCCCGCGCCGAGACCGAGCACATCGCCGACCTGCTCCGCCGAGCTCACCTCGAGGACGGCGTGCCGTGGTCGCAGATGGCGGTGCTGGTCCGCTCCGGCCGGACCTCCATCCCGGGGCTGCGCCGCAGCCTGGGCGCCGCCGGCGTCCCGGTCGAGGTGGCCAGCGACGACACCCCGCTGGTCCGCGAGCCCGCGGTGCTGCCGCTGCTCGAGGCGCTGCGGGTGGTGGTCAACCTCGACAACGACGACCCCGAGCACGTCGACCACGTCGACGCCACCCGGGCGGAGGCCATGCTGCTCTCCCCGCTGGCCGCGCTGGACGCCACCGAGGTGCGCGCGCTGGCCCGGCAGCTGCGGCTCCGCGAGAAGCCGGCCGCGGCCGACGAGGAGCGGTCCCCGCGGCCCTCTCCGGAGCTGCTCCGCGAGGCGCTGCTGCACCCCGCCGTCCTCGAGGGCGTGAGGGGCAAGGGCGCCGGCAAGGTCGCCCGGTTCGCGACGCTGCTGCAGGAGACCCGCGCCGAGCTCGAGGCCGGGCGCACCGCCGAGGAGCTGCTGTGGACCCTGTGGCAGGGCACCGGCTGGCCACACCGGCTCCGCCGGGCGGTCGAGGAGGGCGGTACGGCGGCGCGGCTGGCGCACCGCGACCTCGACGCGATCTGCGCGCTGTTCGAGGTGGCTGCCCGGGCCGAGGAGCAGCGCGGGCACACCAGCGTCGTCAACTTCCTCGCCGCCCTGTCCGCCCAGCAGATCCCCGCCGACACCCTCGCCGAAGAGGGCGTCCGCGGCGACGCGGTCCGGCTGCTGACCGCGCACCGGTCCAAGGGCCTGGAGTGGCGGTTCGTGGTCGTCGCCCAGGTCCAGGAGGAGGGCTGGCCGGACCTACGCCGGCGTACCTCGCTGCTCCAGGCGGACCGGATCGGCCCCGGCCACGTGCTGCCCCGGGTGACCACCCAGACGCTGCTCGCCGAGGAGCGCCGGCTGTTCTACGTCGCCTGCACCCGGGCCCGGGAGCGGCTGCTGGTGACCGCCGTCGAGTCCGCCGAGGACGACGGCGACCAGCCCTCCCGCTTCCTCGACGAGCTGTCGGTGGAGCGGGTCCGGATCCAGGGCCGTCCGCAGCGGCCGCTGTCGCTGCCCGGGCTCGTCGCGGAGCTCCGCCGTACCGTCGCCGACCCGGAGACGTCCGAGCCGATGCGCGACGCGGCCGCCCACCGGCTCGCGCTGCTCGCGTCGGCCACCGAGCACGGCCAGCCGCTGGTCCCGCAGGCCGACCCCGCTCACTGGTGGGGCACCCGAGCCCGGAGCCTGTCGGAGCGCCCGGTGCGCAGCGCCGAGGAGCCGGTCACGCTCTCGGCGAGCGCCCTGGAGTCGATCCTGGCGTGCCCGGCCAAGTGGTTCCTCGAGCGCGAGGCCGGGGGAGAGCGGGCGTCCAGCGCCTCCCAGGGGTTCGGGCTCGTGGTGCACGCCCTCGCCGACCGGGTCGGCAAGGGCGAGCTGGCGACCGTCGAGGAGCTGATGGCGCAGGTCGACAAGGTGTGGGGGCAGATCGTGTTCCGCACGCCTTGGTCGCGGGTCCGGGAGCGGGCCGAGGTGCAGGCGGCGCTGACCCGGTTCGTGCAGTGGCACACCCAGCCCGGCGCGCGCACCGTGATCGGCACCGAGCGGCAGCTGTCGGCCGAGGTCACCCTGCCCGACGGGCAGCAGGTGCGGCTCTACGGGTACGCCGACCGGCTCGAGATCGACGACGAGGGGCGGGTCGTGGTGATCGACCTGAAGACCGGGAAGTACCCGCCGCCCGACAAGGACCTGCCGGAGAACGCCCAGCTCGGGCTGTACCAGCACGCGGTCGCGCACGGCGCCGTCGACGACCTGCTGCCCGAGGGGTCCGGGCCCGGCCGCCCCGGCGGCGCCGAGCTCGTCCAGCTCCGCAAGGAGAGCAGGGGCTCGGTCAAGGTGCAGACCCAGGAACCGCAGGCCGTCGACGAGAACGGCCACTCGACGGTGGAACGGCAGCTGATGGAGGCGGTCACGGTGGTGCGCTCGGAGACCTTCCCGGCCCAGGCCGGCAAGCACTGCGAGCACTGCTCGTTCACCGCGATCTGCCCGATCAAGGGCGCCGGGACGTTGCTGTCGTGAGCGCGGGATTCCAGCCGCGGGTCGTCGACTCGCCGGAGGCCCTCCGTGACCTGATGGGGGCCGAGTTCACGTTCAGCGACCAGCAGTTCGAGGTGGTCTCCGCGCCGCTCGAGCCGCACGTCGTGATCGCCGGCGCCGGGTCGGGCAAGACCACGGTGATGGCAGCCCGCGTGGTGTGGCTGGTCGCCACCGGCCTGGTCACCCCCGACCAGGTCCTCGGCCTCACCTTCACCACCAAGGCCGCCCACGAGCTCGCCGTCCGGATCCGCGCGGGGCTCCGCGACGCGGGCATCCTCCCCGAGCCCGGACCGCGGGCCCGGATCCTCGACCCCGGCGCGGACGAGGACGCCGACGAGCCGGAGGAGCCGACGGTCGCGACCTACAACGCCTACGCCGCCGGGCTGCTCACCGAGCACGGCCTGCGGATCGGCCACGAGCCCGACACCCGGGTGATCGCCGACGCGTCGCGCTACCAGCTCGCCGCCCGGGCCATCGACCGGTACGCCGGCCACGTGGAGCACCTCAGCGACCACCCCGGCACCGTGATCAACTACCTGCTCGCGCTCGACGGCGGGATGGCCGAGCACCTGGTCACGCCCGCCGACGTGCGCGCCTTCCAGACCGCGGCCCGGCCGCGGGCGGAGGAGGCGCAGGCCGCCGAGCACCTGAAGACCAAGATCGCGGAGGTGGCGAAGGTGCTGCACACCTTCGGCCGCCGCGAGGAGCTGCTCGGCCTCGTCGAGTCCTACCGCCGGCTCAAGGCCGACCTCGGGCTGATGGACTTCTCCGACCAGATCGAGCTCGGAGCCAGGCTGGCCACCGAGCGCCCGGAGGTCGGCGCGGCCGAGCGGGCGAAGTACCGCATCGTGCTGCTCGACGAGTACCAGGACACCTCGGTAGCGCAGGCCCGGATGCTCAGCCGGCTGTTCTCCGGCGAGTCCGAGGAGACCGGTCGCGGGCACGCGGTGACGGCGGTCGGCGACCCCAACCAGGCGATCTACGGGTGGCGCGGTGCGTCGGTCTCCAACATCCTCGGGTTCGGCGCCGACTTCTCGACCGCGGCCGGGTCGCCCGACGTGCCGGCCTACTCCCTGACCGTCAACCGGCGCTCGGACCACCGGATCCTGTCCACGGCCAACCAGCTCGCCGCGCCGCTCTACGCCCAGTTCCCGCAGGTGCAGCCGCTGGAGGCCAAGCCGGGCGCGGAGCCGGGGACGGTCCGCGCGGCGGTGCTCGAGACCTACCCCGACGAGCTCGAGTGGCTGCCCGAGCAGGTGGTCGCGGCGCACGCCACCATGGTGGAGCCGCGATGGTCGGAGATCGGCGTGCTGACCCGCGACAACTCGCACGCCGCCGACGTGTTCGACGCGCTCACCGGCGCCGAGATCCCGGTCGAGATCGTGGGTCTGCAGGGGCTGCTCCGGCTGCCCGAGGTCGCCGAGGTCGTCGCCACCCTGACCCTGCTGCACGACCTGACCGCGAACGCCGAGATGCTCACCCTGCTCACCGGGCCGCGCTGGGCGATCGGCGCCCGTGACCTGGCGCTGCTGGGCCGCCGGGCACGGAAGCTGGCCGGCTCGTCCGGTCCGGGCGGGCGCGAAGCCGTCCGCACCGTGGAGGAGGAGCTGGCCGCCGCGGTGGAGGGGGCCGACCCGACCGAGGTGGTGTCGCTGAGCGACGCGCTCGACGACCCGGGCGACGCCGAGTACTCCCCGGAGGCGCGGGAGCGGTTCGCGCTGCTCGCCGAGGAGCTGCGCGTGCTGCGCCGGTTCGCCGGCGAGCCGCTGCTCGACCTGGTCCGACGGATCATCGACACCACCGGCATCGACGTCGAGCTGGCCTCGTCGGTCAGCCCGGCCGCGGCCGCGCGGCGCGACAACCTCGACCTGTTCGTGAAGGCCGTCGCGGAGTTCCAGGCCGTGGACGGCGACGTCACCCTGCCGGCTCTGCTGGCCTACCTGGAGGCTGAGGACGACTTCGGCAACGGCCTCGACGTGGCGACCCCCACCGACGCCGACTCGGTCAAGCTGCTGACCGTGCACCGGGCCAAGGGGCTCGAGTGGGACGTGGTGTTCCTCGTCGGCGTGGCGGCGGAGAAGTTCCCCACCTCCCAGACGCGCACCAAGTGGACCGCCGGGCCGGGAGTGCTGCCCTACCCGCTGCGCGGCGACCAGCGCGACCTCCCGTCGCTGGCCGGGTACACCGCCGCCGACCTCAAGGCGTTCGCCGAGGAGTGCAAGACCCACGAGCTCCAGGAGGAGCTGCGGCTCGGCTACGTCGCCCTGACCCGGGCCCGGCACGAGCTCGTGGTCTCGTCGTACTGCTGGTCGCCCACCCGCAAGGGCGCGCTCGGCCCGTCGCCGTACCAGGTCACGGTCAAGGAGGCGCTCGAGGAGTGGGGGGAGAAGCCCGAGCAGTGGCTGGACCGGCCGGCCAAGGACGAGGTCAACCCGCTCACCGCGCAGGCCGAGCGGCGGCCGTGGCCCGCCCAGGGGCACACCGAGGAGCTGGCCCGCCGGCAGGAGGCGGCCGTCCGGGTGAACGCCGAGATCGCCCGGCTCGCGGCCGCCGGTGGTGACGAGCCGCTGCCGCTGGACGAGAGCGGGCTGTCCGACGACGAGGCGGCCCGGGTCGCGGACTGGGACGACGAGATGCACCGGCTGCTGGTGGAGGCGCGGCTGGCCCGCGCCCAGGTGGTCGAGGTGCCGCTGCCGTCGAGCCTGTCCGCGACCTCGGTGGCGCGGCTGCGCGACGACCCCGAGACGCTGGCGCGCGACCTGGCCCGGCCGATGCCGCGCAAGCCGTCACCGGCGGCCCGGTTCGGCACCCGGTTCCATGCCTGGGTCGAGGCCCGGTTCGGCCAGCAACAGCTCGTCGGTCTCGACGAGGTGCCCGGCCGCGGCGACGCCGAGATCGACGACGACACCGACCTGCAGCACCTGGTCGAGCGGTTCAACGCGGGCGCCTTCGCGGAGCGGACGCCGTACGCGATCGAGCCGCCGTTCGCGCTGGTGCTCGGCGGGCAGGTGGTCCGCGGGCGGATCGACGCGGTCTACGAGACCGAGCGGGGCTTCCTGGTCGTGGACTGGAAGACCAACCGGGAGCAGACCGCCGACCCGCTCCAGCTCGCGATCTACCGGGTGGCCTGGGCGGAGCTGCAGGGTGTGCCCGTGGAGCAGGTGGAGGCGGCGTTCTACTACGTGCGGAGCGGCGACCTGGTGCAGCACGACGACCTGCCCGGCCGCGACGAGCTCGAGCGCCTCGTCACCCCTCGTTGAGGCGTCACTCGTGCGGGGTTGAGGCGTCACTCGTGCGGCGTTGAGGCGTCACTCGTGCGGCGTCCCGCCGCCGGATGCGCCGCCCCTCAGCGCTGCGCGAGCATCGCGTCGAGCGCGACCTCCACCATGTGCCCGAAGGTCTTCTCGCGTTCCTGCGAGGTCGTCTCCTCGCCGGTGAGGATGTGGTCCGAGACCGTGCAGATCGTCAGGCCGCGCCGCTTGAACTTCGCGGCCAGGGTGTACAGCGCGGCGGCCTCCATCTCGACCGCGAGGACGCCGTAGTCCGCCATCCGGGTGACCAGCTCCGGGCGCGCGCTGTAGAAGGAGTCGCTGGACATGATCAGGCCGACCTTCGTCTGCACCGGCAGGTCCATCTCCTCGGCGGCCTCGACCGCCGCGCGCAGCAGGCCGAAGTCGGCGACGGGGGCGTAGTCGAGCCCCTCGAAGCGGATCCGGTTCATCGACGAGTCGGTGCACGCACCCGAGGCGATCACGATGTCGCGCACGGCGAGGTCCTCGCTCAGCGCCCCGCAGGAGCCGACGCGCACGACCGCCTGGACGTCGTACTCCGCGAACAGCTCGTGGGCGTAGATCGAGAACGACGGCAGCCCCATCCCCGAGCCCTGCACCGAGACGCGCTCGCCGCGGTAGGTGCCGGTGAAGCCGAGCATGCCGCGCACCTCGGAGTAGACCTCGGTGTCCTCGAGGAACGTCTCGGCGATCCACTTGGCGCGCAGCGGGTCCCCCGGCATCAGGACGTACGGCGCGATCTGGCCCGGCTTCGCTGCGATGTGGGTGCTCATGGCGCATGATCCTAGGGCGTGGTGGCCCGGCCGCCGCACGCCCCGGCGGCGCGATCAGCCGGGTCGTACAGTCGGGACCGTGACGTCGTTGGAGAGCATGGCCGCCGGAGACCACCAGATCGCGCTGTCGGTGCGTGCGCACGACCGGGTGGGCAGGCGACGGACCGACCAGGCCTGGCTCGACGAGACCTGGGCCGACCCGGAGACCCGGGTGCTGCTGCTGGCCGGGGGCAGGTTCCCGGTCAGCGCGGACCGTACGGCGGTGGACTGGCGCAGCCCCGACCAGGCCCCTGCCGGGCAGCGGGTGTTCCTGGGGGAGCAGCACGGCGTGGCGCGGTTCGCGGTGCTGCTCGACGAGCCGCCGGGCGACGCCGAGGCGGAGCGCTGGGCCGGCTTCCGCGCGGTGGGACCGAACCTGTCGGTCGACGACGCCGGGCTGCTGGTGCACGCGGTGGCCCTGGCCGAGTGGCACCTCGCGCACCGGCACTGCCCGCGCTGCGGCGGGCGGCTGGAGACCGCGGCGGCCGGGCACGTGCTGACCTGCCCCGACTGCGGCAAGCAGCAGTTCCCGCGGACCGACCCGGCGGTGATCATGTTGGTGACCGACGGCGAGCGCGCCCTGCTGGGGCGGCAGCCGAGCTGGCCCGAGGGGCGCTACTCGACCCTGGCCGGGTTCGTCGACCCGGGGGAGTCGCTCGAACAGGCCGTGGCGCGTGAGGTCGCGGAGGAGGTCGGGGTCGAGGTGACCGACGTGACCTACTTCGGCAACCAGCCGTGGCCGTTCCCGGCCAGCCTGATGGTGGGCTTCATGGCCCGCGCGGTCACCACCGAGATCAACGTCGACGGCGAGGAGATCGAGCACGCCCGCTGGTTCTCCCGCGAGGAGATGCGCGCCGAGGCCGAGGCCGGCACGCTCGTGCTTCCGGGCGGGATCTCGATCTCCCGGTCGCTGATCGAGGCGTGGTACGGCGGCCCGCTGCCCGGCAGCTGGTGAGTGGGCCGGTCCGTCGCGCGAGCCGCCCGACCCCGTCGTACGACGGGAGGTCAGTTCAGGCTTGCGAGCTTCGCCTTGACCTGCTTCACCGACGGGTTGGTGTGCGCGGTCCCGTCGCTGTAGACGAGCGTCGGGACGGTCTGGTTGCCGCCGTTGACCTGCTCGACGATGAACGCGGCGTCCGGCACGCGCTCGATGTCGACGACCTCGTAGCTGATGCCCTCGCGGTCCATCTGGCTCCGCAGCCGGTGGCAGTACCCGCACCACTGCGTGGAGTACATCGTCACCGCCGCGGCAGAGGTGGTCTCGGCTGAGCTCGCAGACATGAATGTCCTTCCCGACGTCTAGGCTGTTCCCTTGGCACATGACAGGCCGCGACACGTCGCGGCCCACAGTTCGTCAACACCCCAATCGAGGAGTTTGTTCCACGTGGTCGGCACCGACGCACCCGCGGGCACCGCCGAGCGGCTGCTCGAGGCCCTCGACCCCGAGCAGCGGGACGTCGCCCTCGCCCTGCAGGGCCCGGTCCGGGTGCTGGCGGGCGCCGGCACCGGCAAGACCCGGGCCCTCACCCACCGCATCGCGTACGGCGTCGCCACCGGGGTCTACAACCCGACCGAGGTGCTCGCGGTCACCTTCACCACCCGCGCCGCGGGGGAGATGCGCACCCGGCTGCGCTCCCTCGGGGCCGGCGGCGTGCAGGCCCGCACGTTCCACTCCGCCGCGCTGCGCCAGGCCCGCTACTTCTGGCCCCGGGTGTACGGCGGCGAGCTGCCCCAGCTCACCGAGTCCAAGCTGTCCATGCTGGCGATGGCCGCACGCCGCAACCGGGTCGACGTCGACCAGGCCACGCTGCGCGACCTCGCCAGCGAGGTGGAGTGGTCCAAGGTCAGCAACGTCCGCCCCGACGACTACGCCCGGGTCAGCACCGCCCGCGGTCGTTCGGTGAACGGCCAGGACCCGGCGACCGTGGCCCGGGTGTTCGCGGCCTACGAGGAGGTCAAACGCGACCAGGGCCGGATGGACATGGAGGACGTGCTGCTGTGCGCCGCCGCGCTGCTCGCGGAGGACGAGCGGGTCGCCGCCGAGGTGCGCCGACAGTACCGCTGGTTCGTGGTCGACGAGTTCCAGGACGTCAGCCCGATCCAGGCCACCCTGCTCGACCTGTGGCTCGGTGGCCGCTCCGACCTGTGCGTGGTCGGCGACCCCGCGCAGACGATCTACTCCTTCGCCGGGGCCAGCGCGGACTACCTGCGCGACTTCCCCAAGCGGTACCCCGGCACCGCGTCGATGGAGCTGGTCCGCAACTACCGCTCCACTCCGCAGGTCGTCGAGACCGCCAACCAGCTGCTCGCCGGCACCTCCAGCGCCGGGGTGCGGCTGATGTCGCAGCAGGAGGCCGGGGCCGAGGTCGCCTACGCCGAGTACCCGGACGAGGTCGCGGAGGCCGAGGCGGTCGCGGCCGACATCCTCGCGCTGCGCAACCAGGGTCTCCCGATGCGCGAGGTCGCGGTGCTGTTCCGGATCAACGCGCAGTCCGAGGCGTTCGAGGAGGCCCTGGCCGCCCGGGGCGTGCCCTACGTCGTGCGCGGCGCCGCCCGCTTCTTCGACCGGCCGGAGGTGCGCAAGGCGGTCACCCTGCTCCGTGGGAACGCCCGCGGCGGGGTCGGCTCCGGTGACGGGGTCGTCGCCGACGTGAAGGCGGTGCTGGCCGGCATGGAGTGGACCGAGACCGCGCCGACCGGGCGCGGCAGCGTGCGCGACCGCTGGGAGTCCCTCCAGGCGATCGTCACCCAGGCGGAGGAGTTCGCCGCCGCGCAGGAGGGCGCCGAGCTCGGCGCGTTCGTCGACGACCTCGACCGGCGCGCCTCCGAGCAGCACGCCCCGGTCGCCGAGGGCGTCACGCTCGCCACGCTGCACGCCGCCAAGGGCCTCGAGTGGGACGCGGTCTACCTGTGCGGCATGCACGAGGGCACGATGCCGATCGTGTACGCCGAGGGCCCGGCCGCCGTGGAGGAGGAGCGCCGCCTGCTGTACGTCGGGATGACCCGCGCCCGCAAGCAGCTCAGCGTGTCCTGGGCGCTGGCCCGCACCCCCGGTGGCCGCGGCTTGCGCAAGCCCACCCGCTTCCTCACCGGCCTCCGCCCCGAGGTGCGCTCGGACCGGGCCGCCGAGGCACGCCCCGAGCGGGCCCGCAAGAAGCGCGGGGTGGCCCACTGCCGGGTCTGCAACGCGCCGTTGAGCACCACCCCCGAGCGCAAGGTCGGCCGCTGCGAGGACTGCCCGGCGACCTACGACGAGGCACTGTTCGAGCGGCTCCGCGAGTGGCGGGTGGCCCGGGCGGGGGAGGAGAAGGTGCCGGCGTACGTCGTGTTCACCGACCTCACCCTGCAGGCGATCGCCGAGGTCAAGCCGGCCGACCTGCAGGCGCTGCTGCGGATTTCCGGCATCGGCAAGACCAAGATCGACAAGTACGGCGACGCGGTGCTCGAGGTCATCGCCGAGCACGACACGCGCTGACTTTCCGCCGGAGTTACGGGGTTCCGGGCCGCTGGACGTAGCCCTTCTGGGTCATTCGTTGATGCGCCCGAAAGTTTTTCGGGAAATACCCAGAAAATGGTTTGCCGCTTACCGGGACCGGGCGGTACGTTTTCTCCACCCGCACGACAACTCGCGCATCACGGCTCTGACAAGGCCGGCGCCCTACGCATCGAAGGAGGTGCTCGCAGTGTTCACCATCAACACGACCTTCAGCCAGCAGGCCGGCTCCGCCATGCCCGTTTCCGGCGTTGCCACGCTCGCTGCCGCGCGCACCTTCCCGACCATGGGTGGAGTGTCGACCGTCGCGGCTGCTGCCGGCTCGAAGCGTCGCATCGCGGACGTGGCACCGGTGTGCGGTTACACGCACATCACCGATGCAGTCGTCCTCGGCGCCTTCCCGGGTACCTCCGCCTGGAGTCCACCGATCTAGAGTGAATCCTCAGATCGGCAGCCTCCAGGCCGCGGAACCCGAAACCCGGGATCCGCGGTCTTTTTGTTTCCCAGAACCACGAGTGATCAGGTCACAAGGAGGTGACACATGAGTATCAGCGTCCTCGACAGGAGCACGGTCGACAGCCGTCAGGTCGACGAGGACCAGCTCCCCTGCCGGTCGAACGACCCGGAGCTGTTCTTCGCCGAGACTCCCGCGGACGTCGAGGCTGCCAAGGCGTTGTGCGGGGACTGTCCGGTCCGCGCGGAGTGCCTTGCCGGAGCTCTCGAACGCCGTGAGCCCTGGGGGGTGTGGGGTGGCCAGCTGTTCCTTCACGGAGTGGTGATCCCCCGCAAGCGGCCCCGCGGCCGGCCCCGCAAGAACGAGGTGGCGGCCTGACCGGCACCTCGGCACGACCCGAGCAGCACCAGCACCATCCAGCAGCACCCAGCAGCAGTACCTACAACGACGTAGAGAACCGGAGAACCAGATGTACCTCCTGAACGAAGACCTGGCTCGGGCGCAGATGTCCGAGCGCCTGGGAGAGGCGCGCAACCTGCGACGCGGCCACCAGCTCGTCGTGGCACGACGGAAGAGCCGTCGCGCCGAGCGCGCAGCCCTGCAGGCACGCCTCGTGCTCGCCCGCTCGCTGTAAGCAGACCGTCCACCGGCCTGACAGCGGGCCCGACAGCACCAAGAAAGCGAAACCCACTCACATGAACACCACACCGAACCGGAGCACCAAGATGAACTTGATCAATGAAGATCTGGCCCGCGCGCAGATATCCTCGCGCGTCGGGGAGGCCCAGGAGCTGCGGCGCGGGCGTCAGGTCGTGCTCGCCCGTCGACTGTCCCGACGCGCCGAGCGCGCCGCCCACCAGGCCCGACTGGCCCTCGCCCGCTCCCTGTGACCCGTGAGGGACGCCCCGCCGGGGCGCTCACCTGATCACAGCGGGACCGGGAAAACACGACGCCGGACCCCCGGCAGCCACCGCGGCTGCCGGGGGTCCGGCGCGTTGCGCGCGTAGTGTGGAGACGTGCCGGCCACCTGTGACTTCTGCGGCGCCACCGCGCCGGGCGACGAGACCCCGCTGACCTGGACCACGTCGGTCGAGAACGGCCGGACCAAGGTGTTCTGCGACCGCTGCTCCCGCGAGCACCTGCGCGCGATCGAGGGCAAGCTCGACAGCGCCTGGTGGTAGTGCTCAGTCCTCCGCGGCGAAGCCGGGCAGCGACTCGATGAGGATCTGCCGGAACGGCGCCGACGCCTCGAGCTGCGACAGCACCCCGATGCCGCCGATCCAGACCCGGTGGATCAGCAGGTACGACGGGGGCAGGTTGAGCTTGAGCGTCAGGGTGTACCCCGGCTCGCGCGGGTCGTTGATCCGGGTGAACTGCTCGCGCATCCACTCCCGGGAGAACCGGAAGGTGTCGTGCCTGGCCGGCTCGATGAACGGCGCCAGGTAGTCGCGCAGCTCGTCGGGGTCGACCTGGATCCTCGGCTTGATGAACCCCTCGGAGCGCAGGTGGTCCACCACGTCGCCGTAGTCGTCGAGGGTGGCGATCCGCATCAGCCTGCCGATGGAACGGGGCAGCCCGCCCTCGGGGAGCCGGGCCACCGCGCCGAAGTCGACGACGCCGAGCCCGCCGAGGGAGCCGTCGACGGTGGGAAGCACCCGGAAGTTGCCGGGGTGCGGGTCGGCGTGCAGCATCCCGGTGCGCTCGGGGCCGGAGAACAGGAACCGGACGTACAGCTCGCCGTAGTGGTCGCGCTGCTCCTGGGTGCCCTCGGCGATCAGCCGGGCCAGGGAGGAGCTGCTCTCGACCCACTCGGAGACGAGCACCTTGTCGGTTCCGGCGACCACGTGCGGGACGAGGTAGCGGTCGTCGCCGGCGAACTCCTCGGCGAAGGTCTGCTGCGCCTCGGCCTCGAGGGCGTAGTCGAGCTCCTCGGCGACCCGGGCCTGCAGCTCGGCGATCAGCGGCTTGATGTCGATGCCCGGCACCATCCCGCCGACGGTGCGCGCGACCCGGGCGAGCTGGCGCAGGTCGGACATCAGCGCCTCGCCGGCACCGGGGTACTGCACCTTGATCGCGACCTCGCGGCCGTCGTGCCAGCGGCCCCGGTGCACCTGGCCGATCGAGGCGGCGGCGGCCGGGTTGTCGTCGAACTCCACGAGCTGCTTGCGCCAGGACGGGCCGAGCTCGCGGCTGAGCACGTGGTGGACGGTGGTGGCCGACATCGGGGGAGCCGCGTCCTGGAGCCTGGTGAGCTGGTCCCGGTACGGCGCCGCGAGCTCCTCCGGCAGCGCGGACTCCATGATCGACAGGGCCTGGCCCATCTTCATCGCGCCGCCCTTGAGCTCCCCGAGCGTGCGGAAGAGCTGCTCGGCGGTGCGCTGCTGCACGTCGCTCATCACCGCCTCGGCAGGGGCGCCGCCGAGGCGCTTGCCCATGCCGACAGCGGTGCGCCCCGCGAACCCGAGCGGCAGCGCTGCGAGCCGGGCGGTGCGGGCTGCTGCCTTGCGGGGGAGATCGACCATGCCCCCCATTGTCACCGACCGGTGCAAACCCCGTGGATCACGCGCCGTGCGCCCACCCGCACCCGCAGTCGGGGTGCCGCAGCCAGGACCCGGTCTCCAGGGAGGTGAGGTGCGGGTCGAGCCGGACCACCCCGGATAGGGAGGACGGGGTCCGGCCCTCGAGGTGGGAGAGCACGTCGCGGGCCGCCCAGGCGACCGCGAGCGTGGCCAGCACGCTGTCCACCGGTTCGGGCACTCCGTCGGGCCGTCCGCGTGCGGTGGCGGAGGCGTGCTGGGCCACGAGCAGCGGCCACGCGGGGTCGGCATCGGTGTGGTGCGCGTCCACGCAGCGTAGGCACGCGGTCTCCCCGGGCGTGACGAACGGCCCGACCGTGGCGGTGCCCTCGCTGACCCGGACCAGGACGTGCGGGGTGCCGGCCCGGATCCAGGCGTCGAGCAGCTCGCGGTGCGGCTCGCCGGCCCCGACCAGGACGCCGACCCGGTCCGTGCCGGCAGTGGCGTCCGCCGCGTCCGGAGCGAGCGCCGACGCGCGGGCGCCGGCGTCACGGAGCAGCGCGGCCGTCCGCGCCGCGAGCAGCTCACCGGGGGCGCCGCCGAAGGCCACCACGTCGACCGGGGCCGCCGCACGGAGCGCGACCAGGTCCGGGACCGCGTCCCCGGAGGTTCGCGCGAGCGCGGCGGCGTCGGTGCGGCCCAGCGTGGTGTGCGCGTCGGGGTCGCCGGGCACCAGGGGCAGCAGCCGGCCGGAGTCGACGAGCATCCCGTTCTCCCGGAGCAGGGCGAGCTCGGGGCCGTCGTACGCGAGGGGCTGCCCGGGGCAGGTCAGCGCAGCGAGCAGGTCGCGGACGCCGGGGCGGTCGTCGAGGACCAGGGCGTGGCGCGGGTCGAGCCCCACCTGGAGCTCGCGCGCGCTGCGACGCAGGACGTGGGTGCCGGGGCGCAGGATCGGTCGCATGCGCGGCAGCCTGCCCTACCCGCGGCGATCGCGCCGCCGCTCGTCCACAGCCGCCGGAGGGATGACCGACGAGAACACGACGGCGGGGTCTCCCGAAGGAGACCCCGCCGTCGAAAATGTGGTTCGGTCGGCGCGGGAGCGCTCAGACCTTGCCGAGGATGCGGTTGAGGTTCGTGCCGCAGACAGGGCAGACGGCCTTGGCCATCCGGGTGCCCTTCTCGTTCACCTTGACCTCGCCCTCGGCCTCGCGCTTCTCCTTGCACTTCACGCAGTAGAACTCGCCGCTCCAGGTCTCCGCCATGACGGCCTCCTTGCCTAAGTTGTCGTACTGGTCGTCGCGGCGGGGGATCTTGTGGAAGACCCGCCGGGGCCGCCGTGGGCGGCCGCATCGCACATTACGGGAGCGGAACCCGCGTTGCATGCAGGCGCAGGCGGTTTCAGGCGTGTCCCACGCTCAAAATCCGGGCGATAGGTCACTTTTGCCCGCTTTCGGCCCTGACAGGGGGGAGCCGGGACGGTCGTCCCGGACCGCCTGCCGCGCCCGGAGAGTCGGTAGTGTCCCGCGCATGTCTGACCACACCCACCTCCGCCTCGACCGGAACCCCGACGGCGTCGCCGTCCTCACCCTCGACAACCCCGACCGGCGCAACGCCATGTCGGACCAGATGACCGCGGCCTGGGTGGCCGCGGTCGACGAGCTCGCCGGCGACCGCTCGGTGCGCGCGGTGGTGGTGACCGGCGAGGGGAGCGCCTTCTGCTCCGGCGGCGACACCGGCTGGATCGCCGGCGAGCCCGACGCGAGCGTGGACCACCTGCGCAGCCGGATGGTCGCCTTCTACCGCGCCTGGCTGTCGATCCGCCGGCTCGAGGTGCCCACGATCGCCGCGGTGAACGGGCCGGCGATCGGGGCCGGGCTGTGCGTGGCCCTCGCCTGCGACCTGAGGTACGCCGCGGCGTCGGCACGGCTCGGCGCCCCCTTCGTGAAGCTCGGCATGCACCCGGGGATGGCCGCGACCTACCTGCTCCCGCACGTCGTGGGCGAGGCGCACGCCCGGGACCTGCTGCTGACCGGCCGGGTCGTCGACGCCGAGGAGTCGCTCCGACTGGGCATGGTCTCGCGGGTGCTCCCGGACGAGGGGTTCCTCGACGGGGTGCTCGACGTGGCGAGGGGCGTCGCCGCGAACGCGCCGATCCCCACCCGGTACACCACGCTCGCGCTGCGCGACGGCGGGCACGCGGACTTCGAGGCGGCGGTCCAGTGGGAGGCCCTGGCGCAGCCGATCACGCTGGCCACCGCGGACCTGCAGGAGGGCATCGCCGCCGCGCAGGAGCGGCGGCCGCCCCGGTTCACCGGCCGCTGAGCCGGTCCCGGTCCCCGCGCAGGAGCAGGGACCCGGGACGGAGAGAGGCCCTCCGCGTGGTCGGTGCGCCGCTTGCCTTCCCCTTGCGAACGCCGTACCGACTCAGCCGAGGGCCTCATCTGCGCCCCAACCTAGGGGCGCCCCTCCGGCCGGTCAACGGCGCGCTGTCCACCCCTGTGGATAACGTTGTGGACGAAATGTGGAACGCGCCGTAGGGCCTGTGGACCGCTCGGTGCGGCACGGTGCACAACCCTGTGGGGGACACGCCCGGGCAGCGTGGCGGGAGCGCGCTGACCAGCCACAATGGGGCGATGGCAGCTGTGGACGAAAGAAAGTTCGCGCGGTGACCGCGGGGAAGCGGACCGATCCGGTAGAGAGCGCCGGTGACCCGGTGGTCGCGCTGCGCCGGATCGCGTTCCTGCTCGAGCGCACCCGCGCGGAGACCTACAAGGTGAAGGCGTTCCGGAGCGCCGCGGCGACCGTGCTCGCCACCGGCGCCGACGAGGTCCGCGCCCGCGCCGAGGCCGGCACCCTCCGGGAGCTGCCGGGGATCGGGTCGTCCTCGGCGACGGTGGTGACCGAGACCCTGGCCGGACAGGTCCCCGGCTACCTGGCCCGGCTGGAGGAGGAGGCCGCCGGTCCGCTGGCCACGGGCGGCGAGGAGCTCCGCGGGCGGCTGCGCGGCGACCTGCACTCCCACTCCGACTGGTCCGACGGCGGCTCGCCGATCGAGGAGATGGTGTTCACCGCGATGGAGCTCGGCCACGAGTACCTCGTGCTCAGCGACCACTCCCCGCGGCTGACGGTGGCCAACGGCCTCTCCACGGAGCGGCTGACCCGGCAGCTCGAGGTGGTCGGGGCGGTCAACACGCACCTCGACGGCGGCTTCCGGCTGCTCAAGGGGATCGAGGTCGACATCCTCGACGACGGCGGGCTCGACCAGAGCGACGAGATGCTGGGCCGGCTCGACGTGGTGGTCGCCTCGGTGCACTCCAAGCTGAAGATGGACCCGGACGCGATGACCCGCCGGATGGTGGCCGCCGTACGGCACCCGCGGACCGACGTGCTCGGGCACTGCACCGGCCGCCTCGTCACCGGCGGGCGGGGGACCCGGCCGCAGAGCAGGTTCGACGCGGCCGCCGTGTTCGCCGCCTGCGCGGAGAACGACGTCGCGGTCGAGATCAACTCCCGGCCCGAGCGGCGGGACCCGCCCGACGAGCTGGTCGGGGTCGCGCTCGAGGCCGGCTGCCTGTTCTCGATCGACAGCGACGCCCACGCCCCGGGGCAGCTGGACTTCCTCGACTACGGCTGCGCGCGGGCCACCGAGCTCGGCGTCCCGGCCGACCGGGTGGTCAACACCTGGCCGCTGGAACGGCTGCTCGCCTGGTCACACGGGTAGATTGAGGCTCATGGCCGGGTCATCAGGCTCCTCGAGCACGCAGGAGCCCATCGTCGAGGTGCGTCGCAGCCGCAAGCGGCGCCGTACCGTCGCGGCCTACCGCGAGGACGACAAGGTGATCGTGATGATCCCGGCCCGGCTCACCCGCGCGGAGGAGCAGGAGTGGGTGGCCACCATGCTCAAGCGGCTGGAGAAGTCCGACCAGCGCCGCCGGCCCAGCGACTCGGGGCTGAAGCGCCGCGCGGTCGGGCTCAGCGACCGGTACCTCAGCGGGCTGGCCCGTCCCGACACCGTCCGCTGGGTCGACAACCAGAACAGCCGCTGGGGCTCGTGCACGCCCAGTGACCGCTCCATCCGGCTCTCCCGCCGGCTGCAGGGGATGCCCTCGTGGGTGATCGACTACGTGCTCGTGCACGAGCTCGCGCACCTCATCGAGGCCGGGCACACGCCAGCGTTCTGGGAGTGGGTGGACCGCTACCCCAAGGCCGAGCGGGCCAAGGGGTTCCTCGAGGGGGTGGCCGCCGCGTCGCACCTCGGCATCGAGGCGGACCCCCCGGACTGCTCCGAGGAGGGGGCGGCCGCGATGGCCGCCGACGACGTCGACTGACGCGTCCCGGTCAGGCGCGTGCGGCGAGCCGTTCCCGTCCCAGCCGGACCAGCTCGTGCATCTCGTCGGCCTCGGTCGGCAGCGCGTCCACCGGCCACCAGCACACGTCGAGCGACTCCTCGCTGACCGCGTGCGCGGCGTCCTCCGGGGCGACGGCGAGGAAGCGCACGTCGAGGTGGGCCACCGTCCCGCCCGCGTGGCAGAACGGCACGTCGTGCGCGCTCAGCTGCACCGGTACCGGGTCGAGCGCGAGGTCTGCGACCCCGGACTCCTCGACCGCCTCGCGCAGGGCCGCGCCGGCCAGCGTGATGTCCTGCGGCTCACAGTGGCCGCCCATCTGGAACCACGCCCTGGCCTTGGCGTGCAGGGTGAGCAGCGTGCGGGTGCCGTCGGCGGAGAGGACCAGCGTGCTGGCCGTGACGTGCTCGGGGAAGCAGTCCCGCCGCAGGCCGTCCGGCCGGCGCTCCAGGTGCGCGACGTAGCGGCGCCGTACGGCCTCCTGCTCCGCGTCGGGCGCCGTCCAGGCGCCCAGCACCTCCAGCGCGTCGCGGTGCAGCGGGTCGTCGGTCGGGGACGGCGGGGAGCCCGCGCTCACCGCTCCGGGCCGTCGCCGGCGTCCGGGGTGTCGCCCGGCTCGTCGCCGGACTGGTCGCCGGACGTGCCGCCGGGCCCGCCCTGACCGGACTCGCTGTCGAGGAGGTCCGCAAGCGCGGCGTCGAACTCCGCGTCGGTCAGCGCCTCGGGCTGCTCGACGTGCTCGCGGAAGCCGAGCGGGTCGTCGAGGTCCTCGGCGGTCGGGAGCAGGTCGGGGTGTGCCCACACCGCGTCCCGGGCCTCCGTCCCCTGCCGGGAGCGCAGCGAGCCCCACAACGCGGAGGCGTCGCGCAGGCGGCGCGGCCGGAGCTCGAGCCCGACCAGCGCGGCGAACGTGGACTCGGCGGGACCGCCCGCGGCGCGGCGGCGGCGGACCGCCTCCTGCAGCCGGGCGGCGCTGGGCATCCGGGTCTCGGTGGCCTGACCGACCACCTCGTCCACCCAGCCCTCGACCAGGGCGAGCGTGGTCTCGAGGCGGGCGAGCGCGGCCTGCTGCGCCGGGGTCTTCTCCGGCTCGAACAGGCCGCCCTCGAGCGCCTGCTGGATCGCGGCGGGGTTCATCGGGTCCAGGTCGGCCATCGAGGACTCGATCTTGGACACGTCGATCGTGGTGCCGCGGCCGTAGTCCTCGACCGCGGAGATCAGGTGCGCGCGCAGCCACGGCACGTGCGCGAACAGCCGCTGGTGAGCGGCCTCGCGCAGCGCCAGGTAGAGCAGCACGTCCTCGTCGCTGACGTCGAGCCCGTCGGCGAACTTCTTCACGTTCGCCGGGAGGATCGCGGCCTTGCCGGCCGGGCCGAGCGGGAGCCCGATGTCGGAGGCGGTGAGCACCTCGCCGGCGAGCCCGCCGAGGGCCTGCCCGACCTGGGTGCCGAACATCGCGCCGCCGGCCTTGCCGATCATGCCGAGCAGCGGTCCGGCCATCGACTTGGCCTCCTCGGGCAGCGCGTCGCCCATCGCGGCGACCACGTGCTCGGCGACCGGCTCGACGAGCCGCTGCCAGACCTCGATGGTCTCCTCGACCCACTGCGCGCGGCTCCACACCACCGAGCTCGAGACGCCGGAGGGGAAGTCGGTCGCCTGGTCGAGCCAGTGGTCGGCCAGCCGGAGGGCGTCGGCGACGTCGCCGCGGTCCTTCTCCCCGGGGGAGGGGTCGGGCTCCTGCGCGACGGTCTTGCGGGCCACGTCCTTGGCGAGGGTCCAGTTCACCGAGCCCTCGTGGGGGGCCATCATCGCCTGCATCTGGCTCATGATCATCGACAGGTCGGGCATGCCCGCGGGGCCACCAGCACCGGGGGTGGCGCCGGGCATGGCGCCGCCGAAGGCCGAGAAGAGCTGCTCGAACGGGGTGCCCTTGAAGGGGTTGTTCTCGTCTCCAGGGTCGTTGCCGGGGCGGTCGGCGGGGTCGTTCGTCATGTCTCCAAACTACTCGTGACCTCAACCCGGCGCGCATGACCTAGGCTCGGTCGCGTGAGCGAGCTGCCCCCCGTCGTACGCCTGACCGACATCCGCGAGACGCCGCTGGCCGTCGACGAGGTCGTCGCGGCGCTGTCCGACGCCGCGGCCGGCGGGCTGACCCTGTTCGTGGGCGCGGTCCGCGACCACGACGAGAACAAGGCGGTCACCGGGCTGGAGTACTCCGCGCACCCCACCGCGCTGGCCATCCTGCAGGACGTCGCCGACGAGGTCGCCCGGGAGTACGACGTCCTGGCGCTCGCCGCGGTGCACCGGGTCGGCAAGCTCGCGATCGGCGACGCGGCGGTGATCGTCGCGACCGCCGCCGAGCACCGGGGCGAGGCCTTCGACGCCTCCCGTGCCCTCATCGACCGGCTCAAGCACCGGGTGCCGATCTGGAAGCACCAGCTGTTCGCCGACGGCAGCGACGAGTGGGTCGGCACCCCCTGACTCCCGCGCCCGTGTTGCTGCGCGGGAAGGGCGACGCACGGCTCTAGCCTTGAGGGGTGGAGATCCTGGCGTGGTTGGTGCCGACCGGCGTGGTCGCGGTCGTGATGATGATCTGGGCCTCCTGGGCGGGTCGCCCCCAGCGGGAGGAGGCCGACCGCTCCGAGGCCGCCTACGAGCGGTTCGCGAAGGCGATGAGCCGCGAGCACCCGGGCGCGTCGCGAGCCCGGCCGATGGTGGTCCGCGACCGCAGCACCGGCATCGCCGTACGCCCCTCGCGTGGGGGGACGACGACGCGCCCCTCACCCAACAGCACCCGACGCTCCGCGTAGTTGCCGCTGAGTGAGAAGGTGGCGGCATGACCCGCCGGACCGTGTCGAGCATCATCGCCTGCGTTCTGCTCGTGATGCTGTTCGCGGTGGCTGCGTTCCTCCCGGTGCCGTACGTGACGATGAGCCCCGGTCCCACCGTGGACGTCCTCGCCGAGAGCAAGGGCGAGGAGATCGTCCAGGTCGAGGGGCACCGTCGCTATGACACCGACGGGCGGCTGGAGCTGACCACGGTCTCGGTCACCGGGCCCAGCCAGGGGCTGAGCCTGGCCGAGGCGCTCGCCGCCTGGTTCGACCGGACCCGCGCGGTCTACCCCCGCGACGTGGTCTACGCCCCCGACGAGTCCGTCGAGGAGGTGCGCCGGCAGAGCTCGGTGCAGATGGTCTCCTCGCAGGACACCGCGATCGCCGCGGCGCTCAAGGAGCTCGGCTTCGAGCTGCCGGTGGTCACCGAGGTGTTCGCGGTCAACGACGGCAGCCCGGCCGAGGGCAAGCTGGAGGCGCGGGACCGGATCGTGTCGGTCAACGGCACGCCGGTCAGCGACGCGACCGCGGTCACCGAGCTGGTCCAGAAGGCGGGGGTGGGCGGTGACGCCACCTTCGTCGTACGCCGGGACGGAGCCACGAAGAGCGTGACGGTGCAGCCGGAGGCCGCGCCGGACGACCCGACGAAGGCCCTGGTCGGGGTCACCGTCGGGGGAGGCTACGACTTCCCGTTCGACGTCTCGGTCAACATCAGCGACGACATCGGCGGCCCGAGCGCGGGCCTGATCTTCTCGCTCGCCGTCTACGACACGCTGACGCCGGGTGCGCTGACCGGGGGAGTCCCGATCGCGGGGACGGGAACCATCACCGGGGACGGAACCGTTGGTCCCATTGGAGGGATCCAGCAGAAGATCGTCGCCGCCGCCGACTCGGGCGCCGAGATCTTCCTGGTCCCGCCGGACAACTGCGCCGCCGCGCTGGCGGCGGGCGTCGACGACGAGGAGATCGAGCTGGTGCGCGCGGACACCATGCACAGCGCGGTGCAGGCCCTGGAGGCCTACGCCGCGGATGAGAACGCCGACCTGCCGAGGTGCTCGTGAGCACCGGCCCGGGGCCGGACGGCCTCGGCCCCGACGGCGTCGGCCCGGACGGCGTCGGCACGGACGGTGGAGCCGTGCCGGTTGCGCCGCGCGAGCCGATGCTCAGCGAGGACAGCCCGGAGGTCGACCCGGTGCTCCAGACCGCCGTGCGCGAGATCGAGGCGCACGCCGCCGAGGCGGGCTGGGACCAGCCCTCCCGGCTCTACGCGCTCGTGCCCACGGCGGACCTGCTCGCCCGCGAGCCGGTCCTGGCCGCGGCGATGGGGCTCGACGAGTCCTCCGCGGCCGGCTCGCTGACCCCGGTGGAGCAGGACCAGATGCCCGCCGAGCAGACCCTGGAGCAGACCCTCGGCCAGATCATGTGGCCCGCGGAGGTCTTCGGCTGCGCGGCGGTCGTGGAGCGGTTCGTGCTCCCGCCCGGCGCCGACGAGCAGATCCCGCAGGACCCGGCCGCCGCGGAGCAGTTCGCGGTGGCGCACCCGGAGCGGCAGGAGGTGCGGATCGTCGCCGGGGCCACCCGGGACGGGTCGACGTACTGTGCGCTGCGCCTGAAGTCCCACGACGACGACCTGTCCGTCGTGGAGAGTCCCGACCTGGTCCCCGCTCTCCTAGAGTTGTTGCTCGGAACACTCGAGCAGTAGAGCAGCACCCCGTGGCAGCACCGAACGACAAAGGAACATCGTGAGCGGCTTCTTCGACGAACCACCTCCGGCCAAGCCCCGCCCCGCACCGGCGACCGCCCCGCAGCCGCGCTCGCGCGCGCTCATGTTCACCGCTCTCGTGCTGGTGGCCGGCTTCTTCCTGACCTCGGTGTTCACCGGGATCTGGACCGACCGGCTGTGGTTCCGTAGCGTGGACTACTCGTCGGTGTTCACCAAGATGCTCGGCACCCGGATCCTGCTCTTCGTGATCTTCGGGCTGCTCATGGGCGCCTTCGTGGCGGTCAACCTGTTCCTGGCTTACCGGTTCCGGCCGCTGTTCCGTCCGGCCTCGCTCGAGCAGGCCAGCCTCGACCGCTACCGCGAGGTCGTGGACCCGCTGCGGCGCTGGCTGCTGGTCGGGGTTGCGGGCGTCTTCGCGCTGTTCGCGGGGGCCGCTGGCGCGGGGAAGTGGCGTGAGTTCCTGCTCTGGCGCAACTCCACCCCGTTCGGCACGACCGACCCGTACTTCAAGAAGGACGTCGGCTTCTACGTCTTCGAGCTGCCGTGGCTGCACTTCCTGGTCGGCTTCGGGATGGCCGCGGCCTTCGTCGGGCTGCTCGTGGCCGGCGTCGTGCACTACCTGTTCGGCGGGATCCGGCTCCAGGCGCAGCGCGACAAGTTCTCCGGCGCCGCGCAGGTGCAGATCTCGCTCCTCGCCGGGCTGTTCGTGCTGTTCAAGGCCTTCGACTACTGGCTGGACCGGTACGACGTCACCACCGACACCGGCGGGCTGATCACCGGGGTCACCTACACCGACGACCACGCCGTGCTGCCGTCGAAGGAGATCCTCACCTTCATCGCGCTGATCTGCGCGGTGCTGTTCGTCGCCAACGTCTTCCGCCGCACCTGGATGCTGCCCTCGGTGGGCCTCGCGCTGCTCGCCCTCTCGGCGATCCTGCTCGGCGTGCTGTGGCCCGGCGTGGTGCAGCAGTTCCAGGTGTCCCCGTCCGAGCCGGACAAGGAGGCGCCGTACATCGCCCGCAACATCGAGGCGACGCGGGCGGCGTACGACATCGACGACGTGGAGACCACGCCGTACAACGCGAACTCCACGCTCAGCTCGGGCCAGCTCAAGGCCGACGCCCAGTCGATCCCCGGGATCCGGCTGATCGACCCCTCGGTGGTCTCGGACACCTTCGAGCAGCTCCAGCAGGTCCGCGGGTACTACAGCGTCCCCGACGTGCTCGACGTGGACCGCTACCCGGTCGAGGGGGAGCTGCGCGACATGGTGGTCGCGCCCCGCGAGCTCGACCAGAGCGGTCTGTCCGAGGAGCAGGTGAACTGGGCCAACCTGCACACCGTGTACACCCACGGCTACGGTGTGGTGGCCGCCTTCGGCAACCAGCGCAACGCCCAGGGCGACGTGGCCACCAACGACGGCGAGCCGGAGTGGGCCGAGCAGGACCTGCCGCCCCGCGGTGAGCTGAGCGAGCTGACCCCGGACGGGTACCAGCCGCGGATCTACTTCGGCGAGAAGAGCCCCACCTACTCGATCGTCGGCAAGTCCGAAGGTGGGCGCGATGTCGAGCTCGACATCCCCGAGGGTGCGGGCCCGGGCGCGGCGCCGAGCACCAACACGTACGACGGCGCGGCCGGCGTGCCGGTCGGCGGCTTCTTCAACAAGCTGCTCTACGCGGTGAAGTTCAGCGAGCCGAACATCGTGCTGTCGAGCCGGGTGAACGAGAACTCGAAGATCATCTACGACCGCGAGCCTCGGCTGCGGGTGCAGAAGGTAGCCCCGTGGCTGACCGTCGACGGGGACTCCTACCCGGCGGTCGTCGACGGCAAGGTGGTGTGGATCCTCGACGCCTACACGACCACCGACCGCTACCCGATGGCGGAGAAGCGGTCGCTGTCGGACATGACCTCGGACTCGCTGCAGCCGCGCACCGCCTACGCCACGCTGCCGACCGACGAGATCAACTACATGCGCAACTCGGTCAAGGCGGTCGTCGACGCGTACGACGGCTCGGTGACCCTCTACGAGTGGGACCAGGAGGACCCGATCCTCAAGGCCTGGTCGGCGGCGTTCCCGGACGTGGTGCGGCCGATGGAGTCGATCCCCGAGGACCTGCGCCAGCACATGCGCTACCCCGAGGACCTGTTCAAGGTGCAGCGCAACCTGCTCGCGGAGTACCACGTGACGCAGCCGCGCACGTTCTACGAGGGCTCGGACCGCTGGCGGGTGCCCGAGGACCCGACGAAGCAGGCACAGTCGCAGCCGCCGTACCGGCTCTCCGTGAAGACCCCGGGTGGTGAGGCCTCGGAGCCGGTGTTCTCTCTGACCAGCGTCTACGTGCCGCAGAGCCGGCAGAACCTGGCGTCGTTCATCTCCGTGGACGCCGACGCCTCGCAGGAGGGTTACGGCACGATTCGGATCCTGCGGCTGCCGAGCAACACGCAGATCCCCGGACCGTCGCAGATCGCGAACCAGTTCGGCGCCGACCAGGAGATCCAGAACGCGCTGCTCGCGTTCACCCGGACCAACTCCAAGGCGGTGTACGGCAACCTGCTGACGCTCCCGGTGGGCAACGGGCTGCTCTACGTGCAGCCGCTGTACACCCTGCGTCAGTCCGGTGAGGGCACCTACCCGGTGCTGCGCTACGTGCTGGTCTCCTTCGGCAAGGACGTCGGCTACGGCCCAACCCTGGCCGCGGCGCTCGACGACGTGCTCGGCGTGACGGGTTCCGAGGAATCCCTGAGCCAGCCGGAGGAGACGCCGAGTGGGGGGACCGGCAACCAGCCCGGCGGCGGATCCGTGCCCGAAGACGTCACCTCGCTGCTCCGGCAGGCCGAGGAGGCCTTCGCCGCAGCCGAGCAGGCCCTCCAGGACAAGGACCTGCAGGGGTACGCCGACGCCTCGGAGCGCGCGCGGGACCTCGTGGAGCAGGCGCTGCGGGCGGCCGGCCAGCTCGAGTCGCAGGGTTCGACCGACGGAGGTACGTCGGGCGGCGGCTCTACCGGGGGTGGCGGCTCCACCGGAGGGGGCGGTGGCTCGACCGAGGGTGGCGGCTCCACCGGGGGTGGCGGTGACTCGACCCAGGGTGGCGCGACCGGAGGCGGCGGCCAGGGCGGGTGACCGGCGCCACAGCGTGAGTCCGCCTCTCGATTTGGCGGGGACGGCAAGCGTCCCGTAACGTTGGGTTCACCGACGCGGGGTGGAGCAGCTCGGTAGCTCGCTGGGCTCATAACCCAGAGGTCGCAGGTTCAAATCCTGCCCCCGCTACAAAGTAGAAACAGCAGGTCAGAGGCTCTCTTCCGAATGGAAGAGGGCCTCTTGCTTTGCCTCCTGTGACCAGATCCGTGATAGAACGAGCCCGATTCGGGCGTCTGAGCATGAGAAACGTGGAGACGCGCACGACGGTCTGAGCCAGGGGACGGGGCGTGAGACTGCGGTCGCTGGTCGATTATCCGGTGGCGGCAGCCCATATAAGACTTGCGTGTTTAGGTCACAAGAGCGTCTGATCGCGACGTGGACCGGAGTGGGCAGGTTGATCGTCTGAGAGTGCCTCCCGAACGGCCTCGTCCATCGATATCGAATGGCCGGCCTTCCACAAACGCTGTACCTCAGCTGCCGGCAGAAGGCGCCTGGCCGCGGTCAGCACATCTGGCTCGGTGACCCCGGTGATGAAGCCGCCCTGCTGGTCTGGGTCGAGCACGTCGGCCGCCGCCGCGAGTCGAAGAGCCCGTCGAGGCTCGTTACGGGCGAGGGCGAGTGCGGCGAACCCTCGCAGCATCCACACGACTCCCGTCGAGTGGTTGGCGGCGGCGTGGGTAGTCAGGGCCTCGCGCAGCAGCGGTTCCGCTCGCTCGAGGTCGTCCTGGGCGCGGCGGACCATGCCGAGCAGGCCCACCGTGTTCGCGATCGAGAAGGAGTCCGCTTGCTCGCGCAGGACAGTGAGGCTGTCTTCCGCGAGCTCGGCGGCCTCATCGAGGTGCCCGAGGTTGCACAGGCCGAAGGCCAGTCCGGCAACGGCGTTCGCCTCCCCGACGGCATCCTTGAGACTCCGGTAGCGTTCCCGGGCTTCCTCCAAGCAGGCCTGGCCCTCAGCGGTCCGTCCAACCAGGTGCAAGGCAAACCCCTGGTCGTAGGTAGCCTCGGCGAGCCCTGCGGCGTCGTCGAGCTCTCGGAAGTGCGCGGCTGCACGCGTGTAGTACTCCAGCGCTTGTTCGTACCGGGTCTGCCAGTAAGTGAGGTTGCCGAGGCACAGGTCAGTCCGCGCGCGGGAGCGGGTAGCGGCTCGCGGGCCCGCAATGTCTACGAGCTCTTGGACGAACCGCCGTCCCTCGTCGAGGTGTGATCGCAGGTGCCAGGAGCGCCACAACGAGGCCGCGACATCCAGGGCGCGGTCGGCGTCGGCATTGGTGGCCATCCAGCGGAGGCCCGCAGCAATGTCGTCGTGGTGGGCTCCCAACCTGTCAGCGGCCGCGGTCTGCCCCGGTCCTCCCAGCTGTCGGCCCCCGGTATCGGCCAGCGACACGAAGAAGTCTGCATGCCGCGCGAGCGCTTCCGACTGCTCGTTCTGGGCGACCAAGCGTTCCTGGGCGTATTCGCGGACCGTCATCAGGAGCCGGTATCGCCGCTCCGCGTCGCTGCCTACACGAGTGTCGAGGTCGAGCAGTCCTTTGTCTCGAAGACTGCGAAGAACAAGCAGGAGGCCGTTCAAGGGCTCGTCGAGGACGGCGGCCGCGATTCGTGCCGTGAAGCCTCCTCGGAGGACGGATAGGCCGCGAAAAACCCGCTGCGTAGGCTCGTCCAGCAGCGAGTAGCTCCAGTCCATGGTCGCGCGGAGGGTCCGCTGTCTGGCGGGTCGGCCACCGTCGGCGGTCGTGAGGACGTCCAGCGTCTCGTTGAGGGCGACCAGGAGTTGCCGCGGTGGCAGCAGACCCGCCCAGCCCGCGGCAAGCTCGATCGCCAGCGGAAGGCCGTCGAGGCGTCGGCAGATCTCCGCAATGTCTTCCAGGTCGTTGCCCGCGTACGTGAGACCGGGATCTATGGCGGCGGATCGGTCGACGAACAAGCGCACGGCTGGGGGGTATGCCGCGGCGCCCTCGGTGACATCCTGGGGCCCCTGTGGCCCCGGCGTGTGGAGGGCCAGGCCCCCGACGGGATAGCGCTGCTCGCCCCGTGCATGCAGTGGCTCCCGTGACGTGACAAGAAACCTGAGCTGTGGGGAGAGGGTCAGCAACTCCGTGACGAGGTTCGCCGCGCCGGCAATCTGCTCGCAGTTGTCGAGGATCAGCAGGTGGGGGTGATCGGCTGTCGCTGAGACGAGAACCTGCCAGGCGGTTTGGCCGCCGGGAACCCTCGCACCGAGGGCGCTTACGACACGCGCCGGGAGGGCGCCTGCCTCGGTGATCGGTGAGGCGTCTACGAAACGCACGGCTCCGCCGAACGAGTCACGTTGGTCCGCGGCCAACTCGACGGCCAGTCGAGTCTTTCCCGACCCGCCCGGCCCGGTCAGGGTCACGAGTCGGTGGGAGTGCAGCAGCTTTGCGAGGTCCGCCATGGCGGCTTCTCGTCCCACGAAGCTGTCGCTGGCCAATGGCAACGGGACATCAACTCTGCTGTCGGCCGGTGCAGTCAGGGCGGGGTCCTGGCGGAGAACCTGCAGGTGGAGAGCTCTGAGCCGTTCCCCGGGGTCCACGCCGAGAGCATCGGCAAGTGCCGTCCGTGTGCGGTCGAGTACGTCGAGGGCCTCCGATGGGCGGCCGACATGACAGAGCGTGCGGACCAGCGCCTCGGCCAGTTCCTCCTGGAGTGGGTCGCCGTCGAGGGCAGATGTCAGGGGCTCCACCGCCTCGTGCCCCCGACCGCAATTCACCAGGGCCGTGGCCCAGTCGAGCAGGACCGTGCGTCGCAGGTCGAGAAGTCCGTGGACGGCGGAGCTGTGAAAGGGCTCCCCGGCAAGGTCCGCCAAGGGGGCGCCACGCCATTGGCCCAGCGCATCGGTGAGCAGGGCCGCAGCTCGCACGTTGTCGCGCGCGGAGAGGGCGGTTCTCCCCAGGTCTGTGAGCTCGCGGGCTGTCGCAACGTCCAGTTCTTGGGCTCGCACGATGAGGCGGTATCCGTGTCCCTCGCGCACCAGCCGCTCTGGCTCGTCCGGGCTTGCCCCCTCGCCGAGCACACGACGCCAAAGCGACACGTAGGTGTGTACAAGCCCGATCGCAGTGCTCGGTGGTTGATAGCCCCAGATGCCGTCGATGAGACGCTCGACAGGAACTAGCTGGCCAGCCTCTAGCAGGAGCATGGCGAGCAGGGAGCGGCGGCGAACTCCCGCAGGAGCCACCGACCTTCCGCCGCGTCGAACGTCGAGCGGGCCGAGCACTCGGAACTCGAGTGAGTCTTCGGCCATACCGCGCCTCCTGCCCACCCACGGTAGCCCGGCCGCGCGCTCGCCGATCCTCGAACGTCGCTCAAGTGACACTGGAGCCGCACTCGAGAGCTGCCCAGGAGGGTGGATTGCGTCAAGGCCGGCGACGCCGGCCCACACCGGAAGGAGGACCTTGATGACGTATCCACCTCAGCTTCCCACCGTGCTGCTCTCGGCGCTCAGCTCCGCCGAGGGGAACCCTGGCCGAAGGCCCCGCCGCAGCTCAGGAACACAGACTTCTCAATCGGGTCACAGACTGAGGAATCCTGGAACCACCCAGTTGGGTCGCGGACGCCACTACCTACGGCGAGCGACACTGATGAGTCTCGTTGGTGTCATCGCGCTTGCAGTCATCGTTGCGCTCGGCGTCATGCTCGGCGATGCGGAGCAAGGGGCGAGGGCGAGGGGATCGCTGGTACTGCAACCTGGGAGCGCGGCCGGAGCTGGCGTTGCCAGTCGCACCGGTCAAGCAGACGCCCAGGGCACATGTGTCGCTCATCAAAGTCCGTGGGGAACGTGACCGCCAGCCTGTGTAAACGTTCATGTGGAGCTGCAGGAGCGCTCGCGCTGACGTGGGTTCTGGATGGGGGGACGAAACCGTGACCAGACCCGTGGTGGCCTGTCGTTCTCGTGGCGGCCCTTGGGCTTGACAAGAGTTCCGTTGGTAGCGGGTCGCCCATCATTGCGGCGCTGTTCGGGTGACCGCGGCACCGCACCGTGTCCGTGCAGGTCCAGACCTTCGCGAGTGTTTCCCGCCACGGAGAAGGACGATCCCCGTCTTTGGGGCAGGCCTGTTGACAACCCACCCGCGTCGGCGTGGACTCTCGAGAAAGCGGCGACGCGGTGCTGAGTTCCGATGCGGCGTTCCGCCATCTGTCGTCCCGTTGCAGTCCGGACGCTCCCTCGGGGGTGCCGTACGACGACCCGCAGCCGTCCCGCCGGTCACGCATGGAAGGGACTGGCTATGCAATTTGACGTGATCGTCGTCGGCGGGGGAATCTCTGGCGGGCTGCCGGCCGCCGCCTACCTTCAGAAAGCGGGACTCGAGGTCGCCGTCGTCGAGGCCGGGCCGGAATGCGGTAACTTCTGCCCCACCCACGAGACGTGGCCGGGCACCCTGGACAGCCCGCACGCCTCGATCAACTTCTCTGGTAACTCTCCAGCGCTGGTGGACCTCGGCCTCGTCGCCGACTATGGGTATCGGATCGGACGACCCCCGTCGTACTCGGGACGGCGCACCCTGATGGCACCAACTGCCTGATCTGTTACGACCCCAACCTCACCGCCGCAAGCTTCGCACGGCACTCCGCAGCGGACGGCGAGACGATCTTCGGTATCCAGAGCAGGGTGCTCGAGAAGATGGTCGAGATGAACGAGCTTGCCTTCTACAGTCCGCATCCGGACACCGGCAAGTTCGAGGAGATCCTCAAGATGTGCAGCTACGTGCTCGGACGCAGCGTGGAAGACCTGTCCTCCATGACCGCCTACGAGCTGCTGGAGCTGACCTTCGAGTCCGACAAGGCTCGTCAGACGATTCTCTGCCCGGTGGCGCTGCACCTCCAAGGTGCGCCCCTCTCCCGCGGTCAAGGTGCTTTCGCCGTGGCGTTGAGTCTCTTCTACACCACCGCCATCGGCATAGGTGGTAACGAGGCCCTGGTCGACGCGGTCAGCCGCTGCTTCCTGGACCACGGAGGCACGATCCTTGCCAACTGCCCGGTCGATAGGATCGAGGTGCGCGACGGACGGGCCACCGCTGTCGTGCTGTCGCCTGAAGCTGCGTTCCCAGGAGCCAGGTTCGAGGCCCGGCACGCGGTCATCTCGAACGTGGGTGCACGCGGAACCTTGGACCTGCTGGGCGAGGAAACGATGCGCTCGGTCGACTCCAGGCTCGCCACGAAGATGAAGCACTGGCGCATGGACGAGCGCGGCTCCACGGTGACGTCGTGGCTGATCGACGGACGAATGCCCTGGGGCTCGAGCGACTTCGATCCGCTGGTGGACAAGGCGCACCTGATGTATCGGGCGTACGACTCGTGGTCGGCGGCCAAGGACTATGTCGTCGCGATGATCAACAACGACACCTGGGCAGCATTCGGCAACATGATCGAGATCCTCGACTACGGCCAGGTAGACCCCAACGCCATCTCCCCGGAGGGCTACCGCGTGATCCGCGGCGAGGAAGCGATCCCGTACCCGCTGCGCAAGGAGGGCGGTCCGGAGGCTTGGGACGGGCCGATCCGCGACGAGATGCTGCGCCGCAGACACGAGGTGATGAACTCAATCGCGCCGGGCTTCTCGGAGCGGGTCATCGACGCCTACCAGTGGACTCCGGTTGACATCTGGCGTACCAACCAGGCCGCCGTCTTCGGCCAGGTCCTGGGCGGCGACTTCTCGGAGGACCAGTGGATCCTCGACCGTATGCCCTACCGGATGCCGGTGCGGTCGCTGTACATGTCGAACTCCGTCTGGCCACTCGGCCTCACCTGGATGGCCGCTGGATACAACGCAGCCCAGGTGGTGGCCGAGGACCTGGGTGTGCGCAACCAGCGGTGGTGGTCCGCCCGGCCGGTGGCGTGGTTCCTGGACAACATCGGACAGTTGCTGGAGCCCATGGAGCTCGCAGCAACAGCACGGAGGTAGTGACGTGGACACTGGTGAGTACGACGTCCTCGTCCTCGGAGCCGGACCCAACGGGCTGACCTGTGCGGCGTACCTGGCTCGCGCGGGCGCCCGGGTACTGGTGCTCGAGAAGAGGTTCGAAGTCGGAGGGACGCTCTCCACTGACGACTACTCGACGCCCTTCCACTACAACATCGCGCAGGCCACCGTTCCGATCGGTGCTGCGTCTCCGCCTTTCGCCGACCTGGGGCTCACTGAGCTGGGGGTGCGCTTCATCGAGCCCGAGGTGGCGGCGGCCTTCCTTCCTGCGGACGGCACGCGCCCGTTCGTGGTGCGCGCGGGCGGCCGCGAGCTGGGAGATGGAGTGGCCGAGGCCCTGCAAACGGCAGAACGCATCGTGGTCCCGCTCCTCTACTGCCCGCCCGCCGAACCGGAAGGCATAGCCGAGGCCGTGTCGGCTGCCGGAGGCCAAAGCCTCCTCGATCTCGCAGCCATGACGCCTGAACAGCTTGCCGCCTCAGTACGGGACGACCGTGCCGGGGGGCTGGTGCGGTATCTCTGTGCGGTCTCGGGCTTCTTCGCTGCGGATGGTCCACTGGGTCTGCTCGGTGCCTGGGCGGTCCTCCAGCAGCTTCGGCCCATCGTGGTCATGGGTGGTAGCAAGTCACTGGCTCTGGGCCTTTCCCGGTCCTCGGTTGCGGCCGGAGCGGAGTACCGACTCGTGGCCGACGTGGTCTCCGTCCACCAGGACGCAGATCGGCTTCGGGTGAAGTGCCGGGACGGCCGGGAGTTCCGCGCCCGAGCGGTGGTCTCAACGCTCGATCTCGTGACGACGTTCGAGGAGCTGGTGCCCGCCGAAGCCGTGCCTGCGGAGACCGCTGACATGGTCAAGGGGTGGCGCTTCGACGAGACCGGCCCGTTCACAGGACACTTCGGGATCAAGGGACCAGCGCCCGAGTCCGCGGACCGTGACGCCAGCGACGCCTTTCTGCAGGTTCTCGGGTTCTCCGGGGACTCTGACGTCGCCGAGGCCGTTGCCGCGGTTCGGAACGGGCAACAGACGTCTGCGCCGTGTGGTCACCTGACCGTCACGACGCGCTTCGATCCGAGGCAGGCGGCCGCGGGCCCGTACGGACCATTGCACACGCTGCGCTTCTCGACGCTCTTCCCGCGTACGGGGCAGGCGGCGGACTGGGCACGCAAACGCACCGAGCACCGCTCGCAGCTGTGGGACTCGCTGCGGGAGGGGATGCCCGCCCTTGGCCAGTCTCGGCTGCTGTTCTCCTTCGCTGACGGGCCCCCCGACATCGAGCAGCGGTTCGGCACCACTCGCAACGGCTCCGTAGGTCAGGGCGCCCTCACGGCGAACCAGACGTTCGCGCTGCGCCCTCACCGTGCCATGAGTCGCACACGGACGCCCGTGCCGAGGCTGTACCTCGGCGGCGGCTCGGTACATCCGGGTATCCCCGGATCACTGGCCGGCGGATACCACGCGGCAGCGGCTGTATGCGAGGACCTCGGGTTCACCCGGTGGTGGCCAACGCCGGAACTTCTCGAACGAGCGCGCGCGTCCGGCGACCTCCCGGATTCCTTGCTGCCGTCGCCGCGGCCCAGCGTGCACGTTCCGGAGCAGCGTCGACGTGAGGCTCCGACACCTGTGGCCTGATTGTGGGCAGACACGGGCATCAGACGGGTGAGACACCGGACGTGCTGTACCGGAAACCGCAGGTCAGAGGCCCTCTTCCGTTGGAAGAGGGCCTCTCGCTTTGCCACCCGTGACCAGACCCGTGACAGAAGCCGGCGAGATTCTCGCTGTGACGCTGCCGCGCGGCCGGCTCTCCCTGTGACACGACCGCCCACGGCCCCGAATGTCGCCCAGGACGGTCGAGCTCCCTCACGACCGCGCTCGCGACGGCAGCCACGGTCCGGGCCGAGCGAACTCCCGACGGTAGGTAAGAACTGCGCGCGGGCGGACACTAACGAGCGTCGGTGCGACAGTTTCCGACGGCCATCGACCTCGTCGGGGCCGGAAGGTCGGGATCCATGAAGGGCACCAGGCCACGTGAGGAGAAGCACGGAGATGGCAACAACGGAAAACATCGCCCGCGTCGGCCGGATCCGGGTGGAGCAGGGCGCCAAGCGCGTGCGGGCGTATCTCGGAGGCGACGTGGTGGCCGACACCATCCACCCCCGCCTGGTCTGGGAGGTGCCGTACTACCCGGCCTACTACTTCCCGATAGTGGACGTGCGGAGTGACCTGCTGGTCGAGACCTCCACCGTCACCCATTCGCCCAGCCGAGGCAACGCGCAGCACTTCACGATCAAGGCAGGGGGCAAGAACGCCGAGAACGCGGCGCTGCGGTTCCCCGACTCCCCGATCGAGGAGCTTCGGGACCTCATTCGGCTGGACTGGGACGCGATGGACGGCTGGTTCGAGGAGGACGAGGAGGTCTACACGCACCCGCGCGATCCCTACACCCGTGTCGACATCGTGGCCACGTCGCGCCGCGTGCGGGTCGAGCTCGCTGGTGTGGTCCCGGCCGAGTCGACCAACTCCCGGGTCTTGTTCGAGACCGGGCTCCCGCCGCGCTGGTACATCCCGAAGACCGACGTGCGGATGGACCTGCTCGTGCCGACGGAGACGGCCACGCACTGCCCCTACAAGGGCCAGGCCCAGTACTGGTCGGTCCGTGTCGGTGACCGCCTCGTCGAGGACGTCGCCTGGTCCTACCGGACACCGCTGCCCGAGAGTCAGAAGATCGCCGGGCTGGTCGCCTTCTACAACGAGCGGGCCGACCTGTTCATCGACGACGAGCTGCAGGAGCGGCCGGTCACGAAGTTCAGCAAGTGAGGCGGGCTCGATCCGCGGTTCCGGCGTTCGTCCGCCGCGCGCCCCGCGCAGCGGCTCGGGGGCGCATCGAAGGAGGCTAGACAATGACATCAGATTCCACCCATCAGACTCGCCTGGAGCGCATCCTCGGCGTGAAGCTGGCGGAAGACGCCGTGCGCCAATGGCCCCAAAGCGGCGAGGTCATCGATGGCAGGGCACGCATTGACGAAGTGGAGTCCCACTTCGTGGGACTGAAGCTCGGCGTGGGCAGGAGACACGTCTGCGGGGACACCATCCTCGTGGAGTGGAGCACCGACTACGGCGACGGCCGGGTGTACCGCAACGTCACGATCGCCGAGCTGCGCGGCGAAGAGGCCATCCGCGTGACCGACTACTGGGGTGAGCCTTTCACGCCGCCAGCGTGGAGGGGCACGCTGGCGACCCACCTGGACATGCCCCGGCACGGCGTCTGGCCGGCCGCCGACGCCCTCGAGCAGGACTGAGACGAGCCGCCCGGGTCCGGGTAGGTGCCCGATGCGGTCTGCGCCGCATGGCACCGGAGGGAGCATCCGAGTAGCCTCCTGAGCATGTCGCCGGCGGATTCCCGGGGGACGAGGGGGCCGGGCGCCGCTGCCGTGCTGGATCCCGAGTCGGCGGAGTGGGTCCAGCTGCTTACCGGTACCGGATCCGGGCGAGAGGTGGCGCTGGTACGGCTGCATGAGATGTTGGTGCGTATCGCGCTGGGAGAGGTACGGCGTCGCGGCCCGCAGCTGCGGATCGCCGGTCCGGAGCTCGATGACCTGGCCTATCAGGCTGCTGCGGACGCGCTGGTTGCTATCACCGGCAAGATCGGCCAGTTCCGTGGCGAGAGCCTGTTCACGACCTGGGCGTACAAGTTCGTGCTCCTCAACGTGTCGACCAAGATCGGGCGGCACTTCTGGCGAAACCCCACCGTTCCGCTGGCCACCGAAGACTGGGATCGGCTGCCGGACCGGTTCGGGTTCGACCCCGCCCGGGAGGCGGAGTGGCGGGATCTGCTGGCCGCGCTGCGGCGGGCGGTGAACGAGGAGCTGACCCCGCGGCAGCGCCGGGTCTTCGTTGCGATCGTGCTCAACGACGTCCCGCTGGATACTCTGGTCATCGAGCTCGCTTCGAACCGCAACGCGATCTACAAGACCCTGTTCGACGCCCGGCGTAAGCTGCGGGCCGCTCTTGTCACCCATGGGTATCTACCCGATGAGTTATCGAGGCGCTGATGGACGGCTGGTCGGAGCTCGACAACTTCCTGCGGACGGACCCGCGCGACGTGGGCTGCGCCGAGGCGCTGGAGATGCTGCACGTCTACGCGGAGCTGTCCGCCGCTGGGGGGCCCGTCGAGCAGCGGTACCCGGGGATCGCGGCGCACCTGCGTGCCTGCGGTCCGTGCAATGAGGATTTCGAGGGGCTCCTGGCCGCAGTACGCAGCGGATCGCAGTGACGAACCGCCACCGCTCTGCCAGGTGGCCGGCAGCGTCGGGTTGCTCGGTCCGCGACGTGCAGCAACAGCCGCCGCGGCTGTCTGCCACGGGCAGGGCACTTCGGTCGCGGGTGCGTGAGGGGCGGGCGGACGTTATCGTCGGTCAGAGCCGGGTCTCACCGCCTCGTTCATGGTGCCCATCCGTGTATGCGGTTCGGTCGGCGCCGCCAGCGCTTGACTGCCAGGACATGGACAGGGGTGCCTTGGCGGGAGGGAGCGGAAGATGGCCTGGGCGCCGTCCCACCAGGCAAGGCCACCCCTTCTCTGGCTGTTGCTGGGTAAGCCACCGCAGCGATCACCTGTCATGTCCGACGTCATCGCGCGCCTCAAGGCTGAGGGTTCGGATGTGCGGGTGCATGTCGGTCGGGTCGACGCACCGCTGCCGGACCGCCTCGCCGACGCCGACGCCGTTGTGCTGCGGGGGGTTCGGCGCTCGACGCTCATGACCGTCGCCGAACTGGAGGCGCAGGGCCTCAGGTGCTGCAACTCGGCACGGTCGACGCTGCTGACGATGGACCGCGGCGCCGTGCAGCAGCGGCTGGCGGACGCGGGCCTCCCGGTCCCGCATGCGACGACGGTGCCCGACGCCGACCAGGCACGGGCCTGGGCAGCGGGACACCCCGTCGCGGTGAAGGTGAGCAAGTTCGACGTCGGTGACGGCAATGGGGTCGCGCGGTGGGATGACCCGGACACGATGCAGCCTCCCGCAGCGCCTGGCCCGTATCTGGTGCAGCACTGGGTGCCCAGCGCCGGCGTCGACCGCAAGCTGTATGTGATCGGGACCAAGGTCGGCGGACTCCTCAAGCCTTGGAGTCAGGCCCGGCGTCGGCCCGGCACTGTGTTCTACCCGCCGGCTCAACTACGAGAGATCGCGGTCGCCGTCGGTCGGGCACTGCAGCTTCAGATCTATGGTGTCGACGTCGTCGAAGGCGTCGACGGCCCCGTGGTGGTCGACGTCAACGCCTTTCCCAGCTGCAACGGCCTGCCCGGTGCCGCGACAGCCATCGCGGACACCCTGCTCACCTACGCCGCGGCGGGCACATGATGAGGTCTCGCGGCGTGACCGCGCGGATGGCGTCAGACCCGCCTGGCTCCGGTTGATGCCGCACCGCGGTCGTGTCACGGGCTCGCCACCGAACTGGAACGCGTGACGGCGCAGTCAGGCCACCGGGAGGCGCACCGTGAACGTGGTCCTCTCGGCGGGCTCGACGACGACGTCACCGCCGAGGGAGCGGGCGGTCCGGCGTGCGATCCCCAGTCCAAGGCCGGTGCCGGCACCCGCGGTGGCGCCGGGCTCGAAGAGACGTTCCTGGAGCGCGGCGTCGATGCCGACGCCGTCGTCGGTGACGGAGAGGGCGACCTGGTGGCCTTCGCGCCGTGCGCTGAGGCTCACCTCCGAGGTGGCGTGCGCGCAGGCGTTCTCGATCAGCGGGGCGAGCGCCCGTAGCGCGAGCGGACCGGGTGTAGCGAGGGCGACGGTGCCGGTATCGCCGGTCGTGTCAACGAAGCGGAGATGGTCGGGAACCAGCGCGCGCAGCGGACCGACCAGGTCGGAGACGAGGGAGGAGTCGCGGTCCAGTCCCTCGGGGTTCTCGCGGGCCAGGTCGAGAAGTGCCGCGATCGTGGCGGCCATGGTGCGGGTCGAGGCGGCGATCTGTTCCAGCTCCAGGCGGAGCTCCGGGTCGTCGACCCCGCGCATCAGCGCGAGGTCGGCCGAACCCTGGATAGCGGTCAGCGGGGTGCGCAGCTCGTGGGCCAGCTCGGAGGTGAGGCGCTGCTCGGATCGGATCGCTCGGGCGACTCGCTCGAGCAGGTGGTCGAGGGTCTCTCCGAGAACGGCCAGCTCGTTGGTGGGAGGACCGAGGTCAAAACGCTGGGCGAGGTCGTGCTCGCTCCAGTCCGCCGCGCGAGTGGCCATCTGCGACACCGGCACGAGCGCCTGGTCGGTGACCCTGCGGGCGAGGAGCGCGGCCATGCCTACCACGATCAGGCCGAGGACAACAGTGGCCAACAAGGCGTAGCGCTCCGAGCGTTCGTACGGCGTGGTCAGCACGCTCGCGACCACCACTCCGCGGTCACCGGAGGACGTGGTGAACGGGACGGCTCGGAGGCGTACGCCGCCGCCGGCGTCCACCTCGGAGGTCTCGCCGCGCAGGGCCAGCTCGCGGGCATCGTCGGCGGCTCGCTGCTCGACGGACCCTGCGAGCACCGTGCCAGCGGGGCCGAAGACCTGCACCCCCGGTTCGACCGCGGCCGCGGGCACGATCAGTGACGTGTCCGACGCGGCACGCACGGACGCGGCCACGGCGTTGGCTCGTGCGACCAGGACATGGTGGATGTCGCTGCGCGCGGTCAGCTCGAGCACCAGCTGGGTACCGAGGCCGACGACGATCATCAGCGCCGCCATCAGCGCGGCGGTCCCGAGCACGATCTGGGTCCGGAACGATGCCGACCGCGGCAGATGCGGCCTCATCGCAACGTGAACCCGACGCCGCGCACGGTCTGGATGTGGAGCGGTGAGCCGACCTCCTCCAGCTTGGCGCGGATCCGCCGTATGTAGGAGTCGATGGTGTTCTCGCTGACGGCCGCGCCGTCCGGCCACGCCGCTGCGACGACCGCCCGGCGGCGTACCACCTCGCCGGGTCGTGAGGTGATGGCGGCGAGCATCCGGAACTCCGTGGGGGTCAGCATCGACTCGCGTCCCTGGCACGAGACCGAGTGCCGTGCCGGGTCGAGCACCAGGTCGGTCGGGGCGTCGGGCACGACGGTGCGGCCGCGGCGGGACAGCACCTCGATGCGGGCCACGAGCTCCTTCACGTCGAAGGGCTTGGCGAGGTAGTCGTCGGCGCCCGCGCTGAATCCGGCCAGCTTGTCGTGCACGGTGTCGAGCGCGGTCAAGAAGATGACGGGCGCGGTCTGGCCACCGCTGCGCAGCGCCTGGCACACGTCACGCCCGTCCGCGTCGGGCAGGCCGATGTCGAGGACGAGCACGTCGAGGGAGTCGTCGTGGCCGAACATCCGCACGGCCTCGCCGCCGGTGTGCGCCGCGACGCCCTCATGGCCAGTGAGGCGCAGGGCCTCCAGGACGACCCGCCGGATCGCCGGGTCGTCCTCGCAGATGCCGATCCTGGCCACAGGCTCATTCTCCCCCCTGGGCCGATCCGGTGACCTGGTCGGCCCAAGCGGCGCGCGCACCCGAGTCGCCGACACGGTAGACCTGCACGCTCGCCGCAACCGCGGCGACGAGGGCGAGGACGGCGACGACCTGCACCACCCGCGGGCTCGACGCGCCGCGCCGAGTCACCGGGCGACGGTCCAGCCACACCAGCGCTGCGGACAGGACCAGCAGGGGAAGGGCGAACCACAGCAGCTGTTCGCCGAGCTCGGCGTGCGCGCCGGGCTCGCCGACGTGCGACTCCAGGGCCTCGCCGCTGGAGGTCGCGACCGGGATCAGCACGGCCGACAGCGCGGCGTCCGCGACGACCAGGAGGCCGTAGGGGCGACGCCAGGCGGGACGCACCACGAGGGCGATCGTCCCGAGGCAGGCGAGCGGGAGGAGCACCACGACGGCATGCACCACGAGGGGGTGGATCGGGAGACCGTTGACCAGGTCGAACATGAGCAAGCTCCTTGGGGCGGGTTCGGAGCAGCCTGCCCGGGCCTACCTGCCAGCAACCTGACCGAAGCGATACGGCTTCCCACTGACGACGACAACAACGCGAAGCTCGCTACCACGAGGTTGCGGATCTTGCCGGTTACGACGTCTACCACGTTGACCGTTGAGGTGGTGTCGACCGGGGACTGACGATCAGGTTGTCGGCAGGTCGCCGCCCCTAGTGTCACAGCATGACCCTCCTCCTGATCCCCCTGCTCTACGCCTGGGGCAGCGCCGCGGTCCTGCTCCTCGTGGGCATCGTGTTCGTGGAGAGTGGTTTGCTCCTGGGGTTCTTCCTTCCTGGCGACTCACTGTTGTTCACCGCCGGGGTCCTGGTGGCCGCGGGGGTGATCCACCTGCCCGTCTGGTTGGTCGTGACCGCGGTCGCGGCGGCGGCGGTCGCGGGAGACCAGGTCGGCTACCTGCTCGGCCGACGCTTCGGCCCGCGGGCGTTCAGCCGGACTGGGTCCCGGTTTCTTTCGCCCAAGCACGTGGACCGGGCCGCCTCGTTCGTCGCGCGGTACGGCGCCCGGGCGGTGATGCTCGCCCGCTTCACCCCGGTGCTGCGCACCCTCACGCCCGTGGTGGCGGGCGTCGGCGCCATGCCGCGTCGTCGGTTCACCCTCTACAACCTGGCCGGGGGTATCGCCTGGGCGGCGGCCACTGTGCTGGCCGGCTTCTTCCTCGGTGGCGTCCCCTTGGTCGCGACCCACGTCGAGCTCGTCGTACTCTCGATCGTCGTCCTGTCGCTCGTGCCGACCGTGATCGCGGTGCTCGGCGGGCATCGGCGAACGCGCCGTGAGCCACGTCCGAGCGAACAGCGGCTGGATCCGTGCGCGGAAGAGGCGCTCAGAGCTGCTTTCGCAGGTGGACGTCATCCCGGCCCGGCGTCGGAACCGACCCCCACCGAAAGATCTCCTCGTAGCCCAGGCGCTGGTAGAAGCCCGGGGCCTGGAAGGTGAACGACGTGACGAACACATGGCTGCAGCCTCGCTCCCTGGCCTCGTTCTCGAACGCCGCAAGAAGGCTCGCCCCGATGCCAGTTCCTCTCTGGTCCTCCCGGACCCAGGTCATGCCGATGCCAGCGGCCTGACCCCAGGTCCAGCCCGAAGCTCCGGCGACCAGCTCTCCGTCTTCCTCCATCCGGACGGTGAGCTCCTCGGGCGCGGGGACGTCCGGGGTCGCGGCCGCGTTGAACGTGTCCAGCTCATCGCTGAGCCGCTGGTCCCGCCCTGTCGGAGCCTCCTTGTGCCGAATCGCCCGAAAAATCGCGCGACATCTGTCGTCTGGAACCGGACAATCTCCCGGTGATGTTCGCTGCCGTCCTCCGTCAAACGCGCCCCCCGTCACCTCTGGCTGGACGGCTCGCTGCCCAGTCGCTCCTCTTCGCCCTCGGTGAGGGCACCTTCATGACCGGCTCGGCGGTGTTCTTCACCCAGATCGTCGGGCTGTCCGCCGCCCAGGTCGGGCTCGGCCTGACCTGCGCCGGCATCGCCGCCTTCCTGGTGGCGCTGCCGATGGGCAAGCTGGTCGACCGCTTCGGGCCGAAGAAGATGTGGGCCGTCAGCGCGACGGGGCAGGCGGCGATGTTCGCGGTGTGGCCCTTCATCACGGACTTCAAGGGCTACGTCGCCATGGCCGTCGGCATGGAGGTCATCGGTGCCCTCGGCGGCGCCGCGCACGGCGCGTACACGATCGACGTTCTGCCGCCCGACGAGCGGGTGCGGTCACGCGCCTACATGTACTCCGCGCTCAACGTCGGCTTCACCCTCGGCTCGCTGGTCGGGGGGATCGCGTTGGCGTTCGACTCCAACGACGTGCTCCACGCACTGCCCTGGTTGACCACCGTGATCTTCCTGGTCAACGCCGCCGCTATCACGCGGCTGCCACGCGCCTCCCACGATGACCGCACTCCGGAAGACCGCAAGGTGAAGGTCGCCGGGCCCGGACCGCTGCGCAACCCCGGCTGGCTGCTGACGACTTTCTTCGGCGGGGTCTTCTGGACCAACCAGGTGCTGCTCAACATCGTGATCCCGCTGTGGCTGGTGGAGGAGACCGACGCCCCGCGGGTGCTGCTGGCCCTCCTGTTCGGGACCAACACGGTGATGTGCATCTTCCTGCCGATGGCAGCGGCCCGCGGCGTCGAGGACGTGCCGACCGCGCTGAAGGCCGTACGGGTGTCGTCCACCTTCTTCGTCCTCTCCTGCCTGATCACGCTGGCGACTCACGACACCGTCGGCTGGGTCACGATCGCGTTGGTGTGGCTCGGCCACGTCACCGTGACCGGGGCCGAGCTCTACCTGTCGGCGGCCAGCTGGTCGTTCGAGGCCGAGCTGATGGACCCCCGGCAACGGGGTGCCTACCAGGGGGCCGCCGAGCTGAGCGGCACCCTCGGCCGCGTCTGGGCGCCGGCGCTGTACACCTTCCTCGCCATGAACTGGGGCGCCGCCGGCTGGCTGCTGATCGCCGGCATCATCGTGGTGGCCACGATCGCGGTGCACCCGTCGACCCGGCTGGCGCGGCGGTTCCTCGAGCAGCACGTCCCTGCCGACGTGCTGGCCGACGCACGCGCCTCCAGCCCCGAGCCCGAGGAGGGCATCGCGGTCGGGCCGCCCTCGCTCATCGCCACCGACGAGCCGGTGCCCGATCCCACACCTGGCCCGATCCGCTGACGTGGGTCGGTCGTCGTGTGCGCCCACCGAGGAGCGCGCGTGCGAACTGATTCTCGGGAGCGGTCACCCGGCTGAGAGGGGCCGCCAGGTGCGTCCGTCGTCGGAGGAGCGGAACAGGCCGGCGCTGGTGGCGACGTACCAGCCGCGGGGAGTGACTTCGAGGGCCTGCAGGTCGCCGGGTGGGCCGTCGCTGCGCTGCCAGCTGTCACCGCTGTCGCGGCTGCGGTAGACCACCCCCTCGCCGGTGGCACCGACCAGGAGGTCCTCCGTCGGCCAGTCGAGCAGCATCAGGGGTGGCGTCCCGTCGAGGGGGCGCCCCGGCCCGCCTTCGGTCCGGTAGGTGATGACTCCATCGGCGGTGCTGGCGAGCACCCGGGCGGGGTCGCGGGGGTCCGCGGCGAGGTCGGCGGCAGGAACCTGGGCGAGGGTGCGCCATTCCTCGCGGTCTTCGGTGACCATCAGTCGGCTGCTGACGGCGTCGTACCCGTACACGCGGTCGCCGGCGGCTTCCAGGGCGTGGAAGTCGGCTTCGCCGAGGAGCGACACCGGCTCCCAGGTGCGCGCGGCGTCGGTGGACTCGATCAGGCCGAGGTGGACGGGAAGGTCCTCGCGCTGGTCGGGGTGACCGCTGGCCAGGAAGTGGTTCGGGCCGACGACGGTGAACGCCATGGTGTCCTGCCACCGGTCGGCGACCCGTTCCACCGGGCCTGCGCCCGCCTCGCCGAGGTCGAAGACACCGAAGTGTGTCGCGGCGTAGAGGGTGTCGTCGGCGGGGTCGGTGCCGAGTCCGTGCACGTGCCCCAGCGTCGCCCCGGTGGCGGTCCCCGGGTCGTCGGCTCCGCACGCGGCAAGGAGAGTCAGCAGCGCGGACGTGAGGAGCGCGACGGTGGTGGAGCGACGAGCGGGGGACATGTGCAATGGGGGCTCTCAGGTGTGGTCGATGGAGGGGAGGTCAGGAGTCGAGGAGTTCGCCGCAGGGGTATGCGGTGGCCGCGCAAGGCCGGCCACGCTACCCGGCGGGTTGGAGCTGCCGGGCAGGGGTGGGTTCGGGCTGGGAGGGTTGCGCGGGCAGGCGCAGGCGCTTGAGTAGAAGGGCGTTGACCGCGACGAGGAAGCTGGAGCCGGACATGGACAGCGCCGCGATCTCGGGTCGCAGCACGAGACCGAACGCGGGCTCGAACACGCCGGCGGCGATGGGCAGGGCGATCGCGTTGTAGCCGACCGCCCAGCCGAGGTTCTGCCGCATCTTGCGCAGCGTGCCGCGGCCGATCGTGAGTGCGGTCGGTACGTCGAGTGGGTCGGAGCGCATGAGGACGACGTCGGCGGTCTCGATCGCGACATCGGTGCCCGTGCCGATCGCGATTCCGATGTCCGCGGCCGCGAGCGCGGGAGCGTCGTTCACGCCGTCACCGACCATGGCGACCCGCCTCCCGGCTCGCTGGAGCTCGGTCACCTTGGTGGACTTGTCCTCCGGGAGCACCTCGGCGATGACCGTGTCGATGCCGAGCTCGTCGGCGATGCGTTGCGCGGTTGCCTCGTTGTCGCCGGTCAGCATGACCACCGCCACGCCGGCGTCGTGCAGGGCGGTCACGGCGGCCGAAGAGGTCTCGCGGACCGCGTCGGCGATGCCCACGACACCCACGGCCCGGTCGTCGACGGCGACGAGGACGGCCGTTCGGCCACCCGCCGCAACCTGGTCACGCCGGTCGGCGAGGGAGCCGAGGGTGATGCCTTCGGCGTCCATCAGCCGGCGGTTGCCGATGGCGACCCGCTGCCCATCGACGTCGGCGACAGCACCGTGCCCGGCGACGTTACGGAAGCCGGTCGCGCGCAGTGCTGGCGCACCCTCGTCGTCGGCGTACCTGGCGACAGCGTGAGCCAGCGGGTGCTCGGACTCCCGCTCGACCGCCGCTGCCAGCGCGAGCAGCCGAGCCCGGTCGATCCCCTCGACGACGACCTCGGTCACCTCGGGTTCACCCTTGGTGAGGGTGCCGGTCTTGTCCATCACGACGGTGTCGATGCGGGCGGACGTCTCGAGCGCGGTGGCGTTCTTGAAGAGGATGCCGCGCTTGGCGCCGAGGCCGGAGCCGACCATGATCGCCGTCGGCGTTGCCAGGCCGAGTGCGTCGGGGCAAGTGATCACCACGACGGTGATCGCGAACAGCAAGGCGGTCTGCACGCTGGCGCCCACGGCCAGCCACACCAGGAAGGTGCCGACGCCGCCGACCAGTGCGACCAGGACCAGCCAGAACGCGGCCTTGTCCGCGAGGCGCTGACCGGGCGCCTTGGAGTTCTGCGCCTGCTGCACCAGCGCCACGATCTGCGCCAGCGCGGTATCGGCGCCGATCCGGCTGGCCCTGACCCGCAGCGTGCCCGACGTGTTCACGGTTGCGCCGATGACCGCGTCACCGGGCCCCTTGTGGACAGGCAGGCTCTCCCCGGTCACCATCGACTCGTCCAGCTCGGACTCACCCTCCTCGACGACGCCGTCGGTGGCGATCTTGGTGCCGGGCCGGACCAGGAGCAGGTCGCCGACCACCACGTCGGCCGTGGAGATCTCGACGGGCTCCCCGTCCCGGACGACCAGCGCCTGGGGCGGGGCGAGGTCGAGCAGGGTACGGATGGCGTCGTTGGCGCCACCGCGGGCACGCATCTCGAACCAGTGCCCGAGCAGCACGAACGCGGTGAGAACGGTGGCGGCCTCGTAGAACACCTCGCCGCCGCCGGTCAGGGTGACCCCGAGGGAGTAGAGCCACCCGGCACCGACCGCCACCGCGACGAGGACCATCATGTCCAGCGTGCGGGCGCGCAGGGCCCGCCAGGCGCCGTCGAAGAAGATCCAGGCGGAGTAGAAGACCACGGGCAGCGACAGCAAGAGGCTGAAGACGTCGTCACGCAGACCGAACGGGGCGGCGGTCTCGAACCCGATGACCTCACGGCCGATCGGGGACCACAGCAGGATCGGCACCGACAAGAGCACGGCGACGAGGAACCGGTTGCGCATGTCGCGCACCATGTCGGCCATCGACATCTCCCCGTGTCCGCCGTGACCCATCGCGTCGTGCGGCGAGGCGGCGTGCCGGTCACGCGCATCGGGCTGGGCCATCGGGTCGCAGATGTGCTGCGGCACCGACTGACCTGCGCAGTGGTAGCCGCACTCGCGCACCCAGTCCCGCAGGTGGGTCAGGTCGGTCGTCGTCGGGTCGTAGGTCACGGTCGCGGTCTGGGAGACCGGGTTGGCGTCCACTGCCAGCACGCCGGGTCGGCGGCCGAGGACTGCCTCGGTGACGTTCTTGCTGCTGGCCCAGTCGACCCCGGTGACCTCGAGCACCGCTGTGGCGGGACCTCGCTCGTCTCGGCGGATGGTGCGGGACTGGTCCTGGTCGGGGTGGCTCATCTGGCGCTCCCTTGCGGTAGAGGGCTGCTGGTGCGCGTGCGGGCTGGTGCGGGTCAGGCGGATGCTGGCTCGGGGTGAGGCATGTGGGTGCCGTCGGCTGCGCCGGCTTTGCTCCCCGGGGTGGTGGACACCGCGCGGAAGCGGCGCAGCCGCAGGCTGTTGGAGACCACGAACACCGAGGAGAACGCCATCGCGGCGGCTGCGATCAGCGGGTTGAGCAGTCCGAGCGCTGCCAGCGGGAGGGCTGCGACGTTGTAGGCGAAGGCCCAGAACAGGTTGCCCTTGATGGTGCCCAGGGTCCTGCGTGAGAGGCGGATGGCGTCCACGGCGGTACGCAGGTCGCCGCGGACCAGGGTGAGGTCGGAGGCCTCGATGGCGACGTCGGTGCCGGTGCCCATCGCGAGGCCGAGGTCGGCGGCGGCGAGCGCAGCAGCGTCGTTGACCCCGTCCCCGACGAAGCCGACCGTCCGGCCCTCGTCCTGCAGGCGACGGACCACGGCGACCTTGTCGGCAGGGAGGACCTCGGCGATGACCTCGTCGATGCCGACCTCGGCGGCCACCGCGCGGGCGGCTCGTTCGTTGTCGCCGGTGAGCAGCACGGGACGCAGCCCCAGTGCCATGAGCTCGGTGATGGCCTGGGCGCTCGTCGGCTTGACGGTGTCGGAGACGACCAGGACACCGCGGGCCGCGCCGTCCCAGCCGACCGCGACCGCCGTCCGGCCCTCGGCCTCGGCTGCGTCCGTTGCCGCGGCCAGCGACGGGTCCAGCGGCTGGCTCCACTCGTCGCGCAGCCACGCCGGTCGGCCGGCTGCGACCGCGTGCCCGTCGACCAGGCCGGCGACCCCCAGACCCTGGGTGGAGGTGAACCCCTCGACGGCGGGCAGCTGGGCATCCAGCCGTTCCACGGCACCGGAGGCGATGGCCTGCCCGATCGGGTGCTCGGAGGCGTCCTCGACGGCGCCGGCGAACCTCAGCACCTCGGCCACCTCGACACCGTCGACGGTGATGACGTCGACCAGCTTCATCTGTCCGGTGGTGACGGTGCCGGTCTTGTCGAGGACGATGGTGTCGACCACCCGGGTGGACTCGAGCACCTCGGGGCCCTTGATCAGCACGCCGATCTGGGCGCCGCGGCCGGTGCCGACCAAGAGGGCGGTCGGGGTCGCGAGACCCAGGGCGCACGGGCAGGCGATGATGAGGACCGCGACCGCGGCGGTGAACGCGGCCGTGGCGCCGTGCCCGGTCAGAAGCCAGGTGGCGAGCGTTCCGAGCGACAGCATGATCACGATCGGGACGAAGACGCCGGAGACGCGGTCGGCGAGCCGCTGGACCTGCGCCTTGCCGGACTGGGCGTCCTCGACCAGCCGGGCCATCTGGGCGAGCTGGGTGTCGGCTCCGACGCGGGCGGCCCGTACGACCAGGCGGCCGCCGGCGTTGACGGTGGCACCGACCACCGCGTCACCGGGACCGACCTCGACCGGGACCGGTTCGCCGGTCAGCATGGAGGCGTCGATGGCGGAGGTGCCGGACTCGACGATCCCGTCGGTGGCGACCTTCTCCCCGGGGCGGACCACGAACCGGTCGCCGACCACCAGCTGGGAGACCGGGACACGAACCTCGGTGTCCCCGTCCGGCCCCGGCTGGAGCAGGGCGACGTCCTTGGCGCCCATGTCCAGCAGCGCCCGCAGCGCCGCACCCGACTGCCGCTTGGCGCGGGCCTCGAAGTAGCGGCCGGCGAGGATGAAGGTGGTGACGGCGGCCGCGACCTCCAGGTAGATGTGCGCCCCGTCGCCGTCACCGGGCAGCAGCTGGAACGGCATCCGCATCCCGGTCATGCCGGCGTGGGTGAACAGCAGCGCCCACAGCGACCACAGGTAGGCGGCGGTGACACCCACCGAGATCAGGGTGTCCATGGTGGCCGCTCCGTGCCGGGCGTTGGTGACGGCGGCCTTGTGGAAGGGGTAGGCACCCCACACCACGACGGGGGAGGCGAGGGTGAGGGAGATCCACTGCCAGTTGTCGAACTGGAGCGCCGGCACCATCGAGAGTGCGAGCACCGGGACGGTGAGGAACGCGGAGATCACCAGCCGCTGCCACCACCCGGCCGCCTCGTCCTCGCGACGGTGCTGCTCGTCGGTCTCACCCGAGGCGGCGCCGCGCCCGGGCTCGGGTTCCGGCGTTGGCAGGGCGGCGGTGTAGCCGGTGGCCTCGACCACGGCGACCAGGTCCTCAGGGGCGATGGCGCCGGTGTAGCTGACCTTGGCCTTCTCGGTGGCGTAGTTGACGCTGGCGGTGACACCCTCGACCTTGTTCAGCTTCTTCTCGATGCGCGCGGCGCACGAGGCGCAGGTCATCCCGCCGATGGTCAGCTCCAGGTCCGTCGCCGCAGGCGTGGTCCCGCCGGCGGGTGTGGTGTCTGCGGTGGCGTGCTCTGTCATCGGGTTCATCTCCTTGCACGGCCGCGCCGTGCGGCCGGACCTACGAGTGGTCGTAGCGGGTGGGGTGGCGGGCTCGTGTCAGGCGAGCTGGTAGTCGCCGGCCTCGTCGAGGGCGGCGGCAACCTGGGACTGGTCGAGCGGGGCTCCGCTGGTGACGGTCACGGTGGAGGTGCCACCGGCGACGAGGTCCACCTGTACGTCGGTGACGCCGTCGAGCGTCTTCAGCTCGCTGGTGACGGCGCCGGCGCAGTGGCCGCAGGTCATCCCGGTCACCGCGAAGCTCTGCGTGGTCTGGTCGGTGGTCATCTGGCTCTCCTTGATGTCGCTCGAACGGGTACTCATCGGTGGTCTCCTCAGCTGGGGTGGTGGTGGGTGGGTCAGGCGCGGACGAGCCGGGCGATCGCCTGGCTGGCCTCGGTGAGCTTCTGATCGCGCTCGGTCGGGTCAGCGGTGTGGGTGAGGCAGTGCTGCAGGTGCTGCTCCAGCAGCATCAACGCGACGCTCTGGAGCGCCTTGGTGGCGGCCGCGACCTGGGTCAGGATCTCCACGCAGTAGGTGTCGTCCTCCACCTGGCGCTGCAGGCCACGGACCTGTCCTTCGATGCGCCGCAGACGAGTGAGGAGCGCCTGCTTGTCGGTGATGTAGCCGGGTGTGCGGGTCATGGGGTCACCTCATCCTGCCGATACCCCTGAGGGGTACCTCCAGAATACCCCCGCGGGGTATTCCGTCAAGATCCGTGGGGGACCTTCACAGAACCTTCATGGTGATGCCGCGAGCGCCGCAGGTCGCTGAAGGTCGGTGGCGCTAGGTGTTGGCTACCGGGAGTCGCACCGTGAACGTCGCTCCCCGGTCGACCCCCGAGCTGTCGACGCTGATGCTGCCGCCGTGTGCCTCGACGAGTGCCTTGGCGATGCTGAGCCCGATCCCGCTGCCGCCGTGGTTGCGGTCGCGGGCGGTGTCGACCCGGTAGAACCGGTCGAACAGGCGACCCAGATGCTCGCCGGCGATGCCCGCACCGGTGTCGGCCACGGTGTACTGGACCCAGCGGTCGATCCGGCTGCACGTCAGGGTCACGGTTCCTTCCGGCGGTGTGTGCCGGAGGGCGTTGTCGAGCAGGTTGGTCAGGACCTGTCCGATCCGGTCGGTGTCGGCCAGTACCGGGTCGTGGGTGTGGATGCTCGTCTCGAGCCGAACCCCCTTGCTCGCGTATCGGCCCCGGGCCGCGCCCGCGGCGCCTTCGACGAGGGAGGCCGGGTCGACCGGCTGTGGGTCGATGTCGAGCCTGCCCTCCTCGGCGTGGGAGATGGCGCTGACGTCCTCGGCCAGCCGCCTCAACCGCCGGGTGCTGGCGCGGAGAACGCCGAGGGTGGTCTCGTCGAGTTCACGCACGCCGTCCTCGACGGCCTCGAGGTGGGCGTCGATCGTGGCCAGGGGCGTGCGCATCTCGTGCGCGAGGTCGGCGAGCATCTTCCGGCGGGTGGTCTCGACCGCCCCGAGGCGTTCGGCGAGGGCGTTGAAGGTGCGGGTCAGGCTCGCGAACTCGCCGCCGAGTCCCGGGTCGGGCACGCGTGCGTCGTACCGGCCGGCAGCGACCTGGGAGGCGGCGGCGGTGACCGGGGAGATGGAGCGCTGTACCCGTCGGCTGAAGTACCACGAGACCCCGAGTGCCGCGGTCACGGCGGCGAGCAGCGCGACGGAGAGCGAGACCAGCAGGGCCGAGGCGAAGGCCTCCTCCACGTGTCGGGTCTCGGAGGTCGTGTGGCCGACGCCGGCCCTCTCCAGATGGTCGTGAAAGATGCTGGGGCCGGCCGCAGAGGCCACCAACCATGTGGTCAGAGCGCCGGCGACTAGCACCAGCGCCTGCGCCAGGAGCAGCCGACCCGCGAACCCGGACCTGAGCCGACCGGTGCGTGTGCTCGCGGGGCCGGGCTCGAACCCGGTAGCGGTGGCGGCGGTCACTGGCCGGTTCCCATCCGGTAGCCGACGCCTCGGACCGTGCGGACGAACCGTCCCTCGGCCGCGTCGTCGCCGAGCTTGCGACGCAGATGCCCGATGTGGACGTCGACCAGGTGCTCGTCGCCCACCCACGTCTCACCCCACACGTGGTCGATGAGCTGACGACGACTGAACGCCATCCGCGGCCGTTCGGCCAGAGCGGCGAGCAGGTCGAACTCGGTGCGGGTCAACGCGACCGGGTCGCCCTGGAGCCACACGTCGCGGCCGGCCGTGTCGATCGTCAGGTCACCGACCGTCCGGGCTGCCTCCGCACCGTCGTCCGGCTGGCGCAGCGGCCGCGGGCGGCGCAGCATCGCCTGCACCCGTGCCATCAGCTCGCGCGGGCTGAAGGGCTTGGTCATGTAGTCGTCGGCGCCGACCGACAAGCCGATCAGCGTGTCGACCTCGTCACTGCGAGCGGTCAGGATCACGACGTAGGCGTCGGAGAAGGTCCTCAGCTGTCGGCACACCTCGACACCGTCGAGGCCCGGGAGGCCGAGGTCGAGCACGATCACGTCCGGGTCGATCTCTCGCGCGGCGGTGACTCCCTGGCCTCCGTCGTGGCTGACGGTGACCTCGAAGCCGTCACGTGCGAAGTAGCTGCCGACCAGGGCCGCCAGCTCGGGCTCGTCCTCGATGACCATCGCGCGCAGACCCGCCCAGTGCCGTGTGCCGGCCGCCGGGGAGGTCTGGCTCGGTGAGGCGCCAGCCGTGTGCTTCTCGCTCATGGTCCCCATGGTGTCAGCCAGGGCTGAGGCGGCATTGCGCTCGCTGGTGGGCACCGGCTTTCTTCAGCGAACCTTCACAGGACCACGACGAGATCCCCGGGGTGCGCGCCCCATGCTGACGACAAAGAGATGAAGGGAGCTGGGAACGATGATGGGTTGGTATCAGGACGGAGTGGGGTGGGGCGGCTGGATCGTCATGACCCTCGTGATGGTGGCGTTCTGGGCTCTGGTGGTGTTCGCGGTGGTCGCGATCTTCCGCGGCACCAGCAGCAGCTCCCGACCGGCCGACCGGTCCACGGACCGCGACCCGATGCAGATCCTCGAGGAGCGGTTCGCCCGCGGCGAGATCGACGCCGGGGAGTTCCGCACCCGCGCCGACGTCCTGCGCGCCGGCGCTCGTCCGGTCACACGCTGACAGCGCGCCTCCCCACAGGCACATCTACCACTACCTCGAGGAGCCCTGCCTTGGCGCACCTGACCCGCCGCAGTCTGATCCGCGGAGCCGCGGGCCTGGCCGGCGTACTCTCCCTCGGAAGCGTGGCCGCCTGCAGCAGCGACGGTGCCGTCAGCCCGGCCGCCAAGGCCGTCGCGCAGGCGGAGGCAGCACGTCGACGCACGGGCGCCTCGGTCGTACGGGCACGGCTCACGCCCCGGCGGGTGACGCTCAACCTCGGCGGCCGCGTGGTCACCACCTGGGCGTACGGCGACTCCGTCCCCGGCCCGCTGCTGCGGGTCACCGCCGGTGACGTGCTGCGGGTCGAGGTCGACAACCAGCTCCCGGCCGAGACCAGCGTGCACTGGCACGGCATCGCGCTGCGCAACGACATGGACGGCGTCCCCGGCATGACCCAGGGCCCGATCTCCGCAGGCGGGTCGTTCCGCTACGAGTTCACCGTTCCCGACCCCGGAACGTACTTCTACCACCCGCACACCGGTGTGCAGCTCGACCGCGGTCTGTACGGGGTGCTGGTCGTGGACGACCCGGCGGAACCGGGCGGTTACGACGACGAGTGGGTCGTCGTCCTCGACGACTGGGTCGACGGCACCGGCCGCACGCCCGACGAGGTCCTCGAGGACCTCCGAGCCTCCACCGCCGGCGGCGGCATGAACGGGATGGGCGGGATGGACCATGGGTCGATGCCTGGCATGGGTCCCGGTTCCATGGGAGGCATGGGCGGCATGACGGGGGAGGGGATGCAGTCCCGGCTCCTCGGCGGCGCCGGTGACGTCGAGTACCCGCACTACCTGGTCAACGGCCGAACCGCGGACGCGCCGGTGACGTTGACCGGCAAGCCCGGGCAACGCGTACGGATCCGGTTCGTCAATGCCGGTTCCGACACGGCGTTCCGGGTCGCGCTCGGTGGGCACCGCATGACCCTCACCCACAGTGACGGCTTCCCCGTCGTGCCGGTGCCCACCGACGCCCTGCTGGTCGGGATGGGGGAGCGGTTCGATGTCATGGTCACGCTGGCCGACGGCGTCTTCCCGCTGGTTGCCTCCGCGGAAGGTAAGAAGGGGCAGGGGGTGGCGGTCGTCCGCACCGGCGCCGGCCGCGCACCGGCAGCTGACGTCCAGCCTCGCGAGCTCACCCGGCGGGTCCTGCTCGGCAGCGACTTGAAGGCCGCGGCGGATGTCCGGCTGGCTGACCGGTCGACCGACCGGGAACACGACCTGGTTCTGGGCGGGTCGATGGCGCCCTACCGGTGGACGATCAACGGCGAGACGTTCGCCGACGCCGAACCACTCGACGTCGGTGAAGGTGAGCGGGTGCGGCTGCGGTTCGTCAACAACACGATGATGTTCCACCCGATGCACCTGCACGGCCACACCTTCGCCCTGCGCGGCAGCGGGGTCCGCAAGGACACAGTGATCGTGCGCCCGATGCAGACGCTCGAAGTCGACCTCGACGCCGACAATCCCGGCCAGTGGGCAGCACACTGCCACAACATCTACCACGCCGAGACCGGCATGATGACGACCCTCTCGTACCGGGCCTAGGAGCCCGCCATGCCACACGACCACCACAACCTCGCCCCCACGGACGCCGGTCTGGGCGGCGACCGGGCACCGTCCGTCTCGCCGTCGCCGCACGGGGGTCCCCTGGGGACGGCCTGGAACGCGGTCACGGCGGTCATCGCCACGGTGATGGGGCTCGCGCCGCACGTGCTCCACCACGTCGGGCTGTTCGCCGGCGCGGCGTTCGTCATCGGACCAGCCATCAGCAACCCCGAACCTGCCGATGCGCCGCGACCGGCTCGCACCCCCAGCCCGGTCGAGCACAGCGCCCATCACACCGGCTGACACCCTGACACAGGGTCGAGGAAGTGACCGTCATGTCACGTGGTGAACGCCAGGTCCCGGTCACCCGGCGCCTGCTGGCCGCCAGACCGGTCCGCACGGCCGCCGGCGCCCTGGGCATCGGCCTGGCGCTGATGATGATGCTGCTGCTCAACGGCCTGTGGACCGGCGTGCAGCAGCGAGTCACCGTCTACGACGACCACCTTGCGGCTGACCTGGTGGTCGTGCCCGCAGGCACCGAGAGCCTCTTCGCGGATCCCGGCGTTCTCCCCGCCGCGACCGTGACCGCCGTCGAGGCCACCGACGGAGTCACCGGCGCGTGGCCGATCCGCACCATGTACAGCATCCTCGAGCTGCCGCACGGCAAGGCCGCGGTGGCCGCGGTCGCCAGCGAACCCGGCGGACCCGGCGGCCCGTGGGCGCTCACCGCGGGCCGGGCCCCTGCCACGGCAGACGAGGTCGCGCTGGACGCACTGTTCGCCGACCAGCACGGGCTCGCTGTCGGCGACGACATGCCGATGTTCGGCCACCCGATGCGGGTCGTCGGGCTCACCGACGGCACCGCGATGTTCATGACGCCGATGGTGTTCACCACCAGTGCCGCGATGACCGGCATGCTCGGCGCCGGCGACACCACCGGAGCGGTTCTGGTCACCACCGACACACCAGGCAGGGTTGCCGACCGTCTCCGCGACCAGGGCCTGACCGTCCGCACTCCGGCGCAGCTCCGTGAGGCGTCCCTGACGCTAGCCACCAAGATCTACGGGTCCCCGGTGAAGCTGATGGTGTCCGTCGCGTTCGCCACGGGCACCCTGATCGTGGCGCTGGTGGCCTACACGCGCGTGAGCGAGCAACAACGTGACCTCGGCGTCCTCAAGGCACTCGGTGCCGCACCGGGCAGGGTCCGGCGCATCGCGGTCGCCGAGACCGCCGCCCTCACGGCGGCCGGTGCCGTCGCTGCCGTGATCCTGCTGCTTCTCACCCGTGAGCTGCTCTCGTGGTGGCGTCCGGCGTTCCCCGTGGTGATGACCTCCGCGACCCTGACCCGCACCGCGACCGCGGCCGCGGGGATGGCGCTGCTGGCCGCGTGGCTGCCCGCACACCGGCTGTCCCGGCTCGACGCGGCCTCCGCGTTCCGGAGCCGATGATGATCACCCGTGCTGGCGCAGCCCGACCCGGCAGAGCTCGGCGAGGTGTGCCGGTCGGTCGACGGTTCCTGTTCGCGGAACGTCGTCGTGCCGCACTGACCGTGCTCGGAGTCGCTTCCGCCCTGCTGCTGGTGCTGGTGCTCCGCGGGATCTTCGCCGGCGCCATCGACCAGGTCACCAGCTACATCCGCACCTCGCCCGCCACCGTGTTCGTCTCCCAGGAAGGGGTGAAGACGATGCACATGAGCGCCTCCGCGCTTCCGCCGGACACGGTAGAGCGGGTCCGGTCGGTGCCCGGCGTCACCTGGGCGTCCCCGATCGGGTTCGCCTCCGGCTCGGTCTCCGGACCGCAGGGCAGGCAGCTGTCGTACCTGATCGGCTACGACACCCGCACCGGACGCGGCGGGCCCGCCAGACTCGAGGTCGGTCGCGCCCCCGGCACCGGGGAGGCGGTGCTCGACGAGCAGGCCGCCGACGGCCTCGGCGTCCACCTGGGCGACACCCTCACCGTGCTCGGTACCCGCCTGTCGCTGGTCGGGCTGTCCTCGGGTGGCTCCAGCATCACCAACACCACCGTGTTCGTCGCCCGGACCGAGTTCACGAACATCCGCGGCGACACCGACTCCTACCTGCTGGTCGGCACCGAGCCCACAGCAGCGGCGAACGTTGCGGATCGCATCAGCGCGGCCCTGCCCGGCGTGACCACGCAGACTCGAGAGGAGTTCGCCACCTCCGAGGCCCGCATCGTCACCGACATGAGCGCCGACCTGCTCCGCCTGATGTCCACCATCGGGCTGCTCATCGCACTCGCCGTGATCGCGCTCGGCCTGATGACCGCCACGTTGAACCGGATCCGCGAGTACGCCGTCCTCAAGGCACTCGGCGCCACCACCATCCGGCTGGCCGGCAGCATCACCGTGCAGGTGCTGTGGACCGTCGCGCTCGCGTCACTGCTCGCCACCACCTTCGCCCAGCTGCTCTCCTGGACGCTGCCGCTGCTCGCGCCGGCGGTCAGCATCACCATCACCTCGACCGCGCTCTACCAGACCACCCTGGGCGCGCTCGCCGTCGGCCTGCTCGCCGCCCTGTGGCCGCTGCGCCGCATCGCCACCCTCGACGCGGCCACCGCCTTCCGGGAGACCCGATGACCACCGCTGACCACACCGCCCCCGAACAGCCCACCGGGCGGGACCGGCCGGTCACCGTCGCTGTCCGCGGCCTCACCAAGACCTACGGCCATGGCGCGGCCGAGGTGGCAGCCGTCCGCGAGGTCGACCTCGACGTGCACGCCGGCGAGGTGCTGCTGGTCATGGGACCCAGCGGCTCGGGCAAGACCACGCTGCTGCTGATGCTGGGGGCGCTGCTTCGCCCCACCGCCGGATCCATTGTCGTCACCGGCCGGGACCGCCGCAGGGTCGAGATCGCGACCACGCTGGAGCGTGAGCTCCCTGCCCTGCGAGCGAACACGTTCGGATTCATCTTCCAGGACTACGCGCTGCTGGACGCGTTGACTGCCACGGAGAACATCGCGGTCGCGGCGAACATCGCCGGCATCAAGGGCACCGCCGCGAACCGCCGCGCCCGGGCGCTGCTGGACCGGGTCGGCCTGGCCCACCGGGCCGCGGCGCGGCCCTCGCAGATGTCCGGTGGGGAGCAGCAGCGGGTCTCGGTCGCCCGGGCTCTGGCCAACGACCCACCCGTGCTGCTGGCCGACGAGCCGACCGCGAACCTCGACGCGTCCCGCGGCCGCGATCTCTCCCGGCTGCTGCGCCAGCTCGCCGACGAGGACGACCGCTCGATCGTGATCGTCTCCCACGACAACCGGCTGCGGGAGGTGGCGGACAGGGTGCTCTGGCTCGAGGACGGCCGGTTCAAGACGCTCGCCGGGCTGGTGGTCGACCCGGTCTGCCGCATGCAGGTCGAACCCACCGGCCCGCACGTCGACTGGGAAGGCCGGACACTGTGGTTCTGCTCCGAAGGCTGCCGCACCGAGTTCACCGCCGACCCACAGCGGTTCGTCGCCGGGGGTGACTGAAGATCACCCCGTCCGCCGGCGACCACCCGGGAGGCCGGACTCAGGGGGTGACCCGGAACCGCCCGTGCGCGCCGCGTTCGGCGTCGATCATCAGGTGTGAGACGAACGGGTAGTCGCCCGGCTCCGGGAAGGTGAGCTCGACGAACCCGCCCTGTGCCGCCTGCAGGCCCAGGCTCTGCGCACCGCCCGGTCCACGCCGGAGCAGGTAGGCCCCTTCGGAGTAGGTGGTGTCGAACTGGCCTCCGACCACGTGGAACGAGGTCGGTCGGTTGGGGCCGGCGTCGAGGACCCACACGCGGACCCGTTCCCCCACGCGCGCGGTCAGGGGGGCGTCGTCGTACTGGTTGGCGAAGCCGTTGAACACGACCAGGTCGGGGTCCTCGACGGCCAGCTTGTCGACGTCGACCTCGCCGCCCTGCTCGCCGAGGTAGAGCTCGGACTGCACCAGCAGGTAGCTGCGGTCGACGCGCGGCAGGTGCGGGGGCTCGATGACGACCGCGCCGAAGAGGCCGTTGGCGATGTGAGCCGACATCGGCATGGTGGAGCAGTGGTACATCCACACCCCTGCGCGGGTGGCGCGGAAGCTGTAGGTCAGTGACGCACCGGGTGCGATGGTTCGCATCGGACGCTGCGGCGCGAGCGCTCCCGCGTGGAAGTCGATCGAGTGACCGACCGACCCGCGGTTCACCAAGGTGATCTCGAACCGGTCCCCGACCCGGCCGTGCAGCACCGGACCCGGGGCTGTGCCGTCGTAGGTCCACAGCCGTTGGGTGACGCCCGGGGCGACCTCGCGCTCGACATCGCGGACCACCAACGTACGCCGGTGCAGCCGGCTCTCCGACAACGGCGGCAGGGCCGCGTCGCGAGCCGCCCAGCCGGGTGACGGCTCGGCCATCAGGTCCAGGGAGTCAGTGGCCGGCGTGGACTCGGCCGGCTGGGTCACCTCGGTCCCCCCGGCCGCCTGGTCGGCGGCGTTCCCGCCGGGCCCGTGCTGGTGGGCACCGTGACCCGCGGATGTCCCAGGCGCCGTGGAGGGGGCGGCGCCGGTGACGTCGATCGTGAGCACCATGCCCATCTGCTTGTGGCCGACGACCGAGCACCAGCCCGCGAGATCGCGGCCGACCACTCCGACCTGGACGCGTGCGGTCTGTCCGGGCGCGAGCCGGCCGCTGTCGGCACCGGTGTCGAGGACGAGGTCGTGGACGTCCTCGTCGTCGGTGTTGGTCAGCACGACCACGAGTCGGTTGCCGGCCGGAACCGCGATGGTGGCCGGGGTGAACCGCATGTCGCGCGCCTCGACCGCGACGGTCGTGGTCTCGCCGGTGGTGGTGACACCGGCCGCGGCCGAGACAGTTGTCCCTGCCCCGATGGCGGCCGGGTCGACGGCGACGCCCGCGGCCACCACCATCGCCACGGCGGCGAGCCCGGTCGCGGCGAGGCCGGCCACCTGGCCGGCCGGACGGGCCTGGGGCACCTGGGTGCGGTCCCGCCCCGACGCGGGCGGATCCGTCTTCGCGTGGCGTGAGGCGCGCACGGCCAGCAGCAGCAGTGGCAGGGTGGCGGCGAGCGCGAGGAGGACGAGGGTCGAGGCGAGCACCCGGACGGTGCCGGGCACCGGAAGCGCGCAGAGCAACAGGCCCGCGTTGGTGAGCACCAGGCGCAGGGGTGCGCCGCGGTCCAGGACGACGTTCGCCGCCCGGACCGGGATCGGACCTCCGCCGAGCGCGACCGGGACCAGGTAGGACAAGGCGCCGAGCAGCACCTGGGCACCGAAGCCCGCGGCCAGGAACGGCGTCAGCCAGCCGAACACCTCGTGGACGCGTTGCCACGAGGAAGCGGTGCCGATGCCGGCTCCGAGCGTCACCAGGCCGCCCACCAGCCAGACCAGCCCGGCCAGGACCGACCAGGCGGGGAACCCGGTCGGCGGTTTACGTCGCAAGGCGTCGACGAAGGCGGGCGCGGTGAGGAGCAGCCCCGCCACGTACCCGGCGATGCCGAGGGCGGCGAGGGGACGCAGCCCGGTGGATGCGCCTCCGGCGGCGACGATGACGGAGCAGACCAGGATCGGGAGCGCCCGAGCCGCGGCCGCCTCGGCGCCGTCGGCGATCCGGGTGCGCAGCATGGTCGGCCACAGGGTCACGAGAGTGCCCACGACGGTGAGACCGACCCAGCCGAGCAGGTTCACCGACGCGTGCGCGACGACCAGCCGGGTCTGCCACGGGTCGGCGAGGCCGCGCGCCAGCACGGTGCCCAGGCCGGCACCGACCGGCAGGAAGCAGGCCGCCGCCACGTAGTACCGCACCGAGAAGCTGAACCGGGCCGACAGCGCCGCACGCAGCTGGCGCAGGATCGTCCAGCCGTGCCAGAGGACGGCGGAGCCGACCGCGGTCGCCCCGAGCAGGGTGGCCGGCCACGCGTCTGAGAGCACACCGGTCACCACGACGGCCACGCCGCTGTTGAGCAGCAGGAGCCGCCGGTTCTGTCCGCGGCGATCGTCGTCCGCGGAGTGGAGGAGCGCGTCGGTGAAGTACCTGCTCCAGACCAGGATGGCGTGGCTGACCGCGCCGAGCATGAGCAGGTGGATCATCAGCCAGCGGGGCGCCGGGACGAACGGGTGCACGAGGGCCACCGCGACCGTCGCCGCCAACCAGACCAGCACCGGCAGGTCGCGCAGCGGCCAGAAGCCACGGTTGTGCGACCTGCTCACGACGGCCTCCGGCTGCCGCGGATCGTCGACCCGACGGCGACGGCCAGGAACGACAGCACCGCCACGATGTTCAGGACCCCGCCGGTGACCCAGGCGCCGTGGCTGCCGAGGGCGTCGCCTACCCAGAGCCGCAACGCCAGGGAGACGTGCAGGAGCGTGGCCGGCGCGATGAGCGCGGGATGGTAGGGCAGCGGTCGGCGTAGCACCGCCGGCAGGATCACCGGGGCGTGCGCCATGATCATGGACAGCGCGAACCCGAGGAACACCGCGTGCAGCACGGCGTCGTACCGCACGCCGTCCAGCGCCGGGCCACCGAGCAGCCAGATGGCGCCGGCGACGCCCAGCCAGCAGTACGCCGCGAGCATGCAGCCGGCCATGTAGCGGGTCAGCCCCGAGGTGTGGATAGTGCGCCGGGCGACGTCGTGCGCGGCCAGCCAGCCGGTCAGGACGAGGAGGGTGGCCCCGAGGAGGGCCGTGCCCGGCCGGGGCCACAGTAGTGCGGCCGCCACCCCGGCCATCAGCCCGGCTGCGAGGAGCACCAGCCTGCTGCCGGCCGACGGACCGATCGCGATCCGGGACAGCTCGAGCCGTTCGCCGGCGATGGTCAGCACGACGAACCCGACCAACCATGGAGCCAGCAGCGGGACCGCGGCTCCTCCCAGCCACAGCACCGCTGCGCCCAGGGCGAGTACGGCCCCGAGGGCCTGCACCAGGACGGCCTCGTCGCGCTGCCGACGCCACAGCGGCACGTACAGGCAGACCAGCGCGGCAGCGCCGACCGCCATGAGGCAGCGGCCAACCACCAGGGGCGCGGGCGAGAGCAGGACCACGGCGCCCAGACCCAGCAGGCCGGGCGCGGCGAAGCCACGTGGCTGACGCAGGGCGACTGCCCGTTCCACGGCGATCAAGGTGTCCACGAAGCCGAGGACCATCAGCATCCCGTGCACCTCGGGGAGCCGGTCGACCCGCACCGGAGCGGGAAGGCCGAGCAGCATCAGGGCAGCGTCGAGACCGGCCAGCAGGGCGATCCCGGCGGGAGCCAGCAACACCAGGCGGGGCACGAAGGGCGCACGGAGGCTGCGCGGGCCGCGGGGGCGGGCGATCGTGCTCATCGGCGCCGCTGCATCAGGTGCAGCCGGCAGGCGCCCGGCTCGGCGAACGGCAGCAGCTCGGTACCGTCGGGGTCCGCGCCGTACTCCTCCAGTGCCCCCTGGGCGAGGCCGAGGTGTACGCCGCAGACGATATCGGGGTACTTGTGGGCGGCCTCCAGCAGCGGGCAACGGGTGAGCCGGACCGTCGAGCTGCGGGCGTCGGCCTGCGGTGCGAACCCGACCTCGTCGAGCAGGGAGACCACCTCGCGTCGGGCCGCGACCGCACTGGCCGCCGGCCTGGCACCGCGCTCGCGTGCGAGCTCGTGGCCCCACTCCCTTCCGGCGGTGACCGCGTCGTCGGTCGGTGACGCGCTGGTCCGGTGGATCGCCGCGGCCAACGCCGAGGCGAGGCCGGCGTACTCAGGGGCAGAGGCAGCGTCCACGCCGGTGGCCTCGTACAGCCAGGCCGGCCGCCCGCGGCCGGACGGCGCCTCGGGGTGACGGTGGGCGAGGCCGTCGCGCACCAGCGCGTCGAGGTGTTCGCGGACCGTGTTGGCGTGCAGCCCGGAGGTGGCGACGAGCGCCGCGAGGGTCGTCGGCTCCGTCTGCGCCCGGAGCGTCTCCAGCAGCGCTGACCGAGACCTGGACAGGGGCGTGCGGGAACGGCCGGCGCCGGGCAGGGGGCCGAAGCCGGGAACCGCCCGCGGTGGGCTCGAAGGCCGATTATTTTCCACGGAGTCAAGTGTAGTAAAATCCTGGTGAAGCTGCCACATCGCCCTTGAAGGAGACAGGACATGTCCGAACTCGTCATCGCCTCGAGCGAGGCCGACGCCAGCGCTGCCGAGGCGGTCAAGCAGCACCACGCCGTCCTGGCGGGTGCGCTGAGGCTGCGTACGGAGGCCTTGTTCACGGCCGCCTCCCACTGCGACACCCCTGCGGCCGAGATCGCCCGCCGAGACCTCGTCGACTGGTGCGAGCGCGAGCTGCTTCCGCACGCCCGGGCCGAGGAGCAGGCGATGTACCCGGCAGCGCAGGCGATCGTCGAAGGGCGGCTCCTGGTCGAAGCCATGATCGGCGAGCACGAAGTCCTCACCCGGTTGCTGCGCGAGGTGGCCGATGCCGCCGACCTGCAACGGGCTGCCGCGTCGGCCGCGGCGCTACGCGCGGTCTTCGACTCCCACCTGGCCAAGGAGAACGACCTGGTGGTGCCCCTGCTGGCCGCGACGCCCGGCGTCTCGGTGGCCGCGCTGCTCGAGGGCATGCACCAGCTCCTCGGTGGCGCAACGAAGACCACTGCCACGGACGTAGACGACGAGGGCGCCGGTTGCGGTGGCCACACCTGCTCGTGTGGTGAGAACGACGGCCCCGGCTATCCCGAGCTGGACGTGCGTTCCATCCCGCACGCGATCCGGCACGCGACGATCTTCGGAGCGCTCGAGTCCCTGCGTCCGGGCGCCGGCCTGGAGCTGGTGGCACCCCACGACCCGCTGCCGCTTCTGGACCAGGTGAACCAGCGTTGGCCAGGGCTCTTCTCGGTGACCTACAGCGAGCGGGGACCCGAGGCATGGCGCCTCATCCTGGTGCGCGGCGATGCGTGACCTCTAACCCCGTGACAGCCCTCTGGTCCGCCGCCCGGGCGCTTGCCTGCCCGCTCCGGTCGACGGGGGCTCAGGCGACACGGGAGGCCGCGGCGGCGACCAGGCCGCGGGCCGCGTGCTTGGCCGCGCGCGGGGCTTCGGGGTCCGCGGCGAGCGCGCCATCCGCGAGGCCACCGTCGAGCAGTAGGGCGATTGACCTGGCCAGGGACTCCGGGTCGTCGGCGCCCGCCCGGGTGGCCAGGTCGCGCAGCCAGGCGAGCACCGCTCGCTTGTGCGCGACGGTGCGCTCGTGCACCGGGGTGCCGGGCGCAGCCTCCGCCGCGGCGTTGATGAACGCGCACCCCCGGTAGCCGTCGCGCCGGCAGGCCGTGCCCAGTGCGTCGAAGAGTCCGACGAGCTGGTCTGCGGGATCAGGGCCGGCCGCCTCGGCGGCCGCGCGCAGCTGGCCGGTCCAGATCCCGTCGACCTTGTCCAGGTAGGCGAGCACCAGCTCGTCCTTGGCCGGGAAGTGCTTGTAGAAGGTCGCTTTCGCCACGCCGGACTCGGCGATGATCAGGTCCACGCCGACCGCCCGGATGCCGCGGGCATAGAAGAGCCGGAAGGCGGTGTCGAGAATCCGGTCGCGCGCAGAGGAGGAAGTCACCACTTGATCATAGACAGACCTGTCTGCTAGTGTCCAAGCACAGAGCAGACAGACCTGTCTACCTATTCGACTTCGCGAAGGAACCCTGATGAACATCGCAGTTCTCGGCACCGGCATGGTCGGCCAGGCGATCGCCGGTCGCCTGCACGGTCTCGGCCACTCCGTCGTGGTCGGCACCCGCGACCCGCAGGCCACGCTGGCCCGCACCGAGGCCGACCAGATGGGCAACCCGCCCTTCTCCGCCTGGCACAGCGCACACCCCGGCGTCGTGCTGGCCTCCTTCGCCGATGCGGCCGTCGGCGCCGACCTGGTCGTCAACGCCTCCTCGGGCGCGGCCACCCTCGACGTGCTCGGGCTCGCCGGTGCCGACAACCTGGCCGGCAAGGTGCTGGTCGACATCGCCAACCCGCTGGACTTCTCCGCCGGCTTCCCGCCCACCCTGTTCGTCAAGGACACCGACTCCCTTGGCGAGCAGGTGCAGCGCGCCTTCCCGCGGGCCAAGGTCGTCAAGGTTCTCAACACCCTCAACGCGTCGCTGATGGTGGAGCCGAAGTCGCTCGGCGAGTCCAGCACGGTCTTCGTCTCCGGTGAGGACCCCGCAGCCAAGGCCATCGTGGTCGAGATCCTGGAGTCCTTCGGTCACGACGACGTGATCGACCTCGGCGGCATCGAGACCGCCCGCGGCACCGAGATGTTGCTGCCGATCTGGCTGCGGCTGATGGGCGCGCTCGGCACCGCGCAGTTCAACTTCAAGGTCGTCCGCTGACCATGAGCCCCGACATGCACGGCTCCACCGTGCTGGTCACCGGCGGGACCGGCGGGATCGGGCTGGCCACGGCCACGGGTCTCGCCGGGCTCGGCGCCCGGGTCGGCATCGTGGGTCGCTCCGCCGCGCGCGGGGCCGTTGCCGCGGACGCCGTACGACGGAAGGTGCCGTCCGCCCAGGTGGACCTGTTCGAGGCGGACATGTCCTCACAGGCCGAGGTGCGCCGCCTCGCCGCCGAGGTCAGGGCGACCTACCCTCGCCTGGACGTGCTCGTCAACAACGTCGGGGGCTACTGGGCGCACCGGCATGTGACCACAGACGGCCTGGAGCACACGTTCGCGCTCAACCACCTCGCCCCGTTCCTGCTCACCCACGAGCTTCTCGAGCTGCTGGTGGCCAGCGCGCCGGCCCGGGTGGTGACGGTGTCCTCGGGGGCGCAGGCGATGGGGCGGATCGACCTCGACGATCTCCAGGGCGGGCGGGGCTACAACGGCCAGCGCGCCTACAACCAGTCCAAGCTGGCCAACGTGCTGTTCACCTACGAGCTTGCCCGCCGAATCGAGGGGACCGGCGTGACCGCGACGGTCCTGCACCCCGGCGTGGTGCGCACCTCCTTCGGTCAGGAGGACAGCGGTCGATGGATGCGGCTGATGCTGCCCCTGGTCAGGCCGTTCATGAAGACGCCTGAACAGGGCGCGAGCACGGTGGTCCATCTGGCCTGCTCACCAGAGGTCGACGGCGTCACCGGCGCCTACTTCGCCGACATGCGGGCGAAGCGGTCGTCGAAGGCCAGCTACGACCGTGACCTGGCCCGCAGGCTGTGGGAGGTCAGCTCCGCGCTCGTGGGAGTCGAGCAACACTGGAACCGACCTGTCGACGGGAAGGAGCCGGCATGAGGCTCGGCGTGCATCTGGTGAACTTCAGCCTGCCCGGCGGCCCGGAGACGATCGGTCCCACCATCGCCGCGACCGGGAGGGCGGCCGAGGAAGCCGGGCTGGACAACCTGTCGTTCATGGATCACTACTTCCAGCTCGACTTCTTCTCGGGCGCCGGAGAACCGATGCTCGAGGGATACACCGCGCTCGGCTTCCTCGCGGCGCACACCTCGTCAGTGGAGCTTCAGCTCCTGATGACCGGTGTGACGTACCGCCACCCCGGCTTGCTCGCCAAGATCGTGTCGACCCTCGACGTGCTCTCCGGCGGGCGAGCCGCCCTCGGCATCGGTGCGGCCTGGTACGAACGGGAGCACCGCGCCCTCGGCGTACCGTTCCCGCCGCTGGCCGAGCGGTTCGAGCGGCTCGAGGAGGCCCTCCGGATCGTGCGCCAGATGTGGAGCGACGAGGACGGGCCGTTCGACGGCAAGCACTTCCAGCTCGCCGAGACGATCAACTCACCGCAACCGCTGCGGAAGCCGCACCCACCGATCATGGTCGGCGGCGGCGGCGAGCGGAAGACGCTTCGCCTGGTCGCGAAGTACGCCGACGCCTGCAACGTCTTCTCCGGTCGCGGCGCCGGTCCCGAGCAGGTCGCTCACAAGCTCGCGGTGCTGCGCGACTGGTGCGAGCGGGAGGGCCGGCCCTACGACGAGATCCGTCGGACCGTGCTCTACAACGGTCCCGTCGGGCAGGACCCGACCGGAGCCGCCGCCCTCGTCGAGGAGATGCGCGCGCTCGCAGACGTCGGCGTCGACGAGGTGCACGTGATGCCCCTGCAGGGCGATCCGGTCGCCTTCGTCAGGTCGCTCGGCGAGCACGTCGTACCCCGGCTCTCCCAGCTCTGACCCGCACCGCCTCACCACCCGCACCCACAAGGAAACGCACCATGTCTCGGAACCCCTGCTCCCTCGTCCTGCTCGCCCACCCCGATCCCGCCGGCTCCCGCGTGAACAGTGCGCTGGCCGCCGCCGTGTGCGACCTCGACGACGTCACCGTCCGCGACCTCGCCACGGTCCGCCGAGCGGGCGGCTTCGACGTGGCCGAGGAGCAGCGGCTGCTCGTCGAGCACGACACGGTCGTGCTCCAGTTCCCGTGGTACTGGTACTCCGTCCCCGGCATCCTCAAGGAGTGGATGGACCACGTGCTGCTCCGTGGATTCGCCTACGGGAGCGAGGGCACCAAGCTTCACGGGAAGACCCTGCAGGTGGTCACCACGACCGGCGGTCCGGGTGAGTCGTACCAACCGGGCGGCTACAACAGGTTCACCATGAGCGAGCTGATGCGTCCGATCGACGCAACCGCGCACCTGTGCGGCATGCCGCTCGCCGAGCCGTTCGTGGTGCACGGGGTGTACCACCTCGACGAGGCGGCTCTCGCGGAGTACGGCGCCCGCTACCGGGCGCTGCTCACCGGCGACGAGCAGCGCGCCACCGCCTGAGACCGCCTGGTACGAACTGGGGCTCGCCTCGCGACTAGCTGTGGTGCCGTGGACGCCCGCCACCCGTCGTCGCCGAGGGCCCGGCGGAGGCCAGGTCACCCAGCTCCGCCAGGGCCCGGTCGAGAACCCTCGCGGGTCCGAGCCGCCATGCCTCGGCGCGGAGCTCGTCCAGCTCCCCGGCGCCCACCAGCGCCTCGACCCGGAGGTAGGAGCGCACGCTGAACCGAGCGATCTCCTCGTCGACCGCGGCGGCACCGGGCGCGGCGTCGGCGCAGATCAGCAGCTGGGCCGCGGTGCGCGATCGACCTGCCGCCGAGAGCAGCTCCGCCGCGTTGCGTGCCGTGGTCCACAGCTGGGTCGTCTGGCCCGTACGCCGCCAGAACGCGATCAGGTAGCCGAAACCCTCGGCCGCAGCCGGCACGTCACCGATACGGGTCTGGGCGGATGCGAGCGACACCCGCGCGACACCCTCCACGAAGTTGCAGCCGACCCGGGAGGCATCCCGGATCGCCTCGACGTAGTACGGGACCGAGCCCTCCGGTCGGGTCGTCGCGCGCAGCTCGCCCTCGACGTACGCGACGAACGCGCGATGTGAGCCGCAGGTGGCCAGCGACCGCGCTCGGTCCAGCAGTGTGCGGGCGGTCACCAGGTCACCGCCGTAGGCCGCGGCGAGGGCGGCCGAGCCGACGAACGCGCTCGACTCCGCCGTCGCGCCTTCGGCCGCGCGCAGCCAGGCGTCGCGGGCGGTCGTGAACTCGCCACGGAAGTGCGCGACCACCGCGCGGACACTCCACGCACGGGCAGCGAGCCCTGCGTCGGGTCCGGCCGAAGCGATCGCCTCGTCGGCACGACGCGCGGCGGTGTCGAAGTCGCCCACCAGCCTCGCCGCGTCCGCTGCGCCGGCGAGCACCGTCACCCGCTGCGGGTGCGCGGCGAGCGCCGGGTCCTCGGCGAGCTCTACCGCCCAGGCCCAGATCTCGCGCAGGTCGCGCCACGTGACGACCTGGTTCACCGCAACCGTGATCGCCACCCTGGCATCGGCAGGTGCCAGGTCACGGGCGGACCGCAGGTTGTCCAGCTCCGCCCGCAGCCGCCGATTGGTGGCGGCCTCGTCGGGCCCGAGCATCCGCTCGCCGATGTCCTCCGCGATGACGCGGCACCGCTCGACGAACCGCACGTGTGCTTCCTCGGTCTCGCCCAGCCTGGTGATCTCGTCGACCAGGAAGGCACGCACGGTGAAGAGCAGCCGGTAGCGCGCGCTCTCCGCGTCCGCCCCGAGCAGCGACGAGTCGACCAGGCGGTGCAGGAGGTCGAGCGGGTCGCCCGCCAGAGGCTCGGCGAGAACCTCGACGGTCGCCAGGTCGACACCGCCGACGAAGGGAGCGATCGCCCGGAGCAGCCATTGCTCGTCCGCCGTGAGCAGGCGGTACGACGACTCGATGGTCGCCCGCAGGGTCCGCTGCCGGTCGTCCTCGGGACCCCGCCGGCCGGTGGAGAGGTCGAGTGCCCGGTCGAGCCGCTCGCGGACCGCTCGCAAGGGCATCACCGCCACCTGCCGCGCGGCCAGCTCGATCCCGAGGGGCAGCCCGTCCAGGCGCCGCAGCACCTCGACCAGGTCCGGGGCCTCCTCCGCCGTGAGCGCGAAGTCTGTCCGCCGGCGGCGCGCATGCTCGACGAAAGCGCGCACACTGGGCTGCCGCCGCAAGGACTCCAGGTCCGTGACGTCCCTCGGCACCGGCAACGGCTGCAGCCGGACGACGTACTCTCCCGGCACCTGCAGCGTGACTCGCGACGTCGCGAGCACCCGTACGCCGGCCGCGCCACGCCTGAGCGCGACCACCAGCTCGCGGCATGCCTCGACCAGGTGCTCGCAGTTGTCCAGGACGAGGAGCAGCTCACGGTCCGCCAGACCTGCGGCGATCTGAGCAGAACGGGTCTCGCCGGTGGTGCGCAGGCCCAGGTCCGACGCGACCGCCTGGCAGACGCGGTCGGCGCGGTCGACGACGGCGAGCGGGACGACCACGGCCTCGCCGAGCACGTGCGAGTCGGCCGCGATGTCGAGCGCCAGCCGGGTCTTGCCGACGCCACCGGGCCCGGTCAGCGTGACGACCGAGTGCGCACCGAGCAGCCGGACCACCTCCTCCCGGTCGTGCTGCCGGCCCACCATCGGACCGTCCGGCTTGGCCACCCGGCGCCCGACGGAGGCCCCGTGGACCGACCCGGCGGCCACCTGCTGCTCCAGTTCGGCCAGCGCCTCGGTGGGATCGAGCCCGGTCTCGTCGGCCAGCCTGCGCCGGAAGGCCTGGGCCGCGGCCATCGCGTCCGCCGTGCGGCCGTCTGCGGCCAGCGCCCGCACGTGCAGCAGTGCCGTGCGCTCCCGCAGTGGCGACGCCGCTGCGGCCGCGGCGGCGTCCACGACCACGTCGCGGTCGCCGTGCGCCAGCCGTGACTCGAGCAGGTCGTCGACCAGCTTCAGACGCAGCTCGTCCAGCCCGACGGAGGCGATCTCGAGCGCGGGCAACGACCGGAACTCCACCAGCGCAGGACCCCGCCACAGCGCCAGCGCCGCATGCGGGTCCGATGACGCCAGCCGCCGGGCAGCGTCGGCGTCGAGCTCGAAGGGCTCCAGGCGCAGGCGGTACCCGTTCGGCTGCCGCTCCAGCCGGTTCGCCAGCGGGCCGAGGTGGCGGCGAAGCCGGTGGACGTGGCTGTAGAGCGCCTGGACGGCGTTCTCCGGCGGGTCTTCGGGCCACAACGAGTCGACCAGGCGTTCGGTGCTCAGGCCACGAACACCCTCCAGCGCGAGCAGGGCCAGGACGGCGCGTCGGCGCCCGCCGACCACGTCGACCGCCGCACCCCGCACGCGCAGCACCAGCGGCCCGAGCACGTCCACGCACAGGGCGAGGGTGGTGCGGTCCATCACCGCACTGTGCCCGAGGTTCGGCGCCACCGTCATCTGGTCTGTGGCTCGGCGAAGCTCTCGCTGGCGACCCACGCTCGGAACCGCTCCAGGCCAACCGCCTCCACCAGCCCGCCGGTCTGTGACACCTGCCGCAGCAGCGCGTCGACCTTGCGGTCCAGCACCACGCCGTCGAGCTCCAGCAGGAGGTCCAGCTCGTCGTCGGCGCACACCCGCGGCCGACCCAGCTCGTACACACCGAAGTCCTCCGTGAGCTCCCGGTCGACGACCTCCTCCCGGGCGACCGCGTGCAGCAGCCTTGGCCGCGTGGACGCTCGTGCCAGGGCGAGGTCGGTCCACCGGCTCACCGCCCGGTGGTCGGGGTGACCGGTGAACCCGTCCGGACCGAACGTGACCACCGTGTCGGGGCGTACGGCGTCGAGGACGCTCGCGATCCGATCCGCCGCCTCCTCCGCGTCGACGCCGGTGCAGCCGCCGTCCGGGTAGTCCAGCCAGTGGTGCTCCGCGACGCCCAGGATGCGGAGTGCCTCCTCGAGCTCAGCCGTCCGGATCTTGGCGAGCTGGTCGCGGTTCGGGGTCGCGGTACTCGACACGCCGGCCTCCCCGCGCGTCGCCGTGACGCAGACGACCCGGTGCCCGGCGTCGGTCAGGGCGGCCGACAGCCCCCCGACGAGGTAGGTCTCGTCATCCGGGTGCGCCCAGATCATCAGCACGGTGCCGAGGCGGTCCATGTCCCCAGGGTGGCGCAACCTCCTGTCACGCCGCTTCCACGACCAGACCAGCCCGTGCGAGCACGCTGACAGCCACGTACCCGACCGTCGTCATCGAAGGCGCCGACCGGGCGCCCGACGAAAGGAAAGGTCCATGACCACCCAGCTCGACGCACCCGTCCTCGACTTCGGCAGGCTCGAGGAGTTCGCCGGAAAGGTGTCGGCCGACCAGGCCGCGGCGTACAACGCAGTCCTCGTCTACCTCGGCGACCGCCTCGGTCTGTGGCAGGCGCTGGCGTCCCTCGAGTCGGCCACCATCGCCGAGCTCGCGGAGCGCTCAGGCATCGCCCCTCGCTACGTGCAGGAGTGGCTTTCGGCGCAGGCGGCCAACGGCTACGTCACCTACGACGCCGCGACCGAGTCCTTCACGTTCTCGCCCGAAGCCGCCGCCGTGCTCGCGGAGGAGGAGAGCCCCACCGCCATGATGGCCGGGTTCGAGCTGATCGCCGCGGTGTGGGCGGCGGTCGACAAGCTCGCGCACGCCTACACCACGGGTGAGGGCATCGCCTGGCACCAGCACGACCCGCGCCTGTTCAGCGGGGTGTCCCGCTTCTACGGCACCCTCTATCGCAACTCGCTGCTCACCGAGTGGCTGCCTGGCGTCCACGGCCTGGTCGAACGTCTCCAGTCAGGCATCCGCGTGCTCGACGTCGGCTGCGGCCTCGGCCTGCCGACCATCATGCTGGCCGAGGCCTTCCCGAACTCGACCTTCGTCGGCGTCGACTACCACGACGAGTCGATCCGGCTCGCCGACGCCGCCGCCCAGGAGGCCGGTGTCGCCGACCGCGTCCAGTTCGAGGTCGCCGACGCGACGTCCTACACCGGCAGCCACGACCTGGTGCTGTTCTTCGACGCCGTCCACGACTTCGGCGACCCGGTCGGTGCGCTCGCCCACGCCCGGAGCGTGCTGTCGCCGGACGGACTGGTCGTCGCGGTCGAGCCGTACGCCGAGGACACCCTCGAGGCCAACCTCGCCAACCCGATCGCGGGAGTGTTCTACGTGGGCAGCTCAGCTCTGTGCGTCCCGCACAGCGTCTCCGAAGGCGGTGCCGCACTCGGCGCCCAGGCCGGACCGGCCCGACTCACGGCCGCGTTCCGCGACGCCGGATTCGCGACAGCCCGCGTGGCCGTCGCGACGGCGTACAACCTGGTGATCCAGGCGACGGCTTGAGGGGCGGAGCGTCACGGCGCCTTCCCGGCGAGCCATCGGGCCCGCCGGGAAGTCGCGTCTTCCCGGGCGACGACAGCGGGCGGCGCGAAGCAGTGACGGGGGGGCCTTCGCCGACGTCGACTCGCCGGTTCCGTGCTCAGCCGGCAGCCTCGCGCGCGCAGAAGGCGTCGCTGTACTCCCGGTCGGTGGGGTGTTCGCGCAGCAGCGGTTCGGCGCGCTGCCGTCCGAGGTTCCACTCCAGCCAGTCGTCGTTGCCGGGCCGGTGCCCCGTCAGCGCGCACTCGACCACCTCGTCCGGGAGCGTGGCGAGCACGGGCACCGCATCCGCGGAGAGCCCCTGCAGGTAGGACCAGTCGACCTTCCCGGTCTCGTCGTACCGGTCCAGGTTGCGCTGCGCGATCCAGGCATCCGGGTTGAGCGCGGCCAGCAGGAGCAGGAGTCCGGTCCCGCTGAGCAACGCGGCGCGGGGCAGCCAGGCCGCCCGGAGCGTCACGCCCGCCGCCATCACGCCGAGCACCAGCAGTCCCAGCCAGCCCTCGAAGACGTCGACCAGGACGCGGAGCCGGGTGAAGCCGTAGGCCTCCTGGTAGACGTGCATCCGGTAGAGAGCGGAGGCGACCACGACCAAGGTCAGCACGCAGAGCAGGCCGAGCGACCCGCGCAGCCAGGCACGGTCCGCGGCCGTCTCGCGCGGTGCCTTACGGGCGGCCGCCCACACCACGAGCAGGGTGAGCGCGGTGGCCACCGTGAGCTGGCCGAAGCCCTGGTGGACGTACTCCGCGTAGGTGAGCCCCGTGGTGCGCTCGAGGTAGTCGTGCCCGCCGAAGATGACCGTGGCCTGCGCGCCGAGAAACACCAGGAAGACACCGTCGACGAGCAGCACCGGGGCCAGCCACTCGTAGCGGTGCGCGACGGGCCGCGCCGGGCCGGCCCCCGGCTCGACGCGGGGAGGGTTCAGGGCGAGGTACGTCGCCGCCAGCACCACGCCGCCTACCGCAACGGTGACGAACGCCCGCAGCACGAACGAGTCGAGCTGCAGGTCCGGGACGACCGCGCCCGCCCACTCCGCGAAGACCGCGTCGGCAGAGGCGAACAGCAGCCCGAAGACGACAACACCCAGCAGTGACCACACGACGGTGCGCAGCGCCGCCGCGCTGTTCCCCTGGCCGGTGACACCGCGCACGGAGCGACCGAGCCACGGGAGCCCACGCAGCCCGGCGAGCGGCCAGGCGATGCCGGCCAGCACGAAGGCGGGCAGGGTGCGGCCGCTCACGAGCCCGGTGACGCAGAGCGCACCGCCGGCCAGGAGGCACAGGACCACGATCCAGTCGGCGTCCCGGACGACGACGGTCGCCGCCAGGAGCACGCACAGCGCGGCACAGGCCAGGGTGAAGGGGGACCGGCGGTAGACGCTGTAGCCGAGGATCACGCCTCCGCCCGCCAGAAGCACCGCGAACGTGCCGAGACCGAAGTCCCGGAACGGCAGCACCATGCCGGCGAGCAGGCCGACGCCGAGGCAGGACAGGACTGCGCGCACGTTCCCGGGAACGCCGGTGTCGGGCCAGAACCTGCCGAACAGCGTGTCCACAGCGGGCTCGGGCACCCGGGCCACAGGGGGTACGGGGAGGGCGGGGCTCCGGTCCGGGCTCGTCATGACTGGCTCCTGGGTGCTGCTGGGGACGTGGGTGTGCTGCCGCGGCTCGTGCGGGAGGTCGACGCGCACCCGGGCGCCGGTGCTCGGCGCCTCCGGCTCGACGAAGTGGATGGTGCCGCCGTGGAGGTCGGTCACCCAGCGGGCGATGGCGAGACCGAGGCCGGTGCCGCCGCCGCCCTCGGCCTCCGCCAGCGTCCCGAACCGCTCGAAGACGCGGTCCCGGTCGGAGGCGGGGACACCCGGCCCGTCGTCGGTGACCTCCAGGCGCCAGCCGGTGGCCGTGTCCTGGGCGGCGACCCGGACGACCCCACCGGCGGGACTGTGCCGGGACGCGTTGTCGAGCAGGTTGGCGACCAGCTGGTGGAGCCGCGCCGGATCGGCCGTGGCCGTCAGCGCGGGCGGCGTGGCGCGGACGTCGTACCTCACCTCGCGACCGGCCACCCGCGCCTCGGCCACGGCGCGCTCCAGCAGCGCCAGGACGGGCACCTGCGTGGTGGACAGCTGAGCCTCGCCGGCGTCCACCCGGGCGAGGTCGAGCAGGTCGGAGGCGAGGGTGGCGAGCCGCTCGGCCTGGTCGAGCGCCGTCCGCAGGGCCACGGGGTCCGGCTCCGCGACGCCGTCGACGAGGTTCTCGAGCACGGCGCACAAGGCGGCGACCGGGGTGCGCAGCTCATGGCTCACGTTCGCCACCAGCTCGCGGCGCCGGCGGTCGACAGCGGCCAGCTCCTCGGCCATCCGGTTGAAGGCGCGGGCCAGCTCGCCCACCTCGTCGCTCGAGGTCGCGGTGACCCGGCCGGAGTAGTCGCCGCGGGCCATCCGCCGGGCCGCCGCGGTCATCTCGCGCAGGGGCGAGGTCATCCCCACGGCCAGCAGCTGGGTCACGCCGAGGGCCAGGGCCACGGTGACCGGGACGCTGAGCCAGAACGGCACTCCGCCACCGGCGCCGATCGCCGCGACGACCGAGGCCACGGTGACACTGACCGCGACGAGCAGCCCGAGCTTGAGCTTGACCGACGTGACCTGGTCCAGCAGCGGGCTGCTCACGTGCCGCTCCCCGGCTCGAGGGCGTAGCCGACACCGTGCACCGTGCGCACCCGGTCCGCACCGATCTTGGCGCGCAGAGCCTTCACGTGGCTGTCGACCGTCCGGGTCCCGGAGGCGCCCGACCAGCCCCAGACCTCGGCGTAGAGACTCTCCCGGGTGAGGACGACGCCCGGGTTGCCGGCCAGGCAGAGCAGGAGGTCGAACTCGGTGGGCGTCAGGTGCACCTCCGTGTCGGTGACCCAGACCCGGCGCGAGGCGGCATCGACCCGCAGGTCGCCAAGGTCGGTGGCGGAGCGGGCCGCCAGCTCCGCTGCGCGCTCGACCCGCCGCAGCAGGGCGGCGACCCGGGCCACCAGCTCCCGCATGCGAAACGGCTTGGTGAGGTAGTCGTCGGCGCCGACGCCGAGCCCCACCAGGATGTCCGCCTCGTCGTCGCGCGCAGTCAGCATGAGCACCGGGACCGGCCGCTCGGCCTGGATCCGCCGGCACACCTCGTGGCCGTCGAAACCGGGAAGCATCACGTCCAGGAGGACCAGGTCCGGTGCGGTGGCCGCGAACTGCGCGACCGCGCCCGGCCCGTCCCAGGCCTGGACGACGTCGTACCCCGAGCCGCGCAGCCGGTCGGTGAGCGCCTGGTTGATCACCGGCTCGTCCTCGACGACGAGGATCCTGGGGGCGGGTCCGCTGACTGGCATGGTGCGAGCCTAGGAGCCTGCCTGGTCAGGAGTGGGGGACGACTCGTGAAGGTTCTGTGCAGGTCTCGCGGGCGTGCGATCTTCACGGAGCCCGGAGAATGCTCGATACTTGAGAAAAACAGCGAGACAGGAGACGAGCGACGTGTCCGAGCCCGGCAGCGAAAGTGAAAACCCGGTCATCCCCGCCCCGACCCCCAAGGCGGGTCGGCCCCGGTCGAACCAGGACTGGTGGCCCAATCAGCTCAACCTGCAGGTTCTCCACCAGCACTCACCCCGGGCCAACCCCATGGGCGAGGACTTCAGCTACACAGAAGAGCTCAAGACCCTCGACGTCGACGCGCTGAAGCGGGACATCTTCGAGGTGATGACGACGTCGCAGGACTGGTGGCCGGCCGACTACGGCCACTACGGTCCGCTCTTCATCCGGATGAGCTGGCACGCCGCCGGCACGTACCGCATCGAGGACGGCCGGGGCGGCGGTGGCGAGGGCGCTCAGCGCTTCGCCCCCCTCAACAGCTGGCCGGACAACGCGAACCTCGACAAGGCCCGACGGCTGCTCTGGCCGGTCAAGCAGAAGTACGGCCGGAAGATCTCCTGGGCCGACCTCCTGATCTTCGCCGGCAACTGTGCCCTGGAGTCGATGGGCTTCAAGACCTTCGGCTTCGGCTTCGGGCGGGAGGACATCTGGGAGCCCGAGGAGATCTTCTGGGGGCCGGAGGACACCTGGCTCGGAGACGAGCGCTACAGCGGCGACCGCGAGCTCACAGGTCCGTTCGGCGCCGTGCAGATGGGCCTGATCTACGTCAACCCCGAGGGTCCCAACGGCAAGCCGGACCCGCTCGCTGCCGCACGTGACATCCGAGAGACCTTCCGTCGCATGGCGATGAACGACGAGGAGACCGTCGCGCTCATCGCCGGCGGCCACACGTTCGGCAAGACCCACGGTGCCGCCTCCGCCGAGTACGTCGGTCCCGAGCCCGAAGGCTGCCCCCTCGAGGGCCAGGGTCTCGGCTGGAAGAACACCTTCGGCACCGGCAAGGGCAAGGACACGATCACCAGCGGGCTCGAGGGTGCATGGACGCCCACCCCGATCACGTGGGACAACAGCTTCTTCGAGACGCTGTTCGGCTACGAGTGGGAACTGACCGAGAGCCCTGCCGGTGCGAAGCAGTGGAAGCCGAAGGGCGGCGCGGGGGCGGACGCCGTGCCCGACGCGCACGACCCGTCGGTCAGGCACGCGCCGATGATGGCGACGACGGATATCGCGTTGCGGCTGGACCCGGCCTACGAGCAGATCTCCCGGCGCTTCATGGAGAACCCGGACCAGCTCGCGGATGCGTTCGCCAAGGCCTGGTACAAGCTGCTTCACCGCGACATGGGACCCGTCTCCCGCTACCGCGGTCCGTGGGTTCCGGAGCCGCAGCTGTGGCAGGACCCGGTCCCGCCGGTCGACCACGACCTGGTCGGGGACCAGGACATCGCCGCGCTCAAGGAGAAGCTCCTCGGATCGGGGCTGTCCATCTCCCAGCTGGTCTCCACCGCGTGGGCGTCGGCGGCCAGCTTCCGGGGCACCGACATGCGCGGCGGGGCCAACGGTGCGCGGATCCGCCTTGCGCCGCAACGGGACTGGGAGGTCAACAACCCGGCCGAGCTGGGCACCGTGCTGCAGACCTTGGAGCAGATCCAGCAGGAGTTCAACGGCTCGCAGTCCGGCGGGAAGAAGGTCTCCCTCGCGGACCTGGTCGTCCTGGGAGGAAGCGCCGCCGTCGAGCGAGCGGCGAGGAACGCCGGCCACGACGTCACCGTCCCGTTCGTGCCGGGCCGCACGGACGCCTCCCAGGAGCAGACCGACGTGGAGGCGTTCCGGGTCCTCGAACCGACCGCCGACGGGTTCCGCAACTACCTCCGGCCCGGGGAGAAGCTGCCCGCGGAGGCCCGGCTCCTGGACCGGGCCAACCTGTTGACGCTGACCGCGCCCGAGCTCACGGTGCTGATCGGCGGCATGCGGGCGCTGAACGCCAACGCAGGTCGATCCCCGCACGGCGTCTTCACCGACCGGCCCGAGACGTTGACCAACGACTTCTTCGTGAACCTGCTCGACGGGAGCACGGAGTGGAAGGCCTCCGCTTCGGCGGAGAACGTGTTCGAGGGTAGGGATCGCGGCACGGGCGAGATCAGGTGGACCGCCACGGCCGTCGACCTCGTCTTCGGTTCCAACTCACAGCTCCGAGCGATCGCGGAGGTCTACGCGACCGACGACGCAGGGGAGAAGTTCGTCCGCGACTTCGTGCGGGCGTGGGTCAAGGTGATGAACCTCGACCGGTTCGACCTGGCCTGATCCCGACGTCCAGGTCGGCCGCACGCCGGCCGGCCTGGACCTCCTCGGGGACGGTGGGGGCCCGCCGGCGGGCGCGGCCGTGATGGCAGGATGCGGTGCGTGACGATCATTGCGGCAGCGGACGGTTCGGCGCTCGGCAACCCCGGTCCCGCGGGCTGGGCGTGGTACGTCGACGACGCCTGTTGGGCGGCCGGTGGCTGGGCCCACGGGACGAACAACAAGGCGGAGCTGACGGCCGTACTCGATCTGCTGCAGCAGACCGCACACCTCTCCGAGGACCTGCTCGTCTACTGCGACAGCACCTATGTCATCAACTCGATCACCAAGTGGATGGTCGGCTGGAAGCGACGCGGGTGGAAGAAGGGTGACGGCAAGCCCGTCCTCAACGTCGAGATCATGAAGGCGCTGGACACGGCGATGGTGGGTCGCCGCGTCGAGTTCGCGTGGGTGAAGGGGCACTCCGGCCACCCGCTCAACGAGGCGGCCGACCGCCTGGCCAACCGCGCGGCTGCGTCGTGGAAGGAGAGCGCGGCTCCGCTGCCGGGGCCGGGCTTCGAGGGTGCCGTGACCCGCCACCCCGAGGACCGCCCGGCTCCGGTGTACGACGACGTGGACCTCTTCGGCGGTCTGTGACCACTCAGCGCTGCGGGTGCAGCTCCCGGGCCCCGGACGCACTGACCCTGCCGGCAGGCTGGGCCGGCATGCGGCGTCACTCCCGTACGCCGTACCCGCCTCCACCGGGTGTCTCGACGACGAACACGTCGCCGGCCCGGACTGGCACGGAGTCCCGCCCGCCGACCTGCTGGAGGCTGCCGTCGGTGTGCTCGATCCACTGGCGACCCAGTGCGCCAGGTGCGCCGCCGGCCATGCCGTAGGGCGCGACTCGACGATGGCTGCTGAGCAGGGTGAGCGTCATCGGCGCGAGGAAACGCAGCCGACGGCGCCCGCCCGAGCCGCCGCGGTGCCGGCCCGCGCCGCCGCTGCCGTGCCGGATCTCGTAGGCCTCGAGCCGCACCGGGAACCGCCACTCGAGGACCTCGGGGTCGGTCAGCCGGGAGTTGGTCATGTGCGTCTGCACGACGTCGGTACCGGCGAAGCCGGGACCGGCGCCGGAGCCGCTCGCCACGGTCTCGTAGTACTGGTACCGGTCGTTGCCGAAGGTCAGGTTGTTCATCGTGCCCGACCCCTCGGCCTGCGCCCCGAGCGCGGCGTACAGCGCCCCGGTCACCGCCTGCGAGGTCTCGACGTTGCCGGCGACGACCGCGGCCGGATAGCTGGGCGCGAGCATGCTGCCCTCGGGGATGGTCACCTCGATCGGCTCGAGGCAGCCGGCGTTGAGCGGGATCTCGTCGTCGACGAGCGTGCGGAACACGTAGAGGATCGCCGCCATGGTGACCGAGGAGGGGGCGTTGGAGTTGTCCGGTTGCTGCTCCGACGTACCGGTGAAGTCGATGTGGGCAGACCGCTGTTCGCGGTCGACGGTGATCGTGACCTCGATGACGGCTCCGGAGTCGAGCTCGTAGCGGTAGCTCCCGTCGTGCAGCGCGGAGATGACGCGGCGCACCGCCTCGGCGGCATTGTCCCGCACGTGCCCCATGTAGGCCATCACGACGTCCACGCCGAAGTCCTCGACCAGGGAGCGGAGCTCCGAGACGCCCTTCTCGTTGGCCGCCAGCTGCGCCCGGAGGTCCGCCAGGTTGTCCTGGGGGCTCCGGGCCGGGAACTCTCCTCCGGTCAGCAGCGCGAGCATCTCCGCATCGCGCATCCTGCCGTCCCGGGTGAGCAGGGCGTTGTCGATCAGGACGCCTTCCTCCTCGACCCGGCGGCTGAAGGAGGGCATCGAGCCCGGTGTGATGCCACCGACCTCGGCATGGTGGCCGCGAGAGGCGACGTAGAACAGGATGTGCTCGGTCTCGTCGAAGACCGGGGTCACCACAGTGATGTCGGGCAGGTGGGTGCCCCCGCGGTACGGGTTGTTGAGGACGTAGGAGTCGCCGGGCCGCATCCGCCCCGCGTTCGCCTCGATCACCGCCTTGATGGACTCGCCCATCGACCCCAGATGGACCGGCATGTGCGGGGCGTTGGCGATCAGACGGCCGTCGGTGTCGAAGAGCGCGCAGGAGAAGTCGAGCCTCTCCTTGATGTTGACGGAGTTGGCAGTGGCGCGGAGCCGCTCACCCATCTGCTCCGCGATGGACATGAACAGGTTGTTGAACAGCTCGAGCATGACGGGATCCACGTCGGTGGTGGCCGCGGGGTCCCTGGGCCGGGCCTCCACCCGCCGCAGCATCAGATGGCTGTGGTCGGTGACCCGAGCCTGCCAGCCCGGGTCCACCACCGTGGTGGCGTTGGCCTCGGCGATGACGGCGGGTCCCGCGATCACGTCGCCGACGGAGAGGTCCTCACGCCGGAACAGGTCCACCTCTGTCCAGGCATCGGTGTACATCCGGACCCTCGAGGCAGGACGCAGCGCGCCTTCGCGGGCCGTGCTCGCCACCTCGTCGGGGTGGGAGTCGGTGCGTGCGGTCAGCTCCACCGACACGGCCTCCACGACGACGGGACGTTCCGGCATGAGGAACGAGAACCTGCGCCGGTAGAGACGCTCGAACTCCTCGAGCATGCCGTCGACGTCACCGCACAGAACCTGGACGGTGGTGTCGGTGCCGCCGTACTTGAGGTGGGCGCGGCGGACCACGTCCACCCGCTCACCAGGGACCCCCTGGTCGGACAGCTCGCGGGTCCCGTCCTCGACGAGCGGGGCGAGCGCGGCGTCGAGCCCGCTTTCGCCGAGCTCTGGAAGGGCTGTCTCCACGGCCTTCTCGCGGGTGGCCGTGACGTCGGCGAGGCCCATGCCGTACGCCGAGAGGACGCCGGCGAAGGGGTGGATGAGGATCTGGGTCATGCCGAGCGCGTCGGCAACGGCGCAGGCGTGCTGACCACCCGCGCCGCCGAACGTGGACAGGGTGTAGCGGGTGATGTCGTGGCCGCGCTGCACCGAGATCTTCTTGATCGCGTCTGCCATGTTGTTGACGGCGATGCGCAGGAAGCCCGCGGCCACCTCCTCGCGGCTGCGACCGTCACCGATCGTGCGGGCGAGGTCCCCGAAGGCGCGCGTCACCTCCTCGGCATCGAGAGGCTCGTCGCCGTCGTCGCCGAAGACGGTCGGGAAGTGGGCCGGCTGGATGCGCCCCAGCATGACGTTGGCGTCGGTGACGGTCAGCGGGCCGCCCTTCCCGTAGGCCACCGGCCCGGGGTCGGCGCCTGCCGACGCGGGCCCGACGCGGTACCGCTGGCCGTCGAACTGCAGGATCGACCCGCCTCCCGCGGCCACGGTGTGGATGCTCATCATCGGGGCGCGGACCCTCACGCCGGCGATCTGGGTGTCGTACTGCCGCTCGAACTCCCCGGCGTAGTGGGACACGTCGGTCGAGGTCCCACCCATGTCGAACCCGATCACCCGGGTCAGCCCGGCCGCCTGCGCGGTCCGTGCCATCCCGACGATGCCGCCGGCGGGGCCTGACAGGATCGCGTCCTTGCCGCGAAAGTGGTGCGCCTCGGTGAGACCGCCCGAGGAGCGCATGAACTGGCACTTCACTCCTGGCAGCGCGCTGCTCACCTGGTCCACGTAGCGCCGCAGGATCGGCGAGAGGTAGGCGTCGACGATCGTGGTGTCGCCCCGCGAGACCAGCTTCATCAGCGGGCTCACCTCGTGGGACAGGGAGACCTGGGTGAAGCCGACCTGGTGGGCCAGCTCGCCGATCCGGAGCTCGTGGGCCGGGTTGCGGAAGGCGTGCATGAGGACCACCGCCACGCTGCGGAAGCCCCGGTCGAAGGCCTCGTGGAGCTCGCGCCGGACCGACCCGGGCTCGAGCGGGGTCACCAGCTCCCCCTCGGCGTCGAGCCGCTCGGTCGCCTCGATGACCACGGAGTGCAGCAGGTCGGGCAGCTCGATGTGCCGGGCGAAGATCTTGGGCCGGTTCTGGTAGGCGATGCGCGGCGCATCCGCGAAGCCGCGGGTGGTCACCAGCACGGTCGGCTCGCCCGTGCGCTCCAGCAGGGCGTTCGTGGCGACCGTCGTCCCCATCTTCACCGCGGCGATGTCCTCGACCGGGATCCGTTCACCGTCACCGAGCCCGAGCACCTCCCGGATCCCGGCGATCGCGGCGTCGTCGTACCGCTTCGGGTTCTCCGAGAGCAGCTTGTGGGTGACCAGTGTCCCGTCCCCACGACGGGCGACCACGTCGGTGAAGGTGCCGCCACGGTCGATCCAGAACTCCCAGCGTCCGGCCATGAGACCCATTATCGGGCTGGCGAGCCCGGCCGGCCCTCGGTTCCACGTCGCCGCGGTCCCGACCGTCGGGCTTCTCCCTGCCGGTGACCTCCCTCGGCCGAGGGGAGCGTGAGAAGGGGCCCGCTGCTTTCGTCGCAGCGGGCCCCTTCGTGTGCTGGGTCAGAGCAGGTAGTCCTGCGTCTGCGGATTCAGCATCGGCAGCTGCTTCGCGCCGGCCACGGAACGGTCGCTGAAGCGCAGCGTGTCCAGGCCGCGCGAGATGTCGTTGACCACGACCAGACCGTTGTACCAGTACGTCGACCAGGCGTTGGACTGCATGTCGAAGAAGCCGATCTCGGTCGGGGCCGACGGGTCGGTCAGGTCCACCACCGACGTCCCGGACCCGTAGGCGGAGGCCACGAGCACGTAGCGGTCGGCGAGCGGCACGTAGTTGAAGTTGTGGTACGTGCTGGTCTCCTCCCGGGGGATGCGCAGGTGGCTCAACGGCACGGACGGGTCGGCGACGGCGTAGGTCCAGATCGCGCCGAACGGCTCCTTGGCGGGACCGAAGTACTCGTCCCCGAAGGTCACGTACCTCCCGTCCGGCGTGAACGCGGCCGAGTGCCAGATGTCGACGTCCGGCGTGTCGATGTCCGCGGTCACCTTCGGCGCGAGCGGGTCGGAGATGTCCCAGAGCTGTCCCTGCGACAGGCACGCCGCCGCGGCGGTCTTCGTCGGCGAGAGCACGGTGATGTCGTGGCACGCGAAGAACGGCTCGGCGCCGTACTGCGCACCGAAGAGGTCCACGCCCTTGATCGTCGGCTCGGCGACGACCCGTGCTCCTTGCCCGGCAGCGGCGTCGGTCCCGTCGACCTGGACCACCGAGATCCGCTCGAACGGCGCCTGGCAGTCGGGGCCGAGGCTGTTCTTCGAGAGCGGGTACGACGCCACGTACACGTACGCCGTGCCGCCCTCGCCGGGCACGAGGGTGTTCGTGTGGGAGCCGCAGTCCGTCCGTACGCCCTTGATGAACTCCGGCTCCGCGGGGTCGCTGATGTCGAAGATCCGCACGCCCTCGAAGGCACCCTCGGTGCTGGCGGTGACGTTGCGGGAGCCTTCGCACCCCTCGGTGCTCTGCGGGGTGTCGACGGAGAGGAAGAGCAGGTCGCCGTGGACGGTGACGTCGCCCTGCGGGCCGTTGCAGTGCACGTCGGCGACCTCGACCGGCTCCCCGGGGTCGGCCAGGTCGATGACCCGGAAGCCGCCGTAGTGGCCGGCGAAGGCCAGGGTGCCCTTGAACGCCAGGTCGGAGTTCACACCGCCGCGGTGCTCGGCGGTGCTGAGCAGGTGCATGTTCTGGCTGTAGCCGTCGGCGGGGCTCGCCGGGGGCGGTGGCGGCACGGAGCCGTCGTCCCACGGTTCGTGGGCTGTTGCGGGCAGCGCCGTGGCGGTGGCCATCACCGCGACAGCGAGCCCGACGAGGATGCGGGGTCGACGCATGGAACCTCCAGGATCGGGAGCGTCCGCTCTGGGACGCCCGGGGCACGCCCGAAGGCGTGGCGGTCACGCTAGAAGGGGCGTCCCCTGCCGGCAATGCGCCGAACATGCAGGTATGTGCGTTGCAGAAACCTGCGGCACTGAAGGCGAGAACACGCTATTGCGACGTAGATCACACTTCAGCCAGAATGTCGCGAATCGGACCACCAGGCGGGCGGTCCTCCCGGAAGAACGGACTGTTCCCATGCGACTTCCTGTTCGGAGGATCGCGCTCACCTTCAGCGCGCTCATGCTCCTCGTCGCGGCACCACCCGTCGTTGCTCACGAAGACCATGGCGGCACGTGGGACCCGAGCCCGACGAGCCAGACCAAGAACCTCAAGATCGTCGGCAGCGCCCCCAAGACCAGCGACGTCCCCTCGTACCGGAACTCCGACCTCGCTTTCTGGGGCCGGACGGTCTTCGCCGGCAACTACGAGGGCTTCCGCACGATCGACGCGAGCGACCCCGAGAACCCGAGGGTGCTCAGCGACTTCGCGTGCGCCGGGTCCCAGAACGACGTCTCGGTGTGGAAGGGGTTGCTGTTCGTCTCCATCGACTCTCCGCTGACCGCCCCGGAGTGCGGTAGCCCGCGGTCGTTGGACGCGGAGGGGCACACCACCCCCGGCTTCGAGGGGATCCGGATCTTCGACGTGCACGACCCCGAGCAGCCGGCCTACGTGGGCGCGGTGGCGACGGACTGCGGTTCGCACACCCACACGGTGGTCCCGGACAAGGCGGACCCAAGCCGTGTCCTCCTGTACGTCTCGTCCTACCCGTCGGGCGAGCTCGCGGAGTCGGCGTACGGCAACTCCTGCTCACGTGTCGGCGAGGGACACAGCAAGATCTCCGTGGTCGAGGTGCCGCTGGGCGACCCCGCGAGCGCGTCGGTGGTCAACGAGCCGCGGCTCGAGCTCAACGACTACAAGGGGAACGCCGGGTTCCGCGGCTGTCACGACATCAGCGTCTTCAGCGCGATCGACCGTGCCGCGGCTGCGTGCATGCAGGAGGGACAGATCTGGGACATCAGCGACGTCGAGAACCCGACGACGATCGCGCGCATCCACAACCCGGCCTTCGACTTCTGGCACAGCGCGACCTTCACGTGGGACGGCAGCACCGTCCTCTTCGGTGACGAGGCAGGCGGCGGGACGTCCCCGCGCTGCCGGGCGACCGACCCTGACACGGTGGGCGCGATCTGGCTGTACGACCTCGCGTCGCTCGACAACAGGGACGCCACGACCCCGGAGACCCCGCTGAGCCACTACAAGATCTCGCGGGTCCAGGGTGAAAACGCGCGGTGCACCATGCACAACTTCAACGTGCTCCCGGTCGAGGGCCGGTACGTCGGCGTGTCGGCCGCGTACTCCGGTGGGACGACCGTCTTCGACTTCACGGATCGCGAGAACCCGGTCGAGATCGCGCACAACGACCCGCACGGGGCGAACACCTGGTCCTCGTACTGGTACAACGGCCACGTCTTCACCAACGACACCGGGCGCGGTATGGACGTGATGTTGCTCGCCGATCCGGTCAGGGCCGGTGCGAACAAGCTTCCTCACCTCAACCCGCAGACGCAGGAGTCGCTGATCGGCTGACGTTGCCGGGTTTGCCCCGGTCCACGAGGAAGCGGCCCTCACCGTCACGGTGAGAGCCGCTTCCGTCTGCCCGGTCCACCGGGCGGTGGCGGCCCCCGCCGTGCAGGGGCGGCGGGGGCCGGCCGCCAGTGGGGCGGCGTGGTGTCGGCTGCGCATCGGGGGCCGCGGCGCGCTACGCTTGGTCCACCACCGCCTCTCGACAACGTGCATCGTCGCGTGACGACCGTTGCCCGGGTCGGTGGCCCGGCCGTCGACCGACGGCCGTGGGTTCCACGCCGTGGGCGGGCCGTCGGGGCCCGACGCAACGATCTCTCGCAGATCCGTGGGACCGCGTCGCGTCGCGGAGTCGCCTTCCGGGGCTTCTCCGCTCGACGTCCATATCGCCCCGGCCGCACGACCGCGTGCGGGTGTCGCCACCCGCAGCGGCGAGCGTGCCGGGCACTCCAGAGGAGGAGCCTGTGGCTCGACGAGGCCAGCGTCAACCGGCCGCTCGCCGTACCGCCCCGCGACAGCAGCGACGTGTCCGGCCCCGCGACAACGAGGGCATCATCCCGGTGCTCGCCCGCGCCGTGCGGGAGGTCGAGACGGCCGCCAAACGCGGACCGGTGACGTCGTCGGTAGGCACGAAGTTCCAGGTCATCGCCCTGCTGGTGCGCGACGAGCGTGCCCGCGTCAAGGCTGACGACACCAGCAGCGACGCTCACCGGGCCGAGCAGCTCAAGCGCCTCGACGGGATCGCGACGATCCTCGCGCAGACCGCCGCCCGTGACACCTCGCTCTTCGCGCTGCTCGCCGAGGATGCCGTCCTCTCCGACGCTGCCAGGGCGCTCAAGCGCGACATGCAGAGGGCGGCCGGTATCGAGACGGGCCCCGAGCCCGCGCCCACGGAGCCCGCGGCCGCGACCGCCCCCACCAAGCGCCGGGTCGTGCCGCAGTCGATCGTCTCGCGACAGCTCGCCAACCCCTTCCTCGCGCCCGACTTCTCGGCCGCCAAGCAGAGCGAGGCCCGTCCGCGACGGCTTGCCGGCTGGGAGCTGCTCGGCCCGCTCTTCAGGTCGTTCGAGTACGCCGGCGGCGCCCCGGCGTGCATGGCCCTGCCCGAGCCGTCCTCGCGCCGGGCCGCCGGTGACCTGGAGCTGATGTCGCACCAAGCGCAGGTGGTCGCCGCGGCCGCGGCCGGTCACCGGACCTTCCTGCTCGCCGACGAGCCCGGCCTGGGCAAGACGGCCCAGGCGCTGCTCGCCGCGCAGGCGGCGAACGCCTACCCGCTGCTCGTGGTCGTGCCGAACGTCGTCAAGACCAACTGGGCCCGCGAGGCCGGCCTCTGGACCCCCAACCACCCGGCCACCGTGATCCACGGCGACGGTGACACGATCGACGGCTTCGCCGACATCGTCGTCGTCAACTACGAGGTGCTCGACCGCCACGTCGGCTGGATCGGCGATCTCGGCTTCCGCGGCATGGTCGTCGACGAGGCGCACTTCATCAAGAACAAGACGTCGCAGCGCTCGCAGCACGTGCTGGAGCTCTCCGAGCGCATCCGTTCCCGCATCGCGCGTCCTCTGCTGATGGCGCTCACCGGCACCCCGCTGATCAACGACATCGAGGACTTCCGGGCCATCTGGCAGTTCCTCGGCTGGATCGACGAGAAGCGGCCCCTGGCCGAGCTGATGAACGCGCTCGAGGAGACAGGACTGGAGCCGGGTGACCCCGGGTTCTACCCGGCGGCTCGCAACTGTGTGGTCGACCTCGGCATCGTCCGCCGTCGCAAGGTCGAGGTCGCCGCCGACCTCCCCGCCCGCCGGATCGCGGACCTTCCCGTCGAGCTCGACGACGAGGCCGGCCGTTCGATCCGCGAGGCCGAGCGCGAGCTCGCCCGCCGCCTCGTGCACCGTTACGAGACCGCCCTCGCCACGCGCACCTCCGGTGCCGTCGTCGAGGGCATCGACCACGACCTCGTACGCCGGGTCGCCACGTGGGAGCGGGAGGACACCACCACCACGAAGAGCGACGAGAACGTGTTCAGCATGATGCGACGCATCGGCCAGGCCAAGGCGGGCCTCGCGGCCGACTACGCGGCCCAGCTCGCGCGCAGCGTCGGCAAGGTCGTCTTCTTCGCCAAGCACGTCGACGTGATGGACGTCGCCGAGGAGACCTTCGCCAAGCGGGGGATCGGCTTCGCGTCGATCCGCGGCGACCAGACCCCGTCGTCGCGGCAGAAGAACATCGACGCGTTCCTGAACGACCCCGACGTCCACATCGTGGTCTGCTCCCTGACCGCGGCCGGGGTGGGCCTCAACCTGCAGGTCGCCTCCAACCTGGTGCTGGCCGAGCTCTCGTGGACCGACGCGGAGCAGACACAGGCCGTGGACCGCATCCACCGCATCGGCCAGGAGGAGCCCGTCACCGCGTGGCGCATCATCGCCTCGCAGACCATCGACACCAGGATCGCGGAGCTGATCGACAGCAAGGCGGGGATCGCGGCCAGGGCGCTCGACGGATCGGACGACGAGGTGGCGTCGTCGGCCGACGTGCAGCTCGAGGCGCTCGTCGCGCTGCTGACGGACGCGCTGTCGGAGTCGGCGTAGCGGCTGTGCCGGGGAGGCACCGACCCCACCGGGACGCCGCGCCGGTCGTCGCGACCGGGCGACCCCGGTAGCAGACCGGGTTCGGGGTGCCCGGGCGGGCACCCCTGCGGGCAGGCCGTCTCGATGTCCTAGGCTGCGGAGCCGGAGCGGGGGAGCAACCGGCACAGAAGGACACGAGGTCATTGCCCGGACAGCACTCGGCAGCCCCCCGGCGGAGACGACGGCGGACGGCCCCTCGCCCCCTGCTCATCCTGCTGGCCGTGCTGTGCGTCGCGCTCCCGGTTGCCCTGGGTGTCCAGCACGTCGCGAACCCGACCCTCCTGGGACTCGGCGGCTGTTCCGGCTCACAGACGGTCTCGGTCGCCGCGGCCGAGGAGAGCGTCGAGGTTCTCCGCGAGGTGGCGCTGAGCCTGGAGGAGGGTGGCGCCGAGGCGGACGGTCGCTGTGTGGACTACCGGGTGTACGCCGCCGACCCCTCCGAGGTCTCGAGGTCGCTGGACGCACGTGCCGCCGGAGCTCCCGACCTGTGGGTGCCGGACTCGGCAACCTGGCTGGAGCGCATCGACGGGTTCGAGGGGCAGCCGACGGTGGTCTCACGGTCCCTGGCCCGGTCCCCGGTGGTCGTCGCCGGTCGGGGCCTGGTGCGGCCGGAGTCCTGGCGCGAGGTGCTGTCGCGCGACGACGTCAGGTTCGTGGACCCGGTGAGGAGCTCGGCGCCGGCTGCGGCGCTGCTCGCCCTGAAGGCCGAGCCGGGATCGACCGGGGCGGACGTCGACTCGGTGATGGTGCCGCTCGCCCAACGCCTCGGTGACGACAGGGACGCGCCACGCGACGTGACCGAGCTCGCCCTGGACCCGGGGGGTGCGGCGGTCCTGAGCGAGCAGCAGCTGCTGGACCTGAGGGCGCAGGGGCTGGGCCGTGACCTCGACGTACGGGTCCCCGGGACCGGGACGATGGTGCTGGACTACCCGCTGGTGGCGCTGACCGAGGGGTCCGTCGGTGTCGAGGCGGCCGAGCAGCTGGCCGACCGGCTGGGGAGCCCCGACGGTGCCGAGCTGCTGGAGGTGGCCGGGTTCCGGTCCGCCGACCTCGAGCCCCTGCCGCGGGACCGCGGTGCCGGACAGCTCGACCTGCTGCGAGCGCCGGGAGCCGAAGCCGTCGCCACCACGCTCCGGCGCTGGTCGGTGCTGACGGTTCCGTCGCGGATCCTCGGTGTCTTCGACGTGTCGGGCTCCATGGACGAGGTGGCCGGTGGTCGGACCAGGGTGTCGCTGGCGTCGGAGGCCTCGGCGGCGTCGATGGGCATGTTCGCCGACCAGTCCCAGGTCGGGATGTGGGCGTTCTCCGTCGGACTCGGTGGCCCGGACCGGGACTACCGGGAGCTGGTCCCGATCAGGCGGCTGGACGCGCGAGTCGGCGGCGAGAGCCAGCGACAGGCGCTCGGTGGTGCGCTGGCGGAGCTGCCCGGCCTGACGTACGGCGGGACGGGCCTCTACGACACGACCCTGGCCGCCGTTCGCGCCGTCCGGGCCGGCTACGACGACGAGGCGGTCAACTCCGTGGTGCTGTTGACCGACGGCCGGAACGAGGATCCGGGGAGCCTCGCGCTGCCCCAGCTGCTCCACACGCTGCGCGCGGAGCGCGACCCCGCCCGGCCCGTCGCAGTCATCGCCATCGGGGTCGGCCCCGACGCGGACGCCGAGGCGCTGAGCCGCATCGTCGCGGCCACCGGTGGCCGCAGCTACGTGGCCCGGAACCCGGCGGCCATGGGCAAGGTGTTCGAGACCGCCCTGTTGAGCAGGTGACGGTCAGGCGGTGACCCTCGGCCGTCCGGGCCGTGGCGGGGATCCCGACCAGGGCGTGGACCGCTGAAGATCCGCACGGTCTCCTCGGGGTCGCGCACCGCTGGCGGTGAGAGCATCGAGGGGATGACCGATCGACCGGACGTGCACGACCACCCGGCCCAGCCTCTCGACCCTGTCCTGGTGCGACGCTGGTTCCAGGGCCTGTACGACACGCCGCTGCTCTTCTCCGGGATCCTGGACCGCGACGGCCGGGTCCTCGCCGGGAACACCCTGTCCATCGAGGGGTGCGGGCTGGACCGGGCCACGATCCTGGGCCGACCGTTCTGGGCGGGTGGATGGTGGAGCCCCGACCCCGCCGTCTCCGAGCAGGTCCGCCGCTGGTGCGAGGACTCGGTGCGGACCGGGGAGGCGGTGCGAGCTCGCAGCCGGTACTTCCTCGGTGACGGCCGGGAACGCGTGGTCGACCTGGCGTTGTACCCGGTCCGGGACGAGGACGGCGTCGTCACGCACATCGTCGCCACGGGCAGCGACGTCACCGAGGTCGCGCTCGCGCAGCGGGAACGGCAGGAGCACCAGGAACGGGAGCTGACGCTGCTGCGCGCTGCCGAGCGGCTGGCCGCCGACCGTCTCGACCAGCTGTCGGCGATCGCGCTCGCCCTGGTCAGCGCCGAGACGGTGCGGGACCTGGAGCGCATCGTGCTCGACGACTGCCTGAAGGTACTGGGCGCCGACGGTGGTGTCCTCGCGGTACGCGACGACGAGGCCGACCTGGTCAGGCTGGCGATCAGCGACCGGCCCGGGGCGGACGCGCCGGTCGGCTACGCGGAGCTGCCGCTGACCAGTCCGCTGCCGGCGCCGTACGTGGCCAGGACGGGCGAGACGCTCCTGTTCCGTACCAAGGACGCGGGCCTCGCCTGGTCCCCGGCCACCCAGGCCCTGTACGACGCGACCGGACGGGTGGCGTGGGCGACGCTCCCGTTGCAGGTGGGTGACCGGCTGTTGGGCGCCCTCGGGGTGTCATGGTGGTCCGAACGCGAGTTCGGCGAGGACGAGCTGGGCCTGCTGCGGGGCGTCGCCGCGCAGTGCGCCCAGGCGCTCTACCGGGTGCGGCGTCGCGAGGCGGACCTGGCCGCCGCCGACTCGGCACGGCAGATGTCGGAGATCCTGCAGCGCTCGTCGCTGACGCAGCCGACCACACCGGACGCGCTCACCATCGCGGTGCGTTACCAGCCGGCGGAGCAGGCCGCCCAGATCGGCGGTGACTGGTACGACGCCTTCGTGGACGCCTCCGGCGCCACGGTGTTGTCGGTCGGGGACGTCAACGGGCACGACCAGATCGCGGCGGCGGCCATGGGGCAGGTCCGCAACCTGCTGCGTGGCCTCGCCTTCGACACCCACGACGGCCCCTCCCGCCTGCTCGCCCGCCTCGACGCAGCGCTGCGAGGTCTGCAGCTCGACACGCTGGCAACCGCGGTCGTGGCCCGCATCGACGAGGACCCGGCGCAGGCGCAGGCCGGCACGCGCCGGCTCCGGTGGAGCAACGCCGGGCACCTTCCCCCGCTGCTGCGTCGTGCGGACGGCACCGTGACCCGCCTCGAGGCGGAGCCCGACCTGCTCCTCGGGGTCACGCCCGAGACGCCACGGCACGAGCACACCGTCGACCTGGTGCAGGGCTCGACGCTGCTGCTGTACACCGACGGACTCGTCGAGAGGCGGGCCGAGAGCATCGACCAGGGCATCGACAACCTCGCCGCGGCGCTCGCGGACCTGGGCCACCTCGAGTCCCAGCAGCTCTGCGACGCGCTCGTCGAGACCGCGGCCATCGCCGGCGCCGGTGACGACGACATCGCGCTGCTGGTGCTGCGACTGTGACCGCTGCAACGGACGCTCGACGTGGTCACGAAGAACATGGAGTCCGCCGGTTGAGGCGTCGCGCAGACCCGGCGCGGTCGGGTCTGCGCACCCCGACCGCACCGGGCGTGGTCAGCGCTTCTTCGGAGCCTTCTTGGCCTTGGGAGGCAGGGTCGACACGTGCGCGAACGCCCGCTCCACCCACGCCGCCGCCAGCTCCGGGTGGTCCGCCCACGCGTCGGGCAGGGAGAGGTAGCCGCCCATCGGGCGCTCGGGCGGGCCGAACGGGCCTGCCCCCTCGACCGTCTCTAGCTCGGCACGGTCGGACTCGGACAGCTTCACGCCCACCGCGGACCCGAACAGCCCGGCGAACATGTTCCCGTTGACGAAGGCTCCCAGGTTCCCGAACATCGGCTTGACCTCCACCTGCGGGGTCGCAGGCATCAGGTCGCGGAAGCGGTCCTTGTCACTCTCGGACGGCCTGGGCATCTGCATCCCGGATCTCCTGTCGTGCTCGTCAGATGTCGGTGGTCGGTTCAGGCCGAGGTACGGCCGGAGTAGGCGATGAGGCGCTCGAGCACGTGGGCGTCGGGTGCGACCTCCACCGCGGGGGCGAACGCGCCGCCCTCACGAGCCTGGGGGGTGATGACCTGCTCGGCGAGCTGAAGGACGTACTCCGTCACCTGCTCGGAGACGACGACCTTCTGGCCGGTGGCCTCGGCGACGTCCCAGGCGTGGATCAGGAACTCGAGCGAGAGGATGTTGGCGGCCAGGTCGGCGGGCATCTCGTTCGGCCCGACCGTGACCGACCCTTCGAGACCGCGCCGGTTCCAGGCCTCCAACGCCTGCTGCGCCGCGTCGGCCACGCGCACCTCGGGAGTGCCTGTCGCGTCGACCTCGACGGTCCCGCCCGCCATCGCGCCGAGTCCGGTGAGCGAGTCCACGAGGTGGTCGACGAACTGGCGCACGGTGAACTCGCTGCAGGGGGTCGGCGTGTCCAGGTCGGCCTCGGTCAGCCCGCGCAGAACGTGCTGGCACACGGCCAGGGTCGCGTCCGCGGAGGTGAGCTTGTCGAGCTGGGCAGGGGCGGCCGCCCACTCGTCGGGCCCGGCGTCCCCGGTGACCGCGGCGTGCTCCAGACGGTCGAAGAAGTGGTCCCAGCCCTCGAGATGGCTGACCTCCTGCTCCGCGGTCAGGCCCTCGTGCACCAGCCTGACGAGGGTGCCTCCCTCGGTGGGCTCCAGGGTCAGCGTGACCGTGGAGGTGTCCGGGGCCAGGTCGTCCGACCCCTCCCAGCCCCAGCCGAACACGACGCGCCGGCCCGGGACCACCTCGCGGAAGGAGCCGGAGGCCACGTGGCCGGGTACGACGGTCCAGCGGTAGTCACCGCCGGCGCGGAGGTCGACGCGGGCGGACACGGTCTGCCAGCGGCGGAGTCGCTCCGGCTCGGTGACCAGGGCGAACGCCTCGTCGGGGGACACGGGCAGGAGGGTGGTCTTCTCGGCGGTCATGTGGGTCTCTCCCAATCTGTGAAGGTGCGGTGGGGCAGTGCGTGTGCGTCGGCGGTGAACTGGGCCAGCTCGTCGGTCCAGAACCGGTCCATCTCGGCGCGGAGCCGGGCCATCCCGTCGGGAAGCACCTCGTAGAACCGTTGTCGGCCCTGCTTGCGGTGGGTCACCAGGCCGACCTCGGCGAGCACACCGAGGTGCTGCGAGATCGCGGAGCGGGTCACCGGGAAGTTCGCGGCGACCTCGGTGACGGTGTGTGGCCCCGAGGCGAGCAGCTGCAGGATTCTGCGGCGGTTCGGCTCGGCTGCAGCGGACAGGAGGTCGGGCACAGGCAATACGTTAGCCGTGACTAACGCATTCGTACAAGCGGACGGGTCTCCGGGTGGTTCTTGTGGGGCGTGGACAACCGCATGCCCGCGACGCACACTGAAAAACGCCGGCGGTCGGCTGCCGGATCCAGGCCCTCGAGAAAGGCACCGACATGGCGACACGCACACCGGAGGAGGTCTTCGCCCACCACGGCCAGGCCCTCGGCAGCGAGGACCTCGAGGGGATCCTCGCCGACTACGCAGACGACGCGATCCTGGTCGTGCAGAAGAAGGTCTACCGCGGCAGGGACGGCGCGCGGGAGGTGTTCACCCAGCTGCTCGCCGACCTGCCGCAGGCGAAGTGGGAGCTGGAGACCGTGTTCGTCGACGACGTGCTCTACCTGGAGTGGAAGGCCACCGGAGGCGGGCGGAAGGTCGAGGACGGCATCGACACGTTCGTCTTCCGGGACGGCATGATCCGCGTGCAGACGGTCGTCTACACCGTCGGGCCGGCCTGACCCTCCGGGTCACCGGCGCTCTCGACGGGCGGGGCGCCCGGCGTACTGGCCTGGGCGGTGTCGCCCCGGCCGGCGTCGCTCTGGGCGGCGTCGTTCTGGGCGTCGTCGTCCTGGGCGACGAACTCGTAGCGGTGGCCGTAGGTCTGGGCCAGGGCCTCGATCGCCGCGACGACCGGCACCGACACCAGCGCGCCCAGCGGCCCGAAGAGCGCGGCGCCGGCGACCACGGCGCCGAAGGCGACGGCGGGATGGATCTCCACCGTCCGCGAGGTGATCCGCGGTGCGAAGAAGTAGTTCTCCACCTGCTGGTAGACGACGCCGAAGGCGACCACCCACAGCGCGTCCAGGGGCTGCTGCGCCAACGCGATGAGCGCCGGCACCGCGATCGCCAGGTACGTGCCCACCGTCGGGATGAACTGCGAGACGAGCCCGGTCCAGATCGCCAGCGGCAGCCAGTAGGGGACACCGAGGAACCAGAGGAAGGCCCCGGTCAGGAGGCTGCTCAGCAGCGCCAGCAGCAGCCGTGACACCACGTAGCCGCCAGTCTTCACGACGGCGATCTCCCACACGGTCGAGATGACCAGCTGCTGTCGCGGCGGGAACCACCGCGACACGGTCTCGCGCAGCTGGGGGCCCTGAGCGGTCATGTAGAAGGCGAACAGGATCAGGGTGAGCGCCTGGAAGAGCAGCCCGACCAGCGACGACAGGATGCCGACCACGCCCGGCGTCAGCTCCTGGGCGAGCTGCTGGATCCGCTCGGGGGTCAGCTGGAGCGAGTCGTTGATGTCCTGGGGCTGGAAGGTCGTGCCCAGGGTGCGGTTCATCCAGTCCACGACGTCGCCCACCACGCCGGGGAGGGCGGTCACGAGCTCGGAGAGCTGGTCCACGAGCAGCGCACCGAACACGACCAAGAAGGCCACGGAGCCGGCGGCGAGGCCGAACATGACGATGGCGGTCGCGAGGCCGCGACGCATGCCCCGCCGGACGCCGACGTCGACGAGCGGCTCCACGGTGATGCTGAACAGCCAGGCCAGGAACAGCAGCCCGAGGAAGCTGCGCAGGTTGTAGAACAGCCACTCCGCGACCTGCAGCGCTGCGACGGCGAGCAGGATGAAGATGACACCCCGCCGGAACCAGGGGGGTACCCGCGGCGACCGCCCGCGCCGTCCGGCGGCTGCGTCGTCCTCGCTCGAGGTGAGCGCTCCGGCCACGTGTCACCCGCCTCGTCGACCGTCCTGGTACGTCGCCACGCCCGCGCGGGCGCGACGTCGGGCGGCGACACCGCCGCCGCCTCCATCATGGTCGTCGCCTGCCGCTCGCGCGCGGCGAACGCCGATCTTCCCACGTGCGCCGGGAGCTCCCCGCCGGGCGGTGAACCGGACCACGGGCATCCACTGCCTGATCCGCACGTCCAACTTCGGCAGAGTCCCGGCGCCGGCCGGACACCGGGCGCCGGGCACACGTCAGACGTTCAGGGTCTCCATCAGGTGGAGCTTCGCCGACTGAGCGGCGAGCTGAATCGCGCCGACCAGGCTGGCCCGCTCTCCCAGGCCGGACCTGACCACTGACGGGGGGAAGAGGGTCATCGTCTGCGCCAGCTCTCCGGCGCGCGCGATGAGCAGGTCGTTCGCCCCGACACCACCGGTGAGGATGACCGTCTCGGGGTCGATGACCGCGCAGAGGGAGGCGATGACCGAGGCGACCCGGGTGCACTCCTCCTCCACCAGGGATGCCGCCGGCTCCTCGCCTTCGGCCGCCCGGACGAAGAGCTCCTCCACCGTGACGGGCGGAGGAGCGGTCCACCCGGACCGCGTTCGTGCGGCCGCGAGGAGACTCAGGCCTCCGGCCTCGTCGTGCGCGGCCGCGTCGACCTTGCGCCGGCTACCGAACGGCGGCAGGAACGCGACCTCCCCGGCAGCTCCGTGCGCGCCCCGGAGCAGGACTCCCTCGTGGACGATCCCGGCGCCGATCCCGGCTCCGACCGCGACCACGGCGAAGGTCTCCAGACCTCGGGCGACCCCGCGCCATCGCTCTCCCAACGCCGCCAGGTTGACGTTGTTGTCGAGTACCACCGGGGCGCTCAGGGCGTCGCTCAGTGGAGTCCGGAAGTCGAAGGCCGTGAACTGGTCGATGTTGGAGGCGTAGTGCACGGTGCTGCCGTCGGCTCCGACGACGCCGGGGACGGAGACCGCGACCCGGGTGGGCGTGGCTCCAGCCGCCTCCGACGACTTGAGCACGGAGTGCACGAGGTCGATCGCCTGCTTGGTGATGGCCGGGCCTCCGGCCTCCGCGGTGGGCTCGTTGCCCTCCGCGAGCAGCTTTCCGCGGAGGTCGGTGATCGCGACTCGCAGGTTGCTGCCGCCGATGTCCACAGCGGCCAGGATTCCGGCCCCGGGGGCCACCTCGTAGAGCGTGGCGGATCGGCCGGGCGACCCGCTCTGCTGGCCGGTGACCGCCACGAGCCCCAGGCTCTCCAGCTGCTGCACTGCCGCGAAGACGGTCGGGCGCGAGAGGGCGCAGGCCGACGCGACGAGTGGCCGCGTTACCGGATCCTGCTCCTCGAGGAGGAACGCCAGCACACGTTGGACGCCGGACTGCTGAGCGGCGACCTGCACCTGCATGTGCCCTCCTGAATCCCTTGACGGCCTTCTCGGCTGCTGACTATATTGCCAATCAATAAGCAAGTTGCCTAATAAATGGAGCTCTCATGGTGAGGAACTCTTCGACGGCCTCGGAGATCTTGGCGGTCAGGCCATCCCGGCGAGGTTTTCTCATCGGCGGCGGTGCCGTGGGGCTCGCGGGTCTCCTCGCGGCGTGCGGGCTCGGCGGTGGGGGCGAGCAGGGCGCGGCCGGCAGCGGGAAGGGCGACATCCGAGCCCTGTTCATGAAGCAGGCCGGCTACTCGGAGGAGAACATCAACGAGATGGTCTCCGCCTTCCAGAAGGCGACCCCTGAAATCAAGGTGAGTGCCGACTTCGTCTCCTACGAGGCGTTGCACGACAAGATCGTCGCCGCGGCACCGGCCGGCACGTACGACGTCGTGCTCATCGACGTCATCTGGCCGGCCGAGTTCGGCAGCAAGAACGTCGTCGCTGACGTGACCAACCGGTGGCCGGCGTCGTGGGAGCAGCAGATGCTCGGCGGCGCGGTGGCGACCCCGCAGTACGACGGGAAGTTCTACGGGGTGCCGTGGATCCTCGACACCAAGTACCTCTTCTACAACTCCGCGCACCTGCAGAAGGCCGGCGTGGACGCGGCCCAGCTCGATACGTGGGACGGGGTGCTGGACGCGGCGCGTGCGCTGAAGTCGGGTGGTGTCGTCGAGTACCCGCTGATCTGGTCCTGGCAGCAGGCAGAGGCGTTGATCTGCGACTACGCCCAGCTGCTCGGCGCGTTCGGGGGCAGCTTCCTCGATGACAGCGGCCAGCCCGCGTTCCAGCAGGAGGGCGGTGTGCAGGCGCTCGAGTTCATGCGGCAGACGATCGTCGACGGGCTCAGCAACCCCACCTCGACCCAGTCGCTCGAGGAGGACGTCCGCAGGGTCTTCTCGTCGGGCCAGGCGAGTCTCGCCCTGAACTGGACATACATGTACGGCCTGGCCAACGACCCGGCCGAGAGCCAGGTGCCGGGCGACGTGCAGGTTCTCCAGACCCCGAGCGGACCGTCCGGCCGTCCGGGTGTGAACGGCAGCATGGCGCTCGCGGTCGCGGCGGGCAGCCAGAACCAGGACGCCGCCTGGAAGTTCGTCGAGTACGTCACCAGCCAGCAGGTCCAGGAGAAGTACGCCCTCAGCTCCCTGCCGGTGTGGGAGAGCTCCTACGACGACCCCGCCGTCGTGAAGACCAACCCCGCGGTCGTCCCGCAGGCGAAGAAGCAGCTGGGCGACCTGATCCTCCGCCCCCAGGTGGAGAGCTACAACGCCATGTCGCAAGCCCTGCAGGCAGAGATCCAGCTGGCCCTGCTCGGTGACAAGACGCCGCAGCAAGCCCTGGACGACGCAGCCTCCAAGGCTTCGTCGCTGCTGGAGTCTTGAGCGCCGCGTCGACCCCTCGCCGTCTCCGGCGTCGGGTGGCTGGCTCGGGTGGCGGCAAGGGTGAGGGACGTTTCGCCCTGCTCCTGCTCCTGCCGGCCGCCGTAGTCGTCTTCGGTGTGGTGCTGTACCCGGTCGTGCGGACCTTCGTGGTCTCGCTCTACGACATCACCAGCCCGATGCCGGGCTCCTACCCGTTCGTCGGGTTGGACAACTATGTGAAGGTCTTCCAAGACAGCGCCTTCTACACCGTGCTCGGGCACACCATGTACTTCACGCTGGTGTCGACGTTCCTGGAGCTGACGCTGGGGATCGCCGTCGCGTTGCTGCTCAACGCTCCGCTGAAAGCGCGGTGGCTGTGGCGTAGCATCGTCGTCCTGCCGTGGGCCCTGCCGACCATCGTCAACGGTGCGCTGTGGCGCTGGATCTACAACGGCCAGTACGGCGCACTGAACGGACTGCTCGACACCGTGGGCATCTCCGACACCCCGGTCCAGTGGCTCGGGACGCCGTTCCTGGCGCTGAACATGGTCATCGTCGCCGACGTCTGGAAGAACACCTCCATCGTGGTCTTCTTCATCCTCGCCGGACTGCAGACCATTCCAGACGACCTGTACGAGGCTGCGCGCATCGACGGGGCCAGCGCGTGGCGCGGCTTCTGGCGTATCACGATGCCCCTGCTCGCCCCGGCCATCGCCGTGGTCCTGATCCTGCGCACGATCGAGGCGTTCAAGGTCTTCGACATCATCTACGTGATGACAGGCGGTGGACCGGCGAGCGGCACGCAGACGGTCGCCTTCTACACCTATCTCCAGGCCTTCTCCAATCAGCTCTTCGGCTATGGGGCCGCGCTGGCGTACCTCATCGTCCTGGCGGTCTTCGCACTCGCCATGGCCTACCTCCGGCTCCTGCGGCAGGGGCAGATGGCAGGTGTCGAGTGAGGCCCGGCAGGCGCTACATGATCGGCATCCACGTCGCCGCGGTGGTGATGGCGCTGGTGGTCCTCGCGCCGTTCGCGTGGTTGCTGATCTCCAGCGTCTCGCCCTCCGCGGAACTGCTCTCGCCGCATCCTCACTGGTGGCCCGAGAACCCCACGCTCGAGCGGTACAAGGCGATCTTCAGATCGGCGCCCGGTGAGGCCGACGTGGCCGCCAACTTCCGGCAGGCCATGGTCAACAGCTTCATCGTCGCCACGCTCACGACCCTGGTGTCGCTGGTGGTCGGCGCGCTCGGCGGCTACGCCTTCGCGCGGTTGAAGTTCCGGTTCCGGCGTACCTCGCTGTTCACCTTCCTCGCGATCTACATGCTCCCGCCGATCGCCCTGGTGATCCCGCTCTACCTTGCCCTGGCCAACCTCGACCTGCTCGACACGAAGACCGGCCTGGTGATCACCTACTGCTCGATCGTCACGCCGTTCTGCCTGTGGACGATGAGCAACTACTACCTCAGCCTGCCGGCGGACCTGGAGGAGGCGGCTCGGGTCGACGGGTGCACACGACTCGGCGCGCTGGTCCGGGTGATCCTGCCGCTCGCGCGGCCAGGACTTCTCACCACCGGCATGTTCGGGTTTCTCCTTGCCTGGGACGAGTTCCTCTACTCGCTGATCTTCACCTCGACCACCCAGTCCAAGACGATCCCCGTGGCCATCGCGGAGTTCACCGGGAAGTACTCCTCCGACTTCGGCCTGATCGCCGCCGGTGGCGTCCTGGCCACCGTTCCGCCACTCGTCCTCGCGCTGCTGTTCCAGCGCTACATCGTCGGAGGCCTGACCTCCGGAGCAGTGAAAGGCTGACCCTGTTGCGATTCCAAGAAGGCATCGACGCCCAGCCGGCGGTGCTGGCAGCCAGCGCCAAGGCAGTGCAGGACGCCCTGCCGCGGTTGGCTCCGCCCGACCCGGGGTCGGTGGTTGCCCTGGTCGGCATCGGTGCGAGCGAGCACGTGGCCAGGAGTGTCGCGCCGGTCTGGCGCGACCTCGGTCTACGAGCGTTCGCCGTGCCGGCGTCGGAACTGCTGGAGGCCGGACCGGTGGCGGACGTGTACGTGGGGATCAGTGAGTCCGGGCGGAGCGCCGAGACCGTGGCCGCTCTGCGGCAGGTCACCGTGCGACGCGTCGGGGTCACGAACTTCGTCGACTCCGTGCTCGCGGAGGTCGTCGACGAGCTGCTGCCCATGGAGAGTGGGCCGGACAGTCCCGTCTACACGACGGGGTACTCGGCAACGCTCCAGACCATGGGGCTTCTCGGCGAGCACTGGAGCGGCACGACCAGTGACTGGTCCGCCTTGCCCGGGTTGGCCGAACGGGTGATCGCGGAGGCCAAGCCGGTCGTCGAGTCCGTGGCCGAGCGGTTCGACCGTGCGCGCATCATCGACGTAGTCGGCTCGGGGGCGTCCAACGCCACCGCCGGCGAAGGGGCACTTCTCCTGCGGGAGGCGGCCAGGGCTCACACCGCGGCGCACGAGACGTACAACTACCTGCACGGCCCGATGGAGCCGGTCGACGACAGCTGCGCCTGCATCGTCGTAGGTGACGACCGGGAGGTACGACTGGCTCGCGAGCTGAGCGGCCTCGGCTGCCAGACGCTGCTCGTCACGCGACGGTCGGACGTGGAGCCCGACGAGGCACTCACCGTCCTCACGCTGCCGGAGCCCCCGTCCGCACTCGCCGGGACGGTGCTGGAGATCCTGCCGCTGCAGCTGCTCGGGTGGAGCCTCGCCGCCCGACGCGGCCTGCGAGCCGACGGCTTCCGTTACGAGCAGGACGACATCAAGCTGGACGGCCGATGAGCCGGTCGCTGCACGTCATCGGGAACGTCCAGCTCGACGTGCTGGCGAGCTCGGTCACCCGCCTTCCCCAGCCAGGAGGGGACGACGTGATCGAGCGCATCGCGGTACGGCCCGCGGGCGCTGCAGGCAACGTGTCGCTCGCGCTCGCCGCCCTAGGGGTCCAGCATCGCCTCTTCGGCGCCGTCGGCGACGACCAGGCCGGACGGTGGGTGGCAGATGAGCTGCGAAACGCAGGCGTGGCCGCGGACCTTCAGGTGTACGCGGGGCGGGAGACCGGTATCTCGATCGCCCTCGAGGCACCGGGCCGGGAGCGCGCCTTCCTCACGGCGCACGGTGTTCTCGCGGACTATGACGAGTCCGACCTCCCGGGTGAGGCGTCACAGGCAGGCCTGGTCCTGGTCACCGGGTACTTCTCCCTGCCGGGCCTTCGCGGTGATGCGACACGGGACCTTCTCCGGAGGGCTCGAGAGCAAGGCGCGGTCACGATCTTCGACACGGGATGGGACCCGGATGACTGGACGGGAGACGCGGTGCAGGAGGTGCTGCGGATGCTCCCGTACGTCGATGTCTTCCTTCCCAACGAGTCCGAGGCTGTCGCGCTGACCGGGCAGACGGACCCCAGGAGGGCAGCGGAGCAGCTGGGGGAACACTGTGCCGGATGGGTGGTCGTGAAGCTCGGGGAGCGAGGTGTGGTCGCGCGGAGCCCCGAGGGGGAGCTCGTCGCGGTCTCGGCGCCGCCCGTCACCGCGATCGACACCACGGGGGCCGGTGACAGCCTGGCCGCGGGAATGCTCTCCGAGCTCGTCGATGGCGCCGACATGACGACCGCGCTGGCGACGGGGGTACGCGTCGCCTCGACGGTGGTGGGGCGTGAGTCGGTGTCGCGGTATCCCGCACGAGACGAGCTCATCCCACTGCTCCCGCACGACCTCTGGCAGAGCGGGGAGTCCGCGCAGATCGGTTGAGCCCAGGCGCGACGGCGCGCCGGTGTTCCCGCCGACGACAGAGACCAGGGGCCCTCCTCCGTGACGGAAGAGGGCCCCTGGCCTCGAGTCTGTGCTCCCGGCCGGCGGTGCGCCGTGCCGGGGGAGTGGCTACTTGGCAGTGGCCTGCTTGAACGCGGCAGCGGCCTTGAAGCCGGGGACCGTGGTCGCGGCGATCTGCATGGTCTCGCCGGTCTGCGGGTTGCGCCCCTCGCGGGCGCTGCGCTCACGGGACTCGAACGTGCCGAGCCCGGGGATCTGTACACGCTCGCCTGCCGCGACCGAAGAGACGACGGTCTCGACGAGTGCCGAGAGCGCGCGGTCGGCCTCAGCCTTGTTCAGCCCTGCGGCCTCGGCAACTGCCTGGACGAGATCGTCCTTCTTCATGGTGACTCCTTGTGTCTCGACGTTGGGCGCGTCGCCGCCATGAGGCGGCGACCCGGTGGACCGTTTCCGCTCTGCGGCTTTGTAAACGTCCACAAAGCCTGATGCTACAGCGATCCGTGACCCAAGTTAGGTAAGCCTTACCTCATCTGGCATGATCCGACTAAGGGGACCCTTACCTGCCTGTCGGCCCAGCCTGTCGAGGAGACACATGCGCATCGCGCCACCACCCACCATCGCCGCCGTGACCGCGGCCCTGCTGCTGACCGTCACGGGCTGCGCCACCGGCCCGGCCGGCGGCGAGGAGGCCGAGAGCGCGGGCTCCTCGACCGGTGCCGCGGGCGACGCGTTCCCGGTGACCATCGAGCATGCGTTCGGGGAGACCACCATCGAGTCCGAACCGACCCGGGTCGCGACGGTGTCGTGGGTCAACGCCGACGTGTCCATCGCGCTCGGCGTCGTGCCCGTCGGCATGCCCGCCGACGAGTGGGGCGGCAACGAGCAGGAGTCCACGCCCTGGAAGGACGCCGCGCTCGAGGAGGCCGGCGCCGCGCTCGGCACCGAGGACGCCCCGCAGCAGTACTCCGAGGCCGACGGCGTGAACTACAACGCGATCGCCGAGCTCACCCCCGACGTGATCCTGGCGACCTACTCCGGCCTCACGCAGGAGGAGTACGACAAGCTCTCCAAGATCGCCCCGGTCGTCGCCTACCCCGACACCGCCTACGGGACCCCGTGGCAGGAGTCGACCCGGATGATCGGTGAGGCGCTCGGCCGGTCCGCGCAGGCCGAGCAGCTCGTCGAGGACACCGAGGCGACGATCGAGGAGAAGTCCGCGAGGTACCCGCAGCTCGAGGACACGACGTTCATCTACGGCAACCTCGAGCCGGACAAGGGCGCGGGCATCAACATCTACACCACCGAGGACAACCGGCCCCGCTTCCTGACCCAGATCGGGATGGAGCAGGCGCCGATCGTCGAGGAGAGCCTCGAGGGGGACCAGTTCTTCCTCGAGTGGTCCCCGGAGCGCGCCGACGAGCTGGAGTCCGACGTCTTCGTGACGTGGGTGCCCGAGGCGACGACCAAGCAGCAGATCGAGCAGGACCCGCTGCTCGGCCAGATCCCGGCCGTGCGCGACGGCGCCCTGGTCGCCGACCCGGACGAGACGCTGACCCTGGCCATCTCCGCGGCCAGCCCGCTCAGCCTGCCCTGGGCGCTCGACGCGTTCCTTCCTCAGCTCGCTGAGGCCGCGGACAACGCCGGCTGAGCATGGGGATCTCCACGACCGTCGCGGCGCGCGGGGGCGGCGTCGCGCAGACCGGGTCCGCTCGCCGGGGTACGGCGCCGGGCTGGGTCCTGCTCGCCGCCGCGCTCGTGCTGCTCGCCTGCGTGGCGTCCCTCGCGTTCGGCGCCCGACCCCTCTCGTGGGCGACGCTGGTCGAGGCGTGGACGGACTTCGACCCGGCCGACGGCGACCATGCCGTGATCGCCTCGCGGGTGCCGAGGACCGTCATCGGTCTGCTCGTCGGAGCTGCCCTCGGCCTGGCCGGCGCCGCGATGCAGGGCGTGGCCCGCAACCCGCTGGCCGACCCCGGGCTGCTCGGCGTGAACGCCGGGGCGGCCCTGGCGGTCGTGGCGGCGATGTTCGTCCTCGGACAGAGCAGCCTCACGTCGCTGGTCTGGTTCGCCGTCCTCGGCGCCGGCATCGCCGCGGTCGTCGTCTACGCGGTGGCCAGCCTCGGCCGCGAGGGCGCGACGCCGGTCAAGCTGGCCCTGGCCGGGGCGGCGCTGAGCGCGGGGCTGGCGTCGCTGACGAACGGGGTGCTCGTGACCAGTCAGGAGACCCTCGACGCCTTCCGGTTCTGGCAGATCGGGTCCGTGGCCGGGCGCAGCTGGGGTGACGTCGCGCCGGTGGTCCCGCTGCTCGCGGTCGGCGCCGTGGTCACCCTGGGCACCGGCCGGGCCCTCAACGGGCTGGCGCTCGGCGACGACCTCGCCCGCGGCCTGGGCCAGAAGGTGGCGCTGAGCCGAGCAGTGGTGGCCCTGGGTGTCGTGCTGCTCTGCGGCGCGGCCACGGCCGTCGCCGGCCCGATCGCCTTCGTCGGGCTGGTCGTGCCGCACGTCGGTCGGGCGCTGGTCGGCGGCGACTACCGGTGGGTGCTGCCGCTCTCGGGCCTCCTCGGGGCCGCGCTGCTGGTCGGCGCCGACGTCGCCGGACGGCTCGTGCTGCCGCCCAGCGAGGTGCAGGCCGGCGTGATGACCGCCGTCCTCGGTGCGCCCGTCTTCCTCTGGCTGGTCCGCCGGAGCAGGGGAGTGGCGCTGTGAGCGTCCTTCTCGACCGGCCCGCGGCGCTGGTCCGGTCCGTGCACCGGGCCCGGCGCCGGCGGGTACGACGGACGGTCGCCGCGCTGACTGTCGCGGTGCTCGCGATGTTCCTCGTCGACGTGCTGCTCGGGACGTACACGGTCACCATGCCCGACTTCCTGCGCATCCTCGGCGGCACGGAGATCCCCGGCGCGAGCTTCATCGTGATGGAGAACAAGCTGCCCCGGGCCGTGGTCGGCCTGCTGGCCGGGGCCGCCTTCGGTGTCTCCGGGGCGGTCTGCCAGACCCTGCTGCGCAACCCGCTGGCGAGCCCCGACGTCATCGGTGTCACCTCCGGGGCGAGTGCCGCGGCGGTGCTCGGGATCGTCGTGCTCGGCGTGCGCGGCCAGGGCGTCTCCTGGCTCGCCCTGGCCGGCGGGCTGCTCGTCGCGCTCACCCTCCACGTGATGGCGCGTGGCGGCGGCGCGTCGTGCCACCGGCTCGTGCTGGTCGGGATCGGCTGCGCCGCGCTGCTCCAGGCGGTGACGTCGTACCTGCTCACCCGGTCCGACATCCGCACCGCCTCGGAGGTGATGGTGTGGCTGAACGGCTCGCTCAACGACAGCACCTGGGAGCGGGCGGCCCACCTGCTGCTCGCGACCGGGCTGCTGCTCCCGGTCGCCGCGCATCTCGCGCACGGGCTGCGCGGGCTCGAGCTCGGCGACGACGCCGCGGCGGGGCTCGGTGTCCCGGTCGCGCGCGTTCGGCTCGGCCTCCTCCTGCTCGCGGTGGCCCTGGCCGCGGTGGCGACGGCGGCCACGGGCCCGGTCGCGTTCGTGGCCTTCCTGTCCGGTCCGATCGCGCGCCGGCTGCTCGGCGGTGCGGTGTCGCTGCCGGCTGCGGGCCTCGTCGGCGCGCTCGTCGTGCTGGCCGCGGAGCTCGTCGCCGCGAACCTGGTCCCCGGGGCCGTGCTCCCGGTGGGTGTCGTCACCGGTGCCCTGGGGGCGCCGTTCCTGCTCTGGCTCCTGGTGACAGGCAGCCGTGTCGGCCGAGGAGGCTGAACCATGTCCGGACATCACACGCTCGGGGCCCGCGACCTCACCCTGGGGTACGGCGCCGCGCCGATCGTGGAGGAGCTGTCGCTCACCGTCCCGCGGGGGAAGGTGACCACGATCGTCGGCGCGAACGCATGCGGGAAGTCCACCCTGCTGCGCGGGCTGGCCCGTCTCCTGCGACCGGCCGCCGGGCAGGTGCTCCTCGACGGCCGGTCGATCCACGACCTGCCCACCAGGCAGGTGGCGCGGGTGATGGGTCTGCTGCCGCAGTCGCCGGTGGCCCCGGACGGGCTGACCGTCGTGGACCTCGTCGGGCGCGGGCGCTCCCCGCACCAGGGCTGGTTCCGGCAGTGGTCCGCCGCCGACGAGACGGCCGTCGCCACGGCCCTGGAGGCGACCGGCACGCTCGACCTCGCGCACCGCACGGTGGACGAGCTGTCCGGCGGGCAGCGGCAGCGGGTGTGGATCGCGATGGCGCTCGCCCAGGAGACCGACGTGCTGCTGCTCGACGAGCCGACCACGTTCCTCGACGTCGCGCACCAGGTCGACGTGCTCGATCTCCTCGCCGACCTCAACCAGCGCCGTGGCACGACCGTCGTGGCCGTGCTCCACGACCTGAACCTGGCCGCGCGCTACTCCGACCACATGGTCGCCCTCTTGGCGGGCCGGGTCGTCGCCGCCGGCCCTCCGCGCGCCGTGGTCACCGAGGCCACGGTCGGCGACGTGTTCGGGATGCGCTGCACGGTGATCGACGACCCGGTGGCGGGCACCCCGCTGGTGATCCCGCTCGGCCGGAAGCAGGCCGGGCCGGCCGCATCCCGAGCCGTCGCCGCGGGGGCCCGCGCATGATCACCGCGACCGAGGCCACCCCGGCCCTCGCCTTCGACGTCGAGGTGGTCCGCGCCGTACGCCTGTCGCCGACGTTCGTGCGGCTCACGTTCGGCGGACCCGCCCTCGCCGGCTTCCACCCGTGCGGCCCGGGCGGCCCGCGGGACCTGCGGGTCAAGGTGATGGTGCCCTCCCCGGGCCATCCGCTCCCGGACCTCTCCGACCTCTCCGAGGGCTGGTACCGGCGGTGGCTGGCGGTCGACGCCGCGGTGCGCGGCGCCATGCGCACGTACACGGTCCGCGCAGCGCGGCTCGCCGGCCCGGAGCCGACCATCGACGTCGACTTCGTGCTGCACCTCGACGAGCACGGCCGCGGCGGCCCGGCGTCGGCGTGGGCGGCCGCCGCCCGTCCGGGGGACCGGGTGACCCTGATCGGCCCGAACGCGCACTCCGAGCGCTACGGCGGTATCGAGTGGCGGCCCCCGGCGCCGGACCCGGCGGCCCCGGTGCGGGTGCTGCTGGCCGGGGACGAGACCGCGGTGCCCGCGATCGCGTCCGTGCTGGAGTCGCTGCCGCCGGGCTACGCGGGCCACGCGCTGCTGGAGGTGCCCGACCGGGCGGACTTCCAGGACCTCGCGACCGCGTCGGCGGTGGAGGTGCGCTGGCTGGCCCGCGGCGCCCACCCGCACGGCACCCGGCTCGAGGCGAGCGTCGGCGCGCTCCTGGCCGCCTGCCCGCCGGCGGCGCGCACGGAGCCGGTCGGCTGGGCGGACGTCGACGTCGACGCCGAGCTGCTCTGGGAGAGCGCGGCGGAGGCCGGCACGGGCCTCTACGCGTGGGTCGCGGGCGAGGCCGGCACGGTGCGCGCGCTGCGCCGGCTGCTGGTGCACGAGCACGGCGTCGACCGCCGTTCGGTCTCGTTCATGGGCTACTGGCGACGGGGCCGGGCCGCTCCTGCCTGACGCCCGTACGGCCCGGGCGGCGCGGCGGAGCACCCGGGCCTACACGCGCCGGTTTTGTCCACCATCTGACATGCCCGGACCGGGATGGATGACGCGGAACGGCTCGGGTGTTCTGGGTGGTCGACGTCCCCTACGCACTGGAGCATGCCGATGACCACGCTGACCCAGCCCGAACGTGTCGCGGAGCGCGGCCGCCGTACGCCGCCGCCTGCACCCGCCGCGCCGCCCGTCCAGCGCGGCGTGGCGCTGGCCGGGGTGGCCCTGGCGGCCGGACTGCTTGCGGTGACCCTGGTCACCCAGGGCGTGGCCCAGGCCGCACTGCTGCTGCTCGGGGTCGGCCTCGGCTTCGGCCTGTTCCACTCGCGGTTCGGGTTCACCTCCGCCTGGCGGCAGCTCGTCGCGGTCGGCCAGGGCAGGGCGCTGCGCGCACACACCCTCCTGATCGCCACGACCGCGATCCTCTTCGCGCCGTTCCTGTCCGCCGGCGTCAGCCCGACCGGCGTCGACGTCGCCGGCTACGTCTCCCCCGTCGGGGTGGGCCTGCTCGTCGGCGCCACCCTCTTCGGGTTCGGCATGCAGATCGGCGGCGCGTGCGCCTCCGGCACGCTGTACGCGGTGGGCAGCGGGCACACCGCGATCCTGCTGACGCTGGGCGGCTTCGTGGCCGGCGCGACCGTCGGTGCGGCGCACATCGGCTGGTGGGAGGAGCGGCCGGCGCTGGAACCGGTCAGCCTGGCCGACGTCTTCGGCGGGCCGTGGGGCGGCCTCGCGGTCACCCTGGCCGTCCTGGCCCTGATCGCCGGCGCGACGGTGCTCGTCGGCCGGCGCCGGAACCCGCCGCCGGTCGCCCCGGTCGCGACCGCCACGGGCGTCGCCCGCGCCCTGCGCGGCTCCTGGCCGCTGTGGTTCGGCGCGCTGGCGCTGGCCGTGCTCAACCTCGGCGTGCTGCTGGTGTCGGGTGCCCCCTGGGGCGTCACCACCGCGTTCGCCCTCTGGGGCTCCAAGGCGGCCGGCGCACTCGGCATCGCCGACCCGTCGACGTGGGGCTTCTGGTCCGGCGACAAGGCCGCGGTCCTCCAGGGGTCGGTGCTCGCCGAGAGCACCAGCCTGACCAACTTCGGGATCATGACCGGCGCGCTGATCGCCTCCGCGCTGGCCGGCGCGTTCACCCTCCACCGCCGCGTCCCCGGCCGGCTCGCGGCCGGTGCGGTCGTCGGCGGACTGCTGATGGGGTACGGCGCCCGACTGGCCTACGGCTGCAACATCGGGGCCTACCTCGGGGGCATCGCCTCGCTGAGCCTGCACGGCTGGGTGTGGGGCGTCATGGCGCTCCTGGGCACCTGGATCGGCCTGCGGGTCCGGCCGTTCTTCGGCCTCTCGCGCCCGCGCGCCGAGGACGGCGTCTGCTGACGCCCCGGGCGACCGGGAGGTCGAGTGACTTCTAGAGTCGGGGGCATGCTGTCGCGCCGCGTCCCGCCGGTCACCCGGATGCTGCTGGGAGCCAGCGCGATGACGACGCTCGGGACGCTGCCGGTGTTCCTGCTCAGCTCCCAGTCGGTGTTCGTCCGCTCCGAGCTCGGCTTCGACGAGACCCGGTTCGGGGTGGCGGTCAGTGCCTTCTTCGCGGCCGCCGCCACCACCGCGCTGCTCGGCGGCGGGCTCGCGGACCGGCTGGGGCGGCGGACCAGCACGGTCGTCGCCGGGCTGGTCGCCGCCGCGGGTGGTCTCGGGGTCGCCCTGGTCGCGCACTCGTTCCCGGTCCTGGTCGCGCTGATGGTCGTCCTCGGGGTCGCCAACGCGGCCTGCCAGGTGACCTCCAACCTGACCATGGCCCGGGCGGTGCCGCCGCACCGCCGGGGGCTGGGCTTCGGCGTGAAGCAGTCCGCGATCCCGCTGTCGATCATGGTCGCCGGGCTGGCGGTGCCGACGGTCGGTGTGCTGGTCGGCTGGCGCGGCACGTTCGTGTTCACCGGCGTCGCCGGGCTGCTCGCGGCGCTGTCGGGTCTGCGCCTGCCGCGCGGCGGGCCGGACCGTGCCCCGGCCGCCGCCGAGCGGGACGCCCCGTCGATGGCCGCCCTGGTCACCGCGGCGGTGGCGATCACGGTGGCCAGCGCCGCCGCCAACTCGCTGGGAGCCTTCCTGGCGTCGTGGGGCTTCCGGGTCGGGCTCTCCCCGAGCCAGGCCGGGGTGCTGATGGCGACCGGCAGCGCGCTGAACATCGTGGTCCGGGTCGTCGCCGGCCACCTGGCCGACCGCCGGCACGGCCGGAACCTCCCGGTGGTCGCCGTCCAGATGCTCGTCGGCGCGGTCGCGGTCGCGGTGCTCTCGGTCCCGTCGCCGTACGCCGTGGTCCCGGCCGGGCTGGTCGCGTTCGCGGTGGGCTGGTCGTGGCCGGGACTGCTGCTGTACGCGGTGGTCCGGGTCGGCCGGGACGCGCCGGGGGTCGCCACGGGGATGGTCCAGGCCGGTGCCTTCGTCGGCGGGGCGGCGGGGCCGGCGCTCTTCGGCGCCCTGGTCGGGGCGACGGGCTACGAGACCGCCTGGCGGGCCGCCGCGCTGCTGTTCCTGGTCGCGGCGCTGCTGGTGCTCCTCGCCCGGCGGATGTTCATCGCCGACCTGGTGGCCCGTCCGCCGGTCCAGCCGTTCGGGTACGGCGGTGGCCGGGGGAGTCCTGCGAGGACCACGTCGCGGGGCGTGACCTCCCGCGATTCTGCATCTTGATGCATTGCAGAAGCGTGCACCGCCAATGTGCAGACGATCCGCCCGACGAGCCGTCACTCTGGAGTCACGAGATCAGGTCGAAGAGAGTCACCCCCCCCGACCATTCGACCCATGGCCATCCCCCCGGCCGATCTCCGTATCGCGAGGGCAGTCCCCATCCCCAGGGACTGCCCTCGATGCGTTTCCGGGTCAGGCGGGCACCGCTCCCGGGCGGCCGCTCTCGACCACCCAGCTCGCGTCCGTCACGGCCGGCGCGACCGGGTCGGTCGCCGACGAGACGACCCGGTAGTCGGTGCGCCACGTGTCGGGCGTGACGACGCAGCGGGAGTAGCCGCGCCGGTCCGGGTTGACGTACTTCACGTGCGGGTTGGCGGACGTGGCCGCCTTGATCGCACCGGCCCAGCCGCAGTCGGAGCTGATCGACGTACCCACGAACTCGGTCGCGAGGACCTCGGACCCGGGTCGGGAGAAGTCGGCGAGCAGGTCGTTGACCCAGGCCGAGTGCCAGTCGCCGGTGAGGACGACGGGGTTGGACGGGCGGCTCCGGTCCAGGTAGGTGAGGAACCGGTCGCGAGAGACGGCGTACCCGTCCCACTGGTCGTGGTTGACCGAGAGCCCCGGACCGGTGTCGTAGTCGTACTGCGCCATGATCGTCTGCTGCGCGACGACGTTCCAGGTCGCCCGGGACGCGGCCAGGTTGTCGAAGAGCCAGCGCTCCTGCGCGTCGCCCAGCAGCGTGCGCGAGGGGTCCATGACGTCGGGGTGCTGGGGACCGCCCGGGAACGCCTCGGTGAGCTGGTCGGAGCGGTACTGCCGGGTGTCGAGCACGTGGAAGGTCGCCAGCGAGCCGTAGTCCAGACGGCGGTGCAGCCGGATGTCGGGGCCGCTGGGCCGCTGCGGACGGCGGAGGGGGAGGTGCTCGTAGTAGGCCTGGAAGGCGTTGGCGCGCAGCTGCAGGAACCGCTGCGGGTCGTTGGACGCCTCGCCATCCGGCTGGGAGACCGCCCCGGCCCAGTTGTTCTCGACCTCGTGGTCGTCGAAGGTCAGCACGAACGCGAACGCGGCGTGCGCGGCCTGCAGGTCCGGGGAGGACTTGTACTTCGCGTGGTTGAGCCGGAAGTCGGCGAGGGACTCGTGGTCGCGGCCCTCGTAGGTGTAGTCGCCCACGTGCACGACGAGGTCGAGGTCCTCCTCGGCCATCGTCCGGTAGGCGGCGTACCGGCCTCCTGCCCAGGCCTGGCAGGAGGCCAGCGCGAAGGAGACCCGGGCGGGGGTGGACCCCGCGGCCGGCGCGGTGCGGGTGCGGCCGACCCGGCTGGTCTCCTTGCCGGCGCGGAAGCGGTAGTAGTACTCGCGCTCGGGCTCGAGGCCGGTCACCTCCGCGTGCACGGAGTGCGCGAGCTCGGGGGCCGCGGTCTCGGTGCCGGCCCGCACCACGGTGGCGAACGCCGGGTCGGTGGCCACCTGCCAGCTCACCTCCAGCTGGTACGGCGGCATGCCGCCCAGCCCGTCGGCAGCCAGTGGCTGGGGGGCCAGCCGGGTCCACAGGACCACGCCGTCCGGGGTCGGGTCACCCGAGGCGACGCCGAGCGTGAACGGGTCGTCGGGGAAGCGGGGCGCTGCCCAGGCGGGCGCGGAGGAGAAGCCGTACATGGCGGCGGTGGCGGCCGCGCTCGCGCCGCCGGTGAGGGCGAGGAAGCCGCGTCGGGACAGGCGGCTGCTGGACGTGGGGTGCATGGACTGAGACCTCCGAGTAGGTGGGAGGTGTCAGTCAGTCAGGCGCGGGGAACCGGCTCCGGAAGCGGAGGTGAAATGCGGCCTACGTCCGGATGTCGTCAGTCCCCGGGTCGGGGCTGCAGCGGAGCCGTGGCCGGGCCCTGGAGGACCTGCCCGTCGACCCCGAAGCGGGATCCGTGGCAGGGGCACTCCCAGGTGCGCTCCACGTCGTTGAACGCGACCAGGCAGCCCATGTGGGTGCACACCGCCGACACGCAGTGCAGCGTCCCGTCCTCGTCGCGATGGGTGGCCCAGGTGCCGCCCTTGTCGCTGACCACGGCGGCCTCACCGGGGCGTACCGCGGTGACGTCGTCGACGTCGCGGACGCGGGCCGCGATCCGGGCGCCGGCCCAGCCGCGGACGGTCCGCAGCGCGGCCCTGGTCGCCGACTGCGCCTCGGGAGCCAGCTTGAGCCGTCGCGGGTGGTAGACGTCCGCCCACGGCGGCGGGTGCCCCTCGATGTGGTCGCGCAGCAGGGTCCCGGCCAGGGCGCCGTTGGTCATCCCCCAGCCGCCGAAGCCGGTGGCCACCCAGACCCGGCTGGTCCGCGGGTGCAGCGGGCCGATGAACGGCAGCCCGTCGGGGGTGAAGTTGTCCTGCGCGGCCCACACGTGCTCGACGCGCTCCACTGCGGTGTGGCTGGTGAACCAGTCCACGAGGTCGTCGAGCCGGGCGCGGGCGTCGGCCGCGCCGGGCGTGAACGGTGCGCCGGTGGCGATCAGGAGCCGTCCGCCCCCGTCGTGGGGGGCGGTGCGCAGCGACCGCGTGTCGGAGCCGGCGCTGATGTACATGCCGTGCGGGGCGTCGCGCTCGGCGACCGGGCCGGCGACGGCGAACTCGCGGCTCGTGTGCATCCGCGCGAAGAGCAGGGACCGGTCGAAGAGCGGGAAGTGGGTCGCGACCACGGTGTGCTCGGCGCGTACCCGGTGCCCGTCGGCGGTGCGCACAGCGGGCCTGCCGCGCTCCTCGAGCCCGGTCACCGTGGTGCCCTCCCAGATCCGGCCGCCGTGGGCGAGCAGGTCGTCGGTGAGCGCGTCGAGGTAGCGCAGCGGGTGGAACTGCAGCTGGTCCTCGACCTGGACGCCGCCCACGGTGGGGAACGGCAGGCCGGTGTCGTGCGTGAAGCGGGCCGGAAGGCCGAGCCGGCGGGCGGCGGCCGCCTCGTCGTGCAGCGTGGTCAGGTCCTCGACGTCCTCGGAGAACAGGTACGCCGGCCGCTCCTCGAGGTCGCAGTCGACCCCCAGCCGCCGTACGACGTCCGCCACGTGCAGCATCGCCGCCGTCTGGCTCTCCACGAACGCCGCCGCGGTCTGCTCGCCGTGCCGACGCCCGAGGGCGGCGAGCCGGGCGCCCTGGAGGACCGAGACCTTGGCCGTGGTGTGACCGGTCACCCCGGCGCCCACGACGTGCCTCTCCAGCACCGCGACCCTCCGGCCGGCCCGGGCCAGCTCGCGCGCGACGCTCAGCCCGGCGATGCCGGCGCCGACGACCACGACGTCCGCGAGCTCGTCCCGGGCCAGGGCCGGGAACCGCTGGCCGCGGTCCTCGGTGCCCCAGACGGTGCCCGAGCCGGCGGATGCCTCGTGTCCCATGCGGGACTCCCTTCACGTGCGACACCTGCAGTCTCTACCCGTCTCTACCCAGCCGGGTCCGGCTCAGACGACACGCCGCCGGCGAGGTCCGGTATGCGGCGAAGAGAGGGGACGGGGGCTGCATGTACCGGACCGCAAAGGGCACGGGTCGTCAGGTGTTCCTCGCGGTCTAGCAGCAGGCTGAGCAGGGACGCCGGGGTCGCCCCGGCACATCGTGAGTACACCGTGTCGGGGCGACCCGCTGCGCAGGAAGCCGCCGAGCGCCACCGCGGTGACCCCCGCGCCGGCGAGCGAGACCGCGGCGCCCGGCGACCACCTGCCTGGAGCGCGACGTCCTCACCCGGCCGAGCCTGCGCGAACTGTCTGAACTGCCGGTGTACCCCGGCAAAACGGAGCATGATCAGCGGCGACGCGTCGAGCGTTTCCCGGACCGTCGGCCGGGGTATCCGGCAGGCGCCCCGCGTCCGCGGGCACACGAGAAAGAGAAGAACCTGTGACCAGCATGTCGCCCGAGCGCAACCACGCCGAGTCCGAGCCGGAGGACACCTCGGAGAGGGACAGCACGACCGTGGAGGACGAGAAGTCCGAGGCCGAGAAGAAGGACGAGACCCAGCACGAGCAGCTGACGCGGAACTTCAACGAGCTCCTCCAGGAGCTGCGGGTCACCCAGACCGGCGTGCAGATCCTCACCGGCTTCCTGCTGACCCTGCCGTTCACCGAGCGGTTCGCCGACCTCGACAACGTGCAGAAGTTCGCCTACCTCGCGGTGCTCTGCGGCTCGGTCATCGCCACCGGCCTGATCATCGGCCCGGTCGCCTTCCACCGCATCCTGTTCCGGCAGGGGGAGCGGCGCTGGCTGGTGCACGCCGCCAACCAGGCGGCCCGGGCCGGCCTGCTGATGCTGGCGCTGACCACCTCCGGGGTGGTGTGGCTGGTCTTCGACCTGGTCACCAACCGGACCGCGGCGAACGTGGCGGGCAGCCTGGCGCTGATCTTCTTCGCCGGCTTGTGGGCCGGGGTGCCGGTGATCTCGCGGCGGCGCTGACGCCGGTCGCTCCCGCGGGGCGTCCGGGTCAGTGGGCCCGGGCGTCCTGGGGGAGCGCGTCGTCGAGCGAGGCGTGGATGGTGAACACCTTCTCCAGGTTCGTGATCCGGAAGAGCTTGCGCAGGTGGTCGCCGGTGAAGACCAGCGCGAGCGAACCCTTGAAGGTGTGCACCCGCCGTCGGGCGCCGATCAGGGCGCCGAGGCCCGTGGAGTCGAGGAAGCTGACCTCGCTGAAGTCCAGCACGAGATGGATCCTGCCGTCGACGACGAGGTCGTTGATGGTGTCGCGGAGCAGCGGGCTGGTCGCGTAGTCGACCTCCCCGCGCGCCGTGACAACGGTGTGCTCGCCGTGGTTCTGCACGTCGACTTCGAGTAGCACGTGGTCCTCTCCTGGTGCAGCAGGCCGTGGTTCACCTCGCTGCTTGAGTGGACGGCCGTGAGGGAGTCTCGCACATCCCGTGGCGGTATGGGCGTTTCGAGGCGGCCGAATGTCTAGGCGGTCCGGGCGGAGGGGACTCGCGCGACCCGCGTCGGGCCGCGGCTCCCGGTCCCTCGCCGTGGGCCGGGTCAGTCGGTTCGCTGTGTCGGGAAGTCCGGGTCCGTGGTGTCGTCCAGGCCGAGCAGCCGGTCCACCGTGGCCTGGTCCAGCGGGGCGGGCGCGGCGCTCGCGGCCACGATGAGGCCGGAGACGAGCTCGATCTCGTCCATCAGCTCGGCATCGTGGAGATGGGTGGCGATCAGGTCGTGCACAATCGGCTCCTTTCGTCCCCCTGCTCTCCTGACAACGACTCGGCACGGGCGCGGTTAGTGGCCCGTCCGGGTGGTTCGGTATGAGGAGAAAAGACTAGTCGCTCCCGGCATGGCTCCCATCGTCCTGGTCGCCCCGAACCGCGATGGCCCCTTGGGAGCGGCGTCCTACTGTGGAGAACATGAGCCAGCCCACGTCGCTCGGTGGCCTGCGCGAGCACGGCTACCGGTCCCGCTCGGTCAAGGCCGAGATCCGCTCGAACCTGCTGGAGAGGCTGCGCTCCGGGGACACCGCCTTCCCGGGGATCGTCGGTTTCGACGACACGGTCCTGCCGCAGCTCGAGAGCGCCCTGCTCGCCGGACACGACCTGGTCCTCCTCGGCGAGCGCGGCCAGGGCAAGTCCCGCCTCATGCGCACCCTCGTGGCGCTCCTCGACGAGTGGAGCCCGGTGGTCGCGGGGTGCGAGATCAACGACGACCCCCTCGCCCCGGTGTGCACCCGCTGCCGGCGGCTGGCCGCGGAGCTCGGCGACGACCTGCCGGTGGCCTGGCGGCACCGCGACCAGCGGTACGTCGAGAAGCTGGCCACGCCGGACACCAGCGTCGGCGACCTGGTGGGCGACGTGGACCCGGTGAAGGTCGCGGAGGGGCGCACCCTCGGGGACCCCGAGACCGTCCACTACGGGCTCGTGCCGCGCACCCACCGCGGCATCTTCGGACTCAACGAGCTGCCCGACCTCGCCGAGCGGATCCAGGTCGCGATGTTCAACGTCCTCGAGGAACGCGACATCCAGGTCCGCGGCTACTCGCTGCGACTGCCGCTCGACCTGCTGCTCGTGGCCACCGCCAACCCCGAGGACTACACCAACCGTGGCCGGATCATCACCCCGCTCAAGGACCGGTTCGGCGCCGAGATCCGCACCCACTACCCGTACGAGGTCGCGGAGGAGGTCGCGCTCATCGGCCAGGAGTCGGCGCTGGTGGCCGACGTACCCGAGCACCTGCTCGAGGTGGTCGCCCGGCTCACCCGCGGCCTGCGCGAGTCCTCCTCGATCGACCAGCGCTCGGGGGTCAGCGCCCGGTTCGCGATCGCGGCGGCCGAGGCGGTCGCCGCCTCCGCGCTGCGCCGCAGCGCCCGTTCTGGGGAGCCCGCGGCGGTGGCCCGGATCTGCGACGTGCCGACCGTGGTCCCCACCCTCCTGGGCAAGGTGGAGTTCGAGATGGGGGAGGAGGGCCGCGAGGTCGAGGTGGTGCACCACCTGCTGCGACTGGCGACGGCGGAGACGTTCCGCGCGCGGCTCGCGGGCCTCGACCTGTCCGGGTTCACGGAGATCTTCAGCGAGGGGTCGACCGTGGAGACCGGCGAGCTGGTCCCGGCCGAGGAGCTGCTCGGCCAGTTCGGGACCATCCCGGGCCTGTCGAAGGTGCTCGACCGGCTCGGGGACGGCGACGACGCGTCGGCCGGACACGTCGCGGCTGCCGTCGAGCTGGTGCTGGAGGGGCTGCACCTGACCCGGCGCATCGACAAGGAGACGCTCGACGGCCGCTCGGTCTACGGAGCCTGACCGTGTCCCGGCACCGGTTCAGGTACGGCCCCTGGCACGGGGGGCGCGACCCGCTCGCGCCGCCGTACGACGTCCGCGAGGCGCTCGACGAGGTCGGCCGCGAGGTGCTGGCCGGAGGGTCGCTCCGTGAGGCGCTGCGGGAGCTGATGCGTCGTGGTCTCGACGGCCGGCGCGGGCTCGACGACCTGTCCGAGCGGGTACGCCGGATGCGCGAGCGGGCCCGCCGCCAGGGCGACCTCGGCGGCACCCTGGACCAGGTCCGGGCGGTGCTCGACCAGGCGCTCGCCGCGGAGCGGGACACCCTGGCGGGGGAGGAGGGTGACGACGCCCGCATGGCGGAGATGGAGCTCGCCACCATCCCCGACGACGTGGCCGGCGCCGTCCGTGCCCTCGACGACTACGCCTGGCACTCGCCGGAGGCGCGGGCGGCCTACGAGTCGATCCAGCAGATGCTGCGCCGGGAGGTCCTCGACGCGCAGTTCGCGGGGCTCAAGCAGGCGCTGTCCTCCGACGACCCGGCCGCGATGGAGCGGGTCAAGGACATGCTCGCCGACCTGAACGCGCTGCTCGCCGCCCACGCCCGCGGCGAGGACACCACGGACCGGTTCGCGGAGTTCATGGATCGGCACGGCGACCTGTTCCCCGAGCATCCCGAGAACGTCGACGAGCTGATCGACGCGCTCGCCCGACGCCAGGCCGCGGCGGACCGGATGATGGCCTCGCTCTCGCCCGACCAGCGGGAACAGCTCGCCCAGCTGATGAGCGACGCGCTCGCCGACCCCGATCTCGCCTCGGAGATGACGCAGCTGTCCGACAACCTGCGCGCGCTGCGCCCCGGGCTGGGCCGTGACCCGGTCTCGATGCGGCCCGGCGGGGAGGCGCTGGGGTACAGCGCCGCCGTGGAGGCGGTGGCCGAGCTCGCCGACCTCGAGGCGCTGGAGCAGCAGCTGGGCCAGGGCCTGCCCGGGTCGACGCTGGACGACGTGGACGTGGAGGCACTCGAGCGGCACCTCGGCGGGGACGCCGCCGCGGACCTGCGGGCACTGCGCGAGCTGGAGCACGAGCTCGAGCGGCAGGGCTTCGTCACCCGGGACGACGACGGGCTGCGGCTGACCCCGCGGGCGGTGCGACGGCTGGGGGAGACCGCGCTGCGCCGGGTGTTCAGCCAGCTCGAGGCGTCCGGCACCGGAGACCACGACGACCGGCGCACCGGGGCGGCCGACGAGCCGACGGGGCTGACCCGGCCCTGGGTCTTCGGCGACGACCTGCCGATCGACGCGGTCCGCACCGTGTCCAACGCGCTGCGCCGGGGCGGGGGAGTGGGCTCGGGCCGGCTGCTGGTCGAGGACTTCGAGGTGGTCGAGACCGAGCGCCGTACGACGGCTGCGGTGGCGCTGTGCGTCGACCTGTCCTACTCGATGGTGCACGAGGGCCGCTGGGGGCCGATGAAGCAGACCGCCCTCGCGCTGTCCCACCTCGTCGAGACCCGGTTCCGGCAGGACGCGCTCCAGGTCATCGGCTTCGACCTCTCCGCGCGCCGCCTGTCACCGGTGCAGCTCGCCGGGGTCGAGCCGGAGTGGGTCCAGGGGACCAACCTCCAGCACGCGCTGATGATCGCCGCGCGGCACCTGCGCCGCCATCCCGACGCCGAGCCGGTGGTGCTGGTGGTGACCGACGGCGAGCCGACCGCGCACCTGCTCGAGGACGGCACCCCGTGGTTCAGCTGGCCGACGACGCACGCCACGCTGCGCGCCACGATCGGCCAGGTCGACGAGCTGACCCGGTACGGCGCCGCGCTCAACTTCTTCATGCTCGGCGAGGACCCCGGGCTGGCGCGCTTCGTCGACGCGGTGGCCCGCCGCGCGGGCGGGCGGGTGTTCACCCCGGACCTGTCCCGGCTGGGCGAGTACGTCGTCGCGGACTACCTGCGCGCGCGCCGCGGCCGCCGGTAGGGGTCCCGGCCCAGGAGTGCGAGCAGGCGGTCGCCCGCCGCGGCGGTCGCCGGCACTTCGACCACCGGGCCGAACCGGCCCGGCCTGTCGTGGGCGGTGACGAGCAGCGGGACGAGCCGCAGCAGGTCCTCGGCCAGCGCCTCCGGGACCGCCAGTCGGGCGCCGCATGCCTCGGCGACGTCCCAGCCGTGCGTCGCCACCTCGAGCGCCCCCGCGCTGGTCAGCACCCGGGCGGTCAGCGGCCTGCCGTCGACCGAGACGTCGCCGCCCGACGGGTCGTTCGCCCACCCGCCGAGGAGGCGGCAGGCCCGGTCCCTCAGCGCCGCGACGGGGTCGCCGGTCCCGGCCGGGCCCGAGCGGCGGTCCACCCGGCGTACGTCGACCGCCTCCTGCAGCGCCTCCAGCGAGTCGTTCATGTGGTCCAGCAGCGCGCGCAGGTCCCACTCCGTGCACGGGGTGGGCGCGGTGTAGTCGGCCTCGGTGGCCAGCCGCAGGCTGCCCAGCATGTAGCCGATCGCGCGCTCGAGCAGCTCGACCCCGCCCCACACGGCCGCCGCCGGCGCCGGCCCGGTCACGTGCGTCACCTGGCTCAGCCGTGCGCGTGGAGGCCGTGACCGCCGCCCCGCCGCGGGGCCCCGGCGCCGGGCTCGCCGCCCTCCGCGGGAAGGGTCTCCGGCAGGCCGAACGACGCGAACAGACCCGTGTCGAAGAAGCACCCGACGTGGGCCACGCCCGAGGAGGTCAGGGTCAGCACCTGGAGCTGGAACGCGCGGTGCACGCCGTCGAGGTCGCGCATGTACAGCGCGAAGGCCGGCTGCCCGTTGGCGTCGGCGCGGACCATCCGCATGTCCCCGGGCCTGCTCGCGGGGCACTGGCTGCCGATGAGCCGGCCGATCGTCTCGGCGCCGAGGTACCAACCGGTGAACGGCGGCATCTCCCACACGGCGTCCTCGGTGAACAGGTCGACGATGGCCTGCACGTCGTAGCTCTCGAAGGCGGCGACGTACCGGTCGAGGAGCTCGCGTTGGTCGGGGGTGGCCGGCTCGACCATCTCGTCCTGGACCAGGGTGGCCCGGTCGAGCTGGGCGTGGGCGCGCTGGAGGCTGCTGTTGACCGCGGTGGTGGTGGTGCCGAGCAGCTCGGCGACCTCCGCGGCGCGCCACTTCAGGACGTCGCGCAGGATCAGCACCGCCCGCTGCTTGGGCGGCAGGTGCTGGAGCGCGGCCACGAACGCGAGCCGGATGCTCTCCTTCGAGGTCACCACGGTGGCGGGGTCGGCGGCCTCGGCGGCGACGAGCGCGTCCGGCACCGGCTGCAGCCAGGGCACCTCGGGCTGCTGGACGAGGGTGGCGAGCGGGTCGGAGGCCTCGGCGCCGAGCCCGGTCGGCAGCGGACGCCGGCTGCGACCCTCGAGGGCGGTCAGGCAGGCGTTGGTCGCGATGCGGTAGAGCCAGGTCCGCATCGAGGACCGGCCCTCGAACCGGTCGTACGCCTTCCACGCCCGCAGGTAGGTCTCCTGCACCAGGTCCTCGGCGTCGTGCACCGAGCCGAGCATGCGGTAGCAGTGCGCGAGCAGCTCGGGGCGGTACCGGTCGTCGAGGACCGGCGGCTCCTCCGTGGCCTCTCGGTCCGTCATGGCCACGACCTTACGACTGTTCGAGGGCGGCCGGGTCCATGTAGAGGAACTCCCACTGGTGGCCGTCGAGGTCGGCGAAGCTGCGGGAGTACATGAAGCCCTCGGCCATCGGCTCCTGCGAGGGCCGGCCGCCCATCTCGAGCGCCCGGTCGCAGAGCCGGTCGACCTCCCCGCGGCTCTCCGCGGAGAGCGCCATGATCGCCTCGCTGTGCGTGTGGGAGTCGGCGAGCTCCTTGCCGCCGGTGAAGGTCTTGAAGAACGGCTTCACGAGCAGCATCACGAAGCTGTCCTCGCCGACGACCATGCAGGTGGCGTTCTCGTCGGTGAACCTCGGGTCGAAGCCGAAGCCGAGCGCGGTGAAGAAGTCGACCGACTTCGTCAGGTCCTCCACGGGGAGGCTCACGAACATCATGCGGCCCATCGGGTCCTCCTGGGGTGCTGGTGCTGGTGCTGTACCGGTCCACGGCGGTTCACAGGGGCAGACCGCCGAGCCGGCCGAAACTCATCGGCCGGTGGCGAGGGGCCCACCGGGTACGCCGACGGCGGCGGCGGGTGCACAGTGGAGGGCAGCGACGCACGAGAGGGGAGCGGCATGGGTGACCAGGAGGAGCTGCCGGCGAGCGCCGGCCTGCTCGTGGACGCGTTCGGTCGGGTCCGGGAGACGGTGCAAACGGCGGTCGACGGTCTCGACGAGGAGCAGCTCGCGCACCGGGTGGACCCCCGGGCGAACTCGATCGCCTGGCTGGTCTGGCACCTGACCCGCATCGAGGACGACCATGTGGCCGAGGTGGCGGGCTCCGCGCAGGTCTGGCACACCGACGGCTGGGTGGAGCGGTTCGCGCTGCCGTTCGACCGCGACGACACCGGTTTCGGGCACTCCGCGGAGGAGGTGGCCGGGGTGCGGGTGGGCGCCGACCTGCTGGCCGGCTACCACGACGCCGTGCACGCGCGCACCGTCGCCTACCTGCGCACGCTGGCGGACGGCGACCTCGCGGAGGTGGTGGACACCCGGTGGGACCCGCCGGTCACCCGGGGCACGCGCCTGGTCAGCGTCGTGAACGACACCACCCAGCACGCCGGCCAGGCCGCGTTCGTCCGCGGGCTGGTCGAGCGGCGAGCCGGGCGCTGAGCGGGCTGGTCCAGAGCGCCTTGCCAGTCGGGCGGGGCGGGAGAAGCGTGGGTGTCAGCGCGGCGCCACGGGGGTGCCGCCCCGAGGAGGTGAACGCCGTGCACGCACGGACCACGACTGTCAGTGCCGCACCGGCGGCGATCGACGCCGGTATCACCCACGTCCGCGAGGAAGTCCTCCCGCAGCTGATGCAGATCCCGGGTTGCGTGGGGCTCTCCATGCTCGTCGACCGAGAGTCGGGGCGGTGCATCGTGACCGCCGCCTGGGAGTCCGAGGACGCGATGCGCGTGTCCGCCCAGACCGTGATGCCGCTGCGCGACAGGGCGGTGGAGCTGTTGGGCGGGACCGCCTCCGTCCGCGAGTGGGAGGTCGCGGTCATGCACCGCACGCACCCGTCGACGGACCACTCCTGCGTACGCGTCACCTGGTTCCGGAGCGACCCCGCGAACTTCGACCCGGCGCTCGACTACTACAAGCTGTCCGTGCTGCCGAGGCTGGAGCAGTTCGAGGGCTTCTGCAGCGCCAGCCTGCTCGTCGACCGCACGACCGGTGACGCCGTCTCCTCGGTGACCTTCGAGAGCCTGCAGGGCGTGGAGCGCTCACGTGAGACCGCCGCCGGGGTCCGGGCCGCCGCCACGCAGGAGGCCGGCATCGAGATCACCGACGTCGCGGAGTTCGAGCTGGCCCTCGCGCACCTGCACGTGCCCGAGATGGTCTGACCGCCGGCGGGGCGGCCGGTCCGGCCGTCCGGGTCAGTGCTCGAGGTAGGTCGCGGCGACGTCCTGGTCGCCGTGACCTGCCTCGCGCGCCCGCACCACGTGGTCCCGTGCCGCCTCGACCACGCTCAGCTCGAGCCCGGCGGCCCGGGCGGCGGCCACGATCAGGTCCCCGTCCTTGGCGGCGCCGTCGAGCCCGAACGACGCGGTGAACTCGCCGGCCAGCATAGCGCCGCCCTTGAGCTGGACGTACGGCGCGTCCATCGCGCCGCCGGCCACCGCGTCGAGGAAGAGCTGCGGGTCGAGCCCGAGCGCGCGGGTCAGCGCCAGCGACTCGGCGATCCCCTCCACCACGGTCAGGACCCAGGCGTTCGCGGCGAGCTTGAGGCGCGACCCCGCGCCCGCGTCGCCCACCCAGGTGACCCGGGAGGAGATCGCGTCGAGCACGGGGGAGACGCGGTCCCGGGCGCCCTCGGGGCCGGAGGCGAGGACCACGAGCGCACCATCCTCGGCCGGCTTGCGCGTGCCCAGCACGGGCGCGTCGACCAGGACCAGGCCGAGCTCGTCGGCCAGGACGCCCAGGGCGTCGGACCCCGCGACGCCGACCGTGGTCTGCTGCAGCCACACGGTTCCCGGCGCCAGGCCCGGCCGGGCCTGCTCCATCGTCGCCGTGACGCTGTCGGCGTCGAAGAGCATGGTCAGCACGACGTCGGCACCGTCGACCGCCTCGGCCGGGGTCGCGGCGACCACCGCGCCGGCCTCGGCGAGGGGTTCGGCCTTGTCACGGCTGCGGTTCCACACCCGGAGCGGGAGACCGGCCGCGGCGATGTTGCGCGCCATCGGCGCGCCCATGGTTCCGGTGCCGAGCAGGGCGACGGTGGGCCGGTCGGTCATCGGGATCCCTTCGGTGGCGTACGGCGGACACCCTCCTGTCTACCCGGCCGGGCAACCGCTGCCCGTGCCTCCGCTGCCCGTGCCTCCGCGGGCCGGGCGGCGCCGATCCGCCGGGCCCCGTCTCCCTGGTGGATCGGAATAAAACGGACTCGTTGTCGGTTCAACAGGTGACGTCCCGTGTCCCCCTCGCCGAAGGAGCGTCCTCGTGAAGGTCGAGATCTGGTCCGACATCGCCTGCCCCTGGTGCTACGTCGGCAAGCGCCGGTTCGAGGCGGCGCTCGCGCAGTTCGCGCACCGTGACCAGGTCGAGGTGCGGTGGCGCAGCTTCGAGCTCGACCCCGGCGCCGTCTCCGCGGCGACCGCCGAGGAGTCGGCGTACGTCGACCGGCTGGCCCGCAAGTACGGGATGAGCCTCCCGCAGTCCCAGCAGATGCTGGACTCGATGACGGCCACCGCGTCCGTCGCCGGCCTCGACTTCCACTTCGAGCGGGCGGTCGCGGCCAACACCTTCGACGCGCACCAGGTGATCCACCTCGCCGCGGAGCACGGGCTCCAGGACGCGATGAAGGAGCGGCTGCTGCGCGCCCACTTCACCGAGGGTCTCTCGGTCGGCGACCGGGACACGCTGGTGCGCCTCGCCGCCGAGGTCGGCCTCGACGCGGACGAGACCACCCGGGCGCTCGAGAGCCAGGCACACGCCGCCGCGGTCCGGGCCGACGAGGAGGAGGCCGGCAGCCTTGGGATCAGCGGCGTTCCGTTCTTCGTCGTCGACCGCACCTACGGCGTCTCCGGCGCCCAGCCGGCCGAGCAGCTGCTGTCGGTCCTCGAACGGGCCTGGGCGGAGAGCCACCCGCTCACGATGGTGGGCGGCGCGGACGACACCGCCTGCGGCCCCGACGGCTGCGCCGTCTGAGCGACCCCGGCTGCTACCGGCGGGCGCAGTCGATGCAGGTCCGCGCCACCGGACGCGCCTCGAGCCGTCCCGGGGCGATGGCCTTCCCGCAGCGCTCGCAGGTGCCGTAGGTCCCGTCCGAGACGCGTCGCTCGGCGGTCTCGATCTCGGCGAGGTGCTCCCGCGCCTGCACGATCAGGGCGCCCACCTGGGAGCGCTCGAAGGCGATCGTCGAACCCTCCGGGTCGTGCTCGTCGTCGGCGTTGGAGTCCGCGGAGGCGTCGACGATCGCGGTGAAGTCGCCGGTGAGCGCGGCGAGCCGCTGCTCGGTCTCACGGCGTTCCGCGGCCAGGCGTCGTACGGCGTCGGGGTGGCTGTCCATGTCACCCACCCGAACACGGCCCGCGCCCCCGTGATTCCCCACCGGCCGGCGGGTTCCGCCCCCTCGACCGCTCGTGGACGCGACGCAGGGGCCCGGAGCTCACGCTCTCCGGGCCCCTGCGGGCTCGCGGGATCCCCTGCCTCAGGCCAGGACGCGGACCACGGTGTAGGCGCGGGCGGTGCGGATCGTGTCGCCCGCCGGGTTGGCCACCACGCGCAGGTCGCGGTCGCCGCCGGAGGAGAGGACGACACGGACCCGGTAGTAGCCGTCGTCGTTGGTCGAGACCACGGCGCCGCGCAGGTTGACCCAGCCGCCGTCGCGGTAGGCCTGCACGCGGACCGGCGAGCCGGCGACGGCGTCGCCCTCGGACGTCATCCGCCCGCGCAGCACGAACTGCTCGCCCGGGTCGACCTCGTGGTCGGAGGCGCGGAGGGTGACCCGGCTCGACGCCATGTCCGCGGCCTCGGCGGGGGCGCCGACGATGACGGTGGAGGCGGCCGCGACGGCCGCGACGAGGGCGCCGGAGCGGCGGGCGGTGAGCTTGGACATGAGTGGGATCCCCCTTGCTGGTGCGGAGCGGAGCGTCCGCTCTCACCGGTATAGACGCCCCCGCCGCGGAAAGGTTGCATCCGGGGCCGGGGTGACCTCGCGGGGCCGCGCTCAGGTGAGGTGGAGCGCCTCCGCCTCCTCCCACAGCTCCTCGCGCACCCGGGGGTGCGCCGCCCGGGTGATCAGGTTGCGCGCCTGGCTCCGCTGGTCGTGCCCGAACACCTCGGCCACCCCCTGCTCCGTGACCACCGCGGACATCTGGAACGACGTCACGGGCTCGTCGACGAGCGGCACGATCGTCGAGCAGTCCGCCCGCGGGTGCCACGACCGCAGCGCCACGATCGCCTGCCCCTCCGGCGCGTGCATCGCGCCGACCACGAAGTCGGTCTGCCCGCCGGTCCCGGAGTAGATCCGGCGCCCGATCCGGGACGCGTTGGCCTGCCCGAACAGGTCGACCTGGAGCGCGGTGTTCACGCTCACCATCCGGTGATGCAGCTTGATCAGCGCCGGGTCGTTGGTCTTCTCCGTGCGCAGCAGCCGCACCCGCTCGTTGCGGTGCACCCACGCGTAGAGCTCCGGCGACCCGAACACGAAGGACGCGGTGACCGGCTTCCCCTCGTCGAGGGCGCCGGCGCGGTCGAGGGCGAGCACGCCGTCGCTGAACATCTCGCTCCACACCGACAGGCCCCGGCGGCCGGTGAGCCCGAGGAGGGTGGCGTCGGGCACCGCGCCGATCCCGGTCTGCAGCACCGCGCCGTCGAGCACCCGGTCGGCGACCAGGGTCCCGATCGCCCGCGCCGCGTCGTCGATCTCCACGTGCCCCGGCGAGGCCAGGGGCGCGTCGACCTCGAGCACGTGGTCGAGCATGTCCAGTGGCAGGACGGCGTCGCCGTAGGTGTAGGGCATCCGCGGGTTCATCTGCGCCACGACCAGCCCGCCCCGGCGCCGTACCTCCTCCACCGCCGCGGGGAGCACGTTGACCTCGGTGCCCAGCGACACCGTCCCCTGGTGCGGCAGGGAGGTGTGCACCAGCACCACGTCGGGCGGCAGCCCGGTGCGGAACAGCCGGGGGAGCAGCGAGAGCCGCGACGGCACGTAGGACAGGTCGCGGCTGGTGCGCATCCCGGGCCCCACGAACGAGGTCTCGTGGACGACCCCGGGCCGGTCGGGGATCCCGGGCTGGGCGTTGAGCAGGTTCAGCCGGTAGCTCGCGCACGCCTTGTCCAGCAGGCCGAGGACGGCGTACGGCGTCGCGAAGTTGCCGGAGGCGACCACCCGGGGCGTGCCCGGGAGGGCCGCGAAGGCCGCGAGGAGGCCGGACTCGGTGTCGGGGAGCACGGGGCGACTCAGCCCCGGACCCGCACCGAGACCACGCCGCGCACCGCGCCGGCGATCACCTCGGCCACCCGCCGCTGGTGCGGGTCGACCGGTCCCTCGATCAGCACCCGGCCGCCGTCGACGTCGACCTGGCAGCTCAGCCCGGCGCTGCGCAGCAGCTCGTCGACCTCCGCCCGGATCAGGTCGTCGCTGCGCGCGAGCAGGTGCACGATGTCGCTGCGGCTCACCACACCGACGACGTGCTCGTGGTCGACCACCGGCAGGCTCTTCACCGCGGTCGAGGTCATCAGCTCCACCGCGTCACTGAGGTCGCTGTCCACCCCGACGGTCATCGAGAGCGTCGACATCACGTCGGCGATCCGGCGGGGTGGGGCGTCGGAGTCCTCGCGCGGCAGGATCTGGGTGCGCGGGTCGTGGTGCACGACGTCGTGCAGCAGGTCGGCCTCGCTGACGATCCCCACCAGCCGGCCCCGGTCGTCGACGACCGGCAGCGCGGTCACGTGGTGCTCGTCGAGCAGCCTCAGGCCGTCCTTCACCCAGGCCTCCGCGCTGACGGTGATCGCCGGTGAGGTCATCACGTCCTTGACGAGCATCCCTGGCCACCTCCTTCTTCGTGCCCTCATCGTCGTCTCGGTCGGAGCGCCGGAGACAGGGTCCAACGGCCCATCCGGGGCGAGACCAACGGCGGCTTTCGGTCCCTGTGTCCGGACTCGGGACGAAAGTCCCCGGGGCCGGGTGACCGCAGGCACTCGCCCCCGGAGCCGGGCCGGGGGACGCTGGGGGTAGGAGCGAGAGGAAGGAACAGCCATGGGCACCGACCTGAGGCTTCCGGTCGTCGTCGGCGTCGACGGGACGGACCAGAGCACGCGCGCGCTGCGCTACGCCGTGCGGGAGGCGCAGCGCCACGACTGCGGTATCCACATCGTGCACGCGGTCCACGAGACGGCACCCGTGGCACCGATGCTCCCGCTCGTGAGCATGGAGACCTTCGACGAGGTCGGCCGCCGCATCGTCACCGACGCGGCGAGGTACGTGCACGGCATCGACCCGAACGTGCCGGTGGAGACCTCGGTCCTGCACGGCACCCGGACCCGCGTCGTCGCCGACGTCGGCGAGAACGCCCGCATGATCGTGCTCGGCCACCGCGACCGGGCCCTGCTCGGACGGGTGCTCACCAGCTCGACCACGACCGGCGTCGGCGCTCGCGCGCACTGCCCCGTGGTGAGCGTGCCCTCCACCTGGGTCGACGGCCAGGTGCACGGCCGGGTCGTCGTCGGGGTGGACGGGTCGGCGGCCTCGAAGGACGCGCTCGGGCTCGCCTTCTCGGCCGCCGCGGAGCGTGGGGCGTCGCTGACCGTGCTGCACGCCTGGAAGCTGCCCTCGGCGTACGACGACATCATCGCCTCGCGCGTGATGGTCGACGAGTGGCGGCGTACCGGCCAGGCCGAGATGGAGCAGACCGTGGCTCCCTGGCGCGAGATCTACCCCGAGGTGGACGTGGAGATCGACCTGCGGCACCAGTACCCGGCCCCCGCCCTGGTGGGCGCGACCGAGGGTGCCGACCTGGTCGTGGTCGGCCGCAGGGGACACGGCGCACCGCTCGGCCTGTACCTGGGCTCGGTCGCCCGGACCCTGATCCGCGAGGCCCGCTGCCCCGTGGAGATCGCGCCCCAGCACGTGCGCGAGGAGACGCCTCCCGCCGCACGGGTCAGCGACTCCGAGGTGTCACCGCAGGCCTGAGACCCGGGTCTCACGTCCGGAGCCACCCCCTGAGCTCCGGACTGGAGACCCGTTCCCACAGCGCGAGGTACTCCTGCTCGCGGTCCCGCTGCAGCGCCAGCTCCCGTTCCACGAGCTCGGGGTGGCCGAGGTCCTCGACGAGGTGCTGCGCGACGACGCTGTCCTGGTGCTCGCCGAGCACGTCCTGCAGCTCCTGCATCGCCTCGGCGAACCGTCTCGCCGGGTCGCCGTACACCCCCTCGACGCTCTCCGCGGCGTAGCGTGCCCGCTTCGCCGCCTTGCGCACCTCGTGCAGGTGCACCACACGCTCGGCGTGCGACCGGGCAGCCTCCGCCGCCTCGGCCCGGCGGCGTACCCGCTTCCAGGCGCCGCGGACGAACCTCGGCAGCACCGACCCGGCACGGCGGGCCGCCGCCTTCTTCCAGGGCGGACGGGTGACGTAGGCGTCGAGACGCTCCCGCAGCGCGGCGTACCGCTGCGACCCGAGCGCCCGGGTCACCTCGGCCATCGCGTCGCGGTGCACGCCGACGAGGTGCTCCGCCACCCGGTCGAGCACGTGACCGGCCGGTACTGCGAGCCCAGCAGCGGCCGGGCCGGGGGCGGGGGCCGTGGAGGGGCTCGACGCCTGGGCCGGCAGCCCCGCCCGCACCGCCAGCACGCGCGCGTGCAGCACCTCGGAGTCCCGGGCCGCGCCGAGCACCCCGGCCAGCCAGGTCAGCTCGTGCTTCAGCGTGCGGGTCGGCTTCTTCCGGAGCAGGGGCCGGTACGTCGTCAGCGCGGACCGCAGCCTGCGGGTGGCGACCCGCATCTTGTGCACCGCGTCCGGCTCGTCGCGGCAGACCTGCGGGGCGCGCGCGGCGAGCTCGGCGGCCTGCTCGCGCAGGTAGCCGCCCACCACCTGCGCGGCGGGCGCGCCGGCCGGCGTCGAGGCGTCCACCCTGTTGTCATAGCGCACCGCGGGCCTGCGGGACAATCGTGGCCATGCGCCCTGCCTCGACCGCCGCCTCCGCCGCCCGTGCCGTCCGGGCCCGCAACGCGGTCGCGATCGTGTTCGGCCTCAACGGGTTCGCGTTCGCGAGCTGGGTGTCCCGGATCCCCGAGGCACGCACCGCCCTCGGGCTGACCCCGGGGCAGCTCGGCACCCTGCTCCTCGCGCTGTCGGTCGGGTCGGTGATCGCGCTGCCCTCGGCCGGGACCTGGGTGCACCGGTTCGGCGCCACCCGGGTGGTCGCCGCGGCGGCCGCGCTCGACGCCGTGGGGCTGGCCCTGACGGGGGTCGGGGCGGGCCCGCTCGAGCAGCTCTGGGTCACCGCGCTCGGCCTGTTCCTGCTCGGTTTCGGGTCCGGCACCTGGGACGTCGCGATGAACGTGGAGGGCGCGGCGGTGGAGCGGGAGATCGGGCGCACGATCATGCCCCGGTTCCACGCGGCGTTCAGCCTCGGCACGGTCGCCGGCGCGGCGGTGGGGGCGGCCGCCGCGGGCCTGGGTGTCGCGGTCTCCGCGCACCTGGCGTTCGCCTCCGTGCTGGTGGTGGGCGTGCCGCTCGCCGTCGTCCGCGGGTTCCTGCCCGCCGGGGCGGAGGAGGATGCGACCGAGGAACGGCGCAGCCCGTGGCGGGCGTGGACCGAGCCGCGGACCCTGGCGATCGGGCTCATGGTGCTGTCGATGGCGCTCACCGAGGGCGTCGCCAACGACTGGCTCGCTGTGGCGCTGGTCGACGGGTACGCCGTCCCCGCGTGGCTCGGCGCGAGCGGGTTCGCGCTGTTCGTCGCCGCGATGACGTCGGGGCGGATGGTGGGCACGCTGCTGTTGGACCGGTTCGGCCGGCTCCCGGTGCTGTGGGGGTGCATGGCGGTGGCCGGTGTCGGCGTGCTGCTCGTGGTGTTCGGCCAGGTGCTCGTCGTGGTCGCCGCCGGGATCGTGCTCTGGGGGCTCGGCGCCTCGCTCGGCTTCCCGGTCGGGATGAGCGCGGCCGCCGACGAGGAGACGCACGCCGCCGCGCGGGTCAGCGTGGTCTCCACGATCGGGTACACCGCCTTCCTCGCCGGCCCGCCGGTGCTCGGCTTCCTCGGCGACCAGGTGGGTGTGCTCAGGGCGCTGCTGCTCGTCGCGCTGCTGCTCGTGCCCTCGGCGCTCGTCGTGCCCGCCGCACGGCCCCCTGCCCCTCGCTGACCCGTCGCGCCCTGGTGGGCTCCTCGCGCCGACACGTGGAGGGCGGCGTCTGCGTCCGGTCCGGCTTCGAGGACGCCAAGTTCATCGACGGGCGTCGATTGATCCAAGACTGTATCGATCGCGATCGATGAAAGCGCGGTATCCTTTCGTCATGACGTCTTCACCAGTCACCGACGTCTCGCCGCGGGGCCGTCGCGAGGTGCCGCTGCTCGAAGCCGACTCGCAGCGATCCGCACCGAGCCTGAACAAGGGTGACGCCGAGACTTACGCGGAGTGGTTCTCGCTGCTCGCGGACCCCACCCGGGTGCGGTTGCTGCACACTCTCTCGACCTCACCGGCGGGCGCCATGCGGATCGGCGACCTCGCCGAGTCCCTGGCGATCAGCCAGTCCACCTGCTCTCACCACGTGGAGATGCTGAAGAAGGTCGGGTTCGTGGTGGTCGACAAGGTCGGCACCTCGAGCATGGTCTCGGTCAACCCGGCCTGCTGCACCGGCCTCCCACACGCCGCCGACGTCGTCATGGGCACCCTGTCCTCGCCGCCGTGCTGCCCCGAGGACCTCCCCGCCGACGTCACCACGCGTCCGGTGACCGAGGAGGACATGCCCACGGTGCTGGCCATCTACGAGGAGGGCCTGGCCACCCGCAACGCCACCTTCGAGACCAAGCTGCCCACCGCCAAGCAGCTGCAGACCAAATGGGTGCCGGGGATGGCGTGGGTCGCCGAGCTTCACGGCCAGGTGGTCGGCTGGACCGCCGTGGTGCCGGTCTCGGACCGTGAGTGCTACGCCGGCGTGGGGGAGACCTCGATCTACGTCACCGAGTCCGCGCGCGGACGCGGGGTCGGCAAGGCGCTGCTGTTCACCCAGGTCACCGAGGTCGATCGGGCCGGCATGTGGACCCTGCAGACATCGATCTTCCCGGAGAACCGCGCCAGCCTGGCCCTGCACCGCTCCGCCGGCTACCGCATCCTGGCGGTGCGGACCCGCATTGCCCAGCTCGACGGCGTCTGGCGCGACACCGTCCTGCTCGAGCGCCGTAGCGAGATCACATGAGCATCCAGGCGCCGACCACTACTTCGGCCTGCGAGCCCGGGCCGGCCGTCATCGGCGGCGGGCAAGCGGGGCTGACGACCGGCTACTACCTCTCCTGGACGGGAGGACCGTGACGGCCATGGGAGGACAGGTGTGCACGCGTCGGCCGGCGAAGCCGTGCCGGGTGCCCGCCTACGACTGCTGCGAGGAAGACGCGGCGAACTAGCGCCACCGGCGCCGCCCTGCGGCGCCGACGCTGAGTCCTGCCCACCTCGTCTTCCATCGGAGCATCACCATGCACCACCACACCTCACCTGGTCGCGCGCCCATGGCGCGGAGCGCGGTCGCGGCCCTGGTCGCCGCCGCCGCATGCTGGGGTACCGGCACCGTCGTCTCCAAGCAGGTCGTCGGCGACCTCGCGCCCCTCACCCTTCTCCCCGTGCAGCTGGTCGCCAGCTGCGCCTTCCTGCTCGTCATCGCCCTTGCCCGCCGTGAGCCGTTCGCCTGGACGCCGCCCGTGCGCCGGCTCGCCGCCCTCGGCGTCCTCAACCCGGGCATCGCCTACGCGCTGGGCCTGATCGGGCTGACGACGATCACCGCCAGCATGTCGGTCCTGATGTGGGCCCTCGAACCGGTCGTCATCATGCTGCTCGCCGCGCTCATGCTCCGCGAACACATCCCACCTGCGCTCGCGGCGGCGGTCGCCGTGGCCATCGCCGGGGTGCTGCTGGTCGTGTACCAGCCCGGCGCCACCGGCGACTCGGTCGGCATCACGCTCACCCTGGTCTCCATCGGGTTCTGTGCCCTGTACTCGGTCCTGACGCGACGCCTGCTGCTCGACGACTCCTCGTTGAACGTGGTGCTCGCCCAGCAGGCGGCCGCGCTGGTGTTCGCGGTCGCGCTGGCCACAGCCGTCGAGGTGGCTGGCGGCCCCGGCTGGGACCTCGGCGGCCACGGTGCCGGGGACTGGCTGAGCGCGGCAGCGTCCGGAATCTTGTACTACGGCGCCGGGTTCTGGTTCTTCGTCACCGGCCTGCGCCGGGTGCCTGCCTCGGTGGCCGGGTCGTTCCTGCCGCTGATCCCGGTGTTCGGCCTCGCGGCCGGCTATGTGGCCGGGGAGCGGCTCGAGCCGCGACAGTGGGCCGGCGCGGTCGTCATCGTGGCCGCAACCGCCGCGATCGCGGTCCGTCAGCGCACCGCCGCCGCAGTCGAACCCGTCGCGCACGCCTGACATGGCCGCATGTTCACCCGGCTCCAACGGTCAGCCGCGCCGACAACGGCTCTGGCGCTGTGTCCCGGCAGCACGGTCGGTCTGGGGCCACAGTCTCGATGCGCTGTCGCAGCTCCAGCGCTCGCTGACTCGGCCCCAGTCCGAGCTCGTGGTGCATGACGCGGTCGAGCCAGTCGAGCTGCCGCAACGCTGCTGGCCGGTCTCCACGCTCGAGGTACCGCTGGGCCAGCGCGAGGTGTGCGGGCTCGTTGGTCGAGTCGGCGGCGAGGACCTGGTGCCAGTCCTGGGCCTGGTGCAGCAGCTCGGTGTGCAGGCGACTCAGGTGCAGCCGGGGCTGTTCGGCCCACGGTTCGTAGAGGTCCTCGGGCAGCAGCTCGCCTTCGTACAACGCGAGCGCCGCCTTGGCCGCCGCAACGCCCCCGTCGGCGATCGCGGACACGGCGGACTGCTGGAACCGCGCTCCGTCGATGTCCACGTCGTCATCGGGGTACAACCGCACGGTTTCGGCGTTGAGGACGACGGCGTCCCGGTGACCCAGGGCCTTGCGGGCGTAGTGCGCTGCCTTGTGGAGGCGGGGGGCCGCGTGGTCGATGCCGAGCTCTGGCCACAGCGCGTCGATGACCTGCTCACGGTGCAGGCTCCGGCCGGGCGCGAGGGCGAGCAGCTTGACCAGGGCCGCACTGTGCCTCCGCGACCAGTGGCGCGGGGGGAGGGTGCGGCCGTCGACCCGGACCTGGAAGCCGCCGAGCAGCCGCACCTCGACCCGCGCGGAAGCGGCGACCCTGGGCCCCGGGCTCGAGGCGGAGCCGGCAGCGTGGCGGACCCCCTCGACGACGGATCCGTAGGCGGCCATCTCACACCTCCTGGGCGCTGCCGGCACAGCAGGGGATGGCGTCAGCCGGGCCTGTGGCGCAGCACGTCCCGGTCGATGCCTGCTCGGTCGTCGGGTCGTCGTCGAGCACGGTGTAGAACTCCCAGGCGCCGAGCGGGACGTCGGGGGCCTCGACCCACGCCTTGTCCTGGACGGCGTGGCAACAGGCGTCCACCTCGGCGGTGGTGTGCGCGAGGCCGGCGTCGGTGAACCGGCGGGTGGCGGCGAGTACGTCGGCGGTCGAGGCGACCTCCACGCCGAGGTGGTTGAGCGGGGACACTGCGCCGGCGTTCTCGAAGAGCACCAGCTTCAGCGGAGGGTCGGCCACGACGAAGTTCGCGTAGCCCGGTCGCTGCTTGGCGGGCTGAACCCCGAACATGTCGGCGTAGAACTTGGTGGCCGCCTCGATGTCGGCGACGTTGAGCGCGAGCTGGATGCGGCTGGTGGTCATCGGGAACTCCTCACGGTCCTGCTTCCGCCGGTTGCGGAGGCCACCCCTGTAGACGAAGCCACCCGACGAGGGACGCACGCCCCCGTGTCTGGCCCGCGATGCGTCCATCTCCCGGCTGCTTCGTCTTCTACGATGGACAGGCGCGGAGGATGGCGATGACGAACGCATCGGGCGAGAGCACCACCGAGCGCCGCAACCAGGAGTGGGGCGAGACCCTGGACCGGTTGCGGGGCTTCATCGCCGCACGGGTCGGGGACCCGGAGCTCGCCGCTGACATCACCCAGGACATCGTGGTGCGCGGCATCTCCTCGGGGGCGCTGGACCGGGTGGACAACGTCATGGCCTGGCTCTACCGAGCGGCCCGCAACGCGGTCATCGACCACTACCGGACCCGACGCCGCCACGACGGCGACATCGACCTGGACCGCTGGCCCGCACCGGACACCTCCGGGAACCTGCCCAACGATGCCACCCGTGAGCTCGCTCGGTGTCTACAGCCGATGCTGGGTCGGCTTCACCCGACCGCTCGCGATGCCCTGACCCGCGTGGACCTGGACGGGCAGACGCACCGGGAGGCAGCGGAGCAGCTCGGCATCTCCGTGTCCGGGATGAAGTCACGTGTGCAGCGCGCTCGACGTGAGCTCAAGGAACAGTTGACGGCCTGTTGCCAGATCCAGACCGACTCGAGCGGCGCACTGGCCGACTACGCACCGAACGCCGGCTCCTGCGGTTGTGCCGACGACTCGGCGGAGAGCGCCGCCGTCCGGGGCGAGCGCGCTGGCATGTGAACGCCGCGTCCTGGCGCCGCCGTACGGGGGTGGTGGTCAGCCGCTGCGGCGGGCGAGGAACGCCTGGGTGCTGGCCATCGTGGCCAGCTCGGGGTAGTCGTCCTCCTCGATCCGCACCCCGCTCTGCTGGGTGAGCAGCTCGACGAAGCTCAGGAAGTCCAGCGAGTCGAGGTCGAAGGTCTGCCGCAGGTCGGCGTCGGGGGAGACCCCGTCGACGTCCGCGTCGGGCACGATCCGCAGGATCGCGGTGCCGACCATCGTGCGCGCCTGCGCCGGCGTGGTGGTCATAGCTCCTCCGGGTGTTGCAGCAGTCGGTCGATCGTGGCCAGGAAGCGCGCGCCGGTGGACCCGTCGGTGGCGCGGTGGTCCCCGGAGAGGGTGAGGCGTACGACGGGGCGCACCCCGAGCATCCCGTCGACGGCCCAGGGACGCTCCACGACCCGGCCCACCCCGACCAGCGCCACCTGCGGCGGGTAGATCACGCCGATCACCTCCTCGACCCCCTGGTCGCCGAGGTCGGTCACGGTCAGCGTCGGCTCGGCCATCTCGGCGCGGCGCAGCCGGCCCGCCCGGGCCCGGGCCACGAGGTCGCGCAGCCGCTGCATGGTCGTGGGCAGGTCGAGGTCGGCGGCGCCGTGGATCGCCGGGGCGACGAGCGGCCCGCCACGGACCGACACCGCGACCCCGAGGTGGACGTCCTCGCCGGGCACGAAGCGGCCGTCGACCCAGAAGCCGTTGAGCTCGGGCACCGCGCGCGCGGCGAGCGCGGTCGCCCGCAGGAGCGCAGCGGCCGGGACGAGCCGCTCGGCGACCGGGCGCTCCCGGTTGGTCCTGCGCAGCCAGTCCGTCAGCGGACCCAGGTCGACCGTGGTCGCGACGTAGTAGTGCGGGATCTCGCGCTTCGCCCGGCCCATCAGCGCCGCGATCGCGTCGCGTGACCCGGCCGCGCGTGCCGGGGCCGGCGGTGTCGGTGCGGCGGGCGCGGGTTCGGCCGGCGCTACCTCCGGCGCTTCGCGCCGCGCTGCCGGTACGGCGGCCGCCTGCACGTCGTCGGCGCGGACCGCGCCCCCGGGTCCGGTGCCGACCACCTGGTCCACGTCCACGCCGAGCTCCTCGGCCAGGCGGCGGGCGTAGGGCGAGACCCGTCGGGCGGCCGCCGGCGGCCGGTGTCGCGCGGCGGCGGCGCGGTCCACGTCGGCGCGGGTGACCCGGCCACCCGCGCCGGTGCCGTCCACCGACGTCAGGTCCACGCCGAGCTCGGCCGCGTGGTGCCGCACCGGAGGGGAGGCGGGATGGGCCCGGGGACGGGCCGGAGGTCGTGCGGCGCGCCGCCGCGGGGTGGTCACGGGCTCGGTCGCGGGCTGGACCGCCGGCGCGGGACCGGCTGCCGCGGCGACCGGGGCCGGAGCCTCTGCCTCGGCTGCGGGAGCCGCGGGTACCTCCGCGGGAGCCACCGGCGCGGGAGCCACCGGCGCGGGAGCCTCCGCGGGACCGAGCCGGGCCATCGGCGTGCCCACCGCGACCCGGGCCCCGGGCTCGACCAGCAGCGTCTGCACGACGCCGTCGTCGAAGGACTCCACCTCGATCGCGGACTTGTCGGTGTCCACCACCGCCATCGGGTCCCCGCGGTGCACGACGTCACCCTCGTGGACGAGCCACTCCACCAGCGTCCCGGCGTCCATGTCGGCGCCGAGCGACGGCATCGTGAAGTCGGCGGCCACTCACCCCACCACCCTCCGGGCGGCGGCGACGACCTGGTCGACCTGCGGCAGCGCGGCCTGCTCGAGGTGCTGGGCGTAGGGGATCGGCACCTCCGCCGAGCACACCCGCTCCACCGGGCCGTCGAGGTCGTAGAAGCACTGCTCGGTGATCCGCGCGCTGACCTCCGCGGAGAGGCCACCGCTGCGCCAGCCCTCGTCGACGACCACCGCGCGGTGCGTCTTGCGGACCGAGGCGGCGATCGTCGCGTCGTCGAGCGGGCGCAGGCTGCGCAGGTCGAGCACCTCGGCCGCCACCCCGGACCCGGCGAGCACGTCGGCCGCGGCGAGCGCCTTGTGCAGCGTCCCGCCGTAGCTGACCAGGGTCACGTCCCGGCCCTCCCGCCGTACGGCGGCCCGGGTGATGTCCACGTGCCCGGCGTCCCGGGGGAGCGTCCCGGTCATCGTGTAGAGGGTGCCGTGCTCGAACAGCAGCACCGGGTCGGGGTCCTCGAGCGCGGTCCACAGCATGCCGCGCGCGTCCTCGACGGTCGCCGGCGCGATCACCTTGATCCCGGGGATGTGCGCGTACCAGCCCTCCAGGCTGTGCGAGTGCTGCGCCGCGAGCTGCCGGCCGGCGCCAGTGGTCATCCGGATCACCAGCGGCACGTGCAGCTGGCCGCCGGACATGTGCGAGAGGGTCGCGGCGTTGTTGAGGATCTGGTCGAGCGCGAGCAGGCTGAAGTTCACGGTCATGATCTCGACGACCGGCCGCAGCCCGGCGAGCGCGGCGCCGATGCCCGCGCCGACGAAGCCGGACTCCGAGAGCGGGGTGTCTCGCACCCGCTCGGGACCGAACTCCTCGAGCAGCCCGAGGCTGACGGCGAAGCAGCCGCCGTACATCCCGACGTCCTCGCCCATCAGGAAGACCCGGTCGTCCTCGCGCAGCGCCTCCCGGAGCGCCTCGCGCAGCGCCTCCCGGTACGTCGTCTCGACGGTCCCGGTGGCAGCCGGCACCGGGGTGGCCCCCGTGCTGAGCGTGGTCATCTCACGCCTCCGTCTCCGTGTACACGAACCGCTCGAGGTCCTCGGCCGGCTCCAGCGGCGCCGCCTCGGCCGCCGCCACCGCCCGGTCCACCTCGGCGGTGACCTCCGCGGCCATCGCGTCGCGGGCCTCGGCGCTGAGCCCGCCCTCGGCGGTCAGTTGGTGGGTCAGCAGGTCGATCGGGTCGCGCTCGCGCCAGCGGGCCACCTCGGCCTTGTCCCGGTAGCGCTCCGGGTCGTACATCGAGTGCGCCCGGAACCGGTAGGTACGAAGCTCGAGGAAGCACGGGCCGCCGCCGGCGCGGATCCGGTCCACGGCGCGGTCCGCGGCCTCCTCGACCGCGACCACGTCCATCCCGTCGACCGGCCAGGCGGCGATGCCGTACGACGCCGCACGCAGTGCCAGGTCGGTCTCGGCCTGCGCCCGGGCGATCGCGGTGCCCATCGCGTACAGGTTGTTCTCGCACGCGAACAGCACCGGCAGCCGCCACAGCGCGGCCAGGTTCACACACTCGTGGAACTCGCCCTCGGCGAACGCGCCGTCGCCGAAGAAGCAGACCGTCACGGTGGGCCGCATGCGCATCTTGTCGGCGAGCGCGAGCCCGATCGCCAACGGCAGCCCGCCGGCCACGATCGCGTTGCCGCCGTAGAACCGGCGGCCCACGTCGAACAGGTGCATCGACCCGCCCCGGCCGCGGCTGCAGCCGGTGGCCTTGCCGTACATCTCGGCCATCACCGAGTCCATGGACATCCCGCGGGCGATCGCGTGCCCGTGCTCGCGGTACGTCGACACGACGGCGTCGCCCTCGTCGAGCACGGCGTTCACGCCGACCGCGACCGCCTCCTCGCCGATCGCGACGTGCAGGAAGCCCCGGATCTTCGCGGCGCTGTAGAGCTCCACGCAGCGCTCCTCGAAGAGCCGGATCCGCACCATCTCGCGCAGCAGGTCGAGCCGGTGCCGGACGTCGGCGGCCGGCTCGCGGTCCAGGGTCTGGGTCATCACACACGCTCCAGGGTGGAGAGGTCCCCCTCGGGAAGCCCGAGCTCGCGGGCCTTGAGCAGCCGGCGCATCACCTTGCCGCTGCGGGTGTGGGGGAGGTTCTGGTCGAAGGCGATCTCGCGTGGGGCGACCGAGCCGAGCCGGCGCCGGCCGAACGCGACGAGCTCGAGCCGCAGGTCCTCGGTCGGCTCGAAGCCGCGGCGCAGGGTGACGAACGCCTTGACCACCTCGCCGGCGACCGGGTCGGGCTTGCCGATCACGCCGGCCTCGGCGACCGCGGGGTGCTCCATCAGCGCGCTCTCGACCTCGAACGGGCCGATCAGGTGGCCGGCGGACTTGATCACGTCGTCGGCGCGGCCCACGAACCAGTAGTAGCCGTCCTCGTCGCGCCGGGCGAGGTCGCCCGTGAGGTACCAGCCGCCGGCGAAGCACCGCCGGTAGCGCGCCTCGTCGTCGAGGTAGCCGCGGAACATCGACGGCCAGCCGGGGCGCAGCGCGAGCTCGCCGGTGCCGCCGGGGTCGGTCACCTCGCGCACCGCGCCGTCCACCACGAGCGCGCGCCCGTCGTCCCCGCGCTCGAGCACCGTGGCCACGACCCCGGGCACGGGCACCCCCATCGACCCGGGGCGGACCGGGGAACCGGGCTCGTTGCTGATCATGATCGCGCCGGTCTCGGTCTGCCACCAGTTGTCGAGCACCGGCCGGTCGAAGGTCTCCTGGCCCCAGACCACGGCCTCGGGGTTCAGCGGCTCGCCGACGCTGGCGACGTGCCGCAGCGCGGACAGGTCGTACTCCCGCGCGAGCTCACCGCCGGTGCGCATCAGCATCCGCAGCGCGGTGGGCGCGGTGTACCAGACGGTGACCCGGTGCCCCTGGAGGATCCGGTACCAGCGGCGGGCGTTGAACTCGCCGGCGTCGCAGACCACGGTCACCCCGTGGGTGAGCGGGGCGACGATGCCGTACGACGTCCCGGTGACCCAGCCCGGGTCCGCGGTGCACCAGAACACGTCGCCGCCACGCAGCCCGAGCGCGTGCGCGCCGGTGGCGTGGTGGGCGACGACGGCCTCGTGCACGTGCACCGCGCCCTTGGGCTTGCCGGTGGTACCGCTGGTGAAGTGCAGCAGCGCCGGCGTCTCGGGGTCGGTGGCGGGGATCTCGTAGCTGTCGTCGGCGTCGTCGAGCAGCGCGGCCCAGGACAGCGTGCCCGGGACGGCGGTCCCCGCCGCGGCGCCGTCCGGCCCGGCCGGCGGTACGGCGTCCACGAGCAGGACGTGCCGGAGGTCGGGCAGCCCGTCGCGGACCGGGGCGACCCGGCGGCGATACAGGTCGTAGGTGGTGACCAGCACGCGCCCGTGGCCGAGGCGCAGGCGTTCGCGGACCGGCTCCGGGCCGAACGCCGCGAACAGCGGGCAGTACAGGCTGGTGTGCTTGAGGGTGCCCAGCGCCGTCACGTAGGTCTCCAGGCCGCGGCCGAGCAGCGAGAAGACCGCCTCGCCCGGCGCGACCCCGAGCCGGTCGAGGACCCGGGCGAACCGGTTGGTCAGCGAGGCCAGGTCGGCGTAGGTCACCTCGGAGACGCTCTCGTCGGGGGCCACGCAACGCAGCGCGACCACGCCGCCGTCCCCGTGCAGCACGTGCCGGTCGACGGCCTCGTGCGCGATGTTGAGCCCGCGGTCCCCGGGCAGGCCGTCGAGCAGGCGGCGTGCCGCCCGCCAGACCTCGGCGCTCGCCCGCGCGGCGTCGTCCCCCGACTCCGCCGGCGCACCGGTCCGGGCGTCCACCCCGACCGTGGGGCCGCTCATCCGCGGTCCCGCCGTTCGCGTTCCTGCTCCTCCTTGGCGGCCTTCCGTGCGTGCCGGGCCTCCGCCGACAGGTACTGGTTGAGGCCGGCCGCGATCCGCTCCCGGGTGGACCTGCTGGTCGGGCCCGCTGCCTCGTTCTTGGCCTCGCGCTGGGCGTCGAACCGCTCTCGCTCGTTCATGGCTGGCTCCTCGTGCTGTCCCCGCACTCACCTTCACCGTGCGCCCGGCGGGGGGCACGTCCTAGGGGCGAACGGCCCGAATCCGCGGCACCTCCGGCCCGCCCGGGGAGGCGCCTGGGACCCGGCCCGGAGCGGAGTGACGGACACCATGCGGCCGCCTGCGGCGGTACAGGTTAGCCTTGCCTTAGTTCCAGTTCGTCGATCGAACGTCTCGCGCGTTCGTGAGGAGTCCGAATGCGCCGTACGTCCCTGGTCGCCGCCGCGCTCGCGCTGTCCGCCGCCGTCTCCGGCTGCGGCGTGCTCGGGATCGGCGAGGAGCCCGCCGACCTCCAGGTGTACTCCGCACGGCACTACGACCTCGAGGAGGCGTTCGCCGACTTCACCGACGAGACCGGCATCACCGTGGACTTCCTGTACGGCGACGACGCCGAGCTGCTCCAGCGGCTGAAGGCCGAGGGCGCCGAGACCCCCGCGGACGTCTACATGACCGTGGACGCCGGCAACCTGTGGAAGGCCGCGCAGGACGACGAGCTCGCCCCCCTGAAGTCCGCCGAGCTCGACGGCGCGGTGCCCGCGGACCTCCGGGACCCGCAGGGCCGCTGGTACGGCCTCGCGCTGCGCGCCCGCACCGTGGCCTACAACCCGGACGCGGTGGACCCTTCGGAGTTCGACACCAAGGACACCTACGCCGACCTCGCCGACCCGAAGTGGAAGGGCCGGCTCTGCATGCGCGACGAGACCGAGGCCTACACCCAGTCCCTGGTCGCCAGCCTGATCGACCTCTACGGGCGGGAGAAGACGCTCGGGATCGTCGAGGGCTGGGTCGCCAACGACGTCGAGATCATGAGCAACGACATCCTGCTGCTCGAGGCGCTCGACTCCGGCGCCTGCGACGTCGCGCTCGTCAACCACTACTACTACGCGCGTGAACTCACCGAGAACCCGGACCTGAACGTCAAGCTGTTCTGGGCCAGCCAGGACGGCGCGGGCACCCACGCGAACATCTCCGGGGCCGGCGTGGTCGAGTCCTCCGACAACCCGAAGCAGGCCCAGCAGCTGCTCGAGTGGCTCGCCACCGACGGCCAGAGCGCCTTCGTCGACGGGAACCACGAGTACCCGGTCAACCCCGACGTCGAGCCCGAGCAGCTGATCAAGGGGTTCGGGGAGTTCAAGCGGATGCCGATCGACGCCGAGGCGTACGGCGACCTCAACGCCGAGGCCACCGACCTGCTCGCGGAGGCCGGCTACCAGTGACCGAGACCGTCGTCCGGGCGGACGGCACCCCCGAGACACCCGGCACGCGCCACCCGGCACGACCACGTCGGACCAGCGGCACGGGCCGCCCGGCGTGGTCGCTGCTCGTCCTGCTCATCGCCGCCCTCGTCGCCACCCCGGTGGTGGCGGTGGTGGTGGAGGCGGTCACCTCGACCTCGCTCGCGCTGCCGCGGGGCCTCGGCTCGATGGTGGTCACCACGGTCGCGCTGATGGTCGGGGTCGGGCTCGGGACCCTCGTCGTGGGCGGTGGTCTCGCCTGGCTGGTCACGGCCTACCGGTTCCCGCTGCGCGACATGCTGGTCTGGCTGCTCGTGCTGCCGCTGGCGATGCCGGCGTACATCCTCGGCTTCGTCTTCCTCTCCACCTTCGACATCTCCGGCCCGGTGCAGACCGGGCTGCGCTCGGTGTTCGGCCCCGACGTGTGGACCCCCGACGTCCGCTCGCTGCCCGGCGCGATCATCGTCATGTCGCTGACCCTCTACCCCTACGTCTACCTGCTCGCGCGCGCCGCCCTCGTGGAGCAGGCGCCCGGCACCTACGACGCCGCGCGGACCCTCGGCGCGAGCCGGGCCCGGGCGTTCTGGAAGGTGCTGCTTCCCCTGGCACGGCCGTCCCTCGCGGCCGGGCTGGCGCTGGTGATGATGGAGGTCCTCACCGACTTCGCGACCGTGCAGTACTTCGGCGTGCAGACCGTCTCGGTCGGCGTCTACCTGGTCTGGCACGGCCTCTTCAACTTCCACGCCGCGACCCAGCTCTCCGCGCTCGTGCTGCTCTTCGCGGTCGCCGTGCTCGCGGGGGAGCGGCTGATGCGCGGCCGCGCCCGCTACCACCAGAAGGGCGGCCGCGGCCGTGGTCTCGAGCCGTACCGGCTCACGGGCTGGCGCGGCTGGGGCGCCACCCTGCTCTGCGTGCTGGCGCTCGGCGCCGGCTTCGTGGTCCCGGTGGCCCGGCTGCTGGTGTGGGCGGTCGGCGACGCCGTCGCCGACCCGGGCAGCCTGCTCGACCCCCGGTTCCTCGAGTACCTGGTGAACAGCACGGTGGTCGCGGCGATCGCCGCCCTGGTCTGCGTGCTGCTGGCGCTGACCATGGGCCACGCCCTCCGGCTCGGCGGCGGCCGGGTCGTGCGCACCGCCTCGCAGCTGACCACGTTCGGCTACGCGGTCCCCGGCGCGGTGGTCGGCATCGGTGTGCTGATCGCCTTCGCCGCCCTCGACTCCGCGCTGCGGAAGATGGGGGTCCCCGGCGGGACCGGCCTGCTCGTCACCGGCTCGGTGCTCGGGATCCTCTACGCCTACGTCGTGCGGTTCCTCGCGCCGGCGTACCAGGCGGTCGACGCGTCGTTCGCCAAGATCTCGCCCACGATGACGCTGTCCGCGATGAGCCTCGGCGCCTCGCCGCGACGGATCCTCGCCCGGGTGCACCTGCCGCTCGTGCGGCCCGGCGTCGCGGTCGCGCTGGTGCTGGTGATGATCGACGCGGTCAAGGAGCTGCCCATCGTGCTGCTCCTGCGCCCGTTCGGATTCACTACGGTGTCCGTGTGGGTCTACGAACTGGCTTCCGAGAACTTCTGGAGGCAGGCGGCGCTCCCGGCGCTCGTGATCGTCGCGGTCGCGACCGTGCCGGTGTTCTTCCTGTTCCGGCAGGTGCGCCTGGTCGACCCGCACCGGAAGGTCGGCTGACGTGCGAGCGGACCTCATGAACCCAGCCCTCACGCCGGTCACCGGCGCGACCACCCCTGCCCTCGTGCTCGACGACGTCACCAAGACGTACGGCGGCACGGTGGCCGCCTCCTCGCTCGACCTCACCGCGGCGCCCGGTGAGCTGGTCACGCTGATCGGCCCCTCGGGCTGCGGGAAGTCCACCACCCTGCGCCTGGTCGCCGGGCTGGAGCGTCCCGACGCGGGCACGATCCGGATCGCCGGCGACGTGGTCGCCGGAGGCCGCACGTGGCAGCCGCCCGAGCGGCGGCGGGTGGGCCTGGTCTTCCAGGACCACGCGCTGTTCCCGCACCTGACGGTGGCGCAGAACGTCGCCTTCGGGCTGGACAAGATGCCGCGCCGAGAGCGCACCGCCCGGGTCGGCGAGGTGCTCGAGCTGGTCCGGCTGGGCCACCTCGCGTCGCGCTACCCCCACGAGCTCTCCGGCGGGGAGCAGCAGCGGGTCGCGCTGGCCCGGGCACTCGCCCCGCGGCCGGCCGTGGTGCTGCTCGACGAGCCGTTCTCCAGCCTCGACGAGAACCTCCGCGCCCAGGTCCGCGCCGACACCGTCGCGGTGCTCCGCGAGACCGGCACCACCGCGATGCTCGTGACCCACGACCAGACCGAGGCGCTGTCGATCGGGGACCGGGTGGTCGTGATGCGCGACGGCGTGATCGAACAGGCCGACACCCCGGAGAAGGTCTTCGAGGCGCCCGCGACCCGGTTCGTGGCCTCGTTCATGGGCGACGCGGACTTCCTCCCCGCCCACGTCCGCGACGCGCTGCTCACCTGCGAGATCGGTGTCGTCTCGACCGTCCCGGGCTGGGCGAACTGCGACGTGGACGTCGACGTCGTGCTCCGCCCGCACGAGGTCGCGCTGACCCTCGACCCGGAGTCGAAGGCGCACGTCGTCGCGGTGGAGTACCACGGGGCGTTCGTGCTGCACACCGTGCAGCTCGCCTCGGGCCGCACGCTGCGGTCGTGGCAGCCACACGGCGTGCGCCACCCCGTCGGGACCGCGGTCGCCGTGTCCGTCGTACCCGGGATCACCCCCACCCTGCTCGTCGGCGACGAGGCCGTCACGCAGCCCCCACCCCCTCGTTGAGACGTCACTCGTGCGGCGTTGAGGCGTCACTCGTGCGGCGTTGAGAGGTCACTCGTGCGGCGTTGAGACGTCACTCGTGCGGCGTCGAGACGTCACTCGTTCCCCCCGTACCCGCTCCGGGCCGCCCACCTGACCGGTCGCCACGGCCGGTGCGTACGTCGACCGCCACCGCCCGTCGGGCAGAATCGACCGCGATGTCACTCACCATGGTCACCCCCGACGCCGGACTCGACGAGGAGCGCCGCCGCGGCCTGCGCCGCATGCGCACTCTCGCGGTCTCCCTGCTGCTCTTCGCCGCGCTCGTCTACCTGCTCACCCTCGAACAGGACGGCTTCCTCGGCTTCGTCAACGCCGGCGCCGAGGCCTCCATGGTCGGCGCGATCGCGGACTGGTTCGCGGTCACCGCGCTGTTCCGGCACCCGCTCGGCGTCCCCGTGCCGCACACGGCCCTCGTGCCCAAGCGCAAGGAGATGCTCGGCCGCAGCCTCCAGGAGTTCGTCGGGGAGAACTTCCTGCAGGAGGAGATCCTCCGCGACCGCGTACGCATGGCCCGGATCAGCGAGCGGGTCGGCGCCTGGCTGACGAAGCCCGAGCACAGCCGCCGCGTCGTCGACGAGGCGAGCAGCGTGCTGCGGGCGGGGCTGTCCCGGATCCGCGACGAGGACATGGTGTCGCTCGTCGAGGAGGCGCTGATCCCCCGCCTGGTCGCCGAGCCGATCAGCCCGGTCGCGGGCAGCCTGCTCGAGGAGATCGTCAAGGACGGGGCGCACCACGGGCTCGTCGACCTCGCGCTCGCGGAGGCCCACCGCTGGCTGGTGCTCAACGAGGAGACGTTCACCGAGGTCGTCGGGGAGCGGGCCCCGTGGTGGTCGCCGCCGGCGATCAACGAGCGGGTGACCCACCGGCTGCACATCGAGGCGGTGCGCTGGGTCGAGGACATCCGCGACGACCCGCAGCACCACGCCCGCGCGGCGCTCGACAGCATGCTCGCCCAGCTCGCCGACGACCTGCTCCACGACCCGGACACCCAGGAGCGCGCGGAGCGGCTGAAGGGCCGTGTGCTCACCCATCCGCAGATGGTGGTCACCGCGACGTCGCTGTGGCGAGCCTTCCGCAGGGCGCTGACCGAGTCGCTCCAGGACCCCGAGGGCCTGCTGCGACAGCGCGGGGTCGACGAGCTCGCCAAGTTCGGCGCCCAGCTGTCCGGCGACGCCGAGCTGCGGGCACGGCTCGACGGCTACGCCGCCGACCTCGTGGTGTGGTCCGTCGACCGGTACGGCGACGAGCTGACCGCGGTCATCACCCACACCATCGACCGGTGGGACGGCAAGGAGGCCGCGCAGCGGATCGAGCTGTACGTCGGCCGGGACCTGCAGTTCATCCGGATCAACGGCACCATCGTCGGCGGGCTCGTCGGCGTCCTGATCCACACGGTGTCCGTGACGGTGCGGTGACCCGGCGATCTCCCGCGTCGGGGACAATGGACCGGTGAGCACTCCCCGTGAAGTCGAGATCCGCGACGAGTCGATCCGGCTCGGTCAGTTCCTGAAGCTCGCCGACCTGATCGACAACGGCGCCGACGCCAAGCCGCTGCTCATGCAGGGGCTCGTGTCGGTGAACGGCGAGATGGAGACGCGGCGCGGTCGTCAGCTGGGCAAGGGCGACGTCGTCACGCTCGGCGAGGAGTCGGTGCGCGTCTCCTGACGCACGAAAGCCATGAGGCGAGCCGCGGCCCGGCCCCACGGCCCTCGGACGGTCTGGTTCAGCGGACGTCGACGAGGTCCACCACGAAGATCAGCGTCTCGCCCGGCTTGATGACGCCTCCGGCGCCGCGGTCGCCGTACCCGAGGTGCGGCGGGATGACGAGCCTGCGGCGGCCGCCGACCTTCATGCCGGTGACGCCCTGGTCCCATCCGGAGATGACCTGGCCGACGCCGAGGCGGAACTGCAGCGGTTCGCCGCGGTTGTACGACGCGTCGAACTCCTCACCCGTGGAGTGCGCGACGCCGACGTAGTGCACGCGCACGGTGCTGCCGGCGGTGGCCTCGGCGCCCTCGCCCTCAGCGAGCTCGGTGACCTCGAGGTCGCTCGGCGGGGGAGTGTCTGGGAAGTCGATCTCGGGCTTCTCGGGCTGTGCCACGGGGCGCACCTCTCGTCGTGTCGTGTGCTCGTTCGGTTCGCCCCGCAGTCTAGTTCGGCCCGTCCGGCCGGCCACCCACAGGACGTGCACTCGACCGGGCCCGCTCCGTGCTCCAGGCGTGCCGGCGCCGTACGACGGGCGCAACTGCACGTCCGAGCGGCGGCGTCAGCCCTTCCGCTTGTCCCGGACCATCACGCCCTTGTCGTGGCGCTTCATCTCGAACAGCTCGGTCGCCGCGATCAGGTCGCTGAGCTTCTGGTAGCCGTAGTTGCGTGGGTCGAACGACGCCTGGTTGCCGATCTGGTGGCCCACCGTCGCCAGGTTCGCCCAGCCGTCGTCGCCGTTCGCCGCTTCCACGGCGCTGCGCAGCATCTGCACGAGCCGGGCGTCACCGCGCAGCTTGTTCTTGTCACTGGCCTTGAGCACCGGTTCCTGTGGCTCGGCCGACGGCCTGACCAGCCCCTCGACGTAGGTGAACTGCGAGCACGCGTTGACGAACGGAGAGGGCGACTTCTTCTCGCCGAAGCCGAACACTTTCGCGCCCTGGGTCAGGATCCGCATCACCAGCGGCGTGAAGTCGGCGTCGCTCGAGACGATCGCGAAGGCGTCCAGGTTGCCGGCGTACAGCAGGTCCATCGCGTCGATCACCATCGCCATGTCGGACGCGTTCTTGCCGGTGCTGTAGGCGAACTGCTGGATCGGGCGGATGGCGTAGGCGTGCAGCGTCTCCTCCCACGGCCTGAGCGAGGGGCTCTTCCAGTCGCCGTAGGCCCGCCGCACGTTCGCGGCGCCGTGGCGCGCCACCTCGGCCAGGATCACGTCGATCTTCGACGCCGGCGCGTTGTCCGCGTCGATCAGCAGCGCGATCCGTCCCTCGGCGCCGTCCATGAGCCGCACCCCTCCCTCAAGTGGGCCGAGCGTACTCGGATCCGCGTGGGGGCCACGCCCGAACGGCGGCTTCGGCGGTGAGTGCTCAGGTCTGGGCGGTGTGCACGTACTTGTCGAGCTGGTCGCGCTCGAACTCGAGCTCGCTCATCCGGCTCTTCACGACGTCGCCGATGCTGATGATCCCGGTCAGCCGCCCGTCCTCCACGACGGGGAGGTGCCGGACCCGGTGCTCGGTCATCACCAGCATCAGGTCGTTCACCGCGTCGTCGCGGTCGCAGGTGCGTACCTCGGCGGTCATGATCGTCGACACCGTGGCGTCGAGCAGGGCTTCGTGGTCGTGCAGGTTGCGGACCACGTCGCGCTCGGAGACGATCCCGTCGACGCTCGTGCCGTCGGCGCTGACGACGAGCGCGCCCACGTTGTGCTCGGTGAGCATCCGGAGCAGCTCGCGCACGGTGGCATCGGGGGTGATCGTGAGGACGTCCTTGATCGCCTTGGCGGCAAGGACCTGGTGGATGCGCATCGGCTACCTCCCGCGTACCGAGTCATCGATCTGTGGTGCTAGCAGGCTAGTGCCGAACCGCCCGCCGCGGTAGGTCGTCTTTCGCCGCCGGGCTCGGCGGGGGCCGGATGGTTGGATGGGGCCCATGCGTACGACGGACGTGGTGGACCGGCCCTGGCGGTCGGGGACCCTGGCCTGCGTCGCGATGATGGGCTGGCTGTCCGTCGTGCTGTGGCTCGACCGTGCCTCCGCGAGCGGCGGGCTCGCCCAGCAGCGGCTGCTCGGCGTGGCCACCTGGCTGGTCCTGCTGGTCGCGCTGCGTCGCGTCTCGCCCATGGTGCGGGCGCAGACCGCCGTCGTGGTGGTCTTCGCGACCGTCGTGGAGTACGTCTTCAGCCCCACCCTCGAGGTCTACCTCTACCGCTTCGACAACGTCCCGATGTACGTCCCGCCGGGGCACGGCCTGGTCTACCTGTCGGCGTACGCGCTGGGCCACGCGCGCTTCGTGGAGCGACACCTGCGGGCCTGCACCGCGGCCGTCCTGGTCGTGGGCGGCCTCTGGGCCGGCTACGGCCTGTTCCTCGCGGAGCGGCCGGACGCGCTCGGCGCGTTCTGGTACGCGTGCCTGGTCGGCTTCCTGCTGCGGGGCCCGTCCACGCCGGTGTACGTCGGGGCGTTCGTGGCGGTCAGCTACCTCGAGCTCGTGGGCACCGAGCTGCGCACCTGGGTGTGGCAGAGCCAGGACCCCACCGGCTGGGTCTCGATCGGCAACCCGCCCTCGGGCGCCGCGGGCGGCTACGGCTGGTTCGACCTGGCCGGGCTGCTGGCGGCGCCGTACCTCGTGGCCTGGTTCGGCCGCGGGGGCGGTAGCGGACCGGGTGACGGCGGACCGGGGGACGGCGGGGTCAGTCCACGTCGACGCCGGAGTCGCCCGACGGGTCCTGCTCGGCCCGAGCCTGTGCGGCCGGGGGCCGTCGACGTGCACTGAGCTCGTGCACCGAGCCGGGCCCGCGACGGACGACGTCGGGGTCCGACCCGTCGTCGGCGGCGGCCCCGAGGAACGCCAGCGCCTGGTCGTGGAGGCGGCCGTTGCTCGCCAGCGCGTTGCCGCCGTACGGCCCCGGCGTGCCGTCCAGGGAGGTGAACGACCCGCCGGCCTCACGGACGATCACGTCGAGCGCGGCCATGTCGTAGACCTCGAGCTCGGGCTCCGCGGCGATGTCCACGGCTCCCTCCGCGACGAGCATGTAGGACCAGAAGTCGCCGTACGCCCGGGTCCGCCAGCAGCGGCGGGAGAGGCTGAGGAAGTCGTCGAGCCGGTCGCGCTCCTCCCAGCCGGAGAGCGAGGAGTACGACAGCGAGGCGTCCTCGAGCCGCGAGACGTCGGAGACCTTGCACGCGCTGGCCTTGAGCAGGGAGCGGCCGGTCCAGGCGCCGCCGTCCTTGGAGGCCCACCAGCGACGGTTCAGCTGCGGGGCCGACACGCAGCCGACCACGACCTCGTCGTCGACGGCCAGCGCGATCAGGGTGGCCCACACCGGCACCCCACGGATGTAGTTCTTGGTCCCGTCGATGGGGTCGACGATCCAGCGGCGCTGGCCGTGGCCCGAGGAGCCCTGCTCCTCGCCGGTGATCGCGTCGCGCGGGCGGGCCCGCGACAGGGTCCGCCGGATGCCCTCCTCGACGGTCTTGTCAGCGTCGGTCACGGGGCTCAGGTCGGGCTTGTTCACCACGTGGAGGTCGAGCGCCTTGAACCGGTTCGTGGTCAGCGAGTCGGCGTCGTCGGCGAGGATGTGCGCAAGCCTCAGGTCGTCGGTGAAGTTGGTGGGCATGCCCTACAGGCTATGCCCCACCACCCCGGTCCTCGTGGACGGCATCCGTGCCGCGAGCCGCGGCCCGCTCCGGCGGGTGGGCGCCGCTAGCCTACGGAGATGGAAATCGCCGGCCTCCCGCTGCACCCGCTCGTGGTCCACGCGGCCGTGGTGCTGATCCCCCTGAGCGCCGGCTTCGCCGTCGTCCTGGGGGTCCTGCCGCGCTGGCGCTGGCTGTCCCGCTGGCCGGCCGCGGTCCTCGCGGTCTTCGCCACCGGGCTCGCGTTCCTGGCCAAGCAGTCCGGCGCGGCGCTGACGCAGGCCCGGCCGGAGCTCGAGCCGCTCGTCGCTGAGCACTCCGCGCGCGGCGACCTGCTGTTCTGGGTCACGATCCCGTTCGCGGTCCTCGTCGTGGTCGCGGCCTGGTCGCTCGGGGGTCCGAGCGCGCTGGCCAGCGGCCGGGGCGCGCAGGGCAGCCGGGTGCCGGCCCTGGAGAGGGTGCTGCCGGTGCTGCTCGTGCTGGGTGCGGTCGCCGTCCTCGTGCTGGTGGTGCGGGTCGGCGACTCCGGGGCTCGCGCCGTCTGGGGCTGAGCCACAGCGCCCGCCTCGCGCACGGGGCAGGCGCCCCGCCGCCGTACGACGTCAGGCCGGACGACGTCAGTGCTGCGAGGGCTGGTCGTCCTCGGCCTTCTCGCGGCTCGCGAGCAGCCGGCGGAACGAGTCCACCCGCGCCTGCTCGGTGCGCCCGTCGGCCACCGCCTCGTCGAGTCCGCACTCAGGGACACCCTCCCCGTGCGTGCAGCCGCGCGGGCAGACGTCGGTCAGTGCGGCGAGGTCGGGGAACGCCTCGATCAGGTGCCCCGGCTGGACGTGCGCGAGCCCGAACGACCGGATCCCGGGGGTATCGATGATCCACCCGCCGCGCAGCGTGTCGGTCTCCGGCAGCCGGAGCATCAACGCCGAGGTCGAGGTGTGCCGGCCGCGGCCGGTGACCGCGTTGACGACCCCGATCGCCCGGTCCGCGCCGGGGACCAGCCCGTTGACCAGGGTGGACTTGCCGACGCCGCTGTGCCCGATCAGCACGCTGATCCTGCCCTCGAGCCGCTCCCGGATGTCGGCGAGCTCCCGGCCCTTCTCGGTCACGACGTAGGGCACCCCGAGCGGGCGGTACACCGCCAGCAGCGTCTCCGGGTCCGCGAGGTCGGGCTTGGTCAGGCACAGCAGGGGCTCGAGCCCGGCGTCGTACGCCGCGACGAGTGCCCGGTCGATCAGCCGGGGGCGGGGCTCGGGATCGGCGAGCGCGGCCACCACGACGAGCTGGTCGGCGTTGGCGACGATCACCCGCTCGACCGGGTCGTCGTCGTCGGCGGTACGGCGGAGGACGGTGCGCCGCTCCTCGACCTCCACGATCCGCGCCAGGGAGCCCTCGTCGCCGGAGACGTCCCCGACCAGGCGCACCCGGTCACCGACCACGACACCCTTGCGCCCCAGCGGGCGGGACTTCATCGCGGTCACGAGGCGGTCCTCGCCGTCGTCCTCGACCAGGCAGGTGTAGCGGCCCCGGTCGACGGTGACCACCATGGCGGTGATCGCGTCGTCGTAGGTGGGCCGGTCCTTGGTGCGCGGGCGGGTGCGCCGGCGTGGCCGGTCGAACCGCTCGTGGTCCTCGAAGTCGTAGCGACGGCGTCCGGGCACCTAGAACATCCTCGACCAGGCGCCGGGGAAGTCGGTGAACGTCTTCGAGGTGGTGGCGACGTCCTCCACCAGGACCCCGTCGACCGCGAGCCCGACGATCACCCCGGCGTGCGCGATCCGGTGGTCGGCGTACGTGCCGAAGACCCCGCCGTGCAGCGGGGCGGGCCGGATCGCCAGCCCGTCCTCGGTCTCGGTGACGTCGCCGCCGAGCCTGGTGAACTCGCGGGCGAGCGCGCTGAGCCGGTCGGTCTCGTGGCCGCGGATGTGCGCGATGCCGCGCAGCTGCGAGGGGGACCCGGCCAGCACGCACAGCGCCGCGACCGCGGGGGTGAGCTCGCCGACGTCGTGCAGGTCGTAGTCGATGCCGCGGATCTGGCCGCCACCGCGCACGGTGAGCCCGGCGTCGGTCAGCTCGGCCTTTGCGCCCATCAGGGTCACGATCTCGCGCAGCGCGTCGCCGGGCTGGGTGGTCGCGCGCGGCCAGTCCCGCACCGTGACCTCGCCGCCGGTGACCAGCGCGGCGGCGAGGAACGGCGCGGCGTTGGACAGGTCGGGCTCGATGTCGACGTCGAGCGCGCGCACCGGGCCGGGCAGCACCCGCCACCGGTCCGCGTCGCTGTCGTCGACCTCGACGCCGTGCGCGCGGAGCTGCGCGACGGTCATCTCGATGTGGGGGAGCGAGGGCACCGGCTTGCCGTCGTGGCGTACGTCGACCCCCTCGTCGTAGCGCGCGCCGGCCAGGAGCAGTGCGGAGATGAACTGGCTGGAGGCGGAGGCGTCGATGGTGACCGTGCCGCCGCGGACCCGGCCGGTGCCCTCCACGGTGAACGGCAGCGCACCGCGGCCCTCGTCGTCGATCGCGACACCGAGCCCGCGCAGTGCGTCGAGCACCTCGCCCATCGGCCGGGTGCGGGCGTGCGGGTCGCCGTCGAAGACGACCGGGCCGTCCGCGAGCGCGGCCACCGGCGGCACGAACCGCATGACCGTCCCGGCGAGGCCGCAGTCGACCGCGGCCGGTCCGGCGAGCCTGCCCGGGGTGACCCGCCAGTCGGCGCCGGAGGTGTCCACCGCGGCACCGAGGGCGGTGAGCCCCTGGGCCATCAGCAGCGTGTCGCGCGAGCGGAGCGCCCGTCGTACCACCGACGGACCGTCGGACAGCGCCGCCAGCACCAGCGCGCGGTTGGTGAGGGACTTGGAGCCGGGCAGCGTCACGGTCGCGCGCACGGCACCGGTCGCGCGGGGGGCGGGCCAAGGGTCGGCGACCGGCGCTGAGGTGCCGTGGGTGGTGGGGTGCTCGTGGGTCGGGGTCGCGTCAGTCATCGTGCTAGAGCGTATCGGCCGCCGCGGGCACCGGCGACGAGCACGGCCACCAGGGTGGTGATCGGCACCGCGGCGATGATGCCGAGGCTGCCGACGAGGCCGCGGGCGACCTCCTGGGCGACCCCTTCGCTGAGCAGCCCGTCGGTGAACGTGGTGGAGATCGCGGTGAGGAGCACCAGCAGCGGCAGCATCGCGCTGACGTAGGCGAGCACGAGCGTGTTCACCGCGGCCGTGACGTGCGCGCGGCCGATACGCATCGCGGAGGAGAAGAGGGTACGGCGGGTGGCGGTCGGGTCCGCGGCGGAGAGCTCCCACACCGCGGCAGACTGGGTGACCGTGACGTCGTCGAGGACGCCGAGCGCACCGATCACGAGCCCGGCCAGGATCAGCCCCTCGTAGTTGAGGTCGCCCTTGATCGCGGCGAGGTAGCGGGTGGACTCGTCGGAGAACCCGGTGAAGTTCGCGGCGGTGGTGAACAGGCCGCCGACCACGCCGGTCAGGATCAGCGACAGCAGCGTGCCGACGAGCGCGGCGGAGGTCATCGCGTTGAAGCCGTGCCCGAGGTAGAGGCTGACCACCATGATCGCCGAGGCGGCGACGATCGCGACCAGCAGCGGTGGGGTGGTCCCGGTGAGGTTGGGCAGCACGAACCAGATCACCAGGAACAGCGACAGCCCGAGGCTGGCCAGCGAGGCCACGCCGCGCCCGCGGGAGAGCAGCACGACGGCGACCGCGAACAGCGCGACCAGTCCGTAGACCACCCGGCTGCGGTCGAAGTCGATGAACTGCCACTGCTGGCCCGGTGGCGCGTCGGCGGCGTGGAACAGCAGCACCCGGTCGCCCGGGCTGATCGTCGGCGCCCCTGTGCCGTACGGCATCGCCGCCTCGACGGGCTGCTCCCGGTCCTCGACGTCGACCGTGGCCGCCGTACACCCCTCGGGGGTGGCGCCGCCCTGGAGGTCCTGGCTCACGCCAGGGGCGCAGGGGTGCACGTCCTGCACGACCCCGGCGATCCGGTCGTAGTCCTCGTACCCGGGGACCCGGTTCGGCTCGTCGGGCCACAGCAGGAAGAGCCCCGCGGCGGTGGCGAGGACGAGCGGGACCAGGACGACGGCGAGGGCGGTCCTGGCTGCTCGTGACAGGCGAAGGCTGCCGGCCAGGTCATCGTCCGCGCGGTGACTGTGGCCGTGGTGTCCGGCGATCGTCCGGTCCCTGGGTCAGATGCTCTTCTTGGCGAGCTTGGCCTCGCGCTTGGCGGCCTTGCGGATGTGCTTGGCCTCGCGACGCACGTCGGTCGCGGCATGCTTCGCGCGCCAGGCCAGACCCGGCTTGCCCTCGGTGTCCATCCCGGCGATGAGCAGCCCGCCGAGCATCGAGACGTTCTTGAAGAAGTGGATGCGCTGGTTCGCCTTCGCGCCCGGGTCGCTCTCCTCCCAGAACCGGTGGCCCGCGATGGTCGTGGGCACCAGGCTCGCGGCGAGGGTCAGCGCGGCCAGACGCGGCGCGCGGCCGGTCGCGATGGCCAGGCCCGCGGCGATCTGGGTGGCCGCGTTGATCCGGACCAGGGTCTTGGCGTCCGTGGGGATCGGCGCCTGGGGGACCGCCTTCTGCACCATCGGCACCACCCGGTCGGTGATCGGCTTGGCGCGGGTGGCGGCGGCCTCGCTGTCCTTGAGGGTGGTCACCCCGCCCACGACGAACATCGAGGCGAGCATGGGGCGTGCGAGCATTCTCGAGACGGTCATGGGTCCATTCATACCCGATCCGGCTGCGCTCACGCGCCCCCTGTCCCACCACGGGCGACGTCCGGCCGGCCGCCGCCCGGCGCGGGCACCGTCGTACGGCGCCCGCGCCGGACCGCGCTAGGGGGTCAGCCGGTTCAGGTCCCGCGGGAAGAGTCGGGCCTCCCGGATGTTCTCCGCGCCGGTCAGCCGGGCCACCCAGCGCTCGAGGCCGATGGCGAACCCGCCGTGCGGCGGCATGCCGTGCCGGAACGCCTGCAGGTACCCGTCGTACGGCTCCTCCGACTGCCCGGACGCCCCGAGCGCCGCCTGGTACTCGGTGTAGCGGTGCAGCCGCTGGCCGCCCGTGGTCAGCTCGAGCCCGCGGAAGAGCAGGTCGAACGAGTTCGACCACTGCGGGTCGTCGGGCTGCGGGTGGGTGTAGAACGGCCGCTTGCGCATCGGGTAGCCCTCGACCGCGAGCAGCTCGCTGCCGTGCTCCTCGACCGCCCAGGCGCTGAGCGCGCGCTCGTGCGCCGGAGCGAGGTCGGGCTCGTCCTCGGGTGCCCCGACCAGCCTCAGCGCCTCGGAGAAGTGGATGACGGGGATCTCCTCGGGGACCACGGGCAGGCGTACGTCGAGCAGGGACACGGCGTCCGCGGCGAGCTCCTCGACCGCGGACACCATGCCGGCGAGGGCGCCCCGGAGCACGGCGAGCACGTCGCGGTGGTCCTCGATGAACCCGAGCTCGGCGTCGAGCGAGACGTACTCCGCGATGTGGCGCACGGTGTCGTGAGGCTCCGCGCGGAACACCGGCCCCACCTCGAAGACCCGCTCGAACACCCCGACCAGCGTCTGCTTGTAGAGCTGCGGGGACTGGGCCAGGTAGGCCGGCTTGCCGAAGTAGTCGACGGTGAACACGTTCGCACCCGACTCGGTGCTCGTGCCGACCAGCTTCGGGGTCTGGATCTCGGTGAAGCCGTCGGTGGTCAGGGCGCGCCGGAAGCCCTGCATGCTGGCCGACGCGATCTGCCAGGCCGCCTTGCGGCGCGGGTGGCGCAGCGTGACGGGCGCGTGGTCGAGCAGCGTGGGCAGCCCGGCGGCCAGGGTGGGACGCCACAGCTCCACCGGCGGGGTGTGCGCCGGCTCGGTGAGCGGTACGACGACCGGGTCGACGAGCTCCACGCCGCCGGGGGCGGCGCCGTTCGCGACCAGCGTGGCCGTGACCGACACGACGGTCTCCTCGCCCAGAGCGGCCACCTGCGCGACGGTCTCGGGAGCCTTGACCACCACCTGGGTCAGCCCCGATCGGTCGCGCAGGATGAGGAACGTGACGGCCGCGAGACTGCGGCGGCGGTGGACCCAGCCCTGGATCGTGACGGTCTCGCCGGGCGTGACGTGGGGGAGCTGGCTGGCCAGCGTGCGTGGTGCGGACTGTGTGCGAAGCATCGGACTCTCACCTCCTGGATGTGCCCCAGGAGGTGTGGGCGACGGGGGATTTCGCTGTGCCACCACACCTTCGTCGCCGTCAAGCCGAGGCGACCTCATTCGTCGAGCATGCTCGGGAGTGTCTTCGACGCCGGGATGGACTCCGCCCTCTCAGCAGTTCGGGCGGCTCTCTGTGCTCCACCGGTCGGCGGCTACTCGTCTCCGTCAACGCAGTGCGCAGATCCTATGCAACGACCGGCGCCGCCGTCACACGAATTACGGCGTCGGCCGGACCGTCCAGGTCAGCGGCGCCGCGGTGCCGGTACGCGCGACCGTCAAGGTGGTCGGGCTGCTGCCGGGGAGACGAGCCAGGAAGGTCATCGAGTACGTCGACGCTCCGGCCGGCACGGTGAACGTCAGCCGGGTCGGGGCGTCGTGCATGCTCTCGGAGCAGTCGACGTCGCACAGACGGGCCTCGGGGTCCTCCAGCGACACCGTCAGCGTGTCGCCTGCCTGCACCCCCGCGACGGTCAGCGACACCTGGTAGCGGTGCCTGCCGGCGCCCTGGTCGGACGGGCTGGTCACCGTCGGGGAGCCGTCGAAGGCGAGCCCGGCCGGCGCCGGCGTGGTGTCCTGGTCGACGGGGGCACCGCCACCGAGGTCGTCGCCGTCCTTCGCACCGCCGGTCCCGTTGCCGGGCTCGTCGCCCGACACCTGGTCGGCGCCCTTGTCACCTCCGCCGGCCTGGTCGCTGTTCCCGTTGCCGCCGGCGCCGTCGGAGCCGCTGCTGTTGCCGGGGTCGTTGTCGTTGCCGCCACCGGGCTGGCCGTCGCTCTGTCCCGGGGTCGTGTCCTCGTCCGGCGTCGTGCCGTCACCGGGAGGGGTCTCCTCGCCGGGAGGAGTGACCTCGCCCGGAGGTGTCACCTCGCCGGGAGGGGTGACCCCGTCGCCGGGCGGCGGAGTCTCGTCGGACGGCGGACCGGGGTTCTCCACCGGACCGGGGCCGGGCGTGGTGCCGGGGTCCGTCGGGTCGACGGGGTTCACCGGGTCCGTGGTGCCCGGGTCCACCGGCGCAGGCTCCGTCGGGTCGACCGGGACCGGAAGATCGGTCGGGTCGACGGGCGCCGGGAGCTCGGGATCGATCGGGTCGACCGGGATGGGCAGGTCGGGATCGGTCAGGTCGACGGGCGGCACCGGGTCGGTGAGGCCGGGATCCACCGGGTCCACCGGGGCGGGAGCAGTGGGCTCCGCTTGGACCGGCAGCTCGGGACGCGTCTGGTCGGCGAAGGCGGCGGTGGTCGCCTCGCGCCGTGCGGCGGGGTCCCGCCTCCGGTCGGACCTGTCCGCGCCGTCCAGGTCGCGGGCGGGTGCCTGGACCACGCCGACCGGCTCGTCGGCGCTCACCACGACCTCGCGCTGGCCCGGCCAGGCGCCGACGACCAGCGCCGTGGTGACCACGCTCGCGACTCCGGCGGCGACCGCGCCCGTGGCGGCGACACCGACGTTGGCGGTGACCGCGTCCCGGACCCGGCCGAGCAGGGTGAGGACGCCACCGGCGCCGGCGGCGCCCGAGGAGGAGAGGTACCCGGCGGCCGCCGCGCCCAGCAGCAGCGGGGCGATGATGCCGGCGAGGTTCGAGTTGACCTCGTCGAGCTCGACGTACATGGCGGTGCAGCGGCGGCACTCGTCGAGGTGCTGCTCGACCTTGGTCGTGTCGCGGCGCGAGAGGCCGCGGCGGACGTAGGCGCCGAGGTGCTCGTTGACCCAGCGACACTGGGCGGTCGCGGTGTCGGCGAGGTGCATGGTGAGGAAGGCCTGGCGCAGCCCCTCACGGGCCCGGTAGGCCAGCGCCGAGACGGAGTTCGCGCTCATCCCGAGCAGGGGAGCGATGTCGGCGGGCTTGTTGCCCTCGACCTCGAGGTGCCACAGCACCAGCTGCCAGCGTTCGGGCAACGAGGCGAAGGCCCGGGCCGCGGCACCGTTCTCGAAGCTCGTGACGGCGGTGTCCTGGAACGGGATGCCGTCGTCGTACTGCGCCATGTCGTCGGACGGCTGCACCCGGGAGGCCGCGCGGACCCGGTCGACGTGCAGCCGCCGGACCGCGGTCAGCAGGTAGGCGCGGAACGCGACGTCGGGACCGCCCCCGCCCTGCAGCACCTGGAGCACCTTCGCGAACGCGTCGGAGACCAGGTCGTCGATGTCGGGACCGCGCACGAGCTGGCGGCCGAGGCGTTTGGCTGCCTCGACGTGACGGGCGAAGAGCTCGCCGTAGGCAGCCACGTCGCCCCCGCGGACGCGCGAGATCAGCTCGGCGTCGCTGGGTGCTTGCACACCGCTGAGGAGTTCAGTCATATCCGTCTACGAAGGGCTATGTCGGTCCAGGAGACCTGATGTCCCGCGATCCCGGCGATTTCACGGTAGACGGTTCTCCGCCGCTCGGCAGCAACTAGTCGTTATGTCCGAAAATCACCGCACACGTCGGGAAGAGGGTTAAAAGTTCCGACTTCCGCGTCACGTGCCGCGGGGCGGTCCGTCTCACCTCGGTAGGACGTGACCACAGTGCCAGGACGACGCGAGAGGGGGCTGCCGGTGTCCATCTTTCCGGCATTCACGCGTCGCCGTGGCCCGGCGGTGTTGGACGAGCCAGGCGGGGAGCTGCCTCCGGAGGTACGCCGGGTGCTCCCGGCTCGCTTCGAGGCGGTGGGGGAGGCCTTGGCGTCGTCTGCCGACACACTCGCGTCCTGCAGCGTGGTAGGTCGTGACGTGGCCCGCGACGGTGCCGCCCTGGGGGAGGCACTGACCGGTCTGCGCACGACCTACCACCTGGTCGTCGGGCGCGAGCCCGACTTCGCCGCGACCGAGGCGCTCAGCGTCGCGTGGAGCGAGGCGACCCTGGAGTTCCTGCACGACCTGTCCTGCGAGGACCCCCTGACCGGCCTGGCCAGCCTCGCGCACGTCCGGACCCGGCTCGACGAGGTGTACCGCGAGGCCGAGCTGACCGGGGTCCCGGTACTGCGCAGCCACGCGCTCGTCGTGGTGGAGATGACCGTGACGAGCGCGGGGCCGCTGCCCGGCCACCGGTTCGCCCGGGCGCTGAACCTGGTCCAGGTCACCGAGACGGTGCGGATGGTGTTCGCCGGGGAGGAGACCCTCGGCCGGCTCGGCGCGGACCGTGCGGTGGTCGTCGTACGACGGACGCCCGACCTCGGCTCGTCGGTCGCCACGCTCCGCGAGCTGGTCGGCGACCTCGACCTCGGCGGGCTGCACGTGCGGCTGTGGATCGAGGGGCTGCCGACGTCCGCGGAGTCCGCGACACGGCTGCTCGACGACCTCGCCCGCGGCTGACCGTCCCGCCGGCCGCGACGGCGCGAGACCCGGGCCGTGGCGCCGGGACCGGGCTAACCTGAGCGGCATGTGTGGCCGTTACGCGTCGAGCCGTCGTCCCGAGGACCTCGTCGAGGAGTTCGAGATCGACCGGTCCGAGGTGAAGGAGGGCCTCGCGCCCGACTACAACGTCGCCCCCACCAAGGAGGTGTACGCCGTGGTCGAGCGGCCGCCCTCCTCGGACAAGGATCGCCCTCCGCAGCGTCAGCTCCGGGTGCTCACCTGGGGGCTGGTGCCGTCCTGGGCGAAGGACCCGTCGATCGGCAACAAGATGATCAACGCCCGGATGGAGACCGTCACCGAGAAGCCGGCCTTCCGCAAGCCGTTCGCGTCCCGGCGCTGCCTGCTCCCCGCCGACGGCTACTACGAGTGGTACGCCACCGAGCAGAGGACGAAGGCCGGCAAGCCGCTCAAGCAGCCGTTCTTCATCCACCCCCGGGACGGGTCGGTGATGGCGATGGCCGGGCTGTACGAGATCTGGCGCGACCCCACCCGCGACGACGACGACCCGCAGCGCTTCCGATGGACCTGCACGGTGCTCACCACCAGCGCCGAGGACGACCTCGGGCACATCCACGACCGGATGCCGCTGCTGGTCGAGCGCGAGCGGTACGGCGCCTGGCTGGACCCGACCCGGTCGGACCCCGAGGTGCTCACGGAGCTCCTGGTCCCGGCGGCCCCGGGTCGGCTCGAGGCCTACCCGGTCTCCACGATGGTGAACAGCGTGAAGAACAACGGGCCCGACCTGCTCGAGCCGCTCGCCACCGAACCGCCGCACCCGGCATGATCGAGCGGTGAGCACCACACGCACCGTCCCCACGCCGCACGGAGACGCACGCCTGGTCACCGACCGGTCGCGCAACCCGGTGGCCACCCTCCTGCTCAACCACGGTGCGGGCGGCGGCATCGAGTCGCCTGACCTCGAGACGCTGGCCCGCGAGCTGCCCCGCGACGGGATCTCGGTGGTCCGCCTGGAGATGCCGTGGAGGGTCGCCGGCAAGCGACTCGCCCCGCGGCCGGCCGTGCTCGACGAGTGCCTGGTCGCCGCCGCGGGCAGCATGCGCACCCGCACCCCGCTGGTGCTCGGCGGGCGCAGCGCCGGCGCCCGTGCGGCCGCCCGGTGCGCCCGCACCCTCGGCGCCAGCGGCTTCCTGGCGCTCGCGTTCCCGCTGCACCCGCCCGGCCGGCCGGAGCGCTCGCGGCTCGAGGAGCTCAAGTCCGCCGGGCTGCCGACGCTGGTCGTCCAGGGCGAGCGCGACACGTTCGGGGCGCCGGAGGAGTTCCCCGCCGACGTCGACCTCACCGTCGTACCCGGGGCCGACCACGGGTTCCGCGTGCCCAAGCGAGGCGACGTCTCCCAGGAGGACGCGCTGGGGATCATCGTCGAGGCCACGTTGGAGTGGGTGGTGCGCGAGGTGGTCGGGAATCGAAACGGGGAGTGACGTGTTCACCACCCAGGACCGTTCGCGACGACGACTGAGAAGGAGGCCGAGGTGGTCGGAACACTGCCGTGTCGACCCGGCTACTCCGTCCGCACCCCGGAGTCGGTGCTCCCGCTGCCGGTAGGCTGGGAGGCAATGACTGAGAAAACCCCCACGGACCCGGAGAGCCTCGAGGCTCCGGAGACCGACGAGCAGCGGTCCGCGCGGTTCGAGCGCGATGCGATGCCGTACCTCGACCAGCTCTACTCGGCCGCGATGCGGATGACCCGCAACCCGCAGGACGCCGAGGACCTCGTCCAGGAGACGTTCGCCAAGGCGTTCGCCGCGTTCCACCAGTTCAAGCAGGGCACGAACCTCAAGGCCTGGCTGTACCGCATCCTCACCAACACGTTCATCAACTCCTACCGCAAGAAGCAGCGCGAGCCGCTGCAGGCGATGACGGAGGACGTCGAGGACTGGCAGCTGCACCGGGCCGAGTCACACACCTCGTCGGGTCTGAAGTCCGCGGAGACCGAGGCGCTCGAGCGGCTCCCCGACAGCGACGTGAAGAACGCCCTGCAGCAGTTGCCGGAGGACTTCCGGCTCGCCGTGTACCTCGCCGACGTCGAGGGATTCCCGTACAAAGAGATCGCCGAGATCATGGACACACCCATCGGGACCGTGATGTCGCGGCTGCACCGGGGACGGCGCCAGCTGCGCGACATGCTCGAGGACTACGTGCGTGACCGGGGCGTGCTCCCCATGACCGGCTCGGACCAGGGAGGCGCCCGATGAGCTGCGGCAAGCCCCACGACAAAGACTGTTCCGAGGTTCTCGAACGCGTCTTCTTCTTCATCGACAACGAGATGGCGCAGGCCGACTGCAGCGAGATCCAGCAGCACCTCGACGAGTGCGGGCCGTGCCTGGAGAAGTACGACCTCGAGCGCACCGTGAAGTCGCTGGTCGCCCGGTCGTGCTCCGAGCACGCGCCGGAGAGCCTGCGCGACAAGGTGCTCCTGCGGATCCGCCAGGTGCAGGTGGAGATCACCACCGACACCCGGGTCCAGGAGTTCTGAGACCTCACCCGGGACCGTGCCTGCGCCGGACGCCGGCCCGACGTCGCGTGCCCGTGAGACGAGAAAGACCCCGCGCCGTGGACGGCCGGGGTCTTTCCATGTTCAGCGCGCGGTGCGCGCAAGAAACGCCTGGGTCAGGCGTTGGGGCGCTTACCGTGGTTGGCGCCCTTCTTCTTGCGGGCGCGGCGCTTGCGGCCGGTCTTTCCCATGGTGTCCTCCTCAACGCCGACAATGAACGGCCCCCACCGGGCAGGTGAGGGCAGGGTGCCAGTATCTCAAACCACCGCCCGGTTCGGCCAATCGGCCTCCGTGCGCCGACCGGCGACCTGCTTGGATGGCGGGATGCAGACCGGAGACAGCGCCACCTTGAGGTTCACCGTCACCGACGCCGACACGGCCGCCGCCGTGGGCTCCGGCGACCTCGCCGTCCTCGGCACCCCGCGGCTGCTGGCCTGGTGCGAGGCGGCCACCTGCGCCGCGCTCGCGGACTCGCTGTCCGCGGAGCAGACCAGTGTCGGCACCCGGGTCTCCCTGGAGCACCTCGCCGCGAGCCCGGTGGGGGAGACGCTCGACGTCCAGGCCACGGTGGCGTACGTCGACGGGCGGCTGGTGCGGTTCCAGGTCGCAGCGTCGCACGCCTCCGACGGGCGGGTGGTCGGCCACGGCGAGGTGACCCGGGTGGTCGTCGACCGGGAGCGGTTCCTGGCCCGGGTCAGCCAAGCCGGAGGCTGAACGCCAGCAGCGTGAGCCCTTCGTGCGGGGACCAGTCCCGCTGCGGCTCCCGGCGGAACCCGAGCCGGTCGTAGAGCCGGTGCGCGGCGGCCATCTCCGCCATGCTCGACATCACCAGGCCGTCGTACCCGAGCTCCCGGGAACGGTCCACGCACCGCCGGACCAGCGCCTCCGCCACCCCACGTCGCCGGGCCCGGGCGGTCACGCCCAGCATCCGGAACTCGCCCTCCCCGGCGCGGGCGACCTCGGCCAGCTCCGACCCCTGCGGGCAGAACGTGACCGAGCCGAGCACGCCGGTGTCGTCGACGGCCACCCACACCTCTGCCTCGCGGTCGCGGTAGGCGGCGTCGGCGAGCTCGTGCAGGTACTCGTCGTCGGCGTCGAGGTAGCCGTCGTCCCGGTACGCCTCGACGGTGAGGCGGCCGACCTCCTCGAGCTCGTCGGTCGCGACGCGGCGGACCCGGTGCTCCATCAGACGCCGAAGGTGTTCCGCGGGTAGGCGGCGTCGACGTCGGTGATCACGTTCACCAGGTACGGCGCGTCCGCGGCGAACGCACGGTCGAGGGCGGCGCCGACCTGCGTCGGGTCGGTGACCGTCTCGCCACCCCCGCCGAGCGCCTTGACCACCTCGTCGTAACGGGTCTGCGGGGCGAGGTCGGCGACCACGTCGTAGCCGTAGAGCATCTGCATCGGCTGCTTCTCCAGGCCCCAGGCGGAGTTGTTGCCGACCACCATCACCACGGGCAGGTCGTGCCGCACGAGCGTGTCGACGTCCATCAGCGACATGCCCGCCGCGCCGTCGCCGAGAAGCAGCACCACCTGCGAGGAGGGGCGGGCGATCCGGGCGCCGATCGCGGCACCGACGCCGGCGCCGAGGCAGCCGTACGGGCCCGGGTCGAGCCAGCCGCCGGGGCGCTTGGGCTCGACGTACTTCCCGGCGAAGGACACGAAGTCGCCCCCGTCGCCGATCACGACCGCGTCGTCGGCGAGCCGGGGGAGCAGCTCGCCGTAGATCCGGGCCGGGTGGATCGGGTCGGCCTCGGCCCGCAGCAGGGTGTGGTCGCGCTCGACGGCCGAGGCGACCGCGGTCTGCAGCTCGCGGACCCACGCGCTCCAGTCGGGCTTGCGCAGCTGCTGCTCGACGGCGGTCTGCATGCTCTCGAGGACCAGGGTCAGGTCGCCGTACGCCGAGCCGGCGAGGTCGGCGTGCCGCGAGACCTGGCCCTCGGAGTCCGCGACGTGCACGACCCGTGCCGCCGTGGCGCCGTCCCTGCCACCGAAGACGCCGTACCCGAGCCGGAAGTCCAGCGGGGTGCCGACCACGACCACCAGGTCGGCGGTGCCGAAGGCGGCACTGCGGGCCTTGGTCACCAGCAGCGGGTGCCCGCCGGGTACGACGCCGCGGCCCATCCCGTTGGTGACGACGGGGAGGCCGAGCGACTCCACGAGCCGCAGGGCGGCCTCCTCGGCGCCGTCGGCCCAGACGTCGGTGCCCAGCACGAGCAGCGGGCGGCGCGCCTGCGCGAGCAGGTCGCCGATCTCCGCGACCGCCTCGGCGTCCGGCTCGACCCGGCGGCGCCCACCGACGGCCGGCCGCTCCACCGAGGCCTTGTCGAAGAACTGGTCCATCGGCACGTCGAGGAAGGTGGGCCCGCGGTGGGAGGAGCCGGCGACGGTGAAGGCCTGGTCGACCGAGGAGGCGATCCCGGCGACGTCGTGCACGGTCCGGGCCAGCTTCGTCACCGGTGCCAGCACCTGCGGGTGGTCGAGCTCCTGGAGGCTGCCCATGCCCCAGCGGTTGGCGGGGGCGCGGCCGCCGACCACGACCAGGGGGGAGCCGCTGAACTGGGCCTGGGTGACGGCGCTGACCCCGTTGGTCACGCCGGGACCGGCGGTGAGCACGGCCAGGCCGGGGACCCGGGTGAGCTTGCCGAGCGCCTCGGCGGCGAACACCGCGGTCTGCTCGTGCCGCACGTCGAGCAGCCGCATCGGCGGGTCGGCCTTCACCGCCCCGTCGTACATCGGGAACACGTGCGCGCCGGACAGGGTGAACATCGTGTCCACGCCGTGGGCGGCGGCGACGGCGACCGCGTGGTCACCCCCGTGCCCGTCGATCAGCGGTCCGTCGGCCGGCGTGCTCGCGTCGTCAGCGCGGGAGGAGTCGTCGCTCATGCGCGCAGGTTACCCGCTGGTATCCCCGATGCCCAGGATCCCCGGCGTGACCCTCGGTCGGCGCCGACCGGCGCCGACGGTGAGCCAGGCGTGGGTCAGGCGCGCCCGGAGCCGGCCGGTACGGCGGCGGGCCCGAGCGTCTCGGGGTTGCTCTGCTTGAGCCGCTCGATCAGCACGAGCAGCAGGTCCGGCCGGTTCGCGGGCGGGTTCGGGGCCAGCGCGACCTGGAGGTAGAGCGCGCGCAGGTAGCGCTGCACGTTGCCGCTGACCAGGTAGGGGTCCTTGTCCTCGAGGCCGTGCGCGCGGGCGTGGCCGGCCAGCCGGGCGACCCACGGCTCGAGCACGTCGAGGCCGACCAGGTCGCGGCGCAGGATCCGCATCGTGGCCATCGCCAGCCGGTCGTCCTCGCCGTTGACGAGGTGGTAGTCGGTGGGGACCAGCAGCCGGTCGGCGATCACGTCGAGCAGCACGGTCAGCTCGAGGCGGCCCATCACCCCGGCCTCGGCCAGCCGGCCCAGCGCGTCGGCGCCGTGCGCCACCGTGTGCGCCCAGCCCTTGGTCGGCACGTAGCCGCGCAGGTCGCGCTCGCGGACGAACCAGCTCGCGAGGTGGTCGCCCCAGCCGAGCAGCGTGTCCACCGGCACCAGGTGCGCGACGTTGTCCCGCTCGATGCATTCGGCGAGCACCAGCGCGGAGAAGCTGCGCCGGAAGACGGAGTCGGTGCCGTCCTCGCCCAGGCCCACGTCGAGGCCGGTGGCCATCCCGTCGCCGAGCCCCTTCAGGAGCTCGTCGTACACGCCCTGGGAGATCCAGGTGGCCAGCGTCGGGTAGGCGATCCCGTCGCGGTTGGCGGGGTCCGGGTCGCCGAGCATCCGGGCGAGCTCGGTGGTGAGCTCGGGCAGGGTACGTCCTTCCGGGACCTTGAGGCCGTTGGCCTTCACCTGCTCCCAGAACGTCGATGCCATGGGTCCAATCCTGCCACCGCCCCCGGCTGCGCGGGGACCGGGGCTACGCGGTCACTAGGCTGTCGGGCGTGCCCTCGCTGAACGACCTGGTCAGAGCCCACACCGACCTCGACGACGAGGACCTGGCGTGGCTGCACCTGCTCCTGGCCGACTGGCAGATCATCGCCGACCTGTCCTTCGCGGACCTGGTGATGTGGCTCCCGGACCGGGAGGGGCGGGGGTTCTGGGCCGGGGCGCAGATGCGGCCGACCACCGGGCCCACGGCGTACGTCGACGACCTGGTCGGCGCGTTCATCCCCACCGGCCGCCGCCCCCTGCTGGACTCCGCCTACGAGCGGCAGCGGGTGGCCCGCGAGGGCGACCCGGAGTGGCTCGACGACATTCCGGTGCGCGTGGAGGCGATCCCGGTGCGCCGCGGCTCGCGGATCCTCGCGGTGATCGGCCGGAACACCAACCTGCTCGGCGTCCGCACGCCGAGCCGCCTGGAGCTGGCCTACCTGCAGACCGCCACCGACCTGACCCAGATGATCAGCAACGGCTTCTTCCCGTTCCCGGGACAGCGCTCGGACCACGCGGACTCACCGCGCGTGGGGGACGGGTTCGTGCGGATCGACGCCGTCGGGCGGGTCACCTACGCCAGCCCGAACGCGCTCTCGGTCTACCGCAAGCTCGGGCTCACCGGCGACCTGGCCGGCCTCAACCTGGCCGGGACCACGCGCGGCCTGGTCCCCGTGAAGCGGCGCCCGGACGAGGAGACGCTCAGCGCCGTGCTCGGCGGGAAGCTGGCCAAGGACACCGAGGTCGGCAACGACGACGCCACGCTGATCCTGCGGTCGATCCCGCTGCGGCCCACCGGGGAGCACCTCGGGGCGCTGGTGCTGCTGCGCGACGTGACGGACCTGCGCAGCCGCGACCGGGAGCTGGTCACCAAGGACGCCACGATCCGCGAGATCCACCACCGGGTGAAGAACAACCTGCAGACCGTCGCCGCGCTGCTGCGGCTCCAGGCGCGCCGGATCGACAGCACCGAGGGACGCCTCGCGCTGGAGGAGGCGGTACGCCGCGTCGGCTCGATCGCGATCGTGCACGAGACGCTGAGCCAGGCCTTCGACGAGAACGTGGAGTTCGACGAGGTGGCCGACCGGCTGCGGCTGATGGTGGCGGAGGTCAGCTCGCGCGGGGCGCACGTCACCACCCGGCGTACGGGCTCCTTCGGGATGGTGCCCGCCGACACCGCCACCCCGCTGGCGATGGTGCTCACCGAGGTGCTGCAGAACGCCGTGGAGCACGGGTTCGGCGACGGCGCCGGGCAGATCGTGGTGTCCGCGCAGCGGGCCGGGGGCCGGCTGCACGTGACGGTCGAGGACGACGGGGTCGGACTCCCGGAGGGGTTCGACCTGGAGGGCTCCACGAGCCTGGGGCTCTCGATCGTGCGCACCCTGGTCGAGTCCGAGCTCGAGGGAGGCTTCGAGATGGGCCGGGCCGCGGGCGGGGGCACCCGGGTGGCCCTGGACCTTCCGGTCCCGTGACCGTCGGCGGGAGCCGCCGGCGGCCGGTCAGCCCGGCGGGCTGAACAGAGTCAGGCGGTGCGCACCTTCGCGCGGGCGTTGCGGCGCTTCAGAGCGCGACGCTCGTCCTCGCTCATGCCGCCCCAGACGCCGTGGTCCTGCCCCGCCTCGAGGGCCCACGCGAGACACTGCTCGCGCACCTCGCAGCGTCGGCACACCTGCTTGGCCTCCTCGATCTGAAGGATGGCCGGACCGGTGTTGCCGATCGGGAAGAACAGCTCTGGATCCTCGTCGAGGCACGCAGAGCGGTGGCGCCAATCCATGGCGACGTACTCCTTATCTTGTGCTGTGACCGCCCGCGGGTAAGCCGGTCGGCCTTTCGTGCAAACGTGCATGTGCCTCACGGTTGGTGAACACATGCACGACGACCCGACGTCACCCACAGGATCGGGGCCGACTTCGGGATTTGGGCGCACAGGTCGGGGTCTGGTTCACCCGGTGACCGGCGACATCCACGATGGTTGCAAGAGAAACGAGCGCAGGCAACCCTTTGACCAGGTCGCTTTGGTCACAGGGGTCGACTTCCCCCGGTGGTCTAATCAGGCTACGCCACCGGTACGACGCCGCCGGCGCCGCCCTCCGCTCCCGGCGGCCTGGGTAGGCTCTGCTGCCGTGACCCCCACGCCAGACGACCAGCCCCCGTCCGCCGGAGGACCCGCGCCCCGCCGTACGCAGGGCGCCCCCGCCCCGCTGCTCGTTGCCGCCTCCCTCGTCGCGGTCGAGGCGCTGCTCCTCGTCGTCCAGGGGATCGCGGAGATCGTCGCGGTCTCCGGCGAGCGTGTCGTCATGGGCGTCACCACGTCGCTGTTCTTCGTCGCCTACGGTGCCGGGCTGGCCCTCTGCGCGTGGGCGGTGACCCGCCTCCGGTCCTGGGCCCGGGCGCCGATCGTGGTGGCCCAGCTGATCCAGGTGATGGTGGCGTGGAGCTTCCGCGGCGGCGGCACCACCCTGGTGGCGGTCGGCCTCGGCCTGCTGGCGGTCGTCGTGCTCGCCGGGATCTTCCACCCCGCCTCGCTCGACGCCCTCGCCGACGAGAGCTGAGCCGGACCCCGTCGTACGGCCGGGCCCCGCCGTGGTCCGGCCGGTAGTCAGAAGGGGACGAACTTGCCGCCGTCGAGCGACGGATCCTCGGTGAGCCGTTCGCGCAGGTGCGCCAGCGTCTTGGTCAGCAGCCGGGACACGTGCATCTGCGAGACGCCGATCTCGGCCGCGATCTGCGACTGGGTCATGCCGCGGAAGAACCGCAGGGTGAGGATGTGCTTCTCGCGCGGGTCGAGCTGCTCGAGCAGCGGCTTGATCGACTCGCGGTTCTCGACGTGCTCGAGCGCCTCGTCGTCCTCGCCGATCGCGTCGAGCATGCTCAGCGCGCTGTCCTCGCTGGAGTCGGTGGCGTCGAGGGAGAGCGTCGCGTAGGCGTTGGCCGACTCCAGTCCCTCGATCACCTCCTCGTCGGTGACCCCGACCTTGCGGGCGATCTCCGAGACGGTGGGGGAGCGGCCGAGGTCCTGGGTGAGCTCCGCGGTCGCGGCGGAGATCGACGCACGCAGCTCCTGGAGCCGGCGCGGGACGCGGATCGCCCAGCCCTTGTCGCGGAAGTGCCGCTTGATCTCGCCGACGATGGTCGGTGTCGCGTAGGTGGAGAACTCCACGCCACGGTCGGTGTCGAACCGGTCCACGGCCTTGATCAGGCCGATCGTGCCGACCTGCAGCAGGTCGTCGTACGGCTCGCCGCGGTTGAGGAACCGGCGGGTGAGGTGCTCGACGAGCGGGAGGTGGAGACGCACCAGGTCCTCACGGATCAGTTTGCGGCGTTCCGGGGAGCTCGCCGGGTCGTGCATCTCCGCGAAGAGCTCGGCGCTCCGGGCCCGGATCTCCGTGATGTCTGAGGTACCTGACTCACCGACCACGGCTATCCGCTCTCGCCACTGGTGCGGGACAGGGTGACCGTGAGGGCCTCCCCCTCGACGCGGGCATCGAGGGACGTGGTGAGCGCGGACAGCACGGTCCACGCGAAGCCGTCGCGGCTCGGCGGCCGGGGCTCGTCGCAGTCCGCGGTGACCGCCACGCGCAGCGTCTCGGGGGAGAGGAAGAACGAGCAGCTCAGGTCGGAACCAGGAGTGGCCTGGGGGAGCACGATCGCGCACGCCTCGTCGACGGCGATGCGGAGGTCCTCGATGTCGTCGAGGGTGAAGTCGAGTCGCGCCGCCAGACCAGCGGTCGCCGTACGGAGTACGGACAAGAAGGCGCTGTCGGCCGGGATCCTCAGCTCGACGTCGGGGCGGGTCTCTGCCACGGGGGGTTCCTCTTCAGGCGGCTGTCGCTGTGACTACTAGGTCAGAGAGAGCCTAGACGGGGCCGGGCGTGTGTCGCGCCCGACCCCGCCGTGTCGGTGCACAGAACACCTAGGCCTTCTTGGTCTCCCAGAAGATCTCGGCGATCTCGTCGATCTTGGCGAGCAGGTCGTCGGCCGCCTTGGCGTCCATCGTGCCCTTGGTGCCGGTCGCGCCGGCCAGCTTGGTGGCCTCGTTGAACAGCTGGTGCAGCTGCGGGTACTTCTCGAAGTGCGGGGGCTTGAAGTAGTCGGTCCACAGCACCCAGAGGTGGTGCTTGACCAGCTCGGAGCGCTCCTCCTTGATGATCACCGCCCGGGTGCGGAAGTCAGGGTCGTCGTTGTCGGCGAGCTTGCCGATGATGCCCTTGATGGACTCGGCCTCGATCCTGGCCTGGGCGGGGTCGTAGACACCGCAGGGCAGGTCGCAGTGGGCCTGGACTTCGAGGGTGGGTGCGAACAGACGCGCGAACATCCTTGGTCCTTTCCTTCGAGTACGTGGTAGGTCGAGCACCTGCGACACTACTCCGCGGAGCGGACGCGGATCGAGCAGGGCGGAGCAGGCATCGTGCGGGATGGAGCGGGGTACTCCGTCGGCCTCGCCGTCGTCCGCGGACGGTCCATGCAGCCCACCCTGTACGACGGCGACCGGCTGCTCGTGGTGCACGGGGCGTCCCCGCGCCCGGGGGGACTGGCCGTCGTACGCCTCCCCGACGGCGTGGTCGCGGTGAAACGGGCCACCCGTCGCGAGCCCGGGGGCTGGTGGGTCGAGCGCGACAACCCGCGCGAGGGGGTCGACTCGTGGTCGGTCGGCGCGATCCCCGAGTCGGACGTCGTGGCCCGCGTGCTGTGCCGGGTCTGGCCGCTGCGGCGCCGCTGAGCGGGCCCGCGCCGGGCCGGCGGCCGTGTCCACGAGGAGCCCGGTAGCGGCACCGCACCGACACGGCTGTGCAAGACTGTGAGCCAGGGAGACCCCCGATTCTCAGCAGTTCCGCCGCCTCACCACGCGATGTCGTCGAACTGCTCGTCGTTTCCCCGAGACACGAAGGCTCCAGTCATGGTTGCATCAGCAGCAGTGCCCGATCCCGAGAACCCCCGCACCGGAGACCCCGTCTTCGACCTCCACGTCGGAGGGAAGATGGAGGTCCGGTCGACCGTGACCGTCGCGGGTCGCGACGACCTCTCCATGGCCTACACCCCCGGGGTGGCGCGCGTGTGCCAGGCGATCGCGGACGACCCGGCGCTCGCCGACGACTACACCTGGGTGCCCAACGTGGTGGCCGTGGTCACCGACGGCACCGCGGTGCTCGGTCTCGGCGACATCGGCCCGAGGGCGGCGATGCCGGTGATGGAGGGCAAGGCGGTGCTGTTCAAGCAGTTCGCCGGCGTGGACGCCGTCCCGATCTGCCTCGACACGACCGACACCGACGAGATCGTCGAGACGGTCGCCCGCCTCGCGCCGAGCTTCGGCGGGATCAACCTCGAGGACATCTCCGCGCCGCGCTGCTTCGAGATCGAGCAGCGGCTCAAGGAGCGGCTCGACATCCCGGTCTTCCACGACGACCAGCACGGCACCGCCGTCGTCGTCCTCGCCGCGCTCGAGAACGCGCTGAAGCTCACCGGCCGCCGGATGGAGTCGGCCCGGGTCGTCATCTCCGGCGCCGGCGCGGCCGGGGTCGCGGTGGCCCGGATCCTGCTCGCCGCCGGCGTGCGCGACCTCGCCGTCGTGGACCGGCAGGGCGTGCTCAACTCCGCGCGGGACGACCTGACCCCGGTCAAGCTGTCGCTGGCCCAGGACACCGCCGACACCACCGGCCGCGAGGGTCGCCTCGTCGACGCCCTCGCCGGCGCGGACGTGTTCGTGGGCGTCTCCGGGGGCAGCGTCCCCGAGGAGGCGGTGGCCATGATGGCCCCGGACGCGATCATCTTCGGGCTGGCCAACCCCAACCCCGAGGTGCACCCCGACATCGCCAACCGGCATGCCCGCGTGGTCGCCACGGGGCGCTCGGACTACCCGAACCAGATCAACAACGTCCTCGCGTTCCCGGGCATCTTCCGCGGGGCGTTCGACGTGCGGGCCTCGGCGATCACCGAGGGCATGAAGCTCGCGGCCGCGGATGCCCTGGCCGCCCTCGTGGGGGACGAACTCAGCGAGGACTACGTGATCCCGTCGCCGTTCGACCCCCGGGTCGGCCCGGCGGTCGCCGCCGCGGTCGCCGAGGCGGCGCGGCGCGACAAGGTCGCCCGCCGCTAGCCCTCCACCGCGCCGTCGCGGCCCGGCGGCCGGGTCCCGCGGGCCGGTCGTGTCCCCGCGGACGGTCGCGTCCCGCCCCTCCCCGCTTTGTCCCCGTCTGAGTAAGGTCGACACCATGTTTGCTGTCTACGCAGAAGGCTTCTCCCAGGAGGACCCGCTCTCGGGCCTCGTCGTCGGCGAGCGTCCCGACCCGGACGTCCCGGACGGCTGGACCACGGTCACCGTCAAGGCCGCCTCCCTCAACCACCACGACCTGTGGTCGCTGCGCGGCGTCGGCCTGCGCGAGGAGGCGCTGCCGATGATCCTCGGCTGCGACGCCGCCGGGTACGACGAGGACGGCAACGAGGTCGTCGTGCACGCGGTCATCAGCGACCCGTCCTGGACCGGCGACGAGACCCTCGACCCGAAGCGGTCGCTGCTCAGCGAGCGGTTCCAGGGCACGTTCGCCGACAAGGTCGTCGTACCGAGGTCGAACGTGGTGCCCAAGCCGGCGTCGCTGTCCTTCGAGGAGGCGGCCTGCCTGCCCACCGCGTGGCTGACCGCCTACCGGATGCTGTTCACCCAGGGTGGTCTCAAGCCGGGCGACACCGTCCTGGTGCAGGGCGCCGGAGGTGGCGTGGCCACCGCGCTGATCGCGCTCGCCCACGCCGGCGGGCTGCGCGTGCTCGCCACCAGCCGTGACGAGGCCAAGCGGGCCCGGGCCCTCGAGCTCGGCGCCGACGAGGTATTCGAGAGCAACGCGCGGCTGCCGGTCAAGGTCGACGCGGTCATGGAGACCGTCGGCCGGGCGACCTGGTCGCACTCGATCAAGTCGCTGCGGCCCGGTGGGTCGCTGGTCGTCTCGGGTACGACGAGCGGCCCCAACCTCGACAACGCCGAGCTGACCCGGATCTTCTTCCTGCAGCTGCGGGTGATCGGCTCGACGATGGGGACCCGCACCGAGCTCGCCTCGCTGGTGAACCTGCTCGACGTCACGGGAGTGCGTCCGGTGATCGACCAGACCCTGCCGATGACGGAGGCCAAGGACGGCTTCGAGGCGATGGCCAAGGGCGACCTGTTCGGCAAGGTCGTCTTCACCCGATAGGTTCGCCCGCATGCCTACCCACCTGCTGACCGGGGCCGGCGCCGGGATCGGCGAGGCCGTCGCGTGTGTCCTGCACGACCGCGGGGACCGGCTCGTGCTGCTGGCCCGCAACGACGACCGCGCCGCGGAGCTCGCGCAACGGTTCCCCGGGGCGCGCACCCTCGTCGCGGACCTCGCCGACCCGTCCGGCCTCGCGGCCGCGCTGGCGGGCCAGGAGGTCCCCGGCTCGCTGGACTCGGTGGTGCACGTCGCGGGCGTGGTGGAGCTCGGCCCGGTGGGCGAGCTCTCCGCGGAGACGTGGCGGCTCACCCTCGACGTGAACCTGGTGGCGCCCGCCGAGATCACCCGGCTGCTGCTCCCGGCGCTACGCGCCGCCCGCGGACACGTGGTGTTCGTGAACTCGGGGGCCGGGCTCACCGCGCACCCGCAGTGGTCGTCGTACGCCGCGAGCAAGCACGGGCTCAAGGCGCTCGCGGACTCGCTGCGCGGGGAGGAGCGGGGCCACGGCGTGCGGGTGACCTCGGTCTACCCGGGCCGGGTCGCCACCGGCATGCAGGAGAAGGTGCACGCGCAGGAGGGCAAGGACTACGACCCGGAGGCGTGGATCGTCCCGGAGTCGGTGGCCACGGCCGTGGTGACCGCGCTCGACCTGCCGCGCGACGCGGAGATGACCGACGTGACGGTGCGACCGGGCCCGCGCTGACACCTGGAGGACGCCGTACGGCAGCGGTCGTCCGTGTCAGCGGGCGCTATCGACCGCGCTGCTACGGACGACCCCCCTGCGCTACGGGCCGGCGGGCTGGTCGCGGCAGAGGTCCACGACCAGGTTGCCCGGGCCGCGGAGGTAGGCCGCCTCGGTGCCCCAGTCGGTCCGGAGCGGGCCCAGCAGCAGCTCGGCGCCGGCCGCGGTGGCACGTTCCACCGCGGCGGGTACGTCGGCGACGTACTCGTGCAGGATCACCCCGTCGGTGGCACCCCACGGGACCATCGCGTCCTTGGACAGCATGATCCGCAGGTCGCCGGCCATGACCTCGCCGAACCCGTCCTCGTCGGCGGTCACCGTCCACCCGTAGGCGCGGTGCAGCAGCGAGACAGCGGCGGGTACGTCGTCGACCTGGAGGTCGATCGCGGTCACGGCCACGCGGTCACTCGTCGTCCGGGTCGTCGAGCCGGGCCAGCCAGGTGGCCAGCCGCTCGACGGCCGTCTCGAACTCAGGGTGCGTGTCGGTGAACTCCTGGAGACGGTCGGCCACCCAGGCCAGGGTGACCTCCTCGTCGCCCCGCCGCTTCTCGAGCTCCTCGATCCCGCGATCGGTGAAGTACATCTGCGCGCCGACCGATCAGCTGAAGGCCTGCGTGAGGAGCGCCTTCTGCTCCTCCACGTGGCGGGAGTGCTGGCCCACCGACGGGGAGGACGACTCGGGACGCGACACCCGGTAGAACGGGGTCCCGGCGAGATCGCTGGTCAGGTGCAGCGCCATGTGCGGCCACGCGCCCATGTTGGCGGGCTCGTCCTGGACCCAGCGGATCTCCTTGAGCCTGGGGAACTTGGCCAGCTCGGCCTTCAGCTCCTCGACCGGGCGCGGGTACAGCTGCTCCACGCGCAGGATCGCCGTCGTCGGGTTGTCGCCCTCACGCTTGCGGCGCTCGACCATGAGGTCCCAGGTGATCCGGCCGCTGCACAGCAGGACCTTCTCGACCGCGTCGTTGTCGACCGCGGCGTCGGGGACCACCGGCTGGAAGGTGCCCTCGGTGAAGTCGGCCGGCTGGGAGGCGGCCTCCTTGCGCTTGAGCATCGACTTCGGGGTGAACACGATCAGCGGCCGGTGCTGCTCGCCGAGCGAGTGCTTGCGCAGCAGGTGGAAGTAGCTCGCCGGCGACGACGGCTGGGCGACGGTGAACGCCTCGTCCGCGGCCATCGTCAGGAACCGCTCGATGCGAGCCGAGGAGTGGTCGGGGCCCTGGCCCTCGTAGCCGTGGGGGAGCAGCAGGACGACGCCGGACTGCTGGCGCCACTTGGCCTCACCCGCGGAGATGAACTCGTCGATCACGGTCTGCGCGCCGTTGACGAAGTCACCGAACTGCGCCTCCCAGAGCACCAGCGCGTCGGGACGGGCCACCGAGTAGCCGTACTCGAAGCCCATCGCGGCGTACTCGGAGAGCAGCGAGTCGTAGATGTAGAACTGCGACTGGTCCTCGCTGAGGTTGGCCAGCGGCGTCCACTCGTCGGCGTTGTTCCGGTCGATGATCGTCGCGAACCGCTGCACGAACGTGCCCCGGCGCGAGTCCTGGCCGGCCAGGCGGACCGGGCGGCCGTCCATGAGCAGCGAGCCGAGCGCGAGGATCTCGCCGGTGCCCCAGTCGATCGGGCCGGCGGTGATCGCCGCGGCGCGACGCTGCAGCTGGGGGAGCACCTTCGGGTGCACCACGAAGCCCTCGGGCGCGTTGACGTGGGCGTCGGCGATCCGCTTGAGGACCTCCTGGGAGATCGCGGTGCTGAACTCCCCGGCGCTCTTCTCGGGGTAGTCCGGGACCGTGGTCCACTCCGACGGCACGCTGGTCGCCTCGCGGACCTCGGTGAAGACCCGCTCGAGCTGCTGCTGGTAGTCCCGCAGCACCTGCTCGGCCTCCTCGACGGTGATGTCGCCACGGCCGATCAGGGACTCGGTGTAGAGCTTGCGCACGGAGCGCTTCTGCTCGATGAGGTCGTACATCAGCGGCTGGGTGTACGACGGGTCGTCGCCCTCGTTGTGACCCCGGCGGCGGTAGCAGACCAGGTCGATGACGACGTCCTTCTTGAACGCCTGGCGGTACTCGAACGCGAGCCGGGCCACGCGGATGCAGGCCTCGGGGTCGTCGCCGTTCACGTGGAAGATCGGCGCCTGGACCATCCGCGCGACGTCGGTGCAGTACAGCGACGAGCGCGACGCGGCGGGGGAGGTGGTGAAGCCGACCTGGTTGTTGACCACGACGTGGATCGTGCCGCCGGTGCGGTAGCCGCGCAGCTGCGACAGGTTCAGCGTCTCGGCGACCACGCCCTGGCCGGCGAACGCGGCGTCGCCGTGCACCAGCAGCGGCAGCACCGGGAACTCCGCGCCGCGGTTCAGCATGTCCTGCTTGGCGCGGGCGATGCCCTCCACGACCGGGTTGACGGCCTCGAGGTGGGACGGGTTCGCGGCGACGGAGACCTTGATCTTCGCGCCGGTGCCGGCGGTGAACGCACCCTCGGCGCCGAGGTGGTACTTCACGTCGCCGGAGCCCTGCACGGTGCGCGGGTCGATGTTGCCCTCGAACTCGCGGAAGATCTGGCTGTAGCTCTTGCCGACGATGTTCGCGAGCACGTTGAGCCGGCCGCGGTGGGCCATGCCGATGGTGACCTCGTCGAGCTCGCTCTCGGCGGCGGCCTCGCAGACCTCGTCGATCAGCGGGATCGTGGTCTCGCCGCCCTCGAGGCTGAACCGCTTCTGCCCGACGAACTTGGTCTGCAGGAAGGTCTCGAACGCCTCGGCCTGGTTGAGCTTGAGCAGGATCCGCAGCTGCTCCTCGCGCGGCGGCTTCACGTGCGGCTGCTCGACGCGCTCCTGGATCCAGCGGCGCTGCTCGGGGTCCTGGATGTGCATGTACTCGATGCCGACCGTGCGGCAGTAGGAGTCGCGCAGGATGCCGAGGATGTCGCGCAGCTTCATGAAGCGGCGCCCGGTGCCCCCGAAGGAGCCGGTCGCGAACTCGCGGTCGAGGTCCCACAGGGTCAGCCCGTGCGTCTCCACCTCGAGGTCGGGGTGGCTGCGCTGCTGGTACTCGAGCGGGTCGGTGTCGGCCATGATGTGGCCGCGCACCCGGTAGGCGTGGATCAGCTCGAGGACGCGGGCCTGCTTGCTGATCTCGTCGTCGTGGGTCGCGGAGATGTCCTTGGCCCAGCGGATCGGCTCGTAGGGGATGCGCAGCGCACGGAAGATCTCGTCGTAGAAGCCCTCCTCGCCGAGCAGCAGGTTGTGCAGGCGGCGCAGGAAGTCGCCGGACTGCGCGCCCTGGATGACGCGGTGGTCGTACGTCGACGTGATCGTCATGACCTTGCTGACCGCGTTGCGCTGCAGCGTCTCGTCGGAGGCGCCCTGGTACTCCGGCGGGTAGTCCATCGCGCCGACGCCGATGATCGCGCCCTGGCCCTTCATCAGCCGCGGCACGGAGTGGTTGGTGCCGATCGTGCCCGGGTTGGTCAGGCTGATCGTGGTGCCCTGGAAGTCGGAGACCGCGAGCTTGTTGTTGCGCGCCTTGCGGACGATGTCCTCGTAGGCGGTCCAGAAGGCCGCGAAGTCCATGGTCTCGGCGCCCTTGATCGACGGCACGAGCAGCTGCCGGGTGCCGTCGGGCTTGGCCATGTCGATGGCGAGGCCGAGGTTGATGTGCTTGGGCTGGATCAGGTTGGGCTTGCCGTCGATGACGTCGAAGCCGTTGTTCATCTCCGGCATCTGCTTGAGCGCCTTGACCAGCGCGAAGCCGATGATGTGGGTGAACGACACCTTGCCGCCGCGGGCGCGGGCGAGGTGGTTGTTGATGACGGTGCGGTTGTCGATCAGGAGCTTGACCGGGACCGAGCGGACGCTGGTCGCGGTGGGGACGCTCAGGCTGAGGTCCATGTTCTGGGCGGTGCGGGCGGGGGCGCCGCGCAGAACGGTCAGGTCGGGCTCGTCGCTGGCCTCGGCGCGGGAGGACGGCTCGGGCTCCTTGGGGACCGGCGCGCCGGTCTTCGGGGTGGCCTTGGCCGGGGTCTGGTCGGCGCGCGGGTTGGCGGAGGCGGCGGTCTTCACCGTGGGCTTGGGGGCCGGGGCCGGCTTCGACTCCTGCTTGGCGGCGGGCGCCGCCTCGGTCTTGGCGGGCGCGGCGGGCGCGGACTGAGCCGCGGGCGTGGCCGGTGCGGCGGGGGAGGAAGCCGTCGGCGCGGTGCGCGCCTGGCCGGCGGGCTTGCCGGTGCCGTTCGGCTTGTCGGTGACGTGCTCACCGGGGGTGTAGTTGCGGAAGAAGTCCCACCAGGCCTTGTCCACGCTGTTCGGGTCCTGCTGGTAACGCTCGTACATCTCGTCCACGAGCCACTCGTTGGCTCCGAACGCCGCGAGGGCGTTGTCGACGGGGTTGCCTTGCGAAGATTCGGCCACGGCCTGAATCGCCTCTTCCGCTGCGTCTCTTAGGGTGGGTGTTCGGCATCAAGGCTAGACCTTCCCGGCAAGTTGCTGCAGCCGGGATCGACAGTTGACCATGCGGTGTAGCCAGGCTCACGTCGCACCCGACCCGAGGGATGTGGAAACCACCCGTGATCGCACCCACCCCCGCGCGCTTCCGGCGTGTCGTGGCCGTCCTCGCCTGCGTCGCGTGCCTGCTCGGCACGGCGGCGTGCACGGACGAACCCGGCTCCGCGCCGACCGCCCCCGCGTCGTCGGTGCCGCCCAGCGCCGCCACCGGCCCGAGCACCACGATCGAGGCCAGGCCGGTGCCGCTGGAGGTGGAGGTCGTGCGGGTCGTGGGCAGCCGGATGCGGCTGCCGCAGAAGCAGCTCGTCGAGCGTCAGGTGGCCCGGACGCTGTCGGCGTACTTCGACGCGGCGTACCTGGGCGGTGAGTACCCCCGTACCGACTTCTCGCGTGCGTTCGGCACCTTCACCCGCGGCGCGCAGGCCCGCGCCCGCGCCGACCGCGGCCTGCTCAGCAACGCCCGCAACGGCGGCGACATCGTCTCGGTGCGCCCGGTCCGCAAGCGGGCGCTGCTCGACGTGCTGCTGCCGGGCGAGAACGTCGCCGGGATCACCGCGCGGATCCGCCTGGTCCTCGACGAGGAGCACAAGGACGGCTCGGTGCACCGGCTCACCGTGACCGGCCGGCTGCTGCTCACCCGCCAGACGGGCGGCGGCTGGAAGGTCTTCGGGTACGACGTCGCCCGGTCGGCGGTCCCCACGACGAACGGAGCATCCCGATGAACCGGCCCGCGGAGCTCGTCCGCCGCCTCGCCCACCCGTCCCGGGGCGCGTCACGCCGCCTGCGCACGACGCTGCTGCTCGGCGTGGTGCTGGCGATGACGGCGGTCGTCGTACCCCCGGCCTCGGTGCGGGAGTCGCCGACGTCGCTAATGAAGGTGGAGACCGCCGACGGCGTGGACCACACGCCGGCCGTGGAGTGGGTCCTGCTCCTGGGCTCCGACGCCCGGCCGGGTCAGTCGGTGACCCGCAGCCGGGCCGACGCGATCCAGCTGGTCGGGATCAACACGCGCACCGGCGCCGCGACCGCGATCGGCATCCCGCGGGACTCGTGGGTCGACGTCCCCGGGCACGGCAACAACAAGATCAACGCCGCCATGTACTTCGGCGGCCCGCAGCTGATGGCGCAGGCGGTGGGGAACATGGTCGGCATCCAGCCCGATTACGTGTTCACCACCAGCTTCGTCGGGTTCGCGGCGATGGTGAACGCGATCGGCGGGATCACCGTCTCGTCGAAGTACGCCTTCTCCGACCCGGTCCGGCCGAAGGGGTACGAGGTGGGCCGCAACAAGCTCAACGGCATCCAGGCGATGGTCTTCGCCCGGCTGCGCAAGCCGTTCCCGGGCGGCGACTTCGACCGTTCGGCGAACCAGCAGCGCACGCTGCGTGGCATCCTCGCGCAGGTCCGCTACCACCAGGCCGAGCCCGGCTTCATGGAGCGCGGCGTGATGTCGGTGCTGAACCACCTCGACACCCCCAACGTGCGGCCGGCGGAGCTGTACAACCTCGCGCAGGCGGCGACCCGGATCGACCCCCGCAAGCTCGAGGGCTGCGTGATCGGCGGCCGCGTCGGGTACGTCGGTGCGGCGAGCGTGGTCTTCGCCGACATCGGCCAGGCGCGCAGCATCGCGGCCCGGACCCGCGCCGACGCCACGCTCGACGGCGGCTGCTGAGGCGCCGACCGGACCTCACTTCCTGCGGATCAGCGCCTTCGCGGTGCCCAGCCGGACCGAGATCTCGCCGGCGGTGCCCTCGAAGAGGGTGACCCTGGCGGCGGTGACCCGGATGCTGCGCCGGGTCCGCTCGACCAGGTTCACCTCGACGCGCGCGGTGCCGCCGGGGATCGCGAAGGACCGCGCGTCGCGGGGGATCGCCCGCTCGGTGCCGTTGACGGTCAGCGAGCCGATGGTGGTGCCGGCGGCGTTGACCCGGACCCGGCCGTCGGCGCTCTGGCTGACGTTGGCGCGGCCGGTGACCGCGCCGAGGACCACGGCCCCGTCACCCAGGGCGGCGCGGGTGATGGTCGCCTCGGTCCAGCCGCGGGCTGCCCCGGTGGAGCGCTGGACGCCGTACGCCGAGGCGCGGGCGCCGTCGACGACGAGCGCGTCCGCGTTGCCGGGGTCGGCGCCGGCGAGCGGGCTCCGCCGGACCTTGCCGTGGGTGCCCTCGCAGGGGAGCGGCTGGGTGGCGATCCGGCCGCTCTGGACGATGCCGGCGAGCGCGTCGATCTCGACCGCGGTGGCGCCGCCGCCCATCGGGCCGGCGGGCAGGTCGCGGACCATCTTGCTCCAGCTGCGACCGATCTGGACCTCGGTGCCGTCGGTGAGGGTCACCCGGAGCATGTAGCCGCTGGCCACGCCGATCCCGGCCCGCTCGATGGTGTACGCCGAGCCCTGCCGGACCACGCCGAGCCCGGGGATCGCGATCCTGCCGCCGTTCTCCTGGAGGGCGGCGAGCACGCCATCGATCCCGTCCTGGGCGCCCTGCACGAGGTCGCCGAGGGGGCCCTCGACGGGGGTGTCCTCCGCGACCGTCACCGACACGTCCGAGGAGGAGAAGTCCGTGCTGGCGCCGAACCGGCGGGCACCGTCCCTGCGCCACACGTGGGTGCGGGTCGCGAGCCCGGTCAGCGCCAGCGCGGCGCCGTCGGAGCCGCGCAGCGTGACGTCCGCGATGCGGTTGACCCCGCGGACCCCGACGACCCCGCGCTTGGCCCGGCGGTAGGTGGTGTTGGTGCTGGTCACCGCGCCGATGTCGATCTGCGGGCTCTCCTGCACCGAGGCCACCTTGTTGCCGCGGGTGACCCCGGCCTCCTTGGTGCAGCCGAGCGGGGACCATGCGCTGCGGCCGGACCGCAGGCCGGCGTCGCCGCTGACGACACGGGTGCCGAAGGCGCTGCCCTCGAAACCGTAGGGCGTGACGTACCGCTGGGCCTGGGCAGGCGCGGCGGCGAGGACCAGGGCCCCGGAGAACGTGACCCCGAGGGCGGTGACGGTGGCGGCTGCCCGTGTGAGCAGCCCGATGCGTGCGTTCAAGGTGACTTCCCGTTCACTCGTGACGTGTGGTGCCGAGCGAGCGAGCCGGCCACCCGAGACCGGCGGACCCACGTGCCCGTGCCAGGAGAACGACCGCGCCGTGCAAACGTGACGCTGCGGTCCGGAACTGGCCTGTGACGTCTGTCACGGCGGGAAGTTACCCGCGGGTTCCCGGTGCAAACCGGGCCGAGACCGACGAGTCGGGCGAGGGGAGGAGTGCCGCGAAGCGGACGATTGCGCGCCCGGGGGACAGCGGAGGGGAGAAGTTGCGCGAAACAGCGCGAACGGGGAGAGAAGGAACGGCGCCCCCGGTAGGATTCGAACCTACGCTCCCGCCTCCGGAGGGCGGTGCTCTATCCCCTGAGCTACGGGGGCTCTTAGGGTGCGCGAAGAGCGTACATGACGCGCAGGGCCAAGGTGATTGGGGGCTGCCGATGTCGACCAGAGCGACGCTCCGCGCCCTCGTCGTGGACGACTCCGCGGTGATCCGCGAGCTGATCGCCGTGAACCTCCAGCTCGAGGGCTTCGAGGTCACCACCGCCGCCGACGGGCAGGCCGCGCTCGACCTCGCGGTGGAGCTCGCGCCCGACGTGATCACGCTCGACGTGATGATGCCCCGGATGAGCGGCTTCGACGTGGTGGCCCGGCTGCGCGACGACCCGGCCACGGCGTGGATCCCGATCGTGATGGTCACCGGGCGCGCCCAGGCCGCCGACGTGTCCCGGGGCGAGGCTCTCGGCGTCGAGGCCTACCTGACCAAGCCGTTCGAGCCCGCCGAGCTCGTCGAGGTGGTCACGCGGCTCGCCAGCGACGCGCGCCGCGGCAGCCGCCGGCCCTGATCCACGGGACGGTATCGGGGTGAGTCCCCCGAGGGCTCGCGGATACCCTTGACCGGTGACTCCCGAACAGCTCTCCGACGCCATCGTCGCCGCCCTGACCGCTCTCACCGACGCGGGGTCGCTGACCCTGCCCGACGGCGTGCCGGCACGGGTGGTCGTGGAGCGACCGAAGGTGCGGGAGCACGGCGACTACGCCACCAACGTCGCGCTCCAACTGGCGAAGAAGGCCGGCCTCCCGCCGCGCGAGCTCGCCACGCTGCTCGCCGAGGTGCTCGGGCAGGCCGACGGCGTCGCCTCGGTGGAGATCGCCGGCCCCGGCTTCCTCAACATCCGGGTCGAGGCGGGCGCTCAGGGCGCGCTGGCCGCGCAGATCGTCGCGGCCGGGTCGTCGTACGGCTCCTCGAACCTCTTCGCGGGGGAGAAGGTGAACCTCGAGTTCGTCTCCGCCAACCCGACCGGGCCGATCCACATCGGTGGTGTGCGCTGGGCGGCCGTCGGGGACGCGCTCGGCCGGATCTTCAGCTTCAGCGGCGCCGACGTGACCCGGGAGTACTACTTCAACGACCACGGCGCGCAGATCGACCGGTTCGCCCGATCGCTGCTCGCCAGCGCCAAGGGCGAGCCCACGCCCGAGGACGGGTACGGCGGCCAGTACATCGTCGAGATCGCCCAGGCCGTGCTCGCGAAGGAGCCCGACGCCCTCGACCTGCCCGACGACGAGGCACAGGAGGTGTTCCGGGCCGTCGGAGTGAACCTGATGTTCGACGAGATCAAGAAGAGCCTGCACGACTTCGGGGTCGACTTCGACGTCTACTTCCACGAGAACAACCTCCACGAGTCCGGCGCGGTGAAGCGGGCCATCGAGCGGCTCACCGAGATGGGCAACACCTACGAGGAGGACGGCGCCCTGTGGCTGCGCACCGAGAAGTTCGGTGACGACAAGGACCGGGTGATCGTCAAGTCCGACGGCAAGGGCGCCTACATCTCCGGCGACCTCGCCTACTACCTCGACAAGCGCGAGCGGGGCTTCGACCGCTGCCTGATCATGCTCGGCGCCGACCACCACGGGTACGTCGGCCGGATGAACGCCATGTGCGCCGCGTTCGGCGACCAGCCCGGGGTGAACCTGGAGATCCTCATCGGTCAGATGGTCAACCTGCTCCGCGACGGCGAGCCGCTGCGGATGTCGAAGCGGGCCGGGACCGTGCTCACCCAGGACGACCTCGTCGACGCGATCGGCGTGGACGCCTCGCGCTACGCGCTGGCCCGCTACACGACCGACACCACGATCGACATCGACCTCGAGCTGTGGGCGCGCCAGACGAGCGACAACCCGGTGTTCTACGTGCAGTACGCCCACGCGCGGCTCGCGTCGATCCTGCGCAACGCCAAGGACCTCGGCATCGAGGCGCCCGGCGAGGCCGGCGGGTTCGACCCGTCGCTGCTCTCGCACGAGAAGGAGGGCGAGCTGCTCCGGGCGCTCGCGGAGTTCCCCCGGGTGGTCGCCGCCGCCGCGCAGCTGCGCGAGCCGCACCGCGTCGCCCGCTACCTCGAGGACACCGCGTCGGCGTTCCACAAGTTCTACGACCTCTGCCGGGTGCTGCCCCAGGGCGACGAGGAGCCCACCGACCTGCACCGGGCGCGGCTGCTGCTCGTCGCGGCCACCAAGACCGTCTTCGCCAACGGCCTGCGACTGCTCGGCGTCTCGGCGCCCGAGCGGATGTGATCGCCGGTGCGTGCACACGAGGCCGGATGGGCCCACGCCGAGGGCAACCACCGGGGACCGGCGTGGCTGCGGCAGCCCGCGGACGTCAACGCGCTCGTCCCGCTGCTGTGGTCGGCCACCGCCCGCAAGAACGTTGACGGCGCCCTCGAGGTCGGGGGCGTGGACCTGCGCGACCTCGTCGCCGAGCACGGCTCGCCGGCGTACGTCCTGGACGAGGCCGACTTCCGCGGCCGCGCCCGCGCCTTCCGCGACGCGTTCTCCGACTACGACGTGTACTACGCCGGCAAGGCGTTCCTGTGCACGACGGTCGCGCGCTGGGTCGCCGAGGAGGGGCTCTGCCTCGACGTGTGCTCGGCGGGCGAGCTGGCGGTCGCGCTGCGCGCCGGGTTCGACCCGGCCCGGATCGGCTACCACGGCAACAACAAGACGACCGCCGAGCTGCGCCGCGCGCTCGAGGCCGGGGTCGGCCGGATCGTCGTGGACTCCTTCCAGGAGATCGACCGGCTGGCCAGGCTGACCGACGAGCTCGGCGTCACCTCCGGGGTGATGGTCCGGGTCACCGCCGGCGTCGAGGCGCACACCCACGAGTACATCGCCACCGCCCACGAGGACCAGAAGTTCGGCTTCTCGATCACCTCCGGCGACGCGTTCGAGGCGGTCCGCCGGGTGCAGGCGACGCCCGGCCTGCGGCTGCTCGGGCTGCACTCGCACATCGGCTCGCAGATCTTCGACACCTCCGGGTTCGAGGTCGCCGCCCGCCGGGTGCTCACCCTGCACGCCAGGGTCTCCGACGAGCTCGGCGTGGAGATGCCGGAGATGGACCTCGGCGGCGGCTTCGGGATCGCCTACACGACCCAGGACGACCCCTCCGACCCCGCCCAGCTGGCCACCGAGATCACCAAGATCGTCGAGCACGAGTGTCGCGGGTTCGGGATCGCGGTGCCCGCGCTGTCGGTCGAGCCCGGCCGGGCCATCGTCGGGCCCTCGGTGTGCACCGTGTACGAGGTCGGCACGGTCAAGGAGGTCGCGCTCGACGCCGGCGCCTCCCGCACCTACGTGTCGGTCGACGGCGGGATGAGCGACAACATCCGGACCGCGCTGTACGACGCGGACTACTCCTGCACGATCGCGTCCCGGCGCTCCGACGCCGCCCCGGTCCTCGGCCGGCTGGTGGGCAAGCACTGCGAGGCCGGCGACATCGTGGTCAAGGACGAGTTCGTCCCCGGGGACCTCGCGCCGGGCGACCTGATGGCGGTGCCCGGCACCGGCGCCTACTGCCGCTCGATGGCGAGCAACTACAACCACGCGCTGCGTCCGCCCGTGATCGCGGTCCGCGACGGGGTGGCGAACCTCGTCGTGCGCCGCGAGACCGAGGACGACCTGCTGCGCACCGACGTGGGAGCCTGACGCCGTTCCGGAAGGCGGACGGCCATCTCACGCTGCGGACGAGTTGGCGCCGAACCAGACCGACCTGGGGAGATACCCGAAGATGAATGCCATGGACGGCCAGAGAAATGAGGACACCGTGCGCCCTCCTCTGCGGCTAGCGCTGCTCGGATGCGGCTCGGTCGGCAGCCAGGTGGTCCGGCTGCTGCGCGAGCAGGCCGACGACCTGACCGCCCGGGTCGGCGCACCGATCGAGCTCGTGGGCGTCGCCGTACGGCGCCCGGAGCTGCAGCGTGACGCCGACGTCCCGGCCCACCTGCTCACCACCGACGCGGCGGGCCTGGTCAGCCGCGGCGACATCGACCTCGTCGTGGAGGTGATCGGCGGCATCGAGCCCTCCCGGTCGCTGATCCTCACCGCGCTGGAGAACGGCGCCTCGGTCGTCACCGCCAACAAGGCGCTGCTCGCCGAGGACGGCAGCACGCTGTTCGCCGCCGCCGAGAAGGCCGGCCGCGACCTGTACTACGAGGCGGCCGTCGCCGGCGCCATCCCGATCCTGCGTCCGCTGCGCGAGTCGCTCGCCGGCGACAAGGTGCGCCGCGTGCTCGGCATCGTCAACGGCACCACGAACTTCATCCTCGACAAGATGGACACCTCCGGCGCCGGCTTCACCGAGGCGCTCGAGGAGGCCCAGGACCTCGGGTACGCCGAGGCGGACCCGACCGCCGACGTCGAGGGGTACGACGCCGCGGCGAAGGCCGCGATCCTGGCCAGCCTCGCCTTCCACACCCGCGTCACCGCCGCCGACGTCTACCGCGAGGGCATCTCCGACGTGACCGCGAGCGACGTCGCCTCGGCGCGGGAGATGGACAGCGTGGTCAAGCTGCTCGCGATCTGCGAGCTCACCGACGGCCCGGACGGCCCCTCGGTGTCCGCCCGCGTGCACCCGGCGATGATCCCGCGCAGCCACCCGCTGGCCAGCGTCCGCGAGGCCTACAACGCGGTCTTCGTCGAGAGCGAGGCCGCCGGCCAGCTGATGTTCTACGGCCCCGGCGCCGGCGGCGCACCGACCGCGAGCGCCGTCCTCGGCGACCTGGTGACGGTCGCCCGGAACCGGCTGATGGACGTGCGCGGCGCGGGGGAGTCGGCCTACGCCCAGTGCGAGGTGCTGCCGATGGGGAGCACCGAGACGCGCTACCACGTCGCGATCGACGTCGACGACAAGGCCGGCGTGCTCGCCCAGGTCGCGCACACGTTCGCCGACCACGGGGTCTCGATCAAGACCGTGCGCCAGGAGGGCCGCGGCGTCGACGCGCAGCTCGTGGTGGTCTCCCACCGGGCGGCCGACGCCGATCTCGCGGCGACCGTCGAGGCGCTGCGGACGATGCCGAACGTGCACGACGTCTCCTCGATCATGCGGGTGGAAGGGGACGGCGAGTGACCACGCCGGACGCCCCCGCGGCCGGGGGACACGGCCCGGCGGCCCACCAGTGGCGCGGGGTCATCGAGGAGTACCGCTCCTGGCTCGACCTTCCCGCGGGCACCCCGACGTACACCCTCCGCGAGGGTGGCACGCCGCTCGTCGAGAGCCGCTGGCTCTCGGAGCTGACCGGAGCCGACGTCTGGCTCAAGGTCGAGGGCGACAACCCCACCGGCTCCTTCAAGGACCGCGGCATGACGGTCGCGCTCTCGGTGGCCGTCGGCCAGGGGGCCGAGGCCGTGGTGTGCGCCTCGACCGGCAACACCTCGGCGTCGATGGCGGCCTATGCCGCGCGCGCCCGGGTCAAGCCGCTGGTGCTGATCCCGCAGGGCAAGATCGCCGCAGGCAAGCTCGCGCAGGCGATCGTGCACGGCGCCCAGGTGATCATGGTCCGCGGCAACTTCGACGACTGCCTGCGGATCTCGCGCGAGCTCTCGGAGCGCTACCCGGTCGCGCTGGTGAACTCCGTGAACCCGATGCGCCTCGAGGGGCAGAAGACCGCGTCGTTCGAGATCGTCGACTTCCTCGGCGACGCCCCCGACGTGCACGTGCTGCCGGTCGGCAACGCCGGCAACATCTCGGCGTACTGGAAGGGCTACCTGGAGTACGAGAAGGCCGGCCGCAGCACGCGCAAGCCGCGGATGCTCGGCTGGCAGGCCGCGGGCGCGGCGCCGTTCGTCGTCGGCGGCCCGGTCAGCGACCCCGAGACCGTCGCCTCGGCGATCCGGATCGGCAACCCCGCCTCCTGGCGCCTCGCGGTCGAGGCGGGGGAGCGGTCCGGCGGCCGGTTCCGCGCCGTCACCGACGACGAGATCCTCGCCGCCCAGCGGCAGCTCGCCCACGAGGAGGGCGTGTTCGTGGAGCCCGCCTCCGCCGCCGGCGTGGCCGGGGTGCTGCAGGACGTCGCCGCCGGCGAGTCCTTCCGCGGTACGACGATGGTGGTGACCGTGACCGGTCACGGCCTCAAGGACATCGACACCGCGCTCTCCACCTTCACCGACCTCGTCGACACCGTGGTCGAGGCCGACGTCGACGCGGCGGCAGAGGCCGCCGGGCTGCGGTGACGATGCCGACCTTCGTGACCGGGCCCGTCGAGGTCTCGGTGCCCGCGACCTGTGCGAACCTCGGCCCCGGCTACGACTCGCTCGGCCTGGCCCTCGACTTCCGCGACCTGGTCACCGCGGAGGTGACCGGCGGGTCCGGCGCTCCGGTGATCGAGGTGCGCGGCGAGGGGCGGGGCGAGGTCCCGCTCGACGAGAGCCACCTCGTGCACCGGGCCATGCGACGCGCGTTCGCCGAGATGGGTTGTGAGACGCCGGCGGTGCGCCTGACCTGCGACAACGTGATCCCGCACAGCCGGGGCCTGGGGTCGTCGTCCGCGGCGATCGTGGCCGGCATCTGCGCGGCCCGGGGCCTGGTCGCGGGCGGCTCGCTGCTGATGGACGACGACGCGGTGTTCGCCCTGGCCGCGACCATCGAGGGGCACCCCGACAACGTGGCGCCGGCGTTCTACGGCGGGTTCACCATCGCCCGCGCCGAGGGCGGCACCTTCCACGCGACGTCGGTGTCGGTGGACCCCCGGGTCCAGGTGGTGGTGTTCGTGCCGCCCGACCCGGTCGAGACCAAGGTGGCGCGTGGGCTGCTCCCGGACTCCGTCCCGCACGCGGACGCCGCGGCGAACGCGGGGCGTGCCGCGCTGCTCGTGGCCGCGCTGAGCAGGCAGCCCGAGCTGCTGCACCCCGCCACCGAGGACTTCCTGCACCAGCGCTACCGGGAGCCGGCGATGCCGGCGAGCCTGCGCCTGGTGGACGCGCTCCGGGCCGACGGCGTGCCCGCGGTGGTCTCCGGCGCCGGACCGACCGTGCTCGCCTTCGTCGACGGCTCGACCAGGGCCGAGGTCGAGGCCCGCGTGCCCTCGGGCTGGCAGGTCAGGGCGCTCGCGGTCGACCGGGACGGGGTCCGCGTCACCGCACGCGGCTGACCAGCGCGCCGCGACCCCGGGGAATGAAGAGGCCGCCGCCCGGGTTGTAACCCACAACACCAGCACAGCGAGCAGAAAGTGCTACGCTGCAGATGCGCCACTGGTCGAGCCTCAGCGCTGACCCGAGTCCGGTGCACATTCTTCCTCGCACTTCTCAGTCCTGGATGCAACGGTCCCGTACGGGTCCATGGCGTCCTGGCTCGAAGCAGGAAACCACATCGACACTGGCCCCCGGTGCACACTGGGCAGGCCTGGACGTGGGAAGGACCTCACGTGACGGAAACTACCGAAACCGCCCCCGCGAAGCGCCGCTCCGGCAGCGGACTCAGCGGGATGCTGCTGCCCGAGCTCAAGCAGATGGCGGGCGGCCTGGGTATCAAGGGCGTCGGCGGCATGCGCAAGAGCCAGCTGATCGACGCCATCAAGGCCGCCCAGTCGGGTGGCCAGGCCGGCGGTCAGCCGCAGGGCGCCCAGAACGGTGCGCCGGCCCAGCAGGCCGCCGCTCCGGCGACGGACAGCGCCCCCGCCGAGAAGCCGGCTCGCGCCGCGCGGCAGCGCGCCGAGAAGCCCCAGGCCGAGAAGCCGCAGGGCGAGAAGCCGCAGGGCGAGAAGTCGCAGGGCGAGGCCAGGACCGAGCAGCCCGCGGACCGCGGCCAGGAGCGCACCGAGGACAAGCAGTCCCCGCGCGACGGTGACCGCCAGGAGAGCCGTGGCGACCAGGACCAGGGCGGCCGCGGCGAGCGCAACCGCGACAAGAACCAGGGTGGCGGCGACCGCGGCGACAACCGTGGCGACCGCGATGACAACCGCGGCCAGGGCGACCGCAACCGCGGCGACAACCGGGGTGCCGACAACCGCGGCGACAACCGGGGTGACAACCGGGGTGCCGACAACCGGGGCGACAACCGGGGTGACGACGACGGCGGCAGCCGCCGCAACCGTCGCCGCCGGGGCCGCGACCGCGACCGTGGCAGCGACCGCGGCAGCGACCGCGGCAGCGACCGCGGGAACTACCGCGAGCGCGGCGGCCGCCGCGACGAGCCGGACACGCAGATCCGCGAGGACGACGTCCTCGTCCCCGCGGCCGGCATCCTCGACGTGCTCGACAGCTACGCGTTCGTCCGGACCAGCGGCTACCTGCCCGGTCCCAACGACGTCTACGTCTCCCTCTCGATGGTCCGCAAGTACGGCCTGCGCAAGGGTGACGCGGTCACCGGTCTGGTCAAGCAGCCCGCCGAGGGCGACCGCCGCGAGAAGTTCAACCCGCTCGTCCGCCTGGACAGCATCAACGGCGCCGACGTCGAGTCGGCGAAGTCGCGGGTGGAGTTCTCCAAGCTGACCCCGCTGTACGCCGCCGACCGGCTCCGCCTCGAGACCGAGTCGAACGTCCTGATCACCCGGGTCATCGACATCGTGGCCCCGATCGGCAAGGGCCAGCGCGGCCTGATCGTCTCGCCGCCCAAGGCCGGCAAGACGATGGTGCTGCAGGCGATCGCGAACGCGATCACCACCAACAACCCGGAGACCCACCTGATGGTCGTCCTCGTGGACGAGCGTCCGGAGGAGGTCACCGACATGCAGCGCACGGTGAAGGGCGAGGTCATCGCCTCGACCTTCGACCGCCCCGCGACCGACCACACCACGGTCGCCGAGCTCGCCATCGAGCGTGCGAAGCGGCTCGTCGAGCTCGGCCACGACGTGGTCGTCCTGCTCGACTCGATCACCCGGCTGGGCCGCGCCTACAACCTGGCGGCCCCCGCCAGCGGCCGGATCCTCTCCGGTGGTGTGGACTCGTCCGCGCTGTACCCGCCGAAGCGCTTCTTCGGTGCCGCCCGGAACATCGAGGACGGCGGCTCGCTGACCATCCTCGCCACCGCGCTCATCGAGACCGGGTCCAAGATGGACGAGGTCATCTTCGAGGAGTTCAAGGGCACCGGAAACATGGAGCTGCGCCTGCGCCGCGAGTTCGCGGACAAGCGGATCTTCCCGGCCATCGACGTGGACCAGTCCGGCACGCGTCGCGAGGAGCTCCTGATGAGCAAGGAGGAGCTCTCCATCGTCTGGAAGCTCCGCCGGGTGCTCTCGGGCCTCGACGGACAGCAGGCTCTCGAGCTGCTGCTCGAGCGGCTCAAGAAGACGCACAGCAACGTCGAGTTCCTCATGCAGGTCCAGAAGACCACGCCGATGGCGAGCAACGGCCGCGACGGCGACTGACGCAGCAGCACAGACATCACCGACACGACGGGCGGACCTCCGGGTCCGCCCGTCGTGTTCGTGCACGCGACGCCCCCCCGTTGCGTATCCTGGTAAACGCCCACATCGCCACATTTCGACTTCCTCGGGGGAGCCTTGGCCAAGATCGTCGTTGCCGATGACGACGCGGACATCCGCGACCTCGTCCGCTTCAAGCTCCAGCAGTCCGGCCACGACGTGGTCGCCGTCGGGGACGGTGCCGCCGCCGTCGAGGCGTGCCGCGCCGAGCTGCCCGACCTCGCGGTCCTCGACGTGATGATGCCGGGCATGAGCGGCTTCGACGCCTGCCGTGAGCTGCGCCAGGACCCGTCGCTGGCGGGCATCCCGGTCATCCTGCTCACCGCCCGTGCTCAGGAGACCGACATCGAGCAGGGCTTCAACGTCGGCGCCGACGACTACGTGGTCAAGCCGTTCAGCCCCCGCGAGCTCGCGTCGCGGGTCACCGCCGTGCTGCAGCGGAGTGGTGTGTGAGCGAGGGGCTCCGCCTCCTCCTGCTCGTGCTCGGCGGTCTCACCGTCGTCCTCGTGGTGGTCCTGGTCGTCGTCCGGGTCCTCACCGAGCTCGTCGAGAGGGTGACCGCACGACGGCAGGACGAGGTGCGCCGGCTGCTGCTCACCGCGCTGCTCGGCGAGGCGGACGAGTCCGCGGACGCCCTCACGACCCTGCGTTCCCGTGAGGGGCGGAGCTGGCGCCGGGTCGAGGAGCAGGTGTTCACCATGCTCCCGAAGATCAAGGGCGACTCCCGCGAGCTGCTGGTGACCCTGCTGCTCAGCCGCGGTGCCGCCTACCACGCGCACGCCAACGCGACCGCCCGCTCGATGGTCCGCCGCAGCCGCGGCGCCCACCAGCTCGGCGCGCTCGGCCAGTCCGACGGGGTCCGCGTCCTGCTCGGCCTGCTCGAGGACCGCCGCTTCCTGGTCCGTCGTACGACGGTGCGCGGGCTGGGCCAGGTGGGCGACCCGATCTCGGTGGTGCCCCTGCTCGACGCGGTGACCACCGACCCCGCGCTGACCCGGGATGTGATCGCCGCCCTGCAGCGGATCGGCCCTCCGGCCGCCCCGTACCTGCGCCGCGAGCTGCGCGGGGTCCGCGACGCCCTGCCGCAGGGCCGTCGCGCCGCGCTGGTCGCGACCGCGCTGGGCCTGCTCGGCGACGTCCGCGCCGCCGACCAGCTCGTCGAGGCGCTCGGGGCCGGACAGCACCCCGGCCTCCCGGCCGCCGCGGCCGAGGCTCTCGGTCAGATCGGGGTGCCCGCGGCGGTGCCCGCGCTGGTGGCCGCCCTGCGCGACGAGTCCGAGGAGCTGCGGGTCTCCGCCGCGCGGGCGCTCGGCCAGATCAGCGACGCCGCCGCCGTCGACGGACTCGTCGCCGCGCTCGGCAGTGACCGCCGGGAGGCCGACCGGGCCGCGGCCGCCGCGCTGCTGCGGCTGGGCGCGTCCGGCCTACACGCGCTCGAGGCGCACCCGTCGCAGTACGCCGCCGAGGCCCTGGCGGTGCACCGGATCCGGGCGGCGGCGTGATGGACCTGTTCTCGGTGCTCACCGGAGCGGTGACGGTCCTCGGCTGGTTCTTCATCGCCTACTCGGTGCTGATCAACACCAGCTTCCTGGGGCTCACCGCGCTGGCCGTGCTCGACTTCCACAGCTACCTGCGCCGGTCCGACTTCGCGGCGTACGACGAGACGTTCGCGGAGCCGCTGGCCCCGGGCATCTCGATCCTGATGCCGGCCTACAACGAGGCCGCCGGCATCGTGGAGGCGGTCCGGGCGATGACCGCGATGCGCTACCCGGACTTCGAGGTCGTGGTCGTCGACGACGGGTCGCGCGACGACACGGTCCGGCTCATGGTCGAGGCGTTCGACATGGTGGAGGCGCCGATCGTGGTGCCCTCCCGCATCCCCACCCGCGGCCGGGTGCTGCGCACGTACCTGAGCCGGCGGGGGAGCCACAACGTCCTGTTGGTGTGCAAGGAGAACGGCGGCAAGGCCGACGCGCTCAACGTCGGCATCAACGCCGCGCGCAAGGCGCTCGTGTGCATGGTCGACGCGGACTCCATCCTGGACCCCGACGCGCTGCTGCACGTCTCCCGGCCGTTCGCCGACGACCCCGAGAAGGTGCTCGCGTCGGGGGGCGTGGTCCGGATCGCCAACGGCAGCGAGATCCGGCGCGGCCGCGTGGTCGACGTACGCATGCCGCGCCGGTGGCTGCCGCGGATCCAGGTCGTGGAGTACCTCCGGGCGTTCATGATCGGCCGCAGCGGCTGGTCGCGCCTCGGAGGCCTGCTGATCATCTCCGGCGCCTTCGGCCTGTTCCGCAAGGACGTGCTGTTCGAGCTCGGCGGGCTGGCCACGGACTGCATCGGTGAGGACGCCGAGCTCGTGGTGCGGCTGCACCGCTGGATCGGCGACAACGACGTCGACGGGCGGGTGGTCTTCGTCTCCGAGCCCGTGGCCTGGACCGAGGTGCCGGAGACGACCGCGGTGCTCCGCAAGCAGCGCCGCCGCTGGCACCGCGGGCTGACCGAGATCCTGGTCCGGCACAAGGGCATGATCTTCCGCCCGCGCTACGGGATCATCGGCATGGTCACCATGCCGTGGTTCGTGGCCTTCGAGCTGGCCGCCCCCTTCGTGGAGGCGTTCGGCTTCCTCTACCTGACCTTCGTGCTCGTCCTGTTCGGGGTGGAGGAGGCCGGCCTCTACACCTCCGGCCTCGTCAACCGCGACATCCTGTGGCTGCTGCTCACCGTCTCGGTGCTCTACGCGATCGTGCTCACCCTCACCGCGGTCCTCGTCGAGCAGCTCTCGTTCCGCCGGTACCGCGGCCTCAAGGACCTCCTGATCGCGATGTGGGCCGCGGTGGAGGAGAACGTCGGCTACCGGCAGCTCAACGCCCTGTGGCGGGTCGGCGGGACCGTCGAGGCGTGGCGCCGGCGGCCCCACGACTGGGGCAACATGCAGCGGCGCGGGTTCGACCGGCGATGACGAGGCGGGACAGCGTCCGCGGTCACGTGGTGCTGCTGCTCCTGTGCATGGTGTTCCTGGTGGCAGCGATCGCGGTCGCGGGCACGCTCGGGGCGACGAGGCTCGCGCGCGACGTCGGCGTCCTCACCGAGGACCTGCGCTCGGCGGCGTACAGCAACCTCGCCCTGCGCCAGCGGCTGTCCGAGGCGCAGGCCGACGCGCGGGGATGGGCGCTCAGCGACGGGAGCGGGTACGCCGATGCCTACCGGCTCGCGCTGAGCGCGGCGGAGGTGGAGATCGACCGGCTCGAGCGGCTGGTCGCGGACGACCCGGCGATGCGCCCGAAGGTGCGCGCGGAGGTGCGTGCCGCACGCGGCTGGATGGGCTTCTCCCAGCGGGTGGTGACCGGGGAGGCCGGTCCGTACCGCCCGGCCTACCTCACCCGCGGGCAGCGCCTCTTCGACGCGTTCCTCGACCGGCACCAGGAGGTCAGCGAGGGCCTCGACGGCGAGGTCGACGCCCTGGTCGCGCAGGCCCGTGACCGGGTCCGCGCGACCGTCGGGTTCGTCGTGCTCACCTCGGTGCTCGGGCTGCTGGCCACCGCCCTGCTCGGGCTGCGGCTGGTGCGACGGGTCAGCGAGCCGCTGCACGCCATGCAGGCGAGCGTCGAGCGGCTCTCCGCGGGGGACCTGGCGGCCCGGGTCACCACCACCGGGCCGCGGGAGGTCCGCCGGGTCGCGGCCGCCCTGAACGCGCTCGCCGTGGAGAACCAGGAGTCGCGCGGCCGCGAGGCCCAGGTCGTCGACCGGCTGCGGGCGCTGGACCGGGCCAAGGACGACTTCGTCTCCACCGTCTCCCATGAGCTGCGGACCCCGCTGACCAGCATCGCCGGGTACGTCGAGCTCTTCGCGGACGGCTTCGAGGAGGGCTGCAGCGCCCAGCAGCAGGGGATGCTCACGGTGGTGCGCCGCAACGTCGACCGGCTGCGCACCCTGATCGAGGACCTGCTCACGCTCTCCTCGGTGGAGGCCGAGGCGTTCCGCACCTCCTTCGACGTGCTCGATCTCAGCCACCTGGCCACCGACGTCGCGCACGACGTCGCCGACATGGCCGCCCGGGCCGGCGTGCGCGTCCACACCTCCGGCCCGGGATACCCCGTGCTCGTGAACGGCGACGCCGGGCAGCTGTCCCGGGCGCTGCTCAACCTGGTCTCGAACGCCGTGAAGTTCTCCGTGGACGGCGGCGAGGTGCTGATCCGGCTCACCGACACCGACGGGAACGCCGTGGTCTCCGTCGTCGACAACGGCCTGGGCATCCCGTCCCCCGAGCTCGCCACCCTGGGCACCCGCTTCTTCCGCGCCTCCAACGCCCTCGAGGCGGAGATCCCCGGGACCGGTCTCGGCCTGCGCATCGTGCAGACCATCGCGGACAACCACGGCGGGCGGCTCGTCGTCGAGTCCGTCGAGGGGCAGGGCACCACCGCTCGCCTGGTCGTGCCCCGGGCGCTGGACGGTGTGGCCCGGGTCCCGGCGGGGGGAATAAAACGCCCGGAGACCGCGATTACCCCGGAGTGACCAACGCACCCACCGACCAGAGCCTCCTGCCCGGCGGCCCCGCCGTCGCGGGGACGGACGCCGCGGGGGCCCCGGCCGTCCCGGCGGAGCCCGGTCCCTCCCGCTCCACCGCCGTCCCCGCGCCCACCGGGGGCCGCTACGTGCAGCTGGTGCTGGTGCTCGGCGCGCTCATCGCGCTGGGGCCGCTGACCATCGACATGTACCTGCCGGCGTTCCCGTCGATCTCCGCCGAGCTCGGCGCGTCCGACGCGGCCACCCAGCTCACGCTCACCGGCATGCTCGGCGGGCTCGCGGTCGGCCAGCTGCTGATCGGGCCGCTCTCCGACGCCTTCGGCCGCCGGCGTCCGCTCGTGGCCGGCCTCGTCACCCACCTGGTCGCCTCCCTGCTCTGCGCGGTGGCGCCGAGCATCTACGTGCTGGCCGGGGTGCGGGTCCTCCAGGGTTTCGCCGGCGCCGCGATCTCCGTGGTGGCGATGGCGATCGTGCGCGACCTGTTCTCCGGCTACGCGGTCGCGAAGCTGATGTCGCGGCTCATGCTCGTGATCGGGCTGGCCCCGATCCTGGCGCCGTCCCTCGGCGGCCTGGTCCTGGAGCTGACCTCGTGGCGGGGCATCTTCGGGGTGCTCGCGGGGGCGGCGCTCCTGCTCACCGTGGTCGCCGTGCTCGGCCTGCGGGAGACCCTGCCACCCGAACGCCGGCGCCCCGCGAACCCGCGCGCCACGCTGGCGACGTACCGCGGACTGGTGGGGGACCGCTCCTTCCTGGCGCTGGTGTTCATCGCCGGGCTGATGATGTCCTCGATCTTCGCCTACGTGTCCGGGTCCTCCTTCGTCCTCCAGGACGGCTACGGACTCGACGAGCGCACCTTCGGGCTGGTCTTCGGGGTCAACGCCGCCGGGCTCACGGTCGCCTCGCAGGTGAACCCGCTGCTGATCCGCCGCTTCGGCGTGGTCAACGTGCTGTCCGGCGCGATCCTGGTGGCGGTCACCGCGGCGCTCGCGCTGGTCGTCGCCGGGGCCACCGGCTTCGGCGGGCTCATCGGCGTGCTGGTGCCGCTCGGGGTGGTGATCGCGGCCGGTGGGCTCTCCCTGCCGAACACTCCCGCGCTCGCCCTCACCCGGCACGGCGAGGCGGCCGGCACCGCCGCGGCCATGCTCGGCGCGGTGCAGTTCGGGGTCGGGGCGGCGATCGCGCCGCTGGTCGGCCTCTTCGGGAGCGCCAGCGCGGTGCCGATGGGCGGGGTGATGGTCGCCGTGACCGTGCTCGCCGCCCTGCTGATGTACGGCGTCGTCCGGCGGGACCCCTCGGTCGCCCTGGACTGAGGGAATTAACACCCCACGCCCGATGTTTGGCAGACTAGATGGCTGGTTCCGGTTCCCGTGCCCTCAGACGTGTGGGTGTGACCCGGCGACCGAAAACCCTCGAGAGGAAACCCCATGAAGAAGGACATCCACCCGGAGTACGTCGAGACCGCGGTGACCTGCACCTGCGGCAACACGTTCACCACCCGTAGCACCGCCACCAGTGGCAAGGTCCACGCGGACGTGTGCTCCCAGTGCCACCCGTTCTACACCGGCAAGCAGAAGATCCTCGACACCGGCGGCCGCGTCGCCCGCTTCGAGGCCCGCTACGCCAAGAAGGACGCCGCGAAGAAGTAGCTTCGCCTCAGCGCCGGTTCACGCACACTGCGTGGACCGGCGCTTTTCTTGTCCGCACACCCCCTTCCCGAAAGGTGACACCCGATGTTCGAAGCCGTGGACGGCCTCGTCGCCGAGCACGCCGAGCTCGAGCAGCGGCTCGCCGACCCGAGCATCCACGCGGACCAGGGGCTGGCGAAGAAGCTGAACCAGCGGTACGCCGAGCTGAGCGCGATCGTGCGCACCTACCGGGAGTGGCAGCAGCTCGGCGGCGACATCGGCGCCGCCAAGGAGCTCGCGGCCGAGGACCCCGCGTTCGCCGAGGAGGCGGAGGCGCTGGCCGCGCGGCGGGAGACCACCGAGGAGCGGCTGCGGCACCTGCTCGTGCCCCGCGACGCCTCCGACTCCAAGGACGCGATCCTCGAGATCAAGTCGGGGGAGGGCGGGGAGGAGTCCGCGCTGTTCGCCGGCGACCTGCTGAGGATGTACACCCGCTACGCCGAGCGGCACGGCTGGAAGACCGAGCAGCTCGACGCGACCGAGTCCGACCTGGGCGGCTACAAGTCGGTGACCGTCGCGGTGAAGGCCAAGGGGACGCCCGCCCCCGGCGAGGCGCCGTACGCCCTGCTGAAGTTCGAAGGTGGCGTGCACCGGGTGCAGCGGGTGCCGGTGACCGAGAGCCAGGGCCGGGTGCACACCTCCGCGGCCGGTGTGCTGGTGATGCCCGAGGCCGAGCAGGTCGACGTGGTCGTGGAGGACAAGGACCTCCGCATCGACGTCTTCCGCTCCTCGGGGCCGGGCGGGCAGAGCGTCAACACCACCGACTCCGCGGTGCGGATCACCCACGTGCCCACCGGGATCGTGGTCTCCTGCCAGAACGAGAAGAGCCAGCTGCAGAACCGCGAGCAGGCGATGCGGATCCTGCGCGCCCGGCTGCTCGCCGCCGCCGAGGAGGCCGCGAACGCCGAGGCCTCGGACGCGCGCAAGTCCCAGGTGCGCACCGTGGACCGCTCCGAGCGGATCCGCACCTACAACTACCCGGAGAACCGGATCTCCGACCACCGCACCGGCTACAAGTCCCACAACCTCGACGCGGTCCTCGACGGCGACCTCGAGGCGGTCATCGGCTCCTGCGTCGAGGCCGACCTCGCGGCCCGTCTCGACGCCCTCGAGTCGCAGAAGTGATCCCGCGGGACCTGCTCGCCGCCGCCGTCGACGAGCTCGCGGCCGCCGGGGTGGCGAGTCCCGACTACGACGCCGCCGAGCTGCTCGCGCACGTGCTGGGGGTGCCCCGCCTGGCGGTGCGCTCCGCCGCCGACGCGTCGGAGGAGCAGGTCGCGGAGTTCGAGGAGCTGGTACGGCGGCGCGCCGCCCGGGTCCCGCTCCAGCACCTGACCGGGAGCGCCGCGTTCCGCTACGTCGAGCTCGCCGTGGGCCCCGGGGTCTTCGTGCCCCGCCCCGAGACCGAGCTGCTGGCCGGCTGGGGCGTCGACCGGGCCCGTGAGGTGCTCGCCGCGGGACGCACCCCGGTGGTGGTGGACCTCTGCACCGGCTCCGGCGCGATGGCCCTGGCGCTGGCCACCGAGGTGCCCGAGGCGCAGGTGCACGCGGTCGAGCTCGACGAGGACGCCCACGCCTGGGCCGTCCGCAACCTCTCCGGCTCCGGGGTCGACCTCCGGCAGGGGGACATGGCCGCGGCCTTTCCCGACCTCGACGGCACCGTCGACGTGGTGGTCTGCAACCCGCCCTACATCCCGCTCGAGGCGTTCGAGTCCGTCGCCGCGGAGGCCCGCGACCACGACCCGGCGCTCGCGCTGTGGTCGGGGGAGGACGGCCTCGACGCGATCCGGGTGCTCGAGCGGGTCGCCGCGCGGCTGCTGCGGGCCGGCGGCTGGGCGGGCGCCGAGCACGCCGACGTCCAGGGGGAGTCGGCGCCCGCGGTGTTCGCCGCCGCGGGCCGCTGGTGCGACGTACGGGACAACCCCGATCTGGCAGGTCGTGCACGCTTCGTCACCGCCCGGCTGGCACGATGACGTCCGTGAGCACCAGGTTCGACACCTCTGACGAGACCGAGCGCGAGACGGGCCTCGCCGAGGCGGCGATGGCCGTCCAGCGCGGCCGGCTCGTCGTGCTGCCCACCGACACCGTGTACGGCGTCGGGGCGGACGCCTTCGACCCCGCCGCGGTGCGCCGGCTGCTGGCGGCGAAGGGGCGGGGCCGCGAGATGCCCCCGCCCGTGCTGGTCTCCACCCCGACCACGCTCGACGCCCTCGCCGTGGGCGTCCCGTCGTACGCCCGGGCGCTCATCCAGGAGCTGTGGCCCGGACCCCTGACCCTGGTCTGCCGGCAGCAGCCGTCGCTCCAGTGGGACCTCGGCGACACACGCGGCACGGTCGCGGTGCGGATGCCCGACCACGAGGTGGCGCTCCAGCTCCTCGCGCGGACCGGCCCGCTCGCGGTCAGCAGCGCCAACCGGACCGGCCTCGACGCCGCCACCGACGCCGACCAGGCCGAGTCGATGCTCGGCGACGCGGTCGACGTGGTCCTCGACGGCGGGCCCAGCGCCGGACCCGTGCCCTCGACGATCGTCGACGTGACCGGCCAGACCGGGCGGGTGCTCCGGCTCGGGGCCGTCCCGCTCGAGCGGCTCCAGGAGATCGTCGCCCCGCTCGGCGCCACCATCGTGGACGAGGGGTAGCCGGGGCCCGTGCGCGAGTACCTGACCGTCTTCCTCGTCGCCGCGGTCGTCACCTACCTGCTGGGGGTGGTGGCCCGCGAGATCGCCCTCCGCACCGGGGCGGTGGCCAAGGTCCGCGACCGTGACGTGCACGCGGTGCCCATCCCGTACTTCGGCGGCCTGGCGATGCTCGGGGGGCTGGGGGCGGGGTACGTCGTGGCCCGCCAGCTGCCGTTCCTCTCGCTCAGCGACGACCAGATCTTCCGGGACGCCGGGATCGTGCTGGTCGCGGGCGCCCTGGTCTGCGCGGTCGGGGTGCTCGACGACCTGCTCGAGCTCGACGCGGTCACCAAGCTCGGCGGACAGGTGCTCGCCGCCGGCTTCCTGGTCTTCTTCGACGTGCAGTACTACTCGTTCCAGCTGCCCGGCGGAGGCCAGCTGGCCCCGGACATGACCCAGGCCGCGATCGTCAGCGTGGTGGTGGTCGTGGCGACCGTCAACGCGGTGAACTTCGTCGACGGGCTCGACGGGCTCGCCGCGGGCGTGGTCGGCATCGGCGCGGTCGCGTTCTTCGCGTTCTCCTACAAGCTCGCCGACGCCAACGGGGAGACCCTGGCGATCACCGCGGCCCTGCTCACCGCGTCGCTGGCCGGGGCGTGCGCCGGCTTCCTGCCGCACAACTTCTTCCCGGCCCGGATCTTCATGGGCGACTCCGGCTCGATGCTGATCGGCCTGGTCCTCGCGGGCTCGGCGCTCACGCTCACCGGGCAGTTCGCCACCGTGGACATGTCCCAGGGCGCCGGCGGTGGCAGCGCGAACCTGTGGCCGGCGCTGCTGCCGATCGTGCTGCCGGTCTCGATCCTGATCGTGCCGTTCGCCGACCTGGTGCTAGCGGTGGTCCGCCGTACCCGCGCCGGCCGGTCGCCGTTCGCCCCCGACAAGCAGCACCTGCACCACCGGTTGCTGGAGATCGGCCACTCGCACATGCGCGCGGTGCTGATCATGTGGCTGTGGGCCGGGCTGATCGCCTTCGGGGGAGTGCTGGCCAGCCTCTACGCCGGCCGCGTGACCGCCGCGATCCTGATCGGCTGGTTCCTCGCGACGGTCGCGATGACCTTCCTGCTGCCCCGCCTCCAGCGGCCCGGCACCACCCTCTGAGGACGCCGGGGGCGGCCGCCCGGGGACGGCCACGGTGGGCGATTTCCTCACCGGTAACTCCTTGTGCTAACTTTCACAAGCAGCCGGAGACACCCCGCGAGACCGTCTCCCGAGGCTGTGGAACGAGGAGCCCCGCCCCGACAGAACGGCCGCCGACATGACGACCGCAACGCCTGGCTACACGCCCACCCGCCGTGGTGCGTCGGTCCTGGTGCCGCTGGCGGGAAGCCTCCTCGTCGGGACCGCCGCCGTCGTGCTGGGCGCCCTCGTGGCCGGCTCGCCGGCCGCCGCCGGAGCCGCGATCGGCACCGTCATGGTCTGTGTCTTCTTCGCCTTCGGCGCCGTCGTCCTCGGCGTGGTCGCCAAGGTCGCCCCGGCCGCCTCGATGCTCGTCGCGCTGCTCACCTACACGCTCAACGTGGTCCTCGTCGGGCTGGTCTTCGTCGGCCTCGCCCGGAGCGGAGCGCTGCAGGACGCGGTCGCGCCGCGGTGGCTAACAGGGGCCGTGATCGCCTGCACCCTGGTGTGGACGACCACCCAGATCGTGGTCGCCACGAGGACCCGACAGCCCATCTTCGACCTCCCGTCCGACGGGCAGGAGGCGAGTGTCCGATGAACCCGACTGGCTGCTATTGTCCGGTGCGCGATGACTCAGCAGAATCCCGGCTCTGCTCCCGACGAAGAATCCCCCGCAGGCGACCCTTGGCATGCCTTCGGCTACCTCGTCGCGGGTGTGGCGATGTACGGGTTTCTCGGATGGCTCGCGGACCGGTGGCTCGGCACCTCGTTCCTGGTGGTCCTCGGCATCCTGCTGGGTGCCGGGCTCGGGCTGTACATGACCTTCGCCCGGTTCAACCGCCCGCCGGACCCGCAGTCGAAGCAGGAGAAGAACTAGTGCAGGAGAACACGTGAGTTTTGCTCTGAGCAGCCGCACCCTGGCCGCCGCCCCGTCGGCGGAGGAGGGCTTCACGCCCCCGGGTCCCGGTGACTTCAACCTGCCGCCCGTCGGCCCGAGCGACACGTTCGAGTTCCTCGGCCAGACGATGTACCTCGGCGTCACCAAGCCGATGATCCAGCTGGTGCTCGCGGCGGTCCTGGTGTTCTGGTTCTTCTACGCCGCGGCGAAGAAGCGCTCGATGGTCCCCGGCAAGCTGCAGTACGCCGGCGAGGGCGCCTATGGCTTCATCCGCAACAGCGTGGGCCGCGACATCATCGGCAGCCAGGACTTCATGCGGTTCGTGCCCTACCTGGTGACGCTGTTCTTCTTCATCCTGGTGAACAACATCTTCGCCACGGTGCCGTTCATCCAGTTCCCGACGTTCTCGCGTGCCGGCATGGTCTACGGCCTCGCCGGGCTCAGCTGGGTCATCTACAACTACGTCGGCATCCGCAAGCACGGCTTCGGCGGCTACATGAAGCTGCAGACCGTGCCCGCGGGCATCAAGGGCCCGATGCTGCTGCTGCTCGTCCCGCTGGAGTTCTTCTCCAACCTGGTGGTCCGCCCGATCACGCTGGCCCTGCGTCTGTTCGCCAACATGCTGGCCGGCCACCTCCTCCTGATCCTCTTCGCCCTCGGCGGCGAGTACCTCCTGCTGCACGGCGCGACCCTGGTCAAGCCCGTCGGACTCCTGGCCTGGGTGCTCTTCGTCGCGATCGCCTTCCTGGAGCTGCTGGTGCAGTTCCTGCAGGCCTACGTCTTCACCCTGCTCAACGCCATGTACATCTCCGGTGCTCTCGCAGACGAGCACTGAGAGCAAATAGAAACAAACCGAAAGGAAAAGTCGTGGAACTCACTGGCTCCATGAACATGATCGGCTACGGCCTCGCCGCCATCGGCCCCGGTGTCGGTATCGGTCTGATCTTCGCCGCCTACATCAACGGCGTGGCTCGTCAGCCCGAGGCGCAGAGCCGCCTCCAGTCGATCGCGATCCTGGGCTTCGCCCTCGCCGAGGCGCTCGCCATCATCGGTATCGCCCTCGCGTTCGTGCTCTAAGACAACACTGACGAAGGACCGCCCATGAACCCGATCACCCTTGCGGCCGAGGAGCTCAACCCGCTCGTCCCGCACCCGGTGGAGATCGTCCTCTCGCTGGTCGTCTTCGGTCTGCTCCTGTTCGCCGTCAAGAAGTTCGTCGTACCGAACTTCGAGAAGACGTTCGCTGAGCGCACGTCGGCGATCGAAGGTGGCCTCGAGGCCGCCGAGACCAAGCAGGCCGAGGCCGACGCCAAGCTGGCCGAGCTCACCCGGCAGCTCAGCGAGGCGCGTCACGAGGCTGCCCGGATCCGCGAGGAAGCTCGCGAGCAGGGCGCGACGATCGTGGCCGAGATGCGCGAGCAGGCCAACACCGAGGCTGCTCGCATCGTCGAGCACGCCCACGCGCAGATCGAGGCCGAGCGCCAGCAGGCGGTCACCTCGCTCCGTGCGGAGGTCGGCACCCTGGCCACGTCGCTGGCCGGGCGCATCGTCGGGGAGTCGCTGGACGACGAGGCTCGCCAGAGCCGCGTGGTGGAGCGCTTCCTCGCCGACATCGAGGCGCAGAGCTCGGCTGGAAACGGGGCTCGCTGATGCGTGGAGCTTCCGCTGAGTCGCTGGCGACCCTGACCGAGGAGCTCGGTCGGGTGATCGACAGCGGTGCCGACGGAGCCCGGATCGGGGACGACCTGTTCGCGGTGTCGGAGGTCCTTCGGCGTGAGCCGAGGCTCCGGCGCGTGGCCACCGACCTGTCGACGGCCCCCGAGGCCAAGTCGGGTCTGCTGCGGCAGATCTTCGGCGACAAGCTCGACGGGGCCTCGCTGGACCTGGTGGCCAAGGCCGCCGGACTCCGGTGGGCGGGGCCCCGCGACCTGGGCTACTCCCTGGAGGAGCTCGGGGTGATCGCCGTGGTCAAGGCGGCCGACCGGGCCGGCCAGGCCGACGCGCTCGAGGACCAGTTGTTCGGCTTCGGTCGGCTGGTCTCCGAGAACCCCGGGCTGCGCGACGCGCTGTCGGACCCGGCGCGTTCGATCCACGACAAGCAGGCGCTGGTGCGGGGCCTGCTGGAGGGCAGGGCCACCCCGGCCGCCATCCGGCTGGCCGAGCAGTCGCTCACCGGCACGCACCGTACTGTGGCAGTAGCCATCGCGGAGTACCAGAAGGTCGCGGCGAACCACCGCAACCGGCTCGTCGCCACGGTGCGCGCGGCGCGTGACCTCGGTGACGCGGACAGGCAGCGCCTAGCAGGCGCACTGGCCCGGCAGTACGGCCGGCCGGTGCACCTCAACGTCGTTGTCGACCCCGAGGTGGTCGGAGGGCTGAGTGTGGAGATCGGTGACGACGTCATCGACGGCACCGTGGCCAGCCGCCTCGACGATGCCCGACGCCGCCTGGCGGGCTGAGACCCGTGAACGCCGCGGGCCGTCCTTTGAACACAGAGCTGAACAGACGAGAGAGCAGGGACAAGAAATGACGGAGCTTTCGATCCGTCCGGAGGAGATCCGGGACGCGCTGCAGCGCTTCGTGTCCGACTACAAGCCCACGACCGCGAGCCGCGAAGAGGTCGGCACCGTCGCCGAGGCCGGCGACGGCATCGCGCGCGTCACGGGGCTGCCGTCGGTCATGGCCAACGAGCTCCTGGAGTTCGAGGACGGCACCCTCGGCATCGCGCTGAACCTCGACACCCGCGAGATCGGTGTCGTCATCCTGGGTGACTTCGACAAGATCGAAGAGGGCCAGACCGTACGTCGTACCGGCGAGATCCTCTCGGTCCCCGTGGGCGAGGGCTACCTCGGCCGCGTGGTGGACCCGCTCGGCACGCCGATCGACGGCATGGGCGACATCGCCACCGACGGCCGCCGTGCGCTGGAGCTGCAGGCTCCCGGCGTGATGGTGCGCAAGTCGGTCCACGAGCCGCTCGCCACCGGCATCAAGGCCATCGACGCGATGACCCCGATCGGCCGTGGCCAGCGTCAGCTCATCATCGGCGACCGCGCGACCGGCAAGTCCACGATCGCGATCGACACGATCATCAACCAGAAGCAGAACTGGGAGTCGGGCGACCCGTCGAAGCAGGTCCGCTGCATCTACGTCGCCATCGGCCAGAAGGGCTCCACCATCGCCTCGGTGCGCGGTGCCCTCGAAGAGGCCGGCGCCCTGGAGTACACCACCATCGTGGCCTCCCCGGCGTCCGACTCGGCCGGCTTCAAGTACCTCGCCCCGTACACCGGCTCGGCGATCGGCCAGCACTGGATGTACCAGGGCAAGCACGTCCTGATCGTCTTCGACGACCTCACCAAGCAGGCCGAGGCCTACCGTGCGGTGTCGCTGCTGCTCCGTCGTCCGCCGGGCCGCGAGGCGTACCCCGGTGACGTCTTCTACCTGCACAGCCGGCTGCTCGAGCGTTGCGCGAAGCTCTCGGACGAGATGGGCGCGGGCTCGATGACCGGTCTGCCGATCGTCGAGACCAAGGCCAACGACGTGTCGGCGTACATCCCGACCAACGTCATCTCGATCACCGACGGGCAGATCTTCCTGCAGTCGGACCTCTTCGCCGCCAACCAGCGCCCGGCCATCGACGTCGGTGTGTCGGTGTCCCGTGTGGGTGGCGCCGCGATGACGAAGGCGATCAAGAAGGTCACCGGCTCGCTCAAGGTCGACCTCGCGCAGTTCCGCGCGATGGAGGCGTTCGCGATGTTCGCCTCGGACCTCGACGCCGCGTCGCGCCAGCAGCTCGACCGTGGCCAGCGCCTGATGGCCCTGCTCAAGCAGCCGCAGTACTCCCCGTACCCGGTCAACGAGATGACCGCGTCGCTGTGGGCCGGCACCACCGGCCGCCTCGACAAGGTGCCCACGGAGGACGTGCTGCGCTTCGAGCGTGAGTTCCTCGACTACCTGCGTCGCGAGCACGCCGGGATCCTCAACGCCATCGCGGAGACGAACAACTTCGACGACGACACCGAGCACGCCCTCGTTGGCGCGTACGAGTCGTTCCTCGACCAGTTCGAGACCTCGGACGGCCAGTCGATCAAGGCCGGCAAGGAGCAGCACGAGGCCCTCCCGGAGGACGAGCTCGAGCAGGAGCAGATCGTCAAGCAGAAGCGGGGCTGACCCATGGCCGTTTCGCTGCGTGAGTACCGCGCCAGGATCAAGTCGGTCGAGTCGACCAAGAAGATCACGCGCGCCATGGAGCTCATCGCTGCGTCCCGCATCATCAAGGCGCAGCAGCGGGCCCAGGCGGCCGCGCCGTACGCCCGTGAGCTCACCCGTGCGGTGTCGGCGGTGGCGACGTACTCCAACGTCGACCACCCGCTCACCACCGAGCCCGAGGACCCCAAGCGCGCCGCGATCCTGATCGTGACGAGCGACCGGGGTCTGGCCGGGGGCTACTCGTCCGGTGTCCTCAAGGAGGCCGAGCGCCTCGCCGAGAAGCTGCGCGGGGAGGGCAAGGAGGTCGACACCTACATCACCGGCCGCAAGGGCGTCGCCTACTTCAAGTTCCGGCGCCGGCCGACCGTGGAGGAGTGGACCGGCTTCTCGGACCAGCCGACCTACGACGTGGCCCGGGAGATCGGCGACACGCTCATCGGGGCGTTCCTGTCCGAGGAGGAGCTGGCGTCGGAGGAGAACGGTGCGGGCGTGGACGAGGTCCACGTGGTCTACACCCGCTTCCGGTCGATGCTGGTGCAGGAGCCCACCGCCGTACGACTGCTTCCGCTGGAGGTCGTCGAGGGCGAGGAGAGGCCCGAGGCGGAGGACGTGCTGCCGCTCTACGAGTTCGAGCCGTCCGCGGCCGAGGTGCTCGACGAGCTGCTGCCGCGCTACGTCCAGAGCCGGATCTTCTTCGCCCTGCTGCAGGCGGCCGCCTCCGAGCTGGCCGCGCGGCAGCGGGCGATGAAGTCGGCGACGGACAACGCCGAGGAGCTCATCAAGAAGTACAAGCGAATTGCCAACCAGGCCCGCCAGGCCGGTATTACCCAGGAAATCAGCGAGATCGTCGGTGGCGTCAACGCGCTGGCCGATGCGACTGCCGGGAGTGAGTGAAAGAAATGACTGCCACGATTGAAGAACGAGGCACCGAGCACGGTGCTGGGGGCGTCGGTCGCATCGCGCGAGTTATCGGCCCCGTGGTCGACATCGAGTTCCCCGTGGACTCGATGCCGGAGATCTACAACAAGCTCGAGACCGAGCTCGAGCTCGGTGGCGAGAAGAAGACCCTGGTCCTCGAGGTCGCCCAGCACATCGGTGACGGCATGGTCCGTGCGATCTCGATGCAGCCCACCGACGGACTGGTCCGCGGTGCGCAGGTGCGCGACACCGGCGGCCCGATCACCGTGCCGGTCGGCAACGCGACCCTCGGTCACGTGTTCAACGCGACCGGCCAGGTGCTCAACCTCAAGGAGGGCGAGCAGTTCGAGGTCAACGAGCGCTGGGGCATCCACCGCAAGGCGCCCGCCTTCGACCAGCTCGAGTCGAAGACCCAGATGTTCCAGACCGGCATCAAGGTCATCGACCTGCTCACCCCGTACGTCCAGGGCGGCAAGATCGGCCTGTTCGGCGGCGCGGGCGTCGGCAAGACCGTGCTGATCCAGGAAATGATCGCCCGTGTGGCCAAGGACCACGGCGGTGTGTCGGTGTTCGCCGGGGTCGGCGAGCGCACCCGTGAGGGCAACGACCTCATCGTGGAGATGGAAGAGGCCGGCGTCATCGGCCAGACCGCGCTGGTGTTCGGTCAGATGGACGAGCCGCCAGGCACGCGTCTGCGCGTGGCCCTGTCGGCGCTGACGATGGCGGAGTACTTCCGCGACGTGCAGAAGCAGGACGTGCTGCTCTTCATCGACAACATCTTCCGCTTCACGCAGGCCGGCTCGGAGGTGTCGACGCTTCTGGGTCGTATGCCTTCGGCGGTGGGTTACCAGCCGAACCTCGCCGACGAGATGGGCACGCTCCAGGAGCGGATCACCTCGACGCGTGGTCACTCGATCACCTCGATGCAGGCGATCTACGTGCCGGCCGACGACTACACCGACCCGGCCCCGGCCACCACGTTCGCGCACCTCGACGCGACGACCGAGCTCTCCCGTGAGATCGCCTCGCTGGGTATCTACCCGGCCGTGGACCCGCTCACGTCGACCTCGCGAATCCTCGACCCGCGCTACATCGGTGAGGACCACTACAACACCGCGGTCCGCATCAAGCAGATCCTCCAGCGCAACAAGGAGCTGCAGGACATCATCGCGATCCTCGGTGTCGACGAGCTCTCCGAAGAGGACAAGATCATCGTGTCCCGGGCCCGTCGTATCCAGCGGTTCCTGTCGCAGAACACCTACGTCGCCAAGCAGTTCACCGGCATCGAGGGTTCGACGGTCCCGATCGAGGACACCATCGAGGGCTTCACGAAGATCGCGGACGGCGAGTACGACCACGTCGCCGAGCAGGCCTTCTTCATGTGCGGTGGCCTCGACGACGTCGAGCGCAAGTGGTCCGAGATCCAGAAGAACCTCTGAGGTCCGCCTCACGAGCCGCGTCCCGCGAGGTCGCCCGCCCCACGCAGGCGGCCTCGCGGAGCGGCTCTCCCGAAGTCCGAAACAACGTTAAGGAGTCCGCGTGAGTGACGACCTGCTGCACGTCGAGCTGGTCGCGGCCGACCGGCTGGTGTGGTCGGGCGAGGCGAAGATGGTCATCGCCCGTACGACCGAGGGCGACGTCGGCATCCTGCCGAACCACGCGCCGATGCTCTCGCTGATGGTGGACGGCGTCGTCGACGTGCAGACCCCCGAGGGCGAGACCTGGGTCGCCGCCGTGGACGCAGGCTTCCTGTCCGTGGCGAACAACCGCATCTCGATCCTCTCCGAGCACGCCGAGATGTCGCACGAGATCGACCTCGAGAAGGCCCGCGCCGACCTCGAGCGCGCGAAGTCGGCCGGCGAGTACGAGACCGAGGCCGAGGCCGAGGAGGCCGTCCGCCACGCGGAGGCTCGCATCCGCGCGGTCGAGAAGGCATCCTGAACCACCACGCCCGACCCGGTCCGGTACGAGCTGAAGAGAAGAGGGGATAGATGCCGCTGTGGCAGTGGCTGCTCGACGCAGCCGGTGTCGTGCTGCTTCTCGTCCTGCTCTACGGGCTCGCCCTGGTCTTCCGCCGTCGCTGGATCTCCCGTGACGGCGGCACCTTCGAGTTCTCCGTCCGCGTCCGGTCCACCAGGGCCGGGCGCGGCTGGGTTCTCGGGGTCGGCCGTTACTCCGGGGACGCGCTGGAGTGGTTCCGCATCTTCTCGCTCGCGCCGGGGCCGAAGGTGGTCCTGCGGCGCTCCGAGCTCGAGTACGTCGGCCGCCGCGACGCGGAGGGCGCCGAGGCGTACTCCCTCTACTCCGGGCACATCATCGTCGAGTGCCTGACCCCGACCGGCCCGCTCGAGGTGGCGATGAGCCCCTCCGCGCTCACCGGCTTCCTGGCGTGGCTGGAGGCCGCCCCACCCGGCCAGCGCCTCCGCCGCCGCTGACGGCGTTGAGAGGTCACTCGTGCGGCGTTGAGAGGTCACTCGTGCGGTGTCGAGGCGTCACTCGTGCGGGATTCCCGCCGCCTCCTCCACCCGGTCGAGCCACTCGTGCACGAGCGCCTCGAAGAGGACCGGCTGCTCGATGTGCCCGTTGTGCCCCGCCCGGTCGAGCACCGCGAACGTCGCCCGCGGGTAGTGCTCGAGCAGCGGCCACGCGTCGCGGTAGCCCGTGGAGCTGTCCTGCCGTCCCGTGAACACCAGCACCGGCTCGTCGTACGTCGACCCGCGGGCCTCGAGCGCGAAGCCGCCCGCCCAGCCCTGGCGGATCCGGTCCAGGGCGGCCTCGTCGGCCTCCGCCAGGCCCGGCACGACCTCCTGCTGCGTGCGGCGGAAGGTCTCCTGCGTCTGCACCACCGCGATCTCGCGGAACTCCGCGTCGACCGTGAGGCCGGCGGCGAGCTCCGGGTCGCGCACCAGGACGCGGTGCGGGGGGACGTCGCGCTCGGCGTGGTCGGCCACCAGCATCGGGCACACGAGCGCCATGCCGCTGAACCGGCCGGGCGTCGACGCGACGAGACCGCGGGCGAGGTAGCCGCCGTACGACTGCCCGCAGAGCGCGACCCGGCCGTCAGGGACCAGCCGGTCGACCGCCTCCCGGACCACGTCGAGCACCACGTCGGTGCCGGTGACGTGGGCCGCCGAGCGGGTCCGGCCCATGCCGGGCAGGTCCAGGTAGAGCCGGCGCCACGCGACGCCGCCGGGGCGCCGCTCCCGCGCGGTGAACACCGGCTCGAAGGCGCCGGTCATCAGCCGGTGGTCCGGCGTGAACCCGTGCAGCAGGACCGCGGTGGGCGGGTCCGCGTCGGGGCCGGGCCCGTGCGCCACGTAGTGCACGTCGAGGCCGCAGGCGCTCACGAAGGGCATGCGCCCGAACCTACTCGGCGACCCTGCGCGGGACGGTCACCGCGCTCAGCGCTCGCCGCCGGGCTTCCAGAGCACGTCGCCCTGCTCCCGGTTCGCGTGCCGGGCGAGGATGAAGAGCAGGTCGCTGAGCCGGTTGAGGTACCGCACGGCCACGATGTTCATCGTGTCGCCGTGCTCGTCGTACGCCGCCCAGGCCGCACGCTCGGCGCGACGGGCCACCGTGCGGGCGACGTGCAGCATCGCAGCACCCGGGGTGCCGCCGTTGAGGATGAAGGAGCGGAGCTTCGCGAGGTTCTCGTTGTACTCGTCGCACCACGCCTCGAGCCGGTCGACGTACGCCTGCTCCACCCGCAGGGGCGGGAACTCCGGGTTCTCCACGATCGGCGTGCAGAAGTCCGCGCCGACGTCGAAGAGATCGTTCTGGATCCGGGTCAGCACCCGCACCACGTCGTCCTCGAGACCACCGAGGGCCAGGGCGGCGCCGATCGCGGCGTTGGCCTCGTCGACGTCGGCGTAGGCGTGCAGCCGCAGGTCGTTCTTGGTGGTGGAGCTCATGTCCCCGAGACGGGTCTGGCCCTCGTCGCCGGTGCGGGTGTAGATGCGGGTGAGGTTGACCATGCCCTCACCCTACTCATGCGAACCGGGCAGGGACGCACCCTCTAACATCGGCGGGATGGAGGGATTCCGAGTCACGTCCCAAGGGCCGCTGTCGCACCCGCTGCACGGCAGCGTCCACGTCGGCGGCGCGAAGAACAGCGCGCTGAAACTGATGGCGGCCGCGTTGCTGGCGCCGGGGCGCACGGTGGTCACGAACGTGCCCGACATCCTCGACGTCGAGGTGATGGCCCGGCTGCTCGAGAAGCTCGGCTGCACCGTCGTCGTCGAGCACCCGGACGTCGCCGAGATCAGTACGGCGGCGCTGACCCGGAACATCAGTGGCCGGGCGGTGATCGACGTGCCGGAGGAGCTCGGGCACGAGGCGCCGTACGACCTGGTCCGCCGGCTGCGGGCCTCGATCAGCGTGCTCGGCCCCCTCGTCGCGCGGTGCGGCCGGGCGCGGGTGGCGCTGCCCGGCGGCGACAACATCGGCTCCCGCGGGCTCGACATGCACATGACCGGGCTGACCGAGCTCGGCGCCTCGATGCACATCGAGCACGGGTACGTCGTGGCCGAGGCGGGGGAGGGCCTGCGCGGCGCGAACCTGTGGCTGGACTTCCCGAGCGTCGGGGCCACCGAGAACCTGCTCATGGCGGCGGTGCTGACCCCCGGTACGACGATGATCGACAACGTCGCGCGGGAGCCGGAGATCATCGACCTGTGCGAGATGCTCGTCGAGATGGGCGCCCGCATCGACGGGATCGGCAGCTCCACGCTGACCGTCGAGGGCGTCGACCGGCTCTCCCCGGTGGAGCACGCCACGGTCTCGGACCGGATCGTGGCCGGGACCTGGGCGTTCGCGGCGGGCATCGCCGGGGGAGACCTCACCGTCTGCGGCGGCCGGGCGCACCACCTCGACATCGTGCTCGACAAGCTGGCCGCGGCAGGCGCGCAGGTCGGCGTGACCGACGAGGGCTTCCGGGTGCACGTGGACCGCCGGCTGGAGTCGTTCGACGTGGTGACGCTGCCGTACCCGGGCTTCCCGACGGACCTGCAGCCGTTCGCGATGGCGCTGGCGGCGGTCAGCGACGGCACCGCGATGATCACCGAGAACGTCTTCGAGTCGCGGTTCATGTTCGCCCAGGAGCTCGCCCGGCTCGGCGCGGACCTGCGCACCGACGGACACCACGCGGTGGTCCGCGGCCGGTCCGAGCTGTCCGGCGCCCCGGTGGTGGCCCACGACATCCGGGCCGGCGCGGCGCTGGTTCTCGCCGGGATGGCGGCGCAGGGAACCACGGTGGTGGCGGAGTCGCAGCACATCGACCGCGGCTACCCGCACTTCGCGGAGGTGCTCGGCGGGCTGGGGGTCGACATCGGCCGCGTCGAGCTGGAGGACCTCTGAGGGTGGTTCGGTGTGGTCTGGACCGTCGGCGCCGGTGTCGCGGGCACCTGTCCGGAGATGTCCGCTTCGCGAGGATTTTCGAGACCGTGACACTCCCGTAATCCAAGACAGGCAACCATTCGCCTGAGACGTGCGTCATAGTGAGTGAGGGAAGGTCCGGACGGAACGGGGCGGGCCGACCGAACGGGGCTGCACGGGAGTGGCATGGAACTCACTACGCGCGAAGGCACATTGTTCATCCGCGGGCGTTTCGACGTCCGCTCGACCAGTCTGGTCCGGGACCGGCTCTACGACGAGATCGACCGTACGACGGACGACGTGGTCGTGGACCTCTCCGAGCTCGAGTCGATCGACGCGACGGCGCTGCGCGTCCTCGCGGTCGCGACGAGGACGATGGAGCGCAGCGGCCGGCACCTGATCCTCCGTGGCTGCAGCCCCGAGCTGCGCCGGGTCATCGCGTTCACGCGGCTGCGCCGCCTGGTCCAGCTCGAGCGCGCCGAGCGCGGCCCGCTCACCGCCTGAGCAGCCGGCGCGGCAGCGACGCGCCGCGGGCTGTGACCTACGTGGCACGTGACTCGGTTCACAGCGTAGTTACCAGCGGGTTCGGTTCGCCGTAGTCTCCCGTCCATGAGCGAGAAGCCGCAGGACCGGGACAAGCCCTGGGTGATGAGGACCTACGCCGGGCACAGCTCGGCGACGGAGTCCAACTCCCTGTATCGACGCAACCTGGCCAAGGGGCAGACCGGCCTCTCGGTCGCCTTCGACCTGCCCACGCAGACCGGCTACGACCCCGACTCGGCGCTGTCCCGCGGCGAGGTCGGCAAGGTCGGCGTGCCGGTCCCGCACCTCGGCGAGATGCGCCGGCTGTTCCGCGACATCCCGCTCACCGAGATGAACACCTCGATGACGATCAACGCGACCGCGATGTGGTTGCTCGCGCTCTACCAGGTCGTCGCGGAGGAGCAGGCGCTCGAGGCCGCCGGTGGCGCCGAGGTCGACGTCACCGACGTGCACGCCCGCCTGGCCGGCACCACCCAGAACGACATCATCAAGGAGTACCTCTCCCGCGGCACCTACGTGTTCCCGCCCGAGCACTCCCTGCGGCTGACCAGCGACCTGATCGCCTACACGGTCAACAACATCCCGAAGTGGAACCCGATCAACATCTGCAGCTACCACCTGCAGGAGGCCGGGGCCACCCCGACGCAGGAGCTCGCCTACGCGCTGTGCACCGCGATCGCCGTGCTCGACGCGGTGCGCGACTCCGGCCAGGTCGGCGCGGACGACCTCGAGCGGGTCGTCGGGCGGATCTCGTTCTTCGTCAACGCCGGGGTCCGCTTCGTCGAGGAGACCTGCAAGATGCGCGCCTTCGTGCAGCTGTGGGACGAGATCACCCGCCAGCGGTACGGCGTCCAGGACCCCAAGATGCGCCGCTTCCGGTACGGCGTCCAGGTGAACTCGCTCGGCCTGACCGAGGCGCAGCCGGAGAACAACGTGCAGCGGATCGTCCTCGAGATGCTCGGGGTCACCCTGTCGAAGAACGCCCGCGCCCGCGCCGTACAGCTGCCCGCCTGGAACGAGGCGCTCGGCCTGCCCCGGCCCTGGGACCAGCAGTGGTCGCTGCGCCTGCAGCAGGTGCTCGCCTTCGAGTCCGACCTGCTGGAGTACGACGACATCTTCGAGGGCTCGACGGTGATCGAGGCCAAGGTCGGCGAGCTGGTCGCCGGCGCCCGCGCGGAGATCGAGCGGGTCCAGGCGATGGGCGGGGCGATCGCCGCGGTCGAGTCCGGCTACATGAAGCAGGCGCTGGTCTCCTCCCACGCCGCGCGGCGCGGCCGGATCGAGGCCGGCGAGGACAAGGTCGTCGGCGTCAACTGCTTCGAGACCACCGAGCCGTCCCCGCTCACCGCGGACCTCGACACCGCGATCCAGGCCGCCGACCCCGAGGCCGAGCGGTCGGCGGTCGCGGGGCTCGAGGAGTGGCGCGCGCAGCGGGACGACGCCGAGGTGCGCCGGGCGCTGGCGAGGCTCGCCGAGGACGCCAAGTCGGGGGCGAACCTGATGGAGGCGACCCTGGCCGCGGCCCGCGCCGGCGCCACGACCGGCGAGTGGGCCGGCACGCTGCGCGAGGTGTTCGGCGAGTTCCGCGCCCCCACCGGGGTGTCCGGGGCGGTCGGCGTGGCCGAGGCCGGCGCCGAGCTGAGCGCGGTGCGCGAGGCGGTACGGCGCACGAGCGAGGAGCTCGGCGGACGGCTCCGGCTGCTCGTGGGCAAGCCCGGGCTCGACGGCCACTCCAACGGCGCCGAGCAGGTCGCCGTGCGCGCCCGCGACGCCGGCTTCGAGGTGGTCTACCAGGGGATCCGGCTCACCCCGGAGCAGATCGTCGCCGCCGCGGTCGCCGAGGACGTGCACTGCGTCGGGCTGTCGATCCTCTCCGGCTCGCACATGGAGCTCGTCCCGGCGGTGCTCGAGGGCCTGCGGGACGCGGGCGTCGGGGACGTGCCGGTGATCGTCGGCGGGATCATCCCCAGCGGCGACGCCGTACGCCTCAAGGAGATGGGGGTGGCCGCGGTGTTCACCCCCAAGGACTTCGGGCTGACCGAGATCATGGGCGGCATCGTCGAGGCCATCCGCCGCGCGCACGGCCTCGACTGACGCCGCTCACGGTCGGTGCGGGCGCCTCACGCGACCGCGTCGGTGACCGCCCCGGCGACCACGGCGTAGCCGGCGTCGTTGGGGTGGAAGTCGGCCGCCGGTGTGCACATCCAGGTCAGCTGGCAGACCATGGCCACGTTCGTCGGCACGCCGTTCGACAGCGGGGTCGTGTCGGAGGTCGCGAACGCGGTGGCGACGTCCGCGCTGGTGGCGCCGGTCGCGGTGGCCGCTCCCGCGATGACCGCGTTGAGCATCGCGGCCAGCACCTGGGACTGGGCGGCCACCGTCCGGTTCGTGAACCACGCGGCCAGGTAGGGGTTGTAGTAGTTCGTCACCACGACCTGCGCGCGCGGCGCGGCCTGTCGCAGCGCGGTGAGCACCTGGGGCAGCCGCTGCGAGACGTTGGCCATCCCGGTCGAGATGCACGCCATGTCGATCGTGGTACCCCGCACGCAGCGGCGCACGTCGTTGCCGCCGATCGTCAGCGTGACCAGCCCGGTGGTGTGCCGGTGCGCCCTGAGGAACACCAGGGCCTGGGCGAGCTGGCTGCCCTCGTCGTAGGCGCAGCGGCCCCCCTGCATGATCGTGGCCAGGTCCTCCCCGGAGCAGGACAGGTTGCGCAGCCTGAGCTTGGGGTCGGTGCCCTGCAGCGCGTCGAGCACGCCGCCGGGGTACCCGCCGTCGAGGTCGTCGCCGGCGCCCGGCTGGTAGCCCGCGCCGACGGAGTCGCCGAGCGCGAGGTACCACCCGGTCGCGTTCTCCGTCCCTGCCTCGGCCGGCGCGGCCTGGGCGGGGAGCGCCGAGCCGGCCAGTCCGGCGGTGAGGGCGAGCGTGGCCAGGATCCTGCCGACCGGCACGGTGGCGCGGAGCCGGCGGGGGACGGTGAGCTTCATGAAGGGTCCTCCGATGAGCGGTCTGTCCCGAGATCCGGCTGCCAGAGTGGCAGCAAGCGGGCCTTGCGCGCATCCGTCCCATGACGGACACGCCGGTGAGTACGCCGACTCAGCGGACTGAGCCGTGCCGGACTGGGTACCTCACGGCCCAGCGACCCCGACCGGAAGGAGCGACCGTGTCCACCGACGCCATCGTGCTGCTCAAGGACGACCACAAGGAGATCCGCAAGGTCTTCAAGGACTTCGAGGACGCCGGCGAGAACGCCAAGGCGACCCAGGGCCGGCTCGTCGACAAGATGCTGGAGCTGCTCACCGTGCACACCTACATCGAGAACGAGGTGATGTACCCGCGGGTGCGCGAGCTGCTGCCCGACGTCGAGGACGACGTGCTCGAGTCCTACGAGGAGCACCACGTCGCCGACGTGCTCTGCATGGAGCTCGCGGCGATGAGCCCCGACGACGAGCGCTTCGTGGCCAAGACCACCGTCCTCATCGAGAGCGTCCGGCACCACATGGACGAGGAGGAGCAGGAGTGGTTTCCCCAGGTCCGCGAGGGGCTCGGCCGCAAGCAGCTCCAGGAGCTCGGCGCGCAGATGCTCGAGGCCAAGGAGAAGGCGCCCCGGAGGCCCTCCCAGCCGAGCGCGCTGAAGAAGGCCGTCGACGCGATCATCTCCTAGACCGCGGGCAGCTCCTCGGTCGCCGGGCGGCCGGTCGCTCAGCCGCTGGGCGTGGGCGCCTCGAGCGTCACCACGACCGGGGCCGAGCGGCCGCGCTGCCCGTCCGCGTCGTCCGCGACGACCCGCAGGGTGTGGCTGCCCGGCGGCCACCCGGTCGTCTCCCAGGTCAGCGCGTACGGCGCCGTCCGGCTCGCGTCCACGGCATACCCGTCGACGAGCAGCGTGACCTTCTCCACGGCGGACCCGGTCTCGGCGTTCGGGTCGACCTCGATGCTCACCGGCACGGCCTCGCCGACGAGGGCGACGTCGTCGTCGTCGGGCGCGGTGATGCGCACGACCGGGCCGGGAGCGAGCGGCGTGACCGCTGCCGACCGCGTCCCGGCCGAGGTGCCCACCCGGTTCCGTGCGCGGACCGCGACGGTGTAGCTCCGCGCCGGGTCGAGGCCGTCCAGCACGGCGCGGCGGACCAGGCCGCCGACCGTGTCGACGCGGACCGTGGTCGCCGCCAGCCCGGGTGTCCGTACGGTCAGCTGGTAGCCGGTGATGATCGAGCCGTTGTCGAGCGGCTTGGCCCAGGTCACCCGCGCGCCGCCGACGGTCGGCCGGGCGGTCACCGACGGGGGCGCGTCCGGCGCCGCCGGTGCGGGCGCGGCGTAGTCCACCGTCACCCGTGCCCCCGCGCGGCCCTCGGTGACGGTGGTGAACCGGATCCCCTCGGGGCTGGTCCAGCTGCTGCGGGCAGGGAGCCGGGTGCGCTCCCACTCGGTGTACGCCCGCCCGCCCGCGAACCCGGTGCCGCTCCCGGGCATCAGGTCGAGCAGCTCGGGCTCGGCGGTGCCGGCCCGGACCCGGAGGACCACGCCGTGCGCGCCCGGGGCGAAGGCGGCGTCCCGGCCGTACCGGGTCCGGTACTCCAGCCAGTAGGCCCGCAGCCCGCCCGTGCGCACCCGCAGCGCCTTGAGACCCGGGCCGGTGGTCTCGTACGGCGCCAGGGTGCGGGTGGCGTCGGAGCCGAGCACGGCCAGGTCCTGCAACCAGCCGAGCTGCTCCTTGTACACGGCCTGGAGGTGCCCGCCGCCACGGTTGCCCATCACGTCGAACGGGTCGCCGTACGGGATGCTCGCGCAGTGCGACGACCAGGTGACCGGGTCGCCCCCGCTGCGGCACTCGCGGGCATGGGCGTGCTCGAGGCCGAGGTTGTGGCCCTGCTCGTGCACCGCGACGTCGTACCGCGTGGACCCGAACAGCCACACGTGCTTGCCCGGGAGCGAGCCGAGCCCGAGCATCCCGCCGCCGTCACAGGGCAGGTAGAGCAGGTAGCGGGAGTAGGCAGCGAGCCGGTGCCCCGCCCGTCGCGCGGCCGTCTCGGCCCGGTCCATCGACGTGTGCGCCGACCCGGTGCAGTCGCTCGGACGCTTGATCCGCAGCCAGGAGGTGACCGTCCCGGAGACGGTGTAGCGGCCGTGCGAGACCTCCTCGAACCAAGACCGGCCCTGGCCCACGAAGGCGGACCTGGCCGCGGCGGCGGACGGCCTGCTCGGCCGGGTGGCGCCCCAGTAGGCCCGCATCACCAGCAGCCGGTCGGAGCGCGGCGCTGCGGCCGCGGCGGTCAGGCGCCGCGCGTCGGGGAGCGCGCGCAGGGAGGTGGCCGTGACGGTACCCGCGGCGAGGTGTCCCTCGACCGCGACGTGCGTGCCGGGCGCCGGGGCGCGAAGGCCGGCCAGGTCGAGCCAGAGGGTCCGCCGCTCGGTGCGCAGGGCGTGCAGGACGTGCTCGCCCGCCTCGCCGACCGCGGACATCCGCAGGTAGGTGCCCTCCAGGGTGACGGTCCGGCCGGGCGTGGACGCGGTCGCCGGGGACGAGGTCGCGGGGACCGCGAGCGGGAGTCCGAGCAGCCCGGCGAGCAGACACCCGAGCAGCGAGAGCAGGAGCGGGGAGCGCGGGCTCCCGGCCGGTACGGACATGGACGACCTCCTCAGGGACAGTGTCCGCCGAACCGGCACAAAAAGGTGGTTCCGGGCGGATGTCTCTCTCCGGACGGGGCTAGGTTGGCCCCATGGCGGACCTTCAGTGCGCGGCCACGCTCTACGTCGCCCGGCACGCCGAGGCGGAGTACGAGTCCGCCCTGCTCAGCGACTGCGGAGGCAGCCTCACCCCGCGGGGACGCGAGCAGGCCCGCGCGCTCGGGGTGTCGCTGCGCGATGCCCGGATCGCGGTCGTGCACACCAGCCCGATGGCGCGGGCGGTGCAGACCGCCGAGATCGCGGCCGCCGTGCTCGGCGTCGGGGTGCAGGTCCGGGAGGGGCTGCGCGAGTTCTCGGTGGGGGAGCACCACGGCAAGGAGTACGACGCGGCGCTGTTCGACCCGACGTTCACGCGCTGGCTGGCGGGCGACCTGGCCGCCACGGTGCCTGGAGGGGAGTCGGGCGCCGAGGTGGTCGGCCGCATGCGCGAGGAGATCGAGCTGATGGCCGACCTGTACCGCGGGGAGAGCGTGCTCGTGGTCAGCCATGGCGGTGCCATGTGCGCGGCGCTCCCGCAGCTGTCGCGGAACCTGCCCGGGGACTACCCGGCGGGCCGGCCGCTGGGCAACTGCGACGTCGTCGAGGCGGCCGTCGACGCGGACGGGCTGGTCGTGCGGGCCTGGGCGGGGGAGCGGTCAGCCGGGTGGGCGTGAGGAGGCGGTCGCCCGGGGACAGGACGCCTCGCGCGGCGAGCCGGTGTGCACCTCCTCGGGCAACGTCACGCGCACCGCGTCCGCGAGCACCCCGGCCCGGACCACGCGCAGGGCCACTTTGGTCGCGAAGCTCCCGGCTCGCGCCGACAGCGTCTCGCAGGCGTGCATCAGCAGGCTGACCTCGACCCGGGTCCGCTCCCCGGCGGGGATGGTGAACTCGCGTCGGCCGTCCGCGTCGGTCACCCCGGTGTAGCGGAACAGCCGGGGCTCGACGTCGGTGGCCGCGAGCCCGGTCACCGTCACCGGCACCCGCCCGTCGTTCGAGAGCACGAACGAGTAGACCAGGGTCGCCCGGTCGTCGTACCGGACCTGGCGGATGGTACGGCCGCCGACGCGGAAGACCGCGGACGCCTCGGTGCCGCGCACCTGGGTCGGGCCGTGCGCGGCCAGGACCGGGTCGGTGCTCGCCGTGGCCACGCCCGCTCCCGCGGCGAGCAGGAGCAGGACGGCGAGGGCGACGAGCGCCCGGCGCGGCACGGTCAGCCCCGCCCGCCCGCGGCGAGGGAGCGGCGCCGTACCGTGCCCAGGCCGAGCACGAGCGCCCCGGCGATCCCGGCGAGCGCGAGCGGCACCCCTCCGGCCGGTCCGGAGCCGCTCCCGGCGGGCGCGGCGACGGCGTCGTCGAGCGGGGCGTCGGAGCGCTCGCTCGGGCGCTGCGGGCTGTCGAACCACGCGCAGCCCGGCGGGTGCCGGAAGTTCTCGTCGTTGCGGTCGTACTGGCTGCAGCTGAGGAAACCGGCGTCCTTGACCGGCGCGCCCGGGACGAACCGCGAGCCGCCGTCCGCGCAGCGACCCGGGTCGACCAGGAAGTTGTCGGTCGCGGTGCCGTGCGAGGAGCGGTTGTCCTGCCAGCAGTTGCCGACGCCCTGGTCGTCCCACCAGTGGTCGAGGCCGTTGTGCCGCACCGCGCCGTCGGGCCGGATCCCCAGCACGTTGGCGAAGGTCCGGTTGCCGTTGGAGGTGTCGTAGAGCTTCGCGGGGTCCATCTCGTCGCGCAGCGGCGAGGGCACCCAGAACTGCATGGTGCCGTAGCGCCAGTTGCCGTAGATCCGGTTGTGGTCGGTGGAGTTGAAGTTGCCGCCGGCGATCAGCACGCCGGTGCCGACCGGGGTCGGGACCACCGGGCACACCGTGCCCCGGAGGTAGCCGCGCTCCTCCATCGGCCTCGCGCACACCCCGGTGTCGACGTACCGCTCGTAGTAGTTCTCGTTGTTGTCGTAGATCAGGTTGCTGCTCCACCGGGCGTGGTCCTGGGGGAGGCCCGGGTGGCCGGGGAAGAGCGAGTCCGTCGCGATCCCGGTCGCGTTGTCGTAGAAGCGGTTGTGGTGCGCCCACACCGAGTTGCCCGCCGTGCCGGAGTAGCCCAGCGTGTTGTCGTGGCTGCGGTTGCGCCGGATCTCGATGGAGTACCGGGTCGGCGTGAACTCCTCGTTGTCGGCGTTGACGTCCGACGCCGAGCCGGGGTAGATGCCCGAGTCGCCGTTGTAGTAGGCGTCGACCCGCTGGATCAGCCCGTGGTCGCTGGCGAACGCGAGGACGCCGTACTCGTCGTTGCCGCGGGCCACGACCCGGTCCACGACGAAGCCGTCGGTCTCGAGGACGTAGAGCGCGTTGAACTCCGCCTGCTGCACGGTGAAGTTGCGGAAGTAGACCCCGCCGGCCCGGTCGGCGCGGATCGCGTTGAGCTTGGCGAACCGGTTGTCGATCAGCACGTCGCGGCGGGAGGCGCCGGTGCCGACCAGCTGCGTGCCGCAGAACCGGCTGTCGCAGTCGATGGACCGGTTCCCGGGGGTGCCGTCGCCGAAGATCGTGATCAGGTTGAGGTTGTGCGGGCAGCGCACCTGGTCGGAGTAGGCCAGCGCGACGGGGCCCGCGTCGCCGCTCCCGCTGTCGGGGGAGGAGAGACTGCCGATGTACTGCGAGACGTCCACCGGGTCGTCGGAGCGGGTGCCGAGGTTGGCGCAGTACGACGACGTCGGCCGGTTCGCCCAGCGGCGCTCGGAGTAGACGCCGGGGAGCACGTAGACCGAGGTGCGCGGTCGCGCGATGCTGTTCACCGCGGTCTGGATCGACCCGAACCGGCACTCCTCGAGCAGCGCGCGGTTGCGGCGCTCGAGCGCGCCGGGCTGCATCCGGTCGATCCGCCTCGCGCTGTCGGGGCGGCAGACCACCCGGTGCCGCGGGTTGTCGAGGCCGAGGAACTCCGGGCGCCTCCCGCTGCCGTCGGGGAACGAGGCCTCGCGCTCCTCGTGGGCGCTGGCCGAGGGGAGCGCACCTCCTCCGCCGAGCAGCAGCCCGGCCAGCAGCGCGACGAGGACGAGGACGACGTGCGGGCGTGATCTACGCATCAGGACACCTCCGATGTCCCATGCAACGAGTTCTAGTGACGGAGGTTACGCGCGGGCGGCGCGGCTAGGGTCGGGGTGACGGGGGGGTACGCCGCCCACGCCGCCGTTCCGAGGAGGGTCCGCATGCGCGTCGCCCGGGTGTGGCTGGTCCGGCCGCTCGTCCTCGCGGCGCTGCTGCTCGGCCCGCTGGCCGGGTGCGGCACGACCTCCGGCACGCAGGACGCGCCCACGGCTCCGGCCGCGACCCCGGCGGTCGGTGGGCCGACGAGCCGGCCGGTGCCCGCCCCCACGACCGGGATGGACCTGCTCGAGCTGGCCGTGGCCGCTCGGCTCCGGCGCGAGCTCGCCGGGCAGGGGCTGACCCTGGACCACCTGGACTGCCCGCCGTGGCGCGGGCGCGAGAACGCGGTGGTGCGCTGCACCGGCTACCTCGACGGCCTGGTCGGGACCGTCCGCGTGTCGCTGTCCCGCTCCCCGTCGGGGACGGTGGAGTTCGACGCCCGCCTCGAGGACGGGGTGGTCGCCACGCAGAACCTGGTCCGCCGGCTGGAGGCGGAGGGGTGGACCGGGGTCGACTGCGGGGACCGGGCCGCCTACCGCGCCGAGGTCGGGGCGCAGATCGTGTGCGCCGGGCACGGGCCGGCCGCCGCCGACGGGGCGGGCGCCGCAGGCCCCGGGGCCGCGACGTCGTACGTGGTCGCCACCGTCACCGACGAGTCCGGCGCGGTGGAGATCCGGGCCTGGTGAGACCCGGCCCGGGGCGAGTTCGGGCAGACTCTCCCCATGGCACGGGTGATCGTGATCGGAGCGGGCGTGGTCGGGCTGTCCTGTGCGCTGCGTGTGCTGCAGACCGGGCACCACGTGGACGTGGTCGCGCGCGACCTGCCGCTGGAGACCACCTCGGCGACCGCGGCCGCGCTCTGGTACCCCTACCGGGCCTTCCCCTACGAGCGCGTGTCGGCGTGGTCGGCGACCTCGTTCACCGAGTTCGAGCGGCTCGCCGCCGACGAGGACACCGGGGTGGCGATGGTCGAGGGGACCGAGCTGCACCGCAGCCGGACGTCCGACCCGTGGTGGTCCGCCGCCGTCCCCGCCCTCACCCGGGTGCGCGCGATGCCGGCGCCGTACGTCGACGGCTGGTCGTTCCGGGCGCCGGTCGTCGAGATGCCGGTCTACCTGCGCTGGCTGTCCGGCCAGGTCGTCGAGGCCGGCGGCACGATCACCCGGATGGCGCTCGGCGGGCTGCCGGACCAGGCCGAGGTGGTGGTCAACGCCAGCGGCCTCGGCGCGCGGCTGATCGGGTCCGACCCCTCGGTGCTCCCGGTGCGCGGCCAGGTGGTCCATGTCGAGCAGTTCGGCCTCGACCGGTGGTGGCTCGACGGGGCCGGGCCGACGTACGTGGTGCCGCGCTCGAAGGACGTCGTGGTGGGCGGCACCGACGAGGAGGGGGAGTGGAGCCGTACGCCGGACCCGGCGACCGCCGCGCGGATCCTGGAGCGGGCGAGCCTGCTGGTCCCCGAGCTGGCGAAGGCGCGGGTGCTGCGGCACAGGGTGGGCCTGCGTCCCGCCCGGCCGCGGGTGCGCCTGGAGGAGGAGCGCTGCGGGGACGCCCGGGTCGTCCACTGCTACGGGCACGGCGGAGCCGGGGTCACGCTCTCCTGGGGCTGCGCCGACGAGGTGGCCGCCCTGGTCGGCCCGGCCTGAGGCAGCGCCGCCGGTCGTCCGTACCAGCGTGCGCCGGGGCGCGCGCTCCTACGGACGACCCCGAGCGGAGGTCGGGTCAGAACAGGCGGGCGCTCGGGTCGTCCATGCCGCGCAGCGCGTCGTAGTCCACGACCGCGCAGGTGATCCCGCGGTCGGTGGCGAGCACGCGGGCCTGCGGCTTGATCTCCTGCGCGGCGAAGATCCCGCGCACCGGGCGGAGCTTGGGGTCGCGGTTGAGGAGCTCGAGGTAGCGGGTCAGCTGCTCCACGCCGTCGATCTCGCCGCGCCGCTTGATCTCCACGGCGACCGAGGCGCCCCGGGCGTCGCGGCACATGAGGTCGACCGGGCCGATCGCGGTCGGGTACTCCCGTCGTACCAGCGTCAGCCCCTCGGCCAGCGTGGCGGGGTGCTCGGCGAGCAGCTCCTGGAGGTGCTTCTCGACGCCGTCCTTCTGCAGGCCGGGGTCGACGCCGAGGTCGTGCACGGTGTCGTGGTGGACGACCTCGAGCAGGATCCGCAGCGTGTCGTCGTCCTTGCCGGTGACGGTCCACTCGACCACGCCGTCGTCGTTGGTGCCCTCGACCACCCTGCACGGCGGCGACATCCAGTTCAGCGGCTTGTAGGAGCCGCCGTCGGAGTGGATGAGCACCGACCCGTCGTTCTTGACCAGGATCAGCCGGGTGGCCATCGGCAGGTGGGCGGTGAGACGGCCGGCGTAGTCGACCTGGCAGTTCGCGATAACAAGGCGCACGGAGTGGGAGGTTACCTGCTCCACGGGCTCCGGTCCGGACCACGCCCTCGGGGTTGCCGGCGGGTGAACTTCGTCACGGCACGAACGGCGGCGCCCGTGCCATGATTCGGCCCATGACGAGCACTGGACGCGACTTCTCCACCATCGGCGTGATCGGCCTCGGCACCATGGGTGCCGGCATCGCCGAGGTGTTCGCCCGCAACGGCTACCAGGTGGTCGGCGTCGAGCTGACCGAGGAGTCCCTCGAGCGCGGGCGCCAGCACGTCCAGCACTCGACCGACCGCGCGGTCAAGCGCGGGAAGCTGAGCGAGGACGAGCAGACCGCGCTGGTCGGCGCGATCACCTTCACCACGAACATCGCCGACGCGAAGGACTGCCAGCTGGTCGTCGAGGCGATCGTCGAGCAGCTGCCCGTCAAGCAGGCGCTGTTCCGCACCCTCGACGGCATCGTCGCCCCCGACGCGATCCTGGCCACGAACACCTCCTCGCTGTCGGTCACCGAGATCTCCACCGCGACCTCGCGTCCCGGGCGGGTCGTCGGTCTCCACTTCTTCAACCCCGCCCCGGTGCAGAACCTCGTCGAGATCATCCGCACCGTGGTGACCGAGCCCGACGTCCTCGACGACGTCGCCGCGCTGGCCCGCTCGCTCGACAAGACCCCGGTGATCTGCGGCGACAAGGCCGGCTTCATCGCCAACGCGCTGCTGTTCGGCTACCTCAACCACGCCGTGGCGATGTACGAGGCCCACTACGCCAGCCGCGAGGACATCGACGCCGCGATGCGCTTCGGCTGCGGCTACCCGATGGGCCCGCTCGCGCTGCTCGACCTGATCGGGCTCGACACCGCCTACGAGATCCTCGACACGATGTACAAGCAGGGCCGCGACCGGCTGCACGCGCCCGCGCCGATCCTCAAGCAGATGGTGACCGCCGGGATGCTCGGGCGGAAGACCGGCCGCGGCTTCTACACCTACGAGGCCCCCGACAGCCCGGTCGTCGTCGCCGACGCGCTGACCCCCTCGCCGGACTCGGCCCCCAGACTGCGCCATGACGTCCGCCGGGTCGGCGTGGTCGGCACCGGGACGATGGCCGGCGGCATCGTCGAGGTGTTCGCCAAGGCCGGGTACGACGTCACCTACGTCGGCCGCAGCCAGGAGAAGGTCGACGGCGTGCGCGCCACGATCGCCAAGTCGCTCGAGAAGGCGATCCAGCGCGGCCGGCTCGAGGAGTCCGCGCGGGACGGCGTCCTCGCCCGGCTCACCGGCAGCACCCGCCTCGACGACCTCGCCGAGGTGGACATCGTGGTCGAGGCGATCGCCGAGGACCTCACCGTGAAGACCGCGCTGTTCGAGAACCTCGACGAGATCTGCAAGCCCGGCGCGATCCTGGCGACCACGACCTCCTCGCTCCCGGTGATCGCCCTGGCCGGGGCCACCCGGCGCCCGCAGCACGTCATCGGCATGCACTTCTTCAACCCGGCGCCGGTGATGAAGCTCGTCGAGGTGGTCTCGACCGTCAGCACGGCTGACGAGGTCGCGGAGACCGTCCGGGCGCTCTGCGCCTCGGTGGGCAAGGTCGCGGTCTCGTGCGGCGACCGGGCCGGGTTCATCGTCAACGCGCTGCTGTTCCCCTACCTCAACGACGCGGTCAAGATGCTCCAGGCGCACTACGCGAGCGCCGACGACATCGACACCGCGATGAAGTACGGCTGTGCGTTGCCGATGGGTCCGTTCGAGCTGCTCGACGTGGTCGGCAACGACGTGTCGCTGGCGATCCAGCGCGAGCTCTACCTGGAGTTCCGCGAGCCCGGCTTCGCTCCGGCGCCGCTGCTCGAGCACCTGGTCACCGCCGGCTACCTCGGCCGCAAGACCCAGCGCGGGTTCCGCGACTACACCGCCCGCTGACCGCTCTCGTCCGCCGGGCCCGGCTCAGCCGGCCCGGTGGGCGTAGAGGTCGCGCAGCAGCGCGACCTCGGCTCCGTGGTGGATCAGCTCGCGGTTGATGTGCAGCACGAGCGCCGCCATCGGCGCCGCCGCCCACGGCCCCTCGGCGGGCCCGCACGGCTCGCGCAGCCCGTCGGCGCCGAGACCCCGGACCCCCTCGGTCCACCGTGCGTACTCCTCGTCGAGCTGGGCGAGCGCCCGGTCGGCCGAGCCGGCGTACTCGAACGCCTGGTAGTCCGTGGCAGGCCGCCCGAAGTGGCCGGCGTTGCGCATCGCGAGCACGCCGACGACGACGTGGGCCAGCCGCCAGGCGATCGTCGTGACGGGCGCCGGCTCCGGCTCCGGGAACGCGAAGTCCACCGTGAACGCGCCGCTGCCGGCCTGCACGGGCGCGGTCCCCGTGCCGCGCGGCCGCACGCTCCAGCAGTCGGGGACCGGCTCCCAGAAGTACTCCTCGTCGCCGAGCCCGTCGAGCCGCGGGCGCAGCTGGCCGTGCCAGTGCTGCTCGATCTGGTCGAGCAGCAGGGGGCCGAGGTCGGTCGTCGTCATGCCCCCAGTCTGCTGGCTGGGGGCCGGGCCGGAGAATAGTCGTCATGACGACGATCCAGGTCTGGCGGGGCGAGGAGTACGAGGTCCGCGCGGTCACCGGCTCCGCGGCGACCAAGCCCTACCGCTGCCCGGGCTGCGACCAGATGATCCGTCCCGCGACCCCACACACGGTCGCCTGGCCGGTCGTGCCGTCGATGTTCTCCGCCTCGGGGCTCGACGAGCGCCGGCACTGGCACAGCCCCTGCTGGAAGGCGCGCGACCGCCGCCGCTGACCCGCCGAGGCGGGTCCTCCCGCTCGCCCGTGCCCGTGGCGCCGGGAGCAGGACCCTCGCAGCCCAGCGTGCGGCGGGTCGGCGAGAATGGGCGACATGGCTGCGATCCGTGCGAACTCCGTCCTCCCCGCCCGCCGCGAGGCGATCACGCTGCACACCGCGGACGGGCTCGAGCTCGTCGGTGAGATCGCCCTGCCGCTGGACCGGGAGCCCGTCGCGACGATCGTCTGCCTGCACCCGCTGCCCACCCACGGCGGGATGATGGACAGCCACGTGTTCCGCAAGGCGGCCTTCCGCCTCCCCGCCCTCGCCGGGGTCGCCGTGCTGCGCTTCAACACCCGGGGCACGTCGAGCGCGCAGGGGACCAGCCAGGGCGAGTTCGACCATGCGCGGGGGGAGGCGTACGACGTCGCCGCGGCCATCGAGTACGCCGAGTTCCACGACCTGCCCGACATCTGGGTCGTCGGCTGGTCGTTCGGCACCGACCTCACGCTGATGCACGGCAACGACCCCGCCGTGAAGGGCGCGATCCTGCTCTCGCCCCCGCTGCGGTTCTCCGACGTGGAGCACCTCGAGGCGTGGGCCGAGTCCGGCAAGCCGCTGACCGCGCTGGTGCCGGAGCACGACGACTACCTGCAGCCGCCCGAGGCCGAGGAGCGGTTCGCGATCGTCCCGCAGGCCGAGGTGGTCGGGGTCGAGGGTGCCAAGCACCTGTGGGTCGGCGACGCCGAGACGGTGCTCGACGAGATCGTCCGCCGGGTCGCGCCGGAGACCGCCGTACCCCTGCCCCGGGAGTGGGAGGGCGCGATGGAGACCGCGGACACCAGCGCCTACAACGACAAGAACCTCGCCGCGTTCAAGGACGTGCCCGTGCCCGGACCCCAGGCGGACTGACCGGGCGCAGACGCGAGAGGACCCCGGACCGACGGTCCGGGGTCCTCCCTCGTTCAGCGGACGTCCTGCCGTCGCAGGAACACCTCTTTCACGATCAGCTGGATCGCCGCGGCGGTGGGGATCGCCAGCAGCGCCCCCACGACGCCGAGCAGACCGGCGCCGACGAGCGCCGCGACCACGATCAACGAGCCCGGGATGTCGACCGAGCGGGCCATCACCCGCGGGTAGATCACGTAGTTCTCGAACTGCTGGTAGAGGACGTAGAACACCAGGCAGGCCAGGCCGATCTTCGGGTCGGTGGCGAAGCCGATCGCGGTGACGATGACCGCGCCGAGGGTGGCCCCGATCATCGGGATCACGTCGAGCAGGGCGACCACGACGGCCAGCGCGACGGCGTACTCCCCGAGGCCGACGATGATCAGGAAGATCATCGAGGAAACCCCGGCGCAGAGCGCGACCACGAAGGCGCCGGAGACGTACCCGCCGACGTTGGCGAGGATCTGGTCGCCGAGGTAGGTGACCCGCTCGCGGCGGCTGGCCGGCGCGAACCGGTAGGCGAACCGCTTGATCTTGGGCAGCGTGGCCAGGAAGTAGAGCATCAGCACGATCACGATGAACGTGTTGGCGATCGCCGAGAGCACCGCGAGCCCGACGCCGACGACGCCGCCGAAGACGGTGTTGGCCCACTTGCCGTCCTTGAGCGTCTGCTCGGCGCGGTCGAGGATGCCGTACTGCTCGTTGAGGCTCTGCACCGTGCGGTTGTTCTGCAGCTGCTTGAACCAGTCGGGCGCGCGCTCGCTGATCGTGCTGACCTGGTCGCTGATCACCGGCACCATCGAGATCACGAAGCCGGCGATCGCCAGGAGGACGCCGACGATCACGATCAGCACCGCGACCGGCCGCTTGACGCCCTTGCGGATGAAGAGCTCGACGAGCGGGTTGAGGCCCACCGCGAGGAACATCGCGACCACGAGCAGCATCAGCACCGACGTGATCGACAGGATCTGCTGGCCCAGCCAGATCGCGATGAGCGCCCCCACCGCACCGGTGAAGCCCATGTAGAAGGGCGAGTGCCGCTTCAAGGGCTTCCCGGGCGCACCGTAGGATTCGCTCGACTCGTCGTCGGGGGTCCGGTCGACCAGGAAGTCCTTGGACTGTTCCTCGGCGGTGAGCTGTCGCTGCTGCGCCTGGACGGCGGCCCGCTCCGCGGTGGTCGCGGAGTCGTCGGCCTCGCCCGCCGCGTGCTCGGCGGACTCGGCGGCCTCCGTGGCCTCCTCCTGGGCGTGCTCGGCGGACTCGGCGGCCTCCTCGGCCTCGTGGACCTCCTCCTCGAGTCGCTCGATCTTGTCCTCGGCGTTGGTCACTGGGGCGCGGGGCCCGTCTGCTCGTCCTCGTCCTCGTCGGCGTCCGCGGCCGGGGCGGCGGTGCGGGGCTCGGCCGGGTCGGCGAACCCGGCGACGACGTCACGCAGCGCGCCGAGCTGGGCCACGATCGCGTCGCGCCGCTTCTGCACGCGGTCGACCTCGGCCCGGATCGCGAGGAGCTCGCGCTCGGCGTCGGCCTGCCCGGCCGAGGTGTAGCCGTTGGCCTGGGTCTGTGCGGAGGCGACGATCTGCTCGGCCTCGCGGCGCGCGCGGGTGAGCAGGCGCTCGGCCTCGTTCTGGGCGTGGTCGCGGTGGGCGGTGGCCTGCGAGATCGCCTCGCGGGCACGCTGCTCCGCGGCGTTGGCGCGGTCCTCCGCCTCCTGCACGAGCCGGGCGGTCTCCGAGGTGGCGTTGGTGTGGTGCTCGGCCGCCTCCCGGGTGAGCCGCTCCTTCTCGACGGCGAGGGTACGCCGCGCCTCCTGCACCTCGCGGTCGGCGGCGGCACGGGCCTGCTCGGCCTCGCGGCGCGCGCTCGTGCGCAGGGTGTTGGTCTCCTGCTCCGCGGCGAGCCGGTGCTGCTCGGCCTCGCGGCGGGCGCTGGCGAGGATGTCCTCGGCCTCGCCGCGTGCCAGCGCACGGTCCTGCTCGGCGTCCGCGAGCATCCGGCTGCGGGTCTCCTCGAGCTCCTTGAGCTGGACGATCTTCATGTCCTCGGCGTCGCGCGAGGCCTCCGCGCGCATCCGCTCGGCGTCGCGCTGGGCGTGCCGGCGCAGCTCGTCGGCCTGGATCCGGGCCTGGCCGAGGACCTCGTCGGCCTGCTCCTCGGCGAGCCGGAGCATCTCGCTGGCGCGCCCGCCGAGCCCGGCGTACGACGGGGCCTCGTTCTCGGCGACCTGGGTCTTCAGGTCCGCGACCTGCTTCTCGAGCTGCTTCAGCCGCGCCTTGGCGTCGTTCAGGCTGGCGGTCAGGCCGGCCTTCTCGCCCGCCAGCGTGTGGAGGTGCCGGTCCACGGCGGTCTGGTCGTAGCCGCGGCGGACCACGGGGAAGGCGTTCGCTCCGCTGCCGGCGGCGCCCGCGGATCCACTCCCGCTGCCGCCGACGGCGGAGAAGACCTGGGTGGCGTCGTCGCCAGAGCCACCGGATCTCCTGGAGCTGTTGGAAGAGTCGTCGTCGAAGATGGACAGGCCCGATCGGTCGTTCATGCCGTTTTCCTTACTTCCCCTGTGTCATTCGTTACCTGCAGCCTAAGTCTGTCGGACGCGTCGAGGTAAACCCGTCAGGCGCGTGTGGGCCGGACCGATTTGCTCATCACACGGGTGTGCCCAGGCGCGCCGACCTCAACCGCGCTCCGTCGGGGAGGGCGGTCCGTACGTGCAGAACCGCCGGGTGAAGGGTCGCCCGGCGGTCCTGGTCGGTGGGGGGTCAGACGCCCCGGAAGCGGTTGATCGCGTCGAGGTGCTTGGCCCGCATGGCCTCGTCGCGCACACCGAGGCCCTCCTCGGGGGCCAGGCAGAGCACGCCGACCTTGCCCTGGTGCTGGTTGCGGTGCACGTCGAGCGCGGCCTGGCCGACCTGCTCCATCGGGTAGGTCCGCGACAGCGTCGGGTGGACCAGGCCCTTGGCGATGAGCCGGTTGGCCTCCCAGGCCTCGCGGTAGTTCGCGAAGTGCGAGCCGATGATCCGCTTGAGGTGCATCCACAGGTAGCGGTTGTCGTACTGGTGCATGAAGCCGCTGGTGGACGCGCAGGTCACGATCGTGCCGCCCTTGCGGGCCGCGAACACCGAGGCCCCGAAGGTCTCGCGGCCGGGGTGCTCGAAGACGATGTCGGGGTCCTCGCCGCCGGTGAGCTCACGGATCTTCGCGCCGAACCGGCGCCACTCCTTGGGGTCCTGGGTGTGCTCGTCCTTCCAGAACCGGTAGTCCTCCTCGCTCCGGTTGATGATCAGCTCCGCGCCCATCGAGCGGCAGATGTCCGCCTTGTCCTGGGAGGAGACCACGCAGATCGGGGTGGCGCCGCCGTTGAGGGCGAACTGCGTGGCGTAACCGCCGAGGCCGCCGCTGGCGCCCCAGATCAGCACGTTGTCGCCCTGCTTCATGCCGGCGCCGTTGCGGCTGACCAGCTGGCGGTAGGCGGTGGAGTTGACCAGACCGGGGCTGGCCGCCTCCTCCCAGGTGAGGTGGGCGGGCTTCGGCATCAGCTGGTTGGCCTTGACCAGGGCCACCTCGGCGAGCCCGCCGAAGTTGGTCTCGAAGCCCCAGATCCGCTGCTCGGGGTCCAGCATCGTGTCGTTGTGGCCGTCGGGGCTCTCCAGCTCCACCGAGAGGCAGTGCGCGACGACCTCGGTGCCGGGCTTCCAGGAGTGCACGCCGGGGCCGGTGGCGAGCACGACGCCGGCGAGGTCGGAGCCCACCACGTGGTAGGGCCGGTCGTGCTTGGCCGCCAGGGGAGAGGTGCGCCCGTAGCGCTCGAGGAAGCCGAAGGTCGCCATCGGCTCGAAGATCGAGGTCCACACGGTGTTGTAGTTGATCGCGCTGGCCATCACCGCGACCAGGGCCTCGCCGGGGCCGAGCTCGGGCAGCTCCACGTCCTCCACGTGCAGGGACTTTCGGGGGTCCTTGTCGCGGCTCGCGAGCCCCTCGAACATGTCGACCTCGTCCTTGTGGACCGTCACGGCCTTGTAGGACTGCGGGATCTCGAGGGCGGCGAAGTCCTCCGCCGCGGTGTCGCCGGCGAGGATGGCGTCGAGGATCTGTTTCACGGGAGCTCCTGGTGAATGGCACGGCCGCGCGGGCCCGGGTGGAACGGGTCGCTCGGAATCTACCGACGGGTAACCAAGCGTGTCAGCCCTCTGTGACCTACTTCTCTAGACCGGTCGGGCCTGGGCCGGCTCGACGAGCTCGACGAGCACGCCGCCGGCGTCCTTCGGGTGCACGAAGTTGACCCGGGAGTTCGAGGTGCCGCGCCGCGGGGTGTCGTACAGCAGCCGCAGGCCGCGCTCGCGCAGGATCGCGGAGACCTGCTCCACGTCGGTCACCCGGTAGGCGAGCTGCTGCAGCCCGGGCCCGGAGCGGTCGAGGAACTTGGCGATCGTGGATCTCTCGTCCAGCGGGGCCAGCAGCTGGATGCAGGAGCCGGAGTCGCCGACGCCGACCATGGCCTCGCGGACGCCCTGCTCCTCGTTGGTCTCCTCGTGCAGCACCCGCATGCCGAGCTTCTCGCGGTAGAACGCGATCGCCTCGTCGAGGTCGGGTACCGCCACCCCGACGTGGTCGATGCAGGTGAACAGGTGCTCGGGTACGACGGTCTCGCCGGCTGGGTTCGTCATGAGCCACATCGTCGTACGGCGGCGCCCCGGCCGCGAGGGACTGTGACCTGTCAGACACCGGCAACCGGAGCCCGCCCCTCCCTCCGGGCCGGGGTTCGTGGGTATCGTCGCGATCACATCTAGTGATTCGCTGCAGGAGGCGTCATGTCGGGATCCGTAATCGTTGCCGGTGCTCGCACCCCCATCGGACGCCTGTTGGGGGGACTCAAGGACCAGTCCGCCGCGGACCTCGGCGGTGTCGCGATCAAGGGCGCCCTGGAGAAGGCCGGCGTGTCCGGTGACCAGGTCGAGTACGTGATCATGGGCCAGGTCATCCAGGCCGGCGCCGGGCAGATCACCGCCCGCCAGGCCGCGGTCAAGGGCGGCGTCCCCATGAGCATCCCGGCGATCACCATCAACAAGGTGTGCCTCTCGGGGATCAACGCGATCGCGCTGGCCGACCAGCTGATCCGCGCCGGCGAGCACGACATCGTCGTCGCCGGCGGCATGGAGTCGATGACCCAGGCCCCGCACCTGCTGCCGAAGTCCCGCGAGGGCTTCAAGTACGGCGACACGACGCTGGTCGACTCGATGGCCTACGACGCGCTCTACGACCAGTTCACCGACCAGCCGATGGGCGGGCTCACCGAGTCCTGCAACGCCGCCGCCGCGCAGCTGAGCCGTGCGGAGCAGGACGAGTTCTCGGCCCGCTCCCACCAGCGTGCCGCCGAGGCCTGGAAGAACGGCCTCTTCGACGACGAGGTCGTCCCGGTCGAGATCCCGCAGCGCCGCGGCGAGCCGGTCGTGGTCTCCCAGGACGAGGGGATCCGCGGCGACACCACCGCCGAGTCGCTCGGCAAGCTGCGCCCCGCCTTCTCCAAGGACGGCACGATCACGGCCGGCTCGGCCTCGCAGATCTCCGACGGCGCCTGCGCGGTCGTGGTGATGAGCAAGGCCAAGGCCGAGGAGCTCGGCCTGGAGTGGCTCGCCGAGATCGGCGCCTCCGGCCAGGTGGCCGGCCCCGACTCCACCCTGCAGATGCAGCCCGCAAACGCGATCGCCAAGGCCTGCGAGAAGGAGGGCATCGCGCCCTCGGACCTCGACCTGGTCGAGATCAACGAGGCGTTCGCCGCGGTCGGCATCGTGTCCGGGCGCGAGCTCGGCCTCTCCGACGACAAGGTCAACGTCAACGGCGGCGCCATCGCGGTCGGCCACCCGGTCGGCATGTCCGGCGCCCGGATCGTGCTGCACCTCGCCCTCGAGCTGAAGCGTCGCGGCGGCGGGACCGGCGCTGCCGCCCTGTGCGGTGGCGGCGGCCAGGGTGACGCACTGATCGTGCGCGTGCCGTCTGCATGAGCGACGAGAACCCGAGCACGGCCCCCACGGGGCAGGCACCGGTGAACCGGGGCGGGCGGCGCAGGTCGGCCGCCTCGGTCCCGGACCTGGTGGAGAAGGCGCGCACCGGTGACGCGCGGGCGGTCGCCCGGCTGATCTCGCTGGTCGAGGACGCCTCCCCGCTGCTGCGCGAGGTGATGGCCGGCCTGGCGCCGTACACCGGGAACGCCCAGATCGTCGGCATCACCGGCTCGCCCGGCGTCGGCAAGTCCACCTCGACCTCGGCCCTGGTCACGGCGCTGCGTGCGTCCGGCAAGCGCGTCGGCGTGCTCGCGGTGGACCCCTCGTCGCCGTTCTCCGGCGGCGCGCTGCTCGGCGACCGGATCCGGATGCAGGAGCACGCCACCGACCCGGACGTCTACATCCGGTCGATGGCGTCCCGCGGCCACCTGGGCGGGCTGTCCTGGTCCACCCCGCAGGCGCTGCGCGTGCTCGACGCCGCCGGCTGCGACGTGGTGCTCGTGGAGACCGTGGGCGTGGGCCAGAGCGAGGTCGAGATCGCCGGGCTCGCCGACACCACGCTGGTGCTGCTGGCGCCGGGCATGGGCGACGGGATCCAGGCCGCGAAGGCCGGCATCCTCGAGATCGGCGACGTCTACGTGGTGAACAAGGCCGACCGGGACGGCGCGGAGCAGGTCCGCCGCGACCTGCGCAACATGATCGCGCTCGCGGAGCGGTCCGAGGACGCGTGGAGGCCGCCGATCGCGCTGACCGTCGCGCAGACCGGGCAGGGCGTCGAGGAGGTGGTCGAGGCGATCGACGCCCACCGCACGTGGATGGAGTCCTCGGGTGAGCTCGAGCGGCGCCGGATGCGCCGGGCGCGCGACGAGATCGAGGCGATCGCGGTCACCGCCCTGCGGGCCCGGTGGGGCGACGTGCACGCGCGGACCGAGCTCGACGACCTCGCCGAGCAGGTGGCGGCCGGCAAGTCCGACCCCTACCGCGCGGCCGACTCGCTGCTCGACTCGTTCACCGAGCTCGACTCGGCGACCCCCTGAGCACGGGCCGGGGCAGGCCCGGGCCCGCGCGCCTCCCACACCTCGGGAGCCGGGGTTGGTATCAATTCCTGGTGCAGGTGCTGCTTCGGCCTGCCGTCATGTCTATCCACTCGGGACGGAGAGCACGATGAAGAAGGTCCTGATCGGTCTCGTGGTCGCCTTCGCGTTGTTCTACCTCGTGACGCAGCCCGTCGATGCCGCCGATGCCATCAAGGGCGCCGCGGACGCCGTCGGGGTCGCCTTCGAGGCCCTGATCAAGTTCCTCACCGCGCTGTTCCGCTGAGGGCGGGACACCGTGGCCGGCCCGCTGTGGCGCACCTTCGCCGACCCGAGGATCGGCCGGCACCTCCTGCGTGAGGAGGGCGAGGTGATCGTCGACGAGGTGCACCACCACTGGGTCGTCTACATCAGGCCCGCGCTGGAGATGGTGCTCGCGCTCGCGCTGGTCGTGCTCGGCGTGTTCTCCCGGGTTGACATCGCCTGGCTGCCGTGGCTGGTCGCGATCGGGATCTCCCTGCACGCCGGCTGGCGCGCGCTGACCGAGCACATGGACCGCTTCGTGATCACGAACATGCGGGTCTTCCGCGTGCGCGGCGTCCTCTCGCAGCGGCTGGCGACGATGCCGCTCGGCCGGATCCTCGACATCTCGGTGGAGAAGCCGTTCCGCGGCCGGCTGCTCGGCTACGGCCACTTCGTCTTCGAGTCCGCGGCCCAGGAGCAGGGGCTGCGCGACATCCGGTACGTCGGCCGCCCCGACGAGCGCGACCTGGTCATCCAGCGGGTCGTCGCGCGTGCCGGCCTCCGCGGCCGCGCCACACACACGTTCGACGGCCGCTGACGGCGTCCTCGCCGAACCGGCCGCGACGCACGGTGCGGCAGGGGAGACCCGCGAGCCCGCGCCGGTCGGACCCGCTCCGGGTCGGGGATCGACTAGGGTCGCCGCCGTGACCGACAAGCAGGCGCGGCCGGCGAAGAAGCTGCCGTTCGACCCGATCGACGAGGCCGCCCGGCAGTGGGGGCTGCGCTGGGACGCCGTCGACCAGATGCACGCGGTCACGTCCTTGATGCGGGTGCAGCAGATCGTCCTCGCCCAGCTCGACGACATCCTCAAGCCGCACGGCCTGACCTTCGCCCGCTACGAGGCGCTGGTGCTGCTCACCTTCTCCCGGGCGGGGTCGCTGCCGCTGGGGAAGATGGGGGAGCGGCTGCAGGTGCACCCCACCTCGGTCACCTCGATCGTCGACCGGCTGGAGGCGGCCGGCCTGGTCGTACGGCGGCGGCACCCGGAGGACGGGCGGGCCGTGCTGGCCGAGATCACCGAGGCCGGACGGGCCCTCGTCGAGGCGGCCACGGCCGACCTGGTCGAGGCCCGGTTCGCCCTGGCCGACATGGGGTCCGCGGAGCTGCGCGAGCTCTCCGAGCTGCTCCGGCCCGTGCGCCGCGACGCCGGCGACTTCTAGACCTCTGCGCACCACGCCCCGGCTCCGGTCGACAGAGATAGTTGGACGTCCTACTATTTTCGTATGACCCAGGACACGCCGCAGAAGGACGCCCGACTCCGCTGGCAGGAGCGCTACGAGAGGTCGCGGGTCCGCGAGGCGGACTTCACCACGGTGTCCGGCATGGAGGTCGACCCGGCCTACGGGCCCGTGGACGCGGCCGCCGAGGCGGCGTACCCGAACTTCGAGAGCATCGGCTGGCCCGGCGAGTTCCCGTTCACGCGCGGCCTGTACCCCACCGGCTACCGCGGCCGGACCTGGACCATCCGGCAGTTCGCCGGCTTCGGCAACGCCCAGCAGACCAACGAGCGCTACAAGATGATCCTGGGCCGCGGCGGCGGCGGTCTCTCGGTCGCCTTCGACATGCCGACGCTGATGGGTCGCGACTCCGACGACCCGAAGAGCCTCGGCGAGGTGGGCCACTGCGGCGTCGCCATCGACACCGCCGCCGACATGGACGTCCTGTTCGACCAGATCCCGCTCGCCGACGTGACCACGTCGATGACGATCTCCGGGCCCGCGGTGCCGATCTTCTGCATGATGCTCGTGGCCGCGGAGCGCCAGGGCACCGACCCCGGCGTGCTCAACGGCACCCTGCAGACCGACATCTTCAAGGAGTACATCGCCCAGAAGGAGTGGCTGTTCGGCCCCGAGCCGCACCTGCGCCTGATCGGCGACCTGATGGAGTACTGCGCCGAGAAGATCCCGGACTACAAGCCGCTCTCGGTCTCCGGCTACCACATCCGCGAGGCCGGCTCGACGGCCGCGCAGGAGCTCGCGTACACGCTCGCCGACGGCTTCGGGTACGTCGAGCTCGGGCTGTCCCGCGGCCTCGACGTGGACACCTTCGCCCCGGGCCTGTCGTTCTTCTTCGACAGCCACGTGGACTTCTTCGAGGAGATCGCGAAGTTCCGCGCCGCCCGCCGGATCTGGGCCCGCTGGCTGCGCGACGTCTACGGGGCCACGACCGAGAAGGCGCAGTGGCTGCGCTTCCACACCCAGACCGCGGGCGTCTCGCTGACGGCCCAGCAGCCCTACAACAACGTGGTCCGCACCGGCATCGAGGCGCTCGCCGCGGTGCTCGGCGGCACGAACTCCCTGCACACCAACGCCCTCGACGAGACGCTGGCGCTGCCGAGCGAGCAGGCCGCCGAGATCGCGCTGCGCACCCAGCAGGTGATCATGGAGGAGACCGGCGTGGTCAACGTCGCCGACCCGCTCGGGGGCTCCTGGTACGTCGAGGCGCTCACCGACAAGATCGAGGCCGAGGCCGAGCGGATCTTCGACCAGATCCTCGCGATGGGTGGCTCCACGCTGACCAGCGGCGACACCGAGGCGCTCGCCGAGCAGGTGCGGCAGAGCGTCGGCGACGCCGAGAACGGCGTGTGGCCGATGACCCGCGGCATCCTGCGCGGGATCGAGGACGGCTGGTTCATGGGTGAGATCGCCGAGGCCGCCTTCCAGTACCAGGTGGCCCTCGAGAAGGGCGACAAGAAGATCGTCGGCGTGAACTGCCACGAGGAGTCGGTGACCCACCAGCTCGAGATCCTCCGGGTCTCCCACGAGGTCGAGGTGGAGCAGGTCCGCGCCCTCGGCGCCCGCAAGGCCGAGCGCGACCATGCCGCGGTCGAGGCGGCCCTGGCCCGGCTCGTGGACGTCTCCCGCACCGACGAGAACATGATCCCGGCGATGCTCGACGCCTGCCGCGTGGAGGCCACCCTGGGCGAGATCTGCGACGCGCTCCGCGCCGAGTGGGGCGAGTACCGCGAGCCCGCCCGGTTCTGAGCCGGCACCCTCGTACGACGACCACGGACCCGTGGTGCGGAGCCGGTTGGCCGCACCCGGGTCGGATCGGGAAAGATAGGCCCCATGAGCACGCCACCGTTCTCGCGTCCCGGCGCCGTCGACCTGTCCGCCCTGAAGCGCCCCGCCGCCCCCGCGGGTCCGGCACCCGGCCGTCCCGCCGGCCCGGCGCCGTCCGGAGCGGCCGCGGGCGGGGGCGCCTACTCCGTCGACCTCGACGAGCAGAACTTCCAGGCCGAGCTGCAGGGTGTCGCGAACGCCCCGGTGGTCCTGGTCTTCTACTCCGGGCAGATGCCGCAGAGCGTCACGCTCGCGCAGGACCTCGACACCCTCGCCGACGAGTTCGAGGGCCGCTTCCTGCTCGGCAAGGTCGACGTGGACGCCTCGCCGGGCATCGCGCAGGCGCTGCAGATCCCGTCGGTGCCGCTCGTCGCGCTCGCCATGGGCGGCCAGCTCGCGCCGCTGCTCCAGGACGCCCCGCCGCTCGAGGAGCTGCGCGGCCTGCTCGCCCAGGTGCTCCAGGCCGCCACCGCCCAGGGCCTGACCGGCCGGGTGCAGCCGCGGGGCGGTGCGGTCCCCGACGAGGAGGGCGAGGAGCAGGTCGACCCGCGCTACGCCCCCGCGCAGGACGCGCTCGCCGCCGGTGACATCGAGGGCGCGGTCGCGGAGTACCAGAAGCTCGTCGACGCGAACCCCGCCGACGCCGAGGCCGCCGGCGGCCTGGCGATGGCCAAGGTCCTCCAGCGCACCGCACACGTGGACGCCCCCGCCGCCCAGGAGGCCCGGGCCGCGGCCGCGCAGGACCCGGACAGCGTCGAGGCGCAGACCCTCGTCGCCGACCTCGACCTGCTCGGCGGCCACGTGGAGGACGCCTTCGGCCGGCTCGTCGACCTGGTCCGCCGTACCTCCGGCGACGAGCGCGACGCGGCCCGCAACCACCTGCTCGGGTTGTTCGCGGCCGTCGGCAACGACGACTCGCGGGTGCTCAAGGGCCGGCAGAACCTGGCCAACGCCCTGTTCTGACCCCCTCGGCGCGGCGCTTCACGCCGAGCAGCATGCTCCGCGCCATCACGAAGTCGCTGGGCACCACCACGAGGTGCCACAGCAGCCGTGTCACCAGCGAGCCGGTCAGCCGGACCCGGAGCAACAGCCGGGTCCGGCGACCGCCGTCCACGGGCAGCAGCAGGAACGACCAGGTCCAGGACACCGTCATCGCCCGCTCCAGCGCCGGCGGGACGTGGGTGGTCGAGTGCAGCACGAGGTGCTCGCCGGGGACCAGCTCGCGGATCACGAAGTACGCCGTGCCCGGCTCGCCGTCGGGGATGACGTCGCCGACCCGGAGGTCCTGCAGCGCGGGCACGACCCGGTCCGCGCTCGGGTTGTCGATGTGCCAGATCCACCGGTCCACCCAGGGGTAGGTGTACCAGCCGGCCCGGTGGTAGCCCATCTGCGCGAGCCAGGGCCAGACCTGGTCCGGTGCCGCGTCGACGGTGACCGCGTGCATCGTCCGCCCCGCGGGGTCGGGGACGATCTCGTCACCCGGCATCGGCCGCTCCCGCTCCTCGGGGGTGGAGCCCCACGTGGAGCCGAGCCGGTGCAGACCGGCGAAGCCCAGGCACGCAACGACCGCGCCGGCGCGCCACCAGGGGACCGCGGCGGCGCCACGGGGAGGACTCAGCACCTGACGTACGTCACGCCGTCGCATCGGCCTCACCCCCGGGTCGCCCGCCGTCCCTCCACGGTGGACGGCGGCCGCACCCCGCGGACAGAGGAGAAGGTCCCGACGACCGGGCACCGCCCGGGTGGGGCCTGGGTCAGCGGCCGGACTCGGTGTACGACGGGCCGGCGCCGCCGACGTTCGCCAGCGCGGACTCGATCCGGCGTGCGGTGAAGTCCGCGCAGCGCTCGCGCACCTGCTCCGGCGTGCAGAACTCCGCTGAGCGGATCTCCCGCGGCTGGGCGACGACCCGGTCCACGATCGACGCGTCGTGCACGCCACCGTCGAAGACCAGGCAGAGCGCGTCGTCCCAGCCGGACCACGACGGCAGCCAGTCGGTGAGCAGCAGGCCGCCGGCCTTGATGTCGAGCGCCAGCTCCTCCTCGAGCTCCCGCGCCACCGCCAGCTGCGGCGACTCGTGCACCTCCACGACGCCGCCGGGCAGGTCCCAGTCCTGCTTGTAGGTGAGGTTGCACAGCAGCACGCGGTCGTCGTGGTCGCGGACCAGCATCTGGGCGATCGCGCGCTTGCGGGGGAGGAAGGAGTTGAGCAGCGCGCGGAAGCTCTCCGGCTTGCTGAGCGGCGGGTCGGTCGCCAGCCGGGCGAACAGCACCCGGTCCTCCCGGCTCTCCTCGACCACGCCATGGCCGCGCACGAGCCCCTCGCGGAGCAGGCCGGACCGGGTCGCCACCCGCATCGCCCGGTCGTTGCCGGGCGGGACGTAGGCCTCGACCCGGGCCAGCCGCAGGCCGCGGAAGGCGTAGTCCACCAGCAGCCCGACGGCCCGGGTGGCCAGGCCGCGGCCGGTGAAGCCGGGGTCGAGCTCCCAGGTCAGCCGGCCCACCGCATCGGGGTGCACGACCACGCACACCGCACCGACCTCGGACCCCTCCGAGGTCACCGCGAACAGGTGGGCGTGCTCCTCCGACGGGCGCCGCCGGAGCGACACGACGCCGTCGGTCAGGTCGGGTCCGGAACCGTGGTCAGCGTGCGGGGGAGTCACCCTCGAACCTTAGCCAGAGAGTCCCCAGCGGCGGCAGGCTGACCGTCGCGGAGACCGGCTGGCCGTGCCAGGCGTCCTCGGTCGCCTCGGCCGCCCCGAAGTTGCCCACGCCGGAGCCGTAGTAGGTCTCCGCGTCGGTGTTGAGCACCTCGGACCAGCGGCCGGCGGCGGGGAGCCCGACCCGGTAGCCGTGGTGGGGGACCGCCGAGAAGTTGGCGACGCAGGCGAGCTGCGACCCGTCGCGGCCGCGGCGGAGGAAGCTGAACACGTTGTTGTCGGCGTCGTTGGCGTCGATCCAGGCGAAGCCCTGCTCGTCCTGGTCCAGCGACCACAGCGCCGGCGTCTCGCCGTAGACCCGGTTCAGGTCACGCACCAGCGACTGCACCCCGGCGTGCTCCACGTGGTCGAGCAGCCACCAGTCGAGCTCGCGGCTCTCGGCCCACTCCGACTCCTGGGCGAACTCCGAGCCCATGAACAGCAGCTGCTTGCCCGGGTGGGCCCACATGTACGCCAGGTAGGTGCGCAGGTTCGCGAGCTGGCGCCACCGGTCGCCCGGCATCTTGCGCAGCAGCGAGCCCTTGCCGTGCACGACCTCGTCGTGGCTGATCGGCAGGATGTAGTTCTCCGAGTAGGCGTAGACCATGGAGAAGGTCATCTGGTGGTGGTGGTACTGCCGGTGCACCGGGTCGTTCTGCACGTAGCCGAGGCTGTCGTGCATCCAGCCCATGTTCCACTTGAAGCCGAACCCGAGCCCGCCGAGGTGGGTGGCCCGGGTGACGCCCGGCCACGACGTGGACTCCTCGGCGATCGTGATCGCGCCGGGGACCCGCCGGTAGCAGGTGGCGTTCATCTCCTGGAGGAACTGCACCGCCTCGAGGTTCTCGCGGCCGCCGTACACGTTGGGCGTCCACTCGCCGTCCTCGCGGGAGTAGTCGAGGTAGAGCATCGAGGCGACCGCGTCGACGCGCAGGCCGTCGATGTGGAACTCCTCGAGCCAGTACAGCGCGTTGGCGACCAGGAAGTTGCGGACCTCCTTGCGGCCGAAGTTGAAGACGTAGGTGCCCCAGTCGGGGTGCTCGCCGCGGGAGGGGTTCGGGTCCTCGTAGAGCGGGGTCCCGTCGAAGCGGGCGAGCGCGAACTCGTCCTTGGGGAAGTGCGCGGGGACCCAGTCCACGATCACGCCGATCCCGCCCTGGTGCAGCCGGTCGACGAGGTAGCGGAACTCGTCGGGGCTGCCGAACCGGGCGGTGGGCGCGAAGTACGACGTCACCTGGTAGCCCCACGAGCCGCCGAACGGGTGCTCCATCACCGGCAGGAACTCCACGTGGGTGAACCCGAGGTCCTGCAGGTACGGCACCAGCTCGTCGGCGAGCTCGGTGTAGGACAGCCCGCGCCGCCACGAGCCGAGGTGCATCTCGTAGACCGACATCGGCTTCTCGTGGATGTCGCCGCCCTGGGCGCGCCGGCGCATCCAGTCGGCGTCCTCCCACGCGTACTGCGAGTCGAAGACCACCGACGACGTCGCCGGCGGGGTCTCGGTGTGGTAGGCCATCGGGTCGGCCTTCTCGCGCCACTGGCCGTCCGCGCCGAGGATCACGTACTTGTACCGGGTGCCGGAGCCGACGTCGGGCACGAAGAGCTCCCAGATCCCGGACGTGCCGAGCTGGCGCATCGGGTGCTCGCGGCCGTCCCAGCTGTTGAAGTCGCCCTTCACCCGGATCGCGCGGGCGTGCGGCGCCCAGACCGCGAACGACGTGCCGGTGACCTTGCCCTGCGCGCCGTCGTAGCGGCGGACGTGGGCGCCGAGGACGTCCCACAGCTGCTCGTGGCGACCCTCGTTGATCAGGTGGATGTCCACCTCGCCGAGGGTCGGCAGGTAGCGGTAGGCGTCGTCGGACCGCTGCGGCTCGCCACCGGCGTAGGTGACCTCGAGCCGGTAGTCCGGGACCTCGGGGACGTCGAGCACGCCGGCCCACACGCCCTCGTACTCGTGCTCGAGCCGGACGCTCTCGCCGCCGTGGACGACGCTCACCGACTCGGCGAGCGGGCGGAACACGCGGACGGTGACCGCGCCGTCGTGCTGGTGCGGGCCGAGGACCGCGTGCGGGTCGCCGTGCTCGCCGGCGGCCAGCTGGCCGAGGATCGACGTGTCGAGCTGGAGGAGCTTGCCCATCAGTTGCTCGCCTCCTGGGCGCTGGGGTCCGCCGGCGGCTCGGTGAGCCGCGCGATCGCGGACAGGGGGATGGTGATCCAGGTCGGTCGGTTGCGTGCCTCGTAGACCGCCTCGTAGACGGCCTTGTCCACCTCGTAGGCGCGGAGCAGCACCCGCTGGTCGGCGGTCAGGCCGTCGTCGGGGGTACGGCCGCTCGCCTCGACGTAGCCCTCGAGGAACGCGGTGCGGTTGCGCTCGGCCCACTCGGCCGCGCGGTAGGCGATCTGGGCCCCCTCCTCGACGTCGGCCTCGACGGCGTGCGCGGCGTAGTCGAAGGAGCGGAGCATGCCGGCGACGTCGCGCCAGGCGGAGTCGGGCCGGACCCGCTCCGAGAGCGGCTTGGCGGGCTCGCCCTCGAAGTCCACGATCTTCCAGCCGCGCACGGTGCGCAGGGTCTGCCCGAGGTGGAAGTCGGCGTGGATCCGCTGGACCACCACCGGCTCCGTCACCGAGGTGACCGCGTCGAAGGCGCTCCGTAGTGCGTCGCGACGCTCGGCCAGGTCGGGGACGACGGCAGCGGCCTCGTCGAGCCGCCGCTTCATCGCCTCGGCCAGGTCGGACAGCTCCGCGGGCCCCCAGGTCGCGGTGGGGAACTCGGCGGCGAGCGCGTCGTGCACCTCGGCGGTGGCCACGCCGAGCCGGTGCGCCTCGGCCGCGAAGTCACCGCCGACCTCGTCGGCGTGCAGGTCGGCCTCGGCGAAGAGGTCCCGCACGCTGGCGAGCGCGAGGTCCCAGCCGTCGCTCGCGGTGCGCAGGAACTGCTGGAGCATCGCCAGCTGCAGCGGCTCGTCGGACCCGTGCGCCGGAGCCTCCAGCCAGCCGTAGAGCGCGGCGATGTGTTCGCTGTGGGAGCGCGTGAGCGCGTCGTGGATCTCGATGTCGGGGTTGCGGCCGGGGGTGACCTTGCGGAACACCTTCATCAGGCTGTCGTCGCCGAAGGCGACCGAGGAGTTGCTCTGCTCGCCGGAGAACAGCGTGGACCGGGTGTCCAGGTCGAGCTCGTGCCCCTCGAGCCGGTGGAACCACAGGTCGGTGTCGTGGTGCTCCACCTCGAAGGCGCGCAGCCACCAGATGGTGGCGTTGCGGTCGTGCAGGGCGTCGTAGACGAACGCCTCGCCGAAGTCCTCGTCGGTCCACTGCCCGACCAGGGCGTGCTCGAGCCGCTCCTGCGGGGAGCGGTAGTAGGCGAGGGGGAGCTGGTAGAGCTCGGTGGTGCCGTCGTCGTACTCCAGGGTGGCCAGCTCGATCCGCACCCGCGGGGACTCGACCCGCTGCTCCGCGGGGGAGCCGGGCTCGTCCTGAGCGGTGGGCGCCTCGAGCACCCCCGCCGACGTGGCCGCGTTGAGCCAGGCCAGGCGGCGGACGTGGGTCACCGACATCTGCCGGCCCTTGCCGCCGAACCAGCGGGCGGTGGCGATGTAGTCGGCGAGCGCGCCGAGTACGGCGGCGTCGGCGGCGGCGGTCACGGGTGGGTCCCCTCGTCCAGCGTCTGGACCGGCTTCGGCAGCCGGAACCAGTAGAACCCGTAGGCGCCGAGCGTCAGCAGGTACGGCAGCTCGCCGATCTGCGGGAAGCGGACGCCGCCCAGCAGCTCGATCGGCTCGACCCCCTCCCAGCGGCGCAGGTCGAGCTCGACCGGCTGCGGGAAGCGGGACAGGTTGTGCACGCACAGCACGATGTCGTCCTCGTGCTCGCGGACGTAGCTGAGCACGCTGGGGTTCGACCCGCCGAGGTCGGTGAACGTGCCGAGCCCGAAGGCGGGGTGCTTCCGGCGTGCGTGGATCATCCGCCGCGTCCAGTGCAGCAGCGACGAGGCGTTCTCGAGCTCGGTCTCCACGTTGACCCGCTGGTAGCCGAAGACCGGGTCCTGGATCACCGGCAGGTGCAGGCGGCCCGGGGTGGACACCGAGAAGCCGGCGTTCCGGTCGGGGGTCCACTGCATCGGCGTGCGCACGCCGTCGCGGTCACCGAGCCAGATGTTGTCGCCCATGCCGATCTCGTCCCCGTAGTACAGGACGGGGGAGCCGGGCAAGGACAGCAGGAGCGCGGTGAACAGCTCCATCGTGTTGACGTCGTTGTCGAGCAGCGGGGCGAGCCGGCGCCGGATGCCGATGTTCGCCTTCATCCGGGGATCCTTGGCGTACTCGCCCCACATGTAGTCGCGGTCCTCGTCGGTGACCATCTCGAGGGTGAGCTCGTCGTGGTTGCGCAGGAAGATGCCCCACTGGGCGTTCGACGGGATCTCCGGGGTCTGCTCCAGGATCTCCGAGATCGGGAAGCGGGACTCGCGACGCACCGCCATGAAGATGCGCGGCATCACCGGGAAGTGGAAGCACATGTGGCACTCGTCGCCCCCCTTCTCGAAGTCGCCGAAGTAGTCCACGACGTCGGCCGGCCACTGGTTCGCCTCCGCGAGCAGGATCCGGTCGGGGTAGTGCTCGTCGACGTACTTGCGGACCTCCTTGAGGAAGTCGTGGGTCTCCTTGAGGTTCTCGCCGTTGGTCCCGGGGCGCTCGTAGAGGTAGGGGACCGCGTCGAGGCGGAAGCCGTCGATGCCCATGTCGAGCCAGAACTTCAGGGCCTCAAGCATCGCCTCGTGGACCTTCGGGTTGTCGAAGTTCAGGTCCGGCTGGTGGCTGTAGAAGCGGTGCCAGAAGTACTGCTGGCGGACCGGGTCCCAGGTCCAGTTCGACGGCTCGGTGTCGACGAAGATGATCCGCGCGTCCTCGTACAGGTCGTCGGTGTCGGACCAGACGTAGAAGTCGCCGTACGGGCCGTCGGGGTTGTTGCGCGACTCCTGGAACCAGGGGTGCTGGTCCGAGGTGTGGTTCATGACGAAGTCGATGATCACCCGGATGCCCCGCGAGTGCGCGGCGTCGAGGAACTCGTGGAAGTCGTCGACCGAGCCGCACTCGGGGAGGATGTTGGTGTAGTCGGCGACGTCGTAGCCGCCGTCGCGCAGCGGCGAGGTGAAGAACGGCGGCACCCACAGGCAGTCCACGCCGAGCCACTCGAGGTAGTCGAGCTTCTCGGTGAGGCCCTTGAAGTCGCCGACGCCGTCGCCGTTGGAGTCCTTGAAGGACCGGACCAGGACCTCGTAGAACACGGCCTTCTTGAACCAGTCCGGCTCGTGGGCCGGGAGCCCCTCCGCGGTCTCGGGCATCTGGCCCTGGGTCGCAGGCTGGGTCGCGGGCTGGGTCACAGGCTCGGCCTCCGAACGGTGAGGATGTGTGCGGGCTGGGTGTGCGGGTCGAGGCGCACGTAGTTGTGCTCGCCCCAGACCCAGGTGTCGCCGGTGAGCTCGTCGTGCACCGGGAAGGTCTCGTGCCAGTCCAGGCCGAGGCCCGGCATGTCGAGGTGCACGGTGGTCTCTCGCGCGGCGTGCGGGTCGACGTTGACCACGATGATCATCAGGTCCTCGTGCTCGTGGCCGGCCGCGTCGGTGGTCGTGGCGCGCTTGGAGAACACCAGGATCGACTCGTCGTCGCTGTGGTGGACGGTGAGGTTGCGCAGCTGCTGCAGCGCGGGGTGCGCCCGCCGGATCTGGTTCAGGCGGGTGATGTACGGAGCCAGGGAGCGCCCCTCGGCCTCGGCGGCCTCCCAGTCGCGGACCCGGACCTGGTACTTCTCCGAGTCGAGGTACTCCTCGCTGCCCGGCTTGACCGCGACGTGCTCGTAGAGCTCGAAGCCGGCGTAGACGCCCCACGAGGGCGCGCCGGTGGCGGCGATCGTGGCGCGGATCCTGAACGCCGCGGGGCCGCCGTACTGCAGGTAGGCGTGCAGGATGTCGGGCGTGTTCACGAACAGGTTCGGCCGCATCACGTGGCTGGTCTCGTGGGAGAGCTCGGTGAGGTACTCCTCGAGCTCCCACTTGGCGGTGCGCCAGGTGAAGTACGTGTAGGACTGGTGGAAGCCGACCGTGGCCAGGGTCCGCATCATGGCGGGCTTGGTGAACGCCTCGGACAGGAAGATCACGTCCGGGTCGGTCTTGCGGACCTCGCCGAGCAGCCACTCCCAGAACTCGACCGGCTTGGTGTGCGGGTTGTCCACGCGGAAGACGCGCACGCCGTGCGACATCCACAGCCGGACGATGCGGAGCACCTCGTGGTAGATGCCCGACGGGTCGTTGTCGAAGTTGACCGGGTAGATGTCCTGGTACTTCTTCGGCGGGTTCTCGGCGTAGGCGATGGTGCCGTCCGCGCGGGTGGTGAACCACTCCGGGTGGCTCTTCACCCACGGGTGGTCCGGGGCCGCCTGGAGCGCGAGGTCGAGGGCGACCTCGAGGCCGAGCTCGCCGGCACGCTCGACGAAGGCGTCGAAGTCCTCGAACGTGCCGAGGTCGGGGTGGATCGCGTCGTGGCCGCCCTCGTCGGAGCCGATCGCCCACGGCGAGCCGGGGTCGCCCTCCTCGGTCACCAGGGTGTTGTTCGGACCCTTGCGGTTGACCTTCCCGATCGGGTGGATCGGCGGCAGGTACAGGATGTCGAAGCCCATCTCCGCGACCGCGTCGAGGCGCTTGGCCGCGGTCGCGAAGGTGCCGGAGACGACCTTGCCGGTGGCCGGGTCGACGTACGCGCCCTCGGAACGCGGGAAGAACTCGTACCAGGAGCCGTAGAGCGCACGCTCCCGGTCGACGTAGAGCGGGTACGGCCCCTCGGGGGTGACCAGGTCGCGCAGCGGGTGGGCGGCGAGCACCTCGTCGACCGCGGGGGAGACCCCCGCGGCGTAGCGGGCCGGGTGCGGGCGCTTGACGTCCTTCAGGCCGGTGATCGCGTCCTCGACGGTGCGCCGCTCGGGGCTGCGGCGGGGGAGGCCCGCCGCCACCCGCTCGAGCAGCAGCACACCTTCGGTGAACATCAGCTCGACGTCGATGCCGGCGGGGATCTTGATCTCGGCGTTGTGCCGCCAGGTGGCGATCGGGTCGGACCACCCCTCGACCTCGAACGACCACGCTCCCGGCGTGTCGGCGGAGACCTCCGCGGACCACAGGTCGGGAGTCTCCTTGTCCTTGGTCATCCGGACCCCGGGGCGCCGTACGCCCGCGGGGTCGGTGAGGACCACGTCGGCACTGAGGGCATCGTGGCCCTCGCGGAACACCAGCGCGCTGACGGTGAAGGGTTCCCCCACCACCGCCTTCGCCGGGTACCGACCGTGGTCGACGACGGGAGAGACCTCCATGACGGGGATACGACCAACCATGGTGACAACCTGCCCGATTCCGGGAAGTCCATGCAAGTGCGTGTTGGAACGATCCAACGTTTTGCTGTTACCGTCGGACAGTGAGAGCAATCCGTCGATTCACCGTTCGACCGGTCCTCCCCGACTCGCTGAAGCCACTCGGCGATCTCGTGAACAACCTGCGGTGGTCCTGGCACCCCGAGACACAGGATCTGTTCGCTGCGATCGACCCCGAGCGGTGGGACGCGTGCGGCCACGACCCGGTCCGCCTTCTGGGGTCCGTCCCCACCGACCGTCTGCACGAGCTGGCAGCCGACAAGAAGTTCCTGCGCATGCTGGAGCTGGCGCACGCCGACCTCGAGCAGTACCTGACAGGGGACCGCTGGTACCAGTCGTCGGCCGGCGACACCGCCCCCCGGTCCATCGCCTACTTCTCCCCGGAGTTCGGCATCACCGCGGTGCTGCCGCAGTACTCCGGCGGTCTCGGCATCCTCGCCGGCGACCATCTCAAGACCGCCTCCGACCTCGGCGTCCCGATCGTGGGCGTCGGCCTGCTGTACCGGCACGGCTACTTCCAGCAGTCCCTGTCGCGCGAGGCCTGGCAGGAGGAGCGCTACCCGCTCCTCGACCCGGACGGGCTCCCGATCTCCGTGCTCCGCGAGGAGGACGGCTCGCCGGCCAAGATCAGCATCGGCCTGCCCGGTGACGAGTCGCTGACCGCGCGGATCTGGATCGCCCAGGTCGGCCGCGTCCCGCTGCTGCTCCTCGACTCCGACGTCGAGGAGAACAGCGAGGTCGTCCGCGACGTCACCGACCGGCTGTACGGCGGCACGACCGAGCACCGTCTGCGCCAGGAGCTGCTCCTCGGCGTCGGTGGCGTCCGGGCCCTGCGCGCCTTCTCCCGCATCACCGGCGCACCGGACCCCGAGGTCTTCCACACCAACGAGGGCCACGCCGGCTTCCTCGGCCTCGAGCGGATCCGCGAGCTGACCGAGGGTCCCGCTGGTCTGGACTACCCGACCGCCCTCGAGGTCTCGCGCGCCGGCACGGTCTTCACCACGCACACCCCGGTCCCCGCCGGGATCGACCGCTTCCCCCGCGACCTCGTCGAGCAGTACTTCGGCGGGGAGAACGCCTGCCACGGCGTCCCGGTGGACCGGATCCTCGCGCTCGGCTCCGAGGACTACACCGGCGGCGACCCGTCGGTGTTCAACATGGCCGTCATGGGCTTCCGGCTCTCCCAGCGCGCCAACGGCGTCTCGCTGCTGCACGGCGAGGTCAGCCGGGGCATGTTCGGCGGGCTGTGGCCCGAGTTCGACCCGGAGGAGCGCCCGATCACCTCGATCACCAACGGCGTGCATGGCCCGACCTGGGTCGCGCGCGAGGTGTTCGAGCTCGCCGAGAAGCAGGGCGTCGACCCCTCGGCCGACCGGCCGGAGCAGATCTTCGAGGCCGCGGACAAGGTGCCCGGCTCGGAGATCTGGGCGACCAAGCGCGTGCTCCGCGCCCGGCTCGTCGAGGACGCCCGCAAGCGGCTCGCCGAGTCGTGGCGGCACCGCGGCGCGACGCCGGCCGAGCTGGGCTGGATCGACTCCGCGCTCGACCCCGACGTGCTGACGATCGGCTTCGCGCGGCGCGTCCCGTCGTACAAGCGGCTCACCCTGATGCTGCGCGACCCCGAGCGGCTCAAGCGGATCCTGCTGGACCCCGACCGGCCCGTGCAGCTCGTGATCGCCGGCAAGTCGCACCCCGCCGACGAGGGCGGCAAGCGGCTGATCCAGGAGATCGTGAAGTTCTCCGACGACCCGGAGGTCCGCCACCGGATCGTGTTCCTGCCGAACTACGACATCGCGATGGCGCAGCCGCTCTACCCCGGCTGCGACGTGTGGCTGAACAACCCGCTGCGCCCGTACGAGGCGTGCGGCACCTCCGGCATGAAGGCCGCGCTGAACGGTGGCCTGAACCTGTCGATCCTCGACGGCTGGTGGGACGAGTGGTACGACGGCAACAACGGCTGGGCGATCCCGTCCGCCGACGGTGTCGACGACCCGGACCGTCGTGACGATATCGAGGCGCACGCGCTCTACGACCTGATCGAGAACGAGGTCGCGCCCCGGTTCTACGACGAGGACGCCGAGGGCGTGCCGGTGCGCTGGATCGAGATGGTCCGGCACACGCTGCGCTCGCTCGGGCCCAAGGTGCTGGCCACCCGCATGGTCCGCGACTACGTCCAGAAGCTGTACAGCCCGTCCGCCGCGACGTCGCGGGCGCTCAACCACGACTTCGGTGGGGCGCGTGAGCTCGCGACGTGGAAGCAGCGGGTGCTCACCGACTGGCCGTCGGTCGCGATCGACCACATCGAGTCCAGCGGCGTGGGCGACTCCCCGGAGATCGGCCAGACCCTCGAGGTGACCGTCTACGCCTCGCTCGGGAAGCTCCGGCCCGAGGACGTCGACGTGCAGGTCGTGCACGGACGGATCCGTCACGAGGAGGACCTCGTCGACACGCACGCCGAGTCCCTGCAGCTGGCCGAGACCTACGAGGACGGGCGGCACCGGTTCACCGGCACCGTCTCGCTCGCGCAGACCGGTCCGTTCGGGTACACCGCCCGGATCCTGCCCCGCCACCCGATGCTCGCCTCGCCGGCCGAGCTCGGCCAGGTGGCGCTGCCCGCCCACGTGTAGGACGGGCCGCACGGCAGACCAGAACGGGTGACGACCTCCGGGTCGTCACCCGTTCCGTCGTCTCGGGAAGCTGCGAAGCGGCGCGGGGGAGCCCGGTGCCGCGGGCCCGCGGGCGGCAACGGGCGGCTACGGTCGGGCCGGCGCGGGCTCAGGCCTCGCGCAGTACCAGCATCGAGCGCGGGGCGATGTCGATGACCTCGCCGGCCGCGACCCGGTCGCCGACCCTGTGTGCCTCGTCGGTGCTGAGCACGACCTCACCGGCCTGCACCCACTGCTGCAGCGGCAGGGTGACCTTGCCGGCCTCCGGGTGCGCGTTGAACCAGATCATGAACGACGAGTCGTGCAGCTGCTCGCCGCGCGGGCCGGGTGCCCGGAGCGGGTGCCCGGAGACGAACATCCCGAACTGGTGCAGGCCGTCGTCGAACCAGTCCCCGGCGGTCATCTCCCGGCCCTCGGGGTGCACCCAGGCCAGGTCCTTGGGGCCGCCGTCGATGGCGGGCCGGCCCTCCAGGAAGTGCCGCTGGCGCAGCGCGGTGTGCTCGCGACGCAGCCGGAGCGCGGTCTTGGTGATCTCGTAGATGTCGAGCCACGCGTCGTCCGGGCGCCAGTCCATCCAGGAGATCTCGTTGTCCTGGCCGTAGGCGTTGTTGTTGCCGCGCTGGGTGCGGCCCCGCTCGTCTCCGGCGGTGATCATCGGGACGCCGGTGGACAGGCAAAGCGTGGCGATCAGGTTCGCCGCCTGCCGGTGCCGGAGCCGGATCACCTCGGGGTCGTCGGTCTCGCCCTCGACGCCGCAGTTCCAGGACCGGTTGTTGTCGCTGCCGTCCCGGTTGCCCTCGCCGTTGGCCTCGTTGTGCTTCCGGTCGTAGGAGACGAGGTCGCGCAGGGTGAAGCCGTCGTGCGCGGTGACGAAGTTGACCGAGGCGTACGGCGACCGGCCGTCGTCGGCGTACAGGTCGCTGGACCCCGACAGGCGCGAGGCGACGTCGCGGATCCCGCCCGAGCGCAGCCGCCAGAAGTCGCGGATGGTGTCGCGGTACTTGTCGTTCCACTCCACCCACGGCGGCGGGAAGTTGCCGACCTGGTAGCCGTCCATGCTGGCGTCCCACGGCTCGGCGATCAGCTTCACGTGGCGCAGGACGGGGTCCTGGCCGACCGCGGTGAGGAAGTGCCCGCCCATGTCGACCATGTGGCCGGTGCGGGTCAGCGCGGGGGTGAGGTCGAACCGGAAGCCGTCGACGTGCATCTCGGTGACCCAGTAGCGCAGCGAGTCGAGGATTAGCCGCAGCGCGTTGGGGTGGGAGGCGTCGACGGTGTTGCCGCAGCCGGTGACGTCCCAGTAGGTGGCCTCGTCGACGTGCTTGTAGAAGCCGAGGTCGTCGAGACCGCGGAAGCACAGGGTGGGGCCGAACGGGCCGCCCTCGGCGGTGTGGTTGTAGACCACGTCGAGGATCACCTCGAGCCCGGCCTCGTGCAGCGCCTTGACCATGCGCTTGAACTCGGTGACCTGCTCGCCGCGGTCGCCGGAGGAGCTGTAGGCGTTGTGCGGGGCGAAGAAGCCGACCGAGTTGTAGCCCCAGTAGTTGGTCAGGCCGCGCGCGGCGAGGTCCGGCTCCGAGACGTACTGGTGCACGGGCAGCAGCTCGACGGTGGTGATGCCGAGGTCCTTCAGGTAGTGCACGACGGCGGGGGTGGTCAGGCCGGCGTACGTGCCGCGCAGGTCCTCGGGGATCTCGTTGTGCAGCTGGGTGAAGCCCTTGACGTGCAGCTCGTACACGACCGTGTCGGTCAGCCGGACCTTGGGCCGGGCCTCGTGCGGTCCCCAGTCGAAGTCGTCGTGCACGACGACGCTGCGGGGCATGGCCGGGGCGGAGTCCACGTCGCTGCGGACCAGCGCCTTCGCCGCCCGGGTCTCGGCGTCGTCGTCGCTGTCGGGCAGGGTGTAGCCGAAGATCGACGGGCCGGGTACGACGGAGCCGCTGACCGCGCGGGCGTACGGGTCGAGCAGCAGCTTCGCGGGGTTGAACCGGCGGCCGTTCTCCGGGTCCCAGGGGCCGTCCACGCGGTAGCCGTAGCGCTGGCCGCGCTCGACGCCGGGGAGCGCGCCGTGCCAGATGCCGAGGGTGTGCTCGGTCAGCTCGTAGCGGGTCTCCACCTCGGTGCCGTCCTCGGCGTCGTGGAACAGGCAGACCTCGACCCGGGTGGCCTCGGGGGCGTAGACGGCGAAGTTCGTGGACTCGTCGCTCCAGGTGGACCCGAGGGGCTCGTGCTGTCCCGGCCAGACGTCGGCTCGGTCCTGGTCGTCGGTCCACAGTCCGGGGTTCACCGGCTCATTCTTACCGATCGGCGGGGGGCGGAAACGCTCAGCGCGCCGGTGTCACCGACCTGTGACCGTCCGGGGCGCCGACCGGGACCGGACGCGGCGGTCTAGGCTCCCCGGCAGGCAACCAGAGGCGACAAGAGAAGGAGTGCACCGTGGGTGAGTTCGTGCGGCTCGAGGTCGAGGACGGAGTCGGGACGATCCGGATCGACCGGCCCAAGATGAACGCTCTCGACGTGCAGACCCAGGAGGAGATCCGGGCCGCCGCGGCGGAGGCCACGGACCGCGACGACGTCAAGGCGGTCGTGGTCTACGGCGGTGAGCGGGTGTTCGCCGCCGGCGCCGACATCAAGGAGATGGCAGCCATGTCGCACACCGACATGGTCAAGCGCAGCGGCGGGCTGCAGTCGGCCTTCACGGCCGTCGCGCGGATCCCGAAGCCGGTCGTCGCGGCGGTCACCGGCTACGCGCTCGGCGGCGGCTGTGAGCTCGCGCTCTGTGCCGACCTGCGCATCGCCGCCGACGACGCCACCCTCGGTCAGCCCGAGATCCTGCTCGGCATCATCCCGGGGGCCGGCGGCACCCAGCGGCTGACCCGGCTGGTCGGCCCGTCGCGGGCCAAGGAGCTGATCTTCTCCGGCCGTTTCGTGAAGGCCGAGGAGGCCCTCGAGATCGGGCTCGTGGACCGGCTCGTGCCCGCCGCGTCGGTCTACGAGGAGTCGGTCGCCTGGGCGCGGCAGTTCACCCGCGCCGCGTCGTACGCCCTGCGCGCCGCCAAGGAGGCGATCGACCACGGCCTCGAGGTGGACCTCGACACCGGGCTGGAGATCGAGCGGCAGCAGTTCGCCTCGCTCTTCGCGACCGAGGACCGGACCATCGGCATGGCGTCGTTCCTGGAGAGCGGCCCCGGCAAGGCCGACTTCGTCGGCCGCTGAGGCGTTGAGGCGTCAGTCGTGAGGCGTCGAGACGTCACCCGTACGGCGCCCCGCTGGTTTGGTCCGGTACGGCGTGGGGGACGATCCTCGCGCCCGGGCGGAACAGGTTCTCGTTGCGTGTCCGCGTCGGCTATCGTGCGGATACCTCGGACCAAGGAGACAGCAGTGACTGACGCCAGCAAGAGCGCGGACGGGACCACGGAGGCGGCCCCGGGCCCTGCGCCGGCGCCGGCCCAGGGCTCGACCACCCCGCCGGCCGCACCCGCGGCGACGACCCCGGCTCCGACCTCGACCACGCCTCCGGTCGAGGAGAAGCGCCGCCGGCGCCGTCCGAGCGGCGAGACGGTCAAGGCCGGCTCGAACGCGGTCCGCAACCGGATCGCGTCGCTGGTCTGGCTGGTCGCCGTGGTCTGCGCGCTGTTCCTCGCCGTGGGCGCGCTGCTCGTGGCGCTCGACGCGAACCGCGACAACGCGATCGTCACCTTCGTCCTGGAGATGGCCGACAAGCTCGACGGGCCGTTCAGCCGCGACAACGGCGTCTTCACCTTCGAGGGCAAGGACGGCGAGACCAAGGGCGCGCTCGTCAACTGGGGGATCGCCGCGGTGGTCTACCTCGTCGCCGGCAAGATCCTGGACCGGATCATCCGCCCCTGAGACCGTCGTGGGGCGCCGCGGACCCCGATGCCGGGACCGCGGCGCACCCGCCGGGAGCCCGTGTGACCCACCCCACCCGGGCACGTGTTCCGCTGCTTGCTACGCGCTAGTAACCTCATGAGACACGTGGACGGGGAAGCCGGCCAGACCACTGGGTCCGGCCACCGTTGACCGCCCGCGGCTGTGAGAACCAGCCGCGAACCGAGTGCACAGGAGGGGCCCTCAGGGCCGAGACTGCCATGAACATTGTCGTGTGTGTGAAGTACGTTCCCGATGCGACCGCCGACCGGCACTTCGAGGCCGACAACACCGTCGACCGCGTCGGTGTCGACGGTCTGCTGTCGGAGCTCGACGAGTACGCCGTCGAGCAGGCGCTCCAGCTCAAGGAGAAGGGCGACGGCACGGACGAGATCACCGTCCTGACCGTGGGCCCCGAGCAGGCCTCCGACGCGATCCGCAAGGCGCTGCAGATGGGCGCCGACAAGGGCGTCCACGTCGTCGACGACGCGATCGCCGGCTCCGACTCGCTGGCGACCTCGCTGGTGCTGGCCGAGGCGATCAAGAAGATCGACCACGACTTCGTGGTGTGCGGCATGGCGTCGACCGACGGCGCGATGAGCGTCGTACCGGCGATGCTCGCCGAGCGTCTCGGCGTTCCGCAGGTCACCTTCGGGTCGCAGATCGAGATGCAGGGCAAGGAGATCCGGATCCGCCGCGACGGCGACGCCGCGACCGAGGTGATCGGCGCCACCGCGCCGTTCGTGCTCAGCGTGACCGACCAGTCCGGTGAGGCCCGCTACCCCTCCTTCAAGGGCATCATGGCCGCGAAGAAGAAGCCGGTGGAGACCTGGTCCCTCGCCGACCTCGGCGTCGAGGCCGAGAAGGTCGGCCTCTCCGCGTCGTGGACGCAGGTCGAGGACACCGCCGCGCGCCCGCCGCGCTCGCAGGGCGAGATCGTCACCGACGAGGACGGCTCGGGCGCCACCGCGCTCGCCGGGTTCCTCGCGTCGAAGAAGTTCATCTGAGGAAGGCTGCCTGACATGAGCGAGATCCTGGTTCTCGTCGACCACGTCGACGGTGCAGTACGCAAGACCACCAACGAGCTTCTGACGATCGCCCGCCGCCTCGGCGAGCCCTCCGCCGTGTTCATCGGCTCGGACGTGTCCGCCGCCGCCGACCAGCTCAAGGCCTACGGCGCCGAGAAGGTCTACGTCGTGGACGACGCCGAGGTGAAGGGCTACCTGGTGGCCCCCAAGGCCGAGGTGCTCCAGCAGCTGGTGGAGAAGACCTCCCCGGCCGCGGTGCTGATCAGCTCCAACGCCGAGGGCAAGGAGATCGCGGGCCGGCTCGCGGTCAAGACCGACTCCGGCCTGATCACCGACGCCGTCGACGTCCAGCCCGGCGACAGCGGCCCGGTGACCACCCAGTCGGTGTTCGCCGGCAACTACACGGTGCAGGCGAAGGTCACCAAGGGCACGCCGATCATCACGGTGAAGCCGAACGCCGCCACCCCCGAGCAGGTCGAGGGCGCCGCGGAGCAGGAGAAGGTCGACGTGACCATCTCCGACGCGGCGAAGAGCGCGAAGATCGTGGCCTCCGAGCCGCGCAAGGCCACCGGCCGGCCCGAGCTGACCGAGGCCGCGATCGTGGTCTCCGGCGGCCGCGGGACCGGCGGCAACTTCGAGCCGGTCGAGAAGTTCGCGGACTCGCTCGGTGCCGCGGTCGGCGCCTCGCGTGCCGCGGTCGACTCCGGCTGGTACCCGCACTCCTTCCAGGTCGGCCAGACCGGCAAGACGGTGTCGCCGCAGCTGTACGTCGCCGCGGGCATCTCCGGCGCGATCCAGCACCGGGCCGGTATGCAGACCTCCAAGACCATCGTCGCGATCAACAAGGACGAGGAGGCCCCGCTGTTCGAGCTCGTCGACTTCGGCGTGGTCGGCGACCTGCACGCCGTGCTCCCCGCCGCGACCGACGAGGTCAACAAGCGCAAGGGCTGAGTCCCACGCTCGACGCGGAAGGCCCCCGACCGGAGTACCTGGTCGGGGGCCTTCTCTCGTGTCCTGAGCCAGGGACAGGGCGTACGGGACGAGGCGGCCGGCTCACAGCGCGAGCAGGTCACCGTCCCAGCGCCGGCGCAGCCACCGGTCGTGGGTGGCCACGAGCACCGTTCCGCTCGAGCGCTGCAGCGCCTCCTCCAGCTCGTCGGCGAGCGTGAGCGAGATGTGGTTCGTGGGCTCGTCGAGGAGCAGCAGGTCCGGCTGCCGCGCGACCAGGATGGCCAGCGCGAGCCGCCGCCGCTGGCCGACGCTGAGCACGCCCACCGGGCGGGACAGGTCCCGCGGGTGCAGCAGCCCGAGGTCCCCGAGCGGCACGGGCGACCCCGTCGCCGCGTCGTACACCTCGTGCGGCGCCTTGTCCGGCCGGGAGAACACCGCCTCCTGCGGCAGGAAGCCGACCCGGCGGGCGGACACCTGTGCCGTGCCCGCCGTCGGCGCGAGCTGGCCCGCGAGCACCTTGAGCAGCGTCGACTTGCCGGACCCGTTCGCGCCGGTGACCAGCACCCGGCCGCCGGCCCCGACGTCGAGCCGCGGCACCCGGACCCGGCCGTCGACCTCGAGGTCGCGGACGGACACGGTCGTGCTGCCGTTCGGGCGGCCCGAGGCGAGCGTGCCGGTGAAGCTGAGCGGCTTGGGCGGCTTCGGGACCCGGTCCCGCTCGATCACCTCGATCCGTCTCTCGGCGTCCCGGACCCGGCGGCTGACCGTGCGCGCCACCTTCTGGCCCTGTCCGAAGTAGATGGACTTGTCGCCGTCGCGCGGAGGGCGGTTGTGCCCGACCCTGCGCGCGGTGGTCGCGGCCGCGCGCCGGAGGCCGGCGAGCTCGTCCTGCTCCTCGGCGAACGCGGCCTCCCAGCGGCGCCGCGCGTCACACTTGGCCGCCAGGTAGTCGGAGTAGCCGCCGGAGAACCGGTTGCCGCCGTCGCCGTCGACCCCGAAGTGCGACGGGTCGAGGTCGACCACGGTCGCGCACACGTTCTCCAGGAAGGCACGGTCGTGGCTGGCGACCACGACGACCCCCGGCAGCGAGACCAGGAGCTCCTCGAGGAATGCCACCGCCTCGTCGTCGAGATGGTTGGTCGGCTCGTCGAGCAGCACGCACTCCGGCCGGCGGGTGCCGAGCGCCGCCAGGGCCAGGCGGGTCCGCTGGCCTCCGGACATCGCCGCGACCGGGTGGCCCCGGTCGAGCGTGCCCAGCCCGAGCCGCCGGGCGGCGACCACGGCACGCCGGTCCGCGTCCCAGGCCTCGTGCAGCTCCGCCCACGCGAGCACGTCGGCGAACTCCTGCTGCGCCCGCTCGTCCTCGAGCGACCCGGCCAGCTCCTCGAGCCGGGCCACCGCGTCGTGCAGCGGCGCCAGCGCGGCGTCGAGCACGTCGCCGACGGTGGCACCGTCGGCGAAGGCCGGCTCCTGCCCGAGGTACTCCAGGTCCGCGGGGCGGACCACCGAGCCGCCGTCCGCGGGCTCGACGTCGGCGAGCAGCCGCATCAGCGTGGACTTGCCCACGCCGTTCTGGCCGACCAGCCCGAGCGGGCGCCCGGGGTTGGCGACCAGGCCGACCCCGTCGAGCACGACGCGGTCGCCGTAGGTCTTGGTGAGGTCGCGCGCGACCAGGGGAGCAGGCGTCGAGGAGAGGGTGAGTGACATCAGCGGCACCGATCTGGTGGGTGGGTGCACTCGCCGGGCACGTGCGTGGGGGAGTCCCAGGCGGCCGCGGGCGCGAGTGGAGGCCGACGTCAGTTCTTCATGATGGGCAGGAGTCTGGCGTCACCGCCGAGCAGCCCGCAACCGAATTATCCGGCTCGCTCGGGCAGCCTCCCGAGGCCACCGCAACAGAGCCGCCGCGGGGGCACGCCGTCGCTACCCTGGCACCGTGCGCGCACAGCCGGAAGGACCCGCACCCGACCAGGTGGTCCGGGGGCGCCTGGTCACACCCGGACGGGTGTACGCCGACGGGCTGGTCGTCCTCGCCGGGGACAGGGTCGTCGCGGTCGGCCCGGCCGAAGAGGTCGCCGCCGACCTCGCCGCCGCTCACCCCGCCCTGCCGGTCCCGGCCGAGCCGCAGGGAACCGTGCTGCCGGGCCTGGTCGACCTGCACTGCCACGGCGGCGGCGGGTTCGCCTTCACCGCCGGCGACGACGAGCAGGTCGCGGGGGCGGCCCGGCACCACCTCGGGCGGGGGACGACCTCGGTGGTGGCCGGTGTGGTCACCGACGAGCCGGAGCGGATGCTCGCCGCCGTGGCCGCGGCGGCCCGTGCCGCGGACCGGGGCCTCGTCGCCGCCGTACTCGTCGAAGGGCCGTTCCTGGCCAGCGGCCACTGCGGCGCCCAGGACCCGGGACTCCTGCGCCGGCCCGACCCCGGGCTGACCCGCGAGCTCCTCGACGCCGGCCGGGGGCACGTCCGGGTGATGACGCTCGCTCCCGAGCTGCCCGGGGCCGAGGACGTCGTGGACCTGCTGGTGGGGCGCGGGGTGGTCGCGGCGGTCGGGCACACCGCGGCCGACGCCGACCTGGTCCGCCGGACCCTCGCCGCGCAGCCCCGCGGCCTGGTCACCCACCTGTTCAACGGGATGCCGTCGCTGCACCACCGCGACTCCGGACCGGTCGCCGGCGCGCTCTCCGCCGCCGCCCGCGACGAGGCCAGGGTCGAGCTCGTCGCCGACGGGGTGCACCTCGATGACGACACGGTCCGGCTGGTCTTCGACCTGCTCGGGCCGGACCGGATCGCCCTGGTGACCGACGCGATGCCCGCTGCGGGCATGCCCGACGGCAACTACGCCCTGGGCCCGCGCACCGTCCGGGTCGCCGGCGGCGTCGCCCGCGTGCACGACGAGGCCGAGGAGGGCGACGGCGACCGGGACCACGAGGGGGCGTGGGCCCGGCAGGCGCTGGCCGGCGGTACGGCGAACCTGCTCGACGTCGTACGCCGCACCGTCCGCGAGACCGGGACCGGCCTGGCGGACGCGGTGACCGCGGCGTCACGCACCCCCGCCCGCGCGCTCGGCGTGGACGACGAGGTGGGGGAGCTGCGGCCCGGGCTCCGCGCCGACCTGCTCGTCGTCGACGACGCGCTGATGCCGCTGCGGGTGATGCGGGCCGGTGCGTGGCTGGCGTGACACGGCGGCCCGCCCGCGATTGAGGGCCGCATCGGGGTACGTCGTACCCTGGGAGACGCGATGAACGACCCCGACACGCACCAGCGCCCGGTCTACCTGGACCATGCCGCCTCGACGCCGATGTACGCCGAGGCGGTCGCCGCGGTGACCGCGCAGATGACCCGGCTCGGCAACCCGTCGTCCCTGCACGCCTCGGGGCGGTCCGCGCGCCGGGTGGTCGAGGAGTCGCGCGAGACCATCGCGCGCGCCCTCGGGGCCCGCCCCAGCGAGGTCGTGTTCACCTCCGGCGGGACCGAGTCGGACAACCTCGCGCTCAAGGGCCTGTACTGGGCCAGACGCGCCGCCGACCCGCGCCGCACCCGGATCCTGTCCACCGCCGTCGAGCACCACGCCGTGCTCGACCCGCTGCACTGGCTGGGCGAGCAGGGCGCCGACGTGGAGCTGCTCCCGGTCAACCGCTGCGGCCGGCTCGACGTGACCGCGCTCCGGGAGACCGTCGAGCGCGACCCCGGGTCGGTCGCCCTGGTCTCGGTGATGTGGGCCAACAACGAGGTCGGCACGGTCCAGCCGCTCGCCGATGTCGTCGAGATCGCCCACGCGCACGGGATCCCGGTGCACACCGACGCGGTGCAGGCCGTGGGGCAGGTGCCCGTTGACTTCGCCGCCAGCGGCGCGGACGCGCTGACCCTGACCGCGCACAAGGTGGGCGGCCCGTTCGGCGTGGGGGCGCTCGTCGTACGACGGGAGCTCGAGCTCGTGCCGCTGCTGCACGGAGGCGGCCAGGAGCGCGACGTCCGCTCCGGCACCATCGACGCCCCGGCGATCGCCGGCTTCGCCGCCGCCGTCGAGCTGTCGGTCGCCCGGCAGCCCGAGCACGCCGCCCGGGTCGCCGCGCTGCGCGACGACCTGCTCCGCCGGGTCCTCGAGGAGGTCCCGGACGCCGTGGTCAACGGCGACAAGAACTGCACGCTCGCGCACCGGCTGCCCGGCAACGCGCACATCCAGTTCCCCGGCTGCGAGGGCGACTCGCTGCTGATGCTGCTCGACGCGCGCGGCATCGAGTGCTCGACCGGCTCGGCGTGCTCGGCCGGCGTCCCGCAGGCCTCCCACGTGCTGCTCGCCATGGGCGCCGACGACGTGAGCGCCCGCAGCGCGCTGCGCTTCTCGCTCGGGCACACCACCACCCAGGCCGACGTCGACGCCCTGGTCGAGGCGATCGGCCCGGTCGTCGAGCGCGCCCGGGCCGCCGGCATCGCGTCCGGCTTCGGCGTCGCGAAGCTGGCGGTCTGAGCCGATGCGCGTCCTTGCCGCCATGTCCGGCGGCGTCGACTCCGCCGTGGCCGCCGCGCGCGCCGCGGAGATGGGCCACGACGTCACCGGCATCCACCTCGCCCTCTCGCGCAACCCGAAGTCCTACCGGACCGGGTCGCGCGGCTGCTGCACGATCGAGGACGCCGGCGACGCCCGCCGCGCCGCCGACGTGATCGGCATCCCGTTCTACGTCTGGGACATGAGCGACCGCTTCCACGAGGACGTGGTCGAGGACTTCATGGCGGAGTACGCCGAGGGGCGCACCCCCAACCCGTGCCTGCGGTGCAACGAGAAGATCAAGTTCGCCGCCGTCCTCGAGCGGGCCGTGGCGCTCGGCTTCGACGCGGTCGCCACCGGCCACTACGCCCGGCTCGTCACCGGGGACGACGGCCTGATCGAGATGCACCGCGCGGTCGACATGGGCAAGGACCAGTCCTACGTGCTCGGCGTGCTCACCCAGGAGCAGCTCGCGCACTCGCTCTTCCCGCTCGGCGACTCCCGGAAGCCTGAGGTCCGCGAGGAGGCCGACCGGCGCGGCCTGTCCGTGGCGAACAAGCCCGACAGCCACGACATCTGCTTCATCTCCGACGGCGACACCGCCGGCTGGCTGCGCGAGAAGCTCGGCGCCGGCTCCGGGGAGATCGTCGACCACGCCACCGGCGAGGTGCTCGGCAGCCACGAGGGGACCTTCGGGTTCACCATCGGGCAGCGCAAGGGCCTGCGCATCGGCCGCCCCGCGCCGGACGGCCGGCCGCGCTACGTGCTCGACATCGAGCCGGTCTCCGGGACGGTCACGGTCGGGCCGCGGGAGGAGCTGACCGTGGACCACGTCACCGCGTTCAAGCCACGCTGGTGCGGCACCGTCCCGGCCGAGCCGCTGCACGGCACGGTGCAGCTGCGCGCGCACGGCGAGGAGCACCGGGCGGTGGTGACGGTCTCCGGCGACGACGTGACCGTCGAGCTGCTCGAGCCGGCGCGCGGTATCGCGCCCGGCCAGGCCGTGGTGGTCTACGAGGGGACGCGGGTGGTCGGGTCGGCCACCATCACCGCGGCCGTGCGCCGGCAGCGGGCCGACGCATGACGGTCGTGGCCACCGGCATCGGGTCGATGCCCGGCGAGGACGCGACGGCGTACGCCGAGGCCCTGCGCCTCGCGCTCGGGGAGACTCCGGACCTCCCGTTCCTCCCCGAGCTTCCCGGACGGGGTGCCCCGGCCTCGATGACCGGTCGCGCGCTCGCGGTGGTCGCCGAGCTCGGCGCCGACCTCCAGCCCGCCGGCTGGCGGCTCACCGACGCCCCCGGGGTGGACCACCGTCGCGCCCGCTCCCTCCTGGCGCAGGACCTCGACCTGCTCGAGGAGCAGGCGCAGGGGTTCACCGGACGGCTCAAGGCGCAGGTCGCCGGCCCGTGGACACTGGCCGCGACCGTCGAGCGGCCGAAGGGGGACCGTGTCCTCGCCGACCACGGCGCCCGCCGCGAGCTGGCCCAGGCGCTGGCCGAGGGGCTCCGCGACCACGTCGCCGACCTCCGCCGCCGGGTGCCGGGCGCTGACCTGCTCGTCCAGGTCGACGAGCCCGCGCTGCCGGCCGTGCTGGCCGGTGGCGTCCCGACCGCGTCCGGGCTGCACCGGCACCGCACGGTGCACCCGCCGGAGGCCTCGCAGGCACTGGAGTGGGTGTTCGCGGCGGTCCGGGAGGCCGGGGCCCCCCCGGTGGCGCACTGCTGCGCCGCCGACGCGCCGGTCGACCTGCTGCTCGGCGCCGGCGCGCAGGGCGTGTCGGTGGACCTCGACGTGCTCCGGGTCGGCGCGTACGACGCCCTGGCCGGCGCGCTGGAGAAGGGGCACGCCGTGATGCTCGGCGTGGTCCCCGCGACCGACCCGGTGACCCCGCCGAACGACGACGCGGTCACCGAGCGGGTGCTCCGCGTGCTCGACATGCTCGGGCTCGACCCGCAGACGGCCGGGGACCTTGTGGTGACGCCGTCCTGCGGTCTCGCCGGGGCCGGTGCGGCCTGGGCGAGGCGGGCCCTCGCGCTCAGCGAGCGAGTGGCGCGGAACCTGTCGACGGCGTGAGCGCGGCGTCGAGCGCCTGGAGCAGGTCGACGGTGAGGTCGTCGACGTGCTCGAGCCCGACCGACACCCGCACCAGCCCGGCGCCCGGCCGCGCCTCGGGCGCGACCGGCCGGTGGGTCAGCGACGCGGGGTGCTGCACCAGCGTGTCCACCCCGCCGAGCGAGACCGCGTGGGTGGCCAGCTCGCACGACTCCACGAACCGCGCCGCCGCGGTGTACCCGCCGGCCAGCTCCAGGGCGAGGAGCGACCCGCCGCCGGCCAGCTGCCGTCCGAGCACGCCGCGCGGGTCGTGCCCCGGTAGCCCCGGGTAGAGCACTCGGGAGACCGCCGCGTGCGCGCCGAGGCGCTGGGCCAGCTCGGCCGCCGTCGCCTGCTGCGCGCGGACCCGCAGCGGCAGCGTGCGCAGACCGCGGTGGAGCAGGTACGCGGCGAACGGGTGCAGGATCCCGCCGGTCAGCGCGCGCACCTGGCGCAGGGAGGCGGCCCAGTCCTCGTCACAGGCCACCACGCCCCCCACCACGTCGCCGTGGCCGCCCAGGAACTTGGTCGCGCTGTGCAGCACCAGCACCGCCCCGTGCCGGGCGGGCTGCTGCAGGACGGGGGTGGCGAAGGTGTTGTCGACGAGCACCGGGACGCCGGCCGCGGAGGCCACCACGGCCTCGAGGTCGACCAGGTCACAGGACGGGTTCGCCGGCGTCTCCACCACGACGAGCCCGGTGTCGGGGCGTACGGCGGCCGCGACCTCGTCCTGGTCCTCGCACCAGGTCACTGTGGTCCCGAGCAGCCCGGTCGCGAGGACGTGGTCGGAGCCGCCGTACAGCGGGCGGAGCGCGACGACGTGCGGCCGGCCGCGCTGGGTGCTCGCGATCAGGCAGGCGCTCAGCGCGGCCATCCCCGACGCGAACGCCACCGCGTGCGTGGTCCGCTCCAGCTCTGCGAGCGCCGACTCGAACCGGGCCACGCCGGGCTGCCACAGGCGCTGGTAGACCGCCGACTGCCCCGGCTCCAGCGAGCCGCCGAGCGCGAGGTGCTCGTAGGCGTCACCGCCGGACTCGACCGTGGGGAGCGGGTTCGTGGTCGAAAGGTCGATCGGGGGCACGTGCGACCCGGAGGCGGTGAGGCCGTCCATCCCGGCGTGCACGGCGGTGGTCTCGAGGTGGCGGAAGCGGTGGGTCATGGGCTCAGGGCAGCACCTTCTGCGCCCGCTGCCAAGCATCCCGGGCCAGCCTGCGTAGAACGGGTCTATGCTCGCAATATCTGCGAGCGAGAGGCGGGTGAGGGGCGTGCCCTCGAAGAAACCGGTCCTGGACCGCGTGGACCGGGCGCTGCTCCGGGCGCTGGCCACGGACGCCCGGGCGTCGGGGGCCGCGCTGGCCACGGCGCTCGGTGTCGCGGAGTCCACGGTGTCGCTGCGGCTGCGGAACCTGCGGGCGAGCGGCCTGGTCCGCGGCTACCGGGCCGACGTCGACCTGGCCGCGGTCGGGATCTCCCTGCAGGCGCTGATCGCGGTCCGGCTGGGCCAGCACTCCCGCGCGGAGGTGGACAGCTTCCGGGCGGCGGCCCCGACCTGGCCGGGGGTGCTGTCGATGTTCCACACCGCCGGCGCCGACGACTACCTGCTGCACGTGGTGGCCCGGGACGCCGACGAGCTGCGCGACTTCGTGCTGAGCTACCTGGCCACCCACCCTGCCGTCGCGCACTCCGAGACCACGCTGATCTTCGAGCAGGTCGACGGCACCGGCTGGCAGTCGCTGGTCTCCGAGGACTGAGCGGTCAGTCGCGACGCGCGGCGCGGGCGTCGGTGAGGAAGGCCAGCGAGCGGCTCGAGGCGTAGTCGTTCCACCGGGCCACGCGGCGGAACATGTAGTGCCCCGCGCGGCCCATGTCGGTGAACTCCGCCGACGAGGCGACCGTCTCCGCCCGGCGTACGAAGGCCCGCGTCTGGCGGGACGAGGTGATCTTGTCCGAGCGGCCGTGCGCTGCGGCGAGGTGCTTGCCGGCCAGCGGGGCGACCGGCTCGTCGGCGGGCAGCCACGGGGCGAGCGCCACCACGCCCTGGACCAGCGGGTGGTCGGCGACCGCGACCGCGGTCCGCGCTCCCATCGAGTGGCCGAGGAGTACGACGGGCAGCTCGCCGAGCTCGCGCCGGACCTCGTCGAGCGCCCACCGGGCGTCGGGGACCGGCGACGGGGGAGAGGCGACCCCGGCGTTCCAGCCACGCTGCTGGTAGCGCAGCAGCCAGACCCCCACCCCGGCCTCGTGCAGCCGGCCGGCGATCTGGCCCATCATCCAGCGCGAGCGGCGCCAGGAGGCGCTCCGGTCGTCGACGGGGTCCAGGCTGTTCGCGGTGCCGCCGTGCAGCATCAGCACGACGCCGTCCGGCGTCCCGGCGACGTCGTGCCGGGTGACCTGCGGCTGCGTTCCTTCTCCCACGACCATGCTCCGATCCTCTCAAGCGGCGCCAAAGGGCGTTCCCGGGTGCTTCGTCGCCAGGCCCCGCGCGGATGGGAAGGGACGGCTCCGAGGTGTCGGCGGGGCAGGGCAAGATAGGCCCCATGACGGACATCCCTGAGCTGCCCGAGCACCCGGACGGCGCGCCCGCGCCGGTCGCCGAGGCGCCCCCCGAGGCGCGCGAGGAGCACCGGGAGATCTCCGAGCAGGTCGAGGACGCCCGCTGGCGCTACTACGTGAAGGACGCACCGACGATCTCCGACGCGGAGTTCGACGCGCTGATGGCCCGGCTGGAGGAGCTCGAGGCGGAGTTCCCCGACCTGCGCACGCCCGACTCCCCGACGCAGAAGGTCGGCGGCGCGGTCTCCACCGTGTTCACCCCGGTGGACCACCTCGAGCCGATGATGAGCCTGGACAACGCCTTCTCCGCCGAGGAGCTGCAGTCGTGGGCGGCCCGGCTGGTCCGGGAGGGGGCGGACGGCGCGGAGTTCCTCTGCGAGCTCAAGGTCGACGGTCTCGCGGTCAACCTGCTCTACGAGAACGGCCGCCTGGTCCGTGGCGCCACCCGCGGCGACGGGCGCACCGGCGAGGACGTCACCCCCAACGTGCGCACGATCGACAACGTCCCGGACCGGCTCAGCGGCACCGGCGACTACCCGGTCCCCGCCCGGGTCGAGGTGCGCGGTGAGGTCTTCCTGCCCGTCGAGGCGTTCGAGAAGCTCAACGAGACGATGGTCGACACCGGCCGTGGCCCGTTCGCCAACCCGCGCAACGCAGCCGCCGGCTCGCTGCGGCAGAAGGACCCCCGGGTGACCGCGACCCGCCCGCTCGCCCTGGTCTGCCACGGCCTCGGCCTGCGCGAGGGCTTCGAGCCGACCCGTCAGTCCGAGTCGTACGCCGCGCTGTCCGCCTGGGGCCTCCCGGTCAGCGAGCGGGCCAAGGTTCTCCCGGACCTGGCCGCCGTCGACGAGTTCATCGCCTACTACGGCGAGCACCGGCACGACGTGGAGCACGAGATCGACGGGGTCGTGGTCAAGGTCGACCAGGTGTCGCTCCAGCGCCGGCTCGGCTCCACGTCCCGCGCCCCCCGCTGGGCGATCGCCTACAAGTACCCCCCGGAGGAGGTCAACACCAAGCTCCTCGACATCCGGGTCAACGTGGGCCGGACCGGCCGGGTGACGCCGTACGGCGTGATGGCCCCGGTGAAGGTCTCCGGCTCGACGGTGGAGATGGCCACGCTGCACAACGCCTCCGAGGTCAAGCGCAAGGGCGTGCTGATCGGCGACACCGTGGTGCTCCGCAAGGCCGGCGACGTGATCCCCGAGATCGTCGGGCCGGTGGTCGATCTGCGCGACGGCGGCGAGACCGAGTTCGTGATGCCGACGCACTGTCCCGAGTGCGGCACGAAGCTGGCGCCGCAGAAGGAGGGCGACGCCGACATCCGCTGCCCCAACACCCGCTCCTGCCCCGCGCAGCTGCGCGAGCGGCTCTTCCACGTGGCCGGCCGGGGCGCCTTCGACATCGAGGTGCTCGGCTACGAGGCCGCGGTCGCCCTGCTCGACGCCGGCGTCGTCGAGGACGAGGGCGACGTCTTCCGGCTCACCGAGGACGACCTGCTCGAGGTGCCGATGTTCACCCGCGCCCCGAAGAAGGGCGAGGGCGACGCCCCGGTCCTGTCGGCCAACGGGGCGCGGCTGCTCGCGAACCTCGAGGAGGCCCGCACCCGGCCGCTGTGGCGGGTGCTCGTCGGGCTCTCCATCCGGCACGTCGGCCCCACCGCGGCGCGGGCGCTGGCCACCGAGTTCCAGTCTCTCGACCGGCTCCGGGAGGCCACGCTCGAGGAGCTCGCCAACGCCGAGGGGGTCGGCATGACGATCGCCGAGGCGGTCAAGGCGTGGTTCGAGGTCGACTGGCATCGCGCGATCGTCGACAAGTGGCGCGAGGCCGGCGTGACCATGGAGGACGAGGTCGACGAGTCCACTCCGCGCACCCTGGAGGGGATGAGCATCGTCGTGACCGGGTCGCTGACCGGCTACAGCCGCGACCAGGCCAAGGAGGCGATCATCGTCCGCGGCGGCAAGGCGGCGTCCTCGGTGTCGAAGAAGACCGACTTCGTGGTGGTCGGCGACGCACCGGGTTCGAAGTACGACAAGGCGGTCTCGCTGGAGGTGCCGGTCCTCGACGAGGACGGCTTCCGGCTGCTGCTCGCCGAGGGCCCGGACCAGGCCCGCAAGGTCGCCCAGGTCGACGAGGCCTAGGACCGGGGTTCACCGACGCGGGCGGCACCCCGACCCACCATGTGCTGCGCAAGGCTCCGCAGGGCCCGGCATCCCGCTGACCGCGTAGGGGTCCCTGCGAGGCGGTCGCCGGCTGGGTCGCGAGTTCAGGCGCGGGTGAGCAGCCGGGCGGCGACGGGGTGCTCGCGCAGCTCCGCGGCGAGGGCCTGGACCAGCTCGTCGGTGAGCCCGGACGGGGCGGCACGGTGGCTCAGCACGTGGTCGAGCCAGGTGACCGCGTCGTCGAGGACGGTCGCGTCGTCGGCGACCAGCGCCCCGGCGACCGCGCCCACGAGGTGCGGCAGGTGGTCGGTGAGGGCCTTGCGCCACCCCGAGGTCTCCGCGACGGGGTCGTCGGAGGGGTGGGCGGCGAAGACCCGGCGACGGATGTTCGCCGCGATGGCCTCCCGCTCGGCCTGCACGATGACCGCCTCGTCGGCGCCGGGGTGCACCAGCGGGTCCGCGGGCGGTACGGCGCGGGGGAGGCCCTGCACCGCCGGAACCGCGAGCGCTCCGGTGGCGGCGTAGGCGGTGGCGCCGAGCGTCGCGGCCCGGCGGCCGGCGGGGTCGAACGCCGAGCCGCCCACGATCACCGGCGTGCCGGTGGCGCGCACGGCCTCGATCTGGCGGCGGACCCGGGGAAGCGAGGCGCCCAGCGAGCAGGACAGCGCGACCGCGCGGGGGCCGAGCTCGTGCACGTGCCGGACCAGCTGGTCGGCCGAGGAGTTGGCGCCGAGGTAGCTCACCGGGATCCCCGCTGCGCGCAGGTGCGCGGCCACGAGCCCCGCGGGCAGCGCGTGCCACTCCTGCTCGACGCAGGACACCACCACGGGCGCACCGGAGAGGCCGGGCGCCTCGGTGTCCGCGGTGAGCACGGCGAGGACGGACTCGCTGACCGCGGTGGCGGCGTGCTCCTGCGCGACGCTCCACGAGTCGTCGGCCCAGAGCTCGCCGACCCGGTACTGGGCGGGCGCGATCACCTGCGTCATCACGTCGAGCGGGCTCATCCCCTCGCGGCGCAGCCGCTCGACGACGGCCTGGGCCGCGCGCCGGTCGCCCCGGGAGAGCGCGTCGAGGTAGTCGGCCGAGGACCGCTCGCCGACGCCGGCGTTCACGGGGTGGGCGCCGAGTTCTGCACCCCGAGGATCGCGATGTCGTCGTGCGCGCGGTCGCCGAGGTGGTCGGAGAGGGCCATCGCCACGGTCTCGACGACCGCGGTGACGTCGTTGCGGGGCCCGCTCTGGAGGACCTGGTGGAGCCGGTCCTCGCCGAACCGCTCCTCGAACCCGGGCGCCTCGAGGACGCCGTCGGTGAAGAACAGCACGGTGTCCCCGGCGTACAGCGGGACGCTGACGTCGGCGTACTCGGTGTCGTCGAACAGGCCGAGCACGGTGCCGCCGGCGCTGACCCGCTCGAGCTCGCCGGTCGTGCGGAGCACGTAGGGCTCGGGGTGGCCGGCCGCGGCCACGTCGAGCCGGAGGTCGTCGCCGGCGCGGCGGACCCGCGCGCACACGGCGGTGACGAAGGTGCCGTCGCCCTCGGCGACCATCACGTTGTTCACCAGCCGCAGGATGCTCGCCGGGCTGCGGTCGACCAGTGCGGCCGTGCGGACCGCCTGGCGCACGCGGCCGGTCAGCACCGCGGCCTCGACGCCCTTGCCGCAGACGTCGCCGACCACCGCGGTCCAGTCGTCCTCGCCGCCGTGGATGTCGTAGAAGTCGCCGCCGAGCGCCTCGTGCTCGAAGGCGACCCGGTAGTACGCCGCGAGCTGGGCGCCCGGCATCGTCGGAAGGTTCGGCGGGGCGAGGTCGCGGCTGAGCACGCCGGCCACCCGCCGGGAGTCGGCCAGGGTGCGGGTCGCGTCGAGGGTCACCGCCACGCTGCCGGCGAGCTCCTCCAGGAAGCTCACCGCCTCCTGGTCGAAGCCGCTGCCCGCGTGCCGGGCCAGGGTGAGCGCACCGAAGCTGCGTCCTCGGGCCGCGAGGGGGATGACCAGCAGGTCGATCGGACGGATCCCGGCGAGGGACTGCCGCAGCTCGGGGGCGGGGACCGCGGAGGCGAGCGCGCCGTCCACGTCGTCCTCGCTGCCCATCGACACCAGGGAGAGGTCGGTCAGCCCACGGGCCATCACCCGGCCCAGCGTCGACGTGCCGGCGCGCGGGGCAGGCACGGAGGCGCGCTGCACGTCGTGGCCGCGGAGGAGCGCGTGGCAGTTGAGGACACCGCCCTCGAGGACGACCAGCTGCGCCCAGTCGACGGCCTCGGGGACGAGGAGCTCCAGCACCAGGTCCACCGCGCGCTCGGCGTGCATCGAGCCGCCGACGCGGCGGGCGGCCTGGGCCAGGAACATGGCGCGGCGCGAGCTCTGGCGCAGGCGGGCCTCGACGTCCGTGGACTCCACCGGAGCCAGCAGGTCGTCGGCCGTTTCGCGGGCGGTCGAGCTCACCGGACGTTTCCTTCCGATACGGAGCGGGGCATTCCTCACGATACTGGCACACCGGCCCAGAGCGGGATCGCCGTGTCCCTCGTCCGGAGACCGGTCGTCCGCCCACACTACGCCTGAGCGGCCCGCCGGGCACCCGTCCGGCGGGCCGGTCCGGCGCCCGGGACCGGCGTCCGGCGCACGGCTCGCGGCCCCATAGGATGAAGGCTTCCGAGCCATGCATCCGAACCTGGGAGCGAGCAGTCCCATGCCCGACATCACCCGTGAAGAGGTGGCGCACCTCGCCGACCTCGCGCGGATCGACCTCAGCGACGCCGAGCTCGACCACCTCGCACCGCAGCTCGCGGTGATCCTCGACTCCGTGAAGTCGATCAACGAGGTCGCCGCGGACGACGTCCCGCCCACATCGCACGCCCTGCCGCTGACCAACGTCTTCCGCGCGGACGTGGTCCGGCCCGGCCTCACCGCCGAGGAGGCGCTCGCGGGCGCGCCCGAGGTCGAGCAGCAGCGGTTCAGCGTCCCCCGGATCCTGGGGGAGGAGGCATGAGCAGCGACCTCACCCGCCGTACCGCCGCCGAGCTCGCGGACGCCCTGGCCGCCGGCGAGACCACCTCGGTGGAGATCACCTCGGCCTACCTGGACCGGATCGCCGCCGTCGACGGCGATGTGCACGCGTTCCTCCACGTCGACGCCGAGGGTGCCCTGGCCGCCGCGCGCGAGGCCGACGAGCGGCGCGCCGCCGGCTCCGTCCGGTCCGCCCTCGACGGCGTCCCGGTCGCGGTCAAGGACGTGCTGACCATCAAGGGCCTGCCGACCACGTGCGGCTCGAAGATCCTCGAGGGCTGGGTGCCGCCGTACGACGCCACCGTCGTCGCGCGGCTGCGGGAGGCCGGCCTGCCGATCCTCGGCAAGACCAACATGGACGAGTTCGCGATGGGCTCCTCCACCGAGCACTCCGCCTACGGACCCACGCACAACCCGTGGGACCTCGACCGGATCCCCGGCGGCTCCGGCGGCGGGTCCGCCGCGGCGGTCGCCGCGTTCGAGGCGCCGCTGGCCATCGGCACCGACACCGGCGGCTCGATCCGCCAGCCCGGCGCGGTCACCGGCACCGTCGGCGTGAAGCCGACCTTCGGCGGGGTCTCCCGCTTCGGCCTGGTCGCGATGGCCAACTCCCTGGACCAGGCGGGCCCGGTCACCCGCACGGTGCTCGACTCCGCGCTGCTGCACGAGGTGATCGGCGGGTACGACCCGCAGGACTCGACGTCCATCGACCAGCCGCTGCCGGCCCTCGTGGCCGCCGCCCGCCAGGGCGCCTCCGGCGACATGTCCGGCGTCCGGGTCGGGGTCATCAAGGAGCTCGGCGGCGACGGCTACCAGGCCGGCGTCCGCGCCCGCTTCGACGAGGCGGTCCAGCTGCTCGTCGAGGCCGGCGCCGAGGTGGTCGAGGTGTCCTGCCCGAGCTTCGTGCACGCGCTTGCGGCGTACTACCTGATCATGCCGAGCGAGGCGTCCTCGAACCTCGCCAAGTTCGACGCGATGCGCTACGGCCTGCGGGTGCTGCCCGACGGGGTGGAGAACCCGAGCGCCGAGGAGGTCATGCGGGCCACCCGCGACGCCGGCTTCGGGGACGAGGTCAAGCGCCGGATCATCCTCGGCACCTACGCGCTGTCGAGCGGCTACTACGACGCCTACTACGGGCAGGCGCAGAAGGTGCGGACGCTGATCAGCCGCGACTTCGCCGCCGCGTTCGAGCAGGCCGACGTGCTGGTCTCGCCGACCGCGCCGACCACGGCGTTCCGGATCGGGGAGAAGCTCGACGACCCGGTGGCGATGTACCTCAACGACATCGCCACCATCCCGGCCAACCTTGCGGGCGTCCCGGGCATCTCGCTGCCCAGCGGTCTCGCCGACGAGGACGGCCTCCCGGCCGGCTTCCAGATCCTCGCCCCGGCGCTCGCCGACGACCGGCTCTACCGGGTCGGCGCCGCGCTCGAGACGCTGCTGACCACGAGGTGGGGCGGGCCGCTGCTCGCCCAGGCTCCCGAGCTGAAGGAGGTCTCGGCATGAGCACGAGCACCACGACCCGGCTGATGTCGTTCGACGAGGCCCTCGAGAAGTTCGACCCGGTGATGGGCCTCGAGGTCCACGTCGAGCTGAACACCGCCTCCAAGATGTTCTGCGGCTGCCCGACCGAGTTCGGCGCGGAGCCGAACACCCAGGTCTGCCCGGTCTGCCTCGGCCTGCCCGGCGCGATGCCGGTGGTCAACGAGAAGGCCGTCGAGTCCGCGATGCGCATCGGCCTCGCGCTCAACTGCCAGATCGCCGAGTGGTGCCGCTTCGCGCGGAAGAACTACTTCTATCCGGACATGCCGAAGAACTTCCAGACCTCGCAGTACGACGAGCCGATCGCCTTCGACGGCTGGACCGAGGTCGAGGTGGACGGGGAGACCTTCCGCGTCGACATCGAGCGCGCGCACATGGAGGAGGACACCGGTAAGTCGCTGCACGTGGGCACCTCCGGCCGGATCCACGGCGCCGACTACTCGCTGGTCGACTACAACCGCGCCGGCATCCCGCTGATCGAGATCGTCACCAAGCCCATCGTCGGCACCGGGGCGAAGGCCCCGCTGGTGGCCAAGGCGTACGTCGCCCAGCTGCGCGAGCTGCTGCTGGGGCTCGGTGTGTCCGACGTCCGGATGGAGCAGGGCTCGCTGCGCTGCGACGTGAACCTCTCGCTGCGCCCGGTCGGCCAGGAGGCGTTCGGCACCCGCACCGAGACCAAGAACGTCAACTCGCTGCGGTCGGTGGAGCGCTCGGTGCGCTACGAGATCGGCCGCCAGGGGGCGCTGCTCGAGGACGGCGGCACCGTCGTCCAGGAGACCCGGCACTGGCACGAGGACACCGGCGTCACCACGTCGGGCCGTGAGAAGTCCGACGCCGAGGACTACCGCTACTTCCCGGAGCCCGACCTGGTCCCGATCGCCCCGTCCCGGGAGTGGGTCGAGGAGCTGCGCGGGTCGCTGCCCGAGCCGCCGCGCGAGCACCGCGCCCGGCTCCAGGCCGAGTGGGGCTTCAGCGACCTCGAGATGCGCGACACCGTGGGCGCCGGCGCGCTGCTGCTCGTGGAGCAGACCATCGCCGCGGGTGCCTCGCCGGCGGCGGCGCGCAAGTGGTGGCTCTCCGACATGGCCCGCCGCGCCAACGAGCAGGGTGTCGACCTCGCCGACCTGCCGGTCACCCCGGCCGACGTGGCCCGGGTCCAGGCGCTCGTCGACGAGGGCAAGATCAACGACAAGCTGGCCCGTCAGGTCTTCGACGGCGTGCTCGCCGGGGAGGGCACCCCCGACGAGGTCGTCGCCGCCCGCGGCCTGGCCGTGGTCTCCGACGAGGGGGCGCTGTCCGCGGCGGTGGACCGCGCCATCGAGGCGAACCCCGACGTGGCGGACAAGATCCGCGACGGCAAGGTCGCCGCGGCCGGTGCGCTGATCGGCGCGGTGATGAAGGAGATGCGCGGGCAGGCCGACGCCGGCCGCGTGCGCGAGCTGATCATCGAGAAGCTGTCCTGACCCCCGCCGCGCCGCCCGGGTCGACCGGGCGGCGCGGTGCGGGTGACCCGCGGGCGGCTCAGCGGCCGGGCTTCGGCACCGGCCCGAAGTCCACCCGGCACTCCGTCCCGGTGCAGCCCACCAGCGCCGTCATCCGGCGCTCGAGCTCGGTACGGACCGCGGCGTAGTCCGGCTCGTCGGCGACGTTCGTCAGCTCGGACGGGTCGCGGCGCCGGTCGTACAGCTCGGCGAACGGCTCGGTCGGGTAGCTGACGTAGGTGTACCGGTCGGTGCGCACGCCCCGGTAGTGCCAGCCGTAGGCCAGCTCGTCCCGGTCCGCCGTGCCGGCCTGGATCAGGACGGTGTCCCAGCCCGCTCCGCGCGCGTCCTCGATCGTCCCGCGCAGCCCGCGGCCGTCCACCTCGAGCCCGGGCGTGACGCCGGCGTACTCCGTGATCGTGGGCGCGAGGTCCACCGTGGTCACCGTCTGCGGGCGTACGGCGCCGTGCGGGACCCCCGGCCCGCGCACGAGCAGCGGGACCCGCATGGCCTCCTCGTAGGGCACGTCCTTGCCCGCGAACCGGTGCTCGCCCAGCAGGTAGCCGTTGTCGGAGGTGAACAGGAGCAGCGTGTCCTCGAGCTCCCCGGCCTCGCGCAGCGCACGCACCGTGTCGCCGACCGCCTCGTCGACGGACTGGAGCGCGCGGATCCGCTGCCGGTAGGCCTCGCTCATCGCCGCGGGGTCCTGTGGCGCGAGCCGGGCGATCGCGACGGGCTTGTCGCTGACGTCCCGCTCGTTGAACGACGGCGAGGCCACCGAGGCCGCCTCGACCCCGGGGAACAGCCCCGCGTGGCGTACGGCGGGCTCCGGCGGCATCCACGTGCCGGCGTCGCGCTCCTTCGTGGAGTGCGGCGCGATGTGCGAGGACCAGATGAAGAACGGCCGGTCGCCGGAGAGCTCCTCGACGTAGTCGACGGTCCGCCGGCCGACCAGGTCCGCGCTGTGCACGTGGCGGTAGCGGTGCGGGTCGCCGTCCTCCCACATCTTGTAGCCGTAGTAGCGGTAGACGCCCTGGACCACGGGGTTCCACACGTCCCACCCGGGCACGGTGACCTTCGGGCTGTAGCCGTTGAGGAACTTGCCGACGAAGGCGGTCCGGTAGCCCGCGTCGTGCAGCCACGTCGCCAGGGTGCTCCCGGTGTCCAGCCGCTTGAAGCCGCCGTACCGGCCGCGGTTGTGGCGCACGCCGTTGTTCTGCGCGAACTGGCCGGTGAGGATCTCGGCGCGCGCTGGGCAGCACAGCGGGTGCGGGGAGATCGCCTCGGAGAACGTCACGCCCTGCGCGCCGAGCAGCCGGCGGGTCCGGGGCATCCAGCGCAGCTCCTCGAGCGTCTGGTCGTCGGTGGTGACCAGGACGACGTTCGGCCCGTCGGACTGCGGTGTGGCCACCGCGGCGCGCGCCACACCGTCCCGGGCAGCGGCGGGGCGGACGGCATCGGGCAGCGGCGCGAGGCTCACGGCCAGCGCGGCGACCAAGGACGCGCCGGTCGCGGTCAGGGGGACGAGCCCGTGCCGGTGGGACACGCGCGTGCGGAGGGCACGGAGGGAGGGCATGACAGGCAGGGAGCATTTCTTCGGGGAGCGGAGCAGGCCAATGATAGAGCCGTCTTGTCCGGTTACCTACCGTGATGTCCGGTTCCGCCGGTTGTGTCGAGGCGGTGCCCGCCCGGATGCGCCGCGACCGGCGCAGGGATCAGCGCAGGGACAGCGCGGGGTCAGCGCAGGGCCACGACGAGGATCCGGTCGTCCCGCTCCCGGGGTGCCCCGCGGCCGTCCCGGTTGCTCGTGGAGAGCCACAGGTTGCCGTCCGGGGCGACCACGACGGTCCGGAGACGGCCGTAGTCGCCGACGAAGTAGTCCTCCGGTTTCCCGACCGTGCCGTCCGCGCGCACCGGGACCCGCCACAGCCGCTCGCCGCGCAGCGAGGCTGCCCACAGCGAGCCGTCGAGGTAGGCCAGCCCGGACGGGGATGCCTCGGCGGTCCGCCACTGCACGTAGGGGTTGCGGTACTCCTTCAGGTCGCCGCGGCCCTCCACCAGCGGCCACCCGTAGTTGCGGCCTCGGTCGACCCGGTTCAGCTCGTCCCACGTGTCGGCGCCGAACTCGGTGGCCCACAGCTGGTCGCGGTCGTCGAAGGCCAGCCCCTGCACGTTGCGGTGGCCCATCGTCCACACCGGTGAGCCCTCGACGGGGTTGTCCGGGGCGGGCCTGCCGTCCGGCGTGATCCGCAGGATCTTCCCGCCGAGCGAGTCGCGGTCCTGCGCGAGCTGCTCCTCGCCGGTCTCCCCGGTGGAGACGTACAGGTAGCCGTCCGGCCCGAACTCCAGGCGGCCGCCGTCGTGGACGAAGCCGTTGGGGATTCCGTCCAGCACGACCTCCGGTGAGCCGAGGCGCCTGCCGTCGTAGGTCATCCGCACCACCCGGTTGTCGGTGGCGGTGGACAGGTAGGCGTAGACGAGGCCGTCCTCGTCGTACGACGGGGAGACCGCGAGGCCCAGCAGGCCGGCCTCGCCCTGCGGCTGCGCGGCGTCGAGCCGTCCGACCGTGCGGAGCCGGGTCGCGCGCGGCGCGGACGGGTCGACGGCCAGCACCTTGGTGGTGTCGCGCTCGCTGACCAGCGCCGTGCCGTCGGGCAGGAACGCGATGCCCCACGGGGCGGCCAGGCCGGTGACGACCGCGTTCACGACCCGGGGCCGGACCGGGGCAGGGGTCGGCGACGCGCTCGGGGAGGACTCGCTCGGCGTGGACGTGGGGGGAGCGGTGGCGTCGTCCCGTGGCCGGGGCTCACCGGTGCGGGTGGTCGGCTGCGGGGCCGGGGAGGGCGTGCCGAGGCCGGTCGGGTCTCCCTCCGTGGTGCAGCCGGCGAGCACCAGCACGGCGACCGCGGCGGGAAGGAGGGCCCTCATGCCCGTCAGGCTATGCGGGCGAGCAAGCCCTGGAGCTCCGCGTGCACGGCCTCGGGGTGCTCGAGCTGGACGAAGTGGCTGCCGTTGAGCTCGACGTACGTCGACCCGGTGATCCGCGCGGAGGCGGTCAGCATGTCCTCGGAGCTGGCCAGCAGGTCCCACCGGCCGGCGACGAACGCCGTGGGGACGGTGATCCGGCGCAGCGACACCCGCGGATGCTCGGCGGCCGCGAGGGCGAGGTGCATGTACCAGTCGACGGGCGTGGTCAGGAACTCCTTGACCGCCCGCCGTACCGCGGGGATCTCGTCGGTGGGCAGCATGAACCCGCTGTGGCTGAGCAGGCGGGCGAACGCGTCGCCGACCGGGAGCCGGGAGGTGAACGGGGTGAGGGCGCAGCCGACCCGGCGCATCAACCGGGTGACCCCCACCGAGACCGGCCTCCGGGCGATCCGCGGGATCATCAGCGGCGCACCCATGGAGGCGAAGGTGCCGCCGGGGACGCCGGCCACCGCGAACAGCCCGGTCACCCGGTGCGGGTACAGCACGGCGAGCTCGAACGCGGTGTTCACGCCGATCGACCAGCCGGCCACCGCACAGGACTCGATGCCCGCGTCGTCGAGCACGGCGAGCGCGTCCTCGATGAACGCGTCGATCCCGACCCGGCTGCGGTCCGCGGGGCGGTCGGAACCGCCGACCCCGCGGTGGTTCCACGAGACCACCCGCACGCCGCAGTCCTTGCGGAGCAGCGCGGGCCACGCGTTGGGGTTGGTGCCGAGGCCGTTGCACAGCAGCAGGGTCGGTCCCTCGGCGTCGTTGGTCCACGCCTTGATCCGGGTGCCGTCGGCGCTGGTCACGTCGTAGAAGCGCAGCGCGAGGTGCTCACCGGAGGGGGCGCGCTCGGCCTCCTCGCTCTCCGGGCTCCGTTCTGCCGTGGCTGCCATGCGCCGAGTCTGCCCCACGCGGAGGCCCGAACCGCGGATTGGTGCCGGAGGTCACCGGCGGTGCGTGCCGCGCAGCGGTTCAGGCGCCGCGCGCCGCCACGTCGAGCCGGGCGCGGGTCGCGAGGTGCTGCTCGAGGAACTCCTCGACCTCGATCCGCTCGCGGCGCCGGTCGGCGAGCGCGGTCGCGCCCACGAGGGCGTTGCGCCGGGCGACCTGCTGGCTGCGGACCGGCCACTCGGCGACGGCTCGGACGATCTGCGTTGTCGTGACCCACATGGTGCCTCCCGCGGTGCTCCCGGCCCTGTCCTGCCCTGTGCTCCGACGCTACGGAGCGGGCACTTCACCGCCGTCAACGTCGTGTGACGTTTGTGTGAACGGTCTCCCGGACCCGGGTCCGGCTGCTCCCGTGGTGCCCCGGTCCGTGCGGGCGCCGCGGTCGCTACGCTCGGCAGATGAGCGACTCGAGACCGCTGGTGTGGCTGCCATTCGACCCCGCCGAGCTGGGGGAGCCCCCGGCCGGGCTGCGCTACGAGGTCGTGGTCCCCGGGGACGGCGAGCCGGTTCCCTCCTCCGTCTCCGAGGTCGAGTTCTTCGTGCCGCCGTACCGCTTCCGCGCCGGCGACAGCGAGCTGATCGCCGAGATGCCGCGGCTGCGGGTGGTGCAGACGATGACCGCCGGCGTCGAGCACGTCGCCTCGCACGTCCCCGACGGGGTCACCCTGTGCAACGGCCGGGGCATCCACGACGCCTCCACCGCCGAGCTGGCGGTGGGCCTGGTGCTGGCCAGCCTGCGCGGCATCCCCGGCTTCGTCCGCGCCCAGGACCGCGGCGCCTGGGAGCCGGTCACGGCGACGTCGCTGGCCGACCGGTCGGTGATGATCCTCGGGTACGGCGCCGTGGGCGCCGCGATCGAGCGGCGGCTCGACGGCTTCGAGGTCGACCTGGTCCGCGTGGCCCGCACCGCCCGGCCCGCCGGCGACGGGACTCCCGCGGTGCACGGGTTCGACGAGCTCGAGGACCTGCTGCCCGCCGTCGACGTGGTGGTCGTGATCGTGCCGCTGACCGAGCAGACCCGCGGCCTGGTGGACCGCGACTTCCTGGCCCGGATGCGGCAGGGCGCCCTGCTCGTCAACGTCGCCCGCGGACCGGTGGTCGACACCGACGCGCTGCTCGACGCGCTCCGGGAGGGCCGCGTGCACGCCGCCCTCGACGTCACCGACCCGGAGCCGCTGCCGGAGGACCACCCGCTGTGGCGGGCGCCGAACCTGATGGTCTCGCCGCACGTCGGTGGGGCGTCGACGGCGATGGAGCCGCGCGCCTACAGGCTGGTCCGGGAGCAGCTCGAGCGCTTCGCGGCGGGCCAGCCGCTGGAGAACGTGATGGCGGGGGAGTACTGATGCGCGGCTGCGTCTTCTGCGAGATCGTGGCCGGCGAGGCGGAGTCGTTCGTGGTGGCGAGCGATGCGGGGGCGGTGGCCTTCCTCGACATCAACCCGCTCGGCCGCGGGCACACCCTCGTGGTCCCCACCCGGCACGTCACCGACCTGCTCGACGGCGGCGCGGACGTGCTCGCCGAGATCGCGCCGGTCGTGGAGGAGACCTCCCGGCTGCTCGTCGGCCGGCTCGGCGCGGAGGGGCTCAACCTCTTCCAGTCCACCGGCGCCGCGGCCGGCCAGGAGGTCTTCCACTTCCACCTGCACCTGCTGCCGCGGTGGAAGGGCGACGGGGTGCTCGACGGGCTGCTCGGCACGCCGTCCGGCGCCGAGGACCTCGAGAGCCTGCACCACGAGCTCGTCGGCTGACCCCGGCCGTGCGGACCTCTGCTCCGATGGGGCCGTAGCCCGGGCCGGGCTGAACCGTCACCGACCGGACATCTCGGCGCCGCGCGTCCGTCAGCCGGCCGACCGCTGTACGTCGACCGGTCGGGGCAGCGTGAGCGCCCATGGAGACCTCACGTCGCTCACTGCTCCGGGCCGGCCTCGTCGCCGGCGCCGCCACCGCCGTACCCGCCGCGTGGTGGGACGCCACCCGCGCCTCCGCCGCCACCCCCGCCCTGCCCGGCACCCCCTTCACCCTCGGGGTCGCCTCCGGTGACCCCTGGCCCGACGGCTTCGTGCTCTGGACCCGCCTCGCCGTCGAGCCGCTGGCGGAGGACGGCTCGGGCGGCATGCCCGCGAAGAGCTACGAGGTGCTGTGGCAGGTGGCCACCGACCCGCGGTTCACCGACGTCGTCCGGGCCGGAACCGCGGTCGCCCGGCCCGAGTCCGCGCACGCGGTCCACGTCGAGCTCGCCGGGCTCGAGCCGGGCCGGGAGTACTGGTACCGGTTCCGCCAGGGCCGCCACCTCTCCCGCACCGGACGGGCGCACACCGCCCCGGCCCGCGGCACCATGCCGTCCGCGCTGGCGATGTCGTTCGTGTCCTGCTCGCAGTTCGAGCACGGCTACTTCACCGCCTACCGCCGCCTGGCCGAGGACCGCCCCGACCTGGTCCTGCACCTCGGCGACTACCAGTACGAGTACAAGAGGGACACCTACGTCGCGCCCGGCGGCAACCCCCGCGACCACGAGGGCCCGGAGACCACGACGCTGGCCGGCTACCGGCAGCGGCACGCCCAGTACAAGACCGACCCCGACCTCCAGGAGGCGCACGCGGTCGCGCCCTGGCTGGCGGTGTGGGACGACCACGAGCTGGACAACAACTGGGCCGACGAGACCCCCGAGAAGGCCGAGACCGGCTTCCTGGACCGGCGCGCCGCCGCCTTCCGCGCCTACTACGAGAACATGCCGCTGCGCTCGAGCTCCAAGCCTCGCGGCATCGACCTGCAGCTGTACCGGCGCGTGCACTGGGGTGAGCTGGCCACCTTCCACATGCTCGACACCCGCCAGTACCGCGACGACCAGGCCTGCGGCGACGGCTACCGCAGCTGCCCGGACGCCGAGGACCCGTCGCGCTCCATCACCGGCGCGGCCCAGGAGGCCTGGCTGCTCGACGGTTTCCGACGCTCGCAGGCGCGCTGGGACGTGCTTGGCCAGCAGGTGTTCTTCGCCCAGCGCGACCGCGACTCCGGCCCGCTGAAGACCACGTCGATGGACGCCTGGGACGGGTACGTCGGCTCGCGGGACCGGATCACGCGCGGCTGGGTGGACGCCGGGGTGCGGAACCCGGTGGTGCTCACCGGCGACGTGCACGCGCACTGGGCGTCGGACCTCAAGCTCGACTACGACGACCCGGACTCGCGCCCGGTCGGCGCCGAGCTGGTCTGCTCCTCGATCACTTCGGGCGGGGACGGGGCGGACTCGGCCTCCGACGCGCACCCGTGGCTGGCGTGGAACCCGCACCTGCGCTTCCAGAACAACCTGCGCGGCTACGTGAACACCACGATCACGCCCGAGTCGATGGACGCCGACTTCCGCTGCGTGCGGAGGGTCTCCGAGCCCGGGGCGCCGGTGTTCACGCGCGCCTCGTTCACGATCGAGGACGGCCGGCCCGGCCTGAACCAGACCTCGGACAATGCGCCGACCACCCTGCGCGGCGTGCGGCCCGACCCGGACGCGGTCGGCGACGCGACCGTACGGCGGGAGACCGCCCGCCCCTGACGCGGGGCGCCCCGCTCCTGACGGCGGCCCCCGAACGATGAGTTTCGGGGGCAGCCGGGGTCTACAGTTCGAAGCCTCGGGAGTGGGGACATCGGACGAGCGCAAGGGAGCGTGACATGGCGGTGCAGGCAGTTCTCATGATCGGTACCCGCAAGGGGCTGTTCATCGCCAGGAGTGACGACGGCCGCCGGACGTGGACGCTCGACGGTCCGGACGAGCTGATGAGCGACGTGCACGCCGTGGCGGTCGACACCCGGGACGGGAGTCCGCGCCTGTTCATGGCGAGCCGGCACTGGCACTGGGGCCCGCGGGTGCTGCACTCCGACGACCTCGGGAAGACCTGGGAGGCGACCCCCAACGGCGCGGTGCGCTTCCCCGAGGACACCGGCGCCTCGCTCGAGGCGGTCTGGTCGATCACGCCCTCGCCGTCCGAGCCCGGCGTGGTGTGGGCGGGCACCGAGCCGTCGGCGCTGTTCCGGTCCGAGGACCGCGGCGAGACCTTCACGATGGTCCGCCCGCTGTGGGACCACCCGCACCGGCCGCAGTGGCAGCCGGGCAACGGCGGGCAGGCGATCCACACCGTGCTGCCGCACCCGGAGGACCCGCAGCGGGTGACCGTGGCGATGTCGACCGGCGGCGTCTACCGCAGCACCGACGCGGGCGGGTCCTGGGAGCCGGCCAACCGCGGGATCAAGGTCGAGTTCATGCCCGACGACATCCAGTACCCCGAGTTCGGTCAGTGCGTGCACAAGGTCGCCCGCGACCCCGGCAACGCGGACGTGCTCTACGCCCAGAACCACGGCGGCGTCTACCGCAGCGACGACGCGGGGGACTCCTGGACCTCGATCGCCGCGGGCCTGCCGTGCGACTTCGGCTTCCCGGTCGTCGCCCATCCCCGCACGCCCGGCACGCTCTACCTCTTCCCGATCGAGAGCTCCGACGGCCGGTTCCCCCCCGACGGCAGCTGCCGGGTGTGGCGCTCCCGCGACGCGGGGGAGACCTGGGAGCCGCTGGGCAAGGGCCTACCTGCCAGCGGCTTCTACACCGGCGTGCTGCGCGACGCGATGTGCGTCGACCAGGGCGACCCGGCCGGGGTCTACTTCGGCAGCCGCGACGGCACCGTCTACGCCTCCGACGACGAGGGCGACTCGTGGCAGGTGGTGGCCCAGCACCTCCCGGACGTGCTCTCCGTGCGCGCCGCGATCCTCTGACGGAAAGGTGAGACAGGCGTCCGAGGCGCGGACCTCGCGGCGTAGGCTCGCGCCATGCCCGACTCGTCTCAGCCCGACATCAAGCCCCGCAGCCGCGACGTCACGGACGGCCTCGAGAAGACAGCCGCGCGCGGCATGCTCCGCGCGGTCGGCATGGGGGACGACGACTTCGCCAAACCTCAGATCGGCGTCGCCTCGTCCTGGAACGAGATCACGCCTTGCAACCTGTCGCTGGACCGGCTCGCGAAGGCCGTGAAGAACGGCGTGCACGCGGCTGGCGGGTACCCGCTGGAGTTCGGCACCATCTCGGTGTCCGACGGCATCTCGATGGGCCACGAGGGTATGCACTTCTCGCTGGTCTCGCGCGAGGTGATCGCCGACAGCGTGGAGACCGTGATGATGGCCGAGCGGCTCGACGGCTCGGTGCTGCTCGCCGGCTGCGACAAGTCCCTTCCCGGCATGCTGATGGCGGCCGCCCGCCTCGACCTGGCCTCGGTGTTCCTCTACGCCGGCTCGATCATGCCGGGCCGCGTGGGCGACAAGGACGTGACGATCATCGACGCGTTCGAGGCGGTCGGCGCCTGCCTGGCCGGCAAGATGACCCGCGCCGAGGTGGACGAGATCGAGCGCGCGATCTGCCCCGGCGAGGGTGCCTGCGGCGGCATGTACACCGCCAACACGATGGCCTCGGTCGCCGAGGCGCTCGGCATGTCGATCCCCGGCTCCGCGGCCCCGCCGGCCGTCGACCGCCGCCGTGACGGGTTCGCCCACAAGTCCGGCGAGGCCGTCGTCGAGATGCTGCGCCGCGGGATCACCGCCCGCCAGGTGATGACCAAGGAGGCGTTCGAGAACGCGATCGCCGTGGTGATGGCGCTCGGCGGCTCCACCAACGCCGTACTCCACCTCCTGGCGATCGCCAAGGAGGCCGAGGTCGAGCTCACCCTCGACGACTTCAACCGGATCGGCGACAAGGTCCCGCACCTCGGTGACCTGAAGCCGTTCGGCCGGTTCGTGATGAACGACGTGGACCGCATCGGCGGCATCCCCGTGGTGATGAAGGCGCTGCTCGACGCGGGCCTGCTGCACGGCGACTGCCTCACGGTGACCGGCAAGACGATGGCCGAGAACCTCGCCGACATCGCGCCGCCGGACGTCGACGGCAACATCATCCGCGAGCTGTCCAGGCCGATCCACAAGACCGGCGGGCTCACCATCCTCAAGGGCAGCCTGGCCCCGGAGGGCGCGGTCGTGAAGTCGGCCGGGTTCGACGACGACGTGTTCGAGGGCACCGCCCGGGTCTTCGACGGCGAGCGGGCGGCGATGGACGCGCTCGAGGCCGGCCAGATCACCGCGGGCGACGTGGTGGTGATCCGCTACGAGGGCCCGAAGGGCGGCCCCGGCATGCGCGAGATGCTCGCGATCACCGGCGCGATCAAGGGCGCCGGCCTGGGCAAGGACGTCCTGCTGCTCACCGACGGCCGCTTCTCCGGCGGTACGACGGGCCTGTGCGTTGGCCACGTCGCGCCCGAGGCCGTCGACGGGGGACCGATCGCGTTCGTGCGGGACGGCGACCGGATCCGGCTCGACGTCGGCAACCGGCTGCTCGACGTGACCGTCGACGAGGAGGAGCTCGCGGCCCGCCGCGACGGGTGGACGCCGCAGGCGCCGAAGTACACCAAGGGCGTGCTCGCGAAGTACAGCAAGCTGGTGCAGTCGGCCGCCGTCGGCGCCATCTGTGGCTGACCGGCTGACCGGCTGACCGGACGGGGAGCGGCATGGGCAGGGTGCACGAGGGCATCGACGCGCGGCTGCGCGGGTTCGTCGAGCGCCAGCACGTCTTCTTCGTCGCGACCGCGCCGCTCGACGGCGGTCACGTGAACGTGTCGCCCAAGGGGGTCGGTGGCACGTTCACCGTGGTCGACGAGCACCGGGTGGCCTACCTCGACATCACCGCCAGCGGCGCGGAGACCGTCGCGCACCTGCGCGAGAACGGCCGGATCACCCTGATGTTCTGTGCCTTCGACGGCGGCCCCAACGTCGTACGCCTGCACGGCCGCGGCCGGGTGGTCACGCTCTACGACGACGAGTTCGCCGCGTGGCTGCCGTGGTTCACCGAGACCCGCGGCGCCCGCGCGGTGGTGGTCGTGGACGTGGAGCGGGTCTCGAGCTCGTGCGGGTACGGCGTGCCGCTGTTCGACTACGCGGGGGAGCGCGACCTGCTGCCCGCCCACATGGACCGCAAGGGCGAGGACGGCCGCGCGGCCTACCGACGCACGAAGAACGTGACGAGCATCGACGGACTCCCCGCCTTCGACTTCGACCGGCCCTGACCCGGGACCCGGACGAGCCCGTCTGCGCTATGGCGCCCGGCGCACCGGCGGGCGTTCGATGGGAGGACGAGCCGGGCGGTGTCACCGCGCCCGGGGGGCCCGGCCACACACCACTACCTGTTTCGGGAGGTCGACCAATGGGAGAGGCACGTGAGCTGATGGACCGGGCCACCGCGGCCATCATGGCCAAGGACGACGCGGCGGTCGCGGCCTGCTACGCACCCGACGTCGTCGCCACGACGCCGGACCAGGGAACCCTGCACGGCATCGAGCAGCTCAAGGACTACATGCGGGAGCTCGCCGACGCGTTCCCGGACATGTCGTACGAGCTGAGCCGTGGGATGGAGGACGGGAAGTACGCGATCGACGAGGGCTACGTCGTCGGCACCAACACCGGTCCGCTTGCCCTGCCCGACGGCCGCAGGCTGCCGGCCACCGGCAAGAAGCTGCGGATGCGGAGCATGGACGTGGCCACGGTCGAGAGCGGGCTGATCACCAAGCACGACTTCTACTTCGACCAGATGGAGATGATCGAGCAGCTGGGCCTGATGCACGCGTTGACCACGTCGGGCTGAGCAGGCCCGCCGCGCCAGGGACGGCCTTCGCCGGGCCGGTGGTCACGATGTGGGACGGACGTTCCGAATAGCGAGACACGTGTCACACTCGATTGACGAGGGGTTGCACCGGCGGCGAAGGTTGACCCATGCGTTTTGAGATTCTTGTACGCACGCGACGCGTCCGCTGACGGCCACCGCCGAAGCACACGCGTCACCCCTCGTCTGCCCACCGGGCCGAGGGGTTTTTTGTTGGAACGGGGTGGGTCGTGAACGGACCAGAGGGAAGGCACACATGAGCGAGCAGGTCACCGGCGCGCAGAGCCTCGTCAGGGCACTGGAGTGCGCGGGAGCCGAGAACGTGTTCGGCATCCCCGGCGGCGCGATCCTCCCCGCGTACGACCCCCTGTTCGACTCGGTCAAGCTCCGCCACATCCTGGTCCGCCACGAGCAGGGCGCGGGGCACGCGGCCCAGGGGTACGCCGCGGCCACCGGCAAGGTGGGCGTGTGCATGGCCACCAGCGGCCCCGGGGCGACGAACCTGGTCACCCCGATCGCCGACGCGTACATGGACTCCGTCCCGCTCGTCGCGGTCACCGGGCAGGTCTCCAGCAACGCGATCGGCACGGACGCCTTCCAGGAGGCCGACATCCGCGGCATCACGATGCCGATCACCAAGCACAACTTCCTCGTCACCGACCCGGCGGACATCCCGCGCACCATCGCCGAGGCGTTCTACATCGCCTCCACCGGCCGGCCCGGACCGGTGCTCGTCGACGTGTCCAAGGACGCCCTCCAGGCGCAGACCACCTTCACCTGGCCCACCGAGCTGAACCTGCCCGGCTACCGGCCGGTGACCCGGCCGCACGCCAAGCAGGTGCGCGAGGCCGCCAAGCTGATCCTCGAGGCCCGCCGCCCGGTGCTGTACGTCGGCGGCGGCGTGATCCGCGCGCAGGCGTCCAAGGAGCTGCGCGTGCTCGCCGAGATGACCGGGATGCCGGTGGTCACCACGCTGATGGCGCGCGGCGCGTTCCCCGACAGCCACCCGCAGCACCTCGGCATGCCCGGCATGCACGGCACCGTCGCCGCGGTCGCCGGCCTCCAGCGCAGCGACCTGATCATCAGCCTCGGCGCGCGCTTCGACGACCGGGTGACCGGCAACCTCGACTCGTTCGCGCCGAACGCCAAGGTGATCCACGCCGACATCGACCCCGCGGAGATCGGCAAGAACCGGCACACGGACGTCCCGATCGTGGGCGACGCCCGCGAGGTGATCGCCGACCTCGTCGTCGCGCTGCAGGCCGAGGCCGACGCGGGCCACCAGGGCGACTACGAGGCATGGGTGGAGTTCCTGGCGGGCGTGAAGACGAAGTACCCGCTCGGCTACGACCAGCCCGCGGACGGCTCGCTGTCCCCGCAGTACGTGATCGAGCGGCTCGGCAAGATCGCGGGACCCGAGGCGATCTACGTCTCCGGGGTCGGCCAGCACCAGATGTGGGCCACGCACTACGTCAGCTACGAGAACCCGAACACCTGGATCAACTCCGGTGGCCTCGGCACCATGGGCTTCTCGGTGCCGGCCGCGATGGGCGCCAAGGTGGGCCGCCCCGACGCGACCGTGTGGTCGATCGACGGCGACGGCTGCTTCCAGATGACCAACCAGGAGCTCGCCACCTGCGCGATCGAGGGCATCCCGATCAAGGTCGCGGTGATCAACAACGAGTCGCTCGGCATGGTCCGCCAGTGGCAGACGCTGTTCTACAACGAGCGGTACAGCAACACCGACCTGCAGCGGGTGGAGCAGCGCCGGATCCCCGACTTCGTCAAGCTCGCCGAGGCCTACGGCTGCGTCGGACTGGCCTGCGACTCGCCGGAGGACGTCGACGCGACCATCCACAAGGCGATGGAGATCGACGACGTGCCGGTGGTCGTCGACTTCCGGGTGCACCGCGACGCGATGGTGTGGCCGATGGTCGCCGCCGGCACCAGCAACGACGACATCAAGTTCGCCCGGGACATGGCGCCCGAGTTCGACGAAGACGACCTGTGAGGGGCCTGAGCCGATGAGCAAGCACACCCTGTCCGTCCTGGTCGAGAACAAGCCCGGCGTGCTGGCCCGGATCGCGGGCCTGTTCAGCCGCCGCGGCTTCAACATCGACTCGCTCGCGGTCGGGCCGACCGAGCACCCCGAGGTCTCGCGGATGACGATCGTGGTCAACGTCGAGGACTCCCCGCTCGAGCAGGTCACCAAGCAGCTGAACAAGCTGGTCGAGGTGATCAAGATCGTCGAGCTCGACTACCCCGCCTCGGTCACCCGTGAGCTGCTGCTGGTCAAGGTCCGCGCCGACGTGGAGACCCGCGGCCAGGTCCTCGAGACCGTGCAGCTGTTCCGCGCGAAGGTGGTCGACGTGGCCACCGACGCGGTCACCATCGAGGTCACGGGCAACGCCGAGAAGCTCGACGCCTTCCTCAAGGTGCTCGAGCCCTTCGGGGTCCGCGAGCTCGTCCAGTCCGGCATGGTGGCGATCGGGCGCGGCGGACGCTCCATCACCGACCGGACGCTCCGTCCGGTGCCGGTCCCCGTTCCGCCCGCGGCGGGCTGACCTCGCCGTGCGGGCCGGGCGCCCCTGACCCCCGGTTCGCGCGATCAGCGGGCCGCCGTACACCCCAGACCTCCGTATGAAGATGAAAGAGAAGGAGAGCCTCACAGTGGCTGAGATGTTCTACGACGATGACGCCGACCTGTCCGTGATCCAGGGCCGCAACGTGGCCGTGCTCGGTTACGGCAGCCAGGGCCACGCGCACGCGCTGTCCCTGCGCGACTCCGGCGTGGACGTGCGAGTCGGCCTGCCCGAGGGCTCGAGCAGCCGGGCCAAGGCGGAGGCCGAGGGCCTGCGCGTCCTCACCCCGTACGAGGCGTGCGAGGAGGCGGACCTGATCATGATCCTCGCGCCCGACCACGTGCAGCGGAACCTCTACAAGGAGGCCGTCGAGCCCAACCTCGTCGAGGGCGACGCGCTGTTCTTCAGCCACGGCTTCAACATCCGCTTCGGGTACATCGAGGCGCCCGAGGGCGTCGACGTGGCCATGGTCGCGCCGAAGGGCCCCGGCCACCTGGTGCGCCGCGAGTACGCCGAGGGCCGCGGTGTCCCGGTGCTCGTCGCGGTCGAGAAGGACGCGACCGGCAAGGCCTGGGACCTCGCGCTCTCCTACGCGAAGGCGATCGGCGGCCTGCGTGCCGGCGGCATCAAGACCACCTTCACCGAGGAGACCGAGACCGACCTGTTCGGCGAGCAGGCCGTCCTGTGCGGTGGCGTCTCCGAGTTGGTGATGAAGGGCTTCGAGGTGCTCACCGAGGCCGGCTACCAGCCCGAGGTCGCCTACTTCGAGTGCCTGCACGAGCTGAAGCTGATCGTCGACCTCATGTACGAGGGCGGCATCGCCAAGCAGCGCTGGTCGGTCTCCGACACCGCGGAGTACGGCGACTACGTCTCCGGCCCGCGGGTCATCGACGACTCGGTCAAGGAGCGGATGAAGGACGTCCTCGGCGACATCCAGAACGGCGCCTTCGCCCAGCGCTTCATCGACGACCAGGACGCCGGCGCGCCGGAGTTCAAGGCGCTGCGGGCCAAGGGCGAGCAGCACCCGATCGAGACCACCGGCCGTGAGCTGCGCAAGCTGATGAGCTGGGTCAAGTCGCACGACGCCGACTACACCGAGGGCACCGCCACGCGCTGACCCCCGGCCGCGAACGACGCCGCACGACGCCGTACGCCCGGTGCGACGGACGCCCCCACGACACCGCGTCGTGGGGGGCGTCCTGCCACGTCGTCCGGCGTCTGGGCGACCCGTCGAGGGAGCCTCCGGGCTTCCACCGTCCTCTGCTCGCGGACCTCGTCGCCGAGGCCGCGCGGGAGTCCCGACGGGGCGTGTCGGGGATGTGAGACGGCTGGGGTCGATCGGGTAGAGTCGGCCCTCGGGCACAGCGTCGTGCACGGCCGCTCTCGCGAGACGAGAGCCAAGCCAGGACAAGCCGACCAACCGCAGAGGACAACTCGTGAGCAAGCCCGTCGTACTCATCGCCGAAGAGCTCAGCCCCGCCACCGTCGAGGCGCTGGGACCCGACTTCGAGATCCGCACCTGCAACGGCGCCGACCGCGCCGAGCTGCTGCCCGCCATCGCCGACGTCGACGCGATCCTCGTCCGCAGCGCGACCAAGGTGGACGCCGAGGCGCTCGCCGCCGCGAGTCGCCTGAAGGTGATCGCCCGCGCCGGCGTCGGGCTCGACAACGTCGACGTCAAGGCCGCCACCCAGAGCGGCGTGATGGTCGTCAACGCGCCGACCTCGAACATCGTCTCCGCCGCCGAGCTCGCCGTCGCGCTGATGCTGGCCGCCGCGCGCCACGTCGCGCCGGCCAACGCCGCGCTGAAGAACGGCGAGTGGAAGCGCAGCAAGTACACCGGCATCGAGCTCTACGAGAAGACCGTCGGGATCGTCGGCCTCGGCCGGATCGGCGTGCTCGTCGCGCAGCGGCTCAGCGCCTTCGGGATGAAGGTCGTCGCCTACGACCCGTACGTGCAGGCCGGCCGGGCCGCCCAGATGGGCGTGCGGCTGGTCTCCCTCGACGAGCTCCTCGAGCAGGCCGACTTCATGTCGGTGCACCTGCCGAAGACCCCCGAGACCCTCGGCCTCATCGGCGAGGAGCAGCTCGCGAAGGTCAAGCCGAACCTGGTCCTGGTCAACGCCGCCCGCGGTGGCATCGTCGACGAGCAGGCCCTCTACAACGCCGTCAAGGAGGGACGCGTCGCCGCCGCCGGCCTCGACGTGTTCGCCTCCGAGCCGTGCACCGACAGCCCGCTGTTCGAGTTCGAGAACGTCGTGGCCACCCCGCACCTCGGTGCCTCCACCGACGAGGCGCAGGAGAAGGCCGGTGTCGCGGTCGCGAAGTCCGTGCGCCTCGCCCTCGGGGGCGAGCTCGTCCCCGACGCGGTCAACGTCCAGGGCGGCGTGATCGCCGAGGACGTGCGTCCCGGCCTCCCGCTCACCGAGAAGCTCGGCCGGATCTTCACCGCGCTCGCCGGCGAGATCGCCCAGCAGCTCGACGTGGAGGTCCGCGGCGAGATCACCCAGTACGACGTCAAGGTGCTCGAGCTCGCGGCGCTCAAGGGCGTCTTCGGCGACGTGGTGGAGGAGCAGGTCTCCTACGTCAACGCGCCGCTGCTCGCGGCCGAGCGGGGTGTCGCCGTACGCCTGGTCACCGATGCGGAGAGCCCCGACCACCGCAACCTGATCACGCTGCGCGGCACGCTGTCTGACGGCACGCAGGTCTCGGTCTCCGGCACCCTGGTCGGCATCGCTCAGCGTGAGCGCCTCGTCGAGGTCAACGGCTACGAGCTCGACATCGAGCCCACCGAGCACCTCGCGTTCTTCCGCTACAGCGACCGGCCCGGCATGGTCGGCACGGTCGGCCAGATCCTCGGCCAGGCCGACGTGAACATCGCCGGCATGCAGGTCGCCCGCGACACCAAGGGCGGCCACGCGCTCGTCGCGCTGTCCGTGGACTCGGCCATCGCGCCCGACGTCCTCGAGGAGATCAAGACCGCCATGGACGCCGAGTCCGTGCGCGCGGTCGACCTCACCGAGTAGCCCCAGGCGGACTGACCACGTACCCCGCCGGACCGCGCAGCGTCGCGGACCCGGCGGGGTTCGTGCGTCCCGGGGAGTCCTGCGGCGGGAGTGGTCAGGCGACGAGCGGGTCCCGGCGGCCGGGGGTCGTCCGGTGGCGCTGCGCGTCCTGCCACGCCACCGCGAGCCGGGCCACCGCCTCGGTCAGGTCCTCGGGGGAGCGGGTGTAGGGCAGCCGGAGGTAGCGCTCCAGCCCGCCCTCCGGGGCGAAGCTGGCCCCCGACGCCAGCAGCACGTGCTGCCGCTCGGCGGCCGCGGTGAGCGCGGAGGAGAGCGGCGCCGGCAGCTCGCACCACAGCGCCAGCCCGCCGTGCGGCGGCGTGAACCGCCAGTCGGGGAGCCGGTCGGCCAGCGCCGCGACCAGAGCTGCCCGGGAGGTGCGCACCTGCTCGCGCCGCGCCGCGGTCACCTCCTGGTGCCGCTCCAGGAGCGCGGTCAGCGCGAGCTGCTCGAGCAGCGGGGCGCCGAGGTCCAGGCTGAGCCGGGCCGAGACCAGGGCACCGACCCGGTCGGCGGGGGCCCGCAGCCAGCCGATCCGCAGCCCGCCCCAGTACGCCTTGCTCGCGCTGCCGACGCTCACCGCGTCCGAGGCGTGCGCACCGAACGGTGCCGGCATGGTCACGTCGTCGACGGCCATCTCGGCCAGCGTCTCGTCGACCACCGCCACCGATCGGCCACGGTCCAGGGCGTGCGCGACGCGGGCCCGCTGCTCGTCGTCCATCAGGGCCCCGGTCGGGTTGTGGAAGTCCGGGATCAGGTACGCCAGCCGCGGCGAGACCTGGCGCACCGCGGCCCGGATGCCGTCGACGTCCCAGCCGGTCGGCTCGACCCCCACCCCGGCGATGCGGGCGCCGGAGCGGCGCAGGGTGGCGATCGCGTTCGGGTAGGTCGGGCTCTCCACGAGCACCCGGTCCCCCACCCCGACGAGCGCCCGGGTGGCGACCGCGATCGCGGAGAGGGCGCCCGAGGTCACCACGATCTGCTCCGGGGAGGTCGGCAGGCCGCGCTCGTCGTACCGCCGGGCGACCGCCTCCCGGAGGGCGGGCAGCCCGGAGGGGTAGTACCCGGTGCCGGTCAGGAACGACGGGAGCTGCTCGACGGCGCGCTCGTAGGCGGCGGCCACGCCCGGAGGAGCGGGGGAGGCGGCGCAGGTGAGGTCGATGCTCTCCTCGGGGAAGTCGCCGGGGCTGAGCAGGTGGTCCTGCCGGCCGCCGCGTGCCGTGGGGAGCTGGGCGAGGCTGCCGGAGCCCTGGCGGGAGACGAGGTAGCCGCGCTCGCGGAGGCGACCGTAGGCGCGGGTCACCGTGGTGCGGCTGACGCCGAGGCGGGTGGTGAGCTCGCGCTCGCTGGGCAGGCGGGTGCCGACCGTGATCCGGCCGTCGGAGATCAGCATCCGCAGGCCGTCGGCGAGACCGACGTACGCCGGGCTGCGGTCGAGCGCGGGGCCGAGCAGGGTGGCCACCCGCGCCGCGGAGATCGAGCGTTCCATGCAGACCACTCTCGCAGAATTGGCTATTCATGAACAGGCCAATCTCGCGAAGAATCGAGCGCATGACCACGACCACGATCACCAGCATCCCGCGTACGGCGCCGCAGCTCGCCGTGCTGTCCCCGCTCGCCCAGCTCCGGGCCGGCCGGCTGACCCGCCGTCTGACCCAGCTCGCGGTCGGGCTCGTGCTCTACGGCGTCTCGATGGCGATGATGGTGCGCGGCGGCCTCGGCCTCGACCCGTGGGACGTCTTCCACTACGGGGTGGCGTCGGGGATCCCGCTGAGCTTCGGCGGCGTGGTGATCGTGACCGGCGTCGCCGTGCTCCTGCTCTGGATCCCGCTGCGGCAGATGCCCGGCCTCGGCACCGTCGCCAACGCGGTCCTGATCGGGCTGGCCACCGACGCCGCCCTGGCCGTGCTCGTCTCCCCGGAGGCGTTCGCGGGACGGCTGGGCCTGCTGCTCGGGGGAGTGGCGCTGAACGGGCTGGCCACCGCGCTCTACATCGGGTCGCAGTTCGGACCCGGCCCGCGGGACGGGCTGATGACCGGGCTGGTGCGCCGGACCGGCCTGTCCGTGCGGCTGGTGCGGACGTCGATCGAGGTGAGCGTGGTCGCCGTCGGGTGGCTGCTCGGCGGCGTGGTCGGTGCCGGGACCGTGCTCTACGCGCTCGCGATCGGCCCGCTGGTGCAGCTGCTGCTGCCGCGGTTCATCGTCGACCTCGAGCCGGCCGACCGCTCGGACGTGCAGTAACGGCGCCGTACGGCCCGGGCCACGCCCGGCGGGCCCGGCTCGGCCCGGCGAGTGCGCGTCGGAGTGGCGCCCGGTGGTCAGCGCTTGGTGGCGATGAGCACGGAGGCGTCGGAGGCCACCATCACCTCGACGGTGGTGAACCGCTCGTCGGTCAGCCACTGCTCCCGGAGCACGTCGACGCGACCCTCGTAGATCGGCGGCCAGGACGAGCACGGCGTGAAGTCGTCGAGCACCACGATGCCGCCGGGCTCGACGAGGTCGACGATCGCGTCGGCGCCGCTGGTCTTCGGCTCCCGCGCGTCGAGGAAGAGCAGGGAGAACGGCCCCCGGTCGAGCAGCGTCGACCAGTCGGCGGAGACCACCTCGACCTGGTCGTCGTCGGCGAAGATCCCGGAGGCGGCCTTGGCCAGCTTGGGGTCGAGCTCGGCGGTGAGGATGGTGGCGTCGCCGCGTACGCCGCTGCGCAGCCAGGCCGTGCCGACGCCGCAGCCGGTGCCGAACTCCGCGAGCGTCCCGGTGCGGGTCGCGGCGAGGGCGGCGAGCAGGCGGCCGGTCTCGTTGCGGCAGAAGGAGACGTAGCCGCTCTTGCGCGAGACGTCGAACGCCCGGGACACGACGGGGGGAAGCTCGGGAGGGGCGCTCATGCGAGCAGTCTCTCAAACCAGTCGGTAACGTCCAGTGATTGGATTCCTGTCCCAGGATGTGGGACGGGTGGGACAACGTCCGGACAGCGCCGACGGTCTCCCGTTACTCTTGCTTGCATCATGCGGAGCTTCTTCGTACTTATCAGCCGCCGTGGCGGGGCCTCTTAAGTAAGGCCACCTCGCCGCGGAGTTCGGCATGTCTGGCCCTACGAAGAACCTCCGCAGCGAGTAGTACGAAGTACTGCATCACCTGCACTCTCGTCAGAGAGCCCCTCGCGTCGCGCGACCCGCGCTCGAGGATCGCGTCTCATCGGCTCGCAGCGGAGCATCCACCTCAGGATCACCGGCACGGGAACCCCGTGCGATCTGCTGCAGCACCCCCGACAAAGACACCCGCGTCGCCCGTCGCGACGCACCGATCCTCGATGGAGCAAAGCCATGTACGACATGTACCCCGAGTGGGGCCCGGCCCGGCACGACCTCTACAGCACGGAGAACGAGGCCGCCCTGCAGGCGTCTCTCGACCTGCGGGACAACGGGGGGCAGCGCCCCGACGACAACTAGAGTCGCCTCCCATGACGCAGTCCCTGAAGCTCGCCGTGATCCCCGGCGACGGCATCGGTCCCGAGGTCACCGCCGAGGCGCTCAAGGTCCTCGAGCAGGCGGCCCCGGCCGACGTGAAGTTCGAGCCCACCCGCTACGACCTCGGCGCCGAGCGCTACCTCGCCACCGGCGAGGTGCTGCCCGACTCGGTGCTCGCCGAGATCCGCCGGCACGACGCCATCCTGCTGGGCGCGGTCGGCGGCAGGCCGGGTGACCCGAACCTGCCGCCGGGAATCCTCGAGCGCGGGCTCCTGCTGCGTCTCCGTTTCGAGCTCGACCACTACGTGAACCTGCGTCCCTCGCGGATCTTCCCCGGTGCGACGTCGCCGCTCGCCGACCCCGGCGACGTCGACTTCGTGGTCGTCCGCGAGGGGACGGAGGGTCCGTACGTCGGCAACGGCGGCGCGCTGCGCGTCGGCACCCCCGCCGAGATCGCCACCGAGGTCAGCGTGAACACCGCCTTCGGGGTGGAGCGCGTGGTCCGCGACGCGTTCGCCCGGGCCGCCAAGCGTCCCCGCAAGAAGCTGACCCTGGTGCACAAGACCAACGTGCTCGTCCACGCCGGCGCGGTCTGGTCGCGGCTCGTCACCGAGGTCGGCCGGGAGTTCCCCGACGTCACCGTCGACTACCTGCACGTGGACGCCGCCACCATCTTCCTGACCACCGACCCGGGCCGGTTCGACGTGATCGTCACCGACAACCTGTTCGGCGACATCCTCACCGACCTCGCCGCCGCGATCACCGGGGGCATCGGCCTCGCCGCGAGCGGGAACGTCAACCCCGACCGCACGGCGCCGAGCATGTTCGAGCCCGTGCACGGCTCGGCCCCCGACATCGCCGGGCAGCAGAAGGCCGACCCGACGGCGGCGATCCTGTCCGTCGCGCTGCTGCTGGAGCACCTCGGACTCGACGACGCGGCCCGGACGGTCGAGGACGCTGTGGTCGCGGACCTCGCCGCGCGCGGCAGCGCCCCGCGGCGTACGTCGGAGATCGGCGACGCCATCGCGGCGCGAGTAGCCGGCTGAGCCTGCCCTCAGCCCTCACTCGCCCGCGAAAGGTTCGGTACCGTGCACCCCATGGAAAGCGCGCCCCAGCAGAGCCCCCAGCAGAGCCCCCTGCAGATCACCGTCGAGCCGACGTCCCACCCCGTGAGTCCCGACCGGCTCGCCGAGATCCTCGCCAGCCCCGGCTTCGGCGTGCACTTCACCGACCACATGTACGTGGCCGAGTGGACCCCCGACAAGGGCTGGCACGACGCCCGGGTCACGGAGTACGGCCCGATCTCGATGGACCCGGCGACCGCGGTGCTGCACTACGCGCAGGAGATCTTCGAGGGGATGAAGGCCTATCGCCACGACGACGGGTCGGTGTGGACCTTCCGCCCGGAGCAGAACGCACAGCGGATGATCCGCTCCGCGCGGCGGCTGGCGCTGCCCGAGCTGCCGGTGCACGACTTCGTGGCCGCGGTCGACGCGCTGGTCCGTGAGGACGAGCAGTGGGTCCCCGACGCGGCGGGGGAGAAGAGCCTCTACCTGCGGCCGTTCATGTTCGCCTCCGAGAAGTTCCTCGGGGTGCGCCCGGCCAAGCACGTCACCTTCATGGTGATCGCCTCGCCCGCCGGCGCGTACTTCGCCAAGGGCCTGAAGCCGGTGTCGATCTGGCTCAGCGAGCACTACTCGCGCGCCGGTGTCGGGGGCACGGGGGCGGCCAAGACCGGCGGCAACTACGCCAGCTCGCTCCTCGCGCAGCAGGAGGCGCTCGAGCACGGCTGCGACCAGGTCGCCTTCCTCGACACCGTGGACCGGAAGTGGGTCGAGGAGCTCGGCGGGATGAACCTCTACTTCGTCCACGACGACGGGACCGTCGTCACCCCCGAGCTCTCCGGCACGATCCTCGAGGGCATCACCCGCTCCTCGATCCTCGAGCTCTGCCGCCGGCTCGGCGCGAAGGTCGAGGAGCGCCGGATCTCCATCGACGAGTGGCGCGACGGCGTCGCCTCCGGCCGGATCACCGAGGTGTTCGCCTGCGGCACCGCCGCCGTGGTCACCCCGGTGGGCACCCTGCGCTGGAACGGTGGGGAGGTCGGCCGCGGCGAGGAGACCGGGCCGATGACCCAGCAGATCCGGCAGGCCCTCGTCGACATCCAGTACGGCCGCGCGGAGGACACCTTCGGCTGGATGCACCGGGTCGTCTGAGCGCCACGAACCGGGTCGGAGCGGTCCGGACCGGGTGCGTGCGACGCGCCACGGCAGGCCCGGGACGCCCGGGGTGCTCGGTTACGGTAGTGCGGTGAGTACGACGAGCCAGCAGCCTGCCGCGCCCCAGCCGGGGCTCATGGTCGGCGACTACCGGCTGCTGACCAAGATCGGCGAGGGCGGCATGGGGGTCGTGCACCTCGCGCAGGCCCCCGACGGCGACCGGGTCGCCCTCAAGGTCCTGCGCCCGCACATCGTCGGCGACGACGAGGCCCGCGAGCGGCTCGCCCGCGAGGTCGCCTCCCTCCGGCGCGTGCGCAGCCCGCGCGTCGCCGAGATCGTCGACGCGGACCCGTGGGGCGAGACGCCGTTCGTGGCCACCCGCTACGTGCCCGGCCTCTCCCTGCACGAGCACATCCGGCAGGAGGGCCCGGTCGAGGGCGGCGATCTCCGCTGGTTCGCCGCCGGCCTCGCGGAGGCGGTGATCGCGGTCCACTCCGTCGGCGTGCTGCACCGGGACATCAAGCCGTCCAACATCCTGCTCGAGGGCCGCTCGCCGGTCCTGATCGACTTCGGCCTGGCCCGCCTCGCCGAGGACCCCCGGCTCACCGCGACCGGCTGGCTGCTCGGCACCCCGGGCTACCTCGCCCCCGAGATCCTCTACGGCGACGACGCGACCGCCGCCTCCGACGCGCACTCGTGGGCCGCCACCGTGGTGTTCGCCGCGACCGGGCGGCCGCCGTTCGGCCGCGGCCCCGCGATGGCGATCATGGACCGGGTCCGGCGCGGGGAGCACGACCTCACCGGCGTGCCCGCGGACCTGCTCCCGCACGTCGAGCGGTGCCTGGCCCCCGAGGCCGCCGACCGCCCCGAGCTGGCCGCCGTGCTCTCCTCGCTGCGCGGGCGACCGCCGGCCCCGGCCGCCGCGGGACCCGTCGGCGGGCCTGTCGACGAGCCGACCATGCCGTTCGCCCTCGCCTCGCCTCCGGACGAGGACGGCACCGAGGTGCTCGGCGACGACGCCCCGACCGTGGGCGTGCGCCCGACCTCGGGCATCGACCCCACGACGCCGCTCACCGCGACCTCGGGCATCGACCCCACGACGCCGCTCACCGCGACCTCGGGCATCGACCCCACGACGCCGCTCACCGCGACCTCGGGCATCGACCCCACGACGCCGCTCACCACGGCCGCGGGAGCGGACCCGACCACGCCGTACACCACGGCCGCCCCGGCGCCGGCCACCGCGCACCCCGGGCCGTCGGTGCTCCAGCCGGCGCGGGCGCCGTACATGACCCCGGCCCCGCCGCAGACCCAGGTCCAGCCCCGGCCGCCGATGCAGCACCCGGCCCAGCAGGTCCCGGTGAAGGCGCCGCCGGAGCCGTGGCGCCCACCGCCGGGTGGCCTGGCCCGGTTCCAGCGGGGCACCCTGCTGCTCGGCCTGTTCGCGCTGGTCGCGGTGCTGTTCGCGGCGGCGCCGTACGTGTCCGTCGTCCTGCTCGGCGTGGGCGCGCTCGCGGTGCGCACGCTGTCCTGGGTGTCGGAGTCGACCCGCGACCGGCGGTGGCGACGCGGCGGCACCACGTGGTACGACGGGCCGCTCGCCGTCCTGACCGCGCCGTGGTACCTCGTCGTGGCGACCGGCGGCACCCTGATGCTGCTGCTCTGGTCGTCGGCGCTCGCGTTCATGGTCGGGGTGGGCTTCATGCTCTTCCGGCTGCCGATGCGTTCCGGCCTGCTGACCATGGGCGCCGTGCTCGCGTTCTCGCTGTGGTGGGGCCCGGGCTCCAAGCGGCTGCGCGTGCCGGTGCGGAAGCTGGTCGTGCGCACCACCGCCCGGCCGTGGCTTGGCTGGCTCGGCATCCTCGCGGTCGGCGCCCTGGTGGCGCTCACCGGCTACACGCTGGTGACCACCGGGACGGCGTGGGACCCGCAGCCGGGCCCGCCCTGGCGTGCGGGCACCCTGCTCGGCGACCTGCGCAGCTTCCTCTGACCCCTCCTCGGCGGCGGTCCGGACCAGCCGGTCCGGACGCGCCCGGATCCCGAGACGCGGTTCCGAGGTGTGGACGTCTCTGGCAGACTCGGGGTCGTGCAGCGATGCGTCACCATTATCAGCTAGCGCGCCAGGACACCCGGCGCGCTGACCTCTCGTCCCCACGGGAGGTCTTTTTGTTTCCTGACGGCGGCGCCGACCACCACGACCCGAGGATGAAGCAGTGACGACCAGCGACTTCCACGTCTACGACACGACGCTGCGCGACGGTGCCCAGCAGGAGGGCCTGAACCTCTCGGTCGCCGACAAGCTGAACATCGCCCGCCAGCTCGACGGGCTCGGGGTCGGCTACATCGAGGGCGGGTGGCCGGGCGCCAACCCCAAGGACACCGAGTTCTTCCGCCGCGCCCGCAGCGAGCTCACCCTCGGCACCGCCGAGCTCGCCGCGTTCGGCGCCACCCGCCGCGCCGGGGTCAAGGCCGCCGACGACCCGCTGGTCGCCGCCCTGCGCGACAGCGGCGCCGGCGTGGTCACGCTGGTCGCGAAGTCGCACGACCGGCACGTCGAGCTCGCGCTGCGCACGACGCTCGAGGAGAACCTCGCGATGGTGCGCGACACCGTCACCCACCTCCGCGCGGAGGGGCAGCGGGTCTTCCTCGACGCCGAGCACTTCTTCGACGGCTACCGCGACAACCGCGACTACGCGCTCGAGGTGCTCCGCACGGCGTACGGCGCCGGCGCCGAGGTGATCGCGCTGTGCGACACCAACGGCGGCATGCTCCCGCCCTGGGTCGCCGAGGTGGTGCACGACGTCCTGGAGAGCACCGGGGTCCGGGTCGGCATCCACTGCCACAACGACACCGGCTGCGCGGTCGCGAACACCCTCGCCGCCGTGGAGGCCGGCGCCACCCACGTCCAGGGCACGCTCAACGGCTACGGCGAGCGCACCGGCAACGCCGACCTGGTCTCGGTCGTGGCCAACCTCGAGCTCAAGCTGGACCGGGCGGTTCTGCCCGCGGGCCGGCTGCGCGAGGCCACCCGGATCGCGCACGCGGTCGCGGAGGTCACGAACTTCCCGCCGGCCTCGCGCCAGCCGTACGTCGGGGTCAGCGCGTTCGCGCACAAGGCGGGCCTGCACGCCAGTGCGATCAAGGTCGACCCGAACCTCTACCAGCACATGGACCCGGTGCTCGTCGGCAACGACATGCGCCTGCTCGTCTCCGACATGGCCGGCCGCGCCAGCATCGAGCTCAAGGGCCGCGAGCTCGGCTTCGACCTCGGCGTGGACAAGGACCTCGTCACCCGGATCACCAACCGGGTCAAGGACCTCGAGTCCCGCGGCTACACGTTCGAGGCCGCGGACGCCTCCTTCGAGCTGATGCTGGTCGAGGAGGTCGAGGGGCGCCGTCCGTCGTACTTCGACATCGAGTCGTGGCGGGTGATCACCGACTCCAGGCCGGGGGAGGAGGCGGTCTCGGAGGCCACCATCAAGCTGCACGCCGGCGGCGCCCGGATCATCACCACCGGGGAGGGGAACGGGCCGGTCAACGCGATGGACCATGCGCTGCGCGAGGCGATCGGGCAGGCGTTCCCCGAGGTCGCGAAGTTCGAGCTCATCGACTACAAGGTGCGCATCCTCGACCAGGGACACGGCACCGACGCGGTCACCCGCGTTCTCATCGAGACCACCGACGGCGAGCGGTCCTGGGTCACCGTCGGCGTCGGGCACAACGTGATCGAGGCGTCGTGGGGCGCGCTCGTCGACGCGGTGACCTTCGGCCTGCGCCGGCACGAGGAGAAGCTGCCGTAGGCGGGGTCAGCCGACCAGCGTGACCGTGCCGTCGCGGACCACGAGCGCCTGGCCGTCGCGCAGCGCGCGGTGCGGCGTCCCGTCCGCCGCGTAGCGCGAGCGGCGACCTCGCCGAGCAGCTCGCTCTCCGGGTGACCCGGCGAGTCGACGTGAGGCACGAACGCGACGTCGAGCAGCCCCAGTCCGTCGTACGTCGCCGGCACGCCCGCCGTCCGCTGCACCACGTCCGGGTCGTCGCAGTGCTCCAGGCCGCGCAGGCTCGGCGCGAGCACGCACGGACCGGCGCTGTAGCCCGCGTAGACGAGCCGGGCCGCGCGCACGAGCTCGGTGAGCACGGCGTCCGCGCCGCTCGCGGCCAGCGCGTGCCGGAGCATGAACACGTTCCCGCCGCGCACCCACGCGCCGTCGCACGCAGCGAGGTCCGTGCGCAGCCGCTCGGTGTCCGGACCGGGGCCGGTGTACGCCCGGAGGTCGAGCTCGTGGGGCTCGAGCCCGAGCGCGGTGAGCGCCTCGATCTCACGCATGACGCCGGCCGCGCGCTCGTCGGCAGGCTGGTGGTCCATCGCGTTGGCGACAACGGCCACCCGGGCCCGTTCCGGCAGCATCGCCACGAGGTGCTCGGGCCGGTCGCCCATGCGGAACGACGACAGGTACATCCTCATCGTGCGGCTCCTCCGACTCCTCGTGACCGGTCCGGGCCTAGGGTCTCACCCACCGCGCGACCTGGCCCGAATGTCGGCTCTGGTCAGCGGTGCCTTCTTGCCCTACGCTGCCGCAGCGGGAGAGTTCCCGCATTCCGCACATTCCAGGGGGAAGCCGCATGACCACCACACCACGCCGTACGCCCGGACGCCTGCGAGCGGCCGTTCTCGCCACCACGCTGCTCGGCGGCGTGCTCCTCGCACCGGCCACCGTCGCCGAGGCCCAGGAGGGCTCGAAGATCACCGGTCGCTGGGTCGGGAAGGTCTCGCAGTCCGGCTTCGACCCGTACCGGGCCAAGCTCCGGATCGTGCGGAACGACGACGGCAGGCTGCGCGGTCGCATCGTGTACGCGAACTGCTCCGGGGTGTGGAAGTACCGCGACACCGATGCCGGATGGACGAAGTTCACCGAGGTCATCACCCACGATCCTGGAAAGACCAGCTGCGTCCCGCGGCTGAACGTGAAGGTGAAGCGGGTCGACGCGAGGCTGCGGATCGTGTGGACCCACGACGGCGAGAAGGCGACCGCGCTCGCCCGCCGTCCCTGACCCAGGGCCGGTAGCGTCACCGCATGGCCGCCCTCCATGACCTGACCGCGCTCGAGCAGGGCGCAGCGATCCGGAACCACGAGGTCTCCCCGGTCGAGCTGGTCGAGCACTACCTCGCGCGGATCGACCGGATCGGTGACGACGTCGGCGCGTTCGTCACGGTCACCGGGGAGCTCGCCCTGCACCAGGCCCGGCTGGCCGAGTCGCGGCTGAGCGGCCCGGACGCCGCCGGGCCGGAGTCGCTGCCCGTGCTGTTCGGCGTGCCCACGGCGGTCAAGGACCTGAACCAGACCGCCGGGGTACGCACCACGTTCGGCTCCGCGACCAGCGCCGAGTTCGTCCCCGACGTCTCCGACGAGGTCGTGCTCCGGCTCGAGGCCGCCGGCATGGTCAGCCTCGGCAAGACCAACGCGCCGGAGTTCGGCTCGCCCTGCTACACCGAGCCCGACGTGGCGCCGCCGGCCCGTACTCCGTTCGACCTCGAGCGGATGGCCGGCGGGTCGAGCGGCGGCGCGGCGGCCGCGGTCGCCGCCGGTCTCGTGCCGGCCGCCCAGGGCTCGGACGGCGGCGGGTCCATCCGGATCCCCGCGAGCTGCTGCGGGCTGTTCGGCCTCAAGCCGAGCCGCGGGCGGATCAGTGCCGGGCCCGTGTACGGCGACCCGGTCGGCCTCGGCACGTCGGGTCCGCTGGCGCGGACGGTGCGCGACGCGGCCGCGATGCTCGACGTGATGGCCGGCCCGGCCGTCGGCGACCCGTACTGGGCGCCGCCGCTGCCCGACGGGGAGACGTTCCTCGGCTGGTGCGACCGGGAGCCGGGGCCGCTCCGGGTCGCCCGGTTCAGCACCCCGGTGATCGCCGCCGCCGACCTCGACCCCGAGTGCCTGCGCGCCTACGACGACGCGACCCGGCTGCTCCTCGGCCTCGGCCACGACGTCGAGGAGATCGACGTGCCGATCGCGCCGGAGGCGGTGACCACCTTCGAGACCTGCTGGTCGGTGCTCACCGCGCTGGCGCCGGTGCCGGCCGGGACCGAGCACCTGCTGCGCCCGCTGACCCGGTGGCTGCAGGAACGCGGGCGGGCCGTGTCCGGCCCGGAGTTCGGCCTGGCCGTGGGGGAGATGCGCCGGGTCGCCGCGCAGGCGTTGGCCCGGCTGGCGCCGTACGACGCGGTGCTCACGCCGACGCTCGCGCAGCCGCCGCTCAAGGTCGGCGAGATCCGCGACGACGCCGACCCGCTGCGCGACTTCGAGAACCAGAAGCGGTTCACGCCCTACACCTCGGCGTGGAACCTCACCGGCATGCCGGCCGCGTCGCTCCCGCTGCACATGACACCGGACGGCCTGCCGGTCGGCGTGATGCTCGCCGGCCGTCCCGCCCAGGAGCACCGGCTGCTGTCGCTGTGTGCGCAGGTCGAGGCCGCGGCGCCGTGGCACGACCGGCGCCCCGCCTGCTGGTAGCCGCCGCTCAGCAGACGGCGAGGAGGCGCTCGCAATCGGCGACGAGCCGGGCGCGCAGGGGAGCGCCGCGCTCGGCGAAGGCACGCTGCGCGGCGACGTACTCCTGCTTGCCCGCCGGGGTCTCGATCCGGACCGGGGTGTACCCGAGGTCGGACAGGTCGTACGGCGAGGCGCGCATGTCGAGCACCCGGATGTCGCGGGCGAGGTCGAAGCAGTCCGCGACCAGGTCGCTGTCGACCAGGGGGGAGAGCCGGTAGGCGTGCTTGTAGAGGTCCATCCCGGCGTGCAGGCAGCCCGGCTGCTCGAACGCCGGCCGGTCGTCGCGGCCGGGCCGCAGCGTGTTCAGCGGCCGCGCCTCGTCGGTGAAGAACCGGAACGCGTCGAAGTGCGAGCAGGCCACCCGGTGCCCCTCGACCACCTCGTCGGTGCCGCGGGGACCCAGCCGCAGCGGCCACGAGGCGTGCCGGACGTCGGACTGGTCGAGCCGGTAGACCATCGCCCACTCGTGCAGGCCGAAGCAGCCGAGCTGGGCCGGGCGGGAGGCGGTGGCCGAGAGCAGCGTGTGCAGCGCGGTGAGCAGCGGGCGCTGTCCCGCGACGTGCTCCCGCGCCACCGTGGCGTGGCCGCCGGGCCGCTCGACGTACCCCTTGAGGCCGGCGTACGTCGACCAGCCGCCCTCGAGCACGACGCCGTACCCGGGGTGCCACCGGCGCAGCGCCGCGGGACGCTGGGAGTAGTAGGTGAACAGGAAGTCCTCGACCGGGTGCGGCACCCGGGCCTCGCGGCGCTCGAGGTGCGGCCGCACCCACGCCTCGACCCGTGCCTCGTGGGCGGCGCGGCGCTCCCGCCACGTCGCCTCGTCCAGGACCGCGTCCCGGGTCGTCACCGCGTTCTCCACACCCCCGAGGGTAGTAAGCGGCCGGGGGACCGCGCGCAGGTAGGCTCGACCCGTGCGCATCGCGAGATTCACCACCGGTGAGGACCCCCAGTACGGCATCGTCACGGGCGAGGTCGACGAGCTCGGCATCCCCGCGGAGGACAGCATGGTGGTCGCCCTGGCCGGCGACCCGCTGTACGTCGGCATGCACCCGACCGAGGAGCAGCACAAGCTCGCCGACGTGCGCCTCCTCGCGCCGGTGATCCCGCGGAGCAAGGTGGTCGGCATCGGCCGCAACTACGCCGCGCACGCCGCCGAGATGGGCAACGACGTGCCCACCGAGCCGCTGATGTTCCTCAAGCCGAACACCACCGTGGTCGGCCCCGGCGACCCGATCTTCTACCCCCGGCAGAGCAGTAACGTGCACTTCGAGGGCGAGCTCGCGGTCGTCATCGGCCGGATCTGCCGCGACGTCGCCCCGGACCGGGTCAAGGACGTGGTCTACGGCTACACGATCGGCAACGACGTGACCGCGCGCGACCTGCAGAAGAGCGACGTGCAGTTCACCCGCGCCAAGGGGTTCGACTCGTTCTGCCCCCTCGGCCCCTGGATCGAGACCGAGCTCGACCCGAGCGACCTGCGCGTGCAGACGCACCTCAACGGTGACCTGAAGCAGGACGGCACGACCCAGGACCTGATCTTCGACGTGCCCACGCTGGTGGCGCACGTGTCGAGCGTGATGACGCTGCTGCCCGGCGACGTCATCCTCACCGGCACCCCCGACGGTGTCGGCCCCATGACCCCCGGAGACGAGGTGGACGTCACCATCTCCGGCATCGGAACCCTGACGAACAAGGTGGTAACTCGTGACTGACGCAGCCCTCGACGTCCTCGGCGGCATCGCCCCGGACAAGGTCAGGGTCCGGTTCCCACCGTCGCCCACGGGCTCGCTGCACGTCGGCAACGTCCGCAGCGCGCTGTTCAACTGGGCGTTCGCCCGTCACTTCGGCGGCACCCTGGTGCTGCGCATCGAGGACACCGACCTCGCCCGCAACACCCCCGAGGGCTACGCCTCGGTGATCGACTCGCTGCGCTGGCTCGGTCTCGACTGGGACGAGGGCCCGGAGGTCGGCGGCCCCTACGGCCCCTACCTGCAGTCCGAGCGGTTCGACACGTACGCCGAGGTGGCACGCACGCTGCACGAGGCCGGCAAGGCCTACGACTGCTACTGCTCGCAGGAGGAGGTCGACGAGCGCCGCGAGGCCGCTCGCGCCGAGAACAAGACCAGCGGGTACGACGGCCACTGCCGCGACCTCGACGCGCACCAGGTCGCCGACTTCGTCGCGGCCGGGCGCCGGCCGGTGCTCCGGTTCCGGATGCCCGACCGCCCGATCGTCTTCCAGGACCTGGTGCGGGGCGAGATCACCTTCCTGCCCGAGCACGTCCCGGACTTCGTGCTCGTCCGCGCGAACGGTCACCCGCTCTACACGCTGGTCAACCCGGTCGACGACGCGCTGATGGAGATCACCCACGTGCTCCGCGGTGAGGACCTGCTGTCCTCGACGCCGCGGCAGATCGCGCTCTACGAGGCGCTCGCCGAGCTCGGGATCGGCCGCGGCGCCCCTCGCTTCGGGCACCTGCCGATCGTGATGGGCGAGGGCAACAAGCGGCTCTCCAAGCGCGACCGCGGCTCCGGCCTCACCGAGTACATCGAGCGCGGCTTCCTGCCCGAGGGGATCCTCAACTACCTGGCCCTGCTGGGCTGGGGCATCGCCGAGGACCGCGACGTGTTCACGATGACCGAGATGGCCGAGGCGTTCGACATCCGCCGGGTGAACCCGAACCCGGCCCGCTTCGACTACAAGAAGTGCGAGGCGATCAACGCCGCGCACCTGCGCGCGCTGGGCGTCGAGGACCTCACCGAGCGGATGGTGCCGGTGCTGCAGCGCGCCGGCGTGCTCGGCGACGAGGTCACCCCGGAGCAGCGGGCGCTGCTCGCGGAGGCCACCCCGCTCGTGCACGAGCGCATGGTCACCCTCGGGGAGTCCGTGGAGATGCTCGGCTTCCTGTTCGTCGACGAGGCCCGTTTCCAGCGCGACCCCGCCGACGCGGAGAAGCTGCTCAACGACGAGGGTCGCGCCGTGGTCAAGGCCGCGCACGACGCCCTCGCGGCGCTGTCGGTCTGGGACACCCCGTCGATCGAGGAGGCGCTGCGCCGCGCGCTGGTCGAGGAGCTCGGGCTGAAGCCCCGCAACGCGTTCGGCCCGGTGCGCGTGGCGGTCACCGGCCGCCGGATCTCGCCGCCGCTGTTTGAGTCGATGGAGCTGCTCGGCCGGGAGCGCTCGCTTGCCCGGCTCGGCAGCGTGCAGGAAGTCTGAGGGGCGGGCCGTGGGGGTGAGGGTGTGACCGAGCAGCGACCGGACGAGCAGCAGCCGCCCGAGCAGGACGGGGGGCACCCCGCGGGCCGGCCGCCGGCCGGTCCGCCCGGTGCCGCTCCGGACCCGGGGCAGCGGTGGCCGGCGCCGCCGTACCCGGGGCCGGCGTACGGTGCGCCCCAGCCGTACCCGGGGCCGGCGTACGGTGCGCCCCAGCCGTACCCGGGACAGCCGTACCCGGGACAGCCGTACGGCGCGCCCCAGCCGTCGCCGTACGGGCAGCCCGGTCAGCAGTACGGCGGCCCGCCGCCGTACCCGCCGCAGTCCTGGCCGCCGCCCGCGCCGCCGTACGCGGGACCGCCGCAGCAGGCGTGGCCGGCCCACCCGCACCCGGAGCCGCGCGAGTACCACCAGATGCTGCGCACGTGGACCTACGCGTGGTGGAAGCCGGTGCTCGGCATCGTCCTCGTCATGCTGGGGATGGTCATCGTCGCGCCGCTGGTGCTGATGCCGGTGCTCATGATCGGGGTCGCCATCGAGGGGGGGCCGTTCTGGGAGAGCTTCGAGCAGGCCGCGAGCCTCCAGGCCATCGGACCGGCCTCGCTGCTCTACCTCAACCTGACCCTGGGCTCGACCATCCTCGTGTGCTGGTTCGTGATGCGCTACCTGCACAAGATGCGACCGCGGTGGCTGACCTCGGTGGCGCCGAAGATGCGGTGGCGCTTCTTCTTCGCCTGCCTCGGGCTCTCCGTGGTCGCCCTGGTCGCGCAGATCGTGGCGGGCAGCGTCCTCCCGGGCAGCGGGGCGCAGGAGCCGGCCGGCGAGGTCAACGAGTTCACGAGCACCACGGCGGTCCTCGCGCTGATCGTGCTGCTCACCACCCCGCTGCAGGCGGCGGGGGAGGAGTACGTCTTCCGCGGCTACCTGATGCAGGCGCTCGGCTCGCTGTTCCGCTACAAGTGGATCGCGCTGCTGGTCACCTCGACGCTGTTCGCGATGGCGCACGGCGTGCAGAACTTCCCGCTGTTCTTCGACCGGTTCATGTTCGGCCTGATCGCCGGCTGGCTGGTGCTGCGCACGGGGGGCCTCGAGGCGGGGATCGCGATGCACATCCTCAACAACTTCCTGGCCTTCGGCTACGCCCTGACCTACGCCGACCTGACCGAGACCCTGAACGTCTCCGAGGCGGGCTGGGGCAACGTCCCGCTCACCCTCGTCCAGAGCGGCACCTACGCGGTCCTGGTGCTCTTGGTCACGCGGAAGATGGGGCTGCGCAACCGCACCGACCCGCCGCTCCCGGCGTCGCCCGCGGCGCCGTCCAGCGGCGTGGAGCGGGTCCCGTCCGGAGCATGATGTGACGGCGCTCACCAGGACGGCCGGGAGCGTGCTCTCGTTTTGGTGAGCGGACGAGGTGCCGTGTAGAGTCTTGCCTCGGCTTCGCAAGAAGTCCGGTCCCATGGGGTATGGGGTAATTGGCAGCCCGACTGGTTCTGGTCCAGTTAGTCTAGGTTCGAGTCCTAGTACCCCAGCGATTGGCCGAAATCCCTAGCCTAGGCTAGAGTTTCGACCGCTCGGGCCCCCGTTGTGTAGTGGCCTAGCACGCCGCCCTCTCAAGGCGGTAGCGCCGGTTCGAATCCGGTCGGGGGTACCACAGGAAGAGGCCCGTCGCTCGCACGAGCGGCGGGCCTCTTCGCTTTCTCCGGGCCCCGACGGCCATGTCCGAATCCCGCTAGCGTGGCGCGTGCCCATGACGGAGGATGGCTGCGTGGACATCGAGGACGCAGAGGCCTGCTACCGGGCGGTGAAGAGCCGCGACCGGCGCTTCGACGGCGTCTTCTACACCGCGGTCCGGTCCACCGGGATCTACTGCCGGCCGTCCTGCCCGGCGATCACGCCGCACCGCAAGAACGTGACCTTCTACCGCACCGCCGCGGCCGCGCAGGGCGCCGGTTTCAGGGCCTGCAAGAGGTGCCTGCCGGACGCCACCCCGGGCTCGCCCGACTGGGACTTCTCCGCGGACGCCGCGGGCCGGGCGATGCGGCTGATCGCCGACGGCGTCGTGGAGCGCGAGGGGGTCACGGGCCTCGCTGCGCGGGTCGGGTACACCCCGCGGCACCTGTCCCGTCTGCTCACCCACGAGGTGGGTGCCGGTCCGCTCGCGCTGGCCCGGGCCCGGCGTGCGCAGACCGCCCGGATCCTGGTGGAGACCACCCCGATGCCGTTCGCCGACGTGGCCTTCGCCGCCGGCTTCTCCAGCATCCGGCAGTTCAACGACACCGTGCGCGAGGTGTACGCCGCCACCCCGACGTCCCTGCGCGGGCGGGCGGCCCGCCCCGGCGCCGCCGACGGGCGCGTCGAGCTGCGGCTCGCGGTGCGCCGTCCCTACTCCGGCGCCGACCTGGTCGCCTTCCTGGCCGTGCGCGCCGTCGACGGCGTCGAGGAGGCCGGGCCCGGCTGGTACGCCCGCACCCTGCGGCTGCCGCACGGCGCCGGCCGGGCATGGCTGCGGACCGACGACGCGGACGACCTGGGCTTCGTCCGCTGCACCCTCCAGGTCGCCGACCTGCGGGACGTCTCGGCCGCGGTGGAGCGCTGCCGGAGGCTGCTCGACGCTGACTGCGACCCCGTCGCGGTCGACGACGAGCTCGCGGGAGACCCCCGGCTCGCCCGGCTGGTCCGGCGGCGGCCCGGGCTGCGGGTCCCGGGCCACGTGGACGGGCACGAGGTGGCCGTCCGGGCCGTGCTCGGCCAGCAAGTCTCCGTCGAGGCGGCGCGCAGGCTGGCCGCCCTGCTCGTCGAGCGCCACGGCGAGGTCGTCGACGGCGACCTGTCCGCGTCCCCGGACGGGGCGGAGCACACGCTGCTCCGGCTGTTCCCCTCCACGGAGACGCTGGCCGGGGTCGACCCGGAGACGCTGCCGATGCCCCGGGCGCGGGGCCGTGCGCTGGTCGCGCTCTGCGCGGCGCTGGCCGCCGGGGACATCCCGCTGGACCGCAGCGCCGACCGGGCCGACGTACGGCACGCGCTGCTGGCCGTGCCGGGGATCGGCCCGTGGACCGCGGGCTACGTCGCGCTCCGTGCGCTCGGTGACCCGGACGTGTTCCTGCCCACCGACGTCGGCGTGCGCAACGGGCTGCGCGCCCTCAATGAGGACCCGGCACGGGCCGAGACGCTGGGGGAGGCGTGGCGACCCTGGCGGTCCTACGCGCTGATGCACCTGTGGGCGGCCTCCGGCGACGCCGCGGCCGCCGTACGGCGTGAACCGTCCGACCCGACCGACCGGTCGCGCGTGACCGAACCCGACCTTCGACCTGCCAAGGAGAACTGACATGTGGACCTCGATGGACTCACCGGTCGGCGAGCTGCGGATCATCGCGAACCGCACGGCAATCACCGCGATCGAGTTCGCCGGCCCGGCCCCGGCCGGCGCCTCGCCGCACTCGTCGATGAGCCGCGCGGCCGCAGTCTCGCTGGGCCGCCCGGTCGGGGATCGCGACGACGCGCACCCGCTGCTGGTGGAGGCGGTGCGCCAGCTGCGCGCCTACTTCGATGGCGAGCTCAAGGAGTTCGACCTGCCGCTGGAGCCGGCCGGGACGCCGTTCCAGCTGTCGGTGTGGGAGCAGCTGCGCGGCATCGGCTACGGCGAGACGGCGTCGTACGGCGCCGTCGCCGCCCGCCTGGGCATGCGCCCGGCCGCGTCTCGGGCGGTGGGGCTGGCCAACGGGCGGAACCCGATCCCGATCGTGATCCCGTGCCACCGGGTGGTCGGCGCGAACGGCACGCTCACCGGGTACGCCGGCGGGGTGGAACGCAAGCAGCAGCTCCTCGACCTGGAGCAGGGCGCCCTGTTCTAGAGCGGCGACTCTCTAGACGGGTCTAGCGCGGGAAGACGTCGTTCGACGGACCTGTTCGCGGGCGTCACTCCGCGGCGCGGCGCAGCGACTCCGAGAGCCGCTCCGCGGCCGCGAGCACCGCCGGTGCGTGCATCCGGCCGGGCTGGCGGGAGAGCCGCTCGAGCGGGCCGGAGACCGAGACCGCGGCGATGATCTTGCCGGAGGGGGAGCGGACCGGGGCCGAGACCGAGGCCACGCCCTGCTCGCGCTCGCCGACCGACTGGGCCCAGCCGCGGCGGCGGATCCCGGCCAGCGCGGTGGCGCTGAACGCGGCGTTCTGCAGGCCGCGGTGCATCTTCTCGGGGTCCTCCCAGGCGAGCAGGATCTGCGCTGCGGAGCCGGCCCGCATGGTCAGCTGGGAGCCGACGGGGATGGTGTCGCGCAGACCGGACGGGCGCTCGGCAGCGGCGACGCACACGCGGAACTCGCCCTGGCGGCGCCACAGCTGGGCGGACTCGCCGGTGATGTCGCGCAGCCGGGCGAGCACGGGGCCGGCCGCGGCGAGCAGCCGGTCCTCGCCGGCGGCGGCGGCGAGCTCGGAGAGCCGGGGGCCGAGCACGAAGCGTCCTTGCATGTCGCGCGCCACCAGACGGTGGTGCTCGAGTGCGACCGCGAGGCGGTGAGCCGTGGGTCGGGCCAGCCCGGTTCCGGCGACGAGACCGGCCAGTGTCGCGGGGCCTGCCTCGAGTGCGGCGAGAACAAGGGCGGCTTTGTCGAGAACACCGACTCCGCTAGAGTTGTCCATATCTTGATAATGCCGTCTCGCATCCTGGGATGCAAGTCAGGCTGGCGGCGAGATCATCGAACTGCCGGCGAGAGTGCCGCGGCAGTGACCTAACCGGAGTGAAGGAGACACGCAATGGGCAGGACCCTTGCAGAGAAGGTGTGGGACGAGCACGTCGTCCGCAGTGCAGAAGGCGAGCCGGACCTCCTCTTCATCGACCTTCACCTCATTCACGAGGTCACCTCGCCGCAGGCGTTCGAGGGCCTCCGGCTCGCCGGCCGTCCGGTACGCCGCCCCGACCTCACCCTGGCCACCGAGGACCACAACGTCCCCACGCTCGACCTCGACAAGCCGATCGCCGACCCGGTCTCCCGCACCCAGGTCGAGACGCTGCGCCGCAACGCCGAGGAGTTCGGTGTCCGGCTGCACCCGCTCGGTGACGTCGAGCAGGGCATCGTGCACGTGGTCGGCCCGCAGCTCGGGCTGACCCAGCCCGGCATGACCGTGGTCTGCGGCGACTCGCACACCTCCACGCACGGCGCGTTCGGTGCGATCGCCTTCGGCATCGGCACCAGCGAGGTCGAGCACGTGCTGGCCACGCAGACGCTGCCGCAGGCCAAGCCGAAGACGATGGCGGTGACGGTGAACGGGTCGCTGCCCGACGGCGTCACCGCCAAGGACCTCGTGCTCACCCTGATCGCGCACACCGGCACCGGCGGCGGCCAGGGCTACATCGTGGAGTACCGCGGCCAGGCCATCGAGGAGCTCTCGATGGAGGCGCGGATGACGATCTGCAACATGTCCATCGAGTGGGGCGCCAAGGCCGGGCTGATCGCACCCGACCAGGTCACCCTCGACTACCTCCAGGGCCGGCCGCACGCCCCGAAGGGCGAGGACTGGGACGCCGCCGTCGCGCACTGGACGTCGCTGGTCACCGACGAGGACGCCACCTTCGACAAGGAGATCGTCCTCGACGCCGGGGCGATGACGCCGTTCGTCACCTGGGGCACCAACCCCGGCCAGGGCGTGCCGCTCGGCGGCAGCGTGCCGGTGCCGGCGGAGATCGCCGACGAGGGCGACCGGGTGGCCGCCGAGAAGGCGCTGGAGTACATGGGCCTCGCGGCCGGGACCCCGATGCGCGACATCAAGGTCGACACCGTCTTCGTCGGGTCGTGCACCAACGGCCGGATCGAGGACCTTCGTGCCGCGGCCGAGGTGATCCAGGGCCGCAAGGTCGCGAACGACACCCGCCTGCTCGTCGTACCCGGCTCGGTGCGGGTGCGCCTGCAGGCCGAGGAGGAGGGGCTCGACGTGGTCTTCAAGGAGGCCGGCGGCGAGTGGCGCGGTGCGGGTTGCTCGATGTGCCTGGGCATGAACCCCGACCAGCTCGAGCCCGGGGAGCGCAGCGCGTCCACGTCGAACCGCAACTTCGAGGGCCGGCAGGGCAAGGGTGGTCGCACGCACCTCGTGTCCCCGCTCGTCGCCGCGGCCACCGCGGTCACCGGCCACCTGTCCTCGCCCGCCGACCTGCCCGCGCAGGCCTGACCCCGAGAGGAACAGAGTCATGGAGAAGATCACCACGCACACCGGCACCGCCCTGCCCCTGCGTCGCAGCAACGTCGACACCGACCAGATCATCCCGGCGGTCTACCTCAAGCGGGTCACCCGCACCGGCTTCGAGGACGGCCTGTTCGCGGCCTGGCGCAAGGACCCCGACTTCGTCATCAACAAGCCGGAGTACGCCGGCGCCTCCGTGCTCGTCGCCGGGCCCGACTTCGGCACCGGCTCGTCGCGCGAGCACGCCGTGTGGGCGCTGATGGACTACGGCTTCAAGGTCGTCGTCTCGTCGCGGTTCGCCGACATCTTCCGCGGCAACTCCGGCAAGGCCGGGCTGCTCGCCGCCCAGGTCGAGCCGGACGTGGTGGAGAGGCTGTGGGCGCTCGTCGAGGCCGACCCCACCACCCAGGTGACCGTCGACCTGCAGGCCCGCGAGGTCCGCGCCGGCGACCTGGTGGCGCCGTTCCAGATCGACGACTACACGCGCTGGCGGCTGCTCGAGGGTCTCGACGACATCGGGATCACGCTCTCGCACGAGGAGGACATCACCGCCTACGAGGCGCGTCGTCCCACGTGGAAGCCGGCCACGCTCTAGTCGGCGTGCACCACCTCACGTCGCGGCGGCGGCAGGACCTGTGACGGGTCCTGCCGCGGCTGTCGTTCCCGCCCCAGAGTCGGACACGGCAAGATTTGGCCCAGCGGTGATTGTGACGTGGCTTACTTTTCCCTAGCGTGCACAGGGAATAGTCGAGCATGGGCTCGGCGGCAGGTTCACGAAAGGAAAGACAGTGAACAAGAGTCAGCTGATCGACGCCCTCGCGGCTCGCTTCGAAGGCAACAAGAAGGCCGCGGCGCACGCCCTCGACTCGGTGCTGGACACCATCACCCGCGAGGTCGCGAAGGGCGAGAAGGTCGCCATCACCGGGTTCGGCTCGTTCGAGAAGCGCGTCCGCGACGCCCGTTGGGTGCGCAACCCGCGGACCGGGGAGCGGATCAAGTCGAAGAAGACCGCGATCCCGAAGTTCAACCCCGGTGCCGAGCTCAAGGGTGTCGTGTCCGGGGCGCGGAAGCTCCCGAAGCTGGCCGTCGACGCCGCCACCGGCTCGGTGAAGGCGGTCGCGAAGAAGGCGCCGACCAAGCAGTCCGGCGCCGCGAAGTCGACGGCGAAGAAGGCTCCCGCGAAGACGGCGCCGACCGCGAAGAAGACCGCCGGCAAGACGGCCTCGACGGCGAAGAAGTCCACCGCCAAGACCGCCTCCGCGGCCAAGAAGTCGACGCCGGCCAAGTCCACCGCGAAGAAGGCGCCGGCGAAGAAGACCGCCAAGAAGTCCTGAGCCGCGCCACCGCTGCACCGCACGAGAGGCGACCGACCCGCACCGGGCCGGTCGCCTCTCGTCGTGCGCCTAGCCCTGGTGCTCGGGTCCCGGCCAGGACGGGGTGGCGAACTCGAGGACGACCGGGAACGGGCCGGTGGTCGGCGAGCACGCCCGCATCATCGCCGAGGGCGTCCGCTCCGGCGACCGGGTATCTCCCCGACGCTCAGGTCAGGGTGATGATCTGGAGGCGGCGCACCTCGAGGGTCGACCCCTCGCCGGTCACCTCGAGCCGGACCCGCTGGCCTGGCCGGAGCAGCCGCAGCCCGCTGCCCCGGAGCGCCTCACCCGTGAACGGCAGCTCCACGCCGTCGTCGAGCAGCGCGGTGCCCGCGAACGTGGCCGGGTCGAAGGTCGCGATCGTGGCCTGCATGGTCAGAGCCTAAGCGCCGTGGTCAGGATCCCGGTGCGCGAGCCGACGCCGAGCGCGATCGCCGCGTCGAGGTCGGCCGGGGTGTCCACGTCGCGCCGCAGCGACGGGACGTCGCCGGCGGTGACCTCGTGCGCCCCGGCGTCGAGGTGCGCGGCGCGTGAGCCGGCCCCGAAGCGGGGCGCGAAGCCGTCGAGGTGACGTGCGGTGACCAGCGTCGTCCCCACCCCCTGCGCGTCGGCGACGAAGGCGACGTCGTGGCGGCCCGCCTCGGCAAGCGCCCGGGTCAGCTCCTCGGTGCGCAGCGCCGGCAGGTCGGCGCACAGGGCCACGGGCGAGAGGTCGGGCCGGCGCCGGTGCAGCTCGGCGGCGGCCTGCACGAGCGAGCCGTTCAGGTCGTCGGTCGCCCCGTCGGGCAGCACCCGGACGCCGAGGTCGGCGAGGCCCCGCGCGAGCAGGTGGTCGTCGGTGACCACGAGCACCTCGCCGACCACAGGCGCCTCCAGGACCGCGGTCACGGTGTCGACCGCGAACGCGACGACGAGGTCGCGACGTACCGCGTCACCGAGCGGCGCGAGCCGGGACTTGGCCACAGCGGGAGGCTTGACGGGCACGATGACCCCGAAGCGGGGCGGAGGTGTGGACGACATCACCGACGATCTTGCCAGGAGCCACGTGGCGGGCACCGGATGAGGCATGCTTGGCCGCGCAGTACGCTCGCCCGGGCATCGGGGCCGGGCCCGCGTCGAGGAAGAACGAGGAGAGCATCTGTGGCAAAGCCGCGTCGGGCGAGGCAGAAGCGCGGTCTTGCGTTCGCCATCTGTGTCGCGATCGTGCGGCCCCCGCTGATGGCGCTGACCCGGCGCAACTGGATCGACGGCCACAAGCTCCCCGCCGAGGGCGGGTGCGTGGTCGTGAGCAACCACATCTCGCACGTCGACCCGTTCACCTTCGCGCACTTCGTCTACGACCACGGCCGGCTGCCGCGCTTCCTCGCGAAGAGCGAGGTCTTCGACGTCCCGGTCGGCGGCCGCCTCGTCCGCAGCGCCGGGCAGATCCCCGTCTACCGGCTCACGACCGACGCCTCCCACGCCTTCAGCGCGGCGGTCGAGGCCGTGAAGCAGGGCGAGTGCGTCGTGGTCTACCCCGAGGGCACGATCACCCGCGACCCCGGCCTGTGGCCGATGACCGGCAAGACCGGTGCCGCCCGGATCGCGCTCAGCACCGGCGCCCCCGTGATCCCGGTGGCGCAGTGGGGCGCGCACGAGATCCTGGCGCCGTACGGCAAGAAGCCGCGGATCTTCCCGCGCAAGACGATCAGCATGAAGGCCGGCGACCCGGTGGACCTCGACGACCTGCGCGACGTCCCGCTCACCCCCGACGTGCTGCACGAGGCCTCGGAGCGGATCATGGACGCGGTGACCACGCTGCTCGCCGACCTGCGCGAGGGTGAGCCGCCGGCCGTACGCTTCGACTCACGGCGGGCCGGGGTGCGCGAGATCGGCAACCCGAACGTCGACCCGGCGCGACGACGCCACCACGGTAAGCGGACAGGGGAGAGCCGATGAGCAAGGTTGCGGTCTTCGGTGCGGGGTCGTGGGGTACGGCGTTCTCCATCGTGCTCGCGGACGCCGGCAACGACGTCACGATCTGGGCGCGGCGCGAGGACGTGTGCGCCACGATCAACGACAGCCGCGAGAACCCCGACTACCTCCCGGGCATCGAGCTGCCCCCGGTGATCACGGCGACGCACGACCCGGAGCTCGCCCTGGCCGGCGCCGAGTTCGTGGTGCTCGCCGTCCCCTCCCAGAAGCTGCGTGAGAACCTCACGCAGTGGGCGGACCTCATCCCGCGCGACGCTGTCCTGGTGTCGCTGATGAAGGGCGTCGAGCTCGGCACCCTGAAGCGGATGAGCGAGGTGATCGCCGAGGTCACCGGCGCCGGTCCCGAGCGGATCGGCGTGGTCAGCGGCCCGAACCTGGCCATGGAGATCGCCCGCCGGGAGCCCGCCGCGAGCGTGGTGGCGTGCGCGGACGACGTGGTCGCGAAGCGCCTGCGCGACCTGTGCCACTCGCCGGCGTTCCGTCCGTACTCGAGCGCCGACGTGGTCGGCTGCGAGCTCGGCGGCGCCTACAAGAACGTGATCGGGCTCGGGGTCGGGATGGCCGTCGGCCTCGGCTTCGGCGACAACACCACCGCGTCGGTGATCACCCGGGGGCTGGCCGAGACCGCCCGACTGGCGACCGCGCTCGGCGCCGACCCGATGACCCTGATGGGACTGGCCGGCCTCGGCGACCTCGTCGCCACGTGCTCCTCGCCGCTGTCGCGCAACCGGTCCTTCGGCGAGAAGCTCGGACGGGGGATGACCACCGAGGAGATCACCGCCTCGACCCGGATGGTCGCCGAGGGCGTGAAGTCCTGCTCGTCGCTGCTGGACCTCGCGAACCGCGCCGAGGTGTACGCCCCGATCGTGGACCACGTGCACGCCGTGGTGGAGGGCAAGATGACCGCGGCCGACATGCTCTCCAGCCTGATCGACCGCGACACCAAGAGCGAGCGCGACTAGGGACGAGCAGTGACCGTCAGGCCGGGCGCTCGCCGGTGAGCTGGTCGAGCGCGGTGGCCAGGTCGTCCCAGAGGTCCTCGACGTCCTCGATCCCGACCGACATGCGCACCAGGCCGTCGGGGATGGTCGCCGGCTCGGACTTCCAGCGGCGCCGCCGCTCGAACGTCGACTCCACGCCGCCGAGGCTGGTCGCGTGCACCCACAGCCGGGTCTTGTGCGTGAGCAGGTCCGCGGCCAGCGCGCCCTGCGCGAGCACGACGGAGATGATCGCCCCGAAGCCCGGGTAGCGCACCTCGCCGACCGCGGGGTGCTCGCCGAGCCGGCGGACGATCTCCCTCGCGTTGGCCTGCGCCCGGTCCATCCGCACGTGCAGCGTGCGCATCCCGCGCAGCGCGAGCCACGTCTCGAACGTCCCGGGCACCGCGCCGATCATGTCGCGCCGCTTCTTCAGCACGTCGAACAGCTCGGGGTCACGCGTGACCAGCGCGCCAAGCAGGACGTCGCTGTGGCCGGCGATGAACTTGGTGGCGGAGTGCACGACGAGGTCGGCGTCCATCGACAGCGGCTGCTGGAGCAGGGGAGTGGCGAAGGTGTTGTCGACCACGACGTACGCCCCCGCCTCGTGCGCGGCCGCCGTGATCGTGGCGATGTCGGCGACCTCCAGCGCGGGGTTCGTGGGCGACTCGAGCCACACCAGCGCGGCGTCCTCGCACGCCTTCACCACCGCGTCGGTGTCGGTGATGTCGACGAGCAGCGCGCGGATCCGGCCCCGCGACTCGAGGTCGGCCATCTGCATCACGCTGCCGTTGTAGGCGTGCCGCGGCGCGACGACGGTGCGGCCCTGGCCGACGAGGTCGAGCACGGTGGCGACCGCGGCCAGCCCGGAGGAGAACGCGAGCGCCTGCCCGCCCTCGAGGTCGCCGAGCGCCTCCTCGAACGCCGACCAGGTCGGGTTGCCGTACCGGCCGTACTCCACGTCCCCACCGGCGACGTACGTCGAGGCCATCGTGATCGGGGTGTTCAGCGGGCTGTCGGCCTCGTGCGGCGGGCGTCCGGAGGTCACCGCCACCGTCGCGGGACGCAGGGTCGAGGCGTCGTACGGCGTCGGGCCGGAGCTGTCGGGTCCGGGACCGGTCGGCTGCGAAGACATGGCCCCACACTAGGGCGCACTGTGCAGCGCACCGAAGCCGGGCGGGTAGGGTCGGGGCCGCTATGGACACTTCTCTGACGCCGGCAGACACCCCCGACGCGCACGAGACGACGGGCACCCGCAAGCCGCGGGTCGCTGTCGTCTTCGGTGGCCGCTCCAGCGAGCACGCGATCTCCTGCGTGACCGCGGGGAGCGTCCTCAGGGCGATCGTCCGGGAGCGGTACGACGTGGTGCCGGTCGGCATCGCGACCGACGGCCGCTGGGTCCTCGAGTCGGGTGACCCGGAGCGGCTGGCGATCACCTCCGCGGACGCGCTGCCCGCGGTGGACGGGTCGCGCGCGACCGTGGCGCTGTCGCAGAACTCCGCCGGCAGCGAGCTCGTGGTGCACGAGGCCACCTCGGTGCCGCGCACGCTCGGCGAGGTGGACGTGGTCTTCCCGCTGCTCCACGGCCCCTGGGGCGAGGACGGCACGATCCAGGGCCTGCTCGAGATGGCCGGGGTGCGCTACGTCGGCGCCGGCGTGCTCGCCTCCGCGGTCGGCATGGACAAGCACTACATGAAGATCGTGTTCCAGGCGCAGGGCCTGCCGGTGCTGCCGTACACCGTGATCACCCCGCGCGCCTGGGAGACCGACAAGGCCTCCTGCCGCGAGTCCGTGAGCGCGCTCGGCTTCCCCGTTTTCGTCAAGCCGTGCCGGGGCGGGTCCAGCATCGGGATCAGCAAGGTGCACGACCTGGCCGGGCTCGACGCCGCGGTCGAGGCCGCCCGCGAGCACGACCCGAAGGTGCTCGTCGAGTCCTCCGCCGAGGGGGGCCGCGAGGTCGAGTGCGGCGTCGTGCAGGGCTTCGGCGCGAACCCGCCCGACGTCAGCGTGGTCGCCGAGATCAAGATCGACGGCGCGCACGAGTTCTACGACTTCGCCGCGAAGTACCTGCCCGAGGAGCAGACCGAGCTCAACGTGCCGGCGAACCTCCCCGCGCACGTCGCCGAGCGGGTCCAGACGCTGTCCGCGCAGGCGTTCGAGGCGCTGTCCTGCGAGGGCCTCGCCCGCGTCGACTTCTTCGTGCTGCCCGACGAGCGGGTGGTGATCAACGAGATCAACACCATGCCGGGGTTCACCCCGTCGTCGATGTTCCCGCGGATGTGGGCGGCGAGCGGCCTGGAGTACCCCGAGCTCGTGGACCGGCTGATCCAGCTCGCCCTGCAGCGCGGCACCGGCCTCCGCTAGCCGCCCCGGCCGCCCGGCCGCGGGGCCGTCGTGCAGTCGCCGCGCGACGGCGTCGACGGGCTCAGGCGCAGGGCTCGACCTCGCGCAGGGTCTGCTCGATCGCGGCGGAGAGGTCGACCATCGCGTTCGCGGGCGGCCAGTGCTCGGCGGCCAGGCGTACCTCGACGTTCTGCGCGCGGCCGACCGTGGTCATCGTGATCGGGCCCGGCCCGCGCTGGACCTGCGCGTCGGGGATGAACCAGCCGACCCCGTTGACCACCTGGCAGGTCGCGAACCGGTCGAACCCGGCGGGCTCCGGCACCCCGCAGGTGAGCACGATCGGCGCGTCCGCGTCCCAGGCCGCGACGTACCCGTCCGCGGGGTCGACCTCCGCGCGGTCCTCGTCGTCGACCCGGTCGGGGAGTGCCCCGATCAGCCCGGTGCAGGCGCGCGCGTCCGCACCGGAGAGCGTGGGGGAGTCCACCTCGACCGGCCCCGGGCTGCACCCGGCCACCAGGACGGCGCTCACGAGACACACGACAGCGCCCGCGCTCCGGAAGGGAGGCGGGCGCCGTCGGGACATGCGGGGGATCGGAGCGGGGCTCCGGTCAGATGTGGACGACAGGGCAGGTCAGCGTCCGGGTGATGCCGGCGATGTTCTGCACCCGCGCCACGACGAGCTTGCCCAGCTCGTCGACGTTGCGGGCCTCGGCGCGCACGATCACGTCATAGGGTCCGGTCACGTCCTCGGCCAGCGTGACGCCCTGGACCTCGGCGATCGCGGAGGCGACCTCTGCGGCCTTGCCGACGTCGGTCTGGATCAAGATGTAGGCCTGAACCACCATGCTGAGCTCCTGCGGTCTCGAAGGGGCACCACGTGCGTCGGTGCGTGAATCCTGGCTCAACCTACCGTGCACCGAGCCCCCGCAGGAACATGGTCCCCGCCATTGGTTGAATGGTCCCCATGACTTCTCGGAGCCTCCCCACGAACGCGACCCTCGCCGACCTCGGTGAGTTCGGACTGGTCGACGCGCTCAAGGAGCGGTTCCCCCAGGGGGACAACGTCCTGCTCGGTCCCGGCGACGACGCGGCAGTGGTGACGGTCCCCGACGGCCGGGTGGTCGTCTCCACCGACCTGCTCGTCGACACCCGCCACTTCCGGCGCGACTGGGCCTCCGCCCTCGACATCGGGCACAAGGCGGCCGCGCAGAACCTCTCCGACATCAACGCGATGGGCGGCCGCGCCACCGCGCTCACCGTCGGTCTCGCGGCCCCGCCGGACCTCCCGGCCACGTGGGCGCTCGAGCTCGCCGACGGCATCGTCGAGGAGGCCGGTCTCGTCGGCGCCTCGGTGGTCGGCGGGGACGTCACGCGCTCCGACCAGGTGATGATCGCGGTCACCGTCCTCGGCAGCGTGGAGGGCGAGCCCGTACGCCGGTCGGGGGCACGCCCCGGGGACGTGGTGGCGATCGCCGGGCGCCAGGGCTGGGCCGCGGCGGGGCTCGCCGTGCTCGCCCGCGGCTTCCGGTCGCCGCGCGCTCTCGTCGAGGCGCACCGCCGGCCCGAGCCGCCGTACGGCGCGGGACCCGTCGCCGCCGCGGCCGGCGCGACCGCGATGATCGACGTGTCCGACGGGCTGCTCGGCGACGTGGCGCACATCGCCGAGGCCAGCGGCGTCGCGATCGACATCTCGGCGGGATCGTTCGAGGTGGCCGAGCCGCTGCGCGCGGTCGGCGCCGCGCTCGGGGCGGACCCGATGCGGTTCATCCTCACCGGCGGGGACGACCACGCCCTCGTCGCGACGTACCCGGCCGGCACGGCGCTGCCCGACGGCTGGACCCGGATCGGGGAGGTCGCGGAGGGGAGCGGCGTCACGGTCGACGGCGCGGCGTACGAGGGCCCGGCCGGCCACACCCACTTCTGACCAGCCCCGCCGTGCCGGCGGGGGAAACGAGAAGAACCGCCCCCGTCGGGGAGCGGTTCTCTACGTGGAAAGGGTGGTGCAGGTCAGCGGGTGACCTTGCCGGCCTTCAGGCAACCGGTGCAGACGTTGAGACGCTTGGGGGCGCCGTTGACCGTCGCACGGACGCGCTGGATGTTCGGGTCGAAGCGACGCTTCGTAATCTTGCGCGACCACGGCCGGTTGTGACCGAAGCCCGGCTTCTTGGCGCAGATGTCACAGACGGCAGCCACCGTGAACTCCTGAAAAGACTAGATTGCTGTTGCTCCTGCTTGCGGGGAGAGCCCCTACGCCTCGAACCCGTCGAGGCAACCGCACAAGAGTATCCGATGCCCCCGCTTCGACGCGAATCGAGCCGGAAGCACTAACCTGACACCGCCCCGCGCGGGGACGGCGCCTCCGGTACGACGGGAGGCGGACCCTCACGCGGACCAGGCAGGGCACCACGCGACACGAGCAGAGCACCGGCAGAAGGGGGCGAACCGCGCAGATGAACGACGACGCCGTCGCCACCTTCGACCTCGAGACCGTACTCCGCTTCTCCGAGGTCGCGCTCGCCGCCCTGGGCGCGGCCCGCGAGGAGATCGACGCGCTCAACGTGTACCCGGTCCCCGACGGGGACACTGGCACGAACCTGTTCCTCACCTTCGAGTCGGCCCGCAACCTGATGCTGGAGCGGATCGAGGGCGACCCCGACGGGGACCTCCGGGTCGCGCTCACCGGGTTCGCCCGCGGCGCCCTGCTCGGCGCGCGCGGGAACTCCGGCGTGATCCTCTCCCAGCTCGTGGGCGCCCTGCTGAAGCGGATCGGCGAGGCCGGCCCCCACGACCGGTCGGCCCTGGTGTTCGCCGAGGGACTGGCGCGGGCGACCGAGGCCAGCTACGCCGCGGTCGGCCAGCCCGTCGAGGGCACCATCCTGTCCGTCGCCAAGGCGGCCAGCGAGGCGGCGGCCCGGGCGGCGGCGGTCTCGCACAACCGGCTCGGTCATGTGATCCGGGCCGCCGCGAGCGCGGCCCGCGACGCGCTGGACCGCACCCCCGAGCAGCTCCAGGTCCTCAAGGACGCCGGCGTGGTCGACGCCGGCGGCCGCGGCCTGTGCGTGATCCTCGACGCCGCGGAGACCGCGGTCACCGGCAAGCGCCCGATCGGCAGCACCGCACCGCTCGGCGCGCGGGCGATCCCGGTCCCGCTGCCGACCGGCGACCTGACCCCGGAGGGCCCGGCCTACGAGGTGATGTACCTCCTCGACGCCGACGACGAGGCGATCCCGCGGCTGCGCAGGGCGCTGGCCCCGCTCGGCGACTCGCTCGTCGTGGTCGGCGGCGACGGCCTGTGGAACGTCCACGTCCACGTCGACGACGTCGGCGCCGCGGTGGAGGCCGGGATCGAGGCCGGTCGCCCGTACCGGATCCGGGTCACCCACTTCGCCGAGCAGGTCGAGCGCCGTGGCGGGCACCTGGCGCCGGCGCGCACCGGCCGCAAGGTGGTCGTGGTCGCCGCCGGCGCGGGGCTCGAGGAGCTGTTCGCGCAGGCCGGCGCGTCCGTCGTACCGGCCCGCCCCGGACGGCGCCCCTCGACCGGCCAGATCCTCGAGGCGATCCGCGACGCGGGCGCCGCGGAGATGATCGTGCTGCCCAACGACCCCGACTCGATCGCGGTGGCGGAGGCCGCGGCGCAGGCCGTGCGCGACGAGGGCGGCACCCGGGTGGCGGTCATCCCGACCAGCGCCCAGGTGCAGGGGCTCGCCGCCCTCGCGGTGCACGAGCCCGGCCGCACCTTCGAGGAGGACGTCCTCCACATGACCTCCGCCGCCCGCCACGCCCGCTCCGGGGCGGTGACCGTCGCGGCCCGGCGCGCGATGACGACCGCCGGCCCCTGCGAGCCCGGGGACGTGCTCGGCGTGATCGAAGGCGACTTCGTGGTGGTCGGCGACGACCTGTTCCACGTCGCCACCCGGGTCCTGGAGCGGCTGCTCGGAGGCGGTGGCGAGCTCGTCACGTTCGTCGCCGGCGCCGACGGTACGACGCTCGCCGAGCGTTGCGCGTCGTACCTGGCCGCCGAGCACCCGACGGTCGACGTCGTCGTCTACGACGGCGGGCAGGAGCGTTACCCGCTGCTCGTCGGTGTGGAGTAGGGGAGCGCCGTGCCCGCGATCACGATGGAGTCCAAGCTGTCCGCTGCCGTCGGCGGGAAGGCGGCCAAGGCGTTCGCGGACGCCTTCGGGTACGAGACCGTCGGCGACCTGCTGCGCCACTACCCCCGCTCGTGGATCGGCCGCGGCGAGACCAGCGACCTCTCCGAGCTCCAGCCGGGGGAGCACACCACGGTGATCGCGCGGATCGTGTCCTCGGGCCAGCACCCCTACCGCGACCGCCGTACCGGGCAGATGGCCTACCGGCTGGAGACCGTGGTCGAGGTCGGCGACGCCAAGCTCTCGCTGACCTTCTTCGACAAGAAGCGGCACACCGCCGACTGGCGGCACAACCTGCTCTCCCCGGGCACGGTCGGCATGTTCGAGGGTCGCGCGGACTGGGACCGCTACAAGAAGCGGTGGCAGCTCGTGCACCCGCAGACCGACATCCTCGAGCAGGCCGACGCGCTGACGGCCGGGGCGGTCGCCGAGGAGGAGCGCCGCAAGCTCAACGCCGTCCGGGCGATCTACCCGGCCACCAAGAAGCTGTCGTCGTGGAAGATCGAGGGCACGGTCAAGATCGCGCTGGAGAACCTCGACTCGGTCGAGGACCCGGTGCCCGACGACGTACGACGTTCCCGTGGACTGCTCGACGCGCACGCCGCGCTGCGGGCCCTGCACCGTCCGGACTCGTGGCAGGACAAGACGGCCGCGCTGACGTCGCTGCGCTTCCAGGAGGCCTTCGTCGCGCAGACCATCCTGGCGCGGAACCGGGCCGCGCTCGCGGCGCTGCCGGCGCACCCGCGCACCGGCCGGGAGGGCGGGCTGCTCGACCGGTTCGACGCCCGGCTGCCCTTCGACCTCACCGCCGGCCAGCGCGAGGTCGGCGAGCAGATCCTCGACGACCTGGCCGCCGGTCATCCGATGCACCGGCTGCTCCAGGGCGAGGTCGGCTCCGGCAAGACCGTCGTGGCGCTCCGCGCGATGCTGCGCGTCATCGACTCCGGGGGCCAGGCGGCGTTGCTCGCGCCCACCGAGGTGCTCGCCCAGCAGCACGCCCGGTCGCTGGCGGCGATGCTCGGCGACCTGGCCCAGGGCGGCATGCTCGGCGGCGCGGACGACGGCACCCGGGTCGCACTGCTCACCGGCTCGCTCGGCGCCGCCGCCCGCAAGGGCGCGATGCTCGACGCGGCCTCCGGCGCGGCCGGGATCGTCGTGGGCACGCACGCGCTGCTCGAGGAGCGGGTCCAGTTCGCCGACCTCGGCCTGGTCGTGGTCGACGAGCAGCACCGGTTCGGCGTCGAGCAGCGGGCGGCGCTCACCGCGAAGGCGGGGGAGGTGCCGCCGCACGTGCTGGTGATGACCGCGACCCCGATCCCGCGCACCGTGGCGATGACCGTCTTCGGTGACCTGGAGACCTCGACGCTGGCCGAGCTGCCGGCCGGGCGCGCGCCGATCCAGAGCAGCGTCGTGCCGCTGCGCTACCAGCCGCAGTGGCTCGACCGCGCCTGGGAGCGGGTCCGCGAGGAGGTCGGCAAGGGGCACCAGGTGTACGTCGTCTGCCCGCGGATCGGCGGGGACGAGAAGGAGCCCGCCGACGGCGAGGAGGTGCCGCTCGCCGGGGTCGAGGAGGTCGCGCCGCTGCTGTCCTCCGGCGCCCTGCACGGGCTGCGGGTCGAGATGCTGCACGGCCGGATGCCGGCCGACCACAAGGACCGCGTGATGCGCGACTTCGCCGCCGGCGAGATCGACGTCCTCGTCTCGACCACGGTGATCGAGGTCGGCGTCGACGTCGCCAACGCCACCGTGATGGTGATCCTCGACGCGGAGCGCTTCGGCGTCTCCCAGCTGCACCAGCTGCGCGGCCGGGTCGGCCGGGGCGGGCTGCCCGGGCTCTGCCTGCTCGTCACCCGCGCCGAGCAGGAGACCTCCGCGATGGAGCGGCTCAGCGCCGTGGCCGCGACCACCGACGGGTTCGAGCTGTCCCGGGTCGACCTCGAGCAGCGCCGCGAGGGCGACGTCCTGGGCTCCGCCCAGTCCGGGCGCAGGTCGGGGCTGCGGCTGCTCTCGGTGCTGCGCGACGAGGACGTGATCGTCGACGCCCGCGAGGCCGCGACGGAGGTCGTCGCCGCGGACCCCGACCTCGCCACCCACCCGGTGCTGGCCGCCGCGGTCCGCCGTCTCGACGAGTCCGAGCAGGCCGACTACCTGGAGAAGGCATGACCCGGATCATCGGCGGGTCGGCCGGCGGCCGCCGGCTCAAGACCCCCGGCGGGGAGAGCACCCGGCCCACCTCCGACCGGGTCCGCGAGGCGATGTTCTCGGCGATCGACTCCGCGCTCGGCTCTATCACCGGCCTCCGGTTCCTCGACCTGTACGCCGGCTCCGGCGCGGTCGGCCTCGAGGCGATGTCGCGCGGCGCCGGGGTGGTCATGCTCGTCGAGCACGACCGGCGCACGGCGGCGCTGATCCGCGACAACGTCCGCACGCTCCGGTTCACCCAGGTCGAGGTGGTCGCCGCCCCCGTGGCCCGGACGCTGGCGCAGCCGCCGCTGGCGCCGTACGACGTGGTCTTCCTCGACCCGCCGTACGCCGTGCCGACCGCCGACGTGGTGGAGAACCTGGAGGCGCTGCGCGAGCACGGGTGGCTCGCCGAGGCCGCGCTGGTGGTCGTCGAGCGGTCCACCCGCGACGGTGCGGTGCCCTGGCCCGAGGGTTTCGAGGAGGGTCGCTCGCGGAAGTATGGCGAGACGACGCTTTGGTACGGTCACGCAGCAAGTCCCCCCACCACGACCTGACAGGTCGTCACCGCCGAGGAGCAGCAGTGCGCAGAGCCGTGTGCCCCGGGTCGTTCGACCCGGTCACCAACGGTCACATCGACATCGTCTCGCGGGCCTCGTCGCTCTTCGACGAGGTCACCGTCGCCGTGCTCGTGAACAAGTCGAAGCAGAGCCTGTTCACCGTCGAGGAGCGGATCGACATGCTCACCGAGGTGTGTGCCGACTTCCCGAACGTGCGGATCGACTCCTTCCACGGCCTGCTCGTCGAGTTCTGCCGGGAGCGCGACATCCACGCCATCGTCAAGGGTCTGCGCGCCGTGAGCGACTTCGACTACGAGCTGCAGATGGCGCAGATGAACTCCAGCCTCGCCCCGGTCGAGACGGTGTTCGTGCCCACCAGTCCGGAATACTCGTTCCTGGCGTCGAGTTTGGTGAAGGAGGTCGCCACCTTCGGGGGCGACGTCTCCCCGCTCGTGCCGCCGATGGTGCTGGACCGGCTCACGGCTCGCCTCGAGGAGCGTCGAGCCGGGAACGTGTGACGAAGACGGCACTCGTCGTATCGTCGTGACGGGGGTACATCCGCGTCTGCTGGGCCAGGGACGCACCAAGCCCTTACTCGTTCGTAAGAAAGGTCAATGTGGACGTGCACGCGAAGCTCGCCGAGATCCGGCGGGTGGTTGAGCAGGCTCGGTCGATGCCGATGTCTGCCTCTGCGGTGGTGAACCGCGCCGAGCTCCTCGAGCTGCTCGACGAGCTGAAGAACGAGATGGGGGGCGCCTTCAGCCAGGCCGACCGGGTCCTTCGGGAGCGTGACGACCTCGTCGACGAGGGCCGCCGCGAGGCGGAGCGGATCGTCGCGGACGCCCGCAACGAGCACGACCGGCTGGTCTCCGACACCGAGCTGTTCCGCGGGGCGCAGCGCCGCGCGGACGAGGTGCTCGCCCAGGCGGAGGTCGAGGCGGACTCGCTGCGCAAGGAGACCGACGAGTACGTCGACGGCAAGCTGGCCAACTTCGAGATCACCCTGGAGCGCACGCTCGAGGCCGTGCACCGCGGCCGGGAGCGGCTCGCGGGGCGCTCCGCCCTCGACTCGCTGACCGAGGACGAGGTCGACAAGATCAAGCTGCCCGAGCACCTCGAGGGCTGAGCAGCACCGGCGGCGGCCGTTTTGGCCGCGAAGCCGCCCAGACGGTAGTCTTGGGGGCGGTTCGCCATGCTCGCCCCTGCACCAACCCGGGTCGACGTGAAAGGACCGTGATCTGCTGTGCCCGTTGACGGAAGTGAATCCACCGTGCGTCTCGACCCGAGAGCGCCGCTCGTGCTCGACACTCGCGAGCTCGGCCGCCGCCCGGGGTCTCAGCGCACGATGACATTCTCGGCACCGGCGCCGGCAGATCTTGGCATCGAGGTACTCAGCGTCCCCGAAGGGTCGCCCATCGAGTTCGACATCCGGCTCGAGGCGGTCATGGAGGGTGTGCTCGTCACCGGCACCGCGCAGGCGGGGCTCGAGGGTGAGTGCGCGCGTTGCCTGGAGGACATCAGCGACGAGATGGTCGCCGACTTCCAGGAGCTCTTCGTCTACGAGGAGAGCGACGCCGAGGAGGACGAAGCACTCCGCATGGAGGGCGACCTGCTCGACCTCGAGCCGGTGCTGCGGGATGCGGTGGTGCTCTCACTGCCGTTCCAGCCGCTGTGCCGGGACGACTGCCCGGGTCTGTGCGTCGAGTGTGGCGCGCGGCTCGCGGACGACCCGGACCACCAGCACGACGAGGCGATCGACCCGCGATGGGCGGCGCTCCAGACGCTGGGCGAAGCAACTGACGAAGAAGGCGGCCGGACCCCCGGCCCTACAGAGGAGTGAGATAAGTGGCAGTCCCGAAGCGGAAGATGTCGCGCAGCAACACGCGTCACCGTCGCTCGCAGTGGAAGGCTGTTGCGCCCTCGCTGGTGACCTGCAGCAACCCCGCGTGCGGTGCGAAGCACCTGCCCCACCGCGCTTGCCCTGACTGCGGTCAGTACGGCGCCCGCGCCGACCGTCGCCAGGTTCTCTGACGGCTCCTGTCGTGAGCGAGCCGTCCTACGACGACTTGCGTGCCGCGCTCGGCGGGCCTGTGCTGGACGCCGAGCTGCTGGACCGCGCCCTCACCCACCGTTCGTACGCCTACGAGAACGGTGGGCTCCCCACCAACGAGCGCCTGGAGTTCCTCGGGGACTCCGTGCTCGGGGTGGTCGTGACCGACACGCTGTACCGCACGCACCCGGACCTCTCCGAGGGCCGGCTGGCCAAGCTGCGGGCAGCGGTCGTGAACGCCCGCGCCCTCGCCGAGGTCGCCCGGACCATCGGTCTGGGTGAGCACATCAAGCTCGGCCGGGGCGAGGAGTCGACCGGAGGGCGCGACAAGTCCTCGATCCTCTCCGACACGGTCGAGGCCCTGATCGGTGCGGTCTACCTGAGCGGCGGCTTCGAGGCCGCCGACCAGATCGTCCACCTGCTGTTCGACCCGCTGATGGAGGCGGCCGCCGGGCTCGGCGCCGGCCTGGACTGGAAGACCAGCCTCCAGGAGCTCTCGGCCGAGCACTCCCTGGGCGTCCCCGAGTACGTCATCGAGGACGACGGCCCCGACCACGAGAAGACCTTCACCGCGCAGGTCCAGGTGGGCGAGGAGCTCTACGGTCACGGCACCGGGCGCTCCAAGAAGGAGGCCGAGCAGCAGGCCGCCGAGACCGCCTACCGGGCGATCGTCGCGGTGCACGGCTCGGTCGCCGGGACGGCCGTCACCCCCACGGCGACGGCGCCCCCGACGCCCGACGCCTGACGTGCCCGAGCTGCCCGAGGTCGAGGTCGTCCGCCTCGGCCTCGAGACCCACGTGGTCGGCCGCACCATCACCGCGGTCGACGTACTGCATCCCCGTCCGGTACGGCGCCACGCGGCCGGCCCCGACGACTTCGCGGCCCGGCTGACCGGCCGGCGCGTCGAGGAGGCCCGGCGCCGCGGCAAGTACCTGTGGCTGCCGCTCGACAACGGCGACGCCCTCCTGGCCCACCTCGGCATGAGCGGCCAGCTGCTCGTGCAGCCGGCGACCGCCCTCCCCGAACGACACCTGCGGGTCCGGCTGTCGCTCGACGGCCCCTACGAGCTCCGGTTCGTGGACCAGCGGATGTTCGGCGGTCTGGCGATCTCCACCGGCGGGGCGGAGCTGCCGCCCGAGATCGCGCACATCGCCCGCGACCCGATGGACCCGGAGTTCGACGACGACGCGTTCGTCGCCCGGCTGCGCAAGCGCACCTCCGGGGTGAAACGGCTGCTGCTCGACCAGACCCTGGTCTCCGGCGTGGGGAACATCTACGCCGACGAGGCGCTGTGGCTCGCCCGGCTGCACGGGGACCGTCCCGGCGACCGGCTGCGCCGCTCCGACGCCACCGCGCTGCTCGCGGCGGTGCGCACGGTGATGGCGGCGGCCCTCGCGCAGGGCGGCACATCCTTCGACGCGCTCTACGTGAACGTGAACGGCGAGAGCGGCTACTTCGACCGCTCGCTCGAGGTCTACGGCCAGCAGGGGGAGCCGTGCTCCCGGTGCGGCACCCCGGTGGAGCGGGTGTCCTTCATGAATCGGTCGTCGTACTTCTGTCCCCGGTGTCAGCCACGGCCGCGGCGGCGCTCGGCCTGAACCGCGGGCGGGATCACGCCGGTGTGGTCGATCGGGGTCCACGGCTCGGAGGCGGCCCACTCGCTGCCGCAGCCCGAGCAGGCGAAGAGCCGCTCTCCGTCGCGCAGCCGCCCGGTCGCGGCCCAGCTGCACAGCCGACGGCAGGCGGCGATCTCCAGCGGTGCGCTCATGCCGTCCACGCTACCCAGGGGCCACGCGGCGCGGCCGCACGGGTTGCTTGCACTCGGCAAGCACCGGGATTGACCGGCGACACGGACGGTGGGACTCTGGACTGACAACCTCCCCACCCCTCCGGCACACCCCGCCGGTGCAGCGGTGCGGTCTGACCCTCTCTACCTCCGGAGGACATCTATGGCCAAGGCGCTCCTCGGCTACATGAGCAGCAGCGACCCACGAGCCCTCGCGCAGCTCGCCGCGGAGAACCGTCGGCTTCGCCAGCACGTGGCCGACCTGGAGGACCACGTCCTGCGCCTCCAGGCGGAGAACGACACGCTCGCTGCCGCCGCGCACGACGCTCCTCTGCTGACCCTCGACGAGAGCATGCAGCCCGTCTGAGCCGCCCCCGCCGGGACCGGCGGCGCCTTCGCGCCCCTGCGTAGTCTCGGTGGCATGCCTCTCACCGCCGGCCTCGACTGGCTCCTCGACCGAACCGTGGTTCCGGGCTACTCCCGGGTGGGCAGCGCGCTGCGCCGGCACTGGTGGCCCGACGACCCGGCCCCCGGCGCGCTCGCGGGAACGACCGTCGCCGTCACCGGCGCCAACTCCGGCCTCGGCGCGGCCACCACGCTCGGTGCCGCCCGGCTCGGTGCCGAGGTGTGGATGCTCTGCCGCAGCGTCGAGCGTGGCGAGGCCGCCCGCGACGAGATCCTCGCCGAGCTCCCGGACGCCGCCGTGCGCGTGCACCGCTGCGACGTCAGCGATCTCGCCGCCCTGCCGGACGTCGCGGCCGACCTGCGCCGCGAGGTGCCTCGGCTGCGCGCCCTGGTGCACAACGCCGGGGTGCTGCCGCCCGAGCGCACGGTGACCGACGACGGTCACGAGCTGACCCTGGCCACCCACGTCCTGGGGCCGCACGTGCTCACCGACGCCCTGCGCGGGCCGCTGGCCGCGGACGGGGCCGGGCGGGTGCTGTTCGTGGCCTCGGGCGGCATGTACGCCCAGCGGCTCTACGACGACGACCCGGAGTACACCCTCGGCGACTACTCCGGCACCACCGCCTACGCCCGCACCAAGCGGATGCAGGTCCACCTCGCCGAGGAGTGGGCCCGGGTGCTCGAGCCCGAGGGGACCACGGTGCACAGCATGCATCCGGGCTGGGCGGCCACCCCCGGGGTCACCGACTCGCTGCCCGCCTTCGACAAGGTGATGGGGCCGCTGCTCCGCACGCCGGAGCAGGGGGCGGACACGGCCGTGTGGCTGCTCGCGGCGCGGGAGGCACGCGAGACGACCGGCCTGTTCTGGCACGACCGCCGGCCCCGCCCCACGTCGTACCTCTCCCGGACGCGGCCCTCCCCGGAGCACGTCCGCGCGCTGTGGAACTTCTGCGTGCGCACCACCGGCGTCCCGGCCTGACCTGTCGCGTCGGTCGGTCCAGGGCCCGTGACCCGCGGCCGGGGTGCCTCGTTGTCCCGGTGACGCCGTTCACCCGGAGCGGCGCCTCCCGTGGAGGAGACCCGCATGCTCCCGTCACCCGCCGGCACCGTCGGCAGCGTCCTCGCCCGGGCCGCGACCGCCCTCGCAGCCACGGCCGCGCTCGTCCTGGTCGCCCCCGGCGCCGCGTCCGCCCACGGCAACCACGACAAGGAGCGGGCCGCGGCGATGCGGTCCGAGTACTCCGCGGGCACCGACGTCCCACTGGTCGCGAGCCCCAACGTGAACCTGGTCGCCTCGCAGCCCGGGTCGACCGGCATCTCCGGCTGCTTCATGAAGAGCGCCCCGGTGTTCGTGATGTCCAACCTGGACTCGATCCGGGTCTTCGACGTGAGCGACCCGCTGCACCCGGTCCTCACCGGCACCCTGCCGAACCTCGTCTTCGAGAACGAGGCGATCAACTGCGGCGAGCGGAAGACGGCCGACGGCACCGAGCGGTTCGCGCTGATCGGCGTGGACCTGTACGACGTGTCCGCGGACGTGCAGCACACCAGCGACGCGCTGCTCGGCGAGGAGATGGTCGTCGTCGACGTCACCGACCCGGCCGACCCGCACATCCGCTCGTCCGCACCGGCCACCACGAGCACGCACACGGTCGCGTGCATCCGCGAGACCGACTGCCGCTACGCCTACTCGGCCGGCAGTGGCAGCGCCGGCACGTTCTCGATCATGGACCTCACCGACCTCGACACGCCGGTCGAGGTCGACGCCGACCCCGCCCGGGAGGGCGTGCAGCCGTTCGCCTCGCCGGCGGCCGGGCACAAGTGGAACTTCGACGAGGCCGGCTACGGCACCCACACCGGGTACGACGGGTCGGCGGTCTTCGACGTGACCGACCCGGTGGCGCCGCGCCTGGTCACCACCACCGGCGCGGCCGGCCGCGGTGAGGACCCCGAGGCCGAGGGGTACAACGACTTCATCCACCACAACTCGTTCCGGCCGAACGCGGGCGCCTTCCGGCCCGACGCGGATCCGTCCTTCGCCAACGGCAACGTGCTGCTGGTGACCGAGGAGGACTACGAGCAGACCGACTGCACCAAGGCGGGCTCGTTCCAGACCTGGTGGGTCAGGCGGCTCGACGGGACCCCCGACGCGATCGTGCCGCTGGACAAGGTGGAGATCTCCGACCTGGGCACGTTCCCGCTGCCGCAGGGCGCGTTCTGCTCCGCGCACTGGTTCGACTACCACCCCTCCGGCGTGGTCGCGGTCGGCTTCTACGGCGGCGGCACCCAGCTGGTCGACGTACGCGACCCGGAGAACCTCACCTCCTACGGCTACGCCACCTGGGGCGCCTCGGAGGTCTGGGACAGCTACTGGGTGCCGGTCTACAACAAGGCCGGCGTCGCGACCGGCAAGAAGACCAACCTCGTCTACTCGGTCGACCTGGTCCGCGGGCTCGACGTCTACGCGGTCGACCTGCCCGGTGGTACGACGCGCACCGGCTCGCTCTCGCTGGGCTCGACCAGCCCGTTCGGGGTGTTCTCGTGGCCCGAGGACGCGCTGCCCATGTCGCTGGTCGGGACCGGGCTCGCCGGCGCGGTGCTCCTGCGGCGCCGCGCGGCCAAGGGCGGGCGCTCCTGACCCGACCCGACCCGTCGGCGGTTCTGGTCCGGGCGCGCGCGTGGGCGCCACCCCCGGGCGGCTCAACGTGTTCGGCAGCAACCACGTGGCCCGCGGCCTCTACGAGCGCCCCGGCTTCGAGACCACCTCGGTCCAGATGCGGAAGAACCTGGCCTGACCGCACGGCGGCGAGGTCGCGCCCCGCCTGCGCCGTACCGGGGGTCGCGGAGGGTAAGGTGCTGCCTGCTGACTTCCCCACGGCATGATCTTTCTTCGTCTGCGACAGCCCGGCCGCCAGCGCCGTCACGGGAGGAGCCCCACACCTTGTACCTCAAGAGCCTCACGCTCCGCGGGTTCAAGTCGTTCGCCTCGGCGACGACCCTGCAGCTCGAGCCGGGCATCACCTGCATCGTCGGCCCCAACGGCTCCGGCAAGTCCAACGTCGTCGACGCGCTCGCCTGGGTGATGGGGGAGCAGGGCGCCAAGTCGCTGCGCGGCGGCAAGATGGAGGACGTCATCTTCGCCGGCACCTCCGGCCGCCCCCCGCTGGGCCGGGCCGAGGTCGCGCTGACCATCGACAACGCCGACGGCGCGCTGCCGATCGAGTACGCCGAGGTCACCATCAGCCGGACCATGTTCCGCAACGGCGGCTCGGAGTACGCCATCAACGGGCAGTCCTGCCGGCTGCTCGACGTCCAGGAGCTGCTCTCCGACTCCGGCATCGGCCGCGAGATGCACGTGATCGTCGGGCAGGGCCAGCTCGACTCGATCCTGCACGCCACCCCCGAGGACCGCCGCGGCTTCATCGAGGAGGCCGCCGGCGTCCTCAAGCACCGCAAGCGCAAGGAGAAGGCGCTGCGGAAGCTGGACTCCACCGAGGGCAACCTGATCCGGCTCAACGACCTGCTGACCGAGATCCGTCGCCAGCTCAAGCCGCTGGGCCGTCAGGCCGAGGTGGCCCGTCGCGCCGCGGTCGTGCAGGCCGACGTCCGCGACGCCCGGGCCCGGTTGCTGGCCGACGACCTGGTCACCGCGCGTACGGCGCTGGAGCAGGAGCTCGCCGACGAGTCGGTGCTGCTCGAGCGGCGCGCCGAGGTGGAGGCCGCCGTCGAACGGGCCCGCCGGGCCGAAGCCGCGCTCGAGGCCGCGCTGCGCGAGGACCTGCCCGCGCTGGCGCAGGCCCAGGAGACCTGGTTCGCGCTGTCCGGCCTGCGAGAGCGGCTCAAGGGCACCGCGAGCCTGGCCGCCGAGCGGGTCCGCAACGCGCAGGAGGGTGCCTCCGAGCCGTCGTCCGGGTCCGGCCGCGACCCCGATCAGCTCGTCGCGGAGGCGGAGCGCGTCCGCGCCCAGGAGACCGAGATCGGCAACGAGGTCACCCGCAACCGCACCGCCCTCGACGACGCCCTCGCCGCCCGCCAGGAGGCCGAGACCGCGCACACCGAGGAGGATCGCCGCGTCGCCGGGCTGATCCGCGCCGCCGCCGACCGCCGGGAGGGCCTGGCCCGCCTGCACGGGCAGGTCAACGCGCTGAAGAGCCGCGCCACCGCCGCCGAGGACGAGCTCGGCCGGCTGACCGCCGCGCGCGAGGAGGCGGTGGCCCGTGCCGACCGCGCCCAGCGCGACTTCACCGCGCTCGAGACGCGCATCGCCGGCCTCGACGCCGGCGAGGAGGGCCTCGACGCGGAGCACGAGGGCGCCGCCTCCGAGCTCGACGACATCGAGGAGCGGCTGGCCAAGACCCGCGAGGAGGCCCAGACCGCCGACCGCGAGCGCGGCGCGCTGGCCGCCCGCAAGGAGGCCCTCGAGCTCGGCCTCAACCGCAAGGACGGTGCCGGGGCGCTGCTCGCCGCGAGCGAGCCGGTCTCCGGCCTGCTCGGCTCGGTCGCCGCGCTGCTCTCGGTCCGCGCCGGCTACGAGACCGCGATCGCCGGAGCCCTCGGCAGCGCCGCCGACGCGGTGGCCGTCGAGGACGTCGACGCCGCGCTCGGCGCGATCTCCACGCTCAAGTCCGACGACCTCGGCCGGGCCGGCATCCTGCTCGGCGGCGCCCCGGTGGACGACGCCGCGTGGCCGGGCCTGAGCGACGGCGCGGTCTACGCCACCGACGTCGTCGAGGGGCCCGAGGCGCTCCGCTCCGCGCTGGGCCGGCTGCTGTTCAAGGTCGCGGTGGTCGACGACCTCGACGCCGCCCGCGCCCTGGTCACCGACCTGCCCGACGTCACCGCGGTGACCCGCGACGGCGACGTCCTCGGCGCCCACTTCGCCGCGGGCGGCTCCACCGCGCAGCCCAGCCTGATCGAGGTGCAGGCGGCGGTCGACGAGGCGACCGCCGCGCTCGCCGAGGCCACCCGCTCCTGCGAGCGGCTCACCTTCGACCTGTCCCGCCTGGAGGAGGAGCGCGCCCAGGCCCGGCAGCGGGTCGACGTGGCGCTCGCCAAGCTGCACGAGTCCGACGCCACGCTCGCCGCGGTCGCCGAGGAGCTCGGCCAGTACGGCTCGCAGGCCCGCTCGGCCAAGGGCGAGGCGGAGCGGCTCGCGAAGGCCATCGAGGCCGCCGAGGCTGCCCGTGACAAGGACCTCGCCGGCCTCGCCGACCTCGAGCAGCGGCTGCTCGCCGCGGAGGAGGCACCGGAGGACGATCCCGACACCACCGAGCGGGAGCGGCTCGCCGAGGAGGCACGCGCCGCGCGCCAGAAGGAGATGGACGCCCGCCTCGCGCTGCGCACCGCGGAGGAGCGGGCGCGTGCGCTGTCCGGCCGGGCCGACTCGCTGATGCGGGCCGCGCAGGCCGAGCGCGACGCCCGGGCGAAGGCCGCCGCCCGGCGGGAGCGGCTCGCCCGTGAGGGCCGGGTCGCCGAGGCCGTCGGCAGGGGCGTGACCGCCGTACTCCAGCGGCTGGAGGTCTCCGTGGCCGCCGCCGCGGAGGAGCGTACGGCGGTGGAGCAGGCGCGCCGCGGTCGCGAGGAGGAGCTCATGGCCGTGCGCACCACGCTGCGCGACCTGGCCAAGGAGCACGACGAGCTGGTCAACACCGTGCACCGCGACGAGATGGCCCGCGCTCAGCAGCGGATGCGCATCGAGCAGCTCGAGGAGCGCGCGCTCGAGGAGCTCGGGCTCGCCCCGGAGGCGCTCGCCGCCGAGTACGGCCCGCAGAACCTCGTCCCGCCGTCACCGGCGGCGCCGGGGGAGGAGCGCAGGCCCGACGACCCGGAGCCCGAGCCGGTGCCGTTCGTCCGCGAGGAGCAGCAGAAGCGGCTGCGCGCCGCCGAGCGGGCCCTGTCCATGCTCGGCAAGGTGAACCCGCTCGCGCTGGAGGAGTTCTCCGCGCTCGAGGAGCGGCACAAGTTCCTGACCGAGCAGCTCGAGGACCTCCGCAAGACCCGGAAGGACCTGCTCGACATCGTCCGCGAGGTCGACGAGCGGGTGGAGCAGGTGTTCACCGAGGCGTGGAACGACGTGCAGACCGCCTTCGACCACGTCTTCAAGCGGCTCTTCCCCGGCGGCGAGGGCCGGCTGATCCTGACCAACCCCGCCGACATGCTCACCACCGGCGTCGAGGTGGAGGCGCGGCCGCCGGGCAAGAAGGTCAAGCGGCTCTCGCTGCTCTCCGGCGGCGAGCGCTCGCTGGTCGCGGTGGCGTTCCTGGTCTCGCTGTTCAAGGCACGGCCGTCGCCGTTCTACATCCTCGACGAGGTGGAGGCGGCGCTCGACGACACCAACCTCGGCCGGCTCCTCGAGATCTACGAGGAGCTGCGCGAGAACAGCCAGCTGCTCGTGATCACCCACCAGAAGCGGACGATGGAGGTCGGCGACGCGCTGTACGGCGTGACCATGCGCGGCGACGGCGTCTCCGCGGTGATCAGCCAGCGCCTCCGCGAGACAGCGGCGTCCTAGGCCATGGCAGAGCGACCGGGCCCGCCGGGACGGGCCGACTTCGTCGCGTGGCGCCGGGCCACCACGCGGTGGGCCGACGACGACGCGTACGGGCACATGAACAACGCCCGCTACTACGAGCTGTTCGACACCGCGGTCAACGCGCACCTGTTCGAGGCCACCGGGGTGAACGTCCGGACCCTGCCGGCCATCGGCGTGGTCGCGGAGACCTCGTGCCGCTACTTCCGCGAGATCGGCTTCCCCGAGCCGATCGACATGGGCCTGGTCGCGGAGCGGGTGGGCACCTCCTCGGTGATCTACCGGATCGGCCTGTTCCAGGGGGAGTCGGACCTGGCGGCCGCCGAGGGTCGGTTCGTGCACGTGTACGTCGACAACGCAGGCGGCCCGGGGGACCGGCCGGTGCGCCCGATCCCGGACGTCATCCGGACGGTGGCCGAGGCGCTGGTGCTCCCCGGGCGGTAGGGAGTCCGCGCCGTTTCGGGACCTTCCGCCCAGGTTTGGACCGGACCGGATCGGCTACAGGGCAGGGGTCCACCCGTCCACGGTGTCCCTGACAGGTCGAGAGCATCCCGGAACCGTGACACGATGGGCGGACTAGCCGGGGCCCGCCGGACCCCGGTCCAGTCGAATCCTCGGGAAGTGGTTCTGCAGTGATCCCCATCGTCGTGGCCATGCTCGTGATCATCGTGCTGGCGGGCGTCGTGGTCCTCTACGTCGCCTTCCCGCACCGGGGTGAGGAAGTCCCCAACGCGCCCTGGGTGGGGGACGCCATGCGCAAGGGCGTCGACCGCCTGCCGACCCTCGACAACCAGCGGGCCAAGCAGCACCAGTGACCCGCTCCTGAGCCGGGCCTGACCGCTCTCGCCGCGGCCTCGCCCGCGGTACGGCGGTGCTCCCCGCGGGGTGTGCCGGACCGGCCCTCCGGTCGTCCGGGGGCCCTTGCGTGCATGGTTGGATGGTGCGCGTGGACGACTATCTCTACCTGATCATCGGCATCGCCGTCGCAGCCGTCGCGCTGCTCGCCGGCCTCGTCACGACCCGCTCCCGCTCCGGCGGCAAGCGCGTCGAGCGCGGGGGCGGTACCGACGTCCTCGCCCCTCCGGAGCCGCACGTCGGGGAGGACGCGGAGACGCCGCGGGACACGCCGACCCGGACCGTCGAGGACGCGGACCTGCCGGTCCTCACCGAGCCGGCGGCGCCCACCCTCGAGCGTCCCGAGTCCGCCGCGAGCCGGCTCGTCCGGCTCCGCGAGCGCCTCTCCCGGTCCCAGGGCGGCCTCGGTCGTGGCCTGCTCGCCCTGCTCTCGCGCGACCGCCTCGACGAGGACACCTGGGAGGACATCGAGGACACCCTGCTCACCGCGGACATCGGTGTCGCGCCCACCCAGGAGCTCGTCGAGCGGCTGCGGACCCGGATGCGGGTGGAGGGTGCCGCGGCGTCACCCGTCAAGGACGTGCTCCGCGAGGAGCTGGTCGCCCTGGTCGACCCGACCATGGACCGCTCGCTGCACGTCGACCGGCACGACGGCAAGCCCGGCGTGGTCCTGGTCGTCGGGGTCAACGGCACCGGCAAGACCACCACCGTCGGCAAGCTGGCCCGGGTCCTCGTCGCCGAGGACAAGCAGGTCGTGCTGGGTGCCGCGGACACGTTCCGCGCCGCGGCCGCCGAGCAGCTGACCACCTGGGGCGAGCGCGTGGGCGTGCCCGCCGTACGCGGGCCCGAGGGTAGCGACCCGGCCAGCGTGGCCTACGAGGCGGTGAAGACCGGCGTGGAGCAGGAGGCCGACGTGGTCCTCGTCGACACCGCGGGCCGACTGCAGAACAAGGCCGGACTGATGGACGAGCTCGGCAAGGTCAAGCGGGTCGTGGAGAAGCAGGCCCCGGTCACCGAGGTGCTGCTCGTGCTCGACGCGACCACCGGTCAGAACGGCATGGTCCAGGCCCGCGTCTTCAGCGAGGTCGTCAAGGTCACCGGCATCGTGCTGACCAAGCTCGACGGGTCCGCGAAGGGCGGCATCGTGGTGGCCGTGCAGCGCGAGCTCGGGGTCCCGGTCAAGCTGGTGGGTCTCGGCGAGGGCGCCGACGACCTGGCGCCGTTCGACCCCGACACCTTCGTCGAGGCGATCCTGGGCGACGGCGCCTGAGCGACATCCTCCGAGCAGCCGAATGGCCGGCAGTCCCCGCGGGGCCTGCCGGCCGTTGCGTCTCAGTCGAGGGGTTCCCCGCCCCGGTCGAGTGACGACGGGTGCGTGGTGATGCCCCGCAGCGTCATCTCGACCATCTTGCGCACGTCGTCGAGCGTGGGCATCGGACGGTTCGTGATCGCCCGCACCGCGAGCAGGCCGCCGAGCCACTGCACGCAGCAGTCGAGGTCGACGTCCCCGCGGACCTCGCCGCGCTCGATCGCGCGCTCGTACATCCGGCGTGCCTGCGCCTCCGCCCGCTCGGTCGAGGCCCGGTAGAGCGCGGCGATCCGGTCGTCGCGGATCGACTCCGCGATCGACATCTTCAGGTACTCGCGGCCCTGCGGGGAGTTCACGAAGACGAGCACGGCCCGGAAGCTCGCGGTGAGGTCGGTGACGATCGAGCCGGTGTCCGGCTCCGGCATCTCCGTGGAGTACAGCTGCTCCATCGCGGCGACGGCGAGGTCGTCCTTGCTCGGCCAGCGCCGGTAGACGGTGGCCTTGCCGACGCCCGCCTCGGCGGCCACGTCGTCCACGGTCATCTTGTCGAAGCCGCGGTGGAGCATCAGGCTGGCGGCCGCGGCGATGATCCGTGTGTCGGTCTGCGGGTCGCGCGGTCGCCCCCGGCCCCGGCGTACCGGCTGCTCCTCCGCCTCCGCGTCGGCTCCCTTGCCGGGCGCGCTGTCGCTGTCGGACGGTGTGTCGGTCTCGGTGGTGGTGCTCATAGACGCAAACGATACGCACATTACCGAAACTCATCCAAGCGACCAGGCCAGAAAATGGTGTTCCGTCGTTCACCTGTCCGTAACACGCGGCCGAGAGACGTCACGTGGGCGCAACACGTCTCGCGGCCTCGTGAAACGTACCCCGGTCAAGGTGATGTGCATCGGGGTGGGACGGGCTCGACAACGTGGTCGTGCCGGGGCCACCTCTCCCTGCCACAACACGAGGTTGAGACACATGATCAACACCGGCGACACCGCCTGGGTGCTGACATCGGCGGCTCTGGTGCTGCTGATGACCCCGGGCCTCGCACTCTTCTACGGCGGCATGGTGCGCTCCAAGAGCGTGCTGAACATGATGATGATGAGCTTCGGGGCGCTCGCGCTGATCAGCGTGCTGTGGGTGCTCTACGGCTACTCCATCGCGTTCGGCGACGACCTCGGGGCCGGTCTGGTCGGCGACCCGACCCAGTACCTCGGGCTCAAGGGCCTGATGGAGGACGTCACCTCCGAGGCGGGCGGGCTGCCGCCGATGGCGTTCGTGGCCTTCCAGGCCGTCTTCGCGATCATCACCGTCGCCCTCATCTCGGGCGCCATCGCGGACCGGGCCAAGTTCGGCACCTGGATGATCTTCGCGGGCATCTGGGCGACGGTCGTCTACTTCCCGATCGCGCACTGGGTCTTCGACTTCAGCCTCGACGACCACGTCGGGGGCTGGATCGCCAACACCCTGGTGGCCATCGACTTCGCGGGCGGTACCGCGGTCCACATCAACGCCGGCGCCGCCGGCCTGGCGCTCGCGCTGGTCCTCGGCAAGCGTCGGGGCTTCGGCAAGGAGGCCATGCGGCCGCACAACCTGCCGCTGGTCATGCTCGGCGCGGGCCTGCTCTGGTTCGGCTGGTTCGGCTTCAACGCGGGCTCGGCGCTCGCCGCGAACAACCTCGCCGCCGTCGCCTGGGTGAACACGCTGGTCGCCACCGCGGCCGCCGCCCTCGGCTGGCTCGCCACGGAGAAGGTCCGGGACGGCCACGCCACCTCGCTGGGCGCAGCCTCGGGTGTCGTCGCCGGCCTGGTCGCGATCACCCCGGCCTGCTCCGCGCTCTCGCCGGTCGGCTCGATCGTGCTCGGCGCGGTCGCCGGTTCCCTGTGCGCCCTGGCCGTCGGCCTCAAGTACCGGTTCGGGTACGACGACTCGCTCGACGTCGTGGGCGTCCACCTGGTCGGTGGCCTCGTCGGCACGATAGGCGTGGGCTTCCTGGCCACCGCCGCCGCCCCGGCGGGTGTCGACGGCCTGTTCTACGGTGGCGGTGTCGACCAGCTGTGGCGCCAGGCCGTGGGCGCGTTCGCCGTCCTCGCGGTGTCGTTCGTGGCGACGTACGCCATCGGCCTGGTCCTGCAGCGGACGGTCGGCTTCCGCATCGACGAGGAGGACGAGATCACCGGCGTCGACCTGGTCACGCACGCCGAGTCCGGCTACGACCTGCACTCCACCAGCGGCACCCGCAGCGGTGCTGGTGCCTCCACGCTGAACGCGGGCCAGCCCGCCAACGAAAGGAAGGTGACCGCATGAAGCTCGTCACCGCGGTGATCAAGCCGCACAAGTGGGAAGAGGTCCGCGAGGCGCTCGAGACCTTCGGCGTCACCGGCATGACCGTCAGCGAGGTCAACGGCTACGGCCGGCAGAAGGGGCACACCGAGGTCTACCGCGGGGCGGAGTACGACATCGCGCTCGTGCCCAAGATCCGGATCGAGATCGTGGTCGACGACCCGGACGCCGACGACGTCGTCGGGATCGTGGTCAAGAGCGCCCAGACCGGCCGGATCGGGGACGGCAAGGTGTGGGTGGTGCCGGTCGACAGCGTGGTGCGGGTGCGCACGGGGGACCGCGACGAGGCAGCACTCTGACCTGGTCGTGACCTCCACCGAACGCCTGAGTCGCGCGGACGCTGCCGATGCCCTGTGCTCGGCAGCGTTCGCGCGTGCCCTCGGGGAACGCGACGAGACCGGCCTGGCGCTGGTCGCCGTCGGCGGCTTCGGTCGTCGCGAGCTGGCCCCGCACAGCGACCTCGACGTGGTCCTCGTCCACACCGACGACATCGCCGACGCCGACCTCGCGGAGGTCGCCGGCACGGTCTGGTACCCGCTGTGGGACGGCGGAGCCGCTCTCGACCACTCCGTGCGGGCGTTGTCCGAGGTGACCGCCGCCGCCAAGCAGGACATCCGGGTCGCCCTGGGGCTGCTGGACGCCCGGCACCTCGCCGGGGACCCCACGGTCACCCTGCAGCTGCGCTCCGCGGTCCTGGCCCAGTGGCGCCGCGACGCGCGTCAGCGGCTGCCCGAGCTGCGGGAGATGGCGCAGAGGCGCGGCGAGCGGCTCGGCGAGCTCGCCCACGCCTCGGTGCCCGACCTCAAGGAGTCCGGCGGCGGGCTCCGCGACGCCACGATCCTCACCGCGCTCGTGGCCACCTGGCTCGTCGACGTCCCGCACGCCGACCTCGAGCGCAGCCGTCAGCAGCTCCTCGACGTCCGCGACGCGGTGCACGAGGTCGCCGGCCGTCCCTCGGACCGGATCGCCCCCGACATGTGGGACGACCTGGCCGACACGCTCAAGGTCGCCGACGCCGACGAGGCGCAGCGGCAGGTCCGCGAGATCGGCCGCCGCATCACCCACATCTCCCGGCTCACCTGGCGGCGCGTCGAGGGCGTGCTCGCGCGCCCGGTGTCCGGCGCGCACCGCCGCCGCCCGGACCTGGAGCCGGTCGGCTCGTCGCTCGCGCTGTCCAACGGCGAGGTGGTCCTCGACCGGGGTGCCCGGCCCGCCGACGACCCGACGCTGCTGCTCCGCGCCGCGGCGGAGGCCGCCGAGCGCGACCTGATCCTGGCCCCGCCCACCGCGGCGCGCCTGGCCCGTGAGTGCCCACCCATTCCGGAGCCGTGGCCCGAGGAGGCCCGGAACCTGCTGGCGCGCCTCCTCGCCGCCGGTCCCGGCCTGCTCGCGGTGTGGGAGACCCTCGACGAGACCGGCGCACTCCACACGCTGCTGCCCGAGTGGGAGCGGGTCCGGCTGCTCCCGCACGCCTCGGTCGTGCACCGGTTCACCGTCGACCGGCACCTGGTCGAGACCTGCATCGAGGCGTCCCGGCTGATCCGCCGGGTCTCCCGCCCCGACCTGCTGGTCGTGGCCGCGCTGCTCCACGACATCGGCAAGGGCGGCCTCGTGGAGCACAGCGCCGCCGGCGAGCCGATCGCCGCCGCGATCGCGGCCCGGATGGGGTACTCCGCCGAGGAGGTCGCCCTGCTCAGAGGTCTGGTCCGCTGGCACTTGCTGCTCGCGGATGTCGCCACCACCCGTGACCTCGAGGACCCCGCCACCGTGGCCCACGTGGTCGAGCGCGTGGAAGACGCACGGACGCTCGAGCTGCTCGCGGTGCTCACCGAGGCCGACGCCCGGGCGACCGCGGCGAAGGCCTGGTCCCCGTGGCGGGCCGGCCTGGTCGAGGAGCTGGTCGCCCGGGTCGCGGCCGAGCTGTCCGAGACCACCCCGGACGGCCTCGACACCGTGCTGCTGGACATCCCGCCGGCCGTCGCGGAGGACAGCACCCGGGTCGACCTCCGGGTGGAGACCGGCGAGCACGGCAGCCAGGTCACCGTGGTGTCCGGCGACCGGGTCGGCCTGCTCGCCGCGGTCGCGGGCATGCTCGGCATGCAGCGGGTGTCGATCCGTTCGGCGCGGGCCTGGACCCAGGACGAGTACGCCGTGTCCCAGTGGCAGGTCGACGACACCCACCTCGACGCCGCAGTGCTGCGCCAGCGGCTCGAGGCGGTCCTCGCCGGCCGGCTCGACCCGGGGGAGCGGCTGCGGCGCACGGCGGGTCGGACCCTGGACCCGTCCGTGGCGGTGCGGCCCGAGGCCTCCCGTGAGGCCACCGTGCTGGAGGTCCGCGTCGACGACCGCCCCGGTGTGGTGCACCTGGTGTGCCAGGCGCTGGCCGACATCGACGTGTCGGTGCGCTCGGCGCACGTGACCACGCTGGGCCCGCAGGCGGTGGACGTGTTCTACGTGCAGGAGACCGCGGCGGGGGCGCTGGGCGACGAGCGGTCCGCGGAAGCGGCGCACGCCGTACGCCATGCGCTCACCGGCCCGGCTACCCTTGACGCCTGACCCTTCATCGACCGGGCACACGGCCCGGGCCGGGGTCACGCTTCTGCGCCGCCACCACGAGGAATGACGACCATTGTTCGCAACTCTCTCTGACCGCCTTGCCGACACCTTCAAGAACCTCCGGGGCAAGGGCCGCCTGTCGGAAGCCGACATCGACGCGACCGCCCGCGAGATCCGGGTCGCGCTGCTCGAGGCCGACGTGGCCCTGCCGGTCGTCAAGGAGTTCGTCGGTGCCGTCAAGGAGCGCGCCCGCGGCGTGGAGGTCAGCCAGGCGCTGAACCCCGCGCAGCAGATCATCAAGATCGTCAACGACGAGCTGGTGACGATCCTCGGCGGGGAGACCCGCCGGCTGCGGTTCGCGAAGAACCCGCCGACCGTGATCATGCTCGCCGGCCTCCAGGGCTCGGGCAAGACCACGCTGGCCGCAAAGCTGGCGCTGTGGCTCAAGGAGCAGGGCAGCAGCCCGCTCCTGGTCGCCGCGGACCTCCAGCGCCCCAACGCGGTCAACCAGCTCCAGGTCAACGGCGAGCGCGCCGGCGTCAAGGTCTACGCCCCCGAGCCGGGCAACGGCGTCGGCGACCCGGTCGCGGTCGCCCGCGGCGGCGTCGAGGAGGCCCGGCGGACCCTGCACGACGTGGTGATCGTGGACACCGCCGGCCGTCTCGGCGTGGATGCCGAGATGATGCAGCAGGCTCGCGACATCCGCGACGCGGTCACCCCCGACGAGGTGCTCTTCGTCGTCGACGCCATGATCGGCCAGGACGCGGTGAACACCGCGCAGGCGTTCCTCGACGGGGTCGGGTACGACGGCGTCGTCCTCACCAAGCTCGACGGCGACGCCCGCGGTGGCGCCGCGCTCTCGGTCGCCTCGATCACCGGCAAGCCGGTGATGTTCGCCTCGGCGGGCGAGAAGCTCACCGACTTCGACCTCTTCCACCCCGACCGGATGGCCGGCCGGATCCTCGACATGGGCGACATGCTCACCCTGATCGAGCAGGCGGAGAAGACCTTCGACCAGGAGCAGGCCGCGAAGGCGGCGGCCAAGCTCACCGGCCAGGGTGGCGACTTCACGCTGACCGACTTCATGGAGCAGATGCAGCAGATCCGCAAGATGGGGTCGCTGAGCAAGATCATGGGGATGCTGCCCGGGATGGGGCAGTTCCGCGACCAGCTCGACAACTTCGACGAGCGGGAGATCGACCGGATCCAGGCGATCATCCAGTCGATGACCCCGGCGGAGCGGGAGAACCCGAAGATCATCGACGGCTCGCGCCGGCAGCGGATCTCCAAGGGGTCCGGCACCCAGGTCTCCGACGTGAACACCCTCGTCGACCGGTTCTTCGAGGCCCGCAAGATGATGATGTCGATGGCCAAGGGCGGCGGCATTCCCGGGATGCCGGGCATGCCCGGCATGGGCGGCGTCGGCGGCGGCAAGCGGGGCAAGGGCAAGCAGGCGCCGAAGAAGGGCAAGGCCAAGCGCGGCTCGGGCAACCCCGCCAAGCGCGCGCAGGAGCAGAAGGCCGCGGCGGCCAAGCCGCAGGGCGGCAACGGGGCGAACCCGTTCGGCCTGCCGCAGGGCGAGGACCAGCCCAGCGCCGAGGACTTCCAGCTTCCCGCCGAGTTCTCGAAGTACCTGCCCAAGCAGTAACCGGTAGCGTTCGGGGGCATGACTGCCTTCAAGCTGCGTGGAGTGGTCCTGCCCGAGGGCGAGGCGCGGGACCTGTACGTCGTCGACGGCCGGGTGACCTACGAGCCGGTCGCCTCGGCGGAGCTGGTCGCGGAGGGCTGGATCGTCCCCGGCCTGGTGGACGCGCACTGCCACATCGGCCTCGACGAGAACGGCGCGGTCCCCGAGGACGTCCAGGAGAAGCAGGCGCTCGCCGACCGCGACGCGGGCACCCTGCTGATCCGCGACTGCGGCTCGGCGGCCGACACGTCGTGGATCCACGACCGCGACGACCTGCCGCGGCTCATCCGGGCAGGGCGGCACCTCGCCCGGCCCCGGCGCTACATCCGCAACTACGCCCACGAGATCGAGCCCGAGGACCTCCCCGCGTACGTCGCCCAGGAGGCCGACCGCGGCGACGGCTGGGTCAAGCTCGTCGGCGACTGGATCGAGCGGGAGGCCGGCGACCTCACCCCGTCGTGGACCCGGGAGTCCCTGGAGCAGGCCATGCGTGTCGCCCACGAGCGCGGCGCCCGGGTCACCGCCCACGTGTTCGGCGAGCAGGCCCTGCCCGACCTGATCGGCGCGGGCATCGACTGCATCGAGCACGGCACCGGGCTCGACACCGGCCTGATCGACACGATGGTGGCCAACGGCGTCGCCCTGGTCCCGACCGTCAAGCAGCTCGAGAACTTCCCGGGCTACGCCGCGGCGGGGGAGGAGAAGTTCCCGGCCTACGCCGAGCACATGCGGGCGCTGTACGCCCGGCGGCGCGACACGATCGGCGCCGCCTACGAGGCGGGAGTGGCGATCTACGCCGGCACCGACGCCGGGGGCGTGCTGCCGCACGGCCTGATCGGTGACGAGGTGATCGAGCTGGCGACGTACGGCCTCACCGCCGAGGACGCGCTCGGCGCCGCGTCGTGGCGTGCCCGGGAGTGGCTCGGGATGCCCGGAGGCCTGGCGGAGGGCGCACCGGCCGACCTGGTGGTCTTCGACAGCAACCCGCTCGAGGACCTGCGCGTGCTCAAGGACCCCAAGCGGATCGTCCTGCGCGGCCGGGTGGTGTCCTGAAGGGCGATTGGAGTCCGGGCCCGGCTCTCTGGCACAATGTGCGGCTGAGTCCTGCGTGCCCGGACCCTCTCTCCCGGTCACGCAGCGTCCGCCGAGTGCATCGGCCCGGTCCCCACCTGGTTCGAGGCGCTCAACCACGCCAATACTTTCAAGGAGACACCACACCCGTGGCAGTCAAGATCCGTCTGAAGCGCATGGGCAAGATCCGTGCGCCGCACTACCGCGTCGTCGTCGTCGACTCCCGCAAGAAGCGCGACGGCAAGGTCATCGAGGAGATCGGCAAGTACCACCCGAAGGAGGAGCCCTCGTTCATCGAGGTGCAGTCCGACCGGGCGCAGTACTGGCTGGGCGTCGGCGCGCAGCCGAGCGAGTCCGTCGCCGCGATCCTCAAGGTCACCGGCGACTGGCAGAAGTTCAAGGGCGAGCCGGGTGCCGAGGGCACGCTGAAGGTCAAGGAGCCCAAGCGCGACAAGGCCGAGATCTTCAACGAGGCTCTCAAGGAGTCGGCGAACGAGCCCAAGGCCGAGGCCGTCACCAAGAAGTCCAAGAAGGCCGAGGCTCCCGCCGAGGAGGCTCCGGCTGCCGAGGCGACCCCGGCCGACGAGACCCCTGAGGGTGCCGCCGCGACCGACGACGCCGACAAGAAGCCGGCCGACGAGTCGACCGAGGGCTGATCCCCGTGCTGACTGACGCTCTCGAGCACCTGGTCCGTGGCATCGTCGACCACCCCGACGACGTGACCGTCCGCGACAAGCAGCTGCGGCGCGGCTCGATCCTCGAGGTGCGCGTACACCCCGAGGACCTCGGCAAGGTGATCGGTCGGGGCGGCCGCACGGCGACCGCGATCCGCACCGTGATCGGAGCGCTCGCCGGCAAGAACGGTGCCCGGGTCGACTTCGTCGACGTGGACCGTCGCCGGTAGGCACGAACAAGCACCATGCGAATGGGGAGACCAGCGATGGTCTCCCCATTCGTGCGGTTCCATCGAGAGCAGGTGAGGTGGCATGGCGAGCACCGAGGTCGTCGTCGGCCGGGTCGGGAAGGCCCACGGCATCAAGGGTGAGGTCTCCGTCGAGCTGCGGACCGACGAGCCGGAGCGTCGCTTCGCCGACGGCGTCGTGCTCGTCACCCGGGCCCCGGACGGCGGGGAGCCGCACGGCCCGTCCCGGCCCAGGTCGCTCTCCGTGCGCAGCACCCGCTGGCACCAGTCCCGCCTGCTCGTGACGTTCGCGGAGATCCGCGACCGCACCGCGGCCGAGGCCGCGCGCGGCCTGCTGCTCGCGGTCACCGTCGACGACGCCGAGACGCCCGAGGACCCCGAGGAGTTCTACGACCACCAGCTGGTCGGGCTCCGGGTGGAGACCGTCGACGGCCGCCCGGTGGGTGTGCTGGAGGAGGTCGTGCACGGCTCCGCGCAGGACCTGCTGTCGGTCCGGGCGGAGGACGGCCGGGAGGTCCTGGTCCCGTTCGTCGTGCAGCTCGTGCCCACCGTCGACGTACCGGGCGGCCGGATCGTGGTCGAGGACCTGCCCGGCCTGCTCACCCCCGTCGAGGAAGAGGACGAGGGGAGCGCCTGAGGTGCGGCTCGACGTCGTCTCGATCTTCCCCGGCTACCTCGCCCCGCTCGACCTCTCCCTGGTCGGCAAGGCGCGGGCGTCGGGGCTGCTCGACGTCCGCGTGCACGACCTGCGCCGGTGGACCCACGACCGGCACCACACCGTCGACGACACCCCGTACGGCGGCGGCGCCGGGATGGTGATGAAGCCCGAGCCGTGGGGCGAGGCGCTCGACGAGATCACCGCCTCCGGCGAGCCGGACACGGCGCCCGTGCTCGTCGTACCCACCCCCTCGGGGGAGCCGCTGACCCAGCGGGTCGCCGCGGAGCTGAGCGCCGAGCCGTGGCTGCTCTTCGCGTGCGGGCGGTACGAGGGCATAGACCAGCGGGTGATGGACCACGCCCGCACCCGGATGCGGGTCCGCGAGGTCTCCATCGGCGACTACGTGCTGAACGGGGGAGAGGTCGCCGCGCTCGTGGTGACCGAGGCCGTGGTCCGGCTGCTGCCCGGCTTCATGGGCAACCCCGCGTCGCTCACCGAGGAGTCGCACGGCGACGAGGGGCTGCTGGAGTACCCCGTCTACACCAAGCCGCCGTCGTGGCGCGGCCTCGACGTGCCCGAGGTGCTGTTCAGCGGCAACCATGCCAGGATCGCCGCCTGGCGGCGGGCCCGAGCGCTCGAGCGCACCGTCGAGCGCCGTCCCGACCTGCTGCACCGCAGCCGTCGGCTCACCCTCGACACGCTCGGCGAGGTCGCCGAGGTCCGGGCGGCGACCCTCGCCGACGCCGCCGAGATCCTCACCCTCCAGCGTGCCTGCTGGCTCCAGGAGGCGCAGGCCAACGGCACCCTCGACATCCCGCCGCTGAGGGAGTCGCTGGCCGACGTGGAGGCCGGGCTGCGGGAGTGGACCACGTTCGTGGTGCGCGTCGGCGGGCGCCTGGTCGGGTCGGTGCGCGGACGGCTCGACGGCCCCACCTGGAACGTCGGCCGGATCATGGTCGCCCCCGACCTCCAGGGCCGCGGCCTGGGGCGCTGGCTGCTGGAGTACGCCGAGCGGGCCGCCCCGGACACGGCCACCGGGTTCACCCTCTTCACCGGGGCGGGCAGCGCCGCGAACCTGCGGATGTACCGCAAGGCCGGGTACCGCCCGGTGGCGAGCGACGAGCCCGGCGTCGTACACCTGGCCAAGCGGCGCCGCTGACCGTCCGCTCGATTTCGTGGCCCGGGCGGGCCTGTGGCAGACTTGACCCTCGGTTCTGCGCATCGCGGCCACGCCCCGACCTCGTCGGAGCGGGCCGGCGGCCCACCTGCCACAGGGGGCGCGCCGCACGGTGCACAGCCAGGACCACTCCGACTGAACAACAGTTCCGTGGGTGACCTGTGGCGCTCACGAGGAGACATCATGACCAACGTCATCGACACGCTCGCGGCTGCCACCAAGCGCGACGACATCCCCGCCTTCCGCGCCGGCGACACCCTCAAGGTGCACGTCAAGGTCGTCGAGGGCAACCGCTCCCGCGTCCAGGTCTTCCAGGGTGTCTGCATCCGCCTGCAGGGCTCCGGCATCGGCCGCACCTTCACCGTCCGCAAGGTCTCCTTCGGTGTCGGCGTCGAGCGCACCTTCCCGCTGCACTCCCCGATCTTCGACAAGATCGAGGTCGTGACCCGCGGTGACGTCCGTCGCGCGAAGCTGTACTACCTGCGCAACCTGCGCGGCAAGGCTGCCAAGATCAAGGAGAAGCGCGAGGCGACCCCCGCGAGCTGACCGCCACTGGCTAGGCTCTCCGGGTGACCGACGCGCCTGAGAACGTACACCGCGACCCCGCCGACCCGGCTCCCTCCCAGGAGCCGTCGGCGGGGTCGCGGTCTTCCTCGTCCGGGCGCTCCCGCGAGGACAAGAAGCAGCTGCCGATCTGGCAGGAGATGTTCCTGCTGCTCGGCATCGCGCTCGTCCTCGCCGTCGTGATCAAGGCCTTCTTCATGCAGGCCTTCTACATCCCCTCGGGGTCGATGAACGACACCCTGGTCCTCAACGACCGGATCCTGGTGCAGAAGGTCTCCTACTGGGGCGGTGAGCCACAGCGCGGGGACATCGTGGTCTTCTCCGACCCGGGCGGCTGGCTGAGCTCCGGCGAGGTCACCACCGCCGACAACCCGATGACCCAGGCCCTCGAGCTGTTCGGGCTCTACCCGACCGGCGGCCACCTCGTGAAGCGCGTCATCGGCGTCGGGGGAGACCGGGTCAGGTGCTGCGACGACCAGGGGCGGGTCAGCGTGAACGGCGTCCCGCTCAACGAGAAGTCCTACCTCGCCGAGGGCGAGAAGCCCTCCCTGATCGACTTCGACGTGGAGGTCCAGGAGGGCTACATCTGGGTCCAGGGCGACAACCGCTCCAACTCCGCCGACTCCCGGGTCCACCTCGGCGACCCGGGCGGGGGGCAGATCCCGGTGGACGACGTGGTCGGCAAGGTGTTCATGGTCGTGTGGCCGTGGGACCACAGCAAGATGCTCGAGCGCCCGGCGACCTTCGACTCGGTCGCCGCAGCCGGGCAGTGACGCGCGCGGTCACGGGGGTCTTTTCCGGCCGGCGGTGTCCGGCGTGACAATGGGGGCGTCATGAGTGTGCTTCCTCGGGGTCTCACCGTCCGTCGCGACGCCGGCCTGTACGGCTACGAGCGGGCCCTGCGCCGCGCCGGTCTCGCGCCGATCGCGGGTGTGGACGAGGCGGGACGGGGCGCCTGCGCGGGACCGCTCGTCGCGGCCGCGGTGATCCTCCCCGACGGGCAGCGCGGCCAGGTGCCCGGGCTGGCCGACTCCAAGCTGCTGACCGCGAAGGCGCGGGAGCGCTGCTACGACCAGGTGGTCCGCCGTGCGCTGGCGTGGTCCGTGGTCGTGGTCGGGCCCGGGGAGTGCGACCGGCTCGGCATGCACGTGGCGAACGTGGAGGCCCTCCGGCGGGCGCTCGCGCGGCTCGAGGTGCGCCCGTCGTACGTGCTGACCGACGGCTTCCCCGTGGACGGCCTGGAGGTGCCCGGGCTCGCCGTGTGGAAGGGGGACCGGGTCGCGGCCTGCATCGCGGCCGCCTCGGTGATCGCGAAGGTCACCCGGGACCGGATCATGGCCGACCTGCACGAGCAGTACCCCGAGTACGACTTCGCGACGCACAAGGGCTACATCACCCCCACGCACACCGCGGCCCTGGAGAGCCACGGGCCCTGCCTGGTGCACCGGCGGCGGTTCGTGAACGTCCGCCGGGTCGAGGAACCCGGACGCTGGGGCTGCGAGGGTGCGCCGGTCCACACCGGGGCCGGGGTCCTCGTGAACAATGACCCTCACGGCCCGCGCGCCGTGCAACCGCTGCCGACGGAGGACGCCCGATGAGTGCCGAGGATCTCGAGAAGTACGAGACCGAGATGGAGCTGCACCTCTACCGCGAGTACCGCGACGTGGTGGGCATCTTCAAGTACGTCGTGGAGACCGACCGGCGCTTCTACCTGTGCAACCAGGTCGACGTGAAGGCGCGCACCGAGGCCGGCGACGTGTTCTTCGAGGTGTCGATGACCGACGCCTGGGTGTGGGACATGTACCGGCCGGCCCGGTTCGCCAAGAACGTGAAGGTCCTGACGTTCAAGGACGTCAACGTCGAGGAGCTCAGCCCGGCCGACATCGAGCTCCCGAAGCCCTGACCTCCGGCGCGGGGCCAGGTCTGGTCCCCAGGCCGCTCGCGGCCGCCGCCGTCCACACCGGCTCCACCGGGACCCGCTCCCGGGGCCCCGCTGCGTGAGGCTGCGTGCAGGAGGTTCTCGATGGACACGACTGCACAACGACGCTCGGCCCTCGGTGCGTACGGCGAGACGCTGGCGGCCCGCCACCTCGTCGACGCGGGCATGGTGCTGCTCGACCGCAACTGGCGCTGCGAGCTGGGCGAGCTCGACCTCGTCCTGCGCGACGGCCGGGTCCTGGTGGTCTGCGAGGTGAAGACCCGCTCCTCGACCGCGTTCGGCACCCCGCTCGAGGCGGTCACCGAGGTCAAGGCGGCCCGGCTCCGCCGGCTCGCGGCCCGCTGGCTCGCCGACCACACTGTCCGCCCCGCCGAGGTGCGCATCGACCTGGTCGGGGTGCTGGTGCCGCGGTCGGGCCCGACCGAGCTCGACCACGTGCGGGGTGTGGCCTGATGGCCGTCGCCACCGCCCGGACGATCTCGCTGCAGGGGGCGACCGGCCACCTGATCGACGTCCAGGTCGACCTGTCCCAGGGCGTGGTCAAGACCGCGATGGTGGGGCGTCCCGACGCCTCGATCAGCGAGGCCCGCGACCGGTGCCGGGCCGCGGTCACCAACAGCGGGTTCGAGTGGCCGGCCACCCGGCGGGTGACGATCCTGCTCTCGCCGGCCGACCTGCCCAAGCGCGGCCCGCACTTCGACCTCGCGATCGCGGTGGCCACGCTGGCCGCCTCGGGCACGATCCCGGTCGCCGCGCTGGCCGGGGTCGTCTTCGTCGGCGAGTTGACCCTCGACGGGCGGCTGCGCTCGGTGCCCGGGGTGCTGCCGATGGCGATGGCCGCCTCCGCCCGCGGCGTGCGCTGCGTGATGGTGCCCGAGACCCAGGTGGACGAGGCGGCGATGGTCCCCGGGATGACGGTGATCGCGGTCCGCTCGCTCGCGCAGGTGGTCGCCGTCCTCCGCGACGACGAGGTCCCCGACGCGCCCGCCGTGGACCCGCTCGCGAGCGGGCCGCTGCTCAGCTGGCGCGGGGAGGAGCGGATCAGCGAGGTGGACCTCGCCGACGTCCTCGGCATGGCCGACGCCCGCTACGCGCTCGAGGTCGCCGCGGCCGGAGGACACCACCTGATGCTGAGCGGACCGAAGGGGGCGGGCAAGACCACGCTGGCCGAGCGGATCCCCGGGCTGCTTCCCGACCTCACCGTGGAGCAGTCGCTCGAGCTCAGCGCGATCTACTCGCTGGCGGGGTGCCTGCCCGCGGGCCAGACCATGGTCACCCGGCCGCCGTTCCGCGCCCCGCACCACTCGGCGTCCCGGGCCAGCCTGCTCGGCGGAGGCAGCGGCCGGGTCAGACCGGGGGAGGTGAGCCGTGCGCACACCGGCGCCCTGTTCCTCGACGAGTTCCCGCTGTTCAACGCCGACATCATCGACGCGCTGCGCGAGCCGCTGGAGAGCGGGGAGATCACGATCGCCCGCGGGGAGGAGACCGCGACCTTCCCGGCCCGGGCGATGTTCGTGATCGCCTGCAACCCGTGCCCGTGCGGCGACTACCACCCGACCAACCGCGACAACCGGTGCACGTGCACGGAGGTGCGCCGCCGGGAGTACCGCAAGAAGATCAGCGGGCCGGTCGCGGACCGGGTGGACATCACCCGCCACGTGGAGCCGGTCCGCGCCTACGAGGTAAACGACCCGCTGGCCCGTCCCGAGACCTCCGCCGAGGTGCGGGTCCGGGTCACGGCCGCCCGCGAGCGTCAGGCGGTCCGCTACGACTGCACCGGGTGGCGGCTCAACGCCGACGTTCCCGGCCCGGTGCTGCGGGAGCGCTGGCCGCTGACCGACGAGGCCGACCGACTGCTGACCGAGCGGGTCTACGCCGGCGAGCTGACCCGGCGCGGCGCCACCCGGGTGCACCGGCTGGCGTGGACGGTGACCGACCTGCGCGGCGGCGACCGGCCGGGCCTCGACGAGGTCGACGTGGGGCTGCGGCTCCGCACCGGCCAGCCGTTGATGCTCGACACGCTTGTCGGCTCGAGGCCGGCATGAGCGAGCGCGTCGCCCGAGCCGCCCTGACTCGGCTGAGCGAGCCGGGGGACCTGCGGCTGGCCACCCTGGTCGCGCGGCTGGGCGCCAACGAGGTCTACGCCCTGCTCCGCGACGAGCAGGACGTCGCCGGGGTCTACACCGACGTGGCCGCCCGGCTCCGCGGGCTCGACCCCGAGCGCGAGCTCGACGACGCCGCCCGCAAGGGCATCCGCTTCGTCTGCCCCGAGGACGACGAGTGGCCTGCGGCCCTCGACGACCTCGACCGGTGCGAGACGCTGCAGAGCCGGGGCGGTGCGCCGCTGGGTCTCTGGGTGCGGGGTGGCGCCCGGCTGGACCAGATGAGCCGCTCCGCCGCCGCCGTGGTCGGTTCCCGTTCCGCCACCACGTACGGCGCCGGGGTCGCCGGCGACGTCGCCGCCCATCTCGCGGGCCACGGGGTGACCGTCGTCTCCGGCGCGGCGTACGGCATCGACGTGGCGGCCCACCGGGGGGCTCTGGCGGCCCGTGGCCCCACGCTCGCGGTGCTCGCCTGCGGCGTGGACCGTGCCTACCCGGCGGCGCACACCACCCTGCTCGACTACATCGCCGAGCGCGGGCTGGTCGTGTCCGAGCTGCCGCCGGGGTGCTCGCCCACCCGCCTCCGCTTCCTCTCCCGCAACCGGGTGATCGCCGCCCTCGCCCAGGGCACCGTCGTCGTGGAGGCAGCCGTCCGCAGCGGCGCGCTGAACACCGCCAACTGGGCGGCCCGGCTCAACCGGGTGGTGATGGGCGTGCCCGGGCCGGTGACCAGCGCGCCCTCCGAGGGCGTGCACCAGCTGATCCGCACCCGCGACGCGGCACTGGTCACCAGCGGTGCGGACGTGCTCGAGCTGCTGGCCCCGGCCGGGTCCTTCCTCGCTCCCGAGGCACGTGGTCCGGAGACGGTGCGCGACCGCCTGCCCGAGCGGGACCGGCAGGTGCTGGAGGCGGTCCCGGTCAGCCAGGGGGCGAGCGCCGACTCGATCGCCCGGACCGCCGGTATCGCCACCCGCGAAGTCGCCCCGGCGCTGGACCGGTTGCGGGGCGTCGGGCTGGTCGAGCGGTCCGGGGAGGTGTGGCGGCTTCTGCGCTGACACCGCGACGGGGCACTCCGACGAGCAGGGAACGAGGCGTGACGCCACACCCGCGACCAGCCGAGAACCGCCACGTCCGGCGCGTAGGCTCGCGCTCGTGGTGGCGAAGGATCCCGAGGCAGCCGACGCGGAGGCGTCCGCCGCGGAGCCGACCCCTCCCGCGGAGGCGGCGCTTCCCGAGCCGATGGCGGCCGTGCTCGCCGACTACGAGCGGCACCTGACCTCCGAGCGCGACCTGACCCCGCACACCGTCCGGGCCTACCTGGGCGACATCGCCGGGATGCTGGAGCACGCAGCCCTGCTCGGTCACGGCGACGTCCGCGGGCTCGACGTGGCGACGCTGCGAAGCTGGCTGGCGAAGCAGCAGACGTTGGGAAAGGCGCGGACCACGATGTCGCGCCGTGCCACCGCGGTGCGGGTCTTCACCGCCTGGGCGCAGCGCACCGGCCGCGCCGAGACCGACCCGGGCGCCCTGCTCGGCTCGCCGAAGGCGCACCGCACGCTGCCGCCGGCCCTGCGGGTGGACGAGGCCCGGAAGCTGCTGGCCGCCGCGGCCACCCGCGCCGACGACGGCAGCCCGGTCGGCCTGCGGGACGTGGCGATCCTCGAGCTGCTCTACGCCACCGGGATCCGGGTCGGTGAGCTGTGCGGCCTCGACGTCGACGACGTCGACCGGGAGCGGCGGGTGGTGCGGGTGCTCGGCAAGGGCCGCAAGGAGCGCACCGTCCCCTACGGCCAGCCCGCAGACCGCGCTCTCGCGGTCTGGCTGGGCGGCCCCCGGACAGCGCTCGCCGTGCACGGCTCGGGCGCCGCGCTGTTCCTGGGAGTGCGCGGCGGCCGGATCGACCAGCGGGCGGTGCGCTCGATGGTGCACGCCCGCCTCGCCGACGTCCCCGGCGCGCCCGACCTCGGTCCGCACGGCCTTCGGCACACCGCGGCCACGCACCTGCTCGAGGGCGGGGCGGACCTGCGCACGGTCCAGGAGCTGCTCGGGCACGCTTCGCTGGCGACCACCCAGATCTACACCCACGTCACCACCGATCGCCTGAGGGCCGCCTACCGGCAGGCACACCCCCGAGCCTGAGGGGCCGCATACTCAACGCCCCGATCCGGCCAGGAGCGGCGGACGCGGGGACGACGGGGTGAGCCCGCCGGTCTGCCGGCCGGCCGGTCCTGGGATGCCCAGGGGCGTCGGAGCGGTCGGCAGGCCCGAGAACAGCGGCAGCAGCCGCACCGGTCCGGCGCCCACCAGCGTGAGCGGGTCGAGGTAGGTGTCGCCCTCGACCAGGCCCCAGTGCAGGCAGGACCGCGGCCAGCAGTGGGAGCCGAAGAGCTCCAGGGAGCCGATCCGCTGCCCGGATGCCACCAGGTCCCCGACGCCCACCGACGCGGTGACCGGTTCGTAGGTGGTGCGGGTGGGGCCGTGGGCGACCACGACCACGCCGCGGCCGGCGAGACGGCCGGCGAAGGTGACCGTGCCGGCGAGGGCGGCGCGGACCGGCTGGCCCGTGGACCCGAGCAGGTCGACGCCTCGGTGGCCCGCGGCGTAGCGCGTCTCCGGCGGGTCGAAGCCGGCGACGACCTCGGGGGTGGGGGAGAGCGGCCAGGTGCCGGCGCCCCGGGCAGGAGCCGCGCCCTCGGCGGGTGTGGGGACCGGGGCGGGTGCGTCCGGGGCGGGCGCAGCCGGGGCGGGACCGCCGAGCCCGAGCACGATGAGGGCGAGCAGGTGGGCGAGTGCGACGTTCATGGGGCGAGGATGACGGTGGCGGGCCGCCGTACGCCTCCACTCCGCTCCGGCGGTGGACGACTGGTCGTGGCGGCCGGTTGTGCACCGGATCGGGCCGGTTCGGAGGATTAGGGGCGCGGGCCGGTTCTCGTCTAGAATCGCGCGTGGCAACCCGTGTACTCGGGTTGTACTTCGCACGCTCGCTCTCCGCGACCGAGTCGTCACCCTCACCGGCGGCGGCTCATCCGTGGGCGTCGTCCCTTTCGGTCTCCCTCACGGGAGTCGGGACGCGCGCGGGCGTCAGGGCAGGGCGGCACCCGTCTCCCTGCGGCAAACTGAGCCGACCCGCTCACGCGAGTCGACGCACGTGCCGGACCTCGGTCTTGCGCACGTGCGCGTCCGTGTGTGCAGGTCACACGACCAGGAGGAACGATCGGCATGGCCGTCGTCACCATGCGCCAGCTCCTTGAGAGCGGCGTCCACTTCGGGCACCAGACCCGCCGTTGGAACCCGAAGATGAAGCGCTTCATCATGACCGAGCGCAACGGCATCTACATCATCGACCTGCAGCAGTCGCTGGCCTACATCGACCGCGGCTACGCCTTCATCAAGGACACCGTCGCCAAGGGCGGCACCGTGATGTTCGTGGGCACCAAGAAGCAGGCCCAGGAGGCGATCGCCGAGCAGGCGACCCGCGTCGGGATGCCCTACGTCAACCAGCGTTGGCTCGGCGGCATGCTCACGAACTTCCAGACGGTGCACCAGCGCATCAACCGTCTGAAGGAGCTCGACGAGATCGACTTCGACAACGTCGCGGGCAGCGGGCGCACCAAGAAGGAGCTCCTGCAGATGAAGCGGGAGCGCGACAAGCTCGAGAAGACCCTCGGTGGTATCCGCGAGATGACCCGCACCCCCTCCGCGGTGTGGATCGTCGACACGAAGAAGGAGCACCTCGCCGTCGAGGAGGCCCGCAAGCTCCGGATCCCGATCATCGGCATCCTGGACACCAACTGCGACCCCGACGAGGTCGACTTCCCGATCCCGGGCAACGACGACGCGATCCGCGCCGTCGGCCTGCTCACCCGCGTCGTCGCCGACGCCGTCGCCGACGGCCTGATGGCTCGCTCCGGCGCCAAGACCGGCGACGCCGCCACCGGCGCCGAGCTGGGCTCCGAGGAGCCGCTGGCCGAGTGGGAGCGCGAGCTCCTCGCCGGTGACGCGGACAAGGCGGCCGTCGAGGCGACCGGTGGGGACGCGGAGAAGACCGACACCCCCGCCGCCGAGGCCACCGGCGCGTCCTCCGAGGGCGCCGAGTCCACCGAGGCTGCTGAGTCCACCGAGGCTGCTGAGTCCACCGAGGCTGTCGAGGCTGCCGAGTCCGCCGCCCCCGCGGCCGACGCCGACGCCGAGAAGCAGGCCTGACCCACTTCGCAGGTACGGGTGGGTACGGCGGCCGCCACGGCCGGCGTACCCACCCGCCACCCGCGCGGTGACCGCACCACCACCGACCCCACTTCACGAACCACGAGGGAATCGAGACTCATGGCGAACATTTCCGCCGCAGACGTCAAGCGGCTCCGCGACCTCACCAGCGCGGGCATGATGGACAGCAAGAAGGCGCTCGAGGAGGCCGACGGCGACTTCGACAAGGCCGTCGAGATCCTGCGCGTCAAGGGTTCGGCCAAGGCCGCGAAGCGGGGCGCCGAGCGCTCCGCCACCGCCGGTCTGGTCGCGACCTCGGGCACCGCCCTGGTCGAGCTGAACTCCGAGACCGACTTCGTCGCCAAGAGCGACGAGTTCGTCGCGGTCGCCCAGCAGATCGCCGACGTGGCCGACGCGGCCAAGCCGGCCGACGCCGAGGCGCTCAAGGCCGTCCAGCTCGGTGACTCCACCGTCGGCGAGACCGTCGAGGCGCTCGCGGTCAAGATCGGCGAGAAGATCGAGCTCGGCCGGGTGGCCGTGTTCCAGGGCAGCACCGTCTCCTACATGCACCGTCGCGCGTCGGACCTGCCGCCGACGGTGGGCGTGCTCGTCGAGTACGAGGGTGCCAACGAGGACGCCGCCCGCGCCGCCGCGATGCAGGTCGCCGCGATGCGCCCGCAGTTCGTCTCCCGTGACGAGGTCCCCCAGGACGTCGTCGCCAAGGAGCGCGAGATCGCCGAGGCTACCGCCCGCGAGGAGGGCAAGCCCGAGCAGGCGCTGCCCAAGATCGTCGAGGGTCGCGTCAACGGGTTCTTCAAGGACGTCGCCCTGCTCGACCAGCCGTCGGTGCAGGACAGCAAGAAGAACGTGAAGGCCGTCCTGGACGAGGCGGGCGTGACCGTCAAGCGGTTCGCCCGCTTCGAGGTCGGAGCCTGATCAACTAGGGTTCAACCCGAAGGCGACAGACGTGAGGAGGCCGGTCCGTGGAGCGCAGCACAGCATCCGCCGGACCGGCCTTCTCGTCTGTCCCGGCTCATGACACCACGGCGCGAAGGAACACAGTGACGGCGTACAAGCGGGTTCTGCTCAAGCTCTCCGGCGAGGTATTCGGTGGGGGGAAGGTCGGTCTCGACCTCGACGTCATCAACTCGATCGCGCGCGAGGTCGCCGAGGTGGTCCGCGGTGGCGTCCAGGTCGCGATCGTGGTCGGCGGCGGCAACTTCTTCCGCGGCGCCGAGCTCCAGCAGCGCGGCATGGAGCGGGCCCGCGCCGACTACATGGGCATGCTCGGCACGGTGATGAACTGCCTCGCGCTGCAGGACTTCCTCGAGAAGCAAGGCGTCGAGACCCGCGTGCAGACCGCGATCACCATGGGCCAGGTCGCCGAGCCCTACATCCCGCGCCGCGCGATCCGTCACCTCGAGAAGGGCCGGGTCGTGATCTTCGGCGCCGGCGCCGGGATGCCGTACTTCTCCACCGACACCGTCGCCGCCCAGCGCGCCCTCGAGATCGGCGCCGAGGTGATCCTCATGGGCAAGCAGGGCACCGACGGCGTGTACGACGCCGACCCGAACGTCCACGCCGACGCGGTGAAGTTCGACGCCCTCAGCTACGACGAGTTCCTTGCCCGCGGCCTCAAGGTCGCCGACGCCACGTCGGTCAGCCTCAGCCGCGACAACGACCTCAGCATGATCGTGTTCAACCTCTCCGAGGAGGGCAACATCGCCCGAGTCGTCCAGGGTGAGAAGATCGGTACGACGGTCTCGCGCACCGTCTGACATCTCCACCAGCAGCACCCCCCCGCACACCGCGGCCCAGGCCGCACCCGCCCGAGCCCGACCATCGACCAAGGAGCAGCCGTGATCAACGAGACCCTCAACGAGGCCAGCCAGAAGATGGACAAGGCCGTCGAGGTCACCCGTGAGGACTTCGCGGCCATTCGCACCGGGCGGGCGCACCCCTCGATGTTCCAGAAGATCACCGCCGACTACTACGGCACGCCCACCCCGCTGCAGCAGCTCGCGTCCTTCACCGTGCCCGAGGCGCGGGTCGTCATCGTGGCGCCGTACGACATGGGCGCGATGGCCGCGATCGAGAAGGCCATCCGTGACTCCGACCTCGGCGTGAACCCCACCAACGACGGCAAGACCCTTCGGGTCGTGCTCCCCGAGCTCACCGAGGAGCGCCGCAAGGAGTACATCAAGATGGCCAAGGGGAAGGCCGAGGACGGCAAGATCTCGATCCGCAACATCCGCCGCCACGCCAAGCAGGCCCTCGACAAGCTCGAGAAGGACGGCGAGGTCGGCAAGGACGACGTGACCGGCGCCGAGAAGCGCCTCGACGGGCTCACCAAGAAGCACACCGACGCCATCGACGAGCTGCTCAAGCACAAGGAGTCCGAGCTGCTCGAGGTCTGAGCGGCCCGGAACTTCGATGACGTCAGAGGAGAACCCGCCGGGCGCGCCTGCCCCGGTGGTGAAGGCGGTCGGCCGCGCCGGCCGGAACCTGCCGGCGGCGATCGCGTCGGGGGTGGTGCTGCTGGCCCTGATCGCCGGCTCGCTGTACTTCTGGAAGCCGGCGTTCGTCGCCCTGGTCACCGCGGCGATCCTGCTCGGTGTCTGGGAGCTCAAGGACGCCTTCCGCGCCAGGGGCATCCTGCTGCCCTACGAGCCGCTGCTCGCCGGGGCGGTGGTGATGCTGGTCGGCGCCTACGTCAGCGGCACGCCCGCGCTGGTCACGGCGCTGGCGGTGACCTCGCTGGTGATGATGCTGTGGCGGCTGCGCGGCGGGGTCGACGGCTTCGTCCGCGACGCCACCGCGGGTGTGTTCACCGCGGTGTACGTGCCGTTCCTGGCCGGCTTCGTGATGCTGCTGCTCAAGCCCGACGACGGCGCGCTGCGGGTGGTCACCTTCATCCTGGTCACCATCGCCTCCGACATCGGCGGCTACGCCGTGGGCGTCATCGCCGGGAAGCACCCGATGGCCCCGGTGATCTCGCCCAAGAAGTCCTGGGAGGGGTTCGCCGGCTCCACCGTCTTCTGCGTCGGCGCCGGCTGGGCCACGGTGGTCTACTTTCTCGACGGGCCCTGGTGGGTCGGCGTGCTGCTCGGGCTGGTCGTGGTGGTGATGGCCACCCTGGGCGACCTGTGCGAGTCGGTGATCAAGCGCGACATGGGGATCAAGGACATGTCCGCGATCATCCCCGGGCACGGAGGGCTGATGGACCGGCTGGACTCGCTGTTGGCCACGGTCGCGCCGACCTGGCTGCTGCTGTACTACCTGGTCCCGGTCTCCTGACGTGAGAGGTCGCGCCGCCCGCGGGTGCCCGGCCCCGTGACGCTGTACCTGGTGCGGCACGGCCGGTCCACGATGGACCGCGGCACCGCTCCGCACACGTGGGGCCTCGATCCGGCCGGCTACCCCGCGATCGACGAGCTGCGCACCTCGGGACGCCTGCCCGCGGAGGCGTTCTGGTTCACCTCGCCCGAGCCGAAGACCCGGGCCACCGCCCGCCGGCTGACCGGCCGCGACGTCGAGGTGGTGCACGACCTCCGTGAGCACGAGCGGCACTCGACCGTGTGGCTCGACGACTTCCCCGCTGTGGTCCGCCGGGCCTTCGACCACCCGGCGCAGCCGGCCCACCCGGGCTGGGAACCGCTGGCCCGCACGCGGGAGCGGGTGGCGGGCGCCGTACGGCGGCTGCTGGAGGAGCACCCGGGCCGGGACCTGGTCCTGGTCGGCCACGGCACCGCGTGGACGGTGCTCCGGTCCGAGCTGACGGGCGAGCCGCCGGACCTGGACGCCTGGGCGCGGCTGCGGATGCCCGACGTGTGGGTGCTGGAGCCGCGGGCGGTCTGATCGGCCGGCCGCCACGATTCGGTGTCCCGTCGCGGGGGATGGGACACTGGTGGGGTTATGCCCGATGAACCCATCAAGACCCTTCCCCTCGTCTTCGACGAACCGCGCGGCCGCAAGAAGCCGCCGCGGCACCTCGCCGACCTCAGCGCGGCCGAGCGCAAGGAGCTCGTCTCCTCCCTCGGCCTGCCCGGCTTCCGCGCCAAGCAGCTCTCCACGCACTACTTCTCGCGCCTGGTCGACGACCCCGAGCAGATGACCGACCTGCCGGCGGCCGACCGCGCCACCATGGTCGAGTCGCTGCTGCCGCACCTGATGACCCCGCTGCGGACGATGGAGGCCGACAAGGGCACCACCCGCAAGACGCTGTGGAAGCTCTTCGACGGGGCACTGGTCGAGTCGGTGCTGATGCGCTATCCCGACCGCGCCACGATGTGCGTCTCCTCGCAGGCCGGCTGCGGCATGGCCTGCCCGTTCTGCGCCACCGGCCAGGGCGGCCTCCAGCGCAACATGTCCACCGGCGAGATCGTCGAGCAGGTCGTCGCGGGCGCCCGGTCCCTCGCGCGCGGCGAGGTCCCCGGCGGCCCGGGCCGGGTGTCCAACGTGGTGTTCATGGGCATGGGCGAGCCGATGGCCAACTACAAGGCCGTGATGGGCGCCGTACGACGGATGACCGACCCGGCACCCGACGGCCTCGGCATGTCCGCCCGCGGGATCACCGTGTCCACGGTCGGGCTGGTGCCGCGCATCAACCAGCTCGCCGGTGAGGGGATCCCGGTCACACTGGCCCTCTCGCTGCACGCCCCGGACGACGAGCTGCGCAACGAGCTGGTCCCGATCAACACCCGCTGGAGCGTCCACGAGGCCGTCGAGGCCGCCTGGAACTACGCCAAGGTCACCAAGCGCCGGGTCTCCATCGAGTACGCCATGATGCGCGACATCAACGACCAGGCCTGGCGGGCGGACCTGCTCGGGGACGTGCTCACGTCGTACGGCGACTGGGGCTGGGTGCACGTGAACCTGATCCCGCTGAACCCGACCCCGGGGTCGAAGTGGACCGCGTCGCGGCGGGAGGACGAGCGGGAGTTCGTGCGTCGGCTCGAGGCCAAGGGCGTCCCGACCACGGTCCGCGACACCCGCGGCTCGGAGATCGACGGCGCCTGCGGCCAGCTCGCCGCGGTCGACGCCTGAGCCCCGGACCACCGGAGTCCTGACGCCCTGCGGACCGGCGCACGGCGCAGGCCGGCCGGTCACCTGCTGAGCAGCGCGGGCACCTCGTCGAGGTCGTCGACGAGGTGGACCACCTTCTCCATGGCGCGTCCGTCCGCGAGGCTGCGCAGCAGCGGCCACGCGGGGACCTCCTCGGTCCAGTAGTCGCGGCCCACGAGCACCATCGGCGCCAGGCTCGACGCGTCGGCGTAGTAGTTCTCGCAGGCGTCCTGGAAGATCTCCTGCACCGTGCCGCCGGCGCCTGGCAGGAACACGATGCCCCCGGTGCACAGGTGCAGCAGGATGTCCTCGCGGATCGCGTTCTTGAAGTACTTCGCGACGTCGGTCGCGAACGGGTTCGGCGGCTCGTGGCCGTAGTGCCAGGTCGGGATCCCCAGCGAGGTCCCGCCGTCGGGCCACCGGTCGAGCACGGTGAACGCCGCGCGAGCCCACTCGGTGACCGACGGGCGGAACCCCGGCGCCGTAGCCAGGACCTCCAGCGCCTCCGCCAGGCAGGCCCGTCCGTACGGCGCCAGGTAGGCGCCGAGGTTCGCCGCCTCCATCGCACCCGGGCCGCCGCCGGTGGTCACCAGCAGGCCCGTCCCGGCCAGCGCGGACCCGAGCCGGGCCGCGTCGGCGTACCCCGCCGACCCGCGGGGCAGGGCGTGCCCGCCCATCACCCCGACCAGGTCGCGGCCCGCCACCAGGTCGCGCAGGGCGTTGTCGATCGCGTGGTCGTGCAACGCCTGGGCCAGCGTCACGTCGAGGGTGGGCTGCTGCTGCGACCAGGCGTAGACCCGGGCGTCCCGGGTGGCGTCGTACGACGTCGCGAGCCCGTCGTACAGCTCCCGTGGCCCGTAGAGCGAGGCCCGGTACGCGTCGAACGGGACGTCCGGGACCCGCGGGAAGACCAGCGCGCCGCGGGCCCGCAGGCTCTGCTCGTCACCCTCGGTGAACGTGCAGCCGAGGAACAGCGCCCCGGCCGCGGGCAGGGCGCGCAGCGCCTCGCCGCGGTCGCGGAGGTCGAGCGACTGGAGGTGCCAGCCCTCCATCGAGGTGGCACCCGCCGCCACCCGTCGGTCGAACTCCTCCAGCGTCTCCACCTCGACGACCCGCCCGCGCTCGCTTCTCACGGGCCCAACCTAGCCGGGTGGCCGGACTCAGAAGGCGAGGGCCAGCAGCTCCCCGAACAGCGCGTGCTCGTCGACGTCGAGCCCGCGCGCCTGGAACCAGCGGCACACGTTGTGGCAGTCCCGCATGAGGAAGTCCATGCCGGTCGGGTTGCCGACCACGTCGACCGCCTGCGGGAGGTCGATGACCACCAGCCGGTCGCCGGCGGCCAGGATGTTGTACGGCGACAGGTCCCCGTGCGCGATCCCGTGCCGGGCGAGCTCGCCCATCGCGTCGCGGAGCTGGTCGAAGTACGACACGAGCAGGTCGCCCTTCGGCCGGGTCTGCGCCAGCCGTGGGGCGGCGGCACCGTCGACGCTGACGAACTCCATCAGGATCTCGGTGCCGTCGATCTGCACCGGGTAGGGGACCGGGACGCCGACGGACCAGAAGTGCTTGAGCGACTCCCACTCCGCCCAGGCCCACTGCCCGGAGGCGACGGCCCGGCCGTGGCCGGTCTTCTTCGCCATCGCCCGCGCGTCGCGGGTGTTACGGGTGCGCCGGCCCTCGGTGTAGGCGGTGCTGCGGTGGAAGGAGCGGTGCTCCTCGCCGCGGTAGCGCTTGGCCGCCATCACCGCCGACGCGCCAGGCGCGGCCGGGTCGGCCCCGTCGACCGCCCGCTCGACCAGGTAGACGTCGGCCTCCTTGCCGGTCTTGAGGACGCCGAGCTCGGTGTCGATCGCGGCGCGGTCGGTCACCACCCAGTCGGGTACGGGTTCGGGGCCGCGGCACAGCCGCTCCACGTCCCAGTAGTTGCTCCAGCGCTGACCGTCCTCGCCGGGGCCGTCGACGGCCCGGAACTCGAAGACGAACGAGGGGTCCTGGTCGGGTGACAGGCGAGGCGTGGTGGCCTCAGCGGAGGGGTGCTCCGGAAAGAAGACGTCGTGTGACATCGGTGGGGGTACTCCCTGAGTGAGGGGAACGGGGGGCGAAGGACACGCCGAAGACATCGATGCGCATGTCACGCTCCTCTCTGCTCAGGTCACCGACCGGTGCGGTGCACGTCCGGCAAGCGTGACGGAGGTACGGCGGGCCGCGCAACGGGTTTTCCGGCGCTGCCCTGCTCCGCCGGCCGCTCGTCGCCGGAAAACCCCCGCCTGGCTGACACGATGCGGGCAGGAGGTGGCCTGTGCCGGGCGTCTTCACCAAGATGGGCCCATGGCGAACACAGGTGGCTACCGCGAGGCGTACGACCGCAGCATCACCGACCCCGAGGGGTTCTGGGCAGACCAGGCGAGCCTGGTCACCTGGATCAAGAAGCCGCAGAAGGTGCTCGACGACAGCACCAAGCCGTTCTACCGCTGGTTCCCCGACGCCACCCTGAACACCTGCTACAACGCGCTCGACCGGCACGTGGTGGCCGGGCACGCCGAGCGGACGGCACTGGTCTACGACAGCCCGGTCACCGGCACCCAGCAGCGGTTCAGCTACGCCGAGCTCCTGGAGAGGGTGGCGTCCTTCGCGGGCGCGCTCCGCGCCTTCGGGGTGGAGAAGGGCGACCGGGTGGTCATCTACATGCCGATGATCCCGGAGGCGGTCGTCGCCATGTTGGCCTGCGCCCGGATCGGGGCGGTGCACTCGGTGGTGTTCGGCGGCTTCGCCGCGCACGAGCTCGCGGTCCGCATCGACGACGCGCAGCCCAAGGTCGTGGTCTCCGCGTCCTGCGGCATCGAGCCGTCGCGGGTGGTGGAGTACAAGCCGATGCTCGACAAGGCGCTGGCCATGGCGAGCCACCGGCCGGACGTGTGCGTGGTCAAGCAGCGCCCGCAGGTCGAGGCGGCGATGACCGAGGGCCGCGACGTCGACTGGGACGTCGCGATCCGGGCCGGCGCCACCGAGCCGGCGCCGTGCGTCGAGGTCGCCGCGACCGACCCGCTCTACGTGCTCTACACCTCGGGGACGACCGGCAAGCCGAAGGGCATCGTCCGCGACAACGGCGGTCATGCGGTCGCGATGGCCTGGTCGCTGCCGAACATCTACGACGTCCACGCCGGACAGGTCTGGTGGACCGCCTCCGACGTGGGCTGGGTGGTCGGCCACTCCTACATCGTGTACGCGCCGCTGATCAACGGCTCGACCACCGTGCTCTACGAGGGGAAGCCGGTCGGCACTCCCGACGCCGGGGCGTTCTGGCGGGTGGTCGCCGAGCACGGCGTCGAGGCGCTGTTCACCGCGCCCACGGCGCTACGCGCGATCAAGAAGGAGGACCCCGACGGAGCGCTGCTGACCGATCACGACATCTCGTCGCTGCGCACGCTGTTCCTGGCGGGGGAGCGGCTCGACCCCGACACCTACGCCTGGGCCAGCAAGACCCTCGGGGTGCCGGTGATCGACCACTGGTGGCAGACCGAGACCGGCTGGCCGATCGCCTCCAACCTGCGCGGCCTGGAGCCGATGCCGGTCAAGCCGGGCTCGCCGACCGTCCCGGTGCCGGGGTACGACGTCGTGGTCCTGGACGAGAAGGGGGAGCCGGTCCCGGCCGGCACCGAGGGGGCGATCTGCCTGCGGCTGCCCCTGCCGCCGGGCACCCTGCCGACGCTGTGGGGCGACGACGACCGCTTCGTCTCGTCGTACCTGTCCGCCTTCGACGGCTACTACCTCTCCGGGGACGGCGGGTACGTCGACGAGGACGGCTACCTCTACGTGATGGGCCGCACCGACGACGTCATCAACGTCGCTGGCCACCGGCTCTCCACCGGGTCGATGGAGGCGGTCATCGCGCAGCACCCGGCGGTCGCGGAGTGCGCCGTGATCGGTGCCGCCGACCCCATGAAGGGCCAGCTGCCGCGCGGGTTCGTGGTGCTGAAGGCCGGGGTGACCGCGGACCCCGAGGACATCCGGCGCGAGCTGGTGTCGCTGGTGCGCGAGGAGATCGGTGCGGTGGCGGCGTTCAGGGACGTGACCGTGGTGGGCGGCTTGCCCAAGACCCGGTCGGGGAAGATCCTGCGCAAGACGATGCGCGAGATCGCCGACGGCAAGGACGCGGTGGTCCCCTCGACGATCGAGGACGAGGGCGTGCTCGACTCGCTCCGCCCCGCCCTGCGCAAGGAGCAGTAGTGACGACGACACCCGGACGGCGGGATGCCGTCCGGGTGCCGGTCGAGTGCGTCGAGAGCGTCAGCAGCAGCGCGACTGCGGGTTGCTCTCCTTGTGGTCGGTGCGGTGCCGCTCGAAGTCCCGCCGGCACATCGGCTCGACACCGTCACGGCGGCAGCGGGCGACGTACTCGTCCCACTTCGCCTCGCCGGTCGCCTGCCGGAGGTACCAGCGCAGGCCGCGCCCCGCCTGGAGCAGGCCGGACCTCATCGTCGGCCTCCCACCAGACGCTCGCGCTCGGCGGCCTCCCACTCGCGCACGGCCTCCTTCTCCTGCTTGGTGGCGAAGAAGTCGGACGGCGCGACCAGGTGCGAGGGCTGCTTGGGCACCTCGGTCGTGGGCAGCCCGCCGGCCCGGATCGCCTTCGCCCAGATGATGAGCGCGTTCACGACGATGACGATCACCAGCGAGGCGAAGAGCGCCTGCAGGGTCCCGTTCACCGTGGAGTTGGTGACGATCTGCTGCATCTGGCCCATGTCCGTCGCGGGCGCGAGCAGCTCACCCTGGTCGATGGCGTCCTGGTAGGCCGCGCGCTGGGTGAAGTAGCCGATCTTCGGGTCGTCGGAGAAGACCTTCTGGTAGCTCGCGGTCAACGTGACGATGAGGTCCCAGACCAGGCCGATGCCGGGCACCCAGGCCCACTTCAGCTTGCCGTGCTTGATCAGCAGCGTGACGCACAGGGTCAGGGCGATCGCGGCGAGCAGCTGGTTGGAGATGCCGAACAGCGGGAAGAGCTGGTTGATGCCGCCGAGGGGGTCGGTCACCCCGACGTAGAGCATGTAGCCCCACATCGCGACCACGATCGCGCTCGCGGACCAGGAGGCCGGCTTCCAGGAGATCTCGGCGTACTTGGGCCAGATGTTGCCGATCGTGTCCTGGAGCATGAAGCGGCCGACGCGGGTGCCGGCGTCCACGGCGGTGAGGATGAAGAGGGCCTCGAACATGATCGCGAAGTGGTACCAGAACGCCGCGAGCCCGCCGCCGAAGGCCTCGCTGAAGATCAGCGAGATGCCGAAGGCCAGCGTCGGCGCGCCACCGGTCCGGGAGATCAGCGTCTCCTCCTCGATCGACTGCGCGGCGGCGGTCAGGTCGGCCGGGCTGATCGTGAACCCGATCGAGCGGACGAACTCCGCGGCCGCTCCGGCGGTGCCGCCGGTGGCGCCGGCCGGGCTGTTGATCGCGAAGTACAGGCCCTGGTCGATCACCGAGGCCGCGATGAGGGCGCTGATCGCCACGAACGACTCCATCAGCATGCCGCCGTACCCGATCATCCGGACCTGGCTCTCCTTGGCGACCATCTTCGGCGTGGTGCCCGAGGAGATCAGTGCGTGGAAGCCGGACAGGGCGCCGCAGGCGATCGTGATGAACACGAACGGGAACAGCTTGCCGGCGAAGACCGGCCCGGTGCCCTCGATGGCGAAGTCGGTGACCGCCTGGTTCTGCAGCACCGGCGCGGCGATGACCAGGCCCACCGCGAGGAGGACGATGACGCCGATCTTCATGAACGTGGAGAGGTAGTCACGCGGGGTGAGCAGCATCCACACCGGCAGGATCGAGGCGACGAAGCCGTAGACGACCAGCGCGATGGTCAGCTTCTCCGGGCTCAGGGTGAGCGTCTCCGCGAGGCCCATCTGGTCGACGTAGCCGCCGCCGATGATCGCGAGCAGCAGCAGGCCGACGCCGATCGCGGTGACCTCCATGACCCGGCCCGGACGCAGGGTGCGCAGGTAGAAGCCCATGAACAGGGCGATCGGGATGGTCAGGCCGATCGAGAAGACGCCCCAGGGGGACTCGGCGAGGGCGTTGACCACGACCAGCGCGAGGACCGCGAGGATGATGATCATGATCGCGAAGACGGCGATCAGCGCGGCGATGCCGCCGACCACGCCGATCTCCTCGCGCACCATCTGGCCCAGGCTCTTGCCGTCGCGGCGCATGGAGAAGAACATCACGACCATGTCCTGGACCGCGCCGGCGAAGATGACGCCGACGATGATCCAGATCGTGCCGGGCAGGTAGCCCATCTGGGCCGCGAGAACGGGCCCGACGAGCGGCCCGGCGCCGGCGATCGCGGCGAAGTGGTGGCCGAACAGCACGCGCCGGTCGGTGACGTCGTAGTCGATGCCGTTCTCGAGCCGCTCGGCCGGGGTCGCGCGGGTGTCGTCGACCTGCAGCACGCGGTAGGCGATGAAGCGCGCGTAGAACCGGTAGGCGATGGCGTACGACGAGAGCGCGGCGAACAGGATCCACAGCGCCGAGACATCCTCGCCGCGGGAGAGCGCGAGCGCGGACCAGCAGACCGCGCCGACCAGGGCGACGGCGCCCCACACCACCATCGACTTCGGGGTCATCTTCCGCCGTTGGCCTGGAGTTGGTTGTTCGGTGGTCACGGTCATGCGGGGCTCCTCAGACGCGTCAGGGCAGGGCCGAGCGGCCCACTCGTCAGGTCTACCTCTTGGAGCGCACCGAATGCCACTGTCACGGCCGACGGGCTGCGACGAGCGGACGTTTACGCGCGACCAGCGGTCAGGGTCCCCCGACGAGCGGTGCGATCGCCCGCGCGACCCGGCTCGGGCGCCGGGTCAGCCGTTCCTCGCGGTCGGCGAGGTCCATCGCCCGGAGACCGGCGTTCACGCCGAGCCAGCGCAGCGGCTCGGGCTCCCAGCGCCGGGAGCGGTGGTCGGCCCAGGGGAGCCGGGTGAGGCCGGTGTCGTGGCCGAGGACCAGGTCGCGCAGGGTCCGGCCGGCCAGGTTCGTGGTGCTCACGCCGTCCCCGACGTAGCCGCCGGCCCAGCCGAGCCCGGTGCCGCGGTCGAGCCCCACGGAGGCGCACCAGTCGCGGGGGATGCCCAGCGGCCCGCCCCAGGCGTGGGTCACCCGCGTGCCGTCGAGGACGGGGAACATCGCGGTCAGCGTGGACCAGAGCGCGGCGAACACGCGTGGGTCGCGGTCGAAGCCGGGCCGGACCCGGGAGCCGAAGTGGTACGGGGCCCCGCGGCCGCCGAACACCATCCGCCCGTCGTCGGTGCGCTGCCCGTAGATGATCAGGTGGCGGTGGTCGGTGAACGTCTCGCGGTCCCGGAGCCCGATCTCGTCCCAGACCCGGTCGGCCAGCGGCTCGGTGGCGATCACCAGCGAGTAGACCGGCGCGACCGTGCGTCGGTGGCCGGGCAGCCGGGGCGTGTAGCCCTCCGTGGCGCGGACCACCACGTCGGCGCGGACCGTGCCGTGGGTGGTGCGCACCCGGTGCGGCTCGATCGCGGTGACCCGGGTCCGCTCGTAGACGTGGCCGCCCCGGGTCTCCTCCACGGCCCGGGCGAGTCCCCTCACGAGGCGCGCCGGGTGGATCGCGGCGCAGTCGGGGGTGAAGGTGCCGCCGAGGGTCCGGGTCGCGGCCAGCCGGCGTACGGCGCCCTCCCGGTCGAGCAGGGCGACCTCGTCGTCCCCGCGTCCCCACGCGCGTGCGTCGGCGACCTCGACGCGGGCCGAGCGGAGCTGGGCACGAGAGCGGGCCAGCGACACCGTCCCGCCCTTGTGGAAGTGGGCGTCGATGCCCTCGGCGGCGCAGACTCGGCCGACCTCGTCGACGCTGTCGCGCATCGCCGCGTGCTGGGCGAGCGCGCGGTCGCGGTCCGAACCGGGCAGGCCGGCGAGCTTGTCGAGGGAGGCGGGGAAGAGCGCCGAGCACCAGCCGCCGTTGCGCCCCGACGCGCCGAAGCCCGCCGTCTCCTGCTCGAGCACCACCACCCGCAGCGTGGGGTCGGCCCGGAGCAGGTAGTAGGCGGTCCAGAGCCCGGTGAAGCCGGCGCCGACCACGGCGACGTCTGCGTTGAGGTCCCCGGGGAGCGGGTCGCGGGGGACCCAGTCGTCCGGAGCGGTGTCGTGCCACAGGGACAGGGACCGGTACCCGGCCCCCGCGTCACCCGGACCGCTCAGCGCACACCCCAGGAGTAGGTCTGCTTGCGCAGCTTGAGGTACATGAACGTCTCGGTGGCGACCACGTTCTCGATGGTGCGGATCTGCTTGGAGAGCACCTCGAGCAGGTGCTCGTCGCTCTCGCAGACCACCTCGGCGAGCAGGTCGAAGGAGCCGGCGGCGATCACGACGTAGTCGACCTCCTCCATCGCGGCGAGCTTGTCCGCGATGGGCTCGAGCTCGCCGGTGGCCTTGATCCCGATCATCGCCTGGCGAGCGAAGCCGAGCTCGAGGGGGTCGGTGACCGCGACGACCTGCATCACCCCGCTGTCGATCAGGCGCTGCACGCGCTGACGGACGGCCGCCTCGGAGAGGCCGACCACCTTGCCGATGGCGGCGTACGACTTCCGGCCGTCCTGCTGGAGCTCCTCGACGATCGCCTTGGAGACGTCGTCGAGCTGGATGCCGTTGCGCTCAGACCTCGATTGCTTGCCCACGGGGGAATCTTGTCAGCAGGGAGGTAAAGAGCGCAAAGGAATCCGGCAAAACACCCAAGGATTTCGTTGCGATCATGTTTCATACCTACTGAATCCCTTGTTTAGTCGGGGCTCCTTTGACAAGATCCTCACGGATTCCCGCACATCGCCAGGTACGGCCGGCCCGCAGGAGGAAACACGTGTCCCAGCACCGATCCGGGCTCGACGCCCTGATGGCCACCGTGCAGACCCGAGGGGTGAGCCGGCGTGGCTTCCTGCGCGGCGCCTCCCTCTCCGCCCTGGCCCTGGGCTCGCCGGGCCTCCTCGCCGCGTGCGGCACCGAGGGCGCCAAGCAGACCGCCGAGTCGTGCGTGAGCAAGGACCTCTCGGCGACGGAGAAGATGCTGAACTTCTCCAACTGGCCGGAGTACATCGACGTCGCCACCAAGAAGGTCAACGGGCAGAAGGTCACCACGCTGCCGACCCTCGAGGACTTCGAGAAGATGACCGGGATCGACGTCGAGTACAACACCGACGTCAACGACAACGCCGAGTTCTTCGCCAAGGTCCGCAACCAGCTCGGTGCCTGCGAGCCGACGGGCCGCGACATCTTCGTGCTCACCGACTGGATGGCTGCGCGGATGGTCTCGCTGGGCTGGATCCAGGAGCTCGACCACGCGAACCTGCCGAACGTCGACGCGAACCTGGTGGAGAACCTCAAGTCCCCCGCGTGGGACCCCAACCGCGACCACAGCGTCCCCTGGCAGAGCGGCCTGACCGGGATCGCCTACAACGCCAAGTACACCGGCGAGGTCGGCAGCATGGAGGAGCTCCTCACCCGGGCCGACCTCAAGGGCAAGGTGAGCCTGCTCAGCGAGATGAACGACACCATGCTGTTCATGCTCCGGATCACCGGCGCCGACCCCGAGAAGTTCACCGACGAGGAGTTCGGCGTCGCCCTCGACAAGCTCCAGGAGTACGTCGACTCCGGCCAGATCCGCCGCTTCACCGGCAACGACTACGTCCGCGACCTGAACGCCGGCAACATCGCCGCCTGCGAGGCGTGGTCCGGCGACGTGATCGCGATGCAGTACGACAACCCCGACATCAAGTTCGTCATCCCCGAGGAGGGGCTCGGACTCTGGTCGGACAACATGCTGGTGCCGAACAAGGCCGACCACAAGGCCAACGCCGAGAAGCTGATGGACTACTACTACGACCCGGTGGTCGCGGCGCGGCTCGCGGCCTGGGTCAACTACATCTGCCCGGTGAACGGCGCGCAGGCGGCGATGGAGAAGATCGACGCGAGCCTCGTCGAGAACCCGCTGATCTTCCCCGACGCCGAGTTCCTGTCCAACGCGATGGCGTTCATGGACCTCGACGAGAAGACCCGGCAGCAGTACGAGCAGGACTTCTCCAGGGTCATCGGGTCGTGACAGCGGACCATGGCCGGATCTGATCTCGTCCTCACCGGCGTCACGAAGCGCTTCGGCGCCTTCACCGCCGTCGACGACCTCGACCTCACCGTCCCCCAGGGCTCGTTCTTCGCCCTCCTCGGCCCCTCGGGCTGCGGCAAGACCACGACGCTGCGGATGGTGGCCGGGCTGGAGGAGCCCACCGCCGGCTCCATCCGGCTCGGCGCGGACGACATCACCACGCTGCGCCCGTACAGGCGGCCGGTGAACACCGTCTTCCAGAGCTACGCGCTCTTCCCGCACCTGACCATCTTCGAGAACGTGGCGTTCGGGCTGCGGCGCACGGGTGCGAAGAAGGTCAAGCCGCAGGTGGAGGAGATGCTCGAGCTGGTCGAGCTCGGCCAGTACGGCGGCAGGAAGCCGACCCAGCTCTCGGGCGGGCAGCAGCAGCGCGTCGCGCTGGCCCGCGCGCTGATCAACCGCCCGCAGGTGCTGCTGCTCGACGAGCCGCTCGGCGCGCTCGACCTCAAGCTGCGCCGCCAGATGCAGATCGAGCTCAAGCGCATCCAGACCGACGTCGGCATCACGTTCGTCCACGTCACCCACGACCAGGAGGAGGCCATGACCATGGCCGACACCATCGCGGTGATGAACAGCGGCGTGATCGAGCAGATGGGCAGCCCCGCCGAGCTCTACGAGCACCCGTCGACGACGTTCGTCTCGAACTTCCTCGGCCAGTCCAACCTCGTCGCGGCCACCGTGGTCGAGAAGGACGAGGACCACCTGCTGCTCGACGTCGAGGGCAGCCGGCTGGTCGCGCCCTTGGCGCGGGCGGCCGCACTCACCGGGCGGGTCTGGGTCGGGGTCCGCCCCGAGAAGGTATTCCTCGCCCACACCGGGTCCGAGACCGACGACGGCTCCAACGTGCTCCGGGGCGCGGTGGTCACCGACGTGAGCTTCGTCGGCGTGAGCACCCAGTACCTCGCCCGGTTGCCGTGGGGACAGGAGCTGATGGTGTTCGAGCAGAACACCGGTGCCCGGCTGTCGTTCCGGACCGGTGACCAGGTCGACCTGCACTGGATGCCGGCGCACACCTTCCTGCTCGACGCGGCCCAGGACGCGACCGCGGGGGTGGAGAGGGAGGTCGCGGAGTGAGCGTCTCGGCGGCACACCTCGGCGGGGGTGAGCAGCAGCAGGCCGCGGCCGTCGAGCCACCCCAGAAGCGCGGCGTCACCGGTTACATCCTGCTGCTGCCGGGTGCGCTGTGGCTCACGATCTTCTTCCTCGTGCCCACCATCACCCTGGTCAGCACCAGCCTCTACGACCCGGCCGGGTCCGTGGAGACCGGTTACTCGATGACCTGGCACTGGCAGAACTACGTCGACGGCATCCGTGACTACGGTGTCCAGTTCGGCCGGTCGCTGGTCTACGCGCTGCTCGCCACCGTGGCCTGCATCCTGCTCGGCTACCCGCTCGCCTACGCGATCGCGTTCAAGTCGGGCAGGTGGAAGAACCTGATGCTGGTGCTGGTGATCGCGCCGTTCTTCACCAGCTTCCTGGTCCGCACCCTGTCGTGGCAGCTGCTGCTCGGCGACAACGGCTTCCTGGTCGAGACCCTGAAGACCCTGCAGCTGCTCGGGCCCGACGGGCACCTGCTGGCGACGCCGTTCGCGGTGGTGACCGGGCTGACCTACAACTTCCTGCCGTTCATGGTGCTGCCGCTCTACGCGAGCCTGGAGAAGATCGACCCCCGGCTGGTCGAGGCCGGGCACGACCTGTACGCCTCGCCGTTCACCGCTTTCCGCAAGATCACCCTGCCGCTGTCCATGCCGGGCCTGGTCGCGGGCACCCTGCTCACCTTCATCCCGGCCGCGGGCGACTACATCAACGCCGAGCTGCTCGGGACGCCCACCACGCGGATGATCGGCAACGAGATCCAAGACCTGTTCGGCGCCGGCGCCTACCCGGTCGCCGCCGCGTTGTCGGTGACGCTGATGGCGGTGATCGTGGCGATGGTCTTCCTCTACGTGCGACGAGCCGGCACCGAGGAGCTCGTATGAGCACCCTGGCCTATCGCGGGCGCCGCTGGTTCAGCGACCACGTCGTGCTGATCTACGCCATCCTGGTGCTGCTCTACATGTTCACCCCGGTGTTCGTGGTCATCCTGATGTCGTTCAACGAGCCCGCGGCCCGGCAGACCTACCAGTTCGACGCGTTCACGTGGAACAACTGGACCAACATCTGCGCACCTTTCCAGCTGTGCGACTCGGTGGCCGTCAGCCTCAAGGTCGGCCTGCTCGCCACCCTGGTCGCGACCCTGCTCGGCACGCTGATGGCGTTCGCGATGGTGCGGCACCGGTTCCGGGGCAGGTCGGCGGCGAACGTCTTCGTCTTCCTGCCGATGGCCTCGCCCGAGATCGTGCTCGGCTCCTCGCTCCTCGCGCTCTTCGTGAACGCGGGGTTCGCGGGTGTCCTCGGCTTCTGGACGATCTTCCTGGCGCACGTGATGTTCTGCCTCTCCTTCGTGGTGGTGACCGTCAAGGCGCGGCTGAGCGGGCTCGACCCGCGGCTGGAGCAGGCGGCGATGGACCTCTACGCCAACGAGTGGCAGACGTTCTGGCGGGTCACCTTCCCGCTGGTGTTCCCCGGCATCCTGTCCGCGGCGCTGCTGAGCTTCTCGCTGTCCTTCGACGACTTCATCATCACCAACCTGAACTCCGGTCAGACGGTGACGTTCCCGATGTTCGTGTGGGGAGCCGCCCAGCGCGGGATCCCGCCGCAGATCAACGTGATCGGCACGATCATGTTCCTGGTCGCCCTCGCGCTGGTGCTGGGCGGCGAGCTCGGTCGGCGCCGCCGTCAGATCGTCCGGTGACGCAACGCCCCGTAGCCCCTCCCGCGGACGCCGCCGGCGCCGCGGGGCGGGCGCTCGCCGACGCGCGGCCGGCGGTGTTCTGGCTCGACGACCCGGACCGGCCCGTGACGGTTCCGCCGCTGGCCGGTGCCACCACCGCGGACCTGACCGTGGTCGGCGGCGGTTACACCGGGCTGTGGACCGCACTGCGCGCCAAGGAGCGGGACCCCGGCCGGGACGTGCTGCTGCTCGAGGCGGGCGCCTGCGGCGACCAGGCCAGCGGGCGCAACGGCGGGTTCGCCTCGGCCAGCCTCACCCACGGCTTCGGCAACGGGCGGGCCCGGTGGCCCGAGGAGCTCGCCGAGGCCGACCGGCTCGGCGCGGAGAACCTCCGCGAGATCGGCGAGACGGTGCGCCGCTACGACATCGACTGCCACTGGGAGCGGACCGGCGAGCTGATGGTGGCGACCGCTCCCCACCAGGTCGAGGAGCTCGCCGGGCTGGCCCGCGAGATGGGGGACGCGAGCCACCGGGTGGAGCTGCTCGACGCCCCGGCCGTGCGCGAGCTGGTCGCCTCCCCGTCGTACCTCGGCGGACTCCTGGACCCGGAGGGCACCGCGATGGTCGAGCCGGCCCGGCTGGCCTGGGGGCTGCGCGAGGCCTGCCTTGGCCTGGGCGTGCGGATCCACGAGCACACCGCGGTCACCGGGCTGGCCAGCGGCCCCGCCGGCGTCCAGGTGCGCACCCGTGCCGGCACCGTGCGGACGGCGTCGGTGGCGCTGGCGACCAACGCGTTCCCCGCGCTGCTGCGCCGGCTGCGGCTGATGACCGTGCCGGTCTACGACTACGTGTTGGTGACCGAGCCGCTGTCACCCGCGCAGCTCGCCTCCGTCGGGTGGCGGGGGAGGCAGGGCGTCGGCGACTCGGGCAACCTCTTCCACTACTACCGGCTCACCCGCGACAACCGGATCCTGTGGGGTGGCTACGACGCGGTCTACCACTACGGCAGCCAGGTCCACCGCGGCCTGGAGCAGCGCGCCGCGACCCACCGCGTGCTCGCCGAGCACTTCTTCGAGACCTTCCCGCAGCTGGACGGGCTGCGTTTCACGCACCGCTGGGGCGGCGTCATCGACACCTCGACCCGGTTCGCCGCGTTCTTCGGCACCGCGCACCGGGGCCGGGTCGGCTACGCGCTCGGCTACACCGGGCTGGGCGTGGCCGCGTCCCGGTTCGGCGCCGAGGTGATGCTGGACCTGCTGGCGGGGGAGGACACCGAGCGGACCCGGCTGCGGATGGTGCGCGAGCGGCCGCTCCCGTTCCCGCCCGAGCCGTTGCGCTACGCCGGCGTGCAGCTCACCCGCCGGTCGCTGGCACGCGCCGACGCGCGCGAGGGCCGGCGTGACCTGTGGCTGCGGACGCTGGACCGGATGGGCCTCGGCTTCGACTCCTAGCCGGATCACCGGCCCGCACGGCTCGGGCGTTCGCGGGAGCGCCGCTTGCTACAGCAGCGACCACGCCTCGGTGAGGACGGCGCGCAGCAGCTGCTCGATCTCGTCGAAGTGCTCCTGGTCGCAGATCAGCGGGGGCGCCACCTGGACGACCGGGTCGCCGCGGTCGTCGGCGCGGCAGTACAGCCCGGAGGCGTAGAGCGCCTTGGACAGGAAGCCACGCAGCAGCTTCTCCGCCTCCGCGTCGTCGAACGTCTCCTTGGTCGCCTTGTCCTTCACGAGCTCGATCCCGTAGAAGAACCCGTCCCCCCGGACGTCGCCGACGATGGGCAGGTCGTTGAGCTTCTCCAGCGTCGCCCGGAACGCGCCTTCGTTGGCGCGCACGTGCTTGTTGATGCCCTCGTTCTCGAACGCGTCGAGGTTGGCCAGCGCGACCGCCGTCGAGACCGGGTGGCCGCCGAAGGTGTAGCCATGCAGGAACGTGTTGGTGCCGTGCAGGAACGGCTCCATCAACCGGTCCGTGGCCATCATGCCGCCGAGCGGCGAGTAGCCCGAGGTGACGCCCTTCGCGAAGGTGATCATGTCCGGCTGGAAGTCGTAGCGCTCGGCGGCGAACATGTGGCCGAGCCGGCCGAAGGCGCAGATGACCTCGTCGCTGACCAGCAGCACGTCGTACTGGTCACAGATCTCACGCACCCGCTGGAAGTAGCCGGGCGGCGGCGGGAAGCAGCCACCGGCGTTCTGCACCGGCTCGAGGAACACCGCGGCGACCGTCTCGGGGCCCTCGTTCTCGATCGCGACGGCGATCTCGTCAGCGGCCCATCGACCGAAGGCCTCGAGATCGTCACCGTGCTGGGGTGCGCGGTAGAAGTTGGTGTTCGGGACCCGGAACGTCGACGGCACCAGCGGCTCGAAGACCGCCTTGAGGCCGGGCAGCCCGGTGATCGAGAGGGCGCCCTGGGTGGTGCCGTGGTAGGCGATCGCGCGGCTGATCACCTTGTGCTTCATCGGCTTGCCGGTGAGCTTGAAGTAGTTCTTGGCCAGCTTCCAGGCGGTCTCGACGGCCTCGCCGCCACCGGTGGTGAAGAAGACCCGGTTGAGGTCGCCGGGGGCGTAGCCGGCCAGCCGCTCCGCGAGCTCGATCGCGGTGGGGTGGGCGTAGGACCACAGCGGGAAGAACGCCAGCTCCGAGGCCTGCTTGGCCGCGGCCTCCACGAGGTCGGTGCGCCCGTGCCCGAGCTGGTTCACGAACAGGCCGGCGAGGGCGTCGAGGTAGCGGTTGCCCTTGGCGTCGTAGACGTAGGGCCCCTCGCCGCGGACGATGATCGGCACGTCCGCCTGGTCGTAGCTCGACATCCGGGTGAAGTGCATCCACAGGTGGTCGCGGGCGGACTTCTGGAGGGTGGCGTAGGCCTCGCCGTCCATCGCGGTGACGTGCGACGGTTGTGTGGTCTCCGATGACATGACTTCCCCTTGTGCTCGTGGTCGACGGGTGCTCGTGGTCGTCCGCTGCCATCCTCTCCTGCCGGTCCGCAGTTCGCAAGTGAATCAGTCGTCCACAAGGCGTTAGATTGGTCATGTCGTGGAGCAATGCGCAGGAGACCTACTGATTCCGTAGATAGAGGGAGGCGGCGTGGCCGGACGGGCGACAGTGCTGCGTGGGGGCGGCGTGTACGACGGGCAGCGGCACCTCCCCGGGCACGGCGCGGTCGTGGCCGACGGGCTGGTCGTCGCGGTCGCGCCGGACGCGGACCTCGACGTGCCGGCCGGCGCGGAGCAGGTCGACCTCGCCGGCGGGCTGCTCCTGCCCGGCTTCCAGGACGCCCACGTGCACCCGGTGCAGGGCGGCCTCGAGCGGATCCGCTGCGACCTGTCGGGGCTGTCCACGCGCGAGGAGTACCTCGCCGCCGTCGCGCGCTACGCGACCGAGCACCCCGAGCGGGAGTGGGTCCTCGGCGGCGGCTGGTCCATGACCGCCTTCGGCCCGGCCGGCCCGACCGCCGCGGACCTCGACGCCGTGGTGCCCGACCGGCCCGTGTTCCTGCCCAACCGCGACCACCACGGGGCCTGGGTGAGCTCGCGCGCGCTCGAGCTCGCGGGCGTGGACCGGCGCACGCCCGACCCGGCGGACGGGCGCCTCGACCGCGGACCCGACGGGACGCCGACCGGCTCGCTGCACGAGGGGGCGATGTCGCTGGTCGAGCGGCTGCTCCCGGTGACGGGCGACGAGGAGCTCCTCGAGGCGCTGCTCGTCGCGCAGGCGCACCTGCACTCGTTCGGGATCACCGCCTGGCAGGACGCGATCCTCGGCGACTACGCCGGGCTGCGGGACGTGACGCCGACGTACCTCCGGGCGGCGGCGTCCGGGGAGCTGACCGCCCGGGTCCGCGGCGCGCTGTGGTGGGACCGCGAGCGCGGGCTCGAGCAGGTCGAGGAGCTCGTGGAGCGGCGCCGGTCGACGAGCGCGCACCCCCGGTTCGTGCCGGGGACGGTCAAGGTGATGCAGGACGGGGTCGCCGAGAACGGCACCGCCGCGATGAGCGCGCCGTACCTCGACCGCTGCGGCGTGCGGACGCACAACCACGGCCTGTCCTTCGTGGACCCGCTGGTGCTCCGGGAGGCCGTCGTGCGCCTCGACGCCGCCGGCTTCCAGGTGCACGTGCACGCGATCGGCGACCGGGCGGTGGGCGAGGCGCTGGACGCCTTCGCGCAGGCGCGGACCGTCAACGGCGCCGCCGACCTGCGCCACCACATCGCGCACGTCCAGGTGATCCATCCCGACGACCGGCCGCGCTTCGCCGACCTCGCCGTGGCCGCGAACATGCAGCCGCTGTGGGCGGCGTTCGACGAGCAGATGACCGAGCTGACCCTGCCGTTCCTCGGCCCGGAGCGCAGCCGCTGGCAGTACCCGTTCGCCGACCTGGCCCGCGCCGGCGCGCGACTCGTCGCCGGCAGCGACTGGCCGGTGAGCAGCCCCGACCCGCTGCAGGGCATCCACGTCGCGGTGAACCGCTGGGTGCACGGCGCCTCCGGGGTCGAGGGCTCCGAGGCGTTCCTGCCCGAGCAGGCGCTGAGCACCGCGGAGGCGTTCGCGGCGTACACCAGCGGCTCGGCGCACGTGAACCACCTCGACCGCACCGGGCACGTCGCACCGGGCATGCTCGCCGACCTCGCCGTGCTCGACCGCGACCCGTTCCGCGGGCCGCCGGAGGAGATCGGAGCCGCCCGGGTCGTCGCGACGTACGTCGACGGCGAGCGCGTCTTCGGCTGACTGCAGGGTCCGGCCCGCGGCCGGCCCCGGCTCCTCTCCGGTCGCCGGGCGGCCGGCCGGGCGCGGTTCGTGAGCAGATGGCTGCCTCGGGGACCTGGGGCGGCCATCTGCTCACGAACTACCGCAAGCCACCTCCGGCGGGGGTCGGTCAGCGGTGTCGGTTCGTCGCGTTAGGGTCGCCGCCATGGACGTCTCGGGCTCGTACGACGCACCCTCCGGACCGGCGGACGAAACCGGTCGGCCGGCCGGCCGGACGCTCCACGACACGGACGCGACCGGCCCGGCCGCCGAGCACCTCCGCGCGGACCTCGTCCTCGAGGGCGGGGGCGTCAAGGGCATCGCCCTGGTCGGCGCGACCCTGCCGCTCGTCGAGGCGGGCTACCGGTTCCCGCGCGTGGCGGGCAGCTCGGCCGGTGCGATCGTCGGCGCGGTGCTCGCCGCCCTGCAGCGCCGCGGCGAGCCGATCGGCCGGCTGGAGGACGTCAGTCGCAGCCTGGACTACCGGCGCTTCCGCGACCGCGGCTTCCCCGGCAGGTACCTCGGCCCGCTCGGGTTCCTCACCGACGGGCTCTCGGTCCTGCTGGAGGACGGCGTCTACGAGGGCGACTACCTGCACGACTGGCTCGACGGGGTCCTGCGGGACCTCGGTGTGGAGACCTTCGGCGACCTGCGCACCGACGACCCGGGCGACGACGGCACCATGCATCACCGCTACGGCCTCGTGGTCACCGCCAGCGACCTCTCCCGGAGGCGGCTGCTGCAGCTGCCCTGGGACTACCCGGAGTACGGCCTCGACCCCGACGAGCAGCGGGTCGCCGACGCGGTCCGCGCCTCCGCCTCGATCCCGTACTTCTTCGAGCCGGTCACCCTCCGCGGCACGGCGGGCACCTCGACGCTGGTCGACGGCGGGCTGCTGTCGAACTACCCGATCGGGGTCTTCGACCGGCTCGACGAGCGGGTCCCGCGCTGGCCGACGCTGGGCGTGCGCCTCGACGCGCTACGCCTCGGCGGTCCGGGCAACGGCGGAGCGGTGTCCCCGGTGCGGGGTCCGGTCGCGCTCGGTGTGGCGCTGGTGCAGACCGCGATCGAGGCGAACCAGGCCGAGCACGTCCTCGACCCGTGCAACGTGGCCCGCTCGGTGTACGTCGACACCGGCGGCGTCAGCGCGGTCGACTTCGGGCTCGACGAGGGCGAGCAGGACCAGCTGCTCGCGGCCGGCCAGGAGGCCGCGCGGGCGTTCCTCGAGACCTGGGACTTCGAGCGCTGGCTGGCCGACTGTCGCTGACGCGGCATGAGGTCAGGAGGTCGCGGGCGCGAGCGCCGGCAGGTCGTACAACGCCTGCACGAGCGGGGCGACCTCCGGCTCTGCGCCGCCTCGCCCCGGGTGCGCCGGCTCGCCGGCGCCAGCGGCCGCCTGACTCGCGGCCGACTGGCGAGGTCGCCCGCCGGCGTCACAGGATCGTGAAGAATCCGTAGCCCGCTTGCGCGATGCCCTACCGATTCCGTTGTCGCGTGGTTAGGCTCGGCTCACCGGTCCCGTGTGTGACATGAAGGGCGACACCAGCAATGAGCCAGCAGTTCCGGAACATCATCGGTGGCAGGGCCGTCGAGGCCGCCTCCGGCGAGACCTACGACATCGTGAACCCCGCGACCGGCGAGGTGTACGCCGCGGCGCCGGCCTCGGGCGCGGAGGACGTGGACCGCGCCATGCGGGCGGCCGCGGAGGCGTTCGAGACCTGGGGGGAGACCACCCCCGCCGAGCGGCAGAAGGCCCTGCTCAAGATCGCCGACGCGCTCGAGCAGCGGTCCGCGGAGTTCGTCAAGGTCGAGTCGGAGAACACCGGCAAGCCGCTCGGGATGACCGAGTCCGAGGAGCTGCCGCCCTGCGTGGACCAGCTGCGGTTCTTCGCCGGCGCGGCGCGGGTCCTCGAGGGCCGCGCGGCCGGCGAGTACATGAAGGACCACACCTCCTTCGTACGCCGCGAGCCGATCGGCGTGGTCGGCCAGGTGACGCCGTGGAACTACCCGTTGATGATGGCGATCTGGAAGATCGCGCCGGCGCTCGCCGCGGGCAACGCGGTGGTGCTCAAGCCGTCCGACACCACGCCGGCGTCCACGACGCTGCTCGCCGAGCTGGCCCAGGAGTTCCTGCCGCCGGGCGTCTTCAACGTGGTGTGCGGCGACCGCACCACCGGCCGGGCCGTGGTCGAGCACCCGACGCCGCAGCTGGTCTCGATCACCGGCTCGGTGCGGGCCGGCATGGAGGTCGCCGGCTCGGCGGCCGCGCAGCTCAAGCGGGCGCACCTCGAGCTCGGCGGCAAGGCGCCGGTCATCGTCTTCGACGACGCCGACGTCGAGGCAGCGGCGGAGGGCATCGCGATGGCGGGCTACTTCAACGCCGGCCAGGACTGCACCGCGGCCACCCGGGTGCTGGCGGGTCCCGGCGTGCACCAGGACTTCGTGGCCGCGCTCACCGAGCAGGCCAAGGGCACCCGCACCGGCGCGCCGGACGACGAGGACGTGCTCTACGGCGCGCTCAACAACGAGAACCAGCTGGCCCGGGTCAGCGGGATGATGGAGCGCCTGCCCGGCCATGCCACGGTCGAGACCGGGGGCTCCCGGCAGGGGGAGCGTGGCTACTTCTACAGCCCCACCGTCGTCTCCGGGCTGCAGCAGGACGACGAGGCGATCCAGGAGGAGATCTTCGGCCCGGTGATCACCGTGCAGAGGTTCAGCGACGAGGCCGAGGCGCTGCGCTGGGCCAACGGCGTGAAGTACGGCCTGGCGTCCTCGGTGTGGACCAAGGACCACGGCCGCGCCATGCGGATGGCCAAGCGGCTCGACTTCGGCGCGGTGTGGATCAACACCCACATCCCGATCGTCGCCGAGATGCCGCACGGCGGCTTCAAGCACTCCGGTTACGGCAAGGACCTGTCCATGTACGGGCTGGAGGACTACACGCGCATCAAGCACGTGATGTCCTACATCGGCGAGTGAGCGGGGAACACGACGCATGAGGATCCTCCTGGTCGGCGCCGGCGGCGTCGGCGCCGCGTTCGCTGCGATCGCGGCGCGACGTGACTTCTTCGAGCAGGTCGTGGTCGCCGACTACGACCTCGGCCGCGCGGAGAAGGCCGCCGCGTCCGACGAGCGCTTCGTCGCGGCGCAGGTCGACGCGTCGAGCGCGGAGTCCGTGGCCGCGCTGGCGCGGGAGCGCGCGGTCACCCATGTCATGAACGCGGTCGACCCGCGCTTCGTGATGCCGATCTTCGAGGGGGCCTTCGCCGCCGGCGCGGACTACCTCGACATGGCGATGAGCCTGTCGCGGCCGCACCCGGAGGCGCCGTACTCCCGCACCGGCGTGAAGCTCGGCGACGAGCAGTTCTCCCAGGCGACCGCCTGGGAGGAGTCCGGCCGGCTCGCCCTGGTCGGGATCGGCGTGGAGCCGGGCCTCTCCGACGTGTTCGCCCGGTACGCCGCGGACCACCTGTTCAGCGAGATCGACGAGCTCGGCACCCGGGACGGCTCGAACCTCACCGTCGACGGCTACGAGTTCGCGCCGTCGTTCTCGATCTGGACCACGATCGAGGAGTGCCTCAACCCGCCGCTGGTCTGGGAGCGGTCGCGGGCGGACGTGGACGGCGGCTGGTACACCACCGAGCCGTTCAGCGAGCCGGAGACCTTCGACTTCCCCGACGGGATCGGCCCGGTCGAGTGCGTGAACGTGGAGCACGAGGAGGTCGTGCTGATGCCGCGCTGGGTGGAGGCGAAACGGGTCACCTTCAAGTACGGCCTCGGCGCCGAGTTCGTCGACGTGCTCAAGACCCTGCACAAGCTGGGCCTGGACCGCACCGAGAAGGTGCGGGTCGGCGGCGTCGAGGTGTCGCCGCGCGACGTGGTGGCGGCCTGCCTGCCGGACCCGGCCGCGCTGGGCGACCGGATGCACGGCAAGACGTGCGCCGGCCTGTGGGTCACCGGCACCGGCAAGGACGGCCGCCCCCGGTCGACGTACCTCTACCACGTCGTGGACAACGCGTGGTCCATGGCGGAGTACGGCCACCAGTGCGTCGTCTGGCAGACCGCGCTGAACCCCGTGGTGGCGCTGGAGCTGCTCGCGACGGGCACCTGGTCCGGGGCGGGCGTGCTGGGCCCTGAGGCGTTCGACGCGGTCCCGTTCCTGGACCTGCTGGGGGAGTACGGCTCCCCGTGGGGCCTGCGCGAGCAGTGACCGCGGCGGCCCGGCTAGCCGCCCGGGCCGTGCGCCGCGGAGGTCAGAGCGTGGGTGTGACCCACCAGCCCATGTCGACCGCCGCCCGGCCCGGGTCGTTGCTCCACGAGCACTGCCAGTACGGCGTCACGCCGGCGACCCAGTCCAGCCGCACGTGGCGGTAGCTGCCGCCGGTGATGTCGTTGCACTCCGCCACCGCCGCGGCGTGCAGGGCAGGCGTGACCGCCGGGCCGTAGAGGTAGAACCCCACGCCGGCGATGCCGGCGACGACGCCCGTCAGGGCGCGCATGCTCCTGATCGACAGCCCCGATGCGCCGGTTGCGGAAACCGCCATGTCCGTCCCCCATCCCACGGGACCCCCGTGAGGGCCCTCCCTCCCTCAGTTTAGGAACGTCTGGGTCCGGTGCACGGTAAATCCCGATTTACGTGGTCGAGGCGAAGGCGTCGGCGAGCACGTCGAACGCCTCCTCGAGCAGGTGGTCGGGCATCACGAGCGGCGGCAGGAAGCGCAGCACGTTGCCGTAGGTGCCGCAGGTGAGCGTGACCACGCCCTGCGCGTGGCAGTAGGCGGAGAGGGAGCCGGCGCGGACGGCATCAGGGGTGTGCCCGTCCGCGCCGACGATCTCGACCGCCATCATCGCCCCGCGCCCCCTGACGTCGCCGATGACGGGGTACTCCTCCGCGAGGGCGGTGAGTCTGCGGGTCATGGTCTCGCCGAGCGCGCGGGCGCGGGCGGCGAGGTCGTGCTTCTCCATCGCCTCCATGGCGCCCAGCGCGGCGGCGCAGGCGACCGGGTTACCGCCGTAGGTCCCGCCCAGACCGCCCACGTGCACCGCGTCCATGACGTCCGCGCGGCCGGTGACGGCGGCGAGCGGGAAGCCCCCGGCGATGCCCTTCGCGGTGGTCACCAGGTCGGGGACGACCCCCTCGTGGTCGCAGGCGAACCAGTCGCCGGTGCGGCAGAAGCCGGTCTGGATCTCGTCGGCCACGAACACGATCCCGTGCCGCTCGGTCCACTCCCGCAGGCGGGGGAGGAAGCCGGGCGCGGGGACGACGAAGCCACCCTCGCCGAGAATCGGCTCGATGACGACGCAGGCCAGGTTCGCGGCGCCGACCTGCTTCTCCAGCACGTCGATGGCACGGTCGGCCGCCTCCTCGCCGGAGACCGGCGCGGGCTCCCGGAACGGGTAGGACACCGGCGCGCGGTAGACCTCGTTGGCGAAGGGGCCGAACCCGTGCTTGTAGGGCATGCTCTTCGCGGTCATCGCCATGGTGAGGTTCGTGCGGCCGTGGTAGGCGTGGTCGAAGACCGCCACCGCGTCCCGGCCGGTGAAGGAGCGGGCGACCTTGACCGCGTTCTCGACCGCCTCGGCCCCGGAGTTGAGCAGCGCCGACTTCTTCGGGTGCGTGCCGGGGGTGAGGTGCGCGAGCCGCTCGCAGACGTCGACGTAGCCGTCGTACGGCGTGACCATGAAGCAGGTGTGCGTGAACGCCTGCGCCTGCTCCACCACGCGGCTGGTCACCTCGGGGGCGGAGTTGCCGACGCTGGTGACCGCGATCCCCGAGGCGAGGTCGATCAGCGAGTTGCCGTCGGCGTCCACGAGCACCCCGCCGCCCGCCGCCTCGACGAACACCGGGAGCGTCGTCCCGACCCCCGCGGCCACGTGCTGGTCGCGCCGGGCGAACTTCGCGGTCGACACCGGGCCGGGGATCTCGGTGACGAGCCGCCGCTCCTGCGGCAGCTCGGGGCCGCCGTGGCGGGTCACGTCTGCTGCGTCGCTCATGGTGAACAGGTTAGGGTGCGGCGCGGAGGAATGCCACGGATCTGGTGCGTCGTGGTGGCGGTTCATCGAGGAAACGGTGGCAAATTGCGCGAAGAGGCTCTGATTCCGTTGTTGGTGGCCGGTGCCTGGGTGCACGGCGAACGTCCTCTGGTGGTGCGCAGCCCGTACGACGGGAGAGCGGTCGGGACCACGTCGTACGCGACCCCCGAGCAGGTCGAGCGGGCGGTCCGGGCGGCCGTCGACGTCGCGGCCGAGGCGGCGGCCCTGCCGGTGCACGCGCGCGCCGACGCGCTGGCCCGGATCAGCGCGGGCATCGCGGCCCGGGCCGATGGGCTCGCCGCGACGATCACCGCGGAGAGCGGCAAGCCCCTGGTCTGGGCGCGCGCGGAGGTGGGCCGGGCGGTGTCGGTGTTCCGCTGGGCGGCGGAGGAGACCCGTACCTGGTCCGGGGAGGTGATGCGGCTCGACACCGAGCCCGCCGCCGAGGGCCGGATCGCCTACGTGCGCCGGGTGCCCAAGGGTCCGGTGCTGGCGATCTCGCCGTTCAACTTCCCCCTCAACCTCGTCGCCCACAAGGTCGCGCCGGCACTCGCGGTCGGGGCCCCGGTGCTGCTCAAGCCCGCCCCGAAGACGCCGCTCTCCGCGCTGCTGCTGGCGGAGATCGTGGCGGAGACCGACCTGCCGGCGGGCATGCTCGGCGTGGTCCTGGTCGAGAACGACCGCGCGGCCGGGCTCGTCGCCGACCCGCGGCTGCCGGTGGTCTCCTTCACCGGCTCCGGTCCGGTGGGCCACGCGATCCAGGACGCCGTCCCGCGCAAGCACGTCGTGCTCGAGCTCGGCGGCAACGCCGCGGCCGTGGTCTGCGCCGACTACGTCGGGGAGCGCGACCTGGACTGGGCGGCCACCCGGATCGCGGCGTTCGGCACCTACCAGGCCGGGCAGTCCTGCATCAGCGTCCAGCGGGTCTACGCCGACACCACCGTGTACGACGACCTGCGCGACCGCGTGGTCAAGGCGGTGGGCGCCCTGCGCACCGGCGACCCGGCCGATCCCGCCACGCATGTCGGCCCGATGATCGACGAGGCCGCCGCGCGCCGGGTCGAGTCGTGGGTGCAGGAGGCCGTCGCGGCGGGCGCACGGCTCCTCGCCGGCGGGAGCCGGGAGGGTGCGACGTACGCCCCCACCGTGCTCGAGGCCGTCCCGGCCGACGCGAAGGTGATGTGCGAGGAGGTCTTCGGGCCGGTGCTCGCGCTGCAGCGGGTGTCCGGCACCGACGAGGCGTTCGGCCTGGTGAACGCCTCGCGCTACGGGCTCCAGGCGGGGGTGTTCACCCACGACCTCCGCACCGCGTTCCGGGCGCACCGCGAGCTCGAGGTCGGCGGGGTCGTGGTCGGCGACGTGCCCAGCTACCGCGCGGACCAGATGCCGTACGGCGGCGCCAAGGACTCCGGCGTGGGCCGCGAGGGCGTCCGCTACACGATGGCGGACCTGACCTACGAGCGGGTGATGGTGCTGACCGGCCTCGACCTGTGAGCCGGCGCCGGAGACCCGGTGGGAGGATGTCGCCATGAGCTCTCGCAGGGACGTCGTCGTGCTCGGCTCGACCGGTTCCATCGGCACCCAGGCCCTCGACGTGGTCCGCGCGAACCCCGACCTGTTCCGCGTGGTCGCGCTGACCGCCGGTGGGTCGAACCCCGAGCTGTTCGAGCAGCAGTGCGCGGAGTTCCGGCCCGCGTTCTCCGGGCTGGGGGAGGAGGCCTCGTCCGAGGCGGCGGCGACGGTCTGCGACGTGGTGCTCAACGGCATCACCGGCGCGGTGGGCCTGCGCCCGACCCTGGCCGCGCTCGACGCCGGCAACACCCTCGCGCTGGCGAACAAGGAGTCGCTGATCATCGGCGGCCCGGTGGTGACCTCGCGGGCCAAGCCCGGCCAGATCGTCCCCGTCGACAGCGAGCACAGCGCGCTCGCGCAGTGCCTGCGCGGCGGCCGTGCCGACGAGGTGCGCCGGCTCGTGCTGACCGCCAGCGGCGGGCCGTTCCGCGGCCGCTCCCGCGCGGACCTCGAGAACGTCACCCCCGAGCAGGCGCTGGCGCACCCCACCTGGAGCATGGGCCCGGTGGTCACGGTCAACAGCGCGACCCTGGTGAACAAGGGCCTCGAGGTGATCGAGGCGCACCTGCTCTTCGGCATCCCCTTCGACCGGATCGCCGTGGTCGTGCACCCCACCTCGGTGGTGCACTCGATGGTCGAGTTCCACGACGGGTCCACCCTCGCGCAGGCCTCGCCGCCGAGCATGATGATCCCGATCGCCCTCGGCATGGCCTGGCCCGACCGGGTCCCCGACGCCGCGCCGGCGGTGGACTGGACCCGGCCCGAGACGTGGGAGTTCTTCCCGCTCGACGACGAGGCCTTCCCCGCCGTACGCCTGGCCCGGGAGGCGGGGAGCCTCGGCGGCACCGCTCCGGCCGTCTACAACGCGGCGAACGAGGTGTGCGTCGCGGCGTTCCTGGCCGGCGAGATGCGTTTCACCGACATCGTGTCCACGATCGAGCGTGTCCTGGGCGCGCACGACGTACGCTCGACTGAGCAGGAACTGACCGTCGACGACGTGCTCGCCGCCGACGCATGGGCGCGCCAGGAGGCCGCCGTGCGTCTCGGCGGGTGAACCGGAGAGCTGTGGTGAACCCCCGATGACCGTGCTGATGTACACCCTCGGCGTGGTGCTCTTCGTCGTCGGCGTCGCGGCCTCGATCGGCCTGCACGAGCTCGGCCACATGGTGCCGGCGAAGAAGTTCGGCGTGAAGGTCACCCAGTACTTCATCGGCTTCGGCCGCACGGTCTGGTCCAGGCGCCGCGGCGAGACCGAGTACGGCGTCAAGGCGATCCCGCTCGGCGGCTACGTCAAGCTCGTCGGGATGCTCCCGCCCGGCCCGGAGGACGACCCGAGCCGGATCCGCAAGTCCAACACCGGCATGTTCACCCAGCTGATCTCCGACGCCCGCGCCGCGGAGTACGAGCTCGTCGAGCCCGGCGACGAGGAGCGGCTGTTCTACCGCCTGCCCTGGTGGAAGAAGGTCATCGTGATGGCCGGCGGCCCGACGGTGAACCTCGTGCTGGCCTTCCTGCTCTTCGGCGGCGTGTTCATGCTGCACGGCCAGCCGGAGCCGACCACGACGGTCGACGAGGTCAGCGACTGCGTCATCGCGGTGACACCGGAGACCCTGAACCAGCAGCAGCGCAAGTGCACCCCGGCCGACCCGGTCGCGCCGGCGAAGCAGGCCGGGCTGCAGCCCGGCGACCGGATCCTGACCCTCAACGGCACCGAGGTGACCTCGTGGGAGCAGCTGTCGGGCCTGATCCGGGCCAACGAGGACGGCCGGGCGGTCATCGTCTACGAGCGTGACGGGGAGCGCCGGAGCGCCACGACCAACACCACCGTCTCGCCGCGCCCGGACCTGCGGGACGACGGGCAGGTGGTCGAGGCCGGCTTCCTCGGGGTCGCGCCGACCATGGTGCTGGACAAGAAGGACGCCGGCTTCGTGGTGGCCACGATGGGCACCTACACGTGGGAGACGGTCAAGGCGCTCGGCGAGATGCCGGTGAAGCTGGTCGGAGTCGCCCGCGCCGCGCTCGGCCTCGAGGAGCGTTCCGCCGACGGGCCGATGAGCGTGGTGGGCGCCAGCCGGGTCGCCGGGGAGGTCGCCTCGGCCCACGAGGTCCCGGTGAGCGACCGGTTCGTCAGCCTGCTGATGCTGCTCGGCGGGATCAACCTGTTCGTGGGCATGTTCAACTTCATCCCGCTGCTGCCGCTCGACGGCGGGCACATCGCCGGCGCGCTGTACGAGGCGGTACGGCGCGGCATCGCCAAGCTGCTCCGGCGCCCCGACCCGGGCTACTTCGACGTGGCGAAGCTGCTTCCCGTGGCCTACGTGATGGCCGGTGTCATCCTCGTGATGAGCGTGGTGCTGATCTACGCCGACATCGTGGCGCCGGTCCGGCTCGGCTAGGGGGCAGACCTGTCGCGGTGGCGGCAGCGGCCCCGGGGATACAGTCGGAGTCGGTGAACCTCGCGTGACTCGACCGGAGAAAGAAGGACGCACTCGATGACCTCGGTCAACCTCGGTATGCCCGCAGCACCCCCGCCGGTGCTCGCACCGCGGCGGAAGACCCGCCAGATCAAGGTCGGCAAGGTCCTCGTCGGCGGCGACGCCCCGGTCTCGGTGCAGTCGATGACCACCACGGTGACCTCCGACGTCAACACCACGCTGCAGCAGATCGCCGAGCTCACCGCCTCCGGCTGCGACATCGTCCGGGTGGCCTGCCCGTCGCAGGACGACGCCGACGCGCTGCCGCAGATCGCCCAGCACTCGCAGATCCCGGTGATCGCCGACATCCACTTCCAGCCGAAGTACGTCTTCGCCGCGATCGACGCGGGCTGCGCCGCGGTCCGCGTGAACCCCGGCAACATCCGCAAGTTCGACGACCAGGTCAAGCAGATCGCGCAGGCCGCGAAGGACCGCGGCACGTCGATCCGGATCGGCGTCAACGCCGGGTCGCTCGACCCGCGGCTGCTCGAGAAGTACGGCAAGGCCACCCCCGAGGCGCTCGTGGAGTCCGCGGTCTGGGAGGCGAGCCTGTTCGAGGAGCACGACTTCCACGACTTCAAGATCTCGGTCAAGCACAACGACCCGGTGGTCATGGTGAAGGCCTACGAGATGCTCTCCGAGCGCGGTGACTGGCCGCTGCACCTCGGCGTCACCGAGGCCGGCCCGGCGTTCCAGGGCACGATCAAGTCCGCGGTCGCCTTCGGCTCGCTGCTCTCGCGCGGGATCGGCGACACCATCCGGGTCTCCCTCTCCGCCCCGCCGGTGGAGGAGGTCAAGGTCGGCCTGCAGATCCTCGAGTCGCTGAACCTGCGGCCGCGCCGGCTCGAGATCGTCTCCTGCCCGTCCTGCGGCCGCGCCCAGGTCGACGTGTACAAGCTCGCCGACGAGGTCACCGCGGGGCTCGACGGCCTCGAGGTCCCGCTCCGGGTCGCGGTCATGGGCTGTGTCGTGAACGGTCCGGGCGAGGCCCGCGAGGCCGACCTCGGCGTCGCCTCCGGCAACGGCAAGGGCCAGATCTTCGTCAAGGGCGAGGTGATCAAGACCGTCCCCGAGGCCAAGATCGTGGAGACGCTGATCGAGGAGGCCATGCGGATCGCCGAGGAGATGGGCGAGCCCGTCGACGGCGAGCCCGGCGGCGCCACCGTCACGGTCTCCTGACGCGCGCCGTGCGGCTGCCCTAGGCTTCCGGCGACCACACGGCACGGGGGAGTGCGATGACGGAGGACCCGGGGCGGACCCTGCTGCGGGACCGGGACTTCCAGCGGTACGCCGCGGCCCGGGGCCTCTCGCTCGTCGGCTCCATCATCACCCTGGTCGCGCTGCCCGTGCTGGTCTACCGGCTCACCGGCTCGGCGTCGACGACCGCGCTCGTGGCCGGCCTGGAGGCGGCGCCGTACGCCGTGTTCGGGCTGTTCGCCGGGGCGCTGAGCGACCGCTGGAACCGGCGCACGGTGATGGTCGTCGCGGACGTGTGCAGCGCGCTGCTGCTCGCGACCGTCCCGGTGGCACACCTGCTCGGCATGCTCACCGTCCCGCACGTCCTGGCCGTCGCGTTCCTCGGGCCCACCGTGGGCACCTTCTTCGACGGCGCGGTGTTCGGCGCGGTGCCGATGCTCGTCGGGCGCTCCCGGATCGCACAGGCCAACGCCTACGTGTGGTCGCTGCAGGGCGTGGTCGAGGTGGTGATGCCGGCCGCGGTCGGCGTGGCCCTGGCCGTGCTGCACCCGGCGACCCTGCTGCTCGTCGACGCGCTGTCCTTCCTCGTCTCCGCCGCGCTCATCTCGGGCATCACCCGGCCGCTGCACGACAGCAGCCGGCAGCGGCCGCCGCTGACCCCGCGGCAGGTCCTCGTCGACATCCGCGAGGGGCTGTCCTACCTGTGGCAGCACGCCGGGGTGCGCACGATGACCGTGGTCGGCTTCACCCAGTGTGTCGGCGGCGGCGGGTTCGTGGCGCTGATGGTGGTCTGGATCGACCGGCAGCTCGGCCTTGGCACGGAGGGCCTGCGGTTCGGCCTGGTGTACGGCGCCTGGGCGGTCGGCGGCCTGCTCGCCTCCGTCACGCTGCCCCGGCTGCTGCGCCGTACGACGCCGGCCCGGGTCGCCCTGGTGGCGCTGCCGGTCTCCGCGGTGCTCGGCGTGCTCACGCCGGTGTGGTCGCTGTGGTGGGCCGGAGCGCTCTCCCTGCTGGTCTGGAGCGCGGCGTACACCCTGGTCGCGGTGAACTCGATCAGCTACCGGCAGCAGGTCACCCCCGAGCACCTCCTCGGCCGGGTCAACACCGCCGGCCGGATGCTCGCCTGGGGAGCCGGCTGGACCGGCGGCGCGTTCGTCGCGGGCGCGCTCAGCGGGGTGCTCGGGGTGCGCCCGACCCTGTTCGTGATGACCGGGGTCGCGTTCGTCGGGGTCGTCGTCGCCTGGACGTCGCCGCTGCGTGCGAACGCGCGTGCCGGCGCCGGCTCCGCGAACGTCGCGTAGGCTCCGCTACGTGCTCCGGACCCAGCACGGCGTGCGCCTTCTCGGCCCCTCCGACCTCCCCGCGCTGTCGGAGCTCGTCGCGCGCGATCCGGTGGTCAACGTCTTCGTCGACCACCGCGCCCGGATCACCCGGCTCGACCCGCGGTGGATGGGCGGCGAGATGTGGGGCTACGTCCAGGACGGCGAGCTCGTCTCGGCCTGCCACGCCGCCGCCAACCTGGTGCCGGTCGACGCCACCCCCGAGGCGGTCCAGGCGTTCGCCGCCCGCGCGATCCGCCAGCGCCGGCGCTGCGCCACGATCGTCGGCCCGGCCGACGCGGTCACGGGTCTCTGGGACGAGCTCGAGCACCACTGGTCGCGGCCGCGCGACGTGCGCTGGGTGCAGCCGCACCTGGAGATCGACCGCGCCCCCGACGTGGAGCCCGACCCGGGGGTGCGACGCACCCGGCCCGGGGACCTCGACGTGCTCTACCCGGCGTGCGTGGCGATGTACACCGAGGAGGTCGGCGTCTCGCCGGAGGCCGGGGGAGGCGCGGCGATGTACCGCGCCCGGGTCGCCCAGCTGATCGGCAAGGGCTGGTCGTTCGCGCGCATCGAGGACGGCCGGGTCCTGTTCAAGGCCGAGGTGGCCGCGGTGTCGCCGTACGCCTGCCAGATCCAGGGCGTGTACGTCGACCCGACCCGGCGCGGCGAGGGGCTGGCCACCTCCGGCATGGCCGCCGTGGTGGCCACCGCCCTGCGCGAGATCGCCCCAGTGGTCTCGCTCTACGTCAACGACCACAACACCCCGGCGCGCCGGGCCTACGCGGCGGTCGGGTTCGAGCAGACCGCGACGTTCTCCACGATCATGTTCTAGCTCGCGGGACGCGCGCGGGAGCGCCGTTCCCGGGCTCCGGAGCGGCAGGGCGAAACTGGTGTGCGGCGCCGCGAGGCCGCTGGGTAGCCTTGCGCGCATGATCATGCGGATGTCGACCCTGTTCGTGCGTACCCTCCGAGAGGATCCCGCCGACGCGGAGGTCCCGAGCCACCGGCTGCTGGTCCGCGCCGGCTACATCCGCCGCGCCGCGCCGGGCATCTACTCCTGGCTGCCGCTGGGCTACCGGGTGCTGCGCAACATCGAGCGGATCATCCGCGAGGAGATGGACGGGATCGGCGCCCAGGAGGTGCACTTCCCGGCGCTGCTGCCCCGCGAGCCCTACGACGCGAGCGGCCGCTGGGCCGAGTACGGCGACAACATCTTCCGGCTCAAGGACCGCAAGGGCGGCGACTACCTGCTCGGGCCCACGCACGAGGAGATGTTCACGCTCCTGGTCAAGGACCTGTACTCCTCCTACAAGGACCTGCCGCTGTGGATCTACCAGATCCAGAGCAAGTACCGCGACGAGGCGCGCCCGCGCGCCGGCCTGCTGCGCGGCCGCGAGTTCACGATGAAGGACTCCTACTCCTTCGACGTCGACCAGGCCGGCCTCGACGCGTCCTACGCCGCGCACCGTGCCGCCTACATCCGGACCTTCGACCGGCTCGGTTTCGACTACGTGATCGTCAAGGCCACCGCCGGCGCGATGGGCGGCTCCAAGTCCGAGGAGTTCCTCGCCACGGCCGCCAACGGCGAGGACACCTACGTGCGCTGCACCTCGTGCGACTACGCCGCGAACGTCGAGGCGGTCGCCGTACCCGCCCCGGCGCCCGTGTCGTACGACGGGGTGCCCGCCGCCCACGCCGAGCAGACGCCGGGCACGCCCACCATCGAGACGCTCGTGGACCACCTCAACGAGAAGCTCCCGCGTGACGACCGGCCCTGGGCCGCGGGCGACACCCTGAAGAACGTGCTGATCGTGCTCAAGCACCCCGACGGCACCCGCGAGCCCGTCGCGATCGGCCTGCCCGGTGACCGCGAGGTGGACGCCAAGCGCCTCGAGGGCCAGCTCGAGCCCATCGAGGTCGAGCCGTTCGACGAGAAGGACTTCGCCCAGCACCCGTCGCTGGTGAAGGGCTACATCGGCCCCGGCGTGCTCGGCGAGACCAACGAGTCCAAGATCCGCTTCCTCGTCGACCCCCGGGTGGCCGAGGGCACGCGCTGGGTGACCGGCGCGAACGTCGACGGCCAGCACGTGCTCGACCTGGTGGTCGGCCGCGACTTCACTCCCGACGGCACGATCGAGGCCGCCGAGGTGCGCGACGGCGACGCCTGCCCGAACTGCGGCGCGGCGCTCGAGTCGGCCCGCGGCATCGAGATGGGGCACATCTTCCAGCTCGGCACCAAGTACGCCGAGCCGCTCGAGCTCAAGGTGCTCGACGAGAACGGCAAGCTGGTCACGGTGACGATGGGCTCCTACGGCATCGGCGTCTCCCGCGCCGTGGCCGCGGTCGCGGAGTACTCCCACGACGAGCTCGGCCTGATCTGGCCCCGCGAGGTCGCACCCGCCGACGTGCACCTCGTCGCGACCGGCAAGGACGCCGCGGTCTTCGAGACCGCCGCGCGCTACGCCGGGGAGCTCGAGGCGCAGGGCCTGACCGTGCTGTACGACGACCGCCCGAAGGTCTCGCCCGGCGTGAAGTTCAAGGACGCCGAGCTGATCGGCGTGCCGACCATCGTGGTCGTCGGGAAGGGTCTCGCCGACGGCGTGGTCGAGGTCAAGGACCGGGCCAGCGGCGAGCGTGAGAACGTCGCGGTGGCCGACCTCGTGTCCCACGTGGTCGGGGTCGTGCGTGGCTGACGGCGTCGACGCGGTCATCTTCGACTGGGGCGGCACCCTCACGCCCTGGAAGTCGATCGACCCGGCCGAGGAGTGGGCGACGCTGGCGCGCGCGGCCGCCCCCGACCGGGTCGAGGAGGCCACCGTGGCGCTGCTGGCGGCGGCCGACGCGGTCTGGGCGCGCTCACGTGACGAGCACCGGTCGGCGACGCTGGCCGAGATCTGCGAGCTCGCGGGTGTCCCGTACGCCGACCACCACCTCGCGGGGTACCGCGAGTTCTGGGAGCACGCCACCTTCACCGACGACGACGTGCTGCCGCTGCTCAGCCGGCTCAAGGTCGACGGGCTGAAGGTCGGCGTGCTGTCCAACACCGTCTGGCCGCGCGGCTGGCACGACGAGATCTTCGAGCGCGACGGTGTCCTCGACCTGCTCGACGGCGCGGTGTACACCAGCGACATCCCGTGGACCAAGCCGTCGCCGGAGGCGTTCGCCGCCGCGGCGGCGGCCGTCGGGGTCGAGCACCCGTCGCGCTGCGCGTTCGTCGGCGACCGTCTCTTCGACGACATCTGGGGCGCCTCGAACGCCGGGATGCGCACGATCCTGGTGCCGCACAGCGACATCCCGGTCGGGCAGGTCGGGCACTCCGAGGGCGACCCCGACGCGGTGGCGCACCGGCTCGCCGAGGTCTACGACATCGTCTCCGCCTGGCGCTGACCCGGCGCCCTCGTCGCCGGGGGACCGGCTTGGCGCGAAGGCCCCGGTTTGCCGGGGGTTCCGGTTTGCCTGCAATTGGCAGATGATCCCTGTGGGGGTGCCGACCGGCTTCCCCGTCGAACAGGGGAGCAGAACCACATGAACCGAACCACGATGCGTGCCCTGACTCTCGCCGGCGCCACCGCGCTGGCCCTCGGCACCACGCTCGCGACCGCCGTCGCCATGCCGACCGTGGAGCGCGGCACCGTCTGCGTCGCGCCCTCGGGCGCCGCCGCCCGCGGTGACGGGGCCCAGCACCAGGGCACCGACCACCGGGACGTCTCCGCCACCGAGCAGCGGGCGATCGAGCGGCAGACCGCGGCGGCCCTGGCCCGCGACGGCGGCAAGCTGGCCGACGGCGCCACGGTCCCCGTCTACGTGCACGTGATGCGCGACGACACCGGCCAGCTCGGCGACGTGACCGACCGGCAGATCCGCGACCAGATCGCGGTCCTCAACGAGACTTTCTCCGGCGGCGAGTCGTCGACGGCCTCCGACAGCGGCTTCCGTTTCGAGCTCGCCGACGTGCAGCGCTACGACAACACGACCTGGCACTACGACCGGGCCAGCGCGAAGTACCGCTCCGAGACCCGGCGTGGTGGCGCGGACGCGCTGAACATGTGGCTCGTCGACTTCGACTACCTCGGCATCGCGACCTTCCCGTGGGACTACAGCAAGCAGGGCCGCATCGACGGGATCCGGGTGCACTACGACTCGCTGCCGGGTGGCGGCATCGCCAACTACAACCTGGGGGAGACCGCCACGCACGAGGCCGGGCACTGGTTCGGGCTCTACCACACGTTCCAGGGCGGGTGCACCGAGACCAACGACGAGGTGAGCGACACCCCGGCGCAGAGCGCGCCCACCCGGGGCTGCCCGGAGGGCTCGGACACCTGTGACCTTCCGGGGCTGGACCCGATCCACAACTACATGGACTACAGCTACGACTCCTGCTACACGGAGTTCACCGGAGGCCAGTCCACGCGGATGGCCGAGATGTGGACGGCGTACCGGGCCTCCTGACCCGCGCGCGACGTCTTCCCGGTCGTCCGTACCAGCGAGCGCTATGAGCCGCGCTGGTACGGACGACCGCGTGCGTCCCGGGGTGCTGCATGCCTCGGCATCTGCCAAAACCTGCAAAAAGTTCTCCTGCCGGGATGTTCCTTCTGCGGCATTTGTGCCACAAGATCGCGCTACGGGACACAACCCGGCGTTCCGCGGACAGAAGAGAGCGAACCTCCATGACTCGTGCACGTCTTCGTACCCTCGCCGTGGCCGGAGCCATGGCCTTCGTCCTCGGCGGCGTGGTCGCCCCCGCCCAGGCGATGCCCTCCCTCGAGCGCGGCTGCTTCGAGCCGGCGGAGTACGCCGGGGCCCGCGTCGCCGGTGACGACCAGCGGGGCGCCGACCACCGGGACATCTCCGCGGCGCAGCAGCGCGCCATCGAGAAGCGCACCAGGAACGTGCTCGCCGCCAAGGGCACCACCCCGGCGGAGGCGGGCGCCGAGTTCAGCGGCGCGAGCGTCCCGGTCTACGTGCACGTGATGCGTGACAAGGCCGGCAACGGCGACGTGACCGACACCCAGATCAGCCAGCAGATCGCGGTGCTGAACAAGACGTTCGGCGGCCAGGAGTCGTCGTCCGCGTCCAACACCGGGTTCACCTTCACGCTCGCCGGCGTCGACCGGTTCAACAACGACCAGTGGCACGCCGACCGGAAGAGCACGCAGTACCGCGCGGCCACACGCCAGGGCGGGGCCGACGCGCTGAACATCTGGCTCGTCGACTTCAGCTACCTGGGCATCGCGACGTTCCCCTGGGACTACGCGCGCAACCCCTCGATCGACGGCATCCGGGTGCACTACGCCTCGCTGCCCGGCGGCAGCATCGCCAACTACAACCTCGGCGAGACCGCGACCCACGAGGCGGGCCACTGGTTTGGGCTCTACCACACGTTCCAGGGCGGCTGCACCTCCACGAACGACGAGGTCTCCGACACCCCGGCGCAGGGCAGCTCGACCAACGGCTGCCCCGAGGGCCGCGACTCGTGCTCGCTGCCCGGGCTCGACCCGATCCACAACTACATGGACTACAGCTACGACTCCTGCTACACCGAGTTCACCGGTGGCCAGACGTCGCGGATGGGCACCATGTGGACGGCCTACCGGGGCTGACCGGAGGAGCGGCATCGTCGACGGGGTGACCGTCGTGAGGGGTCCCGGGCGAGCCCGGGGCCCCTTCTGCGTGCCCGGTCCGCGTGCTCGGGAGTCAGAGCTCGGCGATGCCGGGGAACGCGTCGGGCTTCGCGCCGAAGGACAGCGACCGCACGGCCGCGTCCTCGAGCGCCTCGAGCGCCCACTGGCGGTTCGCCCCGGACGTGCTGCCCACCATGTCGGCGTACACCGCGGAGCACCGCTGCTCGAGCAGCAGGGCCGCCGCGGTGAGCTCCTCGGTGCTGGTGGCGGGCGTGGGCAGGTCGTAGCTGACCTCGGAGGCGACCGGCTCGGCCTCGGCGGTGCGCAGCATCGAGACGAGCTGGTCGCGTCGTCCGCGGTGCAGGGTGTACGCCGTGCGGACCCGGCTCCACAGGTCCGGCTCGGTCGAGACCGAGACCCGTCCGCCGACGACGCCGTACACGTAGACCGCGGCGTGCTCGCCGGCCAGGGCCGCCTGCATCGCCTCCACGGGGGTCACCGTCGTCCACCGCCCCGGCTCGGGTCCACCGCACCGAGGACCACCACGTGCTGCGCGGCGGCCGCGGCCATGCTTCCCAGCAGCCGGGCGAACGCGCCGCTCTCCGCGACGAAGGCGTGCTGCTTGGTCGCGTCGGTGAGCTGCTGCTCCGAGGCCACGAGGTCGGCCAGCGCCTTCGCCGGGTCACGGGGCACCGCGCGCGACGACCGGCGCGACGCCGCGGCCGGGGAGGCGGACGCGGACGGTACGGCGGTCGCGCCGCCGGCCAGTCCCGGGGGGACCGCCTCGCCGAGCAGCTTCACGTGCGCCTCGTGGGTGCCGACCAGCGGCGCGAGGTCACGGCGCAGCGCGGGGTGCGCGTCCTGCGTGGCGACGACGAGGTCGAGGGCGGCCCGCTGCCCGGCGAGCGCCTCGGAGGCCACCGCGACGTCCGGGTCGACGTCGGGCCCGCCGCCACGGTGTCGGCCGCCCCGGCGGGCGGAGTCGTGCTCCGACGTACACCCGGAGAGGCCGGCCACCAGGCCGGCCGCGGTCCCGGCGAGCACCGCACGGCGGGTCGGACGGGCCCGACGGGGAAGGGCGGAGCGGGCGGACACGGCGCCGACTCTAGCGTGCCCGACGTCCGCTAAGGTTGCTGCCACGGACGCACCGGTGGTCTCCGCCGTACGGCGTCCGTACGCACGCCCGACAACAGCACAGCAAGGAGCTTGCCCGTGAGCAACGATGAGACCCGGGACCGACTTGCAGAGGTGTTGACCGTGCCGCTCGCCGCGGCCGGGCTGGACGTCGAGGCCATCGAGATCACCCCCGCCGGCAAGCGCCGCCTGCTGCGCGTCGCCGTGGACAAGGACGGCGGGGTGACCATGGACGACATCGCCGAGGCCACCAAGGAGGTCTCCCGCGTGCTCGACGGGTCCGACGTGATGGGCGAGCAGCCCTACACCCTCGAGGTCACCTCGCCCGGCACCGACCGGCCGCTGACCCTGCCCCGCCACTGGCGCCGCAACGAGGGCCGCCTGGTGAAGGTGGCGGCCCGCGACGGCGCCGGCGTGACCGGGCGGATCCTGCGCAGCGACGACCAGAGTGCCACGCTCGACGTGGACGGCCAGGAGCAGACCGTGGCGTACGCCGACGTGACCAAGGCCCGCATCCAGATCGAGTTCAACAAGAAGGAGGGCTGAGGCATGGACATCGACATGACGATCCTGCGCTCGCTCGAGCGTGAGAAGGAGATCTCCTTCGACATCCTGGTCGAGGCCATCGAGCAGGCCCTGCTGATCGCCTACCAGCGCACCCCGGGCGCGCAGCCGAAGGCGCGCGTCGAGCTCGACCGGAAGAACGGCCACGTGACCGTGTTCGCCGCCGAGACCGACGACGAGGGCAACACGGTCGCCGAGTTCGACGACACCCCGGACGGCTTCGGCCGGATCGCGGCGACCACCGCGAAGCAGATCATCCTGCAGCGGCTGCGCGACGCCGAGGACGACCTCAAGTTCGGGGAGTTCTCCGGCAAGGAGGGCGACATCGTCTCCGGGATCATCCAGCAGGGCCGCGACCCGCAGGACGTGATGGTCGACCTCGGACGCCTCGAGGCGCTGCTGCCGCAGGCCGAGCGGGTGCCGGGGGAGCGCTACGACCACGGCACCCGGATCAAGTGCCTGGTGGTGAGCGTCCGCAAGGGAATGCGCGGGCCGCAGGTGATGCTGTCCCGGTCGCACCCCAACCTGGTCAAGAAGCTCTTCGCCCTCGAGGTCCCGGAGATCGCCGACGGCACCGTCGAGATCTGCGCGATCGCCCGCGAGGCGGGGCACCGCACCAAGATCGCGGTCCGCTCGACGGTCCCCGGCGTCAACGCCAAGGGGTCGTGCATCGGGCCGATGGGGCAGCGCGTCCGCAACATCATGCACGAGCTGCACGGGGAGAAGATCGACATCGTCGACTGGGCCGAGGACCCCGCCGAGCTGGTCGCGCACGCGCTCTCCCCGGCCCGGGTCTCCAGCGTGGAGATCGTCGACCTGGCCGCCCGCTCGGCCCGGGTGATCGTGCCCGACTACCAGCTGTCTCTCGCCATCGGCAAGGAGGGCCAGAACGCCCGCCTCGCGGCCCGGCTGACCGGCTGGCGGATCGACATCCGTTCCGACGAGGCAGCGGCCGAGCAGGCCCGGGCCGCCTCGCCGGACGCCTGACAGCGCGTTTCGGTTCTCAGGGCCGCAGGCGCTAGACTGGTTCACGGTGGTTCGCGACAACGGCGCTGACGCATGCGCACATGTTCCTGTGCGTACCTGTGTCGGATGCCGCACGCGGGCCCCGAAGCAAGAACTGCTGCGCGTGGTCGCCGGCGGTTCGGACGACGGCCCGGCCGTCGTACCCGATCCGCGGGGCACCGCACCCGGCCGTGGGGCGCACCTGCACCCCACGCTCGAGTGCTTCGACCTCGCGACTCGCCGCCGAGCTTTCGTCAGGGCCCTCCGGGCCAGGACCGGGCTTGCCGGTGCGCCGCTGGAGGAGTACCTCCGGGGGCTGGAGCAGCAGACATGACCGTGATTGACCGACAGAAGATGGAGCAGCAGCTCATGAGCACTCGATGAGTACTTCGCGATGAGCATGCACACCAGCTAACGGTCCGGCCATACCCAAGGGCTCGGACCAGAAGGAGAAGCGTGGCTAAGGTCCGAGTCCACGAGCTCGCCAAAGAGCTCGGAGTCGAGAGCAAGGTCGTTCTGGCCAAGCTCGGAGAAATGGGAGAGTTCGTCAAGTCGGCGTCGTCGACGGTCGAGCCCCCCGTGGTGAAGCGATTCACCGACAAGTTCGGCGCAGAGCTGAAGTCCGCCGGTGACGCGGCGGCCAAGAAGGCTGCCCCGGCCAAGAAGGCCGCCCCGGCGAAGGCCGAGGAGGCCCCTGCCCAGGCTGCGTCCCCCACCTCGGCTCCGGCCGAGTCCCCGGCCGCCGAGGCCCCCGCCGCGGCCGTGCGTCCCGGTCCGGGTCCCCGTCCCGGCCCCAAGCCGGGTCCCAAGAAGGCCCCCGAGCCCGCACCCGTGGCCGAGGAGCCGGCAGCGCCGGCTGCTCCCGCCGCGAGCGCCAAGGCGCCGTCGACCGCACCGCGGCCGTCGGCCCCCGAGAAGCGCGGTCCCGCCCCGTCGGCGCCGCGTCCCGGTGGCGGAGCCCGTCCCGGCGCCCCGCGTCCGGGCAACAACCCGTTCTCGTCGACCCAGGGCATGGGTCGACGTCCCTCCGCCCCGCCGCGCGGCGACCAGGGTGCGGGAGCCGGTGCCGGCACCGGCGCGGGCACGGGCACGGGCGACAACCGTCCGCCGCGTCCCCCGGCCGGCCGTGAGGGCGGCGGCGCCCCCGGTCGCTCGGGCATGCCGCGTCCCAACCCGGCGATGATGCCGAAGTCCCCGGCCGCGTTCGGCGGTGGCCCCGGCGGCCGCCCGAGCGGTCCCGGCGGACGTCCCGGCCCCGGTGGCCGTGGCCCCGGCGGCGGTGCACCCGGTCGTGGCGGCGCTCCCGCCCGCGGTGGCGCCGGCGCAGGCGCTCCGGCCCGTCCCGGTGGCTTCGGCCCCAGCGGCGGTGGCCGTCCCGGTGGTGGCCGTCCCGGCCAGCGTGGCCAGACCCAGGGTGCCTTCGGGCGTCCCGGCGGTCCGTCGCGTCGTGGTCGCAAGTCGAAGCGCGCGCGTCGTCAAGAGTACGAGCAGATGCAGGCCCCGACGATCGGCGGCGTGCGCGTCCGCAAGGGCGACGGCGAGACCGTCCGCCTGCCGCGCGGCGCGTCGCTGACCGACTTCGCGGAGCGGATCGGCGTCGACGCTGCAGCGCTGGTGCAGATGCTGTTCTCGCTCGGCGAGATGGTGACCGCCACCGAGTCGGTCAACGACGAGACGTTCGAGCTGCTCGGCGAGGAGCTCAACTACAACGTCCAGGTCGTCTCGCCCGAGGACGAGGACCGCGAGCTGCTCGAGTCCTTCGACCTGGAGTTCGGCTCCGACGAGGGCGCCGAGGCCGACCTCGCCGCGCGTCCGCCGGTCGTCACGGTCATGGGTCACGTCGACCACGGAAAGACCAAGCTGCTCGACGCGCTCCGCAGCGCGAACGTGGCCGGCAAGGAGGCCGGTGGCATCACCCAGCACATCGGTGCCTACCAGGTCTCCACCGACGTCGACGGCGAGGACCGCCGGATCACCTTCATCGACACCCCGGGTCACGAGGCGTTCACCGCCATGCGTGCCCGTGGTGCGCAGGCCACCGACATCGCGGTGCTGGTGGTCGCGGCCGACGACGGCGTGATGCCGCAGACGGTCGAGGCGTTGAACCACGCCAAGGCCGCCGGCGTGCCGATCGTGGTCGCGGTGAACAAGATCGACAAGCCCGACTCCGACCCGACCAAGGTCCGGGGCCAGCTGACCGAGTACGGCCTCGTGCCCGAGGAGTACGGCGGCGACACCATGTTCGTCGACGTCTCGGCCAAGTCCGAGCTCAACCTCGACAAGCTGCTCGAGGCGATCGTGCTGACCGCCGATGCGTCGCTGGACCTGCGGGCCAACCCGGAGCAGGACGCCCAGGGCCTCGTGGTCGAGGCGCACCTCGACCGCGGTCGTGGTCCGGTGGCCACGATCCTGGTGCAGCGCGGCACGCTGCGCGTCGGAGAGTCCATCGTGGCGGGACCGGCCTACGGTCGAGTCCGCGCGATGCTCGACGAGCACGGCGAGTCCGTGGAGGCGGCCGACCCGTCGCGTCCGGTGATGGTGCTCGGTCTGACCGCCGTTCCCGGCGCGGGCCAGAACTTCATCGTCGTGGCCGACGACCGGATGGCGCGCCAGATCGCCGAGAAGCGTGAGTCCCGCGAGCGGGCGGCCATGCAGGCCAAGCGCCGCGTGCGTCGTACGCTCGAGGACTTCATGGCCTCCATGGAGAAGGGCGAGAGCCAGGAGCTCAACCTGATCCTGAAGGGCGATGTGTCCGGTTCGGTCGAGGCCCTCGAGGACTCGCTGGCCAAGATCGACGTCGGCGACGAGGTCACCCTGCGGGTCATCGACCGCGGTGTCGGTGCGATCACCGAGACCAACGTCGACCTGGCCGCCGCCTCCGACGCCATCATCATCGGCTTCAACGTCCGGCCCCAGGGCAAGGCGACCGAGATGGCGGACAAGGAAGGTGTCGAGATCCGCTACTACTCGGTCATCTACCAGGCGATCGAGGAGATCGAGGCCGCGCTCAAGGGCATGCTCAAGCCGGAGTACGAGGAGGTCTCGCTCGGCCACGCCGAGATCCGCGAGATCTTCCGCTCCAGCAAGATCGGCAACATCGCCGGTTGTATGGTCACCGACGGCGTCATCCGCCGGAACGCCAAGGCGCGTCTCCTGCGCGACAACAACGTGGTGGCCGACAACCTCGACCTGTCGTCGCTGCGTCGCGAGAAGGACGACGTCACCGAGGTCCGCGAGGGCTTCGAGTGCGGTCTGACCCTGCGTGGCTACAACGACATCAAGCAGGGCGACGTCGTCGAGTGCTTCGAGATGCGCGAGATCCCGCGGGCCTGACCCGCACGTGGCCGACCTGCCGGCCGGGGGACACCGAGGCAACCAGCCTCGCTCGTCCCCCGCTCGGCGGCCAGGCCCACCATCCCTCGGCGCCCCCGCCCGTCCGGTCAGCCGGACGGGCGGGGGCACGCCCGGGGGTCATGCTGAACCTCTGAACCAACCCAGGAGAACCACTCATGAGCTCGCCCCGCGTGCGCAAGGTCGCCGACCGGATCCAGGTCATCGTGGCCGAGATGCTCGAGCGCCGGATCAAGGACCCGCGTCTGGGGTTCGTGACCGTCACCGACGTCCGGGTCTCCGGTGACACCCAGAACGCGACGATCTTCTACACCGTCCTGGGCGAGGTCGACGAGCTCGCGGGGACTGCCGTCGCGCTGGAGTCGGCGAAGGGGATCCTGCGCTCCGAGGTGGGCAAGCAGCTCGGGATGCGGCACGTCCCGACGCTGGAGTTCATCCACGACGCCCTGCCCGACACCGCCCGCCACCTCGACGAGCTGCTGGCCAAGGCCAGGGAGTCCGACGCCCAGGTCGCCGCCGCGGCGGCCGGCGCGCAGTACGCCGGTGAGGCGGATCCCTACAAGAAGCCCCACGACGAGGACGCCGAGGACGACACCGTCGACGGCGACGAGGCCGCGGACCCCACCACCGACGCGTGAGCACGTCGGGCACTGCCGGCGCGGCGGGCCGGGCCGGCCTGGTCGTGGTCGACAAGGCCGGCGGGATGACGTCGCACGACGTGGTCGCGCGGCTGCGCCGGCTGGCCGGCACCCGCAAGGTCGGCCACGCGGGCACCCTCGACCCGATGGCGACCGGGGTCCTCCTGGTCGGCGTGAACCGGGCCACCCGGCTGCTCGGCCACCTGATGCTCACCGAGAAGGCGTACGACGCGGTCGTCCGGCTCGGGGTCTCCACCACCACCGACGACGCCGAGGGCGAGGTGCTGGCCACCACCGACGCCTCCCACCTCACCGACGCGACGGTGCGCGAGGCGCTGGCCGCCTTCGTCGGCGACATCGAGCAGGTGCCCTCCTCGGTATCCGCGATCAAGGTCGACGGCCGGCGCGCCTACGCGAGGGTCCGCGCCGGCGAGAAGGTCGAGCTGGCCGCGCGGCCGGTCACCGTCCACGCGCTCGACATGGGCGCGGTTACCAGAGACGCCGGCACGGTCGACGTCGCGATCTCGGTCCGCTGCTCCAGCGGCACCTACATCCGCGCGTTGGCCCGCGACCTGGGCGCCGCCCTCGGCGTCGGCGGGCACCTCACCGTGCTCCGCCGTACCGCCGTCGGCCCCTTCGGCCTCGCCGACGCCGTGACCCTCGACCAGCTGGCCGCGGAGTTCACGATGGTCGCGATCGACGACGTGGCACGCCGCTGCTTCCCGACCCGCACCGTCGACGAGCAGGGTGCGGCGGACGTCGCCGTCGGCCGCAAGCTCGAGCTGGACCTGGGTGCGCCGGGACCGGTCGCGGTCCTCGACGGCGAGGGCCGGTTCCTCGCCCTGTACGAGCAGCGCGGCCCGGTGGCCGCCGCGGTCGCCGTCTTCACCTCCTGAGCGCCCCGAGGTCTCCCGGGCGCGGCGCCCGCCCGTGTGGCAGGCTTTTGCCGGACTCTCCCGACTCCCAGGACAGGAGCACCACGGACGTGCGGATCTGGCGCTCGATCGACGACGTTCCCGCCGACCTCGGTCGGACGGTCGTGACGATCGGCAACTTCGACGGGGTACACCTCGGTCACCAGCACGTGGTGCGGCGCGCCCGCGAGGTGGCCCGCGACCGCGGCGTGGAGCACCTGGTCGCGGTCACCTTCGACCCGCACCCGATCGCGGTGCTGCGCCCCGAGCACGCGCCGCCCACCCTGACCACCGTGGAGACGCGCGCGGTGCTCCTCGCGGACGCGGGGGTGGACGACCTGCTCGTGGTGCCGTTCACCCGCGACATCGCGGCCTGGACGCCCGAGCGGTTCATCGAGGAGATCCTGGTCGACGCGCTCCACGCGACGGCGGTGGTGGTCGGCGCCAACTTCCGGTTCGGCCACCGCGCCGCGGGCGACGTCAGCACGCTGCGCGAGGCGGGGAAGAGCCACGACTTCGTGACCGAGGGCATCGCGCTCGACGGCGGTCCGCAGGTCTGGTCGTCGACGTACGTCCGGAACTGCCTCGCGGCCGGTGACGTCGAGGGCGCCGCGGAGGCGCTGGGACGTCCCTTCACGGTGCGCGGCGAGGTCGTCAAGGGCGACCAGCGCGGCCGCGAGCTCGGCTACCCGACCGCGAACGTGCCGACCACCGGGATGCACGCCGCCCCCGCCGACGGGGTGTACGCCGGCTGGCTGCGCCGCCTCGAGGGCGACCCGACCCCGCTACCCGCCGCGATCAGTGTCGGCACCAACCCGACCTTCGACGGCGACCGCGAGCGGCGGGTGGAGTCCTACGTCCTCGACCGCGACGACCTCGAGCTGTACGGCGTCCCGGTGGAGGTGGCCTTCGTGGCGCGGCTGCGGGGCATGGTGCGCTTCGACTCCATCGACGACCTGGTCGCCACCATGGCCGACGACGTGGCCCGTGCCCGCGTGGCGCTCGGCCGGGAAGACCAGACATGAGCGGGCAGCACGGCGTCCGCGGCTGGCGGGGCGGTCGGGCCGCCAGCCCGCAGACCATCGAGGCCGCCGAGCGGTGGTTCGTCCGGCACGGGCTGCCGTACTTCGTCGACTCCGAGCGCGAGGAGGTCCGCCGCGGCCTGAAGCCGAGACGGCTGGGCGCGGTGGCGACCACCGCGGTGGTGGCGGGGCTCGCCGTCGGCGTGGTGCTCGGCTGGCTCACCGTCGACGTCTCCCTCGGGATCAGCGCCGCGCTCGCCGTCGTGGGCGCGGTCGCGGCGTTCTACGCCTTCACGACCCTGCGGCTGGGGGCCATGGCCCGCTGGGCGGTGGCCCGGACCCTGCGCAGCCTCGGGCTGATGTTCCCGCTGGTCACCCGGGCGCTGCCGCTGCTGCTGCTGTTCGTCACGTTCCTGTTCATCAACGCCGAGGTCTGGCAGGTCTCCTCGACCCTCGACGGCGGCGTCATGTGGCTGGCGGTGATGCTCTTCGCCGGCATGGCGGTGGGCTTCCTGCTGGTCCGGCTTCCCGAGGAGCTCGACAAGGTCGACGACGAGGTCGAGGGCGGCCGGCTGGTCGCCGCATGCAAGGGCACCCCGCTGGAGGAGGCGGCCCGACAGCTCGCCGAGTCCGGGGAGCACGTGCACCAGGACGCGACCGTGAGGGGCTTCCAGAAGGCCAACCTGATCCTGGTGCTCCTGGTCGCGCAGGTGGTGCAGGTGCTCCTGCTCTCGGTGGCGGTGTTCCTGTTCTTCATCGTCTTCGGCGCGGTGGCGATGAAGGAGGGCGTGGTCGAGTCCTGGATCGGCGCGGAGTCGCACCCGCTGGGCATCTCGACGCTGACCGTGGAGCTGGTCCAGGTGTCGGTCTTCCTGGCCGCGTTCTCCGGGCTCTACTTCACTGTGTACGCGGTGACCGACGAGACCTACCGCGGGCAGTTCTTCACCTCGATCACCGACGAGCTCGAGCGGGCGGTCGGCGCGCGCACGGTCTACCACGCGCTGAAGTCGCAGGCCTGACCGCCGCCGTACGACTCCTCACGCCGCAACGGCGTACGCCCCGACCGCAAGCGGTCGGGGCGTACGTCGTGTGAGGGAGCGGTCAGGCGTCGAGGTCCTGCTCGACCAGCGCGGCGATCTTGTCGAGCGCCCCCTGGTCGTCGCTGGAGACCTCGACCGCGTCGCCCTTGCCGGCGCCGAGGGTCATGATCAGCAGCGCGGAGCTGGCGTCGACGGCCTCACCTCCAGGGACACCGATGGTGACCTCGGCGTCGAGCTCGCCGGCCGCCTCGGAGATGATCGCGGCGGGCCGGGCGTGGAGTCCGACGGCGGAGCCGACGTTGACGGTCTTCGTGGGCATGTGCGTTTCTCCTTGTGGTGGGTTCCGACGACCTGCGAGGCGTGCGGTGCTGCGGGAGGTCAGACGGTGACCTCGGACAGCTCCTCGATCTCTTCCTTGCTCTCGGTGAGGCTCTTCAGTGCGATGACGCTGGCTGCCGCGACGATGACGCCGGCGGCCAGGGCGATGAGGAACCACAGCACGTTGCCGACCGCGAACAGCACGAAGATACCGCCGTGCGGGGCGCGCAACGTGACGTCGGCACCCATCGCGATGGCACCGGTGACCGCACTCCCGAGCATGATCGAGGGGATCACGCGCAGCGGGTCGGCGGCCGCGAACGGGATCGCACCCTCGGTGATGAACGAGGCGCCGAGCAGCCACGCCGCCTTGCCGTTCTCCCGCTCGGCCTCCGTGAACAGGCTGGGACGGAGGACGCAGGCCAGGGCCAGCGCCAGCGGCGGCACCATGCCGGCGAGCATCACCGCGGCCATGATCTTGAGCTGCGGGGCGTCGCCGCCCGCCGTCGCCGCCGCGCCGAGGCCGGTGACCGCGAAGACGTAGGCGGTCTTGTTGAGCGGGCCGCCCATGTCGAAGGCCATCATGAGGCCGAGGACCACGCCGAGGATGATGGCGGAGCCCCCCGCCAGGCTGTTCAGGCCTTCGGTGAGGGCTTCCATGAGCGTGGCGAGCGGCTTGGCGAGCAGGACCAGCATGATCAACCCGGAGATGAGGGTCGCGCCGAGCGGGATGATCACCACCGGCATCAGGCCGCGGACGAAGACCGGCACCTTCCGCTGGGCGATCCAGTGGGCGGTGACACCGGCGAGGACACCGCCGACGATGCCGCCGAGGAAGCCGGCGTTGATGGCCGGGCCGGCAGCGAGCGCGCCCATCACGAAGCCGGGGGCGATGCCCGGGCGGTCGGCGATCGCGTAGGCGATGTAGCCGGCCAGGGCGGGCACCAGGAAGCTGAACGCCGCGCCGCCGATGGTGAGCAGCACCGCGCCGAGGTAGGCGCCCATCGCGCCGAGCGCGTGGTCGAGACCCAGCGCCGCGGGGTCGGGAAGGTTGAACAGGGTGTTGTCAGCGATGATCCCCGAGGCCTTGCCCTCGAGCGCGATCTCGTAGCCGCCGAGCAGGAAGGCCAGCGCGATCAGGAGACCGCCCGCGGCGACGAACGGGATCATGTACGACACGCCGGTCATCAGGATGCGGCGGATCTTCAGCCCCCAGGTCTCCTGGGCGCCGGACCGGGCCGGCGCCCCGGCGGCCGCGGCGTCGCCCTCCACCCGGGGGGCGTTCGGGTCGTCGACGTAGGAGAGCGCCTCGGCGATCATCCCGTCGGCGTCGTCGATGCCGCGCTTCACGCCGGCGGCGACGACCGGCTTGCCGGCGAAGCGGCCACGGTCCTTGACCCCGACGTCGGCGGCGAACACGGCGGCGTCGGCGGCGCGGATCAGCTCCGGGTCCAGCGGCGTGGAGCCTGCGGACCCCTGGGTCTCCACGTGGATGTCCACCCCGGCGCGGGCACCGGCGGCCTCGAGCGACTCCGCTGCCATGTAGGTGTGCGCGATGCCGGTCGGGCAGGAGGTCACCGCGACGATGCTGCGGCGGCGCTGCGGCGCGGCAGGTTGCTCGGCGGCCGGCTGCCCGGTGGCGGCCGCGGCCGGCGTGGGCGTGGCCGGGCTCCCCGCGGCGGCGGCGGGGGCCGCAGCCTTGGCGGGAGCCGGCGCCGAGACGACTGCGCTGACCGTGTCCACGATCTCCTGGGGCGTCTCGGCGGCGCGCAGCGCGTCGGTGAAGTCCTTCTTCACCAGGGACCGGGCCAGCTGGGTGAGCAGCTGGAGGTGGGTGGCGTCGCCGCCGGCGGGGGCGGCGATGAGGAACGCGAGGTCCGCCGGGCCGTCCTTGGCGCCGAAGTCGGTGGCGGGGGAGAGCCGGGCGAAGGCCAGCGTGGGTACGTCGACATGCTCGGTGCGGCAGTGCGGGATCGCGATGCCACCGGGGAGGCCCGTCGACGAGGTGGCCTCACGGGTGAGGGCGTCCTCGGCGAGACCGTCCGGGTTGCCGGTGCGTCCTGCCTCGGCGACCACTGCCGCCAGGGCGCGGATCACCTCGTTCTTGTCGGAGCCGAGCGAGGCGTCGAGCCGCACGAGGTCCGCAGTGATGAGTTCGGACATGTGTTCCTCAATCTCTGGTGAGAGCGAGCTCGTGAACCTCGACGAGCTCCGGGTGGATGTGGTGAGGCGTCGGAATGGTCGTTCCGGGGAGGCCGGCGGCGGCGCTGCCGTAGGCCACGGCGAGTCGGAGCCTCTCGGCCGGCTCGGCGCCCCGGAGGTGGCCGAGCAGGTAGCCGAAGAGGCTGGAGTCGCCGGCACCGACGGTGCTGACGACGGTCGTCGGGGGCGGGCCGGCGTGCCAGGCGCCCTCGCGGGTCACGAGTACGGCGCCGTTCCCGCCCAGCGTGGCGAGGACCGCGCCCACGCCCCGTTCGACGAGGACCAGGGCCGCCTTCGCGGCCGCGGCGGGGTCGGACTCGATCGCGTCGGCGTCACCTCCGGTGAGTGTGGCGAGCTCCTCGCCGTTGGGCTTCATGAGGTCCGGCGCCGCCGTTTCCAGGGCGTCGGTCAGCGCGACGAGGGGCTCCCCGGAGGTGTCCACGCTGACCCGGGCCGCCGTACCGGCGAGGTCGGCGACGAGCGTGGCGTACCAGTCGGCGGGTGCGCCCGGGGGGAGCGACCCCGCCAGGACCACCCACTGCGCGGACTGCGCGCGCTGGTGCAGGGCGTCCTCGAGCCGCTGCAGCGACGCGTCGTCGGCGACCGCGCCGGGGGAGTTGATCTTGGTGGTGGTGCCGTCGGGCTCGGTGATCGTGATGTTCACCCGCACCGGGCCGACCGGGCGCTCGGGACGGCAGTCGATGCCGTCGCGGAGCAGCTCGAGGACGTACGGGTCGTCCTTCTCCGCCGGGAGCACCGCGATCGTGGGCACCCCGGCGGCGACCGCCGCCCGCGAGATGTTCACGCCCTTGCCGCCGGACTGGGAGATGACCGACTCGGCGCGGAGCACCGCCCCGCGCTCAAGCCGGGAGGTCAGGGCCACGGTCCTGTCCACGCTCGGGTTGGGGGTGAGGGTGACGATCATGCGACCACCACTTCGATGTCTCGGGCGCGGAGTGCCGCGGCGGTCTTGGTGGACAGGCCCGAGTCGGTGACCAGGACGTCGATGTCGTCCAGGCCGGCGAATCGGACGGTGTGCTCCTGGCCGATCTTCGTCGAGTCTGCCAGCACCACGACCCGTTGTCCGCTCCTGACCATCGCGCGCTTCGCGGCGGCCTCGGCGTGGTCGGGGGTGCTGAGCCCGTGGGCCAGGGAGACGCCGTTGGCGCCCACGAAGGCGACATCGGTGCGGAGCAGGTCCACCGCGGCCACGGTGTCCTCGCCGACGGCGGCCTGGGTGGTGCGGCGGACCCGTCCGGGGAGCAGGTGCAGATCGACGTTGGAGAGACCGGCCAGCCGGCCCGCGATCGGCACCGCGTTGGTGATCACGGTCAGCCGCAGGTCGTGGGGGAGGTAGGAGGCCAGCCGCGCGGTCGTCGTACCGGCGTCGAGCAGGATGCTGCCGCCGGGCCCGGGCAGCTGGTCGAGGGCGGCCTTGGCGATCCGCTCCTTCTGCTCGGCCTGGGCGAGGTCGCGGTCGCTGACGGCGGTCTCGAGAGCGACCAGCGCCGAGGCGGGTACGGCGCCGCCGTGCACGCGCCGGATGATCCCGGCCCGCTCGAGCAACGACAGGTCGCGGCGCACGGTCTCGGTGGTCACCCGGTAGGCGTCGGCGAGGTCGTTGACCGAGAGCCGGCCGCGCTGGGCGATCAGGTCCGACATGGCCTGACGACGTTCCTCGGCGTACACCCTGCCACCTCTCCCTGCGTATCGGTCTTCACCTGCGTGGGTGGATCTTTGTATCTGTTGTTTTACGCCCGTATCTGTTGACTGTCAAGGGGGCGGCGGGTTTAGAGTGCTGGCATGTCGATCGAAACTTCCGCACCCCAGGGGTCCTCCGCCCAGCCGACCCTGCTGAGGGGTACCCCGGTCGTACCGGGCGTGGCGTACGCGCCCGTGGTGGTGGCCACGACCGCCATCGCGCAGAGCGCCATCGACGCCTTCGACCACGAGGCGCTCGACGAGCAGGCCGCCCTCGCCCGCTTCGACGAGGCGGTGGTCGTGGTCGCCGAGCGGCTCGCCGTGCGCGCGTCGAAGGTCAGCGGCTCGGCCGCGGAGGTGCTCACCGCCACCGCCGGCCTCGCCCGGGACAAGGGTCTGCGCTCCGCCGTGGCCAAGCGGGTCAAGGCGGGGGAGCCGCTCCTGGTCGCGCTGCACGGCGGGGTCGACCAGTTCGCGGACCTGTTCGCCCAGATGGGTGGCCTGATGGCCGAGCGGGTGACCGACCTGCGTGACATCGAGAAGCGGGTCACCGCCTCCCTGGTCGGCGAGCCGGAGCCGGGCGTGCCCACCCCGGAGGAGCCGTCGGTGCTGGTCGCCGAGGACCTCGCCCCCGCGGACACCGCCGGCCTCGACGCCGCCCGGGTGGTCGCGCTGGTCACCGAGAAGGGTGGCCCGACGAGCCACACCGCGATCATCGCCCGCCAGCTCGGCATCCCCTGCGTGGTGGCCGCGGCGGGGGCGATGGGCCTGCGCAGCGGGGCGAAGGTGCTCGTCGACGGCACCACCGGCGAGATCGAGGTGGCTCCGGACGAGGCGAGCGCCCGGGCCCGGGTCGAGGCGGCGGCCGCCGCCCGCGCCGCGCTGGAGAGCTGGACCGGTCCGGCGAGGACGAGCGACGGTACCCGGGTGAAGATCCTGGCCAACGTCGCCGACGGGGCGTCCGCGCGCGCCGCGGCCGACGGGCCGGTCGAGGGCGTCGGGCTGTTCCGCACCGAGCTGTGCTTCCTCAACCGCAAGGACGAGCCGACGGTCGAGGAGCAGACCGAGGTGTACGCCGAGGTGCTCGACGCGTTCGGCACCGAGCGCACCGTGGTGATCCGCACCCTCGACGCCGGCTCCGACAAGCCGATCGCCTTCGCCACCCACGAGGGCGAGGAGAACCCCGCGCTCGGCGTGCGCGGCCTCCGGCTCTCCTTCGGCAACCCGGGTCTGCTCGAGCGCCAGCTCGCCGGCATCGCCGCCGCAGCGCGGCAGACCTCCACCGACCCGTGGGTGATGGCGCCGATGGTCGCCACCGTCGTGGAGGCCAGGGAGTTCGCCGCGCAGGTCCACGAGCACGGCCTCCGGGCCGGGGTGATGGTGGAGATCCCGAGTGCGGCGCTCCAGGCGCACAAGATGCTCGAGCACGTCGACTTCCTGTCGATCGGCACCAACGACCTGACCCAGTACACGATGGCCGCGGACCGGATGGCCAGCGACCTCGCGCACCTGACCGACGCCTGGCAGCCGGCCGTCCTCGCGCTGATCGCGATCACCGCCGAGGCCGGCAAGCAGGTCGGCAAGCCGGTGGGCGTGTGCGGCGAGGCCGCGGCCGACCCGTCGCTGGCCGCGGCGCTCGTCGGCATGGGGGTCACCTCGCTGTCGATGGCCTCGGCCGCGGTCCGCTCCGTCGGCGCGCAGCTCGCCGCGGTGTCGATGGACATGTGCGAGCACGCCGCCGAGGCGGCGCTCGCGCAGAGCGACCCGATGGCCGCGCGCGACGCGGTGCGCCGGGTCCTCGGCGGCTGACCGGTCAACGGGTCGCCGTCCTAGGCCGATGGAGCTGGAGTTCAGCGGCGAGATGTGGTTCTGGAGAGGGCCCGCGCCGTGGCACTTCGTCACCGTGCCGGAGGAGGACTGTCACGAGCTGGAGGCGACGGCCGCGTTCGTGAGCTACGGCTGGGGCATGATCCCGGTGGCGGCTCGGATCGGGGGCACCGGCTGGACGACGTCGCTGTTCCCCAAGGACGGTCGCTACGTCGTGCCGGTCAAGGCGGTCGTGCGGCGGACCGAAGGGCTCGACGTCGGAGACCTGGTGACGGTCCGCCTGGTCGTGGACGTCTGACCGGTCGCCTCGTTCGCCGGTACGGCGGTCAGCCGCGCCGGCCCGATCGTGCGTGCCATCCGGCCGGAGGGTCCTCGCCGACCAGACCGTCCACGGCCTCGCGGAGCAGGTCGGCGTGCCCGGTGTGCCGGCCGTACTCCTCGATCAGGTCGCAGACGAGCCGGCGCAGGCTGGCGTGGCGACCGTCCGCGGCCGAGGCGTGGACGAGCTGGTCGAGCCCACCGTCGGCGAGGGCCGCGTCGAGCCTCGCGCGGGACCGTTCGACGGCGCCGTCCCAGAGCGCGTAGAGCTCGTCGGGGGTGTCGTCGGCGGCCGAGGTGAAGTCCCAGTCGTCGCTGCCGTCCCAGCCGGTGGTGTCCCACGGTGCGCCGATCGGCTCACCGCGGAGCTTGGTGGTGAAGTGGTAGTCCTCCGCGGCGGCGAGATGCTTGAGCAGGCCGCCGAGGGTCAGCGAGGAGGCGCCGACGCGGGTCTGCAGCCCGGCGGCGTCGAGGTCGTCGGCCTTCCAGCGAAAGGTCGTGCGAAGGCGGTCGAGCGCACCCACGAGGTGCTCGGTCTCGCTGCCGGCGAGGGGCGGTTCCCACGGGTAGTCGCTGTCGCTCATGGCGCCACGGTAGACCTCGTCGCGGACGTTCCGTCCCCGATTCGGGCGGAGTCAGACCGGGCCGACCGCCGGGAGGACGCCGCCACCGTCACCGGGACGCCGTTGAGCACGGCGTTGCCGCTGACCGCGTCGAGCTCACCAGGGTCGGTGAGGTCGTTGATCGAGGGGCCGGGGACGGTCGTCGCGTTGCCCAGGAGCACATCGTCCCGCTGGTGCCCGTAGCCGTGGGGGAGGCTGACCACCCCGGGCATCATGTCCTCGCTGGCCCGGACCTCCACCTCCACCGCGCCGACGCGCGAGGTGACGGTGACCGTCGTACCGTCGGCGATGCCGCGTTCCGCGAGGTCCTCGGGGTGCATCAGCAGGTGGTGTCGGGGGCGCCCGCGGGTCAGCCGCTCGGTGTTATGCATCCAGGAGTTGCAGTCGCGCTGGTGCCTGCGCCCCACCAGCCGCAGCTCGCCGACGCCGGGGCCCGCCGCGAGCGCCTCCTCGACCCGGGACAGGTCGTCGAGCACGAGGTGGGGGGCGGCGTCGATCCGCTTGTCCCGGGTCATCAGCCGGTCCGGCAGCGCCGGGCGCAGCGGCCCGAGGTCGACGCCCGCGGGGTGCTTGCGGAGCGTGCGCAGGGAGAGTCGGGGGCGGTCGGTGCGCAGCAGCAGGTCGACCGTGCGCCGGGGGGACAGCCGGAGCCGGCCCGCGGCGACCAGCCGCTTGCGCAGGGAGGTCCGGGCGCCGACCCGCTTCGCGGTGCGCAGGGCGATCTCGCGGAAGATCTCCCAGTCCTCGAGGGCGCCCTCCGGCTTCGGGAGCACCGCCGGGGTGAACCGCGCCGTGTTGCGCACGGCCAGGGTGTGGAACACCAGGTCGTAGTGGTCGCGCTCCAGCGCGGACGTCGGCGGCAGGATCACGTCGGCGTGCCGGGTGGTCTCGTTGACGTAGAAGTCGACCGCGGCGACGAAGTCGAGATTCTCGACCGCCCCGGCGAGCCGCTTCCCGTCAGGGGTGGAGAGCACCGGGTTGCCGGCCACGGTGAGCAGCGCCCGGACCTGGCCCTCGCCGGGCGTGAGGATCTCGTCGGCCAGCGTGGAGACCGGGAGCTCGCCACCGAACTCGGGCAGCCCCCGGACCCGGCTGTGCCAGACGCCCCGGTGGCCCCTGCCGATCAGGCCGCGCCCGACCGCGTCGATCGCCGGCCGGGTGAACATCGTGCCGCCCTCGCGGTCGAGGTTGCCGGTGAGCAGGTTCATGCACTGCACGGCCCACTGGCACACCGACCCGAACGCCTGAGTGGAGACGCCCATCCGGCCGTAGAACGCGCCGGCCCCGCTGGTCGCGAACTCCCGGGCGACCCGGCGGATGTCCTGCGCCGCGACCCCGCTGAGCTCGGCGGCGCGCTCCGGGGTGAACGGCCGCACCGCCTCCTCCACGACGCCGACCCGGTCGACGTACGCCGCCGGGCGGGTGAGCCCCTCGTCGAAGAGCGTGTGCAGCATCGCGAGCAGCACCACCACGTCGGTGCCGGGGCGGACGAAATGGTGCTCGGTGGCGACCTTGGCGGTCTCGGTGCGCCGCGGGTCGAAGACCACCATCCTGCCGCCGCGCGCCTTGAGCTCGCGCAGCCGGCGCGGGAAGTCCGGGACGGTCATCAGGCTGCCGTTGGAGGCCATCGGGTTGCCGCCGAAGACCACGAAGTACTGCGTGCGGTCGATGTCGGGCACCGGCAGCAGCAGCTGGTGGCCGTACATCAGGTGCGCGACGAGCTGGTGGGGGAGCTGGTCGACCGACGTGGCGCTGTAGGTGTTGCGGGTGCGCAGCGAGCGGACCATCGCGGTGCCGTGCGTCATCGCGCCGAGGCTGTGCACGTTGGGGTTGCCGAGGTAGACGGCCAGCGCGTCGCGGCCGTGCTCGCGCACGGTGCGCGCCAGGTTGTCGGCGACCAGGTCGAGCGCGGTGTCCCAGTCCACCTCCTTCCAGCCGTCGGCCGTACGGCGCACCGGGCGGCGCAGCCGGTCCGGGTCGTCGTGCACGTCCTGCAGCGCCACCGCCTTGGGGCAGATGTGCCCGCGGGAGAGGGGGTCCTCGGGGTTGCCGCGCACGGACGTGACCCGGCCGTCCTCGAGGGTGAGCTCAAGGCCGCAGATCGCCTCGCACAGGTTGCACACGCCGAGCCGCTTCTCCATGCCGCGTATCCTCGCACGCGCCGGTGTGTCGTTCCGCGCGCTACTTCGCATCCCGCAGTAGTGTGCGGTGCATGGACACGACACAGCTCCTCAAGGGAGTGCTCGACCTCGCGGTGCTCGCGGTCGTCGACGCCGAGGACGGCTACGGCTACGACGTGCTCCGCCGGCTGCGCGCGGGCGGGCTGGACGGGGTCGGCGACGCGTCGGTCTACGGGACGCTGCGCCGGCTCTACGCGTCGGGGGCGCTGACGTCGTACGTCGTCCCCTCCGACGAGGGCCCACACCGCAAGTACTACGGCATCACCACCGCCGGACGCGCCCTGCTCGCGCAGCAGCGCGACGACTGGGGCCACTTCTCGACCACCGTCAGCGCACTGCTGAAGAACCAGGGGGCCACCCGATGAACGAGCCGACCACCAAGCTGGAGACCCGCCCCGACGTACGCGGGTTCGTCGACCGGGTCCGCGCCAGGCTGGCCGACCTGAACGAGGAGGAGCGCGAGGAGCTCGTGGGCGGCCTCGAGGCCGACCTGGCCGAGCTGGTCTCCGACGGCGGCTCGGTCTCCGAGCTCGGCGACCCGCGGGCCTACGCCGACGAGCTCCGCGCCGCCGCCGGGTTCGACGCGGGCACGCGGTCGCCGGCGCCGGCACGTCGGCCGGTCGGGCAGGCGTTCACGGGCTGGCTCGACGCCCTCGCCGACACGTGGCGGGAGTCGATGCAGGCGCCCGCGCTGCGCGGCACGTGGAGCGTCCTGGTGACCCTGCGTCCCGTCTGGTGGGTGCTGCGTGCCTGGGTCGCCCTCGAGCTGTTCGACTACGCGTTCGGCAACGGCCGCGACGGGCTGGACCTGGTCCCGACGCTCAGTGCCCCACCGATGGACCTGGTCCTGCTCGGCGCCGCGGTCGCCGGCAGTGTCGCCGTGGGGCAGGGGCGGCTCTGGCCGGGCTCGCACGCGGGCTCCTCGCCTGTCTCCCGGGTGGTCCTGCTCGCGCTCAACCTGATCGCCGTGCTCGCCGTGCTGTTCGTCGTGCCGCAGCTGCCCACGCAGTACGACGTGGTGCGGGCCTTCGACTACGGCTACGGCGCGGCCGGCCCCGGGCCCGGTGCGGGACTGGTGAGCCGCGGCGCGTACGTCGAGAACGTCTTCCCGTACGACGCCGACGGGCTCCCTCTGACCGGGGTCCAGCTCTTCGACCAGGACGGCCGGCCGCTCACCGTGTCGCACGGCGCCTACGACTACCGGGACGGCACCATGCTCTACCCCTGGCTCAACGGGGACAGCCGCCTCTACAACGTGTTCCCGCTGCCGGTCCGCACGCAGGACGGTCCCGGCGTGACCGTGCAGGCGTGGGAGAGCGACACCCCGCCCGTCGTACCCACGCCGCCGCAGGCCACGGTCCCGACCGCCTCGCTGCCCACCGCCGCGCCGAGTCCCGCGGCGGAGCCCACGCAGCGGCCCGCCGAGGAGGCCCGGGAGGGCGTTGGACCGGATTCGGAGAAACCCCGGTCACGCTGATAGCCTTGGGCAGTTGCCGTCTAACGGCCGCGGAACGAGAGTGCCCGGGTGAACAGGCCCCGGCGCGCCGCGCAACGACAAACCCCGAGAGGAGCCCGCGTGTCCATCGGTACCGACGCGGAGACCAAGAAGAAGATCATCGCTGAGTACGGCACCACCGAAGGCGACACCGGCTCGCCCGAGGTCCAGGTTGCTCTGCTGAGCCACCGTATCTCCCACCTGACCGAGCACCTGAAGGAGCACAAGCACGACCACCACAGCCGTCGTGGTCTGCTCATCCTGGTCGGTCAGCGTCGCCGTCTCCTGAACTACCTCCAGAAGACCGACATCAACCGTTACCGTTCCATCGTGGAACGACTCGGCCTTCGCCGATGAGCGTCGCAGGAGCGGCTACCCGCGTGGGTGGCCGCTCCTGCTCACTTTCCGGGCGAGCGACCGCTAGGGTCTGTCCCGTCCGGCCTGACAACTGAACAAACACCATTCACTGGAGCGACCGCGGACGTCTGGCCCGGTCCTCGGTAGTGGCTCTCGGGAACCGGTTCGTCCGGGACACCCGCGGGCCTCGATCGAAGACCGGCCCCCCAAATCTGGGAACAACCAAGGGCCGCGCCCTCTCAGATTTCTTGAGGCGCCCTCGCGTGATCGCTCCGCGAGAGAAAGGGGTATCCCGTGGAGGGACCCATCGTTTCGGCCGTCGAGACCGTGATCGACAACGGCAAGTTCGGCACCCGCACCGTCAAGTTCGAGACCGGCTACCTGGCCCGCCAGGCCGCCGGCTCGGTCACCGCCTACCTGGACGACGAGACCATGCTCCTGTCGGCCACCACCGCGTCGAAGAACCCGAAGGACCACTTCGACTTCTTCCCGCTGACCATCGACGTCGAGGAGCGGATGTACGCCGCGGGCCGCATCCCCGGCTCGTTCTTCCGTCGTGAGGGTCGCCCCTCCGAGGACGCCATCCTCACCTGCCGCCTGATCGACCGCCCGCTGCGCCCGACCTTCAAGAAGGGCCTGCGCAACGAGGTCCAGGTCGTCATCACGGTCATGGCGCTCGAGCCCGACACGCCGTACGACGTGCTCGCGATCAACGCCGCGTCGATGTCCACCCAGCTCTCCGGCCTGCCGTTCTCCGGCCCGGTCGGCGGCGTCCGCGTCGCGCTGATCGACGGCCAGTGGGTCGGCTTCCCGACGCACAGCCAGCTCGAGGAGGCCGTGTTCGACATGGTCGTCGCGGGTCGCGTCACCGACACCGGCGACGTCGCGATCATGATGGTCGAGGCCGAGTCCACCGAGGCCACCTGGAACCTGGTGCAGTCCGGCATCCAGGCGCCGACCGAGGAGGTCGTGGCCGGCGGTCTCGACGCCGCCAAGCCGTTCATCAAGCAGCTCTGCGACGCCCAGTCCGAGCTCGCCAAGCAGGCCGCGAAGCCCGTCCAGGACTTCCCGATCTTCCTGGACTACCAGGACGACGTGTACGCCGCCGTCGAGGCCGCCGCGAAGGCCGACCTCACCCCGGCGCTCGCCGTCACCGGCAAGCTCGAGCGCGAGGAGGCCATCGACGCCGTCCGCGCCAGCCTGCTCGAGAAGATCGGCCCGGACTTCGAGGGCCGCGAGAAGGAGATCGGCGCCGCGTTCCGGTCGCTGACCAAGAGCCTGGTCCGCGAGCGCGTGCTGCGCGACAAGGTCCGCATGGACGGCCGTGGCCTCACCGACATCCGGACGCTGTCCGCCGAGGTCGGCGTGATCCCGCGCGTCCACGGCTCGGCCCTGTTCGAGCGCGGCGAGACCCAGATCCTGGGTGTCACCACGCTGAACATGCTGACCATGGAGCAGAAGCTCGACACGCTCTCCCCGGAGACGAGCCGGCGCTACCTGCACAACTACAACTTCCCGCCGTACTCCACCGGTGAGACCGGCCGCGTCGGCTCCCCGAAGCGTCGCGAGATCGGCCACGGTGCGCTCGCCGGCCGTGCGCTCATGCCGGTGCTGCCCACCCGCGAGGAGTTCCCCTACGCGATCCGTCAGGTCTCCGAGGCTCTCGGCTCCAACGGCTCCACCTCGATGGGCTCGGTCTGCGCCTCGACGCTGTCGCTGCTCCAGGCCGGTGTGCCGCTGCGCGCAGCCGTCGCCGGCATCGCGATGGGCCTCATCTCCGGTGAGGTCGACGGCGAGACCCAGTACGTCGCGCTGACCGACATCCTGGGCGCCGAGGACGCCTTCGGCGACATGGACTTCAAGGTCGCCGGCACCAAGGAGTTCGTCACCGCGCTCCAGCTCGACACCAAGCTCGACGGCATCCCGGCCGACGTCCTCGCGGGCGCGCTGACCCAGGCCAAGGACGCCCGTCTCGCGATCCTCGAGGTGATGGCCGAGGCCATCGACGCCCCCGAGGAGATGTCGCTCAACGCGCCGCGGATCATCACCGTGAAGGTCCCGGTCGACAAGATCGGCGAGGTGATCGGGCCCAAGGGCAAGGTCATCAACCAGATCCAGGACGACACCGGCGCCCAGATCAGCATCGAGGACGACGGCACCATCTACATCGGTGCCACCAACGGCGAGTCCGCCGAGGCCGCCCGCTCGATCATCAACGGCATCGCGAACCCGACGATGCCCGAGGTCGGCGAGCGCTACCTGGGCACGGTCGTCAAGACGACCAACTTCGGCGCCTTCGTCTCGCTGCTCCCCGGCAAGGACGGGCTGCTGCACATCAGCAAGCTCCGCGCCCTCGCCGGCGGCAAGCGCGTCGACGCCGTCGAGGACGTCGTGTCGGTGGGCCAGAAGGTCCAGGTCCAGATCGCCGAGATCGACGACCGCGGCAAGCTCTCCCTGATCCCGGTCGTGGAGGGCTCCGAGGACGACGCCGCCGAGGCCGACTCCACCGACGGCGAGCAGTGAGCCGGAAGCTCACCGCTTCCCAGCAGAAGCCCGGGACGACCCGCACCCTCGCCGTTGAGAAGGACCGCGGCGGCAGTGTGATCAGCACTGTCCGCCGGACGGTCCTTCCCGGCGGACTGCGGGTCGTCACCGAGGCGATGCCCGGCGTCCGGTCCGCCACCATCGGTGCGTGGGTCGGCGTCGGGTCGCGTGACGAGGCCCCCACGCTGTCGGGGGCCTCGCACTTCCTCGAGCACCTGCTGTTCAAGGGCACCCCGGGTCGCAGCGCGATGGACATCTCCATCGCGCTCGACCGGGTCGGGGGCGAGTTCAACGCCTTCACCGCCAAGGAGTACACCTGCTTCCACGCGCGGGTGCTCGACCAGGACCTGCCGCTGGCGGTCGACGTGCTCGGCGACATGATCACCTCCTCGCTGATCACCGCCGAGGACGTCGAGGCCGAGCGCGAGGTGATCCTCGACGAGATCGCCATGCACGACGACGACCCCGACGACGTCGTGCACAACCTCTGGGCCGAGAAGGCCTGGGGACCGGGACCCCTCGGGCGCCCCATCGCGGGGACCGTGGAGTCCATCCGGTCCCTGACCCGCGCCCAGATCGCGCGCTACTACCGCACCCGGTACCGCCCCGAGAACATGGTGATCGCGGTCGCCGGCAACATCGAGCACGCCGCCGTCGTACGCCTGGTCCGGACGGCGTTCGGGCGGTCGAACTTCCTCGCCGACACCACCATGCGGCCCGTCCCGGTCCGCCGCTCCGACCGGTTCAAGCGGTCCGCGGCGGGGGAGGTGACGGTCTCCCGGCCGTTCGAGCAGGTCAACGTGGTGCTCGGCGTGAACGCGCTCGCCCGCACCGACGACCGCCGCTACGCGCTCGGCGTGCTCAACGCGGTCCTCGGCGGCGGCACGTCCTCGCGGCTGTTCCAGGAGGTCCGCGAGCACCGTGGGCTGGCCTACTCCGTCTACTCGTTCGCCTCGCACTACAACGACGCCGGCATGTTCGGGGTCGGGGTCGGCTGCCTGCCGTCGAAGCTCGACGAGGTGCTGGCCGTGGTCCGCGACGAGATGCGCGAGCTCGCGGAGAACGGCATCACCGAGGAGGAGCTCGAGCGCGGCCAGGGCCAGCTCCGCGGCGGGCTCGTGCTCTCCCTGGAGGACTCCGGCTCCCGGATGTCGCGGATCGCGAAGGCCGAGCTCCTCTACGACGAGCTGCCCACGCTCGAGGAGGTCATCGGCCGGATCGACGCGGTCACGCTCGAGGACGTGCAGCTGCTCGCCAAGGAGCTCTTCGCCCAGCCCGAGACCCTCGCCGTGGTCGGGCCGTCCGCGGTCCCGCCCGGGACCCCGACCCCGTAGCGTCCGCCCCGCCCGCCACGCGGGACCGGGGGAGCGTCGCCCGCGTGCGCCCGACTAGGTTGGTGCCGTGACTACAGCGATCAGAGTTGGTGTGCTCGGTGCCCGCGGCAAGGTGGGCGGACAGGTCTGCCGCTCCGTCGAGGAGGCCGACGACATGGAGCTCGTCGCGCAGGTCGACGCGGGCGACGACCTCGAGACCCTGGTGAGCGCGGGCGCGCAGGTGGTCGTCGACTTCACCCACCCCGACGTGGTGATGGACAACCTGGAGTTCTGCATCTCCCACGGCATCCACGCGGTGGTCGGCACCACCGGCTTCGACGACGAGCGGCTCGGCCGGCTGCGCACCGCGCTCGCCGCGTCGCCGCAGACCGGGGTGCTGGTCGCCCCCAACTTCTCCATCGGCGCGATCCTGATGATGCGGTTCGCGGTCGAGGCGGCGCCGTTCTACGAGTCGGTCGAGATCATCGAGCTGCACCACCCCGACAAGGCCGACGCGCCCTCGGGCACCGCCCGGCGTACGGCGTCCCTGGTCGCCGAGGCCCGCCGCCGGGCCGGCGCCGGCCCCATGCCCGACGCCACCTCCACCTCCCTCGAGGGCGCCCGCGGGGCCGACGTGGAGGGGATCCGGGTGCACGGGCTGCGGCTGCGCGGCCTCGTCGCGCACCAGGAGGTGATCCTCGGCGGGCCGGGGGAGACCCTCACCCTGCGGCACGACTCGATGGACCGCGAGTCGTTCATGCCCGGCGTGCTGCTCGGCGTGCGCTCGATCGCCTCGCACCCCGGCCTCACCGTCGGTCTGGAACAGTTCATGGGTCTCGGGTGAGGACCAAGGTCGTCGTCGCGGTCCTGGTGGCGGTGCTCGCGTTCTACGCGCTGCTGATCGGCGCGAAGGGCGTCGCGCTCCTCGGCAGCGGCGAGGTCGTGCTCGTCCTGCTCGGCGTCGGCATCCTGCTCGTGCCGGTGCTCGGCGTGCTGGCGGTGGGGCGGGAGCTCCAGTTCGGCGCCCGCACCGCCCGGCTGGCCGCCGTACTCGAGGCCGAGGGCGGCCTCCCCACCGACGACCTGCCCCGTCGCCCGTCCGGTCGCGTCGACCGGGTCGCGGCCGACGCGGTCTTCGAGGAGCGCAGGGCGGAGGTGGACCGGGCGCCGGAGAGCTGGCGTGCCTGGTACCGGCTGGCGCTGGCCTACGACGACGCCGGCGACCGCACCCGGGCCCGCTCGGCCGCACGGCGGGCGATCGCGCTCCACGCCGAGCAACGGGACGACGCCTAGCCTGCACAACCCTGCATCGCACGAACACGCAGAGCTTGCCCCTTCCCCTGCACGCGGTCGGCGTTGTCTCATGCAGGTGCGCGCACCCGCGCCTCTCGGAAGGAAGCCCATGCGAACCACTGCAGGAATCAGCGCCGCCGCCCTCGCCGCCGCGGCGCTCACCGCCACCGCGCCGACGGCGGTTGCTACCGGAAACGACCGTTCTGTGCCGGCGGTGTCCCGCCAGGTCGACGACCCCCGCTCGATCGCTCGCTCCGCCGTCACCGCGGTCCAGGCCCACCGGGGCGTGGCCAAGGTGGGTGACGGACAAGGTTTCACCGTCACCGACGCGCTGGTGGACCCCAGTGGCGCCACCCACGTCCGGATGGACCGCACCTACCGTGGCCTGCCGGTGCTCGGCGGCGACCTCGTCGTCCACCGTGGCGCCGACGGCGGCTGGCGCGGCGTCAGCCAGACCCTGGGCTCCGCACCGACCTTCGACACCACCCCGGCCGTCGGCGCGGACGCCGCGACCCGGGCGGCGCTCGCGCCCAGCAAGGCCAACCGCGACGTCCGCGGGGCGCAGGTGGCGGCCGACCCGACCCTCGTGGTCGACGCGGTCGCCGGTGGGCCCCGCCTGGCCTGGCAGGTGCTCAGCGGCGGGGTCCAGGAGGACGGCACGCCGAGCCGGCTGGCGACGTACATCGACGCCCGCACCGGCGAGGTGCTGCGCGCCGAGCAGGAGATCCAGACCGTCGGCGGTGAGGGTGACTCGCTGTACGGCGGGACGGTCCCGCTCGAGCTGACGCTGGCGAACGGCACCTACTCGCTGAAGGACCCGACCCGCGGAAACAGCTTCACCGCGGACATGGGCAACAAGACCGACTCGATGACCTGCCAGCTGTTCGGCACCAAGTGCGCCACGGGCACGCTGTTCACCAGCTCCGACAACCTGTTCGGCAACGGCTCCACGAGCAGCCGGGAGTCGGCGGCGGTCGACGCGCAGTACGGCACCGACAAGACCTGGGACTACTTCAAGCTGGTCCACGGACGCAACGGCATCTTCGGTGACGGGTCCGGGTCCTCCAACCGCGTGCACTACGGCACCAACTACGCCAACGCCTTCTGGGACGGCGCCCGGATGACGTACGGCGACGGGGACGGCAGCAACTACGGCCCGCTCACCTCGCTCGACGTCGCCGGCCACGAGATGTCGCACGGCGTCACCGAGAACACCGCCGACCTGACCTACTCCGGCGAGTCCGGTGGCCTCAACGAGTCCACGAGCGACATCTTCGGCACGATGGTCGAGTTCTACGCGGCGAACCCGGAGGACCCCGCCGACTACCTGATCGGCGAGGAGTTCGACCTCCAGACCCACCTCGGCTTCCGCCGGATGGACCAGCCGAGCAGCGACGGCGCCTCGGTGGACTGCTGGGACTCCGGGGTCGGCCAGCTCGACGTCCACTACTCCTCGGGTGTGGGCAACCACTTCTACTACCTGCTCGCCGAGGGGTCGGGCTCGAAGACGATCGGCGGGGTGGCGCACAGCTCGACGACGTGCAACGGCTCGACGGTCACCGGGATCGGCCGCGACGCCGCGGCGAAGATCTGGTTCCGAGGGCTCACCGTCTACATGACCTCGAACACGAACTACGCGGGTGCGCGCACCGCGACCCTGAACGCTGCCAGGGACCTGTACGGCGCCGGCAGCGCGCAGTACAGCGCCGTCGCGGCCGCCTGGAGCGCAGTCTCCGTCGGCTGACGGCATCTCGGGGACGCGGGCGTCGGGCTGGGGGCCACCAGCCCGGCGCCCGCGCCGGGTCCGGTCCGTGGCGATCGGTCCCGGTGTCGGTGGCCTGCGGTAAGAATGTGTGCCATGACCGACGCCGTGCCGCCCAACTTCAGCATCGTGACGCTCGGCGTCACCGACCTCGAGCGGTCCGTCCGCTTCTACACCGACCTCGGCTGGGAGCAGCGGGGCAACATCACCGACGGCATCGTGTGGTTCAAGACCTCCGGGACCTGGCTCGGCCTCTTCGGGTACGACGCCCTGGCCGACGACGCCCACCTCGAGGCGCCGCCGCAGGACGAGCTCCCGCGCTACCGGGGGATCACCCTGGCGGTCAACCTGCCGGACGAGGCGGCCGTCGACCTGGCGTTCGTCCGGGTCCGGGAGGTGGGCGGCAAGATCGTGAAGCCGGCCACCCGGGCCGAGTGGGGTGGCTACTCAGGCTACTTCAGCGACCCCGACGGGATCCTGTGGGAGATCGCCTACGCGCCCGGCTTCGCCGTCGACGAGCACGGTCGCATCGAGGTCCCCTGACCACGATCGGGTCCGGGCCCGTCGCGGGCGTGCTGCACGGGGTGTGTCCCATTTCCTAGGAGACCGACGAGCTGGGAGCGCAACGCGCTCTCATGCCGATGTGCGGACTGATGGACGACTACGTGGTGCCGCACGAAGTCTTGACGGCCTGCCGCACTCACTTGAGCCAATCAGGCGTCCGTTGTCGGCTCGGCTTGACCCATTCCTTGGCCATCCAGAGGAACGACCCCAAGGCGACGACGAGAAGCAGCATCGCCGAGAAGCCGATCCACTCGTTGCTCGTAGCAAAGGCGACCCTGCCCACCAACACCATGGCGAAGGAGCTCGCGAAGGCGATGGCCCCTGGCAGCGAGATGTACCCCAGCATGATGACCAACTCGCGCTCCATGGGACCGATGCCGTACCGCGCATCCATGTGCCAGCCCGTCCGGAACCTCCAATGGTTCAGCGCCAAGACAAGCGCGCACATGGCACAGAACACCACCGCCCAGGCCGGGACCTGGGCCGGCGCACCGGACCCCGACGACTGCATGAAGACCACGACGACAACCTAGTCGTGCTCGTCATGTGCCCTGACGGACATGCCGCGGATAGCAAAGTGGCTGAGATTCCGATGAACAGGAGACCGCCCCGCGTGCGCTGTTTGAGATGCTGCCGCCCCGAGTCGTGTTGAATACCCAGATGACCGAGTCCGACGCCTGGAAGATGGACCGCATTGGCTCCGCGCGAGCCGGCACCAATCCCACTGTGCTTGCCAAGATGGCGCACTCGTATGCCGTCATCGGCGACACGCAGTTCCTTCCCGGGTATTGCGTTCTGTTGGTCGACGACCCCAGCATCGACCGGCTAACGGACATGCCGAAGAGCCAGCGCCTGGAGTTCCTCGAGAGCATGGACACGCTCGGCCAGGCGGTCGAATCCGCCTGCCGGGCAAGCGACTCAGCATTCCGACGGATGAACTACGAGATCCTCGGCAACACCGACGCCTACCTCCACGCACACCTGTTCCCCCGCTACGAGTGGGAGCCACCGGAGAACATCGGCCGGCCCGCATGGCTCTACGACCCCGAGCAGTTCTACGCGGCCGAAGCGGCGCTCGCCCCCCGGCATGACGAGCTTCGTGCGCGCATCGTTGCCGAACTCGCGGGTCTCGGAGTGACGGTCTAGCAACGTCCTGATCTGCCGCTGTCCGCGCGCAACTGCCGATGTGCGGACACGGTCACAAGCGCCATCGAAGGTGGACGACACCGTCTGGTGCGAGCAGGTGCTCTGCCCGTCCGACGCCACCGGTTTCTACCTTCTCGTCCATGTCCCACCGGATCTCCGCAGCCCAGTCTTCAGGGGTCTCACACCGAGTTCCGGTGTTCGGGCCGGGACCACGGCCGCCGTTCGCAGCCGCGTGCGGCGCGCGGGGGGTGCGGATCGACGCGGAAGGTCGGTCCTCCATATGTATCGACGAGGGTCTCGGTGGGATGCTGAGGACGTCTGGAACTGAGACGACCCAGCTGACAAGGAGGACGAGATGACCGCGAACCTTCACCACGTCGTGTTGACGGTGAGAGACATCGAGGCAAGCGTTGGCTGGTACACCGACCTGTTCGGATTCGCCGAACTGGCACGCGAGGAGCACTTCGGTGGATCCGGAGGCCGGACGGTCCTTCTCGGCGCTCCGGACTGGTCCATGGGCATCGGCCTCGCCTCCCACCCCACGAACGGAGGGGAGACATTCGATCCGAGCCGGACCGGGCTTGACCATGTCGGCTTCACGGTGGCCGACCGCGCCACCTTGGAGGAGTGGGAAGCACGCATGTCCGACAAGGGCATCAAGCACAGCCCGATCAGTGACCACGACTGGGGCTCGTCGCTGAACTTCCGCGACCCCGACGACATGCAGCTCCAGCTTGTCGCATTTCGCCAGAGTTGAGGTGACCTGGGATACCGATGACTGACAAACGCAGGACGCTCAGGCCCGCCGCCTTCATCGGCGACGGCACTCAGGTAGATCCGTCAATGAGTAGTGCACAGCGAACCGTGTGCCGGGGTCATACGGCGGTCGGACCGGTGCTGCCGCGTCGACGGTGAAGGTCAGATCGGCCCACTCGAACGTCCAGGAGTCCGGTGTGTACGAAGCCAGTACGGAGCGCACCGCTGTCTGCACGTCGCTGGCCGACCAATCCACGGCTCACAGCCTGCCGCACGATGGACGCGAACGAACTCATCTGCCGCAGATAGCTAGAGCTGTGAACTGCCGATGAGCACGCATCACGTTGGATCGGGGCTCGCCACACGCGTGAGGCAGCATGCCAGGGCGGCGTCGGTCTCGAAGGTATCCACCAGCAGCCGAGACCCATCGATCGCCTCGTTCCACTCGTCGTAGTTCATGTCCAGGATCTGCTCCCAATTGGGACCTACGTACCCCCGGGCCTGGCGGTGCTCAACCCTGAGGCGGTGCTCCACCTCGTCCTCCAGAGTCATCTCCAACTGAACCAGGCGGCTCTGGGTTGCCTCGGATACGCCGCGCCACAGCGCTCTCCGCTCGTGCGTCGCGTGCACCCCGTCAACCACGACAGGAACGCCCGCACGCAAGTTTTCGGTCGCGACCTCGCGGGCGATGCCGTATGCGACGCGCCCGGCTTCTGCGGTGTCCTCGGTGACACCTTCGAGAAGCATCGGACCAGCGATTACATCGGTGCGCAGATACGCGGCCCGAAGCCGACGAGCAAGCAACCTTCCGATCGTGGTCTTGCCGGTACCGGGCAGACCCGCCAACACAACGAGCACGTCGCGGACGTTCGATCCCAGAGGAGTGTTCTCGTCGCTGCTCACGTTCACCGCGACATTGTGGACGAGTGCCTTGTGGGAACGCACGCATCTGCCCCTGTCAGACGGTTTTCGGGGGTCGCCGCCCATGGTGGACGGCGGCCCCCTGGCGCCTGGCCCGACTCGAACGGTGCCGTCATCCCTGGGTTCAGTGACGCCCAGTACCAGCGCTGGGCGTTGAGCAGGCTGGCCTCCAACGGTACGGGACACTCCGCTGCCCACCACCTCAGCTGGTCGCACGCTCATGCCGTAGTTGGTGTGGCCGACGCTGCCCTGGTGTCGGCGGCGTCACCGCTGAGACAGCCCGTTCTGGATGCGCCGCTTGGTGGGCCGCCGATTCCGATCTCGTTGCCGTCCGGATCGCCGTAGATGGCCTTGCGGACGCCGTTGTCGTACGTCTCCCGTCCCAACATGACCGCGTAGCCTCCAGCCGTGGATCCCGACATGCGCGTGCTCGCCCAGCGCGTCATCGACCAGCAGCTCCGCAGCCTCGGGGTGTTTCTCCGAGGCGCATCCGACGCGCTTGATGACCCTGCGTCAAGTACGCCGGCCCGCGCTGACCTCGACCATGTGAGCGGCCACCCGGACAAGGAAGACCTGATGGGCTGCGCTGGTGGGCACACCGCGCAGCCACCCTGAACATGCACGCCGCCATAGAGCATCTCAAGGGCGTGGCGCACGATCCTGGCCGGTGACGAACTACTGCCGCTGCCCGCGATGGCACTTGCCCGGTCGGTCTATGAAGCCGTCATCAACACGTGCACCCCAGTAGGGGTGTGGGTCAAGGGAAGCCGGTGAACCCCGAATAGGGACACACCCAGTCAGAGCAGGCGGAGCCCGGCGGCGGTGACCGCGGCGACGAGCACGACGACGATGAACGGCGCCCGCAGCAGCAGCGCGACGAAGGCGGCGCCGAGACCCGCCAGCCGGGCGTCCACCTGCAGCGTGGGTCCGTCCGCGAGCACCTGCACGGCGACCAGGGCGGCCAGCAGCGCGACCGGCAGCAGGTCGGCGATCCGGTGCACGAGCGGGTGCTCGAGCACCCGGCTCGGGATGGACAGCCCGGCCAGCTTGAGCAGGTAGCAGCCCAGGGCGGCGAGGAGGATCGCGGTCCACATCATCGTTGGTGCTCACCCCCGCCGGGCAGGTCGTCCCGGCCGGGCACCTCGGTCGGGTCGGTGGCGTGCGAGACGACGCCGACCACCAGCGCGACGACCGCCGCGGCGAGCACCGGGACGCCCGCGGGCGCGACGGGCACGAGCGTCAGTACCAGGGCCGCGGCGAGCACCGCGGTCAGCTGGTTGCGCCGGTCCTTCAGCCGCGGCCAGAGCAGCGCCAGGAACGCGCCGCCGACCGCGGCGTCGAGCCCGTAGGTCCGCGGGTCGCCGAGGGCCTCTCCGGCCAGGGCCCCGCCGAGGGTGGCGAGGTTCCAGAGCACGAACACCGCGAGGCCGGTGGCGAGGAAGCCGACCCGCGCGGCCGCCGTGGTCTCGCGGGTCACCGCCATCGCGGTGGACTCGTCGATGAGCAGGTGCGCTGCGGCCCCGCGGCGCCAGCCGCGCCATCCGAGCAGGGGCGCGAGGCGGATGCCGTAGAGCGTGTTGCGGGTGCCGAGCAGGAGTCCGGTCACCGCGCCGGAGAGGGGGCTTCCGCCGGCGGCGACGACGCCGACGAGGGCGAACTGGGAGGCGCCCGTGAACACGAGCAGGGACAGTGCGCAGGTCTGCCAGACGTCGAGGCCGGCGGCGACGGAGATCGCGCCGAAGGAGATGCCGTAGGCGCCGGTCGCGATCCCGACCGCGACGCCGTCACGGACGATCGCGGACCGCTCCCCGGGCGGGAGGACAGGGTCGGGCGAGGCGGTCACCCGCCGAACCTAACAAGCCCGCGGGGTGGGTCAGTGCGGGCGGGTACGGCGGATCCGGTGCGGCTGCGGGGCGTGGTGCGGCTCGTGCAGCAGGAGGAAGGCGGTCAGCGCCCCGACGGCGAGCCCGACGCTCGCGCCGACGCTGATCAGGATCGGGTAGGGCAGCAGGAACGCCGCATAGGCGCCGGCGCCCACGAAGACGAGCAGGGCGACCACGGAGACGGCGACGCGGTAGAGCTTGGGCAGCGGACCGAGCACATTCACTCCCACGGACGGGTTCTTCGGAGGCCCGCGGTTTGAGCCTCACGTCTTGTCAGACGTCCAAGACGGGCAGATGGTTGCCGTTTTCGGTGAATTCCAAACGTGTCAGTCGCAGAAATGTGTCATTCCGACAGGTCTGTGTGCAGGCGGACCTGCTTCACGGTGACCGCACCGTCGCCGTGCAGGTCGAGCTCGCGGTGCGCCCCGTCCGGGGCCCAGCCCGCGCCGGTGGCGAACCGGCGCAGCGCGTCGTCGGTGGCGGCGATCCAGAGCAGGCCGCGGGTGAACCGGTCCGCGCGCAGGGTGTCCGCGCAGGCCTGCATCAGCCGGGAGCCGTGGCCCTGTCCGGTCTGTGCCGGGTCCACGGTCAGGTCGGACACCTCGCCGTCGTCGATCGGGTCGGTGTCGGGGTCCGAGGCCGGGGAGGTGAGCGCGAAGCCTCGGATGGTGTTGCGCTCGAGTGCGACCAGCACCCGGTTCCGCGCGTCCTTGGGGGTGCTCAGCGAGGCGTGCCACGCGGCGGCGATCTCGGCGGGGTCGAGGCTCGCGAGCACGTCGGCGGGCAGGAGGCCGTCGTACGCCGTGCGCCAGGCCCGGACCTGCACGGCGGCGATGCCCTCGGCGTCGTCGGCCCAGGCGACGCGAACGGACACGTCGGCGGTGGGGGAGGTCATGCGGACATCCTGACAGGCTCCGCCCGGGGAACCGGAGCGGCCACCCGGAGACCGCCGCGCGCTCCGGGACCTTGGCCGCGCGACCGGGGCCCTTGGGCTCTGGGCGGGCCCCGGCCGCAGCGTCACCATGAGGGTGGCGGGGGTGCGCGAGGAGGTGCGTGATGGCCAGGCATGCGGCGGCGATGCAGCACCGTGGGTGGCGACAGGTGACCCACGAGGAGCGGGACGTGCGCAAGGCATGGATGTGGCTGCTGATGTTCCCGGTCACCTTCGTGGTGGCCTCGCTGCTCGGCGAGGGCGCGCTCTCGCTGCTCGGCTACGAGACGGGCTCGGGCGAGGCGGCGCCGCTGGGCTACGCGCTGCTGGTGGGCCTTCCCGCGGTGGCGATCGCGGTCGCGCCGGGCGTGGTCGCCTGGTTCTACGGCAGTCGTGCCCGGCACGCCGGTGACGAGAAGGGCCTGGCGCCCGCCGTGATCGGTGCGACGGCGGCGGCCGCCTTCCTCGTGCTCAACCTCGCCGCGGTCGTCTTCGGCAGGTAGCGCGGGCGGTCAGGGGACGGAGGCGGCCCGGCCCCGGAGGTCACTCGAACCGGGTCGGGTCGCCTGACCCCCGGCGCACGATCTCCGGCGCGCCGCTGGAGAAGTCCACGACGGTGGTCGGCACGTCGTTGCACCAGCCGGAGTCGATCACCGCGTCGACCTGGTGGTCGAGCCGTTCCTTGATCTCCCAGCCCTGGGTCAGCGGCTCCTCGTCGCCGGGCAGCAGCAGCGTGCTGGAGAGGATCGGCTCGCCGAGCTCGGTCAGGAGCGCCTGGGCGACCTTGTGGTCGGGGATCCGCACGCCGACCGTCTTCTTCTTCGGGTGCAGCAGCCGGCGCGGCACCTCGCGGGTGGCGGGCAGGATGAACGTGTAGCAGCCCGGGGTGGCCGCCTTGATCGCCCGGAACACCGCGTTGTCGATGTGCACGAGCTGCCCCAACTGGGCGAAGTCCTTGCAGAGCAGCGTGAAGTGGTGCTTGTCGTCGAGCTGCCGGATCTCGGTGATCCGGGCCTTGCCCTCGGCGTTGCCGAGCTGGCAGCCGAGGGCGAAGCACGAGTCCGTGGGGTAGGCGATCAGTCCGCCGGAGCGCATGATCTCCACCGCCTGCGCGATCGCACGCGGCTGGGGGTTGTCCGGGTGGACGTCGAAGTACTTCGCCATGGGCACGAGAGTACGGCCCGGGGGTGGGGGCGGCCGGTGTTAGGTTTGCCGGGTGCAGCAGTACCTCGACCTCCTCCAGCGGATCCTCGACGACGGCGCCGAGAAGGGCGACCGCACCGGCACCGGCACCCTGTCGGTCTTCGGCCACCAGCTGCGCTTCGACCTGAGCGCGGGGTTCCCGCTGGTGACCACCAAGAAGGTGCACACCCGGTCGGTCTTCGCCGAGCTGCTGTGGTTCCTCCGCGGCGACACCAACGTGAAGTGGCTCCAGGACCGCGGCGTCACGATCTGGGACGAGTGGGCCGACGAGAACGGCGACCTCGGCCCGATCTACGGCTACCAGTGGCGCTCCTGGCCCACGCCCGACGGCCGGCACGTCGACCAGCTCGCCGAGGTGGTCGAGGCGATCCGCCGCGACCCCGACTCCCGCCGCCACATCGTCTCCGCCTGGAACGTGGCGGACATCCCGGACATGGCGCTCGCGCCCTGCCACACCATGTTCCAGTTCTACGTCGCCGAGGGCCGGCTCAGCTGCCAGCTCTACCAGCGCTCCGCCGACGTCTTCCTCGGCGTGCCGTTCAACATCGCGTCGTACGCCCTGCTCACCCACATGGTCGCCCAGGTCACCGGCCTCGCCGTCGGCGACTTCGTGCACACGCTCGGAGACGCGCACCTCTACCTCAACCACCTCGACCAGGCCCGGCTCCAGCTGACCCGCGACCCGAGGCCGCTGCCCACGCTGCGCCTGGACCCCTCGGTGACCGAGCTCGACGCGTTCGACCTCGAGCACATCGCGGTCGAGGGCTACGACCCTCACCCCGGCATCAAGGCGCCGATCGCGGTATGACGACGCCCCGGACCGACCCCGTGACCGGTGCCGCTCCCGACGCGGAGGAGCGCCGCCGTACGACGGGCAAGCGGGTCGTCATGGTCGCCGCCGTCGCGGACAACGGCGTGATCGGCCTCGGCGGCGACATCCCGTGGAGCCTGCCGGAGGACCTCAAGCACTTCCGCGCGACCACCAAGGGCAACACGGTGGTGATGGGCCGGGTCACCTACGAGAGCATCGGCCACCCGCTGCCGTACCGGACCAACATCGTGGTCACCCGGCAGGACGGCTGGAGCGCCGACGGGGTCTTCGTGGCCGGGACCGTCGAGGACGCGGTCTCGATGGCCCAGGACTTCGACGGCGACGTGATGGTGATCGGCGGCGCGCAGATCTACGCCGCCGCGATGCACCTCGCCGACGTCCAGGTGCTCACCGAGGTGCACCAGGCCCCGGAGGGGGACACCCGCTACCCGGAGTTCGACCGGTCCGACTGGACCGAGACCCGCCGGGAGCCGCACGACGGGTACGAGTTCGTCTGGCTCGAGCGCACCGGCTCCTAGCGGGGCCGGTCGCCCACCCGGGTGCAGGGGATAGACCGCGCCGCGCCCGTCCCGCGCCTCCCTGCTCCGCCGGCCCGACCGACAACCGATAACCTGAGGCCATGACTTCGGACTCTCTGGCGCCCGCTCCGTTCGGGCGGGTCCTCACCGCCATGGTCACCCCGTTCGCCGCGGACGGGTCGGTCGACCTCGAGGCCACCGCCCGGGTCGCGACCCACCTGGCCGACCACGGGCACGACGGCGTCGTGGTCTCGGGCACCACCGGCGAATCGCCGACCACCAGCACCGAGGAGGACGGCCGGATCCTCCGCGCCGTCGTCGACGCGGTGGGGGACCGGGTCAAGGTCGTCGCCGGGGTCGGCACGAACAACACCGCGCACTCTGTCGAGCTCGCCGAGCAGGCCTTCAAGATCGGGGCGCACGGCGCGCTGCTCGTGACGCCGTACTACAACAAGCCCACCCAGGAGGGCCTGGCCGCGCACTTCGAGGCCGTGGCCGACGCCAGCGCGCTCCCGGTCATGCTCTACGACATCCCCGGCCGCACCGGGCTGCAGATCTCCGAGGACACCTACCGCCGCGTCGCCCGGCACGAGCGGATCGTCGCGGTGAAGGACGCCGTCGGCGACCTGTACCGCGGCGTGCGGATCATGCAGGAGACCGGCCTGGCGTTCTACTCCGGCGACGACGTGCTCAACCTCGCCTGGCTGACCCACGGCGGCTCGGGCATCGTCTCGGTGGTCGGCCACGTCGCCGGCGACCAGTACGCCGCGATGGTCCGCGCCGTGGAGGCCGGTGACCTCGCCGGTGCCCTCGACGTCTACCGCCGCCTCGTCCCCGTCGTGGACGCGATCATGAACAAGGCGCCGGGCGCCATGATGGCCAAGGCCGCCATGGAGCTGCTCGGCGTGATCCCCAACCGCAACGTGCGCCTGCCGCTCGTGCCCGCAGACGACGCGCTGGTCGCACACCTGCGCGCCGAGCTGGCGGCCGCAGGACTACTGGAGGAAACCCGCGCATGAGCCATCCCCATCCCGAGCTCTCCGCCCCCGGACCGCTCCCCGAGAACGGCCTGAGGATCATCCCCCTCGGAGGGCTCGGTGAGGTCGGACGGAACATGACCGTCTTCGAGTACGACGGGCGGCTGCTGATCGTCGACTGCGGCGTGCTGTTCCCCGAGGAGCACCACCCGGGCGTCGACCTGATCCTCCCCGACTTCGACCCGATCCGGGACAGGCTCGACGACGTCGAGGCGCTGGTGCTCACGCACGGCCACGAGGACCACATCGGCGCGACGCCGTACCTGCTGCGCGAGCGCGGCGACATCCCGCTCGTGGGCTCCCAGCTGACCCTGGCCCTGCTCACCAGCAAGCTGCGCGAGCACCGGCTCAGGGAGACCGTGCACCACCAGGTCAAGGAGGGCGACCGGATCTCCTTCGGCCCCTTCGACCTCGAGTTCGTCGCGGTCAACCACTCCATCCCCGACGCGCTGGCGGTCGCGATCCGCACCGGCGCCGGTCTGGTGCTGCACACCGGCGACTTCAAGATGGACCAGGTCCCGCTCGACGGGCGGATCACCGACCTGCGCGCCTTCGCCCGGCTCGGCGAGGAGGGCGTGGACCTGTTCATGGTCGACTCCACCAACGCCGAGGTGCCCGGCTTCACCACCGCCGAGAAGGACATCTCCCCGGTCCTCGACCGGGTCTTCCACCAGAGCAACCAGCGGATCATCGTGGCCTGCTTCGCCTCGCACGTGCACCGCGTGCAGCAGGTGATGGACGCCGCCGTGGCGCACGGCCGGAAGGTCGCCTACGTCGGCCGCTCGATGGTGCGCAACATGGGCGTCGCCCGCGAGCTCGGCTACCTCAACGTGCCGCCGGACACCCTGGTCGACGCCAAGGAGCTGGCCGGCTACCCGCCGGAGAAGATCGTGCTCATCTCGACCGGGTCGCAGGGCGAGCCGCTCTCGGCCCTGTCGCGGATCGCGCAGCGCAACCACAACTTCGTGCACATCGAGCAGGGCGACACCGTCGTGCTCGCCTCCTCGCTGATCCCCGGCAACGAGAACGCGGTCTACCGGGTGATCAACGGGCTGTCCCGCTGGGGCGCGAACGTCGTGCACAAGGGCAACGCGCTCGTGCACGTCTCGGGCCACGCGTCGGCCGGTGAGCTGCTCTACTGCTACAACATCGTCCGGCCGAGCAACGTGCTCCCGGTGCACGGCGAGATCCGGCACATGCTGGCCAACGCCGAGCTGGCCCGGCAGACCGGGGTCCCCGCCGACCAGGTCGTGATCGCCGAGGACGGCGTCGTCGTCGACCTCGTCGACGGCAAGGCCAAGATCGCCGGCAAGGTCGACTGCGGGTACGTCTTCGTGGACGGGTCGTCGGTCGGCGACATCACCGAGTCCTCGCTCAAGGACCGCCGGATCCTCGGCGAGGAGGGCTTCATCTCGGTCGTCGTGGTCGTCGACACGGTGACCGGCAAGGTGTCCAGCGGCCCGGAGATCCACGCCCGCGGCTTCCTCGAGAACGACGCCGCCTTCGACGAGATCGTGCCCTCGTTGACGGAGGCGCTCGACCGCGCGGTGGCCGAGGGGGTCGACGACACCTACCAGCTGCAGCAGACGATCCGCCGGGTCGTCGGGCGCTGGGTGAGCAACAAGCACCGCCGCCGCCCGATGATCATCCCGGTCGTGCTCGAGGCCTGAGCCCGGGCGCGCGACGGCGGGCGGTCCGGACGGTCAGAAACCTGCGCCAGTCCCGGGTGGTGGTGGTCATCGTCGCCTCCCGACGTCCGGACCTCTGCTCCCGACGGTACGCCCGGCGGCTACCCCACGACATGCTCCGCGCGAGCCACGCCCGCGCGGTCGGGTGCGTGCGCGGGGGGTGCGGGCTGCGCGGCCCGGCGGCCGAGGTCCAGCACGGTGTCGACCCGGTCCAGGCCGGCGGTGCCGTGGGTGACCCAGACCACCGAGCGGCCGCGGCCGGCGTCGAGCAGGTCGGCGGCGACGTCCTCGGCGGTGGCCGAGTCGAGGTGGGCGGTGGGCTCGTCGAGCACGAGCACCGGCAGGTCCGCGAGGACGGCGCGGGCCATCCCGATCCGGGCGCGCTCCCCGCCGGAGACGTGCGCGTGGCCGTCGCCGAGCAGGGTGTCGAGCCCGTCCGGGAGCCCGTCGAGCCAGTCCCCGAGCCGGACCGCCCGCAGCGCGGCTGCGACCTCCGCCCGCGACGCGTCGGGCCGCGCGAGCCGGACGTTCTCGAACAGGGTCGACGAGAACACGTGCGGGTCGTCGTCGACCAGGCCGGTGGTGCGTCGTACGTCGTCGAGCAGCAGTGACGTCGCCGGGACACCGCCGATCGTCATCCGCCCCGAGGCGGGGTCGAGGAAGCGCAGCAGCAGTGCGGCCAGCGTCGACTTGCCGGAGCCGCTCGGGCCGACCACCGCGACGCGCGACCCCGGTGCGAGGTCGAGGTCGAGGTCGCGCAGCACCGGCGTCTCACCCCACCCGGCCGACACCCGCTCCAACCGGACCTCCGGCACGGCCCCGTCCCGGGACTGCGGGCCGGGCGCGGTCGGGTCCGCGACGGCCGGAGCGGTCCGCGCCAGCGCGGTGAGCCGCCGGTCGGCGGCGCTGACCCGCACCGCGAGCGCCCCGACGTCGGCGAGCGGGCTGACCACCTCGAGCAGCGCGAGGGGGAGGAGCACGAGCAGTGCCAGCATGGGGGCGGACAGCTCGCCCGAGGCCAGGGGGGCGGCGCCGACGCGGGCCACGGCGAGCACGCCCAGCCCGGTGACCAGGACCGCGAGGGCGCGTCCGGTGGCCACCGCACGGGCGGAGCGGGTCGCCGCGGTCGCGACGGCGCCGCCCAACTCGTCGACCCGGTCCAGCTCACGTCCGGTGGCCTGCCACAGGACCAGGTCCTGCGCGCCCTGGAGCAGGTGCACGACCTGCGCGGACAGCGCGGCGCGCTGCGCGACGAAGGACCGCTCGGCGCGGGCCACGCCGACCCGGCTGACGCCGTACGCCAGGCTGCCGCCGACGAGCAGGGTGGCCGCGGTGACCAGGCCGGCGGAGGGCAGCACCCAGGCGGCGAACCCGGTGCTCAGCACGGTGACCACGGCGAAGGTGGTGAGCGGGCCGCGCACCCGCAGGTACCGGTCCACGAGCGAGTCGACGTCGTCGACCACCGAGGCGAGGACGTCCCCGCGCTGCCGGCCGAGCCGGCCCGGCACCAGCGGCACGAGCAGGTCGTAGACCGCGGCACGCCGGTCGGCGAGCAGGCGCAGCGCGACGTCGTGGGTGACCAGCCGCTCGGCGTAGCGCAGCACCGGCCGGGCCAGGCCGAAGGTGCGTACCCCGACGATCGCGACCATGAGCATGAGCACCGGCGGGTGCTCGGCGGCGCGGGCGATCAGCCAGCCGGCCGTCGCGGTCAGCGCCACGCCCGACGCGGCCGCGAGCGACCCCAGCAGCGCGCCGAGAGCCAGCCGCACCCGGGGCCGGGCGAGCGGCCCGGAGGCCGCCGGAGGCACGGCGGACGCGGGCGGGGCGGCGGCCGCGTCCGGCGCGGCGGGCGCCGTGGCGGAGGCCTCGGTCAGCACCTGGGGGAGTGGCTCGGTGGCCGCCCGAGCGGGGGAGGCGGCGGCCAGGAGGGGGATCTCGACCACGTGGTCGGCCATCCGCACCAGGCTGTCGCGGTGGGCGACCACGACGACCGCGCTGTCGCGCGCGAGGTCGCGGATCGTGTCCGCGATCACCGACTCGGTCAGCGGGTCGAGGTGGGCGGTGGGCTCGTCGAGCAGCACCAGCGGCCGCTGCGCCAGGACGGCCCGGGCCAGCACCAGCCGCGCGCGCTCGCCGGCCGACAGCCCGGCGCCGTCCTCGCCCAGCACCTCGTCGAGCCCGCCGGGCAGCGCGGCGACGACCTCGCCGAGCGCGACCCGCTCCAGGGCCGCCCAGACCTCGGCGTCGGTGGCGCCGGGACGACCGAGCAGCACGTTGTCGCGGACCGGGGCGGCGGCCACCCAGGGACGCTGGGGGACCCAGGCGACCTGCGAGCGCCAGTCCGCCCGCTCGGGGTCCAGGGGCACGCCGTCGACGAGGAGGCGGCCGGCGGAGAGCGGCAGCTGCCCGGTGAGCACGGCCAGGAGCGTCGACTTGCCGGACCCCGAGGGACCGACCACCGCGGTGAGCCCCCGGGAGGGGACGACCGCGTCCAGCCGGTCGAGCACCGGCTCGACCCGGCCGGGATAGCCCGCGGTGACCCTCTCCAGGTGCAGCTCCCGCCGGGGAGCGGGGGCTGCCCCGGGGGCGGCGTCCGCGGGCTCGGGTGCGCCCGACAGGACCGCGTCGGCGGCCTCGAAGGTGGCGGTGCCCTCGGCTGCGGCGTGGAACTCCGCTCCCACCCTGCGTAGAGGCCAGTACGCCTCGGGCGCGAGCAGCAGCACCACCAGCGCCGTACCGAGGTCCAGCGAGCCGCCCGAGAGCCGCAGGCCGACGGTGACGGCGACCAGCGCCACCGACAGGGTCGCGACCAGCTCGAGCACCGCGGAGGAGGCGAAGGCCAGCTTGAGCGTCTCGTTCGTCGCCCGCCGGTAGCGGTCGGTGACCGACCGGATGGATGCCGACTGCGCGCGGGCCCGGCGGTAGGCGACGAGCGTGGGCAGGCCGCGCATCACGTCCACGAAGTGACCGGACAGCGAGGCGAGCGCGCGCCACTGCCGGTCGGCGCGGTCGCGGGTGGCGAGCCCGACCAGGACCGCGAACACCGGCACCAGCGGCAGGGTGACCAGCACGATGCCCGCGCTGAGCAGGTCCTGGGTCGCGATCGCCAGCACGGTCAGCGGAGGCAGCACCGCGGCGACCACCAGGGTGGGCAGGTAGCGGGTGAGGTACGGGTCGACCGCCGCGACGCCGCGGGTGGCGAGCAGGGCCACCTCACCGTCCCGGCGGCCGGCGCGGCCGGACGGGCCGAGCGTGACGGCGGCGTCCAGCAGCCGCCGTCGCAGGGTGGAGGTGACCCGCGCCGACGCCGAGGCCGCGGCGGCGTCGACCAGCCACGAGGTGACCGCCCGGCCCGCGGTCACCGCGGCGAGCAGCAGCGCCGCGTCCACCGCAGCCGACCAGCGGCCGGTGCCGGCGCCGGCGAACAGGGCGGTGACCAGGCCGGCCACGGCGAACGCCTGTCCGACCAGGAGCGCGCCCGAGACGACGCCGCCCGCCACCACGCCGGCCAGGGGGAGCCTGGCCGGCGTGAGGTGCGGCAGCAGCCGCGGGTCGAGGGGCCTCATCGGGTCGGCTCGGCCGCCAGCTGCGGGGTGGGGATGTGGTGCACCGCGATCCGCTTGCGGAACACCCAGTAGGTCCAGCCCTGGTACATCAGCACGATCGGGGTGAACAGCACCGCCACCCAGGTCATGATCGTCAGCGTGTACGACGTGGCGGCCGCGTTCGTCGTGGTCAGCGACAGGCCGCCCTCGAGCGTGGTCGGCATGACGTCGGGGAAGAGCGCCACGAACAGGCCGGCCACCGCGAGCGCGATCGCCGCGAAGGTGCCGAGGAACGCCCAGCCCTCCCGGGCCCGCCACGCGGCGAACAGCCCCCCGAGCAGGGCGAGGGCGGCGGCCACGAACAGCGCCGAGGAGGTCAGGTCCCCGGTGATCGCCTGGGTCCAGGTCAGGAACACCACCGCGGCCACGGCGGCGGCGAGCCCGAGGAGCAGGCCCAGCGACCTGGCCCGGTGCCGGATCTCCCCGTCGGTCTTCAGCGCGAGGAACAGCGCACCGTGGGTGAGGAAGAGCAGCAGCGTGGTGACCCCGCCGAGCAGCGCGTAGGGGTTGAGCAGGGTCAGCGTGGTGCCGACGTACTCCTTGTCGGCGTCGATGGGCACGCCGCGCACGATGTTCGCGAACGCCACGCCCCACAGCACGGCGGGCACCAGCGAGCCGATCACGATCGCCTTGTCCCAGCGGGCCCGCCAGGTGTCGTCGTCCCGCTTGGCGCGGTACTCGAAGGCCAGGCCGCGCACGATCAGCGCGACCAGGATCAGCAGCAGCGGCAGGTAGAAGCCGCTGAACAGGGTGGCGTACCACTCGGGGAAGGCGGCGAAGGTGGCGCCGCCGGCGACGAGCACCCACACCTCGTTGCCGTCCCACACCGGGCCGATCGTGTTGATCACGACCCGGCGCTCGGTCTCGGAGCGCGACAGCACCGGCAGCAGCATGCCGACGCCGAAGTCGAAGCCCTCGAGGCAGAAGTAGCCGATCCAGAGCACCGCGATCAGGCTGAACCAGACGGTGGTCAGTTCCATGGGGAGTTCCTTCTTCTCGTCAGGTCGCGGGTCAGTAGGCGAAGGTGAGCGGCTCGTCGGAGTGCTCGCCGAGCTTGGGGTTCGGCGGCTCGACGAACGGCTCCGCGCCCTGGCGGACGTACTTGAGCATCAGTCCGACCTCGATCACCGCGAGCACGGCGTAGAGCAGGGTCAGCGTGATGACCGAGGTGAGCGCCTCGCCGACGCTGACGCCGGGGGAGACCGCGCTCGAGGTGGTCATCAGCCCGAACACCACCCAGGGCTGGCGGCCCATCTCGGTGAAGATCCAGCCGAACGAGTTCGCGGCGACCGGCAGCAGCGGCATCGCGATCGCGAGCCACACCCACGCCTTGCCCCGGGGAAGCCGACCGCGCCGGCTGACCCACAGCAGCGCCGCGGCACCGGCCGCCGCGACGACGCCGAGGCCGATCATCAGCCGGAAGGTCCAGTAGGTGACCGGGATGACCGGGGTGTAGTCACCGGGGGAGTAGTACTTCGCGCCCGGGTCCTGGCCGTACGTCGCCCGGTACTCCTCGCGCAGCTCGTCGATCCCGACCACCTTGGAGTCGAAGTCGTTCTCGGCCAGGAAGGACAGCAGGCGCGGGACCTTGATCGAGAAGACCTCCTCGGACCCGTCGAGCGAGCCGATGGTGAAGATCGAGAACGCGGCCGGCTGCTCGGTCTCGTAGAGCGCCTCCGCCGCGGCCATCTTCATCGGCTGCACGTCGGTCATCACCTTGCCCTGGAAGTCGCCGGTCACGGCCACGCCCAGGCCGCCGACCAGCGCCACCACCGCCCCGATCCGGACCGCGGTGCGGTACATCGGGCGGTCGGCGTCCGGGGTCGAGCGGCGGACCATCAGCCAGAACGCGACCCCGGCGACGAACGCGCCGCCGGTCAGGTAGCAGGCGGTCACGGTGTGCGGGAAGGACACCATCTGCACCTTGTTGAACATCACCGCCCAGAAGTCGGTGAGCTCCGCGCGGCCGGTGTCGGGGTTGAACTCGTAGCCGACCGGGTTCTGCATCCAGGAGTTGGCGGCGAGGATGAAGTACGACGAGAGCAGGGTCCCGAGGTGGACCAGCCAGATGCACGCCGCGTGCAGGCCGCGGGGGAGCTTGTCCCAGCCGAAGATCCACAGGCCGAGGAAGGTCGACTCGAGGAAGAAGGCGAGCAGCCCCTCGATCGCGAGCGGGGCGCCGAAGATGTCGCCGACGAATCGCGAGTAGTCGCTCCAGTTCATCCCGAACTGGAACTCCTGCACGATCCCGGTGACCACGCCGATCGCGAAGTTGATCAGGAAGAGCTTGCCGAAGAACTTCGTCAGCCGCAGGTAGGCGGGGTTGTTCGTGCGCACCCACATCGTCTCGAAACCGGCGATGATCGCCGACATCCCGATCGTGATGGGGACGAACAGGAAGTGGTAGACGGTGATGATCCCGAACTGCCACCGGGCGATGTCGACGACATCCACGGGCGGGTCCTCCCTCGTAGGGCGCGTAGGTACTACAAAGTGTAGTAGATACTACGACGTGTAGTAAGGAACCGGACAGGGCCGTTAGACTCATGCCCGTGGCACTTACGTCCCGGATGGGTGAGCTCGAGCGCGCGGTGATGGACGAGCTGTGGTCGGTCGACGACGACGGCTGGCTCACGGTGCGCGAGGTCCACGAGCGGCTCGCCCGCAGCCGCGACATCGCCTACACCACGGTGATGACGGTGATGGACCGGCTGTCGAAGAAGTCCCTGGTCCGCCAGCAGCGGGACGGGCGCGCCTACCGCTACCAGGCCGCCGCCTCCCGCGGCGCGATGACCGCGGACCTGATGCGCGGCGCGCTCGAGGAGTTCTCCGAGCGTGACCGCCGCGGCGCGCTGGTCGCGTTCGTCGGGGAGGCCTCCCCGGAGGAGCGGGCCGCCCTGCGCGAGGCGCTCGCCGCGCTCGAGAGCGGCTGACCCGCCAGTCGTGACCACCCTGTTCCTCTCCGCGCTCGCGGTGCTGCTGTCCGGGCCGGTCCCCGCGCTGCTCGGTCGGACCCCGCTGCTGCGCCGAGTGCCGCGCGCCGCGGTGACGCTGTGGCAGTCGGTGTCCCTGGCCGCGGTGCTCTCCGCGCTCGGCGCCGGCCTGTCCCTGGTCACCGACCGCGGCACTCGCGAGGGCTGGACCGGGTACGGCGTCGCGCTCCTCGCGCTGCTGCTCACCGCCGTGGTGCTCGGCCGGATGCTGCTCAGCGGGCACCGGGTCGGCACGCGCATCCGCGCCGTCCGCCGGAGGCACCGCGACCTGGTCGACCTGCTCGCGACGCGGGAGCACGAGGCGCCGGAGCGCGCCTCGGTGCCGGCCGGCCGGACCGCCGAGGCCGGGGTGCGGGTCCTCGCCGCGCAGGCGCCGCTGGCCTACTGCCTTCCGGGGCTGGCCCGGTCCCGGGTGGTGGTCTCCGCGGGCACCTTCGACCGGCTCGCCCCCGAGGAGGTCGGCGCGGTGCTGGCGCACGAGCGGGCCCACCTGCGGGCCCGGCACGACCTGCTCCTCGAGGCGTTCACCGTGCTCCACACCGCCTTCCCGCGGTTCGTGTCGAGCGCCACGGCGCTGCGTGAGGTGCGGCTGCTGGTGGAGGTGCTCGCCGACCGCGCCGCCCGTCGTACCCACGGCCGGCTGCCGGTCGCCCGGGCCCTGGTCGCGCTCGCCGACAGCCGGGCGCCGGAGGCCGCGCTGGCCGCCGGGGGAGCGAGGCTGGTCGAGCGGATCCGGCTGCTCGAGGACGACCGGCCGCACCGGCTGCTCGCCGTCGCCGTGTACGCCGCGGCCGCGGCCACCGTGGTGTTGCCCACAGCGTTCGTCGCGCTGCCCTGGCTGGCCGGGCTCACGTGGTTGCCGGGGGTCGCCGCGGGGTGATTGCCGGCCGGCGCCCGGCGTGTAACGCATGAGACTGGTGAGACCTTCGCCTACTCTCGTCACCATGGCGACCCGTACGTCTTCCCCACCGGCGTCGCGAAGCACCAGCAAGGCCAAGAGCAGTGCTGGAACTTCCCGACCCCGGTCGTCCGGTAGCCAGACCCGACGGAAGTCCTCGTCGTCGAGCCGCACCTCGAGCAAGTCGAAGCGGCCGGCGCCCCGGGCGGTCCGCAACGGGCCTGGACCTATCGCAACGCTGTTTGCTGCCCTGGGACGGGGCGTGGTCTCGACGTGGGTCGGCATCGCGCACGTGCTCGGTGCGACCGTCCGCAAGATCGGCCACACCGCGCGTGAGCTCGAGCCCGAGCACCGCCGCGACGGGGCCGGCCTGTTCCTCATCGGCCTCGCCGTGGTCACCGCCGCCGCGGTCTGGTGGCAGCTGCCGGGTCGCATCGGCGACCTGACCCGCACCGTGGTCGCCGGCTCGGTCGGGCTGCTCGCCTGGTTCGTCCCGCTGCTGCTCGTCTTCATCGCCTGGCGCAACCTGCGCAACCCCGACAGCAACGGCCCCGCCGGCCGCCAGGTGATCGGCTGGTCCTCGCTGATGTTCGGCGTGCTCGGCCTCGTGCACATCGCCAACGGCATGCCCGAGCCCCGGCTCGGCGACACCGCCGACCTCCAGCAGGCCGGCGGCGCGCTCGGCTTCGTGATCTCCTCGCTGCTGATGGACCTGCTGCGCAGCACGCTGGTCGTGGTCCCGCTGCTCGTGCTGCTCGCCGTCTTCGGCGTCCTCGTCATCACCGGCACGCCGGTGTACCAGATCCCCACCCGGCTCGCCGCCGCCCGCGACCGGGCCCTCGGCCGTACGACGGCGGAGGAGGCCATGCCCGACGCGGAGGAGACGCAGCCGCTCAAGCGCAGCCGCCCCCGTCGCCGCGTCGGCTCGATGCAGGGCGACGAGGTCGACGAGGACAGCGGCGACAAGCCCTACGACAGCCCGGTCCTCGAAGGTCGCGAGATCGGCCGCCGGGGGAGGAAGAAGGGCGGTGCGCCCGACGTCGACGCCGACGCCACCCCCGACGCCGGCGCCCCCGCGGCAGCGGGGGAGAAGGGCGACCTCGAGCCCCCGCCGCACACGCCGCTCCCCGCCCGGGTCGAGCAGCTCGCGCTGTCGGGTGACATCACCTACACGCTGCCCGGCAACGAGGTGCTCAAGCCGGGAAGCCCGCACAAGGCGCGCTCCAAGGCCTCCGACGAGGTGGTCAACCGGCTCACCGAGGTGCTCGAGCAGTTCGACATCGACGCGCAGGTCACCGGCTACACCCGCGGCCCGACGGTCACCCGCTACGAGGTCGAGCTCGGCCCCGCGGTGAAGGTGGAGAAGGTCACCGCGCTCGGCAAGAACATCGCCTACGCGGTCGCCTCGGCCGACGTGCGGATCCTGTCCCCGATCCCCGGCAAGTCCGCGATCGGCATCGAGATCCCGAACACCGACAAGGAGATCGTCTCCCTCGGGGACGTGCTCCGGTCGAACAACGCCCGCAACGACCACCACCCGATGATCGTCGGGCTCGGCAAGGACGTCGAGGGCGGCTTCGTGGTCGCGAACATGGCGAAGATGCCGCACCTGCTCGTCGCGGGTGCCACCGGATCCGGCAAGTCGAGCTTCGTGAACTCGATGATCACCTCGATCCTGATGCGGTCCACGCCCGACGAGGTGCGGATGATCCTGGTCGACCCCAAGCGGGTCGAGCTCAACGTCTACGAGGGCGTCCCGCACCTGATCACGCCGATCATCACGAGCCCGAAGAAGGCCGCCGAGGCGCTGCAGTGGGTCGTCCGCGAGATGGACATGCGCTACGACGACCTCGCCGCGTTCGGCTTCCGGCACGTCGACGACTTCAACAAGGCGGTCCGGGCCGGGAAGGTGCAGGTGCCCCCGGGCAGCGAGCGCGTCCTGGCGCCGTACCCGTACCTGCTGGTCGTGGTCGACGAGCTCGCCGACCTGATGATGGTGGCACCGCGCGACGTGGAGGACTCGGTCGTGCGGATCACCCAGCTCGCGCGTGCCGCGGGCATCCACCTGATCCTGGCCACCCAGCGGCCCTCGGTCGACGTGGTCACCGGTCTGATCAAGGCCAACGTGCCCTCGCGGCTCGCGTTCGCCACCAGCTCTCTCGCCGACAGCCGGGTCATCCTCGACCAGCCGGGCGCGGAGAAGCTGGTCGGACAGGGTGACGGGCTGTTCCTGCCGATGGGCGCCGGCAAGCCGGTGCGTGTGCAGGGGTCGTGGGTGACCGAGGCCGAGGTGCACCAGGTGGTCAGCCACTGCAAGGAGCAGCTGACCCCGACGTACCGCGAGGACGTCACCGCACCCGCCCAGGCCAAGCGCGACCTCGACGACGACATCGGCGACGACATGGACCTCGTGGTCCAGGCCATCGAGCTGGTGGTCTCCACCCAGTTCGGCTCGACCTCGATGCTGCAGCGCAAGCTCCGCGTCGGGTTCGCCAAGGCCGGCCGGCTGATGGACATCCTGGAGAGCCGCGGCGTGGTCGGCCCGAGCGAGGGCTCGAAGGCCCGTGACGTCCTGATCAAACCCGACGACCTCGACGAAGTCCTGGACACCTTGCAGGGGGAGCAGTGAGCGCGATGCCCACCGAGAACGCCGACAACCGCGGCGACGTGACCGACACCGACGGCCAGCGGACCGTGGTGGCCGGGACGCCCGTGGTGGTGCGCCGGCACGCCGGCGTCGCGGCCCTGGTCGGCGCCACCGCGTCGGCGGTCGCGATCGCCTACCTGTGGCGCGCCTCCCAGACCATGACGGTGCTCGACTGGGCGCTGTGCGGGGTGATGGCGGTGATCGCCGCGATCTACCTCTCCTCGCTGGTCGATTCCCGCACCCCGCTGCTGGTCGCCGACGACCTCGGCGTCCGGATCCGCCTCGGCGACGAGTGGCGCGGCCTGCCCTGGGACGCGATCGGCCAGGTCACGGTGCACCCGCGCCGCGGCCGGTTCCGCGACGGGCGCCTGGTCTTCACCCCGCGCAGCCTCGGCCGCGCGCTCGAGGGCCTCGACGGCCGGGGCCGCCGCCACGCGGCCGCGAACCAGAAGATGTACGGCGCCGCGCTCGCCGTCCCGATGGGCATCACCACCCGGGTCTCCGCCGGCGGGCAGAGCATCGCCGACCAGATCGACGCCCTCGCGCTCGGCCGGGCCGAGGTCGTCGAGGTCGCGCCGGAGAGCACCGAGCCCGGGAAGCCCGCCAAGGCCCCGAAGCCCGCCAAGGCGCCCAAGCCGGAGAAGGCCCCCAAGCAGCCCAAGGCCGCGAAGGCCCCCCAGGACACCGAGGCGCGGATCGTGACCGGTCCGGTCGAGGAGGCTCCCGCCGAGCCCACCCCCGGCACCGCCACGTCGCTCACCCCCGGGCACGACGACCCGGCACCGACCGGCACGCCGGCCCTCGCCGGGCTCCCGGCCGACGGCACCGCCGACGACGGTGCGGAGCGGGAGCCGGCCGCCCGTCCCCAGCTGCGCAGCATCCTCGGCGGCATCGGCACGATCGTGTCGCGAGTCGCCAAGGGCCGCGGGCACGACGTCGACGCGGACCGGTCCGACCAGGACGCCGCCGACACCGCCGACACCGCCGACGACGCGGACGCGCCCGGGCAGACGCCGCCCGCCGGCGCGCCCACACTGACCGCCGCCTCCGCGCTCCCGCTGCGTGAGACCCGGCCCGGCCAGCGCGCCGAGATCACCCGCGACGCCCCGGCCACGCTCGGCAACGCCGCGCTGTTCGAGGCGCTCGAGGAGGCCGACGCGGGTCGCGGCCTACCCGAGGCGCGCGAGCTGCGCCGCCCCGGCAGCGTGGACCTGGTCTTCGAGCGCAGCAACGACCGGGTCCGCCCGATCTCCACGCTGGGCGACCCCGTCGAGCCGCTGGTCATCGACGACTTCGTCACCGAGCCGGCCTACGACCCGGTCGTGGGCCCCGAGATCACCGCGGCGCGGACCAGGCTGGGCCTGTCGGTCGACGAGCTCGCCGACCGCACCCGGATCCGGCCGCACGTGATCGAGTCCATCGAGGTCGACGACTTCGCGCCGTGCGGCGGGGACTTCTACGCCCGCGGCCACCTGCGCACGCTGGCCCGGGTGCTGGGCAAGGACCCGGCGCCGCTGCTGGAGAAGTTCGAGGAGCGGTACGCCACCGCGCCGATCAACGCCCGCCGCGTCTTCGAGGCCGAGCTGGCCACCGGGATGACCGGCAGCATGCGCTCGACCGTCGGTGGCCCCAACTGGGGTCTGATGATCGGCGTGGTGCTGAGCCTGGTCCTGGTCTGGGGCGTGGTGCGCCTGTTCACCAGCGACCCGGCCGAGATCATCCAGAGCCCGGCGCCGGTCCTCAACGGCTCGGCCGGGGTGGACAGCGGCTACGCCGCGGCGCCGCAGCAGCCCGCGCCCGCCTCGGGACCGGTGGCCGAGCCCATCGCGGTGCAGCTCACGGCGGCGCAGGCGGACGCGAAGGTGACCGTGCGCGACGGCGAGGGTCGGGTCGTGTTCAGCGGCGAGATGGTGATCGGGGAGCGCAAGCGGCTCGACGTCACGCCGCCGGTGCACGTGCGGACCGGGAACGGCGGGGCGCTGGAGATCATCGTGGACGGCAAGGACAAGGGCCCCCTCGGCGAGCTCGGCACCCCCACCCGCCGCACCTTCCGCTGACCTCCTCGTTGAGAGGTCACTCGTGAGGCGTTGAGAGGTCAGTCGTTAGGCGTTGAGAGGTCAGTCGTTCGGGAGGACGACGACCCCGTCGGCGTCGCTGACCAGCCGGACGCCCGGCGTGAAGCGGGCCGAGCCGAAGGCGACCTCCACGTCGCGTTCTCCGGCACCGGTCTTGGCGCTCTTGCGCGGGTTGGTGCCGAGCGCCTTGATGCCGAGGTCGAGCCCGGCCAGGGCGTCGGAGTCGCGTACGGCGCCGTGCAGCACCAGGCCCTCCCAGCCGTTCTCGACCGCGAGCGCGGCGATCAAGTCCCCGACCAGGGCGGTGTGCAGCGACCCGCCGCCGTCCACGACGAGCACCTGGCCGTGGCCGGGCTCGCCGAGCACGGCCTTCAGCAGCGCGTTGTCCTGGTGGCAGCGCACGGTCACCACCCGCCCCGCGAAGGCGCGCCGACCGCCGAAGGAGCGCAGCTGGGTGTCGCAGGACTCCAGTCGCTCGCCGTACTCGTCGACGAGGTCGGCGGTGGCGGGGACCGGCGTGCGGGACGCGACGTGGGAGGTGCTCATCGGCGGTGCTCCTTCGACGGAGGGTGGGTGCGAGGTCGCGGACATGGTCAGGGGTCGGTGTGGAGCCGGCGGGCGGCGACCCCGACCGAGGCCAGGCCGGCCGCGGTGAGGGCGAGGACGCCGCTCGCGCCGGCGCCGACGGCGAGCAGGCCCGCTGCGCTCGGCACGAGCACCTGTCCGAGCCGGTTGCCGGTCAGGCGCAGCGACATGGCGCGGCCGCGCATGCCGGGCGGTGTGGTCTCGGCGAGCAAGGACATGGTCAGCGGCTGGCCGGCGCCGAGGCCGAGGCCGAGGAGCACGACCACGACCCCGAGCAGCCACTGCGGCATCGGCACGGGGGTGAGCGCGAGGCTGGTCGCGGAGAGCGCGAGGCTGCCGAGCAGCAGCCGGCGGCGCCCCATCCACGCGACGAGGCGGCCGAGGAAGAGACGGGAGGTCATCGAGGCGGTCGCACGCAGGGTGAGCAGGAGGCCGACGGTACCGGCGACGATCCCGCGCTCGGCGCCGAGCGCGGGCAGGTAGACCAGCGTGATGTCCACGGCCGCGAGCACCACGCAGCTGACGGTGAGCGCCCGGACCAGGCCGGGCTTGCGGAGCAGGTCGCGGACCGAGCCGCCCGCGCCTTGCACCGTGCCCGCGTGGCCACGGGTGCGCGGCAGCAGCAGGGACAGGACGACGAGCACGACGGTCAGCCCGGTCGCCCACAGGAAGATGTCGGAGGTGCGTGGGATGGTCGCCTCACCACCGAAGAGCACGATCAGCCCGGGCCCCACGGCCTGACCCACCGACGTGGCGAAGGTGTAGTGGCCGAAGGCGGTGTCGTACCTCTCCCGCGGGGTGCCGTTCGCGACCATCGCCTGCTGCCCGACCACCGAGCACAGGTGGCCCAGGCCGAGCACCACGCTGGCGAGGACGATCCCTCCCACGGAGTCCGCGAGCAGCACGAACGCCGCCGACGAGAGGAGCACGAGGAGGGAGCCGACGACCATCACCCGGCGCTCGCCGAACCGGTCCGCCGCGTGCCCCGAGGGCACCGCGAGCACGAGCGGCACGATCGCGAAGCTGGCCGCGAGCGCACCGAGCCAGTGGGTCGGCACATCGAGCTCGACGGCCCGGTACGTCGCGGTGGGCCGCAGCACGAACGTGACGGCCTGGACGGGGACGGCGTGCCCGAAGAACACCGCCGTCCCCGGCCGGGACCTCACGACGTGGGGGCCTTCACCGCCAGCACCGGGCACAGCGCGTCGAGCAGGACCCGCTGCGCCGTGCTGCCCATGATCAGCTTCCCGACCGGGGTCCGGCGGCGGAGCCCGAGCACGATCAGCTCCGCCCGGTGCTCCGCGGCCGCGGCGAGGATCTCCTCGGCCGCGTCCCGGCCACGGATCGTGTGCTGGAGCACGTGCTCGAGCCCGGCGGCGTCGAGCTTCTCCTCGAGCGTGCGCACCTGGTCGGGCTGCGCGTAGCGCTGGTCCACCAGCGCGTCCCCGCGCGAGGTGTTCACCACCACGAGACGGGTCGCGCGCTGCGCGACCTCCCGCATCGCGTGCTCCAGGGCGGCCTCGCCCTCGGGAGAGGGGACGTAGCCGACGACGACGCTCATGCGCGGGCCTCCGATCGGTGCGACAGGGACAGGGAGCGCTCGGGGTCACGCCCGCCGGCCAGGGCCGCGGTGCCGGACGCGTGCGGAGCGTCCGTCGTACCCCCGGCGGCGGAGCCACCCGACGGGCCCGACCCGCCGCGGCGGAGCAGCTTGGCCAGCAGCGGCCAGGCCAGGATCACCGCGACGATCACGTAGACCACGACGGCGACCGGCTCGCTCCACAGCCCGGACACCTCGCCGCCGCTCAGCTGCAGCGACTTGCGCAGCTGCTCCTCCGCGCGCGGGCCGAGGATCAGCCCGATCACCAGGGGCAGCACCGGCAGCCCGAAGCGGCGCATCGCGAAGCCGAGCAGGCCGAGCACCAGCAGGATCGCGAGGTCGAACGCCTGGAGGTTCACCGAGTAGGCGCCGAGCGTGGCGAAGAACAGGATCCCGGCGTACAGGTAGGGCCGGGGGATCTGCAGCAGCCGGGCCCAGGCCGGGGCGAGCGGCAGGTTGATCAGCAGCAGCAGCGCGTTGCCGATGAACAGGCTCGCGATCAGCGCCCACACCAGCTGCGGCTCGCGGTCGAACAGCAGCGGGCCGGGCTGGATGCCGTAGCCGGTGAACGCCGCGAGCATGACCGCCGCGGTGGCGTTCGTCGGCAGGCCCAGCGAGAGCATCGGCACCAGCGTGCCGGCGGCGGAGGCGTTGTTCGCCGCCTCGGGGCCGGCGACGCCCTCGATCGCGCCGTGCCCGAACTCCTCGGGCCTGGTGGTGAGGCGCTTCTCGGTGACGTAGGACAGGAAGGTCGGGATCTCCGCGCCGCCGGCCGGCAGCGCGCCGAAGGGGAACCCGTACGCCGTGCCGCGCAGCCACGGCTTCCACGAGCGCTTCCAGTCGTCGCGGCCCATCCACGGCTTGCCGACGGGGATGATCTGCGAGGCGGTACGGCGCAGGTGGGCGGCGACCCACAGCGCCTCGCCGACGGCGAAGATCGCGACCGCGACCACCACCACGTCGAGACCGTCGGAGAGCAGCGGCAGCCCGAAGGTGAGCCGGGGCTGCCCGGTGGTGTAGTCCATGCCGACCAGGCCGAGCGCGAGGCCGAGGCCGAGGGCGGAGAAGCCGCGCACCCGGGACGTGCCGAGCACGGCGGTCACCGCGAGGAGCGCGAGGACCATGATCGCGAAGTAGCTCGGGGAGCCGAGGCTGACCGCGAAGCCGACCACGACGGGGGCGCAGAGCACGAGCAGCGCGGTGCCGATCGTGCCGGCCACGAACGAGCCGATCGCGGCGGTGGCGAGTGCCTGCGACGCGCGTCCGGCCTTGGCCATCTTGTTGCCCTCGATCGCGGTGACCACCGACGACGACTCGCCGGGGGTGTTCAGCAGGATCGAGGTGGTCGAGCCGCCGTACATGCCGCCGTAGTAGATGCCGGCGAACATGATGAACGCGCTGGTGGGCTCGAGGGCGTAGGTGACCGGCAGCAGCAGCGCCACGGTCATCGCGGGGCCGAGGCCGGGGAGCACCCCGACGGCGGTGCCGAGCAGGACGCCCACGAGGGCGTAGAGAAGGTTCGCGGGGGTGGCGGCAGTGGCGAACCCGTCGAGGAGCGAGGACCAGACGTCCATCTAGAGCACCCCTTCCAGGATCCCGGCCGGCAGGTAGATGCCGAGGCCGAGGTAGAAGCCGTAGAACGTCAGGACCGAGAGCGCGACGGCGACCAGCGCGTCGCGCACGTAGTGCCGGCTGCCCAGCGCCCACACGCTGCCCCAGAACAGGATCGCGCCGGAGATGACCCAGCCGAGGCGGTCGATGAGCAGGATGTTGGCCAGGAAGACCGCGACGAGGGGGACCACAGTGCGCCACTCGGTCGGGTGGTCGAGGTCGACGTCCTCGCCGCCCTCGGCCTCACCGCGGCCGCCGCGGAGCACGTCGACGGCCAGCCACACGGCGCACGCCAGCAGCAGCGCCGCCACGAGGTAGGGGACCGTCCTCGGACCGACCGGGTCCGACTGCGAGTACGGCGCGCTCAGCTGCGTCGCGTCCCACAGGACGAGCCCCCCGACCGCCCCGAGCAGGGCCGCGAAGCCCAGCTCGGAGCGACCCTGGAGCCGGGTGGCCGTCTCGCTCATGCCAGGCCCAGCTCGGAGAGCACGTTGACCACGCGCTCGTCCTGCTCCTCGAGGAACGCGCCGAACTCGTCGCCGGTGACGAACGCGTCGGTCCAGCCGTTCTGGGCGAGCGCCTCGTCCCAGCCCTTGCTGTCGTGCATGTCCTCGAGGGCGCCGACGAGCTCCGCGCGGTCGGCCTCGGTGATGCCGGGGGGAGCGACCAGGCCGCGCCAGTTGGTGAAGACCAGGTCGATGCCGGACTCGGTCAGGGTCGGCGCGTCGACGCTCTCGAGGCGCTCCTCGCCGCTGGTCGCCAGGACCCGGATCTCGCCGCTCTCGATCTGGTCGAGGAACTCACCGGCGCCCGAGGTGGCGAAGTCGAGCTTGTTGCCGAGCAGCGCCGGGAGCAGGTCGCCGCCGCCGTCGTACGTCACGTAGGTCACGTCCTTGGGGTCGATCCCGACGGTCTGCGCGAGCTGCATCGGCAGCAGGTGGTCCGGGCCGCCGGCCGACGAGCCGCCGCCGACGGTGACCCCCGCCGGGTCGGCCTTCCAGGCGGCGACGAGGTCGTCGATGGTCTTGTACGGCGAGTCCTTGGACACCATCACCGCGCCGGGCTCCTCGATCAGCCGGGCCAGGGGGGTGGTCTCGTTCAGCGTCGCATCGGTCTCGTTGGTGTAGCTCGCGCCCACCACGCCGAGGCCCATCAGCATCGCGAAGTCGCCGTTGCCCTTCTCGTTCACGGTGCGGGCCAGGCCGACGGTGCCGCCCGCGCCCTCGAGGTTGAACACCTCGACGCCGGAGGCGATGCCCTCGTCCTCCATCACCTTCGCGGCGGTGCGCGCCGTGACGTCGTACCCGCCGCCGGCCGAGTTGGGGACCATCACGCGCAGGTCGGTCAGCGGCTCGCCCTCGGCGGCGCCGGCGTCACCGTTGCCACCGGTGACGCCACAGGCGGAGGCGGCCAGGGTGAGTCCGGTCGCCAGGGCGGCCAGCCGGAGGGTTCGGGTACGGCGCATGGTGGTTCCTCGTTTCCGTGTGTGTTGCGGGTCACGACCATGCTTCGCGGTCGGCGTGACGCCCGTCACGGTTGCGTTCTCAGTGGACGTTGTGTTCGTTGTGGTCACGCCGTCCGGCTGCCACCACGGCCCCGTCCGGTGTCATCCTTGGGGCGGCCCGTGACGGCCATCACGGTACGTCGACCCGGGTGGGTCGGCCACGAGACGCCGGCGGCGGCCGGGGAGGAGGTGCCCGACGTGCGGCGACGCGAGATGTCCCTGGCGCGGCAGTACCTCGCCCTCCAGCTGCTCATCGTCCTCACCGTGCTCGTGATCGTGCCGGTGATCTCCCTGGCGCAGTCCGAGGAGGAGGTCCGCCGGGTCGAGGGCCGCCGGGCGCTCTCCGCGGCGGAGAACCTGGCCGCGAACCCCACCGTGCGCACCCGGCTGCCCGTCGCGCAGCCGCGGACGGACCGGGCGCTGGCCGCGGTGGGGGAGACCACCCGCACCGTGTCGGGGGCCTCCGACGTGCTGCTGGCCCGCCGGGACCGGACTGTGGTGACCTCCTCCGACCCGAGCCTCATCGGCCGGAAGCTCGACGTCGGCGACAGCACGGTGCTGGACGGCGCGGCGTGGACCGGGGTCACCGACCTCGGCGGCCGGGCGTCGGTGGTCGCGCACGTGCCGGTGCAGAAGATGAGCAGCGGCGAGCTGATCGGCTTCGCCGTGATCGGCCGCGAGTACCCCTCGGTCGGAGAGCGGATGGCCCGGGCGGTGCCCAACCTGCTGACCTACCTCGCCGTCGGCAGCGCCATCGGCGTGGCCGGGTCGCTGCTGCTCGCGCGCCGGGTGAAGCGGCAGACCCTGGGCATGGAGCCGTCCGAGATCGCCGGCCTCGTCGAGCACCGCGAGGCGATGCTGCACGGCCTGAAGGAGGGCGTGATCGCGGTCGACCCGCACGAGCGGGTCACCCTCGCCAACGACAGCGCCCGCACCCTGCTCGACCTGCCCGGCGACTGCGTCGGGCGCACCCTGGAGGAGCTCGGCGTCGACCCGCAGCTGCGCGAGGTGCTCACGCAGGGCTCGGAACCGGACCGGCTCGTGCTCGTCGGGGACCGGGTCCTGGCCTTCAACCGACGCCCGATGCAGTCGCACGGGCGGGTGATCGGCTCGGTCACCACCATGCGTGACCGCACCGAGCTCTCCTCCCTGGAGCAGGAGCTCGGCACCACCCGGGCCACCTCCGACACGCTGCGGGCGCAGACCCACGAGTTCGCCAACCAGCTGCACACGATCTCCGGTCTGCTGCACCTGCAGGAGTACGACGAGGTGGTGCGCTTCGTCGACGGGGTGAGCCGGAGCCGGACCACGCTGTACGACGAGGTGACCTCCCGGGTCGACGACCCCACGGTCGCCGCGCTGCTCATCGCGAAGGCCAGCCTGGCCACCGAGCGCGGCGTGGCGCTGCGCCTGCTGCCTGACTCCCGGGTGGGCCGGATGGACGACCCCCTCTCCCGGGACCTGACCACGGTGGTGGGCAACCTCGTCGACAACGCCCTCGACGCGGTCGCGAGCCGGCCCGACGCGCGGGTCGACGTACTCCTGCGGGAGGACCCCGACGCGGTGCGCGTCACCGTGCACGACTCCGGGCCGGGTGTGCCGCAGGAGCACGCCGACGAGGTGTTCCGGCAGGGGTACACCACCAAGGCGGACTCCTCCGACGGCGGCCGCGGCTTCGGGCTCGCCCTGACCCGGCTGGTGTGCCGCCGCCGCGGCGGGGACGTGACCGTGCACAACGACGAGGGGGCGGTGTTCAGCGCCACGCTGCCCCGGCAGGAGGTGCGGACGTGATCCGGGTGCTCATCGTCGACGACGACTTCATGGTGGCCAAGATCCACACCGGCTTCGTGGCGCGCACCCCCGGCTTCGAGGTGGCCGGGGTCGCGCACACCGGCGCCCAGGCGCTGGCCGAGGTGGAGCGGCTCGAGCCGGACCTGGTGCTGCTCGACGTGTACCTGCCCGACACCACCGGGCTGGACCTGCTGCAGCGGATGCGCGAGCTGGTGCCCGACCTCGACGTCCTGGTGATCAGCGCGGCCCGGGAGGCCGAGACGGTGCGCCGGGCGCTGCGCGGCGGGATCGTGCACTACCTGATCAAGCCGTTCTCCTACGACGACCTGCGCGAGCGCCTCGAGCACTACCGGCAGGCGTACGGCGGCCTCGCGGCCGCGAGCGAGGAGACCGACCAGGCCGAGGTGGACCGGCTCTTCGGGCACGGTTTCGCCGGGGGGCGGGCCGAGACGCGCCTGCCCAAGGGGTTCTCCGCGGAGACCCTGCGGCTCGTCGAGGAGCACCTGCGGGAGGCCGGGACCGACCTGTCCGCGGCCGAGACCGCGGCGCGGCTGGGGGTGTCCCGGGTCAGCGCCCGGCGCTACCTCGAGCACCTGGTGGACACCCGCAAGGCCGAGGTCCGGCTCCGATACGGCGAGGTCGGCCGCCCGGAGCGCCGCTACCAGTGGCGCTGAGCGACGTCGCAACGCGCCCCGGAGTCGCCGTCGGCGTGTGATGTTGGGCGTCGGGTTAGCCCTGAAGGGTGTCGGGCCGTCATACTCGAAGGCGGTTATGACTACTTCTGCTGACACATCCGCGCCCGCGTCGCCGGCCGCGCTGACCACCGTCGCCATGGTCACCTTGGGCTGCGCGCGCAACGAGGTCGACTCCGAGGAGCTCGCCGGACGGCTCGAGGCGGGCGGCTTCCGGCTCGTCGACGACGCCAGCGAGGCCGAGACGGTGGTGGTCAACACCTGCGGCTTCGTGGAGGCCGCCAAGAAGGACTCGGTCGACACGCTGCTCGAGGCCTCCGACCTGAAGGCCGAGGGCACCACAAAGGCCGTGGTCGCGGTCGGCTGTCTCGCCGAGCGCTACGGCAAGGACCTCGCCGAGTCGCTGCCCGAGGCCGACGCGGTCCTCGGCTTCGACGACTACCCCGACATCGCCGGCCGGCTCCGGTCGATCCTGGCCGGGGAGCAGCACCACCCGCACACCCCGCTGGACCGGCGCAGGCTGCTGCCGATCTCCCCGACCGAGCGCGGTGCGTCCGCGGAGGCCGTGGTCGTCCCCGGCCACACCATCGCCGCCCCCGACCTGCCGCTCGAGGGGACGCCGGCCGCCGGCCCCCGCGCGGTCCGCCGCCGGCTCGACGGTGGCCCGATGGCCCCGCTCAAGCTCGCCAGCGGCTGCGACCGCCGGTGCGCGTTCTGCGCGATCCCCAGCTTCCGAGGCTCGTTCGTCTCCCGTCGGCCCTCCGACGTGCTCGGCGAGGCCCGCTGGCTCGGTGAGCAGGGCGTCAAGGAGCTGTTCCTGGTCAGCGAGAACTCCACCTCCTACGGCAAGGACCTCGGCGACCTGCGCCTGCTCGAGACGATGCTGCCCGAGCTCGCCGCGGTCGACGGCGTGGAGCGGGTCCGGGTGTCCTACCTCCAGCCCGCCGAGACCCGTCCGGGCCTGGTCACCGCGATCGCCGCCACGCCGGGTGTGGCGCCGTACTTCGACCTCTCCTTCCAGCACGCCTCCCATGCGGTGCTCCGCCGGATGCGTCGCTTCGGCGACCCGGAGAGCTTCCTCGCCCTGCTCGAGCAGGTCCGCGCGCAGGCGCCGCTGGCCGGCGTCCGCTCCAACGTGATCGTCGGGTTCCCGGGCGAGACCGAGGAGGACGTGGAGATCCTGTGCGACTTCCTCGAGGCGGCCCGTCTCGACGCGGTCGGCGTGTTCGGCTACTCCGACGAGGACGGCACCGAGGCGGCGTCGTACGACGGGAAGCTCGACGAGGAGGAGATTCGCGAGCGCACCGAGCGCGTCACCCGCCTCGCCGAGGAGCTCACCGCCCAGCGTGCGGAGGAGCGCTTCGGGGAGCGGCTCGAGGTCCTCGTCGAGTCCGTCCGCGACGGTGAGGCCGAGGGCCGCGCCGCGCACCAGGGGCCCGAGGTGGACGGGTCGACCACCGTCGTCGACCTGCCGTACGGCGTCCGGGTGGGCGACCTGCTGACCGCCGTGGTGACCGCCTCCGACGGTGTCGACCTCGTGGCGAGCGCCGCCGCGCCGACGAACGAATAGGGTGGAGCCCGTGCCGACGTCCGACCAGACCGCGCCGAGCAACTGGAACGTGCCCAACGCGCTCACCGTGCTGCGCATCGCGATGGTGCCCTTCTTCGCCTGGGCGCTGCTCGTCGACGGCGGTGACTCCGTCCTGTGGCGCTGCGTCGCCTGGCTGCTCTTCGTCCTGGCGATGATCACCGACAAGATCGACGGCGACCTGGCCCGCAAGCACAACCTGGTCACGAACTTCGGCAAGATCGCCGACCCGATCGCCGACAAGGCGCTGACCGGGATGGCGTTCATCGGCCTCTCGCTGATCGGCGAGCTGTGGTGGTGGGTGACCATCGTGATCCTGGTCCGCGAGTGGGCGGTGACGCTCATGCGGCTCTCGGTGGCCAAGCACGTGGTGATCGCGGCCGCGATGGGCGGCAAGATCAAGACCGTCCTGCAGACCCTCGCCCTGGCCGGACTGCTGCTGCCGCTGCGCGAGCTGGAGGGGAACCTCGAGCCGGTCGGCCTGGCCCTGTGGTGGGTGTCGGTGGTGCTGATGGCCGCCGCGCTGGTGATGACGGTCTGGACCGGGATCGAGTTCTTCCGCGACGCGTTCCAGCAGCGCCGCGCCGCGAAGGCCCCCGCCTCCGTCTGACCGCCCGCGGCCGGAGCCCGGCACGCGACCTCAGCCCGGCGCCTGCTCCTCGAGCGCGATCGCCGCGCCGACCAGGGCCAGGTGGGAGAACGCCTGCGGGAAGTTCCCGGCCATCCGCTGCCGGACCGGGTCGTACTCCTCGGAGACCAGCCCGACGTCGTTGAGCACCCGGAGCAGCCGCCGCATCAGCGCGTGGGCCTCGTCGACGAGGCCGGCCCGGGCGTAGGCGTTGACCAGCCAGAACGAGCAGGCCAGGAACGGGTGCTCGTCGCCGGGCACTCCGTCGACGCCGCTGGTCGTCCGGTAGCGGTAGAGCAGCCCGTCGACCATGAGGTCCTCCTGGACGGCCGCGATCGTGCCGAGCATCCGCGGGTCGTCCCCGGCGATGAACCCGACCGCCGGGAGCACCAGCAGCGAGGCGTCCACGTCGGTGGTCTCGTAGTGCTGGGTGAACGTGTTGCGCTCGCTGTCGAAGCCCTTGACGAGCACCTCCTCGCGGACCTGGTCACGCAGCTCGCGCCACCGGTCCACCGGCCCCGCACAGCCGTGCTCCTCGACGGCCTTCACGGCGCGGTCGAAGGCCACCCACACCATCACCCGGGAGTGGGTGAAGTGCCGCGGCTCGCCCCGGATCTCCCACAGGCCGTGGTCGGGCTCGTCCCAGTGCTCGGCCAGGTGCTCGACCAGGGTGCGCTGGAGCGCCCACGAGTCCTCGGTCTCGGGCACGCGCTGGTCACGGGCCATCTCCAGCGCCATCATCACCTCGCCGAGCACGTCGGTCTGCCGCTGGTCCACCGCGCCGTTGCCGACCCGGACCGGCGTCGAGCCGGCGTACCCCGCGAGATGGCCCAGCTCCCGCTCCGGCAGGTCCCGGGAGCCGTCGACGGCGTACATGATCTGCAGGTCCCCGGGGTCGCCGGCCACCGCCCGCAGCAGCCAGTCGCGCCACAGCCGGGCCTCCAGCCGGTATCCGCAGGCCAGCAGCGCCTCGAGGGTGAGGGAGGCGTCGCGCAGCCAGCAGTAGCGGTAGTCCCAGTTGCGGACCCCGCCGAAGTCCTCGGGCAACGAGGTGGTGGGCGCGGCGACGATGCCGCCGGTGCCGGCGTGCGTCATCAGCCGCAGGGTGAGCAGCGAGCGCACCACCTCGTCGCGGTAGGGGCCGGCGTACGAGCAGTGCCCGGCCCACGCCTCCGAGACCGCGACCGTGTGCGCGATCCGCTCGTCGAAGGCGAGCAGGTCCGGGACCTCGTGGTGGGAGGGGATCCAGGTGGTCGCGAACGTGAGCTCGTCGCCGGCCCTGACCTCGAACTCGTCGGCGTGCCGGCCGTCCACCGGCACCGGCAGCCGGGGCCCGCGCAGGATGAGCTTGTCCGGGCCGGCGACCGCGGTGATCACGGGCGTCCCGTTGATCCGGTGCCTGCTCACCCAGGGCCGGATCTTCCCGTAGCCGAACCGCACCACCCACTCGTGGCGCATCCTCACCGTGCCCTCGACCCCCTCGATCCGGCGCACGATGTCGGCGCGCCCGTCGCCGACGGGCATCACGTCGACGACGCGCACCACCCCGGTGGGCGTGGTGTACGTCGACTCCAGGACGGCGCTGTTCCCGACGTACCGCCGCGCGGAGGTGTGCTCACCGGCCGGCCCGATCAGCCACCGGCCGTTCCGCGGGTCGCCCAGGAGGGCGGCGAAGCAGGCGTGGGAGTCGAAGCGCGGAAGGCAGAGCCAGTCCACGGACCCGTCGCGGCCGACCAGCGCCGCGGTCGCGGTGTCGCCGATCACCGCGTAGTCCTCGATCGGGAGCGCCATGTCTGAACGCTAGCGACCCGGGCCACACCGGGGGCGTTTCGGCGCGCGCCGGCGTGGTTACATGACGCCCATGGCCCCGGCTCACGACACCGACCCGATGACCCTTGCCGCCACGCTCCAGGCGGAGCTCCTGCGCCGCGGCGCGATGCTCGCGACCGCCGAGTCGCTGACCGGGGGGCGGCTCGGCGACGTGCTCAGCGCCGCGCCCGGGTCCAGTGACACCTACCTCGGCGGCGTGGTCAGCTATGCCACCGAGGTCAAGCAGAAGGTCCTCGGGGTGTCCCCCGAGACCGTGGAACGGCACGGCGTGGTCTCGGCGGAGTGCGCGGCCGAGATGGCCCGTGGCGTCCGGGACCTGATCGGGGCGGAGTTCGCGGTCAGTACGACGGGCGTGGCCGGACCCACCCGGCAGGAGGACAAGCCGGTCGGCCTGGTGTTCCTGGCAGTGGCCGGACCCGACGGCGTGCGGACCGAGCGTCTCGACCTCGACGGCGAGCGTGCCGAGATCCGGGAGCAGACCGTGTCCTCCGCCCTGGCGCTGGTCCTCGAGGCGGTGTCCGCGACCCCGGTCGGTTCCCGGGGCTAGGGTGACGGATCGGCGGTTGCCGGACGAGAAGTTTCCGTCGGGCGGTAGCGTTGAGGTAGATCACGGGTCTCGCCGGTGGTGAGCCCGACGGTGCAGGAGCCGCTCCGGCGGCACAGGGAAGGGAGCGGCGACATGGTGCTCTTTCGTCGGCTGCTCGGCGACGTCCTCCGGACCAAGCGCATGCGGCAGGGTCGCACCCTGCGTGAGGTGTCGGCCGAGGCTCGGGTGAGCCTGGGCTACATCTCCGAGATCGAGCGCGGCCAGAAGGAGGCCTCCTCCGAGCTGCTCGCGTCGATCTGCGCCGCCCTCGACGTACCCCTGTCCGAGATCCTGGCCGAGGTCAGCGACGCCGTGGCGCTCGAGGAGGCCGCGATGGCGGTCGCCGTCGACGAGGCCACCGCTCCTGCGAAGGGCCTCACCACGACCGCGCTGCCGCCGGGCGCCGCGTCCGGTGGTGCTCGCTCGGGCGACGTGGTCGCCTCCGCCGCCTGACCCGAGCCCCGGCCCAGCTCCGCCGGCTTCGCGGCGGTGTTGCGGGTACGCGTCAGTCAGGACGGGAGCCTGGGGCGGGCTGGCAGCGCGGGCACCAGTACGACGCCCGCTCCTGGGTGTCCGGGCCGAGCATCGCCACCCGGATCGGCGTGCCGCAGCGGCGGCAGGGCTGCTTGTCGCGGCGGTAGACCCACAGCTGCCGCCCGCGCCGGGTGTCGCCCGTGGTGGTCTGCTGCACCCGGTTCTTGTTCGCCTCGAGCACCCGCCTGGCCTGCCGCACCAGCGCGGGCAGGTCGGGCACGTCGCGCACCGGGAGCCTCGGGTCGAGACCGAGCAGGAAGCAGAGCTCGGCCATGTACATGTTGCCGACCCCCGCGAGGTTGCGCTGGTCGAGCAGCGCCTCGCCCACGGAGCGCGCAGGGTCGGAGGAGAGCCGGCGCACCGCCTCGGCGGCGTCCCAGTCGGGGCCGAGCAGATCGGGCCCGAGGTGGCCGACCACGTCGGCCTCGGCGGAGCGGTCGACCACCTCGACCACCCCCAGCGAGAACCCGACGGCGGTCCAGGTCTCGGTGCGCAGCACCACCCGGGCCTGGTGCGCGGGCCGCCGCCACGCCGTGCCCTCGCGGTAGAGGTGCCAGGAGCCCTCCATCTTCAGGTGCGTGTGCAGGGTGACGTCGTCGCCGATCCGGGTCAGCAGGTGCTTGCCACGGGACACCGTCTCCACGACCGGCCGCCCGGCGAGGTCGAGCGTGGCGAACGCCGGCACCCGGAAGTCGTTGGAGACCAGCACGGACCCCGACAGGGCCTGGTCGAGGTGGTGCGCGGTGCGCCAGACGGTGTCGCCCTCAGGCACGGATCCGCAGCCCCTTCGGCGTCGCGACGAACCCGGCGCCCTGGAGCGCCTGCCGCAGTGGGCTGGAGCGGTCGCCCCGGCCGAGGATGCTCTCCCCGTCGGCCCGCTCCACGGTCAGCCGTCCCAGTGCCCCCTGCCGTACCGCGGCGGCGAGCGCCTCGGTGGCGGGGGAGAGCACCTCGAGGTCGTCGTCGAAGGTCAGCAGGGTCCGGCCGCCGCGCTCCACGTAGAGCGTCAGCTCCCCGTCCACGAGCACCACCATCGCGCCCGCCTTGCGGCCCGGGCGGTGCCGGGTGCTGCGACCCGTGGCGGCCTCACCCGCCGCCTCGGCCTCCCCGGCGGCGTCGGTCGCGCCCCGCTCCGGCCAGGGCAGCGCGGCGCCGTACGGGTTGGCCGGGTCGGTGGCGGCCAGCGCGACCGCGGTCCGCTTCTCGCCGGGCGGCGTGCCCACGTCGGGGGAGAACGAGCGCAGCCGGTCGACCGCGCCGGGGACGCCGAACTGCGCGGCGCCGAGGGAGGCCACGAAGTACCCGCGCCGGCAGCGGCCGGAGTCCTCGAAGGCGGAGAGCACCTTGTAGACGCCCGCGAAGCCCCCCGGGACGCGCTCGCTCGTGACGGCGCCGCGGGTGACCACCCCGTGCCGCTCGAGCAGCGCCTCGGCGCTGGCGTGGGCACGCCGGGTGACGTCCTCCTCGAGCTCGGGCAGCAGCGACCAGCGGCCGGCCGCGCTGGGCGGTCCGGTGCGGCTCGGGCCGCGCCCGGGACCGGCGGGCCGGCCGGGGCGGGAGGACATCCGCGCCCGGGGAGGGGTACGCCGGGAGCGGTGCGCCGTACGCCCGCCGCCGGTGAGCGCGCGCAGCGGCGCCAGCGTGTCGTTCGAGACGCGGCCGGCCCACACCAGGTCCCACAGTGCGGCGAGCATGGTCTGGTCGTCGGTGAGGCCCGCCGATGCCTGAACCACGTCGGAGAGCTGGCGGAAGAAGTAGGCGCCTCCCCCGGCCAGCGCGCCGAGGACCGCGTCGTGCAGCGGGGTCGACTCGAGCTCGCCGTGGTCGGGCAGGGTCAGGTGTGCGGAGTCGGCGAGGTGCAGCGACACCCAGCCGTCGGTGCCGGGCAGGGTGCCGTGGCCGGCCCACAGCACCTCGCCGGTGGCGGTCAGCTCGTCGAGCATGGACGGCGAGTAGTCCACCACCCGGCTGCTCAGCACCAGCGGCTCGAGGCCGGACGCGGGCACGGCGCAGCCGGCGAGCTGGTCCACGACGCTGAGCACGCCGTCGATGCCGCGCAGACCCCGGCCGCTGGCCGTGCTGACGTTCTGCCACACCGGCAGGAAGCGGCCGAGCGTGGCCGGCTCGACCGGCTCGACCTCCTTGCGCAGCGCGGCCAGGGAGCGCCTGCGGAGGCGGCGCAGCACCTCGGCGTCGCACCACTCCGCGCCGCTGCCTGTCGGGCGGAACTCGCCCTCCAGCACCCGGCCGTGACCGGCAAGGCGGACCAGCGTCTGGTGCGCGACCGCGACCCCGAGCCCGAGCCGCTGCGCGACGTCGGCGGAGGTGAACGGGCCGTGGGTGCGCGCGAACCGCGACACCAGGTCGGCGAGCGGGTCGGCCACCGGCTCGGTGAACGTCTCGGGGGTGCCGGGCGGCACCGGGACGCCGAGGCCGTCACGGAGCCGGCCGACGTCCTCGATCGCGGCCCAGCGTTCCTCCCCGGCCTGGCGCACCGCGACCGCGCGCCGGGACTCCCGGAGCAGGTCCAGCCAGCCTGCGGCCTCGGACCTCGACTCCCCGACGGTGCGCTCGGCGACCTCGTCGGTGGTCAGCGGCCCCAACAGGCGCAGCAGGTCGGCCACGCCCTCGGCGTCGCGGGCCTGCCGGTCCGGGGTGAGCCGCTGCAGCTCCAGCTCGAGCTCTGCGAGCACGGTCTCGTCGAGCAGCTCCCGCAGCTCGGCGCGGCCGAGGAGCTCGGCGAGCAGGCCCTGGTCGAGCGAGAGCGCTGCGGCGCGACGCTCGGCGAGGGGGGAGTCGCCCTCGTACATGAACGCGGCGACGTAGCCGAACAGCAGCGACCGGGCGAACGGCGACGGTGACTGCGTGGAGACGTCGACGAGCCGGATCCGGCGCGAGGAGATCTCCTTCATGAGCCCGACCAGCGCCGGGACGTCGTACACGTCCTGGACGCACTCGCGCACCGCCTCCAGCACGATCGGGAAGGACGGGTACTTCACCGCGACCTCGAGCAGCTGGGCGGACTTCTGCCGCTGCTGCCACAACGGGGAGCGGCGTCCGGGGTCGCGGCGGGGCAGCAGCAGCGCCCGCGCCGCGCACTCGCGGAACCGGGAGGCGAACAGCGCCGAGCCGCCGACCTCGGTGGTGACCACGTCCTCGATCTCGTCGGGCTCGAAGACCACGACCTCGGCGCCCGGCGGCTCCTGGTCGGTCTCGGGCACCCGCAGCACGATGCCGTCGTCGCCGGGGAGGGCCTGCGCGTCGATGCCGTACCGCTCGCGCAGGCGGGTGCCGATCGCGAGCGCCCACGGCGCGTGCACCTGGGCGCCGTACGGCGAGTGGATCACGATCCGCCAGTCGCCGAGCTCGTCGCGGAACTTCTCGACCAGGATCGTCTTGTCGCTGGGCAGGGTGGTGGTCGCCTCGCGCTGCTCGTCGAGGAACGCCACGAGGTTGTCCGCGGCCCACGGGTCGAGGCCGGCGTCGCGACAGCGCTGCACCGCCTCGTCGTGCCCGAGCGCGGTCAGCTCCCGAGTGAACGCCCCGATCGCGCGCCCGAGCTCCGCGGGGCGGCCGAGCTGGTCGCCCTTCCAGAACGGCAGCCGGCCCGGCTGTCCCGGGGCAGGGGAGACCAGCACCCGGTCGTGGGTGATGTCCTCGATCCGCCAGCTGGTGGCACCGAGCGCGAACACGTCGCCGACCCGGGACTCGTAGACCATCTCCTCGTCGAGCTCACCGACGCGGCTGGCCTTCTCGCCGACCAGGAACACCCCGAACAGGCCGCGGTCCGGGATCGTGCCCCCGGAGGTCACCGCCAGCCGCTGCGCCCCGGGCCGGGCCGTGAGCGCGCCGGTGACGCGGTCCCACACGATCCGTGGGCGGAGCTCGGCGAACTCGTCGCTGGGGTAGCGCCCCGAGAGCAGGTCGAGGGTGGCGTCGAACGCCGACCGCGGCAGACCCGTGAACGACGCCGCCCGGCGGACCAGGTCGAAGAGGTCGTCGGCGTCCCACGCGTCGGTGGCGGTGGCCGCGACCACCTGCTGGGCGAGCACGTCGAGCGGGTTCGCCGGAACCCGCAGCGACTCGATGTGCCCGGTGCGCATCCGCTCCACGGCCACCGCGGTGTGCACGAGGTCGCTGCGGTGCTTGGGGAACAGCACGCCGCGGGACACCTCGCCGACCTGGTGGCCCGCGCGGCCGACGCGCTGCAGGGCGGAGGCGACGCTGGGCGGGGACTCGATCTGGACCACCAGGTCGACCGCGCCCATGTCGATGCCGAGCTCGAGGCTGCTCGTGGCCACCACGCACGGCAGCACGCCGCGCTTGAGGTCGTCCTCGATCAGCGCCCGCTGGTCCTTGGAGACCGAGCCGTGGTGGGCGCGGGCGATCACGGGCGAGGCGCCGTACGACTGGCCGCTCTGCGCCATCAGCTGGGCGGGCGGCCCCGGCTGGGTGGGGGTCGGGGTCTGCGACAGCGGCGACCCGTCCCGGCCCCGGTCGTCGAGCCCGGCCACGGCTTCGGCACGCTCGGCGGCGATCTCGTTGAACCGGGCGGTGAGGCGCTCGGCGAGGCGGCGGGAGTTCGCGAAGACGATGGTGGACCGGTGCTGCTCGATCAGGTCGACCACGCGCTCCTCGACGTGCGGCCAGATCGAGGCTCTGCGCTCGGCGGAGCCGGCCGCGGACCCCTCGGGGACCTCCGAGTCGGCCTGCGCGGCCAGGGCCAGCTCGGTCATGTCCTCGACCGGGACGACCACCTGGAGGTCCCACTCCTTGGTGGACCCGGGGGCCACCACCTCGACCGGCTGGGAGCCGCCGAGGAAGCGGGCCACCTCCTCGACGGGGCGCACGGTCGCGGAGAGGCCGATCCGCTGGGCGGGCTGGTCGAGGAGCGCGTCGAGCCGCTCGAGACTGAGCGCGAGGTGGGCGCCGCGCTTGGTGCCGGCCACGGCGTGCACCTCGTCGAGGATCACCGTCTCCACCCCGCGCAGCGCCTCCCGGGCCTGCGAGGTGAGCATCAGGAACAGCGACTCGGGGGTGGTGATCAGGATGTCCGGCGGCGAGGTCGCCAACCGTCGGCGCTCGGCCGCCGGGGTGTCGCCCGACCGCACCCCGACGGTGAGGTCGGGGACGGGGCTGCCGAGCCGCTCGGCGGTGTGCCGGATGCCGGTCAGCGGTGCTCGGAGGTTGCGCTCGACGTCGACCGCGAGCGCCTTGAGCGGGGAGACGTAGAGGACCCGGCAGCGGTGCAGCCGCTCCTCGGGGACCGGCTCGGCGGCGAGCCGGTCGAGCGACCAGAGGAACGCGGAGAGGGTCTTGCCGGAGCCGGTGGGGGCGACGACCAGCGCGTTGCGCCGCGCGGAGATCGCCTCCCACGCGCCGAGCTGGGCGGGGGTCGGCGCGGCGAAGGCGGCCTCGAACCAGGCGCGGGTGGGCTCGCTGAAGCTCGCGAGCACGCCGCCCTCGCCCGTCGTACCGTCTGCTCTGGTCACCGCTCCATCTTGTCTTACGGCACCGACAGTTCCACGCGCGAGCGGACACCGGCCGGGCCGGTCCGGAAAACCCGCTGAAACTGTCGGTGCCCGGACCTAGGGTGGTCTCCTGTGTCCCCCTCCCAGCCCGACACGGGCGTGAAGACCGGTCAGCACGCCGCCGAGGCACCTGCCTTGATGGTCCGTGCGCGTGAGCTCCGCAAGGCGTACGGCGACTTCGAGGCGGTGCGCGGCATCGACGTCGACGTCCGCCCGGGGGAGGCGTTCGGCTTCCTCGGGCCGAACGGCGCCGGCAAGTCCTCGACCATGCGGATGATCGCCGCGGTCTCCCCGCCGAGCGGCGGCGACCTGCGCGTCCTCGGCATGGACCCGGCGACACAGGGTCCCGAGATCCGCTCCCGGATCGGCGTCTGCCCGCAGGAGGACACGCTCGACAACGAGCTCAACGTCCGCGACAACCTGGTGGTCTACGGCCGCTACTTCGGCATCCCGCGCAAGGAGGTCGCCGAGCGGGCCGACGAGCTGCTCTCGTTCGTGCAGCTGGCCGACCGGGCGAAGGCGAAGGTCGAGGATCTCTCCGGCGGCATGAAGCGGCGGCTCACCATCGCCCGCTCCCTGGTCAACCGTCCCGACCTGCTCCTGCTCGACGAGCCGACCACCGGCCTCGACCCGCAGGCGCGGCACCTGCTCTGGGACCGGCTGTTCCGGCTCAAGCAGCAGGGCGTGACTCTGGTGCTGACCACGCACTACATGGACGAGGCCGAGCAGCTCTGCGACCGGCTCGTGGTGATGGACGCCGGCCGCATCGTCGCGGAGGGGTCGCCGCTGGAGCTGATCCGCGAGCACTCCACCCGCGAGGTCGCCGAGCTCCGGTTCGGGGTGGGCGAGCACGGCGCGCTCGCGGAGAAGGTCGCCGACCTCGCCGAGCGGGTGGAGGTGCTGCCCGACCGGCTGCTGCTCTACACCTCCGACGGCGAGGAGGCACTGGCCCGGGTGCACGAGCGCGGGCTCAGCCCGGTCGCGTTCCTGGTGCGCCGCTCCACGCTGGAGGACGTCTTCCTCCGGCTCACCGGGCGGACGCTGGTCGACTGATGAGCGACGTTGCAACCACCCCGCGCCGGATCGGCCGGCTCGACCTGGTCGGCCGCCAGCTCGACTACTGGGTCACCGTCTACAAGCGCACCTGGCGCGGCTCGGCGGTCAGCTCGTTCGTGATGCCGTTGCTCTACGTCACCGCGATGGGCGTGCTGCTCGGCGGGTTCATCGAGCAGGACCCGTCCACGCTGGAGGGCGCGACGACCTACCTCGCCTTCGTCGCCCCCGGGCTGGTCGCCGCGCACGCGATGCAGACCGCCACCGGCGAGACGATGTGGCCGGTGATGGCCATGATCAAGTGGAGCCGCACCTACTACGCGATGACCGCGACGCCACTGCGGCCGAGCGACATCGTCGCCGCGCAGCTGCTCTTCGTCACCTTCCGGGTCGCCACCGCCTGCGGGGTGTTCCTCCTCGTGCTGGCCGCCTTCGGGGTGTTCGCCTCGCCCGGCGGCCTGCTGCTCGCCTGGCTCGCGCAGATCCTCATCGGGCTGGCGTTCGCCACCGTGTTCTTCGCGTTCTCGGCGATCCTCAAGAACGAGTCCGGTTTCGCGATCGTCTACCGGCTGGTCGTGATCCCGCAGTTCCTGTTCTCCGGCGCCTTTTTCCCGATCGGCAACCTGCCCCCGACGCTGGAGTGGCTGGCGAGGCTGACCCCGTTGTGGCACGGCGTCGACCTGACCCGGATGCTCCTGCTCGGCACCGTCGACCTGCCGCTGGCCCTGGTGCACGTGGCGTACCTGGGTGCGCTGACCGTCCTCGGCTGGTGGTTCGCGGCGTCCCGGCTCACGAAGAGGCTGGCGCTCTGATGGCCCTGGTGAACCTCGCCCTCGCCGGCGAAGCCCGTACGTCGGCCCGCCCGAGCGGCCGCGCGTTGCTGGTGCGCAACTTCATCACCTACCGCTCGGCGTGGTGGATCTTCGCCACCGGCTTCTTCGAGCCCGTGTTCTACCTGTTCTCGATCGGCGTCGGCGTCGGCCAGCTGGTCGAGGGCTTCGAGCTCAACGGGCAGATGGTCACCTACGCCGCGTTCGTCGCGCCCGGCATGCTTGCCGCCTCCGCGATGAACGGCTCCATCCTCGACTCCACCTTCGGCATCTTCTTCAAGCTCCGCTACCAGAAGCTGTACGACGGGGTGCTCGCCACGCCCATGCGGCCGGTCAACATCGCGACCGGCGAGATGATGTGGTGCCTGCTCCGCTCCGGCGCCTACGCGCTCGGGTTCCTGCTGGTGATGGTCGCGATGGGGCTGGTCGACTCCTGGTGGGCGGTGCTGGCCTGGCCCGCGACCTGGCTGATCGGGTTCGCGTTCGCCGGGGCCGGGATGGCGCTGACCACGTGGATGAAGTCCTGGCAGGACTTCGAGTACGTCCAGCTCGCGATCATCCCGATGTTCCTGTTCTCCGCGACGTTCTTCCCGGTCACCGCGTTCGACGGGGCGCTGCGCTGGCTGGTCGAGGTCACCCCGCTGTACCGCGGCGTGGTGCTGTGCCGCGAGCTCACCACCGGGGCGCTCTCGTGGAGCTCCGCGGTGTCGGTGGTCTACCTCGCGGCGATGGGCTCGGTCGGGATGGTGCTGGTCTCGCGGCGGCTGCACCGGCTGCTGCTCTCCTGAGGCCGCCACACCCCGACGACGCCCCGGGCCTCCCCGACGACGCCCCCGGCCGCACCGGACCGCCGGAGGTCACGCGGAGCAAGTCAGGCAGCCGACCGGTCGTCGAGCCGCTCGGCCCAGCGCAGCCCCTGCTCGAAGGCCAGCGGGTACACCCCGCGCGCCCGTGCGCCGTCGAACAGGCCGAGCGGGTTGTGCCCCGCGAGCCTCGCGATCTCGCGGTTCGGCCGGATCATCGTGACCTGCCGGTCGGGGTGGCGGAGCCGCCAGTGCCCGAGCTCCCGCTCGAGCAGGTAGCCGGCGGTGCGACCCATCGGACCCAGCACGGCGCCCGCGATCGGGGCGACCACGATCACCTGGTCGGCGTCGGCGGAGGCGTCCACCGAGGTCGCGGACCACATGCCGCCGTCGACGTACAGCCGTCCGTCGATCCGGTGCGGCGGCAGGAGCCCCGGCACCGCGGACGACGCGGCGACGAGGTCGGCCAGCGGGTACACCCCGCCGTCGAGGATGTGGCGGCGCCGGGTGCGCACGCAGACCGCGGAGACCGCGACCAGCGGGTGCGTCGCCTCGCCGAACAGGCCGCGGGCGATCTCCACCAGCACGCCCGGTCGCAGGTTGGGCACGCTGGGCGTCCTCACGTCCAGGAAGTCCTCGTAGCTCAGCCCCAGCGCCATCGCCGAGGCGGTCCACGCGCCGGCGGAGGTGCCGAGCACGGGGGCGGACTCCACGGGGACGCCGGCCGCCGCCAGGCCGGCCGCGATCCCGGCGGTGTAGGCGATGCCGAACACGCCCCCGCCGCCGTACACCATCGCCAACGGGTGCTGGCCGGTCACGACCTCGGGACTGCCGTCGACGTCGACGGTGCCCGGGCCGCTGTGCTCGTGTGCCATCACCCCTCCCCTCCGCCAAGGCATCCCCACCCTGGCCGAGGCATCCCCAACCTCTACCTTCCTTGGTGACACCGCGCAGGGGCCGGGGGAAGGGCCGTTCGGCCCGAAGTCGGCCGCAGACGCCCCAGATCAGCTGGGCGGGACGGCGTGCACCGGCGGATTCAGCATCTTCTGGAACCAGGCGACGTCGATCCACTGGTCGAACTTGAAGCCGACCTCCCGCATCCGGCCGACCTCGACGAACCCGCACGCCTCGTGCAGCTTGATGCTGCCCGGGTTCGGCAGCGCCACCAGCGCCACCGCGGTGTGCACGCCGGAGGCGGCCATGGTGTCCAGCAGCGCGGGGTAGAGCATCGTGCCGACGCCCTTGCCGCGCACCGACGGGTCGAGGTAGATCGAGGTCTCCCGGGTCAGGCTGTACGCCGGGCGGGGCCGGTAGGACCACGAGTAGGCGTAGCCGACCACGTCGCCGTCCTCGTCGACCGCGACCAGCAGGTGGTCGCCGGGGTGGTCGCCCGCGAGCTTCTCGTGCCAGTACGACGGGTCGGGAGGCTCCAGATCGAAGGTGGCGATGCTGTTCGCGATCTCGTGCTCGTAGATCGCCGCGATGTCGGCGAGGTCCTCTTCGACGGCCGGTCGGATGACGAAAGGCGCGGGCATGGACGCCATTGTCTCAGGCACACTGAGGCCATGATCATCGAGCCGGACACCAAGGACTGGACCTGGGTGCTCGAGCGCCCCTGCCACGAGTGCGGTTTCGACGCCAACGGGTTCCCCGTCGAGCAGATCCCGGACCTGATCCGCGAGAACACCCACGGCTGGTCCGAGGCGCTGGCCGACGAGGACGTCGCGGTGCGGCCGGCGCCCACGGTGTGGTCGACGCTGGAGTACGCCTGCCACGTGCGCGACGTGCACCGCATCTTCGACTCCCGGCTGTGGCTGCTGCTCAGCGACGACGACCCGACCTTCGAGAACTGGGACCAGGACGCCACCGCGGTCGCCGACGACTACGGCTCCCAGGACCCCGCCACCGTCGAGATCGAGCTGATCGAGGCTGCCGGGCAGACCGCGGGCCGCTACGCCACCGTCCACGGCGAGCAGTGGCACCGCCGCGGCCGCCGGAGCAACGGGTCGGTCTTCACCGTGGAGACGCTTGGGCGCTACCACCTGCACGACGTCTCCCACCACCTGTACGACGTACGCTCGACCCCGTCGTGAGGATGAGCGTCATGAGTGCGCGGAGGCCGTGGGCGGTGGACGCCCCGGCCGATCGGACCCCGAGGGAGAGGTAGCTGTCGTGCGGCACACCGAGTTCTGGGCGCGCATGGAGTCCGCGCTGGGCCCGGCCTACGCCCCGGTCTGGTCGCGGGAGCACGTGATCGCCGGGCTCGGCGGCCGCACCGTCGTGCAGGCGCTGGACGCGGGGGAGAGCCCCAAGAACGTGTGGCGCGCCGTCTGGGAGACCCTGGGCCTCCCGCCGAGCGAGCGCTGAGTGGGCCCCTCGGAGGGGCCGCCGGGGAGCGGCGCGGGACGGCGGGTGGCCGGCTGGGTCGGCGACAGCGCCTCCGGCTTCGCCCGTGGGGTCGTGGGCGGCGTGCGCTGGCCGGACCACCGCATCGCCCAGGTGCAGCGCCGCACGATCTGGACCCTGGTCGTGACCCAGGCCCTCGGCGGCCTCGGGATCACCGTCGGCATCGCCGTCGCAGCGATCCTGGCCGAGGAGATCTCCGGCTCGGAGGAGCTCGCGGGCCTGGTGCAGACGATGCAGGTGCTCGGCGCGGCGCTCGCGTCGTTCCTGCTCGCCCACCTGATGGGGCGCCGCGGACGCCGTCCCGGGCTCTTCGTCGGGTACGTCCTCGGCGCCGCCGGTGGGACGCTGTGCGTGCTCGCCGGGGTGATCCGGTCGTTCCCGCTGCTGCTCGTGGGCGCCACCCTGCTCGGCTCGACCACGGCCGCGAACAACCAGTCGCGGTACGCCGCCACCGACCTCGCCGCGCCCGGCCGCCGTGCCCGGTCGCTGGCCGTCGTGGTCTGGGCCACCACCATCGGAGCGGTAGCCGGCCCGAACCTGACCGGGGTGGCCGGCCGGGCCGCGCGGGCGGTAGGACTGCCCGCGCTGACCGGGCCGTTCGTGTTCGGCGTGGTCGGGATGGTCGCCTCCGCGATCGTCATCGCGGTCTTCCTCCGGCCGGACCCGCTGCTCGTGGCCCGCGAGGCCGCGGTCGCCGCCCGAGGCGGGTACGTCGCCCCCACGTCGACGAAGTGGTCCCGGGTACGGGAGGTGGCGCGCACGCGCACCGGGGTGGCCGCCGGCGCGGCCGCGCTCGCGCTGGCGCACGCGGTGATGATCGCGGTGATGGTGATGACCCCGCTGCACATGCACCACGGGGGTGCCACCCTGGAGATCATCGGCGTGGTGATCAGCGCGCACGTGCTGGGCATGTTCGCGTTCGCGCCGGTCGTGGGCTGGGCGGCGGACCGGTTCGGCCGCCCGCCGGTGCTGACGGCCGGCGCCGGCGTCCTGTTCGCGTCCCTGCTGCTCTCCGGTACGGCGCCCGCCGGCGCGTCGTGGGGGATCGGGGCAGGGCTGTTCCTGCTCGGCCTCGGCTGGTCGTTCTGCACCGTCGCGGCCTCGACGCTGCTGTCGGAGTCCGCGCCGCTCGACGCGCGCACCGACGTGCAGGGCGCGGCGGACCTGGTGATGGGGCTGGTGGCGGCGGCCGCGGGTGCGCTGGCCGGCCTCGTGATGGGGGCGTTCGGCTACGCGGCCCTGAACGTGTTCGCGGCGCTGCTGGTCACCGGGGTGGCGACCGCGGCGGAGTTCGCCCGGCGGACCACCGGCGGGCCGCTGTCCGACGACGGTGAGCCGCTCGCGCTCTGACCCCGGAGGAAGTCTCCGGGGCCCCGCCGCGACACGCGGGGTGTCGGGGCTCGGGTCGAACACCTGTTCGGGTTAGTGTGGGTCCACAACCAAGACGCGTGGGGTCGACATCCACAGATGAGGTCTTGAAACTCGAACTGTCGGAGGTCCGCTCTAGTGTCTGCGTCGATGAGAAAGACTTCAGGTTCCGCGAACAGGCGGACAGACGGACGGATTACTTCAATGGCTGGTGGAGACCGCGACAAGGCGCTGGACGCCGCGCTCGCGAACATCGAACGTCAGTTCGGCAAGGGCTCGGTCATGCGCCTCGGCGACGAGACGCGTGCCCCGCTCGAGGTCATCCCGACCGGAGCGATCGCCCTCGACGTGGCGCTGGGCCTCGGCGGCCTGCCCCGCGGGCGCGTGGTGGAGATCTACGGTCCGGAGTCCTCCGGTAAGACCACGGTCGCCCTGCACGCGGTGGCCAACGCGCAGAAGTCCGGGGGGATCGTGGCGTTCATCGACGCCGAGCACGCTCTCGACCCGGAGTACGCCAAGGCCCTCGGCGTCGACACCGACGCGCTCCTCGTCTCGCAGCCGGACTCCGGCGAGCAGGCGCTGGAGATCGCCGACATGCTGATCCGTTCCGGCGCGCTGGACCTGATCGTGATCGACTCGGTGGCAGCGCTCGTGCCGCGCGCCGAGATCGAGGGCGAGATGGGCGACAGCCACGTGGGCCTCCAGGCCCGCCTGATGAGCCAGGCGCTGCGGAAGATGACCGGTGCGCTGAACGGCGCCGGCACCACCGCGATCTTCATCAACCAGCTGCGCGAGAAGATCGGCGTGATGTTCGGCTCGCCCGAGACCACGACCGGTGGTCGCGCGCTGAAGTTCTACTCCTCGGTGCGCCTCGACGTGCGCCGGATCGAGACGCTGAAGGACGGCCAGGAGATGGTCGGCAACCGGACCCGCGTCAAGGTGGTCAAGAACAAGGTCGCCCCGCCGTTCAAGCAGGCCGAGTTCGACATCATGTACGGCCAGGGGATCAGCCGTGAGGGCGGACTGATCGACGTCGGCGTCGAGGCGGGGCTCGTGCGCAAGGCGGGAGCCTGGTACACCTATGAGGGCGACCAGCTCGGTCAGGGCAAGGAGAACTCGCGCAACTTCCTGCGCGACAACCCGGACCTGGCCAACGAGCTCGAGAAGCGGATCCTCGAGAAGCTCGGTGTGGGGCCGCAGGTGGACGCTGAGGCGGCACCGGCCGAGCCCACGAACATCGACTTCTGAGCGGTCCGTGGCCGCACATCCAGACGACCGCCCGTCCGGACCCCGCCTCCCAGGGGTCCGGGCGGGCGGTTCTGCGCGCCCGGACGGCGAGGCGCCGGGGACCGACGACCTGCGGCGCGGGGTCGACGCGTGGCTCGACGCCGCGCCGCCCCCGCCGGCGGACCCGGTCCGGCTCGGTCCCGCCGCCGACGACGAGGAGGTGGCCCGCAAGATCCTGCTCGACCAGCTCACCGGCCAGGCACGCAGTCGCTCGGAGCTGGCCACCAAGCTGGCCCGCAAGGGCGTGCCCGACGAGGTCTCCGAACGGCTGCTGACCCGGTTCGAGGAGGTCGGCCTGGTCGACGACGCGGCGTTCGCCCGGGCCTGGGTGCAGTCCCGGCAGTCCGGCAAGGGGCTGGCCCGCCGTGCGCTGGCCCAGGAGCTGCGCCGCAAGGGGATCGACGACGAGGTCGCGCGGGAGGCGCTCGACGAGGTGGACCCCGACGACGAGGTCGCCTCGGCGCGGGTCCTGGTCCGACGCAAGCTGCGGTCGGTGCAGAGGGTGGACCGCACCACCGCGATGCGGCGGCTGACGGGGATGCTGGCCCGCAAGGGGTACGGCGCCGGTGTGGCGATGCAGGTGGTGCGCGAGGAGCTCGACGCCGCCCAGCACGGCGCCGACGACCCCGACGAGCTCGACGGGCTCCACGGCCTGGACTAGCCCGGGGTTCGCAGCGACTGTCTGGCGCGGGGCCGCCTTTCCTTGACCGGCCCAGGTCCGCGACCTAGCCTCGAAATGAGAACCCCGAAACCCGAGCGATCGGGCCTGAGAAGACATTGAACCGGCGCAAGCCGGACATGCGCGACTGATCGAATGACGGTGAAGGAGCGGCGGACCGTCGCCTGTCCTGGCGTACCCGCGTCCGCTTCGAGCCCACCTGACCCGGTCCTCGCGTCCATAGCGACAGGAGCCTGGCAATGAACCGACTGGCAGTACCGGTGCACCAGGCCGCCGAGACCAGCCCGATGGTGCTCGGCCTCGACGTCACGGAGCTTCTCCTCGCCGTCCTCGCCGTGGTGGTGGTCATCGCCGCCGTCGGCTTCGGTGTCGTCCTCCTCGGCCGCCAGCGGGCGTCCAAGCGGGAGCACGACCTGCACCGGGACCTCCAGGAGCAACGCCAGGACATCGAGCGCCGCGAGCACCGCCTCTCCGAGCGCGAGGACCGCCTCGACGCGGACCTGCGCCACCTCGAGGATCGGGTCGCCGAGCTCGCCGCGGTCGACACCGACCTCGAGACGCGCCGAGCGGAGCTGCTCGACATCGAGGAGGAGCGCCGGCTCACCCTCGAGCGCCTCGCGGGGCTGACCGCGGAGGATGCGCGGCGGCAGCTCGTGGAGAGCATCGAGGCCGACGCCAAGCGCACGGCCGCGATCCTGGCCCGCGACATCGAGAAGCACGCCCAGGAGGAGGCCGACGAGCGCGCCAAGCGGGTGCTGGCGACCGTGATCCAGCGGCTCGCCTCGGAGCAGACGAGCGAGTCGGTGGTCTCCATCGTGCACCTTCCCGGCGACGACATGAAGGGCCGCATCATCGGCCGCGAGGGCCGCAACATCCGCTCCTTCGAGCAGATCACCGGGGTCAACCTGATCATCGACGACACCCCCGAGGCGGTGCTGCTCAGCTGCTTCGACCCGGTCCGCCGGGAGATGGCGAGGCTGACGCTCGAGGAGCTCGTCGCCGACGGCCGGATCCACCCCACGCGGATCGAGGAGGTGCACGAGCGCTCCTGCCTGGAGGTGCAGCGCCTCTGCGTCCGGGCGGGCGAGGACGCGGCGTTCGAGATGGGGATCACCGACCTGCACCCCGAGCTGGTCGCCACGCTCGGCAAGCTCAAGTACCGCACGTCGTACGGCCAGAACGTCCTCAAGCACCTCGTCGAGTCCGGCCACGCCGCGGGCCTGCTCGCCGACGAGCTCGGCCTCGACCGGACGACCTGCGTGCGCGGCGCGTTCCTGCACGACATCGGCAAGGCGCTGACCCACGAGGTCGAGGGCTCGCACGCGATCGTCGGCGCCGAGCTCGCGCGCACCCACGGCGAGTCCGAGGACATCGTCCACGCGATCGAGGCCCACCACAACGAGGTCGAGCCGCGCACCGTCGAGGCCGTGATCACCCAGGCCGCCGACGCGATCAGCGGCGGACGCCCCGGCGCACGGCGCGAGTCGCTCGAGGCCTACGTCGAGCGGCTGCACCGGCTCGAGGAGATCGCGCTCGGCAAGCCGGGGGTGGAGAAGGTCTTCGCGATGCAGGCCGGCCGCGACGTGCGCGTCATGGTGCTGCCCGACGTCGTCGACGACATCGCCGCCCAGGTGCTCGCCCGCGACATCGCCAAGCAGTTCGAGGAGGAGCTGACCTACCCCGGTCAGATCAAGGTCACCGTGATCCGGGAGTCGAGGGCCACCGAGGTCGCCCGTTGACCCACCGGCAGCCGGTCCCTGTCCGGGTCCGTGCCGGCGACGGGTCGCTGCTCGACGGCGAGACCGGGCCGGGCGAGAGCTGGTACGGCGCCGCGACGCGTCTGCTCGCCGAATGCGGCCACCCCGCCGACGTACCCGACGCGCTCGACCTGTCCGGGGGAGTCAAGCTCTTCGGCTGCGACCGGGACACCCACATCGGCTTCCGGAGGATGACCCGGGCCGACCTGCCCGCGATGGTCGCCTGGCAGGCCGAGCCGCACGTGTCGCGCTGGTGGGACGGCGACACCGGCGACGTGGCGGCGGCCGAACGCAGGTACGGCGCCCGGATCGACGGCACCGACCCGACCCGGCTCTGGGTGCTCGAGGTCAACGGGCGCTCGGTCGGGTGGGTCCAGGACTACCGGATCGGCGACCACCCCGACTACGCGCTGCTCACCGGCAGCCCCGACGCCGTCGGCCTCGACTACGCGATCGGCGCCCCGGCGTTCGTCGGCCGCGGCATCGGGACGAGAGCCCTGTGGGTGTACCTGCGCGACGTCGTGCGCAGCGGTTACCCGGAGGCGGGGGAGTTCTTCGCCGCACCCGACCACCGCAACGCGGCGTCCCTGCGCATGCTCGACAAGCTCGGGTTCGCGCGCGGCCTGTGGTTCGACGAGCCGCAGCGCGACGGGCGGGTCGACACCGTGGTGGGGTGCTCCCTCGAGGTCCGGCGGGTACTCGGCTGGCACTGAGAAGTTACCTGCGGGTAATATCTGCGCCCATGGCGAACGTGATGGACCTCTACCAGCAGGTCACCCGGCTTCCGGCCGGCAAGCGCATCTTCTCCGAGCTGTTCTCCCGCAAGGCGCCGTACTTCGCGACGGTGCGGCCGCGGTTCGTCGAGCTGCGGCCAAACTACGCCGAGCTCCGGATCGGCAAGCGTCGCGGGGTGCAGAACCACCTCGGGACCGTGCACGTGATCGCGATCTGCAACGGCCTCGAGGCCGCGATGGGCTCGCTGGCCGAGGCGAGCGTCCCCGCGCACAAGCGCTGGATCCCCAAGGGGATGGACGTGCGGTACACCGCGAAGGCCACCACGGACATCACCTGCATCGCCGAGACCGACCCCGACGCCTGGAATGGCGACGACCCCGACCTCCCGGTGCGCGTGCGCGCGGTGCGGGAGGACGGGGTCGTCGTGGTCGAGGGCGTGATCCGGCTCTGGGTTACCGAGAAGCCGGCCAGGGCGGACTGACCCAGGTCAGACTGCGCTGCCGGCCGCCATGTCGGGCGCCTCGAGGGCCTTCTGCTCCCCGACCAGCCGGCGCTGGACCCGGGTCGCGATGAGGCTGAGCACCAGGTTGGCCGCGACGTACAGCGACGTGACCACGATCGCGGTGGGGAGCGGGTTGCGGAACTCGGTGTAGATCAGCTTGCCGACGGCGGTGAGGCCGGGCGCGAGGATGTAGAACCCGAGGCTGGTGTCCTTCAACGCCACCACCATCTGGCTGATGATGGCCGGCAGCATGATCTTCACCGCCTGCGGCAGGAGAACCACGTTCATCACCTGGCTCTTGCGCATGCCGATCGCGTAGGCCGCCTCGGCCTGGCCGTGCGGCACGGCGTTGACGCCGGCCCGGAAGACCTCGGCGAGCACCGCGCCGTTGTAGAGCGTGAGGCCGAGGACGACCGACCAGAACGAGCCGATGCCGCCCCCGGTGCCGAACGTGAAGAAGATGAAGATGATCAGCAGCAGCAGCGGCACCGCGCGGAAGAACTCCACGATCCCCCAGCTCGGCCAGCGGACCCAGGCGTGGTCCGACATCTTCGCCACGCCGAGGACCAGCCCGAGGCCCAGCGCGAAGATGACCGAGAAGAACGCCATCTGGAGGGTCTTGAGCAGCCCGTCGACCAGCATCACCTCGATGTACGCCGGCGTCAGGAACGGCTCCCACAGCTCGTAGGCGAACTGGCCGTTGACGTACATCAGCCACACCAACCCGGCGACCACGAGGACGAGCGCGACCGCGGCGGCAGCGCTGTAGACCTTGTGCCGGGCCCTGGTGCGGGGACCGGGGTTGTCGAAGAGGACGCTGCTCATCGGGCCACCTTCCAGCGACGCTCGAGGCCGATGGCGCCGGCGGACAGCACCTCGACGATGATGATGTAGCCGATCGCGAAGGTGATGAAGATCTCCGGCCGGGCGTCGGCGTTGTTGTTGGTGAAGTACCGCATCCGCGCGGTGGCCTCGAGCAGGCCGAACGCCGCCGCGACGGAGGTGTTCTTCGCGAGGGCGATGAGCACGCTGGCCAGCGGCGGTACGACGGCGCGCAGGGCCTGCGGCAGGATGACGTGCCGCATGGACTGCACGAACGTGAACCCGACGGCCCGGGAGGCCTCGGCCTGTCCGAGCGACACGGAGTTGATCCCCGACCGGATCGCCTCGCAGACGAACGCCGACGTGTAGACGGTGAGCGCCAGGCAGCCCTTGACGAAGAAGTTCTCGATGTTCAGCTCGAGCTCGGGCATCGCGATGAACACGAAGATGAAGATCATCAGGAGCGGGGTGTTCCTGACGAGGTTGACGTACAGCGTGCCGGCCTTGGCCAGCACCGAGATCGGGCCTACGCGGAAGGCGGCGAGCAGGGTGCCGAGGACGAGCGAGGTCAGAGCTGAGACCACGAGCAGCTCGATCGTGAGCGCGAAGGCCTTCAGCACGAGGTCGAAGTTCGAGAACACGTCATCCACGGTGGTTCACCGCCTCTCTTTTCGACTGGTGAGGTTGGGTCGTGCGAAGGGGCGGCCCGAAAACGGGCCGCCCCCCGTCTGCATTACGGATGGTCGTGCAGGGTCAGGCCTTGCACGGGTCCAGGGCCGGCGGCTCCGGGGTCTCGACTCCCGACTTGCCGAGCGTCGCCTCGAAGGCCTCCGCCCACTTGCCGTTGTCGTAGGACTCCTGGAGGGTGTCGCTGATCCACTGGCACATCTCCGGGTAGTCCTTGCTGTAGCCGACGCCGTAGCGCTCCTCGGAGAAGGGCTCACCGACGACCTCGAGCTCCTCGGGGTCCTCCGCGGCGTAGCCGAGCAGGATCGCGCCGTCGGTGGTCATCGCCTCGACGGTGCCGTTGAGCACCTGGTCGCGGCACTCGGAGTAGGTGTCGAAGCCGCGGGGGTTCGCGCCCTTGGCCTCGACGTTGTCCAGCGACGTCGAGCCGGTGACGGAGCAGACCTCCTGGCCCTTGATGTCGTCGACGCTCTTGATGTCCGAGCCCTTCTTCACCAGGAGCTGCTGACCCGTCACGTAGTACGGGCCGGCCTGGCCGACGATCTGGCGACGCTCGTCGGTGATCGAGTACGACGCGATGACGAGGTCGACCTCACCGCTCTGGAGGAACGGCTCACGGTTGTCGGAGATGGTCTCCTTCCACGTGATGTCCTCGGGCGCGATGCCGAGCGACGCCGCGAGGATCTTGCCCATCTCCGGGTCGATGCCCTCGGGGGTGTCGGAGGCGGCGCTCTTGAAGCCGATCCCGGGCTGGTCGTACTTCACGCCGATGGTGATCTCGCCGCTCTCGGCGAGCTCCTTCATCCGGGTGCCGTCCTCGAAGTTCTCGGCGGCGTTCTCGGTGACCTCGACGTCGACGCTCTCCGACCCGCCGGTGCCCGCCTCGCCGCACGCCGCCACGGCGAGCGTCAGCCCGGCCGCGACCAGGAGTGCCTTGGTTCTCTTGAAACGCATGGTTTCCCCTTTTTCCTCGTTCTGGTCGGGCGCATCGTTGTCACCCGACCGAGTGCTCCTTCCCCGCCCGGGACAGGCCCCGGGTGAGGGCACAGCTCAGTGCTTGAGGATCTTGCCGAGGAAGTCCTTGGCGCGATCCGACTGCGGGTTGGTGAAGAACTCCTCGGGGGTGTTCTCCTCGACGATCTGGCCCTCGGCCATGAAGACGACCCGGTTGGCCGCCGTACGGGCGAAGCCCATCTCGTGGGTGACCACGACCATCGTCATGCCCCGCTCGGCGAGGTCGACCATGACGTCGAGGACCTCCTTGATCATCTCCGGGTCGAGCGCGGACGTGGGCTCGTCGAAGAGCATCACCTTGGGATCCATGGCCAGCGCACGGGCGATGGCCACCCGCTGCTGCTGACCGCCGGAGAGCTGGGCGGGGTACTTGTTGGCCTGCTGGCCCACCCCGACCCGGTCGAGCAACTCCTTGGCGCGGCGCTCGGCGTCCTCCTTCTTCTGCTTGCGAACCCGGATCGGGCCCAGCGTGACGTTCTCGAGGATCGTCTTGTGCGCGAAGAGGTTGAAGGACTGGAACACCATGCCGACCTCGGCCCGCAGCTGGGCGAGCTGCTTGCCCTCCTCGGGGAGGGGCTGGCCGTCGAGGCTGATGTGGCCGTCGTTGATGGTCTCGAGACGGTTGATCGCGCGACACAGCGTCGACTTGCCCGAACCGGACGGGCCGATCACCACCACGACCTCGCCCTGCTTGATCGACAGGTTGATGTCCTGGAGGACGTGCAGGTCTCCGAACCATTTGTTCACGTGGTCGAGCTCGACCAGAGGGCCGTTCGAGCGCGCCGCCGATGAGGCTTCCGCAGGGGCTGTCATGGCAGCACGGTATCGAGTAAGGCGCCCGACTACCTATACGTGGGGGTCCCTGCACCGTTTCAATGTGGTTAAGTCGGGAACGGCTGTCGTCACCGACGAAAGGGAATCACGTGGCTCCGAAGAACCCGGTGGGCAAGCTCGCCGAGACCGCACTGAGCACCATCAAGGACCCCAAGGCGGCCGCCGGCAAGGTGGTCGAGCAGGCGAAGGGCACCGCCGCCATGGGCCGGACGGTGGCCGAGCACGTGGGGCGTGCGGCGGTGTCGAAGGCGGCCGGTACGGCGGGCGCGGTCGTCGGTCGCGCGACCGGCCGCAAGTCCTCGGAGCCCACCGGGACGCCCACGCCCGCGGGGTCCGCCGGTGTCGAGCAGCCGGTCTCGCCTCCCACGCTGCGCGCGGTCCCCGGTGGCAACGAGGCCGGTCACCCGCCTACGCCGGTCAAGACGCCGGCGACGAAGACCCCCACGACGAAGGGCGCCACGAAGTCCGCCACCAAGGTCGCGTCGAAGACGGCCGGCAAGCCGGCGGCGAAGAAGACCGCGGCGAAGAAGACCGCGGCCTCCCAGAAGGCAGCGGCGAAGAAGACCGCGGCGAAGAAGGCAGCGACCACGAAGAAGGCGGCGACCACGAAGAAGGCCGCCGCGGCCCCCGCCGAGGCCTCCGCGAAGGCGGCGCCCGCACCGACTGCGAGCCCCACCGAGGTGGCCGAGGTCGTCGAGGCGGCGGTCGCGGAGAGTCCGGAGAAGACCGCGGCCACGCCGGCCACCACCCCGGCCACCAAGGCCGCGGCGAAGAAGGCGGCGACCACGAAGAAGGCCCCCGCCACCAAGACCGCGGCCAAGAAGGCGGCGACCGCGAAGAAGGCGCCTGCCACCAAGACCGCCGCCAAGAAGGCCCCCGCCAAGAAGGCGCCGGCGACGTCGGCACCCGCCGCAGAGCCGGCGGAGGAGACTTCGGCCCCGCGGCCGTCCGGTACGCCCGGCGACAGGCTGCCCGGCTCGAAGCCCGCGGAGCAGGGCGAGCCCTCCGGCAGCGCAACCTCCGCACCCGTGAGCACCGAAGGCGGAAGCTCGTCGAACGAGGGGAGCGGCTCCTCCGAAGGCGCCAAGAAGACCCAGGCGGCCAGGAGCACGACCGCGAAGACGGCGGCCACCACGACGGTCACGAAGAAGGCGCCCGCCGCCAAGACCCCCGCCAAGACCCCCGCCAAGACCCCCGCCAAGAAGGCCGGCACCAGGAAGGCACCTGCCAAGAAGGCACCTGCCAAGAAGGGGGCTGCGAGGAGCACGTCGCAGGCAGCCACCCCGCAGAGCACCGGGTCGGAGTCGGGCTCGGAGTGACCCGAGCAGCCGCCTAGCTCTACCGGCTCACCGCACGACCTTCGCCTCGCGTCCGCCCGGCTCCGGGTGGGCGCGAGGCTCTGCTCTGCCTGCTCGTGTGCCGCCGCGATCCCCGGCCTCGGGGCAGAGGCGCGCTGCACGGTTGCGCAGTGCGTAAACCTGCAGCCGAAGCGGGCGGACCAGACCGGCTGACCCAGGCAGACTCACCGTTGTCCGGATATTCCGGTCACCGCTCTGAGGGGGACGCACATGCCCAGGATCTCCAGCACGCTCGTCAGCCTTGCGGCGCTCGGCGCCACGGTCGTCGCGGGCCACGTCGGCGGGGCCGTGACGGGCCCGGTCGCCGGCCTCGTGCACACCGCCGAGGCTTCCGACCCGGCGCTGACCGCCGCGATCGACACGCTGCTCGGCGACCCGAGGCTCGTCGGCTCGCAGGTGGCGGTCCAGGTCCGGGACGCGCGCACCGGCGAGGTGGTCTACGCGCGCGACGCCGACCTCCGGATGCTGCCCGCCTCGAACGCCAAGCTGCTCTCCTCGGCCGCCGCCGTCGACGGGCTCGGCGAGGACTTCCGGTTCGCCACCGACGTCCTCGCCTCCGGCCCGGTGAGCGACGGCAAGGTCCGCTCCGACCTCTACCTGCGCGGCGGGGGAGACCCCACGACGCTGGCCGCGGACTACCGCGCGCTGGCGGTGGACCTGCGTGCGGTGGGCGTCACCAAGGTGCTGGGCGACCTGGTGGCCGACGACTCCTACTTCGACGACGTGCCGCTGGGCACCGGCTGGTCGTGGGACGACGAGCCGTACTACTACAGCGCGGTGACCTCGGCGCTCACCGTCGCGCCGGACACCGACTACGACTCCGGCACGGTGATCGTGCGGACCTCGCCCGGTGCGTCCGTCGGCAGCGCCGTCACGGTGTCCACCCAGCCGGCCACCGGCGCCCTCGACATCGTCAACCGGGCCACGACCGGCGCCGCGGGCACCGCGAACACGCTCTCGGTGGAGCGTCAGCACGCCTCCGACACGGTCCTGGTGACCGGCAGCGTCCCGCTCGGTGCCGCCACCGACACCGAGTGGGTCACCGTGCAGGACCCGACCGCCTACGCCGCGGACGTGTTCGCCCGCGCCCTCGACGCCGAGGGGATCAAGCTCCTCGGCGGCGTGCGCGAAGGGACCGCGCCGGAGGGCGGGCTGGTGCTGGCCAGCCACGAGTCGATGACCGTGGGCGAGCTGCTGACGCCGTACATGAAGCTCTCCAACAACATGCACGCGGAGGTGCTGGTCAAGGCGCTCGGCGCGGAGACCACGGGCAGCGGCACCTGGGCGGCCGGCCTGGCCGCGGTCCGCTCCTACCTCACCGCGGAGGGCGTCGACGCGGGCGGCACCCGGCTCGTCGACGGGTCGGGCCTCTCCCGGATGAACCTGGTGCGCGCCCAGGACATGACCGACCTGCTGGTCGCGGTGCGCGACGAGCCGTGGTTCGACACCTGGTACGACGCCCTGCCGATCGCCGGCAACCCCGACCGGTTCACCGGCGGCACGCTGCGCAGCCGGATGCGCAACACCGCTGCGGCGAACAACCTGCACGGCAAGACCGGGTCGCTGACCGGCGTCACCGCCCTGTCGGGCTACGTCACGAACGCGGACGGCCGCGAGCTGGTGTTCTCGATGATCTCGAACAACTACCTGACCTCGCCGCGCAGCCTGGAGGACGCGCTCGGCGTGACGCTGGCGTCGTGGAGCGAGTCCGGCGACGAGACGGCCCGCCAGCCGGGCGCCCGGGAGCTGCGGCGCAGCACCGACTACGGCCCCGAGGGCGTGGAGTGCTCCTGGGTCAAGGCCTGCTGAGCCTCCCGGGGTTTCCGGATGCGGCATCGGCCGCCGTACCCTTGACCCGCTATGTCTGCCACCCTTCCCACCGCTGTCCCGGCCGCCTCCGCCGCCGCCCCCGGGCGTCCCCGCACCTACGAGGTCCGCACCTACGGGTGCCAGATGAACGTCCACGACTCCGAGCGGCTCACCGGCCTGCTCGAGGGCGCGGGCCTCGTGGCGTACGACGGCTCCGGCGAGGGTCACGCAGACCACGCCGACGTGGTCGTCTTCAACACGTGCGCGGTGCGGGAGAACGCCGACAACAAGCTCTACGGCAACCTCGGCCACCTGGCTCCGGTCAAGGCGGCCAACCCCGGCATGCAGATCGCCGTGGGCGGCTGCCTCGCGCAGAAGGACCGCGGCGAGATCACCCGCCGCGCGCCCTGGGTGGACGTGGTGTTCGGCACGCACAACATCGGCTCGCTGCCGGTGCTGCTCGAGCGGGCCAGGGTGCAGGAGGAGGCCCAGGTCGAGATCCTCGAGTCGCTCGAGGTGTTCCCCTCCACGCTGCCCACCAAGCGCGAGTCGGCGTACGCCGCCTGGGTGTCGATCTCGGTGGGCTGCAACAACACCTGCACGTTCTGCATCGTCCCCGCGCTCCGCGGCAAGGAGAAGGACCGCCGGCCCGGCGAGATCCTCGCCGAGATCGAGGCGCTGGTCGCCGAGGGCGTCACCGAGGTGACCCTGCTGGGGCAGAACGTGAACTCCTACGGCGTCGAGTTCGGCGACCGCCTCGCCTTCGGCAAGCTGCTCCGCGCCTGCGGTGAGATCGAGGGCCTCGAGCGGGTGCGGTTCACCAGCCCGCACCCCAAGGACTTCACCGACGACGTGATCGCGGCGATGGCCGAGACCCCGAACGTGATGCCGCAGCTGCACATGCCGCTGCAGTCCGGCTCGGACAAGGTGCTCAAGGACATGCGCCGCTCCTACCGCCAGGAGAAGTACCTCGGCATCATCGAGCGGGTCCGCGCCGCGATGCCCGAGGCCGCGATCACCACCGACATCATCGTCGGCTTCCCCGGCGAGACCGAGGAGGACTTCCTCGAGACGATGAAGGTGGTCGAGCGGGCCCGGTTCTCCGGCGCGTTCACCTTCCAGTACTCCAAGCGCCCCGGCACGCCCGCCGCGGTGCTCGAGGAGCAGGTGCCCCGCGACGTGGTCCAGGACCGCTACGAGCGGCTGGTCGCGCTGGTCAACGACATCGCCTGGGACGAGAACAAGCGGCTGGTCGGCAGCACCCTCGAGCTGCTCGTGGCCGAGGGGGAGGGGCGCAAGGACGCCGCCACCCACCGGCTCAGCGGCCGCGCCCGCGACAACCGGCTGGTGCACTTCACGGCCGTCGACGAGGCGGGCCGGCCGGTCGACGTACGCCCCGGCGACATGGTCGGGGTCGAGGTCACCTACGCCGCACCGCACCACCTCGTGTCGGACGCGCCGGTGCGCTCGGTGCGCCGTACCCGGGCCGGCGACGCCTGGGAGCTGCGCACCTTCGCCCCCGACCGTGGCCCCGAGGTGATGCTGGGGCTGCCGACGGTCGGCGCGCCCGCACCGCTGCCGGAGAGCACCGGCGGCTGCGCGCTCTGACGCGCTGACCATCCGGGTCGTGGCCCCGGGTCAGAACCCGTGGTCGAGGATCGGCGGTACGGCGCCCGCGCGGAGCGCCTCGAGCACCACCAGCTCGTGCGGTACGACGGGGTCGGGCAGGTCGTGCAGCGGGAACCACTTCAGGTCCGCGCACTTGTCGGGCTCCTGGATCACCGGCTCGCCGGTCCACGCGTCGGCCCGGAGGAAGTAGTCGACCCGCTCGTCCACCGGGTCGCCGGTGGCTCCGGTGCGGTGCATGGCGCACAGCGGGGCGAGGTGCACCCCGGTGACCCCGAGCTCCTCGGTGACCTCGCGAGCGGCGGCGTCGAAGACGGACTCGCCCCGCTCGACGTGGCCCGCGGCCGCGGTGGCCCAGTAGCCGTCCATGTAGCCGGTGCCCTCACGCAGCTGTAACAGGACCTCCGCGGCACCCGAGGGGGTGTCGCGGAGGAACAGGACGTAAGCGGCGGGCACGACGGCGAAGCTCTCGGTCATGCCCGCAACCTACTGGTGGGGCCGGGAGGTCTCAGGCCTGCGGACCGGTCTCCGTGTCGCCCGTGTCGAGGCTCTCCTCGTCGACCTCGCCGGAGTCAGCCTCGGTGTCCGGAGCCGGGCCCGTGTCCGTCGAGGCGCCAGCGGCCGTGCCGGCCCGGTCCTCGGACTGGTCGTTGGAGACGAACCCCTCGGGGTTGTCGTCGCCCGCGGGCGGGGTCCCGAGGATCTCACCCATGTCGCTCATCGTCTCGACCTCCCGGTCGTGGTCGTGGATCGGGACCTAGGAGGACGGCTCGCCCTGGGAGGTCTGGGCGTTCTCCACCTGGTCGTCGGGACCGGGCTCGCCGGTCGGCGTCGCGGGAGCGGGGACGGTGGTGGGGCCGTCGGGGCTGCTGGACGGCTGCACCTGAGGCTCCGGCTCCGGCTCGGCGGCCGGGGGGGCCGAGCCCTCCGGCTCGTCCACCTTCTTCGGCTCTCCGGGCTGCGCGGGGGTGCCCGGGCCGCCCGGTGCGACCGAGCCGTCGGGGGCGTCCTGGCGCTGCGGACCGCCCGGAGGGGTGGGGGCGTCGAGGTCGGAGCCCTGGTGGTTCGCGGGCCCGGACTTGGTGTGCTCGTCTGCGGTAGCCATGTCCTCGGCGTACCCCTCAGCCCACCGGCGAAACGGTCAGCGGGTGCCGTCGCCCTTGCGCTTGACGTTGTCGAGGGTCTCGTGCAGCTTCTGCGTGCCCTTGTGGATCTTGTCGTGGTGCTTGCCGCCGGTCTTCTCGTCGATGACCTTGCCGGTCTTCTCGGTCGCGGTGCGGATCTTGTCGTCGTGGTCGTGCACGGCCTTCTGGGCGGCGGCCTTTGCCTTGTCGAAGAAGCTCATTTGAAAGACTCTGCCCCATGCCGGCTCCTGAGACAACGTTCCGCCCGCCCCCGGTCGTCGCGATCGTCGGGCCGACCGCCGCCGGGAAGTCGGACCTCTCCCTGTCGCTGGCCGAGGAGCTGGGCGGGGAGGTCGTCAACACAGACTCGATGCAGGTGTACCGCGGGATGGACATCGGCACCGCGAAGCTCGGCGTCGACGAGCGACGGGGGATCCCGCACCACCTGCTCGACCTGCTCGAGGTGACCGAGCCGGCCACCGTCGCGGAGTTCCAGGGCTGGGCCCGCGACGTGATCGCCGACTGCCGGGGCCGAGGCGTCACCCCGGTCCTCGTCGGTGGCTCCGCGCTCTACACCCGGGCGGTCCTGGACCGGTTCGAGTTCCCGGGGACCGACCCCGCCGTACGGCGCCAGCTCGAGGACGAGCTCGCCGAGGTGGGTCCCGAGGCGATGCACCGCCGGCTGACCGCCGTGGACGCCGACGCCGCGGCCAAGATCGAGCCGGGCAACGGCCGCCGGATCGTCCGCGCGCTCGAGGTGGTCGCGATCACCGGGCGTCCGTTCAGCGCGAGCCTGCCCGAGCTGCGCTACCACTACCCGGACGCGCACCAGATCGGCGTGGACATCCCCCGCCCGGTGCTCGACGAGCGGATCGCGCTGCGGGTGCAGCGGATGTGGGAGGCCGGCTTCGTCGACGAGGTACGCCGCCTCGCCGACCGCGGCCTGCGGGAGGGCCGCACCGCGAGCCGCGCCCTGGGCTACCAGCAGGTACTCGCCTTCCTCGACGGCGAGATAACCGAGGAGCAGGCCCTGGAGCAGACGGTCACCGGCACCCGTCGCTTCGCCCGGCGCCAGGACAGCTGGTTCCGCAAGGACCCCCGGATCACCTGGGTCGGCTGGGACGACCCGGAGCGGGTGGCCAAGGCCATGGCCGCGGTCGCCGCAGCCCGGGACGCCGCGGAGGTGTGACCTTCCCCTCCCTGGGTAGGGGCAGGTCACGTCTCATCTCGGGAGGAACCATGTCGCACCGCCCCGTCACCGCGGTCGCCGCCGGCGCCGCGCTCCTGCTCGGCGTCACGCTCGTCAGTGCGCCGGTGCAGGCCGACCCGCGCTACCCGGTCAAGACCCCCACCAGCAAGGGCTACGGCGGAGCGGTCAGCTCCGTCGACCCCGAGGCCTCCAAGGTCGGCCTCGACGTGCTGAAGAACGGCGGGAACGCCGTGGACGCAGCGGTCGCCACGGCCGCCGCGCTCGGCGTGACCGAGCCCTACAGCGCCGGCATCGGCGGAGGCGGCTACTTCGTCTACTACGACGCCTCGTCGGGCGAGGTGCAGACCATCGACGGCCGCGAGACCGCGCCGATGGCGATGCCGCGGGACGCGTTCATCGACCCCGAGACCGGCGAGCCCTACGACTTCACCCCGGAGCTGGTGACCAGCGGCGTCTCCGTCGGAGTCCCGGGCACCCCGGCCACCTGGGACTCGGCGCTGGACCAGTGGGGCAGCCTCTCCCTGCGCGAGGCGCTGCGCCCGGCGACGCGACTGGCCGAGCGCGGCTTCGTGGTCGACAAGACCTTCCGCTCCCAGACCGAGGACAACCGGGAGCGGTTCGAGGCGTTCACCACGACCAGCGACCTGTTCCTGCCCGGGGGCGCCGCCCCCGCCGTCGGGTCGGTCTTCAAGAACCCCGACCTGGCGGGGACCTACCGGCTGCTCGGCCGTCAGGGCACGGACGCCTTCTACGAGGGCCCACTGGCCACGCAGATCGCCGACACCGTGCAGAAGCCGCCGACCAGCCCGGACACCGACCTCCCGGTGCCGCCCGGCTACATGGAGCCCAGCGACCTCGCCGACTACGAGGCGCTCACCCAGGACCCGACGCGCGTCGGCTACCGCGGCTACGACGTCTACGGGATGGCGCCGTCGTCCAGCGGCGGCTCGACGGTGGGGGAGTCGCTCAACATCATGGAGCGCTACGACCTCACCGGCACCGACCCGGGCGACGCCCTGCACCACTACCTCGAGGCGACCGCGCTCGCCTTCGCGGACCGGGCGGAGTACCTCGGTGACGAGGCGTTCGTCGACGTACCCCTCGAGGACCTGCTCTCCGACGAGTACGCCGCCGAGCGGGCCTGCGAGATCGACGAGGAGCGGGCGGCGACCAAGCCGGTCGCGGCCGGGGACGTCGACGACTACGACGGTGAGTGCGCGAGCGACACCGCGTCGGGCAGCGTCGCGGAGGACAACGAGAACATCTCCACCACCAACCTCACCGTCGCCGACAAGTGGGGCAACGTCGTGGAGTACACCCTGACCATCGAGCAGACCGGCGGCTCCGGCATCGTCGTGCCCGACCGGGGCTTCCTGCTCAACAACGAGCTCACCGACTTCTCGCTGGAGTACGACGAGGGCGACCCCAACCGGATCCAGCCCGGCAAGCGCCCTCGCTCCTCGATGTCGCCCACGATCGTGCTGAAGGACGGCGAGCCGTTCCTCGCGCTCGGCTCGCCCGGCGGGTCGACGATCATCACCACCGTCACCCAGATGCTGTTCAACCGGATCGACCGGGAGATGACCCTCGAGGAGGCCATCGCCGAGCCCCGTGCGGCGCAGCGCAACACCACGGCGGTCACCGCCGAGCCGGAGTTCATCGACGAGTACGGCGCGCTGCTCACCCCCTACGGGCACGAGCTGCGGAAGTCCGGCGACGCCTTCACCAGCGCCGCCGAGATCGGCGCCGCGACCGCGATCGAGTTCGGCGAGGACGGCTTCCTGACCGCCGTCGCCGAGCCGCGTCGCCGGGGTGGCGGCTCCGCGCTGGTGGTCACGCCCCGGCGCTGAGCGGGCCCGGCCCGGCGTAGGTCAGGCGCCGGGTCAGGCCACGCGCCGGTGCGGCGCGCCGGTGTTCTCGAGGACCTCGAGCAGGAACACCGCCGCGTCGCACCGGGTGCAGCAGAACTCGCACCCGTCGAAGTCGCAGCCCTCCTCGACCGGGACGAAGAGGCCCCGGTCACCGCAGTCGGCGCAGAACGCCTCCACGCCGCTGCGCATCAGCACGTCCGTTGTGTTCTCCATGCCCGAAACGGTAGGCGGCTCCGCCGACAGTTTCCGGAGGCACGCCGCCCGGTAGCCTGGGGAGGTGCCCTCCCACGACACGTTCCCCTTCCTCAAGGGCCACGGCACCGAGAACGACTTCGTGCTCCTGCCGGACCCCGACGGGACCCTGCACGGCGACCTCGCGCCCGGCCTTGTCGCCGCGCTGTGCGACCGCCGGGCGGGCCTCGGCGCCGACGGCGTGATCCGGGTGGTCCGGACCGCGGCGTACGACGACCCGGCCGCCGTCGCGGTGCGCGACGTGGCCACCTGGTTCATGGACTACCGCAACGCCGACGGCTCGGTCTCGGAGATGTGCGGCAACGGGGTGCGCGTCTTCGCCCGCTACCTCGCCGACCAGGAGCACGTGCCCACCACCGAGCCGCTCCGGGTCGGCACCCGGGCCGGCGTCAAGGTCGTCCGGTTCGAGGACGACGGCCGGATCACCGTCGACATGGGGGAGCCCGACGTCGACGGGGAGACCAAGGTCGGGGTCGGGGAGCGCACCTGGGCCGCCAGCAACGTCGGCATGGGCAACCCGCACGCCGTCGCGTTCGTGGACTCGCTGGACGACGCGGGCCCGCTGCTGGAGGCGCCGTCGTACGACCCGCAGGTCTACCCGCGGGGCGTCAACGTCGAGTTCGTCGTACGGCGCGGTGAGCGGCACGTCGCGATGCGGGTGCATGAGCGCGGTTCGGGGGAGACCCGGTCCTGTGGCACGGGCGCCTGCGCGGTGATGGTCGCGGCCGCGGTCGCCGACGGCGCGAGGAGCGCGGACGCGCCTGCCGGAGCCGACGTGGCCTACCGGGTCGACGTGCCGGGCGGGGAGCTCACGGTGACCTGGACCGCGGGTGGCCGGCTGCTGCTGACCGGGCCCGCGGTGCTGGTCGCGTCGGGCCAGGTGCCATATTCGTTCGCCCCGGTTGCCTAGACCGTGCGAGCATCGAGACGCAGCCCGGAACATTTCCGGCGCCGACGATGTTCCCAGTGGTGGATATGACTGAATCTCGCAGCGCTCAGAGCGCACACCAGCCCGACCCGGTCCAGCCCGTCGACCTGCCGGTCGAGGACGACCTCGACGTCGACGAGTTCGACGACCTCGAGGGCGCCCTCGACGAGACCTCCGACTGGGGCGAGTCGGGCTACGCCGACGAGGACCCCGAGGAGAGCGCCGGCACCGGCGCCTACGAGCTCGCCGAGCGGCACGCCCTGCGCCGCGTCGCGGGGCTATCCACCGAGCTCGAGGACATCACCGAGGTCGAGTACCGCCAGCTGCGCCTCGAGCGCGTGGTGCTCGTCGGCGTGTGGACCGAGGGCTCGGTCGAGGACGCCGAGAACTCCATGGCCGAGCTCGCGCTGCTCGCCGAGACCGCCGGCTCGCAGGTGCTCGACGCGATCTACCAGCGCCGCCAGAAGCCCGACCCGGCCACGTTCATCGGCCGCGGCAAGGTCGACGGCCTGCGCGAGATCGTCCAGGCCACCGGCGCGGACACCGTGATCTGCGACGGAGAGCTAGCCCCCTCACAGCTGAGGAACCTCGAGGACCGGGTCAAGGTCAAGGTCGTCGACCGGACCGCGCTGATCCTCGACATCTTCGCCCAGCACGCGAAGTCCCGTGAAGGCCAGGCCCAGGTCGAGCTCGCCCAGCTCAACTACATGAAGCAGCGCCTCCGCGGCTGGGGTGGCAACCTGTCCCGCCAGGCCGGTGGCCGCGTGGGCTCGCAGGGTGGCGGTATCGGTGGCCGTGGCCCCGGTGAGACCAAGATCGAGACCGACCGGCGCCGGATCAACACCAAGATCGCCAAGCTGCGCCGCGAGCTGGCGCACATGCGCACCACCCGCGACACAAAGCGCTCCGAGCGCCGCCGCCACGAGATCCCCTCGGTGGCGATCGCCGGTTACACCAACGCCGGCAAGTCGTCGCTGCTGAACCGGCTCACCGACGCCGGCGTGCTGGTCGAGGACTCGCTGTTCGCCACGCTGGACCCGACGACGCGGCGTACGACGACCGCGGACGGTCGCGTCTACACGATGTCCGACACCGTCGGGTTCGTCCGGCACCTGCCGCACCAGCTCGTCGAGGCGTTCCGCTCGACGCTGGAGGAGGTCGCGGACTCGGACCTGATCCTGCACGTCGTGGACGGCTCGCACCCCGACCCGGAGGGCCAGCTCGCCGCGGTGCGCGAGGTCTTCGCCGAGATCGGCGCCGACAAGGTGCCCGAGCTGGTCGTGATCAACAAGGTCGACGCCGCCGACCCGATGGTCGTCTCCCGCATCAAGGCCCGCGAGCCGCACTCGGTCGCGGTCTCCGCGCGGACCGGGGAGGGCATCGACAAGGCGCTGCGCGCGGTCGAGGCGGACCTGCCCCGGCCGGGCATCGCGTTCGAGGCGCTGCTGCCCTACGAGCGCGGCGACCTGCTCAACCGGATCCACACCACCGGTGAGATCGAGTCCGTCGAGCACACTGCGGACGGCTCCGTCGTCAAGGGCAGGGTGCACGCGGACCTCGCCGGGGAGCTCGCGCCGTACATCACCTCGAGCGCGCGGGCCTGACCGTCGCGGCGTCCCCCGCGGACGCCGTGACGAACGCCCCTGTGGAGGGACGCCGTGCCTGGGGGTGGGAGTAGGTAAGGTGCTTCGGTGCCCGCCGACAAGACCACCGTCAAGCCGTCCGTCCGCGACGTGCTCGCGGGCGCCGTGGAGTCCCTTGGCGGCGAGGAGCGCCCCGGCCAGATCCAGATGGCCGAGGCGGTCGCCCGGGCGATGAGCAGCGGGGAGCACCTGCTGGTCCAGGCCGGCACCGGCACCGGCAAGTCGCTGGGCTACCTCGTCCCGGCGCTGCTGCACCACCGCCGGGTCGTGGTCGCCACCGCCACCCTGGCGCTGCAGCACCAGCTCGTCGAGCGTGACATCCCCGCCCTCCTCGACGCGGCCGAGCACGTGCTCGCCCCGGGCGACGAGCAGCGCCGGGCGACCTACGCCGTGCTCAAGGGCCGCTCGAACTACGCCTGCCTGCACCGGGTCCGCGAGGGCGTGCCCGACGACCAGGGCGCGCTCGTCGACATCCCCGAGGGCACCATGGGCGCCGAGGTGCTCAAGCTCCGCGCCTGGGCGGAGGAGGAGTCCGAGCGCGGCGGCACCGGCGACCGGGACTCCGCCCCCAAGCACACCGACAAGCTCTGGCGCCAGGTCTCGGTCAACCACCGCGAGTGCCTCGGCGCGGCCAAGTGCCCCTACGCAGCCGAGTGCTTCGCGGAGCGCGCCAAGGAGAAGGCGGCCGAGTCGCAGGTCGTGGTGACCAACCACTCCCTGCTCGCGATCGACGCGATCGAGGGCGTCCCGATGATCCCCGAGTACGACGTCGTGGTGATCGACGAGGCGCACGAGCTGTCCGCCCGGGTCACCCAGGCGGCGACCGACGAGCTGAGCGTGCCCGAGATCGAGCGGGCCGCCCGGCGCAGCCAGCGGCACATCGACGGCAACGAGGCAGACGAGCTCACCGACGCGGCCGACGCGCTGCGCGACGCGCTCGACGAGACGCCGCCCGGCCGGCTCGACAGCCTGCCGGTGTCCCTCGCCGACGCGCTCGCCCTGGTCCGTGACTCCGCCCGCGCGCTGATCTCCGCGTTCCCCAAGGAGGCTCCGGGAGGGCAGGGCGGCCCCGGCGGTGACTCCGACCCCGGGCGCACCCAGGCCCGCGGCTGGGTCCAGGAGCTGTACAAGACCGCCGAGCGGATGGCCGCCCACGTCGACTCCGACGTGCTCTGGCTCGCCGAGCGCGAGCGGAACCGTGGCGGCAACCAGCTCTGCGTGGCACCGCTGCAGGTGTGGGGGCCGCTGCGCGACAAGCTGCTCACCGAGAAGACCGTGGTGTTCACCTCCGCCACCCTGATGCTCGGCGGCGACTTCAACTCGGTGGCGACCAGCATCGGCCTCAAGCCCAGCGAGCGGGCGACCCACTCGGTCGACGAGGGCGCCGGCGCGACCGGCCCGGCCGCCGCCGACTCCGCGGCCGGGGAGTCCTCGGACAAGGCGCTGCCCTGGCGGGGGATCGACGTGGGCTCGCCGTTCGACTACGCGCGCCAGGGGATCCTGTACGTCGCCAGGCACCTGCCGCCGCCGGGCCGCGACGGCCTGGGCCAGGCCCAGCTCGACGAGATCAGCGACCTGATCGACGCCGCCGACGGGCGCACCCTGGGCCTGTTCTCCAGCCGCCGGGCGGCGGACGCGGCCGCGGAGGCGCTGCGCGAGCGGCTGCCGCACCTGACCATCCTGGCCCAGGGCGAGGCCCAGCTTCCCGAGCTGGCGCGGCTGTTCGTCGAGGACCCGCACGCCTGCCTCTTCGGCACGCTCAGCCTCTGGCAGGGTCTCGACGTGCCCGGCGACACCTGCCAGCTGGTGCTGATCGACCGGATCCCGTTCCCGCGGCCCGACGACCCGCTGATGTCCGCGCGGCAGCGCGCCGCGGACAAGGCCGGCGGCAACGGCTTCATGTCGGTGGCGGCCACGCACGCCGCGCTGCTGCTCGCCCAGGGCGCCGGCCGGCTGATCCGCACCACCTCCGACCGCGGCGTGGTGGCGATCCTCGACCCGCGCCTGGTCACCGCCCGGTACGGCGGCTTCCTGCGCGCGTCCCTGCCGCCGATGTGGCCCACCACCGAGCGGTCCGTCGTGCTCTCCGCCCTGAAGCGGCTCGCCGGCTGAGGTAGTCACCGCGCTACCGTCGAGCCATGGCGACGGCGCGGGCCCGCACGGCCCTGCTGACGGCGACGGTGCTCCTGGTCGCCGCCGCCTGCACCGTGCCGGTGAGCACACCGAGCCCCGCGGAGCCGACGAGGGGGTCGCCCGCACCGCGGACGGGGGCTCCGGCGGAGGCGACGTCAGGGCCTCCGCAGTCGGAGCGGGAACGGCGCACGCAGCCCCTGGTGATCGTCACGCACATGACCCGGCCGCGGTTCGACGTGTTCGAGGAGGTCGCGCTCCAGATCATCGACGGGTCGGTGCGCACCTGGTCCGAGCTCGGCGTGCCCGGGGTCCCCGGCGTGGGACCGGAGCCGGGCGCCGGGCCGACTCTCCTGCGCACCGTCTCCGCCCCCGGGACGCCGGCACCGGACCGGTTCGAGCTGGGGTCGGCCCGAGCGGCGGTGCGCGCCGTGGTCCGCGACCGCGACACGGTGGCCGTCGTGCCCGCGTCCGCGCTCGGCCCGCAGGTGCGGGCGATGCGGGTGAACGGGACCAGCCCCGTACGCCGGCCCGGCGACTTCCCGGTCCGCACCCGCGCCGCGGGAAGCACCGGCCCGGTCGTGACGATGACCGTGGTCGGCGACGTGATGCTCGGCCGGGGGGTGGCCGACGCCGCGCCTGGGACGGGAGGGGCGGCGCCCGCGCTGGCGCCGACCCGGCGACGACTGGCGCGCGCGGACGTCACGGTCGGCAACCTCGAGAGCACGCTGTCCCGGGCGGGGGCCCCGACCCAGGGCGACGACTCCTTCGCCGCCGGCCCGCGGGTAGTGCGCGGCCTGCGGGCGTCGGGGTTCGACGTGCTCGGCCTGGCGAACAACCACCTCGGGGACTTCGGGCCCACCGCGCTGGTGCGCACCGTGCAGCGGCTCCGCGACCGCGGCCTGGGCACGTTCGGCGCCGGCGCGGACCCGCGGCAGGCATGGGCCCCGGCGGTCCTCGAGCGGCAGGGCGTGCGCTTCGGCTTCCTCGGCTTCAACGCGATCGGGGAGACCCCGGAGGTCGGTCCGGGACGGCCCGGTGCGGTGTCGGTGAGCATGCCGCCGCGCACCGGTCCGCTGGACCGCCGTCAGCTCGACCGGTTCCTGGCCGCCGTACGACACCTCGACCGGCGGGTGGACGTGGTGGTGGTGATGCCGCACTGGGGGACGCAGTACACGAACCAGCAGCTGCCCGTGCAGTCCCGGGTCGCGGCGGAGCTGGTGCGCGCGGGGGCGGACCTGGTCGTGGGCGGCCACCCGCACTGGGTCCAGGGCGTGGAGGTCGTGGACGGGCGGCTCGTGGTGCACTCGCTGGGCAACTTCGTATTCGACATGGACCTCATGCCGGAGACGATGGAGGGGCTGCTGCTCGAGCTCACCTGGTGGGGCGACGAGCTGAAGGCGGCAGAGCTGGTGCCCTACGTCCTCGACGAGTCGTTCGCGCCGCGGGTGGTGTCCTTCCGGCGCGGCCTCGACGTCCTGTGGCGGATGCGCGCGACCAGCGGCACCGCCTACCGCGGCTGACCCGGCCGCTCCAGCCACGCCCACAGCAGCCGCCCGGTGCGGGTGAGCTGACGGGGGTCGACCACCCGGGGCCTGTCCGCCGCGGAGTGGTACTCCGCGTAGCTGGTGCTGCCGAGCCGCGCCACGGCGAACCCGGCCTTCTCGAACGACCAGTGGTCGCTGGCGGTGTTCTCGCAGGGGTGGGCCGGTACGGCGACCCGGCGGGCGTCGCGGAGCAGCGCCTGCCGCACGTCGGGCGGGGACAGCGGTCCGGTGCACACCGGGACGTCGCGGCCGACGCCCACCCGGTCCAGCGACACCATCGCCCTCAGCGCGTCACGCTGCGCGGGCGGCATGTGCCGCACGTAGTGCCGGGAGCCGACGTGGTGCTCGTCGTCGCCGGGACCGCGCGGCTCCTCGGCGCCGAACGCGACGAGCACCACCGGCAGACGCGTGCCCTGCTCCGTGGCGAGGCGGGCGGCCTCGAGCAGCACGGCGACCCCGCTGGCGTTGTCCTCGGCGCCGGGAGCGACGGCCACGGTGTCGAGGTGCGCCCCGACCAGGAGGTGCGGGCGTCCGGGGTCGAACCCTGCCGGTGTGGCGACCACGTTGAACGACCGGCCGGCCGCGACCGGCACCCCCCACGAGTCCCCGGCCGGGACCCGGAACCACTGCCGTCGGACGTCGTACCCGAGGCCGTCGAGCCGGCCTGACACCGTCCGGCCGGCGGCCCGGTAGGCCGGCGCGGTGGCCAGCCGCGGACCGATTATGCCGGCGAGCAGGCGGACGTCCGCGATCGCCCTCGCCGCCCGGAAGCGGGCAGGAGCCGGCGGGGGCGGCTCGGGAGCCGGCGACAGGGTGACCGTCGGCGCCTGGCCGAGTCGCGGAGCCGACGTCCGGCCGGACGGCCCGGACACGCCGGACGGCTGGTCGGCCGGCGCGTCACCGGTGCACGACGAGAGCGCCAGCGCCGCCACGACGGCGGTCACGGAGGCCACGAGGACCCTCATGCCCGCAGGGTACGCCGCGGCGCCGGCGGCTCCGGTCCGCTAGAGGCGGGCGTGCCCGTCGTACCCGCCGCGCGGCTCCGCGAGACCGAACACCCGGCCCACGGTCGGGGCAACGTCGACCGTGCGGGCGCGCGCGGTGGAGCTGCTCCGGTGCTTCACCAGGCGGTGTCCGCCGCCGATGAAGAACGGGATCGGCCGGGTCGCCGGGTGCCCGTGGTTGCCGGGGATCGGGTTGGAGTACTGCGCCGGGTCGCTGAACCGCCACCCGGAGCGGCAGAACACGACGAGGTCCCCGGCGAGGCCGCTCAGCCGCAGGTCGGCCGGGGCGTGCGCGGAGAGGACCCCGTCGGCGGCGAGCGCGATCTCACGCATCCGCGCCACCGCCGCCGTACGACGGTCCGCGGCGCCGGTCCAGTACAGCAGGTCCGCGCCGCCGTTCTGCGCGATCTGCACGCGGCCGGCGAGCATCGGGTCCTCCTCGAACCGCGGGGCCAGCGAGACCAGCCGGTCGGGCCGCGACCAGTCCATGGAGTGGTCGGCGAGGACCAGCACCACCGAGTGCTCCCACCGGCCGCTGCTCTTGAGCAGGTCCACGAACCGGCCGACCTGGGTGTCCACGTCGGCCAGCGCGGCCTGCCGGGCGGCCTGCAGGGTGGTGCCGGTCAGGTCGGAGTGCCCGACCCGGTCGCAGTCGCCGAGGTTGACGAAGACCAGGTTCGGGTCGAACCGCTCGACCATCCCGATCGCGGCGTCCATCGTGAACGCGTCGGGCGCGTGGCCGGTGATCGGCAGCACCGGCTCCGGCTCCCAGCGGTAGGTCGCGCGCGTGCCGAAGATCCCGTAGAGGTACTCCTTCGACAGCACCGTGCCGGTGGTGAAGCCCTGCCGGTTGAGCCGCGAGATCACGGTCGGGAACCGCAGGTCACCCGGCCGGTCGAGGTCGCGGACGACCTTCTCGTCGCGGTCGTAGACGGAGTTCGCGGGGACCCCGGACCGGTCGGGGCGGACCCCGGTCATCATCATCACGTGGTTCGGGATGGTCTCCATCACCGGCAGCGACTCGGCGCGCGGGAAGTTCGTCCCGTGGTTGCGCAGCGCGGCCAGCCGCGGCGTCAGGTCGGCGCCGATCTCGTCGGGGCGGCAGCCGTCCACCACGAGCACGTACACGCGGCGCTTGCCGTCCACGGCCGCCTGGGCGAGGGGTGCGCCCGCGGCGGCGGTGTAGGCGAGGGTCCCGCCGGCGAGCGCGCCGACGCGGAGGAAGGAACGACGGTTCAGGCTCGTCATCACCGACCACCCACCGGGTGGTCGACCGGGTGGACCTGCTGGCTGTTCGCGCGCGTCGCCCACGACGCCGTCCAGCTCGCCGGCGAGCGAGGGTCGGTGCGGTCCGCGACGACGTAGTAGTCCATCTGGGTCCTCCGCGAGCTCACGTCGAGGACCGAGAAGCCGTGGTCGTCGAAGTTGAGGTACTTGATGTGCCGGTTGCTGGTCTGGATCGCGGCCTCGACCCCCAGGCTCGTCGTACGGCGGGGGCTGCCCGTGATGTCGTCGAGGTTGTTGCTCGTCACGCTGGTGCAGACGAACTCGGTGGCCACCGAACGGCCCGACTCGGTCGGGTAGGTGCCCGCGTCGAGCGGCAGGTCGCACGCCCACGCCGAGTGGATGTCGCCGGTGAGGAACACGGTGTCCTTGACCCCGTGGTCGGCGAGGTGACGGAACACCTCGCGACGGTCGGCGGTGTAGCCGTCCCACTGGTCGACGTTGTACGGCGCGCCGTCCTCCGGCAGCAGCCCGGTCACGTCGTTCACGGCGCTGGTGACGTCCTGCGGGAAGGGCGGGAAGACGACGGGCGAGATCATCACCGGGTTGCCGACCAGCTTCCACTGGGTGCGGTTCTGGGTGAGCGACTGCTTGAGCCAGCGCATCTGCGCGTGGCCGGTGATCGTGCGCTCGGGGTCGCTGACCGTGCCGTCGGCCAGGATCTGGGCCTGCTTGGACCGGTAGGTGCGCAGGTCGAGCATGGACAGCTCCGCGAGGGTGCCGAACCGGAGCCGGCGGTAGAGCGCGGTGCCGTCGCCGAGGTCGACGGTGTCGCCCATCCGGACCGGCATCCACTCGTCGTAGGCGCGGCGGGCCCGGGCCTTGCGCTCGAACCAGTCGCCCTCGGTGGCGGGCTGGTGGTTCTCGGCGCCGGCGCGGTAGGCGTCGTTGGTGGTCTCGTGGTCGTCCCAGGTGACGATGAACGGGGCCGTGGCGTGCAGCGCCTGGAGGTCGTGGTCGCGCTTGTACTGCGCGTGCCGCTGCCGGTAGTCGGCCAGCGTGACGATCTCGTGGGCCGGCACGTGCCGGCGCACGTCCTGGTTGTCGTTGCCGGCGCCGTACTCACCCGGGGCGTACTCGTAGAAGTAGTCGCCGAGGTGGATCACGGCGTCGAGGTCGTCGCGCCGCGCGAGGTGCCGGTAGGCGGCGAAGTACCCGGCCTGCAGGTTCGCGCAGGACACCACGCCGAAGCGCAGGTGGTCCGGGCTCGCGGTCGCGGCGGGGGCGGTCCTCGTGCGCCCGACCGGGCTCGCGAGCCCCCGGTAGAGGAACCGGTAGTAGTACGTGGTCCGCGGGCGGAGCCCGGTCGCCTCGAGCTTCACGGTGTGGTCGCGACGGGCGCTCGTGGTGAACGCGCCCGTGGCCACCACGTCGGTGAAGCGGCGGTCGCGGGCGACCTGCCAGCGCACGGCCACGCGCGGGCCGCGACCGGAGCCGGGGGTCGCGTCGGGGGTCGGCGTGAGCCGGGTCCACAGGATCACGCTGGTGGGGTGCGGGTCGCCGGAGGCGACGCCGTGACGGAAGTAGCGGTTGCCCGCGGTGGCCGCCTCGGCGGGCTCGGGGTCGCCGAGGCCGAGGGTCAGCGTGCCGGCTCCGGCGGCACCCGCGACGAGCAGGGAACGACGGTCGATCTCGATGGGGGTCACGCGGGGGTCAACGAGCGGGGGCCGGTGGAGGTGACGGGGTGCGCGCGTTGTTCACGTCTCGTTCAGCCATCCCTCATGGCCGGGGAGACCTGGGTCACGGATGATGGTGATCGGGGGTCGGTACCCCCTGACAGGATGGACACATGGGGTCCTTGTTCGTGGTCAGCGACGTGCACGGCTACCGCGACGACCTGCGGCACGTGCTGGTCGAGGCGGGGCTGCTCGACGCGGACGGCGACTGGCGCGGGCACGAGGACGACGCGCTGTGGGTGCTCGGTGACCTCACCGACCGCGGCCCCGACGGGATCGGCGTCATCGACCTGGTGATGGGCCTGCAGCGGCAGGCGCCGGGCCAGGTGCACGTGCTGATGGGCAACCACGAGATCCTCGCGCTCGGCCGGCACCGCTTCCCGGGCAGCCGCTTCGAGGACAGCTGGCGGATCAACGGCGGTCGCCGGCGGGACCAGGAGGCACTCACCCCCGAGCACGTGGAGTGGCTGACGAACCTGCCGCTGATGGGGCGTGCCGGAGACTTCCTGCTCGTGCACTCCGACACCACCGAGTACCTCGCCTGGGGAGAGAGCGTCGACCAGGTCAACGCCACGGTGCGCGAGCAGCTCGCAGGTGACGACCTCGACGGGCACTGGGACGTGTGGGCGCGGCTGACCACGCGCTACCACTACACCGGGGCGCAGGGCGCCGACGTCGCCGCCGGGGTGCTCGAGACGTTCGGGGGAGAGGCCGTGGTGCACGGGCACAGCATCATCGGGTCGTTGCTCGGCGTCCCGTCCCACGAGGTCACCGACCCGATCCTGTACGCGGACGGGCGGGTGCTCGCGATCGACGGGGGCCGGTACGACGGCGGTCCGCTGCTCGTCGTACGCCTGGACTGAGCTCGAGGCCGCGCGGCGAGCCGCGGGCCGTCAGACGCGGCGGAGGACGGCGGTGACCTTGCCGAGGATGGTGGCGTCGGTGCCGTCGATCGGGTCGTACTGCTCGTTGTGGGGGAGCAGCCAGACCTTGCCGTCCTTGCGCTGGAACGTCTTCACGGTCGCCTCGCCGTCGAGCATGGCGGCGACGATCTCGCCGTTCTCGGCGTTGGGCTGCTGGCGCACGACCACGTAGTCGCCGTTGCAGATCGCGGCGTCGACCATGGAGTCGCCGACCACCTCGAGCAGGAACAGGGTGCCCTCGCCGACCAGGGTCTTGGGCAGCGGGAAGACCTCCTCGACGCGCTCCTCGGCGAGGATCGGGCCGCCGGCGGCGATCCGGCCGACCATCGGCACGTAGGTGGCCTGTGGCATCGCGTCGCCCATCCCGGTCTCGTCGACCACGGGCTCGGCGGCGTCGCGCTCGCCGGGGGTGAACACCTGGAGCGCTCGGGGACGGTTCGGGTCGCGCTTGAGGTAGCCCTTCTCCTCGAGCGTGCGCAGCTGGTGCGCCACGGAGGAGGAGCTGGTGAGTCCGACGAGCTCGCCGATCTCGCGCATGCTCGGCGGGTAGCCGCGGCTCTCGATCGAGTCGCGGATCACCGCGAGGACGCGCTGCTGGCGCGGAGTCAGGCCAGTGGAGTCCGGCGGACCGTCGGGAAGCTCCGCGACCTTCGGCCTGCCCTTGCCTGCTGCCATTGCCCTGCCCCTTACATCGTGGTCGGTTAGGCACAAGGTAGACCGATCCGACGCCCGGTTCAAACATCTGTTCGAACGGGCGTGTCTGCTTGAGTTCGTCCATGACTCCCGAGACCGCCGTCACATCCGTTGTCGTCACCGGGGCCGCGCGCGGCATCGGTCGCGCCGTAGCCGAGCTGCTCGTCGCCCGCGGTCACGCCGTGGTCGTCACCGACGTGGACGGCGAGGCCGCGCGCCGTACCGCCGACGAGATCGGGGCTGCCGCCGGGCTCGCCCAGGACGTCCGCGACGAGGGCTCGCACCGCGCCGTCGCGAAGGAGGCGCTGGTGCACGGTCCGCTCACCGCGTGGTTCAACAACGCCGGCGTCGGCAACGACGGCCCGCTGGCGGCGCTGTCGTCGGCGTCGGTGGAGCAGCTCGTCCAGGTCAACCTGATGGGCGTGCTGTGGGGGATGCGGGCGGCGCTCGAGGCGTTCGGTCCCGAGGGTGGTGACGTCGTGAACACCGCCTCGCTGTCGGGCCTCGGGCCGGTGCCGGGCCTCAGCGTGTACGCCGCGACGAAGGCGGCCGTGGTCTCGCTGAGCACCTCGGTCCACGCCGAGACGCCGCGGAACGTGCGGGTGCACGCGCTCTGCCCCGACGGCGTGGACACGGCGATGGTGGACGGGATGGACCCGCGGGGCATGGCCAAGGCGCTGGTCCACTCCGGGGGCGGGCTGCTGACGGTCGACGCGGTCGCCGCGGAGGCGGTCGGGCTGATCGGCTCCTCGCGGGTGGTGCGGTCCCTCCCCGCCTGGCGTGGGGGACTCATGCGGGTCACCTCGCAGGCGCCGTCGGTGGCCATGCGGGGGCTGCCGCAGTTCGTGGCGCTGGGGCAGCGGGTGATCCGCAAGCGGGGGTAGCGCCCGCGGTTTGTTCGAACGTCGTTCGAACAAATGTTCGGCGTGTTCCTTGATTTGCCGCTCTGGGTGCGTTTATCTTCGTACACATGTTCGATCGAACAGGCTTTCGATCGACTCCCGCCGGAAACTGTCGGTGGTCGTCGATAGACATCTGTTCATGAACACCACGACCGGCACCATCGAGGAGGTCTCTCTCATGAGCACCATCGCTGCAGCACCCGGCTTCGGCACCCGCCGACCCACGGCCACCCGCCGCGTCGCGCCCCGCCCGGCGGCCGCGCCCGTCGACGTGCGTCTGACCCGCCGCGGCCGGCTCGTGCTGCTGGTGCTGTTCCTCGGCCTGGTGACCGCGGCGCTCATGGGCCTCGGTGGTCAGTCCGCGGCGACCGGTGAGGCCGGTGACCCGGTCCCCACGCGCACCGTCGTGGTGCACGAGGGCGACACGCTCTGGGCGATCGCGTCCGAGGTGGCCGCCCCCGGCGACGTGCGGGAGATGATCCACCAGATCGAGGAGCTCAACGCTCTGTCCGGCGCGAGCCTCAGCGAAGGCCAGGAGATCGCCGTCCCTGTGGGCTGACGCGCACAGGGGTATGACTTGCCGCCGGCTTCCCTCGACCCGGAGCCGGTGACGAGGGGAAGAACAGGGGCGGGGCCGCTACGCGTGGTCCCGCCCCTGTTGCATGTCTGCGTGTTCTGGGGCGGCGGCATTGGCAGGCGTAGTCGGCTTGGGGGCGGGGACCGTTGTCGGCGGGGGCGGCCCGCCCGCCGGGGCCGTTACGTCGCCCGGCTGACGCCGTCGGCGATGAACCACTGGCCCGCGGTGTACGTCGCCATGACCGCGACCTCCAGCCTCGGGGAGGGCGTGCGACGCAGGAACTCCTGAGCGCCGAGGAGGGTGTCCGACAGCAGGAACAGCGAGGTTCCCAGCGCAATGCGCCGACGGGCCGCCTGGGGAAGCTCGGGGTCGAGGACGGTGGAGGCGCCGAACATCGCGGCCAGAGCGGCGGAGTACGCCGCGACCGGGACGCCGAGGGCGGGCTCCCTGCGCCCGGCGGCGAACGCCATGACGGGCGCAGTCGCGACCCAGGAGGCGGCCGCAAGCTTGGGACCGGAGTCGTTGAGCCGGGCCTGGGGGTCGCGGGCCGATCCGAAGGCGGAGAGGTAGGCGACGTGGGCGGCGAGGAACGACCCGACCCCGGTCAGGAACGCGCCCTGGCTCTTGCGGAGCAGCGCCACGTCGCCGCCCCAGGAGAACGCCTGCGCTGCGAGCGTGCGTGAGGTGAGCGCCGGCATCGGGGCGGGTGCGGTCCTCGTCTCGACCGTGGTGACGGTCGCGAGTGCCGGCATGAGCAGTGGCTTCGTGACGAACCGGGCCCGCCGCGCCCTCACTCCGGTCCGGCCGGCCAGGTACGAGTCGGTGGCGGCGAGGGCGATATATGCGGCGCGGGCAAGCAGGCGGGCTTCGGGCATGCGTCATCCTTGCGTGCCGCCGTTCCCGTCGGCCACGCGGGCCGCTCGACCTGCGCCATCAGGCGTCGACGAGAAGCAGCTCCTGCCAGATGTCGTCCGCGGCTTCGTCCGCCAGGAGGCCGTCCACTGCCCAGTCGCTGGTGGGCTGCTCGGTTGCGTGGACGTGGAACCTGCTTCCGAAGCGGGTGGTCCAGTCGTAGGAGCCGTCGTCGTTCCGGACGACCCTGAAGCCCTTCGAGTGCTTCATCCTGTGGTGCCTCCTGCACAGTGGCTGGAGGTTCTCGGTGGACGTCTCGCCGGCTGGGTACTCGGTGCGGTGGTCCAGCTCCGCGGTGACCGAGGCCCTGCTGCACCCCGGCCAGATGCAGGCCGGGTCGGCGGCGACGACCTGACGCCAGATCGGTTTGGTCGGCGCGTAGCTCCCGACCGACAGCTCGACACAGGTGCGGGCCTGGTCGGTGAGCATCCGGTACCAGGTCGCCTCCGGGTGCAGGGCCAGCTGGCGGACGAGGTCTGCCGGGAGCGCGTGCCCACCGGACATGACTCCCGGAGCGTCGGTCATCCCCATCAGCGTCTGGATCGGAACGGTGACGTTGATGACCGGCCGCGCGTAGCTGCCGCGTGACTCGTGGTGGGCGATCGTGCGAGCCGGGTCTCGTCCGTCGTACGTCTCGTCGTCCTCGAGCTCCGCGTCCGTAGCGCCGACGGTGAGGCGGCCGTGGATGAGGTCCAGGAGCACGTCGGAGCGCAGCTGTTCCAGGGTTCGTGACTCGTCCGGGCTCTGGCACAGCTGCTTGGCGATCAGCGTCAGTCGGTAGTCGGCTGCCATCGCGTCGGGTAGCGCGGTGCTGACGCTGAGGTACGCGATGCCGTTCTCGCCGGGCCGCAGGGAGACCCGGCGTCGCTTGAACGCCTCGGCGAACGAAGTCTCGTCGGTCTTCTGCGGCAGCTTGAGGCGGCGGTACCGCGCGGCTCGCTGCAGCTGGGAGCGCGAGATCCTGCAGAGCGGATGGGCCGGGTCGTCGAGCTTGGCGAAGTAGTCCTCCATGGCGGCGGCGAACGTCGCGATGTCCTCCTCGTTCGCCAGCGACCTCGCCTGCTCGAGGACGAGCAGGGCGCGGCCGAGGTCGAGACGACCGCTCTCGCAGCGCCGCCAGAGCGCGGGGAAGCGGTCCTGGAGCTCGGTGGCGTTGTCGAGGTGGATCTCCACGGTCATCTCGGAGAGGCCGAGCAGGGGAGCGAACTCCGCTGTCGTCGCCTGGAGCGGCGTGAGCGTGAAGTAGGACGGTCGGTCGTTCGGCTGGGACGCGGACTCGGCGACCCGGCGGCGGTGGAAGTCTCGGAGGGCGTTGAGCCGGCGCGCCCGAGCGGCGTTCTCCTCGACCTGCAGCCTCACTGCCAGGTCGAGGAGCTGCTGGTCGGTGTGGCTCCAGTCCTCGTCCTCCCAGGCGGAAAGATCCGGTGGCCGGGGTGGGGGAGCCGGGTGCGGGGTCGTGGGCTGGGGTGGCGATGTCGGGTCGTGGCCGTGCCGCCGTACGGCGCTGGTTGGGTGCATTGGCTCCCCCGGTGATCAAATCGAACGTATGTTCGACTCTATCCGGAAGTGCCGACGGTTTCGATGGTCAGACGGAATCTGTGGAGTACGGATTGTCGGAGTGCGCTGCACGGCCTACTCGTAGTTGCCGGATAGGACTGCGGTCGCCTCGCTGATGCGGAGGCTGCTTGGCGGACCGGTGATGGTCACGGTCTCGTCTATGTCTTGCCAGGCGCCGGCGTTCACGCGGAAGCGTGCGGTGTAGGTGACGTCGACGCTCGGCTGGACCGTGGTGTCGGCGTCGGAGTACGAGTAGGTGAGCTCCTTGGAGGGGTACGGCGCGCCCGGCGACGCCGTGGTCCGGGTCGAGCCGTCGCCGAAGTGCCAGGAGAACTGCGCCGTCGTGGCCTCGATGTCGACCTGCTGGCCGAGCAACCGCACCGTGGTCGTGAACGGCTCGGCCTCGGTGTAGAAGATCGTCGCGAAGTTCACCAGCGTCTTGTCGGCCGGCTGGGTCTTCGCCTCGAGCGTCGGGAGGCCGATCCGGCGCAGCTCGTTGAGTACCAGCGCCGCCGTGACCTGGGGTCGGGGCGTGTCGGCGGCGGTCGGCGGTTCTCCGAAACACTGAGTGCCCAGCGGCAGCCAAGCTGGTGGCTGATCGGTTCGGCCCCAGAGCCGGTACATGCGCTCGCGACCGTCGGCGCATGCTTGGGCTGCTTGGCAGTCCAGTAGCGACGATTCGTTGCTACTCCCCGGATCCGCGCAAGCGATGATCCATCGATACTGCACGAAGGCGGAGGCGGTTTCGTCGCCCTGCGCAGCAATCACTGTCCCATCTTGGGAGTCCTTATTGGTCTCATTGACTGCGGCGACGAACACGGTGTCGCCTTGCACGCCGCCGTCCACGTTCGTATCTGCATGAGCGGGAGCGGCGGACGCGATAGCGAACATAACGATGCCGACGGTGGTGACCTGCGGAAGCGGAGTCCCCATCACTGGGTCGCCTCCAGGCGATGCACCTGCCAAGTCTGATCGGACCGGCGGAGATGAAAGTCGAGATTCCCTTGGCTGGCTGGGGACTGGCTCGGCGGGCTGGTGCTATCGGCATACATCGTTTGGGCAGCGATGTCGATGCTCACCGCCAGTAGCGGCTGTCGGATGTCCCCGGTTGAGAGAGAGTTCACGCTTTGTATGGACCATCCTGCTCCCGCCAGGCGACCACCTGACTCGTAAACCTCCTCGATGCGCTGTTCAATGGCGTCGCACGTCTTGCAGTCATCGGATGCCAATCGAGCGAGTGCGCTGGTGTCCCCGGTCTGCATGCCAAAATTGACGGCCTCGACGTAGTGCCCGACGAAGGCTTTGGCGGAGGCTTCTGTGGTGCCCTTCGCCTCTGGGGGCAGCGACGGCGCCGCGACGGTGGGGGAGCTGCTGGGAGAGGGTGAGCCGACCGACTCGCTCGGCTCCGGCAGCGGAGATGGCTCGGGGTTGGAGGTGCAGCCGGCGAGCACCAGGCCGGCGAGGCTGAGCCCAACGGCGCCTCGACGCATCAGCATCCGTGTCACGTGATTCGACCCCCTCGTACGGCACCGCACCGAGATGCCGTCCCGGTACAAACCGGACACGGCCTTCAGCAACTTACTGACGGAGCCGCCTCCCCGCTAGACCCCAGCGCCCCACCTGTGCACAACCCTTGGGTGACAGGACGAGTCCTGCTGGACCCGGTCCGACTCAGGGGTGAGCTCTAAACCGGTTGCCCGCCGCCGTAGCAAGGCAACACGCTTGCACCCGTGCACCCGCTCTCGCTCTGGCTGGTCTACCGCGGCACCTGGGGATTCGTCGGCACCCTGTCGTGGACGACCGCCGCGGTGTACTTCCTGCGCGACGTCGGGATGTCACCGCTCCAGCTCGTCCTCGCGGGGACCGCGCTCGAGATCGCCTACTTCCTGTTCGAGGTCCCCACCGGCGTGGTCGCCGACACGTACTCCCGCAAGGCCTCCGTCGTGGTTGGCACCCTGCTGTCGGGCCTGGCCATGGTCGGCATCGGCGCCCTGCCGGACGTCGGCTGGGTCGTCGCCGGCATGGGCTTGTGGGGCTTCGCGTGGACGTTCCGCAGTGGCGCCGAGGACGCGTGGCTCGGCGACGAGCTCGGACCGCACCGGCTGGGCGCGGCGTACCAGCGCGGCGCCCAGGTCGCCCGCGTGACCGGCCTGCTCGGCATCGGGGCGGCGGTCGCCCTGGCCCTGGTCGACCTCCGGCTGCCGTTCGTCGCCGCCGGCTGTACGGCGGTCGCGCTCGCGTTCGTCCTCGTGGGCGTCATGCACGAGCACGGGTTCACCCGCCCGGAACGTGATGCCACGACGACCGTCGTACGCGACGCACTCGCCACCGCTCGCGGCGGGGCCGGTCTCGTCCGCCGCACGCCGATCCTGCTGCTCGTGGTGGGGATCTTCCTGTGCACCGGCGCGTTCGAGGAGGGCTTCGACCGGCTGTGGGAGGCGCAGCTGCTGCTCGAGGTGGGCCTTCCCGAGCTCGGTCCTCTGGGCGACGTCGCCTGGTTCGGCATCCTTGCTGCCGCGACGCTGGTGCTGTCCTTCGCGGTCGCGGGGCCGTTGGTGAGGCGCGTCGAGGCGTTCGACAACGCCCGCCTCGCGCGGCTGCTGCTCGTCCTGCACGGCGTGCTGATGCTGTGCGCCCTCGGGTTCGCGCTCGCCGGGTCGCAGTCCCTCGCGGTCGCGGCGTACCTCGCCACGTCCGTCGTACGCAACCTCACGGGGCCGACGTTCCAGACCTGGCTCAACGGCACCATCACGGACTCGTCGGTGCGGGCCACCGTCCTGTCGATCACCAGCGTCGCGGGCAGCGCGGGGGAGTGGGCCGGCGGGCCGGCGCTCGGCCTCGTCGGCACCCGGTGGAGCGTTCGCGCCGCTCTCGCGACCGGGGCTCTGCTCCTCGCCCCGACGCTGCTGCTGTTCGCGCGGGCGGTCCGGCACCACGGCATCGAGCCGGAGCTGGCCGGGTCCGCCACCGACGCCGACACCGACACCGACGCCGACACCGCCACCACCGACACCGCCGACAGCGACGCCGCAGGGGAGGTTGGCACGCCTCGATAGGGTTTGAACCACATGAACCCGGGCGACGTTGCGACGAACCCTCGGTGGACCCTGCTCGTCCCCGTCCTCGGCGTCATCCTGCTCGTCGCCACCTGGGGCCGGGAGCTGGGCTGGTTCCCGGTCGTGATCGTGTCGCTCGGTCTCGGCGCCAGCGTGCTCGCCGCCGTGCATCATGCCGAGATCGTCGCGCTGCGGGTGGGGGAGCCGTTCGGCACGCTGATCCTGGCGGTCGCCGTGACCGTCATCGAGGTCGCGCTGATCGTCACCCTGATGAGCTCCGGCGGGGACAAGGCCGCCTCGCTGGCCCGGGACACGGTCTTCGCCGCGATCATGATCACCTGCAACGGCGTGATCGGGCTCAGCCTGATCCTCGGCACGATCCGGCACCGCGTCCAGGAGTTCCACGTCGAGGGCGCGAGCGGCGCGCTGGCCGTGCTCACCGCGATGGTCACGCTGAGCCTGGTGCTGCCGACGTTCACCTCGACCACCGCCGGCCCCACGTTCTCCGGACCGCAGCTCGCCTTCGCGGGCGTGGCGTCGCTGGCGCTGTACGGCGTCTTCGTGTTCGTCCAGACGGTCCGCCATCGTGACTACTTCCTCCCCGTCGGTACGGCGGCCGACGAGGAGGACGTGCACGCCGCCGCGCCGAGCGACCGCACCGCCTGGGCCAGCCTTGGGCTGCTCGTGCTCTGCCTGGTCGCCGTCGTGGGGCTGGCGAAGATCGCCTCCCCGACGATCGAGTCGGGTGTGCTCGCGGTGGGCGCGCCGATCTCCAGTGTCGGCGTGGTGATCGCGCTGCTCGTGCTCGCGCCGGAGACGCTGGCCGCCGTACGCGCCGCCCGGCTCAACCGGATCCAGACCAGCCTCAACCTCGCGCTCGGCTCCGCGATGGCCAGCATCGGGCTCACCATCCCGGTGATCGGGCTCGCGTCGATCTGGCTCGCGGGGCCGCTGCACCTCGGCCTCGGCGGCACCGAGATGGTGCTGCTCGCGCTCACCGTCGTGGTCAACGTGCTCACCCTCTCCACGGGCCGCGCGACCGTGCTGCAGGGCAGCGTGCACCTCGTGGTGTTCTCCGCGTTCCTGTTCCTGGCGATCTCGCCGTAGCGGTCCGCTAGGTTCGTCGAAGTCACGACGCGTCCGCGTCCCGACGTACCGAGGAGCGTGGATGGACACCAAGGCCAGCCTGGTCGGCGAGCGGCTCCGGAACAGCTTCTGGTTCACCCCGGCCCTGATGCTCGCCGGTACGACGGTGCTGGCGTTCCTCACCGTCGCGATCGACGACAACGCCGATCCGGAGAAGGTCGCCTGGCTCAAGCCGATCGTCTACTCGGGCGGACCGGACGGCGCCCGCGAGGTGCTCGGCGTGATCGCCGCCTCGATGATCGGGGTGGCGGGCGTGGTCTTCTCGATCACCATCGTCAGCCTCCAGCTCGCCTCGGGACAGTTCGGCCCGCGGATGCTCGCCAACTTCGTCCGCGACCGCGGCAACCAGGTCACCCTCGGCACGTTCATCTCCGCGTTCCTGTACTCCCTGCTGACGCTGCGAACCCTGCGCAGCGACGACCCGACCTCGGTGCCGCACCTGTCGGTGACGGTGGCCCTGGCCTTCGCGATTGCCGGGCTCAGCGTGCTCGTCTACTACATCCACCACGTCGCGGTCACGATCCAGGCGCCGACGCTGATCGAGACGATCACCCGGGACCTGCGCAAGGCCGTGGACGCGCTCTTCCCCGACCTCGACGGCGTCGACGAGGCCACCGAGGCGCACGGGCACGAGCTGCCGGACGGCTTCCACGACGACGCACGCCGGATCTGGTCGGGGAGCACCGGGTACGTCGACCTGATCGACCTCGACCGGCTCGTCGCGACCGCCCGCGAGCACGACCTGGTGCTGCTGCTCGAACAACGTCCCGGCCGGTTCGTCGTACCGAACTCCACCGTCGTCCACGCCTGGCCCTCGAACCGTGTGAGCGACGACCTCGCCGACGACATCGCGGACCTGGTCATCACCGGCCCCAAGCGGACCGTGGTCCAGGACGTCGAGTTCCCGATCCGGCAGCTCGTCGAGATCGCGGTCCGCTCGCTGTCGCCCGGGCTGAACGACCCGTTCACCGCCAGCACCTGTGTCGACCAGCTCAGCGCGGGCCTCTGCGACCTCGCGCAGCGCCGGTTCCCGTCGCCGCACATCGCCGACGAGGCGGGCGTCCTGCGGGTGGTCATCGGCGACCCGGTCACCTGGCCGCGGCTGGTGGGTGGCGCGTTCGACCAGGTCCGGCAGACCGCGAAGTTCCACGCGCAGGTCTACCTGCACCTGCTCGAGGCGCTGACCCGGATCGCCTACTGCGTCGAGGACGAGAGGCGGCTGCAGCCGCTGCTCGACGAGGGCCGTCTGGTCCTCGAGGGTGCCCGGGAGAACCTGCCCGCCGAGTCCGACCAAGACGTGGTGAAGGAGCGGCACGCGGTGCTGCTGGCCGCCGTCGAGTCGCGCCGGGCCTGAGGCGGTACGGCGGCAGGCGGCTGCGTCGCGCGGCGCGCCGGCCGGCCGGCCCGCGTCAGGTCACAACGGCACACGTGTCCCGCTGTGACACGTTCCGGCGCGGGGACCGTGCCACAACCGCACACCTGTGCCGTCGTGGCGGACCGGCGCCCGGGTGGCCGCCGAGGACGGTCTACGACGCGCGGCGCCGGCCGGGGGCGGCGCGGCGGGGCTGGTAGTCGGAGACGATGCCGAGCGTGCGGAGGCCGCGGCCGACGAGTACCAGGAAGAGCAGCAGGCACACCACCGCGCCGATCGACGCGGCGATCGTGAACACCCACGCCGGGGTCTGGCCGCGGACCGCGAGCACGCCGAAGTCGGTGGCGGCACCGACGAGGTAGAACCACGCCATCCCGGTCAGCACCGCGCCGAGCCCGTGGGCGGCGACCTGCGGCCAGGGGCCGGGGCCCGAGCGGGCCTGGCTGCGACGGCCACGCGCGACCGGCTCGCTGCGCCTGGCGCCGCCCTGGCTCCGTACCACCCCCGGCTCCGCGCGGCGGCCGGAAGGCTCCGCGCGGCGCCCGACCGGCCGGCTGGTCTCGCTCACTTGGACCTGTGGGCGAGCAACGCCCGGACCTGGCTGAGCAGCACCATGATCGGGAGCACCACCAGCGCGATGCCGATGGCTCCCAGGCCGACCGCCGCCACGACCGGGCCGTCCGCCTCGAAGGTGGCCAGGCTCGTCGCGACCAGCAGGAACCCGAGGTAGACCATGACCGCCCCGAGGGCCACCGTCACGAACACGGCGACCACGCTGCTGATCGGTTTCCCCTCGTTGCTCACGCGCCACAGGTTATGTCATCGGCAGGTCTCACTCGGTGCTGATCGCTTCGAGCACATCGAGCTTCGCGGCACGTCGTGCGGGGATCACCGCGGCGAGCACACCGACCGCGGCCGCGAGCACCACGAACACGCCGAGCCGGGCCCACGGGATGTCGAGCACGTCGACGCCCTGGTCGGCGATCGCCCGCTGCAGTGCCACCCCGAACGCGATGCCCATCAGCACGCCGAGCACCGCCCCGAGCACCGCGACGATCACCGACTCCAGCCGCACCATCCGTCGCAGCTGGGCGCGGCTCAGCCCGACCGCGCGGAGTAGGCCGACCTCCCGGGTCCGCTCGATCACCGACAGCGCGAGGGTGTTCACGATGCCGAGGACCGCGATGATCACCGCGAGGCCGAGCAGCGCGTAGATCACGTAGAGGAAGAAGTTGATCTGCTCGCGCTGCTCTTCGGCGAACTGGCTCGGGTCCTTCAGCGTCACCGTGGGCAGCTCCGCGGTGATCTCCTCGACCGCCGTACGGATCGCCTCGGTGTCCGCCGCGTCGTCCTTGGTGAGGAACACCAGCGAGTCGAGCGGCGCGAGCCCGCCCTTCTCCAGCGTGTCGAGGGTGACCAGGTAGTTGGCCGGGATCGCGCCGGGGTTGGCGTAGATCCCGACGATCTCGAGGTCCACGGTGCCGCCCTGGAACTTCAGCCCGATCTCGTCGCCGACCCGGTAGCCCTTCTCCTGGGCGGTGGCCGCGTCCACGACCACCGTGCCGGGCTTCAGGGTCGCCAGCGCCCCGGCGACCATCGGGAACTGCAGCGCCTCGGCGAGCTGGTCGGGGTCGGCCGCGCCGACGAACGCCGAGCCGCCGCCCACGAGGTCGGGGTAGGCCTGCCGGAACTGGGCCACGGTCTCGATCCCGTCCACGTCGCGGATCTGCTCCGCGACGCTGGTGGAGAACGGGGTGCCGACCACGTTGGACACGATGAACTGCGAGGTCAGCGTCTCCTCGACGGCCTTGTCGGTGCTCGCGGTGGCCGAGCTGCCCAGGATCGACATCAGCGCGACGAGCGCGAGGCCGATCATCAGGGCCGAGGCGGTGGCCGCCGTACGACGGGGGTTGCGCAGCGAGTTCTGGGCCGCGAGCTGGCCCACGGTCCCGAACACCCGGCGGTACACCGCGCCGAGGCCGTGCACGAGCGGCTTGCCGAGCACCGGGCTCATCAGCGACACCCCGACCAGGATCAGCAGCATCCCGCCGCCGATCGCGGAGAGCCCGTCCGTGCCGCCGTCGAGCGCGAAGCCGAGCACCATGCCACCGATGCCGAGCACCACCATCGCGGTGCCCACGAGCATCCGGCGGTGCAGCGACGCCTCGGGCAGCGCCACGTCGTCGCGCATCGCGGCGACCGGCGGGATGCGCGAGGCGCGACGGGCCGGCAGGTAGGCCGCGAGCATCGTCACGAGGATGCCGACCGCGTAGGCGACGACCACCGTCCGGGGGTTCACCGGGAACTCGGCGGTGGACAGGTCCAGGCCGATCGCGCCGAACAGCGCGCGCAGCCCGAGCGCGAGCAGGTAGCCCGCGGCGAGCCCGACCGTGGAGCCGATCAGCCCGACCGCGAAGGCCTCGGCGAGCACGGAGCGGTTCACCTGCTTCTTCGACGCCCCCATCGCGCGGAGCAGGGCGAGCTCGCGGCTGCGCTGGGCGACCAGGATCGAGAAGGTGTTGATGATCAGGAAGGTGCCGACGACCATCGCGATCGCCGCGAAGACCAGCAGGAAGGTGTTCAGGAAGCCGAGCACCTGCGAGAGCCCCTCCTCGCCGGTCTCGATCACCTCGTCGCCGGTGCGCGCGGTGACCCCTTCGGGCAGCAGGGGTACGGCGGCGTCGACGAGCTGCTGCTGCGAGACGTCCTCGGCGGCGTTGAGCGAGATGCCGTTGTAGACGTCGCGGCCGTCGAAGAACAGCTCCTGCATCGCCTCGGGGTCGAAGATGGTCAGCGTCGCGCCGGCCAGGGAGCCCTCCCCGAACTCCACGAGCCCGACGAGCCTCGCCCTCATCGTGGGCGGGTCGCCCGGCGTGACCAGCGTGATCGTGTCGCCGACCTCGAGCTTCCCCTTCTCGGCGGTGCCCACGTCGATCGCCACCTCGCCGGTGCCGGACGGGTGCTCGCCCTCGACGTACTCCACGATCCGGTTGCCGGTCACCGACCGGGTGTCCACGTCGGAGAACGCGAGCCCGGGCGGGCCGTTGCCGCCCACGAGCTTGCCCTCGCTGCCGATCACGTAGAGGCTCTGCAGCTGGTTGTACGGGTGGACCCCGTCGGCCTCGGGCAGCGCGCGGAGCCGGTCCACGACGGCCGCGGGGATGGTGCGGTTGTCCTGCTGGGAGTCGAAGTCGTTGGCGCCGGTCGGGGCGATCTCGGCGTCCGCCGTCCCGCCCTTGATGATGCCGCTGAACGCGCCGCCCATCGCGTCGGTGAAGATGAACGAGCCCGCCACGAACGCGACGCCGAGCACGATCGCGAAGGCGCTGAGCAGCAGCCGGACCTTGCGGGCGAACAGGTTGCGCCAGGTGACCCGCCACATGGTCAGGCCCCCGCGCTGGTGCCGGTGCCGGCGCCGGTCACCGCGCCGGTGACCGCCCCGGAGGTCGTGCCCGGCACCGCGTGGGCGCTGAGCGTGCCCATCACCTCGAGCACCCGCTCGGCGGTGGGGTCGCGGAGCTCGTCGACGATGCGTCCGTCGGCGAGGAAGATGACCCGGTCGGTGTACGCCGCCGCGACCGGGTCGTGGGTGACCATCACGACCGTCTGGTGGTACTCGTCGACGCTGCGTCGCAGGAGGCTGAGCACCTCGGCGCCCGACGTGGAGTCCAGGTTGCCGGTGGGCTCGTCGGCGAAGGCGATCTCGGGCCGCGACATGAGCGCGCGGGCACAGGCCACCCGCTGCTGCTGGCCGCCGGAGAGCTCATTGGGCCGGTGGTGCAGCCGGTCGCGGAGGTTCACGGTGTCGATCACCGCGTCGAACCAGTCCGGGTCGGGCTTGCGGCCGGCGATCGACAGCGGCAGCTCGATGTTCTCCCGCGCGGTCAGCGTCGGCACCAGGTTGAAGCTCTGGAAGACGAAGCCGATCTTGTCGCGACGCAGGGTGGTCAGCTGCTTGTCCTTGAGCGAGCCGAGCTCGGTCCCGCCGAGGTAGACCTGCCCCCTCGTGGGGGAGTCCAGCGCCGCCATGCAGTGCATGAGGGTGGACTTGCCGGAGCCGGAGGGCCCCATCACGGCGGTGAACTCACCGCGGAGGAAGTCCACGGTGACCCCGTCGACCGCGGCCACGGCCGCCTCGCCCTCGCCGTACACCTTGTGCAGGTCCACCGCTCGCGCGGCCACGCCGTTGCTGTTGGTCATCAGGGGTTCCCTCCCGGCTGAAGTAGCCCCTCCAACGTAGTGAGGCAGGTGAAGCGCTGCACCCGCTTTGGGGCCGGCCGAGGGGAACTGTGGGGGAGGACCGGGGTGTGGTCAGGGACGGGTCAGGGACGACCCCGGCTCAGAAGGAGCGGACCATGCCGCCGTCGCAGCGAAGCCGGACCCCGGTGACGTACGACGCGGGCTCGCTGGCCAGGAAGACGACGGCGGCGGCGAACTCCTCGGGCCGGCCGTACCGCCGTGCCGGGATCGCCTGCTCCGACGCGGCGCGGACCTCCTCCGGGGTCGACCCGCTGCGCTCGGCGCGTGCCCGGTCGAGCGCGGCGACCCGGTCGGTGTCGATCCGGCCGGGCAGCACCATGTTCACGGTGACCCCGTCCGCGGCGACCTCGGCGGCAAGGGTCTTGAGGTAGCCCGAGAGCGCCGCGCGGCCGGTGTTCGACAGCGCCAGCATCTCGATCGGCTCCTGCACCCCGCTGGAGCCGACCGCGACGATCCGGCCCCACCCGCGCTCGCGCATCGACGGCAGCGCCGCCTCGACGAGCCGGTGGTGCTGCACCATCAGCGTCTGCAGCGCGGCCTCGAGCTTGTCGGTGGCCAAGCCCGCCGCGGTGCCGGGCGGCGGTCCGCCGCCGTTGAGCACGAGTACGTCGACGGCGCCGAACGCCTCGACCGCCTGCTGGTGGAGCCGGGCCGGTGCCTCGGGGTCCGCTAGGTCGACCGCGACGCCGATCGCGGAGGGCAGCGCAGCCGCCTGCTCCTTCGCCACGTCGCCGCGGCGGCCGGCGACCACCACGTTGGCACCCTCGGCGGCGAAGGCCTTGGCGCAGGCCAGGCCGATGCCCGAGGTCGATCCGGGGATGAGCACGGTGCGCCCGCGGAGTCCGGTGTCCATGTCAGGAAGCTCCTTCTGTCGAGTCGGCGACGGCGGCCAGGTGCGCCGGCATCAGGCTCAGTATCGTCTCCGGCGCCGTGCGCGCGGGTGCCCGGACCGAGGACTCGGCGAACACCCCGCGTCGTCGCAGGATCTCCTTGCGCAGCGCGAGCCCGATGCCCGGCTGGGCCTCGAAGTTCACCAGCGGCAGCCACGGCGCGAACGCCGCCCGGGCCTCGGTGAAGCCTCCACGTGCCCAGGCGTCGAGCGCGGCACGCAACCCCTCGGGGTGGGAGAAGCCGGTCATCGCTCCCGCGGCGCCGGCGGCGAGCTCGTCGAGCAGGCCCACCCCGCCGAGCCCGCCGAAGACGGGGACGTCGGTCCCCGCGGTGAGCGCGCCGATCGCCGCGCTGGTCGGGGGAGCCTCGGACTTCACCGCCACCACGAACGGGCAGTCGGCGAGCACCTGCAGCACCGCGGCGGCGGTGATCCGCACGCCCGAGGCTTCCGGGTAGTCCTGGAGCACGATGCCGGCGCCCGTGACGCGGTGGACCGCGTCGAGGTGCCGGGCCAGGACGGTCGGGTCGGCGGTGTTGGCCTGCACCATGACCCCGGCCAGCGCCGGGCCGGCCGCGGCGGCCGCCGTACGCGCCTGCTCCACGGCGACCGCGGTGGTGCGGGCGGAGACGCCGACCACCAGCGGAGTCCCCGGTGCCTGCTTCGCGACCGTCTCGACGACGGCGGACTGCTCCGCGGAGTCGAGCGCGACACCCTCGCCGAAGACGCCGAGCACGACGAGCCCGTCGGTAGGGACCCCGAGGTAGAGGTCGACCTCGCGGCGCAGCGAGTCGTGGTCCACCTCGAGGGCGGGGCCGTGGAAGGGGGTGGCGAGCACGCCCCACAGCCCGTGACGCAGGGGAGTGGTGTTCATCGGTCCTGGTTCCTTTCAGCGGAGGTGCCGAGATGGCCGCGCCGGAGCGCCTCGGTGACGATGTGCTCGGCGATCGCGAGCGCGGAGGTGGCGCCGGGCGAGGGTGCGTTGCGCACGTGCACGACCCGGTCGGTGCCGGTGATCACGAAGTCGTCGACGAGCCGGCCGCGGGCGTCCATGGCCTGGGCCCGGATCCCGCGCGGTCCGCGGGTGACGTCGGCGGTGTCGATGCCGGGCACGTACTTGCGGGCCTCGGCGACGAACGCGGCCGGGCTGAGCGCGGTCCGCGACTCCCGTACGGCGGCCGCGACGTTGCCGGCCGCGAACCGCCAGAAGCCGGGGAAGCCCACGGCGTCGCGCACGTCGCGCGGCACGACCTGCCGCGGCCGGTACGCCTCGCGGCCCAGGGACAGGAACGCGTTCGGGCCGAGCATCACCGCTCCGTCCACGCGCTTGGTCAGATGCACGCCGAGGAACGGGTAGCGCGGGTCGGGAACGGGGTAGATCAGCCCGTTGACCAGGTGCCGCTTGGCCGGGGCGAGCATGAAGTAGTCGCCGTAGAACGGCACGATCCGCGGGTCGCGGGTCTCCCCGGCCCGGCGGGCGAGCCGGTCGGACTGGAGCCCCGCGCAGGTGATGACCAGGTCGAACTCGTCGGTGCCACCGGCGGTGCCGACCCGGACCGTGCTGCCGCGCTGCTCCAGGGCGGTGACCTCGTGGCCGAGGCGCAGGGTGCCGCCGGCGTCGCGGAGCTCAGCGGCGAGCGCGGTGGTCATCGCGGGGTAGTCGACGATCGCGGTGTGGGGGGAGTGCAGGGCCCGGATGCCGCGGGAGTGCGGCTCGACCGCGCGGATCTCGTCGGCGTCGATGATCCGCACGTCGGGGACTCCGTTGGCGACCGCGCGGGCGTGGATCGCGTCGAGCCGCGCGGACTCCCGCTCGTCGAGGGCCACCACGACCTTGCCGCACTCGTCGTAGGCGATGTCGTGGCGCTGCACGAACTCCTGGAGGAGGTGGACGCCGCGCCGGCACAGCGTCGCCTTGAGGCTGCCCGGGTCGTAGTAGAGCCCGGCGTGGACGACGCCGCTGTTGTGCCCGGTCTGGTGCGCGGCGAGGCCGTCCTCCTTCTCGAACAGAGTGACCTCTGCACCCTCCAGACGCCGGCTCAGGTGCCGCGCGACGGCGGTGCCGATGATGCCGCCGCCGACGACCGCGACGCGGACCCCGCTCACCGGGACGCCGCCTGCGGCTCGAGGAACAGCGGGGGAGCGGCCCGGTAGGTGGCCGGCGTCTCCGAGAGCGTGATCGGGTGCGCGACCTGGGCGACGGGCGCGTCACGACCCGGGTCGTCGACGTACCGCACCGGCTGCAGCCCGAGCCTCTCCGCGAGCGCGAACGCCTGCCCGAGGTCGTTGATCGGGCCGCAGGGGACGCCGAGCTCCGACAGCCGGGCGAACCAGTGGTCCGCGCTCTCGCGGCGCAGCTCGGCCTCGAGGTCGGCGACCAGCTCCTCGCGGTGCGCGACGCGGTGCGCGTTGGTGGCGAACCGTGGGTCGGCGGCGAGGTCGGGACGGCCCAGGCCCTCGGCGAGCCGGGCGAACAGCTTGTCGTTGGCCGCGGCGACCGCGAACGGCCGGTCCGCGGTGGCGAGCACCTCGTAGGGCGCGATGCTCGGGTGCCGGTTGCCCATCGGCGCGGGCACCGCCCCGGTCGTCACGTGCGCGGAGGACTGGTTGGTCAGCGCGGACAGCAGCGAGGAGAGCAGGTTGACCTCCACCCGCTGGCCGCGGCCGGTGCGGTCGCGGTGCCGCAGCGCGGCGAGGACGCCGAGCGCCGCGTGCAGGCCGGTGACCACGTCGACCAGCGCGACGCCGACCTTGGTGGGGCCGGTCTCGGGGTCGCCGGTGACCGACATCAGCCCGCCGACGGCCTGCACGATCAGGTCGTAGCCGGGCAGCGCGGCGCCGGCGTGCGGCCCGAACCCGGTCACCGAGCAGTAGACGAGCCCGGGATGGCGCTCGGCGAGCTGCTCGTAGCCGAGGCCGAAGCGCCCCATGGTGCCGTCCCGGAAGTTCTCCACCAGCACGTCGCAGGTGCCGACCAGCTCGCGCGCCTCGCGGCGGCCGTCCTCGGTGCGCAGGTCCACCACCCGGGAGGTCTTGTTGCGGTTGACCGAGAGGAAGTACGTCGACTCGCCGCCGGACCAGGGCGGGCCCCAGGTGCGCGTCTCGTCGCCGCCGTCGGGGCGCTCGACCTTGACCACCTCGGCGCCGAGGTCGGCGAGCAGCATCGTGGCGTACGGCGCCGCGAGGACCCGGCTGAAGTCGGCGACCCGGACCCCGTCGAGCGCACCGGTCACCGGAAGGCTCCGTGGCCGGTGAGGGCCTGGCCGATGACGAGCTGGTGGACCTCGGAGGTGCCCTCGTAGGTGAGCACGGACTCCAGGTTGTTGGCGTGCCGCATCAGCGGGTACTCCAGGGTGATCCCGGCCGCGCCGAGGATGGTGCGGCACTCCCGGGCGATCGCGATCGCCTCCCGGACGTTGTTCAGCTTGCCCAGCGACACCTGCTCGGGGCGCAGCCGCCCGGCGTCCTTCAACGCGCCGAGGTGCAGCGCGAGCAGCATCCCCTTCCCGAGCTCGAGGGTCAGGTCGGCCAGCTTGGCCTGGGTCAGCTGGTAGGCGGCGAGCGGCTTGTCGAAGATCTCGCGCTCGCCGGCGTAGGCGATCGTGGTCTCCAGGCAGTCCCGGGCCGCGCCCAGGGCACCGAACACGATCCCGTACCGGGCCTCGTTCAGACACGACAGCGGCCCGGACAACCCCCTGGCCCCGGGCAGCACCGCGTCCGCGGGCAGCCGCACCCCGTCCAGGACCAGCTCGGAGGTGACGCTGGCGCGCAGCGACATCTTCCGGGTGATCTCCGGGGCGGAGAACCCGGGAGTGTCGGTGGGCACCACGAACCCGCGGACCACCGGCCCACCCCGCCCGTCGCCGGTGCCGTCGCCGTCGTCGGGGTCGGTCTGGGCCCAGACCACCGCGACGTCGGCGACCGACCCGTTGGTGATCCACATCTTCGACCCCGACAGCACCCAGTCCCCGCCCGGGTCCCGGCGGGCGCGGGTGCGCATCCCGGCCGGGTTGGACCCGAAGTCGGGCTCGGTCAGCCCGAAGCAGCCGATCGCCTCCCCCGCGGCCATCGCCGGCAGCCACGCCTGCTTCTGCTCCTCGCTGCCGTGCCGGTAGATCGCATACATCGCCAGCGACCCCTGCACGCTGACCAGCGACCGCAGCCCGGAGTCACCGGCCTCCAGCTCCATGCACGCCAACCCGTACGCGGTCGCCGAGGTGCCCGCGCAGCCGTAGCCGTCCAGGTGCATGCCCAGCACCCCCAACGACCCGAGCTCCCTGGCCAGGTCCCGCACCGGCAACGCCGCCGCCTCGTACCAGCCCGCCACCTCCGGCCGGACCCGCTGCTCCACGAACCGGGCCACCGTGTCCCGGATCGCCAGCTCCTCCTCCCCGACCAACGCATCGGTACCGAACAGGCCAAGCGGGGACTGGGGGGTCTTGCTGGACAACGTGCTCTCCTCGTCTCGGGTGGTGCTGGTCTTCACGGGTTCGGTCAGGCGGTGGAACGGGTGCTGCGTGGGCCGCCCCGGGTGCGGAGCGGCCCACGCGGGTGACGTGAGGTCACGCCGTACGCGTCAGCCCAGGTTCTCGAGCGCGCGCTCGGAGCCGGGGTGCAGCGGGACCGGGTCGGTCTTCGCGGCGTTCTCGACGCTGATCTCCTCGGCGGCCGGGTGCACCTGCACCAGGTCGGCCTTCTTCTCCAGCATGAGGGTGGTCAGCGCGCACGTCAGGTTGTCCGGGGCGTCGTTGCGCACCATCAGCAGGTTCGGCACCCGGAAGGTGGGGATGTCCTCGCCAAGCCCGTAGGTGTCACCGGGGATGCTCGCCTCCTCGTAGACCGGGCTGATCTCCTGCAGCTTCGGCAGCAGCGGGGTGACGTCGACGAACTTCACGTCCTCACCCATCGAGGTGAACAGGTCGGTGACCGCCGGGGTGGGCAGGCCGCCGGACCAGACGAAGCCGTCGAGCGAGCCGTCCTTCATGCCGTCCACGGTCTTGGTGAGGTCGAGACGCTGGGCCTTGACGTCGCTGGTCTTCAGCCCGGCGACCTCGATCATCCGGTTTGCGATGACCTCGGTGCCGGACTCGGGGGAGCCGGTGGAGATCCGCTTGCCCTTGAAGTCCTCGACCGAGTCGATGCCGGAGTCGGCCTGGACCACGACCTGGGTGTAGTTGTTGTAGATCCGGCCGAGCGTGGAGACGTCCTGCGGGCCGTCGAAGTCGCCGGCACCGTTGACCGCGTCCGCGGCGGTGTCGGCGAGGGAGAAGGCGATGTCGTAGTCGCCCTCGACGAGCTGCTGGATGTTCTGCACCGAGGCGCCGGTCTCCGCGGAGGTGGCCTGGAGGTCGGTCTCGGCGTTGATGACCTTGGCCAGGCCGCCGCCGACGACGTAGTACACGCCGGTGGAGTTGCCGGTGGCGATGCTGACGCTGCCGGTGCCGGCGTCGCAGCTGCTCTCGTCGGCGCCGGAGCCGGCCGCGGCGCGGTTCTGCTGGCCGCCGCACGAGCTGAGCGTCAGCGCGGAGGCGAGGGCGATGCCGGCGAGCGTGGTGATGCGTTTCATGGTGTTTCCCAATCCGGTAGGGGCCAGTACGGCGGTGGGCGGGTGGTGCGGTTACGGGTTCACGGGGGTTCCGGCGGTGTCGGTCGTGGACACCTCGGCGGGCCGCGAGGTCGACTTCCTCCGCCGGACCAGGTGCAGCAGCACGGCGGCCGCGAGCAGGACGAAGCCGGCGACGATGGAGGTCGGGACGAGGTAGAGCAGCAGCAGGGCCGCGGGGACGCACAGGATGCGCTCGGCCATGCCGGTCGGGCCGAACATCCAGCCGGTGGTGACCACGGCCAGCGCGGCGACCGCGGCGGCGCAGACGAGCGTCGCCCAGACCACGTCGACCAGGTCGCCGCGGGAGAGCAGCAGGCTGCCGTTGTCGGAGACCACGAACGCCATCGGTGCGAGGAACGCGGGCAGCGTGTACTTGCAGGCCTGCATCATCGTCGGGATCACCTTGCCGCCGGTGATCGCGGCGGAGGCGACCGCAGCCAGCGCGGTCGGCGGGGAGACCTCGGAGAGCACGGCGTAGTAGAAGATGAACATCGCCACCTCGGGACTGCCCACCCCGAGCGAGATCAGCGCCGGGCCGATGATGACCCAGCTCAGGATGAACGACGCGGTGACCGGGACCGCGAGGCCGAGGATGAGGATCGCGGCCGCGGAGAACAGCGCGGAGAGCACCAGCAGGGTGGCGTCGTTCGGGGCGATCGCCTCGGCCGCGGAGACGAGCAGGTCGGAGAGGATCTGGCCGAGGCCGGTCTTCGCGATGGTGGAGGTGATCACGCCGGCCGCGGCGCAGACCGCGATCACCGGCAGCCCGGACCGGATGCCTCCAGAGAGGGCGTCGTACAGCCGGTGCAGGTAGGAGGTCACCGACTCCTTCAGCGGCATCGTCTCGAGCTCGTAGTCCGGGTCGTCGAAGCCGCTGACCACGGGGCGCCGCGAGAGGACCGCCTCCAGGAGGCCGAACAGGGCGGCGACCCCGGTCGCGTAGACGACCGCGCGGAACGGTGGGACGTCGATGGCGAGGAAGAACACGATCACGCCGAGGCTGATGAAGTGGTAGCCGGAGCGGGCCAGCAGCCGCAGCGGGCTGCCGATCGCCAGCTCGACCCGGCGGGCGCCGAAGCGGCGGGCGTCGATCTCGACGGCGAGGAAGATGCCGAGGTAGTAGAGCAGGGTCGGCACGATCGCCCAGCCGAGCACGGAGATGTAGGAGACGCCGAGGTACTCCGCGATGATGAACGCCGCCGCGCCCAGGGTCGGCGGGGAGAGGATCGCGCCGATGCCGGAGGCCGCGAGCATGCCGCCGGCCGCCTCGCGGGGGTAGCCGGCCCGCTTGAGGATCGGCCACGCGAACGAGCCCAGCGTCACCGCGGTCGCCGTGCCGGAGCCGGACACGGTGCCGAGCAGGAAGCCGGAGGTGGCCACGGTGCGGCCCGGGGCGGTGCCGGAGCGGCGGAACAGCGAGAAGCTGAACTCGACGAAGAAGCGTCCCGCGCCCATCCGGTCGAGGACCGCGCCGTAGATCGTGAACAGCACGATGTACGTCGCGGCGACGTCGAGCGGGACGCCGAAGAACCCGCTGGCCTCGTTGTAGAGGCCGTTGATGATCTGCTCGAGGTCCATGCCGATGTGCGAGATGGTCCAGTCGATCGGCAGGTAGCCGCCGTAGTAGGCGTAGGCGAAGAACACCAGGCAGACCGCGGGCAGCACCACGCCCGTCGTACGGCGGGTGGCCTCGAGGACCAGCACCAGCAGCACCGTGCCGGCGACGACGTCGAGCAGGAGCAGCGAGCCCTGCCGGTCGAGGAAGCCGGTGAAGCCTCCGCCGCCGAGGTCGGTGAGCGGCAGCGGGAGGATCGGGTAGAGGCCGACGACGAGCGCGACCGCAGCCAGCACCCAGTCGAGGATCCCGGGGTTGTCCTTGCGCGCGGGTGCCGGCACGGCGGTTGCGGTGGTGGCCGCGCCCTCGGTGGGGGTGGTGTCCGGGGTGTCCGAGACGGCCTTCTTCGTGGCGCGGACCCGGTAGCAGAGGAACACCAGCGGCAGGGTGACACCGAGGAACAGGATCAGGTAGTACTGGCTGCCCTGCTCCAGCGGGGCGAACACCTGGCGCAGCACGAACAGCGCCACCGCGAAGCACCAGATCCCCACGAACCGGTCGACCCGGGGGGAGAGGTGGCGGGCCGGACGCTCCTCGTCGTAGTCGGCGACCAGCTCGTCGACGTCGAGGCGTTCGGTCGGCACGCGGGTGGGGCTCTGCGTAGGCATGCCCGGTAACGTAGGCGTGGTCGCCGTCACATCGTGTCGGCCGTCACACAGACTTTACACAGGCTTGATGTTCGCCCGATGGGGCCGTTCGGGCGCGGAGAGGCTGGGATGCGGGTTCTTCTGGTGGAGGACGACGACCGGGTGGTCGCCGCCCTCGTGCCGGCGCTGCAGCGGGCCCACCTGCACGTGCGCCGGGCCGCCACGGCGGCGGAGGCGAGCGCGATGTACGCCGACGTCGACCTGGTGCTGCTCGACATGGGGCTGCCCGACCAGGACGGCCTCGCGCTGTGCCGGCAGATCCGTTCCGCCAGCGACGTACCGATCATCGCGGTGACCGCGCGGCGCGAGGAGTCCGCGGTGGTCTCCGGGCTGCGGGCCGGGGTGGACGACTACGTCACCAAGCCGTACAGCCTCGCCGAGCTGCTGGCCCGGATCGACGCGGTGATGCGCCGCTTCGGGCAGCGGGCCGTCGAGCCGGTGGCGGAGGTGGGGGACGTGCGGATCGACCACGGCTCCCGGCAGGCGTACGTCGCCGGGGAGCCGGTGACGCTGTCGCACAAGGAGTTCGACCTGCTCAGCATGCTGGTGCAGGGCACCGGCGACGTGGTCACCCGGGAGGCCCTGATGGAGGGGATCTGGGACACCGCGTGGGTGGGCGCCTCGCGCACGCTCGACGTGCACGTGGCCACGCTCCGCGCCAGGCTGGGCCGGCCCGAGCTGATCGAGACCGTCCGGGGGGTCGGCTACCGCGTGGCCAGCGACACCGCGGACCGCGCCGAGGCCTGAGCCGGTGCGCCGAAGGCTGCTCGTGGTCTCGATGACGCTGGTCGGCGTCGTCCTGCTCGCGCTGATGGTGCCGCTGCTCAACGCCCACGCCGAGGACCGCACCCAGGACCTCTTCGTCGGCCGGCTCGGCGACGTCACCCGGTTCGCGGTGCTCGCCGAGGACGCGCTCGAGGGCGGCGGGTTCGACGGGCTGACCATCGACCTGCAGCGCTACGTCGAGGTGTACGGCGGCCAGGTGGTCGTCACGAACGCGAACCGGGAGGTCGTCGCGTCGGCCGGGGCCGGTGGTGCCTCGGGCGGGGCCGGTGGTGCGTCCGTGGCCGGTGGTGCGTCCGGCGTACCCGAGAACCCGCAGGTCGCCGAGGTGGTGGACCGCGCGCTGTCCGGCAGCGGGTCAGAGCCGCCGCGCACCGCCTGGCCGTGGGTGGAGGAACCGGTCGTGATCGGGTCGCCGGTGGGGCGCGACGCCCAGGTGCTCGGCGCGGTCGTCCTGGTCGCGCCCACCTCCCCGGTCCAGGAGAGCGTCAGCCGGTGGCTGCTGCTGCTCGTGGTGGCCGGGCTGGCCACGCTGCTGCTCACCGCCTACGGGGTGGTGGTGCCGTTCGTCGGCTGGATCCTGCGCCCGGTGCACGAGCTCGACCTCACCGCCCGGCGGCTCGCGCACGGCGAGCTCAGCTCGCGGGTACCGCACAAGACGGGGCCGCCCGAGCTGCAGGACCTGGCCACCTCGTTCAACGTGATGGCCGACCACGTCGAGACCTCCCAGCAGCAGCAACGCGACCTCGTCGCCGACGCCGCGCACCAGCTCGGCAACCCGCTGACCGCGCTGCGCCTGCGCGTGGAGAACCTCGGCGTCGCGGGGGCCGACCCGGACCAGGTCGACACGGCGCTGGAGGAGACCGACCGGCTGAACACGATCGTGGAGTCGCTGCTCGACCTGAGCCAGGTCGGCGCGCACCGGGTGGAGACCGGCTGCGTCGACGTGGCCGCGCAGACCCGGCACCGGTGCGAGATGTGGGCGCCGATGTTCGAGCGGCTCGACGTGGAGTCGCCGCCCAGCGTGCTCGCCCTGGCCAGCGACGACATCGTCGACGTGGTCCTCGACGCGCTGCTCGACAACGCCGCGAAGTTCGCGGCCGGGGCGCCGGTGGAGGTCGCGGTGACGGCCCCGCCGGCCGCGGACGGGGCCGCGGACGGTGGTGCGGACGGGGCCGCCGGCGAGGTGCTGCTGCGGGTGCGCGACCACGGGCCAGGGCTCGACGCCGAGGACGTGGAGAAGGTGGGGGCCCGGTTCTTCCGCGGCCGTCAGCACCAGAACGTGGCGGGCACCGGCCTGGGCCTGGCCATCGTGCGCGCCCGGGTGCTCGACATCGGGGGAGCGCTGGAGGTGAGCCGTCCCGAGGGCGGCGGGCTGCAGGTCGCCGTACGGCTGCCCGCGTTCAGGGGCGCTGCTCCCGGTAGTAGCGCATCGCCCCCGGATGCAGGTCCAGCGGCGAGGTGAAGATCGCCGCGCCCAGGGTCGGCTGCCGTACGCCGGGGGAGACCCGCTCGATCGCGTCCTGCGCCTCGAACATGGTTCGGGTGATCGCGTAGGCGAGGTCGTCGGGCATCTCCGGGTGCACCACGACGAAGTTCCGCACGCTGACGGTGTCCACGGCGCCGGGCAGACCGTACGTCGACGCGGGGACCGGCCCGGCGACGTACTCCGGACCGTAGGCGTCGACCATCGACCCCACGACGTCGTCGAGCTCGAGGAGCCGGATCCCGATCTCGCGGCTGAGGCCGAGCACCGCCTGGTTGGGCAGGCCGCTGACGAAGAAGAACGCCGCGAGCCGCCCGTCGCGCAGCCCCTGCGCCGAGGCCTGGAGCGACTCCGACGCCACCTCGATGTCGGCCAGGGTGAGCCCGTACTGCTTCAGCACCCGCCGCGCGACGACCCGGGTACCGGAGTCGGGGGCGCCGAGGCCGACCCGGCGGCCGCGCAGGTCCTCGGCGGTGCGGATGCCGGAGTCGTCGCGGACCACGAGGTGCACGAAGCTGTCGTAGGTACGGGCCAGCGCGACCACGTCGAGCGGCTCGTCGAACGGGCCGGTGCCGCGCACCGCGTCCGAGGCGGTGTCGCCGAGGGAGAGGCCGAGGTCACAGGTGCCGGCGCTGACCAGGCGCAGGTTCTGCACCGAGGCGTCGGTGAGGCGGATCTCCGCGGTGACGTTGGTCAGCCGGTCGGAGAGGACCGTGCTCAGCGCGGCGCCGTACCGGGTGAACACCCCGCCCGGGTTGCCGGTCGCGATGGTGACCGTGCTCGGCGGCAGGTCGTCCCAGCGCTGCGCGAGGCAGCCGGTGGCGGAGGCGACGAGGGGGAGGGTGAGCGCGGACAGCGCCGTACGCCGCGAGACCCGGACCACCATCGCGCCAGCATCCCACGCAGGCTCTCCGCTTCACCGGGCCCGGGCCGCAACGGCGCACGCGAGCGGTTGTGGCCCGGGTCGGACGGGTGGGAGGGGCCGCGCCGGCGCACGTGAACGGTTGCGGCTTCGAGCGAGGCGGGCGTCAGCCGCGGCGTACGGCGGTGACCAGCCACATCGCCGAGCCGAGCTCCACGCCGCGCGGGGTGCTGTGCAGCACCATCGTCGCGTTCAGGGCGTCGAGCGCGCGGGCCCGGGCGGCCTCGTCGAGGTCCGCGACCATCCACGCCAGCAACCCGCCGACGAAGGCGGTGGCGTCGTCCGCGTCCGGGCCGAACCACATGGGGGCGGTGAGGTCCTCGAAGCGCGGCTCGGTGAAGCCGGCCCCGGTGAGGACGTCCCGCACCAGGTCCGGGTCGCTCAGCCCGAACGGTCCCTGGGCGCCGACCGGGGGAGGGGACAGGTTCCGCCCGGCGGCCATCGCGGTGCCGAAGGCGAGCATCCAGTCGTTGCGCTCGGGTCCCTGCCAGACCAGCAGCGCCAGCTGCCCGCCGGGACGCAGAGCACGGGCGATGTTGGCGAAGGCCGCCGCCTGGTCGCCGAAGAACATCGCCCCGGTCCGGCTGATCGCCACGTCGAACGCCGCGGGCTCGAACGGGTGGACCTGCGCGTCGGCCCGGAGGAAGTGCGCGTTGGGCACCCCCTCGGTCTCGGCGAGGCGGCGGGCGACGTCGAGCATCCGCGCCGACAGGTCCACCCCGAGGGCGAAGCCCGCGATCGCGCGGCGGGCGGCGTCGCGGGTGGTCTGGCCGGTGCCGCAGCCGAGGTCGAGCACCGCGTCGGTGGCCCGGATCCGCACCGTGTCGAAGAGGTGGGCGTGGTACGCGGCGACCGAGGTGTCGAAGCGCTCGGCGTGCCGGGCCCAGTAGTCCCCCTCGTCCCCGTCCCAGGCCTTCGCCTGTTCGAGGTTGGTCTCGTCCACGCGGGTCAGCTGGGTGTGTCCCACGGTGGCACCTTCTTCCCGATGCTCCATCCTCCCTTTGGGACTATCATTCTCAGGTTGCTCCCGAGGAGGTTCCGTGTCAAGCAGTCCGCGGCTCACCACCACGTCGTACGCCGTGCTCAGCCTGCTCGCGGTCCGGCCGATGTCCACCTACGAGTTGGCCCAGCAGATGCGGCACAGCCTCGGCCGGTTCTGGCCGCGGGCGCAGAGCAAGCTCTACGAGGAGCCGAAGAAGCTCGTCGACCACGGACTCGCGACGGCCCGGAAGGAGCGGGTCGGCGACCGGCCGCGCACCGTCTACCGGATCACCGCCGAGGGGCGTCGCGCGCTCGCGGACTGGATGGCGGAGCCGGCCGCGGGGCCGAGCCTGGAGTTCGAGGGGCTGCTCAAGGTCTCCTTCGCCGAGCACGGCACCCGCGGCGACGCGCTCGCCCACCTCGCCGCCGTGCGCGCCTGGGCGGTCGAGCGAAATGAGGAGAACCTCGCGACCGGCCGGGCCTACCTCGCCGGCGAGGGGGAGTTCCAGGCGCGGGTGGCGCAGAACATGCTCGGCGGGTCCTTCCTGACCGAGTACTACCGGATGGTCGCGGAGTGGGCGGACTGGGCGACGGCCCTCGTCGAGCGGTGGCCGGACGACCCGGCAGGGGCGGTCGTGGACGCGGAGGCGTTCGCGCGCATCGTGGAGCGCGCCGGCTGGTCGGAGGCCGACCCGTCGCAGTGACGGGTGTGACTAGGGAGAACCACCCGGACGGGCGGTTGTGGCGCCGCCGGACGCCGTCCCCGGCCCCCTCCGCCGACACGCCCGGCGAACCGTGACACGCCGGTCGTCGAGGTCGCGTCACGCCCCTGACCTGCGGGTTTGTCCGCATTGCCGAAGAACCTGGACGACTTTCGCGGTTCGGCTTGCGTGCCCCTGTGCGCCCACCTAGGGTTACCACTACATCTAGTAGTTACACGGATGTAAGTTTCCACAGGTAGTGGTCACTTACGCACAGGCAACGGGCTGGTTGTCCCCAAGTCATCCACAGATCCACCCACAACCCGGCGTCTCGAGCCCCTGGCCGAGGCCTCCCGGAGGCGGGCAGAAACTGTCGGTGCGGGGTGTTGCACTAAGAGGGTCTCCGACGGTCTCGGAGCCACGTCAGACAAGCGTCACCCGAGGGAGAGGAGCGGCATCACATGCACTGCCCGTACTGCCGCAACACCGACACCCGCGTGGTCGACAGCCGGGTCGCCGACGACGGTGGCGCGATCCGCCGTCGCCGCACCTGCCCGGCCTGCGAGAAGCGGTTCAGCACCGTCGAGCAGATGCAGCTCGTCGTGGTGAAGCGCTCCGGCGCGACCGAGCCGTTCACCCGCGAGAAGGCCGTCGCCGGCGTGCGCAAGGCGTGCAAGGGCCGGCCGGTCTCCGAGGACGACCTGGCCTGCCTGGGCCAGAAGGTCGAGGACGCGCTGCGCGCCAGCGGCTGGGCCGAGGTGCCCGCCAACGAGGTGGGCCTGGCGATCCTCGGTCCGCTCCGCGAGCTCGACGAGGTGGCCTACCTCCGGTTCGCGAGCGTGTACAAGGCGTTCGAGAGCGCCGAGGCGTTCGAGGAGGAGATCGCCATCCTCCGCGCTGAGCGGTCGGTCGAGCAGACCGCCATACCCACCCAGCCGGTGCCGTCGAGCACGGGCTGACCCCCAGACTGCCCGGCGCGTCGTGGGGAAGCGGCGCGTCGGGCAAACCAACTTAGAAGTACCAAGACAGACGACGAGAGTCAGAATCGGGGAGAAGGAGAACCATGACGGAGACGGTGAGCGGGTCCGCACGTGCAGGGCGCAAGGGCGCCAAGGGTCTGAAGATCGAGCGGGTCTTCAGCACCGAGGGCGTGCACCCCTACGACGAGATCACCTGGGAGCGTCGCGACGTCGTCCAGACCAACTGGAAGACCGGCGAGGCCGTCTTCGAGCAGCGCGGTGTGGAGTTTCCCGACTTCTGGTCGGTGAACGCCTCGACGATCGTCACCACCAAGTACTTCCGCGGCGCGGTCGGCACCGACGCGCGTGAGTGGAGCCTCAAGCAGCTCGTCGACCGCGTGGTGAAGACCTACCGCAAGGGCGGCGAGGACAACGGCTACTTCGCCTCCGTCGCCGACGCCGAGCTCTTCGAGCACGAGCTCACCTGGCTGCTCGTGCACCAGTACTTCTCCTTCAACTCTCCCGTCTGGTTCAACGTCGGCACGCCGTCTCCCCAGCAGGTCTCCGCGTGCTTCATCCTCTCCGTCGACGACTCGATGGACTCCATCCTGAACTGGTACAAGGAGGAGGGCTTCATCTTCAAGGGCGGCTCGGGCGCGGGTCTGAACCTGTCGCGCATCCGCTCGTCGAAGGAGCTGCTCTCGTCCGGCGGTACGGCGTCGGGCCCGGTCTCGTTCATGCGCGGCGCCGACGCGTCCGCGGGCACCATCAAGTCCGGCGGTGCGACCCGTCGCGCGGCCAAGATGGTCGTCCTCGACGTGGACCACCCCGACATCGAGGAGTTCGTCGAGACCAAGGCGCGCGAGGAGGACAAGATCCGCGCGCTGCGCGACGCCGGCTTCGACATGGACCTCGGCGGCAAGGACATCACCTCCGTCCAGTACCAGAACGCCAACAACTCCGTCCGCGTCACCGACGAGTTCATGCGCGCGGTCGAGGACGGCACGTCGTTCGGCCTGCGTGCCCGCGGCACCGGTGAGGTCATCGAGGAGGTCGACGCCCGCGAGCTGTTCACCAAGATCGCGAAGGCCGCCTGGGAGTGCGCCGACCCGGGCCTGCAGTACGACGACACGATCAACGACTGGCACACCAACCCCGAGACCGGCCGGATCACCGCATCCAACCCGTGCTCGGAGTACATGTCGCTGGACAACTCGTCCTGCAACCTCGCGTCGCTGAACCTGCTCAAGTTCCTCAAGGACGACGACACCTTCGACGCGCCGCTGTTCGCGAAGGCCGTCGAGCTGATCATCACCGCGATGGACATCTCGATCTGCTTCGCCGACTTCCCGACCGAGTCGATCGGGGACACCACCCGCGACTACCGTCAGCTCGGCATCGGCTACGCCAACCTCGGCGCGCTGCTGATGGCGATGGGTCTCGGCTACGACTCCGACGGTGGCCGCGCGATGGCCGCCGCGATCACGTCGCTGATGACCGGTCAGTCCTACAAGCGCTCCTCGGAGCTCGCCGCGGTCGTCGGCCCGTACACCGGCTACGCCCGCAACGCCGACGCGCACAAGCGGGTCATGCGCAAGCACCAGGCCGCCAACGACGCGATCCGCTCGATCCACAGCCACGACCGCGACGTGCACACGCTGGCCACCAAGGCGTGGGACCAGGTCGTGAAGCTGGGCGAGAAGAACGGCTACCGCAACGCGCAGGCCTCCGTGCTCGCGCCGACCGGCACCATCGGCTTCATGATGGACTGCGACACCACCGGCATCGAGCCCGACTTCTCCCTCGTGAAGTTCAAGAAGCTCGTCGGCGGCGGCTCGATGCAGATCGTCAACCAGACCATCCCGCGTGCGCTGAAGAAGCTGGGCTACCAGCAGGAGCAGATCGAGGCGATCGTCGAGTACATCGCCGAGCACGGCCACGTGATCGACGCCCCCGGCCTGAAGACCGAGCACTACGAGGTCTTCGACACCGCGATGGGTGCGCGGGCGCTGGCCCCGATGGGTCACGTGCGGATGATGGCGGCGGCGCAGCCGTTCCTGTCCGGTGCGATCAGCAAGACCGTGAACCTGCCGGAGACGGCCACGGTCGAGGAGATCGAGGACATCTACCTGCAGTCGTGGAAGCTCGGCCTCAAGGCGACCGCGGTCTACCGCGACAACTGCAAGGTCGGCCAGCCGCTCTCCGACGGCAAGGCGAAGGCCAAGGCCGTGGAGAAGGAGGAGGTCGCTCCCGTCATCGTCGAGCGCCCCGTCCGCAAGCGCCTGCCGAAGTCGCGTCCGTCGCGCACCACCTCGTTCACCGTGGGTGGCGCCGAGGGCTACATGACCGCCGGTTCCTACCCCGACGATGGTCTCGGCGAGGTCTTCCTCAAGCTCGGCAAGCAGGGCTCCACGCTCGCCGGTGTGATGGACGCCTTCTCGATGGCGATCTCCATCTCCCTGCAGTACGGCGTCCCGCTGGAGACCTACGTCTCGAAGTTCACCAACATGAAGTTCGAGCCGGCCGGCCTCACCGACGACCCGGACGTGCGGATGTCGCAGTCGATCATGGACTACATCTTCCGTCGTCTCGCGCTGGACTACCTGCCCTTCGAGACCCGCTCCGCGATGGGCATCTACTCCGCGGAGGAGCGCCAGCGCCAGCTCGAGACCGGCTCGTACGAGGCGGCGGAGGTCGAGGCCCCCGAGGCCGAGTCGCTCAAGACCACCCCGGCCGAGCTGAAGCTCGAGTCGACCTCGGTCAAGGTCGCCCAGGCCGAGGACGTCGTCGAGGCCAAGGCCAAGGAGGCGCCGAAGCAGGCGCACACCTCCGCCGAGCTGATGGAGGCGATCACCGGTACGGCGGTTGACAGCCCGCTCTGCTTCACCTGCGGCACCAAGATGCGCCCCGCGGGCAGCTGCTACGTCTGCGAAGGCTGCGGCAGCACCAGCGGCTGCAGCTGACCCTGCTGAGACCCGAGAGACTGACTTAGTAGTCCCCAAGGGAGCGCCCGACCTCGATGCGAGGTCGGGCGCTCCTCTTTTGTCGGTGGCCACTGATCGGATGTTTCGCGTCGCTGCAACCAGGGGTCGGGACTGGAGCAAGACATGGCATCCCGACCTGCGCTCACACTGCGCCTCCGAGGAAGCCGGGCACGGCTCTTCGAACCGATAAGCCACTCCTGGTGTCAAAGCGGGCCGGGGCGAGGAAAGCCAACCATCGCCTTCGCCCAAGATGTCGTCGCTGGCGACTACCTCGCGATCAGCTATGGCGCGGCTTGGAGCTCTGAACCTACAGCCCTCCCCGTCCTTCCAGCTCGCCCACGCTACGGCTCAGAAAAGAGCATTGAGCTGCCGAGGCAGTGCCTATCTCTCGGAAGGGCACACGAGTCGCTCGACCTGGTCCGTGGTGATCACGAACTTGGTTTCTCGACGTGCTCGAACAGGTCCGTGCTGCCGCGGAGGCGGTGTTCGGCTTGCGCGGCAGAATCAAAATCAGTGGCAGACGAGGTGCTCTGGTCATCTCGAGTAAGCGCTTGGTGGAATTCATGGACCTGCTCGGCTGTGGGAGTAGCAAGGCAGAGAAGCGGGTGCCTGCGGTGCTGATGGACTCCGAGCCGTTGCGTGCAAGGCCTAGAAGGCGCGCTCGAGCGCCGCGTAGTCCGGGTCCTGGCTGACGAGCTCGTGCTCGAACACAACGCGTCTATCAGCCCAGTAGCAGCGGCAAATGAGTGCAGCCTGATTCACTTCATTCATCTCCCACCAGAGCGTCGGGCTCGGCGGGACGTCCTCGTTCAGCATGCCAGACGTGCACCGGCTCGTCGGCGGACACAGTCTTGTTCCGGGCCATCTTGGTCGATGCGAGTACGGGTCTTGTCCGATCCCTGCGCTACGACCACTGGTCGGGCGCGTTCTCCAACGCGGTTCGGGTTGCTGTGGCGGAGCAGCTGATTCACGATCTGGATGAGAGACTGCCGCCGAGTCCAAGCTGCCCAGCCTCTACTCGCGTTACCAGTCACCCGAGGTGATGGTGCGGGACCGCGCCGTTCCCACCTGTCGTTCGCCCGGACCTGCGTTTGGGGACGCATCCGGGATCGCGGTTCATCACTACTGGGTAACGGTTCGGGACACGCAGCGGATCCTTCGAGGGCCGCCCTGAGCCGTTGTCTACCGTGCTCGAATGCCTACTACTCTCAACGACTACCTCAGTCCGGTCCGCCAGACGTTGGACAAGGAGTGGCGAGAGCTGCGGTCGCGAGACTGGCCCGCGCCGGGCAAGCGCCAGAGCGTCTTCTTGCCTAGCGAAACGGTTCTCTGCCTTTGCGCCTCCTTGCGGGTTGACCATCGACGCTTCGGAAGCTCGACGGCACCCGGTGCGCCTAGCCCGGTGCAAGAACTGGCCCGGTTGTTCCGGCGTCCCCCTTCGAGCATCCTCGCCAAGATGGCGAACCTGGACGGGTCTCGCAGCCACGGCGGGCGCTTCGACCCGGCCGTCTCCGAGGCCCTGCTCGACGACCTCGCGAAGCTGGGCGAGGCGTACCGTGCCGTGCTGTCTTCTGCGCGCCGCGCTGGCGTCGACGCGTGGGAGCTGCCCGACTTCCTCGGTGTGGAGAAAGGCGGCACGCCCGACAGGCGCGTCATCTACTGAGGCATTTGCCACGGCCTCCACGTGGCGCCAGGCTCATGAGGGTGCAAGGGCTTAAGCTTGTCCCGTGTTCGACTTCGTAGACCTCTTTGCCGGCATCGGCGGCTTCCATGGTTCTTTGGCCTCGTTAGGTGGACGCGGCGTAAGGGCGGCTGAGCTCGACCGACGTGCCCGCGAGGTGTACAAGCCGAACTGGCACCTGATGCCAGACAAGGACGTCAGAGACCTTGCGCAAGAGGCTGGCTCGCTTGAGGACCACGCGGTGCTGGCAGCGGGCTTTCCCTGTCAGCCCTTCAGCAAGTCGGGCCGTCAGCTAGGCATGTCGGAGGAGCGAGGAACGCTCTTCCACGAGATCGTGACGATCCTCGAGGCCAAAAAGCCACCAGTCATTTTCTTGGAGAACGTCCGCAACATCGCGGGACCGCGGCAACGCGCGACCTGGCGTGCAGTCGTGGACGGGCTGCGAGAAGTTGGCTACAAGGTCTCGGACCAGCCGTGCGTCTTCTCCCCGCACCTCCTGCCGCCGGAGGCAGGAGGTGCGGCACAGGTGCGGGAGCGTGTCTACATCCTGGCCACCTACGTCGGTCCTGAGCGAGCGCACAATGAGGTTGACGTGCCGCCCGCAGTCGAGCATCGCCCACAGCTGGGTTGGGATCCCCAACACTGGTCCATCAAGGAGCATGTCGTTGCTGCGGCTCAGCCGACGACACACCTCCGCAACTACAGGCTCACGCCGGACGAGATCGAGTGGATCGACACCTGGAACCGGTTCCTGAAGTTGCTGCCTCCTGGTGCGCATCTGCCGGGCCACCCCCTCTGGGCGGACGTCTGGACGGGTGTCCTCCAGCCGAAGCCGGAGGACCCGGACTGGAAGAAGGGCTTCATCGCGAAGAACGTCCAGTTCTACGTGGACAACAAGAAGCAGATCGACGCCTGGCTGGAGGAGAAGCCGCGACTGCGGACGTTTCCCGCCAGCCGGCGAAAGTTGGAGTGGCAGGCGCAGGACGCCCCTCGGGACCTCTGGCAGCTGCTCCTCCACCTCCGACCGTCGGGGATCCGTGCGAAACGTCCGACGTACGCCCCTGCACTGGTCGCCATGGGACAGACGTCAATCTACGGCCCGGAGAGACGTCGGCTCACCGTCGAGGAAGCCGCGGTGCTTCAAGGTTTCCCGCGTGGCTTCAAGTTCGGGGGCCAGGTCGACTCGCTGAGCTATCGCCAGCTTGGCAACGCGATCAACATCGGGACCGCGCGGTACGTCTTCTCCAGGTACGTCGAGCAGAACGCCGATGACATAGAAGCAGCCGAGGCAGCGGGTGCGAAGGTCGATGGCCATCCGGTTGTGGAGGCGGTCATGCAAGTGGTCGAGGCTGAACGAGCAGCCTCAGACGTCGCGGCAGAGACGGGCTAGCCGTCCGGAGCGGCCGCACGCCAGCGCAGCTCCACAGTGCTGGCGGAGGCCAGCACGTCCTCGTGCTCCCAGAGACGAAGCACTGTCCAGCCGGCCTCCTCGAGCAGCCGAGTCGTGTCGGCGTCACGTTCCTGGTTGCGGGCCAGCTTCCAGCGCCACCATTCAGGGTTCGTCGAGGGCTTCACCCCGTGCTCCGGGCAGCCGTGCCAGAAGCAGCCGTCGACGAAGACCGCCAGCTTTACCCGAGTGAAGGCGATGTCAATCGTCCGGCGTCTGTTGCCTGGCACGGGGAGCTGCACCCGAAAGCGGAGCCCCCGCCGATGGAGCTCCCGCCGAAGCGCGACCTCTGGCTTCGTGTGACGACGCGCCAAGCGAGACATGCGGCCCGAGAGCTCCGGACCTGGGCGAACTCGCTCCGGTTCGGCAGCCGCACTGGTATCAGTCACGTAACCAGTGTCTTATGTGCGTCAACGACACAGGACGTCGCACTAGGCTCGACCGTCAGGTCATCATCGTCGAGGGGAGTCACGTGGCTGAGCACGAGATCAGCATCCGGCCTGGGGTAGCCATGCTGGGACTGTTCCCGCACATGAAGTACCAGCCCTGGTACGCCCTGGGTGAGCTCGTCGACAACGCCATCCAGAGCTATCTCTCCAACCGCGACGCTCTGCACGAGGCGAACCCGGAGGGGTACAGGCTCCGCATCGAGATCGAGGTCGACCGCAAGGACGGCGGGCTGATCGTCGTCCGGGACAACGCGGCCGGCATCGCCCACACCGACTGGGAGCGCGCCTTCAAGGTCGCCGAACCCCCGTCGGACAACAGTGGTCTCTCGCAGTTCGGTGTCGGCATGAAGGCCGCCTGCTGCTGGTTCTCCCGCGAGTGGTCACTGCGTACGACGCACCTGGGTGAGCAGGTCATCCGCGGCGTCGAGTTCGACGTGCCGGTGATCGTGGCGAGCCGGGACGAGACGCTCGACGTGATCGAGGAGCCGACGGACTGGCGCACGCACTTCACTGAGATCCGGATGTCGAACCTCTACCGAGCCCCGCAGACGCGAACCCTGGACAAGATCAGGACCTACTTAGGTGGCATCTACCGGCAGTTCCTGCGCAACGGCGACGTCGACATCGTCTTTAACGGCTCGCAGGTGGCGTACGACGAGCCCCCGGTCCTCAAGGCACCTCGCTACAACGACCGCGGCGGCGAGCCGATCGAGTGGCGGAAGGACGTGGACGTCCGGCTGAGCTCGGGGCGGCGCGTCACCGGCTTCGTCGGCATCCGTGAGAAGGGTTCGACCTCACAGGCTGGGCTCGCCCTCTTCTACCGCCACAAGGTCGTGACCGGGTCTGGAGAGGAGATGTACAAGCCGGAGTACATCTTCGGCCGCTCCAACAGCTTCTCCTCCCAGCGTGTCTTCGGCGAGCTGCACATGGACGACTTCAACGTCACCTACACCAAGGACGCGCTGGTCTGGTACGACGAGGAGGACGAGTTCCTCGAGCTCCTCAGGACGGACCTGGAGGCCGAGCCAAAGCCCCTCCTCAAGCAGGCTGAGAACTACCGCGCGCGTGAGGTGACCATCCCGCCGAAGGACGTCGCGGGCACCATGCTGGACCAGATCGTCGAGGCGTTCTCCGTCGTGGAGTTCGACCTCGAGAAGGTCGACGCACCGGTCGGTGGCGAGCCAACGCTCCCGATCGAGGAACTGTCCCCCAAGGAGGGCGCGGAGCCGGAGCCCGCCACCGTCGAGGCCGTCGAGGTCGACCGCGACTTCGAGGTCACGACCGAGGGACAGAAGTGGGACGTGTCGCTGCGGCTGGTCGCGGACGAGGCGAACCAGAACTGGCTGACGGTCCACACGAACGACGGGCACGACCAGATCACACTGAGCGTGAACCAGGCGCACCCGTTCATGAGGGCGTTCTGCGAGCTCCCCGGGCAGGAGCTGGAGCCGGTGTGGCGCGTGGCGATCGCTCTCGGACTGGCGCAGGAGCAAGCACGTCTGGGGGGCGCGAAGATGCCCGGTCTGGTGGTCCAGAAGGTCAACACGCTCCTGCGTACCGTCCTGTCTCACAAGAGCTGACCCGAGATCGATGAACGAGGAGAGCATGTCCCAGCAGCAGCACGTCGAGGTCGTCCACGAGCCGGTTGCCCAGAACCAGCAGGTCCTCTGGCAGCCTGTCGTGGGGGAGGAGACCACCAGGCTTCTGGCTGACTCCGACCTCGACGAGAACGCGCAGGGCAGCGTCGTGACCCAGGCGGTCGAGGTCCTGCAGCGGTGCGCCCCACCGAGGGCCAAGGGCGGCAGCAGGACCGGGTTGGTGGTCGGCTACGTCCAGAGCGGAAAGACCATGTCGTTCACGACGGTCATCGGGCTCGCCCGTGACAACGGCTTCCCGCTCGTGGTCCTGCTCGCGGGCACGAAGGAGAACCTCCACGAGCAGACAGCCAGCCGGCTGGCCAGGGACCTGGCGGTCGAGCGGGCCGGGGGACTGTCACCGTGGTACACCCTTCAGAACCCGAACCCGCACTCCGGGCAGGCCCAGTCGGTGGCCGACTTCGTCACCGGCATGCTCGACAGCTCGACGCCGGAGCAGTTCCGCCGTACGACGGTCCTCACGGTGATGAAGAACCCGACCAGGCTAAAGCGGGTCAGGGAGTTCATCCAGGAGCTCGAGCAGTACGGCGTCGACCTAGACAAGGTCCCGGTGCTCGTAGTCGACGACGAGGCAGACCAGGCGGGGCTCAACGCAGGCGTAGCCAAGGACGACACGACTGCGACGTACCAGGGGATCATCGACCTGAGGAAGGCGCTCCCGCACCACAGCTACGTCATGTACACCGCGACCCCGCAGGCCCCCCTGCTGGTCAACCTCGCGGACACCCTGTCCCCGGACTTCGTCACGGTGCTGGAGCCGGGCGAGGGCTACACCGGTGGGCAGTACTTCTTCGACGAGCACAAAGGGACCTTCGTCAAGCGGCTGACCGATGTGGCCGTCACGGAGGCGCTCGACCCCGGCCTGGTGGAGCCGCCGGACGACCTGCAGCAGAGCATGGCGACCTACTTCCTGGTCCTGGCCAACCGGGGCAAAGGGCCGGTCTCGATGCTGGTGCACCCCTCCCACAAGACTGACCTCCACGACAGGTACGGCGGCTTCGTGCAGGCACTCCGTTCGAGCTGGCACGACCTGCTGAAGCGGCCCGAGGGCGACCCGGACCGCAGGGAGCTCGTGGAGACCTGGTTCGTCCCGGCGTACCAGGACCTCGCCAAGGGCGGCGCCGATCTGAAGCCGCTCGACGAGCTCCTGAAGCACATGGCGCACTGGATCGGCACCACCCAGGTGCGCGTCGTCAACTCCGGCACCCCGGCCGACAGCGACATCGCGTGGAACGCCTCGCCGAGCTGGATCCTGGTCGGTGGCAACAAGCTCGACCGCGGCTTCACGGTCGAGGGGCTCGCGGTCACCTACATGCCACGCAAGCTGGGCGCCGGCCAGGTCGACTCCGTCCAGCAGCGCGCCCGGTTCTTCGGCTACAAGAATTCTTACGGGCTGCTATGCCGTGCCTGGCTCGCAGGCGGTACGGCGGACGCCTTCGAGCACTACGTGGAGCACGAGCAGCTGCTGCGGCAGGAGCTGCAGGATGTGGTGGAGAAGGGCATCAGCCTCAAGCAGTGGACGCGGATGATGCTGCTCGACCCGAAGTACAAGCCGACCCGCAAGGCCGTGATCGACCTGCCCTACATGCACGGCCGAATTCCTGGCGACAGGTGGGTCTCGGTCAACCGGCTAGGCAGATACGGCAAGGAGGGCGCCAGCAACCGGCACACCGTCCAGGCCCTCATCAGCAAGCACAAGGCCGCCTTGACCACCGACACGCGCGACCAGCGGACGACCGAGGCCAAGCACAAGGTCCTCTCGTTGCCGGTCGCGGAGCTGATCGAGCAGCTGCTCCTCGACTGGCAGGGGCACCCCGACGACCGGGCCCTGGTCAACCAGGCCGTCCTGCTGCTGCGGGCCAGGCTCGACGAGGAGCCGGACCTGGTGGCCGACGTCTACCTCATGGACAGCTGGGGCGTCAGGAAGCGGTCCGTGGGTGCTGACGGCTCGACCGTCACGCTCCAGCAGGGTCGCAGCCCCGATGGCTCCTACAAGGGGGACCAGCACTTCTTCACCGACGGGCGGGTCTCGGTTCAGCTGCACCTGGTCCAGCCCATCGGCGAGGACAAGAAGCCGATGGGTGACCCTGTGCCTGGTGTGAACCTCCGGGTCCCCGCCACGCTCGCCGGCGGCGTCCTCATCCAGTACGAGGACGACTGATGACCACGGGGGCCGACCTCCGGGCCACGCTTCAGCGCGTCACGCCTCCGGCGGACCACGGGTTCAGCGTCCTCCCGGTCCCGGGGGCCGACGGATACCGCGTGGGAAGGGGAGCGGACAACGCCGTGGCGCTCCTGACCCCCGCTGACCAGGCTCCAGAACCGCCCACCCGGCTCAGGCGCCTCTCCCTGGACCCGCGGCTGCGGTGCCGCGTCGAGGCCGAGGGGAGCACACTGGAGGACGACTTCGGCGTGGTGCAGTTCCACGTCGACGACGAGGCGCTGCTCCAGCCGTTCCTCGACGTCGCCGCCGCGGTGATCCGGATGCTGGGCAAGTCCCCGGCACCGGGCGAGGTGAGCACGGCGATGCGCCGGCTGGTCCGGCTCTTCGACCGGGCCGAGCCGGCACGGGGCAGCGTTCTGGGGCTGTGGGCCGAGCTCCTGGTGATCGACCGGTCGACGGACGTGGCTGGGATGGTGGACGCCTGGCACGCGTACGTAGACGCCAGGTTCGACTTCGCTGCCGCAGGCAGTCGCCTGGAGGTCAAGGCGACCACGAGGGACGCCCGCGTGCACGAGTTCGCGCTCAGGCAGTTGGTGCCTGTCGAGGGCGCCGAGGTGCTGGTAGCCAGCGTCATGACCACGGAGACCCACGCGGGCACCGCAATAGGTGAGCTGGTCTCGCGCGTCGAACGCCGCCTGGACGGGGACGCCACACGCCAGATGCGAGTGCACGAGCAGGTGGCCGCCACCCTGGGTCCCGACTGGGTGAGGCACACCGACCGCCGCTTTGACGAGCAGCAGGGGATACAGTCGCTCGTCGTTCTTCCTGCGGCGGCGATCCCACGCGTAGCATCGCCGCCGCCCGCGGTCATCGACGTCCGGCTCACCGTTGACTGCACCGACGTACCACCCGAATACCACCCGAAAGGGCTGGCCGCTTTGATACGTTCAGTGACCAGCTAGTAACCAGTTCTAGACAAGCAAGGGGGCCGACACCAGTGCGAGCGGACTCGGGGCGCTGGACTGAGGTGTCCCCGTCGCGCTACCCCCACGAGCGCGAGGGTCTGGAACACGTCCGGGACCAGCTGCCGGACGCGTCGCCGTACCACGCCTGGACGAACTTCGAGTTCGTCGCACTCGACGGCTCGCCCTACGAGGTCGACCTGCTCGTCCTCGGTCCCGCAGGCTTCCATCTCGTCGAGCTCAAGGCATGGTCCGGGACTATCCGCGGTGACGAGCTGGAGTGGCAGGAGCACAACCCTGGGGCTGGCCGGGTCATCACCAGGAGCAATCCGCTCGGCCTGACCCGGCGCAAGGCCCAGGCGTTCCGTTCCTGGTTGGAGCACCACGCTCGCCGTGAGGGTGGCTCGGTCAACGTGCCCTTCGTCCACGAGTCGCTCTTCCTGCACGGCCAGGCCGTCGACTGCCGGCTTCCCGAGCGGATCAAGCAGCGCGTGTTCGGGCGCGACGACGTGACGGGCAACCACCTGAGGCGGATCGTGCTTGACCGGCTCACGATGCCGCCCGGCCGCGGCGCTCCTCTCGGACCGAACCGGGAGCGCGCCCTCGTCGAGCTGCTGAAGAAGACGGGGGTACGGCGCCAGACCCGTGAGCTGAGGGCTGGCTCTTGGGTCCTCGACCCGGAGCCGGTCGACAGCGGCTGGGGGTGGCACGACAACATCGCCCACCACGACCGCTTCTCCGACGAGGTGGCACGCGTCCGTCGCTGGTTCGTGCCGGCCGGTTCATCTGCCGGTGACGAGGCCGCCGTACGACGGGCTGCCGAGCGCGAGTACCGCATGCTGCGCGGCCTGGACCACCCAGGCTTGGTCAGCCCCAACGCCTACCTCGAGATGGAGGGTGCGGTCGCCGCGCTCGTCTACGACTACGACCCCGATGCAGTCACGCTCGACCGGTGGGTGGAGCGTCGCGGCGGCAGCGCAGGCATCGACACGAAGCTGGATCTGCTCGCGGGCCTGGCTGAGGTGATCCGCTATGCCCACGAGCACGGCCTGGTCCACCGCGGCCTCAGCCCGTCGTCGGTGCTCGTCACTCCAGGCGGCGAGGTGCGGGTCAAGGACTGGCAGACCGCCGGCAGCGCAGACCCCACGACCACGACGGAGACCCACCACGCCCGTGACCTCCTGGTCCACGACAAGGAGGGACACACCGCCCTCTACGCAGCGCCAGAGACGGTCATGGGCGGCGCGACCGATCGCAAGGCCTCGGATGTCTTCTCGCTCGGCGCTCTGGCCTACCTCGTGCTCACCGGCGTCGCTCCGGCCGACGAGCCGGTGTCGCTCCGCCAGCGTCTCCAGCGGGATGGGGGCCTCGACGTCAGCGCGGTGATGGACGCCCCTCCGCGGTACGTCGCCGACCTGGTGCTGGAGGCCACCCGTCCCGTCGTGAGCAGCCGCACCGCCAGCGTCGAGGACTTCGTCGCCGGGCTGGACCTGGTGCTCGAGGAGCTGACCGCACCCGAGGAGCCGAGGAGGACGGTCGACCCCCTGGACGCTCAGCCCGGCGACGAGCTGGAAGGCGGTCTCTCCGTCGTACGACGGCTCGGCGAGGGAGCCACGTCAAAGGCGCTTCTCGTCCGTCGTCCGGACGGCACCGAGCTGGTGCTCAAGGCAGCCCGGGACGACAGCAAGGCCCGTCGTCTCCACGAGGAGGCGGCAGCTCTGCAGAAGCTGCCCGGCTCCAACCTCGTGGCGAACCTCGTCGAGGGCCCGGTCGAGGTTGGGGGTCGGACCTGTCTGCTGGTGGGGATGGCGGGGCAGCGCACGCTCGCAGCCGAGATCAGTCGCGGCCGCCTTACCCTGGACCGCCTTCGCCGGTGGGGCCGTGACCTCCTCGAGATCGTCGCGCTGCTCGAGCACGAGGGCGTCGTCCACCGCGACATCAAACCGGCAAACCTCGGCGTCGTGACCCGCAAGAGCGACGGCCAGCCACATCTGGTGCTGTTCGACTTCTCCCTGTCCGGGGTGCCATCGAGCGATCTCGAGGCCGGGACCGCCGGCTACCGCGACCCGTTCCTGGGGGCACCGGCGCGACGCTCCTACGACCTTGCCGCCGAGACGTTCAGCGCGTCAGTGACCTTGCACGAGATGGCGACCGGTGCGCTGCCACGCTGGGGCGACGGGCGCACCGATCCGGCGATGCTGCACACCGAGGTCGCCCTCGAGCGATCAGCGTTCGACGAGACGGTCGCGGACGGGCTCGTGACGTTCTTTAGCAAGGCCCTCGCGCGTGACGCCGGCTCCCGCTTTCACAACCCGCAGGACATGGCGCGGGCGTGGGACGCGGTCTTCATCGCGGCCGAGCAGCGCGAGTCCTCGCGCAACCCTGAGGAGGAGGCGGCACGCGCGACCCTGACCACGCCGCTGCCCCAGTCCGGCTTGTCGGCCAAGGCACTGTCCGCCTTGGAGCAGTACGTCGTAGCGACGGTCAAGGACCTGCTCGACCTTCCGCCGCTGGAGCTCTCGCGCATTTCGGGCGCCGCCCAGTCCACGAAGGACGAGGTCGTCCGGCTGGCGAAGCAGTGGCGTCGCCGGCTCGTCACCGGAACCGAGCTCCAGGCCAGCGGGGTCGACGCCCTCGTGCAGCTGCTGCTGCCGGCCGGCGACGCGGGAACTGTCCAGGACCGCGTGGTGCGGCTGATGCTGGGTCAGGTCGACCCGCTCACCCAGGGTGGTCCGCTGTCCTGGCCCACGGCCGTGCAGGTGGAGAACGAGCTCGACGTCACCCGCGCCGAGGTCACCCAGGCATGGCAGGAGCACCTGGCGACGCTCGCCGACCGCCCGGCGGTCGCTGCGCTTCACGACCAGGTGCTCGAGATCCTGGACACCCTGCGCGGGACGGCAGTGGTCGACGAGCTCGCGCTGCGCCTCCTCGATCGCCGGGGGTCACACGCGGATGAGCCGCTGCGCACCGCCCAGACTCAGGGCCTCGTAAGGGTCGCCCTCGAGCTGCCCGGCACGTCCGCGACCACCGCCGTACGACGCACCGGGGACCGCGTCCTGGTGACGGGCGGGCCCGACCTCGACCAGACATCTGCGGACGAGAACCTCGACGCAGCTCGGCTCCTCGGACAGACCGCGGAGACGCTCTGCCAGGGGGATGCGCTGGCGAGTCCGGCCACCGTACAGGAGCGGTTGCGCGAGACGGCTGAGCAGACGCCGCTCAGCGTCCTCTCGGACTCGCGGCTGCTCTCGCTCGCGGCTGCCGCTGGTGGGGTTGCTGTGAGCGCGAGGGGAGAGCTCTACCCGCCGGGCATGTCCGCAGCGCGCGCTCTCCGGCTCGCCGGCGGTGCTCTGGTCGCCGGAGCGTCAGGCCTGCACGAGGCCACCGTCCGGGCGCGGGTGCGCTCCCGGTTCCCCGAGGCTCAGGAGCTTCCCAACAGACCGGAGCTTACGAGGCTCATCGAGCAGGCTGGGCTCGACCTGCACTGGAACGGCGACGCGTACGCGCCCAAGGCGTCACTGACTGGGGCCGCCTCCAGCGTCAGCAGCACCTGGCACGGCGATCAGGCAACGGGTGACCTGGCAGCCGTCGGCGCCCGGCTGGAGCGCAGCCTGAAGGAGAGCGGCTTCCTTGCACTGTCGGTGCCCCACAGGTACGCCGTCGACGCCCAGACGCGACTCCTCGCCGAGCACGACCTGGTCCACCTCGACCTGAACCGATGGCTCCTGGAGCGGCTGCGGGAACTTGCCAGCAGCACAGGGGCGGACTGGCAGTTCGTTCTGCGAGCGGACAGCAAAGACAGGCACGACCCGCAGCGCACTGAGCTCAACGGCATCGTCCGACACGTCGCCCAGGCACTTCCCGAGCTGGTGAATGGGCAGGAGGGACCTGTGCTGCTGACCGGTGCCGGGGTTCTTGCCCGACACGGCTGCGTCGACCTGCTCCAGCCTCTCGCCGCGCTGGACGCAGCCCGCCCGCACGCCGTGTGGCTCCTCGTGCCACGCTCCAGCGCTAGTTTCCCTCCCACTCTCGACGGTCAGGCTCTGCCGCTGGCGGCGCCCACCCAGGCCGTCGAGATCCCGATCGCCTGGGCCGTCTCCACGCCCACGTCCGTCCCCGCCTGACCAGGAGCATTCCGTGACCGTCGACCAGCGCGCCCTCCTCGCCGACCTGCAGAAGCAGGTCCTGCTCTTCGAGGACGACATCCGTGAGCGCGCCGCCGCCACCCCCGAGGTCAAGGCGCGGCTCGCGGAGGAGCACCGCAGGGCTCTCGAGGTAGGCCGCACCGCCACCGGGTACACCGAGTGGCTCGACAGCCAGGTGACCCAGGCGGCGGTGGCGTGGGTCCTCGGCACGGTCTTCGTGCGGTTCTGCGAGGACAACCGGCTGATCGACGACGCGTGGATCTCTGGCCCAGGTGACCGCATGCGTGAGGCGGGGGAGCGGCAGACCCAGTTCCTCATCGACCAGCCGCACCTGAACGACCGCGACTGGCTGCTCGCCGCGTTCGGGCACCTGGCGGAGCACCCGGCTGTGGCGCCGCTGTTCAACCGCGACCACAACCCGCTCTACCGGTTGGAGATCTCGGCGGACGGGACCGAGTCCCTCGTCGCCTTCTGGCGGAAGCGCGGCGACGACGGAGCGGTCGTCCACGACTTCACCGACGCGGCGCTGTCCACGCGGTTCCTCGGTGACCTCTACCAGGACTTGTCCGCCGCGGCGCGGAAGATGTACGCGCTCCTGCAGACCCCGGAGTTCGTCGAGGAGCTCATCCTTGACCTCACCCTTGACCCGGCGATCGACACCTTCGGCCTCGAGGACCTGAAACTGATCGATCCGACCTGTGGGTCCGGGCACTTCCTCACAGGCGCGTTCGACCGGTTGCTCGACCGCTGGACCAAGCATGCACCCGGCATGGACCTGCGAGAGCGCGTGCAGAGGTCGCTCGACTCTATCCACGGCGTGGACGTGAACCCGTTCGCCAGCGCGATCGCGAAGTTCCGCCTGACTGTGTCCGCCCTGCGGGCCTCGGGCCTGAGCAGGCTCAAGGACGCACCGGGCTACAAGCTGCACATCGGCACCGGCGACTCGCTGCTCCACGGCAAGGCCGATGGCCAGCTCTTCGACTCTGGCCTCGCCCACCACCAGTACGCCAGCGAGGACCTGGACGAGCATCCGAGCATCCTCAAGCGCGGCCGGTACCACGTCGTCGTCGGCAACCCGCCCTACATCACCGTCAAGGACAAGGCCCTCAACGAGGCCTACCGCGCCGGGTACGACACCTGCTACCGGTCGTATGCGCTCTCGGTGCCGTTCGCCGAGCTCTTCTTCAAACTGGCGGTTTCGGACCCAGGCAGACCGGGGTACGTCGGTCAGATCACCTCGAACTCGTTCATGAAGCGGGAGTTCGGCAAGAAGCTCGTCGAGGAGTTCTTTCCCCGCCAGGACCTCACTCACGTCATCGACACCTCGGGTGCGTACATCCCTGGACACGGGACGCCTACCGTGATCTTGGTAGGTCGCCGCCGGATCCCGCGGACCCAAACCCTTCGGGCAGTGCTGGGGATCCGTGGCGAACCATCCGCTCCAGGCGACCCGGCCAAGGGCTCCGTCTGGCGCTCGATCGTTGAGCACCTCACGGAGCCTGGGTTCGAGAACGCTTACATCTCTGTCAGCGACCTCCCTCGAGACCGGCTCAACGCGCACCCATGGTCACTTGCCGGCGGCGGTGCTGACGAGTTGAAGGCCATTGTCGAATCAGATCGCACTAGGCTCGGCCAATTGGCAAGCGCAATCGGATACATCGCTCAAACCAACGCTGATGATGCATTCTTCGCTGACGGGTCGGCAATGACTCGCGCAGGAGTGGAGGAGCACATATTGCGTGATGTCGCGGTCGGCGACGCAGTGCGCGACTTCCGCATTAGCGAAATGGTGCGCGGAATCTTCCCATATCAGGGAGCTCGGCCCGCTCTTGCTGAGGGCTCACAGGCCTTCAAGTACCTCTGGCCGAACAGGACCATTCTTGGAAATCGGGCCACCTTCTCGCGCCTGACGTATTTCACGGAGGGCCGGCCGTGGTTTGAGTGGCATCAAGTCGCCCATGAACGACTGAAGGACCCTCGGTCTCTCACCTATGCGTTTGTGGCGACGCACAACCACTTCGTCTTTGACCAGAGCGGCCAAGTCGGCAACCGCTCTGCCCCGGTGGTCAAACTGCCCGAATCAGCCACAGAGGACGACCACCTCGCATTGCTTGGGGTCCTGAACTCGTCCACCGCCTGCTTCTGGCTGAAACAGGTAAGCCACAACAAGGGCAGTACGGTCGATCAGCGTGGCGCGCGGCAGACCACAGTGGACTGGGAGAACTTCTACGAGTTCACCGGCACCAAGCTCAATGAGTTCCCGCTCCCCGACGGATCCCCCTTGGAGCTCGTGCGCGAGATGGAGGAGGCCCTCCTCAAGCTATGGCACCATCACCCACGCCACCATGCCGAGTTCGGGAGCGTCGGAGACCGTGACATCTTGCTGGATGCTCAACGCGGCTATGCTGCGGCACGCGCTCGCATGGTTTCCCTTCAGGAGGAGATGGACTGGGCGGTCTACTGGCTCTACGGGCTTGTGGAGGAGGATCTCTCGTGCCCGGTGCACCTCTTGCCAGGTGTAGAGCTCGGCCATCGTGCATTCGAGATCGCACTTGCCAGGAAGGTTGCGGCCGGAGAGGCTGACGACGCCTGGTTCACCCGGCACAGGTCTAAGCCGACCACGGAGATCCCGGACCACTGGCCGGGTGAGTACCGTGAACTCGTGCAGCGACGGCTGGACCTGCTCGAGAGTCATCCGCATCTGACACTCCTGGAACGGCCAGAGTGCAAGCGGCGCTGGGCCTCCGACCCGTGGGACGTCATGGTCCGGGAGGCGCAGGAGGGTTGGTTGCTCGACCGTCTCGAGAACGAGCAACTCTGGCGCGACTCAGCAGGAAGACCTGTCGCGCAGTCCATTGCCCAGCTGACGGACCGGCTCGCCGCGGACCAGGAGTTCCTCGCCACCCTTGAACTGTGGGCTGGGCGGACCATCTCCGACGTGGCCGCCGAGCTCGGCCGTCTCGTCGGCGAGGAACACGTGCCGTTCCTGGCAGCGCACCGGTACAAGCCCTCGGGGTTGCGCAAGCGTGCGGAGTGGGAGCAGACGTGGGACTTGCAGCGTCGTGAGGACGCGCGGGAGGACGTCGGGACGATCCCCGTGCCAGCGAAATACGTTACGGGTGACTTCTTGCGGACGTCGTACTGGCGCAACCGCGGTAAGCTCGACGTGCCCAAGGAGCGGTTCATCTCCTACCCGGGAGCCGAGCGCGGCGCTGACGCAACGCTCGTGCTCGGCTGGGCAGGGTGGGACCACGCCGAGCAAGCGATGGCACTTGCAACGCTCGCGCTGAACCGTGCCCAGCAGGACGGCTGGGACGCCGTCCGGCTTACACCGTTGCTCGCGGGCATCACCGAGCTCGAGCCGTGGGTGCACCAGTGGCACGCCGACGTTGACCCTCGGATGGGCATGTCCCCGGCACAGGCCGTCACCGCAACCCTGGAGCAGCAGCTGACCCGGCTCGGCCTGACCCGTGAGGACCTGACAGCCTGGCGACCGGAGCCCACCACGCGCGGGCGACGACGCAAGACCAAGGAGGACTGAGTCAGTGACACTGCTCCGCGACGTCATCTCCATCCCCGAGCGGGTCACCGCCAGCGACTTCGTCGTCGGCCTGGCCGAGGGGGTCGAGCACAAGAAGGAGACGCTCTCCACCTACGTCGTCACCCCGCAGCTCGCGGAGTGCTTCGACAAGTCGCTTGGGCTGGTCTCCGAGGCGGTGCAAGACCAGCGCTCGCAGGCGGCGTTCCTGCACGGCTCCTTCGGCTCCGGAAAGAGCCACTTCATGGCCGTGCTCTACATGCTGCTCGAGCACGACCCCGACGCCCGGGCGGTCCCCGAGCTCGCCGAGGTCGTCGACAGGCATGACGCGGTCCTACAGGGCAAGCGGGTCCTGCCGCTCACGTTCCACATGATCGGGGCCGAGAGCCTCGAGCAGGCGCTGTTCCAGGGCTACATCCGCCAGATCAGGGCGGCGCACCCGGGATGCGACCTCCCCGCGCTGCACCAGAGCGACGAGCTGATGGCCAACGCCGACCGGCAGCGCGAGCTGCTCGGGGACGACGCGTTCTTCAAGGCGCTCAACGACAAGCCCGCGACCAGCGGCGGTTTCGGCGGAATGGGTGCCGTAGCCAGCGGCGGCGCCGGCATTTGGGACGCGGAGTCCTACGCCGACGCCCGGTCGCGGAGCCAGGGCGATCCGCGACGTGACCGGCTCGTCAGCGACCTGGTCAGGACGATGTTCTCCGCCTTCGCGTCCAGCAATCAGTACGTCAACCTCGACACCGGGCTCGCCGTCATCTCCCGCCACGCCCACGACCTCGGGTACGACGCCGTCGTGCTGTTCCTCGACGAGCTGATCCTCTGGCTCGCCTCCCACCTCGGTAACCGGGAGTTCGTCACCAACGAGGGCGCCAAGCTCGCCAAGCTTGTCGAGTCCCAGGATGCTCGCCGGGCGATCCCGCTGGTCAGCCTGATCGCCCGGCAGCGGGACATCACCGAGTTCCTCGGCACCCACGTGCCTGGCGCGGAGCGCGCGGCTTTCGCGGACGTGTTCGGCTGGTCGCGAGGTCGCTTCGACGACATCCGCCTCGAGGACCGCAATCTCCCGGTCATCGCCGAGAAGCGCTTGCTGAAGCCGAAGGACGAATCCGCCCGCAAGGTCATCGACGACGCCTTCGCGCAGGTCGAGCGCCGCCCCGAGGTCTGGGACGTGCTCCTGACCGGCTCCCAGGTCGAGGGCGGCGGCACCGGCTCGGACCAGGACGCCTTCCGACGTACCTATCCCTTCAGCCCGGCGCTCGTCGCCACCCTCGTGGCCCTGTCGCAGGCGCTGCAGCGTGAGCGGACCGCGTTGAAGGTGATGCTGCAGCTGCTCGTCGACGGCCGCGACGACCTCGAGGTGAACGACCTGGTCCCAGTCGGGGACCTCTTCGACGTGCTGGTCGACAGCCAGGCCCAGGCCGTCACCGACGAGCTCAAGAAGCAGTTCGAGACCGCGCGTCGGCTCTACCACGTCAAGCTGCGCAGGGTCCTGCTCGACCTGCACCAGCTAACAGACGAGCAGGCTCAGGAGCTGCCGCGCAACCACGCGTTCCACGCTGACGACCGGCTGGTGAAGACGCTCCTGCTCTCGGCACTCGCGCCGGACGTCCCTGCCCTGTCCGGGCTCACCGCCAGCAGGCTCGCTGCGCTCAACCACGGCACCATCCAGGCCTGGCTTCCCGGCCAGGAGGTCGCGGTGGTGCTGCAGAAGATGAAAAACATTGCCGCCCAGGTCGGCGAGGTCCAGGTCGGCGAGGGCGACGACCCGGTCATCACCGTCGAGCTGACCGAGGTCGACTACGAAGGAGTCATCGAGCGGGCTCGAGGCGTGGACAACGAGGGCAACCGCCGCCGTGCTCTTCGCGAAATGGTCTGGAAGCAGCTCGGGATTCGTGAGGAGAGCACCCTCGACGGCGTCCAGGCACAGAGCATGACCTGGCGTGGACGAAGGGTGAGTGTCGACCTGGTCTTCGGCAACGTCCGCGACCACGGCGACCTCCCCGACGCCGCCCTGATGTCGGAGGGCGAGCGCTGGAAGGTCGTCGTCGACTACCCTTTCGACTCCGAGGGGCAGAGCCCTCTGAGTGACCTATCCCGCGTTGAGACGCTTCAGCAGAGCGGGGTGCGCAGCAACACGCTGGTCTGGATCCCAGCCTTCCTGACCCGCCAGCGGCTCGAGGACCTCGGGACCCTCGTCGTGCTCGACCACCTTCTCGGCGGGACGGGGGACCGGTTCCACCAGCACGCCCAGCACCTCAGCCCGGTCGACCGGGAGCAGGCGCGTGCGCTCCTGCGGCAGCGGCGCGATCTGTTGCGCGAGAAGCTCGACGGAGTGCTCAAGCAGGCGTACGGCGCGGCCGCACGCGTCGAGGCGGACATCGACACGGGCAACTCGCTGGAGTCGCCCTTCCACACCCTCGCCGAGGGGTTCCGGCCGCAGGCACCCGTGGGTGCGACGCTCCAGGACGCCTTACGGCACCTGGTCGACCAGGCACTCACCTTCCAGTGGCCGGCGCACCCGCGGTTCGAGCCAGGCGACCAGGAGGTGCGTACGACGGACCTGCGGAAGGTGCTGGAGCACTGCGAGGAGGCGTTCGACGCCCCCGGTGGACGTCACCAGGTCGAGCAGCGGGACCGGCCTGTCCTGCGCCGGATCTGCAACACGCTCGACGTCGGCAAGTTCCACGAGAACCACCTGCAGCTCGACCAGAGCACCTTCCCCTGGAGCAGGCGGCTGCAGCAGGCAGCCGCTCGTGAAGGGCTCAAGGACGTGTACCCGGTCAGCTCGCTGCTCGGCTACCTTGACGAGCCCGAGCCACGAGGTCTCGACCGCGGCACTAGCGGACTCATCCTGCGGTTGTTCGCGCTCATGGAGGACCTGGCGTGGTTTCGCGACGCGGTCGCCGTGGAGCCGCCGGCCGTGGACCAGGTGACGACCTCCTACCAGCTGCGCAAGCCCGACCTGCCCGACGAGGCGGTCTGGAAGGCCGCCGCGAAGAACGGCCGCGACGCCCTCGGCATCAAGGTCACCGACCTCCTCAACGCGGCCAACGTCGTGCGGCTCGCGACAGGTGCTCGCGAGCTCGCGCAGCGGAACGCCGGCAACGTGCGGGACCTGGAGCGTCTGCTCGCGCAGCACGCCGCCGACCTTGGCGTGGAGCGCACTGACGCAGACCGCTGGGCCACGGCGTCGGCAGTCAGCGCGCTGCTCGACTCCCTGATGACGGAGAGCGACGACAAGAGGCTCATCGAGAAGCTCGCCCGGGCGGCGTGGCCGACGAGCGCCGCTGCGGCGAAGCGCTCGCTCGAGACTGCAGAGCAGGTCGGACGGACCCTGCACAACGCCAACTGGGACGTCCTCCGCGCACTTCGCACCGTCGCGGACAATCGGAAGGACGAGGCTGTTGCCCTGCTTGAGCGGTTGAGCGACGCCGCCGCGCGCGATGAGCTCTCCGCCAGCCTGGTGTCGGAGCTGCCGGTGATCCAGCGGGAGGCGATCAGGCTCTTCACCGTGACCCCGCCCCCTCTGCCGCCACCACCGCCTCCGCCGCCGGGTGGTGGGGGCAGCCTTAAGGTGCCGGCCGGCGAGATCGAGGAAGCGCTCGGGCGGGTTCGTAAGACTGCCGAGGAGCATCCCGGCAAGAACATCAAGGTGACCTGGCAGGTCGAGGAGTGACCACAGCGCAGCGAGTGTCGGCGCGCGACGTCAGAGCCGTGGTCGAGCGCTACTGGGTGCAGCAGCCGCAGCGGTACAAGCAGCGGCTGCTGCTCCTGCACGGGCGGCCCGAGTGGGACGGCGACGACCACGTTGACGTCTCCGGGGTCAGGGTGCGTGTGGGCACGGCCGTCTCGCCCCTGGCACTCAGGGATCTCATCACCCGCGAGACCTACGACCGCCTCGTCGTGCTCACCGACGTCGACGAGACGGAGATCGGCCCGGATCTGCTGTCGCTGGCAATCAGGCAGCGGGTCAACTCGGTGGACACCTGGGACACGGTTCGTGCGGCCTTTGGCGTGAGCGCGACCGCGATCGTCGACGGCAGCGTCGCACGTGAGGGTGAGGTCCTTGCTCGGGCGCTGCTGGATAAGGCTCCACCCGGTGGCTGGCCGCCACCACCCTCCGGTGTTCTTACCCGGGAGCACGCCTACCGCTCGCTGGTCGAAGCGACGCTGGGACTGAAGCCCCGCCAGCTGGACGCGGCAGGCCTGCTGGACTGGACCCTTGAGCCCGCCGGTGTCCTGGCACTTCACGACATGGAGGAGACACTTCGAAGCCGCGTCGTCAGCTGGCTCCTCCAGCACACAGGGGCCGCCACCAGGCCGGTCCTCGACCTTGTGGCGAACGGACACGGCACGGACGCCGTACCTCTCGGCGTCGTGGCAGGAATCCTGTGGACCGTCCCAGGTGCTGCCCGCTCTCAAGGATGGGTCGACCAGAAGGTCGGGCGGCCCTTGACCGCTGGCGAAGCGAAGGACTGGTCCGAGCTCAGCGAGGGCTGGGTGGAGCGGCGGCTGGTCAGCGACCCTGAGGCTGCCCGTGGGATGCTCGAGCGTGCGGAGCAGCTAATGGACGAGGTGCATGCCACGCAGCACGTCGCTACCAGCCACCTCCTCCCGGGCGGGCTGCAGGCTCGAGCCCGTGACGCGGCGGAGGCTGCTGCGGCCGCCTCGAGCTCGGCGACTCCGGTGAACGTCGAGCGGGCAGAGTCCGCCTTCCGGAGCCTGGGCCGGCACCGGCTCGCGGCGCTGGGGCACAAGGACGTGGAGGCCGTGGCTATGGCAGTCCGCCTGGTGCGCTGGCTGGCAACGAACCCCTCAGCTCCGGTGCACGCGCAAGGTGCGCTCGCCTGGCAGGTGGCCGAGGGTGGATGGGTGGACGCGGCACGCCAGGTGGTGGCCAACGGAGCAGACGACGCGGTCGTGGCCGGCCACCTGCGAGCGGTGCACGAGGCTGCGACGACTCGGCGTGGTGCGATCGACGCGGCTGCGGCAGGACTCGTGGCTACTGCCGTGGAGGACGACCAGCCCTTCGGCGAGCTTGTCCCGGTTGAGGACGCCCTGACCAGACTCGTGGCCCCGCTCGCAGGGGAGAGCCCGGTCCTGCTGCTCGTGCTCGACGGGATGTCGGCTGCGGTCGCCAACGAGGTGGTCGCCTCCGCTGTGGGACTCGGCTGGGTGGAGCACGTGGCCGAGGGGAGCGAGCGTCGTACCGTCCTCATGGCTGGCTTGCCGACCGTCACCGAGGTCTCACGCACGAGCCTGGTCACCGGCAGGCTGCAGCGCGGCGGCCAACGTGAGGAGCGCGACGGGCTGCGCGCGGTCGTGGGGGTGAGGTCGCGTCTCTTCCACCTCCGGGACCTGGAGGCTCGTCCCGGCCAGGACCTGCCGGACGAGGTGCGTGAGGCGGTGCAGGACACGTCAGTCAGCGTCGTCGCCGCTGTCCTGAACGCCGTCGACGACAGCCTCTCCGGCGGTGACCCCGGCCGGACTCGCTGGGACGTCGCCGCGGTCAGGCACCTGCAAGCGCTTCTCGAGCGCGCCCGCGCGGCCGGCCGGGTAGTGGTCCTCACCTCCGACCACGGTCACGTGGTTGATGACGCCACCGAGGGTGAACTCCGCTCTGCGTCCGGTGGTGGCGCGCGGTGGCGGCCATTCGACGGCCAGGTCGCCAATGACGAGGTGCGCCTTCGTGGACGCCGCGTGGTCCTGGGGGATGGTGACGTCGTAGCGGCGGTCAAGGAGACGCTCCGCTACCGCGCCCGTAGCGAGGGGTACCACGGCGGAGCGGCGCTGGCAGAGATGGCGATCCCCTTCGTGGTTCTCGCCCGGCGCGGGGAGAGTCTGCCTGGCTGGACGCCTGCAGGCGACCGTCAGCCCACGTGGTGGACCCGTCCGGCCGAGCCGGACCTACGTTCGGAGGACGTGCAGGCGCCGGGGCTGTTCGGCTAGCCGGCTTCGTCCCGGAAGACGAGCGAGTACGACGCTTCGACCTCGCGACGGTGCTTACCTAACGAGTCGTACTTGCCCGAGAGTGCACTCCGCACGGGCCCTGCCTTCACGTTCACCGCGAGCCAGGCTTCGATTCGGCGGTTTGCCTCCTGCGTCAGGGACAACGATAGGGAGCGCTCCCACATCGGGTTGTCAGTGAACTCGAAGCTCTCCAGCAGAGCCATGAGCACAGGGTCGTGGGTGAGTCGCCTCCGTTCGAGGAGCGAGCGAGCCTTCTCAACCGAGGGTCTGGAGCCGCTATACGTGTCGGCCAGCGCCAGCACCCGCTTCTCGAGGCTGCTGGTCTCCGACCCCCCTCCCCCAGAAGCCGTGCCCGTGACGTGTTCGCCCTCTGCACGTCCGCTCCTGGACATGGTCTCGGCCACGTCCTCCAGGTGATTGATGCGCACTGACGTCGCGCCCAGGTACTGGCACAGGAGCGCGAACGTGGTCGCCTTCTCCAACGCGAAGGTGGTCACTGCCTCGTTGGCGTCGGCGTAGGCACCCGGGTCGAACGGACTCTGGATGAGCACGCGACCCGCCGCCAGGAGACCCTGGTCGATCAGGTCGGCCGCCAGGGTGTCGTCGGTGGCCACGGTCGCCTCAGCGAGGTTCACGACATGTACGTCGTTGTTCCGCTGCAGCTGGGCCAGGTCCGTGCCCCCGAGCTCGGTGTACGACGTGGCGTCAAGCACCAGCAGCACCCTGCGCTCGGCCGGGTTCTCAGGAAGCAGCATCACTGGAACCACCGCCTCCAGCTGAGCTCGCGGCGTGCGAACCGCTCGGCATGCTGGCGTACCGTCTCAACGTCGATCTCGAGGCCCGCCGCGTCGGCTGCGAGAACCACGTCTCGCACTATGCGGTCCCGAAGCTCAGGCACCGTCCACCGGGTACGGCCTACGGTCACCTGCACCTCGTGCCGCCTGCCCCCCGATAGTGTTGACGTCGGTACGCGGAAGGCGCGCCCGCGCGTAGCGACACCAGAGCCTTCGACGGTGGCGCTTCCATCGGTGACGCTGACTTCGTCCAACACCGGGTCGACGGGCTGGGCTTGCGCGGTGACGGACAAACGAATCACGTGAGCCTCCCCAACACTCGCCGTAGGACAACTTCGGTGGACTTCTCGCTGAGGAGGTTGACGAGAGTCGGGTCCTCGTCGCCGAGCAGCTTGGCGATCTCGGCATGCTCCGGGACTGCCGAGAGATCTTCATGCTGGTACGGCCGGTCTCCGAGCGCCTGGTCGGCGTGAGAGAGCACAAGCATCTTGCGTTTCTCCGGGTAGCGGTTGGTGACAACAACGGCTTGAGACCGGGCCAAGGACTGGTATCGCGGCCGCTGGAGAGCGCGAACGTCTACGACGAAGATCAGCAAGTCTGCGTCCGCGGCTGCGTCTAGTGCCTCCTTGACTCGACTGATTCGACCGGACGAGTCGACGAAGGTTACTTCAATGCCCAGGTCCTTGAAGCTCTTCTTGCTGACTCCCAGGTCGAAGGTCTCCTGCACCGCTCCCATCTCGGTGAGCGCGAGCTGGTCGCTCGTCAGCCGGTCCTGGAGCGTGGACTTGCCGGCTCCGCTCGGACCCATGAGAACGACCTTTTTGCCAGCGACCTTCGACTTGAGAGCTAGATAGCCCGCGAGGGAGACGCCCACGGCGCCGGCGACGATGGCGGGATAAAGGAGCGGTAGCACCGGTTGAGCCTCCGAGACAGTTGGGACGAAACGAGCATATGCGGAATCACCGGATTTGGGGACGTTCTTCGCGGCGACGCTATCCAGGGGATAGGGGTAGCGGTGCAGCGAGGGCGATCGGATGCGCGGCCTCACAGTCGTGCCCGCGGAGCGGGCCTGCGGCCGAAGGACGAGGCGTCGCGGGGGCGACCGCGGCGTGCCAGCGCAGCGAGCCTTTCGGCTTCTTCTTTGAGACCACTATCCAGGTCCTCCCACCTGAGAGCCGAGTACGGCATGCTTCGACGCACCGCGTGAGCGGCCGCAGTAGTGGCTCCGTCGTTCGTGACAAGAGCGATGTCGACCCCCTGGCTTCTCTGCTTCCTCGGCCAGTCCCGTGAGCAGGGAGCGAAGATGAGCGCCTCGGTGCCAGTAGCCGCCGCTCTGCCGAGTACCGATCACGGGCACGGTCAGAGCGGCCGAGCCCGTGCTGTCTTTTGTGGACCAGGGAGTGCCTTGGCCGCGACGACGAACTGGCGCAGCGTCTCGCGATGGTAGGCGGGATCGTTCGTCCCCTCGACCGGAATGGCGGCGAGGATAGGAGTCGCGCGGCGACTGTCCTCGAGTTCAAGGGGTGTACTCGTTTGCCGTCGACTCCCCATCCAGCTGGCCGGTCGGCGATGCGAAACGCGCTCAGGGTGGCTTTTAGCTGGGGGTCCTCCTGCAGCCACGCCCACCTCAGGTTGCACTCCGTGTCAGTAGGTAGGTACCACGCGTGACACGCCAGTTTCCTGATGTCTCATCTGACCACGAAGACGTCGCCGTATCCTGCGACGGTGTCCTCGCCGGCGCTCATGCTCTCGTCTCGAGCTTGCGAGGGGAATGAGCCTGACATCAGCGAACCTCAATCGTCAGTCTTGGTCAGCGCAAGTGCTTGCGAGTTATTGAAGCAGGCGGCTGGCCGTCTAGGTGCTGCGTTGGAGCGTCTCGGGGGTCGGCTCCAGTGGTGAGTGAGGCGCTGCGACGGGCGACTGTCGGTGCCCGGGGAGAAGCTGTACCCCCGACAGAAATGGGCGCGCCTCGTCCCACGAGCTCGCACCTTCCGCGACGGGCACGTCTCCTTCTACTCCGCCCTCGAACCCGCGCGGCATGGTCTGGGCACCGTCACGCGAGAAGGTCTCAACGCCAAGGACACCCTCAGAGCGATCCACATCGACGGCTGGGACATCCGGAAGGAGCCGCTGACGAGGGTCGATCCCCCTGGGCAAGGCGTTCACCATCCGGGCAAGTTCGCCACGATGCGGCGAAACGAGGGTGTCGAACGTCCGGCCGTCAGGATCAGGCAGGGGTAGCGCGGCGGGCAAACGGGGACCCGCAATGTCATTGTGACCGTCGACCGGAAATGTTTGACCGACCACACCTAGGGCTGCAGAGAAATATCGGAGATCGAGTTGTGATCATAGTCCGGCGTTGATGAGGTCCTGAAGGAAGCGAGCCCCGACCTGCACACGATCTACCGAGTCGATGAGTTCATCGTTCAGATCGACTTGCGGAATCGACAGGAGCCACTCGTCGTCGGACGGGACTGCTCCTGCTGTGCCTTGTAGTACCTTCTCGAGGATCTCTTTGGCTTCGGGCGACGCAGGAACCTGAATGGCGATACCAGTCGGCACGCTGCGCAGGCCGACGCCTGACCGGGTCAGCTTCATCCACCGTGGGGTGGTCGAGTAGCCGTAGAACCACGGATCTTCCGCTTCGCTCGGCTGGCCCGCCCGGCACCAGATGGCATAGAGGTAGGCGTCTCGGTACCAGCTGCGCTGCACCGTCTTCCGCAACATGGTCAGCTCGTAGCCTAGTCTTTCGGCGGCGCCGTAGTAGATGCCGGAGTTGCCCTCTCGCATCGTCGAGTAGCGAACCAGGTAGTAACGCCAGTCGTAGTGGTTCTTCGCGGAGCGATCGTTGATGAACTCGTCGCTGATAGCGCACAGCGACACATCGGTCTCTGCGTTGGAGCCGGCAACGCGGTCGAGAAGCTTGCCGAGCACTGTGCGAGCGCGTGTGAGTGCGACTCGGTCACCGCGGTCTACCAGGAGCAACCGCCACACGCTCTCGGTTGTGGGGGACCCGAACCGGTGTCGGTCCGAGTCCGGGTAGTCGCGCTGGTACTCACCCGTCGCAAGGAGAGCACCCGTGAGTAGAGGCCAATGCTTGGGGTCGAAGACGGCCTCGAACGCCCCGGCACGGGCCTCGATCGAGGAACCCAGGTCGAATGCTGACAGGGTGCCCCGCAGGATGTTGTGGTCCTCGAGGCGAGCCAGCGAGGCAGCGAGCTCGGGGTGGCGACCTCGCAGCGCACGCTTGGCGTTCTCGTCGGCCACCTGGTTCTGATTGAAGGTGGCGAGGCTGGCGAGGTCACCGCTGTGCATGAACTCGGCTACCTCAGCGATGAACTTTGGCATGTTCTGGACACGCATTTCGAACTGGGATGCCTCATTGACATTGCGCAGGCTGCGCAACCGGGTCCGTGCATCTTCGGTCTTGTCGATCCGGTGCGTGAGAACCGCGAACAGGAGCAGCGTGTCGGTCAGTGAGAACAGTCGTGTCGTGCCGCGCGTCGCGCCGTACCTCTCACAGCAGGCGTGGAACAGGTCGGTGGAGGGTGCTCCGAAGAGCCGCACGCCGTCGCCTTCGATGGAGCTCTTGAACAGGTCGGCGAAGACGTCAGCAATCGTGCGATCCGCAACCCAGGTATCGAACGCGGCGCAGATGAAGTCGAGATGTTCCTTACGTCGTGGGTTGCTGCAGCTGAGCAAGGCATTGATGCGTTGCTCGGGCGTGAGGACTTCTTCGCCTCGAATCCGGTTCTCGCGCCACTCGCACACCTCGACGAGAAAGTCGAAGTAGCGCATGAACTCGTCGTCGACGATGTCGTTGTCGCCGCGGTAGGGCCAGAAGAGATCTGTCCACACCCCGTCGATCTTGTGTCCGAAGTCGTCAGCGGCTCCGGACTCGGCGACCAGTTGGCCCAGGTGGGCCTTGAATGCCTCGAATGCGGTGAGGGGCTTCCCGCGCGAGTTCATCTTGATGTACAGGTCCTCGGCAGCGCCCATCTCGTCGATGGGCAGCAACTGGAACCAGATGGCGGGGTGCGTGTCGTCCGTGAGTCGTGTCCACAGTTCTTCGGCGTCCTCATCTGAGAAGCGCTCTGCGATAGCGTCCAGGGTCACCAGCATCGCGCGGATCGTGGGGTCGAAGCGCCATAGATGCAGATACCAGCTCTGGTCCGTGATCCACGCGGACGGCGGTCCTGCGAGGTCACTGGGAGGCGGATACTTCACGATGCGCTCACAGAAGAGACGAGCACTCGGACGCGTGGCGTAAGTGAAGCTTGCCCACGGCTGCCGGCCATCCAGACCGCCGCGGCGGAAGGCGACGTACCAGTGCAGGAGGAAGAGTGTGGTGAGGCGTTGCTGTCCGTCGAGAGGCTCGAACTTGCCGTCACGGACCTCGCCATAGATGAAGTCGAGTCCGACCGCGACGTCCTCGGTGAGCGCGGTATGTAGGGCATCGAGGAATGTCCCACGAATGGCGTTGGTCCGAGCGTCCTGGCGGCCCTGGGCGTAGTCTCGCTGGATCAGCGGGATCTCCACCTGATCAACGCTAGGTGCGCCTGCGACCTGCTCGCCGAACATGCGGTGGAAGCTGGTCCGATAGCCGGTCATACCCCTGTCGCTCATGCGGCAACCTCCTCGGACTCGTCGAGCTGGTCGTTCTCAGGAATGTCTTCGAGAAGGTAAGGGTCCAGAGTCGCGCGCATTGCCTCCAGATAGGCTTCCCGATCGCGTGGCCCCCAGAAGTGGAGCTGCTGCGCGGCCGAACGCTTGTCGTAGTACTTCAGGAACACATTGCGTGTGCACACCGGAATGTACGACCCGCTTTGGTCGAGGTTGATGATGTGCCGGCGCTTGACCTCGAAGACAGAGTTGCTCAGCACGCTGTTGTCTTCGCGCGACAACAGAGCGAGGTTCGCGATTGAATCGACCTCGTCTCGGTCGGCTGCTTCTGGTGCGTCTGCTCCGTCGGAGTCCGCGCCGGGCGTGAACAAAGCGACGATCTCACGATGCAGCGGCTCGAAGGTGTCGCTGGAGATTGTGGGCAGCGCTGCATCGATTCGGCTCTGCAGGGCTTCTCGTTCGTCGGACGAGACGTCCAAGGCGTCCAAAGCCTTTCGATGCTCTTTCAGCCAAGCCGTCCACTGCTCGACGGTATTCAGACCTTGGGAGTTCTGGGCATGAATGTGCTCGAGGGACCAGAGCTGGCGGGCATGTGCGTTGAATGAATACCGCTCGGACGAGTGCTCGTTTCGACGTATGGTCTCGACGTTCATCAGCAGGAGGGTCCGGTTCGTCTTGGTGCCGCCGTACGTGAGGGCGGCGACCCCATGCCACGGAAGATCGAGGCTCTTCGCGATGAGTGAGTCAAGGGCTGCCTCGAAGGTCGACTTGGCGAGTCCCTGAGCGAGTGCGACGAGGTCGAAGAACGTGGCCCGCCCTGACGCGACAAGATAACCGATCTTGTGAAAGAGGTTCCGGTCGTCGTGCCACCCGAGGACAAGAGAGTGCAGGTCGATCACCTGGTCCCACAACTCTTGGGGGTCGGCCACGATGTGAGGCCGAAGCGTCTCGAACGTCTGGAACGGGACCCGGTGCCGGGGCTGCTTCCCCGAGATGGAGTCGGCCAGGGTGTCGAGAAGCAGCCCAATGCGGGTGGCTGGGCCGGTCGAGGAGCCCGTGGCGAACGCCCAGATCTCCGGCGACCAGAGATCGCGCTCGATGCTGTCCCACTGCGCCGCAGTCTCATGCTCGCGCTCGATCCGCGAGAGCAGTGAGGCTTTCACGAGCTCGGCGTCGGTGAGCGGGATTCGCCCCACATTGAGCCGTGTGAACAAGGCACGCGAGTCGAACTCAGGCTCCTGGGGTGCCTCGTACCAGATGACGTAGACCGTACTGGTCAGTGCCTGGAAGAGGTTGATAGCGGCCAAGGTCGCGTTTTCCTGTTCCGCGAACCATGCCTGTACGACGACGAACGCCTCATACATGTGGAAGTAGTCGATGTTCCTCGAGCTCGCCTCTGCCTGAGGGTCGTCGAGAAACTCTGCGCTGCCCGGTCGGGTCTCATATGTGAGCGTGTAGCGCAGCTCTGACTGTGGCAAGTAGTTCTTGATGCTCCGAAGGATGAGATAGAGCGTGGTAAGGCGCTGCTGACCGTCCACGAGCTCCCAGCACCCGTCCTCCATCGGCTTCACCACGACCGGTTGCAGGTAGTAGTTCGAGGCTCCGGCCTCCTTGATGTCGTCCAGAAGCTGCCGGACCTCGGCCTCGCCCCAGCGGTAACCGCGCTGATAATCGGGGACGAAGAAGGTTCCTTCGAGGTCGCCGACTTTGCGCGGTTTCAGGATTGCGGGAGTGCCAAGATACATGCCGCCCATCTTGGCGAAGGAATCCGGCAACCGGAAGTAAATCGGGAATCCGATACTCAATGCGGCAGATCTCGTGCAACACTGCGCGGGTCCGGTTCGCCGCTCTACGGCGAAGATCGTGTCAACGCTGCCCGCGTCATTGAGGGTGGCCGCTGGACCTCCGGCTGCTCGACACGGTCGTCCAGGGCACCGACCTCGCGGCCGCGCAGAGCCGAACGCCTTCGGTCGCCGGGCGCTACAGCATGCTGCGCGGTGTGTAAGTCGCCGAGACGCTGGCCGCCGACGTACGCCGAGCACTGCCGGGGTCGCCGCGGGCGCATCTCCTGGACGCACTGGGAGCGATGGAAAGGACGTCGGCGGACACCTGAGAGTCGGCGTCCGGCGAGGTACCTCGCGCGGCTTGATGGAACCGGCGGCCGTGGGATGCGAGGCTATTTCAGCAGGCTGGCGTCGCCGGATGATCCGTGGCCAGAGACGTATGTCGTCGTCTCGACGTCCCTGGAAATCCTGGATGGCAACGATCTCGACCGGGGAGCTGATGGATGTCCTGGATGGTCGAGGCGGCGCCGCTCGGCTCCGCAATTTCCCCTCCGTTGGCAGCGGGATGAGCTCGTCGTCAGCTTCGGGTCAGCGCACGTACGAGGTGATGCTGCGGGATGGCTGGCACTGGCAAGGCGCATTGTGGATTCGGCTTCGAGTGCCGGACAGCTCCTGGAGGCTCCCGGCGCGCGACCTTGGAGCGGCCCCACGGTGTTGCTCCCGGTCGACAAAGTCGCTGTTCCCGGAGGCGTGCGAGGGCGAGGCGATACGGCGACACCGGAGACGCCCGACTCGCGGCTGGCGGCCGGCTAAAGGTTTCTCGGACGAGGAGTTCTGCGACCTCTTCGGACTCGGTTGGCGGGGCGTGGAGTCGAGCAGCCGGGATGAGCTGTTTGCCCCGGACACGTTCCTCTGGGGCGACCCGGTTCAACTTGCCGCGGAGATCGACGTGGGGGGCCGGCTACGTGTCGGTCTCTCTGCCGGAAGGTGGAACGGTCCCGGCCTGGAGTTCGACATCCCTGACCCTGTCCCGTTGGACGCCAGCATGCCGCAGCCCGTGATCGAGTCCTTTGTCAGAGATCTGCTCCGCCGTCTGTGGCGAAACTTCTCCTCGTGCCGATACTGCGCCACTCCGTTGGCTCCCGAGGGCCGCATGGAGCGTGACGTCTGCTTAGGCTGCGGCACTTGAGTTCTGGGTTACGTCTATTGACGCGCCGATCCCTGAGGCAGCGAAGGAGCGACAGGTTAACGCTCATCCCAAGCGACGACGACCCCTCATCAGGCGAACACTTCGCCACCGCCTGGTTGTCGATCGTGGTACGGCCCCGCCATCCCGCGCCGATCAGGTCGATCGGCCCTGCGACCCAACTTCTGTTGGCTTTCGGCGGACCGCCAGGGCTGGAGATCGTGCGGACGACGTCCTCTGCCGGGTCACGAAGACCGAGGGAGTGCTTCGATCTGCATTCTCCCGATGAGGGGACGCCCGACGACTCGATAGCAAGCCCGGAAGATCCCGGGCTTCGAGGTAACAATTCTCGCCGAATGGCTGCCGAGATTATGTGCGTTTGTCCCACGCTGACTGCATCTGACAAGTAGCCTCGGTGCCAGCAAATATCATGATTTGACGGTACCCGGGGGGGCGTGTGATGGATCCTGCCAGCGACTGCGCGGCGCGGCTCGCGGCGTTGTCAGCCGATCCACGATTCGCGTCGCGGTCAGAGGACCTGCGTTCCCTGGCGGAGGACGTCGGGACGGACGACATGGACGCGCCGAAGTCCTGGGGCGGCATCGACCTCTTCGCGGCGTTTCCCAAGGAGTCAACGGTCACAGTCGGGCACCGCGACGGTCTTGAGCATCTTCTCGGCGTGCTTGCGGGCATAACCGTGTTCATGCCGGTGGCCTGGACCTGGCTCAGCTTCCACCGTGCCTCACAGGCGTACAACAACCTGTTGCAGACCGGCTCCGAGGAAGGAAGGACCTTCCTCTCTCTCTGGACCACGGGGTTCGACGGCAGGCTCCAGGACCGCCACCTGCTCGTCCCGATGTCCCTTGTCTCCGTCGGGCTGATCATCTTCGCGGTCCTGTTCATCGTGGCCCACCGGCTAGCAGCGTCGTACAACGTACGTCGCGAGGATGCACGCCTCAGCGAAGCTCAAGCTGAACTGGCTTCCTGCCTCACTGACGCTCAGCGCGTCTTGAACTCGCGGCGGGCGGAGAACCATCAGCAGATCGGGGCAATGGTCAAGGAGTCTGTACGCCGGTTGCTGCGGGCGCATGACGCCACCGAGGCAGGCGCTCAGGAACTCCGGGAAACAATGGTGGAGGTGCGGGACGCCCTTACACCCGTGCTCTCGTCGCTCCAGGCCACGAGCGCCGAGTCGGCTTCGTCTGCGGAACGCGCGAAGCAGGCAAGCGAGGCCCTCATCGCCGCGGTCGACCAGACAGAGTCCGGCCTGAAGCGGATCATGGGGGATCTCGGCGACTCCCTCGGAGCGCGCGTCGAGCACTTCGCCACCTCGTTGAGCGCGCACACCGACAAGTTCGCCAGCTCTGTCGGGACCCACGTGGCCGAGCTTCGACGCGAGACGCAGGGTGCCCTCCATACAGCCGGGACAGCGGCTCGCGCCGCAGCGGATGAAGTCGTTTCGAGCGTGACTTCCGTAGCCGAAGTCCAGCGTGGTGTCGTCGACGAGATCGCGAGATTGTCCGCTACGAGCACCAACTTCAGTGCTGACGTGAAGACGCTCATCGCCGCTCTGCAGGAGACGGTAAGGGAGGTCGACGCGTCACTGGTCCGACACGAGAGTGCCATGCAAGCGCAGGTATCGGAGCTGACATCTGCCCGGGATGCCGCAGAGCGCATGCTCCTTCAGCTGGAGCAGCAGGCGTCGACCAACGGCCACGCCAGAACGTTCTGAGCGTGATTTTGGATGGCATTGCAAGGGGATGCGCGGCGTGGTCGCCTTCTGACCATCGAGTCTGTGGCGGGGTGGGTCTTCGCTGACCTACTTCTCGTGCTATTCATCGTCGGATTGGGAACAGCTGTACCGGTGGAGCCGCCGCCAGCACCTGAACCGGAGCCCAAGGTCTCGAAGTCGCCGGAACCTCCGCCCATCGTCGGCATGAAGACCAACCCCGAGTTGCTTTCCATCTCCTTCGACGGAGGCGGTCTCCTTGCAGGGGCTGCTTCAGCGCGCCGGGAGGGAGCGGAGATCTGCAGGAGCCTCGGACGCAAGGCGCGGCCGATGGCCGGTGATCGCGCAGCAATGGTGCTGGTTTTCGGTGGAGCTCCCGAAGTCTCGACGGGGCAGGCCGTCGCGCGTGCAGTGGCGAGACAGCTCCGTTGTGCAGACCCGAACGTCTTCGCCCGGAACCCAGCGACAAGGGCGTTTTGGGACGGCACCCTGCCACTCGGGAAGGCACGGCTCGAGGTGTTCCTCTTCACCACCAAGCAGAAGACAACAACAGGAGATTGACCATGGGACAGAACATCCTCCCCTTCTACCTCGTCTGCGACGAGTCGGGCTCGATGGACGGGGAGCCCATCGATGCCATCAACACGGCACTGCCCGAACTGCACCATGAGATCGGCATCAACCCCGTCGTCGCGGACAAGACGCAGTTCGCGATCATCGGGTTCAGCGATCGAGCCGAGGTGCTCCTGCCACTTTCCAACCTGAGCCAGGTGGCATCGCTTCCTGTGCTCAGCACCAAGGGCAGCACCAGCTTCGGGGCCGCACTGCGCTGCGTGAAGGACGAGATCGAGGCCGACGTCTCACGCCTGAAGAGCGAGGGGCACCAGGTCTACCGTCCGGTGGTGTTCTTCCTTACCGATGGCTACCCCAACCACGGTGAGAACTGGCGCGACGATCACCAAGCCTTGACGTCGCCTTCGTTCCCGTACCACCCCAACATCGTGGCGTTCGGCATCGGTGAGGCCGACCCGACCGTCATCTCGTCGATCGCGACGTTCCGAGCGTTCATGTCGGACAACTCCACGTCACCTGCGGACGCCTTGAACGAGTTCGCCAAGGCACTGACGAAGTCGATCGTGCGCAGCGGAAGTACGCCTGCTGGAGACGGCGGAATGGTTCTCCAAGCGCCTGACCAGGTCCCTGGGTTCACAAGCCTCAGTGTGGATGCTCTGTGACTCACGTCGAACCAACCGAGCAGCCTGATGAGGGCCCCGCGCAGGCAGAGTCCGAGGACCTCGTCAGGAACGCGACTGGTCCGGATGTGCGGCATGAGCCGTTGTCAACGCGGACTGCGCATGGGGCGCTCGCTTCTGAGGGCCCCGGATTCGAAGCTGATGACGCGGCCCCCATGGGAGGCAGCCCTTGCGAGTCCCATCAGGAGATGGCGGCCACTGAACAAGTCTTCACCCCTGCGGTGTTACCCGGACTTCCTGCGGCCGGAACTCCTGGGATCCACGATGTCACGAAGCCACTGTCGTTCGGACCGGCAGCCGTGCTCAAGCCTCAACCGCCGCGTCTGCCCGACTGGCCGCATACGGCCATGGAACATGTACCTGACACCGCCATCGACTGGCTCGATACGGAGGTCGGTCACGTTCGCGCTGTGTCTGCGCGTGGCCACATGCACCGCTATCTGGGGGAAGTGCGGCAGGACTCATACGGGCTCGGACTGGTTGAGGATGTCCTAGTTATCTCGGTGGCTGACGGGCTTGGCAGTGCGGAGTGGTCCCACATGGGGTCTGCCGTGGCAAGCGCCGAAGCCGCTCGTTGGAAAGGCTTTCTCGAGTTGACCTGCGGTGACGCCGCCCCCTTCGAGACGGTGTCCATGGAGGCTCTGGCCGAAGAGCTCGCCGCCGTGGCCGCTGACCGCGGGGTCGACGTTCGCGAAGTTGCTACCACCTTGGTTGCCGCGGCCGTCCGTACTAGGCAGATGTCTGAGCAAGGCATCGCTTTCGAGGTGACACTGCTGCAGGTCGGCGACTCCACCGCCTGGCGGTGCTCCTCTGAGGAGGGTGGATGGGTCAAGCTCGGTGAAGAGCCAGACGATCGCTCGACCCTCATCAGCACCGCCGTCGACCCGCTGCCACTTCATCACGAGGCCCGGGTGTGGAGGGAGACCTTCGAGGCCGGTGAGACGCTCGCCCTGGTGTCGGACGGCGTCGGGAACATGTTCCAGGCCAACTCGGACTACGCGTCCGTTCTTGCCGGCCTGTGGCAAGACGGTGCGCCGACGCCTTCCCGGTTGCTCGAGGTCGTCGATGCCACGGTGAAATCGTTCGACGACGATCGAACGTTCGTGGGCATCCACTTCCCCGGCCCGGCACAGTCATGACTTTCACTGCGCTCAGCACACTACGAGTCGGGCGCGAGCTGGCCTCGGGCGGGCAGGGGTCGGTCCTCGAGGTGGAGGGTCGCCGGGACGTCGTGTTCAAGCGGTACCACGACCCGCAGAATCCAGCGTTCAGTTCCGATGCGCTCGTCAAGCTCGTGATGGAGCGGCACAAGATCTCCTACGCGGGGCAACCGGTCGACGAATGGGCCGCGTGGCCGAACGAGGTCGTCGTGGATGGCCCGAGCACGGTGGGTTTCTTGATGCGACGGGTGCCGGACGAGTTCTTCGTGCAGATATCCGGACGTCGCCACCCGGCAGAGCTCAGCTTTCTCGCAGCGCAGTCCAGTCCGCTCTGGGGCGACCTGCGTCTGCCAACGCTGCCTGAGCGACTTGCGATTCTCCACAACCTCGCCGGGGCTGTGCAGGCGCTCCACCAGCGCGGGGTCGTCCTGGGTGACATCTCCTTCGCAAACATCCTGTGGTCGGCACGAGGAGCCGGCCGCATGATGCTGATCGACTGTGACGGCATGTGCAAACAAGGCGCCAGGCCTGTCCTACCCCAGGCTGAGACGATCGACTGGAACGATCCTTTGGCGTCCCCTGGCGCAGGGACCGACATGGACCGCGACCGCTACAAGCTCGCACTTGCCGTGATACGTGTGCTGACGAAGAGTCTTGATGCCAGGCCCGGAGCGGACCGCGTGGAGCCAGCACCCACCGGCGTCAGCGACCGTCTCGCCAGCAGTGTCAACCAGCTCCTCGGTCGTGCAGCCGGACCGGTGGGGTCCAGGCCGAGCGCGCATGAATGGGCTGCTCTCCTGAGTGGTCGAGACTCGCGTCCTGTCGGATCGACGTCGACTCGTTCGAAGGGTGCCGCGCCAGACCCCAAACCTGGACTGCTCCGATCATCGCAGCCGCGCCAGTACCGCCCCGTCGAGCCCCCGGTGGTGTGACCGTGCGTTGGTGGCGACGACTGGCAGGCTGGCTGTTGCGAAGATCGCTTGGTCGAAGGGACAGCCTCGACGCCTCCGGGGACACCGGTCGGTCCCCGATGGACGCAGCGGTGGGCGACGGCGACCTGTTGGTGCAGCAGGGGCCAGAGGATGGCCACATGCTGACAGGAGGCCAGGACGCGACTGGGCAGTCGTCACCGTCATTCAGGCACGTGACGCGGGAGCAGTGCATCGCGCGACTTGATGTCGTGTCCGCAGAGCGACCCACTTGCAACGGTTTGCCAATAGTCACCTATCCGAGCAGCGTGGGACGTCGAGCCGTGCAAGCACGCAGGCGCGAAAGCGGTCGGCTCAGGCGCGGCGTCTTGCTGGGTGATGGGGGTCAAGGACAGGTGCACGAGTTGGCTGGTGAACCGTCGCGGGTCGTCAAGGACTTCATCACTCCGATCTCCGAGATGGACGAAGTCTTCGAGGGCCTCGTGCTAGCCGGCGCGAATGTTCGGGCGCTCCTTGCCGGCGAGCCCATCACCCTGGCGTGGCCGCAGGAGATCGTCGTCTCGGGGCGCGAGATCACGGGCTATGTGATGCCTTCGATACCTGACCAGTTCTACTGGCAGGACAAGAAGTTCTTCCGCGGTAAACGCAGGGTGCGCGAGCTCCAGTACGCCGTGCGGCGAGAGTCGGCAGTCTCGATCCCATTTCGAGCTGACGACACCCACAGATTGGAGCTGGTTCGCCTCGTTGCAGCATTCCTCGAGGCGATGCACCGAGAAGAACTGGTGTACGGCGACCTGTCGTGGGGCAATCTTGCCTTTAGCGTCGGAGACAAGGTGGAGCTTTGCGTCTTCGACTTCGACTCAACACGACAAGTCGGTCGACCGGCCTTCACCAGACAGCGCCCTGCGCAGACCGTTGACTGGAACGATCCGGAGGACCGCTCCAGGGCGGTCGCTAGTTTCGATTCAGACCGGTACAAGTTCGCACTGCTGGTGTACCGGCTACTTGTCGCCCATGACTTCGATTCTCGGCCGGAAGACGCCACACGGGTCGGCTCGATCTCTGGTCTGGATCAACGCGGCGTGCACGGTTTGCAGTCCTTGCTCAGGCGTGCAGCAGGACACGCCGGAACCCGGCCGCAGATCTCGGAATGGCTCGCCGTACTCCAGCGGTGACAAGCTCACCGCAGGCCGACGGCGGCAGCGCGACCAGTCTCGAGGGCATGGAGCACCGCTTTCAGTCCGTAACGGTCGACGGCAAAGGCTACAAGGCGTAAACCTCCGCCGTAGAGAGGGTCCTCGCTGGCGATCATCTGGGCGGCGATCTGGCGCTCTACCGCCCCCGCGCCTGATCCGCGCAGGTGCTCCAGCGCGAGTGCCTCTGAGAATCCTTCGGCAACAACCGGTGATACCTTCGCTGGGCCCGCCTGCGCGAGCAACGCGTGGCCGAACTCATGCGCTAGCACTCGTCGGAAGTGTGGGCGAGGGAGCCCTGCAGCGATGCCGATCGTGATTGCTCCCGTGAGACGTCCATATCCGTCGTGGGTCCACTGCGTCACACCGAGCTGGTCAGGACCCGTCGTGAACAGCCCTGCCGATGTGAGCTGCGCCGGTGGCTTGAGAATCAGCTTGACGGGATGACGGATGGTGAGGCCAAGAGATGCCATGTGGCTCCCCACCTGGTGCAGCGGCTGCCCCAGGTCCGCAACGCTCTCCACTGCCTGACGGCTGCAGCTCTCACAGCTCGCGGGATGCGAGAGGGCGTTTCGCACGGGCAGTCCGCACCACCGGCACAGCGGCAACTGACGGTGAGAGACGCACCAGACCTGGCCGGTGGATGACACCATCCACTGCAATCCGACATCGAGTCCGCAGACGGCACAGTTTCCGCCACGAGATGCCAGCCCACCGGCCACGTCTGCCCCTGGAAGCCTCATCGAGATGTCATCGAGAGCCTAACTCCACGCACGCAGAATGGGGCGGTCTTGTAATAGTTGCGGGGCAAACCAAGCGCGAACTCCAAGAAATTATCTGCTTCGTGCAAGTCCCGGGCACCAGTCGACGGTGGGGGTGAGTCCATGTCGGACCATCCAGTCGATCGCCTTGCGCACGATCCTGACCTTGCGGTTCAGCTCTCGGATCGTTGCCGATTTCTCGTCTGACAACGGCGAGAGTCGCGCGTGCTCGGCAGCCAAGTAGCTCTCGATCTCGGCGAATACAAGCCAGCTCGAGTGGTCCGGGTCCAAGCCGAGGGCCTTGCGAGCATGGCCCACTGCCATCCGCCGTACGATCTCCGTCTCCAGCGTCTGAGCGGAGACGTCTCGGGCGAGTACCGCGGTAGCTGCCGTGACCGAGCCAGACCCGACGAGTCCGCCGGCCAGAATCATTCCGCCGACCATGCCTCCCGGCCCGAACGCGGCGAGGGAAGCAGTGATCGCCGCAGCCCCAGCGAGGCCCGCGGGAGCGGCAAGCATGAGCCCGATCGGGCCGGTCGCGAGCAAAGCCAGACCAACAGCGCCGACCGCGAAGCGGCCCCAGCCAGTGGAGGAGAACTCGTTCATGGCCGCCTTCAGAGAGTCACGTACCTTCCCGCCTGCGGCGCTCGTGAAGCCCAGGTCGCGCCAGACTGACGGGACAGCGTTGAGGTCGCTCGGTGAGACATCGATATCGTAGGGCGCGACCTGATTGGTGGTGGCAGCGACGATGACGGAGCGGAGCGCTGTCTCGATATCCCAGCCAGCTGGCGCAGCAGGACGTTTGGCCTTCTCGAGATCGACCAATGCATTGGGCACCGGACGGCCCTGCTCCAGTCGCTGTTCCTGCAGGAGCCGGGCGACGCCGGACTGTACGTCTTGCAGAGCAAGTCGAACCCTGTCCTTTTCAGACTTGCTTTTGATCAGCTCCCCCGTGTGGTGAGCGAAGACCACGCCCAGCAGCACTTGCTTCTCGTCGTCTCCAAGACGGACGTCCACGGCGCGGCCCGTGGTCACGGACGCTGTAACGGTCCTCGACCATGCGTCGGCGACCGCGCCTGCGACCACAGGGTGCGCAAGGTAGGCGCTTGCGCTGTGCGAAAGCGGAGGGAGGGCGACTCGGATGTCATGTGCCGCGGGGAACAGGTAGCTGATGCCTCGGCCCCCGGTGACGGCGTCCCACCGGGAGAGGACATTGAGCCAGGAGCGGACCTGATGGTGGGGGAACGAACGAAGCAGCCGGTCCGGGCTCATTCGGTGCATGGGCATGAGGCCCGCCGGACTGCCGATGGTGACCATCCTTCGAATACGGACCCGTTCGGGCAGATGAGCCATGAGATCGATGGCGACCAACGAACCGAGGCTGTGTCCCACCACGACGAGGTCTCGTCTCGCACCGAGGCAGCTGAGAACCCGTTGAAGAACTGCGGCCCGCAACGGCTTGCTGTGCAGATACCGGTCCGCGTCTTCGAGGTCACTGACCGGAGGGGCCCACCGTGCGGCACCGTCCGTGATGCGCTGACCGAAAGTGCCGAACCCGCCAGCTACTGCATCGTCGGATGCCAGATCGCCGAGCCGGCGCTGTTCCCTCGCATACGAGGTGATGCTTGTCAGTCGCTCGGCGCGGTCTTCGGAGGGGAAGAAGGTCTCCTCCGGGAAAGTGACCCTGGCATCGGGGGGCGTCTTGAGGAGGTCGACGTAGTCGGGTGCAGCCACCGAGCGAGACTCGAGGTCCAGCCGATCGAAGCCTGCTGCGGCCCAGGCTTCGTTCAGCCCGGACAACCAGCGGTCGTTGCGAACGCCTTGTCCCACACCGTGCAGGTACAGCAACGTCGCCGACACGCTTATCACTCCCTACGGTCCGCTACTTCCGATCCGAGTCCAATGACACCATATGGGCAGAAAGTTCTATCTGCCATGAATAGTCGCGCCCACGGCCCCCGATCCCGGGTTCGTTGCCGTTACCTGAGCGTCTCGTCGAACGGCAGAGATTCCGACGATTCGGCCACAGTCAGCGTCCCGTTCGTCCTACTCTGACCAGCAACGGGTCTCGGGGAGGACACAGGAAATGACCATCGTGGTGACTACGGCGAAGGGCGGCCGTTACCACCACGCTCCTGACTGTGAGGCGCTCGCCGAGGGCCATAACACTTCTGTCGAGACCGCATGGACTCCGCCTGGCGATAGCCGGGGACTTGTCGGTGCGAACCGATGTGTTCTCCTATCCTGAGCGTCGGCTCCGTGACGGCGACGCGAGGCAGCTGTCATTGGAGATTCAGGTGAGGCGGTTTGTTGTGACGGGGACTTCCGCGACGGGCCGCGAAGTCGAGACTGACTAAGGAGCCCATCTGTGACGGCTGTTCATCCGGAGGTCGAGGAGGAGCAGGTCTTCGTCGACCGTGCCTACGCGCTGTTCGACAAGGGATTGGCGGACACCGAGCGCAGCGTGGGGGAGTACCGCCCCCAGCACGCGTCGACGGCTCGTGCGCTTCAGCGTGCGCTCGACATCCTGCGTGACTCCAGGGGTTCGGGTCAGCTCGTGTTCGGCAAGATGCAGCGCGACGGTGAGACGTCGTACATCGGTCGCCGCCGAGTCCGCGATGAGGACTACAACCCCGTCGTCATCGGCTGGCACGCCCCGGCGGCTCAGCCGTTCTATGAGGCGTCACCCGGAGAGCCTCGTGATCTATCCCTAAAGCGGGTGTTCACCGAGGAGCAGCGTCGCCTGGTCAGGATGTTCGACGAGATCAGCCTCGTGGCCGCGGCGGATGCGGCAACCGACGGACTCGGTGAGCTGGCGATCTCCGACGCGCTTCTCAACGAGCTCGAGCGTTCGCGTGATGGCGCAATGCGGGAGGTCGTGGCGACCATCCAGGCGGAGCAGTTCCAGATCGTTCGCCATCCCCTTGACGGCGTCGTCGTCGTCCAGGGTGGGCCTGGCACCGGCAAGACGGTCGTCGGGCTTCACCGGGCCGCCTGGCTGGCGTTCAACTACCCTCAGCTCCGCCGGGCCGGGATCCTCGTCGTGGCGCCGTCGACGACATTCCTGACTTACGTGAGCGGTGTCCTGCCCTCTCTCGACGTCACCGACGTCGACCAGGTCGAGATCCAGGCCCTGTACGCCGGTGAGGCGCGGGTGGTGGGCGCCGATCCGCCGGAGGCTGCTCGTGTGAAAGGCACCGAGTCAATGGCTGTCCTCATCCGCCGAGCACTAGAGGCCCGGGTCGGGTGGGGAGACGACGACCTGGTGCTCAGCCTTGGCGCGGACCGGATCCGTGTGTCCGCCGAGGACCTGCACCGTTTGCTGGACGAGGCGCGCATGCGAGACCTGCCCTACGCGGAGGGACGTGACTTCGTCCGCAACGCTCTGGCCGCGCTCGCCGCGAACAAGCACCGTGAGGACCAGCAAGCCCTGGGCAGACCGGTTCGTGCCAACGAGGCGACCATCCGTCGGCTCTCCGCCTTCGCGAACGCAGTCGACCGCATGTGGCCCTCCTTCACGCCGGAGGAGTTTCTTCGCAGTCTCTACGGCACCCAGTCCTGGCTCGTCGCTGCGGCGGAGGGAGTCATGACAGTCGACGAGCGCGCCCGGCTCTTCCGGCCCGTAACGGACAGCGTCGCCAACGAACCCTGGACCGAAGCGGACCTCTACTGCCTGGACGAGGTTGCTGGCCTCCTCAGCCGCGACCGCCTGACGTACGGCCACATCGTGGTGGACGAGGCTCAGGACCTGTCACCTATGCAGGCTCGCGCGCTCGCGCGGCGTTGCCCGAGCTCCTCCTTCACCGTACTGGGTGATCTTGCTCAGGCCACGGGCCTTTGGGTTCGTGATTCCTGGGCCGAGCTGACCGCACACCTGAGCGACGGCTCCGAGTCACAGGCTGAGTTCTCGCTGTCGATCGGCTACCGGGTACCCGCCCCGGTCCTGGATCTCGCCGCCCGGCAGCTCCCACTTGCCTCGCCAGACCTCGTGCCTCCGCGATCCATCCGTGACGGGCTCGGTCCGCCATTTGTCGTCTACACGGAGGCCGAGGTCCTAGCGGACACTGTCGTGCACCAGGCCGCGACGACGACCGAGGGTGGGCTCTCCACCGCCGTGATCGTCGCCGATCCGTGGTTCGACGAGTATTTGCAGGTTCTCACGGAGGGCGGACTCGTCCCGGGCGACGGCCGCGACGGCGACTTCTCGAGGGACGTGACCCTTGTGCCTGCCTCCCAGAGCAGGGGCCTGGAATTCGACGCCGTACTTCTCGTCGAACCGGCAGCGATCGCGCGCGAGGCCGATCAGGGGCCACGACAGCTCTACGTGACCATGACCCGGTGCACCCAGCGGCTCGGAGTCGTGCATGCAGAGCCGCTGCCCCCAGGGTTTGAGGCTTACCGGGCTGCGCCCGCTGCCTCGGCGGATGAGCCGGAGACCCGTCCGCTGTCCGAGGACTCGGACAGCGGAAGCCGGCACCGTCGTGAGACCCTCGGGCCGGACCACGATCGGATGGACGACCTTGCCGTCCTCATCGACCGTCTCAGCAAGTCGGATCGTGAGATGGTGCATGCACTGGTACGGCGCCTCCTGACCGACGCGGAGCAGGAACACGATGAAGGGAACTGCACGCAGTGAGCTCGGGCGTGGACACGATGGAGGCGTCGAACCTGCCGGATCCGCTGGCTCAGCGCCTCAGGCAGCAACTCGACACATGGCGGCAGGATCTCCTCACACTGGATCGCCGGCAGCGGCTCGTTTACTTCAAGCACTCCAAGTCGGCGTCGCTCGAAATCGTCGAACCATCCGCGGCCGAGATCCTCACGCGCGTGAGTGGACGCCGCCAGCTGATTTCCCATCAGCCGCAGGACGGTGAGCAGTCCACTGCTCCCCCGGGTTCCCTGGTCGCTGCGGGCAAGACGGAGACCGAGCTGCGCAACGCATGCCGCCGGCTCGACCTACTCTCCCAGCAGGTGTACGCCGACAGAGGTTTCTGGACGCTGTACCTCGGTATCGGCATGCTTACTTGGGTCGACCCAGCGGACGGCAAGTCGGTCGACAGCCCCCTGCTGCTCTGCCCGGTCGAGGTAGCTCGCAGCGGCGCCCAGTCGCCTTACTTCGTCACGCGCAACGAGGACGAGGCCGTGGTCAATCCCGCCCTCCGGCTGCACATGGAGAAGGACTTCTCCGTGAAGCTGCCTCAGGCGGATCCGTTCGCTCCAGACGTCGACAAGCTGCTCGACGAGGTGCGGGTGGCCGTCAGCGGCTGGGACGGCTGGTCAGTCACCGCGCGCGTGGTCCTGACCACCTTCAGCTTCCACAAGGAGGCTATCTACCGAGACCTCTCGGACCACGAGGCAACGGTGTCCGCGCACCCGATCGTGCAGATGATCGCGCTCGGCCCGGACGCGCCATTCGCCTCCCGCTTCGCGTTCGAGTCGCCGGAGGACAGGGACCTCGACACGGTCTGGCCCCCCGAGCAGATGATGACGATCCTTGATGCGGACTCCAGCCAGCGTCGATGTGTCCTCGCTGCCCGCGACGGCAAGAGCTTCGTCATGGACGGACCTCCGGGCACCGGCAAGAGCCAGACCATCTCTAACATCATCGCCGAGCTGATGGCCGCGGGTCGGAGCGTCCTGTTCGTCAGTGAGAAGGCTGCGGCGCTCGACGTCGTGCGCGACCGACTGACCAGCAAGGGACTCGGCGACTTCGTGCTCGAGCTGCACAGCCATGCGGCGACGCGCAAGGAAGTGGTGGCGCAGCTCGACCGCGCGCTCACCCAGCGAGCCAAGGTGAAGGGCGATTTCAGCACTAGCCAGCGGGCTGGCCTGCAGAGCGCCCGTGAGGAGCTGTCTGCTTTTGCGGCCGCTATGAACGACGAGCGAGCGCCGCTGCGGCGCAGCATCTTCGACGTGCTCGGCCGCCTTATGGAGCTGCAGCACGTCGGCCACAAGCCGCTGGACAGGCCCGACGCTTGGCGAGACCTGTCACCGGGGAGGCTCGAGTCGATCCTGTCGGCTGGGCACCGGCTGCAGCGGGCGTGGCGCCCGATCAGTGAAGGAGACGACTTCCTGTGGCGAGGCCTGGCCGAGCACCAGCACGCCGCCAATGGCATCGACCGGATCAAGCGGGGCACCCAGCACCTCCTGAAGTCGACCGAGGAGCTGATCGACCGAGCGCGGGCCGTGGACGCGGACCTGCTGCTCACCTGGCCCATGGACATCGCCTCGATGCGCAGACGCGCGAGACTGTTGGAGCTCCTGAGCCAGTGGCCCGAGGCTGAGCAATCCTGGCTTGTCATGGCCGATCCGTCAGTTCTCCCTCGGCGCGTCGAGGAGCTGAAGCAGGCGGTCACCCTCTACGAGCGCTCCGTCGATGATCTGCGTGACGTCGTCGGGGAGGCATGGGACCGCTTGGATCCCGAGTTGGCACAGGGCTTCGACAGACTGGGTCGCGCCGAAGCCGGCGTGTGGGTGCCGGAGCGCTCCATGAGATCCGATGAGTTCGCGGACTCCGTCTCCTTCCTCGCAGAGGCACCGATGAAGCTGGCGCCTCTCGTCGAGGAAGCACGCCAACTAGGCGCCATGCTCGGGATCAGCACAGACGCGCTATCGCTCAGGCGCGCCATTGAGCTCGCCCACCTTGGTGCCTTGGGCGGGGCCGCGGCGATGCCGGAGCGCGGCTGGTTGAATCCGTCGGTCCAGTCTGCGCTCAATGAGTCGCACAAGGTTCTTGCCTCGCTCGTGGAGGTCGTCAACGAGCGTCGGGAAGCTGTCGAGCAGGTGTTCACTCCCGACGCGCTTGAGCTGGACCTGGCGATACTCAACACCCGGTTCAAGGAGGCCCATACGGGTCTGCGGCGATGGAGCAGCCAGGCCCGCGCGGACAAGAAGCTGCTCAAGGGTGTGACGGTCACGGGCAAGGTGGACAAGGGTGTGCTCGCCCGTCTGGACGAGGCTGTCGCGTGGCAGAAAGCGGAGAAGCGGCTGAACTCTGCCGAGAGCGAGCATGCTCCGAGGCTTGGCAGGTACTACCAGCGGACCGAGACGAACTTCTCCCGCGTCGCTCAGGCAATCGAAATCGCCCAGCGAGCGGTTGAACTGGCAGGCAATGACCTCAACGCCGGCCCGTTGGCGGAGCAGCTGAGCGTCGACGGCAGGCCCGACCCCCGGCTGACCATCGTCGCCGGTCGGCTCCAGCGCGGGTGCGAGGCCTGGCTGAAGGAGGCGCACGGAAAGCTCGGCGCCGCCCCGGCGGACTCGCTGGCAGCGAGGCCGTTCGTCGAGGCGGCCGAGCTCAGCGGTCAGGCGGCCGAATACCTTCATCCGCTTGTGGAAGCGTCCCGCTACGTCACCGACGTCGCAGGGCAGCCGTTGACGCTGGAGCGCGGGCAGCGGGCCCGTCACCTGGCGACCCTGGTAAGTAACGCGTCGGCGACCATCTACGACAGCTACGAGGAGGACCGGACGCTTCTCGGCAAGCGCTACGAAGGTCTGACGACCGCCTGGCGCGCCCTAGAGACAGCGGTTGCGTGGGCCAACGCGATCCGCCAGATCGTTCACACCCCGGTGTCGGAGGAGTCCGCCGCCCGCATGGCAGCGCCCGTCGTTCTGCCACAGGAGATGGTGGATCGACTGACCAAGTGGGGCAGGGCGCGGGACGACCTCACGGCCCACTTCGACGAGGCACGTGGCGCCGAGCTCGCAGCGGATCTGGAGTCGGACCTGCCAGGCGCTCACGAGCTTCTCCAAGAGATGGCTGACACGTGCGTCGCGGACGTCGAGGAGTGGGACGCCCACGGGGGTGCTGTGACCGAGCTGACCGCGGCAGGGCTCGGCGAAACGTTGGATTACCTGCGCGGGCGGGTCGCTGAGCGCTCGATCGTGGCTGAGACCGTCGAATGGGCAATGCTGCAGGCGTGGGTCGAGGCTCACGTCGCTGCCGACTCACGGCTTACCCGGCACCGGGCAACCGACCGGAACGCGCTGGTAGCCCGCTTTCGCGAGCTCGACGCCGAGATCGTCCGCAAGACGAACGTCAGCGTCGCTGCTGCCTGCAGCGCGCGTCGCCCCAGCTCGTTCGCGGGTACGTCGGCGCAACTCATCCGCAGAGAGGCGCAGAAGAAGACCCGCCACCTGCCGATTCGGGAACTGTTGAGCCGCACCGGCGAGATTGTCCAGGAGCTCAAGCCCTGCTTCATGATGAGTCCACTCTCGGTGTCGCAGTACCTGCCGGGCGAGATGACCTTCGACGCCGTGATCTTCGACGAGGCGTCCCAGGTTCTGCCATCAGACGCTGTCAATTGCATCTACCGTGGTGGTCAGCTGATCGTGGCAGGCGACGAAAAGCAGCTGCCACCGACAGCCTTCTTCACCCAGGCGGTCAGCGACGAAGAGGCCGACGACGAGGTCGACCTCTTCGAGTCCGTGCTCAAGCTATGCAAGAGCTCGATGCCGTCGTTGCCACTGTCGTGGCACTACCGGAGTCAGCACGAGTCGCTGATCACCTACTCCAACTACCGCTTCTACGCACCTGACGGCGACGCACTCCAGACATTCCCCGGCGCGACCTTCCAGTCACCGGACCTCGGCGTGGAGTCGTTCGTTGTCAACGGTGTCTACCGACGGGGCGGAGCCCGCGACAACCCGATCGAGGCAGAGGCGGTCGTGGACAGGATCCTGTTCCATCGGAGCCACCACCCGGGTCTCTCGATCGGGGTCGTCACGTTCTCGTCGGCGCAGGAGGAAGCGATCTCCGCCGCGCTCGAGAGGAGGGCAGCGAGTGAGAGAGCGCTCGCTGGTCTCCTCGACGACCACGACCGTCTGACGGGTTTCTTCGTCAAGAACCTCGAGAACGTTCAGGGGGACGAGCGAGACATCATCGTCTTCAGCATCGGGTACGGTCCGGACGAGCACGGCAAGTTCGCGATGAACTTCGGTCCGATCAACCGCGACGGCGGGTGGCGGCGTCTGAACGTCGCGATCACCCGCGCTAAAAAGCGTGTCGAGGTCGTGAGCTCCTTCCGGGCCGGTGACATGCGGGACACGGCATCCGCAGGATTGCGTCACCTACGTGGATACCTCGACTTTGCAGAACGGGGGATGCCGGCGCTCGGCATCGACCTCGATGGCAGCCAGGGCGACGCAGAAAGCCCGTTCGAGGAGGACGTCATGCGCGTCATCTCCTCCTGGGGCTACGACGTAGTGCCCCAGGTGGGAAGCGCCGGCTACCGGATCGACCTCGGGGTTCGGCACCCGGACCGGCCGGGGGAGTACGTCTTGGCGGTCGAGTGTGACGGCGCGGCGTATCACTCAGCAGCCACAGCCCGGGACCGAGACCGATTGCGTGCAAGTGTGCTTCGGGGCCTCGGTTGGAACATCTACCGGATCTGGGGTATCAGCTGGTATCGCGACAGGCAGGGGCAGTCCGCCCTCCTCAAACAGGCACTCGCGCAAGCGGTGGCAGGCAACGCCCCAACTTTGGACTCGCTGCCTCACGCGGTGGAAGAGCCGGTCGAGGTTCAGATGGACGAGATCGACCACACCGCGCCCCCGGAGTGGGCGGAGACATACGAGAGGGGACCCGAGCGCGCGCCCTACTGTGGCTTTCCCCTCGCCAGCGTTGAGGCCCGTCCACACCTCCAGACGTACATCGGCAGTGTGCTTGCGGCGGAGGCGCCGCTGCACACCGACCTCCTGTACAAGAGGGTTCGCGAAGCTTTCGGCGTCGGCCGAGTCGGGCATCAGATCAAGAAGAACATCGACTTCGTCGCGAGTCGACTAACTGTAGACGGAGAACACGTGCGGCTTTGGGGCGACGGATTCTTCAGGCTCAAGGGGCGAGAGACGCGGGTGCGTGTCCCCGCCAACGAGGACGACATCCGGACCGTCGGTCAGACACCAACGGAAGAGATGGACGCCGCGGTCTGTCGCGTCGTCAGAGATGCAGTGACCGTGGAGGAGAGTGGGCTCATCCTTGCGCTCCGTGCGCTCTTCGGCTGGCGTCGCGCGGGCAATGACATCCAAGCGGCCGTGAACGCATCCGTCGCGCGTTGCCTGGCTGCCGGAAAGCTCGAGAGAACCTCCCGCGGGGCACTGCGCGCTACGAGCTGATACCGACTGCGGTGTTGCCGCGGAGCGATCGCGATACGGCAGATTCCAACTACGATGTCAGCGCTGACCGAGTCGCGGCAACCGAGCTCGGCGGTGTGTCGTCTCCGGGTTGATGTCGCTGAGGCAGTTCGTGCTGTCATTGGTTCTCCTGGCCGGTTTCGTGGCATACGGTCCGCAGATCTCCACCGCCGTCGGCGGGATGCTCGCCGAGCAGCTCACGAAGGATCTGATTCCTCCGCCGACATGTCCGACATGTGATGAGAACTTGGCGGACGGGTCGAGGCGGGGTGCTGCCGAACGAGATCAACAGGCCGGACAGGCAGGCGAGACTAGGCCCGGCAAGTCTCAGGAAGAGCCGGCCGGGGGCGGAGTCGGGTCGACCGAACCCGGTGGGGCCTCACCCGACTGCTTACCTTGTCGGGATGCGGTCATTCCGATCACTCCACCGTGACGAGCTCCCGTGGCTCCTGCGCCTGCTCTTCGGCGACCTCGACCGAGTCGAGGGGAATGGTCGGGTACATCGGCGGCTCGTCGTCGGGGAAGAGTGCGGTGTTGCCGTAGATCCACTCGGTGAAGGTGTAGTCGTAGGTGTCGCGGGCACGCATGATCGCGTTGCGCTGCAGGCGCTGGATGCCGTCGAGGTGCCACAGCTCGCCCCAGACCCGGCCGGTGGTGAGCACCCGTCGGCAGTGCTCGGGCCGCACCGCGTTGTACGCCGACAGGGCAACGGCCCAGTCGAGGTCCGCGACGCCGGCCCCCGTAGCCAGCTGCCGCCCGACGTGCTCGGCGAGGACCCAGCCGTCCTCGATCGCCATGATCGCGCCCTGGGCCATGTACTGCAGGGGAGGGTGCGCGGCGTCGCCGAGCAGGGCGATCCGGCCGTGGACCCAGTTCATGATCGGGTCGCGGTCGAACATCCGCCACCACTTGTCGCGCCACATCAGCGGGAGCCCCTGCTGGACCTGCGAGCAGGTTCCCTCGAAGGCGGCGTCGAGCTCGTCCGGCGTACCCCAGTCGTCCTCGCCGGCCATCGCCTTGGGTGACTCGAAGACCGCGACCTGGTTGAACATCGCGCCGCCGCGCAGCGGGTACTGCACGAAGTGGCACTGCGGTCCGACGTACAGCACGACGTCGGTCTCGGAGATGTCGTTGTCGCGGACCTGCTCGATCGGCATGGCGCCGCGGTAGGCGACGTACGCGCTGTTGACCGGCTGGTCGTCGACGAGGAGCTTCCGGGCGACCGAGTGCAGCCCGTCGGCGGCGATGACGACGCCGGCCTCCTCGACGTGTCCGTCCTCGAAGGTGACCCGGGCGCCGCGGCCGCTGTTCTGGAAGTCGACGGCCACCTGGTCGGTGAGCAGCTCGACACCTGCCCGCCGGCAGGCGCGCAGGAAGATGCCGTGCAGGTCGCTGCGGTGGATGACCATGTAGGGGAAGCCGTACTTCTGCTCCAGGTCCTTCAGGTCCAGCCGGGTCAGCTCGCTGCTGTCGACGGCGTCCTTCATCACGATGCTCTCGGGCAGCACGCCGAGCTGCTTGGCCTCGTCGAGCAGGCCGTACTCGTGCAGGATCCGCGTGCAGTTCGGCGCGATCTGCATGCCCGCCCCGACCTCGCCGAACTCCTTGGCCCGCTCGAGGACGCGGACGTTCAACCCCTTGCGAGCAAGGGCGTACGCGGCGCTGAGGCCGCCGATGCCGCCGCCGACGACGATGACGTCGGGCTGTCCGGTGTGCTGGTTCTGCGTGTTCATGGGGTTCTCCTCAGGTCAGGTCAGGGATGCCCGGTCACAGCCAGGCGGGGAGCTCGGGGGCGGGGTCTGCGCCCGAGGTGCGGACGCCGTCGGCCGAGCGGCCGGCGAGGTACGCCGCGACCGCGGCGAGCGTGCCTTCGACGAGGACGGGCTCGCCCACACCGGCGACGTCCCACCGGCTCGGGGTGTCGGTCGCGGCGACGGCGAGGGCCGGCCCCGCCGACGGACCGCCCGCGGCGGCGCTGCGCTTCGCAGCGATGTCGTCGCACAGCGCCACCAGGAAGTCAGACGGGAGGTGCTCGAAGCTGACGCCGACCCCGAGGTCGACGGCGTGCACCATCACCTCACGCGCACGCATCCACGGCGTCTCGGAGGCCGGCACGGTGCGGCCCTGGGCGGTGACGACCTCGGCCTCCCACGCCTCCGAAGAGAGCGAGTCCATCGCGGTCGCGAGGGCCGAGGCGGAGCGCCCGAACCACGCGACGAGCTCCGACCCGGCCAGCCTGCTGCCGGACTCGATGTCGGCGTTGCGCTGCTCGGGGGAGGAGTACATCGGGGTGCGCTCACCGGTGGCCGCCCAGTGCACGAGGTTGCCGACCGCCTCGGCGTTGGCCGCCAGGTGGGCGAGGAGGTGCTTGCGGCTCCAGCCAGGGAGTCCGGACGGCGCAGCGAGATCCTCCTCGTCCCGGCCGATGAGTGCGTCGGCGACGAGCTTCGTGCCCTGGTCGACCCAGAGGCGCGCGTCGGGGAGGGTGCGGTTCATCGGGCCGCACCTTCCTTGACGACCAAGTTCTCGAGGCGGCCGATGCCGTCGATCTCGGCGACGACGGTCTCGCCACCCACGAGGTACCGCTCCGGCTTGCGAGCGTGGCCGACCCCGCCCGGCGTACCGGTGGCGATGACGTCGCCGGGGTTCAGCCGCACCATGGTGGAGACGTACTCGACCAGTGCGACCGGGTCGAACAGCAGGTCGCCGGTGGTGTCGGACTGCATCACCTCGCCGTCCACGAGCAGGCGTACGTCGAGGGTCGGCCGCACGCCGCCGGGCAGCTCGTCGGGCGTCACCAGGTAGGGGCCGACCGGCGTGGTCGAGTCCCAGTTCTTGCCCTGGAGCCACTCGCGGGTGCGGAACTGCCAGTCCCGAGCGGTGATGTCGTTGAGGACCGTGAAGCCGGCGATCGCCGCCTCGGCCTCGGCGGTCGACGCGCGGCGCACCTGCGTGCCGACCACCACGGCGAGCTCGACCTCCCAGTCGAAGGCGTCGGTCTCGTCGGGACGCGCGATGTCGTCGGTCGCGCCGATCAGGGTGTCGGCGAACTTCGAGAACAGCGTCGGGTACTCCGGCAGGTCGCGGCCCATCTCCTGGATGTGGTTCTTGTAGTTGAGGCCGACGCAGACCACCTTCGACGGGTGCGGGACCAGCGGCGCGAGGTCGACGCCGTCGGCCGGGTACGACGGGTCGGTGGCCGACTCGGCCTTCGTCTGCCAGTTGTCCTGAGCCAGCAGCTCACCGAGGTCGGCGTGGCCGAGGTCGACGAGCGTGTCCCCGTCGACGCGGACGGCGCGGGTGGTCCCGTCGATGCGGGCGGTTGCGAGCTTCATGAGAATCCTTCTCGGGTTGGGTCTGTCGTGGGGTGGTGGGGTTGCGGGAGGTGTCAGCGGGTGGTCTCGGAGCGGTGCAGCTGGAGCGCCTCGAAGACGGGGGAGTCGCTGAACCGGAACAGGTCCAGCGCGCCCGAGTCGGAGTCGGTCGAGCCTGCCTCGGAGCGGACGCTGAACGGCTGCCACGACGGCACGACGAACAGGTCGCCGCGGGTGACGGTCCACTGCTCCGAGCCGACCGTGACCGTGCCGGAGCCGTCGAAGACCTGGTAGACCGAGGCGCCGACCTCGCGGACCGGAGCGGTCTCGGCGCCACGGCGGACGCGGTGCATCTCCGCGCGGATGGTGGGGAGTACGTCGACCCCGGTGCGCGGGTCGTTGAACCGGACCGCGGCGTGGCCAGGCTCGACCGTCCCGGGGTACCCCTCGACCTCGAGCTCGAGCTGGTCGGTGAGGGCGCGGTCGGTGTGCTCCCAGCGGTAGGCGAGCAGCGGCGTGCCGGGGCCGGTCGCGGGGGCGCCGAGGGGACGCAGGCCCGGGTGGCCCCAGAGCCGCTCGGAGCGTGACCGGTCGGGGGTGATCCGCTCCTCGTCGCTGATCTCGTCGCGGCCGAACTCGAAGAACTGTGCCTCCGAGGCGTACTGGAAGGGGATATCCAGGCCGTCGATCCACGCCATCGGCGTGCTCGAGGCGTTGTGGTGCGCGTGCCAGTTCCACCCCGCCTGCGGCAGGAAGTCGCCGCGGCGCATCGGGACCGGGTCGCGGCCCACGACGGTCCACACGCCCTCGCCCTCGACGACGAAGCGGAAGGCGTGCTGGGTGTGTCGGTGCTCGGGTGCATCCTCACCGGGCATGAGGTACTGGATCGCCGCCCAGAGCGTCGGGGCCACGAACGGCCGCCCGCCCAGGGACGGGTTGGCCAGCGCGATCGCCCTGCGCTCACCGCCCCGGCCGACCGGGACGAGCTCGCCGGCGCGCTCGGCCAGGGGGAGCAGGTCGTTCCACCGCCACAGGTGCGGCTGCGCCTTCGACCGCGGGTGCGCCGGCATCAGGTCGCCGATCTCGGTCCACAGCGGCACCAGCAGCTCCTTCTCGAAGCCGCGGTAGAGCTCCTCGAGCGCCGGGGTCGGTGTCGGCTGGCCCGGCTCGTCGGCGGCGTGGAGCTGGACGGGGGAGGGGTTCGGCGTGGTGGTCATGGTCGTCTCCGTTCGTTGGCTGGTGGGTCTGGTCAGGGGTAGGTGTCAGTGGGCGAGCTCGCCGACGACGACCTTGGTGGTGGCCGGCTTGGTGGCGAGGTAGGTGACGAGCAGGACCGCGGCGGCGAGGCCTGCTGCTCCGGCGAAGAGCAGGAAGCTCGAGCCGACCCCGAGGCCCGCCGCGAGCAGCCACCCGGCGACCTGGGGAGCGGCCACGGCGCCGAGGCGGCCCGCCCCGAGCGCGAACCCGAGCGACGTACCCCGCAGCTTCGGCGGGTAGTGGGACGCGACGGCGGCGATGATCAGGCACTGGGTGCCGTGTGTGCCGACACCGGCCAGGATGAGCGCGGCGTAGATGGCGGTGGCCGAGCTCGGGTAGGTCAGCAGGAACGACAGCCCGACGGCGGCGGCCGCTGCCGCGCCGATGGCGCTGCGCAACGGACCGACCCTGATCGCCGCGTAGGCGGTCACCGCGGAGCCGGCGACGGCGCCGATGTTGAGCGCGAGGAGGAAGGTCAACGGGTTGCTGCCGAGGTCGAACCGGACGTCGCTGGCCATCAGCTTGGGGAGCCAGGTGCCGAGGCCGTACCAGGCGAAGAGGGTGGCGATCGAGGCGAGCGCGAACAGCGAGGTGGCGAGCGCGAAGCGCGGCTTGAACAGGGTGCGGATGCTCGGGTGGTGGTGCTCGGTCGAGTGCGTGGTGGCATGCCCGACGCCGTACTGCTGCTCGACCGCCTCGGCCTCCTCGACGCGGCCGTGGGCGCGGAGCCAGGTCGGCGACTCCGGCAGCAGGGCGACGGCGAGGACGAGCAGGAGGACGCCGCTGAAGGCGAAGAGGTACATGAACTGCCAGCCCAGGTTCGGGATCACCGGGATCGCCAGGAGCGCCGCGATGGAACCGCCGATCGGGACGCCCGACATCATGATCGTCGAGACACCGGAGCGGAGCCGGGGCGTCACGAACTCGGCGGTGAGGGCGTTGGCCGACGGGACCAGCCCGCCGAGGCCGACTCCGGCGACGAACCGGAGGATGCCGAAGGTCTCCGGGTTGGGGGCGAGCCCGCTCAGCCCGGTGAACACGGTGAACCAGGCGACCGACCCGAGGATCGTCCGGCGGCGGCCGAGCCGGTCGGCCAGGTTGCCGGCGCCGAGTGCGCCCACCAGCATGCCGGCGAACGCGAGGCTCCCGATCGTGCCGGCGCTCGCGGGGGTGAGGTTCCACCCGGGCTCCTCGAGCAGGGACGGGATGGTGGTGCCGTAGACGATGAGGTCGTAGCCGTCGAAGACGACGATCAGCCAGCAGAGCGCGATCACCAGCCAGGCCGGGCGGGTGCCGGCCAGGCGAGGTGTGACGGGGGTTACAGCGGTCTCGGTCATGCATTCGATGGTGAGACGCCGACCACATGGAAGAACAGTAGATTCTGGATAGCAGAATCCTGCGTTAGAGTGGTCTGGTGGAGAGAGAGCTCAAGCAGCGCCCGCCGTACGCCATCGCCAGCGTGGACCACGCCCTGCGGATCGCCACGATGCTGCAGCTCGAGGGCGAGCTGACCGTCGCGGAGGTCGCCGAGCGGCTCGGTGTCGCCAGGTCGACCGCGCACCGGCTCCTGGCGATGTTGGTCTACCGGGACTTCGCGGTGCAGGACGCGAGTCGGACCTACCGCGCCGGCCCGGTCCTCGAGCTGGCCGCGCACTCGCGGTCGGAGACCTCACGGCTGCGCACGCTGGCGCTGCCGCACCTCGAGGAGCTCGTGGAGGTGGTCGGTGAGTCGGCCAACCTGATGATCAGGACCGGCGACACCGCGCGGTTCATCGCCTCGGTCGAGTGCCAGCAGGCGCTGCGTGTCGGCAACCGTGAGGGGATGGTCTTCCCTGCGCACCGGGTGACCGGCGGGCTGGTCACGCTCGCGGAGCTGAGCAAGGAGCAGGTCGAGGCGGTCTACGCGCCCGAGCGGTACGTCGAACGTCCCGATGAGCGTCCGGACCTGGCCAGGCTGCACCGCGACCTGGAGAAGATCCGCACCAACGGGTTCGCGCTGAACGAAGGCCGCTCCGAGCGCGGGGTGGTCGCCGTGGGGAAGGCGGTGCGCGGGGCCGAGGGCCAGGCGCTCGCCGGACTGTCCATCTCCATGCCGAGCGTGCGCTACGACCCGCACCAGCTCAGGTCACACGTCGCTGCGCTCGGCTTCGCGACGCGGGCCATCGAGAACGGTCTGCGGTAGGCCGACGTCAGTCGCAGAAGTCGCAGACTCTCCGACCGGCCCGCGCAGGTCCCCGACCGGCGGAAACGTACCGAGCCGTCGGGGTGATGAGCCGAATGAGTCTTGCCGCGGGACGGAACAGGGCGGTTTAGTGGCCTTCTCGTCTAGTCGGAGGTCGCCATGGCTCAGATCCGTCGTACGTCGAGCGGGCACCACCGGCTCGCCGCCCTGGCGGGCACCGCCGCGTTGCTCCTCGCCGCGGCTTGCGGCGGCGAGACAGGCGAGGAGCCCTCCGGGGGAGGCGGCGGAGGTGGCGGCGAGGAGCTGCCCCTGATCTACGGCGTCTTCGCCACCCCGCTCGAGGAGCCGTGGGACGGCGCCATCCACTCCGCGCTCCAGAGCGCCGTGGAGGACGGCCAGATCGAGTACAAGCACATCGACAACGTGAGCACCTCCGACGCGATGGAGCGCACGCTCCGCGACATCGCGACCAACGAGCAGCCTGACGCCATCATGGGGGACGCGTTCGCCGCGGAGGAGGCGGTGCGCAAGGCCGCCGCGGAGTTCCCCGACATCCCCTTCGCGTTCGGCTCGGGCGAGAAGCCGGTCGACCCGAACATGAGCGTGTTCGACAACTGGCTCCAGGACCCGGCGTACCTCGCCGGGATGCTGTGCGGCGGGCTCACCAAGAGCAACATCATCGGTGTCGTGGGCGCCATGCCGATCCCCGAGGTCAACCGGATCGTCAACGCGTTCGTGCTGGGCGTGAAGGAGACCAACCCCGACGCCACGGTGAAGGTCTCGTTCATCAACACCTTCTTCGACCCGGCCGCAGCGAAGCAGGCAGCGCAGGCTCAGATCTCCGCCGGCGCGGACGTGCTCTTCGCCGAGCGGGACGGCGTCATCTCCGCGGCCGAGGAGGCGAACCTCCCGGTGGTCGGCATGATGGTCGACCAGAAGGAGGAGGCGCCGAAGAACGTCGTCACCTCTCTGCTCTGGAACGTCCGCCCGACCGTCGACGCCGTCACCGAGCAGGCGACCGGGAAGCCGGCGTCCGAGGACCTCGGCACGTACTCCTTCATGAAGGAGGGCGGGAGCGACATCGCCCCGATCAACACCGACATCGTCGGCGGTGTCCCCGACGACCTGGTGAGGCAGGTGGAGGACAAGAAGCAGGAGATCCTGGACGGCTCGTTCACCACACCGGTCGACGAGTCCGCCCCGAAGGGCTCGATCGACGTCTCGCAGCAGTGACCCCCACCCGCCCGCTGCTGGAGCTGAGCGGCATCACGAAGCGGTTCGGTGACCTCGTCGCGAATGACGCGGTGAGTCTCTCGGTCGCATCCGGCGAGGTGGTCGCGATGCTCGGCGAGAACGGCGCGGGCAAGTCGACGCTGATGAAGATCGTGTACGGCCTGGTCCGTCCCGACGGCGGCACGATCACCATGGACGGGCGGCCGCTGGACATCTCCTCGCCGCGCGACGCCATGGCGGCGGGCATCGGGATGGTGACCCAGGAGTTCTCCCTCGTGGAGACCATGACCGTCACCGAGAACGTCGCGCTCTCGTCGGTCGGGCTGGGCCGGGTCGACGTACGCGCCGCCCGTCAGCGTGTCGTCGACGCCATGGACCGCGTCGGCGTGCAGATCGAACCCGAGCGGCTCATCTCCACGCTGTCCATCGGCGAGCGGCAGCGGGTCGAGATCGTGAAGGCGCTGTTCCACGAGTGCCGGGTGCTGATCCTCGACGAGCCCACGGCGGTGCTGACGCCCCAGGACGTGCGGGCGCTGTTCGAGACGGTGCAGCGGCTGCGGCGTACCGGGCTCGGCGTGCTGTTCGTCTCCCACAAGCTGCGCGAGGTCGCCGAGATCTCCGACCGCGTCGTCGTGCTCCGGCGTGGCAGCCTGGTGGGGGAGCGGGCGACCGCCGAGGTGACCACGCACGAGCTGGCGTCGCTCATGATGGGCGGCACCGCGCCAGAGGAGGACGTCGCCTCGGCCGTGGGCCTGCCTGTGGCTGAGGTTCCGGAGGAGGCGCCGGTCGCGCCCCGAGAAGGCGCGGGTACGGCGGAGCGTCGGCCCGTGCTGATCCTGACCGACGTGACCCTCGAACGTCCCGGCCGACCGGCTCTCGACCACCTCACCTTCGAGGTCAGGCCCGGGGAGATCGTCGGCCTCGCGGGGATCAGCGGCAACGGGCAGACGGAGCTGATGAACGTCCTGGGTGGGGTGGAGCTGCCCACGAGCGGTCGCGTCGAGGTGGACGGCGCCGCCGTGACGCGGCTCGATGTCCGAGGGCGCCTCGACGCCGGCCTCGGACGGCTCACCGAGGACCGGCGCGGCAGCGTGGTCCCGCAGCTGAGTGTGGAGCACAACCTGGTGCTCGAGGACCTGCCCTCGTTCACGCGCCGCGGCATGCTCGACAAGGCGGCGATCCGGGCGCATGCGGAGGAGGTGATCCGGCGGTTCGACATCCGGGCCACGCCGACCGACCCCGTGTCCAGCCTCTCGGGCGGCAACATGCAGAAGGTGCTCCTGGCGCGGGCACTCTCGCGCCGGCCGAAGGTGCTCGTCGCGGCGCAGCCGACCCGGGGCCTGGACGTCGGCGCGTACCGCTACGTCCACGAGCAGCTCCACGAGCTGCGCGACACGGGGGCCGGGGTGCTGGTCATCTCCGAGGACCTGGACGAGCTGCGCAGCCTGTGCGACCGGATCCTCGTCCTGTTCCGGGGCGCCATCACCGGCGGTCTGCCCGTGGCCGAGGCGACCAGCGAGCGCCTCGGCGCAATGATGACGGGGGAGTCGGTGGAGGTATGAGGCTCGTCCGTCGAGGCCACGAGCCGGCGTGGTTGCCGGTCGCCGCGGTCGCCGTCGCGGTCCTGGTCACGGTGGCGCTGAGTGCGATCCCGATCCGGCTGGCCGGGGCGAACCCGCGGGCGGCGTTCGAGCGGTACCTCCTCGTCCCGCTGAGCTCGACCCTCGGGCTGTACGAGGTGATGCTGACCGCGACACCGTTGCTGTTCACGGGCATCGCGGTGGCGATCGCGTTTCGGGCGGGCTACTGGAACATCGGTGCCGAGGGGCAGTTCCTCATGGGTGCTGTCGGCACCACCGCGGTGGCGCTCAACGCACCCGACCTCCCGTCGTGGGCCGCGTTGCCGCTGGGGTTCGTCGCCGGTGGGCTCGGCGGGCTGGCCTGGGCCTGGCTGCCCGCCTGGCTGAAGCGGCGTGGGGCCATCGACGAGGTCGTCACGACCCTGCTGCTCAACCCGGTCGCCCTGCTCGTCGTCCAGGGGCTTCTGAACGGACCGTGGCGCAACAGCGAGACCGGCTTCACCGACTCCGACCGCTTCGGGGCCGGCTACGACCTGCCGCCTCTCATCTCGGGCAGCCGCGTGCACTGGGGGTTCGGCGTGGCCGTGGTGATCGTCGTCATCACCTGGTTCGTGTTCACCAAGACCGCTGTGGGGATGCAGATCCGGGCGTCAGGGCAGGCGCCCGACGCGGCGAAGTTCAGCGGGATCCCCGTCGCGAGGCTGCGTTTTCGCTCCGCTCTGGTGTCGGGTGCGGTGGCCGGCGCCGGAGGGGCGTCGCAAGTCATGGGCGTGCAGCACCAGCTGACGCAGGGCATCTCCAACAACTACGGCTACACCGGCATCATCGTCGCGACGCTGGCCGCGCTCAGCCCCGTGGGCGTCGTGCTGGTCGCCGTACTCCTGGCCGACATCGCGGTGGGAGCGGAGAACGTGTCGCTCGTCCTCCAGGTGCCAACGCAGCTCGGTGCGATCTTCGCGGCACTGCTGCTGCTCACGGTGCTCTCCGCCATGGAGCTGCGGCACTACCGGCTCGCCCGATCGGGTCGGCGAAGACATGGAGCGACGCCGGTGTCCGCGGAGGAGGCATCATGAGCATCAACGTCCTTGCGCTGCTCAGCGCCATGCTGACCATCGCGACGCCGCTGGTGTGGGCGGGCATCGGCGAGCTGATCGTCGAGAAGACCGGGGTCCTCAACCTCGGCATCGAGGGCACGATGTACCTCGGGGCGTTCATCGGCTTCCTGGTCGCGCTGCGCAGCGGCTCGCCGTGGCTCGGGCTCATCGCCGCGATCGGCGGAGGCGTGGTCGCAGGGCTCCTGATGGGGCTGCTCACCGTGACGCTGGGCCTGAACCAACACGTGTCCGGGCTCGGCGTGACGCTTCTGTTGATCGCGGCCTGCGAGTTCGCGTTCCGCCTGCTCTACACCGGGGCTCGTCCGACCCTCGAGGACAAGTTCCAGGTGCTGCTCCCCGACGTGCCGGTGCTCGACCAGCACTGGCTGACCTACGTCGCCTTCCTGGTGCTCGCGCCGGCTGCCTGGTGGGTGCTGCGCGCCACGGGCATGGGGTACCGGCTCCAGGCGGTGGGGGAGAACTTCGAGGCCGCCGACGTGGCGGGGATCTCCGTGACGGCGACCCGCTACGTCGCGCTCATGGTGGGCGGGGCACTGATGGCGATCGGCGGCGCGTTCCTCACGCTCGCGGTGCTCGGCAACTTCACCCTCGACATCATCAACGGGCGCGGGTGGGTCTGCATCGCGCTCGTCATCTTCGCCAAGTGGCGGGTGTGGCCGGTCGTGCTCGGCGCCCTGATCTTCGCCGGGACGGATGCGCTGCAGCTGCAGCTGGCGATCACGAAGACCTTCAGCGACATCCCGCGCGAGCTCATGCTCGCCCTGCCGTACCTCGCGGTGATCGCGGCCCTCGCCGTGTGGGGTCGCAAGGTGCACTACCCGGCGTCGTACCTGCAGGCGTATCGGCGCGGCTGACGCCACCCGACGATCTGATGCCACCGACCAAGGAGAGAACCGATGACAGACGAAGAGCTCCTCACCCTCGCGATCGCCGAGGCCAGGGTGGGCCTGGCCGAAGGCGGCATCCCCATCGGCGCCGCGCTCGCCCAGGGAGACCGGCTCCTCGGCGTCGGCCACAACCGCCGCGTCCAGATGGGCAGCGCCATCCGGCACGGCGAGACCGACTGCCTGGAGAACGTCGGGCGGCTCCCCGCGACGGTCTACAGCGAGTCGACGATGGCGACCACGCTGTCACCGTGCGACATGTGCACCGGCGCGATCTTGCTGTACGGCATCCCGCGGGTCGTCGTGGGGGAGAACAAGACGTTCTACGGCGGGGAGGACTACCTGCGCTCTCGCGGTGTCGAGGTGGTCGTGCTCGACAGCCAGGAGTGCGTGTCGATGATGGAACAGTTCATCGCCCAGAACTCCGAGCTCTGGAACGAGGACATCGGTGAGTCGACCTGACCCACCACATCACTCCGCCGGACCACGGTCTCGTGGCGAGCGCGAACCGGCCCGGCCGGGGTCACTCCTTCGGCTTGACGCGCGCGAGTGCGGCGGCGAGGACGGCGACGCGGCCCTCGGGTGCCAGGTCGGCCAGCTCTCTCGGCTCGGCGGGAAGCCCGAGCTTCTCGGCCGACTTCAAGGCACGGTCGTCGAAGTACGGCCACACCTCCGGCCACACGTCCTGCACCTCGCGGCAGAAGATCCGGGCTCCGGTCGGGCCGATGCGGGGGAACGACGCGATCACCCTCGCCAGGTCGTCGGCGGCGTTCTCGCCCTGGGGCCGGATCCGGCGCAGATCGCCGCCGTACTCGTCGAGCACCATCCTCGACAGCTCCTCGAGCTTGGTCGCCGTGCTCTCGTCGTAGCGTCGGTAGCTGCCGCGGCCCAGCGCCTCGACCCGCTGCCGCCACGTCGAGTCGAGCATCTTCTGCGGGGTGCGCCAGCCGGCGCGGAACAGCTCCCGCGCGGCCTTCACGGCGATGTCGGCGGAGATCCGGGTCGAGGACAGCATGGTCAGCACCAGCAGCTCGAAAAGCGGGGACGGCTTGTCCGCGAGCTCGATCCCGGCGGCCTCGGCGTACGTCGTGCCGTGCTCCCGCAGGAGCTCGTCGACCACGGACTGACGCGACATGCCGCGGCGTACCCGGGGAGCACGGCGGACAAACGGCGGGAGCGCCAGCACTTGTGGCTAGGATCGCCTGCCCGCACGTCGCCCGAGTGCTCGTGCGACCGGTACGACTGACGTCGCGGCCCAGGCCTGGGGGCGGCACGAGGCCGGGTAGGGGACCGGCGGCCACACCTCGTCGGCCCGGTGGCCGCCGAACAGCTCGGGCAGCCGGTAGTCGAACCCCTCGGCCGCGGTCAGGAGGCCCTCGGCGACCTGGGCTGCCTCTTCGGTGAACCCGTCCCGAAGCATCCCGTCGATGACGATGCCGGTGTCGTGCGACCACACCGAGCCGGCGTGGTACCGCAGCGGCCAGTAGGCGCCGTTGGTGGTCGAGAGCGTGCGGATGCCGTAGCCCGAGAACATCGTCGGGTCGAGCAGGCGCTCCACCACGATCCGCTGCTCCTCGGGGTCGAGGATGCCGGTGCCGAGCAGGTGCCCGATGTTCGAGCTCACCCCGTCGACGGGTCGCTTCTTGGCGTCGAGTGCGAGGGCGGGGTAGCGGCCCTGCTGGTCCAAGCACCAGAACGCCGTGCGGAACCGCTCCTTCAGCGCTGCGGCCCAGGAGCGCCATGCGTCGCCGCCGGAGCGGCCGAAGGCGTCGAGCAGCGCCGCGCCGTTCAGTGCCGCCTCGTAGGCGTAGGCCTGCACCTCGCACAGCGCGATCGGACCCTCGGCGATCGTGCCGTCGTGCCAGCGGATCGAGTCTCCGGAGTCCTTCCAGCCCTGGTTGGCCAGGCCGTGGCCGGTGGTGTCGAGGTACTCCAGGAAGCCGTCGCCGTCGGAGTCGCCGTACTCCCCGAGCCAGGTCAACGCCGCCTCGAGGTTGTCGAGGAGCGCGGTGACGTCGGCGTCGGGCATGCCGGCTCGCCAGGTGTCGTGGAGCAGGTTGATCCACAGCGGCGTCGCGTCGATGGTGCCGTAGTAGACCGGCGGCAGATGGAAGCCTTCGGAGTCGTGGGCGACATCGGTACGCCGCACCTCATGGAGGATCTTGCCGGGCTGCTCCGCCGTCTCCTCGTCGACCTTCGTCCCCTGCCGTGCCGCGAGCGCGCGCAGCGTTCCCTCGGCGAGGGACCGGTCCACCGGCAGCAGCATCCGGGCCGCGATGAGCGAGTCGCGGCCGAACATCGTGTAGAACCACGGCGCGCCGGCGGCCAGGAACACCGCGTCCCGAAGCGAGCGGTCGGCGATGCGCAGACTGTTGAGGTCCGAGAAGGCCCGGTCTGCCAGCCGCTGGAGCCGCTGGTCGGAGGTGTCGACCTTCGGCGTCGGAACCGGCGGCGCCGGCGTGCCGAGGATGGGCGCGGCCGCGTCGTCCGCACGCAGCGACCAGCCCACGGTGACCTCGGCGCCGGGGGAGAGGTTCACCTGCCACCGAACGGCGACCTCAGAGCCGAACACGTCCGCCTCGCCCTCGTCGACGGTCACCTCGGCGGTGGTGTCGTCGTCGCGCCACGACCACCGGAAGCCGCCGGGCTGCGGCCGGTCCCGTGCGCTGCGACCGGACTTGATCTGCTCCATCGACGTCCGGTCCAGGCCGAGCACGAGCTCGAGGTCGAGGTCGACCTGCTCGCGCAGCGCCGAGCCGATCCGGAGCTCCTCGGACACGCCGTCGACCGAGGCGCGCCGGGTGCGGTGGATGGTGAGCAGGGGATCGGGCACCTCGGCCGGCGCGGTCACGACGTACACGAACCTGACCTCGGTCGCGGAGCGCATTTGCGTCGAGACGTGCCGCAGCTCGTGCTCGGCGACGGTGAGGCGGGCGTCGGAGACGATCCGCTCGTCGCCGCAGTAGATCCCCTCGGCGCCGTCACCCATCGCGCCGTCCGGTTGCGACCAGGCCTGGACCGGGGCGTGGAAGACACCGGTCAGATGGGCGAGGTACGGCTGGGTGAGGGTCATGCAGCGCCTCCTGGAGCGGATGGATCGACGGTCGGTTCGTACATCGCTACATCACGTCTGCGAGACGACCTCTTGACAGGGGCGACTGCGTGAAACCACGATGCCGGTAGCGCGTTGAACGTTCAAAATCTGATTTGTATGGCTTTTGAACGTTCATCGTACGCACGTCAGCACCACTGATCGCCACTGCTCGGGGCGGCGATCTCGGGTTGGAAGGGGGATGCGGACGATGGCAGGCAAGCCCACCCTCGTCTCCCTCGCGCGCGAGCTCGGCGTGTCCCGCCAGACCATCTCCAACGCGCTCAACGCGCCGCACCGGGTCAACGTCCGCACCCTCGAGCGCGTCCTCCCGGCGATCGAGGAGTCCGGCTACCGCCCGCACGTCGCCGGCCGCCAGCTGCGCACCCGCCGCTCCCGCAACCTCGCGATGCGGCTCTTCGCATCGGCCGACGGCATCAACGGCGCGATCCTCGACCGGTTCCTGCACGCGCTCACCGAGGCCGCCCAGCGCGACGGCTACCGGCTCACCCTGTTCACCGCCCCGGACGACGAGGGCGAGGTCGCCGCGATCGACGAGCTGCTCTCCACCGCCGACATCGACGGCTTCGTGCTCACCAGCACCCACCACGACGACGCGCGCACCGCCTGGCTGCTCGAGCACGACGTACCCTTCGTCGCCTTTGGCCGGCCGTGGAGCAGCGAGGACCCGTTCGAGGCCCCGCATCCGTGGGTGGACGTGGACGGCGGATCCGGTACGTCGGACGCGACCGTCCACCTGCTCGAACGCGGCCACCGCCGAATCGGGTTCCTCGGCTGGCCGGCCGGGTCCGGCGTCGGCGACGACCGCCGCGGGGGGTGGCAACGCGCCCTAGACGCCGCCGGGGTCGATCCGGCGACCGACGAGCTCTCCCTCGGCGTCGAGGACAGCGTGGCCGAGGGTGCCCGGGGAGCCCGCGACCTGTTCGCCCGCGGCGCCACCGCGCTGGTCTGCGCGAGCGACTCGCTGGCGATCGGCGCCGTCGCCGCCTGGCGCCAGGGGACACCCGACGCGAGCGCGGAGGTGCCGGTGATCGGCTTCGACGACACCCCGGTCGCCGCCGCCCTCGGCCTCTCCAGCGTCCGCCAGCCGATCGAGCAGGTCGCCGAGCAGACAGTCACCCTGCTGCTGAAGCGGTTCACCGGAGGCGCCGGCGGCACCGCGGCTCCCGAGCACGTGCTGCTGCCGGCGTCGCTGGTCCTGCGCACGCCCGATCCCCACCTCCTAGGCCTGCCGCCACCGGGACCGGGGCACCCCCGCCCATGACCCCGGGAGTCAGGCCATCCACCAGTCCACGCAATAGCAGCAATGAAGGAGTCAGTAGATGAACCCTCACGGGGACACGATCCGTCGGACACGCAGGGGGCGCCGGCTCGCGCTCATGTCGGTCGGAGCCGCGGCGACCATGATGCTCGCCGCATGCGGCGGCGGATCCGGCTTCGAGGACCAGGGAGCCGCCGCCGAGCAGAAGAGCGACGCCCCGATCTCCGTGCTCATCGGCTCCTCCGGGGACGCCGAGACGAAGGCCGTCGAGGACTCGGTGAAGTCATGGTCGGACGAGTCCGGCGTCAAGGCCGAGGTGCAGGTGGCCTCGGACCTCAACCAGCAACTTGCGCAGGGGTTCGCCGGTGGCGAGCCGCCGGACGTGTTCTACCTGTCGACCGACTCGCTGGCGTCGTACGCCTCGAACGGCTCGCTCGAGCCCTACGCGGCCGACCTGGAGAACGCCGACGCGTTCTTCCCGTCGCTGCGTGAGGCGTTCACCTACGACGACGAGTTCTGGTGCGCGCCCAAGGACTTCTCCACGCTCGCGCTGGTAATCAACACCAAGCTGTGGGACCAGGCCGGTCTCACCGACGCAGACATCCCCACCGACTGGGACGGGCTGCGCGCGGCGGCCGAGAAGCTGACCAAGGGCAAGCAGGTCGGCCTGGTGTTCGGTCCTGAGTACCAGCGGATCGGCACGTTCTTCGAGCAGAACGGCGGCGGGCTGACCAACGACGAGGGCACCGAGGCCACCGTGAACAGCCCGGAGAACGTCGAGGCGCTCACCTTCGTGAAGGACATGATGAAGGACGGCGTCGCGGCGTACTCCTCCGACGTCGGCGCCGGCTGGGGCGGTGAGGCGTTCGGCAAGGAGCTCGGCGCGATGACGATCGAGGGCAACTGGATCGAAGGCGCGATGAAGAACGACTTCCCCGGCGTCGACTACAAGGTCGTCAAGCTGCCCGCCGGTCCCGCCGGCGAAGCCACCCTGCAGTACACCAACTGCTGGGGCGTCGCCGCCCAGAGCGACAACATCGACGGCGCGAAGTCCCTGGTCGAGCACCTGACCACGCCCGAGCAGCAGATGGCGTTCGCCGAGGCGTTCGGCGTGATGCCGTCCGTCGAGGAGGTCGCCGACGAGTGGAGGGCGAAGTACCCGGACCTCGCGGCGTTCATCGACGGTGCGGACACCGCGGCGAACCTGCCCACGCAGGAGGGTGCGGCCGACGTCATCTCCGAGATGAACGCGCAGCTCGCCACGCTGAAGGACAAGGAGCCGCAGCAGATCCTCGACAGCGTCCAGAAGAACATGGAAGCGGTCGTCTCCCAGTAGTCGGTTCCCGTCCGGTGGTCCCCGCTCTCCGCGGCGGGGACCACCGCTGACCCAGGAGTGGCAGATGGCATCACCAGGCAAGGTCCGGGCCCGTGGAGGGTTGGGCAGCAACAAGGCACGGCAGGCGTTCGCCGGGTGGATCTTCATCGCTCCGGTGGTCGTGCTGCTCGGCCTCTTCCTGTTCGTGCCGGTGTTGATGGCCGCCTGGGTGAGCGTCTCGGACTGGACCGGCCGCGGCAGCCCGTTCTCCTCCGACGTCGGGTTCGTGGGGGCGGAGAACTACTCGCGGATCCTGTTCGGCGGCGGGCTGGACACGCAGGACTTCGGAACGGCGATCCGCAACAACTTCTACTACGTGCTGCTGGTCGTGCCGCTGCAGACGGCCCTGTCGCTCTTCCTCGCGGTGCTGGTCAGCAAGCGGATCCTGCGCGGTCGGGGGTTCTTCCGGACCGCTTTCTACTTCCCGTCGGTGACCAGCTCGGTCGCCATCACCGTGCTCTGGCTGTTCCTGTTCAACGCGACGGGAGTGATCAACAAGATCCTCTCGTGGGTGAGCATCGACGGGCCCAACTGGTTCGCCGACCCGCGCGGCGTGCTCCACATCGTCTTCGGCGTGCTCGGCGTGGACACCGCGCCCTCGGCGTTGGCGGGCAGTGAGTTCCTGGGGATCTCGTGGTGGGAGTGGCTCGCCGGACCCTCGGTCGCGATGAGCGCCTTCATCATGATGGCCATCTTCACGACGTCGGGCACGTTCATGCTGCTCTTCATCGCGGCGCTCCAGAACATCGGTCCGGAGATCCACGAGGCGGCGATGATCGACCAGGCCAACGCCTGGCAGCGCTTCTGGCACGTCACCCTGCCGATGCTGCGGCCAACGTTGTTCACCGTGCTCACGCTGGGTCTGATCGGCACGTGGCAGGTCTTCGACCAGATCTACACCGGGACGCGGGGAGGGCCGGCGAAGACGACGCTGACCCCGGCGTACCTCTCCTTCAACGCCGCCTTCAACCAGCAGGACTGGGGCGAGGGCGCCGCCATCGCGTTCCTGCTCTTCGCGATCATCGTGTTCTTCACGCTCGTGCAGCGCTGGGTGCTGCGGGACAGGGACAAGGTGTCGACTCGCGGCCGCAGGGCCCGTGCGGTGGCCGTGGAGGGGGAGCGATGAGTACGACGATGCGCGAGGCCACCCGACCCGACGCGGCCGTCGCCACGTCGACCGCCCCGGGTCGACGCTCCCGCTTCGTGGCGAGCGGCGGACCGACGTACCTGCTGCTCGTCGTCCTGGCGCTGATCTACATCCTGCCGTTCCTGATCCAGATCTCGACGTCGTTCAAGACCGAGCCCGAGGCCGCGGTGAACCCGATCGGGCTGATCCCGGAGAACTGGACGACGGCGGCATACGAGCGGTTGTTCCGCTTCTCCGACTATGTGCAGTGGGGGACGAACTCGATCATCGTGACGACGGTCGTCACCGCCGGGCGGGTGTTCTTCGACTCGCTGGCCGGCTACGCGTTGGCGCGGATCCCGTTCCGGGGACGCGGCGTCGTCTTCGCGCTGCTGATCGCGGTGATGGCGGTGCCGGGCGTCGTACTGCTGATCCCGAAGTTCTTGGTGATCAACCAGCTCGGCATCTACGACTCCTACACGGGCATGATCGTGCCGCTGCTCGCGGACGCGGCCGGGGTGTTCATCATGAAGAACTTCTTCGAGTCGATCCCGGTCAGCGTCGAGGAGCAGGCCCGCATCGACGGCGCCGGCACCTTCCGCATCTTCTGGTCGATCGTGCTGCCGATGGCGGCGCCGGCGGTGATGACGATCGTCATCCTGTCGTTCCAGGGGTCGTGGAACGAGCTGAACCACTTCATCGTCGCGACCCAGGACCCCGACCTGACCGTGCTCACCAAGGGGGTGGCACAGCTGGCGTCCGGACAGCTCAGCCAGGGCACGCAGTACCCGCTCAAGCTTGCGGCGGCCGTGCTGATGACGATCCCGGTCGCGGTGGTGTTCTTCGTGTTCCAGAAGCGGATCATGAACGCGAGCGCGGGGGCGTTGAAGGAGTAGCTTCACCGTCCGTTGCCCGTGCGTCGCCGCCGGCGCTCGATGTCGCGCGGAAACTGGCCGGAAATCGTCCCCAGAAAACGGGGGCGGGTGCATCTGCACCGTTCGAACGTCCGTTCTGCGGCGTTGACTCTGCGCTCCTAGCGTGGAGGCATGACCACGGTGATCGCACCTCCGCCGCCCGTCGGGCAACCACCCGCTGGGCCGCCCCCGGCCGGGCACGCGGTGGTGCGGTTCGCCGCCTCGCTCTCGGGCGCGTTGGACCGGCTCGCGCAGGTCCCGACCTGGTCGATGACGCCGGCGGAGCAGCGGGAGGCGCTGGTGGAGCTGCGCCGGCAGCGCGCGCGGCTCGAGGAGCTGGAGCTGCGGGTGCTGGTGCAGGCCGACCGGGACAACATCGGTGCGGACTCCGGCGCGGTCAGCACCCCTGCGTGGCTGGCGCATGCGACCAGGACCACCGGGGCGAGCTGTCACCGCGACCTGCACCTCGCGAGGAAGCTCGACGACCGGTTCACCGCGACGCGGGCGGCACTGGCGTCCGGGATCATCGACGCCAAGAAGGCGGGCATCATCACCGCCGCGGTCGAGTCCCTGACCACGGAGTACGACGACCTGCCGCCCGGAACGCATGAGGTCGCCGAGGCACACATGATCGAGCTGGCGACCCGCTTCGACGCTCCCACCCTGAGGCAGATGGGCAAGCGGCTCTTCGAGGTCGTGTGTCCAGAGGCAGCCGACGCTGCCGAGGGCAGGAAACTGGAGAAAGAAGAGGTCAAGGCCCGTGCGCTCGCGCACTTCTCGGTCCGCGACCACGGCGACGGCACCAGCGAGGGAAGGTTCAGGCTGCCCACGCTGCACGCACAGCTGCTGAAGAAGGCGTTGGAGTCGCTCACCAGTCCGCGCCGGGTCGGCGACGGGCGCCTCGACCCGGCCACCGGGAAGACGCTCCCGCACGGCACCGTGCTCGGCCACGGCCTCATGGAGCTGCTCGAGGACCACCTGAGCGACATGCCGAGCGTGAACGGGTCGCCGTTCACGCTCGTGGTCACGATCGGGATCGACGCGCTGATGTCGGGAATCGGCGTGGCCGCCCTGGACACGGGGCACCGGATCTCGGCCGGCGAGGCGCGTCGGCTCGCCTGCAAGTCCGGCATCATCCCGATGGTGCTCGGGGCCGACTCGGCCGCGCTGGACGTCGGCCGCGAGCAGCGGCTGTTCGACCGCTACCAGAAGATCGCGATCAACCATCGCTACCACGGCTGCGCCGCACACAACTGCGACAGGCCGCAGGCGTGGATGGAGTACCACCACGAGGACCCCTGGCACCTCGGCGGCAGCACCGACGCCAAGAAGGGCATCTCGTTCTGCCCGCCGCACCACCACATGGCCGACCACCCCGAGTCCTGGGACATGATCCGTCACCCCGACGGCTCGGTACGGTTCCGCCGACGCCAATAGGCCGGCGGCGGGCTCTGAGAAATGCCTGGCAGACTCGGCGTCGTGGAGCTCACCGAGACCGACCTGACCCACCTGCGACGGTGCATCGAGCTGGCCCGCGAGGCGCTCGAGGACGGCGACGAGCCGTTCGGATCCGTGCTGGTCGACGTGACCGGCGCCGTCCGCTTCGAGGACCGCAACCGGGTCAAAGGTGGCGACGAGACCCGACACCCCGAGTTCGCGATCGCGCGCTGGTCGGCCGACCACCTGACGCCCGAAGAGCGCCGCGATGCCACGGTGTACACGTCGGGCGAGCACTGTCCCATGTGTGCTGCGGCGCACGGCTGGATGGGCCTCGGGCGCATCGTGTACGTCGCGTCGTCCGCGCAGCTGGCGTCGTGGCTGGAGGAATGGGGGGTGCCGGCCGGCCCGGTAGCGACCCTGCCCATCACGGACCTCGTGCCCGGCGCCGTCGTGCAGGGTCCGGTGGACGAACTGGTCGAGGAGATCAAGGAGCTGCAGCGTCAGCGGTTCGCGCGTCGGTGAGCCTGCGCGTGCCTCCTCGAGGTGTCGGCACGACGTGACATCCTGCAGACCGTGACCTTGCGGATCCATCGTGCCGAGCGCACCGACCTCCTCGCCGACGGTCTGGGCGACCTGCTCGCGACGCCGCTCGACGACCCGTTCGCCGAGGAGCTCGTCGTCGTGCCCGCACGGGGCGTGGAGCGCTGGCTCACGCAGCGGCTCTCGCACCGGCTCGGGGTCGGCGCGCGCGGCGGTGACGGGGTGTGCGCCGGGGTCCGGTTCCTGAGCCCGCACTCGCTGGTGGCGATGCTGCTCGGCAAGGATCGCGACGACGCCTGGGACCCCGACCGGATGGTCTGGCCGCTGCTCGAGGTCATCGACGAGGCGATGGGAGAGCCCTGGTGTGCGACGCTCTCGGCGCACCTCGGGTTCGGCGTGAACGGCGACGAGGGCGAGCTTCGGCGCAGCCGCCGCTACTCCGTTGCCCGTCGCATCGCCGGGCTCTTCGCGTCGTACGCCGTCCAGCGGCCCCGGCTGGTCACCGACTGGCGCGAGGGCCAGGACCTCGACGGCGCCGGAAACAAGCTCGACGACGACCTCCTGTGGCAGGCCGAGCTGTGGCGCCGCCTCGTGAAGCGGGTGGGTGAGCTGCCGCCCGACATCCGTCACACCGAGACGCTGGAGCGGCTGCGCAGTGGTGGTGACGGCCTCGACCTGCCGCCCCGGCTGTCGCTCTTCGGGCACACCCGTCTGTCGGTCACCGAGGTGGAGCTGCTCGGCGCGCTCGGGGAGCTGCGCGACGTGCACCTGTGGCTCCCCCAGGTCTCCGGATCCCTGTGGGACGACCTTGCCGGTCGTGCGGCGTCCGGGCCGGTGCCACGCGAGGAGGACACGGCCGGGGGGCTCGTCCGGCATCCGCTGCTCGGGTCGCTCGGACGGGACGCACGCGAGCTGCAGCGGACGCTGTCGGTGGTCTCGACAGGCTCGACCAGCGGAGGGGACACCCCGCTGCCGCCGGCCGGTGACCATGCCGACACGCTGCTCGGCTGGCTGCAGCACGACTTGCGGGCCAACACCGAGCCGGGTGCGGCCACGCGGGAGGCACGGGCTCTCCGGGACGGGGACCGGTCGGTGCAGGTGCACGCGTGCCACGGCGCGGCACGTCAGGTCGACGTACTCCGCGAGGTGCTGGTCGGTCTGCTCGCGGACGACCCGACCCTGGAGCCTCGCGACATCCTGGTGATGTGCCCGGACATCGAGGCGTACGCGCCTCTGGTGCACGCAGGGTTCGGGCTGGCCGACGTCACCGGCACGGGGGAGGGACATCCGGCGCACCGGCTGCGGGTGCGCCTCGCCGACCGGGCCCCGTCGAGCACCAACCCCCTGCTCAGCCTGGCCGCCGTCCTCGTCGAGCTTGCGGGCGGCCGGGTGACCGCGACGGAGGTGCTCGACCTGGCCTCGGCGGACCCGGTGCGGCGACGGTTCGGCTTCAGCGACGACGACCTCGCCCAGCTCGCGATGTGGGTCGACCAGGCGGGCATCCGTTGGGGGCTCGACGCGAGCCACCGCGGCTCCTACGGCCTCGACCTGGCCGACAACACCTGGTGGTCCGGCCTCGGACGCATCCTGCTCGGCGTCGCGATGGCCGAGGACGAGCTGCGCTTCGTCGACGCGACCCTGCCGGTCGACGACGTCTCGAGTGGCGACATCGACCTAGTCGGCCGCTTCAGCGAGTACGTCGACCGCCTCCACGCGTTCGTCCGGGCCGCCGAGTCCGCATCGACGATCACCGAGTGGACCACCGCACTCGCGACGGCGGTGGGGCAGGTGGCGGCGGTGACGCCACGCGACGCCTGGCAGACGGCGCAGTTCGACCGGGAGCTCGCCCGGATGCACGACTCCGCGGGCGGGGTGTCGACGAGCTCGACCAGCGGGGTCGCGACCAGCGGGGGCGGCAGCACGCCGCTGCTCCTCGCCGACGTGCGCAACCTCCTGGCCCACCGTCTCGGCGGCCGACCGACGCGGTCCAACTTCCGCACCGGCACCCTCACGGTGTGCACCATGGTGCCCATGCGCTCGGTGCCGCACCGGGTGGTGTGCCTCGTCGGTCTCGACGACGGAGTCTTCCCGCGCACCAGCTCCGCAGACGGCGACGACGTGCTCGCCCGCAACCCGGTGACGGGGGAGCGCGACATGCGCAGCGAGGACCGTCAGCTGTTCCTCGACGCGATCCTCGCGGCCCGGGAGACGCTGGTCGTCACGTACACCGGCGCCAACGAGCACACCGGTGCCGTGCGGCCCCCGGCGGTGCCGCTCGGTGAGCTGCTCGACGCCCTCGACGTGACCGCGGCGCAGCCGGTGCGCGATCACGTGCTGGTCAAGCACCCGCTGCAGCCGTTCGACGTACGCAACCTCGTCCCGGGCGAGCTGGCCTGCGCCGAGCCGTTCAGCTTCGACCGGGCGGCACTCGCCGGAGCGAAGGCCGCCCGCGAGCCGAGGGAACCCGTGGCCGCCCTCGTCCCCGGTCCGCTTCCCGCCCGGCCGGTCGGGGACGTCGCCCTGGAGGACCTGCAGGCGTTCTTCGCCCACCCGGTCCGCGCGTTCCTGCGCTCTCGCCTCGACGTCTCCTCGCCGTTGGAGGCGGAGGAGACCCGCGACGCGATCCCGATCAGCCTCGAGGGCCTGGAGAAGTGGCAGATCGGCGACCGGCTGCTGGCCGCCGTGCTCGGTGGCACGGACCCCGCCAGGAGCGTCCGGGCCGAGCGGTTGCGCGGTGTCCTCCCGCCCGGAGCGCTGGGGTCGCGCACGCTGCAGGAGGTGGAGGATCAGGTCCGCCCGCTCGTCGTGCAGGCCAACGGGCTGCGCCAGGGTGCGCCGCGGACCCTCGACGTGGACGTCGACCTCGGCGGCGGCAGGCGCCTCACCGGCACCGTGTCGTCGGTCTTCGGCAACCGGATCGTGACCGTCACCTACTCACGGCTCGCCGCCAAGCACCGGCTCCGGTCCTGGATCGACCTGCTCGCGTTGAGCGCAGGCCGCCCCGACGAGAGCTGGACAGCGCACGCCCTCGGCCGCGGCCGCGCCGGCACCACCCGGGCGTTGACGGGTCCGCTCGACCATCGCGCCGAGGCCTGGCTGCGCGATCTCGTCGACATCTACGACCGGGGGATGCGCGAGCCCCTGCCGCTGCCCGTCAAGGCCGCGTGTGCCTATGCCGAGGCGAGCTTCACCAAGCGTCGAGGCGCACACGTCGACCCGGTGTGGAAGGCCAACAAGGAATGGGAGACCGACCGGTTCTCTCCGACGGGCATCCCGGGGGAGGACGCCGACCTGGCGCACGTCCAGGTGTTCGGCCAGGCGGCGCCGCTGGAGATGCTGATGACGCCGCCGCGTCCTGACGAGTCCTGGAACGACGAGCCGCACCGGCTCGGGCAGTACGCCTGGCGCCTGTGGCAGCCGCTGCTGGAAGGCGCGGAGAACGTGGGGGCGCTGTGAACGAGCAGACGAGCACGACGGCCGTCGAGCCCGAGGTCTTCGACATCTGCGACCCGCTGCCGACCGGCACCACCCTGCTCGAGGCCAGCGCCGGCACCGGCAAGACCTGGACGATCGCGGCGCTCGTGACGCGGTACGTCGCTGAAGGCATCGCCACGCTCAAGCAGATGCTCGTGGTCACGTTCGGCCGGGCGGCGAGCCAGGAGCTCCGCGAGCGCGTGCGCGCCCAGCTCGTCGAGGCCGAGCACGCCCTGGCCCACCCGGACGCCGACCACAGCTCCAGCGACCTGGTCACGCTGCTGCTCGACACGACGCCGGAGGAGCGAGACCGACGCAGGCAGCGGCTGCGCGACGCCCTCGGCTCCTTCGACGCCGCCACCATCGCCACGACCCACCAGTTCTGCCACCTGGTGCTGCGCAGCCTCGGGGTCGCGGGCGACACCGACGCCAATGCCACGCTGGTGGAGGATCTCGACGACCTGCTCGAGGACGTGGTCGACGACCTCTACCTGCGCGCGTTCGCCGGCAGCGACGACGACCCTCCGTTCACCCACCGGGAGGCGTTGAAGCTGGCCCGGAAAGCGGTCGGTGACCCGCAGGCCCGGCTCGAGCCGCGCGATGCCGACCCTCCGTTCACCCACCGGGAGGCGTTGAAGCTGGCCCGGAAAGCGGTGGGGGACCCGCAGGCCCGGCTCGAGCCGCGCGATGCCGACCCGGAGACCCTCCCCGGCCGGAGGCTGGCGTTCGCCGCCGAGGCGCGGACCGAGCTCGACCGTCGCAAGCGCAGGCTGGGGGTGCTCAGCTACGACGACCTGCTGTCCCAGCTCGCCGACGCGCTCACCTCCGACGACGCACCCGCCCGGCAGCGGATGCGTCAGCGCTGGAGCGTGGTGCTCGTCGACGAGTTCCAGGACACGGACCCGGTGCAGTGGCAGGTGCTCGACCGGGCCTTCACCGGCCACTCCACGATGGTGCTGATCGGTGACCCGAAGCAGGCGATCTACGCCTTCCGCGGCGGTGACGTGACGACGTACCTCCAGGCCGCCGCCACCGCCACGACCCGCAAGACCCTCGGCACCAACTGGCGCTCCGACGCGGCCCTCGTGGACTCGCTGCAGGTGATGCTGCGCGGCGCCGCGCTCGGCGACGACCGGATCGTCGTGCGCGACGTCGGCGCGTCGCACCAGGGTTCGCGCCTGACCGGTGCCGGGGCGCCGTTCCGGCTCCGCGTGGTCAACCGCGAGGTGCTCGGCAGGCGTCCCAACGCCAAGCTCGGTGTCCCCGACATCCGCCCGCACGTATACGCCGACGTTGCCCGCGACATCAAACGGCTGCTCACCTCGGACGCACGGTTCGAGGGGCGTGCCCTGCAGCCGCGCGACGTCGCCGTGATCGCCTACAGGAACAACGACCTCCAGGAGGTGCAGCGCGCGCTCGCCGACATCGGCGTGCCTGCGGTGGTCGCCGGCAGCGGCAGCGTCTTCGCGACCCCGGCCGCGACCGAGTGGCTGCAGCTGCTGGAGGCGCTCGAGCAGCCGCACCGGTCGTCCCGGGTCCGGTCCGCGGCGCTGACCCGGTTCGTCGGGCACTCCGCGGCCGAGCTCGACGCCGGCGGCGACAGCCTGACCGACGAGGTCGCAGACCTCCTCCGCGACTGGGCCGAGCTGTTCGCGAGCCGGGGCGTGGCCGCGGTGCTCGAGGCAGCCGCGGCGCGCGGACTGACCGCACGAGTCCTCTCGCGGGTCGACGGCGAACGGTTGCTCACCGACCTCCGCCACGTCGGACAGTCCTTGCACCAGGTCGCCACGGAGGAGCGGCTGGGTCTGGTCGCGACACTGACCTGGCTGCGCGCGCAGATGGCCGACGACAAGGTCGAGGTGGCCAGCGACCGGACCCGCCGGCTCGACAGCGACGCCGCCGCGGTGCAGCTGGTCACCATCCACGGCAGCAAGGGCCTCGAGTACCCGGTCGTCTACCTGCCCACGCTGTGGGACCGCTTCCCGCAGAAGCCGGACGTGCCGTTGTTCCACTCGGCGGAGGGAGACGACCGCGGCCGGCGGTGCATCGACGTCGGGGCGGGGGGCCCGCGATGGTCGGGCAACGTGGCGCGGGCGATGGCCGAGGACGACGGCGAGTCCCTGCGGCTGCTGTACGTCGCGATGACGCGGGCGCGGTCCCAGGTCGTGGCCTGGTGGGCGCCTGCGCCGCGCAACACCCCGTGGTCGGCGCTGCAGCGGATGCTGTTCGGACGCCAGCCGGGCTGGGCGTCGGTGCCTCCGAGCCAGGATCTGCACGACGAGGCCGACGTCGCCAGGATCCTCAGCATCTGGCAGGGCCTCGGCGGGCCGTCGTGGGAGGAGGCCCGGTGGCCCCAGCTGCCCGAGGTGGCGCTCCCGGCCGACGAGCGTCCCCTGTCGGTGCGGACGTTCACCCGGTCGATCGACACGACCTGGCGTCGCACGTCGTACACCGCACTGAGCTCGGTGCCCACCGACTCCGAACCCTCACAGGCACCGGTCGGCAGCGAGCCCGAGGAGCGCCCGAAGGATGACGAGCCCGACCTGAGCACCCTCCTGGAGAGCGCGTCTCCGGCTCCCGCGGAACCGTCTCCGGACGCGGTGGCATCCCCGATGGGAGGGCTGCCGGTGGGGGCGACGTTCGGCTCGCTGGTGCACGCCGTCCTGGAGCACGCCGACCCCGAGGCCGACGACTTCCGGGCAGAGCTGCTCGCGCACATCGAGGAGCAGCTCGTGCGGTGGCCGGTCGCCCTCGACCCCGACGAGCTCGCCGACGCCCTGGTCCAGGTGTGCGACAGCCCGCTCGGGCCGCTGTCGGGCGACACCGCGTTGCGCAAGATCCCGCTGCGCGACCGACTGCGCGAGATGGAGTTCGAGCTCCCGTTGTCCGGGGGCGACGTGCGCGACTACCCGACCGCCCCCGTGACGCTCGGTGACGTGGCGCCTCTGCTGCGCGCGCACCTGCCGGAGGGTGACCCGCTGCTGGGGTACGCCGACGCGCTGGCCGCGCCCGCCCTCGGCGGTCAGGACCTGCGTGGCTACCTCACCGGGTCGGTCGACGTGGTCCTGCGGATCCTGTCCGGCGAGGCCACCCGGTATCTCGTGGTCGACTACAAGACCAATTGGCTCGGTGGCTTCCCCGGCGAGGGCGGCCCGCCCCTGACGTCCGACGACTACCGTCCCGAGGCCCTGCGCGAGGCGATGGCGCACTCCGACTACCCGTTGCAGGCGCTGCTGTACGCCGTCGTGCTGCACCGGTTCCTGCGCTGGCGACAGCCGGGCTACGACCCCGCCGTCCATCTCGGTGGGGTGCTGTACCTCTACCTGCGGGGGATGTGCGGTCCCTCGACACCGGTCGTCAACGGGCATCCGTGCGGGGTGTTCTCCTGGCACCCGCCGGTGGCCCTCGTCGAGGCGCTCTCCGACCTGCTCGACGGGGTCGCGCCGGGCGGTCGCCGGCCGGCCGGTCGCACGACGGCGGCCGTGGGGCCGCCCAGCCGAAGGGAAGGCGCCGCATGACCGAGCTCTTCGAGATCACCGAGCCTTTCGACCGACGCCTCGCCCTCGGTGCGACCGGCATGCTTCGGGACTTCAACCAGGCAGGCGTCCTCACCGCCGCGGACGTCCACGTCGCACGGCGGCTCGGCGAGCTCACGGGTGAGGCCGACGAGCGCGTCCTGCTGGCCGCGGCCCTGGCCACCCGGGCGGTGCGGCACGGGTCGGTGTGCCTCGACCTCGCCACGGTGGGCGACGTCGCGCCCGCGCTGCCCTGGCCGGCGTACGACGCGTGGGTGCGGGCGGTCTCCGGCAGCGCGCTGGTCAGCCAGGGCGTGCTGCGCTGGGAGTTCGACCTGCTCTACCTCGACCGCTACTGGCACCAGGAGGTGGAGGTCTGCGCCGATCTGGGACGGCGGCTCGCCCAGCCGCCCCCGATGGTGGCGCACGACATCCTCGACGCCGGCCTGGACCGAGTCTTCGGAGAGCCGACCTACGTCGAGCAGCGGGCGGCGTCGCGACGCGCCGCGACCCAGTGGACCACGGTGCTCACGGGTGGGCCGGGCACCGGCAAGACGACGACCGTCGCGGGCCTCCTGGCGCTGCTGGCCGAGCAGGCCGCAGGCCTAGGCGACGAGATGCGGGTTGCCCTCACCGCGCCGACCGGCAAGGCCGCGGCCCGGTTGAAGGAGGCGGTAGCCGAGGCGACGGCCAGGCTCGCGCCCGAGGACCAGCAGCGGCTCGGCACGCTCGAAGCCTCGACGCTGCACCGGCTCCTCGGCTCCCGTCGCGACAACGGCACCCGATTCCGCCACCACCGCGCGAACCGGCTGCCCCACGACGTGATCGTGGTCGACGAGACGTCGATGGTCTCGCTCACGATGATGACCCGGCTGGTGGAGGCGGTCCGTCCGGATGCCCGGCTGATCCTCGTCGGTGACGCCGACCAGCTGGCCTCCGTCGACGCCGGGGCAGTGCTGTCCGACCTGGTGACCGGCTTCGGCGACGCCGGGGAGAGCCCGGTCGTGCGCCTCGCCACGACGCACCGGTTCGGCAAGGACATCGGCCGGTTGGCCGCTGCTCTGCGGGACGGCTCGGCTGACGATGTGGTCACGGCGCTGCAGGCAGGCTCGACCGAGGTGGAGTTCGTGGAGAGCAATGACCCCGCCTCGCTGCTGAGGGCACCGATCCTCGCGGCTGCTCTCGCCGTCCGGTCGGCCGCCGAGGCCGGCCTGGCCGAGGAAGCCGTGGCCGCGCTGGACCGGCACCGGCTGCTGTGTGCGCACCGCGAGGGGCCCTACGGCGTCCGCCACTGGAACCGGCAGGTCGAGCACTGGCTCGCAGAGGCGACCGGTGACCCGCTCTACGAGGAGATGTACGTCGGACGGCCCCTGATGGTGACCGCCAACGACTACGGCCTCGGCGTCTACAACGGCGATGCCGGTGTGGTCGTCCGGGAGGCGGACGGCCGTCGGGCGGTGATCGCGGGGGCGAACGGGCTGACCGCCTTCGCGACCAGCCGGATGAGCGACGTGGAGACGATGTTCGCCACCACGATCCACAAGAGCCAGGGCAGCCAGGCGGACGAGGTGACCGTGCTGCTGCCGCCGGAGGACTCCCGGCTGTTGACGCGCGAGCTCTTCTACACCGCGGTCACCCGGGCGAAGAAGAAGGTCCGGGTGGTCGGCTCGGAGGAGTCGGTGCGCGCCGCCGTCGAGCGGCGTGCTCAGCGCGCGAGCGGGCTGCGGCAGCGACTGCACGCGACCGGCGTGGCCGGGTAGGCGCAGCGTGCTCGGGTGGCCGGGTCAAGGGACTCCGGGCGTCCCGGAACGCCGAAGCGAGCGCCCGCCCGGCCTGGGCAGACGCTCGCTTCGTCTGGTGATCAGCGTGCGCGCTTGAGGAACCGGCGCGCGGTGCCTTCGACGCTCGCCGCGCCACCGCGTCCGCGGGCCGCCGGTGCGCCCACGCGGCCGGCTCCTCGGGTGGCGGCGGGCTTCCGACCGCGGGTCGGGGCGGCCGCGCCGCGGCCCCGGGTGAAGCGAGACACCATGTTCATCAGTCCGCTCATGTGATTCCCTCCCTCTCTTGTGTTGAGGAGACGGTGCCCGTCGCACCTCCCGGTATGCGCCGGAGCACCGAGGTTTCGTCCCCACAGATACGAGGGCAAGCCACCCCCGAGAGGTCGAACCGCCACCAACCCGTCGACTCTTCCGACCGGCTGTCTTTACCCGAGGGTCACCCGCACACTGGACCCGGTGAGCGACGAGCAGCGCAAGATCGAGATCAACTGGGTGCAGGCGTCGGCCGGTGCGCTGGCCGCGATGTCCTCCGCCGTGCTGCTCTCCACCGTCGGGGTGGCCGGCACGATCATCGGCGCCGCCCTGGGAAGCGTGCTGGTCACGATCGGCGCCGAGGTCTACTCCGCCACCCTGCACGCCAGCCGGTCGCGGGTCGGTGCGGTGGCCTCCACGCGGATGCGGGTACGGCGTGCCCGCGCCCACGTGCACCAGGCCGCCACCGAGCCGGAGACACCGCGCGCGGAGGAACGGCTCGACGAGGCGCAGCGCGAGCTGGACCAGGCCGAGCACGGGCTGGACGTCGCCGAGGAGACCGCGGCCGAGCCGGTGCACTGGCGGGAGGCTTTGGCCACCCTCCCGTGGCGCAAGATCCTCCCGGTCGCGGCCGTGGTCTTCGTGGCCGCGATGGTCGTCATCGTGACCTTCGAGCTCCTCACCGGCCGCGCCGTGTCGAGCTACACCGGCGGCAGCGACGCGAACGGGCCGCGTACCTCGATCCCGGGGCTCGGCGGCGGCGGCAAGCAGGAGCCGGCCCCGGCCTCGGACACGACCCCGACCCCGACCTCGAGCCCCTCCGGACCCACGCGGACCGGGGACGAGGAGGGCGGCGACCGGTCCGTACCTCCCACCGAGCCGACCGTCGCCGGCACCAGCACGACGGCGCCGACCCGGGCGCCGACCCGGACGGCGACGGCGACCGCAACGGCGACCCCGACCCCCACGCCCACCGCGGCCCCCACACCGACTCCCACCCCCACGAAGACCACCGCGGTACCCAGCGAGCCGGCCCCCACCAGCGCCGCGCCGAGCGACTGAAAACGCCCCAGGAGCACCCGGAAGACGGGTGACTTCCGCCCTCCGCCACAGAGAGTGGTGCGATAGGTCAGGGGATGCCCGGATTGTCGAGATGACCTGGTCAACACGTGTCTTGCCGAGCCCGCCAGCGCAGGTCTAGCGTCGAGTTCTCGGTTGCTTGGGAACCAGGTGTGTGCGTCGCCGATGGAGGTCCCGGTCATGGCAGAAACACCGAAACACGCTCACCACGTCGGCGTCAGGGGCACCGTCGAGAGCGAGGAGTACTTCGAGAAACGACAGCTCCAGGGCGGGGTCGCGGGCTGGATCCTGCTGGCCGGCCTGGGCGTCGCCTACGTCATCTCGGGCGACTACGCCGGCTGGAACTTCGGCCTCGGCGAGGGCGGCTGGGGCGGTCTGATGGTCGCCACGATCATCATGGCGATCATGTACCTGTTCATGGTCTTCGGGCTCGCCGAGCTCGCCTCGACCATCTCCACCACCGGCGGCGGGTACGCGTTCGCCCGGCGGGCCATGGGCCCCTGGGGCGGCTTCATCACCGGCACCGCCATCCTGATCGAGTACGCCATCGCCCCGGCGGCGATCGCGAACTTCATCGGCGCCTACGTCGACTCGCTGATCGGCCTCGACGGTTGGTACGTCTACCTCTTCTTCTACCTGATCTTCGTCGGCCTGCACATCTTCGGCGTGGGCGAGGCGCTCAAGGTGATGTTCGCGATCACCGCGGTCGCGGTCTTCGCGCTCGTGGTGTTCGTCATCGCCGCCATCCCGCACTTCGACCCGGGCAACCTGAACAACATCCCTGTCGACACCTCGGCGGTGGGGTCGAGCGAGTTCCTGCCGTTCGGGCTGATCGGGATCTGGGCCGCGCTGCCGTACGCCATCTGGTTCTTCCTCGCGGTCGAGGGTGTGCCGCTGGCCGCCGAGGAGTCCAAGGACCCGGCCAAGGACATGCCCAAGGGGATCATCGGCGCGATGCTGACCCTGATCGTCTTCGCCGCCGCCATCCTCCTCGTCGCCCCCGGCGCCGCCGGCTCCGACCTGCTCAAGGACTCGGGCAACCCGCTGGTCGAGGCGCTCGAGGCGCCGCTCGCCTACGACGGCCAGAACCTGGTCAGCGGCTTCGTCAACGTCGTCGGGCTGCTCGGCCTGATCGCGAGCTTCTTCTCGATCATCTACGCCTACTCGCGGCAGACCTTCGCGCTCTCCCGCGCCGGCTACCTGCCGAAGATCCTGTCGATCACCGGCAAGCAGAAGACCCCGATCCTGGCGCTGGTCGTGCCGGGCATCATCGGGTTCGTCATGGCCGTGTTCAACCAGGGCGACCTGCTCATCCTCGTCGCCGTCTTCGGCGCGACCATCTCCTACGTGATGATGACGCTGTCGCACATCATCCTGCGGTTCAAGGAGCCGGACCTCGAGCGGCCGTACCGCACCCCGGGTGGCGTGGTCACCACCGGGATCGCCCTCGTGCTCGCGGTCGTGGCGCTGATCGCCGGCTTCCTGGTCGACCCGCGCGTGCTCATCCCGACCGCCATCGTCTACGCCATCTTCATCGCCTACTTCGGCCTCTACAGCCGCAAGCACATCGTGGCCACGGCCCCGGAGGAGGAGTTCGAGCTCATCGAGTCCGCCGAGTCGGAGCTGCACTGACGCCACGAGGAGAAACGCATGCGCATCGCGCGGGTCATCGGCTCGGCAGTCTCGACCGTGAAGGAGGCCAGCCTGGTCGGGCACAAGCTGCTGTTGGTCCGCGAGGCCGACGAGCGCAGCGAGCTCACCGGCCCGGTGTTCGTCGCCGTCGACGTCGTCGGTGCGGGCACCGGGGAGCTGGTCCTCGTCTCCGAGGGCAGCGCGGCACGGGAGAGCGGGACCACGTCCGGCCAGCCGGTCGACGCGGTGATCATGGGGATCCTGGACTCACTCGAGGTCGACGGCGCCGTCACGTTCCGGAAGAGCTGAGCGGTCCCGTGCCCATCGCCCAGCGGGAGGTCCTCAGCGTCGGCATCGACGTCGGTACGACGACCACGCAGGTCGTATTCTCCCGGCTGCTGCTGCGCGACGTGGCCCGTCCCGGGCAGGTACCGCGGATCCAGGTCGACGAGAAGTCCGTGCTCTCCCGCGGGGACGTGCACCCCACGCCGCTGTCGGCCCCCGACCAGGTCGACGCCGACGCGATCGCGACGCTGGTGAGGCGCGAGTACGACGCGGCCGGCATCTCCCCGGACTCCATCGAGACCGGAGCGGTGATCATCACCGGGGAGACGGCCCGGACCAAGAACGCCGACGCCATCCTGCAGGCCCTCTCCGCGGCGGCGGGCGACTTCGTGGTCACCATCGCCGGCCCCAACGCCGAGGCCCAGATCGCCGGGCGCGGCTCCGGGGCCGCGCGCTGGTCCAGCGACCATTACGAGCAGGTCACCAGCGTCGACATCGGCGGCGGCACGTCGAACGCGGCGGTGTTCACGATGGGCCGGCACCTGTGCTCGTCCGCGGTCGCGGTCGGCGGCCGCCAGGTCGAGATCGACCCCTCGGGCCTGGTGCAGCACGTGGCGCCGCCCGGCCGCTCGATCATCGAGGACCTCGGCCTGGGCGTGAAGGAGGGCACCCGCGCCACGCTCGAACAGCTGCGGGCGTTCTGCGACGTGATGGCGGACCTGATCGTGGACCTGGCGACGGGCCGGGAGGTGCGCGTCGGCCACGGCGTGCAGCTCACCCCGCCGCTCCAGGAGACCGCGGCGTCCTCGTCGGTGTTCCTCACCGGCGGGATCGGCGCCTGCTACTACGAGCCGACGCCGGTGACCACGACGGCCGAGGTGGCGCTGTACGGCGACGTGGGGCCGCTGCTCGCCGACTCCCTGCGTCGCAACGACCGGCTGCAGCGGCTCATCGTACGGCGGCCACCGGAGACGCTGCGCGCCACGGTGCTCGGGGCCGCGGGGCAGACGGTGACCCTGAGCGGCTCGACGATCTGGGTGGCCCGGGAGCTGCTGCCGCTGCGGAACCTGCCGGTGCTGCGCCCCGCGATGCCCGGGCGCGGGGGAGGGCCGTCGTTCGCGGCCGCCGTGCACGAGGCGCTGCGCCGCTGGGACCTGGAGGAGGACGCCCAGGCCGCGGTCGTGGTCGACCTGCCCCAGGAGCTCGGCTACGCGGCGCTGCAGGCCGTGGCGGCCGAGATCGTGGACTACCACGACGCCGGGCACAGCCACCGTCCGCTCGTGCTGGTGCTCCAGCAGGACTACGCGCAGGTCCTCGGCCAGACGATCCAGACGATCCGGCCGGGCCTTCCGCTCGTCGTGATCGACCAGGTCGGCCTCGGCGAGGGCGACTTCATCGACATCGGCCTGCCCGTCCTGGACGGCCGCGCGGTCCCGCTGTCCATCAAGACGCTGGTGTTCTATGACTGAGCCCGCGGAGCACCCAGGGGGCAGCCGATGAAACTGGCCGCGACGCTGTTCGGCGAGCACTACGCGTTCCGCGACATCAAGGACCTGCTGGCCAAGGCCAACGAGGAGAAGTCCGGCGACCAGCTCGCCGGGGTCGCCGCCGAGAGCGCGGCCGAGCGGATGGCGGCCCGGTTCGTGCTCTCGGAGGTCACCCTGGAGACGCTGCGGCAGAACCCGGCCGTCCCGTACGAGGAGGACGAGGTCACCCGGGTCATCGACGACGCGGTCAACGAGGCGGTCTACGCCGAGATCAAGGGCATGCAGGTCGGCGAGCTGCGCGAGTGGCTGCTCGCGGACACCACCAGCGAGGACATGATCAAGCGGCTCAGCAACGGGCTCACGTCGGAGATGGTCGCCGCGGTCACCAAGCTGATGTCGAACATGGACCTGATGCTCGCCGCGAGCAAGATCCGGGTGGTCAAGCACGCCACCAACACGATCGGGCTGCCGGGCACGCTGGGGTCGCGCTGCCAGCCGAACAACCAGACCGACTCGGTCGAGGGGATCCGGGCCGCGATCTACGAGGGGCTCAGCTTCGGCTCCGGCGACAGCGTGATCGGGATCAACCCCTCCGACGACTCGCTGGGCAGCGTGGCGCAGCTGCTGGAGATGACCTACGAGGTGATCACCCGCTGGGAGGTGCCCACCCAGAACTGCGTGCTGGCCCACGTGTCCACCCAGATGGAGGCGATGCGCAAGGGGGCCCCGGTCGGGCTGGTGTTCCAGAGCCTGGCCGGGTCGCAGAAGGGCAACGAGTCGTTCGGCATCGACGCCGGCATGCTCGACGAGGCGTACGCGCTGGCGAAGCGCTACTCGGTCGCGACCGGGCCGAACTTCATGTACTTCGAGACCGGGCAGGGCGCGGAGCTGTCCGCCGACGCGCACCACGGCGCCGACCAGCTGGTGATGGAGGCGCGCTGCTACGGCTTCGCGAAGCGGTGGGACCCGTTCCAGCTCAACACCGTGGTCGGGTTCATCGGGCCGGAGTACCTGTACGACGCCACACAGATCACGCGCGCCGGGCTCGAGGACCACTTCATGGGCAAGCTCACCGGCATCTCGATGGGCGCCGACGTCTGCTACACCAACCACGCCCGGTCGACCCAGAACGAGCTCGAGAACCTCGCCGTCCTGCTCGGCGCCGCGGGCGTCAACTACATCATGGGCATCCCGATGGGCGACGACTCGATGCTCAGCTACCAGAGCTCGAGCTTCCACGACGCGCCGAGCCTGCGCCAGCTGCTGCACCTCCGCCCGCTGCCCGAGTTCGAGGCCTGGATGGAAGACATCGGGCTCCTGCGCGACGGCCGACTGACCGAGAAGGCGGGCGACGCCTCCTTCTTCCTGAGCCGGTGAGGGGGACGGGATGAGCAGCGTGTCCGCAAGCGAGATCCGCAGCATCGTCGAGGCGGTGCTCGCCGAGCTGTCCCGCAACCCGGACGGTGGGTCCGCCCGGACCTCGACGACGAACGGGCAGGGAGCGGCGGCACCGCCGGCCGCGGCCGCCACCGCCCCGCCGGCGGCCGAGCAGGCCCGGGCCACCGCGTCCGCCGCCCCGCAGAGCCCGAGCCGTGCCGGCGGTACGTCGGACGGCGGCGACATCGACGTCCCCGACCCGGATGCCCCCGAGGAGCGCCGCCGGATCGGCGTCGAGCACCCGGCCAACGCCAGCGGTCTCGCGAACCTGGCCGGCTCGACCGGCGCCCGCCTCGCGGTGGGCCGTGCCGGCCCGCGGCCGCGGACCCGCACCGTGCTGCTGTTCGGCGCCGACCACGCGGTGACCCAGGACGCGATCTTCGGCGACGTCCCGCACGAGCTGCTCGAGCAGTTCGGCCTGTTCACGGTGCAGACCCGGGTCACCAACCAGGACGAGTACCTGCTGCGCCCCGACCTCGGCCGGCAGCTCGACGACGAGTCACGCACGGTCGTCGCCGAGCGCTGCGTGAAGAAGCCGCAGGTGCAGATCGTGGTCGGCGACGGGCTGTCGGCGGCCGCGGTGACCAACAACCTGCCGCAGATCTATCCGGTCATCGAGCAGGGGCTGCAGAGCGCGGGACTCAGCCTGGGCACGCCATTCTTCGTGCGCTACTGCCGGGTCGGCGTCATCAACGACCTCAACGACATCATCCAGGCCGACGTGGTGCTGCTGCTGATCGGCGAGCGCCCCGGCCTTGGCGTCGCCGACGCGCTGAGCGTCTACTCCGGCTGGCGTCCCGAGACGGGCAAGTCCGACGCGCACCGCGACGTGATCTGCATGATCACCGCACACGGCGGCACCAACCCGCTCGAGGCCGGCGCCTTCGTGGTCGAGCACGCCAAGAACGTGGTGGCGAACCAGGCCAGCGGCGTCGAGCTGCGCCTGAAGCAGAGCGGGAGCCGGTGATGGCCGTCCTGGACCCGATCAAGCCGACGATCCTGGCCGCCCGGGTGATCCCCAACGTGGACCGGGGCCTCGCCGCGCGGCTGGGCCTGCGCGAGGACCAGCGGAGCATCGCGCTGGTGACCTGCGACATCGACGACAGCCTCTACGTCTCCCTCGACGAGGCGACCAAGATGGCCGACGTCGAGGTCGTCTACGCGCACAGCTTCTACGCGGGGTCGGCGCACGCCTCCGGGCCCCTGTCCGGGGAGATCATCGGGATCCTCGCCGCCCCCTCCCCGGCCGAGGCGCGGGCGGGTCTGGCGGCCTGCGTCGCCTACGCCCAGGACGAGGCGTGGTTCCACACCGCCGACGAGGCCGGTGACCTGGCCTTCTTCGCGCACACGATCTCCCGGACGGGCAGCTACCTGAGCCGGGAGGCGGAGGTCGCGCAGGGCTCGTCGATGGCCTACCTGATCGCGCCGCCGCTGGAGGCGACGTACGCCCTCGACGCCGCGCTGAAGGCGGCCGAGGTGGAGCTGGCGGTGTGGTTCGCCCCGCCGTCCGAGACCAACTTCTCAGGCGGCTACCTGGTCGGCCCGCAGAGCGCCGTCGTGGCGGCCTGCGGGGCGTTCCGGGACGCCGTGCTCGAGGTGGCGGCGATGCCGCGGGAGGTGTGACCGATGCCGGAGGAGTACGACAGCGACCTGAGGTCGGTGCAGGAGGCGCGCCGGCTCGCGGTGGCCTGCCGCACCGCGCAGCGCGAGTTCGCCTCCGCCTCGCAGGCCGAGGTGGACCGGATCTGCGCGGCGATGGCCGACGCGGTGTTCCGCGACGCCGCCCGGCTGGGCCAGATGGCGCAGGAGGAGACCGGCTACGGGGTGGCCGGGCACAAGCGGATCAAGATCGAGTTCGCGTCGAAGACGGTGTGGGAGTCGATCAAAGACATCCCCACGGTCGGCGTGCTGCGGCGCGACCCGGAGCGGCGGCTCGTCGAGATCGGCTGGCCGGTCGGTGTGGTCGTCGGCCTGTGCCCGTCGACCAACCCCAACTCCACCGCGGTCTACAAGGTGCTGATCTCGGTCAAGGCGCGCAACGGCTGCATCATCGGGCCGCACCCGTCGGCGAAGCGCAGCACGTACGAGGCGGTCCGGCTGATGGCCGAGGCGGGGGAGCGCGCCGGCATGCCCAAAGGCCTGGTCGCCTGCATGCAGGAGGTCAGCCTCCCCGGGTCGCAGGAGCTGATGCGGCACTACGCCACCTCGCTGATCCTGGCCACCGGTGGCACGCCGATGGTGCGCGCGGCCCACAGCGCCGGCAAGCCCGCGCTCGGCGTCGGTCCCGGCAACGTCCCGGTGTACGTCGACCGCAGCGCGGACGTGCTCGCGGCGGCCGAGGCGATCGTGAACAGCAAGGCCTTCGACTGCTCCACGATCTGCGCCACCGAGCAGTCGGTCGTCGCCGACGAGCCGGTCGCGGGCACCCTGCGCGCCGAGATGGAGCGGCTCGGGGCGTACTGGGTCAGCCCCGCTCAGAAGGAGGCCCTGGGCCGGACCGTGTTCAACCCCGGCGGGGGGATGAACCCGCGCGCGGTCGGCAAGACCCCGCAGCAGCTCGCTGCACTCGCCGGCATCGACGTCCCCGCCCACGCCCGGATCCTGGTGGCCGAGCTCGACCGGGTCGGCCGGGAGGAGCCGCTCAGCGCGGAGAAGCTGACCACGGTGCTCGGCTGGTACGTCGAGAAGGGCTGGCGCGCCGGCTGCGAACGCTCGATCGAGCTGCTCCGGTACGGCGGCGACGGGCACTCGCTGGTCATCCACGCCACCGACGAGGACGTCATCCTCGCTTTCGGGATCGAGAAGCCGGCCTTCCGGATCGTCGTCAACTCGTGGGGCACGCTCGGCGCGATCGGCGCCACGACCGGGGTGATGCCGGCGATGACGCTCGCGCCCGGCGGCATCGGCGGCGCGGTGGTCAGCGACAACATCACGGTGACGCACCTGCTGAACGTCAAGCGGCTCGCCTACCCGCTGCAGGACCCGCCCGCCGGGGCGTACGAGCACGCACCCGACGTCCGGGGGGCGCCCCGCCAGGAGGATGGTCGGCCCCGCTCGGGCGCGGCGTCCGGTACGTCGACCGCGGGACCGTCCGCCGGCGCGGGCGACGACCGGGTGGACCGGATCGTCCGCCGGGTGCTCCAGGAGCTGGGGGGTGGTCGATGAGATGCCCCACCACGGGCCGCCCGCCACCGGGCGCGGACCCGACCCTCCGGCGCACGACAACCGCAGCATCCCAGCAACAGCTTCACAGTGAGAGGACACTCCAGTGGCGAATCCCCAGATGATCGCGCTCGGCATGATCGAGACGCGGGGCCTGGTCGGCTCGATCGAGGCGGCCGACGCAATGGTCAAGGCAGCGAACGTCACGCTGATCGGCAAGGAGCAGATCGGCGGCGGCTACGTGACGGTCATGGTCCGCGGCGACGTCGGTGCGGTGAAGGCCGCCACCGACGCGGGCGCGGCCGCGGCCCAGCGGGTCGGCGACCTGGTCAGCGTGCACGTGATCCCGCGGCCGCACGGCGACGTCGAGTTCATCCTGCCCCGGCAGAATCCCGGGACCGCGACCACCACCACGTGACCGGGCGAGCGGACGGCTGAGCCCCGGAGACCGCGATGAGCCGCCGGGTCCACACCGCCGACGAGGTGCTCCGCCATGCGCTCACGGGCGCGACGGAGCTGGTGGTCGCGCCCGGAGACCTGCTCACGCCGCTGGCCCGCGACGTGGCGAGCGAGCGCGGGGTGAGGGTCGTGGTGTCGGACGAACCCCGCGGCGGGCCCGCCGGCGGGGACCGGGGGAGGCCGGCGCGTCCGCGGACCACCCGGCTCCAGCACGTGAAGGGAGTGCACACCATGCCGCTGGCGCCGTTCCCGGTGGAGCTGCACCGGCCGGAGATGGACGTCCGGCTGCGCGACGTCGTGGGCGCCGAGCACGGGCTGCCGATGGCCGCCGGGGTGATGAGCCTGCGGGAGGGGAGCTTCCCGTGGACGCTGGACTACGACGAGGTGGAGTACGTGATCGAGGGGGAGCTGCACATCACCACCGCCGACCAGGCCGTCGTCGGGCACCCCGGTGACGTGATCGCGGTGCCCAAGGGTTCCTCGATCACGTTCGGGACGCCGTCGTGGACGCGCTTCCTCTACGTCACCTACCCGGCCGACTGGGGAGGCGCGGCATGAACGGGTCCGTGCTCGCGCAGACCATGGCGGCGGTGGAGGCGGCGTGCACGTCCGGTCCGCCCGTCGAGGCGCCCGTGGTGGCCAGGGCCGGGGTCGACCTCGGCACCGCCTACACGGTCCTGGTGGCGCTCGACGAGGAGGACCGCCCGCTCGCCGTGGCCTACGAACGGGCGGACGTGGTCCGCGACGGGGTCGTCGTCGACTACCTCGGCGCGATCGACGTGGTCCGCCGGCTGAAGCGCGAGGTCGAGTCGCGGCTGGGCGCGACCGTCGGCTCCGCGCACGGCGCCTACCCGCCCGGCGTACCGCTGAGCGAGGTGCGCGCCGTCCGGCACGTGATCGAGGCCGCCGACCTGGAGTGCAGCGGCCTGGTCGACGAGCCCACCGCCGCCAACGCGGTCCTCGGCCTCCGGGACGGCGTGGTGGTGGACGTCGGGGGAGGCACGACCGGGGTCGCCGTCGTACGGGACGGCGAGGTCGTGCACACCGCCGACGAGGCGACCGGCGGGACGCACCTGACCCTGGTGGTCGCCGGTGCGCTCGGGATCTCCTTCGAGGAGGCCGAGGCGCTCAAGCTGGACCCGGCGGAGCAGTCCCGGCTCCTCCCGCTGGTGCGCCCGGTGATGGAGAAGGTCGCCAGCATCGTGGCCCGCGCCACCGCCGGATGGCCGGCGTCGCCGGTCTGCCTGGTCGGGGGGAGCGTGACGTTCCCCGGCTTCGCCGACGTCGTCTCGGAGAGCCTCCGCCGCGAGGCGGTCGTCCCCGTGTCGCCCCTGTTCGTCACGCCGCTCGGGATCGCGCTGAGCGCTCCCGCCCCCGCGCCGGCGTACGGACCCACCCCCACCCGGGAGCTGTCCCGATGACCCCCTATGACGAGGAGAAGTGCCGCCGTGGCCGATGACTTCGAGCTCCGTGCGTACTGCTACATCGACCGGATGCAGCCGCAGTACGCCGCCTTCGTGGGGACCGTGACCCAGGGTGACCTGCCGATCGAGGGCATGGCCGCGCTGTACGTCGAGATGGCCCCCGGAAACCACGTGTTCCGCGTCGTCGACGTCGCCGTGAAGGCGACCATGGCCCGGCCCGGCGCACAGATCGTCGAGCGGCAGTTCGGCATGTTCGAGCTGCACTCGGAGTCCCAGGCCGAGGTGCTCCAGGCGGGCGACGCCGTGCTGGGCGAGCTGGGGCTGCACGTCGGCGAGCGCAAGCGGCCGCAGATCGCCTCGATGCAGGTGATCACGAACGTCAGCCCCTACCAGTCGCAGCTGCTCAACCGGTTCACCCGCGGCATGATGCTGGTCGCCGGCCAGACGATGCTGGTCATCGAGTGCACCCCCGCCGCCTACATCAACCTCGCCGCGAACGAGGCGGAGAAGGCCGCGGCGGTGAACCTCATGCACGTCACCTCGGTCGGGGTCTTCGGGCGGCTCTGGATGGCCGGGACCGAGTCCGACATCCTGGCCGCGCGCAACGCCGCGGTCGCCGGGCTGGAGGGCATCGATGGCCGGGAGTGAGCGCGGGGACCGGCACGAGCGCCGCCGGTTCATCACCCGGCACGACGTCGAGGACGCCGCGGACGCCGGGCAGCCGATCCGGGTGCGCGGCCGGGACGTGCTCACCGACGAGGCCGCCCAGCGGGCCAACGACCTGGGCGTGGCCGTCGAGCGTGAGGGCGCCGGCGGCGCCAGGTCCGCGACGCGGTCCGCCGCGAGCGCATCCCCGGCGTCCGCGAGGCCCGCATACCCGGCGTCCGGCGGGTCCGCGAACGCGTCGCCCGACGACCTGCGTCGCGCCGTCCGGGCGGCCGTGGTCGCCGAGCTCGGCAGCGAACCACCGGGGCTCGACGCGGCGATCGACCGGGTGCTGCAGCGCCGCTCGCGCTGAGCCGCAGGTAGGCTCAGCCGCCCGCCTGCGCGGGGTAGAGCTGGGCGCGGTCGCCGTCCGACAACGGTGCGCCGCGGGTCAGCGCGACCCCGTTCACCACGACGATGCACGCGCGCGGGTCGATGCCGCACGCCGCGAGCAGGTCGGCGGTCCGCGCGCCCTCGGCGAGGGTCACCGGCTCGTCGTACGGCGCCCGGCCCTCGGCCAGGTGCCCCTTCAACGTGACGCTGACCCGCATCGGGGACGCCTCACCAGCCGGCGGGCTCGCCGTACTGCGCCTCCGCCAGGTGGTCGATGCCCAGCCGTTCCAGGCGCTCCCGCGGCACCAGGAGGCTCAGCTGCACGAACCCGGGCAGCCGGCCGATGTCGACCGCGCCGGAGATCGTGGACCGGTTCTTCACCTCGTCCACGGTCATCTCGAACAGCTTCGCCGCCCGGGCCACCGCGTTGTCGACGGCGGCGTTGAGGAACGGCCCGGACCCGAGCACCTGCACCGGCAGCATCGGGCCCTCCAGCGAGGTGGCGTTCGCGGCGGCGAGTGCCTGGCCGCGGGCGACCTCGTCCGCGGTGAACGGCCGGGCCAGGAACGGCAGGTCCTCGACCGGCGGGAGCAGCAACGGCCCGTCGAGCTCCAGGCCCTTGATCACGTCGACGCGGACCACGAGCCGGGCGCCGATGTCGGTGGTGTGCACCGCGACCTCGCCGTCGCCGATCATCGCGTGCACGTCCCCGGCGTAGATGCCGGCGCCGTCGACCTTGACGGGGACGATCACCACGCTGCCCTGACGCACCGAGTCGACGTCCATGTGCACGTCGGTGCGCATCTCGAGCTGCTCCTCGGTGACCGCGAACTCGTGCTCCGCGCCGACCAGGAACGCGCCGAAGTCGCCGCAGTTGTGCGAGCTCGGCAGGTCGATCGCGGGGATCGAGCCGAGGTTGCCCGCGGAGATCCGGCACCGGGTCATCGTGCCCACCAGGTCCGCCCGGCCGAGCGCCACGATCGGGTGCTGCGTGGAGTGCTCGGTCAGCGCCACCATCGCCCGGGCGTCGCGGGCCAGCTCCTCGGCGCGGCCCGGCGCGACCGTGACGCCGATGCCCTTCGGGTCGTCGAAGACCATCGTGTAGCCCTCGATCATGTGGAACGGGATCACCTCGCTGTGACAGGTCGCGCACTTCACCGCGGACTCGCCGATGCCGTCGAGATAGGTGTCGGGGTAGAGGAAGTGGCGGCCGTCGTCCCGGCAGGTCGGGCAGATGTTCGCGACGAACGGGTCGCTGATGAACCGGTCCTCCACGCCGACGTGGGTGCCCGAGGTGGTGGCACGTGACGTCTGCTCCAGCGTCTCGATGTAGAGCGCGACCGCGTCGCCGACCTTCGCGCCGTCCACGCGTACCGGCAGCGTCACCTCGTGGCCGCTGCGGATCGACGGGGTGATCATCGGACCCCAGCAGCCGGGCACGGTGATGTACTCGATGTGGCCCCCGTCCTTGACCGGGCCGAGCATCTCGTTGCTGGGACCGACGATGTCGGTGTAGCGGTCCACCAGGACGTGGTCCTGGGCCAGGTCGTGGGTGAGCTCGACGGTCATCGAAAGACCTCCTCGGGGCAGGTGGCGGTGTCGTCGGGACACCGGCCGCCGCGGCGGGAGGAGCCTGGAGGCACCGACCCGCGCCGGGGGTGCCCGTGCGTCGAACGTACGACGGGGGACCGGGGCTCGACAGGGCCGAAGGTCCCGGCACGGAGCCGCCGCGACGACCATGGGAACAACCACCTCACCGGCGCCCGGAGCCCGTACCGTGCGAGGTATGGCAGGTCTCGTCGACCGCGCGGACGACTACCAGCGACGCCACCGCGTCGTGGGGGCCCCGTTGGCCGTGGTCTACAAGTTCTTCGACGACCAGGGCAACTACCTGGCCGCGATCATCACCTACTACTCCTTCGTCGCGATCTTCCCGCTGCTGCTGATCGCGTCGTCTGTGCTCGGCTTCGTGCTCCAGGGCAACGAGGAGCTCGAGCGGGACATCCTGTCCTCGGCGCTCAGCCAGTTCCCGATCGTCGGCACCCAGCTCGGCCGGCCCGAAGGACTCCAGGGCAGCACGTCGGCCGTGGTGGTCGGCTCGCTCGCCGCGCTGTACGGCGTCGTGGGTCTGGGGCAGGCGGCGCAGAACGTGGTCAACGCGGCCTGGGCGGTGCCGCGCAACAGCCGGCTGAACCCGGTGGTGAGCCGGGTGCGCAGCTTCCTCCTGCTCGTCCTGGCCGGCTTCGCGGTCCTCGCCGTGGCACTGCTGTCGAGCGTGGCCAGCCACCTGGAGGTCTTCGGCACCGACGTGGACCTGAGCGTGCGGCTGGTCTTCCGGGTGGCCGCGGTGGCACTCAGCGCCCTCGTGCTCGCGCTGATGATGAGCCACGCCACCGCGGAGCACCACCCGCTGCGCGTCGTCCTCCCCGGGGCGGTGGCGATGGCGCTGATGTGGCAGCTGCTCCAGGTCCTCGGCGGCATCTACGTCGCCCGGGTGCTGAGCAGGGCGAGCGACATGAACGGCGTCTTCGCCCTGGTCCTCGGCCTGGTCGCCCTGCTCTACGTGGCGGCGGTGATGGCGGTGCTCGGCATCGAGATCAACGTGGTGCTCGCCAAGCGGCTCTACCCGCGCTCGCTGCTCACCCCGTTCACCGACGACGTCGACCTCACCGAGGCCGACCGGCGGGTCTACACCGACGCCGCGAAGAGCACCCGCCACAAGGGCTTCGAGCACGTGTCGGTCACCTTCGCCAAGGACACCGCCGGCCCCGAGGGCGACGCGGGGGCGGAGGGCACGGGCGACCCCGAGGCGACCGACGCCGCCAGGTGACCGAGCGTCCGGCCCTCCGCGAGGTGATGGACCACGGCGCCGACGCCCGCCCCGATCGTGGCGCCGGCGACCACGTCCCCGGGGAAGTGCACCCCGGTGTGCACCCGTGAGTAGGCGACGACGGTGGCGAGCGCGCGGAGGGCCGAGTCCAGCTGGGGTACGGCGGTCCCCACGGCCGTGGAGAACGCGAACGCGGAGGCGGCGTGGCCCGACGGGTACGACGCCGACCGCGGCATCGTGACGACGTGGGTGCGGACGGTCTCGAGGCGCAGCGGCCGCTCCCGCCGGAACACCGGCTTCACCGCGAGGTTCACGATGGCCGAGGTGGCTCCGAGCGCCGCGAGACCGGTGAGCGCGGCGCGACGTGGCCGCTCGCCGAGCAGGCTCATCCCCAGCGCGATCGAGACCCAGAGCCGCGAGTGGTCGGCGGCGTGCGAGATCCGGGCGAGGGCGTGGTCGAGGGTCGGCGAGGGCGTCGCGTGCACGGCGTCGTACACCGCGCGGTCCAGGACGACGAGCTCCCGGCCCGCCTGCCGGAGCGTCTCGGCCGCGCTCACCGAACCGACCGCCGGGAGGAGAACGACGCGAGCTCGCGGAGCCGGACCCAGCTCCACGGGGGGCGGTGCCGGGGCACACCCGGGCGGTCGCGGGGCACCCGGACCCGGAGCGCCCGGGGGCGCACCGTGCAGCGCACCGGGGTCGGCAGGACGAGCGCCTCGCCGTCGACGGCGACCGGGATCTGCGGGGTGTCCGCCTCGACGACGACCTCCGCGGCCGCCACCGAGATCAGTCCGCGGTCGCTGCCGCCGCGCAGCAGACCGACCGCGTGCACGGCGTTGTCGACGGTGACCGCGACCATGCCGAGCAGCCCACCGTCGAGCCGGGCCCGGCGCCCCATCCCGGCCACGTCGCCCAGGCCGTACGGGTTGTCGCTGACCAGCACTGCCTGGGGTTGCTCCACGACGACCCCGTCCGCGCGCGCGGTGAGGCGGGGCTCGGCGTGCGCGCTGATCAGGTCGGGGAGGATCCGCAGCGTCGTCCGCCTCTTGTCGTCGCGGTACGCCGGGCTCTGCACCACCGTGGCGTACGCGCCGAACGACGCGTTGTTCACGAAGGTGCGGCCACCGACCGTGCCGAGGTCCACGTGCAGCTCGACGGCGTCCTCGGTGAGCGCGGCCAGGCACGTGGACGGGTCGTCGCGGTCGAGCCCGAGGTCGAGCGCGAAGTGGTTCCGGGTGCCGGCACTGACCACGAGGAAGGGCAGGTCGTGCTCGGCGGCCACGCCGGCGACGAGCGCCTGCGTGCCGTCCCCGCCGGCGACCCCGAGCAGGTCCGCGCCCCGGGCCACGGCGTCCTCGGCGAGGGTCCGTACGTCGACCGAGTCCGGCCCGAGCAGGGCGACCTCGGCGCCCAGCGCCTCGGCCTTCTCCTTCAGCCCGAAGCGACCGACCTTTCCGCCGCCCGAGCGGGGGTTCATGATCAGGAACGAGCGACGCGGCGGCGGGACCACGTGCTCCGGCATCGGGGTCTGCCGGTTGTCCGGCGCGAGCGCGGCCCGTCCGGCGAGGACGACACCCGCCAGCAGGGCGAGCAGGACGACCGTCAGCACGAGCAGGCCGGCCGCGACGAAGATCGCGATGACGACCAGCGGCGTGAGGACGATGAGCGCCAGGGCCAGCCAGCGCACCAGCCCGCGGCGGGAGAGGAACCAGTACGTCGCCGCGACGACCACGACCAGGCCGAGGGCCGCAGCGAGGAGCAGGCGACCGTCCGCGCGCGAGGTGAACGCGAGGAGCAGCGCGAGCGAGACACCGAGGAGCGCGAAGACAAGCCGTGCCAGCCATCGCTGACGGGACAGTCCCTCGCGCTCGGACCGCAGGGTCAAGGCGTGACTGCGGCCGCGGCGTCCTGGGTCGACGTCGCCTCACGCCCGGCCGCCGGGTGCGAGGTGGACCAGGTGAACTCGACCTCGACCTCGACCTCGTCACCCTCGACCTCGACCTCGAACTCCGCCTGGACCCGGTCCGGGATGTGCAGGTCGACGGTGGCGCGGCCGAGCGGCAGCTGCGCGTGCCCGCCCTTCGCGAACGCCTCGGACAGCGCCTTGAGCCAGACCGCCGCCTCCTCCCGGGACAACGACTGCTTGCGCTCCAGCTTGACGTCAGACATCCTCGCGATCCTCTCCACGTCGGAGGGCAGCGGCGGGCCTCACCACGAAGCCCGACCACCGGCTGCCCGACCGTCCTTGCTCACCCTGCGGGGAGCGGCGGAGCCGCGCATCACCTCGCCGGGATGAAGTCGGCGCCGCGCCAGGGCCGGGCGCCGTCACCCGGGCGCGCCGGGTCGGGCCGATCGGGGCACGCGGCGCGCGGCCGGGTGGCAGCATGACCTCATGAGCGAGCCGCTCCTGACGCCGGCCCTCGAGTCCGGCGGCACCGCAGCGCACATCGAGCTGACCGAGCGCCGGGTAGCGCACAACTACCACCCGCTGCCGGTCGTGCTCAGCGCGGCCGAGGGCGCGTGGGTCACCGACGTCGAGGGCCGGCGCTACCTCGACTGCCTGGCCTCCTACTCGGCGCTGAACTTCGGCCACGGCCACCCGCGTCTGCTCGCCGTCGCCCACGAGCAGCTCGACCGGCTCACGCTGACCAGCCGCGCCTTCTACAACGACCAGCTCGGTCCGTTCGCCCGCGACCTCGCCGCGCTCACCGGCAAGGACCTGGTGCTGCCGATGAACAGCGGCGCCGAGGGGGTGGAGACCGCGATCAAGGTGAGCCGGCGCTGGGGCTACGAGGTCAAGGGCGTCCCCGAGGACACCGCGTCGATGGTGGTGATGGAGGGCAACTTCCACGGCCGGACGACGACGATCATCAGCTTCTCCACCGACGAGGTCGCCCGACGCCACTACGCGCCGTACACCCCGGGCTTCCGGGTCGTCCGGTACGGCGACGCTGCCGCGATCGAGGACGCGATCGACGAGACGACGGTCGCGGTCCTGCTGGAGCCGATCCAGGGTGAGGCGGGCGTGATCATCCCGCCCGACGGTTACCTGCGCGAGGTCCGGGCACTCTGCGACCGGCGCAACGTGCTCATGGTCGCCGACGAGATCCAGTCCGGCCTGGCCCGCACCGGCGAGACCTTCGCCTGCGACCACGAGGGCGTCGTCCCGGACGTCTACATCCTCGGCAAGGCGCTCGCCGGCGGGCTGTACCCGCTCTCCGCGGTCGCCGCCGACCACGGCGTGCTCGACGTGATCACGCCCGGCTCGCACGGCTCCACCTTCGGCGGCAACCCGCTCGCGGCGAGGATCGGCCGCGAGGTGGTGGCGATGCTTCGCACCGGGGAGTTCCAGGAGCGGTCCACCCGGCTCGGCGCGGTGATGGCACAGGGGCTGAGGTCGCTGGTCGGGCAGGGCGTGCTGGCCGTCCGGTGCCGCGGGCTGTGGGCCGGGGTGGACGTCGACCCGGCGCTGGTGACGGGACGGGAGCTGTGCGAGGCGCTGCTGCGGCGCGGCGTGCTGGCCAAGAACACCCACGGCTCCACGATCCGGCTCGCGCCCCCGTTGGTGGCGACCGAGGACGACGTCCTCCTCATGGTCGACGCGATCCGGGGTGCGGTCGCCGACGCGTCCTCGGCGTAGCGAGGCGGGCGCCTCCGAGGTACGGAGGGGACTGGCTGGTCGCCTGTTCGGCTGACATCCTGCCAAGGGTGAACACGACCGCGCTGCTCCGGGCCGCCCACCTCGGGCCGACCGTCGCGGTCACGGTCGTGGCCGCCCTCCTCGCCGCCGCGGCAGACGTCGGCCCGGCGACGTGGGTGCTGGTGGTCCTGGCGGTGCTGACCGGGCAGCTGACCATCGGGTGGTCGAACGACCTCGTCGACGCACGGCGCGACCGGCAGGTCGGCCGTACGGACAAGCCGCTGGCCACCGGGGAGCTACCGCGTCCGGTCGCGCTCGCCGCGGTGTCCTCGTCGGCGGCCGCCTGCGTGGTGCTCTCCCTCGCCCTGGGCTGGCCCGCCGGGCTCGTGCACCTCGGTCCCTGCGTCGGGTCGGGGCTGGCCTACAACCTCGGGCTGAAGTCCACGCGCTGGTCGTGGCTGCCCTACGCCGTCGCCTTCGCGAGCCTGCCCGCGGTCGTGACGCTCGCGGCCGAGCCGCCGGCCCTGCCGCCGTGGCCGGTGGTCGTGGCGGGCGGACTCCTCGGGGTGGGGGCGCACTTCGTCAACGTGCTGCCCGACCTCGACGACGATGCCGCGACCGGCGTGAGGGGGCTCCCGCACCGGCTCGGAGCCCGGAGGTCGCAGCGGGCGGCCACCGCCGTCCTGGTGACCGGCTCCCTGGCCGTGGTGCTGGGACCGCCCGGTGTCCCCGCCACCGCCGCCTGGGTCGCGCTCGGCGTGACCCTCCTGCTCGCGGTCGCCGCGTTCAGCGGCACCGGCCGGACGCCGTTCCGGGCCGCCGTGGGCATCGCGCTGGTGAACGTCGCGATGATCACGATGGCCGGGTAGGGCCGGTGACCCCGCCGCGCGTCTGGGACCTGGCCGTCGTCGGCGCCGGTCCGGCCGGCGCGGCCGCGGCGCTCGGGGCCCTGCACGCACGGCCCGGGCTCTCCGTGCTGCTGGTCGACCGGTCCGACTTCCCCCGGGACAAGTCCTGCGGCGACGGCATCGCACCGCACGTCCTGGACCTGCTCGCCGAGGTCGGCGTCACGGGCCTGGTCCACGACCGGGTGCCTGTCACCCGTCTGCGGCTCGAGCGTGGGCGGGCCACGGTCGCCCGCACCATGCGCCGGGCGGCCTGGGTCGTGCCGCGCTCGGTCTTCGACGCCCGGCTCGTCGACGCGGCGTGCGACGCCGGGGCGCACCTGCTCCGGCACCGGGTCCGCGACATCGCCGTGGGGCGGCAGGGTGTCCGTCTCGACGGGAGCATCACCGCCAGGCTCGTGGTCGGCGCGGACGGCGCGCACTCCCGGGTCCGCGCGAGCACGGGCGCGCGGCGGACGTCGACGGCGCTGGCGTTGCGCGCCTACGCGCCGGTGGTCCCGGGACGCGAAGGCGAGCAGGTGATCGCCTTCGGCAGCGGCCGCGCGCCGGCGTACGCCTGGTCCTTCGACCGCGGGGACGGGCTCGCGAACGTGGGCTACGGGGAGCTGCTCTCGCCGGACCGGCCCCAGCCGACGCGGTCCTCGCTGGTCGCCCGGCTGGAGGACCTGCTGCCCGGGTCCATCGCCGGGGCGACCGGATGGCGGGGTCACCACCTGCCGCTGTCACCCGCGCGGTGGGCGCACCCGGACGGCCGGGTGCTTCTCGCCGGCGACGCCGCGGGACTGGTCAACCCGCTGACCGGCGAGGGCATCTACTACGCGGTGGCGACGGGCCTGGCCGCGGGCCGGACGGCAGCGGAGGCGTTGGCCCACGGCGACGGCGCCGACGCCGGCCGCGCGTACCGGCGGGCGGTCCGCTCCCTGCTGGCCGGCCACCTGCGGCACACCGCGCTCGCGGGAGGCCTTGCCAGGTCGGGGCGGGTGCTGGAGGCTGGCATGCTCGCGGCGTCGCGGGACCAGCGCGTGTTCGACGACCTGGTCGAGCTGGGCCTGGGCCGCGGGCGGATCACGCCGGCGGTCGTCGGGGGGCTGCTCCACGCGGCCGGCGGGCGGCTCGTACATGCGGCGAAGGAGCGGGGGTAACCGGGAACATGCAGATCCTTTCCGTGCGCGGGGCGCTGACCGACCACCGGTACTCGCAGGGCGAGATCACCGCAGCCTTCACCGAGGTGCTGCTGGAGGCGGAGGTCAACCGCGAGCTGGTCCGGCGCCTGCACGGCAACGCCGGCGTCCACCACCGGCACCTCGCGCTGCCCCTGGAGCGCTACAGCGCGCTGGCCGACTTCGGCGAGGCCAACGACGCCTTCATCGCCGCCGGGGTCACGTTGGGGGCGCGGGCCGTCACCGACGCCCTGCACGCCGCGGGACTGACCCCGCAGGACGTGGACGTGGTCGTCTCCGCCACGGTCACCGGGCTCGCCGTCCCGTCCCTGGACGCGCGGGTCGCCGCCGTGACCGGGATGCGCCCGGACGTGGTCCGCGTGCCGCTCGTCGGCCTCGGCTGCGTCGCGGGGGCGGCCGGGGTGGCCCGGCTGAACGACTACCTCGTCGGGCACCCGGACCACGTGGCAGTGCTGATGTCGGTCGAGCTCTGCTCGCTGACCCTGCAGAGGAACGACAGCTCAATGCCGAACCTGATCGCCAGCGGGCTGTTCGGCGACGGGGCCGCGGCGGTGGTCGCGGTCGGCGAGCGACGCGCCCGCGCGCACGCGGCGGCGGACCCACAGGCCGGGGCCGCGCAGGGGGCGCCCCGGCCCGAGGTGCTGGCCAGCCGCAGCCGCCTCTACCCGGACAGCGAGCGGGCGATGGGATGGGACGTCGGGGCGACCGGCCTGCGCATCGTGCTCGATGCGCAGGTGCCCGAGCTCGTCGAGACCTACGTCGGCGGCGACGTCGAGGAGTTCCTCGTCGACCACGGCCTGCGCCGCGAGGACGTCGAGTGGTGGGTCGCGCATCCCGGCGGGCCGAAGGTGCTCGAGGCGCTCCAGGCGGCGCTGAAGGTCGAGCGCTCGGCGCTGCAGGTCACCTGGGACTCGCTGGCCCGGGTCGGGAACCTGTCCTCGGCGTCGGTGCTGCACGTCCTGGCCGACACGTTGCGCGACCGGCCGCCGCGGCCCGGCTCCTACGGGCTGATGATCGCGATGGGGCCGGGCTTCTGCTCCGAGCTCGTCCTGCTCCGCGCGCCGGAGGACCGCGCTCCCGAGGTGTCGTCGTGAGCAGCGAGGTCCTGTTCACCGGCCTGGTGCTGCTGGTCGGGCTGGAACGGGTCGCCGAGCTGGTCGTCTCGAAGCGCAACGCGGCCTGGAGCCTGGAGCGCGGCGGTGTCGAGAGCGGCCGGCGGCACTACGCCGTGATGGTCGTCCTGCACACCGCGCTGCTGGTGGGCGCCCTGGTGGAGGTGTGGGTCCTCCGACCCGACGTCGTCCCGGCCCTGGCGGTGGTCATGCTGCTCGCCGTCGGCGCCGCGCAGGCGCTGCGCTGGTGGTGCATCACGACGCTGGGCCGGCAGTGGAACACCCGGGTGATCGTCGTACCCGGCCTGCCGCTGGTCAGCCGCGGGCCGTACCGGTGGTTCTCCCACCCCAACTACGTGGCCGTCGTGGTCGAGGGTCTCGCACTGCCGCTCGTGCATTCCGCGTGGGTGACCGCCCTCGTCTTCACGCTCGCCAACGCCGCGCTGCTCACGGTGCGGATCCGGGTCGAGGACGCCGCGCTCCGGTCGGTGGCCGGGAGCAGCCCGGCCGGGGTGGCGTCGTGACCGACCTGCTCGTCGGTGGGGGAGGTCCCGCGGGGCTCGCGGCGGCGCTGTACGCCGCCCGGGCCGGGCTCGAGGTGACCGTCTGGGAGCCGCGCGGGGAGGTGATCGACAAGGCGTGCGGCGAGGGGCTGATGCCCGGTGCCGTCACGGCCCTCCGGGAGCTGGGCGTCGACCCGCCGGGGCACCCGCTCGCGGGCATCCGCTACGTGGCCGGGGAGGCCGCGGCGCAGGCGGACTTCCGCGACGGCGAGGGCCGCGGCGTACGACGGACCGCCCTGCACGCCGCGCTGCGGGCCGCCGTCGTGGAGGCGGGCGTCGCGATCGTCCGGCGGCCGGTGACCGAGGTCGTGCAGCGGGAGCACGACGTGCTCGTCGACGGGGTCCCCGCGCGGTACCTCGTCGCCGCCGACGGCCTGCACTCCCCGACCCGGCGGCTGCTCGGGCTCGAGGGGCGCCCGGCGACGGTCCGCCGGTACGGCCTGCGCGCCCACGTGGAGCGGGCGCCCTGGACGTCCCACGTCGAGGTGCACTGGTCGTCCACCGCGGAGGCCTACGTCACCCCGGTCTCCCGGGACCTGGTCGGCATCGCGCTGCTGACCACCGCGCGCCGGCCGTTCACCGAACAGCTCGCGGACTTCCCGGCGCTCCGGACGCGGGTCGAGGGGCGGCGGACCACGGCGGTGCTAGGCGCCGGACCGCTGCGGCAGCGGTCGTCGCGCCGCGTCGCCGGCCGGGTGCTGCTGGTGGGCGACGCCGCGGGCTACGTGGACGCGCTGACCGGGGAGGGCGTCGCCCTCGGCCTCGCCCAGGCCCGCGCCGCCGTGGCCGCGGTCGCGGCGGACGACCCCGAGCGCTACGAGGCGGCGTGGCGGCGGGTGACCTGGCGCTACCGGGTGCTCACCGCGTCCCTGCTCGGGGTGTCCCGGGTGGCGCCGCTCCGGCGCGGGATCGTGCCGGCCGCCTCGGCCCTGCCCGGGCTGTTCCAGACCACGGTCGACGCGCTCGCGAGGCCGGCATGACGCCCGAGCTGGTGGTCCTCCTCGACGAGGCGGGGAACGCGGTCGGGACGGCCGCCAAGCGCGCCGTGCACCACGCGAGCACGCCGTTGCACCTGGCGTTCTCCTGCTACGTCTTCGACCCGCAGGGCTCGGTGCTCGTCACCCAGCGGGCGCTGCACAAGCCGACCTGGCCCGGGGTGTGGACCAACAGCGTGTGCGGCCACCCTGCCCCGGGGGAGGACCTCGCCGACGCCGTGGTGCGGCGCGCCCGCCAGGAGCTCGGCATCGCGGTGTCCGACCTGCGGTTGGCGCTGCCCGCCTTCCGGTACGAGGCCGTGATGGCCGACGGGGTCCGCGAGAACGAGATGTGCCCGGTGTTCACCGCGGTCACCGCGGACGAGGTGCGGGCCGCACCGAACGAGGTCGAGGCCGTCGCGTGGGAGCCGTGGGAGGCGTTCCGCGACGGCGTGCTCGCCGGCCGTCGCGAGGTCTCGCCGTGGTGCGTGGAGCAGGTGGCGCTGCTCCGTGAGCTGGTGCCCGTCGGGCTTCCGCGGGTGGCGGGAGATCCCAGCCTGCTGCCGCCGGCCGCGCGCGGGGCCCGCGTCGTGGACCCGGGCGCCGCGGACCCGGGCGTCGCGGACCCGGGCGGCGCTGACCCGGGCGTGGGCCCGGGCCGATGAGCACCGCGGCCGAGACCGCCCTGGTGGCGGCCACCGCGCTCCACGCCGGCTTCCAGCTCGTGGTGACCGCGCTCGTCTACCCGGCGTTCGCCGAGGTGCCGGTCGAGGAGTGGACCCGGCACCACACGGCGCACAGCCGGCGGATCACCCCGCTCGTGGTGGGGGTCTACGCGGCGGTCGTCGCCGCGTGCGGCTGGGTGCTCGTGGCGGGCGGGTGGCAGCCGTCGACCGCGGTCGCCGTGGCCGCGAGCGCGCTGGCGATGCTGACGACGGCCGCCGTGGCCGCCCCCGCCCACGGGCGGCTGGGCGCGGGGCGTGGGGAGCGGGACCTCACCGTGCTCGTCCGGGCGGACCGGGTCCGGCTCGCGGCCTCCCTCGTCGCGGCGGCGGCGGCGTTCGGCGCGGCGGTCCGGTAGGACGCCGTACGTCCGGAAACGTCGCGTACATCGCCGTACGGCGGGTCCGCGAGGTGGTTGGACGGGCCACGGCGCGCGGGACCTAGGACCCTGTCCGGCGCCGGGGCGCGTGCCTACGTTCGCAGGAGGATCCCTGCTTTGGAGGACGCATGACGACAGAGGCAGCATCGACGTCGATTCCCCAGCAGAGCCGTCGCGGTGAGGTCCCGGAGGCCGCCGTACGACTCGGGCTGTACCGGACCATGGTGCTGAGCCGCACCTACGAGGAGGCGATCCTCCGGGAGTACCACGCGGACAAGGGGCCGGGCTTCGACATCGGCAAGGGGCTGGTCCCCGGCGAGATGCACCTGTCCGCCGGGCAGGAGCCCGTCGCGGCCGGTGTCTGCGCGCACCTGACCACCGACGACGCGGTGACCGCGACCCACCGGCCGCACCACCTCGCGGTCGCGCACGGCGTCGACCTGCGGAAGATGACCGCGGAGATCTTCGGACGCGAGACCGGCCTCGGTCGGGGCCGCGGCGGCCACATGCACCTGTTCGACCCCGCGACCCACTTCTCGTGCTCGGGCATCATCGCGGAGGGGTACCCGCCGGCGCTCGGCCAGGCGTTCGCCTTCCAGCGCCGGGGGACCGACCGGATCGCGGTGGCCGTGACCGGCGAGGGCGCGGCCAACCAGGGCGCCTTCCACGAGTCGCTGAACCTCGCGGCGCGGTGGTCGCTGCCCGTCGTGTTCGTGGTCGAGGACAACGACTGGGGCATCTCCGTCCCGCGCGACGCCGCCACCGCGATCGGCTCGAACGCGGACCGCGCGGCGGCGTACGGCATCCCGGGCGAGCGGGTCGAGAACGACGTGGAGGCGGTGTACGACGCGGCGAGGCGGGCCGTCGCACGCGCCCGCGCCGGCGACGGACCCTCGCTGATCGAGGTCCACACGCTACGGATGTGGGGCCACTTCGAGGGCGACGCCCAGGGCTACCGGACGGACCTCGCGGACGTGGCGGAGCGGGACCCGATCCCGCGCTACGAGGAGGTCCTGCGCAAGGCCGGGGTGCTCGACGACGAGAAGGTGGCGCAGGCCAAGGCCGACGCGAGCAGGCGCGTCGAGGACGCGGTCGAGTTCGCCAGGAGCAGCGCGATCCCCGACCCCGCCGACGCCACCGCGTACGTCTTCACCGAAGGAGCCCTCCGATGACGATCACCGAAGCGCCCCAGGCCACCCGCAGGCTCACCACCTCCAAGGCGATGGTCGAGGCCATCGCGCAGGAGATGGAGCGTGACCCGTCGGTCTTCTACCTGGGCGAGGACGTCGGCGCGTACGGCGGCATCTTCAGCTCCACCACCGGGCTGCTCGAGCGGTTCGGGCCCCAACGGATCATCGACACCCCGATCTCGGAGACCGCCTTCATCGGCCTGGGCATCGGCGCCGCGGTGGAGGGGATGCGTCCGATCGTCGAGGTGATGTTCACCGACTTCATGGGCGTGTGCCTGGACCAGATCTACAACCACATGGCGAAGATCCACTTCGAGTCCGGGGGCAACGTGAAGGTGCCCATGGTGCTCACCATGGCGGCCGGCGGCGGCTACTCCGACGGCGCGCAGCACTCCCAGTGCCTGTGGGGCACCTTCGCCCACCTGCCCGGGATGAAGGTCGTCGTGCCCAGCACCCCGGCCGACGCCAAGGGGCTGATGACCTCGGCGATCCGCGACGACAACCCGGTCGTCTACATCTTCCACAAGGGCGTGATGGGACTGCCCTGGATGGTGAAGAACCCCCGCAGCATCGACGAGGTCCCCGACGGCGAGCACACGGTGCCCATCGGCGAGGCCCGGGTGGCCCGGGAGGGCAGCGACGTCACGGTGGTCACCCTGTCCCTGTCGGTGCACCACGCCCTCGACGTCGCCGAGTCCCTCGCGCCGCAGGGGATCGACGTGGAGGTGGTCGACCTGCGCAGCCTGGTCCCGCTGGACCGCGACGCGATCGTCGCCTCGGTGGCCAAGACCGGCCGGCTCGTCGTCGTCGACGAGGACTACCTGTCGTTCGGCGTCTCGGCGGAGGTCGTCGCGAGCGTCACCGACCGTGACCCCACGCTGCTGCGCGTGCCTCCGCAGCGGATCGCGGTGCCCGACGTCCCGATCCCGTACGCACACGACCTGGAGCACGCCGTACTCCCGCGGCACGACCGCATCGAGCGGGCCGTCCGTACGGCGATGGGCAGATGACCGACGTCCTCTTCCCGGCGCTCTCGGAGGAGAACCCGGACGCGGAGGGGGTCCTCGCCACCTGGTTCGTGACCGAGGGCTCCGCCGTCACCGCCGACCAGCTTCTCGCGGAGGTGCAGGTCGACAAGGTGTCCGCGGAGGTGCTCGCGCCCTCGGCCGGGGTGGTGCACCTGCTCGTCGAGGAGGAGGCCGCGGTCCCGCAGGGGACACCCGTCGCGCGCATCGAGTGACGTGTCCTGGGTACGTGCCCGCCAGTCGGCGCAGCCGAGCGCCACCACCCGAGAGGAGCGTCTATGACCACGACCCCGAACGAGCCGGTGAAGGACGAGGACATCGAGACCATCGGCGCCCCGCCGGCCGCCGGCGAGATGATCGGTGACCAGGACGCCGACGGCACCGACACCGCCGACGCGGACGGGACCGACGGCGACAGCACCGACGGCGACAGCACGGACGTCACGGACGGCGACAGCACGGACGCGTCCGACGGTGACAGCACCGATGTCACGGACGGTGACAGCACCGACGGCGGCGACGCCGACGGCACCGACGCCTGAGCCAGCCGACGCCGTGGACGCACTCGAGCTGCTCAGCGGCGACGCCCAGACCTTCCGCGCGAAGGTCTGGGCGTCGCACGTGCACATCCATTACACGGACCCGGCCGACCTGGTCGGGCTGCTGTCCCTCGACGACGTCGACCACCTGCTGACCAGCGTCGCGCTGCGGACGCCGGCGCTGCGCGTGGTGAAGCACGGCTCGGTCCTGCCGTCGAGCCGGTTCACCCGGTCGGCGACGATGGCCGGGTCACCGCTCACCGGGCTCGTCGACGCCCGCAAGGTGCTGGACCACTTCGACGACGGCGCGACCGTCGTCCTCCAGGGGCTGCACCGCTACTGGCCACCGCTCACGCGGCTGGTCCGCGAGCTGGAGCTGGCGCTCGGCCACCCGTGCCAGGCCAACGCCTACCTCACCCCGCCCGGGTCGCAGGGGTTCGCGCGGCACAGCGACACCCACGACGTCTTCGTGTTCCAGACCCACGGCCGCAAGCAGTGGGAGATCGTCGAGGGCGGCGAGGAGCGAGAGGTGTTGCTCGAGCCGGGGCTGAGCATGTACCTGCCCACCGGCACCCCGCACTCCGCGCGCAGCCAGGAGCAGACCTCGCTGCACGTCACGGTCGGGATCAACCGGCTCACCTGGCGCCAGGTGCTGCGGTCGGTCACCGACCGGGTGCTCGCCGACGAGAGGTACGACGCGCCGCTGCCGGCGGGCTACCTCGACGACCCCGCCGTCCTCGCGGAGCAGCTCGCCGAGCAGCTCGCGTCGTACGCGGACGGGATGCGTTCCGTGGACGCCGCCGTCGTCGCCGACGAGCGGGCCGCGGCGTTCCTGCGGGAGCGCACGCCCGCCCTGCGCGGAGGGCTGACCGACCGGGTCGGGCTCGACGCCCTGGGTGACGAGACGCTGCTGGAGCGGCGCCCGACGGCCGCGTGCGTGCTCAGGCCGGGGGAGGAGGGGTTCGAGGTGCTCCTCGGCGACCGGGCGCTGCGGATGCCGGCGCGCCTGCGGGAGCCGATGACGTTCGTCCGTGACCACCCCACGCTGCGCGTACGCGATCTCGCGCCGTGGCTCGACGAGCAGAGCAGGCTGGTGCTGGTCCGCCGGCTGGTGCGCGAGGGTCTGCTCCGGATCGCCGGGTGAGCGGCACCGCCGCGGGCTCCGGTGGCCTGTCCGGCGCCTTCCGGTGCGCGGCGGCGAGCGAGGTGGCCGCCGAGCCGCTGGCCGGCACCGCGTCCACGGTCCGGGCGTTCCTCCTGGTGGAGGCGCCCGGGCCGTGGGGCGTCGACGCCGTGCGCGACAGCCGGCTCCCCGACGACGTGAAGGCGCGGCTGGGCGAGCTGGAGTCGCGGCACCGGGTCCGGCCGCTGCTGGTCCGGCGCCACGGCGGCGCGCGTCCGGCGACGACGCGGGTGTTCGCCGCCTACGCCGACCCCGCACGGCCCTGGGTGGGGACCACCGAGCTCGCCGACGTCCGCGACCTCCTCGACCTCGAGCTGGTCGGGCTCGGCGAGGGGCGGTCGCCGGGACTGGCGCCGTACGACGAGCCGCTGTTCCTCGTGTGCACCCACGGGCGGCACGACGCCTGCTGCGCGGAGCGCGGGCGGCCGCTGTGCGCGGCGATGGGGGAGGTCGCCCCGGAGGCCACCTGGGAGGTCTCCCACATCGGGGGCGACCGGTTCGCGGCCAACCTGCTCGTGCTCCCGCACGGCCTCTACTACGGCCGGCTCGGGCCGGCGGACGCGGCGGGCCTCGTGCAGGCGCACCTCGCCGGCCGGCTCGACCTCGAGCACCTGCGGGGGAGGTCGTCGTACCCGTTCGCGGTGCAGGCCGCGGAGGTGTACCTGCGGCGCCGGCTCGACGTGACGACGGTGGAGCCGCTGGCGGTGCGGAGCCGTGCTCGCGACGGCGCCGAGACGCGAGTGGTCTTCGCGGTGGAGGGGGAGGACTGGGAAGTTGTCGTGCACACCTCACGCGGGGCTCCGCGGCAGCTCACGTGCCGCGCGGGGTCGCCGTCGGCCGGACTGGCCCACACGCTGGTCAGCCTCGGACGCACTGCGGCACGCTGACGGCGCGCTGGTCCGTGGGGGCGGCGCGGCGTGTGCCCCTGCGCGCGGGCCGTCGGTCGCCTAGGCGGCCCGTCGTACGTCGCGGGCGGCCATCCAGGTCTCGAACCGGCCCTTGTTGCCCATCAGGTACACGCGGAAGAGCGTCTCGAACGCGAGGACCTGGCCGCGCAGGGCGAGCATCTGGTACTCCAGCCGTCGCTCCGGGTTGCAGGTGTGGAAGTCGGTCCTCGCGGTCTCGACGGACTCCCCGCACTCGGCACACGGCATGAAGCTGGCGAAGTACACCGAACCCTCCAGATACATCTCTCGAACGACACCGGAAGGGTTCCCGCTGAGGACGCGGTCGAAACGGCCCCGCGTCGAGGTCCTTGTCACCCGCCGTCTGTCTAGTCGCCGCCGGGGATGCTCGGGTTGTTCGGCGCAGGCGTTGACCTGTCCCGGAGGGCTGTGGATCGTGGAGAGAGCACCGGTGTCACCGCAGGACCGACGTCGCGCACCCACGATCCGCCGCAGTCCCTCTGGATCCAAGGAGCCGTCGTGCAGACTCACCGCATCAACTCCGACCTCACCGTCATCAACGACCACCTCCCCGTCCCCACCATCGGGTACCTGCCGATCAACGCGTTCGTGCTCCATGCCGAGCAGCCGGTCGTGGTGGACACGGGGGTGAGCATTCCCGACCGCGGGTTCATGGACGTGCTCGGCTCGGTCATCGACCCGAAGGACGTCCGCTGGATCTGGCTGACCCACCCCGACCGGGACCACACGGGGGCGATCTTCGAGCTGCTCGAGGCTGCGCCGCAGGCGCGCGTGGTCACCACCTTCCTGAGCGTGGGGATCATGACGACGTACCGGCCGCTGCCGATGGACCGGCTGTTCCTGATCAACCCCGGCCAGACGCTCGACGTCGGGGACCGGACGCTGACCGCCTTCCGGCCGCCGCTGTTCGACAGCCCGGCGACGGTCGGATTCTTCGACCCCCGCTCGCGGACTTGTGTCGCGTCCGACTGCTTCGGGGCACCGATGTCGAGCGCGGACCTCGCCGAGGCGAGCGACGTCCGTGACGTGCCGTCCGGCGACCTCCGGTCCGGGCAGCTGCTCTGGGCCACCGTCGACAGCCCGTGGATCCACGTCACCGACCAGAACGCGTACATGAAGACCGTGGACCCGCTGCGGGAGATGGAACCCGAGGTGATCCTCAGCTCGCACCTGCCGCCGGCGGTCGACCGGATCTCGGAGTGCCTGGACATGCTCTCCGTGGCGCCGATGGCCGACCCGTGGGTCGGCCCCGACCAGCGTGCGCTCGAGGAGATGCTCGCGGGCTTCGAGCCGGCCGCCACCCCTCACGGCTGACGGCCGCACCTCTGCTCACTCCGGCCACTGGTCCGGGAACTCGCGTCGGAGGAGGGCGCGCATCTCGTCGCGGTCGAGGCCGTCGGCGCGGTGCTGCGCGGCCAGCTCGCGCAGCCGCAGCACGAACGCCGCCGGCGCCGGGGTCGACACCCGCGGAAGCCCCAGCTCGCGCTCGGCCCACAGCAGCAGCCGGATCGTGCGGGCGTCGGCGTAGACGTTCTCCTCCGTGAAGCCGCAGGCATGGGCGTCGCGGCTGCGGCAGGCCAGGGCGATCGTCGGACGCGCCTGCCACCAGCCGCACGCCTGGCAGGTGATCCGCAGGGTGCCTTCCCGGTGGGCTCGAGTGCCTTCAGGTGCGGACCTACTGCCTTCTGATGCGGACCGGAGCACCACGGCGGAGGTCGGCTGCGCCGTTCGCAGGTCGATGTGCCCGAGCGTCTCGACCAGGTCGAGCGTCGGGTCGCCGCGCGTGGGCGGCGATGCTCTGGACCCGGCCGGTCCCGCGGGTGCGTCACCGACGTCGCCGAGCGTAGCGGCGAGCGGGGACAGGTCGGTGTGGAGGGTACACATCGCGGCCGAGCCGGGCGCTCAGGACCGAGCGCCAGCCAGGTTTCGTCCACAGACAGACTCAGGCGTGGGTCCTCCACGAGTGCGAAGATACTTTCGAAAAGCGTCGAGAAGCACGCCTAGATTGGTTCCATGACCGATCGACACGAGCCCGAAGCGCCCAGCGGCGACGCGCCGCACCGGGTGCTCGGGCTCGCGCGGGCGTTGGAGGCCGCCTTCGACCGGGTGCGTGAGACGCCGACCTGGGCAATGAGCGCCGACGAGCAGCGCGAGACGCTGCGGGTGCTGCACCGTGTCGAGTCGCGGCTCGCCGACCTCCAGCTGCGCGTGCTCGCGGCGGCCGACCGGAACGAGGTCGGCGCCGACTCCGGCGCGACGTCGACAGGCGCCTGGCTGGCGCACGAGACGCGACGCACGCGGGCTCACTGCTCACGGCAGGTGAGGCTGGCACTGGCCCTGGACGACGAGTTCGCGGCCACCCGTGCCGCCCTCGCAGAGGGGCGCATCGACCGCGAGCAGGCCGGTGTGGTGGTCGACGCGGTCGGACGGCTGACCGACGAGCACGACGACCTCCCCGAAGGGACCCACGCGCGGGCGGAGTCGCACCTGCTCGACCTGGCCGGCGAGTTCGACGCGGCCATGCTCCGCAGGCTCGGCAAGCGGCTCTTCGAGGTGGTCTGTCCGGAGGCTGCCGACCAGGCAGAGGGGGAGCGTCTCGCGCGCGAGGAGGAGCTCGCCCGGCGTCGGGCCTACCTCTCGACGCACGACAACGGCGACGGCACCGTCGACGGCCGGTTCCGGCTGCCCACGCTGCATGCCGAGATCCTGAAGAAGGCGCTGCAGTCGCTGACCTCGCCGCGACGGCTGGGGGAGGGGCGGCTCGACCCGGCGACCGGCAGGAAGCTCGACTACCGCACGCTGCTCGGCCACGGGCTCATGGAGCTGGTGGAGAGCCACCTGGCGGTCGACAAGCTCCCGACCCAGGGCGGTAGCCCGTTCACCATCGTGGTCACCATCGGCCTCGACCAGCTGCTGTCGGGGATCGGCGTGGCCGGGCTCGACACCGGCACGCGCATCAGCGCCCGCGAGGCGCGGCGGCTCGCCTGCCGGGCCGGGCTGATCCCGATGGTGCTCGACGGGGACTCCGTGCCGCTCGACCTCGGGCGTGAGCGTCGGCTGTTCTCCAAGGCACAGCGCATCGCGCTGGCGCACCGGTACGGCGGCTGCGCGGCGGTCAACTGCGACCGGCCGCCCGCGTGGACCGAGGCCCACCACCTCGACCCGTGGCACCAGGGCGGCCGGACCGACCTGCGGCGCGGGATCCCGCTCTGCCCGCCGCACCACCACATGGCCGACCACCCGGACTCGTGGAACATGAAGCGGATGCCCCACGGCGGGGTCCGGTTCAGCAGGCGCCAATAGGCGATGCCCGTGCAGCGAGGCAACGCCCGTGCAGCGAGACGCTTCCCGTGCAGCGAGGCAACGTCCGGGACGCGAGACGCAGCCCGTGCAGCGAGGCAACGCCCGGGCAGCGGCACCACCACGCTCCGTCGAGCAACAGCTGATCAACTGGTGCGATCGCGGACCGGGGCAACCCGGCGACAGGCGAGCTAGCGGGACTGCCGTGGGATCTTCACGTCCGACCAGCCGGTCGGCGGGACGTTGTGGTTGGACCGGAACATGTTGGTCGGGTCCCACTCGTCCTTCAACGCGACGAGCCGCGTGAGCTTCTCCTCCCCGAAGCCGGCCTTGAGGTCGCTCATCGACGTGCCCGGCTCGAAGTTCAGGTAGGTGCCCCCCGTGGCCGCGGGCGCGATCGCCGCGGAGAACCGACGTACCCAGTCCATCTCGTAGTCGGTCTGGTCCGGCGTCGACCAGCAGGCGATCGGGTGGCCCATGTACTCCGCCGCCCGGTTGCCTGCCGCGGTGGCGTCCTCGGGGACCCGGCTGACCGCACCGCCGTGGTGGAAGATGATGCCCTGGGTCATCGGTGAGTGGATGCTCTGCCCGACCGCGAGGAACGGCTCGATGATCTCGTCGCTCAGCGCGGAGAGGTGCTGGCCGCGGTGGTAGTTCAGCCAGCCCTTGGGAGCGAACCCGTCGAGCATCGCCTGGAGCGCGGTGTACGGCATCGGCTGGATGAGGTCCATCCCGCCGGCGTCGCCGACGATCTGCCGGAGCGGTGCCAGCGCCTCGACGGCCTCGTCGGGACTGCCGACGTACGCCAAGACGAACGCGAGCACCGGCTTGCCGACCAGCTCCGGCGGGACGAACTCCTCCGGAGGCGCCAGGATCGTGGCCGTCGCGCTGACGACCTCCTCCGGTGCCGTCAGCGTGTAGTCGCGGTAGGCGCGCAGCATGGGCCCGGCGTCCTGGTTCGGGACCACCAGCATCCCCGCGAGCAGCAGCGGCGGGAGCGGGTGCAGCCGCAGCTCGTACGACGTCACGACCCCGAAGTTCGCGCCGGCGCCGCGCAGGCCCCACAGCAGCTCGGGGTTCTCCGACTCGCTGACGTGGACCAGCCGTCCGTCCGCGGTGACGATGTCCGCGGCGACGAGGTTGTCGCAGGTCAGCCCGTACTTGCGGGACAGCCAGCCGTAGCCGCCGCCGAGGGTGAACCCGCCGACACCGGTCGTGGTCACCCGGCCGCCCGGTGTGGCCGTTCCGTAGAGCTGGGTCTCGCGGTCGTACTCGCCCCACAGCACACCAGCCTGGGTCAGCGCCGTGCCCCGGGCCGGGTCGACGTTCACGCCCTTGAGGCTGGAGAGGTCCACGAGCACCCCGCCCTCACAGCTGGAGGTGCCCGCGACGCTGTGCCCGCCGCAGCGAACCACGATCGGCAGCTGCGCGGTGCGCGCGTAGTTCACGGCGTCCATCACGTCCGCGGCGCCGGTGGGACGCACGATCAGCGCCGGACGCCGGTCGATGCTGCCGTTGTAGACCGCCCGGGCCCGGTCGAACTCCGGGTCGCCGGGGTGGATGGCCTCGCCCTTGAACTCGGAGCCGAGCTCCAGGACGGCCTGTGCGCTCGTATCGGTCATACGGTCACGTCTCCCTCGCACACTCGAGAAACCCCCGTCCCTTTCACTACACCGCTGCCGCGACGGGACGGTCAATGACTAGATCGACTCCCTTGACGTGGCACGGCGAGACGGTGGTGAGGCGGTTCGGCCGCGCTCCGCTCCCACGCGTGCGGGAGATCCGGTGACCCACGCCGGCCGACGTCAGGAGTCCGCCCGGCCGGACCTGGACGGGATGACCTCCTCGGCGATGGTGGGGGTCGCCGCCGGATGCTCCACGAGCGCGAGGATCCGGCTGGCCATGAAACGGGCCGTGCGGACCGGCGTACCGCCCCGGGTGACCTCGGTGACCTCGACGACCCCGCGCCCGGTGTGGATCTCGACCCGACGGCCGTTGCGGGTGGCCACGACCTCGTACGTGCGGACCTCACCGCCCGCATCGATCACGATCTCCACCCGGTCGCCGCGCACGCTCAGGTCACCCCCGCCGTCCTGCCCCGTTCCGCCATCACAGCCCCTGACCTCAGTGTGCGGCTCCTCCACGCCGCGTGTCATGGCACGCAGAGGCAAGAGTCGCGGACATTCCCGTCCGAACCGGCGCACACGTGGGCGCACGCGGGTCAGGCGTTGACCGCGCGCGTGGCGACCAGCGCGCCGCGGCGTACCGCCCGCTCCAGGTCCCACCGTCGTACGGCGAACTCCGCGGACGGCAGCGAGACCGCCACCGACGCGACCACCGACCCCGCGCGCGACCACACCGGCGCGGCGAGGCAGGACAGCCCGCTCTGGAACTCGCTGATCTCCAGCGCCACGCCGGACTTCCGCACCTGGACGAGGTGTGCCTCCAGGTCAGCGCGGTCGGTGATCGTGTTCTCGGCGCACCGCCGCAGGCCCACCCGGTCCAGGTACGCGTCGCGGTCCTCCGGCGTCATCGCGGCGAGCATCACCTTGCCGAACGCGGTCGCGTGCGTGGCCTCGTGGAAGCCGATGTCGAGGATCCGCACCCGCGGCCGCCGGTCGGAGTCGGCCACGTGCGCGACCACGACGTCGATGTCGCGGTACACCGCGTAGTACGCCGCCGCGTCGGCCTCCACGTGCAGCCGCTTGATCGCCTCGACGGTCTGCGGCGGCACCTCGAGCTGCTTCTCCAGCCCCTGCTCGAGCAGCCGCACCCGATACCCGAGCCCGTACCGGTGCTCCTGGGAGAGGTGCACCAGGTAGCCCGCCTCGATCAGCGTGGTCAGCACGTGGTACGTCGACGGCAGCGCGATGTCGAGGTGCGCCGCGAGCTCCTTCGCGGTCACCCCGTCCCTGCTCGCGGCGACGAACTCCAGGGCACGCAGGGCACGGGCGACGGACTGCACCGAGCCCGCAGCCGGTGTCTCGCGCCGAGCCGGTCGCGTAGGGAGAGCCTCCACCCGTCCAGTCTCCCCGACTCCGCGCCGGGACTCACGCCCTCGCGAGGTCGGGGAGGCCGCGGAGGTCGTCAACCCGTCTCCCGGCCGAGCCCGTAGCGCACCCCGAGCAGCCCACGGCACAGGCCGGCGTTGCCCTCGATGCTGATCCGGGTGGTCTTCGCGAGACGCAGCTGGGTGACCAGGTCGGGCGCCGTGACCGGTGTGCCGTCCGGTCCCAGCAGGAGCGGCGCCGCGTCGTCGGCGGGAAGCCCGAGGTCCGCGCGCCGCCGCCGCAGCCGGTCCAGCTCCGGGCCGGGCGCCGCGTCGCCCAGGGTCAGGCCGGCCAGGTCCTCGAGGGGCCGCCCGGACCGCACGACCCGGGACGCGACCCGCTCCTGGCAAGCCTGGTGCGCCTTGCGCTGGAACGTCACCCGCAGCTCGTGCAGCTCGTCGTCGGCAAGCCCGGGGAACGACCCGGAGAAGCCACGACCGCCGGCCACCCCGGCGTTGATCTCGTCGGAGGCGAAGTGGTCGAGCAGCCGGATCGTCACCGGTCCCACCCCGGCCACCGCCGACACCGCGTCGTGGGCGTCGGCGACCATCAGGTAGGCGAAGTTCGGCGCGCAGAAGTACGTCGGCAGCCGCAGCTCGACCACGACCTCCCCACCACCCCCGACGGTCGCGCCGCTCCCGACGTCGCCGACGTCGCCGACGGTCACGGAGGCGACGAAGTCCAGGTCGGTGATCGACTCGTCGAGCTCGGGGTCGCGCACCGTGCCCAGCGCGGCGCGGACCCGGTCCTCGAGCGAGGTCATGCCGGTCGCGGTGGTCATGCGACCGGCACCGGCTCTGCCCCGACCGCGCCGTCGGTCGACTCGGGCAGCCGCAGGTCGGCGGGCACGTCGATGTCGTAGAGCTTCGCCGCGTTGAGGCCGAGGATCTTCTTCTTGACCTCCGTCGTCAGCGGGGCGTACTCCGTCAGGTCCTCCGGGATCTGGAAGTCGACGAACCGCTCGATCAGCCACTGCGGCGTCCAGATCGCGTAGTCGCTGGCGAACGTGATCCGGTCCTCGCCGATCCAGTAGAGGAGCTCGCCGACGATCTGCGCGAAGTACCGCGGCCGCGTGTGGATGAACGGCATGGCGACCGCGAGCCCGCCGTACACGTTGGGCTCCTGGGTGGCGATCCAGCAGAAGTCCTCGAGTCGCGGCAGCCCGACGTGCTCGACGATGAAGTTCAGGTCGGGGAACGCCGTCGCCGCGTCGTCGACGTCGGCCACGTCGAAGGCGTCCCGGTTGAGCGGGTAGATGGTCGGACCCTTGTGGACGTGGATGTTCCTGATCCCCAGCTCCTGGCACTTCTCGAAGTAGCGGTAGGCCCACGGGTCGCTGAGCTTCCAGCCCTTGGACGCGCCCTTCCACTCGGCGGTGTAGAGCTTCACGCCCTGGAGCTGCCAGCGCTCGGCGAGCTCGGCGAGCTTGGTCAGCCCGTTCTCGCCGTCTCGCGGGTCCCACGACCCGTTCGCGATGAACTTGTCCGGGTGCTTCTCGGCGAGCACCCCGTTCTGCTCGGTGGTGTTGAACCCGTTGACATAGAAGTCGGTCAGGTACGTCGGCTGGAAGATCGCCTTGTCGACGTACCCCTCCTCGAACAGGTCCTTGATGATCCGCTCCTCGGACTGCTTCTGGAACTCCTCGAGCGTCCACACCCGGTCCGCCGGGCTGAGGTTGCGGTGGTAGTCGTAGAAGCAGTTGATGAAGCCCTCGCCGTAGCGGTTGGCTTGATTCGCCGGCGTCGCGTCCCACGCGTGGATGTGGGCGTCGACGATGAAGTAGCTCTCGCCGTTCTTGGTGTACACGGCTGCTCCCTGGGGTGTCGTGGTCAGCTGGTGAGGATCGCGCGGCCGCCGGGCACCCGGCCGCCGTCGAGGTCGTCGAGCGCGGTGAGCGCGTCGGTGAGCGGGTACTTCTGCGTGGACAGCCGGACGCTGCCCATCGCCGCGAGGGTCATCAGGTCGTCGAGGTCGTTGTAGGAGCCGACGAGGTTGCCGACCACGTTGATCTCGCGGGAGATGATGTCGATCGTCGGTACGTCGAGCCGGCCGCCGTACCCGATGACGAAGTAGGAGCCCGCGTTGCGGGTCATCGCCACCCCCTCCTTCTCGGTGCCGTGCTCGCCGACGAAGTCGAGGACCACCTGCGCCCCGTCGCCGTCCGTCAGCTCGAGGACCTGCTCGACCTGGCCGCCGTCGCTGAGCACGGTGCGGTGCGCGCCAAGCGCCGTCGCCTTGCGCAGCACCTCCGCGGACCGGTCGACCACGGTCACCCGCGCCGCGGTCATCGCGACCAGGCACTGGAGCCCGATGTGCCCGAGCCCGCCGGCGCCGATCACGACCACGTCCGCGCCCGGGTGCAGCAGCGGCACCGCCTTGCGGACCGCGTGGTAGGCGGTGAGCCCCGCGTCGGCGAGTGCGGCGACGTCGGCCGGCTCGAGGCCCTCCTCGAGCCTCACGCAGGACCGCACCGACGTGCGCAGCAGCTCGGCCATCCCGCCGTCCCGGTCGATGCCGGGGAACTCCGAGCCGGCGCAGTGCACGTCGTCGCCGGCGCGGCAGGCGCGGCAGAGGCCGCAGGTGACCAGCGGGTGCAGGATCACCTTGTCGCCGACGGCGACACTGCCGACCGCGGCACCGACCTCGACCACGGTGCCGGCGTTCTCGTGGCCGATCACGTAGGGCAGCGCGACGCCGCTCTTCTCGGCCCACTGGCCCTCGATGATGTGCAGGTCGGTCCGGCACACGCCCGCCGCGTCGACCTTGACCAGCACGTCGAGCGGTCCCTGGAGCGTCGGCTCCGGGATGTCGTCGATCGTGGGTGGTTTCCCGTACTCGTGAACCCGGACTGCCTTCACCTGGAACTCCCTCGTCCGTGCGATTCGGTGGCACCTCGATCGTGATGCAGGTCACAGGCTCGGTGGAACCGGCGTTATCGCCCTCCGATAACGCCGCGCCTCGCCGGCGTGAGGGCCGTCCCCCGACCGCGGCGCGGAACCGTCGGTGGCCCCGCTTAGGCTCGTCCGGTGGTCGACCTGTCGTTGCTGCTCACCGAGGAGGACCTGCGCCGCAGGTTCGGCTCTGGGACCCTCGAGCGCGCCGTCGACTACGTACGCCGCGGCAACGTCCTCGCCTGCAGCCACCAGATCGACCCCGACGGTGACCTCGACCTGCGCGGGAGCGTCGAGGGGTCGGCCGGCGTGGTCTACACCGTCCACGTCAGCGCCGGCCTCAGCGGCGACGGCGTGTGGGTCTACGGCCGGTGCAGCTGCCCGGTGGGAGAGGGCTGCAAGCACGCGGTCGCCCTCCTGCTGACCGTGCGCGCGCAGCAGGAGCGGGAGAACGCCGCCCGCGGCCCCGAGGCGGGCAGGCGCTGGGAGCGGCAGCTCAGCTCGGTGCTCGACGAGCTCGACGACACGCACCGCACGGCCTCGGCCGCCAAGCCGCTCGGCCTCCAGGTCGAGGTGAACCAGCGGACGTCTGCGGCCGGCTACCGGGCCTGGGCAGAACCGGCGACGGCACGGCGCGGGACGCTGCGGATCCGCCCGCTGCAGCGCGGCGCCCGCGACAACTGGGTCCGCTCCGGCGTCTCCTGGCAGCAGGTCCCGCACCTCGACCCGCGCCGCGGCTACGACCCCGACCAGGTGGCCGCGCTCAGCGAGCTGCTCGCCGCGCACCGCGCCGCCTCCCGGCAGACCTACTTCGGCTCCGAGACGCACCTGGGACTGGGCGGCTTCGGCGGGTCGTTGTGGAGCATGCTCCGGCGCTGCGAAGAGGCCGGCATCGCGCTCGTGCCGGGCGCCGCGCTCGAGGGCGTCGAGGTGCTCACCGACCCGGTAACGCTGCGGCTCGACGTCAACGCCGCCCCCGCCCGCGACGCCCACCTGCGCCTCGGGGTGTCGGCGGGTCAGGAGTGGTACGGCGCCGAGCAGCTCGACGTGCTCGGGGAGGCCGGGCACGGCGTGGCCCTGTGGCTGCCGGGGGCCGAGCCGCAGACCTGGTCGGTGACGCTGGCCCCGCTCACCCGTCCGGCCGGGCCCGAGGTCCGGCGCCTGCTCGCCGCGGGGTCGGACCTCGTGGTCCCCGCGGGTGACCGCGACGACCTGGTCGCGGAGTACCTCCCGCGCCTGCAGCGCCACGTGCCGGTCATCTCCTCCGACGGGTCGGTCGCGGTGCCCGAGACGGCGCCGCCCCGGCTCGCGCTCACCGTCACCTGGGTCGCGGTCGACGAGGTGACCCTGGCGTGGTCGTGGCGCTACCGGGTCGGCGACGACGACCGCGTCTACGCCCTCGACGAAACCCGCGGGCTGCGCGGAGTACGGCGCCCGGAGGAGGAGGCCGCGCTGCTGGCCGCGCTGGAGCTGGACGACGACGCGGCGTACCGGCTCTGCCACGGCCACCGTCGTGAGGGCGGACTGGTCGCGCGGCAGACGCTCACCCACGGCGCGGCGATCGCCTTCGCCGACGACGTGCTGCCCGGTCTGGAGAAGGCCGGCCAGGTCGAGCTCGAGGAGGTCGGCGGCCGGCCCGACTACCGCGCCGCCACCGGCGCCCCGGTCATCCGCTTCGCCACCGCCGAGGACGGCTCGGACGACGGCTCCGCCGACGACGCGCGCACGGACTGGCTCGACCTGGAGGTCGTGATCAGCGTCGACGGGCAGTTCCTGGCGCTCGCCCACCTGCTCGAGGCGCTCACCCGCGGCCAGGACCGGGTGGTGATGCGCAACGGCGTGCACATCGCGGTCGACCGGCCCGAGTTCGCCCACCTCGCCGAGCTGGTCGGCGCCGCCGGCGAGCTGCACGAGCAGCCTCGTGACGGCGTCCGCGTCGCCCACCACGACCTCGGGCTGTGGGACGAGCTCGCCGAGGTCGGCATCGTCGACGCGCAGGCCGCGCAGTGGGTGCGCGCGGCCCGGGCGCTGCGCGGCGGGCAGGAGCTTCCGGCCGTGGACCCGGTCGGGGTGGAGGCCGAGCTGCGGCACTACCAGCTCGAGGGTTTCCGCTGGCTCGCGTTCCTGTGGCAGGCCGGGCTCGGCGGGATCCTCGCCGACGACATGGGGCTCGGCAAGACCCTGCAGACCCTGGCGCTCGTCGCCCACGCCCGCGCGTCCGGGTCGGGCCCGTTCGTGGTCGTCGCGCCCACCAGCGTGGTCTCCACCTGGGCCCACGAGGCCGCGCAGTTCACCCCCGGCCTGGTCGTCCGTGCGGTCACCGAGTCGCACGCCCGGCGGGGCACGTCGGTCGCCGAGCTGGCCGAGGGCGCCGACGTGGTGATCACCTCCTACACGCTCTTCCGGCTCGAGGCCGACGACTACGTCGCGCGCGACTGGGGCGGCCTGGTCCTCGACGAGGCGCAGACGGTGAAGAACCACCAGGGCAAGACCTACCAGGCCGTGCGCCGCCTCGACGTCCCGTTCCGCCTCGCGCTGACCGGCACCCCGATGGAGAACCGGCTGATGGAGCTGTGGTCGCTGCTGTCGATCGTCGCGCCCGGGCTCTACCCGTGGCCGCAGCGGTTCGTCGAGCAGGTGGCGAACCCGGTCGAGCGGCTCGGCGACACCGCCGTCCTCGAACGCTTCCGCAAGCGGATCCGGCCGTTCCTGCTGCGGCGTACCAAGGACCTCGTCGCCGCCGACCTGCCGCCCAAGCAGGAGCAGCTCCTCGAGGTCGTGCTCACGCCCCGGCACCGCAAGATCTACGAGACCCACCTGCAGCGCGAGCGGCAGACCGTGCTCGGCCTGGTCGAGGACTTCGACAAGCACCGGATCGCGATCTTCCGGTCGCTCACCAGGCTGCGCCAGCTCAGCCTCGACGCCGCCTTGGTCGACCCGGAGCACGACGGGATCGGGTCGGCGAAGGTCGACGTGCTCGCCGACCACCTCCTCGAGCTCGCCGCCGAGGGGCACCGCGCGCTGGTGTTCAGCCAGTTCACGTCGTTCCTCGCGCGGGTGCGCGCCCGGCTCGACCGGGAGGGGATCGCGTCGGCCTACCTCGACGGCAGCACCCGCAAGCGCGGTGAGGTCGTGGACGGCTTCAGGCAGGGCGACGCCTCGGTGTTCCTGATCAGCCTCAAAGCCGGGGGAGTCGGGCTGACGCTGACCGAGGCCGACTACGTCTTCGTGCTCGACCCGTGGTGGAACCCGGCGGTCGAGGCGCAGGCCGTGGACCGCGCGCACCGGATCGGGCAGCGGCACCCGGTGATGGTCTACCGCCTCGTCGCGGTGGACACCATCGAGGAGAAGGTGATGGAGATGAAGGCGCGCAAGGCCGCGCTCTTCGCGAAGGTCGTGGACGGCGACGGCTCCGCCTCCACGCCCATCGGCGCGGACGACGTACGCGCGCTCTTCGACGACTGAGCCGGGAGCGGGGGTCGCAGGTCAGCCGTGGGAGTGGCCGGCACCGGCGTGCTCGTGCGCGGGTGCCTGCATCGCCTGGAACAGGTGGTGGCAGTACACCTGGAAGCCGAGCATCGCCTCGACGTACCCGCGGGCGTCCGTCACGGACCGCTCGCGGTCGGCCGCCAGCCGGCGGACCTCCGCGAGCCGTCGTGCCAGCTCGTCGTGCAGCACCGTGGTGAGGAGCTCCGCCACCTCGTCCGGCGACCCGGTCTCCACGGCGCGCTCGGCCAGGGGGATCACGGGGCCGAAGCCCAGCCCGGCCGGCTTGAGCCCGGTGTACGGCGCGCCCTCACCCTCCCGGTGCACCCGCACCACGGTCTCGAAGAACAGCCGGTCGGCTACCTCGCGCGCGTCGTCGCCGAGCCGGCGTACCGGCAGGGTGGTCTCGAACACGGCGCGCACCTCGGCCTCACCGTCCTCCGGCACGTAGGGGAGGACGAGGTCGATGTCGCCGGCAGCCAGGGCCAGGCGGGCCGCGGTCACCACCGGGCCGTCGAGCGAGTCGCAGTGCGGGGGCATGGGAGTCTCCCCTCCGGGACGGCCGTCCGAGACGGTCCTGTGGAGCAGCAGGGCCGTCTCCGACGCTACGGGCGTGGCCGCCACGCCCGGGAGGGTCCAAGGTCCCGCGCCCGATCCCACCCGGGCGTCGTCCGGGTGGCTCACGCGATACCGGTCGCCTTCTCCAGCGCCGCGAGCTCGTCGTCGAGGTGGGTGAGCAGGCGCTGGAGGTGCGGCACGGTACGGCGGCAGCCGGTCAGCCCGAACCCCATGTGCCCGTCGTAGCTGGTGCAGGTGATGTTGAGCGCCATACCGTGGATCGGGATCGACAGCGGGTACATCCCGTCCAGCCGGGCGCCGTTGAAGTAGTGCGGGGTTCGCGGCCCGGGCACGTTGGAGATGATCAGGTTGAACGGCGGCCTGGTGATGCCGTGCAGGCGCAGCATCGGGGCGAGCACGGCCGGCGCCATCCCGAGCGCGCTCATCGCGAGGATCTGAGCGGGTGTCATCGTGCCCAGCGCCTCCTTGCCCGACCGCATCGAGCGGTGGATGCTGTCCAGCCGGTCGCCCGGGTCCTCGAGGTCGGTGGCGAGGTTGACCATCACCGCGCCCACGGCGTTCCCGCCCGAGGCCGAGGCGGTGTGCGCCTCCCGGGCCTTGAGCCCGACCGGGACCATCGCGACCAGGGGCGCGTCGGGCAGCGCACCGAGCTCGACCAGGTAGGCGCGCATGGCGCCGCTGCACATGGCGAGCACGACGTCGTTGAGCGTGGCCCCCGTGGCCGCACCGACCGCGCGCATCCGCTCGATCTCCCAGTCCTGGGCCGCGAAGCGGCGGGAGCCGGTGATCGGCTTGTTGAGGATGGTCCGCGGGGCGTACAGCGACAGCGCCGACGCCTCGTTGCGCAGGCCGCGCGACAGGGTGCGGACCAGCGCGGCGGGCAGGCCCGCGGCCTCGGTGGCCAGGCCGAGCGCCGAGCCGAGCGCGCTCGCCGGGAGGTCGAGCAGCGCCGGTGCCGGGTCATCGCTCCCGCGCATGCTCGCCCGGGTCCGTTCCGGGCGCCGGCCCCACGGCGGCGGCATGTCCCGCTGCGCCGGGTCGGTGGAGAGCACGCTCTGCAGCAGCCGCATCGACGACACCCCGTCCACGAGCGCGTGGTGCATCTTCGTGTAGACCGCGATCCGGCCGTCCTCGAGCCCCTCGATGACGTGGGTCTCCCACAGCGGCCGCTCGAGCGCGAGCCGGGTGCCGTGCAGCCGGGAGCACAGGGCGAGCAGCTCCCTGATCCGCCCCGGCTGGGGGAGCGCGCTGTGCCGGACGTGGTACTCGATGTCGAACTGGTCGTCCTCGGTCCACACCCACTGCCCGCCGGTCGACAGCGAGCGGTGCGGCCGCTTGAGGAACAGCGGTGCCACCTCGTCCGCGCCGAGCGAGCGGGTGAACATGTCGCGGACGTAGTCCGGTCCGGCGTTCCCAGGCGGGTCGAACAGCTGCAGCCCGCCGACGTGCATCGGCTGGTTCCGGTTCTCGGCGAAGAGGAACCCGCTCGAGGTCGGGTCCAGCGGTACGGCCATGGGTCCCCCTGGTGCGTCGACGGAGAACGACGGCTACGTGACCGTCGTCTCCGGCCTGGTCACAGGGTGCCCGGTTCGCCGCCACCTAACCAAGAGGGGACAAAGCGGCCGAGGCTCACCGGGTCACCTGCCCGCGTCGGTGCTGCGCATGACCAGGACGTCGCCGTGGCCGCCGTACCCCATCACCTTCTCGGCGAACTGGGTGCCGTCGAAGGTGACCAGCAGGTAGCCGCCGCCCCGGTCCTCGGGAAGCGGGACCAGCTGCGGGTGCGGGATGTTCGTCTCGTACGGCGCGTCCAGCGTGCCGGCCGGGCGCATCCGGAGGTCGTAGACCGGGTAGCGGCGGTCGTCGCCGTCGCTGGCCAGGAACCACCACCGGTCCTCGACCCGGGCGATGATCGGGCCCTCGCACTGGTGCAGGTCCGTCGCGGCGCCGACGAGCTCGAGGCCGTCCAGCCAGTCGGCCCCGGCGGGCGCGGCCGCGAGTGCAGGGTGGAAGTCGAACGGGTCCTGGGACGGGCTCTCGACGAACCCGATGTGCCAGCGGCCGTCGATCCTCGTCATCCCGGGGTCCCAGGAGCTCACCCGCGTCGGCAGCGGGGTGGGCGTGGTCTCGAGGACGTGCACGCCGCTGAGCACGTCGTCGGTGGTGACCACGTGCCGCACGTGGACGCCGTCGAAGGCGAAGTCGCCCCACGAGCTGGTGGCCACCAGCCAGCGGTCGTTCTCGTCGTCGCGGACGATCTGGCCGGCGTGGTCGCCGAGGAGCAGCCCGTCGCGGCGGGAGTACAGCTGGGCCACCTGCTCGAGACGGGTCGGTGCGGCGAGGTCGAGGGTGAACACGCCCCAGTGCGCCTGCTGGAAGAACCCGAGGCCGGCGCACGTGGCGGTGAAGTAGGCCTTGCCGTCACGCAGGTACGGCGTCCCGTCGCTGTGCTGCACCAGGTGCTGGTCGCGGATCCCGGTCATCCCGAACAGGCCCGCGCGTACGCCGGCCAGCTCGGCCGAGCCCGCCGACCCGTGCGCGCCCCAGGCGTAGCGGTGGGCCCGGAGCGTCTCGGGGACCCGCATGTCCACGTGCTTGGACACCTTCTCGCGCCGGCTCAGCAGCGGCTGCCACCCGTCGCCGGTGTCGGCGAGCACGGTCACCCGGTTCTCGCAGAGGGCGAACGCGAAGCGGAACGAGGCGGGGAGCCGCGCCTTCTTCCGGGCCACCGTGGTGGTCCGGCCGCCGCGCCGGACCTCGATGGAGGCCCGCTGGGACGCCGGGTCGTAGACGGCGAGCAGGTGCTCGTCGCCGGACGTCGCCAGGCCCGCGCAGACCGGCCCCGTCAGGGCGTCCACGTCGACCTCGACGGCGGCGAACGGCGCCGCGGGCGTGTGGTCGCTGACCGCGAGCCCCTCGACGGCGCCGGCCCCGGACCTCACGGCGGTGAACGCCGGGGCGACGAGCTCGAACGGCCGGTAGCGGGACTCGATCTTGAAGCTGAGGTCGAAGATGGCTGACTCCTGGGACGGGTTCGGGTGGGACGGGTCGCTGTGGTCGGGAGAACCCCAGCAGCCGGTCACGGTAGCGGCGGTGACCGCACCCGCCGCGCACAGCACCGACCGACGGCTGAGGAACAGGGGCCGGCTCACCCCTTGAGGCCCGAGCGCGAGACTCCCTCGATGACGAAGCGCTGCGCGAAGGCGTAGAGGATCAGGACCGGGACGCTCGCGATGACCGCGCCGGCCATCAGCAGGTCGTAGCGCACGTTGTTCGCGGACTGCAGCGTGCTGAGCCCGGCCTGGAGGGTCTGCATCTCCGGGCTGAACAGCACGTAGACCGGCCAGAGGAAGTCGTTCCAGTTGGTGAGGAACGCCAGCAGGGCCAGCGTCGCGAGGGCGGGCCGGGACAACGGCAGGACCACCTTGGCGAACACCTGCCAGGTGTTCGCGCCGTCGAGGTAGGCGGACTCCTCGAGCTCCTTGGGCAGCCCGATGAAGAACTGGCGGAGGAAGAACACCCCGAACGCGTTGGCGGCGGTGGGCACGATCACCGCGGTCAGCGTGTCGAGCCAGAACAGCCGGCCGACGATCTCGTAGTTGGGGATCACCAGGATCACCGGGGGCACGAACAGCGTGGCGACGATGAGCCCGAACACGACCTTGCGGCCCCGGAACTCCATCCGCGCCAGGGCGTAGGCCGCCAGGGCCGCGGTCGCCACGACGAGCACGGCGTTGGCCGTGGCGGCGAACATGGAGTTGAGGAACCAGCGGAACACCGGGGTGTCCGCGGCGGTGAGGATGTGCGCGTAGGCCTGGAGCGTCGGCTCCTCGGGGAACAGGGTCGGCGGCGTCCGCGAGGACTCCACACGTGTCTTGAACGAGGTGGAGATCATGAACAGCAGCGGGCTGACGAACAGCAGGGTCAGCAGCCCGAGGGTGGCGTACCTCAGCGCTTTCATGCCTTGCTCCCGTCGCGCTCGCGGAACAGCCAGAAGACGACGACCGAGGTGAGCATCAGCGCCAGCGTGAGGATCCAGCTGGCCGCGGCGGCGGAGCCCATCTGGAAGTTCTGCAGACCTGTCTCGGCGATGTAGAAGATCGCGGTGCGCGTCTCCTGGCCGGGTTGGCCGTTGGTCATGATGAACGACTGGCCGAACATGTTCGCCGAGGCGATGATCGTCACCATCAGCACGAACATCAGGACCGGCCGCAGCCCCGGCAGCGTGACGTGCCGGAACCGGGACCACGCACCCGCGCCGTCCACCTCGGCGGCCTCGTAGAGCTCGCGGGGCACGTCCTGGAGCCCGGCCAGGAAGATCACGGCGTTGAAGCCGAGCGTCCACCAGACGGTGACCCCGACCAGGGCCACCCAGGCCTCCGGCACCGAGCTCAGCCACGGGGTCGCGTCGGGCAGCCCGAGCGTGCCCATCACGTGGTTGACCAGGCCGATGTTGGCGTCGAGCAGGAACCGCCACAGCACGCCCACCACGGCGACACCGAGGACGTACGGCGCGAAGAAGATGCTGCGGAACAGGTTCCGTCCGGGGAAGCGCTGGTTCATCGCCAGCGCGACCCCCAGGGGCACCACGATCAGCAGCGGGACGCTGAAGAGCGTGAAGATGCCCGTGGCCCGCATGGAGCCCCAGAACGGGTCGAACGACACCGACGAGGGATCGAGCAGCGCGGTGTAGTTCTCCAGCCCCACGAACGGCTTGCCGGGGAGCGTGAAGTCCCACGAGTGCAGGCTGATCCAGAGCCCGAACACGATCGGCAGCAGCACGAACACGCCGAACAGCACGAGGTAGGGCGCGAGGAACAGCCAGGCGATCGGCTGGTTCGTCCGCCGCTGCCGCGGCGGGGCGGCTGCGGCGCTCGGTGCTGTCGCCGTCGTCGCGGTGGTGGTGGCCACGACGTCAGCCTCCGAACTTTTCCAGGTTGTCCTGCATCAGCTTCGTGGCGTTCTCCTGGGCCTTGCCGAGTGCCTCCTCCGGGGATGCCTTGCCGAGCACCGCCTCGTTGACCGCTACCTCGACGGTCTGCGGGGTGATGTCCCCCAGACCGGGGACGGCGGGGAGGAAGTGCAGGTTCTCCAGGTAGTCGTTCAGCACCGCCTGCGGCGACTCGGTGAAGGCGGCGTCCTCCCGGGCGGAGTTCCGGGCCGGGATCATCCCGGCCTTCGCCCAGCTGCCGGACTCCTGGCTCAGCGAGCTGATGAACACCTTCGACGCGTTGGCGAGGTTGCCGTCCTCGGCGGCCTGCTTGGTCATGAAGAAGTGGTGGGAGTTCGCCCAGGCGGCGGGCTTCTCGCCGATGGTCGGGATCGGCGCGATGCCGTAGTCGAGGCCGGCGGCCTCGAGGTCGTTGATCTGCCAGATCCCGTCCCAGGTGATCGAGTTCTGGCCGTTCTTGAACGCGAGGTACTGCGCGTCGATGTCGACGTTCGACGGGCCGTAGCCCTTGTCGACCTGCTCCACCATCCAGGACAGCGCCTCGACGCCCTCCGCGGAGCCGAACGTCGCCTCGGAGCCGTCCTCGGCGTAGGGCTCGCCGCCGAACTGCCACAGGAGGCTGAAGAACATCAGGTGGGCCGGCCACTGGTTCGGCATCCAGAACGGCTGGAAGCCGGCGGACTTCAGCTTCCGGCACGCCTCGTCCAGCGTGGCGGCGTCCGTCGGCGCCTCGCCGATGCCGGCCTTCTCGAAGTGGTCCTTGTTCCAGTACATCGCCAGCGAGTGCACGTCGAGCGGAATGCCGTACCGGCTGCCGTTGTAGATGCCCGGTCCCCACACGGCAGGCGTGAAGTCCGACTCCGCGAGGTCGATCTGCTCGGCCACGTCGTCGAGTGGGACGATGACGCTGCGGGCGGCGTTCGTGGCGAGCTGGTCGAGGTGCATGACCCCGACGTGGGGCCCGCGGCCGGCGTTGGCGGCGGCGGGGAGGCGCTGGTAGAAGTCCGCCCACTCGACGGTGTTGGACTTGACGGTGATGTTCTTCTGGGCGCTGTTGAAGTCCTTGACGAGCGCCTGCATCGTCGGCCCGTCGCCACCGGTGAAGCCGTTCCAGTAGTCCAGGGTGACCGGCGGGCCGGTGTACTTCCCGGTGAACTCACCGCCCGCGCTGGGCTGGGCCCCGACCCCCTTGCCACCGCCGCACCCGGCGAGGAAGGCGGCGGTGGAGCCGGCGCCGAGGACGAGGAAGCCGCGCCTGCTGAGGCTGGTCTCCACGGGTCGGGACCTGCGGAAGGGGGTGTTCGTCATGGTGGGACTCCTGTGGTTGAGGTCAGCGGTCGCTGACGGTGGTGAGACGGATGACGGCCCAGGACACCGGCGGGAGCTGGGCGCGCAGCTGCCCGCCGTCCACGGTCACGTCGGGCAGGGTGCGGGGGATGACCCGGTCGGGCTGCTGCTCGGTGTTCGTCGCGCGGACGTCGTCGTCGGACAGGACGGTCGCCTCGACGACCCGGCAGGACCCACCCAGGCCGCGGAGGTCGGCCCGGAGCTCCGTGGCCTCGTCGGTGGAGCGGTTGGCGCAGAGCACGGTGACCTCGCCGGTCTCCTCGTCGTACGTCGCGGTCGCGTCGAGCAGGGGTACGTCGCCGTGGAGCGCGCTCTCGTAGGACTCCACCGAGGGCTGGACCAGGAGCACCTCGCCCCGGGCCCAGCGGGCCGCCTGCGCGAACGGGTGGAAGATCGTCTGGGTCCAGGCGCCGCCTCCCGCCTGGGTCAGGATCGGGGCGATCACGTTCACCAGCTGGGCCTGGCAGGCGATGCCGACCCGGTCGGCGTGGCGGAGCAGCGTGATCAGGAGGGAGCCCACCACGACCGCGTCGGCGACGTCGTACACGTCCTCGATCAGGGCGGGCTCGTCGCCGTAGGTGCGCGCGTCCTGGCCCTCGAACCGGGACTGGTGCCACACGTTCCACTCGTCGACCGAGAGGCGAAGCCGGCGGCGCGACTTCAGGCGGGCCCCCACGGCGTCGGCGGTCGCGACGACCGCGTCGATCATCCGGTCCAGGTCCACGGAGCTGGCGAGGAAGGTGGGCAGATCGGTGGGGAGCGGGTCGTAGTAGGTGTGCAGCGAGACGTAGTCGACCAGGTCGTAGCAGTGCTCCAGCGTGGTGGCCTCCCACGCACCGAAGGTGGGCATCCGGCTGTTGGAGCTGCCGCAGGCGACGAGCTCGATGCCCGGGTCGACCATGCGCATCGCCCGGGCAGTCTCGGCGGCGAGGCGGCCGTACTCGTCGGCGGTCTTGTGGCCGACCTGCCACGGGCCGTCGAGCTCGTTGCCCAGGCACCAGACCTTGATGTCGTGCGGCTCCTTGGCGCCGTGCGCGCGCCGGAGGTCCGAGAGCGCCGTGCCCTCCGGGTGGTTGCAGTACTCCAGCAGGTCCACGGCCTCCTGTACCCCGCGCGTACCGAGATTCACCGCCATGATCGGGTCCATCCCGACCGTGCGGCACCACGCCGTGAACTCGTCGACGCCCACGGCGTTGGTCTCGATCGCCTTCCAGGCGAGGTCGAGCCGGCGGGGCCGGTCGGCCTGCGGGCCGATGCCGTCCTCCCAGCGGTAGCCGGAGACGAAGTTGCCGCCGGGGTAGCGGACGACGGTCGGACCGAGCTCGCGGACCAGGGCGGCCACATCGCCGCGGAAGCCGCCGGCGTCGGCCGTCGGGTGGTCGGGTTCGTAGATCCCGGTGTAGACGCATCGGCCCATGTGCTCGACGAACGTGCCGAAAAGCCGCCGATCCACCGGTCCTACCCGGAAAGCCCTGTCGAGTGTGATCGTTGCCACTGCCATGCATCTTGTTCTAACCTGGATTTACATCGTTGTAAAGACCGAGTCGAGGGTGAGCGCATGGTGGTCCGGCTGAGCGACGTCGCTGCGCGAGCCGGGGTCTCGGTCAAGACGGTGAGCAACGTCGCGAACGGCTACCTGCACGTGAAGCCGGAGACCCGCGAGCGGGTGCAGGCGGCGATCGACGACCTGAACTACCGCCCGAACCTGTCCGCCCGCAGCCTGCGCCAGGGACGGTCCGGCGTGATCGCCCTGGCCGTGCCCGCCCTCGACATGCCGTACTTCGCCGAGCTCACCCGCGCCGTCGTGGAGGCTGCCGCCGAGCGCGGCTGGACGGTGCTCGTGGACCAGACCGACGGCCTCCGGGAGCGTGAGCTCGAGGTGGCCTCGGGTCTGCGCGGCCACCTGATCGACGGCCTCATCCTCAGCCCCGTCGGGCTCGAGGTCGACGAGCTGGAGCGGTCGAAGGAGGACACGCCGCTCGTGCTGCTCGGCGAGAAGATCGCGGGCGGGCCGGTCGACCACGTGGCCGTCGACAACGTCGAGGCCGCCCGGCTGGCGACCGACCACCTGCTCGGCCTCGGCCGCAAGCGAGTGGCCGCGATCGGCTACCAGGCCAGGGCCGACGCCGCGTCGGGGGTCGCGCCGCTGCGCCGCCGCGGCTACGAGCGGTCGCTGGCCGCCGCCGGCATCACCGTCGACGCGGAGCTGACCCCGCAGGTCGCGGGGTACCGCCGGGTGGACGGCGCGCACGCCATGGAGACGCTCCTGGCACTGCCCGAGCCGCCCGACGCGGTGTTCTGCTTCTCCGACCTGCTCGCTCTGGGTGCCCTGCGTGTGCTCGCCGAGCGCGGGCTGCGGGTTCCGGAGGACGTCGCCCTGATCGGGTTCGACGACATCGAGGACGGCCGGTACAGCACGCCGAGCCTCAGCACGGTCGCGCCGGCCAAGGACGAGATCGCCCGGCACGCGGTGGACATGCTGCACGACCGCATCGCCGGCAGGGACGCGGTGCCCGCACGTGACGTCCGCGTCGGCTTCGAGATCGTCCCGCGCGAGTCCACGCTCGGTCGCGGGCAGACGGGTCCGTCCGGTCCGTAGAGGCATCCGCAGCAGCATCCGTACAGGAAAGAGGTGGGGTCGGCGATGGCGTCCCAGGGTCTTCGTGTTCTCGCGGCGGTCGCCGCCCTCGTGGTCGTCCCGTGGGTGTCGGCGCCGCCGTCCTCCGCGACGACCGGCGGCTACCGCAACCCGCTGCGACCGGGGGTGAACGGGTCGGACCGCACGGTGGACAGCTGCGCCGACCCGACGGTGCTCCGGGGGCAGCAGCCGGGGGACCGGTACTGGTACCTCTACTGCACCACCGACCCGCTCGACGACCAGGACACCGCCGGCCCCGGTGACCCGGTCTTCCACCCCGTCCCGATGATGCGCAGCACGGACCTCGTGGACTGGACCTACGTGGGGGACGCCCTGCCCGAGGCTCCTTCCTGGGCGGCCGAGGGAGCCGGCCTCTGGGCACCGGACGTCGTCTACTCCCGGTCGCTCGACCGCTACTACATGACCTTCGTGGTCACCGACGTCGACGACGCCGTCAGCGGTGAGCCCGGGTGCACGTCGGACAGCGCGATCGGCGTCGCGACGAGCCGCCGGCCCACGGGCCCGTGGCGGGTCAGCGACACCCCCGTCGTCGCTCCGCGCCGGGCCGGTGTCGGCTGCGACTTCTTCTGGACCTACGACCCCGACGTCCTCGGTGACGGCATCCGTGACCGTGGCGTCCTCTACTTCGGCAGCTACTACGGCGGCATCCACGGCAGCCGGGTCGAGCTCACCCGGCACGGGATGACCGCCACCGGCGGCACCACCCGGATCACGGTCGGGAACCGGTACGAGGGGGCGAACGTGGTCCGGCGCGGCGACCACTACTACCTGTTCGCCTCGGCGACCAACTGCTGCAACGGGCCGCTCACCGGCTACAGCGTGTTCGCGGGCCGGGCGGACTCGCCGCTCGGCCCGTTCACCGACCGGGAGGGGACCTCGCTGCTCGCGGGACGCGTCGGCGGCACCCCGGTGCTCAGCATGAACGGGAACCGCTGGGTCGGCACCGGCCACAACTCGGTGTTCCGGGACTTCGACGGGCAGTGGTGGACCGTCTACCACGCCGTGGACCGGGAGGACCCCTACTTCGCGAGCGAGCCGGGCTTCACCAAGCGGCCCGCGCTGCTCGACCCGCTCGACTGGGTGGGCGGCTGGCCGACCGTGCGCGCGGGGCGGTGGACCTCCGACGAGCCCATGCCGGCCCCCGCCGCGCAGCCGGGGGAGGGGACGTCGTACACGCCCGCCCCGCTGCCCGACGACGTGCCCGGCGAGCGGCTCGTGGCCTACTCCGACGACTTCTCGGGGACCACGCTCGACCCGCGCTGGTCCTGGGTGCGGCAGCCCGCCCCGGCGACGTACGGCGTGGAGGGCGGGGCGTTCCGGTTCGACACCCAGGCGGGTGACCTGTACGTCGACAGCAACACCGCCTCGGTGCTCACCGAGGACGCGCCGGACGGCGACTACGTCGTGGAGACCCGGGTGCGGCTCGACGTCCCGGCCGAGGGCTGCTGCTTCAACTACGTGCAGGCGGGGCTGGTCGTCTACGGCGGCGACGACGCCTTCGTCAAGCTCGCCCACGCGTCGATCTGGGAGACCAGGCAGACGGAGTTCGCCAAGGAGGTGCCGACCGCGCCGGAGGGCTCGCCGAGGTACGGCAACACCGTGGTCGGTCCGCCGGCGGACCGGACCTGGCTGCGGGTGGTCAGGCGCGGCGTGCCGGGTTCCGCCGGCGACACGGAGCGGTACACCGCCTACACCAGCCAGGACGGCACGCGCTGGGTGCGCGGCGGTACGTGGACGCACGACCTCGGCGACGACGCCCGGATCGGTCTGGTCTCCATGGGAGGCGCGGGGTTCAGCGCCCACTTCGACTACGTCGAGGTGTCCTCGCTCGGCCGGTGAGGAGCCGTTGCGGGGCTCGGGCATGATGTGCCGATGAGCACCGAACCGCAGCAGAGCCAGCCCGACCCGCAGGGGCCGGAGAAGAGCGAGCCGGAGCAGCGCGGGGTGGTCTTCCCGGCCGCCGCCGACGGGCGCCGCAGCACCTCGGCGCTCGGCCGTGCGGTCGTCGCCGACGCGCTGCGCCCGGTGGACGTGGCGGGCGCCCTCGACGCGGAGCAGGAGACGAGCTGGCGCTCGGGCTACCTGGTGCACTTCCGGCGGCTGCTCGAGGCCGGCCTGTCGTCCCGCGACGCCGCGCTGGCGGTCGCGAACGGCGGCCTCGGCTCGCTGCACCAGCGGATGCGTGCGGTCGACGCCGAGGGCCGGGAGCAGCCGCTCGAGACCTGGGCCCGCTCGGCCGCCGACCGCACGCTCGACACCGTCGAGGTGGGCGGTTCGGGGGAGGCGGAGACGGGGCTCTCCCTGCCGTTCCACGGCCGTCGGCTGCGCGGCGACGAGCTGCGGCGGCGGCTGGACAACTGGGTCGCCGAGGGCGTGATGGAGCCGACCGCCGCGGACGCCGTACGCACGGTCATGGAGAACCCCGACTGGCTGCGGCTCGACGGTCACACCGTCGCGGTGCTCGGCGCCGGCGCCGAGATGGGCCCGCTCCAGGCGCTGCTGCGCTGGGGCGCCCGGGTCGCCGCGGTGGACCTGCCCCGGCCGGCGATCTGGCAGCGGGTGCTCGACACCGCCGACCGCGGGGCGGGCACGGTCGTGCTCCCGGTGCCGCAGGGAGCGAGCGACCTCACCACCGACCGGGTGCCGCACCACGCCGGCGCCGACCTGGTCGCAGAGGTCCCGGTCGTCGCGGACTGGCTCGCGGGGCTGCCGGGGAGGCTGGTGCTCGGCAACTACGTCTACGCCGACGGCGCGCACAACGTCCGGGTGTCGCTGGCCGTCGACGCGCTCACCACCCGGCTGCTCGAGGACCGCGACGACCTGGCGCTGGCGTTCCTGGCCACCCCGACCGACGTGTTCGCGGTCCCCGGGGACGCGGTCGCGCAGTCGACCCGCGCCTACGAGAGCCGCGCGGCCACCGCGAAGCTGATCGGCCGGCCGCTGCGCACGGTGAGCGGGGGCAGGCTGCTGAGGCGTGGCTACGTGCCCGGCTCCGACCCCGGCATCAACGACAGCCTGGTCCCGCAGCAGGGGCCGAACTACGCGCTCGCGAAGAGGCTCCAGCGCTGGCGCGCCACGGTCGCCCGCGACGCCGGTACGACGGTGTCGATGAACGTCGCGCCACCGACCCGGACGCGGTCGGTGACGAAGAACCGTGCCCTGGCCGCCGCCTACGCCGGGGCACACCGGTTCGGGGTCGAGGTGTTCGAGCCCGCCACCTCGAACGTGCTGATGGCCGCGCTGCTCGTCCACGACCTGCACACCGGCGGCGGGCCGGCGCACGAGCACCCGTGGCAGGACGAGGCGTACGGCGCCGTGCACGGCGGCCTCTGGCGCACGGCGTACGCACCGCGCAGCGCGCTCGGCCTGGCCGCGCTCCTCGGGTACGGCGCCGCCCGCACCTGACCCGGACCGCCGGGCACGGCGCCGTGACCTCGGTCATGCCCCCGACTCAGCCCGTCCGACGTCCCGCGTCACGGCTTCTAACCTGGGACGGTGACCATCTCCACGCACCCCGACGTCGCCGTGCCCGTGACCGTCTCGATCACCCGCCACGTCGACCCGGAGCACACCGAGCAGATGACCGCCTGGGTCCGGGCGGGCACGTCGCTGGCGGAGCGGTTCCCGGGGTTCCTGGGGACCGGCTGGGTCCGCCCGGGCGGCCGGTCGGACGAGTGGCACATGCTCTACCGCTTCGACAGCCCGGAGTCGCTGGCCCGGTGGGAGGCGTCGGAGCAGCGGGCGTGGTGGCTCGGGTCGGCGCAGGGGCTGGTGGGGGAGTCGCGCCGCGAGCGCCGTACCGGCATCGAGGGCTGGTTCGACCCGCCGCAGGAGCACGACGTCGAGGACCTCCGGGCGTTGCCCGGGGCGCCGCCGCGCTGGAAGCAGGCGGTGATGATCTGGACCGCGTTCTTCCCGCTCAGCCTCGCGATGAGCGCGCTGCTCGGCGTCGTCGCACCTGACCTGGCCCTGGTCCCGCGAGCGCTCCTGACGACCGTGGTGATGACGCCGATCATGACCTACCTCGTGCTGCCGCAGCTGACGTCGCGTCTGGACTGGTGGCTGCACGGGCGACCCGCTCCCTGGCGCCGCTGACCGCGCACCGGTCCCGCACTCCTGGGGACGACCGCGTCCCCGTGGGGCGCCGGGGACTCCCGGGGCGGTGTGACCCAGATGACTAGTCCAGCAGGTTCTGTCCCGGAATGACGGGGGAATGATCCGCGCGACCCTCTGCGACGACACCACCGCTGCTCGTCGCGCCCCACGGCCGTGGACGCGTCCACCCGGTGCAGCCGCGGTCCCGACGGAAGGAACGCATGCCGGAGCTGTTCATCGACGGGAGCTGGCGAGACGCCGGCGACGGACGAACCCGGGAGATCCGCTGTCCCGCGGACGGGAGCGTGGTCGCCACGGTCTCCGAGGCCGGACCGGAGGACGCCCTGGACGCGGTCCGCGCCGCGCGCCGGGCCTTCGACGAGGGCCCCTGGCGGGACACCCCCGCCCCCGAGCGCGCCGCGATCCTGCACCGGGTCGCCGACCGCCTCGAGGCCGACAAGGACGAGGTGGCGCGGCTCGAGTCGCTGGACACCGGCAAGCGCCTCGTCGAGTCCGAGATCGACGTCGACGACATCGTCTCGGTGTTCCGGCACTACGCCGGTCTGGCCAACGCCGACGCCGGCCGGGTCGTGGACACCGGGATGCCCGACGTGTCCAGCCGGGTCGTGCACGAGCCGGTCGGGGTCTGCTCCCTGATCACGCCGTGGAACTTCCCGCTGCTGCAGACCTCGTGGAAGGTCGCGCCCGCGCTCGCCGCCGGGAACACCTTCGTGCTCAAGCCCAGCGAGCTCACCCCCTCGACGTCGATCTGGCTGATGAAGGCGCTCACCGACGCCGGCGTACCGGCGGGTGTCGCGAACCTGGTGCTCGGCACCGGGGACCAGGTCGGCGCCCCGCTGACCGACGCCCCCGAGGTCGACCTCGTCTCGTTCACCGGAGGGCTGCTGACCGGCCGCAGGATCATGGCCGCGGCGGCGTCCACCGTGAAGAAGGTCGCCCTCGAGCTCGGCGGCAAGAACCCCAACGTGGTGTTCGCCGACGCCGACATCGAGACCGCGATCGACTACGCGCTGACCGCGATCTTCCTCGACTCCGGGCAGGTCTGCTCGGCCGGCGCCCGGCTGGTCGTGGAGGCGTCGATCCACGACGAGTTCGTCGACGAGCTGGTCCGGCGGGCCGAGCGGATCCGGCTCGGCGGACCCTTCGACACCGACGCCGAGACCGGCCCGCTGATCAGCGAGGCGCACCGGGAGAAGGTCGAGCAGTACGTCGCCGACGCGATCACCGACGGCGCGACCCTGCGCACCGGCGGCGCACGTCCCGCCGACCCGGAGCTCGAGAAGGGCTTCTACTACCTGCCGACGATCCTCGACCACTGCGCCTCCGACATGCGGTGCGTGCGCGAGGAGTCCTTCGGCCCGGTGCTGACCGTCGAGACGTTCACCGGCGGCAGCGACCAGGAGCGCGAGGACGCCGCCGTGTCCGTCGCCAACGACACGATCTACGGGCTGGCCGGCGCGGTGTGGACCCGGGACGCCGGACGGGCCGAGCGGGTCGCCCGCCGGCTCCGCCACGGCACGGTGTGGATCAACGACTACCACCCGTACGTGCCGCAGGCCGAGTGGGGCGGCTTCAAGCAGTCCGGCGTCGGTCGCGAGCTCGGCCTCGCCGGGCTCGACGAGTACCGCGAGAAGAAGCACATCTGGCACAACACCAAGCCCGCGCCGCAGTACTGGTTCGGGGAGCCGGCGACCCCGGCCGCGCCAGGAGAGGACGCCCGATGAGCAAGATCTACGACTACGTGATCGTCGGGGGCGGGTCGGCCGGCTCAGCGCTGGCGAACCGCCTCAGCGCCGACCCGGCCACCAGCGTCCTGGTGCTCGAGGCGGGCCGCAGCGACTTCAAGGTCGACCCGTTCATCCACATGCCCGCCGCGCTGCCCATCCCGATCGGCAACAAGCTCTACGACTGGAAGTACGAGTCCGAGCCCGAGCCGTTCATGGGCGGCCGCCGCGTGTTCCACGCCCGCGGCAAGGTGCTCGGCGGGTCGAGCAGCATCAACGGGATGATCTTCCAGCGCGGGAACCCGCTCGACTTTGAGCGGTGGGCCGCGGACCCGGGGATGGAGACCTGGGACTACGCCCACTGCCTGCCGTACTTCAAGCGCATGGAGACCTGCACCGCCGGCGCCGACGAGTGGCGCGGCGGCTCCGGCCCCCTCGCGCTCGAGCGCGGCCCGGCCACGAGCCCGCTGTTCGGCGCCTTCTTCGAGGCCGTGCAGCAGGCCGGGCACCCGCTGACCGACGACGTGAACGGCTACCGGCAGGAGGGCTTCGCGAAGTTCGACCGCAACGTGTACTGGGGCCGCCGGCTGAGCGCCGCCCGCGCCTACCTGCACCCGGTGATGAGCCGGCCGAACCTCGACGTGCACACCCTCGCCCACGTCACCGGCCTGCGGATGCAGGGCAACCGGGTGACCGGCGTCGACTACGTGCGGGCCCGCAAGGCGCACCGCAGCGTGGAGGCCAAGGAGGTCATCCTCTGCGGCGGCGCGATCAACACCCCGCAGCTGCTCCAGCTCGCCGGCATCGGCAACGCCGAGGAGCTGCGGGCGCTCGGGATCGACCCGGTCGTCGACCTGCCGGGCGTGGGGGAGAACCTCCAGGACCACCTCGAGGTCTACATCCAGCACGCCAGCAAGCAGCCGGTGTCGATCGCCCCGTGGATGAAGCACCGGCACAAGCCGCGGATCGGAGCCGAGTGGCTCTTCCGCCGCAGCGGCGTCGGCGCCTCCAACCACTTCGAGGCCGGCGGGTTCATCCGCAGCAACGACGCGGTGACCTACCCGAACCTGATGTTCCACTTCCTGCCGATCGCGATCCGGTACGACGGGTCGCAGCCGGCCAGCGAGCACGGCTACCAGGTGCACATCGGCCCGATGTACTCCGACTGCCGCGGCACGGTGAAGATCAGGTCCAAGGACCCCTTCGAGTACCCGGCGCTGCAGTTCAACTACCTGTCGACCGAGACCGACCGGCGCGAGTGGATCGAGATGGTCCGCGCCGCACGAGACATCCTGGAGCAGCCGGCGTTCGCGCCGTTCAGCGCCGGGGAGATCTCGCCCGGCCCGTCGGTGCGGACCGACCAGGAGATCCTCGACTGGGTCGCCAAGGAAGCGGAGACCGCGCTGCACCCGTCGTGCACCGCGAAGATGGGCACCGACGAGATGAGCGTGGTCGACCCGGCCACCATGCGGGTGCACGGCGTGGAGGGGCTGCGGGTCGTCGACGCCTCGGCGATGCCGTACGTCACCAACGGCAACATCTACGCGCCGGTGATGATGCTCGCCGAGAAGGCAGCCGACCTGATCCTCGGCAACGAGCCGCTCGCCCCGCTCGACGTCCCGTTCTACCGCCACGGCACCGGGATGCCCCTCTACCCCGCGGGCGACCCCCGCAACGTCCGGACTGGAGCCGCCTCATGAGTGAGACCACCCTGCACGACAAGGAAGCAGAGCTCGAGCCGCCGGCCAAGATCCGGCCGGTCGTGTTCCTCACCTCGGCCGCCGTCACGCTGGCGATCGCGATCTGGGCCATCATCGCGCCCACCGCCGCCGCCGACACGATCGGCGTCCTCGTCGGCTGGACCACGTCCTGGTTCGGCTGGTTCTACATCCTGCTGGCGACCGTCGTACTGGTCTTCGTGGTCTTCCTCGGCGTCTCCCGCTACGGCCGGACCAAGCTCGGGCCCGAGCACTCCCAGCCGGAGTTCAGCACCTTCTCCTGGGCGGCGATGCTGTTCGCCGCGGGCATCGGCACCGACCTGATGTTCTTCTCCGTCGCCGAGCCGGTCACGCAGTACCTCGCGCCGCCGGTCGGGCAGGGCGAGACCGTGCAGGCCGCCCGCGAGGCGTCCACCTGGACGCTGTTCCACTATGGCATCAGCGGCTGGGGCATGTACGCGCTGATGGGCATGGCGCTGGCCTACTTCTCCTACCGGATGAACCTGCCGCTGGCGATCCGCTCCTCGCTGTTCCCGATCTTCGGCAAGCGGATCCACGGCGTGCTGGGCCACAGCGTCGACTCGGCGGCCGTGATCGGCACCATCTTCGGTGTCGCCACCTCGCTCGGCATCGGCGTGGTGCAGCTCAACTACGGGCTCGAGATGCTGATGGGGATCCCCGAGGGGGTGCCCGCGCAGATCGGCCTCGTCGTGCTCGCGGTCCTGATCGCGACCATCTCCGCGGTCAGTGGCGTGGACAAGGGGATCAAGCGGCTCTCGCAGCTCAACGTGCTGCTCGCGATCGGCCTGGCCGTGTGGATCCTGGTCACCGGCAAGACCACGTTCCTGCTCAACGCGTTCGTGCTCAACATCGGCGACTACGTGAGCAGCTTCGCCGGGCTCACCAACCAGACCTTCGCCTACGACCAGCCGGTCCAGTGGATGAGCTGGTGGACGCTGTTCTTCTGGGCCTGGTGGATCGCCTGGGCGTCCTTCGTGGGCCTGTTCCTGGCGCGCATCTCCCGTGGCCGGACCATCCGGCAGTTCGTGGCGGGCACGCTGATCATCCCGTTCAGCTACGTCCTGATGTGGGTCTCGATCTTCGGCAACGCCGCGATCGACGCCGTGCGCAGCGGTGACGCGGCCTTCGGCCGGCTCGCGATGAACACGCCCGAGCGGGGCTTCTACACGCTGCTGACGCAGTACCCGGCGTTCACCTTCATCGCCGCGGTCGCCACCTTCGTCGGCCTGCTGTTCTACGTGACCTCCGCCGACTCGGCGGCGCTGGTGATGGCCAACCTCTCGTCGAAGCTGCGCACCCCGCAGGACGACGCCACCAAGGGGGCGCGGATCTTCTGGGCGGTCGCCACCGGCCTGCTGACCATGTCGATGCTGCTCGTCGGCGGCGTGCCCGCCCTGCAGAACGCCACGATCATCATGGGCCTGCCGTTCGCGTTCGTGATCGTGCTGGTGATGGCGGGTCTCTACAAGGCGCTCCGGGTCGAGGCGTACCGCGCCGAGAGCGTCCGGCAGAGCATGCCCGGTGTGCTCTCGGGGCGCACCACGCCGAGCCCGGAGAGCCACCAGGGCCGTCCTTGGCGGGCCCGGCTCAGCCGCGCGATGGCCTTCCCCGGCGCCTTGAAGGTCGCCGAGTTCGTCGACGACGTGGCGCTCCCGGCGCTGGAGGACGTCGCCGAGGAGCTGCGCCGCCAGGGCGTCGAGGCCACCGTGGACAAGGTCGCCGACAACGGCACGTCGTACGTCGAGCTCGCCGCCGACCTCGGTACGGAGCACCCGTTCCACTACCGGATGTGGCCGCGTGAGGTGCCCCTGCCGATCTACGGCCGCGGTCCCGCGGGGCACGACGTGTACTCCCGGCTGGAGGTCCACCTGCGCGAGGGCGGCCAGGGGTACGACGTCATGGGCTACACGCACACGCAGCTCATCGACGACGTGCTCGACCAGTACGAGCGGCACCTGGAGTTCCTGCGCCTGAACGCGGGGAGCCCCGCCTAGGCAGGAACGACGGCTGCCCCGCGTAGCCCTTCAGACGTGCAGACGACGCCGTCGGGACCCGACCCCACGCCTGGGGAGGGGCCCGGCCGGCGTCGTCTGCACGTCCGGGCGGTGGTCGTCGCGGCTAGGACTCGAGCCAGACCCGCCGGTCGAAGCCGCCTCGCTCGGCGCGCTTGAGCTCGGCGCGCCGGGCCACGTCCTCGAGGCTGAGCCCCAGGTGTCTGGCCAGCGCGAGCAGCACCTCGTAGACGTCGGCGGCCTCCTCCAGCCGGCCCTCGGGCGTGGTGTCGCGGAGTTCCTCGGCCTCCTCGACGACCTTCGCCAACAGCGCTGCCTCGTAGCCGGGGTCGTCGAGCACGCGCGTCATCGGGCGATCCCCTCGGGCATAGATGAGCTCCGGGATCCGGTCGCGCACCAGCTTCCCCACCGTGGTACTCCTCGCTCGTCGTCGGCGCCCGGACCCACCGGGGCACGGCGCGATCCGGCGCCGCCGGCACGGTATCGGACATACTGCTCGCGATGAACGAAGGTGCGGAGGACCCGCTGGCGCTCGGGCAGCGCATCGTCGCAGTCCTGGAGACCGGGGCGCGTACGGCGACGTACAAGCTGGCCACCCTGACCGCGCTCATCGACCACTGCGTGGAGCACCTGCCGGCCGACCCGTCGGCGCCGCTCGAGGTGCCCGTACGCGCGTTGGCCCACCGGGTCGTAGAGATCTACTGGCGCCAGGTGCGCCCGTTCGAGGGACAGCAGCTGCGCCAGTCCTCCCAGCCTGTCGCGCGGATTCCGCGGGCTGTGACGACCCTGCGTGAGGCCGCGGGCGCCCAGGGGGCCGGTCTCTCGCTGGACCTCGCGATGATCCGCTGTCCCGAGGTCTACGCGGCGACGCTGGAAGACGTCGCGCTCACCCTCGTGCGGCAGCCGATCCACCGCTTACAGAAGCTTCCGGGCGGTGGCGGCGTTCCCTTTCTCTACGACGACTCGTGGATGCACGATCAGGTGAGCCGCCGGACCCTGGACGCGCACGGCGGGGTGATCAGGCTGTTCCACGGCGTGGCCTACGGGCTGGCGCGGCTGTCCGGACTGCTCAAGCCGGCGCTGGAGATCCTGTGGGTCGAGGACGTACGCCGGATGAACCGCCACCTCGACGCGAACGTCCCCGACGTGGCGGGACACCTGTTCGGCAGGGACCGGACCGCCTTGGCGCCGGCGCGCTCAGCCCTCAAGGAGGCGTTCGGTGCGCGTTGCTTCTACTGCGAGGTCCCCCTAGCCGCGAACAACCCTGTCGACCACGTCCTGCCGTGGTCGCGGCTGGGCATCGACGGACTGGCCAACCTGGTCCTGGCATGCGGCCGCTGCAACGGGAGCAAGCTGCACGCTCTGCCCTCCGTGGAGCTGATGGACCGCGCGCTGTCACGGGAGCCGGCCGTGCTCGAGCAGGTCGCCGAGGCCATCGCCTGGCCGACGCAGTACGACCGGGTCGTGGCCGCGGCGCGTGGGGTGTACCGCGGCGAGCCGGCCGGTTCGCTGACCTGGGCCGGCCCCGGCCGGGCGGTGCACCTGGACCTGTCGTCGGCGCCGGACTGGCTGCGCGTCTAGACCCCGGGCGTCGTACGGCGGCGGCCTCCGGCCCGCCCGGAGTCCGGGACGGCCCCAGGGTGTTCGGCCAATCGAGACACATGCTCCGGGAAGTGTTCATAATGGCGGCATGGGGGGATCGGACGGTGGTGGAGTGCTCCAGGCGCGGGTACGCATGGTCGCCCTGCCCGAGAGCGTGCCGGTGGCCCGTCGCTTCGTCGACGACGCCCTGACCCAGTGGGGCCGGGAGACCCTGATCGAGGACGTCGGCCTCTGCGTCTCCGAGCTGTCCACCAACGCGACCCTGCACAGCGGCAGCCGCTTCTTCGAGCTCGAGCTCGAGCAGTCCCCCGAGACCGTGCGGCTCACGGTGCTCGACACGGGGAGCGCGACCGCGGACTCGATGACCGCGCAGTCGGACCTGACCGACGCGCTGCTGGACGACCAGACCGCCGACGACGCATCGACCACCGGCCGCGGCATCTTCATCGTCTCGGCCCTGGCCAGCTCCTGGGGCATCGACGAGCTGCCCGAGGGCAAGCGGGTGTGGGCGGAGTTCGACGACGACGGCGACACCACGTACGACGCCCGGCCGCCCGCGGTCACCCGCCGGGAGGCCTCGCCGCAGCCCGCCGAGCTCGATCCCGACGCGTGGGTGACGGTGCACTTCCTGGACTGTCCCGCCGCGCTGCTGCTGGCCCACGACGACAACCTGGCCGAGATCATCCGGGAGCTCCAGCTCGTCGGCAGCGACCTGGACCGGCCGCACTTCCACCGGCTCGCCGGGCTGCTGGCGGGCCACGTCCAGCGGCACGCGGTGAACTGGGACCCTGCGCGGATCATGGCGATGGACGCCATCCGCGACGGCCACGAGCGCGCCGACATCCACGTCCTCTCGCCCCGCCACGTCACGGAGGAGATCGCCTTCCTGCGCAGCCTGGTGGGGGAGGCCGAGGCGCTCGCCGAGGCGGGCAAGCTGATGACCATGCCCGCACGCGCGGAGATCCAGCAGCTGCGTGACTGGCTGGAGGCGGAGTTCCTCAACCAGGTGGAGCGTGGGCAGCCGCCGGTGCCCTACGGCGTCTGGCTCGAGCAGCACTGAGCCGGCAGGCGGTCCGCCGTCAGCGCTCCAGGTCGACCACGGTCATGCCCGCGGCGCTCCCGGCCCGGCCCATGGCGGCCAGCGCGGCACCGGCCTGGTCGAGCCCGATCACGCGTCCCACGAGCAGGTCCGGACGCAGGGTGCCGTCGGCGACCAGCGCGAGCATCGCCGGGTAGTCGCGCGCGGGCATCCCGTGCGACCCGTAGATCTCCAGCTCCTTCGCCACCACCTGGTCCATCGGCAGCGGGGGCGTGGAGCTCTCGCCGAGCAGCAGACCTACCTGGACGTGCCGCCCCCGCGGCGCGAGGCAGCGCACCGAGGCGGTGGCGGTGCCGGGCGAGCCGAGCGCGTCGAGCGACACCCGGGCGCCGCCACCGGTGACCTCGCGCACGGCCTCCGCGGCGTCGGCGACCTCGCGCGCGTCCACCACGTCCTCCGCGCCGACCCGGAGCGCATGGTCGAGGGCGGCGGTGGAGAGGTCCACGGCGACCACCCGGGCGCCGAGCGCGGCACCGATCATCACCGCGGACAGGCCGACCCCGCCGCACCCGTGCACGGCGAGCCAGTCGCCGCGGCCCACCCGGCCGTGCGCGGTGATTGCGCGGAAGGCGGTCGCGAACCGGCAGCCGAGCGAGGCCGCGGTCACGAAGTCCACCCCCGGCGGCAGCGCGACCAGGTTGGTGTCGGCGGCGTGGATCGCGACGAGGTCGGCGAACGAGCCCGGGCCGGTGAAGCCGGGCTGGGTCTGGTCCGGGCACACCTGGGCCTCGCCGGCACGGCAGTACGCGCAGGTCCCGCAGCCGCACACGAACGGCACCGTGACCCGGTCACCGACCCGCCACCCGGTCACGCCGGGGCCGACCTCGGCCACCACGCCGGCGAGCTCGTGGCCGGGCACGTGCGGCAGCGCGACGGGGTCGTGCCCCCTCCACGCGTGCCAGTCCGAGCGGCAGACCCCGGTGGCCCGGACGGCGACCAGCACGCCGTCCGCGGGGCAGGGCGGCGCGGCGACCTCGGCGAGCTCCGGGACCGCCTGGTAGGCGGAGTAGACGACCGCTCTCATGGGCGGGCTGCCGGGGCGGGTGCGGGGAAGTGCGCCATGCGGGACAGTCTGCCGGGCGGTCCGGCCCGCGCCCGGACGGGTCCGGCCCGGCGCTCGGGACGCCGTGTAAGTTCGGTCACACCCGCGCCACCGCCGTACCTCTCGAGGGGGAGATGTGTCCGAGCACGAGACCCATGACTACGTCATCGTCGGCGCGGGCAGTGCCGGCGCCGTGCTCGCCTCGCGGCTGACCGAGGACCCCGGCACCTCGGTGCTGCTGCTCGAGGCGGGCGGCGAGGCCACCGCCGACGAGATCACGATCCCCGCGGCGTTCTCGTCACTGTTCAAGACCCGGTGGGACTGGCACTACAACACCACCGAGCAGAAGCAGCTCAACGGCCGCCGCGCGTTCTGGCCACGGATGAAGGCGCTCGGCGGCTGCTCGTCGATGAACGCGATGATCTACATCCGCGGGAACCGGCTCGACTACGACACCTGGCGCGACGAGCACGGCGCCACCGGGTGGGGGTATGACGACGTGCTGCCGTACTTCGTCCGGTCCGAGGGGAACACCACGCACGGCGCGCCCTTCCACGGCCAGGACGGCCCGCTGCACGTCGAGGACCGCCGCTACACCCACCCGCTCACCTACGCCTGGCTGGCGTCGGCCGCGGCCAACGGCTTCAAGCCCAACGACGACTTCAACGGCGCCGAGCAGGAGGGTGCCGGGCTCTACCAGGTGACCTGCCGCAAGGGGCGCCGCTGGTCGGTCGCCGACGCCTACCTCACGCCCGCGCTGGGACGGCCGAACCTCACCGTGCGCACCGGTGCCCTGGCCGGCCGGGTCGTGCTCGAGGGTGGCCGCGCGGTCGGGGTGGCCTACCTGCACGGCCGCGAGGAGCGGGTGGCGTACGCCGGCTCCGAGGTGATCCTCTCCGGCGGCGCGGTCAACTCCCCGCAGCTGCTGATGCTCTCGGGCATCGGGCCGGCCGCGCACCTGCGCGAGGTCGGGGTGGAGGTCGCGGTGGACCTGCCCGGGGTCGGCCAGAACCTGCACGACCACCCGGCCGCGCCGCTGGTGTGGCACACCACGGGCACCAGCGACCTCGCCGAGTTCAACAACCTGGTCAACTTCGGCCGCGCCAAGGCGACCGGGCGCGGACCCCTGGTGTCGAACGTCGGCGAGGCCGGCGCCTTCTTCCACAGCCGGGGCGGGCTGCCGGCTCCCGACCTGCAGGTGCACATGGCGCCCACCGGGTTCTGGGACAACGGGCTGCACGAGCCCACCACGCGCAAGGTCACCGTCGCCCCGACCCTGGTGAGCGTGGCCAGCCGCGGACAGCTGCGGCTGCGGTCGACCGACCCGCGCTGGCACCCCGACATCGACCCCGCGTACTACGACGACCAGGCCGACCTCGACGCGATGGTCGCCGGCGTGCAGCGGGTGGTGGAGACCGTCGCGTCCGGCGCCGTGGCGCGGTACGTCGACCGGCCCTTCCTGCCCACGGGCCGCGCCCCGTCGGAGACCGAGATCGTCGAGCACCTGCGGCAGAACACCCAGACGCTCTACCACCCGGTCGGCACCTGCGCGATGGGCCAGGGGGAGCAGGCCGTGGTCGACCCCGAGCTGCGGGTGCGCGGCGTGGGGGGCCTCCGGGTCGCGGACGCCTCCGTGATGCCCGTCGTACCCCGCGGGAACACCAACGCCCCGACGGTCATGATCGGCGAGAAGGCGGCGGACCTGGTCCGCGGCCGCGCGCACGGAGGAGAGACCCGATGAGCCAGAAGCTGGAGTCGACCAACCCCGCGACCGGTGACCTGGTCGGCGTCCACGTCGTCGACGAGAGGCCCGACGTCGACGCCGCGGTGGCCCGGGCCAGGGAGGCCGCGGGCTGGTGGGCCGAGCAGGGCTTCGCCGGCCGGAGGCGGGTCCTCGACCAGTGGCGCGGCGTGCTCACCCGGCGGATGGGCCAGCTCGCCGACGTCGTGCACCAGGAGACCGGCAAGCCGCACGCGGACGCGCTGCTCGAGATCGGGATGGCCGTGGACCACCTGGCCTGGGCCGCGGCCCACGCCGAGAAGGTGCTCGGCGAGCGGAGGGTCTCCTCGGGCCTGCTGATGGCCAACCAGGCGGCGTCGGTGGAGTACCTCCCGCTCGGCGTGGTCGGGGTGATCGGCCCGTGGAACTACCCGGTGTTCACGCCGATGGGGTCGATCGGCTACGCGCTCGCCGCGGGCAACACCGTGGTGTTCAAGCCCAGCGAGCTCACCCCGGGTGTCGGGGTCTGGCTCGCCGACAGCCTGGCCGAGGTGGTTCCCGACCACCCGCTGCTCCAGGTGGTGGTCGGCTTCGGGGAGACCGGGGCCGCCCTGTGCCGCGCGGGCGTCGACAAGCTCGCGTTCACCGGGTCCACCGAGACCGGCAAGAAGGTGATGGCCGCCTGCGCCGAGACCCTGACCCCGGTGATCATCGAGGCCGGCGGCAAGGACGCGCTCCTGGTCGACGAGGACGCCGACGTCGAGGCCGCCGCCGACGCCGCCGCGTGGGGCGCCCTCTCCAACGCCGGGCAGACCTGCATCGGGGTGGAGCGGGTCTACGTGCACGAGCGGGTGTACGACGAGTTCCTCGATCAGCTGACCCGCCGCGCCCGCGAGGTGCACGCCGGGGTCGACACGAACGCCCGGATCGGGCCGATGACGATGGCGTCCCAGGTCGACGTCGTCCGCCGGCACGTCGAGGACGCCGTGTCCCGCGGCGGACGTGCGGTGGTCGGCGGGCCTGGTGCGGCGGGCGACCGGTTCGTGCAGCCGACCGTGCTCACCGACGTGCCGCAGGACTCGGTGGCGATCACCGAGGAGACGTTCGGACCGACCGTGACGGTGAACAAGGTCCGCAGCATGGACGAGGCGGTGACCCTGGCCAACGCCACCCGCTACGGGCTCGGGTCGACGGTGTTCTCGCGGGCCCGCGGCGCCGAGCTGGCCCGCAGGTTGCGGTCGGGGATGACCGCGGTCAACTCGGTGATCGCGTTCGCGGCGATCCCGGCGCTGCCGTTCGGCGGGGTCGGCGACTCCGGGTTCGGCCGGATCCACGGACCCGACGGGCTCAAGGAGTTCACCTACGCGAAGGCGGTCGCCCGGCAGCGGATGAGGCCGCTGCTGGCGCTGACCACGTTCTCCCGCGACGCGAAGGCGGACACGGCGTTCGCCACGCTGATCACGGTGCTGCACGGCCGGGCCACGCAGCTGCCCCGGCGACGTCGCCGGTAGCAGGGCGTGGCCCGGCCGCGGGGTGGACGCCGGGGGACCGGCGCCCGGGCTCAGCGGCGGGTCAGGTACTCCGCGCCGAGGTCGCGCAGCCGGGCGTGCAGCCCGTCGTACGCCTGGCTCGCGCCGAGCACGCTCTTGGGCAGCTTGCCGACCATCGTGTAGTTCGTGTCCACGACGTTGCCGGCGGGCGCCAGCCCGGTCTGGCTGACCAGCTGGTAGGCGTCGAGCTCCTCGAGACCGAGCAGCTGCGCGGTCCACCCGACCAGGTCGTGCTGGCTCATCCGGAACGCGTCCTCGAGGGGGCGCGCGGAGCCGGTGGTCATCACGAACTCGTCGTTCTCCAACCGCGGGGACGGCGGCGCCTGCCCCTTGACGAGGTCGATCACGACGGTGGTGCGCATCGCCGCCTCGACGGCGGTCCCGCACACCTCGCCCTCACCCTGCCGGACGTGGCCGTCGCCGATGGAGAGCATGCCGCCCTCGACGTTGACCCCGAAGTACGCCGTGCTGCCGGCCCGCATCTCGGGGGTGTCCATGTTCCCGCCGTGCGCGGCCGGGGTGATGCTCATGATCACCTCGTTCGCGGCCGGCGCGACCCCGACCGTGCCGTGCATCGGGTCCAGCGGCAGCTCCACGGAGAAGTCGCTCTTCCGGGCCTGGAACCGGCAGGTGCCGGCGGCCACGTCGAGCTCGTAGAGCCACACCCGCTCCTCGAGCGCGGGGTGGAGCATCGCGGTCGCGTGCGTCGTGGTCAGCGCGCCGAAGTGCGGGAACGTCGTGGAGACCGCCCAGTCGCGGGCGGGCACGATCTCCACGAAGTGCACCGCGATGGTGTCGCCGGGCTCCGCCCCGCGGACCGCGATCGGGCCGGTCACCGGGTTCAGGAACGGGAACGTGCACACCTGGCTGGGCAGGTCGTCGACGCTCCGCACGTTGCCCGCGAAGCAGTCCTCGGTGGCCAGGTCGATGATCGAGCCGGGCTCGACGGTCAGCAGCGGCTCCCGGCCCCCGAAGGCGTAGGCGTACTGGTCGGGGGTCGGCTTGAGCGAGTAGACCTCGGGGCTCATGAGTGCTCCACCTCGCTGATCGCGGCGAGCTGCGGACGGCGGCCGGTGGCGATCAGCCCGGCCAGGATCACGGCGCCGATGCCGAGCCAGACGAAGCCGAGGGTCTGGGCGGCGACCTGGGCGTTGACCACGACGTAGGCCAGGATCACGAACCCGATGGCGGGGGCGACCAGGTGGCGCCAGTAGTCGCGGCTCTTGTTGCGGACCAGGTAGTGCACCACCACGGACACGTGCAGGACCAGGAAGGTCGTCATCGCGCCGAAGTTCACCAGCGTGCTGAGCAGGGTGATGCCGTCCTCGCGGGAGGCCATGTAGAGGCCGAGCCCGAGGGACACCGCGGCCACCAGCAGCGTGGCGTTGACCGGGACGCCGTGCTTGGCGTGCACCTTGGCCAGGAACGACGGCAGCTGCCGGTCGCGGGCCATCGCGTACAGCAGCCGCGACGTGGCGGCCTGGGCGACGAGCGAGTTCGCGAAGCCCCAGGCGATCGCGGTCGCGAGCGCGGTGAGGCTGGCCAGCCAGCCGCCGGCGGCGACGCGGGCGGCGTCGTAGAAGGCGGTACCGCCCGGGTCGCCGTTGGCGATCAGCTCGTCCGGGTCGGGCACGAGCAGCGAGGCGATCCAGGTCTGTGCGATGAACAGGGCACCGGCCAGCAGCAGCGCGGCGACCATGGAGCGGCCGATCGCGCGGGCGGACTCCTTGTTCTCCTCCGCGAGCATCGAGATGCCGTCGAAGCCGAGGAAGCTGAGCACGGCGATGGAGACCGCGCCGAAGATCAGCGACCACGAGAACGTGTCGGCGTTGTAGAGCGGGGTGAGGTCGAAGCCGCGGCCCTTGCCCTGGGCCAGCGCGACGATGCCGATCACCAGGAAGATCCCGAGCACGATGAGCTCGCCGATCAGCATCACCTTGTTGACCTTGGCGGTCATCTCGATGCCGGCGTAGTTCACGACCGTGTTGAGCACGACGAAGCCGACGAGCCACAGCCACACCGGGATCGCGGGGACCAGGGAGTTCATCGCGATGCTCGCGATCAGGTAGAGCAGACCCGGGATGAGCACGTAGTCCAGCAGGATCATCCAGCCGGACAGGAAGCCCACCGGGGCGGCGATGCCGCGGCCGGCGTAGGAGTACACCGAGCCCGCCATCGGGAACGCCCGCGACATCTGCGAGTACGACAGGGCGGTGAACATCATCGCGACCATGCCGACGGCGTAGGCGAGGGCGACCATCCCGCCCGAGCCCTGGAACACGCCGCCGAAGATGCCGAACGGGGCGATCGGCACCATGAACACCAGTCCGTAGACCAGCAGGTCCCCGAAGCTCAGGGAGCGGTGGAGCTCTTGTTTGTAGCCGTAGTTCTCGATCTTCTCGGACGCCGTGGTCTCGGCCATGCGCGCTGCCTCTCCTTCAGGGACCGGGGTCGGCCCGGAGAGAGACTAGAACGGAATATTTCCGAATGGAAGGAAATCACGCCGTGGACACGACGGTGAAGTCCGTGCCGTCCGCGCGCGCCAGGTGGGTGGTGCGTCCCCGGCCGGCGCCCCGCGTGAGCCGCAGCACGTCAGAGGGGGCCAGGTCGGGCCGCAGCAGGCCCTCGGCCGCCAGCGAGGCGACCAGGTGCACCCCGTCGTACACGCCCTCGGCGTAGGCGTCGAGGACCGGCGCGGTCTCCCCGAACAGCGCCCGGTGCCGCTCGTCGAGCCCGAGGCGGTTCTCGTCGCCGAGCGAGGCGAAGGACTGCATCGCGGCGAACATCGTGCCGGACTCGTCGCCACCGACGGCGTAGAGCCCGTTCTCCTCCAGCGAGCCCGAGAGCCGGACCAGTGTCCGGTCCAGGCCGCTGTGCCGCAGGACCGCGGTGAAGTCGGCGAGGTCCCGGCCGACCAGGCTGAGCAGCACCGCGTCGGCGCGCGAGCGGCGCAGACCCTCGACGATCCGGCCCGCGTGCGCGGGGGTGACCCGGCCGAGCGGGATGCGCTCGTCCATCACGACCTCGGCGCCGCCGCGGCGGACCAGCCGGTGCGCGACCCGGTGCACCGCCTGCGGCCAGATGTAGTCGTTGCCGACCAGCGCCCAGCGGCGCAGCGAGTACGTCGCCGTCAGCCACGCCAGCGGCCCGCTCAGCTGCGAGGCCGGGTGGGCGCCCGTGCAGACCACGCCGGTGCGCCGCGGGCCGCCCTCGTGCGGAGGCGTGAACACGTACGGCGACCGGCCGGCCACCACCGACTCGACCGCCCGGTGCACGTCGCTGGTGTGGATCCCGGTGACCACGTCGACCGCGCCCGCGTCGCACAGCGCGCGCACCTCGGCGGCCACGTCCACCGGGGCGCGGCCGCCGTCGACGAGCACCAGGTCGACGTACCGCCCGCCGACACCGTCCGCGACGTTGATCTCGTGGGTGGCGAGCAGGGCCGCGTCGAGCGCGGAGGGGCCGACCATGCCGAGCGCGCCGGACTGGGGCACGACCAGGCACACCCGCAGGACGTCGGACCGCCGGGGAACGATCCGCGCCTCGAGTGCGTCGACAAGACGAGCCTCGATGTTCACCGACACGAGTATGCTCCCCAGACCGACGAGGGAGGACCATTGGCCGGAACCGTGGGCGAGGGCGCGCCGACGAGCACCGCGAGTGCCGTGTCCCTCGTCGAGCTGCTGACCGTGGCGCAGCGCCGGGTCGCGCGCGGCCTCGCGCAGGCGCTGGCCGAGGAGGGCTGCACCCTCGACCAGTGGCGGGTGATGCGGGCCCTCGCCGACGGGCAGGGGCACCTGATGGGCGAGCTCGCCGAGGCGCTGCAGATCCCGCAGCCGACCCTGACCCGGCTGATGGACGGGCTGGTCGACTCCAGCCAGGTGTACCGGCGCCAGGCCGGCGGCGACCGCCGCAAGGTCGCGGTGCACCTGTCCCGCAAGGGGCAGGCGCGGCTGGTCCGGCTCGACGCGCTGGTGCAGGCGCACGAGGCGGCGCTGACAGCACGAGGCGGTGACGCCTGGCAGGTGGTCCGCCGCGAGCTCGACGGACTGGTCCGCGCCGACTAGGTGCGGTCGGCGGGGGTCGGAATGATCCCGGCTCCGCCCGCGTTGCGAAGGTGTCCACCGACGCACGCGACGACGGGAGCGCACCACCCCATGAGCCAGCTGTTCACCCCGTACGACCTCCGAGGCACCTCCGTCCGCAACCGGGTCTGGGTGTCCCCGATGTGCCAGTACTCCGCGGTCGACGGCCTGCCCGGGGACTGGCACCTGGTGCATCTGGGCTCCTTCGCCCGCGGCGGCGTCGGCCTGGTGATGACCGAGGCGAGCGCCGTGTCGCCTGAGGGGCGGATCAGCCCCCAGGACACCGGGATCTGGAACGACGAGCAGCGCGACGCCTGGGCCCGGATCGTCGACTTCGTGCACGGCCAGGGCGCCGTCGCCGCCGTGCAGCTCGCCCACGCCGGTCGCAAGGCCTCCACCAGGCGCCCCTGGGACGGTCGCGGCTCGGTCGCCGAGGAGGACGGCGGCTGGGAGACGGTCGGGCCGTCCGCGGTCGCGTTCCCCGGCCTGCGTGAGCCGCGCGAGCTGACCGCCGAGGGCATCGCGGGCGTCGTGGACGACTTCGCCGCGGCGGCGAGGCGCTCGCTCGAGGCTGGCTTCGACGTGATCGAGGTGCACGCCGCGCACGGCTACCTGCTGCACGAGTTCCTCTCGCCGCTGTCGAACCGGCGCAGCGACGAGTACGGCGGCTCCTTCGACAACCGGGTCCGGCTCCTGCTCGACGTGGTCCGCGCGGTGCGCGCCGCCGTACCGGAGGAGACGCCGCTCGTCGTGCGGATCTCGGCCACCGACTGGGCCGAGGGCGGCTGGACGGCGGACGACGCCGTCGAGCTCGCCCGGCGGCTGCGGGAGGCGGACGTCGACCTGGTCGACGTGTCCTCGGGCGGGAATGTGCCAGCCGACATCCCGGTCGAGCCCGGCTACCAGGTGGGGTTCGCGCGGCGGATCCGGCAGGAGGCCGGGATCGCCACCGGCGCGGTCGGTCTGATCACCGAGGCCAAGCAGGCCGAGGAGGTCGTCGCCGAGGGCTCCGCCGACGTGGTCTTCCTCGCGCGCGCCCTGCTCCGCGACCCGCACTGGGCGCTGCAGGCCGCGCACGAGCTCGGCGTCGAGATCGGAGCCGGCGTGCACTGGCCCGACCAGTACCGCCGTGCGGCCCTCGACTGAGGTGGTCGTGCGTCCCGGAGCGACGTGGAGGCTCCGGTCGGCGGGAGCCGAAGGCTAGAGGCAGTCGCCCGAGCCGAGCGCGGCGAGCCCCTCACGGTCACCGGGCCCGAAGCCGGTGACCCCGACGTTGTCGGCGTACATCAGCTCGCGCGGGTCGTCGACGTGGTCGAGACCGACCAGGTGTCCGAGCTCGTGCATCACCACCGCGCGGGCGAGGTCCCGGCCGTCCGGCCGCGCGAGGATGGTGGCCATCGCGGGAGCGTCCAGGTGCACCGTGCCCGAGACGTACCGCAGCCGGCCGAGCACGCCGAGCTCGAACGCCGAGCTGCCGCCGAGGCCCGCCACGTCACCACGCAGGCCCGGGACCTGCTCGGGCGTGGTCCAGGCGACCAGGGCGGGCGCCCACCGGTCGCCGTACCGCTCGGGGATGCGCAGCTCCCTGCGCTCAGCGGCCGGCTCGTCGGTGGTGCCCTCGAGGACCAGGCGCAGGCCGGTCGCCGCCGAGACCTCCGCGAGCGCCTCCTCGACCAGACCCGCGGAACCGGGCGGGGCGAGCGCGTCGTTGACCACGACGGCCACCTCGCGGCAGGGGCTGTACGTCACCGGACGCGACTCGTCGCCGGGCTGGGTCATCGCGAACGCGTGGCTGCCGACTCCCGGCGTCACCTCCGGCGGCCGGCTCAGCGGGGTGGGGCCGCGCAGGCCGTCGGCGGTCAGGGTGAGGCCGTACTCCCGGTGCAGGAGCACGCCCAGGCCGACCACGACGATCGCGGTGGTGGCGCACACGACGACCGCCGTGCGGAAGGGCTGCGCGACAGACCGGCGCGGACGACGGCGATCTGCCGCGGCGCGTGCCTCACGGGCGTCGAGCTCGTCGAGACGGCGGAGCTGCCGGAGCATCCACCGTCGCCGGCGCCACGGTCCGAACGTCATCCTGTCCCAGAGCTGCCCCCGCATCACAACGGGGATCCTGCCAGCCACCGCCGCGCCCCGTCCGCGGAACCGGGCGACCCGGGATGTCCGACATGAGAAGAATTTGCATGAATGTGCAACCGGACAAGTTGTGCAGGTCCTACGCTGCTGTCACGAACTACTGGGGGGTAGGCGGAGATGGCGGGGGAATCGGCGACCGAGGTCGCACGTCAGCGGCGCGCGAAGGCTGAGCGGCTGGCCCAGCAGGCGGAGCTGTTCGACCGGGGCGCCGAGGGGGAGCGTCGTACGGCGCGGGCGCTGGAGCGGCTGCCGGCGACGTGGCGGCACCTCCACGACGTGCGCTGGCCGGGGCGGCCGTTCGCCAACCTCGACCACGTCGTGGTCGGGCCGGGTGGGATCTTCGTCGTGGACTCGAAGAACTGGTCCGGGCGGATCGCGGTGGAGCGGAGCGTGCTGCGTCAGGACGGGCGTGCCCGGGAGACCGCCGTGGCGTCCGCCGCCGACGCGGGCATCGCGGTCGCGCAGCTGCTCCCGTGGCCGTACGCCGGCGCGGTGAGCCCGGTGCTCTGCTTCAGTCGCGAGGACGCCGTCAGCGGCTGGGTCCGCGACGTGATGGTGTGCTCCACGCAGAACGTCGCGCTGATGCTCCAGACCCGGCCCGAGGTGCTCACCCCCGCGCAGGTCGACGCCGCGCACGAGCTGCTCGCGAAGCAGCTGCGGCCGGCGACGGCGTCGGTCGCGGTGGGTGGTGCCTCGACGGGGCGCCGTACGACGTCGGGCAGCACGACGTCGGGCCGCGGCACTGCGGCAGGGCGCCGTACCGCCGGGAAGCCGGCGCGCGCGGGCTCCCGGTCGCGCGGGAAGCAGTCGTCCGGCCCGGACCTGCTCCGCTACCTCGTCGCGATCATGCTGCTGGTGCTGCTGTGGGGGAACCTCGAGGTGGTCACCACCGTGGTCCCGAACTGGTTCGTCTCGAACGTCCTGGACCTGCCGGCCAGGTAGGTCCCGGCTCGTCGTACCGGGCCACGGCCGGACCGGTGGCCCGGGGGTCACCGCAGGAGCGGCGGTGCGGGGCCGCAACCAGGCGAGGTCGACACCGACGAAGACGCTGTCCCGGCCGGGCAGGCTGTTCACGCGGTCGCGGGCGTCTCCGGTGCCGACGCGTCCTCGTCGTCGAGGAGGTCGGCGGTGGAGACGACCGTGGCGAACTCGCCGTGCAGGTTGGTCGCGGTCACCCGGGCGAGCTCGTCGGCGGTGACCGTGGACCCGTCGGGCGCGGTCCGGTCGAAGGTGTGCGTCGCGTCGAGCGCGAAGAGGACGTCGTACCCGAGGTTGCCGCCCACGCGCGCGGTGGTCTCGCAGCAGTGGTTCGTGGTGATCCCGCAGACCACGATCCTCGAGATGTCACCGGCGCGGAGCCAGGCGTCGAGGTCCGGGGTGCCGTGGAAGCTGGAGTTGACCGTCTTGGTCACCTCGAGGTCCGGGCGCGCGGTCAGGTAGCCCTTCAGGCGGTTGCCGTCGGACCCGGCGGCGAGGGGCGAGTCCGGCGACTCGGAGTCGTGGCGGACGAAGACGAGCGGGCGCCGGTGCCGGCTCCAGGCACGGACCAGCGCGGCGATGTTCCGGTCGCAGTCCGGGTTGTCGCGCGGTCCCCACCACGGGTCCTCGAAGCCGCGCTGCGCGTCGACGACGACGAGCGCGGTCCGGCCGAGGTCGCCGACGGGGGTGGGGTCGAGGCGCAGGCTGGTCACCCGCTCACCCTAGAGGCGGCAGCCGTCGGTGGTGGGCTCATCCGGGGAGGGCGTCCCAGCCGGCGTAGTCGTGCACGGAGATCCCGGCGTAGCTCGGGGAGCCGGCCTCGGCCGCGTCGACCTGCTGCAGGGCGGTGGCCAGGTCGATGTCGCTCTGGCCGTAGAACGTCTGCTTGCGCGAGATCGCGTCATCGCCGAGGTAGCGGGTCTCCACGGCGAGCCGCGCGGGCTTGCCGGCCGCGGCGGCGGTGGCCAGGGTGGTCGCGCCGACATCGGTGATGCTGTCGGCGCCGGTCACGGTGTTGCGGTAGCTCATGATCGTCACCGCGTCGACCCGATCGAGCACGGCGGCGTCCAGCGACCGCCCTTCGGCCGTGCCGACGGTGTGCAGCCAGAACGCGACGTCGGCCTCCACCGGGAGGGCCGTCGACGCCTCCAGGGCGCCGAGCAGGTCGAGGTACCGGGCGACCGTGCCGGCCTGGTCGGTGTCCCAGGCCGGGTGGCCCCAGGGCTCCACGTCGACGTGCGAGCCGGTGAACAGCCCCGTCGACAGCGCTGCCTCCTGCCACGCGAGCGCCGCGGCGGGGTCGTCGATCCAGCCGGGGTCGCCGCCGAGCGCGTGCAGCCGGATGCCGGTGCCGCGGGCGGCCTTGCTCACCGACCGCACCCAGGAGAGCGCGGAGGAGGAGGAGGGCAGGTTCGGCGGCACCGAGATGAACAGGTCCTGCGCCGAGTGCCGCTTGGCGAAGTTCACCAGCGTCTTGGCCGGGGGCTGGGTCCACACCCACATCGCTCGCTCGGGCGTGGCGGCCTCGGCCGGCGGGTGGGCGAGCAGCACGGAGGCCAGCGCAACGGTGGCGGCCGCCAGCGTGCGCAGGGCGTGGGACGTGCGCAGGGCTGGGGACCGGAGAGGTGCGGACACGAGGTGCTCCCTGGATCGGCGGAACCGCGGCGTCGCGGCGTCCGCCCATCTTGGAGGGTCGCCGGGCCGCGGGGAGCGGATTCGCCCAGTCTTTCCAGGGCGGTCGCCTACGTCCGGGTGCTCCCCGGCACCCGCCCACGCACGGACGCGACGCTCGGCGGCCCGGCACACCCCTGCGTCGTCCCCGGCATGCCGGGTTCCGTCCCCAGAGACCCCGTCCGTGGCCTGGTCCACCGCCGTGGGATCGGGGCTCCGCGCGGTTCTCGGCAGCGCCTAGCGTCCGGTCGGTACGGCGGCGTCGCGGGACGTCGGGACCGTGCCGGGACTGACGGGGAGATGAGGGGAGAGGGGCATGGGCGGACGACGGGTGCTGGTGGTGGCGGTGCTGCTGCCGCTGCTGTGCATGGTGACGGTGGCGTGGGCGGGAACGCGTTGGGTGCCGCCGGACGACACGATCACGCATGTGAGCGGCACGGCCGACCGTGGCTTCCACGTGGAGCGTCACGACGGCTCGCAGCTGTGGACGCCCACGCTGTCCGAGGCGGTCGCCGAGTGCGGGGAGTACGACCGGCTGCTCGCCCGTGCTCGGTGCCGGGTGCAGGTGCGCACCTGGTACCGCGACCTCGGCGACACCAAGCGCGCGCTGCGGTACGCCCGCCTGTACGGGGAGGGGGACGCCACAATGGGCCCATGACCCGCAGCTGGGTGCTCCACGTCGACCTCGACCAGTTCATCGCCGCGGTCGAGATGCTGCGCCGCCCCGAGCTGGAGGGGCGGCCGGTGGTCGTGGGCGGGCGCGGTGACCCGACCGAGCGCGGGGTGGTGGCGACGGCGTCGTACGCCGCCCGTGCGTTCGGGGTCGGGTCCGGGATGCCGCTGCGGACGGCCGCCCGGAAGTGCCCCGACGCGGTGTTCCTGCCCGTGGACGCGCCGGCCTACGACGCGGTCTCGGCGGAGGTGATGGCGACGTTGCGCTCGCTCGACGGGGTGGTGGTCGAGGTGCTCGGCTGGGACGAGGCGTTCCTGGCGGTGCAGACCGACGACCCGGAGGCGTTCGCCGCCGAGGTGCAGCACCGGGTGCTGGAGGCGACCCGGCTGCACTGCTCGGTCGGGATCGGGGACAACAAGCTGCGCGCGAAGATCGCGACCGAGTTCGGGAAGCCGCAGGGGATGTTCCGGCTGACCGAGGAGACCTGGGACGCGGTGATGGGGGACCGGCCCACCTCGGCGCTGTGGGGGATCGGCCGTAAGACCGCGAGACGACTGGAGGCACTGGGGATCACCACGGTGCGGGAGCTCGCGCACGCGGACACCCGGTGGCTGGCCGACGAGCTCGGCCCGACCATGGGGCCGTGGTACCGCCGCCTGGGGCGGGGCGTGGACTCCTCCCCGGTGGTGGGGACGCCGTACGTCGCCCGGTCGCACAGCCGGGAGAGCACCTTCCAGCAGGATCTGACCGCGTGGGACGAGGTGGAGGCGCAGACGCGCCGGCTCGCACGGCAGGTCACCGACGACATCCGCGGGGAGGGGCGTCCCGCGGTCCGGGTGGCGGTCAAGGTGAGGTTCGCGCCGTTCGACACCTACACGCGCAGCCTGACCCTGGACGGCCCGACCAGTGACCCGGAGGTGGTCGTGGCGGCCGCGGTCGAGCTGCTGAACCGGTTGGAGCCGGCGCGGCCGGTCCGGCTGCTGGGTGTGCGCGCGGAGATGGCCCCGCCCCAGGATCAGCCGTCGTAGGAGACCTCGGGGCGCCAGTCGGCGTCGGGGGTCTGCGCGGCGCGGAAGAGCGCCTCCGCGACCAGGTCGGGGGTGAACCGGCCCTCCGCGGCGAGCGTGCCCTTCACGGTCAGCGACATCGCATGGATCCCGGAAGGCGCCAGCGTGGTGTCGAGGCTCAGCAGGAGGTTGCGCAGCGCAGCCTTCTGCACCCCCAGCGAGGCCGCCTCGTACCAGGGCTGGTCGGCTGCCATCGAGCCGGTGGCGGTGATCCGCGCGCCCGCGCTCATGAAAGGCCGGGCGGCCTGGACGGCGGTGAGCAGGCTGGCCGCTCCGAGGTGCACGTCGGCGAGCAGGTCGCGGGCGGTGAGTGTGAGCGGGTCCTGGTGCCGGAAGGCGCTCGGGTTGAAGTGGAGCACGTCGATCCGGTCGGCGAACCGGCCGAAGCGGGTCACCGCGTCGGAGAACGCGTCGGTGTCGGTGATGTCGACGGCGGTCCAGCCGGTGGTGACCCCGTCGGCCTGCAGGGACCTCCCGAGCTCGTCGAGGCGCTCCGTCGAGCGTGCGACCAGCGCGACGTCGTACCCCGCGGCGCCGTACCGGCGGGCGACCGAGGCGCCGACGCCGGGGCCCGCGCCCACTACCAGGACCACCTTGTTGCTCATGCCGCCGACCTTAGTGCCGATGAGATCTCTCGGAAGTGCCCATCACGGTTGTGTCAGCGGATGTCGCGACGTCGGGATCTTTTTTACATTCGGCGTCACAAATCGGGACGTAATGGAACACTTTCCCCACAACTGAACCGGCGCTCCGCCTGCTTGGGGTGCCCTCATGAGTGTCTGGGAGGCCACTTATGCACCGTTTTACCCGTAACGCCGCGGCCGCGCTCGCCGCGGTCGTCGCCTTCTCCGTGTCGGCACCGGCGGCCACCGCCGCTCCGAAGACGGACCACGTCAAGGGCTCCACCGCCCACGGCAAGTCGGCGAAGGCCGCGAAGTCCGACAAGGGCTCGCGGCAGCTGACCGCGGCCCAGCGGAAGGTCACCAAGGAGGCCGCCCGTAAGGACGCCTACCTGGCCCGGCTGCTCGTGAGCAAGGGCCTCGCCGGTCTCGACGACGCCGTCGAGACCGCCCTCCGCGCGAACATCGACGCCGACCGTACGGCGCTCGCCTCAGTCGTGACCGCGGCGGCGACGGCCACCGGCGACGACCTGCAGGCGCTGGCCCGCCAGCTCCGTGGTGTCCGCCCCGAGGGCTACAACACCGTGGTCAACCAGGCACGCCAGGTCGCGCGCCTCCAGGCCGCGACCGTCGCCAACGCTGCCGAGCTCGCCGCTGTCCCGGACGCCGACGCGACGCTGGTCGAGACCAACGCCGCCGCGGTGATCCTGCTCGACGCGTTGGTCGCCGAGCTGGTGACGTTCGACGCGAGCACCACCCGCGCCGAGCTCCGCGCCGCCCAGCGCGACCTCTCGGCCGCGTGGAAGATGGTCGGCGCCGTGGAGGACGCTCTGGAGGTGGAGGAGACCGAGCCTGCGACCGAGCCCGAGACCGAGCCGGAGACTGAGGAGCCGGTCGAGGAGGGGCCGGTGACCGAGGAGCCCGTCGAGGAGGCGCCCGTCGAGGAGGGGCCTGTGACCGAGGAGCCGGCCGACCCGGCTGTCTGACGTCCCGCTCTCTCGCCCAGCGTCAACCAGCTCGCAGCAGTGGGCCGTTCCCCTACCGGGGGAGCGGCCCACTCCGCGTTCCCGGGCATGTTTGGAGCTCGATGGGTACGGTCGGCTCCACACGGAGGTGATGAACCATGACGGGTTGGGTCGGGAACATCGAGGAAGCGACCCTCGGCAACACGAACTTCCGCACGGCGCTGTTCACGGGGACGTCGATGCAGCTCACCGTGATGCGTCTGGCCCCGGGAGAGGAGATCGGGGTGGAGATGCACGACCACCGCGACCAGTTCATCCGGGTCGAGCACGGGCGTGCGCGGGTCACCCTGGGCCCTGAGCGGGACCGGGTCGCGGAGACTCACGACCTCGAGGACGACTGGGTGGTGATCATCCCGGGCGGGACCTGGCACAACGTGGTCAACACCGGGGACGGTGACCTCAAGCTCTACTCGCTCTACGCACCGCCGGAGCACCCGGACGGGACGGTGCACGTCACGAAGGCCGACGCCGACGCGGCGGAGGCCCAGCACCACGACTGAGCCGGTCGCGGGCGGGAGGCCGGCGGCCGCTGGTGTCTCAGGCGGACCGGCGCCGGCTCAGCCCGCGGGACACTCGGCGGTCCCGGGCTCCAGCTCGGGGTGGATCGGCCCGGACCGGTCGCTCAAGGCCGACACGTCCGCCGTACGCCCGTGCCTGACCGCGAGCACCTCCGCCACGATCGAGACCGCGATCTCCGCGGGGGTGTTCGCGCCGATGTCGAGCCCGGCGGGACCGTGCACGGAGTCCAGGGCCTCCTCGGGTACGCCGTTCTCCACCATCCACTCGCGCCGCCGCGCCTGGGTCCGGCGCGAGCCCATGGCACCGATGTACGTCGCCCGGCCGGCCGCGAGTGCGGCCTTGAGTGCGGGTGCGTCCACGCCGTCGTGGTGACTGAGCACGACCACCGAGTCCGCGTCCTCCAGCCTCTCCTCGGCACCGGCCAGGTCGTCGACGATGACGGGCCGCCACCCGAGGACCTCGGCGATCGGTTCGAGGGCGGTCGCCACCTCCCCGCTGCCGACGACGAGCAGCGTGTGCTTCTCGCGCGCCGTGGACGGTTGGGCTGTGGTGCGCGGCTCCTCGGACATGGGTGCTCCTCCGGCTCGGCTGTCTCCCGAAGTTAGCACCGGAGCCACCGGACGAGCAGCGACCGTGCGCGTCGTGTGGCCCGGGGTGTGGCCTACTCGGCGGCGACGGCTTCCTTGCACCCGGCGATGAACTCGTCGACCTCAAGGTCGGTCTCGTCGCCCGTGCGGCCGCCCTTCTCGCCGACGATCTTGCCGTCGATCAGGCCCTGCCCGCAGAGCTCCTCCATCTCCTCGGGCGTCGCCCGGACGCCGATGGTGTCGCGGATCGTCTTCCCGTAGTCCCGTCCGGCGTCACGCGACTCGCCCTGCGAAGGCGGTACCACCTCGGCGGAGCAGGCGGACAGCGCGAGCACTGCCAGGACGACCGCGGCGGCGAGCCGGGGCTTGGCGAGCGCGCTGGGGCGCTGGTTGGCGTGGTCGTCGGCGGCGCGGTTGGCAGCGCGGTTGGCGACGGTGCGGCGGTGCAGGGTTCCCGAGAGCATGCCCGAGATTGTGCCATTACGGATGTCGCATCGAGCTCCCACCTCGCGGAGGCCCGGGCCCAGGCACTGGCCACCCGTCCCGCTCCGCGCTCTGCCCGTCCGTTCTGACGGACATGTTTCGTCGGCATTGATCCGGGTGTCTTCGGTCGGGGACTAGCTGCGGTCAGAGGCGACGACGATGCCGTCCGTCGTGCGGGTTACTAGTCAGGCCACGGCCGGGGATCGTCTTCCACAGATGGGGATCCGCCTGGTTCTGGGTGGCCGGAAAGTGTCGGTGGTCGGTCGTAGGTTGGGGTGATGGAGGCGGTGATCGAGGACCAGGACGCGGCGGGGACGCTGGCGTCGTTGGCTCGGTTGCGTCGGGTCCGGGTGGAGGCGGAGCGGGACGTGTTCTTGTTCGTGGCGCACTTCGCGGACCTGTGCCAGGCCGACTCCCTGCCGAAGGCCGCGGCCCGGGTGGGCGGGGTGTTCACCGGGATGGAGCGGGCGGTGTCCCTGGGTGGGGTGGGGACGCCGCTGGTGCGGGAGTTCGCCGCCTCGGAGGTGGCCGGGGAGCTGGAGATCTCCACCTACGCCGCCCGGGCGCTGCTGGCCGATGTCCTCGACGTGCGGCACCGGCTGCCCCGGCTGTGGGCCCGGGTGACCGCGTGTGAGGTGGCGACGTGGGTGGCGCGGAAGGTCGCGGTCGCGACCCGGGACCTGACACCGGAGCAGGCGTTGTTCGTCGACGCCGGGGTGGCGGAGTACGCCGACGGGCGGTTGTCGTGGTCGAGGTTCGAGACGGTGCTGGAGGCCCGGGTCGTGGAGGCGGACCCGGAGGCGGCGGCGGCGCGGGAGGCCGCGGCCGCGGCGGAGCAGTTCGCGAAGGTCGGCCGGTCCAACGAGCATGGCCAGAAGACGTTGTACGTGAGGTCCACCGCGGCGGTGATCACGAGGATCGACGCCACCTTGGACTACCTGTGCCAGGCGCTGCGGGCGCTCGGGGAGACCGAGAACGCGGACGAGCTGCGGGTCAAGGCGATGCTGCTGCTCGCCAACCCGCTCCAGGCCGTCGAGCTGCTGACCGCCTACAAGCACGCCCACAGCCGCGACGGCCACACCCGTTCCGACCCGTCCGGTCCGAGCGCCGCCGATCCCAGCACCGCCAACCCGAGCGCGGCCGGGCCGAGCGCGGCCAGGTCTGAGGCTGGCACCGAGCCAGGCTGCGATGCGTCGGACGACCACGCACCGGGCTCCGGCGCGGCCCCTGCTGCGGGTGGTCCGGCTCCCGGGCAAGGCACCGGAGCAAGCGGCTCGACGTTCGGTGGTTCGGACGAGGACGAGGACATGCCGCTGCCGTTCGACGGCCCGGCGTCTGGTCCGGCATCCAGCACCACCCCGGACTCAGGGTCGGACTCGACGTCTGGGCCGGATGCCGGGCCGCCGAGGCTCGGCGAGCACGACCTGCACCCCGGCGACAACGACGCCGACGACCCACCCGACCCCGGCCAGGGGACAGCTCTGCCCTGCCCCACCTGCGGGACCGCCGCCTCACGGGCAGCCTCGGCGTCACCGCCAGGCGAGCGCGGGACGCCGCCGACAGGTGACCCGTCACCGTTCACGCAGCCGGCATGGTTCCGCCCCGTCGACCTGCCCACACCAGCGCCCGGCCGTGAACACGTGGTCGGGGTGGACTGGGCCCGGCTGCTGCCCACGGTGACCCTGTACGTGCACCTGACCGACCACACCCTGGCCACCGGCCACGGGGTCGCCCGCTGGGAGGGCGAGGGACCGATCTCCGCGCAGTACGTCCGCGACTTCCTCGGCCCCACCAGCCGCTTCACCATCAAACCGGTGATCGACCTCGCCGGCCAAGCCCCGGTGGACGCCTACGAGATCCCCGACCGGCTCCGCGAGGCGGTGCACCTGCGCACCCCGGCCGACGTGTTCCCGTACGCGTCGAACACCAGCCGCCGGATGGACCTCGACCACACCCGGCCCTACCGGCACGGCGGGTCGGCAGCTCAGACCGGGATGGACAACCTCGGCCCGCTCGGCCGGTTCCACCACCGGGTCCGCACCCACGGCAACTGGGCCGTCGAGCAACCCTTCCCGGGCATCTACCTCTGGCGCGCACCCCACGGCAGCATCTACCTCGTCGACCACACCGGCACCCGCAAGGTCACCGACCCCTGGACCAAGTCCACGGACAACGGCGAGTCACAGCCGCACGACGGCCTCGCGACGGTCACCCCGCTTGAGACCCACTTCGCCCTGATCATTACCGAAGGCGCAGCCTGACCCAGGCTGACGTCTGTCGGGTCACGGCGCCTGCCAGTTCGTCCTGCTGCACGCACTGCCGCGCTTCCATCGACGCCCACACATCGTTGCGCCATCCGTGACGCGATCGGCGCGTCGCCGGCCGCTCGAACCACGGGCTCTGCCCGCGATCGTCGTAGAGGGCTCACCCGCACGCCCCTCACGACGTCAGTGAGATCAAGCGATCCAGGAAGGTCAGCGGGTCACGCTGGAACCGGCTGCGGCGGGACAACGTCCAGTGCAGGTGACTCGGCCATCGAGGGGGGAGCGGACCGATGTGGCAGTTGGCGGGGCACTGACGATGACCGTGGTGTTCTCCGCCTGCTTGCAGTCGGGGAGCGAGAGCACGCCAACCGCGGGGGACTGTGCCGTGGCCATCCGGTTCGAGGGCGTCGTCTACGTCGAGGGCGGGTTCTCCAAGCAGGCCGTCGAGCATCTTGGACGGGCCGACAGAGCGTCGTGCGGAGATATGGGGCGGCCGGATCCGCGCGGCACCTACATCGCGGATGACGCAGCCCGGGTGCCCGTGTGGTCCTTCCCCGGGTATGACCCGGCGCTGGTTGTCGGCGTCCGCGAGTCAGGACAGACCTTTCGTGTGCTCTTCGCCGAGGACCTCCCCACCATCGCGAAACGTGAGATCCGGCAGTCAGGGCTCCTGGACGTCGGCAAGCGGTGAACGGCTCCCTGGAGTGGATGACCCGGCGATCGGCGCCGAGCGCCATCCGGACTCCCCGTTCAGGGCGACATCATCTGATCGACCTCGTGAGGAGTGTCGGCACGTCAGGGCTCGTGGAGCTCGCGCACCACGGAGTCGACCACGGCGACCAGGTCACCGCCGGTAGCCGCCGCCACCTCGCGCTGACGCTGGTACGACGCACCCCGCCTCGGGATCTCCGCGACCGAGGCAAGCTCCGACGCACAGCCCAGCCGCACCGCCACCGGCTCCAGCCGGGTCAGCAGGTCGTCGAGGTCGTCGGTGACCAGCCGCTCGTTGCACTCCGCGTCCAGGATGATCTCCGCATCGAGGCCGTACCGGGCCGCACGCCACTTGTTCTCCTGCACGTGCCACGGCGGCATGGTGGGCAGCGCCTCCCCGGCCTCGAGCCGCTCCTCGAGGTCCACGACCAGGCAGTGGATCAGCGCGACGATGGACCGCAGCTCGCGGACCGTGGGGATGCCGTCGCAGACCCGCACCTCGACCGTGCCGAGGTGGGGCGACGGCCGGATGTCCCAGCGGAGCTCGTTGATGTGGTCGATGACGCCGGTCTTCTTCTGGTCGTGCACGAAGGCCTCAAACTCCTCCCACCGCTCGAACTGGAACGGCAGGCCGGCGGTCGGGAGCTGCTGGAACATCATCGCCCGGTTGCTCGCGTACCCGGTGTCCGTCCCGGCCCAGATCGGCGACGAGGCGGACAGCGCCTGCAGGTGCGGGAACTGGTTCAGCAGCGAGGAGATGATCGGAAGGACGTGCTCGCGCCGGCGTACCCCGACGTGCACGTGCACCCCCCAGATCAGCATCTGCCGTCCCCACCACTGGGTCCGCGCGATGAGCTCCTCGTACCGGTGCCCCGGGGTGAGCAGCTGCGACGACCACTGGGCGAACGGGTGTGTGCCGGCGCAGTAGAGGTCCACGCCGAGCTCGTCGCCCGCCTTCTGGACGAAGGCCAGGGTCTGCTGCAGGTCCTCGATCGCCTCCTGCACGTTCTCGCACACCCCCGTGACCACCTCGACGGTGTTGCGCAGCAGCTCCTTGTGCAGCTTGGGGTCCTGGGTGCCCTCCTCGTCGTACACCCGCGCGAAGAGCTCGGCGGCGGTGTTGGACAGGTCCCGGGTGTCCTTGTCCACCAGGGCGAACTCCCACTCCACCCCGAGGGTCGGCCGCTCTGACGCGGCGAAGTCGATGCCCACCCGTTGATGGAAACACACCCGTCCGGGTAAAGGGAGCGGGAGAGGGGTGGGCATCCGGCCGGGGACCTCCCCGGAGAACCCGGTGGGCGACGACCCGGTCTGGAACAATGTCCGCGGACATCACCAACCTCAGGGGACACAGTGGATGCAGGACAGGCCGACGCGGCACGTCAGGCCGGGCTCGAGCAGTACGACGTCCTCGGGAAGCCGCCCAGCCGTGACCTGCAGGCCCTCGTCGAGCTCGCCGCCCAGGTGTGCGACGTCCCCACCGCCGCGATCAACATGATCACCGCGACCGAGCAGCACCAGGTCGCCGCCGCGGGCTTCGACCGGTCTATCTGCGCCCGCGAGGACTCCATGTGCGCCGCCGTCCTCGGGGAGCCGCTGCCGGTGGTCGTGGCCGACGCCAGCGCGGACCCGCGGTTCGCCGACAACCCCTTCGTCACCGGCTCGCTCGGCCAGGTCCGGTTCTACGCCTCGGCGCCGCTGGTCACCCCGGCCGGCGTCACCGTCGGCCGGCTCTGCGTCTTCGACGACGAGCCGCGGGTGCTGAGCGTCCGCCAGCACGGCGCCCTGCTCGCGCTGGCCGATCGGGTCCTCGACGTTCTCGAGCTCCGCCTGCGCAGCCACCAGCTCGAGCGTTCCCTCGCCGAGCTCACCGCCGCCCGCGACGAGCTCAAGCGCTCCAACGAGCACCTCTCGCTCTTCGCCGGCCAGGTCAGCCATGACCTGCGCACGCCGCTGACCGCGATCCTGGCCAACGCCGAGATGCTCTCGATGGAGCCGACCGTCGTCGAGGACGAGGACCTGGCCTGGATGGTCAGCGGCATCGACCGCGCCGGGCACCGGATGGCCGCCATGCTCGAGGACATCCTGGCCTACGCCCGGGTCGGCGGCGACCTCCAGAGCCGCGACACCGACCTCGGCGAGGTCGTCGCCGAGGTGCTCTCCGACCTCGCTCCCGTGCTCGACGCCCGCCGGGCCGACGTCACCGTGAAGGACCTCCCGGTCGTCCACGCCGACACCCACCAGCTCTACTCGGTGCTGCTCAACCTGCTCGCCAACGCGGTGAAGTTCACCGCCGACGACGTCGTACCGCAGGTGACCGTGGCCGCCGAGCGCCGCGACGACGTCTGGCGGGTCGCGGTCACCGACAACGGGATCGGCGTCGCGGCCGAGCGGCGCGAGGACATGTTCGTGCTCTTCTCGCGCGCCGACAAGCGGGTCGACGGCAGCGGCATCGGCCTGGCCACCGCCCGCCGGGTCGTCGAGGCGCACGGCGGCCGGATCGGCATGCAGGCGGCCGACCCCCAGGGCACCACCGTCTGGTTCGAGCTCCCCGCCTGAGCGGTCACCAGCCGCGCGGCGCGATCCCGTTGGTGAGGCGTACGGCGAAGAAGCCGGTGTTCCCGTCGGTGTACCAGACCTGGCGCCGCTTCATGTCCCACGCGGGCGCGGACATCGCGTGCGCCCCCTCCTTGCCCGGCTTCACCCCGGGGGCCAGCGGCCGGTTGAAGTAGCCGACCTCCCGCGGGTTGCGCGGGTCCCGGATGTCGAAGATCCGCAGGCCCGACGCGATGAAGCTGCAGGCGACGAGCTTCGGGTCGACCGCGCGCGGCACGGAGCAGTAGTGGCCGGCGTACCCCTGCACCGGCGACTGCGCGCCCGGGTCGTCCTGCGACGCCCCGCGGCGGGCCCATGGCTGGTTCACCTGGAGCCGGATGTTCGACACCACACGCGGACGGCGCTCGTCGTCGATGTCGATCAGCCGCGCGGCGCCCACCTCGGCGTCCGGGTTGTAGAGCTCGGGGGAGTCGATCCGGTAGTTGGCGAACTCGTCGACCTCGAAGAGGTACTCGTGCCCCCTGATCGTGATCGGGATCGGCACCTGGGGGATCGACCCGCTGCGCCAGGCCAGCTTGCTGACCACCGGGACCTCCGGGTCGGGCCTGCGGGCCTGGATCTGGCTGACGTCGAGGACCACCAGGCCGCCGTTGGACAGGACGCCGTCGCCCGGCTCGCCGATCTCCGCGACGTAGAGCCGGTTGCCGTCCCCGCTGACGCGCATGCCGTGGTACACCACGCCCGCCCGCGTCCAGATCGGCCGGGGGAGCCGCGGGTCGGTGAGGTCGACCGCGGTCAGGGTCTGCCCTGAGGCCGAGGCCACGTAGAACGTCCGGCCGTCGGAGGCGAAGCCGCTCTCGTGGCCGAGCAGGCCGGCGGGAGTGCTCGACAGCAGCCGCGGCGTCCGGCAGTCGCCCCGGACGTCGTAGACGTCGAGGACGCCGGCGTTGGTGGCGGCGTTGCCGGTCACCGCGACCAGCAGCCCGCGCCGCTTGTTGAGCAGCAGCGACTCGTGCGGGCTCTGCATCGCCGGGGTCACCAGGTTGGCGGTACGGCGCGGACGCGACGGGTCGCTCATGTCGAGCGCGATGACGCCGGTGCCCTCGGCGCCGACGTTGTAGGGCACGTCGACCGGCAGCATCAGCGTCGAGTCGTAGTAGGCGCAGCGGTGGCCGGCGCGGTCGACGTACCGCAGCACCTTGAACCCGCCGCTCTGGCCGTGGTGCCCGACCAGCCTGGCGTTGCAGGTGTACCCCTTCTGTGCGCGCCCGGTCCGGTAGTCGCCGGCGGGCACCCGCCCCTGGATCGAGGTCTCCGGTCGCGACCCCGGACCGCAGTCCGCCCGGGGCACGGCTGTCAGCGGCACGTCCCCCTGGGCGCTCGACGTGGTGGCCAGCAGCCCTGCCCCGAGCGCGGCGACGCCGACGAGGGCGACGAGGCGCAGCAGCAGGGCGCGACGGTTCGGGTGCTCGGGTGCGCGAGTCATGGGTCCCCTTCGACGGTAGGAACCTAGAACGCGGAGCGGCCCGCTTGGTTACGGGTGCCGGCGCCGCCGACTGCCTACGGTGACGTGGAGGTCGTCGGGGTGGGCTCCGCGGTGGGGGTCGGCTCGGGCTCCGCCGCCGGCTCGGTGGCCTCCGCGGTGGGCGTCGGCTCCGGCTCCTCGGCCGGGGTCGGCTCGGTGGTCGGCTCGCTGTCCGTGGTGGCGCTCGGCTCCCCGGCGGTCGGCTCGGAGTCCGGGTCGGAGTCCGTCCCACCCGTCGTCGTCCCGTCTCCCGACGCCGTCGGGCTCGCGCCGGCCCCGGGGCCTGCCGAAGGGCCGGCGGTGCCGCTCGGCGTCGGTGACGCCGAGGCGGAGGCCTCGGTCCGGCTCGGGACGAGCGGGCCCTGGTCGCGCTCGATGATCGCGATGATCTGCTCCTCGTACGACGTCAGCCGCGCCTGGATCTCGCCGAGGGACAGCCCCTCGAGGTCCGCGCCGAACGCCGCGATCTCCTGCCACAGCGCGGTGAGCTCCTCCATCGCGAGGTCGCTGAGCGGGCCCTCGATGGTGAGCACGAGCTGGCGGGCCAGGGCCGCGGTGACGCAGGAGATGCAGTTGTAGTTGACCGCGGCCGCGAGGTTCTGCGGCACGATCGTGTCGCTCTGGCCGACGACGAGCACCACCTGGAAGGCGATCGCGACGGTGGTGCAGTCGCGGCAGCTCGCCAGCGCGTAGGCCGAGTTGACGTTGTCGGTGGTGTCGCCCTCCGCCCAGACGAGCGCGAACGCCACGTCGTAGAGCGTGGAGCCGTCCTCGGTGTTGACCGCGAGCGCCTGGTTGTCCCCCTCACCGGGGGCGGGCGGCCGGTTGAACGGGAAGACCCAGGTCTGGTCGTCGGCGGTGGCGACGTCGCCGGCCCCGGGGGCGCCGCCGGTCCCGGTGCCGGTGCCGCCCGTGGTGACGGTCTCGGACGCGGTGGCCGGGCCTCCTTCGCGGGGCACCAGCACCACGGCCAGCGCGGGCTCGTCGGCGGTGGGCAGCGGCTGGCTCGCCGGCCACAGCGTCGCCGAGCGGGAGACCACGCCGGGGGCGAGCCCGGCCGGCGCGGAGGCCAGGGGGAGCACGTCGGTGAGGGTGCCGCGCTCGTAGGAGCGGATCGGGCGGTAGCGGTCCTCCTCGGGCCACCAGGCCCAGGCCAGCGCCGCGACGATGGCCAACGCCACGACGACGGCGAGGGCACGCTGCGCGGGCTTGCCCTCGGTGGCCGCCCAGACGCGGGTGGTGGTGCGCCGTACCAGCCGGACCAGGATGTAGGCGGTGCCGAAGACGGGCAGGCCGATCGCCACGATCGACAGCAGCCGGGTCGCCATCTCGAGCACGTCGCCGGACCCGAAGGCGGTCCGGAACGTCGCCCACTGGTTGCCGATGCTGTCCCAGGCGGTGGCGGCCACGCGCGGGAAAGCGACCACCATCACGACCATGCTGGCCACGAGCAGCGGCACCACGAGCAGCACCCACACGCTGACCACCGTGCGGGCCCAGGGCTTGAGCAGCTTGGTCTCGGGCTTGTGCCAGTTCTGCGGGAGGAGCCCGAGCAGGATCGGCTTGATGTGGTGGTACAGGTCGGGGACGCCGGTGACGTCGGCGAGCACGTGGTAGCCGTCGAAGCGGACCAGGGGAGCGAGCTGCCGGATCATCTGCAGCACCTGGGTGACGATGACGAGCAGCAGGGCGTCCCACTGGTTCACCCACCACAGGCCGAACATCGCGACGGCGACGATCGCGTTGAAGTAGAGGCCGCCGAGGTCGGTGCGGACCCGTCCGCCGCGGCCGAGGCGGTAGCTGTCGGTGACGTCGGTGTAGAACGCCGGCCACACCAGGTACAGGCCCATGCCCATGGCGCCCGGGGTGGAGCCGCCGTACCGCGCCGCCGAGGCGTGCCCGAACTCGTGGAAGCCGGCGGAGAGCACGGTGACCGCGAAGACCACGAGCAGCAGCCCCGGCTGGTAGATCGCCTCGTGCGCGGCGGAGGCGAGGCCCTTCTCGAAGAGGACCCACCAGCAGATGACGAGGAACCCCGCGAGCACGAGCGCCACCACAAGGGGGTTGAACAGCGCGGCGAACGGGGCGGTGATCCGGCGGGTCGCGGCGGGGTCCGAGACGACGTACTTGAACCGCAGGCCGAGCAGCGGGTTCGCCTTCTTCACCGCCGGCTGGGTGCCGTCGGCGAGGCGGAGCAGGCCGAGCGGGAGCAGCTGCTGCTGCACGAGCGTGGCCACGTTCTCGGCCGAGACGGTCCGGTCGAAGCGGTCGCTGACGTCGGCTGCGATATCGGCGTGGGTACGGCGGCCGTCGACCGCCGCAAGGACGAGGTAGAGCAGCCGGGTGAGCTGGATGACCTGGCCGTCCGCACGGCGCACGAGAGCCGGGGGAGTCCGGTAGCCGGACCCCCGCATCTCCCCGATCAGCTCGACCCCGTCGGCCAGCGCCGGTGCCGCCGGCTCGGGAGGAGCCGACGGCCCGGTGGTCACGCTCACCGGTGGGCGTTACTGCTGGATGTCGGAGGTCTGCTCGGCGTTGGCCTCGGCTGCCCCCTCGATCGACTGGTTGATGACGGCGTCCTGCTGCGCGACGGCGACCGCCTCGGAGCCGACCGAGCCCACGTTGGCGGACACGGCGGCGTCGATCGGGGCGGCGACGTTGGCGTTCGCGGCCACGGCACCGTCGATCGGGGCGGCGATGTCGGCGTCGGCGGCGACGTTCACGTCGACGTTGAGCAGGTCCCCGTCGAGCGCGCCCGCGGCCGTGGTGGCGCCCTCGGTGACCCCGTCGGTGACCCCGCCGACCGTGCCGTCGGTGGTGCCCTCGGTGACCCCGTCCACGGTGCCGCCGAGGTCGGTGCCCGACGTGGTGCCGTCGGCGGTCCCGTCCGTGGTGCCGGAGCCGTCGTCGATGGTGTCGTTGCTCTGGTCGATGCCGGAGTCCTGGGTGGCGTTCGCGGTGGCGTCGGCCTCGATGCCCTGGTTGATGCTGACGTTCTGGTCGGCCAGCGACTGGGCGGTCGAGTCGAACGACAGGATGTTGGCGCCCACGGCGGCGTCGATCGGCGCGGCGACGTTGGCGTTGGCGGCGATGGCCAGGTCGATCGGCGCGGCGGCGTCGATGGCGAGATCCAGGTCGGCGTTCAGGTCGAGCAGCGACACGACCTCCTTGTCAGGAAGGGCGGTTGCTCCCTCGGCCGCCAGCTCGTCTGCGCTCAGCGGTGCCTTCTCCACGTCGCTCATGTCCCCCTCTTTTCTCCCTGTACCCGCGGACGCGGGTCGTGGGGGTTTGTTACCCCGGCGGGCTGCGGACAAACCTGACAGGTGGAAGCATGAGCGCCGTGTCCGCACATCTGGTCTCACCCTCCGGGTCCGAGCTCGCCGCGCTCGTGCCGACGTCCGGTCCGCGCGGCAGGCTGGTCCTGGGGGTGTGCGGGTCGCCGGGCGCGGGCAAGACGTCCCTGGCCGAGCACCTGGTCCGTGCGCTCCGCGCGGCCGGCCGGAGCGCCGCGCACGTGCCGATGGACGGTTTCCACCTCGCCGACGCCGAGCTCGCGCGGCAGGGCCTGTCCGCGCGGAAGGGGGCGCCGGAGACCTTCGACGCCTGGGGGTACGCCGCGCTGCTGGCACGGCTCGCGGAGCGCCCGCCGTACCCGGTCTACGTGCCCGGCTTCGACCGGACCCTCGAGCAGCCGCTCGCCGCCGCGGCGTCGGTCGGCCCCGAGGTGGAGGTCGTGGTGACCGAGGGCAACTACCTGCTGCTCGACCGGCCGGAGTGGCGGGCCGTGCGCGGGGAGCTCGACGAGGTGTGGTTCGTGACCGCCGAGGAGCCGGTGCGCACGGCCCGGCTCCTCGCACGGCACGTGGAGTTCGGCAAGGAGACCGACGAGGCGCGCGCCTGGGTGGCGTCGGTGGACGAGCCCAACGCGCGCCTCATCGAGGCCTCCCGCGGGCGGGCCGACCGCGAGCTCGACCTGACCGGGTGGCGGCCGGCCTGACCGGCCGCCACCCGCTCACTCGACCGCACCGGCCGGACGGCGGCTCAGACGCCGACGGAGTCGACCACCTCGGCGGCCGGGGTACGGCGCAGGTGGGCGGTCGACGGGTCGCCGCCGAGGACCCCGAGGTCGACCTCGAACCGGGTCCGGGCGGGTGAGCAGAGCCCGACCCGCCACAGCCCGGTGGCGTGGTGGTGCTCCTCGTCGGTGACGGTCAGCGTCCCCACGCCGACCTCCGGCCACGCGGAGTGCACGAGGCGACGGCTCAGGGACAGCGCGTCGTCGCGGGGGAGCGCCGGCTGCCCCTCCGGGTTCGCGAGCATGGTCTCGAACGCGGCGAGGACGGCGGCGCCGAGCGGGGGACGCGGCGTTCGGGCGCCGACGCCGAGGGACAGCACGATCCGCGCGGTGGCCAGGCGGGTCGGCCAGGTCGCGTGCAGCCGTGCCACCTCCATCGCGTGCGGCGGGGGCGGTGTGCCGACCCGGCGCAGCATGGCCTCGAGCGCGTCGACGTACGGCGTCTCGTCCCACCGGCTCCCCTCGGGATGCGGGTCGTCGAGGTCGAGGACGAAGACCTCGTCCGGCGTCGCGTCCAGCGTGGGTCCGACGGCGACGGTGACGCGCAGGACGTCGACCCGGCCGAAGTCGAGGTGCTCGTCGCCGCTGGTCATGGCACCAGCCTGCGACCGCCGGGGGCGGGGCGCAAGACGACGACCCTAGAGTCGCGAGCCGATGGCGGCGAAGGCGGTGCACATGACGAGGAGGCCGAGGATCAGCGGCCAGGTGAACCGGAGCCACTGGTCGTAGCGGACCCTGGCCAGGGCCAGGCCACCCATGACGACCGCGGAGGTCGGGGTGATCAGGTTCACCACGCCGGACGCCGACTGGTAGGCCGTGACCACCATGGCGCGCGGGACGTCGGCGAAGTCGCCGAGCGGCGCGAGGATCGGCATGGCGACCGCGGCGTGGCCCGAGGTGGACGGCACGAGGAACGCCAGCGGCAGGTTGATCAGGAACATCAGGCCCCCGAACACGGCCGCGGAGGTGTTGCTCACCGCGTTCTCCATCGAGTGCAGGACCGTGTCGGTGATCTGCGAGTTGTTCATGATCACGGTGATGCCGCGCGCCAGGACGATGATCAGCCCGACCCCGACGAAGTCACCGGCGCCCCGCACGAGCGTGTCGGTCAGCCCCTTCTCGCCCAGGCCGCCGATCAGACCCACCACGATCGCCATCACGATGAACAGCGCGGCCAGCTCGGGGAAGTACCAGTCCAGCTGCCAGGGGTAGCTGTCGGCGTTCGGCCCGTTGATCACCTGCGCCCAGGGGACGATGGCGAAGATCATGAAGGCGAACGTGAAGCCGACGATGGCGAGCACGCTCTTCTGCTTCCCGGTGAGGCTCGGTGGCACCACGACCAGGTCGGGGTGCTTCTTCGCGAACTCGCCCGTCTGTTCCGCGCCGCGGGCCGCGAGGAGCCTGTCCTCGTCGGTGAGCCCGACGAGGGACGTCGATGGGTCGGCCTTCACCTTCTTGGCGTAGCGCAGCACGAACAGGATGCTGAGCGGCACCAGCACGAGGTACATCAGGAACCGGAAGGCGATGCCGTCGCCGAGCGAGATGTCGGCGGCGTCCGAGGCGACGCCGGTGGCGAAGGGGTTGACCGTGGAGGCGAGCACACCGACCCCGGCCCCGATCATGATGGTGGCCGCCGCGACCATCCGGTCGTAGCCGAGGCTGAGCATGAGCGGTACGACGAGCGCGTAGAAGCCCAGCGTCTCCTCGGCCATGCCCTCGGTGGTCCCGCCGATGGAGAACAGCACCATCAGCATGACGATCACCAGCGCACCGCGGTTGCCGAAGCGCTGCGCGACGTGGGCGACGCCGTTGTCGATGGCGCCGGTCTGCATCGACATGGTGATGAAGATGCCGATGGCGACGACGAACAGGAAGACGCCGGCCGCGCCGAACAGCTCTCCGGCCTCGTAGGGGCCGATGAACCCGGTGTCGCCGCTCTGGACGCCGTACAGGCCGTTGACCGGGCTCAGGAACAGCTGCATCAGCCGGTCGGTGAACGACAGGCCGGCGTCGACCGCGTGGTAGCTGCCCGGGATCGGGCGTCCGTCCGGGGTCGTCCGGTAGCTGCCCGTGGGGATCACGAACGCCAGCAGCCACACGAACACCGTGACCGCGAAGAGCACGGTGAACGCGCTCGGGAAGGTGAACTTCCTCTTCTTGTCGCCGGCCGGTCGCCCGCCGGCCGGTCGCGCTTCTGCGGTGGCCATGTGTCATCCCTCCGCGGGCAAGCAGGAACCCCCGTTCCCCCCAGCGTGACAGCGGGCCCGGTGGGGCGCTCCGGCCCTTGGACCCCTCGCGTGAGGTCCTTCGGCCCTGAACGGACACGGGGAGGAGGAGCAGCCTGGGAACGTCGGGGGCACTTTCGTAGACGACAAGGGGCCGCCATGAGCCTGCACGTGGACTCCGAGGTCGGACGGCTCCGGCAGGTGGTCCTGCACCGGCCGGACCTGGAGCTGAAGCGGCTCACGCCGAGCAACAAGGACGAGTACCTCTTCGACGACGTGCTCTGGGTCAAGCGGGCCAAGCAGGAGCACGACGCCTTCGCCGAGTCCCTGCGGGACCTCGGTGTCCGGGTGCACATGCTCGAGCAGCTGCTCCGGGAGACCGTGGCGATCCCCGAGGCCAGGCACTACATCCTGGACGCCGCCCTCGACGAGCTGGTGTACGGGCCGATGGCCCTCGACGCGCTGTTCAGCATGTTCTCCGCGCTCGACGACGAGTCGCTGGTGAAGTACCTGGTCGGCGGGATCACCAAGCGCGAGCTGCTCCAGTACGTCGAGGAGCCGAAGTCGGTCGTCGTCCAGGCCCTCGACCCGGAGGACATGCTGCTGCCGCCGCTGCCCAACCACATGTTCACCCGCGACACCTCCGCCTGGATCTACGACGGCGTCTCGATCAACGCGATGCGCAAGCGGGCGCGGGAGCGCGAGACCATCCACTACGAGGCGATCTACCGCTGGCACCCGTTGTTCGCGGAGGCCGGCTTCCCCGTGTGGTCCGACGGCAGGGTGAACGGGATGGCGACCACCGAGGGCGGCGACATCCACGTGCTCGGCCGGGGGGCGGTCATGGTGGGGATGAGCGAGCGGACCACGCCCCAGGGCATCGAGCGGCTCGCGCTGCGGCTCTTCGCGAAGGGGTCGGCCCGGCGGATCGTCGCCCTGGCGATGCCGAAGAAGCGTGCGTTCATGCACCTCGACACGGTGATGAGCATGGTCACCGAGGACACGTTCACCAAGTACGCCGGGCTCGGGATGCTGCCGTCGTACACGATCGAGCCCGGTGACACCGAGAAGGAGCTGCGGGTCACCGCACACCCCCCGCAGGACATGCACACGGCGATCGCCGACGCGCTCGGCCTGGACTCGATCAAGGTGCTCACCCCGACCCAGGACGTGCACGCCGCCGAGCGTGAGCAGTGGGACGACGGCTGCAACGTGCTCGCGGTCAGCCCAGGGGTGGTCGTGGCCTACGAGCGGAACGTCACCACGAACACGTTCCTGCGCAAGGAGGGCGTCGAGGTGGTGACCATCCAGGGCAGCGAGCTCGGACGCGGTCGCGGCGGACCTCGCTGCATGAGCTGCCCCCTCGAGCGTGAGGGGATCTGACATGCCCTTCAACCTGCGGAACCGCAGCTTCGTCAAGGAGGTCGACTTCACGCCCAAGGAGTGGAAGTTCCTGCTCGACCTCGCCGCCGAGCTGAAGCTGGCCAGGTACGCCGGCTCGGAGCAGCCGCGGCTGACCCGCAAGAACATCGCGCTGATCTTCGAGAAGACCTCGACCCGCACCCGGTGCGCGTTCGAGGTGGCCGCCTTCGACCAGGGGGCGCGGGTCACCTACCTCGACCCCAGCGGGTCCCAGATCGGGCACAAGGAGTCGATGGAGGACACCGCGCGGGTGCTCGGCCGGATGTACGACGGGATCCAGTACCGCGGCTCGGCGCAGGAGAAGGTGGAGACGCTGGCCCGGTACGCCGGCGTCCCGGTCTGGAACGGGCTGACCGACGAGTGGCACCCCACCCAGTCGCTCTGCGACATGCTGACCATGCGCGAGCACTCGTACAAGCACGACGAGGAGATCGCCTTCGCCTACCTCGGCGACGCCCGCAACAACGTGGGCAACTCGCTGCTCGTCGCCGGCGCGATGATGGGCATGGACGTGCGGGTCGTCGCGCCCCGGGAGCAGTGGAACCACGAGCCCGTCGTCAAGCAGGCTCACGACATCGCGCTCGAGACGGGTGCCCGGATCACCCAGACCGACGACGTCGCGCGGGGGGTGCAGGGCGTCGACTTCGTCTACACCGACGTGTGGGTGTCGATGGGGGAGCCGACGGAGGTGTGGGAAGAGCGGATCCACCTGCTCCGGCCCTACCAGGTGAACACCCACCTGCTGGACATGACCGGGAACCCGCAGGTGAGGTTCATGCACTGTCTGCCCGGGTTCCACGACCGGCACACGAGGGTCGGCGAGGAGCTGTTCCAGAAGACGGGCATGACCGCGCTCGAGGTCACCGACGAGGTGTTCGAGTCCAAGCACTCCATCGTCTTCGACCAGGCGGAGAACCGGATGCACACCATCAAGGCCGTGCTCGTCGCGACGCTCGGCGGCTGAGGTGCGCCTCGTCATCGCGCTCGGGGGGAACGCGCTGCTGCAACGGGGCGAGAAGCCCGACAGCGACGTCCAGGAGGCGAACGTCGCGCGTGCGGTCGCGGCGCTGGCGCCGCTGGCCGAGACGCACGAGATCGTGATCACCCACGGCAACGGTCCGCAGGTCGGGGTGCTGGCGCTGCAGAGCGCGTCCGACCCGCACCTCACCACGCCGTACCCCTTCGACGTCCTGGGTGCCCAGACCCAGGGGATGATCGGCTACTGGCTGCTCCAGGCCATGCAGAACGCGCTGCCCGGTCGGCAGGTGGCCGCGATCATCAACCAGACCCTGGTCGAGGCCAACGACCCGGCCTTCGGGAACCCGACGAAGTTCGTGGGCGAGGTGTACGACGAGAGCGAGGCACGAGAGCTCGCCGCCGTGCGCGGGTGGGTGGTGCGGCAGGACGGCACGTCCTGGCGCCGCGTGGTCGGGTCGCCCAAGCCGCAGCGTGTGGTGGAGACCAGGCTGATCCGGCTGCTGCTGAACAGCGGCGCGATCGTGGTCTGTGCGGGCGGCGGAGGCGTGCCGGTGATCCGCAACGAGCAGGGCCACCTCGAAGGGGTGGAGGCGGTGGTCGACAAGGACCTCACCAGCTCGGTCCTCGCGGAGGCGCTCGAGGCGGACGCGCTGCTCGTGCTCACCGACGTCCCGCACGTCGTCCGGGGCTTCGGTACGCCGGACGCCGAGCCGATCCTGCGGGCCACCCCCGCGGCCCTCCAGCGGGAGTCGTTCCCGGCGGGGTCCATGGGACCGAAGGTGGACGCGGTCTGCCGCTTCGTCGAGGTGACCGGGGACATGGCCGCCATCGGACGGCTCGAGGACGCGGAGGCGATCGTCGCCGGCACGGCCGGCACCATCGTCACGCCGGCCGGCCACTACGGCGGACCGGACGACCTGAGCCCCAGCCGCCCGGTGCCTAGCCGAGCGCGCCCGCTGTAGCGGCCAGGACCAGGTAGCAGGCGGCGCCGACGCCGAGCACGACCAGCGGCGGACGGCCGCGCACCGCCATGGCCAGGCCGAGGCCCACGGAGACGAGGGCCACCGGCACCGCCCACGGGATCGAGTCGTCCTCGTGGCTGAGCACGCCCCGGACCGTGACGGCGGTGAGCACCGAGATGCCCGCCCAGCCCGCGGCGGTCGAGACCGCCTCCGGCACCCGGGCCGCACCGAGCAGCGGCAGCAGCCGGTAGGCCACGCTGCCGACGCCCACGAGGAGCAGGGCGACGACGGTGGTCATGACGTCCTCCGGTGCACGAGCCCGGCCGCGGTGACCCCGGCGGCCGCGGCGGCGACCATCGCGGCACCGCCGTCCAGGGAGACGGTCGCGACCGCCACCGCGGTGGCGGCGACACCGGCGGCGAGGCCGGGGCGGCTCCGCAGCTGGGGCACCACCAGCGACCCCAAAGTCAAGGAGGGAAGCAGGGTTGCGACCGGGACGCCGTCCAGCCACCCGCCGACCAGCACGCCGAGGCTGACGAGCAGCGGCCAGCCGAACCACAGGGTGAGCCCGGCGCCGAAGTAGAACCGGCGACGGGCGCGGGGATCGGCGGTGTCACGGTTGCGGGCGAGCGCCCAGGTGGCGTCGGTGAGCATCGCGGCGGCGGCGACCCGCGACCCGGCCGACGCGTCGCGCCAGTGCGGTGCGAGGGAGACCGAGTAGGCGATCATCCGGGCGTTGATGAGCAGGCCCACCAGGGCCGCACCGAGGACGCCGGTGTCGCGCTGGAGGACGTCGAGGACCGCGAGGTGCGCGGCCCCGCCGTAGATCGTCCAGGTGGACAGCCACGCCGCCCTCGGACTCTCGCTGGCGGCCACCGCACCTCCGACCAGCAGCCCGAACGGCGCGTAGGCCACGAGCATGGGGGCCATCGCCCGCACCCCGGCGGACACGTCCGCGTGGTGGTGGGTGACGACGTCGACCTGGTTCATCTCGACCTCCTCGGCTGTGCTGACTCGTCGAGTGTCGACGCGGCGGCTTCCGCCTTCCTTCTCGCCGGCCCTGCCGCCGGTCACCGCCTGGGGAAGGTTCGGGGAAGACGCCCGCTCGACACTGACGGCATGAGCACGAACCAGGTCGAGTCGTTCGTCGCGGCACGGGCGGAGGTGTCCGGTGAAGGTCGGTGACGTCGCCCGGCGTACCCGGGAGGTGACGGCCCGCGACATCGAGCTCTTCACCGAGCTGACGGGTGACCGCAACCCGCTGCACTACGACCCGGACCTGGCCGCGGGCAGCCGATTCGGCGGCATCGTCGTCCAGGGCGGCGTCACCAGCGGGCTGCTCAACGCGCTCGTGGCCGAGCAGCTCCCGGGGCCGGGGAGCGTCTTCCTGCGCGTCGACTGGAGCTTCCGGGCGCCGGTGCGGCCGGGCGACGTGATCACGGCGGAGGCGCGCGTGCTCGAGACGCGGGAGGACAAGCCGGTCACCACCCTCGCCACCACCATCACCAACCAGGCCGGCGTGGTCGTCCTGGACGGGACCGCCGTGGTCTGGCGGGACCCGGTGGTGGCCGAGGGCTCGGCCGCCGTGGAGTGAGGCCACCGGCTCCTCAGGTGTGCCGGTGGAGGTGGTCCACGACCGCCCGCTCCACCTGGTCGAGGTCGGCCGCGTCGGGCAGGTGGGACCTGCCGTCGAGCGGGACGAGGGTCGCATGCGGCAGCCCCGCGACGAGGTCCTGGCCGCCGTGGAAGGGGATCAGCCGGTCGCCCCGGTAGTGCAGGACCAGCGCCGGGGCACGGACGGAGGGGAGCAGGCCCGTGACGTCGTAGTCGAACATCGCGGCGAGGTACTCCGCCGCCACCTCGGGTGAGGCGGAGTCGCGGAAGACCCGGGCCAGGTGCCAGGCGGCCTCGTCGCTCGAGCCCGGCCGGTACAGGTCCGCGAGCATCTTCGAGCCGAGGCCCCAGTGGCTGCGTGCGATCTCCACGACCATGTCTCGCAGCGACTTGTCGGTGAAGGTCCCCGGGCCGTCGGCGAACGTCCCGAACAGCACGAGCGAGGTCACCCAGCCGGGCCGGCGTGCCGCGAGCGCGACCGCGACCGGGCCCGCCGCCGACATGGCCAGCAGTGACACCGGTGAGCCGACGGCCCGGACGACCTCGGCCAGCTCCTCGACGCTGGCCTCCATCCCGTAGTCGGCCACGGGGCCGGGGGAGAGGCCGGTCCCGGCCCGGTCGTACAGGGTGAGGGAGACCTTGCCGGCGAGACGCTCCAGCACCGACGACCGGGGGTCGCGCCCGGACGCGAGGACGTCGAGGCTCGAGACCCAGCCGAGCAGCACGACCAGCGGTGGCCCGGTGCCGGTCGTCCCGTAGGCGAGGACGTTGCCGGCGTCCGTGCGCAGGTAGCGGACCTGCAAACCGGGCAGTCCGCGCGGGCGGACCGGCTCCGGCGGGACCGTCTCCGGGTGCTGCCCACCGCGCCCGGCCGGGGGCGGCACGGCGGGCTGCCGCAGCAGCTCCACCTGAAGCGCGCGCATGGCGGGGGACGGTTCGAGGCCGAGCTCCTCGCCCAGGTGGCGCCGGTAGCCCTGGTACTGGTCGAGCGCCTCCGCGGTCCTGCCGGCCACGTGCAGGGCGCGCATGAGGATGCCCCTGGCTCCCTCCCGCAGGGGATGCTCGGCGACGAACGGCTCCAGCACCGGGATCACCTCGCCGGCGCGTCCGCAGGCCAGCAGTGCCTGGCCCAGGCGCTCCACCGCCGTACGGCGTGCCTCCTCCAGGCCCAGCGCGGCGAGATAGGCGACCTCGGTGTCGGCGAAGCCGGCGTACGCCGACCCGCGCCACAGGCCGAGCGCCTGCACCAGGGTGGCGGCCGCCTGCTCGGGCGGCTGGTCCCGCGCCTCCCGGACGAGGCCGGTGAACCGCTCGGCGTCGAGGTCCCCCGGCAGCAGCGCGAGCTGGTAGCCGTGGTCGCGGGTGAGGAGCACCTCCCGGCCGCCGGCCGCACGGAGGTTGCCCCGCAGCTTGAACACGGCGCTGTGCAGGGACGCCTCGGGTTTCGCCGGCAGGTCGTCGCCCCACAGCAGGTCGACCAGGCGGTCGGTGCTCACCACCTCGTTCGCGCGCGCCGCGAGGGCGGCGAGGAGGGCAGGCTGCGGGGAAGCGAGACGGCGGTGCCTCCGCTCGCGACGAGCTCGACTGCCCCCAGTACACGAACCAGCACGGATGGTCCCTCCGCGACCAGTGTGCCGCCTTCTCAGCCGATGTCGAGCGTGACGTCCCACGAGCGACGGCAGGCCAGGCGGACCACCGCGGACCGGTCCACCGACGGAGGCTCCAGGAGCCGCAGTGGCCCGTCCGCCTCCAGCAGCCCGTCGACCAGCCGCGTGTCCGCGCCGACGCGGGCCAGCAGGTGCTTCGACGGGGTGTTCGAGGGGTGGAGGGTAGCCCGGACCCGTCGCACGCCGCGGGCCGCGGCGACGGTCGTGACCGCGTCGAGCAGGACGGTCGCCAGCCCGCGGCCGTGCTGGTGGTCGACCACCTCGAAGGCGACCTCGGCGGTGGTCGGGCACCCCGGCAGCCGCACGTAGCGTGCGATGCCGGCGGGCTCGTCCTCGACGGTGGCCAGCCAGGCGACGTGCCGGTCGCCGTCGACGTCGGACAGCATCGACATCATCGGCTGCGGCAGGCGGGGAAGCCCGGTGAGGTAGCGCAGGGCCCGCGCGTCGGCGGACATCCCCGCGAAGACCGCGAGCAGGGGAGCGGTCTCGCCGCGTTCCAGGGGCCGGAGGGTGGCGAGGGCTCCGTCGCGGAGGCGGACCGCGGTCCGGCCTTCCTCGTGACGCGCGTCGGGGCGGGCTTGCTGGAGGTGGGACACGACGTCCTCCGGGGCGTGGTCGGGACTGACCTCGCCACCGTCGGCGCCGTTCCTTCCCCCGGTCTTCCCCCGGCACCCACCCGGGAGGAAGGCCCACGGAAGGCGGGCCTCATAGCTTCCTCGGCATCGACCAACAGCTGCCGCAGAGAGCGGCACAACCGATGGAGGAACCATGAGCATCACCGCACAGCCCAGCCGCAACGGAGTGGACACCGCGACCCTGTTCGCCACCCTCGACGCGGTCAAGGGGCAGAACGACATCGCCAAGTTCCAGTTCCGTGCGCAGAACACCTGGGTCAGCGGCACGCACAGCCGGTCGCGGATCTCCGGCTTCTACGGCGCGATGCAGGAGATGGCGCACGAGCACGAGACCGTCCTCGACGCCGACCACCCGGCCGTGCTGGTCGGCCAGGACCACGGCCCGACGCCGGTGGAGTACCTGCTGCACGCGCTGGCGGCGTGCCTGACCGCGGGGGTGGCGAACATCGCCGCCGCCCGCGGCGTGGACCTGACCCGGGTCAGCTCGACGGTCGAGGGGGACATCGACCTGCTGGGCATCCTCGGCCTGTCCGACGGGGCCGTGCGTAACGGCTACCAGGGGATCAAGGTGACCTTCCACGTCGAGGGCGACGCGGACGCCGAGACCCTGCGCGGGATCGTCGAGCAGTCACGTCGGCGCTCCGCCGTCTACGACGTACTCACCAACCCCACCCCGGTGTCCGTCGAGGTCGTCGCCGGCTGACCCCCGGGCGAGTCAGGGAGGCCCACCATCATGCTCACCACAGACACCGTCGTCATCGGGGCCGGCCACGCCGGACTGGCGGTCAGCCGCCTGCTCACCGACGCCGGCCGCGACCACGTGGTCATCGACCGCGGGCGGGTCGCCGAGCGGTGGCGCACCGAGCGGTGGGACTCCCTGCACCTGCTCACCCCCAACTGGATGACCCGGCTGCCCGGGTGGCACTACCCGGGGCCGGACTCCGAGGCGTACATGGCGGTCGCGGACCTGGTCGCCCACCTCGAGCGGTACGCCGCCTCCTTCGCGGCGCCGGTGCGGACCGGGACCACCGTCCTGGCCGTCACCGCGTGCGCAGGCGGCTACCGGGTCACCACCGACCAGGGCACCTGGGCGACCCGGCACGTCGTGGTCGCCACCGGCCCCTGGGGACGGCCGCGGGTGCCCGCCGGGATCGACCTGGAGGGGTCCGGCCTGGTACTCACCACGGCGTCGCGCTACCGCAACCCCGGCGCCCTGCCCGACGGCGGCGTGCTCGTGGTGGGGGCCTCGTCCTCCGGCGTGCAGATCGCCGACGAGCTCTCCCGCGCCGGACGGCGCGTCGTGCTCGCCGCGGGCCGGCACACCCGGATGCCGCGGCGCTACCGGGGGCTCGACGTCTTCTGGTGGCTCGAGCGCACCGGTCGCCTCGCTCGCACCATCGACGAGGTCCGCGACCCCGCGGCCGCACGCAACGAGCCGTCGCTCCAGCTGGTCGGGCGCAACGAGCCGGACCGGTCCGCCGAGGACCTGGACCTCGCCGCGCTGGCGGGCCGGGGCGTCCGCGTCACCGGCCGGCTCCGCGCGGTCTCCGGCGGCGTCGCCTCGTTCGAGGACAGCCTCCCGGCGGCGGTCGCCGAGTCCGACGCGCGGATGCACCGGTTCCTCGACGCGGTGGACGCCCACGTGGACGCCGCCGGGCTCGGCCCAGAGGTCTGGGAGCCGCTGCGCCCTCGGCCCTTCGCGGTGCACCGCGTCCCGACCCGGTTGGACCTGAGGGCCGAGGGCATCGGCACGGTCCTGCTGGCCACCGGCTACCGCCCGGACCACCCCTGGCTCCGCGTGCCCGTCACCGGGCACGACGGCGTGATCCGGCAGCACCGGGGGGTCACGCCGGCGCCGGGCCTCTACGTGGTCGGCCAGCGGTTCCAGCACCGCCGCGACTCCGGCTTCATCGACGGCGCCCGGCACGACGCCGAGTCCGTCGTCACCCACCTGGCCTCCGGCCGCCCTCTCGACCCCACCCCGAGGTGACCACCATGACCACCACGTACGACGTCGTCGTCGTCGGCGCCCGCGTCGCCGGCGCCTCCACCGCCCTGCTGCTCGCGCGGGCCGGCCTCCGGGTCGCGCTCGTGGACCGCGCCGCCTACGGCAGCGACACCGTGTCCACGCACGGCCTGATGCGCGCCGGCGTCCTCCAGCTGTCCCGGTGGGGGGTCCTGCCGGACCTGGTCGCCGCCGGCACACCGCCCGTCCGGCGGACCCTCTTCCACTACGCGGACGGCGACTCCGTGCAGGTCTCGATCCGGCCGAGCCCGGGAGTCGACGCGCTGTACGCGCCCCGCCGGCACCTGCTGGACCGGATGCTCGTCGACGCGGCGGCCGCGGCCGGCGCCGAGGTGCACCACGGCGTCACCGTCACCGGCCTGCTCGAGGCGGACGACGGGCGGGTCGCCGGGGTCCGCCTGAGCGACCCGCAGGGCACCCCCCGCGTGCTGCGGAGCCGGTTCATCGTCGGTGCCGACGGGATCCGCTCGGTCGTGGCCGACGAGGTCCGGGCCGCTGTCGAGCGGAGGGGGACGTCGGCCGGGGCAGTGCTCTACCGCTACCACGCGGGCGTGGACGCCGCCGGCTACGAGTGGGCCTACGGCCCCGGGACGGCGGCGGGGATGATCCCGACCAACGACGGTCTGACCTGTGTCTTCGTCTCCACCACGCCCGAGCGGATGCGGACGCTGCGCCGTGGTGGCGCGGAGGCGGCGTTCGACTCGCTGTTCGCCGTCGCCGCGCCGGACCACGTGTCCCGGCTACGGGCCTCCGAGCCCACCGGACGGATGCACGGGTGGGGCAGGGTCCCGGGGTTCGTGCGCCGGTCCTGGGGGCCGGGATGGGCGCTGGTCGGCGACGCCGGCTACTTCAAGGACCCGATCACCGCCCACGGGATCACCGACGCCCTGCGCGACGCGGAGCTCCTCGCCGACGCGGTCGTCGAGGCGGCGGCGGGAGCGGTGCCGGAGGACGTGGCGCTGGCCGGCTACCAGGCTCGCCGCGACGCGCTCTCACGCCGGCTGTTCGAGGCCACCGAGAGGATCGCGGCCTACGACTGGGACCTGCTCACGGTGCGCCGGCTCCTGCGGGAGGTCAGCTCGGCGATGACCGACGAGGTGGAGACGCTCGAAGGGCTCCCGGTTCGCCACGAAAGCGCCGGAATCGCCCCGGGCATCCGACCTGACAGGGCCCTCGCCCGGGAGTAACGTGACGTCGTTCCATCGAGATCGGGCCTTCCGCATGCACGTGCGCATCGACATGCTCGGGGGATTCTCGGTGACGGTCGACGACGTCGCCGTACCGGACGACGCCTGGAGCCGCCGCCACGCGGCCGGCCTGGTCAAGCTGCTCGCCCTGGCCCGCGGCCGGCGGCTGCACCGGGAGCAGGTGGTCGACGCCCTCTGGCCCGACCTCTCCCTCGACGCCGCCGGGCCCCGGCTGCACAAGGCCGCCCACTACGCGCGCCGCGCGTTCGGCGAGCAGGCCCACACGCTGGTGCTCCGCCACGACCTCGTGACCCTGCTGCCGGACGCCGAGGTCGTCGTCGACGCCGTCGCCTTCCGCGCCGAGGCCGAGGCGGCGCTGGCCGAGGCGTCCGTCGAGCGCGGACGGAGCGCGCTGGCGGCGTACGCCGGTCCGCTGCTGCCCGACGACGTCTACGAGCCGTGGACCGAGGAGCCCCGCCAGTCGCTCACGGCGCTGCGGGTGGAGCTGCTCCGCCGCACCGGGCGGTGGGAGGAGCTCCTCGAGGACGACCCGGCCGACGAGCAGGCGCACCTCGCGGTCGCCCAGGCGTACGTCGACCGCGGCGACGTGCGCGCAGCACTGCGCCAGCTCGAGCGGATGGACCAGGCCCTGCGCCGCGAGCTGGGCACCGCACCGGGCCCGGCGGCGGAGGCGCTGCGACGGTCGCTGCTCGAAGCGCCCGCCACCCCGGCACGGGCGGCCCCCGCTCCCACGGGCGGGCACCGGCTCGTCGGCCGGCGCGACGTCGGCGACCTCCTCCGGGAACGGCTGGTCCGGGCCGACACGGGCCGGGGGAGCACCGTGCTGGTCACCGGACCGCCCGGGGTCGGCAAGTCCTCGGTGCTCGACCTGGCCGTCGCGCTCGCCGACCGTGGCGGGTGGCGGACCGGACGCGGCAGCGCCTCCGCGATCGAGGGCTCCTGGCCCTACGCCCCGGTGCTCGAGGCGCTCGGCGACCTGTGTCGCAGGCACCCGTCCCTGCTCGACGGGCTGGACGACAACTACCGCCACGAGCTCGACCGCGCCCTGTCCGCGCGCGAGGTCAGCTGGAGCGGCGAGTCGGCGCACCAGCGGCTCTTCGTGGCCGCCGCCGAGCTGCTCCGCCTCGCCTCGGCAGGTCACGGGCTGCTGCTCGTGGTCGACGACCTGCACGAGGCAGACCAGGCCTCGCTGCGGCTGCTGCACTACCTCGCCCGCTGCGCGCTGGACGAGCGGGCGGTGCTGGCCCTGGCGCACCGGACCGGCGGGGGCGAGGCCCTCGAGGAGATGCAGGCCAGCCTGGTGAGCCGGGGCATCGGGAGCCGGGTGGAGCTGGCCCCGCTGGGGCGGGCCGCCACGCGACGCCTGCTGGCGCAGCGGTTCCCCGCCCTCGACGAGGAGGCCGCCGACCGGATCTGGGACCTCAGCGGCGGCCTCCCCTTCACCGCGCTCGAGCTGGCGCGCGCGGAGGTCGAGGGTCGGCCGGCGAGCGTCGGCGCGGCCGGCGTGGGGGCGGCGCTGCCCCGCGCGGTGCGGCGCACGTTCGCCCGCGTTGCGATGCTCGGGTCGGCCTTCACCACCGACGAGCTGCTCGCCGTCGCCGGGGTGGACGAGGAGGAGGCGTACGGGCACCTGGAGGTCGCGCTGACGGCACTCGTCGTGGAGCCGGCCGACACCGGCTACCGGTTCCGCCACGCGCTGGTCCGCGAGGGGCTGCTGGGCTCGGTGCCCGTGCACGAGCGGGCCGCGGCGCGGCAGCAGGTCGCCGAGCGGCTCGCGGGGCTCGGCGCCGCCCCGGCCCGGGTGGCCCACCAGTTCCTGGCCGCCGGGCAGCCGGAGCGGGCGATCCCCTACGTGCTCCCGGCGGTGGAGACAGCCGGTGCCCTGGGGGCCTACCGGGACGCGCTGGCCCTGGTCGACGCCGTCCGGGCGCACGCCACCGGCGAGGACCTGGCCCGGCTGCTGGCGCGGCGCGGGGACCTCCTCATGGCGCTGGGCGACCCCGACTCGGTCCGCGCCTACCGGGAGGCGGTCCCGGTGACCTCGGGGACCCGGCAGCGACTGGTCCGGGCCAGGCTCGCGCGCGCGGCCTGCTTCGGCGGGGACTTCGACACGGCGCGCGCGGCCCTGGCGGGCCTCGAGCTCGAGGGCGACGCCGCCGACGGGCCGATCCTGCTGGCGCGGGGGAACCTGTCCTACTTCACCGGCGACGTCGACGCCGCCTGGGACGCGGCCTCCGCCGCCCGTCGGATCCTGCTGACCCCCGACGACCCCTGGCACTACGTCGACCTCATCGCGCTGCAGGGGCTGATCGCGCACCAGCGCGGCGAGTGGTTCGAGCGGTTCCGCCTGGAGCTGCGGCGTACCCAGGGCAGCGCCGGGCTGGCCACCGCCCTGTTCGACGCCCACCTGTGCGTCGCCGAGTACCTGCTCTACGGGCCGGTCCCGTACCCGGAGGTGATCGAGCTCGCCGAGGGACTGCGCCGCCGGGCGTCCCACTTCGGCGCCCTGCGCGGCGTCGCCTTCGCCACCGCCCTGATCGGGGAGGCGGCGCTGCTGATGGGCGACCTCGACCTGGCCGAGCGCGAGCTGCAGGAGGCGGTCGACCTGCACCGCGACGCCGACGCGTCCGCCGGCGAGGCGCACAGCCTCCAGCGGCTGGCCGAGGTCCGGCTGGCCCGTGGCGATCGCGAGGGGGCGCAGCGGCTGCTCCAGCGTGCGCTGCCGCTGGCCCGGTGGTCGGTGATCGGCATGCACCTGCTCCAGCGCATCTACGGGACGATGATCGCCGCCGCGCCCGACCCGTGGGCGGCCCGGGCCGCGGTGGACAAGGCGGAGGCCACGATGGGGGAGACCGACGCGTGCCCCTTCTGCGACGTGATGCTCGCGGTGCCGGCCAGCATCGCCTGCGCCGCCGTCGACGACCTCGCGGGCGCGCGCCGGCACCTGGCGGTGGCCGAGGCGTCGGCGGCCCGCTGGGACGGAAGCGCCTGGGACGCGGCCGTGCTCGAGGCCCGCGCCCACCTGGCCCGCGCCGAGGGCCGGACCATGGAGTCCGAGGCCATGCTCGACGAGGCGGGCCGGCTCTTCGCCGCCTCCGGACACCCCCTCGACGCGGAGCGCTGCGCCCGCGCCCGGCGGGGCGCCGAGGTGGCCCGTACGGGGGCCTGAACCAGTCCCACCGCAGCGGCGCGCGGTGAGCACCCGGACATGTGGAGACCGCCCGCACGACCCCAACCGTCATGTCGTCGGCAGGCACCGCCCCGTGTGCGTGACTCCGGGACCTGCTCGACTCGTACTGGTCAAGGCCGCGTTGGCGGTCGACCCCCACTTAAGCGCGATTTGCGACGGTGCGCACCTGTTGATCTGTCAACGATCCGAGCGAGTGGTGTGGCGCGGGTCGCCTGTCGCCCCGCGGGGGGACGCCGTACGCCGTCAGCCGGGTCCGCAGGCCCGTTCGCTCAGTAGCCCTTCGGCTTCTCGGGGACGTAGAGCCACGTGCGGAACAGCCCGTCGAGCTGCCGGCCGGAGACCCGTTCGGCGAGCTTCTTGAAGTCACCGGTGGTCACGGTGCGCCCGGCGTTCTGCTGGGCCCAGCGGTGCAGGACGGTCAGGAAGTCGTGGCTGCCGATCCGCATCCGGAGCGCCTGCAGCGCCATCGCGCCGCGGTTGTAGACCGGGAGCGCGAACAGCTTGTTCACCGAGCCGGGGTTCGCCGGCGGGGTCTTCCAGAAGCCCGACTTCGGGCCGTAGATCTCGTACAGGAAGTCGAACTGCCGCTGCGGGGTGGCCGGCTTGTCGAAGCGCTCGGCGTCCCACATCCACTCGGTGTACGTCGCGAAGCCCTCGTTGAGCCAGATGTCCTTCCAGTCCCGCGGCGTCACCGAGTTGCCGACCCACTGGTGGGCGATCTCGTGGGTGATCAGGTAGCTCGGCGCGCGGAACGGCATGACCGGGCGGCTCTGCGTCTCGAGCGCGTAGCCGACGTCGATCCGGTCGATGACCATCCCCGAGGACTGGAACGGGTAGCGGCCGAAGGTGCGCTCGAGGAACCTGATCACGCGGGGCAGCGTGCGCCGGGCCTCGGCCTGCCGCCCGAGCTTGGTGTCGACGAAGGTGACCAGGGGGATCCGGCCGTGGTCCATCGCGCTGCGGAACATGCGGTACCTGCCGATGGAGACGGTGGGCAGGTACGGCGCCATGGGGTCGGCCTCGCGCCACTTCCAGGTGGTGCGGGTGTCCCCGACGTCGCGACCCGCGAACCTGCCGTTCGAGGCGGCCATCAGCCGGTTCGGCACCTCGACGTCGATGGCGTACGTCGCCTTGTCGCGGATCGTGTTGTTGACCGGGAACCACGTCTCGGAGCCGAGCGGCTCGGACAGGGCGGTCGCGCCGTCGGAGGTGGAGAGCCAGCCGGTCTTGCCGAGCTGCTGGCTGACCCGGGCCGAGGGCTTGCCGGAGTAGCTGACCGTCGTCTGGAAGGTCTGCCCCTTGGCGATGTCGACCGGCGGGTCCACGGTCATCTCGGCGCCGTCGCGGCGCACGGTGGCGGGCTGCCGTACGTCGCCGACCTTCACGGTCACGCCGTCCACGGCGAAGCCGCGCAGCTCGAGGTTGAAGCGGGACAGGTTCTGCGTGGCCACCGCGGTCACGGTGGTCCTCGCGTCGACCGTGCGGGAGTCGGCCCGCCAGGAGAGGTCGATGTCGTAGTGCCGAGCGTCGTACCCGCCGTTGCCCCAGGCCGGGAGGATCGAGTCGCCGGAGCCCGTGGACCCGGGGGAGCCGGTCGGCTCCAGCGCCCCGGCGGAGCCGCCGGACAGGCCCAGGAGGGTCAGGGCCACAGCCGTCGAGGTGAGGGCGCGGGACACGGGACGTGAGTGCACGGGGAAGATCTCCGGGACAGAGGACGAGGAACGAACCCAGGCTAAGGCCGGGGCGCGGGCCTGGCGAACCGAGCGGGGACGTGAGGAACGACACCCCCGTACGGCCGGTTCCTGGCTGGATGGGCCCCGTCCGGCACGACCACAATGGACGCCGTGCCGGAGACCAGGGAGATCTACAAGACGCTCGACCTCGCGCTGAGGGTCGGCGAGGTCCTGCTGTCCTCGGGCGCCGGCGCGGCCGACGTCACCGCCACCATGCTCTCCCTCGCGCACGGCCTCGGGCTGCGCGGCATCGACGTGGACGTGACGTTCACCGCGCTCCAGATGAGCTACCAGGAGAGCTTCGACGACCCGGCGCTGATCCAGGTCCGCAACGTCCGGCACCGCGACATCGACTACGAGGACCTCACCCAGGTCGACATCCTGATCCAGGACGTGCTGAGCGGCGAGATCGACCGCGACGAGGCCCGCCGCCGGCTGGCCAAGATCATCTCGTCCGGACACCGGCTGCCCCGCTGGGCGGTCACGCTGGGCTGGGGCGTCACCGGGGCCGGCATCGGTTTCCTCCTCGGCGGTGACCTGATCGTGGTCGGCATCGCCTTCCTCGCCGCCTGCGGCATCGACCTGCTCAAGAAGCGGATGTCCCGCCGCCGGCTCCCCGCCTTCTACCAGCAGGTGGCCGGTGGCCTGCTCGCCACGCTGCTCGCCGTGCTCACCGCGGCGACCGACCTGCCTGTCGACCCGTCGCTGGTGGTCACCGCGAGCATCATCATGCTGCTGGCCGGGGTCGGCTTCATGGGGGCGGTGCAGGACGCGCTGACCGGCTTCTACATCACCTCGGGCGCCCGGATCCTCGAGGCCATGCTGGCCACCGCGGGCATCATCGCCGGGGTGAGCGGCGGGCTGACGGTCGGCACGATGATGGGCGTGGAGCTCGGCGAGCTCGACCCGGGTGCCGCGGGCTGGTCCTACCTGCCGGTGATGACCTTCGGGGCCGGGCTCAGCGCGGCCGCGTTCGCCTTCGCCTCCTACGCCCCGGTCCGCTCGCTGCTGCCGATCGCGATGATCGCGGGGCTCGGCGAGGTGATCTTCTACGGGCTCAGCGACCAGTCCGGTCCGGCCTGGGCCGCGGCCAGTGCCGCGATCGTGATCGGTGTGACCAGCTACGCGGTCGCCGGCCGGGTCCGGGTGCCGCCGCTCGTGGTCGTGGTGCCGGCGATCGTGCCGCTGCTGCCCGGTCTCTCCATCTACCGCGGGCTCTCGCTGATGTCGGTCGGCGACAGCAGCGGCATCGTCTCGATCGCCACCGCGATGGCCATCGCGATCTCGCTCGCCTCCGGCGTCATCCTCGGCGAGTACATCGCCCAGCCGCTCAAGCGCGAGGTCCGCCGCCTCGAGGACCGGCTCTCCGGGCCCCGCCTGGTCGGTCCGATCCGCGCGCGTGCGGTGCGCAGGCAGAAGGTCTGAGCCCGAAGGCTCAGGGGAGGTTCTCCAGCGGGTACTGCGCCCCGGTGCTCGTGTCGATGAGCACGGCGTGGTCCACCGTCGCCACGATCGGCAGCACGTCGTACACCGCCGACGCCACCGTGGTCAGCTGGTCCAGCCGGGTGCGCGGGGTCAGCGTGCAGTGCGGCACCCATACCCCCGGCCGGTAGTGCCGGTGCAGGTCCGCCCCGGTCGACTCCACCGCCTGGACCACCCGCTCCTGCCGTGCCGCGATGTCGGAGGTGACCGCGGGGACCAGCCAGGTGCGGCTCCGGCGGAACATCCCGAGCGCGTCGAAGTGCAGCGTCATCGGGCCCTCGTCGGGCAGCAGGCCGAGGGTGTCGACGACCTTCTCGAGGTCGTAGGTGCGGAGCACGGCGTACGACAGGTGCGGGACGTGCCGGCCGTGGGTGTGGCTGAGCAGCGTGGGGACCCCGACGTCCTCGAGGTGCTGCCACAGCTGGCGCACCGCGTGGTCGCCCCGTGCATCGAACATCAGGCACACCGCGAGCGCCATGGTCAGAATCGCACTTCGAACGCGGCGGCCCCGGTGGGCTCGACCTCGGTGACCTCGACCCGCGAGACCCGGGCGCTCGGCGGTCCGCTGCGGCACCAGTCGACCATCGCGCGTACGGCGTCCTGGTGCCCCTCGAACAGCGCCGCGACCGACCCGTCCGGCTCGTTGCGGACCCAGCCGGCCACCCGCGCCGTCTCCGCCTCGCGTCGGCAGGTGTCGCGGAAGAACACGCCCTGGACGCGGCCGTGCACCACGACGGTGCGCGCGACGCGGCTGTTCGGGTCCACCCTCACATCATGGACTCTCGCAGCACGTCGAGCCATCGCCCCGCGGTCGCGTGGTCGAAGGGGCCCTCGCGCCGCTCCACCGCCCGGCGGACGTCCTCGCAGGTGGTGACCGCGTGGTCGACGAGCGCGGCGGGGTAGCCGAACCGGACCCGGTGGTCGGCGAACTCGTCCTCGTCGTCGACCCAGACCCGGCCGGCCCAGCCCCGGATCACGTCGAGGTCGAGGTCGACCATCCGGACGGCGCCGTCGGCGACGGCCGGGACGGTGGTGATGTCGACGTAGGTGTGGCAGGGCGCCCGCCCGCCCGGCCCGAAGAAGGTGGCGACGTAGCCCGCGCCCGCTGGGACGAGTACCACCTGCGGCTCCGTGGTCGTGAACCGCGCCCCGGGCCGGGTCATCGAGGTGCCCTCGGGCAGCCCGAGCCACAGCCCGTGGTCGTCGGCGCCGAGCCGGACGGCGTCGTACTCCCAGTGCGGCTGCTCACCCCACTTGCCGAAGACCACCCGGACCGCGCTCACGAGCGCATCCTACGAAAGGTCAGCGGCGGTCGTCGGCGTCTCCGGGCAGCGAGTCCGCCTTGTACGCGCCGCGCTCGCCGAGCGGCGCGGGGGAGCCGACCGTGGTGTCGGTGACGGTCTGCTGCTCCGCCTCGGCGTTGATCTCCGCGCCGAGCAGGACCACGAAGGCGCTGATCCACAGCCACAGCATCAGGACCACGACGCCGGCCAGGGCGCCGTAGGTCTTGCCGTAGCTGCCGAAGTTGTCGACGTACAGCGAGAATCCCAGCGAGGCGACCAGCCACACCACGGTGGACACGGCGGCGCCCACCGACACCCAGTGCATCTTCGGCGCGTCCCGGTCGGGGGCGATCCGGTAGAGGACCGCGAGCGCGACGGCGACGGCCACGAGCAGCCCGATCCAGCGGGCCGCCTCGAGCAGCACCCGGATGATGCCGCTGGGGAAGAACTCGTCGAGGAGGACCGGGGCGACCGCGATCAGCGTGACCGCGACGACGGCGAAGAGGATCCCGCCGAAGGTCAGCCCCAGCGCGAGCGCCTTGCGCTTGACGAAGCCCCGGGTCTCCTCCTCGTCGTAGGCGGCGTTGATCGCGGTGATCACGTTGCCGACGCCGCCCGAGGCGCTCCACAGGGCGAGCACCAGGGCGATGATCAGGCCCAGCCCGAGGGACTGCTGGGGGGTGGAGATGATCGCCTCCATCTGCTGGGTGATCAGCGAGGCGGCGTCGGCGGGCAGGACCTTCGCGAGCTCCTCGGCCTGACGGGCGACGGTCTGCGGGTCGGCGACGAGCCCGTAGACCATCACCGCGGCGATCATCGCCGGGAAGAGGGAGAGGAACGAGAAGAAGGCCACGCCGGCCGCGAGCAGCGGGACCTGGTCGGTCTTCGACTCCGCCCAGGCCCGTTTGACGACCTGGACCCAGCCGCCTCGGGGGATCTCACGGGGCTGGCTGGCGTGCGCGCCCGGGTAGTCCCGGTCGAGGTCGCGGGAGGGGTCGGTGCCATGGGTGGCTGGGTTGGACATACCTGTGTCGTACCCCGCCCCGGCTCGTGCCTAACAGCCCCGGCGGTCGCTCTTCGGCACGACTTTGCCGGCGACCCGGGCCACACCGGACTGGTAGCGCGCGCCGACCAGGCGGACCCAGGCGTCGAGCAGCCTGGCGTCGGCTCCGACCACGATCCGCGGCCTCCCCGCCAGGACCCCCTCGACGATGACCTGGGCGGCCTTCTCGGCGGTGGTCCTCGCCAGCTTCCGGTCGAAGAAGTCGGCCACGGTCTGCTGGTCGTGCGCGGCGGTGGTGCGCGCGTTGCGGGCGATCGCGGTCTTGATCCCACCGGGGTGGACGCAGGAGACCTGGACCGGGTGCCTGGCGACGAGCATCTCGGTGCGCAGCGCCTCGGTGAAGCCGCGGACCCCGAACTTCGAGGCGTTGTACGCCGACTGGCCGGGCATCCCCATCAGGCCGAACAGGCTCGAGATGTTCACCAGGTGCCCGTCGCCGCTCTCGATGAGGTGCGGCAGGAACTCCTTGCTGCCGTGCACGACGCCCCAGAAGTTCACGTTCATGACCCACTCGAGCTGCTCGTACGACGTCTCCTCGAAGTCGCCGTGCAGGGCGACCCCGGCATTGTTGACGAGCACGTCGACCCGGCCGAGGTCGGCACGGACCGAGGCGGCGTACTCGCGCATCGCTGCGCGGTCGGCGACGTCGACCTTGTCCGCGTGGACGTCGCGGGCGTGATGGGCGCGGGCGAGCTCGGCGGTCTCCAGCAGGCCGACCTCGTCCTTGTCGGAGAGGGCCAGGACGGCGCCGCGGGTGGCGGCGTTCAGGGCCAGCGCCCGGCCGATGCCGGAGCCGGCGCCGGTGATCACGACCACCTTGTCGTCGAGGGTCTTCATGCGGGCTGCTCCGTCTTCTCGGTGAGGGCGGCGGCGGTGTCGTCGAAGGTGCGGGTCCGCGCCGTGGTGAGGTACTTCCCGGCGTCGAAGCGACGGGTCAGCCGGCGGAAGGTGAACGTCGTGCGCGGCCACAGGGTGACGTTGCGGCCGTGGGCGTCGAGGTACCAGCTCGAGCATCCGCCGGCGCTCCACACGGTGCGCCGGATCCGGCGCTGGATGTCGCGGTTCCACCGCTTCTGCGCGGCCGGCTTGGGCTCCACGGTGTCGATGTCGCGAGCGGTCATCTCGCGCAGCGCGTCGACCACGTAGGCGATCTGCGACTCGATCATGAACACCATGCTGGAGTGCCCGAGGCCGGTGTTGGGACCGACGAGGAAGAACAGGTTCGGGAAGCCGTGGGTGGTGGCGCCCTTGTACGCCGACATCCCCTCGCGCTCCCACTGCGCCGCGAGGGTCTCGCCGTCGCGGCCGGTGATCCGCTCGGCGATCGGCAGGTCGGTGGTGTGGAACCCGGTGGCGACCACCAGCACGTCGACCTCGCGCTCCACCCCCTCGCGGGTGACCACGGCGTTGCCGGTGACCTTGGCGATCCCGTCGGTGACCAGGTCGACGTTGTCGCGGTCGAGGGCGGGGTAGTAGTCGTTGGAGAGCAGGATCCGCTTGCAGCCGATCTCGAAGGTCGGCCGGACCTTCTCGCGCAGCGCGGGGTCCTTGATGCCGCGGTGGATGTTGACCAGGCCGGCCTTCTTCGCGGGCATGGCCAGCTTCGGGTTCACGGTGAAGGCCGGCACGAGCGCCTCGCGGCCCCAGTAGATCGCGGTGCGGTAGGCCTTCTGGAGCCCCGGGACGTGCCGGAACGCGAGCCGCTCGAGACGGGTGTAGGCGCGGTCGCGGCGCGGGACGACCCACGGCGCGGTGCGCTGGTAGACGTCGAGGTGGGCGACCTTGCCGGCGATCTCCGGGACGATCTGGATGGATGAGGCCCCGGTGCCGATCACCGCGACGCGCTTGCCGGTGAGGTCGGAGTCGTGGTTCCACCGGGCGGAGTGGAAGACCTCGCCCTGGAAGGTGTCGATGCCCTCGATGTCGGGCATCTTCGGGTCCGAGAGCGCGCCGGCGGCGGAGACCACGACGTCGGCGGTGAGGGCGCCGGCGCTGGTGGTGACGCGCCACCGGTGGCGCTCGGCGTCCCAGGTGGCGTCGTCGACCGAGGTGCCGAACCGGAACCGGTCCATCACCTGCGAGCGCTCCGCGACCCGCCGCAGGTAGGCCTGGATCTCGGGCTGGGGAGAGAACGACCGCGACCAGTCCGGGTTCGGCGCGAAGGAGAACGAGTAGAGCTGGGAGGGGACGTCGCAGGCGGCGCCGGGGTAGGTGTTGTCGCGCCAGGTGCCGCCGACGTCGTCGCCGCGCTCGATCACGAGGAAGTCCTGCTCGCCGTGCTCGGCGAGCCGGATCGCCATGCCGAGACCGCCGAAGCCGGCGCCGACGACGAGCACGCGGACGTGGTCGGGCAGGCCCGGGGAGGTCGGAGTCGTGGTGTCCATGCCGAGGACCATACCGACGGTATTGAACAAGGGTCAATAGCGTTGTCGAACGGAGTTCAGTAAGGTGGGGGCATGAGCCACACCCGCGTCCGGCTCAGCCCGGACACCCGACGCGAGCAGCTGCTCGACCTCGGTGTCCAGCTCCTCGGCACCCGGTCCCTCGATGAGCTGTCGATCGACGTGCTGGCCGAGGAGGCGGGCATCTCGCGTGGCCTGCTGTACCACTACTTCCGCAACAAGCAGGAGTTCCACCGCGCCGTCGTACGCCGCGCCGCCGACGACCTGATCGCGGTCACCGTCCCCGACGAGACACTCGACCCGATCAGCCGGCTGACCGCGGCGCTGGCGGCGTACGTCGACTACGTCGAGCACCACTTCGAGCCCTACACCTCGCTCGTGCGGGGTGCGGCCAGCGGCGACCAGCTGCTCCGCGAGATCTATGAGGACGCGCGGACCGCGCTGACCGGGCGGATCTTCGAGAGCCTGGGGGAGTACGGCCTGGACGACACCCCCGCCGTCCGCCTGCTCACCAACGGCTGGGCCGCGATGGTCGAGGAGGCCGTGATCGCCTGGGTGCCCGACCAGCAGCTGTCCAAGGACGAGCTGCTGTCCCTGCTCGCCGCCGCCTTGCCGGCCGTTCTCGCGCCCACGGCTCAGCCCCCGAACGGCTCGAGCTGAGCGACGGCCGCGGTCAGCGGAAGCTGCACCGGACGACCTGGCAGCGCAGGAACCGGCCGTCGTTCCAGCGCCCGGTGCCGAAGTGCCAGCCGGCGGTCACCGTGGTGGGCACCCGGTAGCCGTCGATCAGCCGCTCGTCGTCGAGCACGGCCCCGAACCGGTGCAGGCCGTAGCCGGACCCGGGCGGGGTGCCCCAGCGCAGCAGCTCGACCTGGCGCAACCGCCCCGTCGGACCGACGGTCACGGTGACGGACTGGTCGTCGTCGCCGACCCGGAGGTGAGCCTTGGCGCGGACGTCGTCGACCGGCTCCCAGCGCACCGACGGGTCGAGGGCGACCGCCGGAAGCATCACCAGCAGCTCGGCGGCGTGCCGTCCGGCCCCGCTGCGCGTGACCGTCACGTCGTCCGCGGACATCACCCGCAGGCGGTGCAGCAGCCGCCACCGCATCTCGCCGGTGCCGCGCGTCCACCGGTCGAAACCGTTCAGCGGGAGGCCCAGCACGCGGGTGCTGGCGGCCCACACGAAGCCGCCGCGCAGCGAGCTGCGCTGCCGTGCGCGGAAGCCGTGCCAGGAGCGTCCCAGCCGGATCTGCCCGATGCTGTCCACCTCGACCGCGGTGAGCAGGGACGTGCCGGGGACGATGCTGTGCAGCAGCCAGCGCTGCACGGGCTCGGGGAGGGCCTCCACCAGGGAGGGGTCGAAGACCCGGAAGCCGTCGGTGGGCTCGCCCAGCGCCGTCCACTCGTCGCGCGGCACCGTGTCCGGCGGGCGGCCCCCCTTGCGCCCGCCCGGCCGGTGCGGCCGCACCAGTCGGGCCAGCACCAGCCCGGTGGTCCAGGCCACCGCGAGCGCCATCGCCAGGCCTCCGGCGACGCCGATGCCGACGACCAGGGCGGCAGGCTGGCCCTCGTGCCACAGCGGCATGACGACCGCGAGCAGCACCCCGAGGCCGAGCAGCCAGGCGACCGCGTTGCCCACCACCCACCAGCCGGCCCGCTCCACGTGGTGGCGGAGCACCACCCACTGGGCCGTGCCGATGGAGCACAGCAGCAGGAGCCCGAGCACGACGCCCAGGGAGACGGAGAGCGCCACCGGCCAGTCGCGCCAGGTGTCGTAGAACGTGCTCGGCAGCATGCCGACCAGCCAGGCGAACGACGCGCCGGCCGCGGTCGCCACCACCCAGCGCAGTCGGGAGAACCCGAGGAACTCCCGGCCCAGCACGAACGCCTGCGCGGCCCCGAGCAGGAGCCCCTCACCCGCCCCTGCGGCCACCGTCACGGCCAGGAAGGCCAGCGGGGGCAGGTCCAGGGCCAGCAGGACCACCAGCACGGGGACGGTGAAGCCCAGGGTCTCGCCCACGGTGGTGGCGAGGAGCCAGCTGCGCCGGAGCGCGCGAGGACCTTGGCTGAAGAGCGGCGCGAGGTCGTGGTCGACCCGTGCCGTGGGCGGCGGACGGACCGACATCGGACTCACCCCGGCAGGGCGACGCGGTCGCCGGTCACGGTGATCACGGGGCAGGCGCACCGCGCGGCCAGTGCGGTGGCGAGGTCGCGGTAGCGGCGACCCTCGGCGGCTCCGACGACCACCATCCGGGCGTGCTGCGCGGCCTCCGCCAGCGCGTCCTCGACGGTCCCGTCGGGGGTGGAGACGATCACCGGTACCTCGACGTGCAGGTCGCTGAGGACCTCGACCACCCACGACTGAGTGCGGTAGCGCGCATTGCGCCGGGCTCGGGCCAGGTCCTTCTCGAGAAGCAGGTCGGCTCGGTCGGTCCGGTCGAAGGCGTGGACCACGACGACCGCCGCGCCGGTCACCGCCGCCTCCTGGACGGCCCAGCGCAGGGCGGAGGTGGCCGAGGGGGTGTGGTCCCCGCCCACGACGATGCGCTCCATGGTTGCCATGGGTGGTGCCTCCCGGTTCCAGAGCGTGCTCGATTCCTGTGTCCATCGTGCGGTGGTCGACAGAGGGGCGATAAGGGCGCAACGGACGTCCGGACCGGGACCTTAGACCCGTGTTTGCGAGCCTGCTCCGACCGGATCATGGGAGGTGTCTGAAGGAGGTCGAGATGGCGGAGCCGGTCGAGCTGACACTCGAGGAGTGTCTGGAGCTGCTGAACGCGGGGGTTCTTGGGCGTGTGGCCATGTCCACACCGATGGGCCCGCGGATCGTCCCGGTGAACTACGCCATGTACGAGGACCAGATCGTCTTCCGGACCACGCCGTACAGCGAGCTCGGCACCTATGGCTGGAACACCGACCTGGCCTTCGAGGTCGACCACATCGACTACGAGAAGCACCAGGGCTGGAGCGTGGTCGCCATCGGGCGGTCCTCGCTGATCGAGGATCCCGACGAGCTGGCCGACATCCGCTCCCACTGGGACCCGACCCCCTGGGCCGGCGGCCGCCGGCACCTGTACGTCAAGATCCGCTGGCGTGACCTCACCGGACGCAGGATCGGCGGGGACTGGTCCCGGGGCTCGATGATGCCGGTACGCCGCGCGCTCTGACCCCTAGGCTGGTCGCATGAGCGACCACGGGACCGTCCAGGATGCGACCGTCGAGGGGCTCGACCTGCCCCGCAACGCCCGGGCACTGCTCGACGCGGTGGTGGCGATCTCCTCCGACCTCGACATGCACACGGTGCTGAACCGGATCGTCGCCTCCGCCTGTGAGATCACCCAGGCGCGGTACGGCGCGCTGGGCGTGCTCGGCAGCAGCGGCACGCTCGTCGACTTCATCACCTACGGCCTCACCGACGCCCAGCGGCAGGCGATCGGCGCGCTCCCGCGGGGGCACGGGATCCTCGGCCTGCTGATCGACCACCCCGAGCCGCTGCGCCTGCACCGCCTCCAGGAGCACCCGCAGTCCTACGGCTTCCCGGCCCACCACCCCCCGATGGAGCGCTTCCTCGGCGTCCCCGTGCGCATCCGGGGGACAGTCTTCGGCAACCTCTACCTGACCGAGAAGGCCGGTGGCGAGGACTTCAACTCCGGTGACGAGGAGCTCGTCGAGGTGCTCGCCAAGGCGGCCGGCTTCGTGATCGAGAACGCCCGCGCCTACTCCCAGAGCGAGCGGCAGCGCCAGTGGCTCGAGGCGTCGGCGCAGATCAGCGACGCGCTCCAGCCCCCGATCCGGGTCGACGACGCGCTGCGCCAGATCGCGATCAGCGCCCGCCGGGTGGCCGGGGCGTCGGCGGTGGCCGTCGTACGGCGTCGTGACGGCGGCGTGGAGCACGAGATCGCAGCCGCCGACGGGATCCGCAGCGGGGAGGTGGAGACGTACGTGCGGGCCATGGAGCGGCACATCGCCGGGGCGGAGGACGAGGCCGACGTGGTGGTCGTCCCGCAGGGCGACGAGGCCACGGTGGTCATCGTGCCGCTGCGCGCCCACCTGGCCACCCAGGGAGTGTTGCTCGCGGTGCTCGAGGGGGGCCGGGGCCCGCTCGAGGCCGACGAGGCGGAGCTGCTCTCGTCGTTCGCCGACCAGGCCTCGCTGGCCCTCGACCGGGCGCAGGCGATCTCCGACCGGCAGGAGCTGATGCTGGTCACGGACCGCGACCGGATCGCCCGCGACCTGCACGACCTGGTGATCCAGCGGCTGTTCGCGACCGGCCTCCAGCTGCAGGGGGCGCGGCGGATGGCCACCAGCCAGGACGTGGCCGAGCGGATCGACAGCGCGGTGAAGGACCTCGACGTGACCATCCGCGACATCCGCTCGACGATCTTCGAGCTCCAGCACGGGCACGAGCTGTCCCTGCGCGCGGACGTACGTGCCCTGGTGAAGGAGTACGTCCCGGTACTCGGCTTCACGCCGATGGTGCGCACCTCCGGCCCGCTCGACACGGCGGTGCCGAAGGAGACCTCGGAGCAGCTGCTCGCGGTGCTGCGCGAGGGGCTCTCCAACGTGGCCCGGCACGCGGAGGCCGATGCGGCGGTGATCGAGGTCGCGGTCCAGGACCGGGAGCTGCTGCTGCGGATCGCCGACAACGGCCGGGGGCTTCCCGAGGACCGGCAGGAGAGCGGGTTGCGCAACGCGCGGCGCCGGGCGGCCGACCGCGGAGGGTCCCTGCGGCTGATGCCGGAGGAGCCGAGCGGGACCGTCCTGGAGTGGAGGGTCCCGCTGGGCTGAGCGGCCCGAGGCCGTCGGTGGTTGGTGGTTGGTCAGGCGTGGTGGCCGGCCTTGTCGGCGGGCGCCACCACGACCGGGCACTCGCTGTAGTGCAGGACGGCGCGGGCCACGGAGCCGAAGGTGAAGCCGCCGAGCTTGCTGTCGGTGTGCCGTCCCAGGACGACGAGCTGGGCGTCCTCGGCGGCGTCGAGCACCGCCATGGCCGGGTGCTGGTTGCGGTGCACCACCCGCAGGTCGACGTCGGGGAAGCGCGCGTGCCAGGTCCCGGCGAGCCGCTCGAACTCCTCGCGGGCCTGCTGCTCCCACTCGGAGGTGACGCCGGCGACCGCGGCCGCGTCCCAGGAGTAGACCGTCGGGGTCTCCCACCCGTGCACGAGCACGAGCGGTACGCCGAGCCGGGCGGCACGGCGGAACGCGAGGTCCACCGGCGGCTGGTCGACCTTGTACGGGTCGATGCCCAGGACGATCGGGGCGCCGCGGTGCTCCTCCGGGTGCCACTTGTCGGGCACGATGGCGACCGGGACGTGCGCGCGGCCGGCCAGCGCGATCGAGGTGGAGCCCACGATGATCCGGGTGAAGGTGCCGAGGCCGCGCTTGCCCACGACCAGCAGCCGCGCCTCGCGCGCCCGGTCGAGGAGTACGTCGACCGGCGAGCCGGCCACGACCTCCGAACGCACCTGGTGCTCGGCCACGACGTGGTGCACCTCGTGCCGCACGTCGGCGAGCATGTCGAGCGCCTCCTGGTCCTGGCTGCGCACCGAGAAGTGGGGGGTGGCCACCACGTGGTCCTCGACGGCCGTGACGAGCGTGAGCACGCAGCCGGTGTCGGCGGCCTCGTGGGCCGCCCACAGCACGGCTGCGCGGTTGCGCTCGGAGCCGTCCACGGCGACGACGATCGGCTTGTGGGTGTCGGCCCACTCGCCGGTCGCCGTCGTGCTCTCTTCGAGTGTCATCGAAGATCGTCGCCCGTGGTTACCGGAGGAACCGGTACTGGCGGACCAGGTGCGTCCGCGCCCACTGCTTGCCGACACCCCAGGTGTCGCCGGCGAGGGTGAGGCCGAGGACGATGACGCCGATCGCGCCGAGCAGGTGGTCGTCGAGGACCGGGTTGTTGTCCAGCGGCAGGCTGGCGGTCCACATCAGGAAGTAGAGCAGCGCGCCGCTGGCGGCGGCGATCCGCATCCCGAACCCGAAGGTGAGGGCCAGGCCGATGCCGAGCAGGCCGAGCATGAACAGCGCGTCGGCCAGGAACGTGCCGCCGATGCTGTTGTAGAAGCCCTGGAACGGGTTGCTTTCGGCGACGCCGAACTTCAAGAAGCCCTCGGTGGGGCTGCCGCCGTTGAGCCAGGCGGCGTCCTGGGCGTAGAAGTCGATCCCGGTGCGTACGCCTTCCTCGTTGGTGATGGCGCCGGTGTGGTAGCCGAGTGCGAGCAGCTTGTCGAAGAAGGCCCACAAGAAGGTGAGCCCGAACATGATCCGCATCGCCGCGAGCGCCTTGCGCGCCGCCGAGCTGGTGACTACCTCGGGCTCTGTGACGACGCTCTCGACGTCGATCGCGTGGCGGTGGTGGGTGGTGGTCATCCTGTCCTCCCCTGAGAGGTTCTGGCGCCGGGAGTGGTTTCTCCTGACATGACCAGCATCGAGCGGCGGCGGGGCGGCGGTGAGTGCCGACAGGCACGACCTCGAGGGCCCAAGGTCCCAGCCCTCCAGGGCCGCTGTCCCCGCTGTCCCACCGCGGGGCGACCCGTTCGACCGCCCCGGTCCGCGCCGTCCGTGCGGACGGGTGGGCCAGCCTCAGTGCGCCATTCCCTCCGGCGCCGCGAGAGCGCAGCATCGTGCTGAGGGGGATGTCACACGAGCGGGCGGCCCGGAGGCGGGACGGACCGACGACCCCTGACACCCGGGGGCCGAGCCCCTCCTCGGTTGCTCGGGGAAGGGCGGTCCAGGTCCGGCCGGCTCACCGCCGGCCCCTGGGCCGCCCGAGGACACGGCAACCTCGAGGAGGAAGAGATGACCATCCACACAGTGCCGCTGCGCAGTCGCAGCAGTGCGGTCGCGCTCAGCGCCGCCCTGGCCGCGACGTCGTTCGTCGGCGTCGGGACCGGCTCCGGGACGGCCGCCGCCCAGCAGGCCGCGGCACCACGGCTCGTCGCGGAGCTCGAGGGCACCGACACCGGAGACCCGGACGGCACCGGGTACGCCGTGGTCCGGCTGTTCAAGGCCAAGCGCAAGGTGTGCGCGACGATCACGTGGTCGAAGATCGCCACGCCCAACGCGGCGCACATCCACCGTCGGTCCGACGGCGGCATCGTCGTCGGCCTCTCCGGGTCGGTCACCGGCGGCGCCACGTGCGCGCGCAAGGTGCCGAAGCCGACGATCCGGAAGATCGTGGAGCACCCGCGCCGGTACTACGTCAACGTGCACAACGAGGACTACCCGGCGGGCGCGATCCAGGGTGTCCTGCACCGGTAGCGGCCAGGGGCGGCCCGGCTCCGGCCGGCCCGCTACTTAAGCAGCTTGGCGGCGAGCACCGCGGCCTGGGTACGTCGCTCGAGCCCGAGCTTGGACAGGATGCTCGACACGTAGTTCTTCACGGTCTTCTCGGCGAGGAACAGCCGCTCGCCGATCTGCCGGTTGGTGAGACCCTCGGCGATGAGCGCGAGGATCTTGCGCTCCTGCTCGGTCAGCTTCGCGAGCTCCTCGTTGGCCTCCGGACCCTTGCGCACCCGCTCGAGGACCCGGGCGGTCAGCGTGGGGTCGAGCAGGGACTGGCCCGCGGCGACCCGGCGTACCCCGTCGATCAGGTCGTTGCCGGTGATCTGCTTGAGGACGTAGCCGGCCGCACCGGCGAGGATCGCCGCGAACAGCGCCTCGTCGTCGTCGTAGCTGGTGAGGATCAGCGCCTTGATAGTGGGGTCGACCGAGCGCACCTCGCGGCACACGTCGATGCCGCTGCCGTCCGGCAGCCGCCCGTCGAGCACGGCCACGTCGGGGCGCAGCGCGGGGATCCGCGCGATCGCCTCGCGGACCGACCCGGACTCGCCGACGACCTCGATGTCGCCCTCGCTCTCGAGCAGGTCGTGCAGCCCGCGACGGACCACCTCGTGGTCGTCGAGCAGGAAGACGCGGATGGGCCGTTCGCCGGGCGTGGTGTCCATGAGGTCGTTTCTACCCTGCGCCCCCCTTCTTTGCACGCAACGTCGCGCAATCGGCCGTCGGCGACGTACGCCACGCCGGGGGTCGGAGGTCCCTTCCGGCGCGGACGATGGGCCCTTATCGGTGCCGGCGGGCGCGGCGAGGGTTGAGGCATGGACATGTCGGTGGTGCACGGAACGGTGGTCGTCGGGGTCGACGGGTCCGAGGCCGGCTCGGCCGCGCTGCTGTGGGCCGTGCGCGCCGCCGCCCTCGAGGGGCGCGGACTGACCGTCGTGCACGCCACCGGGTTCGCCGGGGCGATGGACGACCTCGAGGACGTCCTCGCCAGCGAGCGGGGGCTGCTCTCGGTCGGCCGGTCGATCGTCGGCGAGGCGGTGCGGGAGGCGCGCGCGGCCGACTGGACCGTGGGCGTGGAGAGCGTCGTGACGACGGGTGACCCGTCCACGATGCTGGTCGAGGCCTCCGAGACCGCCGCCATGGTGGTCCTGGGGGCGCGCGGCCGGGGAGCGGTCGTCAGCGCCCTGCTGGGGTCGGTGAGCGCCCCCGTCATCCGGGAGGCCGCCTGCCCGGTCGTGGTCGTCCGGTCCGCGGCGGACGTGCTGCGGGACGGGCCCGTGGTGGTCGGCGTCGACGGGACCCCGGCGTCGACCGCGGCCGTGGAGCACGCCTTCCACGCCGCGTCGGTGCGGGGCCGCCCCCTCACCGTCCTGCACGCCACCTGGGACCTGCGCGAGCACGTCTCGTCGGTGGTCGACCTGCGGACCTATGCGCAGAAGGTGAACCTCAGTGAGGAGGAGGAACGGCTGGTCGCCGAGACGATGGCCGGCCTGGGGGAGAAGTACCCGGATGTGGCCGTCACGGAGATGTACCGGCGCGGGGACCCCGTCCACCAGCTGGTCGAGGCGTCCAGAGCGGCGTCGCTCGTCGTGGTGGGTACGCGCGGACGTCGCCTGGTGAGGTCCCGGCTGCTCGGCTCGGTGAGTCGAGGAGTGGTGGAGCGGGCCGAGTGCCCGGTCGCCGTGGTACGGCCCTAGGTGCCGGGCCCGTCCCGCCAGGGCGGGCACGGCACGAGAAAAGAGCGGTGGGCCCGGGCGCGGGCCCGGGCCCCCCGCGGGGAAGGGGGGCCGGGTGCGGTGGCCGGGCCCACCGCTCTGGAAAGGGTGGTGCAGGTGATGCGGTTACAGCAGCTGGGATCCGGGCGCGAGAATGAGCCCGAGCACGATGAGAATGATTCCCCAGAGCATCTGGCCGCGGACGAGTCCGACGACACCGGCGATGACGAGGATGATCCCGAGGATCAGTAGCAGCGTTGTCATGGTGTTTCCTCCTGTTCGACTGGAGTGATGCCCGCGCACCACGCGTCCCAAACCCGCCCTGCGGTCAAGATTTGGTCACGACGTGCTCCGAGCGGACGAACAGTACGGCGGTGGACACAGGAACAGGGCCGGACCCGCGCGGGGTTCCGGCCCTGTCCTCGTCTGCGTGGGGCGGCGTGGCCGCCCGGCAGGTGCGTCCTCAGACGGTCTGCGCGGCGATGGTGAACTGCACCCCGCCGTTGTCGTCGACCTGCGCGTCGAGGATCTTGTCGTCGAGGGTGACCGCGGCGGTCTCCTCGAGGAACACCCGGGCGCCGCCGTCCTCGAGGACCTGGTCCCCGGGCTGCGGTGCCTCGGTGGGAATGACGTGCAGAGCGGGGGAGTCCTCGGCGTCCTGGCTGATGCGCAGCCCGGCCTGCTCGGCCTCGCTGGTCTGGTCGACGATGCTCTTGACGACGGTGCTGGCGTTCTCGGTCAGAGTGAGCACGTGTGTGCCTTTCGATCGATGGCGTCTTGCGTTCGTTCTCCCTCCACCGTGCCCGCCATGGCACTCCGACTCAAATCCTCGGCGGGGTCCCGGGCGTGTCGGACATGTCCGTGCGTCCGGTGCGACGGCAAAGCCGGTTGCCGGCTCGCCCTAGACTCGTGACGTCATGTCTGAGCCCGCCCCGCCCTCCCGTCGTGTCCCCGAGGGCGGCGACGACCGTCCGCGTTCCCGCAGGCGCTCGGGTCGCCCGGGCCGGGGCGGCGGCAACCGCGGCAGCGCCGGCGGGAGGGGTGGTCGCGGTGAGCGGCGGCTGAGCCCGGAGCAGGTCGAGCGGCGTGCGGCGCTGGTGCCGGAGATCCGCTATCCCGAGGAGCTGCCGGTCAGCCAGCGGCGCGAGGACCTCGCCGCGGCGATCCGCGACCACCAGGTCGTGATCGTGGCAGGCGAGACCGGCTCGGGGAAGACCACCCAGCTGCCGAAGATCTGCCTCGAGCTCGGCCGCGGCGTGCAGGGTCTGATCGGGCACACGCAGCCGCGCCGGATCGCGGCCCGCAGCGTCGCGGAGCGGATCGCCGAGGAGCTCGGCACCGAGCTCGGCAGCACCGTGGGCTACCAGGTGCGGTTCACCGACCGCTCCAGCCAGGACACCCTGGTCAAGCTGATGACCGACGGCATCCTGCTGAACGAGATGCAGCACGACCGGATGCTGTCGGCGTACGACACGCTCATCATCGACGAGGCGCACGAACGCAGCCTGAACATCGACTTCATCATCGGCTACCTCAAGCAGCTGTTGCCGCGCCGTCCCGACCTCAAGGTCGTGATCACCTCCGCCACCATCGACCCGGAGCGGTTCAGCCGGCACTTCGACGACGCGCCGATCGTCGAGGTCTCCGGCCGGACCTACCCGGTCGAGGTGCGCTACCGGCCGCTGGTGGAGGAGACCTACGACGACGACGAGGGCGAGACCGTCGTCCGGGACCAGACCGAGGCGATCGTCGAGGCCGTCCAGGAGCTCGTCGCGGAGGGGCCCGGCGACATCCTGGTGTTCCTCCCCGGCGAGCGGGAGATCCGCGACACCGCCGACGTGCTGGCCAAGCTGCGGCCGGCGCGGGTGGTCGACGAGTTCGACGTGGTGCCCCTGTACGCGCGGCTGTCCGGCGCCGAGCAGCACAAGGTCTTCGAGCGGCACACCAAGCGCCGGGTCGTGCTGGCCACGAACGTGGCGGAGACCTCGCTGACCGTTCCGGGGATCCGGTACGTCGTCGACGCGGGGTTCGCGCGGATCTCCCGGTACTCGTTCCGGACCAAGGTGCAGCGGCTGCCGATCGAGCCGATCAGCCAGGCCTCGGCCAACCAGCGGACGGGCCGCTGCGGCCGGGTCGAGGCGGGCATCTGCATCCGGCTCTACTCGGAGGAGGACTTCGAGAGCCGCCCGGAGTTCACCGACCCCGAGATCCTCCGCACCAACCTCGCCTCGGTGATCCTGCAGATGACCGCGCTGGGGCTCGGCGACGTCGGCCGGTTCCCGTTCGTGGACCCGCCCGACCAGCGCAACGTGAAGGCGGGCGTGCAGCTCCTCGAGGAGCTCGGCGCGCTCGTCCCGGGTCGGCACCTGCTCACCGGGCTCGGTCGCCAGCTCGCCGTACTCCCGATCGACCCGCGGCTCGCACGGATGGTCGTGGAGGCCGACCGGCTCGGGTGCCTGCGAGAGGTGCTCGTCGTGGCGGCGGCGCTGTCGGTGCAGGACCCGCGCGAGCGGCCGGCCGAGCTCAAGGCGCAGTCGGACCAGATGCACGCGCGCTTCCGCGACGAGAGCTCGGACTTCCTGACGCTGCTGAACCTGTGGCGCTACGTCCGGCAGCAGCAGCGCGACCTGTCCTCCAGCGCGTTCCGCCGGATGTGCCGCGCGGAGTACCTCAACTACCTGCGGATCCGGGAGTGGCAGGAGCTCGAGGCGCAGCTGCGCCAGGTCGCCAAGCAGCTCGGCCTCGACGTCGGACAGCCCGCGGACACCCCGGACGAGGACGCGATCCACCAGTCGCTGCTGTCCGGGCTGCTCTCGCACATCGGCCTGCGGGACCCGGACCGCCGTGACTACCTGGGCGCGCGCAACGCGCGGTTCTCGATCTTCCCCGGGTCGGGGCTGTTCAAGAAGCAGCCGCAGTTCGTGATGTCCGCCGAGCTCGTGGAGACGTCGCGGCTGTGGGGCCGGATCAACGCCGCGGTCAAGCCGGAGTGGGCCGAGGCGCTCGGCGCGCACCTGGTCAAGCGCACCTGGTCCGAGCCGCACTGGTCGAAGAAGCGGGCGGCGGTGATGGCCTACGAGCGGGTCACGCTGTACGGCGTCCCGCTGGTCGCCGAACGGCTGGTGTCGTACGGCAAGGTCGACCAGGCCCTGGCCCGCGAGCTGTTCATCCGGCACGCGCTGGTCTACGGCGAGTGGTCGACGCGGCACAGGTTCTTCGCCGCGAACCGCGCGCTGCTCGAGGAGGTCGAGGAGCTCGAGCACCGGGCCCGACGGCGAGACATCATGGTCGACGAGCACACGCTGTTCGACTTCTACGACGCCCGGGTGGGCGCCGAGGTCGTGTCCGGCGCGCACTTCGACACGTGGTGGAAGAAGGCACGGCAGAAGGACCCGGAGCTGCTGACCTTCGACCCCGAGATGCTGGTCAACGAGGCGGCGGCGTCGGTGACCGCGCACGACTACCCCGACGAGTGGCGCGAGGGCGACCTCGTGATGCCGCTGACCTACCAGTTCGAGCCGGGCACCGCCGCCGACGGCGTCACCGTCGACCTGCCGGTCGCCACGTTGAACCAGGTGGAGGCCGACGCGTTCTCGTGGCAGGTGCCCGGGTTCCGCGAGGACCTCGTGGTCGCGCTGATCCGCTCCCTGCCCAAGCAGCTGCGGGTGAACTTCGTGCCGGCGCCGAACCACGCCCGCGCGTTCCTCGACGCGGTCTCGCCGGGGGAGGAGCCGCTGCTCGACGCGTTGGAGCGGTTCCTGCGCGCCACCACCGGGGTCGTCGTCCCGCGCGAGGCCTGGGACTGGTCGAAGGTGCCCGGCCACCTGCGGCCGACCTTCCGGGTCGTCGACGAGGCGGGGAAGGTGGTCGGCGAGGGCAAGGACCTCGAGGCGCTCAAGGAGCCCCTGCGACCGAAGTTCCGGCAGGCGATGTCGGCGGCCGCGGAGTCGAGCGGGGTGACCGTGACCGGGCAGACCACGTGGACCTTCGGGACCTTGGAGCGCACCTTCACCAGCGTCCGCGCGGGGCACGAGGTGCGTGGCTACCCGGCGCTGGTCGACGAGGCGGAGGCCGGCGGTCCCGCGACCGTCGGGGTGCAGGTGCTCGGCTCCGAGGCGGAGCAGGAGGCGTCGATGCGCCACGGACTGCGCCGGCTGCTGATGCTCGCGATCCCCTCCCCGGCCCGGTCCGTGGCCGAGGGGCTCTCCAACGCCGACAAGCTCACGCTCGCCGGGTCGCCGTACCCCTCGGTCCACGACCTGCTCGAGGACTGCGTGGCGGCCGCGGTCGACGCGCTCGTGGAGCGCAACGGCGGGCCGGTCTGGGACGAGGCCGGCTTCGCGGCGCTCACCGACAAGGTGCGCGCCGACCTGGTGGAGACGACCCGGGCGGTGCTGTACGACGTCACCCGGGTGCTCGCCGTGTGGCGGGAGACCGACCGCGCGCTGAGCGGGTCGGCGGACCTGCCGATGCTGCCGGCGCTGAGCGACATGAAGGCCCAGGTGGGCCGGCTGGTGCACCGCGGCTTCGTCGCCGACACGGGGGCGGCACAGCTGCGCGAGCTGCCGCGGTACCTGGCGGCCGTGCAGGCGCGACGGGAGCGGCTGCCGTCGTCCGTCGGGCGCGACCGGCTGCTCATGGACCAGCTGGCGAGCCTGCAGGAGGCCTACCTGAACCGGGTCGCCGCGCTGCCCGCCGGGCGGCCGGAGAGTGCCGCGCTGCGCAAGGTGCGGTGGATGCTCGAGGAGTTCCGGGTCAGTCTGTGGGCCCAGAACCTCGGCACGGCGTACTCCGTCTCCGACACCCGGATCCGGAAGGCGCTCGAGGCGGCCTGACGGTCGGCTCTGCCCCGACCTCCGCGCCGGGGCCGTTCGTCAGGGCAGGTCGTGGTGGCCGCGGGCCTCACGGACGACGGCGTCGAACATGGCGCGGTCGAGGATCGCGCCCTCGCGGCGTACCTCGTCCTGCCGCATCCGCAGCAACCGGTCGAGGCGGACCTCGCTGGGGCGGCGCTCGGCGTCCCAGCCACCGGTGCCCACGTCCATCCAGTAGCGGCCGTAGCGGGCCTCGTCCTCGGCGTCGAGGTCGTGGTCCTGGCTGCTGAGCTGGAGCGCGAGCAGGGTGTCTCCGTCGCGGCCGATCACGAGCACCGGCCGGTCCTTGCCCTGGGACGGGTCGTCCTCGTAGGCGACCCAGGCCCACACCACCTCACCCGGGTCGGGCTGCCCGTCGGCCTCGGGGGCGTACTCCACCACCGGGCCCGTCGACGGCGCGGTGGCCGCCCGCGTCGACGTACCGGTGGTGGGACGGAGGAAGGAGCGGAGCTTGTTCGCCAGGCGGTTCATGCCCGCGACCCTAGCCGGGACCGCCATGATGGGCGCCATGCCTCGAGTCCCGGCCCAGGAGCCGCACCTGCCCAACGACAGCGAGCGGGCCGTGTGGCGGGCGCTGTGCGAGCAGGCGGGGGACGACGACCTGCTGATGGCCGACGTCCGGGTGACCCACCGCGGCGAGGATTACGAGGTCGACGCGCTGGTCTGCTTCGCCGGGCTCGGCGTGGTGGCGGTGGAGGTCAAGGGCCGCGGCATCCGGTACGACGGGGACCGGTGGACGATCCCGCGTGGCGGCCGCCGGGTCGACGTGGACCCGGTGGGCCAGGCGCGGAACGGGATGTACGCCGTTCGCGACTCGCTCTACCGCGACCGCCGGTGGGGCGACCGCACCCGGATCCGGTTCGGGCACGCGGTGGTGCTGCCGTTCGACTCGGTGGGCGAGGACTTCGAGCTGCCGCACTGCCCGCGGTGGCGGATCGTGGACCGCGGGCAGATGCCCGACCTGGTGGCCTCGCTGCGCGGCGTGCTGGAGCGGCAGGAGAACGCGTACCGCGTGGCGGACCTCGACGACCTCGACACCATCGACGAGTGGCGCTACGGCCGGATGCCGCTGCAGCGTGACCTGCTTGTGCTCGCGGACGACCGGGAGGCGGAGGCGGAGCGGCTGACCCAGGACCAGGGGGCGCTGCTCGACGCGATCCGGCTGCTGCCGCGCGCGGAGGTACGCGGTGGCCCGGGCAGCGGGAAGACGTGGCTGGCGATGGAGCAGGGGCGGCGGCTCACGCGCAGCGGGCAGCGGGTCGCGCTGCTGTGCTACTCGCGGGGCCTGGCGTCGTACCTGCAACGGCGCTGTGACGGGCTGTCGTACAAGTCGCGGCCGGCGTACATCGGCACGTTCCACGGGCTCGGGCACTCGTGGGGTGCGGAGGTCGGGTCGGACACCGACTACTGGGAGCAGGTGCTGCCGGCGCGGATGGTCGACCTGGCGGCAGGGCTCCCCGAGGGGCAGCGGTTCGACGCGGTGGTCGTCGACGAGGTGCAGGACTTCGCCGACACATGGTGGGACGCGTTGCTCGCGGCGCTCAAGGACCCCGACACCGGCGGGATCTACGTGTTCTCCGACGAGGGGCAGCGGGTGTTCGCCCGGTTCGGCGACACGCCCGTGCCGATGCCGACGCTGCTGCTGGACCAGAACCTGCGCAACACACGGCAGATCGCCGAGACGTTCCAGTCGCTCGGCACGACACGGATGCGCGCCGTGGGCGGCGACGGGCCGCGGGTGCGGTTCGTCGAGTGCAGCGCGGAGGAGGCGTGCGACGCCGCCGACGAGGAGGTCGACCGGCTGCTCGACACGTGGCGGCACGAGGACGTCGCGCTGCTGACGACGGGGTCGCGGCACCCGTACCAGGCGCACCTGCAGGAGAGCCTGGGGCAGGACGGGTACTGGGACACCTACTGGGACAAGGACGAGGTGTTCTACGGCCACGTGCTCGGGTTCAAGGGACTGGAGCGGCGGTGCGTCGTGCTCGCGTTGAACGAGTCGTCGCCGCGGGAGCGGTCGCGGGAGCGGCTGTACGTCGGGATGTCGCGCGCCACCGACCTGCTCGTCGTGTGCGGAGAGCCGGACTTCGTCCGGGAGGTGGCTGGGGAGGCCACGCTGCGCAAGCTCCGCGAGTCGGCCACGTGAGCGACGGTGCTCGTCCGCGGCTGCGGGTGGCGACGTACAACGTCTACCTCGGCGCGGACCTCAGCCTGATGTTCGGCGTGGTGGACGCCGAGGGGCTGCTGCGCCAGGCGCGTGTCGTACGCGACCAGCTCGCCGCGACGGACTTCCCGGCGCGCGCGGAGGTGATCGCCCGGCTGCTGGTCCGCGAGGAGGTGGACGTGGTCGGGCTGCAGGAGGTGGCGCAGTGGTCGTCGGCGGTGATGTCCGAGGGGGCGGACGGGCCGGCGGAGTCGGCGGTGTGGCTGGACTTCCTCGGCGAGCTGGAGGCCGCGCTCGCGGGCGTCGGGGCGCCGTATGACGCGTACGCGTGCGACGCGAACTTCCGGGGGAGCGCGGCCGTCTCGGGCAGCGAGGTGATGTCGGTGCTCGGGCACAACGTGGTGCTGGTGCGGCGTGACCGGGGGATCGTGGTCGAGGACGCGCGGACGGGTGGCTTCGTCTCGGCGCTGGACATCAGCACGGGGATGGAAGGGCTGACGTTCAACGTCGCCCGGGGTTGGGGTTGGGTCGACCTGCGGGTGGGCTCGCCCGGTGCTGGTGCAGGTGCAGGTGCGGGTGCTGGCGGTGGGGCCGGCGGTGGGGCCGGCGGTGGCGGTGGGGCCGGCGTTGGGGCGCGGTTGCGTTTCGTGAACACGCACACCGAGGCGTACGACGAGCCGACCCGCAACGCCCAGCGCGACGAGCTCGTGGCCGCGGTGGGGGAGCCGGGCTTCCCTGTCGTGGTGGCCGGTGACTTCAACGCCGTACCCGAGCGGATCGGGATGCCGACGCCGTACGTCGACGCGTGGGTGGTCGGGCACGGTGAGGGGCTGGGGATGACCAGTGGGCAGTCGGCCGAGCTCGGGAACGACGACAGCGCGCTGGGGGTGCGCATCGACTACCTGTGGGTGCGTGACGCCTCTGTCGAGGCCTGCTGGGTGGTCGGTGACCGTCCCGAGGATCGCGCGACGCACCGGGGGACCGGCGTACGACTGTGGCCGTCGGACCACGCGTGCGTCATCGCGGACGTCCTGCTCTGACGCGGCCACGCGGGACGTCGCGGCGGTGGCAGGACCGGCGCCGGCGTGGCGCGTGCCGGTTGACGCCTGGGGCTTGGCCCGTCGTCGCCGGGCCCCGGTGGGCGACGGCCGCTGTCTCCGGGCCCCGGCGGTCGGCGGCCGCTGTCTCCGGGCTCCGGCGGGCGAGCAGACTGGTAGAGGAATGAAGCGTTCGTTCCGCGGCGACCGATAGCTCGGAGGTTAGGCCGCGCCTTCGCTGATGATCAGGGCGAAGTGGGTCTCGAGCGGGGTGACCGTGGCGAGGCCGTCTTCGGTGGCGTCTCTCGCGCCGTCGGTGTGGTCGTTCTGGCCGGTGGCCGACTTGGTCCAGGGGTCGGTGACCTTGCGGGTGCCGGTGTGGTCGACCAGGTAGATCTGCCGTGGGGTGCGCGCCAGAGGTAGATGCCCGGGAAGGGCTGTTCGACGGCCCAGTTGCCGTGGGTGCGGACCCGGTGGTGGAACCGGCCGAGCGGGCCGAGGTTGTCCATCCCGGTCTGCCCTGCCGAGGCGGTGTGCCGGTAGGGCCGGGTGTGGTCGAGGTCCATCCGGCGGCTGGTGTTCGACGCGTACGGGAACACGTCGGCCGGGGTGCGCAGGTGCACCGCCTCGCGGAGCCGGTCGGGGACCTCGTAGGCGTCCACGGCCGCCTGGCCGGCGAGGTCGATCACCGGCTTGATGGTGAACCGGCTGGTGGGGCCGAGGAAGTCCCGGACGTACTGCGCGGAGACCGGTCCCTCGCCCTCCCAGCGGGCGACCCCGTGGCCGGTGGCCAGGGTGTGGTCGGTCAGGTGCACGTACAGGGTCACCGTGGGCAGCAGCCGGGCCCAGTCCACCCCCACCGCGTGCCCACGCCCGGCGGCCGGGTGAACGGCGACGGGTCACCTGTCGGCGGCGTCCCGCGCTCGCCTGGCGGTGACGCCGAGGCTGCCCGTGAGGCGGCGGTCCCGCAGGTGGGGCAGGGCAGAGCTCTCCCCTGGCCGGGCTCGGGTGGGTCGTCGGCGTCGTTCTCGCTCGGGTGCAGGTCGTGCTCACTCAGCCCCGGCGGCCCGGCATCCGGCCCAGACGTCGAGTCCGACCCTGAATCCGGGGTGGTGCTGGATGTCGGACCAGACGCCGGGTCGTCGAACGGCAGTGGCTCGTCCTGATCACCGAGCGAACCACCGAGACTCGGGCCGACTGGACGGGGAGGCGGACCACCCGCAGCGGAGGCCGGTTCCGAGCTCGTGCCCGCGGCGGGGGTGGTCTCACGTCTGCTGTGGGCGTGCTTGTAGGCGGTCAGCAGCTCGACGGCCTGGACCGGGTTGGCGAGCAGCAACATCGCCTTCACCCGCAGCTCGTCCGCGTTCTCGGTCTCCCCGAGCGCCCGCAGCGCCTGGCACAGGTAGTCCAAGGTGGCGTCGATCCTCGTGATCACCGCCGCGGTGGACCTCACGTACAGCGTCTTCTGGCCGTGCTCGTTGGACCGGCCGACCTTCGCGAACTGCTCCGCCGCGGCCGCGGCCTCCCGCGCCGCCGCCGCCTCCGGGTCCGCCTCCACGACCCGGGCCTCGAGCACCGTCTCGAACCTCGACCACGACAGCCGGCCGTCGGCGTACTCCGCCACCCCGGCGTCGACGAACAACGCCTGCTCGGGTGTCAGGTCCCGGGTCGCCACCGCGACCTTCCGCGCCACCCACGTCGCCACCTCACACGCCATCACCCGGGCCCACAGCCGGGGCAGCCGGTGCCGCACGTCGAGCACGTCGGCCAGCAACGCCCGGGCGGCGTAGCTGGAGATCTCCAGCTCCCCGGCCACCTCGGAGGCGGCGAACTCCCGCACCAGCGGCGTCCCCACCCCACCCAGGGACACCGCCCGCTCCATCCCGGTGAACACCCGCCCTGCCCGGCCCGCACTCGCTGGGGTCCGCTGCACCGAGTCGGCGTGGCACAGGTCCGCGAAGTGCGCCACCAGCAAGAACACGTCCCGCTCCGCCTCCACCCGGACCCGACGCAACCGCGCCAGCGACGCCAGCGTCCCCGCCGCGTCGTGGTCCTCGATCACCGCCTCCATCACCCCAACCTACGACCGACCACCGACACTTTCCGGCCACCGAAGAGCAGCCGGATCACCGGCTGTGCAAGGAGCGTCCGGCACGCAGGGATGGGCCCGCAGCTCGGCCATGAGGCTGCTCACTCGTCTCAGGCGAGGCCGGCGTTCTCGTGCGCCTTCGCCAGGACGGTGCGGTCAGCACGTGGGCCAGGCGGCGGCGGTGGTCGAGCCTGATTCGGTGACGCTGACGGCGGGTCACCTTCCATGGTCGCGTGCAGCCTCGAGCGCAGCGAGAGGTCCATGCCGGCTACCAACTCACCGTCGTCGACCAGGTCGGGCTGACGCCGGGTGCGTGCGTCGCATCCGCAGTAAGCGCGGCGAGCGAGCCCCCCCGGGGGTCATCGTCGCCAGGTACGCAGTCGCGGCTGCTCAGTCGGCGGGACGGCGGCGCATCGCCTTCACGTCACTGCGTCGCTTCTTGCCGGCCAGCCTTCGCTCCTTCGAGCCGCGGGTCGGCTTCGTCGGCCTGCGCTTCGGCGCGGGCGGCCGGAACGCGTCCGTCAGTAGCTCGGCCAGCCGGGCACGAGCGGCCTCGCGGTTGCGGTGCTGCGACCGGTACTCCGACGCCGCGATGGTCACCCGACCCTCGGAGAGGCGGTGGTTCAGACGCGCCAGCGCACGCGACCGCAGGTGCTCCGGAACCGACGGGGATCCACCGAGGTCGAAGGTGAGCTCCACCCGGCTGTCGGCCGTGTTCACCGACTGCCCGCCGGGACCGCTCGACCGGCTGAAGCGCCAGGCCAGCTCGCCTTCCGGGATCTCGACACTGGCCGCGCGCAGCCCGCCCCTCACCGGGCGTCCCCGCCCCTCATCGGGCGTCCCCGCGACTCACGGGGTGTCCTGCTGGAGGACGGTGTGCGGCTGCGCGCCGACTGCCGCGATGCACCGCGCCGCGGACTCCATCGCCAGGTCGGCGCGGCCCATCAGGAAGCCCGCCGCCAGGGCGTCGCCGGCGCCGGTGACGTCGCGGACCGGGCCCGGCACCGGCGCACGGTGGTCGCCGACCCCGTCGATCACGAACGTGCAGCCGGCGGCCCCCTGCTTGAGCACCAGTACCGCGGTGCCTCCGGCGCCGAACCCCGAAACACGCTCCCCGGCGACGCCGTCGAGCCCTCCCGCTGCAGCACCCGGACCCGCTGCAGCAGCCAGACCCGCCGCAGCACCCGGACCCGCCACAGCACCCGGAGGCACCGCCGCACCCGGACCCGCCGCAGCACCCGGAGGCGCCGCCGCACCCGGACGCGCCGCCGCCCCGGCGCCGGTGCCGTCGTCAGCGCCTGTCGGTACGGCGTTGGTCGCCGCCCACTCGTGCTCGTTCGCGAACACCACCGACGGGCGCAGCGCCTGCCACAGCTCGCGGAACCGTGCGGCGCCGTACGCGGTGATCATCGCTCCGGACGACAGGTCCACCGCCACCCGTGTCCCGGCCTCCCGCGCCGTGGCCGCGACCTGGAGGATCGGCTTCGGGTCCGGTGCCCGCAGCAGCGCGTAGCCCGACACGAACAGCCAGTCGGCGCCGTCCAGCCACGGACCGGGCACCACCGCGTCGAGCCAGTCGCTGGAACCGGGGTCGGAGGCGAGGGACCGGTACCCGCTCGCGACCAGCGACATCACTGTCCCGGCCAGGCCTGTCAGCGGACCGTGCACCTCGATCCCCGCGGCCTGGAGCGACTCGTCCACGAGCCGTCCCGGGCCGGTCTCCGCGCGTGGCCCGAACAGCCGGGCACGGCCGCCGAGCGCCTGCACCCACGCGGCGACGTTCGCGGCCTGACCCCCGGCCGAGAACGTGATGTGCGCGGGGGTGTCGTCGTCCGGGACGAGTCCACCGGGCACGTCGACGATGACGTCGAGCATGATGTCGCCCAGACACGAGACCAGCACCGCGCCACCTCCCTCCGTCTCCGGCACAATGCCCGGATGACCGTTCCTCTCGAGCTCTCCGCCGAGGTATCCGACGCTATTGCATCAGGCCAGGGTGTCGTGGCGTTGGAGTCCACGATCATCAGCCACGGGCTGCCGACCGAGACCAGCGCGCAGACCGCCCGGCAGATCGAGGAGGAGGTACGACGGACCGGCGCCGTGCCCGCCACCGTCGCGGTCGTCGACGGCACCGTGCACGTCGGCCTGTCCGACGACGAGCTGCTCCGGGTCGCGGAGGACGAGGACGTCGTGAAGGCGAGCATCCGCGACCTCGGCGTGGTGATGGCACGCGGCGGCATGGGCGCGACCACGGTCGCGGCGACGTCGTACCTCGCCCACCTCGCGGGTATCCGGGTCTTCGCGACCGGCGGACTCGGGGGAGTGCACCGCGGCGCCCGCGAGACGTGGGACGAGTCAGCGGACCTCGCGGCCCTCGGCAGCGTCCCGATGACGGTGGTGTGCGCCGGCGTGAAGTCGATCCTCGACGTGGCCGCGACCCTGGAGCGGCTCGAGTCGCTGTCGGTGACCGTGCTGGGCTACCGCACCGACGTGTTCCCAGGCTTCTACGTCCGGGACACCGGTCTGCCGGTCCCGTGGCGGGTCGACGAGCCAGGCGAGGTCGCAGCGGTGATGCGCCAGCGTCACCGGCTCGGGCTGACCCAGGGGCTGGTCGTGGCGAACCCGATCGCCGAGGAGCACGAGCTCGACCCCGACCTGCACGAGCGCACCCTGGTTGCGGGGCTCGAGGCGGCGCAGCGGGCCGGGGTGACCGGGAAGGACGTCACGCCGTTCCTGCTGGCGTGGTTCCACGAGCGCACGGAGGGCGCGAGCCTGTGGGCCAACGTCGCGCTGGTGCTCTCGAACGCGCGCCTCGCTGCGCAGATCGCCGTCGCCGGCCGCGTCTGACGAGGGGGCCTGAACGGAGTAGGTGCGCCGGACCGGGAGCGCCTCACGGCGCGTGGCCGCTCGTAGCGGCTTATTTTGGGACCCGGGGCTGCCGCGGTCCGGCGCGTCACAGAGTCTACAAGCCATGGCCCCCGAGCCAACCCCGAACGGACGAGACGGGCACCACGGACACCGTCCGCGCCCCGCAACGGCCCCGACGCGTCAGGCGGACCTAGACCGCTAGGGCACCGCCGAACGGCCCACCGGCGCCGCCCGACGTGCCGTTCGGCCCTGTTCCGACACCCGCCCACGCCCCAACGCTGGTAGGTAGGGCAAGGGGAGTGGGGACTCGATGAGACTAGACGTCCGAGACCTTCTGGCGACGGTCCTCGTCGCAGCCATCGGCATCCTCTACGTGGGGTACCTGGGGCACGGCCGCATGCCGTTCGCCCACGACACCCGGGGGATGGCGGCGATGGGGTTAGCACTGGGGGTGACCGCGTTCGTCGTGGTCAGGAACGGCGACAAGTACGACCGGGTCGGACAGCTCGAGACCGGTCTCGCGGTGGTGGCCCTGGCGTTCGGCATGGGCGCCATGGTGCTGGCGGAGGGCACCGTCGCGGAGAACCTGCTGGCGGCGTACGTGGTGGTGCTGCTCGCCGTGTGGGGTCTCGAGCTGCTGGACCACGCGGGCCTGGTGCCGGGGCACGCCCCTCCGAAGGAGATGACCCGCACCTGACCCCCGGCCAGCTCAGCCGAGCCGGCCGGACCGCTCCAGCCGGGCGGCCTGCTCGAGCTGCTCGGCCATGGTGAGCAGCCGCGCCGCCGAGAGGTCCGAGGTGTACGTCGTCCCCGCCGTGTCCGGCGGCAGATGGGCCCGGCCGACGGAGCACACGCGGGCGAACGCCGCGGCACGGGAGAGCGTGTCCGCGAAGTCACCCGTGGCCACGCCACGCAGCACCTGGTCGGCGAGCTGGCGGACCTCCTCGGGCCCCGGCGGGTCGACCACGCCGGCGACGACCTCGTGCACCGGCGTGTGCCGGCGGCCGGCGTCGAACTCACGGGCCGCGGACGTGGCGTCGGCGTACACCCAGGAACGCAGCAGGTAGAGCCGCCACAGGCAGCCGGCGAGGGAGTCGGCGGGGGAGCCCGACCAGAGGTCCGCGAGGGTGTCGAGCCCCTCGACCTCCGCGAGGGACACCACGCGCTCCACGACCTCGGCGTCCTGGCTGCCCTGCGCGCCGCGCACCAGCAGCGTCGCGGCACGGTCGGCGGCCTCGCTGCGCACGGCCGGGTCCTCCTCGCCGGGCATCGTCTCGAAGTGACGCGCGCCGGGAAGAGCGGGACGGTGGTGTCGTGGCGTGTCGGACATCTCGACCAGACTACGACCGCGCGGGCGGGATGGCGTCGGTTGCCTCGAGGACGTCCATCCCGGTCAGCTGGAGCAGGTCGACGATGATCGAGCGGATCTGCGCGAGGACCACGTCAGCGGACAGGTCGCTGGTGCGCTCCACCTGCGCGGTGCCCTCGGCGATGCGCAGCAGCGGCGCCCGCAGCTCGGTGGCCATCTCCTCGCGCTCGAGCGCCGCCGCCATCTCGTCGGTGGTGTCCGCAAGGTCCCTGAGCAGCAGCGCGTACGACCCGGGCACCGGCTGCCGGTGGTAGTTGGCGACTGCGACCCGGCGCACGAGAACGCGGGTGTTGCGCATGGCCCGGTCCATCGGCTCGACGAGCTCGGCCATCCGGCGGACCTGCCCCTTGTGCCGCCGCCGGAACGGGGACGACGCCACCACTGAGAGCCCCTCGTCGGCGGCGGCCTGCATCTCGCGGATGAGCGGGTCGGTGGTCCGTGCGTTGGCGAGCATGTCGAGCGCGCGGTCCACGTCGCCGTCCACGGCGCTCTCCGAGGCGGCCCGCAGCAGCGAGGCGATCTTGCGCACCACCACCGCGGCGCGCTCCCTCGGACGGCGCAGCGGCGCCCGCGGCACCACGGCCGCGGCGAGCAGCGCGACGGAGCCGCCGACGAGCGCGTCGGTCCACCGGGTCATCGCCTGTCCGGGGTCCGGCAGCAGGGTCACCACGATGATCGACTGCACCGCCGCCTGGGTCACGAACAGGCCGCTGGAGTCGAGCAGGAACGCCGCGGACATCGCCAGCGCCACCACCAGGGCGAGCTGCCACCACCCGGTGCCGAGTGCCATCACGAGCAGGTCGGCCGTGAACACGCCCACGGTCACCCCGATCGTGACCTCGGCCACACGCCGCAGCCGCTGCCCGTAGCTCGTGCCGAGGCTGACCACCGCGGCGATCGGCGCGAAGAACGGGATCTCGTGGCCGAGCAGCTCCTTGGCCACGACCCAGGCGACGGCCGCGGCGACCGCGGCCTGCCCGATGTGCCACGCCTTCGACCGCAGCCGCGCGACCCGCGCACGCGCCGAGGTACGTCCCACCGCCCACGCCCGGTCCAACGGTCCGCTCTGCACACTCACAGGCTTGATGCTGCCAGACCCACCCCTATGGTTGAGCCATGCAGCAGCGACGACTCGGTGACATCAACGTGAGCGCGATCGGTCTCGGCGCAATGCCGATGTCGGTGCGGGAGACCAACGACGAGGACCTGGCGGTCCGGACCATCCACCGGGCGCTCGACGAGGGCGTCAGCCTGATCGACACCGCCGACGCGTACTCCGTCGACGAGGCCGCCTTCGGGCACAACGAGGAGCTGATCGCCCGGGCGCTGCGGTCGTACGGCGCCGGCAGCGAGCACGTGCTCGTCGCCACCAAGGGCGGCCACACCCGTGAGGGCACGGAGTGGACGCTCAACGGCCGCCCGGACTACCTCCGCAAGGCGTGCGAGGGGTCGCTGCGCCGGCTCGGCGTCGAGGCGATCGGCCTCTACCAGCACCACCGCCCCGACCCCGAGGTCGACTACGCGGACACCATCGGCGGCCTGAAGGAGCTCATCGACGACGGCCTGATCGTCGGGGCCGGCATCTCCAACGCCGACCCCGCGCAGATCGAGCTGGCCCGCGAGATCCTCGGCGACGGCCTGGTCGCGGTGCAGAACCAGTACTCCCCGAAGTTCCGCAGCTCGCAGCCCGAGCTCGACCTGTGCGACAAGTACGGCATCGCGTTCCTGCCGTGGAGCCCGCTCGGCGGGATGAGCGAGGCGGGCCAGCTCGGCGACCGGTTCTCGGTCTTCGCCGAGGTCGGTCGCACCTACGACGCGACCGCGCAGCAGGTCGCCCTGGCGTGGGAGCTCGCGCAGTCCCCGGTGGTCATCCCGATCCCCGGCGCGAGCCGTCCCGAGTCGGTCACCGCCTCGGCGCAGGCCGCCGACCTGGTGCTCGCCCCCGAGGACCTCGAGAGGCTCGACGCCACCGCGTGAGCCGCGTCGCCGGGCGTCGTACGGCGCCCGGCGACGCGCACGCGCCCGGCCTCAGCCGGCCTTCGTCGCCGCTCGCTGCACCGCGGCGACCATCGGCTCCTCGCCAGCGGGGTAGTCATAGTCCTGCGCGGCCAGCCGCATCTGCAGCACCGAGATCCGGGAGCCGACCCGGGTGATGCCCTGCGCGTCGAAGTACGTCTCCTCGGACGTCCCCTCGACCGGGCCGTAGGTGAGCAGGTACCAGCCGCCGACCCCGGTGGACACGTCGACCGTGGTCAGCCCGCCGACGTCACGACGGTCGTAGCCCTTCAGCTCCTCGTCGCACTGGGCGCGCCAGGACTTGAGAACCTCGAAGGCCCGCTTCGCGTTCATCTCGTCGCCGAAGTCCGCGACCAGCTGGCTCGCGGTGACCTTCTCCGCCGCCGTCGCGGGGGTGAAGGTGCGCACCGCGACCTCGCCGGCACCGATCGAGGTCATCGCGAACTTGTGGCAGGTGCCGAACGGCTTGCGGCCCTCGCTGGTGCGCGTGGTGGCGGTGGTCCAGGTGAAGTCCTCGTCGAACCCGGGCAGCTCCTCGGCGGTGAGCAGCCGTGCCCGCATCGGCGCCGACGCCTCCGGGGCCACGACGGTGACCGCCGCGGGCGCCTGCTGCGCCGCGGGGGACTGCGACGGGGTCGGGCTCGGCTCCTGGCTCACCTGCTCCACGGGCGTGGGGGAGGGCGTCGGTGCCGCGGACGTGCTCGGGGCGGAGGACACGGACGCCGAGGGCGACGGGCTCGGCGACGCCGACCCGCCGTCCCCGGGCTCCACGGTGACCGTCGGGCGGGACCGGGTCACCTCGAGCTCCCCCGACGGGGAGCAGCCGGTGGCGACGGCCGCCACGGCGAGGGCGGAGACGGCGAGGCCGAGGCGGTGGCGGCGACGCTGGAGGCGCATGGCGTGGTCCTACTTCCCGAGTCAGGTGCGAGAGACCCGGTCCGGCGTACCGGGTGCTGGAGGAAACCCTAGGGCTGGTGGGGGCAACGCCACATGAATGGAGCGCTGAACGGCGTGCGTGTCCCGGTACGGTGTGCAGAGGTCTGGCAGAGAAGTACGAGCAGGGAGGGGTGCGGGTGGCTGCGGCACGCAGGCGGCACGTCGTGACGAGCGCTCTGGTGCTGTGCACGCTGGCGGCCGGATGCACCGGCCCGGCGGCGGAGGCGCCCGGGAGCAGCCCCGGCACCTCGCCGGCCTCGGCGTCCCCCTCGGACCCGCCGGCCGAGCCGGTCACGCTGACCTTCGCCGTCTACGGCTCCCGGGGCAGCATCGCGGCCTACGACGAGCTCGCGCGCTCCTTCACCAAGAACAACCCCCGCATCACCGTCGAGGTCAAGCGCGCCCCCGACGTCACCGACGCGATGGCCTCCTACGAGCGGGCCTACGCCGAGGGGAACCCGCCCGACGTGTTCCTCGTCGACCACGACCACCTGCCCGCCCTCGTCGAGCAGGACATGGTGCAGCCGGTCGACGGCCTGCTCGAGGAGCGTGACCTCGACTTCGGCGACGGCTACCAGCGCGACGGCCTCGAGTCGTTCGCCGCCTCGGACGCGCTCCAGTGCATGCCGCACGACGTCTCCCCGACGGTCGTCTACTACAACAAGGACCTCGTCGACCTGACCCGGCTCGTGGAGGAGGGGGAGACGCCGCCGAACGCCGAGGACGGCTGGACCTGGGAGGAGTTCAGCCTGGCCGCCCGTCAGGCGTCCCGGGTCAAGGGCAAGGGCGTCTACATCGAGCCCACCCTGCGGGCGCTCGCGCCGTTCGTGTGGTCGGCAGGTGCCGACATCGTCGACGACGTCCAGGACCCCACCACGCTCACCCTCTCCGAGGGCGACACCCGCGAGGCGCTGGAGGAGGTGCTGGCCCTGGTCCGCGACCCGCTGGTCACGCCGACCCGCGCGGAGCTCGCGGAGGAGGACGCGCTCAGCCGCTTCCGGCAGGGCCGCCTCGGCATGATCCTCGGCACCCGCGCGCTCACCCCCACGCTGCGCGCCCAGGAGGACCTCGACTTCGACGTGATGCCGCTGCCCAGCCTCGGGCGGTTCCGCACGGTCTCGGACATGACGGGCTACTGCATCTCCTCGGGCACCGACCACGTGCAGGAGGCGGCGGACTTCCTGGCCTTCGCGGTGGGGCGTGAGGGGGCGACGATCACGTCCACGCCCGGCTACGTCGTGCCGTCCAACGTGAGCGTGGCGAACTCGCCGGCCTTCTCCCAGCCGGGCAAGCCGCCGGAGAGCTCCTTCATCTTCAACGAGGGCGTACGGCGGACGCAGCCCACGCCGTTCGTGACCGAGTGGCCGGCCTTGAACGCACGGGTCGAGCCGATGCTGAACCGGCTGTTCTACTGGCCTGTGGTCGACCTCGACGTGCTGCTCGAGGACATCGACACCACGTCGCAGGCGGTCCTGGCTCCCGAGGAGGAGTGAGCCCGGCGCCGGAGGCGTGACGCCATGGCGCCTGGAACGGCTACCGCCGCTGGGCCGCCTGCTCGTCGGCCTTCTGCTCCGCGGACTCGCGCGCCTGCTCGTCCACGGTCGCCTCGGCCGTGACGATCGCCTTCACGAGTAGGTCCGTGGCGAGCTCGACCTGCCACTCGCGCGCGCCGAGCGCACGCAGCCGGTCGGCCACCGCGTCGGACAGGTCGCGCTCGTCGGCGTCCGGCGGCTCCCACATCACCCGGCGCACGTAGTCCGGGGTCACCAGGTTCTCGACGGGCAGCTTGAGCCCGTGCGCACGGGCGCTGAGCTCGGTGCGGGCAGTGCTCAGCCGCGCCGCCGCCACCGGGTCACGGTCGACCCAGGCACGGGGCGGCGGCGGCCCGTCGTACCGCGCGGCCACGGGCGGCAGCTCGTCGTCGGGCATGGCCCGGGCGCGGCGGATCGCGTCGACCCACTGGGCGGCGTAGCGTTCGGCCCCCCGGCCCTTGAAGCCCTTGAGCCCGAGCAGCGAGGCGCGGTCGCGGGGCAGCGCGTTGGCGGCCTCGACGATCGCGGCGTCGGGGATGATCCGGCCCGGCGTCACGTCACGCTGCGAAGCGATCGCGTCGCGCGCCTGCCACAGCTCGCGGACCGCGGCCAGCGACCGGCGGCCACGGGCCCGGTGCATGCCGGAGGTGCGCCGCCACGGGTCCTGCCGCGGACCCGACGGAGCGGCGTTGACGAGGTGCTCGAACTCCTGGCGTGCCCACTCGGTCTTGCCGGTCTCGTCGAGCTCGGTGGCGAGCGCGTCGCGCAGCTCGATCAGCACCTCGACGTCGAGCGCGGCGTACTCCAGCCACGGTGCGGGCAGCGGCCGGGTGGACCAGTCGACCGCGGAGTGCTCCTTGCGCATGCGGCGCCCGACGATCGTCTCCACCAGCGTGGCCAGGCCGACGCGCGGGTAGCCGAGCAGCCGGCCGGCGAGCTCGGTGTCGAACAGCGACGCGGGACGGAGACCGAGCTCGGTGAGGCAGGGCAGGTCCTGGGTGGCGGCGTGGAGGATCCACTCGACGCCGTCGAGCGCGTCGTTGAGCGCGGTCATGTCCGCGAACGAGATCGGGTCGACCAGCGCGGAGCCGGCGCCCTCGCGGCGCAGCTGGATCAGGTAGGCGCGGGCGGAGTAGCGGTAGCCGGACGCGCGCTCGGCGTCGATCGCGACCGGTCCGGATCCGGCGCCGAACAGCCCGACCGCCTCGGCGAGGGCGGGCTCGGTGTCGATCACCGGAGGGAGGCCGTCACGCAGCTCGAGCAGCGGGGCGCGCACCTCCTCGGGCGCGGACTCGGATGCGCCGGACGCCCCGGTCGCCGGGTCGTCCTCGGCGGTGGGCGGGGTGCTGCCGTTGTCTGAGCGGTGCATCAGGGGCGGCCGCGCTGTCCTCGGCGGCTGGGCAGCGGCGCGACGCCCTCCGGCACCGGCGGGAGGCCCGCGGCGGTGCAGAGCAGCTCGCCCCAGGCCTCGACATGGTCGGAGATGTCGCCGACCGGGGTCCACGAGGCGCGGATCTCCAGCTGCGCGGTCGCCCCCTCCTCGGACATGCTCCCGAAGCTCTCGGAGGCCACCTTGGTCACGGTCCCGGACGACGCGGCGTACTCGGCACCGTGTGCGGTCAGCGCCTCGGTCAGCCAGGACCAGCCGACCTCGCCGAGCAGCGGGTCGTTGGCCATCTCCGGGTCGATCTCGGCGCGGGCGTAGGCGACGCAGCGGAAGGTGCCCTCCCACGCGTCGTTGCCCGCGGGGTCGTGCAGCAGCACGATGCGCCCGGTCCCGACGTCGTCGCCGTCGACGGTGACGTCGGCCGAGAGCGCGGAGGCGTACGGCGCGATGCGTTGCGGCGCCGGCATCTCCTCACAGAAGATCTCCGGTCGGAGGCGTGCGGTGCGCATCTGGTCGACGGCGACCCGAAATGCTTCGGGGGTGGTCGGTGCCTCCACACGGGGCTCTTGTCGTGCGGCCATGGGCTCATGCTAAGCCGCTTTCCCAGGACCGGTGCCTCGACTCGCCGCCTGACCTGGGAAGATCGACCCGTGCCTGCAGCCTCCACGACCGATCCGGCCGTCCACGACTCCGCCTTCCTCCGCGCCGCCCGTGGGGAGGAGGTGCCGCACACCCCGGTGTGGTTCATGCGCCAGGCAGGCCGTTCGCTGCCGGAGTACCGCAAGGTCCGCCAGGGCGTCGCGATGCTCGAGTCGTGCATGCGGCCCGACCTCGTCGTCGAGATCACGATGCAGCCGGTGCGCCGGTACGGCGTCGACGCCGCGATCTTCTTCTCCGACATCGTGCTGCCGCTCAAGGCGGTCGGTGTGGACCTCGACATCGTGCCCGGGGTGGGCCCGGTCGTCGCGAAGCCGGTGGCCACCCTTGAGGACGTCGCCGCGATCCCTGACCTCACCCCCGGGCACGTCTCGTTCGTCACCGAGTCCGTGCAGCGGCTCGTCGGCGAGCTCGGCGCGACCCCGCTGATCGGCTTCGCCGGTGCGCCGTTCACCGTGGCGTCGTACCTCGTCGAGGGCGGCCCGTCCAAGGAGCACGCCAAGACCAAGGCGATGATGTTCGGCGCCCCCGACGTGTGGGACGCGCTGATGCGCAAGATCGCCGGCATCTCCGCGGCGTACCTCCAGGTCCAGGTCGACGCCGGCGCCTCCGCCGTCCAGCTCTTCGACTCCTGGGCCGGCGCGATGGCGCCCGCCGACTACCGGCGCTACGTGATGCCGTACTCCTCGGAGGTCCTCGCGCACGCCGGGACGCTCGGCGTCCCGCGGATCCACTTCGGCGTCGGCACCGGCGAGCTGCTCGGGCTGATGGGTGAGGCCGGGGCCGACGTGGTCGGCGTCGACTGGCGGGTGCCGCTCGACGAGGGCGTACGCCGCGTCGGCGGCCGCGTCGTGCAGGGCAACCTGGACCCCTCGCTGGTGTTCGCGCCCACCGAGGTGATGCTGGAGCGCGCCGCGGACGTGCTGGAGCGGGGCCGCTCCGCGCCGGGCCACATCTTCAACCTCGGGCACGGCGTGATGCCCTCCACCGACCCCGACCAGCTCGCGCGGCTCACCGACTTCGTCCACGAGCACTCGGCCCGCTGACGGATCGGCTCCGGCCGGCTCAGTCCCGGTCGGCGGGTTCCGCCGGTCCGGCCGGCACCGCCGTCGTCGTACGCCGTCGCGCCGTGCTGCGCACCAGCAGCCACACCGGCACGCCGACCAGCGCCAGCACCACCGCGAAGGGCAGCACCGCGCCGACCACGGTGAGCGACACGACGACCGCGTCCTCCAGGGCCTCCCAGCCGTTACGCAGCCCCGCCAGGAAGCCGGCGTCGTCGAGGGGTCCGGGGGGAGCGACGACCTTCTCCGGGAGCGTCAGGGTCAGGCTGATCGTCGCCATCGAGGTCTTGTCGGCCAGGTAGGCCTGCTGCGCCTGGAGCGAGCTGAGCTCCTGCTCGCGCTCGGTGATCTGGTCCTCGAAGGCGATCAGGTCGTCGATGTTCGTCGCCGCCCTCTGGAACCGCTGGAGCCGGTCGAGGCTGTTCTGCAGCGTCTGCACGCGCTCCTCGACGTCGATGACCTCGGTGGTCACGTCCTTGGACGTGGAGTCCGAGAACCGCATGGTGCCGAGGTCCTCGAGCGCGGTCATCACCGCGGCGAACTCGTCGACCGGCACGCGGAGCACGAGCACCGAGCGCTCGACCTCGCCCTTCCGGTCGTGCGAGGTCTGCTCGTTGTCGATCGTGCCGCCGACGGTGAGCAGCAGGTCGTCGACCTGGCCGCGGAGCTCGTCGAGGTCCGGGCTGACCACCGAGACACGGCCGGTCCTGATCACCGCGCGGGTCTGCGCCACGGTGCGGGCGGCGGGGGTCCGCGCGCTGTCGGAGCCGCCGGCGCCGGTGCCCATCGACTCCCGGCCGAGCCCGACGACGCCGTCCTGGGCCACGGCCCCGCCGCTGTCCGCCGACATCGACTCGCTGCCGCCGGAGCAGCCGGCGACGAGTGCACCGAGCAGCAGGACCGCGGCCGCCGCGCGCAGCCGTCGGGTGGTGGAACCGTGCCTGGTGGGTCTCATCGCAGCACCTCCGGTCGGGGGGCCGGGACCGACCCTTCTCTGGCACTGTGACGCACCCCATGTCGCCGCGGTTCCGCCGAGTTGGAGTTGTGTCCGTGGGTTTGCCAATCTGTGACCGTGACCCCCAGACCCGCCGCTCCCGCGCCGCCGCACGTCGTCGTGGTCGGCGGTGGCATCTCCGGGCTCGCCGCGGCCGCCTCGCTGAAGCGACGGGCGCCCGGCCTGCGGGTCACCGTGCTCGAGTCGTCCCCGGCCATCGGCGGCAAGCTCGCGCTCGGCGAGGTCGCCGGGATCACCGTCGACGTGGGGGCGGAGTCGATGCTCAACCGCCGCCCGGAGGCCACCTCGCTGGCCCGCGCCGCCGGGCTGGCCGACCGGCTCGTGCACCCCGACACGATCAAGGCGAACCTGTGGACTCGCGGCGCGATGGTGCCGATGCCGCCCACCCTGATGGGCGTGCCGACCGACGCCCGCGCCCTCGCGGAGAGCGGGGTGATCTCCCGCTCCGGGCTGGCCCGCGCCGCCCTGGACGCGGTCATGCCCGCGACCCGGCTCGGGGAGCAGGACGTCAGCGTGGGCTGGCTGATCGAGGAGCGCTTCGGCAAGGAGGTCGTGGACCGGCTCGTCGAGCCGCTGCTCGGCGGCGTGTACGCCGGCCATGCCCGCGAGATCTCGGCACGGGCCGCCGTGCCCCAGGTCGTCGCGCTGCTCGACCGCGACAAGTCCATGCTCAAGGCGGCCGCCCAGGCCACCGCCGCCACCTCCGACGTTCCCGTGTTCGCCGGCCTCGTCGGCGGGCTCGGCCAGCTGCCGGCCGCCGTGGCCGCCTCCGCGGACGTCGACGTCCGCACCGACGCCACCGTGCGCGACCTGGCCCGGCGCAGCGGCGGCGGCTGGAACCTCGTGGTGGGCTCCGCGCACGACCCGGAGGTCGTGCAGGCCGAGGCCGTCGTCCTGGCCACACCCGCCCGCGCCACCGCCCGGCTGCTCAGCGACGTGGTGCCCGACGCGACCCTGGAGCTGGCGCGGGTCGAGTACGCGTCGATGGCCGTGATCACGATGGCCTTCCGGCGCCGCGACTTCCCGGCCACCGAGGGCTCGGGCTTCCTGGTGCCGCCGGTCGACAAGCGCGACATCAAGGCCGCGACGTACTCCTTCGCCAAGTGGGGGTGGGTCGCCGAGGCCGGGCGCGGCGCCGACCGCGGCGAGGACCTGCTCGTGATGCGCTGCTCGATCGGCCGGCACCGCGAGGAGCACGTGCTCCAGGTCGAGGACGAGGAGCTGGTGCAGCTGGCGCTCGAGGACCTCAGCGCCGCCGTCGGGCTGTCGGTGCGGCCGGTGGACTGGCACGTGCAGCGGTGGGGCGGCGGGTTGCCCCAGTACGCCGTCGGCCACGTCGACCGCGTCCGCCGCGTGCGCGCCTCGGTGGCGAAGGTCCCGGGGCTCGCGGTGTGCGGCGCGGCGTACGACGGGCTCGGCATCCCGGCCTGCGTCGCGTCGGCGGAGCTCGCCGCCACCCAGGTGCTCGACGCCTTGGACGAACAGGGAGAATGGACCCATGACTGAAGCCGTCAAGCGCCCCCACCAGGGGAAGGCAGCCAAGGACCTCAACGACACGATCCGGTACACGATGTGGTCGGTGTTCCACCTGCGTGACGTGATCGGGGACGGCGACCGCGCGGCCGAGGCCAACGAGGTCGAGAAGCTGTTCGAGGAGCTCGCCGCCTCCGACGTGACGGTCCGCGGGCTGTACGACGTCTCGGGCCTGCGCGCCGACGCCGAGCTCATGGTGTGGTGGCACGCCGAGGACTCCGACGACCTCCAGCGCGCCTACCACCGGTTCCGCCGTACGGCGTTCGGCTCCCGGCTGGACCCGGTGTGGTCGCAGATGGCGCTGCACCGTCCCGCGGAGTTCAACAAGAGCCACATCCCGGCGTTCCTCGCCGACGAGGAGCCCCGCGACTACGTCTGCGTCTACCCGTTCGTGCGGTCCTACGAGTGGTACCTGCTCGAGGACGAGGAGCGTCGCCGGATGCTCGCCGAGCACGGCATGATGGCGCGCGGCTACCCCGACGTGCGGGCGAACACGGTGGCGTCGTTCGCGCTCGGCGACTACGAGTGGCTGCTGGCGTTCGAGGCCAACGACCTCTCCCGGATCGTGGACCTGATGCGGCACCTGCGCGCCTCCGACGCCCGGCGTCACGTGCGTGAGGAGGTGCCGTTCTACACCGGGCGCCGCCGTACCCCGACCGAGCTGCTCACCGAGCTGCCCTGACCCGTCGCGTCCGACCGCTGACCGGGCGCCGCTCGGACGTGCACTCGAGGCGGCTCCGTGGCTGGTCACCGCTCGGCGGGCGGCGTACGGCGCGGCGACTGCACGTCCGACCGGCTGCCTGCCCGGAGGGGCTCAGGCCTCGCCGGGCTCCAGCGTCAGGCTGATCGAGTTGATGCAGTAGCGCTGGTCGGTCGGCGTGCCGTACCCCTCGCCCTCGAAGACGTGGCCCAGGTGCGAGCCGCAGCTCGCGCAGCGCACCTCGACGCGCTTCATCCCGAGCGAGCCGTCCTCGATGTACTCGACCCGGTCCTCGGCGAGCGGCGCGTAGAACGACGGCCAGCCGCAGTGGGAGTCGAACTTCGTCTCCGACCGGAACAGCTCCGCCTGGCAGGCCCGGCAGCGGTAGACCCCGACCTCCTTGCTGTCGGTGTACTCCCCGGTGTGGGGGCGCTCGGTGCCGGCCTGGCGCAGCACGGCGTACTCGTCGGGGGAGAGCTGCTCGCGCCACTCCTCGTCGCTCTTGGAGACCTGGTAACCCATGGGCCCAGGCTACCGAGCAACGACAAGGGCCGGCCCCTCCGCGAAGGAGGGACCGGCCCCGGTCACCGCACGGCGGCTACCCGTCGCGCGCTACTTCTTGAACTGGTTGGGGTTCCCGAGCCGGACCACCTGCGGGTCGTGGTCGGAGATCTGGTCGTTGAACTCCGCGTTCACGTGCACGATGTCGTAGGCGTAGGTGTCCCTGACGAACCGCGACGACAGCAGGATGTGGTCGAGCACCTGGCTGTTGCCCTCGTACACGTAGGTGTACTGCTCGTCGGCCGGCAGCGTGCGCGGCAGGTCGGTCAGCGCTCCCTCGCCCGAGCCGACGAGGATGTCGACGGTCTCGGAGAACTGGAAGTCGTTGATGTCGCCGAGCACCGCGACGCGGCTGTTCTTGTTGGCCGCGAGCAGCTCGTCGACGAACGCCCGGACCTCCCGCGCCTGCTGGTGCCGCTTGACCTCGGAGCTGCGCTCGGCGGGCTGCCACCGGCCGAACAGCGGGTCGTCGCCGCCCTTGGAGCCGAAGTGGTTGGCGACCACGAAGAACGTCTTGTCGTTCCAGACGAACTCGCCGACCAGCGGGACGCGGCTGCCGTCCCAGGCGGGGGAGTCCGGGGCCACCCGGGCCGGGGACGTGGTCAGGTGCGCGTCGCCGTCGGCGTCGGTGTACACGCTCGCCGGCGTCGTCGAGGTCGCCTCGCCGCGGTCGACGAACTGCACGCCGCGGTCGGTGCGGAACAGGAACGCCACCCGGATGTTGCCGCCCGGCTCGCCGCCCTCACGGTTGTAGACCGGGTCGATCTGGCGCCAGTCGTACGTCGGGCCGCCGGCCGCGGTGATCGCGGCGACGAGCCGGTCGAGGGTCTGGTCGGCCGCGGACGAGCCGGACATCACCGGTCCGTCGTTGTCCTGGACCTCCTCGAGACCCACCACGTCGGGGGCCTTCAGGTTCCCGACGATCTGCGCCGCGAGCGCGTCGAACTTCTCCTGCGGGTCGAGCGCGTCGAGGTTCTCCACGTTGTACGACGCCAGCGAGAACTCCTTCGCGCCGGCGGCGGCGGTGGTCTCGCGCTGGAGGCCGCCCGGCACGACGGTCGGCGTGGTCCAGGGCTGGAGCTTGAAGTTCGCGAAGCCGTAGTCGACCACCCCGACCGTCGTACCGGCGAAGCCGTCCCCGGTGGTCGCGGTCGCGGGCGCCGACAGGAGGTCGTCGACGAGGATCCGCTCGGGGTTGAAGTCGCCGGCGCTGACGTAGACGCCGCCGCGGGCGGTGTGCTGGGTGGCGCCGGCGGGGACCACGGGGGTCTCGCCGAAGCGGGAGGTGGGGCCGACGACCCGGGCCTGCTCGATGCCGGCGACCATGCCCTCCATCGACTCCCAGAAGTCGATGCCGTCGGTGGTGGCGTCGAAGCTGCCGGAGGTCTCGACCGAGCCGGTCGCGTCGTCGTCGATGACCGCCGTCGGGGGCACGCGGCCGCCCGGGCCGACGATCGTGGTCGCGGGCTGCGCCGGCGCGGTGCCGACGACCGTGACCAGCGGGGACCCGGCGATCTCGGTGGTGGTCAGGTTGGTGCCGGTCGCCCCGCCGGGCCGGAACTCGGTGACGTCGCCGGTGACCGTCACGCGGGTGCCCACGGCCGGCGTGCTGGAGGGTCGGTAGACGAAGACGCCCTCACTGGTGGCGACGTCGTCGTCGGGGGTCTCCGACTGCATCCAGAAACCGTCGGACTTGGTGGCGGTGACGACACCCGGCACCCGGGCGACGGTCGCGCCGGCGACGGGGGAGAGGTGCGCGGCCCCCTGGACGTCGTGGATCTGGAGGCCTTCGAGCGGCGGCGGGGGCGGGGGCGGCTCCTCGCCGCCGGTGCTGCTGACCGGTGAGGGGTCACGGGCGATGAAGTTCAGCTGGTTGTCGTCGGTGTCGGTGCCCCGTCGCGCGGCGGCGGTCGTGTTGTCGAGGCCGGGGGCGGCGCCGGGGCCCTCGTACTCGTTGGCGGTGCCGTAGCCGACGAAGTCCTTCACACCCGACGCGGTGGCGCAGGCGGGGTAGCAGCCGGAGAGGGCGGTGCCGCTCTGGACGAGCGCGACCTTGCCGTTGCTGCCGGACATCGCGATCGTGCCGACGGCGTCGGGCGTGGGCAGGTCCGTCGTACCGCCGGAGCCCTTCGCCTCCTGGACCAGGTAGCGCTGGCCCGGCGCGATGGTGCCGGTGAGCGGGGTCCGCTGCCAGGAGGTGCCGGTGGCGCTGGCGTACTGGACCGTCCAGCCGTCGACGGAGACCGGGACGCTGCCGGTGTTGTGCAGCTCGACGAAGTCGTTGCGGTAGGTGGCGCCGCTGTTGCCGCCGCCTCCGTAGACCTCGGAGATGACGACGTCGGCCGAGACGGCGGTGGCGGGGGCGGACGGAAGGGCGATGGTGCCCGCGGCGATCAGCGCCGAGGCGACACCGGTGAGGGCTGTCCGGGTAGGACGGGACACGAGGGTTCCTCCGTGGGTGCGAGTGGTCCGGGAGTGATTCCCGAGACACAGGTCACCTTAGGTAAACTCCCCGACCGAGGCGACGCTTTCGCCATAGTTTCGCCCGGCCTCCCCGGTTTGTCTCCGGGGGCTGGACGGCCCGCCTAGATTTGAGGTCATGGCCAGTCCCGCGACCGAGATCGACGCAGCCGGGCGCACGCTGCGCGTCTCCAACCCCGACCGGGTGATCTACCAGGCGACCGCGTGGTCCGCGGAGGTCACGAAGCTGCAGGTGGTGGAGTACTACCTCGCCGTGGCGCCGGGCATCCTCCGCGCCCTCGACCACCGGCCCACCACGCTCGAGCGCTGGCCGAAGGGCGTGTACGAGGGCATCGTGCGCTCCACCCGGGAGGACCCGCACGGCGACGCGTTCTACCAGAAGCGCGTCCCGCGGGGAGCCCCGTCGTACGTCGACACCGCCCGGATCATGTTCCCGTCGGGCCGTCACGCGGACGAGGTCTGCCCGACCGAGCCGGCCGTCGTCGCGTGGGCGGCGCAGATGGGCACGCTGACCTTCCACCCGTGGCCGGTGCGTGCCGCGGACGTCGACCACCCCGACGAGCTGCGGATCGACCTCGACCCGCAGCCGGGGACGGACTTCGCGGACGCGGTGCGGGTCGCGGGAGCGGCGCGCGAGCTGCTCGAGGACCTCGGGATGCGCGGTTTCCCGAAGACGAGCGGCAACCGGGGTGTGCACGTCTACGTGCGGATCGAGCCGCGGTGGACCTTCACCGACGTCCGGCACGCCGCGATCGCGTTCGGGCGCGAGCTCGAGCGCCGTACCCCCAGGGTCACCACGAAGTGGTGGAAGGAGGAGCGCGGGCAGAACATCTTCGTCGACTACAACCAGAACTCCCGCGACCGCACGATCGCGAGCGCCTACAGCCTGCGGCCGATCGAGGGCGCGCCGGTGTCGACGCCGGTGACCTGGGAGGAGCTCCCCGACGTCGACCCGAAGGCGTTCAACCTGCACACGGTGCCCGCGCGGTTCGCCGAGGTCGGCGACCTGCACGAGGCGATCGACGACGAGCACCACTCGCTCGAGCCGCTGCTCGAGCTCTACGCCCGGGACGAGGAGGCGGGGCTCGGGGACATGCCGTACCCGCCCGACTACCCGAAGATGCCGGGCGAGCCGCCCAGGGTCCAGCCGAGCCGCAAGAACGCCGCGAACTGGGAGAGCCCGGACGGAGGCTGAGAGGCCAGGAGCGCCGTGCACGCCCGACGGCCGGCGGTGCGGAAGACCGCTGGCCGACCGGCCATGGACGGGTCCCGGGGCAGCTACGAGGCCGGTGGCTCCTCGACCACGGCGATGTGGTTGCCGTCCGGGTCTCGCAGCATGAACATGAGTGGTGCCCCGGGTGTGCGCATCGGCTCCGGATCGAGGTCGATGCCGCCGATGGCGCTCAGGCGCGCGTGCTCGGACAGCACGTCAGGGGTCTCCACACCGATCGAGCCGCCGCCAGGCTCGCCACCCATCGGCGGATTGAGCGCTAGCCGCGCCCGCGACCCGGGCGGGGCCACCTCCAACCAGCGCATCTCGTCGTGCTCCCCGAACCGGGTGTCACTGCGCACCTCGAAGCCGAGCTTCTCGGTGTAGAAGGCGAGGGCCGCGTCCTGGTCGGCCACCGCGAACATGGCCACGCCGATGTTCGAGACGGTTGTCGGGCTGTGCGTCGTGTGTGTCATGACCTATGGACCTGCCGAGCAGTCGAAACTCATCGGCCCCCGCGGTGTCGCGTCGAGAGGGACGAGGGAGTCCGTCCGAGTGGTGGCCCACGCCGGTCCGACGCGGGTCCAAGGGCCCTGGGAGAGGGGCGTGATCGCGCCTAGACTCCGGCAATGGAGCGGGGAAGGGGGCTCAGAGCTGTGGCGAGCGTGCTGGACGCTGCGGAGGCCGCCTCGCCGGTCGAGGCGGTCGAGGCGGTGACGAGCGAGCTCCGTCGCGCGTTGGGAGCCACGTCGGCGTCCTTCCTCATCGCCGACCTGTCAGGGCGGGCCATGGTCCGTCTCGCGCACGTCCGGCTGCCGGCCGCGGGGGCCCCCCGCAACAGCAGGCGCCTCGCAGAGGGCGAACGGCGCGATGTCGAGGAGTCCGCGACGGTGATGGCGTTCGACGGCGGAGCGGTGGAGCAGGCGGTGCGCACGCAGGAGGTGCGCGTTCTCGGACCCGACCAGCAGCCTGAGGTCCCCGGTCGTCCGGACCAGTGGATGGTGCTCGCGCCCGTGACCTCGCGCGGCGAGGCCATCGGCCTGTTGGAGCTGTGCCTTCCGGAGGAGCCCGACGGCGAGACGGTGCGCGAGATCGCGCAGCTCGCGCACCTGCTCGCGTTCGTGGTGATCGCCAACCGACGCCACACCGACCTGTACGAGTGGGGGCAGCGCACCCGACCGCTCAGCCTGTCGGCGGAGATCCAGCACCGGCTGCTCGCCGGACCCCAGACCTGTGAGGCCGGGTCCTTCACGCTCTCCGGCTGGCTGGAGCCGGCAGCGGGCATCGCCGGCGACACGTTCGACTTCAGCTTGGCGCGCGACGTGCTGCACCTGTCGTTGACCGACGCGATGGGTCACGGTGTGGGTGCTGCCCTGAACGCCACGCTGTGTGTGGGGAGTCTCCGCAACACCCGCAACGAGGGCCTGTCGCTGCTCGACCAGGTCACCGCGGCCAACCTGGCCCTGGCCGAGCATGCCGCCGTCGGCATGCTCGAGGACTACGTGACGGGACTGATCGGCCGCGTCGACCTGCGCACCGGAGCCATGGAGCTGGTCAATGCCGGGCACGTCGCCCCGTACCTCGCTCGCGGCTCACGCGTCTCCGCCGTGGAGCTGCCCGTCGACTTCCCGCTCGGGCTGTTCCTCGACAGCACCTATCGCGGCAGCCGTGTGCACCTGGAGCCCGGCGACCGGTTCGTCTTGGTCACGGACGGGATGCTCGAGCGCAACGCCGCCGACCTCGACCTTCCCGCAGCGATCACCGAGACACGGCTGCTCCACCCGCGAGAGGCGGTTCGCGCGCTGGCGGACCGCGTGCTGGATGCGACCGGCCACGCCCTCAGTGACGACGCCACCGTCCTCTGCCTGGACTGGCACGGCGGGCACGGCCGCGACCGCGGCAGCATCCACGGCGCCGAGCCGGGGCGGGCGAGCCAGCCTCTCCCCTGAGCGTGCCCGCCTCCGGGTGCGTCCGGTGACGCGGCCGGACCGGCGTCGTATCTTGAGGGCATGGGCGGCGACGTGAGCATGCCCACGCCCTTCCACGACGGGGGCGATGAGCGGCTGGAGCGGGGCCGCCGTTGCTACGAGCATCACGCGTGGCGCGAGGCCAGAGACCTGCTGACGGCGTGCGACGCCACGACGCCCCTGGACGTGGCGGACCTGGAGAGGCTGGCGGTCGCGTCGTTCCTGTCCGGCGAGGACGAGACGAGCGACGACGCCTGGCGGCGTGCCCATCAGCGCTACCTGGCGTCGAAGGACCGCAGCGGGACCGCGAGGTGTGCGTTCTGGCTGGGGTTCCGCCTGCTCAACGCGGGCGACCTGCCGAGCGCCGACGGCTGGATCGCCCGGCTTGAGCGGCTGGTGCGTGAGGCGCCGGACATCTCGACCGAGTACGCGAGTCTCTTCTACCTGACCGGGCTCCTGGCCGTCTTCACCGCGGACCTCCCGAGGGCGGAGAACGATCTCGGCCGGTCGGTGCGGATCGCCGACGCGTGCGGAGACCCGGACCTGTCGGCGCTCGCCCGGCTCGCCCTGGGACGCGTGCTCATCTTCCGGGGAGACGTGTCCCGGGGGGTGCGCCTGCTCGACGAGGCGATGGTGGCGGTCGTCGCGGGGGAGACGTCGCCGGTCGTGGTGGGCGACAGCTTCTGCACCGCCATCGACGCCTGCCACGACGTGCTCGACGTACGCCGGGGCCAGGCCTGGACCGCGGCGTTCGGCCGCTGGTGCGACACCCAGCCCGACCTCGTGCCCTACGCCGGACTCTGCCTGGTCCACCGCGCGGAGTTCCTGCAGCTGAAGGGTGCCTGGGTCGAGGCGATGGCCCAGGCCGGGCTCGCCCGGAAGCGGCTGTCCTCGCCGGCCGTCCAGCCGTCGCTCGGAGCCGCGATCTACCAGCAGGGGGAGCTGCTCCGGCTCCGTGGGCGCTTCGACGACGCGGAGCGGCACTACCGGGAGGCCAGCAACCACGGAAGGGACCCGCAACCCGGGCTCGCGCTGCTCCGGCTGGCCCAGGGCAGGCACGATGCGGCGGTGCATGGGATCGACCGGGCTCTTGCCGAGGCGGACGCCCTGGTGAGCCGCCCTCAGCTGCTTGCGGCGTGCGTGGAGATCATGCTGGCTGTCGGCGACGTACCGGCGGCTCGTGCGGCCTGCGCCGAGCTGGTCGAGGCGGCACGGGCGCTGGGCTCTCCGATGCTTGCCGCCGTCTCCGACCGGGCGACCGGAGCCGTGGTGCTGGCCGACGGTGACGCGCGCGCCGCGCTGGCGCCGCTGCGCCGTGCGAGCTCCGGGTTCCGCGCGCTCGAGGCGGCCTACGACCTGGCCCGGACCGGTGTCCTGATCGCCCGCGCGCGGCGTGTGCTGGGGGACGAGGAAGGGGCCAGGTTCGAGCTCGAGGCGGCACGCGCGGCTCTCGAGGGACTCGGCGCGAGGGCCGACGTGAAGGCCCTGGACGGCCCGGACCGGGGTCGAGAGGCCGCGGCAGACCGCCTCCTGACCGGCCGCGAGCTCCAGGTGCTCCGGCTCGTCGCGCGGGGTCTGACCAACCGCTCGGTCGGCGTGGAGCTGGGTCTCAGCGAGAGGACGGTCGACCGGCACGTGAGCAACATCTTCGCGAAGCTGGGCGTCTCCTCGCGTGCGGCGGCGACCGCGCTCGCCTACGAGTCCGACCTCCTCTGAGTGGGCCGTTCCACCCACGTGGACCCCTGCCAGGTCGTGGGTGGCTTCGCCGATGCGCCGAGCGGGTCGGCTTCCTAGGGTCGTGTCATCCGCTGGCTGCGGAGCCCGACCGACCAAGGAGGTCACCATGCCCAGTGTGTCGCTTGAAACCGCATCGGAGTCGATGGCGTTGGACGGCCTCGAGGTCCATCTGGAGAACTTCGAGGGCGGGTACACCGTGTGCTTCGAGTCCCACACCGCCGACGCGGACCTGGCGCCGCTGTTCCGGGGCCTGCCCGACGACCGCTGTCAGTTCCCGCGCTGGGGGTACGTCGTCGCGGGGGAGATCACCTTCCGTCTCCGCGATCACGACGAGCGGTACCAGGCCGGCGAGGCGTACTACGTCCCGCCGGGCCACACCCCGATCCACCACGCGGGCGCGCGCATCGTCGAGTTCAGCCCGACGGAACCCTTGGGCGAGACCATCGGAGTCGTCATGGCGAACCTGGCATCGACGAGGTCTTCCACCGGTTGAGACGCCGGTGAGGCAGGCTCTCCGACGTCACGGTGCAGGTGGTCTGCCGGACGCCTGAAGCACCGACGGTCGGTGACCTGCGCTCGACCAGGGGCCCGGCACCGCGATCACCGCGAGTGCCGAGGTGGGCATCGGCAGCCACTCGCCGGTGAGGAGCGACACCAGCTCCTCGATCCCCGGGTTGTGGCCGACCAGGACCACGGTGTCGAGATCGTCGGACAGCTCCCGGACGACTCCGAGGAGCTCCCGGCCGGGCGCGGCGTACACCCGCTCGTCGATGCGCGTCCCCGGGGACACGTCGAGCTGCGCCGAGACGAGGTCCCAGGTGCTCCGAGCACGCGTCGCGGGGGAGACCACGACGAGGTCGATGCTGTCGACGTTCGCGGCGAGCCACCGGCCGGCGTCCGGTGCCTGCCGCCGGCCGCGCCGGGCCAGCGGTCGGAGCACGTCGGCCTCGTCGCCCGACCAGTCCGACTTCGCGTGCCGTAGCAGGATCAGCGTGTGCTCAGTCATCCTGCCGGCCATCCTCACAGTCGGGCGAGGTCGAGGAAACCCAAAATAATCGCAGGTCGACATCCACTCGGGTCCCACCTTCGCCCTCGGCGAGATCAGTGTGCCGCCGGGGCGAGCAGTCCGCGTCGAGGCGGGCGCGATGGCGATGACCCGCCGGTGACGTCGAGATGGCCACCTCCACCCGCGGCGGCTTCATGAAGGGGCTGCGCCGCTCGCTGGGCAGCGAGAGCTGCCGCCGGGGAGGTGATGACCCTGGACACCGGTCACGTCGTGGCGTTCGACGAGTCGGTGCAGTACGCCGTCCGCAAGGCCGGCAGCTGGAAGTCCTCGATCCTGGGCGGAGAGGGTCTGGTCACCGACTTCACCGGTCCGGGAAGGGTCTGGTACCAGACCCGCAACACCTCGGACTTGCTCGAGTGGATGATCTCGAAGATGCCGGCCCAGCGCGGCAGCTGACCTCCCCGCTGTTCCGCGCCCCCGGCCTGAGGCAGCCGAGACCGGGGTCCGCCTCTCGAGGCTCAGGGGCGGACGATCTGCTGGAGTGCCCAGCGGTTGCCGTCCGGGTCGTCGAAGCGCACGAAGCGGCCCCAGGGCTGCTCGTCCACGTCGCTGCACTCCACTCCGCGCCGACGCAGGAGGGCGCAGGCCTCGTCCGCGTCGGCGACGACGACCTGGATGAACTGCGCGGAGCCCTGGGGCATCATGTCGAGGCCGGTCCCGAAGCAGATCGAGCACGCCGAACCGGGCGGGGTGACCTGCACGAACCGCAGCTCGGGGCTCACGGTCTGGTCGAAGTCGACGCTCCAGCCCAGCTGCTTCCCGTAGAACTCGACCGACCGGTCGACGTCCTGCACGGCCAGCGGGATCAGCTCGATCCTGAAGTCCATGGTGTGCTCCTCCCTGCGGGCGCTGTCAGACCGCCGCGCCGACCCGGCGACGGAGGTTCTGGAACTGGCGGGTCTGCATGATGAAGTGCGCGGGTTCACCCACGAACAGGTCGAACGTCCTGACGAGCGGTCGCGGGCGGCCCCGGCCGCGCGTGCGGACCACCAGGCGGGTCCCGCCGCCGGGGGACGGCCGCAGGTGGAAGCCCCAGATCCCGTCCAGGTAGGCCCGCGGCAGGGGACCGGACCACGACTCGACGGAGTGGCCCGAGGGCAGCTTCAGGTCCGACCGCAGCACCAGGGTGCGGTTCGGCTCGACGACGGCCACCGTGAACCAGGTCTGCCCGTCGGGCGCCACCTCCAGGCGCTGCCCCTCCTCGAGGGTCTGCCACTCGGGCACGATGCGCTCGGCGCTCGGCTCCCCGAAGTGGTCCAGGCGGTCCCAGCTGTACCAGCCTCCGCGGTCGCCTCCCATCTGCACCAGCCAGGGCCAGACCCTCTCCGGCGGTGCCGGGAGGGTGGTGGCCATCGTCGACGAGCTGCCGGCGTCGGGGACGAGGTCGTCGCCGGGGTAGGAACGCGTGGCCTCCTGCGGTGTCGCGCCCCAGGTCAGCAGCCGCGGTCGGACCCCGAGCACGTAGAGCGCCGGCACGGCGGAGGCCGCCGCGAGGGGGAGCAGACGGGCTCCCGGTCGGTGTCCACTCATCTCCCCAGTCTCACACCGCTGTCACCACCGCGCCATCGAGCACAGGAGCGGCGGGCCCGTCCGGGCCGGCTGAAGTCCGGGGCGGCCGCTCGTCCGGGGCGTACGCTGACGGGGATGGCCTTCGCCGGACCTCCGATGGCTCGCGACCGGTCGGAGCACGGGATGGCCCGAGCGGAAGGGGACCGCGTGAGCTACCTGAGTCTCGGTGTCATGGCGCGGTCGCTCAAGGAGAACGAGCGACGCCTTCCGCTGCACCCCCACCACCTCGGTCGGATCCCCGATGACCTCCGCGAGAGCGTCTACCTCGAGCGTGGCTACGGGGAACGCTTCGGCATGTCCGACGACGACCTGAAGGGCTGGGTCGCCGGCTTCAGGACGCGCGAGGAGCTGGTCGCGGAGTGCGACGTCATCCTGCAGCCCAAGCCGCTGCTCAGCGACATCGCCGCGATGCGCGTCGGGCAGGTTCTGTGGGGCTGGCCGCACTGCGTCCAGGACGAGGCGCTCACGCAGGTCGCCATCGACCAGAAGCTCACGCTGATCGCGTTCGAGGCGATGAACCACTGGAACAGCGACGGCTCCTTCAGCCTGCACGTGTTCCACAAGAACAACGAGCTCGCCGGCTACTGCTCCGTGCTCCACGCGCTGCAGATCGCGGGAACGACGGGCGACTACGGGCGTCGGCTCCGCGCAGTCGTCATCGGGTTCGGCGCGACCGCCCGAGGCGCGGTGACGGCGCTCAACGCGCTGGGCGTGCATGACGTCGACGTCCTCACCCACCGTGAGGTCGCGGCCGTGGCCGCACCGATCCACTCCGCACGGATCGTCCACTTCGACGACGACGCCGCCGACGCGGGGGTGAGCCACGCTGTCACGCAGACCGGCAGGGTGCCCCTCGCGGGCTTCCTCGCGGAGCACGACATCATCGTCAACTGCGTGCTCCAGGACACCGACGCGCCGCTCATGTTCATGACCGACGCCGACCTGGTGAACATGACGCCGGGGACGGTGGTCGTCGACGTCTCCTGCGACGAGGCCATGGGTTTCAGCTGGGCGCGTCCCACGTCGTTCGCCGACCCTGTCTTCGTGGTCGGCGACAACGTGCTCTACTACGCCGTCGACCACAGCCCGTCGTACCTGTGGAACTCCGCGACCTGGGAGAACAGCGAGGCGCTGCTCCCGTTCCTCCGCACCGTGCTCGGCGGGAGTGACGCCTGGGACCAGAACCCGACCATCCGTCGGGCCATCGAGGTCCGTGACGGCGTGATCCAGAATCCCGCGATCCTCTCCTTCCAGGACCGTTCACCGAAGCACCCGCACTGGCCCCTGGCGACCTAGGCACCTTCCGCCTCGCCGCGTCCACGGGTCGATCTGTCCGGTTCAGTCCGGCCTAGCCCATTTCTGCCGGCCGCTGTGCCCCCGCACGGCGGCTATGTATGGTTCTGGGGTTTTTCGAGCATCACGGGAGGGTGATGTCGAAATCGTCTCGGGAGCCCTACATGTCACGTCGTCTCATGCTCGTCCTCGGTGCGGTGCTCGTCGCCGCGCTGGCCCTGTCCCTGGTCCCGCCGACCGGCCAGCCGGCCCCGGCGGCCGCCGCGGCCGCCCGCAACCCCAAGCCCGTCGGGGTGGCCGGCGACTGGCGGCTCGTCTTCCGGGACGAGTTCAACGGTGACCGGCTCAACCTGAGCAAGTGGCGGCCGAACTGGCTGGCCGGCTCGGACCGGACGATCACCAAGCCCGTGAACAGTGCCGAGATCGCCGCCTACGCGCCGAGCCAGGTTTCCGTCGCCAACGGCAAGCTGCGGCTCCGCGCGGAGCGGCGCACCGTCACCGCGAACGACGGCCGGCGCTACCGCTACGTGTCCGGGCTGGTGGAGTCCTACCACGACTACAAGTTCACCCACGGCTACGCCGAGGCGCGGATGTACCTGCCCGCGAACACCGAGCGCGCGCTCGGTGCGGTCGGCAGCTGCGGCCCGAACTGGGCCGCCTTCTGGCTCAACGGCGAGTCGTGGCCCGCGGACGGCGAGATCGACGTGATGGAGTGTCTCAGCGACGACGACGCCGCCTGGCACTACCACTGGGGCAGCGAGAGCAACCCCCAGCAGGTCGGCGGCTACCCCGACGCGTGGGACGGCGCGATGCCCGGCGGGGGCGGCTGGCACACCTTCGGCGTCAACTGGCAGCGGGACTCCCTGACGTTCTACTACGACGGCAAGCGGGTCGGCCGGCACACCACCGGCGTCACCAGCTCGCCGCACTACCTGATCCTCAACCTCGGCATCAGCGAGGACGAGATCAAGGTGCCGCAGACGATCAAGGTCGGCTACGTGCGCGTCTGGAAGTGACGCCGCGGGTCACATGCCGGTGACGCCCTCGCCGCCGCCGGCCTGCTCGTCGAACGTCTCCCGCTCGAGCAGGTGCAGCACCGGGACGCCGATCTTGCGGCGGGCCCGTGAGGTCCAGTCCATGTGGAAGAACTCGGACACGACGTGCGGGCGGGTCAGGATGATCGCCTCGCGGCCGTCGACCTGGGCCACCTTGGCGGCGAGCGCGTCGATCGGGTCGATGCTGACGATCTCGCCGACCGCGTCGGCGCCGAGCTCGCTGAGCCGGCCGAGGCAGGCCGACAGGTCCCGGCGGGCGTTCTCGAGGAGCTCGTGCTGGACGTTCTCGAGGTCGGCCTCGTCCATCACCAGGGCGGGGGAGGCGAGCACCTCGCTCGCAGCGAGGGAGCCCATCGCCGACTCGACCCGGGCGGCGGCGTCCTCGACGGGCAGCAGTACGTGGTAGCGCACGTGCTCCTCGAAGTCCTCGTGCAGACCGCGGACCTGCCGCGCGTCCTGGCCCGACAGTGGCTGCTCGATCAGGAGCACCACGTCGTAGGTCGACTCGGTCATCGGCCCCTCTTTCCTCGTCAGGATCTGGTGCTCAGCACATTACCCAAGTCGTAGCTCACCGGCTCCTCGAGCTGCTCGTAACCGCACGACTCGGGGTCGCGATCGGTGCGCCAGCGCTTGAACTGGGCGGTGTGCCGGAACCGGGTCCCCTCCATGTGGTCGTAGCCGACCTCGAGCACCAGCCGGGGGTCGAGCGCGACGAACGAGAGGTCCTTGCCCGCGCTCCACCGGCTCTGCGCGCCCGGGAGCCGGTCCCCGGTGACGCTGTGGTGCTCGGCCTCCGCCCACGCTCCCCAGGGGTGCTCGGACGGGGGCACGACGAGCGGCGCGAGCTGCTCGACGAGCTCGGCCCGCCGCTTGGCGGTGAAGGCCGCGCAGACCCCGACGTGCTGCAGGCTGCCGTGCTCGTCGTACAGCCCGAGCAGCAGGGACCCCAGCAGCGGCTGCTCCTCGCTCGAGGTCTTGTGCAGCCGGTAGCCGGCGACCACGACGTCGGCGGTGCGCTCGTGCTTGATCTTGAGCATGGTGCGCACGTTCGGCTGGTACGGCGCCGCGAGGGGCTTGGCCACCACGCCGTCGAGCCCGGCTCCCTCGAACTGCCCGAACCAGCCCTCCGCCTCGGCCACGTCGGTGGTGGTCCGGGTCAGGTGCACCGGCGGGGTCGCCCGGGCCAGCGCCTCCTCGAGCCGGGTGCGCCGGACCGCGAAGGGCTCGTCCATCAGCGACTCGTCGTCGACCGCGAGCAGGTCGAAGGCGACGTACGACGCCGGGGTGGCCTCGGCCAGCATCCGCACCCGGGAGTCCGCGGGGTGGATCCGCTCCTGGAGCCGCTCGAACTCCAGGCGCTCCCCGACGGCCACGAAGATCTCGCCGTCGACCACGCAGCGCTCCGGCAGCGACTCCTTGACCGCCTCGACGACCTCGGGGAAGTAGCGGGTGAGCGGCTTGGTGTTGCGGCTCGCGAGCTCGACCTCGTCGCCGTCCCGGAAGACGATGCAGCGGAACCCGTCCCACTTGGGCTCGAAGGACAGGCCCGGGTGGGTGTCGTGCCCGAACTTGGCGGGGTCGGGGATCCCCTTGACGGACTTGGCCAGCATCGGCTGGACCGGTGGCATCACGGGTAGGCGCATGCTCGCAGCGTAGTGGGCCGTTCGTATGCTGGCGGGGTGCCGATCCGACTCGCTGAACGCAACCCCCGTGTGCCCAAGGACCGGCTGCTCGCGGAGCTCGTGCCGCCGCCGCGCTTCGCCGACGTCAGCTTCGAGTCCTACCGGCCCGACCCCGCGCAGCCCTCGCAGGGCGAGGCGGTGGAGGTGCTGCGCGACTTCGCCGGGCACCTCAACCGCCCGGTGCGCAAGAAGGGGCTGTTCCGCAAGGCGGGCGAGCCGTCGGGCCCCGGCGGGGTCTACCTCGACGGCGGGTACGGCGTCGGCAAGACGCACCTGCTGGCCTCGCTGTTCCACGCCGCGCCCGGGCCCAAGCTGTTCGCCACGTTCGTGGAGCTGACCCACCTCGTGGGCGCCCTCGGCTTCCACGACGCGGTCGCCGCGCTCTCGTCGTACCAGCTGGTCTGCGTGGACGAGTTCGAGCTCGACGACCCCGGTGACACGGTGCTGGTCTCCACGCTGCTGCGGAACCTGCGCGACGAGGGCGTGCGCCTCGCGGCCACCTCGAACACGCTCCCCGGAAAGCTGGGGGAGGGCCGCTTCGCGACCGCCGACTTCATGCGCGAGATCCAGGGTCTGGCCGCGAGCTTCGAGTCGGTGCGCATCGACGGCGAGGACTACCGGCACCGGGGCCTGCCCAAGGCGCCCGACGCGTGGCCGCTCGACGAGGTGAGGGAGCGGGCCGGGAAGCCGGGCGCCAGCCTCGACCACTTCGTCGACCTCACCCGCCACCTCGCCGACGTGCACCCCTCCAAGTACGGCGCCCTCCTCGACGGCGTGGAGGTGGTCTGCCTCGAGGACGTGCGCACCGTCGAGGACCAGGCGGTCGCGCTGCGGCTCGTCGTGCTCGCCGACCGCATGTACGACCGCGACCTGCCCGTGGTCGCCAGCGGCGTCACCTTCGACGAGATGTTCGCCGCCCCGCTGCTCGAGGGCGGCTACCGCAAGAAGTACTTCCGGGCGATCAGCCGCCTCGACGCGCTCGCCCGCGAAGGCGCAGGTCTGAGCGAGTAGCCGCGGGGCATACTCCGTCCATGGCGAAGTCGAAGGAACCCTCCAGCCCGGTCTCCGTGGTCGAGACGCTGACCGTCCCGCCAGGGCCGGTCAACCTCATCGAGTACGACCCGCGCGCCACCCCCGGGTTCACCGGCGGCAAGGCCGAGGGCAAGGCCGCCCTCAAGTCGTTCGACGGGAGGCTGTCGGACCTCCAGGAGCGGCTGTTCGCCGAGGGCCGCACCGGCTCGCAGCGCCGGGTGCTGATGGTGCTCCAGGGCATGGACACCTCCGGCAAGGGCGGGGTGCTGCGGCACACGGTGGCGCTGTTCGACCCGCAGGGACTGCGCATCAAGTCGTTCAAGGCGCCGACCGAGGAGGAGCTGGAGCGTGACTTCCTGTGGCGGGTCCGCAACGAGCTGCCGGGCCCCGGGATCATCGGCATCTTCGACCGCTCGCACTACGAGGACGTGCTCATCGCCCGGGTGCGCGAGCTCGCACCCGAGGCGGAGATCGAGGAGCGGTACGACGCGATCAACACCTTCGAGGCCGAGCTCGTCGACGCGGGCACGACGGTGGTGAAGTGCATGCTGCACATCTCGCCCGACACCCAGAAGGAGCGGCTGCTGGCACGGCTCGACGACCCCACCAAGCACTGGAAGTTCAACCCCGGCGACGTGGACGAGCGGTCGCTGTGGTCGCGCTACCAGCAGGCCTACGAGGTCGCGGTGGAGCGCACCAACACGGCCGCGGCCCCGTGGCTGATCGTGCCGAGCGACCGCAAGTGGTACCGGAACTGGGCCGTGGGCGCCGTACTGAAGGCCACCCTGGAGGCGCTCGACCCGCGGTGGCCGGACCCGGACTACGACGTGGAGGAGCAGCGGGCGCGGCTGACCGCCGAGGGCTTCGACGCGTGAGCGCGGGTAGGTTGGTCCGGTGATCCCCACCGTCGCCGCCACACGCTACGTCGCGCCGCTGCGCGAGGGCGGGTCGCTCCCGGGCATCGTCGAGGCCGACGACCTGGGCACGTACGTCTGCAAGTTCCGCGGCGCCGGCCAGGGCCCGCGCGCACTGGTCGCCGAGGTGATCGTCGGCGAGCTGGCCCGCCGCCTCGGGATCCGCACCCCCGACCTGGTCGCGGTCGAGCTCGACCCGGCGATCGCCCGCTACGAGGCGGACGAGGAGGTGCAGGACCTGCTCAACGCGAGCATCGGGCTGAACCTGGGCGTGGACTTCCTGCCGGGCTCGTTCGGCTTCGACTCCGGGTGCACGCCGGACCCCGACGTCGCCGCCCGGATCATCTGGCTCGACGCGCTCACCGCGAACGTCGACCGCAGCTGGCGGAACCCGAACCTGCTGGTCTGGCACAAGGAGCTGTGGGCGATCGACCACGGTGCCTGCCTGTACTTCCACCACGCCTGGTCACAGACCATCGGCCACGCGGACCGGTTCGCCCGGCAGCCGTACGACGTCTCCGACCACGTGCTCGCGGCCTACCTGCCCGGCGTGGCCGACGCCGACGCCGAGCTCGCGCCGCAGGTCACCCGCGAGCTGCTCGAGGACGTGGTCGCCCAGGTGCCGCACCACTGGATCGAGCCGCTGCCCGGGCACGAGCACGACGAGGTCGTGCGGGCCGCCTACGTGGACTTCCTCTTCGCGCGGGTGTCGGGCGCACGGGCGTGGCTGCCGACGGAGGGCGCCGCATGAGCGCGCGGATGGGCTACCAGTACGTCGTCCTCCGATGCGTGCCGCGCGTGGACCGGGAGGAGTTCGTGAACGTCGGCGTGGTGCTGTACTGCCAGAACGCCGGCTTCCTCGAGGCGCGCTGCCACGTGAGCACGGAGCGGCTCACGGCGTTCGCGCCCGAGCTCGAGCTCGACGGGGTGGCCTCGGCGCTGGCCACGCTCGAGGCGGTGTGCCGCGGCGACGAGTCGGCGGGAGCGGCGGGTCGCACCCCGCTCGGCACCCGGTTCGGCTTCGTCAGCGCGCCGCGCAGCACGGTCGTCCAGCCCGGGCCGATCCACGGCGGCACCACCGACGACCCGGGGCGCCAGATCGAGCACCTGCTCGACGCCCTGGTGCGCTAGACGTCCGGAGCCCGGCCTAGAGGACCGCGCCGCGGGGTGCGACCTCGACCGCCGCCACGCCCCGCGCGTAGAGCACCAGGAGCCTGCCGCCGTGCCGGCAGCGCAGCACGCCGCAGTCCTCGGCGAGCGTCGCCACCACCCGGTCGACGACCTCCTCCTGGCTGTCGAGGCTCGGATCCTCGAAGCTGACGTCGAGGTTGTCGCCACTGACCATCCGGACCCGGAGCACGATGCCTGCCATGTTCGGCACCCTAGCCGTGCGGCGGGGGGAGCGGCGTATGTTCGGACGGTGACCTTCGACGTCACGGCCGACGCCTACGACCGGTTCATGGGGCGGTTCTCCGAGCCGCTGGCCGTGCCGTTCCTGGAGTACGGCCAGGTGCGCGCCGGCCAGGACGCACTCGACGTGGGGTGCGGACCCGGGGCCCTGACCGTCCGGCTGGTGCAGCGTCTCGGCGCGGCCGCGGTGGCGGCGGTGGACCCGTCCGCCTCGTTCGTCGAGGCCGTCCGGGCACGCTGTCCCGGCGTCGACGTGCGTCTCGGGAGCGCGGAGCGGCTCCCCTTCCCCGACGACGCCTTCGACCGCGCCGTCGCCCAGCTCGTCGTGCACTTCATGGCCGACCCCGTCGCGGGGCTCGCGGAGATGGCGCGGGTGACCCGACCCGGCGGTCTGGTCGCGGCGTGCGTCTGGGACCACGCGGGCGGGAGCGGGCCGCTGACCGCGTTCTGGGCGGCCGTGCACGACGTCGACCCCGCGGCGCCCGACGAGGCGGCCCTGGCCGGCGCCCGGGAGGGGCACCTGGCCGAGCTGTGCGAGGCGGCGGGCCTGCGGCACGTCGAGGCGACGACCCTGACGGTGCCGGTCCGGTTCACCACGTTCTCCGCGTGGTGGGAGCCGTTCACGCTCGGCGTCGGGCCCGCGGGTGCCTACGTGGCCCGGCTCGACGACGAGCGACGCGAGGCGCTGCGGGCGCGGTGCGAGCGACGGCTTCCCCCGGCACCGTTCGCGGTCCGTGCCTCGGCGTGGTGCGTGCGGGCCCCGGTCTGAGCGGCGCCGGTCCGAGGGCGGGTCTCACATGTGGATCATGTGCCCCGCGATGCCCTCGATGGCCTCCTTGACGGCCTCGCTGAGCGTGGGGTGGGCGAACACGTTGCGGGCCATCTCGTCCGCGGTGAGGTCCCAGCGCTGCGCCAGGGTCAGCGCCGGCAGCAGCTCGGTCACGTCGGGGCCGATCATGTGGGCGCCGATGATCTCGTTGTACTTCGCGTCCGCGACGATCTTGACGAAGCCGCGCTTGTCGCCGAGGCCCGAGGCCTTGCCGTTGGCCGAGAACGGGAACTTGGCGACCTTGACGTCGTAGCCCTTCTCCTTGGCCTGCTCCTCGCTGTAGCCGAAGGAGGCGACCTGCGGCTGGCAGTACGTCGCCCGGGGGATCATGTCGAAGTCGATCTCCATCGTCTCCGCACCGGCCATCGTCTCGGCGGCGACGATGCCCATCGCCTCGGCGGTGTGCGCGAGCATCAGCTTCCCGGTGACGTCACCGATGGCCCACACGCCGTCGATGTTCGTGCGGCCCCGCTCGTCGACCGCGATCGCGCCGCGCTCGGTGGTCTTCACGCCGGTGTTCTCGAGGCCGTAGCCCTCGAGCCGGGGGGCGAAACCGATCGCCTGGAGCACCTTGTCGGTCTCGATGACCTGCTGCTCGCCGTTCTTGGACACGGTGACCTTGACCTTGTCGCCGGAGTCGTCGATCGACTCGACCTTGGTCGAGAGCAGCACGTTCACGCCGAGCTTCTTGTAGTGCTTGAGGAGCTCCTTGGAGATCTCCTCGTCCTCGGTGGGCACCATCCGGTCGAGGAACTCGACGATGGTGACGTCGACGCCGAAGTTCTTCATGACGTAGGCGAACTCGACACCGATCGCACCGGAGCCGGCGATCACGATGCTGCCCGGCAGGTCGTCGGTGAGGATCTGCTCCTCGTAGGTGACCACGCGCTCCGACAGCGACGTCCCGGGGATGAGCCGGGTCGTCGCACCGGTGGCGATGACGAGGTTGTCGCAGGTGTAGCTCTCGACGTTCCCCTTGTCGTCCTCGACGTCGAGGGACTTGTCGCCGGTCAGCGTGCCCCAGCCGTCGATCTCCTGAATCTTGTTCTTCTTCATCAGGAAGTGCACGCCCTTGACGATGCCGTCCGAGACGCTGCGGCTGCGGGCGTGCGTCGACTTGAAGTTCATCGTCGCGTCGCCCTCGATCCCGAACACGTCCTTCTCGTGCTGCAGGATGTGGGCGAGCTCGGCGTTGCGCAGCAGCGCCTTGGACGGGATGCACCCGACGTTGAGGCAGACACCGCCCCAGTACTTCTTCTCCACCACGGCGACCTTGAGGCCGAGCTGGGAGGCGCGGATGGCGGCGACGTAGCCACCGGGGCCCGCGCCGAGAACGATGACGTCGAAGTGCTGGCTCATGCCGCAGAGCCTACCGACCTCACCGGGCGTCCTCAGACGGGGACGAGCTCGACCGCGCCCACGGCGTAGCGGGCGAGGATCGTCCGGGCCACCTCGGGGTCGGCGCCGAGCGGTGCGGAGACGGCCACCGCGCCGGCCTCGAGCGCGAGCTCGGCGGCCCGGTCGGGCAGCGTGCCCGGTGCCAGGAACAGCGAGCCCACCGCGATGTGGCGGCGTCCCTCGGCGCGGAACTGGCGCACCGCCTCGCCCGTCGCCGGGGGAGCGGCGGAGGCGTAGGCCGCCACCGTCGGCAGCCGGTGCTTGGCGCTCCACATCCGGGCCAGCCGGGCGACGGCCTGGTTGGCGAGCTGGTCCGACGAGCCGGCCGCGGCGAGCACGAGGGCGTCGAGCTCGCGGACCCGGGCCTCCTTGAGCGCCGTACGCAGGCGGCGGTCGAGGACCTCGAGGAAGACGTTCTCGAGGCCGAGCACGGCGGTCGCGCGGATCTCCAGGTCGTCGTGCCGGGAGGTGGCCTCCGCGATCGCGCGCGGCACGTCCACCTTGGCGTGGTAGGCCTCGGTCAGCAGCAGCGGTACGACGACGATCTCGTCGTACCCGGCCTTGACCAGCTTGTCCACGACGGAGCCGAACGTGGGCTTGGAGAGCTCGAGGAAGGCCGTCTCGATGCGGAGGTCGGGGCGCATGGCGCGCACCTCCGCGACCAGGGCCTGGATGGTCTCCGCGGAACGTGGGTCGCGGCTGCCGTGGGCCAGAGCCACGAGTGCTGGAGCGGTCATGTCTAGGGCCTCCCTTCTGTCGAGATCTCTGTCGAGGTCGGTGCGGGTCCGGCGACGGCGGCGGACCCTTCGGTGTTGTCCTGCGGGCGGGCGCTCATGCGTGGATCCCGCACTCGGTCTTGCTGCTGTCCGCCCAGCGGCCGCTGCGCGGGTCCTCGCCCGGGGCGACCCGGCGCGTGCACGGCCAGCAGCCGATCGACGGGTAGCCGTCGTACTGCAGCGGGTTGACCAGGACGCCGTTCTCGGCGACGTACCGGTCGACGTCCTCGTCGGACCAGCGGGCCAGCGGCGAGACCTTGACCTTGCGCTTGCGCTCGTCCCACCCGACGACGGGGGCGATCACCCGGTTGTGGGTCTCCGCCCGCCGCAGGCCGGTGGCCCAGGCGTCGTAGCCGGCGAGCGCGTCCTGCAGCGGCGCCACCTTGCGGAGGGCGCAGCACAGGTCGGGGTCGCGCTGGTAGAGGTCCTTGCCGTACGCCGCGTCCTGTTCCTCGACGGTCTGCTCCGGCGTGACCGTGAGCAGGTTCACCGGCAGCGTGGCCTCGACGGCGTCGCGGGTCCCGATCGTCTCGGCGAAGTGGTAGCCGGTGTCGAGGAAGACCACGTCGACCCCGGGCGCCACCCTGGCGGCCAGGTGCGCGAGGACGGCGTCGGCCATCGACGAGGTGATGCAGAACCGGTCGCCGAACGTGGCGACCGCCCACTCGATGATCACCTCGGCCGGGGCCAGCTCGAGCTCGGCGCCGACGTGCGACACCAGGTCCCGCAGCTCGGCCTCGCTACGACCCTGGGTGGTGGTGCCACGGAAGTTGCGGGCGGCGGTGGTGGCCGGCGCGCTCATGACCTCGCCTCCCCGGGGACCGGGCGCGGCGCGATCAGGCCGAGCATCTTGAGGCTGAACGCCCGCAGGCACGCCCGGCACTCCCAGGCGCCGTGGCTGTCCTCGTGCGGGCGCAGGTTCTCGTCGCCGCAGTAGGGGCAGTGGAAGGGGACGGCGCGGGCGCTCATCGGGCTCCCTCCAGGGTGCGGACGTCGGTCTCGCCGCGCAGCAGTTCGTCGTCGGCGCGGAGCACCCAGTCCTGGAACGTCTCGTCGCCCTCGCGGTCGGCCAGGAAGGCGTGCACGACGGCCGTCACGTAGTCGTCGAGGCCGGCGCTGGTGACCTTGTGCGCCCGGAGCTTCTTGCCGAAGACCGGGTCGAGGCCGAGCCCGCCGCCGAGGTGCACCTGGAAGCCCTCCACCTGGCGGCCGTCCTCGTCGAGCACGAGCTGGCCCTTGAGGCCGATGTCGGCGACCTGGGTGCGGGCGCAGGCGTTGGGGCAGCCGTTGACGTTCACGGTGATCGGCGTGTCGAGGTCCGGGAACCGGCGCTCGAGCTCGTCGACCAGGGCCGCGGCGCGGTTCTTCGTGTCGACGATCGCGAGCTTGCAGAACTCGATGCCGGTGCAGGCCATGGTGTTCTTGCGCCAGTTGCTCGGCCGGGCCGAGAGCCCGATCCCGTCCAGCGCGGCCACGAACGCGTCGACCTTGTCCTCCGCGACGCCCAGGACGACGAGCTTCTGGTAGGCCGTGAGCCGGACGCCCTGGGCGCCGTACTCCTCGACCAGGTCCCCGAGGCGGCTGAGCAGCGTGCCGGAGACGCGGCCGACCGTCGGGGCGGCGCCGACGTAGAACGCGCCGTCCTTCTGCCGGTGCACACCGACGTGGTCCCCGGCGACCCGCGGCGACGCGGGGGAGGGGCAGTCCACGAGCCGGCGGTCGAGGTACTCGTCCTCGAGGATCGAGCGGAACTTCTCCACGCCCCAGTCGGCGACCAGGAACTTCAGCCGCGCTCGCGAGCGGAGGCGGCGGTAGCCGTAGTCACGGAAGATGCCGGCCACGCCCTCCCAGGCGTCGGCGACCTCGTCGAGCGGGATCCACACGCCGAGCTTCTGGGCGAGCATCGGGTTGGTGGACAGCCCGCCGCCGACCCAGAGGTCGAAGCCGGGGCCGTGCTCGGGGTGGACCGTGCCGACGAACGAGACGTCGTTGACCTCCGGGGCCACGTCGTGGCTCGGGTGGCCGGTCAGCGCGGTCTTGAACTTGCGGGGCAGGTTCGAGAAGGCGGGGTTGCCGATGAAGCGCTGCTTTATCTCGCGCAGCGCGGGGGAGCCGTCGATGATCTCGTCCGCGGCGACCCCGGCGACCGGCGAGCCGAGGAACGGCCGGGGCGAGTCGCCGCAGGCCTCCTGGGTCTCCAGGCCGACCGCCTCGAGGCGCTGCCAGATCGCGGGCACGTCCTCCACCGCGACCCAGTGGTACTGGATGTTCTGGCGGTCGGTGATGTCGGCGGTGTCCCGGGCGAACTCGGTGGAGGCCGAGCCCAGCGCGCGCAGCTGCTCCGGGCCGAGCAGGGCGCCGTCGGTGCGGACCCGCATCATGAAGTAGCGGTCGTCGAGCTCGTGCGGCTCGAGCGCGGCGGTCTTGCCGCCGTCGTACCCGGGCTTGCGCTGCGTGTAGAGGCCCCACCAGCGGAAGCGGCCGCTCAGGTCGCTGGGGTCGATGGAGTCGAAGCCGCGGAGCGCGTAGATGTTCTCGATCCGGGCCCGGACGTTGAGCGCGTCGTCGTCCTTCTTGAACTGCTCGTTGGCGTTGAGCGGCTCGCGGTAGCCGAGCGCCCACTGCCCCTCGCCGCGCTTCGGGCGGGGGCGGCGCGCGGGCGCACCGGCGGCCTCCCGGTTGCGGCCGGGGCCGGTGGGCGTGGGCTTGTTCGGCGTGGTGCTGTTCGAGGTCATGAGATGCGTTCCTGGTTCGAGAGACGCACGAATCGCGACGACCACCCGACGCCATTGTCGTGATGTGGGTTGCCGGCGACCGCGCGCCCGGCTGGTCAGAGCAGGGCGTGCACCGCCGGAGCGGTGCTGGGGTCAGACCGACATACACATCATGCTGCGGGTACGACCGAGGTCCACGTGGCGTCGAACCACGAGGTACGTCGACGTTGCAGCAGAGATCATGGGCGTAAGTCTCACCTTCCGGACGGCCTCACCACAAACGCAGATCTTATGATGTGAGACGCCAGTCCATTATTTGGTACGGCGCACCTGGGGAGGCGCCTGCCACCACGCCGTCACTACGCTGTTCCCCATGACCGAGTCGACCACAGTGAACACGCAGGTCTCGGGCGGGAACGATGTCGCCGCGACGGCCAGCACCGCCTACAACGCAGCCCTGGAGGTGATCGCCTCGGTCGAGCCTCGCGTGGCGGAGGCCACACGCGACGAGCTCGCCGACCAGCGCAGCTCGCTGAAGCTGATCGCCAGCGAGAACTACGCCTCGCCCGCCGTGCTGCTCACCATGGGCACCTGGTTCAGCGACAAGTACGCGGAGGGCACGGTCGGCCACCGGTTCTACGCCGGCTGCCAGAACGTGGACACCGTCGAGGCGCTCGCCGCGGAGCACGCCCGCGAGCTGTTCGGGGCCGAGTACGCCTACGCGCAGCCGCACTCGGGGATCGACGCGAACCTCGTCGCGTTCTGGTCGATCCTGGCCCACCGCGTGGAGTCGCCGGCGCTGGAGCGGTTCGGTGCCAAGAACGTCAACGAGCTCTCCGAGGAGGACTGGGAGACGCTGCGCCACGAGCTCGGCAACCAGCGGATGCTCGGCATGTCCCTGGACGCCGGCGGCCACCTCACGCACGGCTTCCGCCCCAACATCTCCGGCAAGATGTTCCACCAGCGCAGCTATGGCACCGACCCGGAGACCGGGCTGCTCGACTACGACCGGGTCGCCGCGGCCGCCCGCGAGTTCAAGCCGCTCGTGCTCATCGCCGGGTACTCCGCCTACCCCCGCCGGGTGAACTTCGCCAAGATGCGCGAGATCGCCGACGAGGTGGGCGCCACCCTCATGGTCGACATGGCGCACTTCGCGGGCCTGGTCGCCGGCAAGGTGTTCACCGGCGAGGAGAACCCGGTGCCCTACGCGCACGTCGTCACCACCACCACGCACAAGTCGCTGCGCGGCCCGCGCGGCGGCCTGGTGCTGGCCACCGAGGAGTACGCCCCGTCCGTGGACCGCGGCTGCCCGATGGTGCTCGGCGGCCCGCTCTCGCACGTGATGGCGGCCAAGGCGGTCGCCCTCGCCGAGGCGCGGCAGCCGGCCTTCGCGACGTACGCCCAGAACATCGCCGACAACGCCCAGTCGCTCGCCGAGGGCTTCCTCCAGCGCGACGCCAGGCTCGTGACCGGCGGCACCGACAACCACCTCGTGCTGCTCGACGTCTCCGGCTTCGGGCTCACCGGCCGTCAGGCGGAGTCCGCGCTGCTCGACGCGGGCGTGGTGACCAACCGCAACTCCGTGCCCGCCGACCCGAACGGTGCCTGGTACACCTCGGGGATCCGCTTCGGTACGCCGGCGCTGACCACCCGCGGCTTCGGGCGCGACGAGTTCGACCGGGTCGCCGAGCTCGTCGTCGACGTCCTGTCGAACACCACGCCGAACCTCACGAAGGACGGCAGGACCTCCAAGGCCAGCTACACCCTGGCCGACGGTGTCGTCGAGCGGACCAAGGCCGCCTCGGCGGAGCTGCTCGACAAGCACCCGCTCTACCCGGGTCTCGAGCTCACCTGAGCATCCTGCCCCGGCCCCGCGGCGGCGCGCACGACGCGTCCGCGCCCTCCGCGGGCATCTAGTTCGTGAGCAGATGGCTGTTCTGGAGCCCCGGGACAGCCATCTGCTCACGAACTACCCGATGAGCGGGCTGGAGACGGGCCTCAGGCGGGCGTCGGCGTGGTCCGGTCGACGATCGCGCGCAGGTCGATCCCGCGCGGCAGGGTGCCGAGCGTGCCACCGTACTCCTGCCCGAGCCGGGTCGCGCAGAACGCGTCCGCGACCTCGGGCGGCGCGTGCCGCACGAGCAGTGCGCCCTGCAGCACCGCGGCCATCTGCCCGGCCAGCCGGCGGGCGCGCAGCTCGAGGTCGGACACGTCGGCGAGCTGCTCGAGCACGGCCTCGATCGCCCGGTCGAGCCGCGTGTCCTCGCCACGGGCCATGCCCACCTCGACGAGCCACGCGTTCAGCGCCTCGGGCTCGCGGGAGAGCGCCCGGAGCACGTCGAGCGCGTTGACGTTGCCCGACCCCTCCCAGAGGGAGTTCAGCGGGGACTCGCGGAACAGCAGCGGCATCGCCGACTCCTCCACGTACCCGTTGCCGCCCAGGCACTCGAGCGCCTCGGCGACCATCATCGGGGTGCGCTTGCACACCCAGAACTTCGCGAGCGGCAGCGCGATCCGGCGGAAGGCGGCCTCGTGCGGGTCCTGGGCGTCGTCCACGGCGGCGGCCAGGCGCATCGCCAGCGCGGTGGCGGCCTCGGACTCGACCGCGAGGTCGGCGACCACGTTCTGCATCAGCGGCTTGTCGACGAGCAGCCCGCCGAACGCGGAGCGGTGCCCGACGTGCCACGACGCCTCGGCGACCGCGCGGCGCATCAGCGACGCGGAGCCGATCACGCAGTCCAGCCGAGTCGCCGCGACCATCTCGATGATCGTGCGCACGCCGCGACCCTCGTCGCCGAGCCGCTGCGCCCAGGTGCCGTGGAACTCCAGCTCGGAGGAGGCGTTGGACCGGTTGCCGAGCTTGTCCTTGAGGCGTACGACGTCCAGCCGGTTGCGCGTGCCGTCGGGGAGGACCCGCGGCACGAGGAAGCAGGTCACGCCGCCGGGGGCCTGCGCGAGGACCAGGAACACGTCGTTCATCGGCGCGGACGTGAACCACTTGTGGCCGTGCAGGGTGTACTCGCCCTCGACGCCGGTGGCCCGGGCCTCGGTCACGTTCGCGCGGACGTCGGAGCCGCCCTGCTTCTCGGTCATGCCCATGCCGGCCAGGGCGCCGGACTTCGACGCGACGGGGCGGAGCCCGAAGTCGTAGGAGGTGGCGGCCAGCTTCGGCGTCCACTCCTTGGCGAGCGTGTCGTCCACCCGCAGCGCGGGGACCGCGGCGTACGTCATCGAGATCGGGCAGCCGTGGCCGGGCTCGGTCTGCGACCAGGCGAAGAACCCGGCGGCGCGGCGCAGGTGCGCGTGCGGGGAGTCAGACTGCCACGGCGCGGCCTGGAGACCGTGGCCCACGCCGCGCTCCATCAGCCAGTGCCACGACGGGTGGAAGCGGACCTCGTCCACCCGGTTGCCGTACCGGTCGAACGCGACCAGCTCGGGCTCGTGCCGGTTGGCCAGCAGGCCGTGCTCGCGGGCCTCCGCCGTGCCCGCCTCCGCGCCGAGCCCGGCGAGGCTGTCGAGCACCTCGGGGGCTCCGTGCCGCGTCACGGCCTCGCTCAGCGCGAGGTCGGAGAGCACGACGTTGTGACCGACAAGTGGTGGAGCCTGGTTCGCCGCTACCCGGTTATCGATGGCCATGTCGTTACCGTAGAGCCATGCCAGAGACGCGGGGGAGCCGGGAGCAGGCCGGCCCTTCCCGCTGGTCGGTGACGCGCGACACCGCCTGGCGGCTGGTCGTGTCCACCGTCGGCACCTGCTACCGGAACCGGGTCACGGGTCTCGCGGCCGAGGCGGCGTTCTTCGCGCTGCTGTCCCTACCGCCGCTGATCTTCGCGCTGGCCGGCTCCATCGGCTACGTCTTCGAGAGCTTCGACGACGCGCGGGCCGCCGAGGTCCGCGCGGCGGTGATCGAGGTCGCGTCGCGGGCGCTGACCGACGAGACCGTCGACAAGGTGATCACGCCGACCCTCGACGACGTCTTCCGTGGTGGCCGGTACGACGTCATCTCGATCGGCTTCGTGCTCGCGTTGTGGTCCGGTTCCCGGGCGCTCAACGTCTTCGTCGACACGATCACGATCATGTACGGCCTCGGCGGCCACCGCGGCATCCTGAAGACCCGCGTGCTGTCGTTCGTGCTCTACGTGCTCGGACTGGTCACCGGCGTGGTCACCATCCCGCTCGTCGTGGCCGGCCCGACCCTCGTGGAACGGCTGGTCCCGGACCGGCTCGACTTCCTCAACGGGCTCTACTGGCCGGCGGTCGTGGTGCTCTCGATCTGCTTCCTGGCCACGCTCTACCACGCCTCGGTGCCGGTGCGGACGTCATGGCGCTACAACCTGCCCGGCGCCACGCTGACCCTGCTGCTGTGGATCCTGGGGTCGTTCCTGCTGCGGTTCGCCCTGACCACGACCGCGGGGGAGTCCACCTCGATCTACGGTCCGCTCGCGGCGCCCATCGCGGTGCTGCTGTGGCTCTACCTGCTCTCGATCGCGGTCCTCATCGGCGCCGCCCTGAACGCCGCGTTCGACCGGGTCTGGCCGGAGTCGGAGACCGCCCGCGCGCGGATGGAGCTGGTCCGGCGGCTGCGGCTGCGGGCGATGCTCCCGCGCCTGCGCCGCGACCAGGAGGAGCGCGCGGCGCTCGGCGTCGACGAGGAGTACGACGAGACGCTGCCCCATGACGAGCGGGTCGAGGTGCTCGCCGAGCTCGAGAGCGAGCAGGAGGCCCGCGAGGAGGCACGCGAGGGTTAATCGGGTGCGTGGCGGTGGGCCCGGCCGTACATTCCCTGTGTGCTGGAGACCATCGGCTACGACCCCCGGATGGCCAGGTGGGCCGCTCACGCGGACACCTCGGTCGGGCGCGTCGTACGCGTGGACCGGGGCGTGGCGCACGTGCTCACCGAGGACGGGCCGCTCCGCGCCGGGTTCGGGGGGAACCTGCTCGCGGCGGTCGCCAAGGACGCCACCGCCGCGCCCTGCACGGGCGACTGGGTGGTGGTCAGGGAGTGGCCCGACCACCGGCTGACTGTCGAGCAGGTGCTGCCCCGCCGTACGGCGGTGGTCCGCGCGACCGCCGGCGAGCAGTCCCACGGCCAGGTGCTCTGCGCCAACGTCGACCTCGCGGCGGTCGTCGTCGCGCTGCACCCGCTGCCGGTGCCGGCCCGGGTGGACCGGCTCCTGTCCCTGGCCTGGGGGAGCGGCGCGCGGCCGCTGGTGGTGCTCACGAAGGACGACGTGGTCTCCGACGGTGAGCAGGTGGCCGAGGACCTGGCCGTCGAGCTGCCCGACGTGGAGGTGGTCCGCACGAGCACGGTCACCGGGCTGGGCATCGACCGGCTCGCCGCGCTGGTCGCCGGCGGGCTCACCCTCGCTCTGCTCGGCTCGTCGGGCCACGGGAAGTCGTCCCTGGTCAACGCGCTGGTCGGGACCGACGTGCTCGGCACCCGGGCGATCCGCGACGACGGGCGCGGCCGGCACACGTCGGTGCGCCGCGAGCTCGTCGTGCTCCCGGGCGGCGGCGCGGTGATCGACACCCCCGGGCTGCGGGGCATCGGGCTGATCGACGAGGGCGGCCTCGCCGGAGCGTTCGCCGACGTCGTGGCGCTGGCGGCCGGCTGCCGGTTCCGCGACTGCACGCACCGGTCGGAGCCGGGCTGCGCGGTGAACGCGGCACTGGAGGACGGCACCCTGTCGCGGCGCCGCTACGAGAGCTGGCGGATGCTGCTCCGCGAGGCCGACGCGATGGCCGCGCGCAAGACCGCCCGGCTGCGGGGCGAGCAGAACAGGGAACGGAAGCGGCGGATGCGCGAGCACGGGACCGGCCGGTGACCGGAGCGGAGGGGCTCGTCATCCGCGCCGAGCAGGCGGCCGACCTGGCCACGACCCGCCAGGTCGTCCAGGCTCGACGCCCCCACGCGGCTGGTCGAGGTGCTCGTGCTCAGCCCGCTCTCGGTGCACCCGGACGCGCAGGCCGGCGGCGTCGGGAGTGCGCTGGTACGGCACTCGCTGGAGGTCGTGCGGGACCGCCCGGAGCCGCTGGTGTTCCTCGAGGGCTCGCCGCGCTACTACCCGCGGTTCGGGTTCGCGCCGGGCGCCGCGGGCGGGTTCACCGCCCCGTCCACGCGGATCCCGGGCCCCGCGTTCCAGTACGTGGCGCTCCCGCCGTACCGGCCGTGGATGACCGGCGCCCCTGGTCTACCCCGACGTGTTCTGGGCCCACGACTGCGTCGGGCTCCGTGAGAGCGGCGACGGCGAGGGGGCCCGACCTAGACTCGGTCCATGAGGACCACCCGGGCCTGGACGGGTGTCGTGGCCGCCGCGGCGCTGGTGCTCGCGGCGTGCTCCGTCGGTCCGGACGACCCGCCGGGGCCCGGCGCCGGCTCGGAGCCCTCCGCGTCGCACTCAACCGGCCAGGACGGGACCGCCACCCCCGAAGCCGTCGCGCTCCGGCCCGGCGAGAGGTTCCTCGAGCTCGCCATGCCGTCGCCGTACGCCCCGTCCGCACCGAGCGGCGGCACCGACGACTACCGCTGCTTCCTGCTCGACCCCGGGACCGACGAGGACGCCTTCGTCACCGGGGTCGACGTGGTGCCGGGGAACCGTGACGTGGTGCACCACGTGATCCTGTTCCGGGTCCCGCCGGCACAGGTGGCCGCGGCCGAGCGCACCGACCGCCGCACCCCGGGGCAGGGGTGGACCTGCTTCGGCGGCTCCGAGGTCGGCGGTGCCGTCGGCGGGTTGGACGACGCGCCCTGGATCGGCGCCTGGGCGCCGGGTGGCGGTGAGCGGCTCCTCGACCCCGACATCGGCATCCCGCTCGAGGCCGGTTCCCGGATCGTCATGCAGGTCCACTACAACCTGCTGGCCGGCAGCGACCCCGACGTGAGCAGCGCCCGGCTCCGGCTCGCCGACGGCACCGAGGACGTGTCCCCGCTGCGGACCGTGCTCCTGCCCGCCCCGGTCGAGCTGCCCTGCCGCACCGGGGAAACGGGGCCGCTGTGCGACCGGAAGGCGGCCGTGGACGACGTCGCCGCCCGCTTCGGGGAGGGTGCCCGGCAGATGGTCTCCGGCCTGCAGCTCGTCTGCGGCGGCTTCGGCGGTGTCGACCCCGGTCCGACCCAGAGCTGCGCGCGGGGCGTGGACCGACCCACCACGGTGCGGGCGGTCGCCGGGCACATGCACCTGCTCGGCCGGTCGATCCGGATCGAGGTGAACCCCGGCGAGGCGGACGCCCGCACCCTGCTCGACATCCCGGTGTGGGACTTCGACGACCAGGGCACCCAGGTGCTCGACGAGCCGGTCCGGCTGCGCCGCGGCGACCGGCTCCAGGTCACCTGCACCCACGACCAGGGGCTGCGCGACCTGCTCCCCGCCTTCGAGGGTCAGCCCGAGCGGTACGTGGTGTGGGGTGAGGGCACCACGGACGAGATGTGCCTGGGCATCGTCATGGCCACCGCGCCCTGACCCCGCCCTCGTGGTCGCGACCGGACCCACCGTGAGAGGCTGTGCGCCGCGGGGACAGGTGCCGAACCGAGAGCAAAGGGACGGGATGGGAAACGTCAACCTGCCGACGCCGGTCGCCCTGGCCGGCGGAGCGATCTGCATCCTGGGTGGCTACCTGCTCGGGGTCGTGGCGGGTCCGGACACCCCGAGCCGGACGACCGCGCTCGTCGAGAGCTACGACGACAGCACGAGCCGGCTCTGCCTGACCGGTGACTCGGTGGAGGACCAGGAGGGCGCCGTCGACGGCACCCTCTGCGGTATCTGGCGGCGCACCGAGGGCAACGACAGCCGTCCCGAGCCCGGCGACCGGTTCCGGTTCGTGTCGCTCGCGGGCGACCCCGGTCCCGACGACGACACCGGCCGGGCCGAGCCCTCGACGATGATCTACGGCGATGTCGTGCGGTAGGTGCGCCGTACACCTTCGCGCGTCCCGTAGATTCTCACCGTGCCTGAACTGATCGAGCCGGACACCTCACCCGTGCGGGTCCGGCTCCCCGCCATGACCCGCTCCCCGTGGTGGGAGCTCGGGCGCCGGTTGCTGATGGCGGCCGCGGTCCTGACGGCGACGGTGGCGCTGGTCTGGTTCGACCGGGACGGGTACGTCGACAACTCCGACCCCACCGGCACGGTGGACCTGGCCGACGCGGTCTACTACACCACCGTCACACTCAGCACGACCGGCTACGGCGACATCGCGCCCGCGACGACGCAGGCCCGCCTGGTCAACGCCTTCGTCGTGACGCCGCTGCGGATCGCGTTCCTGGTGCTGCTGATCGGGACGACCATCGAGGTGCTGGCGAGCCAGGGACGTGAGAACTTCCGGGTCGCCCGCTGGAGGAAGTACATGGAAGACCACGTCGTCGTGATCGGCTACGGCACCAAGGGCCGCAGCGCGGTGGAGACGCTCGTCAACAACGGCACCCGCAAGGAGTCGATCATCATCGTCGACCCGAGCAGCACCGCGCTCGGCGAGGCGCACGCCGACGGCATCGCGGTCGTCACCGGCGACGCCACCCGGCGGGAGGTGCTGCGCCGGGCGGGCACCGCGAACGCGCGCCAGGTGATCATCACGACCGACCGCGACGACTCGACGGTCCTGGCCACCCTCAACGTGCGCCAGCTCAACCCGAACGCCTACATCGTGGCCGCGGTCCGCGAGCAGGACAACGTGCCGCTGGTCCGGCAGAGCGGTGCGGACTCGGTGATCACCTCCTCCGACGCGGTCGGCCGGCTGCTCGGCCTGTCGTCGCTGAGCCCGAGCCTGGGCTCGGTGATGGAGGACCTGCTCACCTACGGGGAGGGCCTCGAGGTGGCCGAGCGCGACCTGCTGGTCCCCGAGGTCGGCAAGCAGCCGCAGAGCCTGCCCGACCAGGTGATCGCGGTGATCCGCGACGGCCAGGTCTTCCGCTACTTCGATCCGGTGGTGACCCAGCTCGCGCGCGGGGACAGGCTGGTCGTCGTACGCCCCGCCGAGGAGCTGCCCTGGGCGCCGCGTCCGGGCACGCACGGCGAGGACGCCACGATCGACGAGGACTGAGGTGGCCCCTTCCCTCACCCATCGCGATCGCCCAGGACCGCGCGACCGACGCGAGCGGGCGGGCAGGCCGTTGCTGCGGCACCCGGCCCAGGCCGTCGTCGTCGGGTTCGCAGGCGCGGTCCTCGTCGGCACCCTGCTGCTCATGCTCCCGCTGTCGCGCGCCGGTGACGGGGGTGCGCCCGCCCTCGTCGCGCTGTTCACCTCCACGAGCGCGGTGTGCGTGACCGGGCTCGCGGTCGTCGACACCCCCACCTACTGGTCCGGCTTCGGGCAGGCGGTGATCCTGGGGCTGATCCAGGTCGGCGGCTTCGGGATCATGACGCTGGCGTCCCTGCTGGGGCTGCTGGTCTCGCGGCGGATGGGGCTGCGCACGCGGCTCACCGCGGCGGCGGAGACCAAGAGCATCGGCATCGGCGACGTCCGGGCGGTGCTGCTCGGGGTCGCGAAGGTGAGCCTGCTCTTCGAGTCCGTCACGGCCGTCGGGCTGACCCTTCGGTTCCTCCTCGGGTACGACGAGCCGTTCGGCCGGGCGGCGTACCTCGGGCTGTTCCACGCTGTCTCCGCCTTCAACAACGCCGGGTTCGCGCTCTACACCGACAACCTGATGGGCTTCGTCACCGACCCGTGGATCTGCCTGCCGATCGCGTTCGCGGTAATCGTGGGCGGGCTCGGGTTCCCGGTGCTCTTCGAGCTGCGGCGGCACCTGGCCCGGCCGGACCGGTGGAGCCTGCACACCCGGCTCACCGTGTGGACCAGCGCGGCGCTGCTCCTGCTCGGCACGCTGTTCGTCTCGTGGAGCGAGTGGACCAACCCCGGCACGCTCGGCCCGCTCGACACACCGGGCCGGCTGCTGGCCGGGTTCTTCCAGTCGGTGATGCCCCGGACCGCGGGCTTCAACAGCCTCGACTACGGGGCGATGAACAGCGGCACCCTGCTCGGCACCAACGTGCTGATGTTCATCGGCGGCGGGTCGGCCGGCACCGCGGGCGGGATCAAGGTGACCACGTTCGTGCTGCTGTTCTTCGTGATCATCGCGGAGGTGCGCGGCGAGCCGACCGTGCACGCCTTCGACCGGCGGATCGGCGACCGCGTCCAGCGCCAGGCGCTCACGGTGGCGCTGCTGTCGGTCGGCGCGATCGTCTCCGCAGCCCTGCTGCTGCTGGAGATCACCGACTTCGCCACCGACCGCATCCTGTTCGAGGTCGTCTCGGCGTTCGCGACCGTCGGGCTCTCCACCGGGATCACCGCGGACCTGCCCGGCTCCGGGCAGCTGGTGCTGGTCTTCTTGATGTTTCTCGGCCGGCTCGGCCCCATCACCCTCGTCTCGGCGCTCGCCCTCCGCGAGCGCCAGCGCCTCTACCAGCTCCCGGAAGGACGGCCTCTCATTGGCTAGGAAACACGTGGGCGGCGTCGCCGTCATCGGACTCGGCCGGTTCGGTATGTCGCTGGCGCTCGAGCTCGTCGGGGACGGGGTGGAGGTGCTCGGCATCGACTCCGACCCGAAGGTCGTGCAGTCCATGGCCGGCCGGCTCACCCACGTCGTCGAGGCGGACTCCACCGACGAGGAGGCGCTGCGCCAGCTCTCCGTGCACGAGTTCGACCGGGCCGTGGTCGGTATCGGCAACGACCTCGAGGCCAGCATCCTCACCGCGTCGGTGCTGCTCACCCTCGGGGTGCCCCACGTGTGGGCCAAGGCGATCAGCCACTCCCACGCGCGGATCCTCGGCCAGCTCGGCGTGCACCACGTGGTCCGGCCCGAGCACGACATGGGCAAGCGGGTGGCGCACCTCGTCCGCGGCCGGATGCTCGACTACATCGAGTTCGACGACGGCTACGCGATCGTGAAGACCCGGCCGCCGGTGAGCATCGAGGGCAAGCCGCTGGGGGAGTCCGGGGTGCGGTCGCGGTACGGCGTCACGATCGTCGGCATCAAGCGCGAGGGGGAGGACTTCACGCACGCCACCGCCGAGACCGTCGTACGGCCGGGCGACCTGGTGATCGTCTCCGGGCCCCGCCAGGGCGTGGAGCGGTTCAGCGAGCTGGCCTGACCCGACCGGTCGGCCCCTGCCGGTTCCGGGCGGTCAGATCAGCGGCAGCCGGCGCGCGGCGAGGGCGGCGACGTCGTCCTCGCGGGTGTGGTCGCGCACGGTCTCCACGAGGTGCTCAAGGCGTAGCGACAGGTCTCCGTCGCGGAGCTTCGCCGCGGTCTCGGCGAGCCGCGCCTGGCCGAGGTCGATGTCCTCGTCACGGCGCTCGATGAGACCGTCGGTGAACATCAGGAGGGTGTCGCCCTCGTGCATCGGCACGGTGAACGCCGTGCGCTCCTGGGGTCCCGCGCCCAGGGGTGCGCTGACCGCGTCGGAGAGCTCGTCGGTCTCCCCGGTCGCGCGCAGCAGCACCGGAGGGGGGTGCCCGGCGTTGACGATGCGGAGCTCGTCGCGGGCCGGGTCGGCCAGCACGTAGACCAGGGTCACCAGCTGGCCGTAGTCGTACATCGCGAACATGGTGTCCAGCTTGCCCATCACGTTCTCCGGGGTCGGGTCGATGGCGACGTACGAGCGGACCGTGGCCCGCATCTGCGCCATCGCCGCGGCCGCCTCGACCCCGCGACCCATCACGTCACCGACGAAGAACGCGACCTTGTCCCCGAGCGACAGCACGTCGTAGAAGTCACCACCGACGTCGGTGCGCCCCGACGGGCTGTAGTAGCCGGCGAACTCCCAGCCGCCCATCGGCTCGAGCCGCTCGGGGAGCACCGCCCGCTGCAGCCGGACCGCGGCCTCCCGGGTCTGGCTGTGCAGCTGGGCGTTGTCGATGGCGATCGCGGCTCGCTGCGCGACGTTCTCGACGAACGCGAGGTCGGCCGTGGTGAACAGGCGCTGCTCGTGCGAGGAGACCCAGGTCATCACGCCGAGCACCCGGCCGTGGGCCACGAGGGGTGCGGTGACGGCGCTGCGCAGGTTGAGCTCGCGCGCGAGCCGGAGGTGCTCCTCGTCCTGCGCCGCGGCGACGAGCAGCTCGTCGGTGATCTCGTGGAGCAGCTCGCTCTCGCCGGTGCGAATCACGTGCCAGGACCCATGCTGGGCGTCGGGGTTCGGGGGGTAGCGGCGCTCGATCTCGCGCGCGAAGGCCACCTTGTCGGGGTCGACGTGGGCTACCTCGAGCGTGCGCAGCACGCCGTCCTCGAGCAGGGACACGGAGCACCAGTCGGCGAAGTCGGGGACGCCGATCCAGGCGACCTTCCGCAGTGTCGCCTCGTAGTCGAGGCTGGTCGAGAGCTCGGCGGACGCCTGGGCCAGGAAGGCGAGCTTGCGGGCCCGTTCGGCGGCGTCGGACATCGCCTCGATGCGCACCATCGCCTGGGCGCACGTGTCGGCGAGCAGCCGGAGGAACTCCTGCTCGGTGCTGTCGAAGGTCCGGCGGCCGGGGAAGGACAGCGTGATGACGCCGACGGTGCGGTTTCCGGCGGTGAGCGGGAAGCAGCCCAGGGTGCGCTCGCCGGGGGAGGCGACGTCGAGATCGGGGTAGCGCCGGTCGATCGCCTCGCGACCGGTGAGCAGCACCGGCTGCCCCGTGCGGACGCATTCGCCGGCCGGGGTGGGGAGGGACAGCGGAAAGGTGGCGTACTTGGTGGCGATCTCCTGGGAGGCGCCCCGGATCCCGATGAGCGCGAGCGTGTCGTCGTCGACCTTGCGGATCAGCGAGGCGATGGTCGCGCCGGCTGCGTCGGCGGCGTGCGAGATGACGATCCTGCTGACGGTCTCGATGTCGTCGGCGTAGACCAGCTCCGCGGTCACCCGCGCGAGCCGGGTGAGGCGGGCCGCGACGCGCTGCGCGCGGCCCCGGGCCGGGGACTGGCCCGAGGCGTCCTCCAGCACGAACAGCACGCCGACGGGCTGCCCGTCGCGGCGCAGCGGGCTCGCGGAGACGTCGAGGACCCGTTCGGTTCCCCGCTGGTCGGACGACGGGAGCTGACCGCTCCAGCTGACGCCGGCGAAGGCCTGGGCGAAGATCTCGTGGCCGGCGCCTGCATGGCTCTCGGGGAGCAGCAGCGCGACGAAGTCACCCCCGACGAGCTGGTCGCGCGGACGCTCGAGCAGGGCGTCCGCGGCCGCGTTGAGGTAGACGATCCGTCCGTGCGCGTCGGTGACCACCGCGGCTGTGTTGAGACCGTCCAGGTGCGAGGCGTCGGTGCGCCAGGTCCGGGGGTCGTCGAGCTTCGCCAGCGGTGCCATGGCCCTGATCATTCCAGTGCGGTGGTCGCGGTACCGCTCTTCGGGCGAAATCCCGCCGTGTCGACGGTCGGGGCAGCGGTGACGGTGCTCACAGCGGTCTCCGGCGTCCGATTCGAGTGGAATTGGTTACAGATTTAACCGGATTCGTGTCGCGCGGGGGGCGCTCAGCCGTCAGGATGGGCCCAGCGGCGATCTCCCCGGCTCCCCCGTACCGGTGGTGGAACGTCGGCCCCGCAGCAGTCGCGTCCTCGCGGCCGGTGCGGGGCACTTTTTTGTGCGCCAGCGGGCGCTGTGTGCGCCGACGGCAACCGACCGCACGATGGGGCATCCTGGGTCATCCGGGGCAAAGGCACTCAGCCGGTCGTATTCGGGCATCTGGTCATTTCTTCTCATTCGGCTAGTACCAGCGGGTACTTCGCGTTTGCGGGTATTCCGCCCCCGGTGCCGGCGTGGTTAGCGTCGACCGCGGTTGCTCGATCAGGAACGGCTCCCCTCCCGGACCGGCGTCGAGCGGCGGTCCCCAGCAGGTGCGGCAGGTTCCCCTGTCGTACGAATCCCGTCATCTGGAGGATTTCGCATGTCCGTCTCACGTCTCGCCCTCTCCGCAGCAGCCCTGGCCACCGCCGCCCTCGGCCTCGCCGTCGGCCCCGCCACGGCGGGCAACCCCAGCACCGGCAACGGCGCGCCCAGCGGGTCGCACTACCAGCTCAACGTCATCGGCGTCTCCAAGGACAAGGTCGCCGAGATGGACGGCAACAACGGCAGCCGGATCTTCGTCCCGCTGTGGGGCAAGGCCAAGATCAACCTGACCGAGGGCGACTTCGGGGTGCTCGACGCCAACGGCACGGACGCCGACGGCGCCACCTTCTCGCTGCCCAGCCCCGACCCCGACGGCGACGGCGTGACGGAGTACTCCGTCTACGCCCGCGCCCTCGGCACCCCCGGCGGTACGTCGACCACGACCACCTGCGCCACGGACGTGGCGACGGGGGAGGAGATCTGCTCGACCGAGTCGATGGTGCTCGTCCGCAACACCGGCAAGAGCACGTTCGACAACGTCAGCCGCGAGCTGCTCTACGTCTACTACGACCTCGACGGGGACGGCACCGCCGAGCTGATCCCGCTGTTCAGCGACAAGCTCGAGGACGAATTCTGGGACTACGACAACAAGGGCCTCAAGGTCGCGCAGTTGCGCTTCTACGAGCACGCGACCGACGTGAACTGAGCCCGCTCGATCTTCGGTGGAGCGGGGCGGTGGGGACCCTCCGCTCCTTCGAGGCAGGCGCCGGGCCGTTGGGACACCAGCGGTCCGGCGCCTTACGTCACGCAGCCCCTGACGCCGGTGCAAACCGCACCATTGACCGACGGACACTTTCCCGCGTCGTAGTGCAGCCCATACGCTGCCAGAGGAGGAGTTCAGGCGGGGAGTCGATCCCAGACGGGATGGAGGCTCGGGGGCCGCGTCCAGCCTGACCAGAGGCAGGAGGAGTCCCCATGACAGCAGAGTCGGACCGGATCGAAGAGCTCGAGAAGGACGTCGCTCACCTCATGGAGGAGGTGGAGCGGTACCGCAGCGCCGCGGAGGACGCCCTGCAGCAGCTGGACTGGTGCATCGGCTACTTCGCAGGCTCCCAGAAGGGCAAGGTCGCCCGGGTGCTGAGCTCCAACAGGTCGCACATTCGTCGCCAGTACCTGCGCCGCGCCGACCAGGCCACCCCCGCGTCGGCGAACGGACGTACCTGACCCACGGGGTGGGCAGCAGGTCGCCGCATGCGGAACGACCCCAGGGAGGGGCTCATGCCGGGGGTGCCGTTCCGGGGACGGACGGCAGATGAGGCCGTAGGTTGTCGGTACGTCGCACATCGCCACCGGTGTGAGACATCCACGGCGTCAGCAGCTCGCCGACGACGGGGGACCGCCATGACTCGCATGCCGACGCCACAGAACGACGTCCGGTACGCGCCTCCGCGTTTCGGCAACGGGATGGGCACGACCGGTCTCGTCATCGGCGTTGCCGGCCTGCTGCTGGTCTGGGTGCCTGGGCTCGGCATTCTTCTCGGGCCCCTCGCGCTCACCTTCAGCGCGGTCGGCTACGGCAACGTCCGTCGCGGTACGGCCACGAACCGGGGCGTCTCGATCGCCGGGCTGATCCTGGGGATCGTGAACCCGATCGCCTCGGTCGCCTTCGTGGTGATCCTCATGCGCGTCCTGTGTGGGGATTCCACGGAGTCGATCTGCGTCTTCTGAACTGGGTTCGAACCAGTGACCTCACCGCTGTCGGATCACGTGGCGTTGCCGGCATAGCGCTGGAGGAAGATGGCCTCGCTCAGAGCCATGTTCGCGATCTCGTGGGGGTCGACGCTCTCGTTGGGGGCGTGGATGAGCGCGAGGGGCTCCTCCACACCCATCAGGATCAGCTCCGCCTCGGGGTAGGTCTCCGCGAACACGTTGCAGAGCGGGATGGATCCACCCTGCCCGAGGCTGGTCATCGGGGTGCCGTATGCCTCCTGCATCGCCGTCGTCATGGCCTTGTACGCCGGGCCGTCGACCGCGGCCTTGAAGGGCGCCCCCGCGGCCTCGACCTCCACCTCGACCTTGACGCCCCAGGGCGCGACGGCGTGGAGGTGGTCGACGAGAGCAGCCTGCGCCTCCCCGGGAGTCATGCCCGGGGGGATGCGGAGGTTCAGACGGGCGGCAGTGCGAGGGACGATGGCTGAAGCCGAGCCCACCACCGGCGGACAGTCGATGCCGAGGATGGTTACCGCCGGCCGTGCCCAGAGCATGTCGGACACGCTGCCGTCTCCGAGCAGGGAGACGCCCTCCATCACCGTGGCGTCCGCGCGGAACTGGTCGGGTGGGTAGGCCTCACCCGGCCACGTCTGGCTGTTGTCGAGTCCCTTGACCGTGGTGTTGCCGTGGCCGTCGCGGAGGCTCGCGAGCATCGACACGAGCGCCGCGAGCGCGTCGGGTGCCGCACCGCCGAACATTCCCGAGTGCAGCTCGGACCCGAGCGCCTCGACCGTCACCACCACGTTCACCATGCCGCGCAGGCTCACGGTCGCGGCCGGGCGTCCGACTGCGGCGTTGCCCGTGTCGCAGACCAGAATCGTGTCGGCGCGAAGGAGGTCGGCGTGCTCGGGCACGAACGCCTCCAGGCCGCCGGTCCCCTGCTCCTCGGACCCCTCGACCACCAGCTTGAGGTTCACCGACAGGTCTTCCCCCAGCGCCCGCAGGGCGGCGAGGTGCATGACGATGTTCCCCTTGCAGTCGGCCGTGCCGCGCCCGAACCAGCGGCCGTCCACCTCGGTCAGCTCGAAGGGCGGCGTACGCCATGCAGCCTCGTCCAGCGGAGGCTGCACGTCGTAGTGCGCGTAGAGCAGCACGGTGGTCGCGGACGGATCCGAGCAGGGCCGCGACCCCACCACCGCCTTGCTGCCGTCAGCGGTCTCCTCCAGGTGCGCGTCCTGGAAGCCCACCTCGGCGAACTTGTCGAGCACCCACTGAGCGGCGCGCTCGCACTCCTCCGGTGGGAACTGCCGCGGGTCGGCCACCGACCGGATGGCCACCAGCTCGGCGAGCTCCTCGCGGACCTGCGGCATGAGGTCGGTGATGCGGGTGCGGAGGTCCATGCTCAGCCACCCGCCACGTCGTCGGTCTTGAGGCCGTCGACGAACTCTCGGAACTCCTCGAGCTCGTCGGGGCAGTAGATCTCGATGATCAACAGCTGTCCCTGCAGGACTCGGCTGTCCACGATCACGGGGCGGGTGCCGGGGCCTGCGGCGCCGTTCGCCAGCTGTGCCAGCAGGATGGACCTGCTCAGGGACTCGTTCGGGTTCTGGCAGACCGCTCCGCCGTGGTCGCCGAGCACCCGCACGATCTGGTCGCGATCCGGTGCCCTTGCGCCGGCGTCCTCCAGCGCTGCGATGAGCTGGTCGGCCTTCTGCTCGGCCTCGCGCGTTGCCTCCGCAGAGCGGTAGAAGACCAGCCCGGTGACCATCAGCACGCCGATCGCGATCGCGACTGCGATGTAGAGCGTGGATCTTTCGCGCTTCGACTGTGTCTCCGTCGCCGTGCTCATGACGGAGTCACCTCCTGCGGCTCAGGCTGCTTCCAGGAGGGCTTGCGGAACTTGTAGAACAGGAACGGCACGAGCAGGCCGAGGCCGAGTGCGCCCCCGCCGACGATCAGGAAGTACAGCCCGGCGTTGCCCGACCCGAACTGCGACGGGGGGATGAACCCGACGAGCAGCGCGGCGAGCGAGGCGGCGAAGCCGATGCCGCACATCGAGACGAGCAGGGGCGCCCGGTAGCCGCGTGGGTGGTCGGGGAACTTGCGGCGCAGCTGGACGGCTGCCACGAACATCAGCAGGTACATGATCAGGTAGACCTGCGTGGTGATCACCGAGAAGATCCAGTAAGCGCTCGAGACGTTCGGGATCAGCGCGTACATCAGGCCGATCACGGTCGTGATGGCGCCCTGGACGACCAGGATGTTCTGCTGGACGCCGTTCTTGTTGAGCCGCTGCAGGAACGGCGGCAGGTAACCCTCTTGGCGGGAGATGAGAAGCAGCCCCTTGGAGGGTCCGGCGAGCCAGGTGAGCATGCCACCGAGGGACGCGGCGACCAGCATGATCCCGACGATCGGGGTGAGCCACTGCCACCCGAAGTTGGCGAACACGGCGTCGAACGCCTGCATGACGCCGGCGGTGAGCGACAGCTCCTCGGCGGGGACGATCCAGCTGATGGCCAGCGCCGGCAGGATGAAGATCGTCATGACCATGCCCATGGCCAGGAACATCGCCTTCGGGAACTCCTTGGCCGGGTTCCTCAGGGACGACACGTGCACCGCGTTCATCTCCATGCCGGAGTAGGAGAGGAAGTTGTTCACGATCAGCACGAGGCTGGCGAGCCCCGCCCACACGGGGAAGATGTTGTCGGCCGTCATCGGAGCCGCAGACTCGTTGCCCTGCCCGAGGAAGACGACACCGAGGAGGACCAGGACGGTCCCGGGGATCAGGGTGCCGATGATGAGGCCGCCGCTCGCGAGACCGGCGACGCCCTTGGTGCCGCGGGAGGACACCCAGACACCGCTCCAGTAGACGACGATGATGACCGCCGCCGTCCACACGCCGCTGCTGGCGAGCTCCGGGTTGAAGACGTAGGCGAGCGTGCTCGCGACGAACCCGAGGAGGCTCGGGTAGTAGAAGATCGTCATCGCGAACTGGCACCACACCGCAAGGAAGCCCATGGGCTTGGAGATCCCGAGGGCTACCCAGTTGTAGACGCCGCCTTCCCACCCCGAGGCGAGCTCGGCCGAGACGAGCGACGTCGGAAGCAGGAAGACGATCGCGGGCAACAGGTAGAGGAAGACACAGGCGAGACCGTAGACGGCCATGGTGGGTGCTGCTCGCAGGCTGGCCACCGAGCTGGTCGTCATCATGGCCAGCGCGATCCAGGAGATCCACGCAGCGGCGGGTGCCTTCGCGCGAGCCACCGCCTTGGCGGCAGGCTGGCCGGGCACGTCCATGGCGCTCATGTCGACCTCCGCCTCGAGCAGTCGCTGGAACGCATCGCTGGTCCGGGACGCCCCCCGAGAGATCCGGGCTTCCTCAAGCGCATGTCCATCTCATCGCCCCCCTCGGCACGACCCATGGATCGACGTGCCTTCAGGCTAGGGATCGAGAGGTCTGGACCGGCTCATCCGCCGGAGATGATTTCGCGACGGGCCTCAGCGCGCCGCAGCCCGACGCGCACGGAGCCGGCTCCACACCAGGTCGAGGACGGTGGCGAGCAGGAGGATCCCGACCATGGCGACGAAGGTTTCCGGCTCCGTCCGGAGGGTCTCCACCACGAACACCACGACGACCACCAGCGTCAGCACGATCGCGGCGATCAGCACCCACGCCCGCGAGCCCGTCTCCGCCCTCAGCTTGAACGCCGCAACGGACACGACGAGGAAGATCGCGAGGGCGACGACGCTGCCCAGAGAGGCGATGGCGGTGAGGTCGACGAGCGTGGCCAGGAGCAGCACGAGGAGGACCGAGACGGTCAGGCCGCGCGTGCTCCCGACGTAGGCGCGCTGGCCGAACACCGGTGGGAACATTCCTGACTCCGCGAGCTTCGCCGTCGACCCGATCGCTGCGTAGATGTTGGCGTTCACCGACGACGAGGTGGCGAGGAGCGCGGCCACCGCCATCATGGCGAAGCCCGCCTGACCGAGCGCCGGCTTGGCCGCCTGCGCGAGTGCGGTGTCGCCGTTGGCGATGACCTCGTCGACGGTCAGCGTGCCGAAGACGCCCAGGGCGATCAGGACGTACAACGCGGTGGTGATCGCGAGGGCGAGGTACATCGCCTTCGGCAGGTTCTTCGCGGGGTTCGGCAGGTCACCGCCGGTGAAGCTGATGACGGTGAAGCCGAGGTAGGCGAAGAAGGTCAGGGCGACGCTCGACATGATCGCGCCGTCCCGGGGGTACGTCGACGGCGCCAGCAGCTCCGGGTCCAGCTGGGCGAGCGTGACCACGATGAACACCGCGAAGACCGCGAGCAGGATCACGACGATCACGCTCTGCACCCGGTCGATCGACTTGGCTCCTGCGATGTTGACCGCCGCGACCGCGATGATCACGGCCGTGGTGAGCACCGTGGCCCACGCCTCCGACTCGTCGAAGAACAGGGCGGAGCCGTAGCTCCCGAACGAGACCGACACCATCGCGGTGACGATCAGGGCGGCGAAGTAGAGCAGCCACGACGTGATCGCGGTGATGTGCCCGCCGCCGTACCCCTGCAGGAGGAAGGTGACGATCCCTCCCGACGACGGGTACCGCGCCCCCAGCTTGGCGACGGCGTAACCCTGGAGGGACGCCACCACTCCGGCAAACAGGAACGAGAGCCACACGGCGGATCCGGCGACGGCGCCCGCCTCTCCGAGCAGCGCGAAGATACCCGCCCCCACCATCGACCCCACGCCGAGGAACGCGGCACCTCGAACGGTCATCGAACCCCCGCCGGCGTGGCGATCGTTCTGATGGCCGCTTTGCGACGAGGTCGCCATCAAGCCCACCTACTCCACGACGTACAGACCGTGGTCGGTGTTGTTCAGGCGCTGGCCCCCGGTCTCGGTGACGGTGACGATGTCCTCGATCCGGACGCCGAAGCGACCGGCGAGGTAGATGCCGGGCTCGATGGAGAAGCACATGCCCGGCTGGAGCGGCTGCTCCTCGCCCTCGACGATGTACGGCGGCTCGTGCGTCGTCACGCCGATTCCGTGACCGGTGCGATGGATGAACTGCTCGCCGAACCCGGCGTCGGTGATCACACCTCGCGCGACCCGGTCGATCTGCTGGCAGGTCACGCCCGGCCGCACCGCCTCGAACGCCGCCTGCTGCGCCTGGCGCACGATCTCGTGCACCTGACGGATCTCGGGGCCCGGCTCGCCGACGCACACCGTTCGGGTGGTGTCGGATCCGTAGCCGTACATCAGTCCGCCGAAGTCCAGGACGACCGCGTCTCCTGGCTGGATCACCCGGTCACCGGCCTCGTGGTGGGGGTTGGCGCCATTGGGCCCGGACCCGACCACGGTGAAATCGACCTGCTCGTGCCCGAACTCCTGAAGCAGCCGGGCGAGATCGGCCGCGACCTCGGTCTCGCGTCGTCCCTCGAACCGCACACGGATGATCTCCCGGCACGTCGCGTCGGCGGCCTCACCTGCCATGGCGAGCCGCGCAAGCTCGTTCGCGTCCTTGACCGCACGCAGCATGGGCATGCCCTGGGTCAGAGCCTGGTAGCTGGTTCGTGGCAACACGTGCTGGAGCCCGAGCAGGTGCATCGCCCAGGTCGAGTCGGACACGCCGAAGCGTCCCTCCTGGTGCAACAGGTCGCGGGCGACCTGGTAGGGATCCGAGGCGTCGGACCAGGCCATGATCTCGAGGCTCGGCGCACCTTCAGCCGCCTCGGCGTCCGGCCTCTCGAGGACGGGGACGAGGAGAGCCGGCCGCTTTCCGGGCGTGAGCACGAGCATGGTGAGGCGCTCGGTGAGCGCCGTGGGCCGGTAGCCGGTCAGCCACACCAGGTCAGGACCAGGTGTGACGATGATGCCGTCGAGGCCTGCCTCTCGTGCATCTTCGGTGACGCGAGCCATCCTGATCGCGTAGTCGTCGCGGGTGAACGACGCCGGTCGGGGATGGGTGGTCGCGGTCATGGGCGGCTCCCTTCGCGGTTCCACGGTAGTCAGGGTGCACGTCCCGGAGGTCATCCCGTGAGGATGAACGGCCGTGGTGCTCCGACGGCAACAGCCACCGTGTCCCGGCTGCCATGGGGGAGCCGGGTCTCAGCTACTGCGCTCGAAAGTGACGAGCAGACCCTCAGTGCCGCTGGGACCGATGCGGCCTTTCACGTCGGCAGTCGTGATGGCTTTGAGCTGCCAGCCCTGTTGAGCGTGCTCGTTGAGGACCTTCTCGAGTCGGTCGCCCGACATCTTGCCGCCCACCATCTTCTCGCGCATTTCGACAACCTTGTACGCGTACATCGCACTCCTTCCACCAAGGGAATCTCAGGCTAGCCCCGGCGGCCCCCCGGCGGCGGAGCGAGACCGAGGAGACGACCGGGGAAGACGCGCGACGTTCCCGCGTGAGTACGTCGAGAAGCTCCGCGAATGGCCCGTCAGTCCGTGGTCTGGCCACACGAATGAATCACGAGAGGCCGCCTCCCTGCGGGAAACGGCCTCTGACCTGCATGTTCTCTGGTGGGCGATACTGGGTTTGAACCAGTGACCTCTTCCGTGTCAAGGAAGCGCGCTACCACTGCGCCAATCGCCCGTGACGACCCAAAGTCCCACATGTGCGGGCTCCGGGCAATCGAGGTGGAGACGGGATTTGAACCCGTGTAGACGGATTTGCAGTCCGTTGCCTCGCCTCTCGGCCACTCCACCAAAAAAGGAGGGGACCTGCGACCCTTCTCCGAGCGGACGACGAGGCTCGAACTCGCGACCTCAACCTTGGCAAGGTTGCGCTCTACCAACTGAGCTACGTCCGCATGCGACTTCCGGCTCGAACCTTGCGGCCCTCACCGGCGGTGCGTGCAGAACTTTATATGAATCCGGGGGAATGACAAATCGGGGGGTCTCCTCGCGTGTTCCGACCCCCGCCACGCCTAGGCTCGGCCCCATGCGTGCATGGGTGAACGGACAGCTTCTCGACCGCGCGAACGCCCCGGCGGTGGCGGTGACGGACCACGGCTTCACCGTCGGCGACGGCGTGTTCGAGGCGGTCAAGGTGGTCGACGGGCAGCCGTTCGCGTTGACCCGGCACCTCGTCCGGCTGGCCAGGTCCGCGAAGGGCCTCGGCCTGCCCGCCTTCGACGAGGCGGAGGTACGACGCGGGGTGGCGGCGGTCCTCGACGGTCAGGAGCTGCCCCTGGGGCGCATCCGGATCACCTACACCGGGGGAGAGGCCCCGCTCGGCTCCGGCCGCGGCAGCAACCCGCCCACGCTCGTGGTCGCCGCGGGCGCCATGGAGGCCTGGGAGGGGCCGACGTCGGTGGTCACGGTGCCGTGGCCGCGCAACGAGCGGGGCGCGCTCGCGGGACTCAAGACGACGTCGTACGGCGAGAACGTCGTCGCCCTGGCCTACGCCGCCGACCGGCACGCCAGCGAGGCGATCTTCGCCAACATCGCCGGCAACCTGTGCGAGGGCACCGGCTCCAACGTCTTCTACGTGCTCGACGGCGAGCTGCGTACCCCGACGCTGGCGTCCGGCTGCCTGGCCGGGATCAGCCGCGCGCTGGTGCTCGAGTGGTACGGCGGCCGCGAGGTCGACGAGCCGGTCGACGTACTCGGAGAGGCGAGCGAGGTGTTCCTCGTCTCCACGACGCGTGACGTGCAGGCGGTGCGGGCGTGCGACGGCCGCGAGCTGCCCGCGCCGGGACCGGTCACCCGCGAGGTCGCGCGTACCTGGCAGCGCAAGGAGCGCGAGAGCCTCGACCCGTGACCGATCGTCGCCCAGGGCTCTGGTGAGTGGTGACGGGGCGTCAGCCCGGCGTCTCCGCGCGGCGGCGCTCGCGGTAGGCCGCGACGTGCAGCCGGTTCCCGCAGGTGCGCGCGTCGCAGTAGCGCTTGGAGCGGTTGCGGGAGAGGTCCACGAGGACCTGGTCGCAGTCGGGGGCCTCGCAGGTGCGGAGGCGGTCGCGCTCGCCGAGTGAGATCACGTGCGCCAGCGCCATCCCGCAGTCCACCGCGAGGTGCTCCGCGAGGCCGGCGCCGGGGGAGAAGTAGTGCACGTGCCACGGGTAGCCGTCGTGGGCGGTGAGCCGGGGCGTCACCGGAGCCTCGGAGACCAGCCCGTTGACGATCTCCGCGGCACGGCCGTCCGTGGCGGCCCCGAACACGGGGCGGATCCGGGCACGGAGGTCGTGGACGGCCCGGAGGTCCGCGTCGGTCAGCGTGCCGACCTCGCTGACCGCGTGCCGCTCCACGAACCTGCTCAGCGCCTCGAGGTCGCCCAGGAGCTCGTCGGTGGCCGTGGACGGCTCCGAGTTGACCAGGTCGACGACACAGGCGAGTGAGTGCTCGGTGTCGTGGCTGAACAGCACTGTCGGCTCCCTGCGTCGCGCTGGCCCGGTCGAGATGACCGGACCAGCAGACTAACGAACGCGGGGCTCAGGCGGCTTCGGCCTCAAGGATCGCGGCGATGGTGGCGTCGACGTCGACGTGCATGGACTCCGCACCGGGGCGTACGACCCGGCTCATCCGCTCCACGAACGCCGACAGGTCCCCGGTCCTGGCCTGGACCAGCGCCTCGCCGTCGGGGGAGCACAGCTCGATGATCACGACCGCGTGGCCGTCGACGTCGAGACAAGGCCAGACGTGTACGTCGCCGTCCCCCGAGGGCTCGTACAGCCCCTCGGTGAGGAGGTCACGTCCGAAGGTCCAGCGCACCTGGCTGCGGCCGGTCATGAAGACCGTCGTGACCGCGTAGGGGTCGCTGGGGTCGTACTGCAGCTCGGCCTCGAGCGGCGTCGAGGCTCCGGTGGCGTCGATCAGCTCGAGCGTCACGCACTGCGTCACAGCCACGGGAGCCATTTCCATCGAGTAGTCCATTTCCTGGCCACCTTCCCTTTCAGGTTCGAGGAGGAGACGTACTCAGGTTGTCCGTATGACGCCGAACGAATCACGATCGTCAAAGTTTTTTTCGGGGGACACGACGCGGCCCCTCGAAGCGTCCGGTTTGGGCTGATCTGACCGGCTGCCGGCGTTGGCGGACGAGGCTAGGCTCGTTCCAGTGGTCTAGAACCAGCCCGACGAGGTGACGTGAGTACCAACCCCGCCAACCACACCAGCACCGCCGCGACGACCGACGACGACCCGCCGGCCGGCACGCGTGAGCGCGGCAGGCTGTACCGCCGCCTGCACGCCAACCCGGCCCTGGCGCTGACCACCAAGATCGTCGTGACGGTCGTCGGGGTCCTCGTGATGGGCACCGGGATCGTGATGATGGTGACCCCCGGTCCCGGCATCGTGGGGATCGTGCTCGGCCTCGCGATCCTTGCCTCCGAGTACGCCTGGGCCGACCGCTGGCTCGTCAAGGCCCGCGAGAAGGCGCACGAGGCGAGGGTCAAGGCCGAGCAGATGGACCCCAAGGTCCGCCGCCGCCGGCTGCTCCTGGCCGGGCTCGTGCTGCTGCTCGTCGTCGGCGCCGTCGCGGCGTACGTGACGGCCTACGACTGGCCGGTCCTCGCCGTGGACGGCTGGAACTGGCTGCAGGGAGTCGCGGGCTGGATGCCGGAGCTACCCGGGATGTGAAGACCACCCCCGGCATGCGCTACTCTTTCCGGCGCAGCGGGCGATTGGCGCAGTGGTAGCGCGCTTCGTTCACACCGAAGAGGTCACTGGTTCGAACCCAGTATCGCCCACCCGCAGACCAGAGCCCCCGACCTCCACGAGGCCGGGGGCTCTCGTGCGTCCGGGGCGGAAACCGGGGCGCGGGGGAGCGGCGGCGGCAGATACGATCGGCCACGTCCGTCAGGATTCCCGTCTTCCGAGGAGAGCCCCGTGTCCGAGACCAAGGTCGCCGTTGTCAGCGCAGAAGAGCGTGCTGAGCGAGCGGTGACGACGGGCACCAAGGCCTGGGAGCTGTTCGCCGAGGACTCCTCGGTGGTGGCCGCGCGCGTGAACGGCGAGCTCAGGGACCTCGCCTACGAGCTGGCCGACGGCGACGTGGTCGAGGGCGTGGCCATCGACTCCGCCGACGGCCGCGACATCCTGCGCCACTCCACCGCGCACGTGATGGCCCAGGCGGTCCAGGAGCTCTACCCCGAAGCGAAGCTCGGCATCGGCCCGCCGGTCACCGACGGCTTCTACTACGACTTCGACGTACCCGAGCCCTTCCACCCCGACGACATCGAGAAGATCGAGTCCCGGATGCGGAAGATCGTCAAGGAGGGCCAGAAGTTCTCCCGACGCGCGATCTCCGACGACGAGGCGCGCGAGGAGCTGGCCGGCGAGCCGTACAAGCTCGAGCTGATCGGCCTGAAGGGCGGCTCCGAGGAGGCGGCCGAGGGCGCGAACGTCGAGGTCGGTGGCGGCCAGCTGACCATCTACGACAACCTCAAGCGCGACGGCTCGCTGGCGTGGAAGGACCTCTGCCGCGGCCCGCACCTGCCCACCACCAAGCGGATCCCGGCGTTCAGGCTGATGCGGAGCGCCGCGGCGTACTGGCGGGGCGACGAGAAGAACAAGCAGCTCCAGCGGATCTACGGCACCGCCTGGGAGTCCAAGGAGGCGCTCGAGGAGCACCTGCACCGGCTCGAGGAGGCCGAGCGGCGCGACCACCGCAAGCTCGGCCGGGAGCTCGACCTGTTCAGCTTCCCCGACGAGATCGGCTCCGGCCTGGTCGTGTTCCACCCCAAGGGCGGCGTGCTCAAGCGGGTGATGGAGGACTACGTCCGCCAGCGGCACATCGAGGAGGGGTTCCAGTACGTCGGCACCCCGCACATCTCGAAGCAGGGCCTGTTCGAGACCTCCGGCCACCTGCCGTACTACGCCGACACCATGTTCCCGCCCATGGAGATGGAGGGGAGCAGCTACTACCTCAAGGCGATGAACTGCCCGATGCACAACCTGATCTTCAGGTCGCGCGGGCGGTCCTACCGCGAGCTGCCGCTGCGGTTCTTCGAGTTCGGGTCGGTGTACCGGTTCGAGAAGTCCGGCGTCGTGCACGGTCTCACCCGGGTGCGCGGCATGACCCAGGACGACTCCCACTCCTACGTCACCCCGGAGCAGGCGCCGGGGGAGATCAAGCACCTGCTGAGCTTCGTGCTCGGCCTGCTGAAGGACTTCGGGCTCGACGACTACTACCTCGAGCTGTCGACCCGGGACCCGGAGTCGGACAAGTTCATCGGCAGCGACGAGGAGTGGGCGGCGGCGACCAAGATCCTCGAGGACGCCGCCACCGAGACCGGCCTGGACCTGGTCCCGGACCCGGGTGGCGCCGCGTTCTACGGCCCGAAGATCTCCGTGCAGTGCCGCGACGCGATCGGCCGCACGTGGCAGATGTCGACCATCCAGTACGACTTCAACCAGCCCGCGCGGTTCGAGCTCGAGTTCCAGGGCGCGGACGGCTCGCGCCAGCAGCCGGTGATGATCCACTCGGCCAAGTTCGGCTCCCTGGAGCGGTTCTACGGCGTGCTCGTGGAGCACTACGCCGGCGCCTTCCCGCCCTGGCTCGCGCCGGTGCAGGTCGTCGCGATCCCGATCGCGGAGCGGCACAACGACTACCTGCAGAAGGTGGCCGAGCAGCTCCGTGAACGCGGCATCCGGGTCGAGGTCGACGAGTCCGACGACCGGATGCAGAAGAAGATCCGCAACGCGCAGCTGCAGAAGGTGCCGTTCATGGTGATCGCCGGCGACCGTGACGTCGAGGACGGCGCGGTGTCCTTCCGGTACCGCAACGGCGAGCAGGACAACGGCGTGTCGGTGGACGACGCCATCGCCCGCGTGGTCGACGCGGTGGAGCGCCGGATCCAGGTATGACCCAGGGCGAGGGGCCGACGTACGACGGGGAGCCCGACCTCCTGCACCAGCAGGGGGTCGGCGTCCCCGACGAGCTCGACCGGCTGTGGACCCCGCACCGGATGGCCTACATCCGCGGGGAGAACAAGCCGGCCGACGCCAAGGCGGGACACCAGTGCCCGTTCTGCCGGATCCCGAGGCTCGACGACGCCGAGGGCCTCGTCGTGCACCGCGGCGAGCTCAGCTACGTGGTGCTCAACCTCTACCCGTACAGCCCCGGCCACCTGCTGGTGTGCCCCTACCGGCACATCCCGGAGTACACCGAGGCCACGTCGGAGGAGACCGCGGAGATCGCCGCACTCACCCAGGCCGGGATGCGCACGATCCGCTCGGTGAGCGGCGCCCACGGCTTCAACATCGGGATGAACCAGGGGAGCGTGGCCGGTGCCGGGATCGCCGCGCACCTGCACCAGCACGTCGTACCCCGGTGGTCCGGGGACCAGAACTTCATGCCGATCATCGGCCGCACCCGGACCATGCCGCAGCTGATGAGCGACACCCGCGAGCTGCTCGCCGCCGCCTGGCACTGAGCCGCGGACACTGTGTCGCGACAGTCACCACGGGTCGCGGTGGGTCGCCCTCCCGGCGGGCGCTCAGCCGGTAGCCTGCTCTCGCGATGCTGAACCGATTCCGTGCCTTCTGGACCAAGCTGCTCACCCCGATCGCCAGGTTCTTCCTGCGCCTGGGAGTGAGCCCCGACGCGATCACGCTGGTCGGCACGGTGGGGGTGGTGGCCGGTGCGCTGGTCTTCTTCCCGCGCGGCCAGCTGCTCGTCGGCGTTTTGGTGATCACGGCGTTCGTGTTCTCCGACCTGCTCGACGGGACGATGGCCCGGATGTCGGGCACCTCCTCGAAGTGGGGCGCGTTCCTCGACTCCACGCTGGACCGGCTCGGCGACGCCGCGGTCTTCGGCGGCCTGGTGCTCTACTACGTGGGCCCCGGCGGGTCCGACGCGCTGGCCGCGCTCGCGCTGTACTGCCTGGTGATGGGGTCGGTCACCTCCTACGCCCGGGCCCGCGCCGAGTCGCTGGGCATGGAGGCCAAGGGCGGGATCGCCGAGCGGGCGGACCGGCTCGCGGCGATCCTCGTGATGACCGGCCTCAGCGACATCTTCGACCTCCCGGTGCTGATCCCGCTGACGCTGTGGGTGCTCGCCGCCGCGAGCACGGTCACCGTGCTGCAGCGCGTGCTCTCGGTGCGCAGCCAGGCCAGGGCGGCCGCGTGATGGTGGCGCTCCCGGGCCTGCGCCGCGCGGCCACCGCCTCCGCGGACCACGCCACCGCCGCGGGGTACGTCGCCGGCTGGCGCCTCGTGCGGTGGCTCCCCGAGCCGGCCGCCCGCGCCGTCTTCGCGCGCATCGCCGACGAGGTCTACCGCCGCGACGGGGCGAGTGTCCGCCGGCTCCGCGCGAACCTGGCCCGGGTCCGGCCCGGGCTGGACGACGCCGCGCTCGACGACCTGACCCGCGAGGGGGTCCGCTCCTACCTGCGCTACTGGTGCGAGTCGTTCCGGCTGCCGTCGTGGCCGGTCGAGGACCTCGTCCGCCGCACCCGGATCGTGGGCGAGCACCACATCCGCGACGCGTACGCCAGCGGCACCGGGGTGGTCGTGGCGCTGCCGCACATGGGCAACTGGGACTGGGCCGGGACCTGGGCCTGCGCCACCGGGATGCCGTTGCTCACCGTGGCGGAGCGGCTCGAGCCCGCCCGGCTCTACGACGAGTTCGTCGCCTACCGGCGCTCGCTCGGCATGGAGATCCTGCCCCTCACCGGCAACGGCGACACGCTGGTGCGGCTGGAGGAGTGGGTTCGGGCCGGTGGGCTCGTGGCGCTGCTCTCCGACCGCGACCTGAGCCGCACCGGGATCGAGGTGACGCTGTGCGGCGAGCGCGCCCGGATGCCCCGCGGACCCGCCGTCCTCGCCCGTCGTACCGGCGCGGCCCTGCTCCCCGCGACGCTGGCCTACGTCGGCCAGGACCTGGAGGTCACCTTCCACGCGCCCGTCCCGCACGCCGAGGGAGACGACGGGGTCTCCGCGATGATGCAGGCCGTCGCGGACCGGTTCACCGAGGAGTTCCGTGCGCACCCGACGGACTGGCACATGATGCAGAAGGTGTTCGTCGCCGACCTCGACCCCGCCCGCTACGGCAACCGGGGGTGAGCTGATGCGGATCGGCCTGGTCTGCCCCTACTCGCTCGACATCCCCGGCGGGGTGCAGAACCACGTGAAGGACCTCGCCGAGGCCCTCCTCGGGCTCGGGCACGACGTGTCCGTGCTCGCGCCGACCGAGGACGACGAGTCGCTGCCGCCGTACGTGGTCCGCGCCGGCCGCGCGGTCCCGGTGCCCTACAACGGGTCGGTCGCCCGGGTGAGCTTCGGCCCCGTCGTCGCGGCCCGGGTGCGGCGGTGGCTGCGCGAGGGCGACTTCGACGTGATCCACCTGCACGAGCCCGCCTCGCCGAGCCTCTCGCTGCTCGCGCTGTGGGCGGCGGAGTGCCCGGTGGTGGCCACCTTCCACACCAGCAACGTGCGCTCGCGGGCGATGTCGGCCTCGGCGTCGATCCTGCGCCCCTCCCTGGAGAAGATCACCGCCCGGATCGCGGTGTCCGAGTACGCCCGCGACACCCTGGTGCAGCACATCGGCGGGGAGCCGGTGGTCATCCCGAACGGGGTGTACGTCGACCGGTTCGCCGACGCGCAGGTCCGGGAGGACTGGAAGGGCCCCGGCTGCACGCTGTGCTTCGTGGGCCGCATCGACGAGCCGCGCAAGGGCCTGCCCCTGCTCCTCGACGCCTTCCCCGGGATCGCCGAGGCCTCGCCCGGGGTGCGGCTGCTCGTCGTCGGCGGCGGTGACGTCTCGGCGGCACACGACAGGGTCCCCGCCGGACTGCGCGACCAGGTGACCTTCCTGGGCCGGGTCACCGACGCGGAGAAGGCTTCGGCGCTGCGCACCGCGGACCTCTACGTCGCGCCGAACACCGGCGGCGAGAGCTTCGGGATCGTGCTGATCGAGGCGATGGCCGCGGGCACCGCGGTGCTGGCCAGCGACATCCCCGCCTTCCGCCGGGTCCTCGGCGAGGGCGCGTACGGCACCGGGTTCCGCAACGAGGACGCCGCCGACCTGGAGCGGAAGGTGGTCACGCTGCTCCGCGACGACCTGGCCCGCGGGCCGCTGCGCGAGGCCGCGACCGCGGCGGTACGCCGTTACGACTGGTCGTCCGTCGCGGGCAGGATCGTGCAGGTCTACGAGACGGTGATCGGGTGCGCGTCGAGGAGCGTGCGCTGATGGAGTGGCTGTGGCTCGTCCCCGCCCTCGTCGTACTCCTGGCCCTCGGGCTGTGGCTGTCGTGGACCGCGAACCGGCTCGACCGGATCCACCACCGGATCGACGTCGCCCGGGCGTCGCTCGACACGCAGCTGCTGCACCGGTCCGGGACGGCGCTCGAGCTCGCCACCTCCGGTGCGCTCGACCCCGCGCGCTCGCTCCTGCTCGTGGACACCGCCCACCAGGCACGCGCCGCGTCGCCGGAGGACTTCGAGTCCGCCGAGTCCGACCTCTCCGAGGCGCTGCGGGCGGTGCTCGCCGACGCCGCCGAGGTGACCGGCCTGGTCACGTCCCCGGACGTCGGGCCGCTGCTGGAGGAGCTGGCCGACGACTGCCGCAAGGTGGAGCTGGCCCGCCGGTTCCACAACGACGTGGTGGCCTCGGCCCGGGCGCTGCGGTCGCGACGCCGGGTGCGCTGGCTGGGCCTGGCCGGCCGGGCGCCGGCGCCGGAGGCGGTCGACCTCGACGACGACCCGCCGCCCGCCCTGGTCGCGGCCTGAGCCGGTTGCCGGTTTCGCCCGGCCGCGCCGTAGGCTGGTCGCATCCACATCTCGCGGCGGGCGACGCATGCCCGCCTGACGCAAGAAGGCTGACCGTGACTGACACGCAGAACCAGATCCGGACGGGGACCCAGAACGACGCCGGAGCCACGGTGTCGCCCACGAAGGGAACCTCCGGAGTGAAGCGCGGCATGGCGGAGATGCTCAAGGGCGGCGTCATCATGGACGTCGTCAACGCCGAGCAGGCGAAGATCGCCGAGGACGCCGGCGCGGTCGCCGTGATGGCCCTCGAGCGGGTCCCCGCCGACATCCGCGCCCAGGGCGGCGTCTCCCGGATGAGCGACCCCGACATGATCGACGGGATCATCGAGGCCGTGTCCATCCCGGTCATGGCCAAGGCCCGGATCGGGCACTTCGCCGAGGCGCAGGTGCTCCAGAGCCTCGGCGTCGACTACATCGACGAGTCCGAGGTGCTGACCCCGGCCGACTACGCCCACCACATCGACAAGTGGATGTTCACCGTCCCCTTCGTGTGCGGTGCGACCAACCTCGGCGAGGCGCTGCGCCGGATCACCGAGGGCGCGGCGATGATCCGCTCCAAGGGCGAGGCCGGCACCGGTGACGTCTCGAACGCGGTGACGCACATGCGCACCATCCGTGCGGAGATCCGCCGGCTCGAGGGCCTCCCGAAGGACGAGCTGTACGTCGCGGCGAAGGAGCTCCAGGCGCCGTACGAGCTGGTCCGCGAGGTCGCCGAGGCCGGCAAGCTGCCGGTCGTGCTCTTCACCGCCGGCGGCATCGCCACCCCCGCCGACGCGGCGATGATGATGCAGCTCGGCGCCGAGGGCGTCTTCGTCGGCTCCGGCATCTTCAAGGCCGGCAACCCCGCGCAGCGTGCCGAGGCGATCGTCAAGGCGACCACCTTCTTCGACGACCCCGACGTGGTCGCCAAGGTCTCGCGCGGCCTGGGCGAGGCGATGGTCGGCATCAACGTCGACGACATCCCGCAGCCGCACCGGCTCGCCGAGCGCGGCTGGTAGCCGGAGCCCACCGGATGCCGGAGAGGGTCCCGGCCGAGCAGCACGTCCGCGAGTTCGCGCGGTCGTGCGTGCGGGCGGGCCTGCTCGGCGAGCAGCAGCTGTACGACGAGGTGCTGCTCGCCGTGACCACCGACCTGCCCGACCTGGACGACCCGGAGGGCCTGGCCCGGTCGTGGGTGGCGGAGCTCCGCGCCGAGCTGCTCGCCGACCAGGCGGCCTGGCCGGCCGAGACCGACTACGACCGCCTCCAGGCGGCGTTCACGGACCTGGCCGGTCTGGGCGTCGAGGTGCTGCAGGGCTGCGAGGACCACTGGGCGGCGAAGGCGCTCCTCGACGCCCGGGCCGGCGACCCGCCCCGCGGCGTCGCCTGGTTCACGCCGCCGGACGTCTGGCACGCGATCGACGAGGGCATGCTCGAGGTGAACGTCTGGCACGGCAGCACCGCCAACGTCGCCGCGGGCGACGCCCTGCTGGACGACGTGCTGGCCGTGCTCGCGCGGCACGGTCTCGCGGCCCACTTCGACGAGGGCCGGGTGGAGGTCTCCGCCCGCTGGCGGCGTCGGCTTCCGAACGGATCGTCCTGATCGTCCTCGTCCGTTCGGGCCTCTGACGCCCTCCGGACGGGTGGTTGTCCCCCCAAAGGGTGGCGCCGCCGTCCGGACGGGCAGCAGACTGCGTGACCTCGGATCTCGGCCATGTTCGGGTGGCCGTCCGGAGCCGGGGGACCGGACGGCCACCTACCATGGGACGCGTGAGCGACCTTCCCCAGATCGGTGTCCTGGCCCTGCAGGGCGACGTCCGCGAGCACGTCGCGATGCTCGAGCGCGCGGGTGCCCGCGCCGTACCCGTGCGACGTCCCCGTGAGCTCGCCGACCTCGACGGCATCATCCTGCCCGGCGGCGAGTCGACGACCATGTACAAGCTCGCCCGCACCTTCGACATGTTCGAGCCGCTGCGCGAGGCGATCCGGAACGGCCTGCCGGCGTACGGCACCTGCGCGGGGATGATCATGCTCGCCGACCAGATCGAGGGTGGCGTGCCCGGCCAGGAGACGATCGGCGGGCTCGACGTCGTCGTCCGGCGCAACGCGTTCGGCCGCCAGGTCGACTCCTTCGAGGCCGACCTCGACGTGGAGGACCTTGCCGTCCCGTTCCACGCGCTGTTCATCCGGGCGCCCTGGGTGGAGAAGGTCGGGCAGGAGGTGGAGGTCGTCGCCCGCATCGCCAGCGGGGAGGCGGTGGGTAGGATCGTCGCCGTTCGGCAGGCGAACCTGCTCGCCACGTCGTTCCACCCCGAGATCACCGGGGACCACAGAATGCACGCTCTGTTCGTCGGGATGGTCCAGTCGAGGCTGGACGCGGCGGACGGTTCACCTGCGAAGCGGAAGTAGGGGCAACTCTTCATGTCTGGCCACTCCAAATGGGCGACCACGAAGCACAAGAAGGCCGTCATCGACGCTCGGCGCGGCAAGCTCTTCGCGAAGCTGATCAAGAACGTCGAGGTCGCGGCGCGGATGGGCGGTGGTGACCCCGCCGGGAACCCGACGCTGTACGACGCGATCCAGAAGGCCAAGAAGTCGTCGGTCCCCAACGACAACATCGACCGCGCCGTCAAGCGCGGCTCGGGCGCCGAGGCCGGCGGAGCGGACTACCAGACGATCATGTACGAGGGCTACGGCCCCAGCGGCGTCGCGCTGCTGATCGAGTGCCTCACCGACAACCGGAACCGGGCCGCGATGGAGGTCCGCACCGCCATCAGCCGTAACGGCGGCAACCTGGCCGACCCGGGCTCGGTGTCCTACATGTTCAACCGCAAGGGCGTCGTGATCGTCGCGAAGTCCCAAGACGGCAAGGACGTCTCCGAGGACGACGTCCTCGAGGCGACGCTCGACGCCGGTGCCGAGGAGGTCAACGACATCGGGGACTCCTTCGAGGTGATCAGCGAGGCGACCGACCTGGTCGCGGTGCGCACTGCGCTGCAGGCCGCCGGCGTCGACTACGACTCGGCGGAGGCGTCCTTCGTCCCGACGATGACCGTCGAGGTCGACCAGGACGGCGCCGGCAAGGTGTTCCGCCTCGTCGAGGCGCTCGAGGACCTCGACGACGTGCAGAACGTCTTCGGCAACTTCGACGTGCCCGAGGACGTCATGGCGGCCCTCGACGCGTGATTCCCGTCTCCCCGCCCCCCGCCGACTCCTCCGTGCGGCGGAGTGTCGCGCCGAGGATGGGCGGGCGGCTCGGTTAGGTTTGTCCGAACACATGTTCGGACACTGCTGGCCGGCCGGAAGGGGAGCGTCGTGCGCGTGCTCGGGATCGACCCGGGGCTGACCCGCTGCGGTCTCGGCGTCGTCGAGGGCTCGGTCGGACGGCCGCTGCACATGCTCGACGTCGGCGTCGTGCGGACCCCCGCCGACATGGCCGTCCCGCTGCGGCTGTGCCGGATCGAGGCCGAGGTCGAGCACTGGCTGGACGTGCACGAGCCCGACGCGGTCGCCGTGGAGCGGGTGTTCAGCCAGCACAACGTGAGCACGGTGATGGGCACCGCGCAGGCCAGCGGGATCGCCATGGTGGCCGCCGCCAAGCGCGGGATCCCGGTCGCCCTGCACACCCCGAGCGAGGTCAAGGCCGCGGTCAGCGGCAGCGGCCGCGCCGACAAGGCGCAGATCGGGATCATGGTCACCCGGCTGCTCCGGCTCACCCAGACCCCCAAGCCCGCGGACGCCGCGGACGCCCTGGCGCTGGCCATCTGCCACATCTGGCGCGGCGCCGCCCAGAGCAGGATCGAGGCCGCGGTCGCCGCGGCCGGGAGGAGAGCACGTTGATCGCGTTCGTGAGAGGAACCGTCGCCGGGCTGACCCTGAGCTCTGCGGTGCTCGAGGTCGGGGGAGTCGGCCTCGAGCTGAACTGCACCCCGGGCACGCTGGCCCAGCTGCGCACCGGCGCCGAGGCGACGCTCCCGACGAGCATGATCGTCCGCGAGGAGTCGCTGACCCTGTTCGGGTTCATCGACGAGGACGAGAAGTCGGTCTTCGAGATGCTGCTCACCGCCAGCGGGGTGGGCCCCAAGCTGGCCCAGGCGATGCTGGCGGTGCACTCGCCCGACGAGCTCCGCCGCGCGGTCACCACCGAGGACGTCAAGGCGCTCACCACGGTGCCCGGCATCGGGCAGAAGGGCGCCCAGCGGATCATCCTCGAGCTCAAGGACCGGATCGGCGCCCCCGTCGGCAGCGCGTCCGCGCGCACCGCCCCGGCGGCGGCCGCGGAGCCGTGGCGCGACCAGGTGCACGCCGGGCTGGTCGGCCTCGGCTGGTCGGCCAAGGAGGCCGAGAAGGCCGTCGAGGCGGTCGCCCCCGAGGCCGGGAGCGCGCCCTCGCCCGACGTGGCCGCGCTGCTGCGCGCCGCGCTCCGGACGCTGAGCAAGGCCTGACCCGGTGACCGAGCGCAGCAGGAGGACGACCGAGGCGGACTACGACGCCGCGGAGACCGACTACGTCGAGAGCCGGGCGCTGGTGACCGCCGAGGCCGAGGGCGACGAGCGCGCGGTCGAGGCGGCTCTGCGCCCCCGCTCCCTCGACGAGGTGATCGGCCAGGAGCGGGTGCGCGAGCAGCTCTCCCTGGTGCTCGAGGCCGCCCGCGGGCGTAACCGGGCCCCCGACCACGTCCTGCTCTCCGGTCCGCCCGGGCTGGGCAAGACCACGCTCGCGATGATCATCGCCGCGGAGATGTCGAGCCCGCTGCGGCTGACCTCCGGCCCGGCGATCACCCACGCCGGCGACCTGGCCGCGATCCTGTCGGGGATGAACGACGGCGACGTGCTCTTCGTCGACGAGATCCACCGGATGTCGCGGCCCGCCGAGGAGATGCTCTACATGGCGATGGAGGACTTCCGGGTCGACGTCGTCATCGGCAAGGGCCCCGGCGCCACCGCCATCCCGCTGGAGATCCCGCCGTTCACCCTGGTCGGTGCCACCACGCGTGCCGGCCTGCTGCCCAGCCCGCTGCGCGACCGGTTCGGGTTCACCGCCCACCTCGAGTTCTACGAGCCCGCCGACCTCGACCTGATCGTGCGCCGCTCCGCGGGGCTGCTCGGCGTCACGCTGACCGACGGCGGTGCCGGCGAGATCGCCTCCCGCTCCCGCGGGACCCCGCGGATCGCCAACCGGCTGCTCCGCCGGGTCCGCGACTACGCCCAGGTCCGCGCCGACGGCACCGTCACCCTGGAGATCGCGCACCGCGCGCTCGACCTCTACGAGGTAGACCAGTCCGGTCTCGACCGGCTCGACCGGGCCGTGCTCGACGTGCTCTGCCGCCGATTCGGCGGGGGTCCCGTGGGGGTCAGCACCCTGGCGGTGGCCGTGGGGGAGGAGCGGGAGACGGTGGAGGAGGTCGCCGAGCCGTTCCTGGTCCGTTCCGGCCTGCTCGCCCGTACTCCTCGGGGCCGGGTGGCCACCCCCGCGGCCTGGCAGCACCTCGGGCTCGCGGTGCCGTCCACCGCGGCGTTCAGCGGGGCGCAGGGTGTGTCGGCCGCCGAGGCGGACCTGTTCACCGACGACTGACGGGCGCCCGCCCGATACGCATTCGTGACGTATGCCCCGGCTGTGTGCGCAACACCACTCAGGAACGGCAGTTAGACTTCACCGTCGGCCGTTTGGTCCGGCCTCGTGGCATGCCCCCAAACATCTCCTGAGGAGTCACCGTGTCGCCAGAGGATCTGGCCGGGATCTTTCCCCTCCTGCTCATCGTCGTCGCCTTCTGGTTCCTCGTGATCCGGCCGGCCCGCAAGCGCCAGCAGGAGATGAGGACGATCCAGTCGCAGGTCGCCCCCGGATCCCAGGTCATGCTGGGCTCGGGGATCTACGGCACCGTGGTGGACGTCGCCGACGACACCCTGCGGCTCGAGCTTGCCCCCGGCACCGTGGTGAAGGTCGCCCGGCAGGCCGTCGTCCGGGTCGTCGAGGAGCCGGTATCGCCGGCCCCGCCGCCCGCGGCCGCCGACGAGTCGCCCAGCGCCACCGACGAGCAGTAACAGACTTCTGGACCTCTCGGTCCGGCATGTGAGGAGCACATAGCAGTGGCGACAAAAGCGTCCCGCCCCGGGCGCACGCTCATCGTCTTCGGGATGGTCATCGCCGTCCTGTTCGGCGCGGTGGCGCTCGGTGGCAGCTGGAAGCCGAAGCTCGGCCTGGACCTCCAGGGCGGTACCCGGATCACGCTCGAGGCGAGCACCGAGACCGGTGACGCGGTCACCCCGGAGAAGCTCGAGGAGGCCGCCGGCATCATCGACAGCCGGGTGAACGGCAGCGGCGTGTCCGAGGCCGAGGTCGCCACGCAGGGAGACCGCAACATCATCGTCGAGATCCCCGGGCAGAACCGGAAGGACCTCGTCGACACGGTCAAGCAGACCGCGCAGCTGCGGTTCCGCCTGGTCGCCGCCGCGGCGCCCGGTGTCCCCGCGCCCCAGCCGAGCACCGGCCCCAGCGGTGCCGCGTCGCCGAGCGCCTCGGGCAGTGCCGCCCCCTCCGCCGAGCCGTCGGGCAAGGCGACCCCGAAGCCGTCCGCGTCCGCCTCGCCGAGAGGCCGTGCGCTCTCCGGCGGGCTGCTGAGCGCCGACAAGACGGCTCCCGCCGCCTCGCCGTCGGCCGCGGCCAGCCCCAGTGCCGGGACCTCCGCGCAGCCGCTGCCCGGCCAGCCGGTCCCGGGCCAGGCGACCCCCGCGAAGGGCGCGCCCGTCGACCAGCCCCTGGCCTGGATGAACAACCCCGGCTCCGAGTGGCTCACCAAGTTCCAGTCCTTCACCTGCCCCGCGCAGGGCAAGGTGGCTGCTCCCGTCAAGGACGTGAAGGCCCAGCCGCTGCTCACCTGCGACGAGAACGGCACGAAGTACCTGCTGTCGGCGGCGGTGATCGAGGGCACCCAGCTCAAGGACGCCAGCTCCGGCATCCCGCAGGGCCAGGTCGGCTACGTCGTGGACCTGTCGTTCGACAGCACCGCGCGGCAGAGCTTCGCCGACGTGACCCAGCAGCTCGCGGGCACCGGTCAGCAGTTCGCCATCGTGCTCGACGGCGAGGTCATCTCCGCGCCGCAGGTGAACCAGCCGATCCCCGGCGGCAACGCCCAGATCAGCGGCGACTTCACCCAGGAGGAGGCGCAGACGCTGGCGAACAGCCTCAAGTACGGCGCCCTGCCGCTGAAGTTCACCGCCCCCGTCGTCACCGAGGAGGGGCCGTCGCTGGCCTCCGACCAGCTCGCCGCGGGCATCTGGGCCGGACTCGTCGGCCTCGCCCTGGTGCTCGTCTACTGCCTGATCTACTACCGCGGCCTCGGCCTGGTCGTCTTCGCCTCGTTGATGGTGGCCGCCGCGGTCACCTACGCCACGGTGCTGGTGATGAGCGAGGCGGTCGGGTTCACCCTCACGCTGCCCGGCATCGCCGGCCTGATCGTGGCGGTGGGTATCACCGCGGACTCGTTCATCGTCTACTTCGAGCGGATACGTGACGAGATGCGCGACGGGAAGTCGATGCGCGTGGCCGTCGAGGCGGGCTGGGTCCGCGCCCGGGCCACCTGCCTCGCCGCCGACGCGGTCTCGCTGCTCGCCGCCGTGGTGCTCTACATCTTCGCCATCGGTGTCGTGAAGGGCTTCGCGTTCGCGCTGGGCATCAGCACGATCATCGACATCGTGGTCTTCTTCTTCTTCACCAAGCCGATGGTGTCGTGGCTGGCCCGGTTCCCCTTCTTCTACAACGGGCACAAGCTGTCCGGGCTGGATGCGGAGAACCTCGGGCTGGACCGGCTCCCCGGAGTCCGCCGTCCTCGCACGGCTGGAGGGAACGCCTGATGGGCAAGATGTCTCGTCTCGGGAACGCGCTCTACGAGGGCGACGTCTCCATCGACTTCGTCGGCCGCCGGATGCTCTGGTACACCATCTCCGGGATCATCGTGCTGGTCGCGGTGGCCGGGCTGTACTTCAAGGGCCTGAACATGGGCATCGAGTTCGAGGGCGGTGTGGAGTACCGCGTCGCGATGGCGCCCGGTGAGGCCGACCAGCAGGCCGTGGAGGACATCCGCGACGCCGTGGTCGGCACCGGCATCGACGCGGCCTCGGCGCCGATCGTGAACACCTCGGGCACCGACACCATCCGGGTGCAGACCGAGCCGATGCCCGACAACGACGACGCGACCGCGGTGTCGGAGGCGATCCAGGAGGCCGCCGGCGTCGGCGAGGACGACATCAGCCAGGCCGCCATCGGCGCCACCTGGGGCCAGCAGGTCGCCGACCGCGCGCTGATCGGCCTCGGTGTCTTCACCGTGCTCGTCGTGCTCTTCATCTGGGCCTACTTCCGCGAGTGGAAGATGTCGGTGGCCGCGCTGGTCGCCCTCGTCCACGACGTGGTGATCACGGTGGGTGTCTACGCGATCTCCGGCTTCGAGGTCACCCCGGCCACCGTGACCGGTGTGCTGACGATCCTCGGCTTCTCGCTCTACGACACGGTCGTGGTCTTCGACAAGGTCCGGGAGAACACCAAGAACCTCTCCCGCTCGCGGAAGACCTACCGCGAGGCCGCGAACCTGGCGGTCAACCAGACCCTGGTCCGGTCGATCAACACGTCGATCGTGGCGCTGCTGCCGGTCGGCGCGCTGCTCTACGCCGGCGTGGTGACCCTGGGCTCGGGCGCGTTGAAGGACCTCGCGCTCGCGCTGTTCGTCGGCATGGCCGCGGGTGCCTACTCGTCGATCTTCATCGCCACTCCGCTGCTGGTGCAGCTGAAGATGCGCGAGCCCGCGATCCAGCGCGGCGACGCCCGGGCCACCACCCGGGCGCGCCACCACGAGGTCGACCGGTACGCCGCCGTCCCGGTCTTCACCGACGACATGCCGGTGCACGACGAGCCCACGGGTGACGACCGCGACGAGGTGGAGGACGACGTCGCGCCGAGTGCGGTCGGCTCCGGCCGGGCCCCGCGCTACACCGCGGGGGAGCGGCCCGCGTCGCGCGCGGTCAGCAACTCCGCGTCGGCGAAGCGGGCGCAGCCCTCGCGCAAACCCCGCTCGCAGCGCGGCAAGAAGTGAGCCCGGAGATGACCGAGACGGAGCGCGAGGCGCACGACGCGTGGCTCCAGGGGCACCTCGACACGCTGATCCGCGACATCCCGGACTTCCCGGAGCCGGGTGTGGTGTTCAAGGACATCACCCCGCTGCTCGCGGACCACGACGGGTTCTCGGCGGTGATCGAGACGCTCGCCCGGTCCGGTCGTGACGCCGACGGCGCCGTGATCGTGGACAAGGTGGTCGGGATGGAGGCCCGCGGGTTCATCCTCGCGGCCCCGGTGGCGCTCGCGCTCGGCGCCGGGTTCATCCCGGTCCGCAAGGCGGGCAAGCTGCCAGGTCCCACGCACGCCGTCGAGTACGACCTCGAGTACGGCAGCGCCACGCTCGAGCTGCACCGCGACTCGATCCGCGAGGGCGAGCGCGTCCTGATCGTCGACGACGTGCTGGCCACCGGGGGCACGGTCGCCGCGACCGCGAAGCTCATCGAGCAGTGCGGCGGTCGGGTCGCCGGGGTCGCCGTACTCATGGAGCTGTCGTTCCTGCCCGGCCGGGCGGCGGTCGGGGACCTGCCGTTCCGGGCGGTCAAGACCGTCTGACCGCGGGGGACGACGCGACCCTGCGCCGCGTCGGCTCGCGTGGGCCCTGCCGCTCAGGCGGCGAGGCATAGACTGGGAGTTCGGAACGGGAGCAGGGGTGGCCAGTGGCTGACGAGCGAGGCGCGAGTCCCGAGGTGGACGCGCCGGACACGCCTGCCCGCACGCCCGAGGCTCGTCCCGCCCCCGCGCCGGGAGGGCCGTCCGGTCGCCGGATGCGCGCCCGGCTCGCCCGGATGGCGACCAAGTCCACGGCCGGCAACCCGGTGCTCGAGCCGCTGTTCCGGGTGGTGCGGGCGAACCACCCCAAGGCCGACCTGGCGCTGATCGAGCGGGCCTACCTGGTCGCCGAGAAGGCGCACGGCACGCAGACCCGCAAGAGCGGCGACCCGTACATCACCCACCCGCTCGCCGTCGCCACGATCCTGGCCGAGATCGGCATGACCGAGTCGACGATCTGCGCGGCGCTGCTCCACGACACGGTCGAGGACACGTCGTACACCCTGGCCGAGCTGCGCAACGACTTCGGCGAGGAGGTCGCGCTGCTCGTCGACGGCGTGACCAAGCTGGACAAGGTCAAGTACGGCGACTCCGCCCAGGCCGAGACGATCCGCAAGATGATCGTCGCGATGAGCCGGGACATCCGGGTCCTGGTCATCAAGCTCGCCGACCGCCTGCACAACATGCGCACGCTGCGCTACCTCAAGCAGGACAAGCAGGAGCGGATCGCCCGCGAGACCCTGGAGATCTTCGCGCCCCTGGCCCACCGGCTGGGCATGAACACCATCAAGTGGGAGCTCGAGGACCTCGCGTTCGCGACCCTGCACCCGAAGATCTACGACGAGATCGTGCGGCTGGTCGCCGAGCGGGCGCCGTCGCGTGACCAGTTCCTGGCCCAGGTGATCTCCCAGGTCGAGAACGACCTGCGCGAGGCGAAGATCAAGGCGGTCGTCACCGGACGGCCGAAGCACTACTACTCGATCTACCAGAAGATGATCGTGCGAGGACGCGAGTTCTCCGACATCTACGACCTGGTGGGCATCCGGATCCTGGTCGAGTCCGACCGCGACTGCTACGCGGTGCTCGGCGTCCTGCACTCCCGGTGGAACCCGGTCGCGGGGCGGTTCAAGGACTTCATCGCGATGCCGAAGTTCAACATGTACCAGTCGCTGCACACCACGGTGATCGGTCTCCAGGGCAAGCCCGTCGAGCTGCAGATCCGCACCTTCGCCATGCACCGCCGCGCGGAGTACGGCGTCGCCGCACACTGGAAGTACAAGGAGGACGTGCGCTCCGGCACCGACACCGACCGGTCGTTGGTGACCCGCGAGACGAGCAGCTCCGACATGGCCTGGGTCCGCCAGCTGCTCGACTGGCAGCAGGAGACCGAGGACCCGGGGGAGTTCCTGGAGTCGCTGCGCTTCGAGATCAACTCCGCCGAGGTGTACGTGTTCACCCCGCGCGGCGACGTGATGGCGCTGCCGACCGGGTCCACGCCGATCGACTTCGCCTACGCGATCCACACCGAGGTCGGGCACCGCACCATCGGTGCCCGCGTCAACGGCCGGCTGGTGCCGCTGGAGTCGACGCTCGACAACGGCGACGTGGTCGAGGTGTTCACCTCCAAGGCGCCGAACGCCGGACCGTCCCGCGACTGGCTCGCGTTCGTGAAGTCCCCGCGCGCCCGCAACAAGATCCGCCAGTGGTTCACCAAGGAGCGCCGCGAGGAGGCCATCGAGCAGGGCAAGGAGCAGATCGCCCGGCTGATGCGCAAGGAGGGGCAGCCGCTCAAGCGGGTGCTCACCCACGAGACGTTGAGCACCGTGGCCACCGAGATGCGGCTTTCCGACGTGTCCGCGCTCTACGCCGCGGTCGGCGAGGGCAACCTGGGCGCCCAGACCGTCGTACGCCGGGTCATCGACCTGTACGGCGGCGAGGAGGGTGCCGCGGAGGACCTCGCCGAGGGTGTCCGGATCACCAGCGAACGGGCCCGGGCCAAGCAGTCCGCGGGCGGCGACGCCGGTGTCATCGTGCGCGGGATCTCCGACGTGTGGGTCAAGCTCGCCAAGTGCTGCACGCCGGTGCCGGGCGATGCGATCCTCGGCTTCGTCACGCGCGGCGCGGGCGTCTCCGTGCACCGTGCCGACTGCACGAACGCCTCCAGCCTCAAGTCGCAGCCCGAGCGGCTCGTCGAGGTGGAGTGGGCGCCGACCGCGCAGTCGATGTTCCTGGTGAACATCCAGGTCGAGGCGCTCGACCGGGCCCGGTTGCTCTCGGACATCACCAAGGTGCTCTCCGACGTGCACGTGAACATCCTGGCCGCGTCGCTGCAGACCACCCGGGACCGTGTCGCGAAGTCCCGGTTCACCTTCGAGATGGGCGACCCCAAGCACCTCGGCCACGTCCTCAAGGCGGTCCGGTCGGTCGACGGCGTGTTCGACGCCTACCGCGTGACGCAGTAGCCGCGGCGCCGTACCCGCTGGGTCGTTCGCGGCCGCCTCGCCGGGCCAGGGGACCGACACAACGGCACACGTGTGCCGTTGTGACACCGATTCCGCGGCCGACCGTGTCACAACAGCACACATGTGCCGTTCGGGTTGGGGGAGCAGAATGCGCGGCGCCCCGACACAGCAGCCCCGGCCAGACCGGGGTCACAACAGCGCACGTGCGCCTTTGTGGCGCCGATTCCGCGGCCGACCGTGTCACAACAGCACAACATGTGCCGTTCGGGTCGGGGCAGCAGAGGCGCGGCGCCACAGTTGCCCCGGACAGTCCGGGGCCGCACGAGCGCACGTGCGCCGTCGTGACACCGATTCCGCGCCGCACCGTGTCACAACAGAACACATGTGACGTTGGGGTCGGGCAGCAATGCACGGCGCCCCGACACAGCTGCCCCGGCCGGACCGGGGCCGCAAGAGCGCACGTGCGCTGTTCTGGCCCGCGAACGGCACCGGATCGGGGCCGCAACGGCGCACATGAGCTGTTCTGGCCCGGGCGAACCAGGAGCGGCACTCGAGCGGGCCGACCGCACGTGGCGCCGTACCCGCCACCCCGCCGCCATCAGCGCCGGTAACCCGGCCCCGTTGCCGACCGCACGCGGCGTCGTACCCCGCCACCCGCCTCCGTCACACACCACGCCAGAAGACACCGAGCGGGCCGACCCGACGGGGTCGGCCCGCTCGACACAGCGTGCGGTACGGCGCTCGGCAGCCTCAGCCGGAGAACTCCTCCAGCGCCTTCTGCGCCTCGGTGAGCCAGGAGCGGCGGGCCTCGATGGCGCTCGCGTGCTCGTCGGCCTTGCGGGTGTTCCCGGCCGCGGCGGCCTTGTCGCGCTTGGCCTCGAGCTCCGCGATGGAGGACTCGAGCTGGGCGACGGTGTCCGCGGCGCGGGCGCGGGCCTCGGGGTTAGAGCGCCGCCACTGGTCGTCCTCGACTCCGCGGATGGCCTGCTCGACCTTGCGCATCCGGCCCTCGAGGTCCTTCATCCGGTCGCGGGGAACCTTGCCGGCAGCGTCCCAGCGCTCGGCCAGGTCGCGGAAGGCCTCCTTGGCCACGCGCAGGTCGGTGACCGGGACGAGGGCCTCGGCCTCGACGAGCAGGGCCTCCTTCTTCTCCGCGTTCGCCGCGAACTCGCGGTCGAGCTCGGCGTTGGCGGCGTCGCGCGCGCCGAAGAACTGGTCCTGCGCGCCGCGGAAACGCTTCCACAGCTGGTCGTCGACGCCCTTCGGCGCCGGACCGGCCGCCTTCCACTGCCGCATGAGCTCGCGGTACTTGCCCGACGTCGGGCCCCACTCGGTGGAACCCGCGAGCGCCTCGGCCTCGACGACGAGCCGCTCCTTGATCACGCGGGCGGAGTCGCGCTTCTCGTTCAGCTCGGAGAAGTGCGACTTGCGGCGGCGGGTGTACGTCGTACGGGCGGTGGAGAACCGGCGCCACAGGGCGTCGTCGGTGCTCTTGTCCAGGCGGGGGAGCGCCTTCCACTCCTCCAGCAGATCGCGCATCCGGTTGGCCCCGTTGCGCCAGTCGTTGCTCTCGGAGATCGTCTCGGCCTCGCCGGCGATCCGCTCCTTGGCGACCCGGGCCTCCTCGACGCGCTTGGCCCGCTCGGCCTTCCGCTGCTCGCGGCGCTCCTCGATCGTGGAGTTCAGCGCCTGCAGCCGGGCGTCGAGCCCGGCGAGGTCGCCCACGGCCTGGGCGTCGACGATCGTGGCGTGCACCTGCTTGACCGCGGCGGTCGCCTCGTCGGGAGCCAGCGCACCGCTCTTCACCCGCTGCTCGAGCAGCTCCACCTCGAAGGCGAGGTCGTCGAACCGCTTGGTGTAGAACGCCAGCGCCTCCTCGCCCGTGGCGTCGGGCATCTGACCGACCTTGCGCTCACCGTCCGCCGTGCGGACGAAGACCGAGCCGTCCTCGGACACGCGACCCCACTGGTCTGTTGCCTGGTCGCTGTCGGAGCTGTTCACCGGGTTACCTCTATCAGTGTCAGGGTGCGGTCCACTGCTACAGCATCGTAGTCAGTTCCCCCACGCGAAGCGGCCACACCGTCTGACCCGTGGTCGGTCCACGCGCTGGCGCGCCTCGTTGAGACCACGGCAGGTGAGTCTAGGTCGGGGGAGCCGGTCCAAGCACGGGATTACGGCTACAAGCGCATAACGGCCCCGACCCACACGGTTAACGCGGCCGGACGACCCCTCGGTAGGCTTCGGGGGTCCCATGCGTCCCCGACGCACCCCGAGATGTGCAGGAGAAGGCACGCGTGCTGATTGCAGGCTTTCCGGCCGGTCCCTGGGGGACCAACTGCTACGTCGTCGCGACCGGTCCCGGTCAGGAGTGCGTCGTCGTCGACCCCGGGAAGGACGCCGCCGACGGCGTGGCGGGGGTGGTGCGCGAGCACAATCTGAAGCCCGTCTCCGTGCTGGTGACCCACGGGCACATCGACCACATGTGGTGCGTGGCCCCGGTCTCCGGCACGTACGACGCCACGGCGTACATCCACCCGGCCGACCGGCACCTGCTGAGCGACCCGATGGCGGGGATGTCGCGCGAGACCGCCGGGATGCTGCTGGGCGGGAAGTACGAGTTCGCGGAGCCCGACGAGGTGTCCGAGCTCGGCGACGGGCAGACCCTCGAGCTCGCCGGCCTCGAGTTCCTCGTGGACCACACCCCGGGGCACACCCCCGGCTCGGTCACCTTCCGGACGCCGTACGACGAGCAGGACGTCGCCGAGATCATGTTCTCCGGGGACCTGCTCTTCGCCGGCTCCATCGGCCGGACCGACCTCCCCGGCGGCGACCATCCGACGATGCTGCGGAGCCTGGCCACCAAGGTGCTGCCGCTGCGCGACGACATCGTCGTGCTGCCCGGCCACGGTGAGCAGACCAGCATCGCGCGCGAGCGCGCCACCAACCCCTACCTCCTCGACCTCGTCCGCGACCCGGGCGAGTCGACACCTTCCCCCACCAGAGGCCTCTAGGACCGATGAGCAAACCCACCCCCCTGAGCGGGTTTCCCGAGCTGCTGCCCGAGCAGAAGTTCGTGGAGCAGCGCGTCACCGACTCGCTGCGCCGTACCTTCGAGCTGCACGGCTTCGCCCCCGTCGAGACCCGCGCGGTCGAGCCCCTCGACAACCTGCTGCGCAAGGGCGAGACCTCCAAGGAGGTCTATGTCCTGCGCCGGCTGCAGGCCGACCCGGAGCAGGCTGACACCGACGCGGGCATCGGCCTGCACTTCGACCTGACCGTGCCGTTCGCGCGCTACGTGCTGGAGAACGCCGGCAAGCTCGAGTTCCCCTTCCGGCGCTACCAGATCCAGAAGGCCTGGCGGGGGGAGCGGCCCCAGGAAGGGCGCTACCGCGAGTTCGCCCAAGCCGACATCGACGTCGTCATGAAGGACGAGCTGCCCTTCCACTTCGACATCGAGGTGGCGCGGGTCATGGCCGAGGCGCTCTCCGTGCTTCCCCTTCCGCCGATGAAGCTGCGGGTGAACAACCGCAAGCTCATCGAGGGGTTCTACCGCGGGATCGGCGCGTCGGACCCGGCCGAGGTGATCCGGATCGTCGACAAGCTCGACAAGCTGCCGTCCACGACGGTCGCGGAGATGCTGGTCGCGGAGGCCGGTCTCTCCGAGGAGCAGGCCAAGCAGTGCCTGTCCCTGGCCGAGATCAGCGCCCGCGACACCTCGTTCGTGGACCAGGTGCGCGCGCTCGGCGTGGAGCACGACCTGCTCACGAGGGGGCTCGAGGAGCTCGCCGCCGTGGTCGAGGGGTGCTCCTCGGTGAACGGGGACCGGTTCAGCGTCGAGGCGAGCCTGAGCCTGGCGCGCGGCCTGGACTACTACACGGGCACGGTCTTCGAGATCTTCATGGAGGGCTTCGAGTTCCTCAAGTCCGTGGGCGGCGGCGGCCGGTACGACGCGCTCGCCTCGGACGGCAAGACCACCTACCCGGGCGTCGGGATCTCGTTCGGCATCTCTCGCACGCTCGTGCCGCTGCTCAGCCGCGGTGTGCTCGCCGGAAGCCGGGCGGTCCCCTCCGCCGTACTCGTGGCGCTCCCCGACGAGGCGTCCCGACCGCTCAGCGACGCGGTCGCCCAGCAGCTGCGCGCGGGCGGCGTGCCCGCCGAGGTGGCCGCCGCGCCGCAGAAGTTCGGCAAGCAGATCCGCTACGCCGAGCGGCGGGGCATCCCCTTCGTGTGGTTCTTCGGTGCCGACGAGAACGGCGCCGCCACCGACCACCAGGTCAAGGACATCCGCAGCGGCGAGCAGACGCCCGCGGACCCGGCCACCTGGCAGCCTCCCGCCGAGGACCTCGTCCCCGCCGTCCTCACCCAGCAGTCCCCAGACAAGGAGCAGCACTCGTGATCCGCACGCATGACGCCGGAAGCCTCCGGGCCGACCACGTCGGAGAGACCGTCACCCTGGCCGGGTGGGTCGGCCGACGGCGCGACCACGGAGGCGTCGCCTTCCTCGACCTCCGGGAGGGCTCCGGAGTGGTGCAGGTCGTCGTCCGCGACGAGGAGGTGGCGCACCACCTGCGTTCGGAGTACTGCCTCAAGATCACCGGCGAGGTCGCCAAGCGGCCCGAGGGCAACGCCAACCCGCACCTGCCCACCGGCGACATCGAGGTGATCGCCGCCGACGTGGAGGTGCTCAGCGAGGCCGCGCCGCTGCCGTTCCCGATCGACGAGCACGTCCAGGTGGGGGAGGAGGTGCGCCTCAAGCACCGGTACCTCGACCTGCGGCGCTCGGGTCCCGCGGCGGCGCTGCGGCTGCGCAGCCAGGTCAACCGCGCGGCCCGCGAGGTGCTCGACTCTCAAGGTTTCGTCGAGGTCGAGACTCCGACCCTGACCCGCTCCACGCCCGAGGGTGCCCGCGACTTCCTGGTCCCCGCGCGCCTGCAGCCGGGCAGCTGGTACGCCCTGCCGCAGAGCCCGCAGCTGTTCAAGCAGCTGCTGATGGTCGCCGGCATGGAGCGCTACTACCAGATCGCGCGCTGCTACCGCGACGAGGACTTCCGCGCCGACCGGCAGCCGGAGTTCACCCAGCTCGACCTCGAGATGAGCTTCGTCGAGCAGGACGACGTGATCGCGCTGTCCGAGGAGATCCTCCGCGCGCTGTGGGCGCTGATCGGGGTCGAGATCGAGACGCCGATCCCGCGGATCAGCTACGAGGAGTCGATGCGCCGCTTCGGCACCGACAAGCCCGACCTGCGGATGGGCCTCGAGCTCGTCGAGTGCACCGACTACTTCAAGGACACCCCGTTCCGCGTGTTCCAGGCGCCGTACGTCGGCGCGGTGGTCATGCCCGGCGGCGCGGACCAGCCGCGCAAGCAGCTCGACGCCTGGCAGGAGTGGGCCAAGCAGCGCGGGGCGCGGGGCCTGGCCTACGTGCTCGTGGGTGCGGACGGTGAGCTCGGCGGCCCGGTCGCCAAGAACCTCAGCGAGACCGAACGGGCCGGACTCGCCGACCACGTGGGCGCGAAGCCCGGCGACGCGGTGTTCTTCGCCGCCGGCCCCGGCAAGCACTCGCGCGGCCTGCTCGGCGCCGCGCGGCTCGAGATCGGCCGGCGCGTCGGCCTGATCGACGAGTCGGCGTGGAAGTTCGTCTGGATCGTCGACGCCCCGCTGTTCGAGCCGACCGACGAGGCGACCGCCGCGGGTGACGTCGCGGTCGGCAGTGGCGCCTGGACCGCGGTCCACCACGCCTTCACCGCGCCCAAGCCCGAGTGCCTGGACACCTTCGACGTGGACCCGAGCGAGGCGCTCGCCTACGCCTACGACATCGTCTGCAACGGCAACGAGATCGGTGGCGGTTCGATCCGTATCCACCGCGAGGACGTGCAGAAGCGGGTCTTCGCGACGATGGGCATCGGCGAGGCCGAGGCCGAGGAGAAGTTCGGGTTCCTGCTCGAGGCGTTCAAGTACGGCGCCCCGCCGCACGGCGGCATCGCGTTCGGGTGGGACCGGATCTGTGCCCTGCTCTCCGGCACGGACTCGATCCGCGACGTGATCGCCTTCCCGAAGACGGGCGCGGGCTACGACCCGCTGACCGCCGCCCCGGCGCCGATCACCGCGGCCCAGCGGGCCGAGGCGGGCGTCGACGCGCCGATGTCTAAGGACGCCAAGGGCGTGAGGTCCACGAAGGACGAGGTGGGGGAGAAGCAGCAGGGCTGAGGCCCACTCCGCCCCGCCACGACAAGGCACGACACGCCGGGAACCGGTCCCCGCGACCGCCCCGGCACGGCGCGCCACGACTCTCCGAACCGGTGAGTCGTGGCGCGTTGTCGTGCGTGCCGCGCCCCCTGTTCGCTCAGCGAACGAAGGGGGGTCGGCCGGTATCAGATCGTTATCTGCCATGCGCCGGGTTGAAACAACCGGTGGATTAGAGTCCACTCCGGCTGTGAAACAGGCCACCACGTGAGGAATAGGTGTCAATGACTACTGCGGACCTGGAGCAGCTCGAGCACGAGCTTCCGCCCGGCGAGCCGGTCGACAAGAAGATCGCCGGCAAGTCCCCGACGCGCATCGCGTTCGAGCGCCTTCGCAAGGACAAGGTCGCCGTCATCTCCTCGGCCGTCGTGCTGCTGCTGATCCTGATGGGCCTGTTCGCTCCGCTCATCTGCAGCCTGTGGGGGATCTACCCGGACAACTCCGACCCGGCGTCGCCTCGTCCGAGCGAGGTGCTGTCCTTCGACACCTTCCCGGCCATCGGACCGCCGTACTACCCATTCACGTGGGAGCACCCGCTCGGCCTCGCCCCGCGCACCGGGTACGACAACCTGGCCAGGCTGCTGTACGGAATCCGGACGTCGCTCTCCGTGGCGGCCGCCGCGACGATCCTCTCCACCGTCATCGGCGTGAGCATCGGCCTGGTGGCCGGCTTCGCCCGCGGCTGGCTCGACCGGCTGATCTCGTTCGTGATCGACCTGTTCCTGTCGTTCCCGTTCCTGCTCGGCGCGCTGGCGCTGGCGCCGATCATCATCTCCCGCTTCTCCACCAACCTCGAGGCGCTGTCGAAGGCCCAGGTGATCGCGCTGGTGAGCGTGCTGGTGGTGTTCGGCTGGATGGCCCTGGCGCGTCTGATCCGCGGCCAGGTCCTCTCCCTGCGCGAGCGTGAGTTCGTCCAGGCCGCGCAGGTCATGGGGGTCCCGACCCGGCGCATCCTGTTCAAGGAGCTGCTGCCGAACCTCGTCGCGCCGATCGTGGTCGCCACGTCGTTGACCCTGCCGGCGTACGTCGCCGCCGAGGCGGGCCTGTCCTACCTGGGCATCGGCCTCACCGGCGTCCCCTCGCTGGGGCAGACCATCAACGACGCGGTGAACTCCTACGCCGAGTACCCGCTCTACCTCTGGGCGCCCGTAGTGACCGTCATGGTGCTGGTCCTCGCGCTCAACCTCCTAGGCGACTCGATCCGGGACGCCTTCGACCCCAAGACTCGCCGGTGACCAACTCACCGCGGGATTGCACAACCAACCAGGAAAGGGTGGGTTAGGAATGCGGTTCAAGAAACCGATCATTGCCATCACCGCCGTCGGAATGCTTGCACTGGCTGCGTGTGGCGGCTCTGGAAGCACCAACGGGGGTAGTGGCGAGGGGGCCAGCGGCATCGACGCCGAGACGCTGGGCTCCGCGGGTTCAGGAATGAACCCCGACGCCAAGGGACCGGTCGAGATCGAGGGGGCGAAGGAGGGTGGCACCGTCACCGTCCTCAGCTTCAGCGGCCTCAACTCCATGGACCCCACGGAGGCCTACTACGTCAACACCGCCTCGATCCTGAGCGGCCTGGTGACGCGTTCGCTGACGCAGTACGTCTACGACGAAGAGTCCGGCGACATGGTCCTGGTCCCCGACCTGGCCACCGACCTGGGTACGCCCAACGAGGACTTCACCGAGTGGAAGTTCACGCTGCGCGAGGGCATCAAGTGGGAGGACGGCACCGACGTCACCGCTGAGGACGTCCGCTACGGCATCCTGCGGTCCTTCGACCGTACGTCGTTCCCCGAGGGCGCTGCCTACAGCAACGACTACTTCCTCGACGGCGACAAGTACAAGGGCCCCTACAAGTCGGGCACGGAGTACGCCGGTGTCGAGGTCGAGGGCAACACCCTCACCCTCAAGATGAACAAGCCCTTCCCGGACATGCCGTACTGGGGCGCGTTCCCGGCCATCGGCCCGATCCCCGAGGGCAAGGACGACCCGGACAAGTACCGTCTGCACCCGATGGCGACCGGTCCGTACATGTTCGACGAGTACACCCCCGAGAAGTCGCTGACCCTCGTGCGCAACCCGCACTGGGACCCGGCCACCGACCCGGGCCGTACCGCGTACCCGGACAAGTACGTCATGGACTTCCAGACGGACAACACCAAGATCGACCAGATCATGCTGAACGACCAGGGCGAGGCTCAGACCACCCTGACGTTCGACGACGTTCTCGCTGAGAACTTCCGCACGTTCCAGAACGACCACGAGGACCGTCTGGTGCTCGGTGGCCAGCCCTGCACCTCGTACTGGGCGCCGGACTACCGCAAGATCACCGACATCAAGGTTCGCCAGGCTCTCGCCTACGCCTACCCGTACAAGGACGCTGCTCTCGCGGCCGGCCTGATCGAGAACGTGACCCGCATCTGGGGCACCAACCTCATGCCGCCGGGCATCCCCGAGCGCGCCGAGTTCAACCCCCTCCCGGACCACGAGCCCGGCACGACCGACACCGCGAAGGCCAAGGCTCTCCTCGAGGAGGCCGGCGAGACCGGTTACGAGATCAAGTGGCTCTTCGCGAACGACGACCCGTCGTCGGTCAAGGCCAAGGACGTCCAGGTTCGTGCGCTCAAGGAGGCCGGCTTCAGCCCGAAGCCCGTCGCCAGCACGATCGCTGACCTCTCCACCGTCCGCGCCGACCCCGACGCCGACATCAACGTCCGTAGCGCCGGCTGGTGCTCGGACTGGCCGTCGGGCGGCTCGTGGTTCCCGCCGGTCATGCAGTCGACCAACCTGGACGAGGAGGGCCTCGGTTCCAACTACGCGGTCTTCTCCGAGCCCGAGGTCGACCAGAAGATCGACGAGATCCTCACCATGCCGACCGAGGACCAGCCGGCCGCGTGGAACGAGCTCGACAAGATGATCCAGGAGAAGTACTTCCCGCTGTTCGTCATCGGTTACGGCGGCGTCGCCCAGACGCACGGCTCGGCCATCAACGGCCACAACATCGATGCGACCTTCGGTATGCCGACCTGGAAGGACATCTGGGTCAGCTAGCAGCACCAACATGGGAGGGACTACCGTCCTGACCGGTTGACCCAATGACGTTGTGGGGTGGGTCTCGAAGCGAGACCCACCCCACAACCGAGAGTGGAAGAGGTAAGCGCCACATGGCGGGCTTCATCATCCGGCGAGTCATCTCGTCGTTCCTCGTCGTCGTCCTGACGTCGATGTTCGTTTTCGCGTTGTTCTTCCTCGGGCCCAGCAACCCCGCGGGACCGGTCTGTGAGGCCAGCGGCAAGTGCACGGCCGAGCGCCTCGCGCTCATCGAGGAGCAGATGGGTCTCAACGAGAGTGTCGTCACGCAGTACGGCGCCTTCGCCAAGGGCATCTTCGTCGACCGCACCATCACCATCGGCAGCGAGTACGAGTGCGACGCCCCCTGCCTGGGCATCTCGTACGGCACCCGGGGACAGGTCACCGACGAGCTGCTCGAGAAGTACCCCGCCACCCTGTCGATCGCCATCGGCGGCGCGATGATCTACCTGACGCTCGGCGTCCTCCTCGGCGTGCTGGCGGCGCGCTGGCGTGGTACCGCGGCCGACCGGCTCCTCGTGGGCGGCAGCCTGCTGGTGTCCTCGGTCCCGTACTACCTGTTCGCGCTCCTGGCGTGGATCTTCCTCACGCTCCAGTGGAGCATCTTCCCGGCGACCGGCTACACGCCACTCACCGAGAACCCCGGCGCGTGGTTCGCGGGGCTGCTGCTGCCGTGGGTCGTCATCGGCGTCACGTTCTCCACGCAGTACGCCCGGTTCACGCGCGGCTCCATGGTCGAGACGCTGGGCGAGGACTACATCCGGACCGCCACCGCGAAGGGCGTGAAGTCCAACAAGGTCGTGTTCAAGCACGGCCTGCGGGCGGCGATCGTCCCCATCGTCACGATCTTCGGTCTCGACTTCGCCGCGCTGCTGGCCGGCACCGTGTTCACCGAGCGGATCTTCAACATCAACGGCGTGGGCTGGTGGGCGCTGAACTCCATCCAGTCGCCCCAGGACTTCCCGGTCATCACCGCGACGGTGCTCGTCAGCGCCGTGCTGGTGGTCGTCGCGAACCTGCTCGTCGACGTGATCTACAGTTTCCTTGACCCGCGCGTGAGGATGTCATGACGGACTTTCTGACCGACCAGCAGCACGCTGGCCAGCCGACCCCCGCTCCGGGTGGCGAGGACTTCCTCGTCGTGGAGAACCTCTCCGTCCAGTTCCCGACGCACGACGGCCTGGTCAAGGCGGTCAACGACCTGTCGTACTCGGTGAAGATGGGCGAGACCCTCGGCATCGTGGGGGAGTCCGGCTCCGGCAAGAGCGTCTCGTCGATGGCGGTCCTCGGGCTGCACGACATCAAGCGCTCGCGGCTCACCGGCTCGATCCGGGTCGACGGCAAGGAGATCATCGGCGCCTCGGAGCAGACGCTGCGCAAGATCCGCGGCAACGAGGTCGCGATGATCTTCCAGGACCCGCTGACCGCGCTGCACCCGTTCTACTCGGTCGGCGCGCAGATCGGTGAGGCCTACCGGATCCACCACGACGTCTCGAAGTCCAAGGCCCGCGCCAAGGCCATCGAGATGCTCGACCGGGTCGGCATCCCGCAGGCCAAGAGCCGCGTGGACGACTACCCGCACCAGTTCTCCGGCGGCATGCGCCAGCGCGCGATGATCGCGATGGCGCTGGTCAACGACCCGAAGCTGATCATCGCCGACGAGCCGACCACCGCGCTCGACGTGACGGTGCAGGCGCAGATCCTGGACCTTCTCCAGGAGCTCCAGCGCGACTTCCGGTCCGCGATCATCATCATCACCCACGACCTCGGCGTCGTGGCCGAGATGGCCGACGAGGTGCTGGTGATGTACGCCGGCCGCGCCGTGGAGCAGGGGCCGACCCGGGAGCTGCTGACGCACCCCGAGATGCCCTACACGTGGGGCCTGCTCTCGAGCATGCCCGACGTGACGGCCAGCACGGACGCCCGGCTGGTGCCGATCCCCGGCAACCCGCCGAGCCTGCTGAACCCGCCGACCGGCTGCCCCTTCCACCCGCGCTGCCCGCACGTCGACAAGGTGCCGGGCGACCTGTGCCGCACCGAGCTGCCGGAGTTCCTGCCGGGTCAGCGCGGCACCCACCACCTCAAGCGCTGCCACCTGGTGAACCCGGACGACATCTACGCCACCGAGGTGCTCCCCGAGATCGCGCCCGACCTTGTCGAACTGACCCTCGCCGACAACGCGGACGTCGCCCACGGCGACGGTATGCACGGCGAGCGGTGACGACGGCTTTGACCAGAACGAGGACCACCATGACGACCCAATCCGAGGCTGTCCCCACCACCGTGTCCGCGGCGCCGACCGAGCAGCCGCTGCTCGAGGTGACCAACCTGCGCAAGTACTTCCCGGTGAAGTCGTCGGGTCTGGTCCGGCGCACCATCGCGCAGGTGCAGGCGGTCGACGGGGTCTCCTTCCAGGTGCCGGCGGGGACGTCGCTGGGCCTGGTCGGCGAGTCGGGCTGCGGCAAGTCGACGACCGGGCGCCTCATCACGCGGCTGCTCGACCCCACCTCGGGCTCGATGAAGTTCGAGGGCCACGAGATCGGCAACCTGTCGCCCAAGCAGATGCTGCCGTACCGCAAAGAGATCCAGATGATCTTCCAGGATCCCTACAGCTCGCTGAACCCGCGGCACACGGTGGGCACGATCGTGGGCACCCCGCTGCGGGTGCACAAGGTGGTCCCGGAGAAGCAGGTGCTCAACCGGGTGCGTGAGCTGCTCGAGGTCGTGGGTCTCAACCCCGAGCACTACAACCGGTACCCCAGCGAGTTCTCGGGTGGCCAGCGTCAGCGCATCGGGATCGCCCGCGCGCTGGCCCTCCAGCCGAAGCTGCTCGTGGCCGACGAGCCGGTCTCCGCGCTCGACGTCTCGATCCAGGCCCAGGTCGTGAACCTGCTGACCGACCTGCAGAAGGAGTTCGGGGTCGCGTTCCTGTTCATCGCGCACGACCTCGCCGTCGTCCGGCACTTCTGCCCCGAGGTGGCGGTCATGTACCTCGGCAAGATCGTCGAGATCGCCGACCGGGAGACGCTCTACAACCGGCCGCACCACCCGTACACCCAGGCGCTGCTCTCGGCGGTGCCGGACGTGAAGCAGGCCGCCGTCGGCGGTCGTCGCGAGCGGATCCGGCTCGAGGGCGACGTCCCCAGCCCGGTCAACCCGCCCTCGGGCTGCCGGTTCCGGACCCGTTGCTGGATGGCCAAGGACATCTGCGCCAAGCAGGAGCCGCCGCTGCTGCAGATCGGCCCGAAGCACAAGGTCGCCTGCCACTTCGCCGGCGAGTACGGCGCGATGCCGACCAGCCCGATCACGCTGAACGTGCTCGGTGTGGACCAGGAGGGGACCCCGGTCGCGGGCGCCACCCCGTCCGCGGAGGACCTGAACGAGCCCGGGTTCGCCGACACCTGGACCGACGTGGAGACGCTGAAGGGCAACTCGGCACCGATGGCGACCAGCCTGCCCTCGGACAGCCGCCCCGCGAGCGAGGTCGGCAGCGAGGACCGCGGCACGCGCAGCTAACCTGGGTCCGGTGGACGGCCTCTTCGACTACGGACCCGCCGGCGGGGAGACCCGCGGCACGAACGACTCCGGCGGCACGCTCGCGGGCAACACGCACGCGAGCGCGCCGCTGGCGGTCCGGATGCGTCCGCGCACCCTCGACGAGCTCGTCGGTCAGCAGCACCTGCTGGCGGCCGGGTCGCCGCTGCGCCGCCTGATCGAGGGCGACCAGCCGATGTCGCTGCTGCTGTGGGGCCCGCCCGGCACCGGCAAGACCACGGTCGCCTCGATCGTCAGCCAACAGACCAACCGGCGCTTCGTGGAGGTCTCCGCGGTGGCGGCCGGCGTCAAGGAGGTCCGCGCCGCGATCGACTCGGCGCGCGCCTCGCTGGCCCGCGGCGGCCAGGAGACGGTGCTCTTCGTCGACGAGGTGCACCGCTTCACCAAGGCCCAGCAGGACGCGCTGCTGCCGGGCGTGGAGAACCGCTGGGTGACGCTCGTGGCGGCCACCACCGAGAACCCCTTCTTCTCCGTCATCTCCCCGCTGCTCTCGCGGTCGCTCCTGCTGACGCTCGAGCCGCTGACCGACGACGACGTCCGCGGGGTGATCGCGCACGCGCTCACCGACGAGCGGGGTCTGGCCGCGGCGGTGAAGCTGGAGCAGGACGCCGAGGACCACCTCGTGCGGCTGGCCGGCGGCGACGCACGGCGGGCGCTGACCTACCTCGAGGCCGCCGCCGGCGCCGCGGTCTCCAAGGGCAGCGAGACCGTGGACCTTGCCACCACCGAGACCGCGGTGGACCGGGCCGCGGTCAGGTACGACCGTCAGGGCGACCAGCACTACGACGTGACCAGTGCCTTCATCAAGTCCGTCCGCGGCTCCGACGCGGACGCCGCGCTGCACTACCTGGCCCGGATGGTCGAGGCGGGGGAGGACCCCCGGTTCATCGCCCGGCGACTGGTGATCCTGGCCAGCGAGGACATCGGCCTGGCCGACCCCACCGCCCTGACCACCGCCGTCGCGGCGGCGCAGGCGGTCCAGCTGATCGGGCTCCCCGAGGGCAGGCTCACCCTGGCCCAGGCCACCATCGCGCTGGCGCTCGCCCCCAAGTCCAACGCCGTGATCAAGGCGATGGACGCCGCCAGCGCCGACGTGCGCGCCGGGAAGATCGGTCCCGTGCCGAGCCACCTGCGCGACGCCCACTACGCGGGGTCGAAGAAGCTCGGGCACGGCAAGGGCTACCAGTACGCCCACGACGCGCCCTTCGCGATCGCCGAGCAGCAGTACGCCCCGGACGTGGTCGAGGACGCCGCCTACTACCGGCCCACCACCCTCGGGGCCGAGGCCGGGCTCAAGGAGCGGTGGGAGCGCATCCGGACCCTGGTGAGGGGCAAGCGGCCGCCCGCTGCAAGGTAGGGTCATCCACTATGAATCCAGCCCTGTTGCCTGCCCTCCTCGGGGCCGCGGCGACGCTGGTGGTGCTGCTGTGCGTGCTGCTGGCCGTGGTCCTCGCCGGCCGTCGCCGGACCGAGCGCGCCCTGGCCGCCGCGCGCACCGACGTCGACGACCTCCGGGCCCGGCTCGACGCGCTGACCGAGGAGGTCGAGACGGCCCGGACCGCGAACGCCGCCACGCCCGCCGTACTCCCCGCCGAGTACCTGATCACCACCGCCCGGCAGCCCGCCGGGGCCGCCGCGGAAGGTGAGCGCGACGCCGGTCTCGAGCCGGTCCCGGCCCGGGCGGTGTGGAGCGTGACGCTGGGGGAGCCGCTGCTCAAGGCGGTGGCCTTCGGGTACGGCGTCCGCCGGGCGCTCTCGCCGGAGAGCCGCAACCGGATCGCCTTCGAGATGCGCCGCGAGGTCAAGCGCGCCCGCAAGGAGCGCCGTCGGGCCGCGCGCCGTCCCGCCGGCACGGTCGACCCGCAGGACGAGGCCGCATGAGCCGCACGCTCTGGTTCGCCGCCGGCGCGGCGAGCAGCCTCTACGCGATGGTCAAGGCGCGCCGGGCCAAGGAGGCGCTCACCCCCGACGGACTGCGCGACCGGCTGGCCGGTCTCACGCTCGGCCTGCACCTGGTCAGCGACGAGGTGCGCAGCGAGATGGCCGTGAAGGAAAACGAGTTGCGGCACCGCGTCGGCCTCGGGCTCGATGGACGACAGGCACCGGCCCTGGAGGCCGGCGGCACACTGGAAATGACGAGAGAGGGCAACCACTGATGGACACCGCGGAGATCCGCCGACGGTTTATCGCGCACTTCGAAGAACGCGGTCACCAGGTGGTCCCCTCAGCCTCGTTGCTGCTCGACGACCCGAACCTGCTGTTCGTGAACGCCGGCATGGTGCCCTTCAAGCCGTACTTCCTCGGTCAGGAGACCCCGAAGTACTCGCGCGCGGTGAGCGTGCAGAAGTGCGTGCGGACCCTCGACATCGAGGAGGTCGGGAAGACCACCCGGCACGGCACGTTCTTCCAGATGAACGGCAACTTCTCCTTCGGCGACTACTTCAAGGAAGGCGCCATCGAGCACGCCTGGGAGCTGGTCACCGGTCCCGTCGGCGAGGGCGGCTACGGCTTCGACGAGAGCAAGCTCTACGCGTCGGTCTACGAGGACGACGACGAGGCCTACGGCTTCTGGAAGAAGGTCGCGGGCCTGCCCGACAGCCACATCATCCGGCTCGGGAAGAAGGACAACTACTGGAGCATGGGCGTGCCCGGGCCCGGTGGACCGTGCAGTGAGATCCTCATCGACCGCGGTCCCGAGTACGGCGCCGAAGGCGATTGGGAGGCCGGCGACCGGTACCTGGAGTTCTGGAACCTCGTGTTCATGCAGGACGACCTGAGCGCGGTGCGGAGCAAGGAGGACTTCGACATCCGCGGGCCGCTGCCGCGCAAGAACATCGACACCGGCATGGGCCTGGAGCGGGTCGCCTTCCTGCTCCAGGGCAAGAACAACATGTACGAGATCGACGAGATGTTCCCGGTCATCGAGAAGGCCTCCGCGCTCTCCGGCAGGCGGTACGGCGCCGACCACGACGACGACGTCCGGTTCCGGGTCGTCGCCGACCACATCCGCAGCGGCATGATGCTGATCTCCGACGGGGTCACCCCCGGCAACGAGGCGCGTGGCTACGTGCTGCGCCGGCTGCTGCGCCGCGCGGTCCGGTCGATGCGGCTGCTCGGCGTCGAGGACCGCGTCCTGCCCGAGCTGTTCCCGGTCAGCCGCGACAAGATGAAGCTGTCCTACCCCGAGCTCGAGTCGCAGTGGGAGCGGATCTCGACGGTGGCCTACGCGGAGGAGGACGCGTTCCGCGCGACCCTCAAGGCCGGCACCACGATCTTCGACCTGGCCGCGAACGACGCGAAGCAGTCGGGACAGACCCGGCTGTCGGGCAGCAAGGCGTTCGCCCTGCACGACACCTACGGCTTCCCGATCGACCTCACCCTCGAGATGGCCTCGGAGCAGGGGCTCTCCGTGGACGAGGAGGGCTTCCGCCGGCTGATGACCGAGCAGCGTGACCGGGCCAAGGCCGACGCGAAGGCGAAGAAGGGCAAGCACACCGAGGCCGGCGCGTACCGTGACGTGTCCGACAGCCTCGGCGAGCCGGTGCAGTTCACCGGCTATCACGAGATCGTCTCCGAGGGCACGGTCCGCGGCATCCTGGCCGGCACCGGCATCGCCCGGTCGGCGCGTGAGGGCGACGAGATCGAGCTGGTGCTCGACCGCACCCCGTTCTACGCCGAGGGCGGCGGCCAGCTCGCCGACCACGGCCTGATCGAGCTCGCCAACGGCGCCACGGTCCAGGTCCTCGACGTGCAGTCGCCGATCAGCGGGCTGATCGTCCACCAGGCGAAGGTGCTGACGGGCGAGGTCACGGTGGGCGAGCACGCCCAGGCGGTGGTCGACATCGAGCGCCGCAAGTCGATCAGCCGCGCGCATACCGCGACGCACATGGTGCACAAGGCGTTCCGCGAGGCGCTCGGGGAGACCGCGACCCAGGCCGGCTCGGAGAACGCGCCCGGCCGGTTCCGCTTCGACTTCTCCGCCACCGGCGCCGTACCCGCGTCCGCGATGGCCGACGTCGAGGCGCGGGTCAACGACCTGGTCCTCGCCGACCTCGCCGTCCACGCGGAGGTGATGACCCAGGAGGAGGCCCGCCGGTCCGGGGCGATGGCGCTGTTCGGCGAGAAGTACGGCGACGAGGTCCGCGTGGTCTCGGTCGGCGACTGGGCCCGCGAGCTCTGTGGCGGCACGCACGCCGGCCGCTCCGGCCAGCTCGGCGTGATCAAGCTGCTCGGCGAGTCGTCGATCGGCTCCGGCGTGCGCCGGGTGGAGGCGCTCGTCGGCGGCGACGCCTACCGGTTCCTGGCCCGCGAGCACGTCCTGGTCGCCCAGCTCAGCGAGGCGCTCAAGGTGCGTCCCGAGCAGCTGCCCGAGCGGGTCAACGACATCGTGGAGAAGCTGCGCACGGCGGAGAAGGAGATCGAGCGGGTCCGGGTGGCCCAGCTGCTCGCCGCGGCCGGCCAGCTCGCCGCGAACCCGACCGACGTCTTCGGCGTGAACTTCGTCGGCCACCGCGCGGACGGCGCCGGGGCCGGTGACGTGCGCAAGCTCGCGCTCGACATCCGCGGCCGGATGCCCGCCGGCAAGCCGAGCGTGGTCGCGATCATCGGCTCCACGAACGGCAAGCCCGCCGTGGTCGTCGCGGTCAACGACGAGGCCCGGGCGTGGGGCGTCTCCGCGAACGCGCTGGTCAAGGTCGCCGCGACGGCTCTCGGCGGCAGCGGCGGCGGCAAGGACGACGTCGCCCAGGGCGGCGGCGCCGACGTCACCAACGCCGACCAGGCGCTGCGTGACGTCGAGCACGAGGTCGGACGGGCCGTCACCTCCGGACGGTCCTGACCTTGCGGTTCGGCGTCCGGCTCGGCGTGGACGTGGGCGACGCCCGGATCGGCGTCGCCCGCTCCGACCCCTCCGGCATGCTGGCGACCCCCGTGGAGACCGTGCGCCGGGGCGCCGGCGACCTCGCCCGGATCCACGCGCTGGCCGAGGAGTTCGCCGCGGTGGAGGTGGTCGTGGGGCTCCCGCGCTCGCTCTCGGGCGGCGAGGGGCCCGCGGCAGCGCGGGTGCGGCAGTTCGCACGGGAGATCGCGCAGGCCGTGGCGCCCGTGTCCGTTCGGCTCTGCGACGAGCGATTGAGTACGGTATCGGCTGAAGCAGTACTTCGGGGGCAAGGCAAGAAGGGACAGAAGCGGCGTGCCGTCGTCGACCAGGCGGCCGCCGTGGTGATCCTGCAGAACGCGCTGGACACCGAACGCAGCACGGGAGCTGCGCCCGGTGAGGCCCTCGACCTAGGAACCACGTGAGCGATCTCGGACTCGACCTCGACCACCCGCGCGAGCACCGGAAGAAGCACCGGAGCCGCAACGGCCTCGGCTGCCTGGCAGTCCTGGTCGCCCTCGCCGTGCTCGCGGGCGGCGCCTTCTTCCTCTACGACCGCGGCGTGGCCGCGCTCCAGGACCGGTTCAGCCCGCCCGAGGACTACAGCGGGTCCGGCACCGGGTCCGTCGTCATCGAGGTCGCCGAGGGCGACGCCGCCTCCGACATCGCGGGCACCCTGGTCGCCGAGGACGTCGTGAAGAGTGCCGAGGCGTTCGTGGACGAGGCTTCCGCGAACCCGGAGTCCGTGGGCATCCAGGTCGGCTTCTACGAGATGAAGAAGCAGATGTCCTCCGAGGCCGCGCTGGACCGGTTGCTCGACCCCGCGAACATGGTGCAGAGCGCCGTCACGGTCCCCGAGGGCTACACGGTCGAGCAGGTCCTCAGCACGCTCGCCAAGGACACCGACTTCTCGAAGAAGGAGTTCGAGGCGGTGCTCCGCCGGCCCGCGGCGATCGGGCTGCCGGCGTACGCCGGGGGGAACGCGGAGGGCTACCTGTTCCCGGCGACCTACATGCTGCCGCCCAACGCCACGCCGAAGTCGATCCTGACGATGATGGTCGACCGGTGGCAGCAGGCCGCGGAGGACGCCGACCTCGAGGCCGCCGCCCAGCGGCTGGGGTACACCCCCGCGGAGCTGATGGTGGTGGCGAGCCTGGTGGAGGCGGAGTCCAACCGCGACGACGACCGGGGCAAGGTCGCGCGGGTGATCTACAACCGGCTCGAGACCGACGCCACGAACGGGCTGCTGCAGATCGACGCCGCGGTGAACTACGCCCACGACCGCGACCTCGGGGTGGCGCTGACCACCGAGGACCTCGAGATCGACTCGCCGTACAACACCTACAAGAACGCCGGGCTGCCGCCGACGCCGATCGAGGCGCCGGGCGATGCGGCCATCGAGGCGGCGGCGAACCCGACGGACGGGCCGTGGGTCTACTACGTGACGGTGAACCTGCGCACCGGCGAGACCAAGTTCACCGACAGCTACGACGAGTTCCTGCAGTTCAAGGAGGAGTACAAGCAGTACTGCGCGACCCAGTCGGACAACTGCTGAGGTGGAGCCCGTCCGACGCCGGCGCTGCGCGGTTCTCGGCAGCCCGATCGCGCACTCGCTGTCCCCGGTGCTTCACCGGGCGGCGTACGACGCGCTGGGCCTGGACTGGTCGTACGACGCCGTGGAGGTCTCCGAGGACGGGCTGCCCGGCTTCCTCGACGGGCTCGACGGGTCCTGGCGCGGGCTGTCGCTGACGATGCCGCTCAAGCGCACGGTGGTGCCGCTGCTCGACGAGATGTCGGCGCGGGCCGCCCAGGCGCGGGCGGCGAACACGGTCGTCCTCGACGCCGGCCGGCGGGTCGGGCACAACACCGACATCCCCGGTGCGGTCGCCGCGATCCGCGAGCGCACCGACGCCGCCCTCACCTCGGCGGTGATCCTCGGCGGTGGGGCGACCGCGAGCTCGACGCTGCTGGCGCTCGCCGACCTCGGCTGCCGCACGGTGACCCTGGTGGTCCGCGACCCGGCCCGCGCCGGTGAGACGCTGAAGGCCGCGCGCCGCCACCCCAGCCCGCCCGACGTCTCGGTGCGCACCTTCGCCGACGTGGTCGCCGCCGGGGAGCCGCTCGCCGCGGACATCGTGGTCTCCACGGTCCCGGCCGCCGCGCAGACCGAGGAGCTGGTCGCGCTGACCGGACCGGTCCCGGTGGTGTTCGAGGTGGTCTACGACCCGTGGCCCACCCCGCTCGCGGCGCACGCGCAGGCCTCCGGGCGCACGCTGGTGTCCGGGCTGGACCTGCTCGTGCACCAGGCGGCCCTGCAGGTGACCCTGATGACCGGGGCGGCCGAACCCCCGCTCGAAGCCATGCGCCTGGCCGGCGAGCGCGCCCTCACCCCCCGTTGAGGCGTCAGTCGTGCGGTGTCGAGAAGTCAGTCGTTCGGGGACGAGACGTCACTCGTTCGGCTGATCCCGTCCAGTCCGCGCACTAGGCTCTGACCCCATGAGCCCGCAGTCGTGGTACCTCGACACCGCCCTCGTCATGGCGGTGCTGGGCCTGCTCGCGGGCTGGTTCGTCCCGGCCCTGATCGCGCGCGTCCCCGAGCCGGAACCCGCACCGGACGGACCCGGCGGCTCCAGCGAGACCGGCGCCGTCGGCGGCGAGCCCGCGGAGGACACCGCACCGCACGGGCCGGAGACGGTCGAGTCTCCCGAAGGCGTCCCCATCGAGGAGCCCAAGGAGCGGTACGACGCGATCGCGGCGCTGCCCGGCCTGCGGTGGAAGGCGGCCGTCGCGTCCGCGGCCGTCGCCGCGCTCCTCGGCGCACGGGTCGGCTGGGGCCCCGAGCTGACCTTCCTGCTCTACCTGGCGCCGGTCGGGGTCGCGCTCGCCGTGATCGACTGGCGCACCCGGCTCCTGCCCACGAAGCTGATCGCGCCGTCGTACGCCGTGGTCGCCGTCCTCGTGCTGCTCTCCGGGGCGGTCTCGGGGGAGTGGGACGACGTGGTCCGCGCCGGCCTCGGCTGGCTGGTCGCCGGAGGCACGTTCTTCGTGCTGTGGTTCGTCTACCCGAGGGGCATGGGGTACGGCGACGTGCGGCTGTCCGGCGTGCTCGGGATCGCGCTCGGCTACCTCGGCTGGAGCGAGCTGCTGACCGGGGTCTACGCCGGCTTCGTGCTCGGTGGCGTGGGTGGCCTGCTGCTCGCGGTCCTCCGGGTGGTGGACCGCAAGGCCTACCCGTTCGGCCCGTTCATGCTCGCCGGGGCGCTGGCGGGTGTGCTCGCCGGCCCCTATGTCGCTGCGTGGTACGTCTGACCTGACGCCGAGGGGGCCGTGAAAGACTGTGCCCCATGCTGCGTTGGCTCACTGCGGGCGAGTCCCATGGACCCGCCCTTGTCGCTCTGCTCGAAGGTCTCCCGGCCCATGTCGAGGTCACGTCCGCCGACATCGGCGACGCCCTGGCGCGGCGCCGCCTCGGGTACGGCCGTGGGGCCCGGATGAAGTTCGAGCAGGACCAGGTCGACGTCATCGGCGGCCTGCGGCACGGGAAGACCCTCGGCAGCCCGGTCGCGATCCGGGTCGGCAACACCGAGTGGCCCAAGTGGGAGAAGGTCATGGCAGCCGACCCGGTCGACGAGGCGGAGCTCGAGGCGCTGGCCCGCAACGCCGCGCTGACCCGCCCCCGTCCCGGCCACGCCGACCTGGTGGGCATGCAGAAGTACGACTTCGACGAGGCCCGCCCGATCCTCGAGCGCGCCTCCGCGCGGGAGACCGCCGCCCGGGTCGCGCTCGGCGCGGTGGCCTCGGCCTTCCTCGAGCAGGCGGTGGGCGCGCGGATCGTGTCGCACGTGGTCGCCATCGGCACCGCGCGGGCGCCGTACGGCTCGATCCCCGAGCCCGGCGACGTGGCGCGCCTCGACGCGGACCCGGTCCGCTGCCTCGACGCCGACGCCAGCAAGGCGATGGTCGCCGAGATCGACCAGGCCCACAAGGACGGCGACACCCTCGGCGGTGTCGTGGAGGTCGTCGTGCACGGCCTGCCGCCGGGCCTCGGGTCGCACGTGCACTGGGACCGGCGCCTCGACGCCCGCCTGGCCGGCGCGCTCATGGGCATCCAGGCGATCAAGGGCGTCGAGGTCGGCGACGGCTTCGACCTCGCCGCGGACCCGGGCTCCAAGGCGCACGACGAGATCGTGAACACCGCCGACGGCATCCGGCGTACGACGGGCCGCTCCGGCGGCACCGAGGGCGGGATGTCCACCGGCGAGATCCTGCGTGTGCGCGCGGCGATGAAGCCGATCGCCACGGTTCCCCGCGCCCTGCGCACCATCGACGTGGCCACCGGCGAGGAGGCCGTCGCGCACCACCAGCGCTCCGACGTCTGCGCCGTCCCCGCGGCGGGGATCGTGGCCGAGGCGATGGTGGCGCTCACGCTGGCCGACGTGGTCCTCGAGAAGTTCGGCGGCGACTCGGTGCAAGAGACCCGGCGGAACGTGGAGGGCTACCTGTCCTCGCTGAGGTTCGCGTGAGCGGCGCGGCCACCAGGCCGCGCGTGGTCCTCGTCGGCCCGATGGGCTCGGGCAAGACGACGGTCGGCCGGATCCTCGCCGAGGCCTGGGGCGTGGGCCTGCGCGACACCGACCACGACGTCGAGGCCGCGGCGGGGCGCACGATCTCCGACATCTTCGTCGACGACGGGGAGCAGGCCTTCCGGGCACTGGAGCGGAAGGCCGTCGCCGACGCGCTCGCCGCCCACGACGGCGTCCTCGCGCTGGGCGGGGGAGCCGTGCTCGACCCCGAGACCCGGGACCTGCTCGGCGGGCACCGCGTGGTCTTCCTCCACGTCGGGCTCTCCGACTCGGTGAAGCGGGTCGGTCTCGGCTCGGCCCGCCCGCTGCTGCTCGGCAACGTCCGGGCCCGGGTCAAGGCGCTGCTCGACGAGCGGCTGCCGGTGTACCGGGAGGTCGCGACGGTCACCGTCGACACCGACGGCCGGCCCGCGGAGGACGTCGCCCGCGACGTGCGCGAGGCGGTCGAACGACTCGAGCGCGACGAGCACGACCAGCACCACGAGGCCCAGGAGGACGCATGAGTGACCTGTCCACGCTGCACGTCGGCGGCGCGGCGCCGTACGACGTCAAGGTCGGCACCGGCCTGCTCGGCGAGCTGCCCGCCATGCTCGGCGCCGGGGTGCAGCGCGTGGCGGTGATCCACCCGCGCGCGCTCGCCGCCACCGGCGAGGCGATCCGCGAGGACCTCGCCCAGCAGGGGTACGACGCGCACGGGATCGAGATCCCCGACGGCGAGGAGGCCAAGCTCGCGCCGGTCGCGTCGTTCTGCTGGCAGGTCCTCGGCCAGACCGGGTTCACCCGCTCCGACGCGGTGGTGACCGTCGGCGGGGGCTCCACCACCGACATGGGCGGCTTCGTGGCGGCCACCTGGCTGCGCGGGGTCAGGGTCGTGCACATGCCGACGACCCTGCTCGGCATGGTCGACGCGGCCGTCGGCGGCAAGACCGGGATGAACACCACCGAGGGCAAGAACCTGGTCGGCGCCTTCCACGAGCCGGCGGGCGTCCTGTGCGACCTGGCGACCCTGGAGACGCTGCCGCGCAACGAGCTGGTCAGCGGCCTCGCCGAGGTGATCAAGTGCGGGTTCATCGCCGACCCGCTGATCCTCGACCTCGTCGAGCAGTACCCCGAGGCGGCCACGACGGCCGGCACCGACGTGCTGCGCGAGCTCATCGAGCGCTCGCTCGCGGTGAAGATCGGCGTCGTCGTCGACGACCTCAAGGAGACCGGTGGCGCCGCCGGCCACCCCGGCCGCGAGGCGCTGAACTACGGCCACACCCTCGGCCACGCGATCGAGCGGGTGGAGCGCTACAAGTTCCGCCACGGCGCGGCGGTGGCGATCGGCATGACGTTCGTCGCCGAGCTCGCGCGGCTGGCCGGCCGGCTCGACGAGGCGACCGCCGAGCGGCACCGGTCCATCCTGGACCGCGTCGGGCTCCCGACCACGTACGGCGGCGGGTCCTGGGGCCAGCTCCACGAGGCGATGAAGGTCGACAAGAAGACGCGCGGCGACCAGCTGCGCTTCGTGGTGCTCGAGGGGCTCGCCAAGCCGGCGGTGCTCCAGGGGCCCGACCCGGCGCTGCTGACCGCGGCGTTCGCCGAGATCTCCCGCTGACCCGAAGGGACGCCCGCCATGAAGGTGCTCGTGCTCAACGGACCCAACCTGGGCAGGCTCGGGTCGCGCGAGCCCGAGGTCTACGGCTCCACCACGTACGGCGACCTGGTGGCGGCCTGCGAGAGGACCGGGACCGAGCTCGGCCTGGAGGTCGACGTACGCCAGACCGACTCCGAGGCCGAGCTCGTCGGGTGGTTGCACGAGGCCGCCGACGGGGCCACGCCGGTGGTGCTGAACCCGGCCGCGTTCACGCACTACAGCTACGCGCTCCGCGACGCCTGCGCGCAGCTGGCCGCGCCCCTGGTCGAGGTGCACATCACCAACCCGCACACCCGCGAGGAGTTCCGGCACACCAGCGTGATCTCCGGGGTGGCCACCGGGGTGGTCGCCGGCTTCGGCGTGGACTCCTACCTCCTCGCGCTGCGCGCCGTCGCCGGCCGGGCGGGCGGCCGCTAGCCGGGTGCGCGGCGATGTGAGGGCCCGGCCGGCCTGCCGCTAGACTTGGCCGCTGCCCACCACGACGAAAGAGCAGGGACCTCACGCGCATGGCGACGACCAACGACCTCAAGAACGGCATGGTGCTCAACCTCGACGGCCAGCTCTGGTCCGTCATCTGGTTCCAGCACCACAAGCCCGGCAAGGGCGGTGCCGTCGTGCGCACCAAGCTCAAGAACATCGAGTCCGGCAAGACCGTCGACAAGACCTTCAACGCCGACGTGAAGGTCGAGGTCGCCAACGTCGACAAGCGGACGATGCAGTACCTCTACAACGACGGCACGTCGTACGTGTTCATGGACGTCTCCACCTACGACCAGATCGAGGTCTCCCCGGAGATCGTCGGCGACGCGCAGAACTTCCTGCTCGAGAACCAGGAGGCGATCGTCGCCACCAACGAGGGCCGCGTGCTCTACATCGAGCTCCCCGCCTCGGTCGAGCTGCTCGTCGAGTACACCGAGCCCGGCCTGCAGGGCGACCGCTCCACCGGCGGCACCAAGCCGGCCCGCCTCGAGACCGGCCACGAGATCAGCGTGCCGCTGTTCATCACGACCGGCGAGAAGATCAAGGTCGACACCCGCGACAGCAGCTACCTCGGCCGCGTCAGCTCCTGATGGCCGCTCGTTCGAAGGCCCGTAAGCGTGCGCTCGACATCCTGTTCGAGTGCGACGCCCGCGACCTCATGCCCACCGACCTGCTCGACGAGCGGATCGTCGCGGCCGACCCGCCGGTGAACGAGTACACCGTGCTGCTCGTCCGCGGCATCACCGAGCACATCGGCCGCATCGACGAGCTCCTCGTCACCTACGCCCAGGGCTGGTCGCTGGACCGGATGCCGGCCGTGGACCGCAACGCACTGCGGATCGGCATCTACGAGATCATGTACGTCGACGACGTGCCCGACGCGGTGGCGATCAGCGAGGCGATGAACCTCGTCCGCGACCTCTCCACCGACGAGTCCCCGGCCTACGTCAACGGCGTGCTCGGCAACATCCTCCGCAACAAGCCCGCGCTGTCCGCCTGAGCGGACCCGAGACGGCGGCCCGGCCCATCACGGGTCGGGCCGCCGACGCGTCTCAGGCCGCGGTCGCGTCGACGTACATCCGTCGCAACGTGGCCAGGCCGCGGCTGGTGTTCGACTTCACCGTCCCGACCGAGCACCGCATGAGCCCGGCGACCTCGGCCTCGGGGAGGTCCTCGTAGTAGCGCAGCACGACCGCGGTCCGCTGCCGGGCCGGAAGCTGCTGCACCAGGTCCCAGAGCAGGGACCGGTCCTCGATCCCCACCTCCGCGGCCGGGCCGGCCGTCGCCATTGCGCGGCCGGGTGCGCGCGGCTCGGGCACGATCCCGGTGGCGCGCTCCTCCCGCCGCCAGGCCTGCCGCCACCAGCTGGTGTTCTGGTTGACCATCGCCCGCCGTACGTAGGCGTCGACGGCCTGCGGGTCCCGGATCTGTGGCCAGGCGCGGTAGACCTTGGTGAGCGCGCACTGGACCAGGTCCTCGGCGGCGTGGTCGTCGCCGGTGATGGCGCGGGCGGAGCCCAGGAGGGTCCTCCGCCGGGCCGCGACGTAGGTGGTGAAGTCCGAGCCGGCCAGCGGCTCCGTGGTCATCGGCATGGTGCCGTCTCCCGTTGTTGCACAGCTCCCCCGGGGCCCGCCGGCGTCCCTCTCCCCGTGCCGGGGGCCCCTCCGGTCAGCGCGTCGAGTCTCCACGCGACGCGAGCAGACCGAGGGCGGCGAGGGTCAGCCAGAGCGGCCCCACCATCCCGGCCATGTACTGCAGCGGGCTGATCCCGAACCCGACGGTGACCGCGCCCGCGACCAGGCTCATCCAGCCGAGCCAGCGCAGGCCCGGGTGGTGGCGCAGGCAGACGAGCGCCACGGCGAGCGCGGTGACCCCGGCGCCGGCCCAGAGGAAGGGCAGGGTGCCGACCCAGTGCCCGAACATCGCGGACACCTCCGGCACCGCCTTGCCCTCGGGCGCGAACACGAACTCGGTGGTGAGGCCGGTGCCGACCAGGCCCGCGACCGAGACGAGCATCAGTCCCGAGGCCGCCACGGCGGGCAGCAGGCTGTCCGGCCCGGCCCAGCGCCGCAGCTCGCGGTGCAGCCCGGCGGCGAACACGAGCAGCAGCAGCGCGCAGACCATCGTCGCGGTGTGGAAGACCAGGATCTGCGGGACCAGGTCGCCGAGCCGGGCCTGGATGGCGGCGGCGTCGCCGGCGATGTCGTCCCGGTAGACGGCGTCGATCCCCATGCTGCCGGCGATGCCGACCAGCCCGGCGACGCCGGCGCCGACGCCGGCCGCGGCCCAGCCACGGCGTGTTCGCGCCTCGGTGGCGGTGGGGGCGGGGGTGCGAAGGGTGCTGGTGCTCACGGGTGGCTCCTGTACGTCGAGGCGGTCAGCGCCGGGTGCGCTGGGCTCCAGCCTCGGCGCGGCGGCGGGCACCGGCCACCGACACCGGTCGTACACCTCGTCCCGTACGGGAACTGTGCGGGTGGAACCGGCCCGGGCTCAGCAGGGGAGGGAGCCGCCGAGGGCGAACGCGACCGCCTGGCCCGCCTCGAGGGTGCGGCCGGCGTCGAGGGCGTCGTCGAAGGTGTCGTCCCCGAGCCGCTCCCGGGCCTCGCCCTCGGCGCGCTGCGCGAGCTCCTGGTCGGGACGGTAGTAGCCGTAGCCGACGGTGCCGATCATCTCGCGGATGCCCTGGGCCGCGCCGAGCAGCACCGGCACCCGGTCGTGCGCCCGCTCGGAGCCCTCCACGACCGCGAGCACCTCGAGGAAGTGGGCGAGGTTCGCCAGGTCCCGCGTCTCCATCGACAGCCGCAGCCCCTCCTCGAGGTGGCGCCGGGCGACCGGGCCCTCCCCGCGCGACGCCGCGACCTGGGAGAGGTTGTAGAGCGCGATGTACGTCGACAGCCGGTCCCCACGACGCCGCGCCGAGACCAGCCCGGTCTCGATGTGTTGCACCGCGGAGTCGGGGTCGCCCTCGAGCAGCGCGACGGTGCCGAGCCACACGTGCGTGAGCGTGCCCACCCACTCACCGTCGGCCCCGGACGCCGCCGCGAGCGGGAGGGCGGCCTCGAACTGCTCCCGCGCCCGGGCGACGTCGCCGGTGGACAGCGCGGCGAGCCCGATGCCCGACACCGCCTTGGCGAGCGCCGAGGTGTCCCCGGAGCGCTCGGCGCTGGCCCGGGCCCGCTCCCACGAGGTCCTGGCGGCGACGACGTCGTCTCCGGCGAACGCCATCGTGGCGAGGCTGAGCTCGGCACGGGCCCGGACCTCGTCGGACATCTCGTGCCGGAGCACGCTCTCCATCTGCCGGCGCCCGTGCCGGACGTGCCCGCGGAGCCACCAGTACAGCCACAGCGACCACCCGAGCCGCCCGGCGGTCTCCCCGTCGCCCGAGGCGACCGCGCGCTCCAGCGCGGCGGCGAGGTTCGCGTGCGCGCCGTCGATGCGGGCAAGCCACTCGATCTGCTGGGCGCGTTCGTAGTGCGGGGCCGCCTCCTCCGCGAGCGCGAGGAAGTGTCCGGTGTGCGCGGTCCCGGCAAGGTCGGACTCCCCGGCGGCCGCGAGCAGGGCGCCGGCGTACTGGGTGACCGGCTCCAGCATCCGGTGCCGCCTGACCCCGTGGTCGGTGGTGGACACGACCAGGGACTGCTCGACGAGCGCCCCGAGCGCGGGCAGGACCCGGCTCCGGGGCAGCAGCCCGGACCGTTCGGCGACGGACTCGACGTCCTCGAGCGTGAAGCCGCCGGAGAAGACCGACAGCAGGCGCAGCAGGGTCCGCTCCGGCTCGGAGAGCAGACCGTGGCTCCAGTCCAGCGCCGCACGCATGGTGCGCTGCCGGGCCGGGAGGTCACGGGCGCCGTCCCCGGCGACGACGTCGTCGAGCCGGGCGAGCAGGGTGCGCGGCTCCAGCAGCCGGACGTGCGCGGCTGCCAGCTCCAGGGCGAGGGGGATGCCGGCGAGCCGGGTGCAGATCTCGGCGACCGCCGCCGCGTCGTCCGGAGTGAGGTCGAGGTCCGGCACCAGCCGGCGGGCCCGGTCCAGGAAGAGGGCTCCGGCCGGGGACTCGCCGACCGCGCGGGCGTCGCCGTCCGCGGGCGGCAGGGGCAGCGGTGGTACGGCGAACTCGGTCTCGCCGCGCACCCGGAGCGCGGCCCGGCTGGAGGCGAGCACCGTCAGCCCCGGGCAGGCCTCGACGAGCCGGGCCACGTCGCTCGCCGCGGGCAGCAGGTGCTCGACGTTGTCCAGGACCAGCAGCACGGTGGACGTGCCGATGCTCTCGACGACGACCGCGCGCGCGTCGCCGGGGTCGGCCGGGCCGGACGCGACGCAGTCGGCGATGGTCGGCAGCACCAGGGTGGGGTCGACCAGGGGTGCCAGCTCGACGAAGACGACGCCGTCCGGGAAGGCCGCGGCGGCGGCCTCCGTGGCGGCGATGGTCAGCCGGGTCTTCCCGACCCCGCCGGGCCCGGTGAGCGTGACGATCCGCTGCTGCGGGTCGCGGAGCAGGGCGGCGACCGCGGCCACCTCGGCCTCGCGGGCGACCAGCGGCGTGGCGGGCCGGGGCAGGCCGCGGCTCTGCGTGGTCGCGGCGTCGGTGGGCCGCGTGGTGTCGCGGCGCCGGCTCGGCACCGCCGCGACCAGGGCCGCCCGGTCGGCGTCGGAGGCGTCCAGCGCGTCGGCGATCGCCCGGATCGTGTGCGGGTAGGGCCGCGTGCGGGTGCCCCGCTCCAGGGCGCTGATCGCGTGGGTGGTCAGGTGTGCCCGCCGGGCCAGCTCCTCCTGCGACAGGCTGGCCGCCTCGCGCAGTGCCCGCAGCCGCGCGGCGAAGGTCGGCTGCTCCGCCGCCTCTGTCCCCGCGCCCCCTCGCATGGTCGTGGAGTCTAGGGCGGTCAGGACGTTGCCGTCCGGCCGTAGGGTGAATCCGTGAGCAACGACGTGGACGTGGTGGTCATCGGTCTCGGACCGGGGGGAGAGGCTCTGGCGACGGAGCTGGCGGGGACGGGGCTCGACGTGGTCGGGGTGGACCGCCGGCTCGTGGGTGGCGAGTGCCCCTACTACGGGTGCGTGCCGAGCAAGATGATCGTCCGGGCCGCCGACCTCCTCGCCGAGGCGTCCCGGGTGCAGGGCATGGCCGGTGACGTGGACCTGACCGCCTCGTGGCAGCCGGTCGCGGAGCGGATCTCCAACGAGGCCACGGACGACTGGGACGACCAGGTCGCCGTGGACCGGCTCGTCGACGCGGGGGTCGGCTTCGTGCGCGGGCACGCCCGGCTCACCGGGCCGCGGACCGTGGAGGTCGCCGGCCAGACGTACGTCGCCCGGATCGGCGTGGTCCTCAACACCGGCACCGAGCCCGCCGCGCCGCCCGTGGACGGCCTGGACGGGACGCCGTACTGGACCAACCGGGAGGCGATCGCGGCCACCGAGCTGCCCGCCTCGCTGGTGGTCGTCGGCGGCGGGGCCGTCGGCGTGGAGCTCGCGCAGGCGTTCGCCCGGTTCGGGGTGCAGGTCACCGTGGTCGAGGTCGCCGACCGGATCCTGGCCCCCGAGGAGCCGGAGTCCAGCCAGCTGCTGACCCGGGTGCTCACCCGTGAGGGGATCCGGGTGCTCACCGGCGTCACCGTCAAGGAGGTGGCGTACGACGACGGACAGTTCACCGTCGACCTCGACGGCCGGACCGTGACCGCGGACAGGCTGCTCGTCGCCGCGGGCCGCCGCCCCAACCTCGCCGACCTCGGCCTCGAGACCGTCGGGCTCGACCCGCGGGCACGGGCCGTTGGGGTGGACGAGCGGATGCGGGCCGGCGACGGGCTCTGGGCGATCGGCGACATCACCGGCAAGGGCGCGTTCACGCACGTGTCGATGTACCAGGCCTCCGTCGCGGCCCGCGACATCCGCGGGCTGGGCGGTCCGACGGCCGACTACCGCGCCGTGCCGCGGGTGACCTTCTCCGACCCCGAGATCGCCGCGGTCGGGATGACGGAGCGGCAGGCCCGTGCCGCCGGGCTGAGAGTGCGGGTGGGCTCCACCGACCTGGGCGCGTCCGCCCGCGGCTGGATCCACCGCGGCGAGGGGCTGGTCAAGCTCGTCGAGGACGCCGATCGGGGTGTTCTCGTCGGCGCCACCGCGGTCGGGCCGAGCGGGGGAGAGGTGCTCTCCGCGCTCGCGGTCGCGGTGCACGCCGAGGTCCCGACCGCGACCTTGGGGTCGATGATCTACGCCTACCCGACCTTCCACCGCGCCATCGAGAGCGCGCTCGCCGACCTGTCCTGACCGCCCGGTCGGGCTGGTAGGGTTCGAGCCGTTCGACATCCTTTAACGAGCCGTCCCGTGAGGCGGAGAAGGAGGTCCGGCTGCTGATGCATGCCGACACGACGGCGCCCTCCGGGGCGGCCGACCCGACGACGCCCACCGGGACCGATCCCGGGACGGGGCGCACCGTCCTCGACGCGCGTGACATCTCCCGCGCACTCACCCGCATCGCGCACGAGATCCTCGAGCGCAACAAGGGCGCCCACGACCTTGTCCTCCTCGGCATCCCCTCGCGCGGGGTCCCGCTCGCTGCCCGGGTCGCCGCGAAGATCGCCGCGGTGGAGGGACTCGACATCCCGGTCGGCTCCCTCGACGTGACGATGTACCGCGACGACCTGCGGATGCGCCCGGCCCGGACGCTGCTGCCCACCGAGATCCCGCCCGGCGGCATCGACGGCAAGACCGTGGTGCTCGTCGACGACGTGCTGTTCTCCGGGCGCACCATCCGCGCAGCCCTCGACGCGATGAACGACGTCGGCCGTCCCCGCACCGTCCGGCTCGCGGTCCTCGTGGACCGCGGCCACCGCGAGCTGCCGATCCGCGCCGACTTCGTCGGCAAGAACCTGCCGACCTCGCTCGTCGAGTCGGTCCGGGTCCGGCTGGAGGAGTTCGACGGCGTGGACGCGGTCACCATCTCCGGCGACGCCGGCGTGGCCCCGGACCCCGCCCTGACGACCCAGGGGGAGGACCTCCCGTGAAACGCCACCTGCTGAGCGCCGGGGACCTCACCCGCGACGACGCCGAGCTGGTCCTGCGGACCGCCGAGGAGCTGCGCTCCCTGGCCGACCGGCCGATCAAGAAGCTGCCCGCGCTGCGCGGACGCACGGTCGTGAACCTGTTCTTCGAGGACTCCACCCGCACCCGGATCTCCTTCGAGGCGGCCGCCAAGCGGCTCAGCGCCGACGTCATCAACTTCTCCGCCAAGGGCTCGAGCCTGAGCAAGGGGGAGAGCCTCAAGGACACCGCGCTCACCCTCGAGGCGATGGGCGCCGACGCGGTCGTCGTCCGGCACTGGGCCTCGGGCGCGCCGCACCTGCTGGCCAACTCGGGCTGGGTCCGGTCCAGCGTGGTCAACGCCGGCGACGGCACCCACGAGCACCCCACCCAGGCGCTGCTCGACGCGTTCACGCTGTGGCGGCACCTGGGCAACCTCGACGGCCGCCGGGTGGCGATCGTCGGCGACGTGCTGCACAGCCGGGTGGCCCGCTCCAACGCGCTGCTGCTCAAGACGCTCGGCGCCGAGGTCACCCTGGTGGCGCCGCCGACCCTGCTGCCGGTGGGCGTCGAGAACTGGGACGTCGAGACGTCGTACGACATCGACGCGGTGCTGCCGAAGGCCGACGCGGTGATGATGCTGCGGGTCCAGCGCGAGCGGATGAACGCCGCGTTCTTCCCCAGCGCCCGCGAGTACAGCCGCCGCTACGGCCTCGACGGCCGCCGGATGGGCACGCTGCAGGACCACACCCTGGTCATGCACCCCGGCCCGATGATCCGCGGCATGGAGATCACCGCCGACGTCGCGGACTCCGACCGCTCCGTGATCGTCGAGCAGGTCACCAACGGCGTCGCGGTCCGGATGGCGGTGCTCTACCTGCTGCTCAGCGGCAACGAGTCCGACTTCGGCCGTACGGCGCCCGCCGCCCCGGCCGCCGACCCCACCGAGCACCCCACCGAGAGGGACGACGCATGAGCAGCTACCTGATCAGAGGAGCCCGGATCCTCGGCGGCGAGCCGACCGACCTGCTGCTCCAGGACGGGGTGGTCGCGGCGGTCGGCACCGACCTCGACGCCGCCGGCGCCGAGGTGGTCGACGCCGAGGGGCTGGTCGCGCTGCCCGGCCTGGTCGACCTGCACACCCACCTGCGCGAGCCCGGCCGCGAGGACGCCGAGACCGTCGACACCGGCACCCGGGCCGCCGCGCTCGGCGGGTTCACCGCGGTGCACGCGATGGCCAACACCGACCCGGTCGCCGACACCGCCGGGGTGGTCGAGCAGGTGTGGCGTCTCGGCCGCGAGGCCGGGCACTGCGACGTGTTCCCGGTCGGCGCGGTCACCGTCGGGCTGGGCGGCGAACGGCTCGCCGAGCTCGGCGCGATGGCGGACTCCGCGGCCCGGGTCCGGGTCTTCTCCGACGACGGCAAGTGCGTCTCCGACGCAGTGCTGATGCGGCGGGCCCTGGAGTACGTCAAGGCGTTCGACGGGGTCGTCGCCCAGCACGCCCAGGAGCCGCGCCTGACCGAGGAGGCGCAGATGAACGAGGGCGAGCTCTCCGGCCGCCTCGGCCTGCGCGGCTGGCCGGCGGTGGCCGAGGAGGCGATCATCGCCCGCGACTGCCTGCTCGCCGCGCACGTCGGGTCCCGGCTGCACGTCTGCCACGTCTCCACGGCGGGCTCGGTGGAGATCGTCCGCTGGGCCAAGAGCAAGGGCTGGAACGTCACCGCCGAGGCGTGCCCGCACCACCTGCTGCTGACCGACGACCTGGCCGCGACGTACGACCCGATCTACAAGGTCAACCCGCCGCTGCGGTCGGCCACGGACGTCGAGGCGCTGCGCGCGGGCCTCGCCGACGGGACGATCGACGTGGTCGCCACCGACCATGCCCCGCACCCGCACGAGGACAAGGACTGCGAGTGGCAGGCTGCCGCGTTCGGCATGCTCGGCCTCGAGACCGCGCTGTCGGTGGTGCAGCAGACCATGGTCGACACCGGGCTGCTGGACTGGGCCGGCGTCGCGCAGCGGATGTCCGCCAGGCCCGCCGAGATCGGCCGGCTCAGCGACCACGGGCGGCCGCTGGCGGTGGGGGAGCCGGCCAACGTCGTGCTGTACGACCCCGCCTACAGCCGCGTCGTGGACCCCACGGAGACCGCCTCCCTGTCCCGCAACAACCCGTACGCCGGCCTCACCCTCCCGGGCCGCGTGGTCGCCACGTTCCTCCGCGGCAGGCCCACCGTCCTGGACGGGAAGCTGTCATGAGCACCCCACGGAACCGCTCGCACCTCCGCGGGGCCGCCGCATGAGCGACTCCGGGCTCGGCGACGTCTGGCTGCCGGTGGCGATCATGTTCGGCGTGCTGCTGCTGGCCTACCTCGGCATGTGGCGCGGCTGGCGCCGGCGGGCGGGCAGGCACGACCTGCCGGACCTGGTCCCGGCCCCGCCGGTGGCCGACCTGCCGCCGGCCAGGCTCCAGTCCGGCGCCCGGTACTTCGGCACCACCACCAGCGGCGACTGGCTCGACCGGGTGGTGGCGCGCGGCCTCGGCGCCCGCAGCACCGCGCGGCTGTCGCTGTCAGCGGAGGGCCTCGACGTGATCCGGCTCGCGGGGTCCTTCCGGATCCCCGCCGACGCGCTCCGCGGCGCCCGCCACGACCAGGGCATCGCCGGCAAGGTGGTCCCGCCGCACGGCCTGCTCGTGGTGACCTGGCAGCACGGCGACCACCTCCTCGACACCGGCTTCCGCCTCACCGAACCCGCCACGACCGGAGACGACAGGACCGGCCGTGGGCTCACCGAGACCCACAACACCTGGATCCGCTCGATCAGCAAGATCGCCAAGGAGCACTCAGCATGACGCAGACGCAGGCCAGCCCGGCCTTCGACCGGCTCGACCCGCGACCCGGGATGAGGCCCGCGATCCTCGTCCTCGAGGACGGCCGCACCTTCCACGGCGAGTCGTTCGGGGCCGAGGGCGAGACCTTCGGCGAGGCGGTGTTCTCCACCGGGATGACCGGCTACCAGGAGACGCTGACCGACCCGTCGTACCGCCGCCAGGTCGTGGTGATGACCGCCCCGCACGTCGGCAACACCGGCATCAACGACGAGGACCCCGAGTCCCGCCGGATCTGGGTCAGCGGGTACGTCGTCCGCGACCCCGCCCGGGTCAGCTCGAGCTGGCGCGCCGCCCGGAGCCTCGACGACGAGCTGCGCGAGCAGGGCGTGGTCGGCATCTCCGGCATCGACACCCGCGCCCTGACCCGCCACCTGCGCGAGCGCGGGGCGATGCGGGTCGGCATCTCCAGCACGGAGACCGACCCCGCCCGGCTGCGCGAGCGGGTCCTGGAGGCTGCTCCGATGACCGGTGCGGACCTCGCCGGCGAGGTGACCACCGAGGCGACGTACGTCGTGCCGGCCCGGGGCGAGAAGCGGTTCACGGTGGCCGCCCTCGACCTCGGGATCAAGGCGATGACCCCGGCGATGCTGGTCCAGCGCGGCATCGAGGTGCACGTCATGCCCGCCGGCTCCACGCTCGACGAGGTCCTCGCGGTGCAGCCCGACGGCGTGTTCTTCTCCAACGGCCCCGGCGACCCCGCCTCGGCGACCGGCGAGATCGAGGTGCTGCGCGGGGTGCTCGAGCGCAAGATCCCCTACTTCGGCATCTGCTTCGGCAACCAGCTGTTCGGCCGCGCGCTCGGGTTCGGCACCTACAAGCTCAAGTACGGCCACCGCGGCATCAACCAGCCGGTGATGGACCGGACGACGGGCAAGGTGGAGGTCACCGCGCACAACCACGGGTTCGCGGTGGACGCCCCCCGCGAGACCGGCACCACGACGCCGTACGGGGAGGCCACCGTCAGCCACGTCTGCCTCAACGACGACGTGGTCGAGGGGCTCGAGCTCCGTGACGCCGGGGGCGCGCTGACCGCGTTCTCGGTGCAGTACCACCCGGAGGCCGCCGCCGGCCCCCACGACGCCGCCTACCTCTTCGACCGCTTCGTCGACCTGATGGACGGCGTGCCGGCCGAGGCACACACCCACGGAGAGGACGCCTGACATGCCCAAGCGCACCGACATCTCGAGCGTGCTCGTGATCGGCTCCGGGCCGATCATCATCGGCCAGGCCTGCGAGTTCGACTACTCCGGCACCCAGGCCTGCCGCGTCCTCAAGGCCGAGGGGGTCCGGGTGATCCTGGTGAACTCCAACCCGGCCACGATCATGACCGACCCGGAGTTCGCCGACGCCACCTACGTCGAGCCGATCACCCCGGAGTTCGTGGAGAAGGTGATCGAGAAGGAGCGTCCCGACGCGCTGCTCGCGACCCTGGGCGGCCAGACCGCGCTGAACGCCGCGATGGCCCTCGACAAGGCCGGCGTGCTCGACCGGTACGGCGTCGAGCTGATCGGCGCCTCGATCGACGCCATCGAGCGCGGGGAGAACCGCGAGTCGTTCAAGAAGATCGTCGAGGAGCTCGGGGGAGAGGTGGCCCGGTCGGTCATCGCGCACTCGATGGACGACTGCCTCGCCGCCGCCGAGGAGCTCGGCTACCCGATGGTGGTCCGCCCCTCGTTCACGATGGGCGGCACCGGCTCCGGGATGGCCTACGACGAGCGGGACCTGCGCCGGATCGCCGGTGCCGGCCTCGCCGCCAGCCCGACCACCGAGGTGCTCCTCGAGGAGTCGATCATCGGCTGGAAGGAGTACGAGCTCGAGGTCATGCGGGACACCGCCGACAACGTGGTGATCATCTGCTCGATCGAGAACCTCGACCCGATGGGCGTGCACACCGGTGACTCGATCACGGTGGCGCCGGCCATGACCCTGACCGACCGCGAGTACCAGAAGATGCGCGACCTCTCGATCGGCATCATCCGCTCGGTCGGGGTCGACACCGGCGGCTGCAACATCCAGTTCGCGGTCGACCCCGCCGACGGCCGGCTGATCGTGATCGAGATGAACCCCCGGGTCTCCCGGTCCAGCGCGCTCGCGTCCAAGGCTACCGGCTTCCCGATCGCGAAGATCGCCGCGAAGGTCGCCATCGGCTACACCCTCGACGAGATCCCCAACGACATCACCAAGGAGACGCCGGCGAGCTTCGAGCCGAGCCTCGACTACGTGGTGGTGAAGGTGCCGCGGTTCGCGTTCGAGAAGTTCCCGACCGCCGACCCGACGCTGACCACGCACATGAAGTCGGTCGGCGAGGCGATGGCGATCGGCCGGAACTTCACCGAGGCGCTGCAGAAGGCCCTGCGCAGCCTGGAGAACACGTCCGCGATCTTCGACTGGGCCGACGAGCCCGGCTCGCTCGACACGCTGCTCGACAGCGTCCGGGTGCCGCACGACGGCCGGCTGCGCGAGGTGATGGACGCGATCCGCGCCGGCGCGAGCAACGAGCAGCTGCACGAGGTCACCGGCATCGACCCGTGGTTCCTCGACCAGATGTTCCTGCTCCACGAGGTCGCCACGGTGATCGCCGGGTCCGACGAGCTGACCCCGCCGGTGCTGCGGCTGGCCAAGCGGCACGGCTTCTCCGACGCGCAGATCGGTGCGATCCGCCGGATGCACGAGGACGTGGTCCGCGGGGTCCGCTGGGCGCTCGGCCTCCGCCCGGTGTTCAAGACCGTCGACACCTGCGCCGCGGAGTTCGCCGCGAAGACGCCGTACCACTACTCCTCCTACGACGAGGAGACGGAGGTCGCGCCGCGCGAGCGCGAGGCGGTGATCATCCTCGGCTCCGGGCCCAACCGGATCGGGCAGGGCATCGAGTTCGACTACTCGTGCGTGCACGCGTCCCTGGCGCTGTCCGAGGCCGGCTACGAGACGATCATGGTCAACTGCAACCCCGAGACCGTCTCCACCGACTACGACACCAGCGACCGGCTCTACTTCGAGCCGCTCACCCTCGAGGACGTCCTGGAGATCGTCCACGCCGAGCAGAAGGCCGGCCCCGTCGCCGGGGTGATCTGCCAGCTCGGCGGGCAGACCCCGCTCGGGCTCGCCCAGGGCCTGGAGGACGCGGGGGTGCCGATCGTGGGGACCACGCCGGAGGCGATCCACCTCGCCGAGGAGCGGGGCGCCTTCGGCCGGGTGCTCGCCGCGGCGGGCCTCCCCGCTCCCAAGCACGGCACCGCCACGTCGTACGACGAGGCCCGCCGGATCGCCGAGGAGATCGGCTACCCGGTGCTGGTCCGCCCGTCGTACGTCCTCGGCGGCCGCGGCATGGAGATCGTGTACGACGACGACGCGCTGCGCGCCTACCTGGAGAAGTACAGCGGTGGCCTGATCGACTCCGAGCACCCGGTGCTCGTGGACCGCTTCCTCGACGACGCCGTCGAGATCGACGTCGACGCGCTGTACGACGGCGAGGAGCTGTTCCTCGGCGGCGTCATGGAGCACATCGAGGAGGCCGGCATCCACTCCGGCGACTCGAGCTGCGCGCTGCCGCCGATCACCCTGGGCCGCGAGACGATCGAGAAGATCCGGAGGTCGACCGAGGGGATCGCCAAGGGTGTCGGGGTCCGCGGGCTGCTCAACGTGCAGTACGCGATGGCCTCCGACGTGGTCTACGTCCTCGAGGCGAACCCACGGGCCTCGCGCACCGTGCCGTTCGTGTCGAAGGCGACCGCGACCCCGCTGGCCAAGGCCGCCGCGCGGGTGATGCTCGGCGAGTCGATCGCGAACCTGCGGGCCGAGGGGCTGCTCCCGGCCGAGGGCGACGGCGGCGACCTGCCGCCGGACGCGCCGATCGCGGTCAAGGAGGCGGTGATGCCGTTCAACCGGTTCAAGACGCCCGACGGCCACACCGTGGACACCATCCTCGGCCCGGAGATGCGGTCCACCGGCGAGGTGATGGGCTTCGACGCCTTCTTCGGCACCGCCTTCGCCAAGGCGCAGACCGCGGCGTTCGGCCCGCTGCCCACCGAGGGCAAGGTGTTCGTCTCGGTCGCCAACGTCGACAAGCGGCACATGGTCTTCCCGATCAAGCGGCTCGCGGACCTCGGCTACGAGATCCTCGCGACGCAGGGCACCGCCGAGGTGCTCCGCCGCAACGGCGTCGACGCCACCGTGGTGCGCAAGCACTTCGAGGGGCCCGGGCCGGACGGCGAGCCGACGATCGTCGAGCGGATCCTCGACGGCGAGGTGAAGCTGATCCTGAACACCCCGCACGGCACCACCGCGGGCGGGTCGCCGCGGCTCGACGGCTACGAGATCCGCACCGCCGCGATCCTCACGAACGTCCCGTGCATCACCACCGTGCAGGGCCTCGGCGCCGCGGTGCAGGGCATCGAGGCGGTGCGCGCCGGCGACATCGGGGTCCGGTCGCTCCAGGACTGGGCGCGCCGGTGACGCCGTACCGCTGGCTCTTCGACCACGTCCTGACCCGCACCGACGCGGAGACCGCCCACCGGGCGGCGTTCGCGGCGCTGCGGGCCGGCCGGCCTCTGCTGCGGGCCGGGCTGCGCGCCCGCGGCGCCCGGGCCGCTGCCTCTCCCGTGGTGCACGCGATGGGGCTCACCTTCCCGGGGCCGCTGGGGCTGGCGGCGGGGTTCGACAAGAACGCCGAGGGGATCGACGCGCTCGCCGCGCTCGGGTTCTCCTTCGTCGAGGTGGGCACGGTCACCGGCGAGCCGCAGCCGGGGAACCCGCGGCCGCGGCTGTTCCGGCTGCCCGCGGACCGCGCCATCGTCAACCGGATGGGCTTCAACAACGACGGCGCCGCGGTGGTCGCGCGCCGGCTGGCCGCGCGGCGGACCGACCGGTCCGCCGCCCCGGTGGTGCTCGGCGTGAACATCGGCAAGACCAAGGTCGTCCCCGAGGAGGACGCGGTCGCCGACTACGAGAAGAGCACCCGGCTGCTGGCGCCGTACGCCGACTACCTGGTGGTCAACGTCTCCTCGCCGAACACTCCCGGGCTGCGTGACCTGCAGGCGGTGGAGAAGCTGCGGCCGCTGCTCGAGGCGGTACGGCGCCAGGCCGACGCGGTCACCGACCGGCGCGTCCCGCTCCTGGTGAAGATCGCCCCCGACCTCGGCGACGACGACGTGCTCGCGGTCGCCGACCTGGCCCTCGAGCTCGGGCTCGACGGGATCGTGGCCACCAACACCACGATCAGCCGCGACGGCCTGGCCAGCACGGCCGAGGAGGTCGCGCGGGTGGGGGCCGGCGGGCTGTCCGGGGCGCCGCTGCGGGAGCGCGCTCTCGAGGTGCTCCGCCTGCTCCGTGGACGGGTCGGCCCCGACCTGACCCTGGTCGCGGTCGGCGGGATCTCGACCGCGGAGGACGCCCGGGAGCGGCTCGACGCCGGGGCGACCCTGCTCCAGGGCTACACCGCCTTCGTCTACGAGGGGGCGCTGTGGCCCTCCCGGGTCCAGCGCGAGCTGGCCACGACCTCCGCCCGGGCGGCCCGGTGACGCGAGCGGCCACGGGACCGGTCCAGGTGACGGGGGAGGTGCTCGGCGTCAAGCGCGCCGGAGCCTTCCACCACCTGACCCTGGTCGCCGCCGGGGTCGCCGAGCGGTTCCGGCCCGGCACCTTCGTCGCGCTCACCGTCGGCGGCGACCTCTCGCAGCGGCTGCTGCGCCGGACCTTCCCGATCTACCGGGCCCGGCCCACCGGCGCCTACGGCGGGACCGTCGAGGTGGTGCTCGCGACCGGGGACGACGGCAGCGACTGGCTCTCCCGGCTGGGCGGCGGCGCCCGGCTCGACGTGCTCGGCCCGCTCGGCCGCCCGTTCGCGCTGCCCAAGGAGCCGGTGACCTGCACCCTCGTCGGCGGCGGGCACGCCAGCGCCCCGCTGTTCGGCCTCGCCGAGCGGCTGCGGGAACGCGGCTGCGCGGTGCACATGGTGCTCGGCGCCGCCACCGAGACCCGGCTGTTCGGCGCCCTCGAGGCGCGCCGCGCGGCGAAGACGGTGATCGTCACCACCGAGGACGGCTCGGTCGGCATGCGCGGCAGCGTCTCGGCCGTGCTCCCCGACCTGCTCGCCCGCACCTCCACCGACGTGGTCTACGCGTCGGGCCCGCACGGCCTGCTGCACGCCGCCGCCGAGGCCGCGGAGGCGCACGGCGCCTGGAGCCAGACCGCGGTCGAGACGGACATGCCGTGCGGCACCGGGGTGTGCCAGGCCTGCGTGCTGCCCGTGGTCGGCGAGGACGGCGTGACCCGGATGGTGCGCGCCTGCACCGAGGGACCGGTGTTCCGCGGCGACCGGGTCCGCTGGCGCGACCTCGGCACCGTCCCGAGTGGCACCTGGGGCGCACCCCCGCCCGCGCCGACCGGAGGGCCGGCCCGGTGACCGCCGTCGACTTGTCCACCTCGCTGGCCGGGGTGACCCTGCCCAACCCGGTGATGACCGCGGCCGGCTGCGCCGCCGCGGGCCGCGAGCTCGAGCCGTTCCTCGACGTCGCCGCGCTCGGCGGCGTGGTCACCCGATCGGTCACGCTCGACCCGCGGGCCGGCTGGCCGCCGCCGCGGATGGTGGAGACGGCCAGCGGCGTGCTCAGCGGCACCGGCCTGCAGGGGCCCGGGATCGGCGGGTTCCTGGCCACCGAGCTGCCCTGGCTCGTGCAGCGGCAGGCCCGCGCGGTCGTCTCCATCGCCGGGGAGAGCCTGGCGGAGTTCGCCGAGCTCGCCCGCCGGGTCGGCAACAGCCCCGGCGTCACCGCGGTCGAGGTCAACCTCGGCTGGCCCGAGGACGCCGCCACCGGGCGCGACCCCTACCAGGCGTCCAAGGTGGTCAACGTGGTTCGCCGCGATGTGCCGCGGGGGATCCCGGTGCTCGCCAAGCTCGCCCCCGTCGTGCACAGCGTGGTCGACGTGACCCGCGCGGTGGTCAAGGCCGGCGCGGACGGCGTGGTGCTCGCGCACACCGTGCCCGGCATGGCCATCGACCGCCGTACCCTCCGGCCCGCCCTCGGCGGGGTCACCGGCGGCCTCAGCGGCCCCGCGGTGCACGCGCTCGCGGTCCGCTGCGTGTGGGAGGTGCACCAGGCCCTGCCGGACGTCTGCGTCGTCGGCGTCGGCGGGGTGCGCACCGGGTACGACGCCCTCGAGCTGCTGCTCGCCGGTGCCAGCGCCGTCCAGGTCGGGACCATGATCTTCCACGACCCGTCCTCACCGGCACGGATCGTGGCGGAGCTCGAGGCCGAGCTCTCCCAGCGCAACCTCACCCGGGTCGCCGACGTCGTCGGCCGCGCCCACCGACCCGAAGGGGAACTGTCATGACGTTCGGTGCCCGGCTCCGCGAGGCGATGGACAACCGCGGGCCCCTGTGTGTGGGGATCGACCCGCACCCCGCCCTGATGGACAGCTGGGGGATGACCGACAGCGCCGTGGGGCTCGAGCGGTTCTCGATGTCCGCGGTGGAGGCGCTCGCCGGCGCCGCGGCCGCGGTGAAGCCGCAGTCGGCGTTCTTCGAGCGGCACGGCGCCAAGGGGATCGCGGTGCTGGAGAAGGTGATCGGCGCCGCCCGCGACCTGGGCACGCTGGTGGTCCTCGACGTCAAGCGCGGCGACATCGGCTCGACCGCGCAGGCCTACGCCGACGCCTACCTCGACCCCACCTCGCCGCTGGCCGTCGACGCGATCACCGCCAGCCCGTTCCTCGGCTTCGGCTCGCTGGCCCCGATGATCGAGACCGCCCGGGCCCACGGGGCCGGGGTGTTCGTGCTCGCGCTCACCTCCAACCCCGAGGGACCCGAGGTCCAGCACGCGAGGACCGCCGACGGGCGCACCGTGGCGGGCACGGTTCTCGACTCGGTGGCCTCCCTGAACGCCGACGAGGACGGATTCGGCTCCTTCGGCGCGGTGGTGGGTGCGACGATCGGCGAGACCCGGGAGAACCTGGACGTGAACGGTCCGCTGCTGGTGCCCGGGATCGGCGCCCAGGGCGGCACCGCGGACGACGTACGACGGATCTTCGGGCCTGCCGTGCGCAACGTCCTGGCCAGCAGCTCCCGGGAGATCCTCGCGGCCGGGCCGGACCCGAGCGTCCTGCACGCGACCGCCCTGGAGGCGGCGCGTTCGTTCGCCGCCTTGGCCGACACGTAGGCTGCCTGGCATGAAGCGTCTTCCCGCCGCCCTGACCGCTCCCGTCGTCGCGTTCGCGCTGCTGGCCGGCTGCAGCGGCGGGGGCTCGTCCACGGACTCCGCCGAGGAGACCGGTGCGGAGAGCACGCCGACCCCGAGTGAGCCCGCCGAGGAGTCGCCCTCCGCCGGCGCCTCCGACCCGGCCGTCGCGAACGCCCCGGGCGCCGACACCGAGTACTGCAAGCTGCTCAGCACCGACTTCGCCACCCTGTTCTCGAGCATCCAGGGCCCCGACGACGTGACCAGGGCCATCGACGTCATCGAGGACATCGTCGCCGAGGCCCCGCCGGAGGTGGCCGACGAGTGGAAGACCATGTCCGGTGCGCTCGACGACATGGAGGGGGCGCTCAGGAAGGCCGCCGAGCTGCAGCAGCAGGCCGCCTCCGGGAAGGTCTCCCAGAAGGAGCTGCAGCGGAAGACCCAGGACCTGATGAAGGACATGGAGTCGCTCGACACCCCGCAGAACAACGAGGCCGGTGACACCGTGGCCAAGCACGCCGCCGACTACTGCGGCGTCACCCTCGGGTAGCCGGGTGCGCCCGCGAGCCGCCCTCGGCGGCCTGGCCGGCCTGCTCCTCGTCCTGCCGGTGGCCGGCTGCACCGGCGACACCGAGAGCTACTGCGCGGAGCTGGAGGAGCAGGAGCAGACGCTGACCGACCTGGCCTCCCGCGCCGACCAGCCCGGCACCGACGTGTTCACCGAGAGCCTCGACGTGTTCGAAGCGCTCCGCGACGCCGCCCCCGGGGACGTCGTCGACGAGTGGGACACGCTGGTCTTCGCCTGGCAGGGTCTCGCCGACGCGTTCGAGGCCGCCGGTACGACGCCCACGGAGTTCGACCCGGCCGACCCGCCCCCGGACCTGGACCAGGCGGAGGTCGACCGGCTCGTCGACGCGGCCGCCGAGCTGCGCTCCCCGCGGGTCGTCTCGGCCGGCGACGGGATCGAGCAGCACGCCAAGGACGTGTGCGGGGTCGACCTCGGCCAGTGATCTTGGCGGTCACAGGCGCCTGTTCCCGGGTCGCGTTGCGGGGCCGTCGGTTCCATGACTAGATTTCTCATCTGTCCGGGCTCACCCCCGGAGCCGCACCCCACCCACGACCCGATGAGGACTCCACAGTGGCCCTTCCGCCGCTCACCCCGGAACAGCGCCAGGCCGCCCTCGACAAGGCAGCCGCATCCCGTCGGGAGCGGGCCGAGGTCAAGAACCGGCTGAAGCACTCCGGCGCCTCGATCGTCGACGTGCTCAAGCAGGGGCAGGACAACGAGGTCATCGGCAAGATGCGCGTGGTCGACCTGCTCCAGTCGATGCCCGGCCTGGGCAAGGTCCGGGCGCGCCAGCTGATGGAGCGTCTCAACATCTCCGAGAGCCGCCGCGTGCGCGGCCTCGGCGCCAACCAGATCGCCGCTCTCGAGCGCGAGTTCGGCGCGCGTGACTGACCCCGCCACTCCCGCGGTCCCGGCGACACCGGCGCAGCGGGCCCGGCTGACCGTCCTGGCCGGCCCCACGGCGGTCGGCAAGGGCACCGTCGCCGCCGACATCCGCAAGAACCACCCCGAGGTGTGGATCTCGGTCTCCGCCACGACCCGCCGGCCTCGCCCGGGCGAGGTGCACGGTCGGCACTACTGGTTCGTCACCGAGGAGGAGTTCGACGACCTGATCGCGCGCCACGAGCTGCTGGAGTGGGCCGTGGTCCACAAGGGCGCCCGCTACGGCACGCTCCGCCGGCCCGTGGTGGAGGCGCTCGAGGGAGGACGGCCCGCGCTGCTCGAGATCGACCTGCAGGGCGCACGCCAGGTCCGGGCGTCGATGCCCGAGGCGTTCTTCGTGTTCCTGGCCCCTCCGTCGTGGGAGGAGCTGGTCCGCCGGCTCGTCGGCCGCGGCACCGAGACGCCCGAGGAGCGGGAGCGCCGGCTGGAGACCGCACGGGAGGAGCTGGCGGCCGAGTCGGAGTTCGACGTGACGGTCGTCAACACCGAAGTTCACGCCGCCAGCGAAGAGTTGGTAGCCTTGATGACGAATCCGCGTTCGTGATCACGAACGTCCCCAACTTCCTGTGAGGCGTAACCGCGTGTCTGGCTCCATGCCTGCTGCCGAGGGGATCACCAACCCCCCCATCGATGAACTGCTGACGAAGACGGACTCCAAGTACAAGCTGGTCCTCTACAGCGCCAAGCGCGCCCGTCAGATCAACGCGTACTACTCGCAGCTCGGCGAGGGCCTGCTCGAGTACGTCGGCCCGCTCGTGGACACCCACGTCCAGGAGAAGCCGCTGTCGATCGCGCTCCGCGAGATCAACGCCGACCTGCTCACCTGCGAGGACATCGACCCCGAGGCCGAAGGCACCGGAGCCTGACCATGCGCGCGGAAGGCCGCCCTCACGTCGTTCTCGGTGTGAGCGGCGGCATTGCTGCGTACAAGGCGTGCGAGCTGCTCCGCCGGCTCACCGAGTCCGGGCACGACGTCACCGTCGTCCCGACCGTCTCGGCGCTCGAGTTCGTCGGTGCGCCGACCTGGGCCGCGCTGTCCGGCAAGCCCGTCGCCGCCGACGTGTGGAGCGGCGTGCACGAGGTGCCGCACGTCCGGATCGGGCAGACTGCCGACCTGGTCGTGGTCGCCCCGGCCACCGCGGACCTGCTCGCGAAGGCCGCGCACGGCCTCGCCGACGACCTGTTGACCAACACGCTGCTCACCGCGCGCTGCCCGGTGGTGTTCGCCCCGGCGATGCACACCGAGATGTGGGAGCACCCGGCCACGCAGGAGAACGTCGCCACGCTGCGCCGACGCGGCGCGGTGGTCGTCGAGCCCGCCGAGGGCCGTCTGACCGGTGCCGACACCGGCAAGGGCCGGCTGCCCGAGCCCGCGGAGATCTTCGAGGTCGCCACCGAGGTGCTCGACCGCCGCGACGCCGCCAACCCGACCGACCTCGCCGGCCTCCACGTCGTGGTGTCGGCCGGCGGCACCCGCGAGTACCTCGACCCGGTCCGCTTCCTGGGCAACCGCTCCTCGGGGCTCCAGGGCTACGCCCTCGCCCGTACGGCGGTCGCGCGCGGCGCGGAAGTCACGCTCGTGGCCGCCAACGTCGCGCTGCCCGACCCCGCGGGCGCCAAGGTGGTGCGGGTCGAGACCACCGCCGAGCTGCGCGAGGCCGTCGTCTCCGCGGCGGCCACCGCCGACGCGGTCGTGATGGCCGCGGCGCCGGCCGACTTCCGCCCCGGTGCGGTGAGCGAGGCCAAGATCAAGAAGGCCGACGACGGCTCGGCGCCGGTGATCGCGCTGGAGCAGAACCCCGACATCCTCGCCGAGCTCGCCCGCGAGCGGGTCCGGGCCGGGACCGTGGTCGTCGGGTTCGCAGCGGAGACCGGCGACGACCACGGCAGCGTCCTCGACCACGCCCGGGCCAAGCTGGCCCGCAAGGGCTGCGACCTCCTCGTCGTCAACGACGTCAGTGGCGGGAAGGTGTTCGGGAGCCCGGAGAACGAGGCGGTCGTCCTCGACCGTGACGGAGGCGCCACCGCCGTGCCCCGCGGCTCCAAGTCGGCCCTGGCCCACGTGATCTGGGACCAGGTCGTGGCACGGGTCGAGACGGCCTGAGCAGGCTTCGCCCCACGGGTATTGTGTCGGCCAAGCCCCCTCCGGGGTGAACGCGAACGCAAGGCGTCGGGAACCAACGGCGCGGACAGGGGTTACACCACAGTGGCTGGACGACTTTTCACCTCCGAGTCGGTGACCGAGGGTCACCCGGACAAGATCGCCGACCAGATCAGCGACACGATCCTCGACGCCCTGCTCGCCGACGACATCCAGAGCCGGGTCGCGGTGGAGACCCTGCTGACCACCGGCCTGGTGGTCGTGGCGGGCGAGGTCACCACGACGGCGTACGCCCCGATCGCGGAGCTGGTCCGCAAGAAGATCCTCGAGATCGGCTACGACTCGTCGCTCAAGGGCTTCGACGGTCACTCGTGCGGCGTGCAGGTCGCCATCGGCGGCCAGTCCGGCGACATCGGCCAGGGCGTCGACTCCGGCCACGAGTCGCGCACCGAGGGCTCGGTCGACCCGCTCGACCAGCAGGGCGCCGGGGACCAGGGCCTGATGTTCGGCTACGCCTGCGACGACACCCCCGAGCTGATGCCGCTGCCGATCATGATCGCGCACCGGCTCTCGCAGAAGCTGTCCTCGGCCCGCCGGGACGGGACGATGTCCTACCTGCGTCCCGACGGCAAGACCCAGGTCACCATCGAGTACGACGACGAGAACCGTCCCGTCCGGGTCGACACCGTGGTCGTCTCCACCCAGCACGCGGCCGACATCGACATCGCCGAGATGCTCACCCCCGACATCCGCAAGCACGTCGTGGACCCGGTGCTCGACAGCTTCGACATCCCCTCCGAGGGCTACCGGCTGCTGGTGAACCCCACCGGCCGCTTCGAGGTGGGCGGCCCGATGGGCGACGCCGGCCTCACCGGCCGCAAGATCATCATCGACACCTACGGCGGCATGGCCCGGCACGGCGGCGGCGCGTTCTCCGGCAAGGACCCGTCGAAGGTGGACCGGTCCGCGGCGTACGCCATGCGCTGGGTGGCCAAGAACGTGGTGGCCGCGGGGCTGGCCCGCCGCTGCGAGGTGCAGGTCGCCTACGCGATCGGCAAGGCGCAGCCGGTGGGCTTCTACGTCGACTGCTTCGGCACCGAGACCGTCCCGGTGGGCACGATCCAGAAGGCCGTGCTCGAGGTGTTCGACCTGCGGCCGGCCGCGATCATCCGCGACCTCGACCTGCTGCGCCCGATCTACGCCAAGACCGCGGCGTACGGCCACTTCGGCCGCGAGCTGCCCGAGTTCACCTGGGAGCGCACCGACCGCGTCGACGCGCTGAAGAAGGCCGCCGGCGTCTGACCCCACCCGTCGGTTCGTCGTCCCCGGGGGCTTCGTCCCCAGGCTGCGACCACCGGCTGCCGGTCGTCGGCGGCGGCTGGAAGACTGTGCCGCGTGGACCGGAGCGAGTACGACGAGGCGGGGCAGCTGGCCCTGATGCCCGAGGTCGCGCGTGCCCGGGCGCGCAAGGCCCGGGAGAGCGCGGCGAAGAAGGCCGCCGGGCCCAAGCCGGTCGACCCCGCGGGGGAGAACCCCGTCGCCCGGGTCCTGGTCGACGTCCCGCTGGCCCACCTCGACCGCCCCTTCGACTACCTGGTGCCGCAGAAGATGGCCTCCGACGCCGTCCCCGGGGCCCGGGTGAAGGTCCGCTTCGCCGGGCAGGACGTCGACGGCTTCGTGCTCGAGCGGGTCGAGGAGAGCAGCCACGAGGGCCGGCTCGCGCCGCTGCGCCGCGCGGTGAGCCCCGAGCCCGTGCTTTCGCCCGCGATCGCCCACCTCTCCGCGTCGGTGGCCGCCCGGTACGCCGGCACCCGGTCCGACGTGCTGCGCCTGGCCGTCCCGACCCGGCACGCCACCGTGGAGAAGGAGCCCTCAACCCGTGCGCCGCGCACCAGCGTCGACGTCGGCGCCGCCGCGGCCGCCTGGGCGCGGTACACCGGCGGCGAGGCGTTCGTGCGGCACCTGGCCGACGGCGGCGAGCCCCGGTCGGTGTGGGCGGCGGCGCCCAGCGAGGACTGGCCGGCCGCGCTGGCCCGGGCCGCCGCCGCGACGTACGCCTCCGGCCGCGGCGCCCTGCTCTGCGTGCCCGACCACCGTGACGTGGCCCGGGTCGACGCGGCGCTGACCGCGGTCCTGGGGGAGGGGCACCACGTCGTGCTCACCGCCGACCTCGGCCCGGCCCAGCGCTACCGGTCGTTCCTGGCGCTCTCGCGCGGCGCGGTGCGGATCGTCGTCGGCACCCGCGCCGCGGCCTTCGCGCCGGTCCACGACCTCGGCCTGGTCGCGCTCTGGGACGACGGGGACGACCTGTACGCCGACCAGCACGCGCCCTACCCGCACACCCGTGAGGTGCTGCTGCTCCGCGCCCACGAGGAGTCCTGCGCGGCGCTGGTCGGCGGCTTCGCGCGCACCGTGGAGGCGGAGTACCTGCTCCGCACCGGCTGGGCCCAGGAGATCGCCGCGCCCCGCGACGTCGTCCGCCGGTCCGGCGCCCAGGTCGCGGTCACCGGCGCCACCGACCACGAGCTCTCCCGTGACCCGTTCGCCCGCACCGCCCGGCTGCCCAAGGTGGCCTTCGACGCGATCCGGGCCGGCCTCGAGCGCGGCCCGGTGCTGCTGCAGACGCCCCGGCACGGGTACGCCACCAGCCTCGCCTGCGAGCGCTGCCGCACCCCGGCGCGCTGCACGGCGTGCACGGGGCCGCTGACCGTGACGGCGGCGCACCGGCCGCCCACCTGCCGCTGGTGCGGCCACGAGGAGCGCGCCTGGGCGTGCCGCGAGTGCGGTGGCCGAGGCCTGCGCGCGCCGGTGCTCGGCGACCGCCGTACCGCCGAGGAGATCGGTCGTGCCTTCCCGTCGGTGGGCGTGCGCACGTCGTCCGGCGACCGGGTCCTGGCCACCGTCCCGGGCAGGGCGGGCATCGTGGTGGCCACACCCGGGGCCGAGCCGGTCGCCGAGGGCGGCTACGCCTGCGTGGTGCTGCTCGACACCTGGCTGATGCTCGCGCGGCCCGACCTGCGCACCACCGAGGAGTCCCTGCGCCGCTGGCTGAATGCCGCCGCCCTGGCCCGGCCCGCCGACGACGGCGGCCGGGTGGTCGTGGTGGGGGAGAGCGCCGAGCCGGTGCTGCAGGCCGTCGTCCGGTGGGACCCGGCCGGCTTCGCGCAGCGCGAGCTGGCCGACCGGCAGTCGGCGCACCTGCCGCCCGCGTCCCGGCTGGCCACCCTGACCGGCACCTCGGCCGTGGTCTCCTCGGCGCTGGGCATGCTCACCCTGCCCGAGGCCGCGGAGGTGCTCGGGCCGGTGCCCGTCGAGCCCCGCGCCGGGGAGGCACGCGGCGGGGCCGGCGCGGCGGGGGCCGCGGACAAGCCGCAGGTCCGCGCGGTGGTGCGCGTGCCCCGGGCGCTGGGCGCCGAGCTGTCCCGGGCACTGGTGCAGATGCAGGGCGTGCGCGACGCGCGCAAGATGGACCCGGTCCGGGTGCAGGTGGACCCGATCGGGCTCGGCTGACCGGAGCGCGGCGGAGTCCGTAGACTTGGCAGCCGCCCGTGCGCGCACCACGCCGGGCCGACCCCCATCCGCACGCGAGGAGCAGTCTTGGCCGTCCAGCCCATCCGCCTCTTCGGCGACCCGGTGCTGCGGACCCCCGCGGCCGAGGTCGTCGACTACGACAAGGAGCTGCGCAGGCTCGTCGAGGACCTCACCGACACCATGCGCGACGCGCCCGGTGCCGGCCTCGCCGCGCCCCAGATCGGGGTCGGGCTGCGGGTGTTCACCTGGTACGTCGACGGCGAGCTCGGCCACCTGGTCAACCCCGACCTGGCCCTCTCGGTCGAGGAGCAGGACGGGCCGGAGGGCTGCCTCTCGCTGCCGGACCTCACCTTCGACACCAAGCGGGCGCTCTCGGTGGTGGCCAAGGGCTGGAACATGTACGGCGACCCGGTGACCATCGAGGGGTCGGAGCTGCTCGCGCGGGCGATCCAGCACGAGACCGACCACCTCGACGGGATCCTGTTCATCGACCGGCTCGACCGGGAGACCCGCAAGCTCGCGATGAAGGCGATCCGCGAGGCCTCCTGGTTCGGCGAGCAGCCGCCCACCGTCAAGATCTCCCCCCACGCCACGAACGGATTCGGACTCTGATGCGCGTCGTCTTCGCAGGAACCCCCGAGGTGGCCGTCCCGGCGCTCGACGCGATCGCCGAGAGCGGGCACCAGCTGGTGGGCGTGGTCACCCGCCCCGACGCCCCCTCCGGCCGCGGCCGCAAGCTGGTCGCCTCGCCGGTCGCGCAGCGTGCGGAGGAGCTCGGCGTCCCGGTGCTCAAGCCGGCACACCCCAAGGACCCGGAGTTCCAGGCGGAGCTCAAGGCCCTCGAGCCAGACTGCTGCCCGGTGGTCGCCTACGGCGCGCTCCTGCCGCAGAGCGCCCTCGACATCCCCGTGCACGGCTGGGTGAACCTGCACTTCTCGATCCTGCCCGCCTGGCGGGGGGCCGCCCCGGTGCAGCACGCGCTGTGGGCCGGTGACGAGGTCACCGGGGCCACCACGTTCCGGATCGTCCGCGAGCTCGACGCCGGTCCGACGTTCGGCGTGGTCACCGAGACCGTGCGGGTGACCGACACCGCCGGGGACCTGCTCGGCCGGCTCGCCGAGAGCGGCGCCGGCCTGCTGGTGGCCACCCTCGACGGGATCGAGGACGGCTCGCTGGAGGCCCGGGAGCAGCCCGCCGACGGCGTCAGCTTCGCCCCCAAGATCCTGGTCGAGGACGCCGAGGTCGACTGGACCGAGCCGGCCGTCGCCGTCGACCGGCGGGTCCGCGCCTGCACCCCCGGACCGGGGGCGTGGTCGACGTACGCCGGCGAGCGGATCAAGATCGGCCCGGTCTCCGTGGCCGACGACCGCGAGCACCTCGAGCCGGGCGTGCTCGAGGTGACCAAGAACGCCGTGTACGTCGGCACCGCGACCGCCCCCGTGCGGCTCGGTGAGGTCAAGGCGTTCGGCAAGAAGCAGATGCAGGCCGCGGACTGGGCGCGCGGGGTGCGCGTCGCCTCGGGCGAGACGTTCGGTGGCTGACCCCCGCGCGAAGGGCCGGCACGGCGGCCGCCGCGCGGGCTCGGGCGGCGGTCGTGGGGCCGCGGGGGGCTCGGGCCGTGTGGGAGGCCGCCCGGCGGCCCGGCGTCCCGGGACCGCGGGCGACGTCGACCCGGCCCGCGCGGTCGCGTTCGAGGTGCTGACCGCGGTCCGCGAGCAGGACGCCTACACGAACCTGGTCCTCCCGGCGATGCTGCGCTCGCGCGGTGTCGCCGGACGCGACGCGGCCTTCGCCACCGAGCTGGTCTCGGGGACGATCCGCCGGCAGGGCACCTACGACGCGGTGATCGCGGCGAACGTCGACCGGCCGCTGGCCAAGGTCGACCCCGACGTGCTCGACGCGCTGCGCCTGGGCACGCACCAGCTGCTCGCCATGCGGGTGCCGTCGCACGCCGCGGTCGGCACGACCGTGGACCTGGTCAGGAGCCGCGTCGGCCGCGGTCCCACCGGGTTCGTCAACGCGGTGCTCCGCAAGGTGGCCGCCCACGACCTCGACGGCTGGGTGCGCCGGGTGGCACCCGACCCGGTCGCGGACCCGGTCGGCTTCGCCGCCGTCGCGCACTCCCACCCGCAGTGGGTCGTGGAGGAGCTGCAGCGCGCACTCGGCGACGACGGGGAGCTCGAGGCGCTGCTCGCCGCGGACAACGCCGCGCCCAAGGTGACCCTGGTCGCGCGACCCGGGCTGGCGTCCGTCGAGGAGCTCGTGGGCGCCGGCGGGACCGCCTCGTCCATGTCGCCGTACGCCGTGGAGCTGTCCGGGGGAGACCCCGGGACCGTCCCCGCTGTCGCGGAGGGGCGGGCCGGGGTGCAGGACGAGGGGTCCCAGCTGGTCGCGCTCGCGCTGTCGCGCGCGACGGTCGACGGCCGGGACGAGCGGTGGCTCGACCTGTGTGCCGGCCCCGGCGGCAAGTCCGCGCTGCTGGCAGCCCTCGCCGCTGAGCGCGGTGCCGGGCTCCTCGCGTCGGAGCGGCAGCACCACCGCGCGGTGCTGGTCCGCCGCGCGACGGCCGCCGCACGTACGGGGCTGCTCGGCGTGGTGACCGCCGACGGCACGGTGCCCGCGTGGAGGCCCGGGACGTTCGACCGGGTGCTCGTCGACGCGCCCTGCTCCGGGCTCGGTGCGCTCCGCCGCCGGCCCGAGTCACGCTGGCGCCGTACCCCGCAGGACCTGCGGGACCTCGTCCCGCTGCAGCGCGCGCTGCTCGGGTCGGCGCTCGACTCGGTGCGCAGCGGCGGGGTGGTCGCCTACGCCACGTGCTCGCCGGTGGTCGCCGAGACGTCGGAGGTCGTCCGCGACGTGGTCGCGGGGCGCGACGACGTGGTGCTCGAGGACGCGACGCCGCTGTTCGACGGGGTCCCCGACCTGCGGCCCGGGGCCGCCCGGCTGCCCGGGACGGTCCAGCTGTGGCCGCACCGGCACGGCACCGACGCCATGTTCCTCGCGCTGCTGCGCAGGCGCTGAGGACCGCCCACTAGGATCGGCGCGCCATGGGTATTCAGATCTCTCCGAGCCTGCTCGCGTCCGACTTCGCCAACCTGGCCGCCGAGGCCGAGCGGGTGAACCGGGCCGACTGGCTCCACGTCGACGTCATGGACAACCACTTCGTCCCCAACCTCACGCTCGGCCTGCCGGTCGTCGAGGCGCTGGCGAAGGCGGCGTCCACCCCGCTGGACTGCCACCTGATGATCGAGGACCCGGACCGCTGGGCCCCCGGGTACGTCGAGGCCGGCGCCGGGTCGGTGACCTTCCACGTCGAGGCCGCGGCCGCGCCGGTGCGGCTGGCCCGCGAGCTGCGGGCGAAGGGCGCGCGGGCCGGGATGGCGCTGCGCCCGGCGACGCCGATCGAGCCGTACGAGGACCTGCTGCCCGAGCTCGACATGCTGCTCGTGATGACCGTGGAGCCGGGCTTCGGCGGGCAGAAGTTCCTCGACCTGTGCCTGCCGAAGATCCGCCGTACCCGCGAGCTGATCGAGGGGCACGGCCTCGAGATGTGGCTCCAGGTCGACGGCGGCGTCTCGCTGGAGACGATCGAACGCTGCGCGGACGCCGGCGCCGACGTGTTCGTGGCCGGCTCGGCGGTGTACAAGGCCGACGACCCGAACGTGATGATCGACGACCTCCGCGCCCGCGCCGAGGCCGCCGCCTGCCGCTGACCCGCCGCCTCCGGCCGGGGGCGGGTGTAGCGGGGCTCACATGTAGCGGGCGCCGCAGATGTGGCAGGCTTGGGCGCGACGAGTACAACACTCGCGTGCTCTGGGGTCGGTGCAATTCCGAGCCGGCGGTGACAGTCCGCGACCCGTCCGCATCCAGCGGCCGGTTGACCAGGTGGAACTCCTGGACCGACGGTGAAAGTCCGGATGGGAAGCGCACGCAGTCGTTGCCGTACGTCGGCCTCCACGAGCCGTGGAATGCCGCGTCGGCGGTGACCGTTCCAGCCCCGGGGTCCGCGTACGGACGAGAGGGGCAGCACCCGCGATGACCGCGACGTTCACCGCTGCCGAGACGCAGGCGATGCACCGTGCGCTCGACCTCGCCGCCAGCCCCGGTGTCCCCACGGGTCCGAACCCGCGGGTCGGCTGCGTGCTGCTGGACGCGGGCGGCGCCACCGTCGCGGAGGGCTTCCACCGCGGTGCCGGGACAGCCCACGCCGAGGCGGACGCGCTGGCCCGGGCGGGGGAGCGGGCCCGGGGTACGACGGCGGTGGTGACCCTCGAGCCGTGCAACCACTCGGGCCGCACCGGACCGTGCGCCGACGCCCTCGTCGCCGCGGGGGTCGCCCGCGTGGTCTTCGCGCAGGCGGACCCGAACCCGGTCGCGGCCGGCGGCGCCGACACGTTGCGCGGAGCCGGGCTCGACGTCGCGCACGGCCTGCTGGCCGACGAGGCACGGGCGGTGAACCGGGTCTGGACCTTCGCCGTCGAGCACGGCCGCCCGTTCGTGACCTGGAAGTTCGCCGCCACGCTCGACGGGCGCAGCGCCGCCGCCGACGGCACCAGCCGCTGGGTCAGCTCGCCGGCGTCGCGCGAGGACACGCACCGGCTCCGGGCGCTGTGCGACGTGATCCTGGCCGGAACCGGGACCGTGCTGGTCGACGACCCCGAGCTCACCGTGCGCGACGCGGAAGGGACCCCGCTCCCGTGGCAGCCGCTCCGCGCGGTGATGGGCCTGCGCCCGGTGCCGGCCGACCGCCGTGTCCTCAACGGCGTCGCGGAGACCGTCGTGCTCCCGACCCGGGACCCGGCCGAGGCCCTCGCCGCCCTGTACGCCCGGGACCGCCAGCACGTCTTCCTCGAGGGCGGGCCCACCCTGGCGGCGGCGTTCCTCCGGGCCGGGCTCGTGGACGAGGTGGTCGGCTACGTCGCCCCGATGCTCCTCGGCGCCGGGCTGAGCGCGGTCGGCGACCTCGGGATCACCACCCTGGCCGACGCGATGCACCTCGCGGTCGCCGACATCACCGTCCTGGGGGAGGGGCCGGAGACCAACGTCCGGCTCACCCTCAGCCCGAACCACGCGCACCACCCGACCCAGAAGGAGCACTGAGTGTTCACCGGAATCGTCGAGGAGCTCGGCGTCGTCGAGGCGGTCGTCGACCAGGGCGACGCCGTACGCCTCACGGTGCGCGGGCCGCACGTCGTGGTCGACGCCGGCCTCGGGGACTCGATCTCCGTCAACGGCTGCTGCCTCACCGTCGCGGAGCGCGACCAGGAGACCTTCACCGCCGACGTGATGCACGAGACGCTGGCCAAGACCTCGCTCGGCGGGCTCGAGGTCGGCTCGCGGGTCAACCTCGAGCGCGCGGTCACCGCCGCGACCCGCCTCGGCGGGCACATCGTCCAGGGCCACGTCGACGGCACCGGCACCGTGGTCGCCCGCACGCCGTCCGAGCACTGGGAGCTGGTCCGCGTCGGTCTGCCGGCCGGGCTGGCCCGCTACCTGGTGCCGAAGGGGTCGATCACCGTCGACGGGGTCTCGCTGACCGTGGTCGACGTGGACGACGCCGGCACCGGTCCCGACGGCGCCACCTTCACCGTCTCGCTGATCCCCGAGACGCTCGCCCGCACCACCCTCGGCTCCCGGCAGCCCGGCGACCCGGTGAACCTCGAGGTCGACGTGATCGCCAAGTACGTCGAGCGGCTGCTCGGCGGCCACCGGTCCGAGGTGAGCGACCGATGAGCCCGCTGGACTGGCTGCTCGAGGGCACCCTCACGGTCGGCGGCTCGGCGATCCTCGTGCGCGAGGTCGTCGGCAACGGCTTCGGCCTGGCCAGCGCGGTCGGCGGCATGCGGCGCCGCGTGTGGGCGTGGCCGGTGGGCATCGTCGGCAACCTGGTGCTGTTCACCGTCTTCGTCGGCGGCATCCTCGACAAGCCGCAGGTGGAGGACCTCTGGGGCCAGGCCGGCCGCCAGGTGTTCTTCCTCGCCGTGTCGCTCTACGGCTGGTGGCGCTGGCTGCGCAGCCGCCGCGCGGGCGAGTCCCCCGACAGCGGCGCGATCGTGCCGACCTGGGCCGGGCCGCGCGGCTGGGCCGAGCTCGCGGTCCTCGCCGTCCTCGGGACCACGGTCTTCTTCTTCGTGCTCCGGGCGCTCGGCTCCTGGGGCCCGCTGCCCGACGCCTGGATCCTGACCGGCTCGATCCTGGCCACGTACGGCATGGCCCGCGGCTGGATCGAGTTCTGGCTGGTCTGGATCGCCGTCGACGTGGTCGGCGTCCCGCTGCTGTTCCAGGCCGGGTACTACCCTTCCGCGGTCCTCTACCTGGTGTACGGCGGCTTCTGCGTCGCCGGGTTCGTCACCTGGGTCCGCGTGCACCGCCGGACGTCCGGCACCCACCCCACGACACGAGAGAAGGTGGCCGCATGAGCGGCGCTCCCCACGTCCGTCTGGACCCGGTCGAGGACGCCGTCGCCGCGATCGCGGCCGGCCGCGCCGTCGTCGTGGTCGACGACGAGGACCGGGAGAACGAGGGCGACCTGGTCTTCGCGGCCGGCAAGTCCACCCCGGAGCTGATGGCGTTCACGATCCGCTACTCCTCGGGCGTGATCTGCGCGCCGATGACCGCGTCCACCCTGGACCGGCTCGGCATCCCGCTGATGACCCCGCACAACCGGGACCGGCACCGTACGGCGTACACGGTCTCCGTGGACGCCCGCGACGGCGTCACCACGGGCATCTCGGCCGCCGACCGCTCGCACACCGTGCGGGTGCTCAACGACTCGGCGACCGAGCCGTTCGAGGTGACCCAGCCCGGCCACGTCTTCCCGCTCCGTTACGCCGAGGGCGGTGTGCTGGTCCGGCCCGGGCACACCGAGGCCGCGGTCGACCTCGCGCGGATGGCCGGGCTGAGCCCCGCCGGCGTGATCTCCGAGATCGTCAACGACGACGGGAGCATGAAGCGCGGCCAGCAGCTGCGCGACTTCGCCGACGAGCACGGCCTGGTGATGATCTCGATCGAGGACCTGATCCACTACCGTCGCCGGCACGAGAACCACGTCGAGCGGGTCGCCGAGACCCGGCTGCCCACCGCGCACGGCGACTTCACCGCCTACGGCTACCGGATCACCATCGACGGCTCGGAGCACATCGCGCTGGTGTACGGCGACATCGGCGACGGCCTCGACGTGCTCACCCGCGTGCACTCGGAGTGCCTGACCGGCGACGTGTTCGGGTCGCGCCGCTGCGACTGCGGTCCGCAGCTCGAGGAGGCGCTCCAGACCGTGGTCGCCGAGGGGCGCGGGGTCGTGGTGTACCTGCGCGGCCACGAGGGCCGCGGGATCGGCCTGGTCGCGAAGCTGCAGGCCTACCAGCTCCAGGACGGCGGCCGCGACACCGTCGACGCCAACCTCGACCTGGGCCTGCCGGCGGACGCCCGTCACTACGGCGCCGCCACGCAGATCCTGCGCGACCTCGGGGTGACCTCGGTCCGGCTGCTGACGAACAACCCGGCGAAGGCCATCAACCTCGAGGACTACGGGATCGCGGTCACCGAGCGGGTCCGGCTCACCCCGCACCCCAACGACCACAACCTCGCCTACCTGCTGACCAAGCGGGACCGGATGGGCCACGACATGCCGCACCTGCACGACGCCGGTGCGCCGACCGCTGTGAACGAAGGAGAACGAGCGTGAGTGGTGAGGGTTCCCCGGACGCCGGGCCGATCGACTGCCACGACCTGCGGGTCGCGGTGGTGGCCGCCAGCTGGCACGAGCCGGTGATGGACGGGCTGATCGCCGGCGCTCAGCGGGCGCTGGCCGACTACCAGGTCGAGGCGCCGACCACCGTCCGGGTCCCCGGCTCGTTCGAGCTGCCCGTGGTCGCGGCGGCACTGGCCGAGAAGGGCTACGAGGCGGTGGTGGCCCTGGGCGTGGTGATCCGCGGCGGGACCCCGCACTTCGAGTACGTGTGCTCGGCGGCCACCGACGGCCTGAACCGGGTCTCCCTCGACACCGGCGCCGCGGTCGGGTTCGGGCTGCTCACGTGCGACACCGAGGAGCAGGCGCTCGACCGCGCCGGGCTCGACGGGTCCTCGGAGGACAAGGGCTACGAGGCCACCTCGGCGGCGCTGCACACCGCGTCGCTGCTGCGCCGGATCCGCCGCGGCTACGCCACCTGACGCCTCCTGACGGCTCACGTCCGCGCCGCCGTCGCCCGTCCCCGGTGACCAGGGGCCGTTGGTCCCGGGGGAGAGGTGACGGACGGCAGGTCCGCGGAGCCCGGCGGAGCGGGCAGGCTGGGGCCCGGCGCCCGACCGGGCGCCTTCGTGACGTCGCACCCCACCGAGGCACCCCGTGATCGCACCCCACACCGGCCCCTTCCTGCACGAGCGTTGGTTCGTCGAGCAGACACCGGGCAACGACTGGTCGTTCTTCCTCTCGCCGCTCCCGCTGGCCCTGACCGCGACGATGGTCGCCGTCACCCTGACCTGGCGGTGGGCGGCTCTGCGCCTGCCGTCCCCCGAGCTGGCGGCCCTCCGACCGCTGGGCGGGCTGACGCCGTGGGTGCCCCGGATCCTGGGCGTGCACCTCGGCGTCACCTTGCTCGCCCTCGCGGCCACGGGTGCGTTCGTCACCCCCTCGGTCTCGCTCGACGGCACCGTCGGCTCGGTGCTCCTGCTCGCGGAGGCGGGGGTGGGGGTGTGGCTGGTCAGCGGCTTCCGGGTCCGCCCGGCCGCCGCGCTCACGCTGGCCCTGGGGCCGGCGCTCGCCGTGTTCGCCGGGCCGGTGGCCCTCCTGGAGTGCGCGAACCTGGCCGCGGTGGCCGCCTTCCTCGTGGTGCTCCCGCCGGGGCCGGACGCCCACGGCCGGGTCGGGTCCGACCCGGTACGGCTGCGCACCGCCCTGCTGGTGCTCCGCCTCGGCGTCGGCGTGGCGCTGGTGTCGCTGGCCTTCTCGGAGAAGTTCACCAACCCGGCCATGGCCACCCACACGCTCGCGGAGTACCCCGCGCTCGACGTCTTCGCCTGGGTCGGCCTGGACGTGGCGCCGGCGACGTTCGTGGCGGTCGCGGGGGCGGTCGAGCTGCTCTTCGGGCTGCTCGTCATCTCCGGGGCGCTGCCGCAGGTGGCGGTGCTCGTCGCGATGGTGCCGTTCAACGCCACCCTGGCGCTGTTCGGGCAGACCGAGCTGGTCGGCCACCTGCCGGTGTACGGCGTGTTCCTCGCGCTCCTGGTCTACGGCTCCGACCCGGAGACCGCCCCGCACGTGCGCTGGCTGCCGTCGCGGCGGGGTGTGCGTGAGGCCGTCACGGTGACGCGGGCAGCGGCCTGAGCCGGCACCGGGGGACCGACCTCGCGGTGACCGACGTCTCGTGCGGCAGGAGCCGCGGACGGGCCCGGCGCCGTACGCCGTAGGCTTGTCCCGCCCTCCGCGAGCTGCGGGAAGGGGCACGACCCTGACGGAAAGCACCGGAGATGAAGACGTTCGAGGAGCTCTGGACCGAGCTCAACGAGAAGGCACAGACCCGCCCGGAGGGGTCGGGGACGGTGCAGGCGCTCGACGCCGGCGTGCACACGATCGGCAAGAAGCTGGTCGAGGAGGCCGCCGAGTCGTGGATGGCCGCCGAGCACGAGGGCCCTGAGCGCGCCGCCGAGGAGATCAGCCAGCTGCTGTACCACGCGCAGGTGCTGATGATCGCCAGCGGCATCGGCCTCGACGACGTCTACGCCCACCTGTGAACCCCGCAGAGAGGTCACCCGTGTCCAACCAGACCCTCCGGATCGCGATCCCGAACAAGGGCTCGCTGTCCCAGTCCGCCTCCGAGATCCTGCGCGAGGCCGGCTACAGCCAGCGCAGCGACTCCAAGCAGCTCACCCTGACCGACCCCGAGAACGGGGTCGAGTTCTTCTACCTGCGCCCCCGCGACATCGCGCTCTACGTCGGCGAGGGCACGCTCGACATCGGCATCACCGGCCGCGACCTGCTGCTCGACTCCGGCGCGAAGGCCGAGGAGGTGCTCCAGCTCGGCTTCGGCCGCTCGCGCTTCCGGTTCGCCACCCGCCCCGGCACGGTGAGCACCCTCGCGGACCTCAACGGCCGCCGGATCGCCACGTCGTACGACGGGGTGGTGCGCCGCTTCCTCGAGGAGCGCGGCGTCGACGCGACCGTGACCCGGCTCGACGGCGCGGTCGAGACGAGCATCCAGCTCGGCGTGGCCGACGTGATCGCCGACGTGGTGGAGACCGGCTCGACGCTGCGCCAGGCCGGGCTCGAGGTGGTCCTCGACCCGATCCTGGACTCCGAGGCGGTGCTGGTCACCCGCGCCGGCGCGGCCCTCCCGGCCGGCTTCGAGGTGTTCCGCCGTCGGCTCGAGGGCGTCCTGGTGGCCCGCACCTACGTGATGATGGACTACGACATCCGCGACGAGCGGGTCGAGGACGCCGTCGCGCTGACGCCGGGCATCGAGAGCCCGACCGTGTCCCCGTTGCATCGGGAGGGGTGGGTCGCGGTGCGCTCGATGGTCCCCCGCGACGGCGCCCAGAAGCTGATGGACGAGCTGTGGGAGATCGGCGCCCGGGGCATCCTGGTCACGGACATCCATGCCTGCCGCCTCTGAGCCGCCGGCGCTGCCGCACACCTTCCGCCCGTTCGGCGTCCGCGTCGCTGTGGCGGTGTTCGGCGTGCTGCTGTTCGGCTCGACGCTGGTGATCTGGTTCGCGTTCCCCGCGAACGTGCGGGACCAGTTCACCTACTTCCAGCGCGCCACGGTGATCGCCTTCGGGCTCGCCGCGGCCGCCGCCGGCTACGCCCTGGCCCGGTCCCGGGTGGACGCGCGGACCGACGGGCTGACCGTGGTCAACGGCTACAGGTCGCGCCGGCTGGACTGGAACGAGATCGTCGCGGTGACCCTGCGCGCCGGCAGCCCGTGGGCGCTGATGGACCTCGCCGACGGTACGACGGTGTCGGTGATGGGGATCCAGGGCTCCGACGGCTCGCGGGCGGTCAGGCAGGTCAAGCAGCTGCGCGGGATCGTGGAGGAGCGCACCCGCACCGAGCGGAACGACTGACCGCCACGCCGTACGCCGCCCGCCCGTCAGAGCGCGGGAGCCCGGTCGGCCAGCGCCCGGACCGCCTGGGTGAAGCAGGCCATCGGCGGGGTCACCAGGCCGGCTCCGACCTGGCCGGTCCCGGCCACCCGGCCGGCCATCCCGGTGTTGATCTGGGGGAGCACGCCGCTGCGCACCACCGAGGTCACGTCGATCCCGGTCGGGGCGCCGCGGAACTCCAGGATCGGGATCGCGAAGGCCGGGTTCTCGCCCACGGTGATGTCGTACATCCGCTGCGTCGTGGCCAGCGCGTCCGGCACGCTGCCGCCCACGAAGCGCACGATCGCCGGGGCGGTGGCCATGGCGAGCCCGCCGATGCCCGCGGTCTCGGTGATCGCGGAGTCGCCGATGTCCGGGTTGGCGTCGTCGGGGCCGTAGCTGCCGAGGTAGAGCCCCTCGGGGGTGTTCGCCGGCGCGGTGAACCAGGTGTCGCCGGTGCCCGCGGTCTGGATGCCGAAGTCGGTGCCGTTGCGCGCCATCACGGTGACCACCGTCGAGCCGGGGATGTCGCGGGCCGCGGTGGTCTGCAGCTTGCAGGCGGGCATGCCGAGGTTGAGGAAGAAGTGGTCGTTGCCGGAGACGAAGCGGACCGCCTCGGCGACGTCCTTCGTGGGCCGGCCCGAGTCGATCATCGCCGGGAGCACCTCGCGCAGGAACATCAGCGTCCCTGCCCGGTTCCGGTTGTGGCCCTCGTCGCCCATCTGCACCATCTGCGCGACGATCGCCTTGACGTCGACGGGCCCGCCGGCACGGACCGCGTGCTGGAGCAGCGGGCCGAGCACCGCGTTCATCCAGCGCAGCCGCTCGATCACCTCCGCGCCGTAGGCGCCGTACCGCAGCACCTTGCCGAGTCCCTCGTTGAGCGAGCACCACGACGTGGTGCCGTGCACCTCGTCGCGGAGCTCGAACATCCACATCGACGGGGAGACGACGCCGGCCATCGGGCCGACCGCGCCGCGGTGGTGGCAGGGCTCCCAGGTGACCCCGTCACCGGACGCGAGCAGCCGCTCGGCGGCCTCCGGCGTGTCCGCCAGCCCCTCGAGCAGCACCGCGCCGACCAGGGCGCCGCGCATCGGACCCGACGCGCGCTCCCAGGTCACCGGCGGGCCCGCGTGCAGGAACTGGCCGCGCTCCAGACCGAGCGCCTCCGCGGCGGGGCGTACGTCGACCAGGGCCGCCTCGGCCGCGAGCATCCGCTCCAGGGCCAGCGCGTTCCCGGCCCGCCGGCGGAGGTCGCCCATGACGGCGGCGACCGCCGCGCCGGTGTCGTCGACCGGGGGCGCCCAGTCGACCCGGAGCGTGGTGACGCCCTGGACGTCGAGCGCGTCGGCGAGCAGGGACGCCCCGGCGGTGACCACCGCGGTCGGGGTGGTCAGGGGGCGCAGCGGGGTGGTCATGCGGTGGCCTCCGGGGTGGCGAGCAGGTCGAGGGCGGCCGTGGTCGCGGCCGCGTTGGAGAGGTGGACCCAGGCGCCGGCGCGCTCCAGCGTCGCGCGCTGCGCGTCGAGGCCCTGCGGGTCGTCGCGGGTGCCGATCAGCGAGACCACGACGGGCACCCCCGCCGCGGTGGCACGGACCACGGCCTCGGCCAGCTCCCCGGCGGGGTCGTCGGCGGCGCCGAGGCCGAGCACCACGTCGAGCAGGAGCACCCCGGTGTCCGGGTCGTCGGTCTCGGCCAGCAGCCGTTCCACCCGGGCCGCGCCGTCGATCATCGGGTGCGGCCGGCCCTGGGTCAGCCGGTCGTCGCCGAAGTCGATCATCGTGTGGCCCTCGGAGGCCAGGTCGTCGCCGATCCGCCGGCCGCCGTCGAGCGGGATGTTGGAGGTCACCGGGCCGAGCCGGCCCGTCGCCAGCACCATCGCCTCGTCGCACAGCGTGCCCCCGGCGAAGAGCCCGCGCAGGTAGCCGCCAGGCCGTCCGGCCGCCCCGGCCGGTCCCGGTCCGGGCTCCGGATCCGTCCACGAGGACCCGACCGCCCAAACCGCCTCCGCGGCGACGTCGGTGACCGTGGGCTGGCCCGGCCCGAGCAGCGCGAAGAGGACCGGCTTGCCCAGTGTCGCGGCGTGCGCACGCACCTTCTCGGCGACGGACGCGGCGGGGGGCTTGGAGAGGACGACGACCACCTCGGTGGCCTCGTCGTCGGCGAGCAGGTCGAGCGCCCGCAGCGTGGACAGCCCGCCGACCTCGGCGGAGAGGTCCCGACCGCCGACGCCCAGGCAGTGGCTCACCCCGACCTCGGCCTGGTCGAGCAGCGTCATCAGGTGCTGCGCGCCGGTGCCGGAGGCTGCGACGATGCCGACCGGGCCGGGGCGGACGACGTTGGCGAAGCCGAGACCCACGCCGCCGACCACCGCGGTCCCGCAGTCGGGCCCCATCACGAGCACCCCGGTCTCCTGCGCCCGCCGCTTCAGCGCGACCTCCTGCTCGACGGGGACGTTGTCGCTGAAGACCATCGTGTGCAGGCCCGCGTCCACCGCGTCCACGGCGTCGGCGAACGCGAACGGTCCCGGCGTCGAGATCAGCGCGATGGTGGCCTCGCCACGACGGGCGGCGGCGCCGACCGTGACCGGGGCCGGCGCGGACCCGAAGCCGGTGGCGGACGGCGCGGCGGCCTGGCTCAGCGCCGCCTCCAGCTCGGTCAGCGCGGCGGCGAGGGCGTCCTCGCTCTCCGCGTCGATGCCGACCAGCATCTCGCTCGGCGCGGTCCCGGTGGGGACCTCGAACCCCATCGACGCCGCGAGGTCGAGGTTGAGCTCCGTGGCCATCGCCACCAGGGCGCCGCGGACGTCCGGCAGCGACGCGACGCGCCGGCTGACCTGCATCAGGGTGACGGAGTCGACGTAGGACCCCCGGCGGACCTGCAGTTGCTTCGTCACGCTGCTCCCTCGAGCTGGTAGGTGGTCAGGGTGTGCACGACGCCGGCCAGCAATGCGACGCCCGAGCTGTGGCCCACGGCGAGCAGCCGCTGCGTGGCCGTGTCGACGTCGCGGCCGGTGCAGACCGCGGTGACGAAGCCGGCGAGCTGCGGGGTGGCGTAACCGTCGGCGGCGTGGTGCAGCATGCCGCGGGAGACCGGGGTGGTGCGGGTCGCGGTCAGCGCGGCCCGGGTGGCGCCGGCCCAGCCCGCGTGCCGGGGGTCGCCGGTGGCGTGTGCGGCGACCAGGGCGCCAGCGACGACGTCGTCCCCGGAGGGGGTGAGCCCGGGGCCGGCGCCGAGGAGCGTGGCGGGGTCGAGCCCGTCGTACCGGGGGGCCGGCAGAGTCACCCCCGGGTCGCCACAGCGGTCGGCCGCGTCCCGGAGCAGGGGGCGCAGGTCGTGCACCGGCGGACGCATCCCCCGGGGGCGGTCCGGGCGCCACCAGCGGACCGGCCGCCACGCCGCCGTACCCACGCGCAGCACGCCGGCGCCGACGGTGGCGGAGCCGGCGGGGGGCAGGGCCGGGGTGACCAGGCTGTGGGGCAGCCGCACCGCGTCCGGGGTGCACACGCACAGCACCGGGACCTGTCCGCTGCCGGTGGCGTAGTGCACGCTGAGCCGGGTCCGGGCGACCTCGGTGAGCGGGGCGGGCGGGCCGTCGAGCAACGCGTCGAGCAGGCACGAGGCCGCGGACGGGAAGTCGGGAGATGGCACACCACGACCCTAGGGACTGGGGTAGCGTCCGGAGGATGGTCAATGTTGCCAACGATCCGGCGATGGATGGTCTCGACTTGCCAGCGGGCACCCGTGCGCCGCAGGGCGGGGCAGCTCCCCGCTCGATGACCGTGGCCACCATGCTGGCCCTGCCGGCGTTCGCCGGCGCGGAGGTGATCGCGGGCCGGTCCGGGCTGGACCGGGTGGTCCGGAGGGCCAACGTGATGGAGGTTCCCGACATCGTCCCCTGGGTCCGGGACGAGGGGCTGCTGCTGACCACCGGCTACCCGCTGCGCGAGGCGACCGGCGGGCTCGCTGCCCTGGTCGCGGCCCTCGACGAGCGCGGCGTCTCCGCGCTCGCGGTCAAGCTGCACCGCTACCTCGAGCGCCTCCCGGAGCCGATGCTGGCCGAGGCCGACCGGCGCGGCCTCCCGGTCGTGCTGGTCCCCGACGAGGTCGGCTTCGACGAGGTGCTCACCGAGCTCTACACCAGCGTGGTCAGCGAGCGCGCCTCCCTGCTCGAGCGCAGCGAGGAGGTGCAGCAGCAGCTCGTCGACATCGTGCTCACCGGCGGCGGCGTGGACGACGTCACCGCCAGCGTGAGCGCGCTCTTCGGTGGGCTGGCGATGGTCACCACCGCGGACGGCCGGGTGATCAGCGACGTCGGCGCTCCCGAGCAGCGGGCCGCGCTGCGGGAGTCCTCGGTCTTCCACCCCAGCGGCCGCTTCCGCACGGAGGTGGCGACGGCCGGGGTGCACGTGGTCGACGACGTGCCCGGGTCGCACGCGGTGGTCCACATCAAGGCCGGCCGCATCGACCACGGCCGGCTCGTCCTGTTCGACCCGGGCCGGGTGATGACCCCCGCGGACCTGACCATCCTCGAACGGGCCGCCACGGTCGCCGCGGTCTCGCTGACCAAGGAGATCGCGATCACCGCGGTGGAGAGCAAGTACCGCGGCGACTTCCTGCGGGACGTGCTCGCGGGGCGGGCCGGGGCGCCGGCCGACGTGGTCGCCCACGCCCGGTCGCTCGGCTGGGACCTCGACCGCCCGGTCGTGGTCCTGGTCGCCGCGCTCGACACCGAGCGCGCGCCCGCGATGTCGCTGGGCTACCGCGGCCCGGTGGAGGTGGAGCGGTTCACCGCCGCCTGGCGGGGCGTGGTGGGCCGCCAGGACGCCACCGTCCCGGTCGAGGGCTTCGCCGCCGAGGTGGTGGCCCTGCTGCCGGTGCCCGCCGGCTCCGCCCCGGCGTCGGTGGTGGACCCCACGGTCGCGCACGTCGCCGGCGACGGCGGGGGCGGGCGACGGCCGTTCGCGACCGGGGTGAGCCGGGTGGTCACCTCGCCGGACCAGCTGCCCGCGGCGTACGAGCAGGCCCGCAAGGCGCTGCACGTCGGCCGCCAGCTGCACGGCCCCCACGCGCTCGCCCACTTCGACGAGCTCGGCGTGTTCCGGCTGCTCAGCCTGATCGACGACTCCCGGGAGCTCAGCAGCTTCGTCACCGAGACGCTGGGCGACCTGGCGGACGGTACGTCGACCGAGGCGGCCGACCTGCGGGAGACGCTCCAGATGCTGCTCGACACCAACCTCAACGTCGCCGAGACCGCGCGCCGGCTGCACTTCCACTACAACACGCTGCGTTACCGGATCAGCAAGCTGGAGCGGCTGGTGGGACCGTTCACGACCGACCCGAACCTGCGCCTGGACCTCGCGCTGGCGCTGAGGGTGGTGGCGATGCGGAACCTCTGAGGCGCTTGGCAGATTGTCACAGTGGCCCCCCCGCTGATTCGGCACGTGTTTTCGGGCGCACATGATGCAGGTCACAGCGGGGCTGGTGCACAGTGTGCTGAGGCTCGCGCGTGCAAGCCGACCAAGGGTGCACCGACCTCGCAACGGGCCGGTGCGTGTGGGCAGGAGACCTGCATGTCATTTGGATGGAAAGTCGTCTACGGCGGCAAGACGCCGCCGCCCGGGGCCGCCGTAGCCCCCGATGAGCGCCTGTCCTGGGGGAGGACCACCGGCCTGGGAGCCCAGCACGTCGTGGCCATGTTCGGCGCGACCTTCGTGTTCCCGATCATCATGGGCCTCAACGCCAACCTGGCGATCATGATGAGCGGCATCGCCACGATCTGCTTCCTGCTGATCGTCAAGAACCAGGTGCCCAGCTACCTGGGCACGTCCGCGTCGTTCGTCGGCGGTGCCGCCGCCATCTACGCCCAGGGCGGCGGTCCCGAGGACGTCACCGGCGCGATCCTGGTCGCCGGCGCGGTGCTCGCGCTCGTCGGCGTGGTGATCCACTTCCTCGGCTCGCACGTGGTCAACGCCGTCCTGCCTCCGGTGGTCACCGGCGCGGTGGTCATGCTGATCGGCTTCAACCTGGCCCCGGTCGCCACCCAGACCTACATGCCCACCGACCCGTGGGTCGCGCTGCTGACCATGGCCGCGGTGATCCTGATGGCGGTGGGCCTGCGCGGCTTCCTCGGCCGGATCGCGATCTTCCTCGGCCTGATCTTCGGCTACGTGGTCTCGTTCCTCGCCGACCTGCTGTTCGGCAAGATCACCTCGCCGCTGCCCGGGGCCACCGAGGCCACCGAGCACTGGCGCGTCGACTGGACCAACGTCACCGGCGCCGAGTGGCTCGGCTTCCCGGGCAAGACCGCCGAGGGGCTCGTCGGCAACCAGCTCGAGGCCGGCAACCTGGCCGCGGTCGGCTGGCACCTGCCGAGCTTCTCCATCACCTTCAGCCTCCTGGTGCTGCCGGCTGTCATCGCGCTGATCGCCGAGAACGTCGGCCACGTGAAGGCGGTCGCGGAGATGACCCGCGCCGACCTCGATCCGATGATGGGCCGCGCGATCGCCGCCGACGGAGTCGGCACGATGATCGCCAGCTCCGTGGGCGGCTCGCCCACCACGACGTACGCCGAGAACATCGGCGTCATGGCCGCCACCCGGGTCTACTCCACGGCCGCCTACTACGTGGCCGCGGTCGTCGCGATCCTGCTCGGGTTCGTGCCCAAGTTCGGCCAGATCGTCAACGCCACCCCCGGCGGCGTGCTCGGTGGGATCACGCTCGTGCTCTACGGCATGATCGGCCTGCTCGGCGCCAAGATCTGGATGGAGAACGGCGTCGACTTCGCCAAGCCGGTGAACCTGGTCCCGATCGCCGCGGGCATCATCCTCGCGATCGGCAACGCGGAGCTGACGATCACCGACTCGTTCTCGCTGAGCGGCATCGCCCTCGGCACGCTGGTCGCGGTCATCGGCTACCACCTCGCCAACGCCTTCGCGCCGAAGGACCTCGACGAGGGGGCACTGACCGTGGTGGGCCGTCCCGGGGTGAACGAGGAGGAAGAGATCCCGCCGCACGAGGACCACCGCAAGCACTGACCGACCCGGCAGAAAGAAGCCCGTGAAGCCTTCCCCGTTCTCCTACCACCGGCCTCGCACCGTCGAGGAGGCCGTCGAGCTGCTCGGCGCGCTCGGGGAGGAGGGGAAGGTCCTCGCGGGAGGGCAGAGCCTGGTCCCGCTGATGTCGATGAGGCTGGCCGCACCCGCCCACCTCGTCGACGTCAACCACATCCCCGAGCTGGACACCGTCGCGGTCACCGCGGCCGGGGTCCGGGTCGGCGCGACGGCCCGCCACGCGCGGGTCGAGAAGGACGCGGCGGCGTACGACGCGGCGCCGTTGCTGCGCCAGGGACTGGTCAACGTCGCGCACCCCACCATCCGCAACCGGGGTACTACGGTCGGCAGCCTGGTCCACGCCGACCCGTCCGCGGAGATGCCGGCCGTGCTCGCGCTGCTCGGCGGGTCCGTCGAGCTGCGCAGCACCGCGGGCAGCCGCGAGGTCGCGGCCGCGGACTTCTTCGTCGGGCCGATGGAGTCGGCGCTCCGCCCCGGCGAGCTGGCCGTCGCGGCCACCTTCCACCGCCCGCCGCCGCGCAGCGGGTCCGCGTTCGTGGAGCTGGCACGCCGGCACGGCGACTACGCGCTGTGCGGCGTGGCCGCCCTCGTCACCACCGACCACGACGGCGCGGTCACCACCGCCCGGGTCGCGCTGATCAGCGTCGGGCCGGTCCCGGTCGTCGTCGACGTCGGCGCCGCCGTGCACGGCACCGGGACGGCGTTCGACACCGAGCGGCTCGCGGGGCTGCTCGACGCCGCCATCGACCCCGAGGCCGACATCCACGCCACCGCCGAGTACCGCCGCCACCTGGCCCACGTGCTGGCCGCACGGGCCCTGACCGAGGCGCACGAGCACGCCGGCCCCACCCGAGACGAGAGAGCATCCTGATGACCACCGAGGCCTTGGTCCGCGTCGCGTTCACGGTGAACGGGGCGCCGTACGACCTCGAGGTCCCCGCCCGGCGGCTGCTCTCCGACGCGCTGCGCCACGACCTGCGGCTGACCGGCACCCACGTCGGCTGCGAGCACGGTGTGTGCGGCGCCTGCACCGTCCTCGTCGACGGCGCGCCCATCCGCTCCTGCCTGGTCTTCGCGGTCAGCCTGGAGGGCGCCGCGATCACCACCGTCGAGGGCTGCCGGAACGCCGAGGGCGGGATGGGTCCGGTGCAGCAGGCGTTCCAGGAGTGCCACGCCCTGCAGTGCGGGTTCTGCACCCCGGGGTTCATCACCACGGTCACCGCCTACCTCGAGGACCATCCCGCCCCCACCGCCGCGGAGGCTCGCGAGGCGATCTCGGGGAACCTGTGCCGGTGCACCGGCTACCAGAACATCGTGGCCGCCGTGCAGCGCGCCGCCGAGATCAAGTGGGGGGAGGGAGCGTGACCACCAAGCTGTTCGGCGCCCGGATCAGGCGGAGCGAGGACCCGCGGCTGGTCACCGGGAACGGCCGCTACCTCGACGACCTCGGCCACGACGCGTACGAGGTGGCGTTCGTCCGCAGCCCGCACGCCCACGCCCGGATCCTCGACATCGACGTCTCCGAGGGGGTCGAGGTGGACGGCCTGGTCGCGATCTACACCTACCAGGACCTCGACGGCCGGATGGGCGAGCCGCTGCCGCTGCTGATCCCGCACCCCACGCTGACCCACGGCCGGACCCAGCACGCCCTGGCGCGCGACGAGGTCAACTACGTCGGCGAGGCCGTCGTGATGGTGGTGGCCGTCGACCGGTACGTCGCCGAGGACGTCGTCGGCCGGGTCCGGGTCGACTACGAGCCGCTGCCCGCCGTGGTCGGGATCGACGCCGCGCGCGCCGCCGCCGACCTCGTGCACCCCGACGTCCCCGGCAACGCGGCGGCGGTGATGGTGCAGGAGTCCGGCGACGCCGAGGCGGCGATCGACGCCGCCCCCCACGTCCTCGAGCTCGACCTGTCCATCGAGCGCAGCGCCTCCATGCCGATGGAGGGCAAGGGTGTCCTGGCCCGCTGGGACTCCGACGACGAGTCCCTGCTCGTGCACACCTCCACGCAGACCTCCACCAGCGTGCGGCAGGCGGTGGCGGCCAAGCTCGGCCTCCCGGTGGACCGGGTCGAGGTGGTCACCCCCGACGTGGGCGGCGGGTTCGGCGTGAAGATCGTGCACCCCTGGCCGGAGGAAGTGCTCGTGCCGTGGGCCGCCGTACGCCTCGGGCACCCGGTGAAGTGGACCGAGGACCGGCGCGAGCACTTCGTCTCCAGCGCCCACGAGCGCGCGCAGCAGCACCACGTCCGGGTCGGGTACGACGACGAGGGGCGGCTGCACGGGCTGTCCGTGAGGTTCTGGCACGACAACGGGGCGTACACCCCGTACGGCCTGATCGTCCCGATCATCACCTCCACCCAGCTCCTCGGCCCCTACAAGCCGGGCGCCTACCGGGTGGAGTTCACCAGCCTCTACACGAACACCGTGATCGTGACGCCGTACCGCGGGGCCGGCCGCCCGCAGGGCTGTTTCGTCATGGAGCGCACGATGGACGCGATCGCCGACGCGCTCGGGCTCGACCGGGCCGAGGTGCGGCTGCGGAACTTCATCCGTCCCGACGAGATGCCCTACGACCACGGGCTGATCTTCCAGGACGGCCGCCCGCTGGTCTACGACTCCGGCGACTTCCCCGCCTCGCTGGACAAGCTGACGAAGCTGGTCGGCTGGGACGACTTCGAGGCCTACCGGGCGCAGGCCCGCAGCGAGGGGCGCCGGGTCGGGATCGGCCTGGCCTGCTACGTCGAGGGCACCGGGGTCGGCCCCTACGAGGGCGGCCACGTCCGGGTCGAGACCGACGGCACCGTCGTGGTCTCCACCGGCCTGACCACCCAGGGGCAGGGCCACCAGACCATGCTCGCGCAGATCGTCGCCGACGAGCTCGGCGTGCCCTTCGACCGGATCCGGGTCACCACGGGGGACACCCGGCGGTTCAAGTACGCGGTGGGCACCTTCGCCTCGCGCACCGCGGTGATGAGCGGCAGTGCGGTGGCGCTCACCGCTCGCAAGGTGCGCGAGAAGGCGCTGCGGATCGCCGCCCAGGCGCTCGAGGCGTCGGTGGACGACCTCGACATCGTCGACGGCCACGTCGAGGTCAAGGGCTCACCCGGCGCGACGATCGACCTCGGTGCGGTCGCGGTGCTGTCCAACCCGCTGCGCTACGCCTTCGACGAGGCCGCCGCCCGGGCCACCCAGTTCGCCACGCCTGCCGACCCGGACACGCCGCCTGTGGCGCCGGGGGAGGCCCCGGGGCTGGAGGGGACCGACTTCTACTCGCCGCCGCGGTCGACCTTCGCCAACGGCATGCACGCGGTGGTCGTGGAGACCGACCCGGACACCGCGGACATCAAGATCCTGCGCTACTGCGTGGTCCACGACTGCGGCACGATCATCAACCCGATGATCGTCGAGGGCCAGGTGCACGGCGGCGTCGCCCAGGGCGTCGGCGGCGCGCTCTACGAGCGGATGGAGTACGGCCCCGACGGACAGCTGCTGAACGCGTCGTTCATGGACTTCCTGATGCCTTACGCCTCCGAGGTCCCCGAGATCGAGATCGACCACCTCGAGACCCCGTCGCCGCTGAACCCGCTCGGGGTCAAGGGCGCGGGGGAGGCGGGCGTGATCCCCGGCTCGGCCGCGATCGCCTCGGCCATCGAGGACGCCGAGGGGATCCCGATCCGGAGCATGCCGATCTCCCCGAGCGAGCTGTTCGACCTGCGCTCCCGGCGGTCCGTCTGACGCGGCCCGCCGTCCTGGCGTGGGTTGCCAACGAACCGGCCGCCGTTGGGCCATTCTCGCCATTGAGGCGCACCGCGCTGAGTCCCTAGTGTCAGGCCATCACGAGCGTGGCCGGCGGAGTTGTGGAGGCACCATGAAGGTTTCGGGTTCGACCACCCTGCAGGCACCCCGCCACGAGGTGTGGCGCGCGCTCAACGACCCCGGCGTGCTGGTGCAGACCATCCCCGGCTGCCAGCGGCTCGAGGCGCTCGGCCAGTACTCCTACAAGATGACCGTCTCCGCCGGCGTCGGGTCGATCAAGGGCGTGTACGACGGCGAGGTGCACCTGACCGAGCACCAGGAGCCCGGGTCCTTCCTGATGCGCGCCCAGGGCGCCGGCGCCCCCGGCACCATCGGCGCCGCCGTGCAGGTGACCCTCGTGGAGAGCGCCGAGGGCGGCACCGAGCTGACCTACGACGCCGACGCCACCGTCGGCGGGATGATCGGCGGGGTGGGGCAGCGGATGCTGACCGGGGTGTCGAAGAAGCTGGCCGCGGAGTTCTTCGACAACGTCGACGCCCTGCTGGCTGCGGGGGTGGCTGCTGGGCTGGCCGTGCCCGGCCCGGGGGCGCCGACCATCCAGCTGCCCTCCTTCGTCGGGCAGCCGCCAGGCCCATCCACGGTCGGCGCCCCCGCGCCTGGCCCGGCCCACGCGGCAGCCCCGCCTCTGCCGGGTCAGCCCCTCGGCGGTGGCGCCACGCCCGGCCCGGCGTTCGCCGCGGCCGCTCCTCCGTCTGGGCAGTCGCTCGGTGGCGGCGTTTCCGCCCCGGTGGGGACCGTGTTCACGCCGCCGGCCGGTGTGGCTCCGGCCGGGGGTCCTGCGGGGGCGCCGGGGTTCGTGTTGGGGGTCGTGGTGGGGGCGGTGGCGGCGCTCGCGGGCGCGGTCGTCGGCGGGTGGCTGACGGGGCGGAGGCATGACGCGCGATGACGCTGGACCACTACAGCACCGCGCGGGAGATGGTGGCGGCGGTCGCCGCCAAGGAGGTCTCGGCGCGGGAGCTCCTCGAGCTGCACCTGCAGCGGCTCGAGGAGACCAACCCGGCCGTAAACGCGGTGGTCAGCCTCGACGTGCGGCGCGCGCGTGAGCAGGCGCTGGCCGCCGACGAGCGGCTGGCCCGCGGCGAGCCGGTCGGGGCGCTGCACGGGCTGCCGTTCGCGTTCAAGGACACCCACGAGGTCGCCGGCTGGCCGACCACGTTCGGGTCGCCGCTGCGCGAGGACCACGTGTCCCGGCGCGACGACCTGGTGGTCGAGCGGATCCGGGCCGCGGGCGTCGTGGTGGTGGGCAAGACCAACGTGCCGGAGTGGGCGGCGGGCTCGCACACTTTCAACCGGATCTTCGGCACGACGCGCAACCCCTACGCGCTCAGCCGCTCCGCCGGCGGGTCCAGCGGCGGCGCCGCGGCCGCCCTGGCGAGCGGCATGGTCCCGCTCGCCGAGGGCAGCGACATGGGCGGGTCGCTGCGTAACCCGGCGTCCTTCTGCAACGTCGTCGGGCTGCGGCCCAGCGTCGGACGCGTGCCCACCTGGCCGACCACCAACGCGTGGGAGCTGACCTCGGTGGGCGGCCCCATGGCCCGCAACGTCGAGGACCTCGCCCTGCTCCTCTCGGTGATCGCCGGCCCCAGCACCCGGGCGCCGATGTCGCTGGAGACCCCGGGGAGCGCCTTCGCCCCACCGCTCACGGGAGGCCTCGAGGGCCTGCGGGTGGCGATGTCGGTCGACCTCGGCGGGGTCATCGCCGTCGACCACGGCGTCGCGCGCATCGTGCAGGCGCAGGAGGCCGTGTTCTCCGGCGCCGGCGCGCACGTGGAGCAGACCCACCCGGACCTGGCCGGCGCCGAGGAGGTGTTCCGCACCCTCCGCGCCTGGCTGTTCCAGCACCGGTTCGGCACGCTGCTCGCGAAGCGGCCCGACGCGTTCAAGCAGTCCCTGGCCGACAACATCCGCGCGGGCGCGGACCTCACCGGGGCCGACGTGGCGCGTGCCTACGAACGGCGTACCCGGCTCGCCGAGCGGGTGCGCACCTTCTTCGAGTCCTACGACGTGCTGGTGATGCCGGTGAGCCAGGTGCCGCCGTTCAGCGCCGACGACGAGTACCCCACCGCGATCAACGGCCGGCCGCAGGCGACGTACCTGGACTGGATGCGCTCCGCGTACCTGATCACGGTCACCGGCTGCCCCGCCATCTCCGTCCCGGCCGGCTTCACCCCGGAGGGGTGGCCGGTCGGCATCCAGATCGTCGCGGCCCCGAACCAGGAGCGCCGGCTGCTGGAGGTCGCGCACGCCTACGAGCAGCTCACCCGGTACGGCGACCGCCGTCCCCGCATCAGGCAGGAGCAGTCATGACCACCAGCCCGGCCCCCCGGCGCATCCGGATCGGGATCGACACCGGGGGAACGTTCACCGACGTCGTCGCGGTGGACGAGCACACGGGGGAGATGGCCACCACCAAGACGCCGTCCACCCCGCACGACCCGGCGGTCGGCTTCATGACCGGGGTGCACAAGGTGCTCGACGCGCTGGGCCTCGACGGGTCGGCGGTGAGCGCGGTCAGCCACGGCACCACCGTCGCCACGAACAAGCTGCTCGAGGGCAAGGTCCAGAACCTCGGCTTCATCACCACCGAGGGCTACGAGTTCGTGCTGGAGATCGCCCGGCAGTCCGTGCCCGACGGCTACGGCAACTCCTACTTCTGGGTGAAGCCCGACCGGATCGTCCCCGCCCACCGGGTCAAGACCGTCGGCGGCCGCCTGGCCGTCGACGGGACGGAGATCCGGCCCTTCGACGAGGAGTCCGCCGTCCGCGCCGCCCGCTGGTTCCGCGACCAGGGCATCGCCACGATCGGCGTCTGCTTCCTGCACTCCTACGCCAACGACGCCCACGAGCGCGCCATGCGCGACATCCTCGCTCGCGAGCACCCCGAGGCCACCGTCTCCGTCTCCAGCGAGGTGCTCCGCGAGTACCGCGAGTACGAGCGCAGCGTGACCACCCTCGTCGACGCCGCCGTGAAGCCCAACATCCGCCGCTACGTCGAGAACATCACCCGCCACCTGAACGCGTTCACCACCTCGGCCTCGGCGCAACGGGCGATCCCCTTCTACGTGATGAAGTCCAACGGCGGCGTCCTCTCCGCCGAGGAGGTCGTCCACCAGCCGATCACGACCGTCCTCTCCGGCCCCGCCGCCGGCGCCCTCGGTGCCGCCGTGGTCGCCGAGAAGGCCGGCTTCCCTCAGGTGGTCACCTGCGACGGCGGCGGTACGTCCACCGACGTGACCGTCGTGGTGGACGGCAGGCCGACGCTCACCACGGAGGGCCACGTCGGGGCGTACCCGAGCAAGATCCCGATGATCGACGTGGTCACGGTCGGCGCCGGCGGTGGCTCCATCGCCTGGATCTCGCCGGAGGGGACGCTCAAGGTCGGCCCGCACTCGGCCGGCGCGGACCCGGGTCCGATGTGCTACCGGACCGGGGGTGTCGAGCCCACGATCACCGACGCGCACCTGCTGCTCGGCCGGATCCCGCCGCACCTGCTCGGCGGCGAGGTCCCCCTCGACCGGGACACCGCCCGCTCGGGCCTGGAGAAGCTGGCCCTCGACCTGGGCCTGTCGCTGGAGGCGTGCGCCACCGGCGTGCTGGAGATCTCCGCGTGGAACCAGGCCAACGCGCTGCGCCAGATCACCGTCAACCGCGGCCTCGACGTCCGGGACTTCACCCTGGTCACGTTCGGTGGCTCGGGCTCCCTGCTGGCCTGCCGGCTCGTGGACGTGCTCGGCCTGCGCGGTGTGCTGGTCCCGCTCAACCCCGGCAACCTGTCGGCCTACGGGCTGCTCACCGTGGACGTGCGCAACGACTACGTGCAGACCGCGGTCGCGCGGGCGTCCGCGCTGGCGCCCGCCGAGGTCCAGGCCGGCTTCGACGACCTCGCCGCCAAGGCCGACGCGGCGCTGGCGCGCGAGGGCTTCCCCGCGGCGGAGCGGGTGTTCCACCGCACGGTCGACGTCCGCTACTACGGCCAGGCCTACGAGGTGCGCGTCGACGTGCCCGAGGGGCCGGTGGACGAGCAGACGTTCGCCGCGGTCGCGCGGGCCTTCCACGACGAGCACGCGGTGCTGTACGGCTACGACTTCCGCACCGACCCCCGCCAGGAGGTGGAGTGGGTCAACCTCCGGGTCACCGGGGTCGGCCCGATCCGCAAGCCCGAGGTCCGCGCGGTCGCCGCCGGCACCGGTGCCGAGCGGGCCCGCCGTGGCTCGCGGCAGGTCTACTTCGACGCCTGGGTGGACGCCCCGGTCTACGACCGCGCCCGGCTCGGGGCCGGCGACGTGGTCGAGGGGCCCGCCGTGCTCGAGGAGTTCAGCTCCACCGTCCCGCTGCACCCGGGCTTCACCGCCCGCGTCGACGGCTACGGAAACCTGGTCATCACCCGTACGACGGACGGAGCCGCGTCATGAGCCAGCCCTACCGCCTCACCGACGCGGGCACCGCCCCGGACCCGATCCTCGTCGAGATCATCGAGGGCTACCTCGCCTCGGTGGAGATGGAGGTCGAGACCGCCATCGGGCGCACCAGCCGCTCGCCGATGATCCGGGACGCGCACGACTACCGGGCCGGCATCCACGACCGGAACCTGCGCAAGCTCACCGGCCGGTCCTACTCCGCGCTGGTGCACCCGGTGGTGCGCGACTACCCGATCGAGACCATGAAGCCCGGCGACGTGTTCTTCCACAACGACGTGTACCTGTCCGAGGGCGGGATCGGCCACCTCCCGGACCTGTGCGTGACCGCCCCGGTCTTCCACGACAGCGGCAACGGCCCCGAGGTTGTCGGCTTCGTCCAGGCGTTCGGCCACCACGACGACATCGGCGGCGCCGTACCCGGGTCGATGCCCAGCCACGCCACCAGCGTCTTCGAGGAGGGGCTGATGGTCCCGCCGATCAAGCTGTGGGACCAGGGCGTGCCGTGCGAGCAGGCGCTGAAGATCATGACCCGCAACTCGCGGATGCCCGACTCGCTGGCCGCCGACCTCGACGCCGAGTGCTCCGCATGCCTGATGGGCGCGCGGCGGATGGCCGAGCTGTTCGAGCGGTACGGCCGCGACACGGTCGAGGCCTGCTTCGACGCGGTGCTGGACAAGACCACCGAGACCTTCCGCCGCGAGATCCTCTCCAAGATCCCCGAGGGGACCTACACCTGGGAGGACTACGCCGAGCACGACGGGGTCGAGGACCCGAAGCTGCACACCCAGCGGATCACGCTGACCAAGACCTCCGCCGACGATCCCGACGGCGAGCGGATCGTGCTCGACTTCCACGGCACCGCGCCGCAGGCGAAGGGGCCGATCAACCACTGCGGCGACTACGCCGACGGCAACTTCCTCAAGAAGTGGCTCGCGCCGATCCTGCGCAACCTCGCCGACACCCCCGAGCGGATGGCCGAGCTCGACGTCAACGAGGGCGTGGTCCCGCTGATCGAGATGCGCTTCCCGCCCAAGGGCACGCTGCTCACCCCGGAGTTCCCCGCGCCCACCAACGCCCGCACGTTCGTGATCCTGCGGCTGCTCGGGGTGCTCGCCGGCGTGGTCGCGAAGGCGGTGGACGGCCGGATGCCGGCCGACCAGGAGACGATCCGCTACACCGGCGTGTACGGCGACGACTTCGACGGCGAGCCGTACCTGATGCGAGAGGTGCTCGGCGGTGGCTCCGGGGGCCGCTACTACGCCGACGGCGAGGACACCATCCACGTGGTGCCCGACTCCCGGAACCTGCCCTCCGAGTTCTCCGAGTCCCGGTTCCCCTTCGTCGTCGAGCGCCTCGGCCTGGCCGTCGACAGCGGCGGCCCGGGCCGGCACCGCGGCGGTCTCGGCTACGAGAAGCAGATCCGGATGCTCAAGGACGCGCACTTCATGTCGATCGCGGACCGGTCCATCCTGGCCTGCTGGGGCGTGAAGGGCGGCAAGGCCGGTCAGCCGTTCTCGGTGACCGTGGACCCCGGCGGCCCGCGCGAGCGGGAGGTGGACGCGCTCGCCGACGCCGAGCCGGTCCGCGCCGGCGAGGTGATCCGGATCCGGACCACCGGCGGCGGCGGCTGGGGCGACCCGCTCGCGCGGCCGTACGACGAGGTGCGGCGCGACGTGCTCTGGGGCAAGGTCTCGGTGGACGGCGCCCGCCGCGACTACGGCGTGGTGGTGGCCGGGGGAGCGGACGAGCCGCGGGTCGACGTAGCCGCGAGCGACGCGCTGCGCGAGGAGCTGCGCCGGTCCCGCCCAGCGGAGCCGTTCTTCGACCGGGGCCCCGGCTACGCCACCCTGGCCGCCGGCGCCACCGCGGCCGAGGTGGACTGGCTGTGAGGCGGCTGTCGCTGGTCACGGGCGGAACCCGCGGCATCGGTGCCGCGGTCGCGCTCCGGCTGGCCGCCGACGGGCACGACCTGGTGCTCGGCTACCACCGCGACACGGAGGCCGCCGAGACGACGGCCGCGAAGGTCCGGGCCCAGGGCGTCGCCTGCCGTACCGTGCGCGCCGACGTCACCGACCCCGACGGAGTGGACGCGCTCTTCGCCGCTGCCGAGGGCCGGTTGACCGGGGTGGTCTCGAACGCGGGCGCCACGCTCCACCTCGGGGACCTCGCGGACACCCCCGTCGACGTGGTCCGGCGGGTCGTCGAGCTCAACCTGACGGCGGCGATCCTGGTCGCCCGCCGGGCCGTCCAGCTGCTCGACCGTGGGGGCGTGCTGGTCAACGTCTCCTCCGCGGCCGCCACGCGGGGCGCGCCACACGAGTACGTCCACTACGCCGCCGCGAAGGCGGGCGTGGACGCGCTGACGCACGGCCTCGCCCAGGAGGTCGCGCCCCGCGGCATCCGGGTCGTGGGCGTCGCACCCGGGATCGTCCGCACCGGCATCCACGCCGACGCCGGCGACCCCGGCCGGCTGGAGCGGCTGGGCCCCCAGGTGCCGCTCGGCCGGGTCGGCGAGCCCGAGGAGGTCGCCGAGGCGGTGGCCTGGCTGGTGTCCGACGCCTGCCCCTACGCGATCGGTGCGACCCTGCGCGTGGCAGGTGCGCGATGAGGGTGCTGCTCGCCCTGGGCGGGAACGCGATGACCTCCCCGGACGGGCGGGCGCGTCCCGAGGACCAGATCGCCGCGGCCGAGGTCGCGATGCGCGGCGTCGCGGACCTGGTCGCCCGGGGGATGGACGTCGTGGTCACCCACGGCAACGGCCCCCAGGTGGGGAACCTGCTGGTCAAGAACGAGATCGCCGCGGCCGTGGTGCCGCCGGTGCCGCTCGACTGGTGCGGCGCCCAGACCCAGGCCACGTTGGGCTTCGTGCTGATGAACGCCCTCGACGCCGCGCTCCGGGCGCGCGGCGTGGACCGGCGCTCGGCCACCCTGGTCACCCGCACCCGGGTGGACCCCCAGGACCCCGGGTTCGTGCGCCCCACCAAGCCGATCGGGCGGTACCTGCCGAAGGAGGAGGCCGTCGTCCTGGTCGAGCACGGGGAGACCTGGGAGGACCGCGGGGAGCGCGGCTGGCGCCGGGTCGTCGCCTCGCCCGAGCCGCTCGAGATCGTCGACGCGACCGCGATCGACGCGCTGGTCGGCGCCGGGTTCGTGGTGGTCGCCAACGGCGGCGGCGGGATCCCCGTGGTGCGCGGCGCCGACGGCGGCCTGGCCGGTGTCGAGGCGGTGATCGACAAGGACCTCGGCGCGGCGCTGCTGGCCCGGTCGGTGCACGCCGACGTGCTCGTGGTCGCCACCGACGTACCCCATGCCGTGCTCCGCTTCGGGACCCCCGAGGCGGAGCCGCTCGGCGGGGTCACCGTCGCGCGGCTGCGGGCGCTCGCCGCCGAGGGGCACTTCGCCAGCGGCTCGATGGCCCCCAAGGTCGACGCGGTCTGCCGGTTCGTCGAGGCCGGCGGCACCCGGGCCGTGATCAGCAACCTCGACCACATCGTCGACGCGGTCGCCGGCCGCGCCGGGACCGTCGTCACTCCCGGCTGAGCCGGAGCACCGCACCCCCGTCCGAAGCACCACCCGAGCAGCACCACCCGAGCAGCACCACCCGAGAAGGAGCGCAAGCGATGCCAGAGCCAGTCGAGGTCCGCAAGGTCCCGATCCTGAACGTGTCCGACGCCAGCGGCCTCGCCGACCTCGTGGACCGGGGCGTCCTCGACGCCGACCGGGTGGTCGCGGTGATCGGCAAGACCGAGGGCAACGGGGGCGTCAACGACTACACCCGGATCATCGCCGACCGGGCGTTCCGCGAGGTGCTGGTCGCCAAGGGCACCCGCAGCGCGGAGGAGGTGAACCAGGTCCCGATCGTGTGGTCGGGCGGCACCGACGGCGTGCTCAGCCCGCACGCGACGATCTTCGCGACCGTCCCGGCAGGGGCCGCGCCGGCCACCGACGAGCCCCGGCTCACGGTCGGCTTCGCGATGAGCGAGAAGCTGCTGCCCGAGGACATCGGCCGCGTGGCGATGGTGGAGAAGGTCGCCGACGCGGTGCGCGTGGCCATGGAGAAGGCGGGCATCACCGACACCGCCGACGTCCACTACGTGCAGACCAAGACGCCGCTGCTGACGATCCACACGATCCGTGACGCCAAGAGTCGCGGCAAGACGGTGTGGACCGAGCACACCCACGAGTCGATGGACCTCTCCAACGGGTGCACGGCGCTGGGCATCGCCGTCGCGCTCGGCGAGATCGACATGCCCACCGACGAGCAGGTGATGCACGACCGGTCGCTGTACTCCAGCGTCGCCTCCTGCTCCAGCGGCGTCGAGCTCGACCAGGCCCAGGTGGTCGTGGTCGGCAACGCCCGGGGCGTCGGCGGCCGGTACCGGATCGGTCACTCGGTGATGCAGGACGCCCTCGACCAGGACGGCATCTGGGCGGCGGTCAAGGACGCCGGGCTCGACCTGCCCGAGCGTCCGCACCACACCGACCTGCAGGGCCGCCTGGTCAACGTGTTCCTCAAGTGCGAGGTCAGCCAGGACGGCGAGGTGCACGGCCGGCGCAACGCGATGCTCGACGACTCGGACGTGCACTGGCACCGGCAGATCAAGGCGGCCGTGGGCGGGGTGACCGCCGCGGTCACCGGCGACCCCGCGGTCTTCGTCTCGGTCTCGGCGGCGCACCAGGGCCCCGACGGCGGCGGCCCGGTGGCCGCGATCGTCGACCTCGGGGAGGACCCGACCGGCTACGTGCCCCCCGCGCGCGGCTGAGGCCCGGCCGCAGCCGCGCGGCCCCGCCGGTCCGGTCTAGAGGACGCGGATGCCCCACGACGACGTGTGGGTGTCCGCGTCCTCGCCCGCCGGGGCGAGGACGATCAGGTCCTCGCCGTTGGCGAACGCGTTGGGCCCGGCGGTCATCGGCTCGACCGCGAGCGACGTGCGGGCGCCGGCCGGCAGGTCGTCGCCGGAGTAGAGCTGCACCCAGCCGTGCGCCTCGTCCATCCACAGCGCCACCGCGTGGCCGGCGCGGGGGTCGCGCAGCTCGACCTGGGCTCGTCCCTCCCCGTCGCGGGTCAGGTCGGTGAAGGCGTGGTCGAGCCGGATCTTCCGCAGCGGGCGGGCGACCCGGAAGTCGTAGTCGGTCCCGCCGACGTCCTCGCTGCCCGCCGGCAGCATCCTCTCGTCGGTGAGCTCCCGGGTCGACGCCGGCACGGTCAGCTCCCACCCGTCGATGACCCCGCCGTCCCCCGGGACCGCGGCGGGGTCCGCCACGGTGAGGTAGGGGTGCGCGCCCTGGGCGTACGGCGCGGGGGAGGTGCTCAGGTTCGAGGCGGTGACGGTCACCGTCAGCCCGTCGGCGGACAGGTCGTAGACCACGTGGAGATCCACGGTCCAGGGGTAGCCGGGCTGGGCCATCAGCCGGTAGAGCAGCGACACCGAGTTCGGGCTGAGCTCCTCCGGCGTCCACGACGCCCACCGGGTCAGCCCGTGGCTGGCGTTGTTGCGGCGCACCTCCGACAGGGGCAGCTGGAGCTCGCGGCCGCCGAACGTGTAGCGACCGTCCTCGATCCGGTTGGGCCACGGCAGCAGCAGCTGCCCGCGGCCGGCCGAGGCGTGCTCGTCCTCCGGGTAGCCCGCGACCACGGGGCGCCCGTCGTACTCGAGGAGGCGCAGGCCCGCGCCGCACTCGGTGACCACCGCGCGGTAGCCACCTCCGGTGATCTCGAACTGCTCGCCGCTCGGCGCGACCATGGTCCACTCCCTCTCTCGCGTGCGCACACCCTGCCACGAAAATCGGCTGCGCCGTGCCGGGCCGCGCCCCTAGTCTCGGCCCGTGAACGTGACGCTGCGCGGCCTCGACCGCTCCGACATCCCCGCCTGGAACCGGCTGCTCGCCGCGGTCGAGAGCGTCGACCACACGGGGGAGCACTACAACGAGGACGACCTCGAGGAGGAGATGTCCAACCCGGACATCGAGCTCGGCAAGGACCTCGTGGGCGCCTTCGACGGCGACGACCTGGTCGCCTACTTCTGCGTCTACCCGCGCTCCGCGGGCGAGGAGTACCACAAGATCTCGTTGGACGCGGCCACCCGGCCCGACCGCCGGGGGCAAGGGATCGGCACGCTGATGGCCACCGCCATGAGGGACCGGGCCCTCGCCGCGCACGCCGAGCGGCACCCCGACCTGCCGGCCATGCTCATCCTGAGCGGGCTGTCGAGCGACACCGCGCAGGAGTCGCTCCTCGCCGGCATCGGCCTGCTGCCGGAGCGGTGGAGCTTCGTGATGCGCGCCGACCTGGGCGCCGTCCCCGAGGTGGCGCCGCTCGCCGACGGGCTGCGCATCGAGCGGTACGACGACTCGCGGGCCGAGGCCATGAAGGAGGCGCACAACACCGCCTTCCTGGACCACCCCAACTTCACGCCGTGGACGGACACGATGTGGAAGCAGTGGGTCACCGACAGCCGGAGCTTCCGGCCCGGGCTCAGCTACCTGGTGGTCGACCCGGAGCAGGACGACCGGATCGTGGCGTACGTCCAGACCAACGAGTACGACGCGTACTTCACCGCGACCGGGCGACGCGAGGCGTACGTCGGCAAGGTCGGCACGCTGCGCGAGTACCGGGGGCGGGGGATCGCGAGCACGCTGCTGGGCCACGGCCTCCACGCCTACCGCGACGCGGGGTACGACGAGGCCTCCCTCGACGTGGACTCGGAGAACCCCACGGGTGCCCTGGGCGTGTACCGGAGGGCGGGGTTCGAGGTGGAGACGCGCAGGACCGACTACGCGCTGACCGTCGAGCCGGGTGGACTACGCTGAGCGTCGAACTGCCGCCGGACGGGCGGCGGCGCAGGGAAGGAGAGGGACGCGGACACCTCGGACCAGTTCGTCCGACCCGATGCCGAGCGCGGTGTCGACGGTCGCATGGACCCTCATACGTTCACGTACTCCATCGTGGTCCCGGTCTACAACAGCGTGGGGGTCGTCGGCACCACGGTTGACCGGATCGTGGAGACCTTCGAGGCGGCGAACCTCTCCTACGAGCTGGTGCTCGTCAACGACGGCTCCAAGGACGGCAGCTGGGAGGTGATCGCCCAGAAGGCCCGGAACAACCCCCGGGTGGTGGCGCTGAACCTGCTCCAGAACTACGGCCAGCACAACGCGAACCTGGCCGGCCTGCGCGAGTCCACCGGCGACTACGTGATCACCATGGACGACGACGGGCAGAACCCGGCCGACCAGGCGCTGGTGCTCATCGACGAGGCGATGACCGGCAAGGACGTCGTCTTCGGGCGCTTCGAACGCAAGCAGCACGCCGGCTACCGGCAGCTCGGCAGCAAGATGATCGGCATGATCAACCGCCGGGTCTTCGCGCAGCCGCCGGACCTGGTGGTCTCCAACTTCCGGATCCTGCGCCGCGACGTGGTGGACCGGATCTGCGCCTCGCGCACCGCCTACCCGTACATGACCGGCCAGGCGCTGATGTACTCGTCCAACCGGTCCAACGTGCTGGTCCGGCACGAGGCCCGGCAGGTCGGCAAGAGCTCCTACAACATCGCCAAGATCCTCAAGCTGGTGCTGACCATCCTGTTCAGCTACTCGCTGTTCCCGCTCCGGCTGGCCGCGCTGGCCGGGTTCGCGATCGCGGGGGTGAGCTTCCTGCTCGGCGTGGCCTACTTCATCCGCGCGCTGTTCGTGGACAGCCCGGTCGAGGGGTGGACCACGATCGTGGTCCTGCTCTCGATCTTCAACGGCGTGACCATCGCGCTGCTGTCGATGCTCGGGGAGTACGTCGTCCGCACGCTCAACGCGGTCAGCGCCCACGACACCTACCACGTGCTCGACCGGGTGAAGGTGTGACCCAGCCCCGACAGCACTTCCTGGTGATCGGTGGCCAGCGGTGCGGTACGACGTACCTGCACACGATGCTCGACGCCCACCCCGACATCACCATGGCGCGGCCGGCGCGCCCCGAGCCCAAGGTGTTCCTCGACGCCGGGAAGTCCGCCCGCGGTCTCGGCTGGTACCGCGAGACCTACTTCGCCCACGCGGCGGGGGAGGCCCGTTGGGGCGAGAAGAGCACCAGCTACATCGAGAGCGCCGCGGCCGCCTCCCGGGCCGCCGAGGTGCTCGGGGACGCCGACATCCTCGTGCTCCTGCGCGACCCGGTGGTCCGGGCGGTGTCCAACTGGCGGTTCAGCACCGACAACGGGTTCGAGACGCGCCCGCTGGCCGAGGCGTTCGAGGCGAACCTGGCCGACTCCCCGGCCTGGGACGCGGGCCGGACCTCGGTCTCGCCGTTCGCCTACCTCGAGCGCGGCCGGTTCGCGCTGTACCTCCAGCCGTGGCGCGAGGCATTCCCCGACCGGGTCCAGGTGCACTTCCTCCAGGAGCTGCTGGAGGACGACGCCGCGCTCACCCGGGTGTACGCCGGCCTCGACGTGGACCCGGCCTTCCGGCCCGAGGGGGTCGGGAAGCCGGTCAACCAGAGCGCCGAGCCCGCACCGGACCTCGACCCCGGCCTGGTGGCCCGCCTGCGCGACTACTACGCAGGGAGCGACCGCGCCCTGGCCGCGCTGGTGGGTCGTGACCTGCCCTGGCCCACCACCGCGTAAAGTCGACCCGCCACCCGCCTGCACGTCCCAGGAGTTCCCACGATGAGTGACCAGCCGGTCATCCCGTTCAACCACGCCGCGATCGAGGGCAATGAGCTCGAGTACATGGCCGAGTCGCTGAGGAGCGGCCACACGTCCTCGGGCGGCAGCTTCTCCAAGCGAGCCGGGGCGGTCCTGCAGGAGGCCACCGGCGCCGAGGAGGTCATGCTCACCACCTCGTGCACCGCCGCGCTGGAGCTCACCGCGCTGATGCTCGACCTGAAGCCCGGCGACAGCGTCGTGGTGCCGTCGTTCACCTTCACCACCACCGCCCTCGCGTTCGCCCGGCAGGGGGCCCGGCTGCTGTTCTGCGACATCGAGCCGCGGACGCTCGGTCTCGACCCCGAGCACCTCGCGGACCTCCTCGACGACAGCGTGCGGGCCGTCGTACCCGTCCACTACGCCGGGGTGGCCTGTGACATGGAGGGCATCCAGCGGGTGCTCGCCGACCGTCCCGACGTGGCCGTCATCGAGGACAACGCCCACGGCCTGTTCGGCTCCTACCAGGGCAAGCCGCTGGGCAGCCTCGGCCGGTTCGCGACGCAGAGCTTCCACGAGACCAAGAACCTCGTCTGCGGCGAGGGTGGCGCGCTCCTGCTCAACGACCCCCGCGACGTCGACCGGGCCCGGGTCCTGTACGACAAGGGCACCAACCGTCGCGCGTTCGTGATGGGCCAGGTGGACAAGTACTCGTGGAAGGACACCGGCTCGTCCTTCGGCCTCTCGGACACGCTGGCCGCCTACCTGCTCGCCCAGCTCGAGCAGCGCGACTCCATCCAGGGGCGCCGCCGCGCGCTCTGGGAGAAGTACGCGCAGGCGCTGGCGCCGCACGCGGAGCGGCTCGGCTACACGCTCGCCGTCGTGCCCGCGGACCGCGAGCAGACCTACCACATGTTCTACCTGCTGATGTCGGACAACCGGGTCCGCAACGGGGTGCTGACCGGGATGCGGGAGGAGAACGTCCAGCCGACGTTCCACTACGTGCCTCTGCACAGCTCGGAGGCGGGGCGCATGTTCTCGGCGCGGCCGACCGAGTGCCCGGTGACCGACGACATCAGCGGGCGGCTGATCCGGCTGCCGTTCTACAACACGATCACGCCGGACGACTCCGACCGCGTCGTGGAGACCTTCCTGCGCACCACCGGGGCGCTCGTCGGCTGACGCCGGGCCCGGCGACGCCTGCGTCCCGGGCGGTCACCGGCGGGTCACCGGGACGAGGGACGGCGTCCGGGGTGGAGCGTAGGCTGCCGTCATGCCGACCACAGCCACGGGGTCCGCGTCACTGGACCAGCCCGACTACTGGTGGTACCGCGCGCGCTCGGAGCTGCTCCGGACCGTGCTGGAGGAGCACATGGGCGCCCCGACGCGGGCCCTCGACGTGGGCAGCGCCGACGGGCCCTCGGTGGGGTGGATGCACGGCGGCCACCCCCGGTTCACCCTCGACATCGACCCCCGGGGCCTCGAGCGCGGCCGGGGTGTCTGCGGCTCCGCGTCGGCGCTGCCGTTCAAGGACGGCGCCTTCGACCTGGTGGGTGCCTTCGACGTGGTCGAGCACTGCCCGTCGGAGGTCGAGGTGATGGGTGAGCTGGCGCGGGTCCTGGCGCCGGGCGGGCACCTGCTGCTCTCGGTCCCCGCCTACCAGTGGGCGTGGTCGGACCACGACGTGCGCGCCGGGCACTTCCGTCGCTACACGCTGCGCCGCCTGGAGCGTGCGGTGGACGCCGCCGGCCTGCGGGTGGACCGGTCGACGTACGCCTTCATGGGCGTCTTCCCGCTGTTCGCGGCGGACCGGATCCGGCGGAGGCTGCGCCCGCCGGGGGAGCCGCGCGCGCAGAAGCTCGACGAGGTCGGAACCGCCACCGAGCGGATGCTCCTCGGGTTGTCACGGGTCGACGCCAGGCTGCTCCGACGGCACGACCTGCCGTTCGGCTCCTCGGTGTTCCTGGCCGCGCACAAGCCCGGGACCCGACACGGCGGACCGGCCTAGACGAACACCACGGCCCGGTCGGACTCGCCGGTGCCGTCCACGACCGCGTCGGCCCGGGCCCGGGTGCGCTCGCGGGCGAACAGTGCGTCCTCGTCCTCCATCCAGCGCAGCCACTGCGGCAGCACGGCCTCGCCGTCCCGGCCGACGCCGCGGGCGACCCGGAGCTCCCGGGGCGCCTCCACCCACACGAGCGAGGTGATCGCGTCGTCGTACGACGAGTCCGCCGATCCGACGCCCTCGACGACCAGCAGGTCCACCGGCTCCACCGGGCACCACTCGGCGAACGCACCGCGGTACCAGTCGTAACGGTGGTAGCCGCCGGCGCGGCCCTCGCGCAGCGGCGTGACCAGGTCGCGGCGGACCCGGGCGCCGACCTCGGCGAGACCACCCCAGCCCTCGTACATGTCGTCCATGTGCAGCAGGCGCACGGTGCCCACCTCCTGCCCGGCCCGCCGTAGGGCGTGTCCCAGGGTGGTCTTGCCCGACCCGGCCCGGCCGTCCACGCAGATCATCCGCCCGGCGCCCAGGGTCGGCGCCTGGCCCAGTGCGCTCCAGACCAGCAGCTCGGCGATGTCGTCGACCCGGCGCTCCCACGCGTCCGGCGCCGTGCGGCTCACCACGCCTGCCCCAGGCCGCGGTACGTCGGCGCCCGGTCGACGACCTCGTCGCCGGCGAGCAGCAGGACGGCGTCGGTGTGCTCGGCGAGCTCCCCGGACTTCGCGTGCCGGAACCAGACCCGGTCGCCGATGCCGAGCGACGCCGCGGCGGGGCCGACGAGCGGGGTCTGGACCTCGCCGGCGCCCTCGAGCCCGGTCAGGTGCAGGCCGGGCGGGGCCCAGGGGAGCGGCAGCCGGTCCTTGCCCGCGGCGCCGGAGGCGACCAGCCCGCCGCCGGCGACGGTGACGGTGTCCGGGGCCGGGCGGCGCACCACGGGAAGGCCGAAGAAGGCGGCCGGACTCGGCGTGGAGCCGCGGTAGTGGTCGAACAGGTGCGGGCCGAGCAGGCCCGAGCCGGCGGTCACCTCGGTCACGACCGGGTCGGCCGACGAGGTCTCCAGGCTCCCGGTGCCGCCGGCGTTCCAGAACCGGAGGTCCGCGACCTCGCGCAGCGCAGCGGCGAGGTCACGCCGCCGCACGGCGAGCTGGTGCACGGACGCGGACTTGACCCGTCGTACCGCCAGGGACCGGGCCCGGTGGCCGGGGGCGTGGTCGGGGACACCCGCGACCTGCCCCTCGTAGGTCATCGCGCCGACCAGGACGAAACCGGGACGTGTCGCGACCTGGCGGGCGAGGTCGGCGACCTGGGCAACGTCGTGCAGCGGGGACCGCTTGGGCCCGACGTGCGCGCGGCCGATCCACAGGCCGGCGTCGATGTCGACGGCGACCCGGACGTCGGGGCCGCCGCGGCGGCGTACGGCGTCCACGAGGTCGAGCTGGACGGGGTCGTCGACCATCAGCGTGACCGCACCGGCGGCCCGTTCGTCGGCGGTGAGCCGCGCCAGCGCCGCCCGGTCCACGGTCGGGTAGCCCAGCACCAGGTCGTCGCTGACCCCCTGCTCGCACAGCCAGAGCGCCTCGCGCAGCGTGTAGGCCAGCACCCCGTGGAAGCCGGGCCGGGACAGGGCACGGCGGAGCAGGGCGGGCACGCGGAGGGACTTCGACGCGACCCGGACCGGCTTGCCGCCCGCACGGCGGACCAGGTCGGCGGCGTTGGCGTCGAAGGCGTCGAGGTCGACCACGACGGTCGGGGACGCGGGCTCCTCGGGCAGTCCCGCCACCGCACGGTCCAGGCGGGCGGCGAGGCGGTAGCGGGCGACCTCGCCGTCGGCGGCGCTCACGTGATGCCGTGCTTCCGCAGGATCGCCTCGATGTCGTCCAGGTCGTCGTCGGCGGGGTCACCGGCCGGGCGCGGGGCCTGGGCCGGTGGGGCGCCGGTGCCCGTGGCGAGCCCCTTCCTGTCAACGCGGGCGGTGCCGGCCGGTGCGGCGCCGACCCCGCGGCGACGCATCAGCGACGACGCGACGAAGAGCGCCGCGGAGCCGCCGGCCAGGACCACGCCGAGCCACACGACCGGGCTGAACACGAACTGCACCGCCCACGTGGAGACCGCGGAGCCGACGTCGACGAGCAGGTCCAGGGTTCCGGTCAGGTAGGCGGCGCCGGGAACGAGGGACCAGGCCAGTCCGCGCACGCCGGACGCCGCACCCCGGGAGTGCCACAGCAGTCCGCTGACCACCAGACCGAGCACGGTCAGCACCGCCACGTTCAGCAGCAGCCAGGTGTTGTCGTCGATGGAGCCCACGGGGCCAGCCTACGGGGCACGGCGGCGCTCCGGCAGGCCGAGCGGCGGGCTGCCCGACGTGCCCGCGTCGGGGCAGCGGACGGCTGCGATGATGGGCCGATGCGCACGATCCCCGACCCCGGCTTCGCCGGCGATGACGGTGCCCCCGACCCGGAGGTGCAGGCCGCCCTGGCCGCCTACGGCCGGGACCCCGACGCCGGCCACCCCCGCGCCCTCGCCGCGCTCCAGCACGCCCGGCTGCTCGTGCCGGTGATGGCGGTGCTGGGGGAGGTCGAGCACGACGAGCAGGGCCTGGCGCACGACAAGACCTCCGACATGGCGACCGTGCTCCTGCGCGGGCGGGACGGCCGGATGGCGCTGCTGGCGTTCACGAGCAGTGCTGCGCTGCAGGCCTGGAACCCCGAGGCCCGGCCGGTGCCGGTCACCGCGGCCCAGGCGGCGCAGGCGGCGGTCCACGACGAGGCGGCCGCGATGGTCGTCGACGTCGCCGGACCGGTGCTGTTCGTGGTGGAGGGCGCCGACCTGCGCTCGCTGGCCGAGGGCTACACGCTGGTCGACCTCAACGGCGAGTACGCCTGGGCCAAGGCGGGCGAGTGAGCCTCAGGAGCGGGACGGGCGCGCGTAGACCGGTCCGGTGAGCTTCTCGCCCGGCCCCTCGCCCGGGGCGTCCTCGACCTCGGAGGCCTCCCGGAACGCGAGCTGGAGGGTGCGCAGCCCGTCGCGCAGCGGCGCCGCGTGGTGGTGGCCCATCCGCGGCGCGGCGGCGGTGACCAGGCCGGCCAGCGCCTCGATCAGGGTGCGCGCCTCGTCGAGGTCCACGTGGTCGGGGAGGTCCTCCGCGAGGCCCAGGTTCACCGCGGCAGAGCTCATCAGGTGCAGCGCGGCGGTCGAGACCATCTCGATGGCCGGCACCTCCGCGATGTCACGCGACGTGGGCTCGGGTGCGGGGGACGCGGCGTCAGTCATGGGTCAAGCCTCGCACGCGCGTGACGATGTGCGACGAGGGGTGGTCTCTTGCTACCATCGGTTCGACCGATCTCGTCGATCGGCCGTCTGTGTGTCCCGGCGGAATACTCCGGTGCTCGCAGATGGTTGAACCGGTGAGATCAGACAAGCGGAGTCCAATCTCCCACCCGCACCGACCACGAGGTCGTCGGGTCCGGTCGCGAGGGCCTCAGGCTGCTCCCGTCGTACGACGGGTCCGCCAGGAGTCCACGCCAGGCGCCGAGCGCCGCAGCGGGTGATGCCCGAGGTGGTCGACGTGCCGAGACTGGCTTCCGCTGTCGTGACGCGGAGGCCTTTTTTGTTTGTCCGGCCGAGGTGGCACAGGTCGACCACTGAAGACCCACCCCAGGAGGACCCATCAGCACAGAGCTGCGTATCAACGACCGGATTCGGGTGCCCGAAGTCCGTCTCGTTGGACCCAACGGCGAGACAGTCGGCATCGTCCGCATCGACGACGCCCTGAGGCTCGCGCAGGAGGCGGACCTCGACCTGGTCGAGGTGGCGCCCACCGCACGCCCGCCTGTCTGCAAGCTCATGGACTACGGCAAGTTCAAGTACGAGAACGCCCAGAAGGCTCGTGAGGCGCGCCGGAACCAGACGAACGTCGTCATCAAGGAGATGAAGCTTCGTCCCAAGATCGACGCGCACGACTACGAGACCAAGAAGGGTCACGTCGTGCGGTTCCTCCGCCAGGGCGACAAGGTCAAGATCACGATCATGTTCCGTGGTCGTGAGCAGCACCGCCCCGAGCTCGGCTTCCGGCTCCTGCAGCGTCTCGCAGAGGACGTCACGGACCTCGGTTTCGTCGAGTCGGCGCCGAAGCAGGATGGTCGCAACATGATCATGGTGCTCGGCCCGCACAAGAAGAAGGCCGAGGCCAAGGCCGAGGTGAAGGCGGAGAAGGCAGAGAAGGCCGCCGAGCGGGCAGCGGAGCGGGAGGCGGAGCACGCGGAGCGGTCCGCGGGCGCGACCGCCGAGCAGCCCGAGAAGAAGGAACGCCGTCGGTCGGAGAGTCTCGACCCCGACATGTGACAACAGGGCCCGGTCGCCACGGCCGGGCCTGCCGATGAAGAAGAAGGACAACGAATGCCGAAGATGAAGTCGCACTCCGGTGCGAGCAAGCGCTTCAAGGTCACCGGCTCCGGCAAGCTGCGCCGCCAGAAGGCTGGTCGTCGCCACCTGCTCGAGCACAAGTCTTCGACCCTCACGCGGCGTCTCGCCGGCACCGAGGCCGTCTCGAAGGCCGACACCAAGAAGGTCAAGAAGCTGCTCGGCAAGTGACCTCAGGTCGCCTCGCAGTTCCCCCGATTTTGTAAGCATCAAGGAGTAAGAAGTGGCACGCGTCAAGCGGGCAGTCAACGCCCAGAAGAAGCGCCGGGTAACTCTCGAGCGCGCCTCCGGATACCGCGGTCAGCGGTCGCGCCTCTACCGCAAGGCGAAGGAGCAGGTCACCCACTCGCTGGTCTACAGCTACCGTGACCGCCGCGCCAAGAAGGGCGAGTTCCGCAAGCTCTGGATCCAGCGGATCAACGCCGCTGCCCGTGCGAACGGCATGACCTACAACCGGTTCATCCAGGGTCTCAAGGCCGCCGGTGTCGAGGTGGACCGCAAGATCCTCGCCGACATGGCCGTCAACGACGCCGCCACGTTCACCTCGCTGGTGGAGCTGGCGAAGGCCAACATGCCGGCCGACGTCAACGCGGAGAAGGACGCCGAGAAGGCGTCCGCCTGACCGTCGCCCGGTCACCTCGAAGTACGTCGATGGCGAGCCTCCCTGCTGACGCCCCTGTGCTCTCTGCGAAGAGCGGGCGCGTGAAGACAGCACGGAGGCTCGCCCGACGTGTCTCCAGGGTCGAGCAGCGGCTGTTCCTGGCCGAAGGGCCGCAGGCGGTCCGCGAGGCGCTCGACCTGCCCGGCTGCGTGGCCGAGGTGTTCGCGGTCCGGGAGGCGGGGGAGCACCACCCCGAGCTGTTCTCCGCCGCCGTGGCGGCGGAGATCCCGTGGCACCTGGTCGACGACGCGGGGCTGGCCTCGCTGGCCGAGACCGTCCACCCCCAGGGCGTCGTGGCCGTCTGCCGCTTCCTCGACCGGCCGCTCGACGACGTGGCCCGCGAGGACGCACGCCTGGTCGCGGTCTGCGCCGACGTACGCGACCCCGGCAACGCGGGCACCGTGATCCGCTGCTCCGACGCCGCCGGGGCCGGCGCCGTCGTGCTCACGGGCAGCTCGGTGGACCCGTACAACGGCAAGGCCGTGCGGGCCAGCGTCGGCAGCCTGTTCCACGTCGCGCTGGCGATCGAGCCGGACACCCCGGCCGCGCTGGCCGCCCTGCGTGCCCGCGGGCTGCAGGTGCTGGCCGCAGACGGCGCCGGCGAGCTGGACCTCGACGAGGCCCTCGACACCGGGCTGCTGGCGGCGCCGACCGCGTGGTTGTTCGGCAACGAGGCGTGGGGCCTGCCCGACGAGATCGCCGCCCTGGCCGACCACCGGGTCCGGATCCCGATCCACGGCCGCGCCGAGAGCCTGAACCTGGCCACCGCCGCGGCGGTCTGCCTCTACTCCTCGGCCCGCGCCCAGCGCTGACCGCCGCAGCCCGCCGTTCGGCGTCCCCCTCCCGGGGCGCGCGGACCACCGGGGCGGGGCCACATCGAAGAGAGCGGCGCCCCGCGTCGCGCAGGCACCGCAAAAACGACTAACCTGAGCGGGTGCCGCAACCCACCGACCTTCCGGAGCCGTTGCTCCTCGACGCGCTGCCGGACGGTGTCGTGATCGCGGACGAGTCCGGGGCCGTCACCCACATCAACGCGGCGGCACGGTCGATGCTGCGGACGGCGGACGGGGTCGGCAAGCACCTCTCCGACGTCGTGGCCCTGCAGGACCAGGGCGGCAACGACTGGTTCTCCTGCACCAACGTGTACGACGGGCCGCGGCTGCGCACCCGACTCACGGAGCAGTCCTGGTTCCTCGCCGACGGCACGGAGCTCCTGGTCACCGCGCGGATCCTGCGCGACGTCCCGCACGGGCCCGCCGTGGGCGCGGTCATCTGCCTGCGCACCTCACGGGCCCGGGAGCGTCTGGACCGTGAGCGCTCCGACCTGGTCGCCACCGTGGCGCACGAGCTCCGCTCGCCGCTGACCGGCGTCAAGGGCTTCGTGGCGACGCTGCTGTCGAAGTGGAACAAGCTCAACGACGACCAGAAGAAGCTCATGCTGACCACGGTCAACTCCGACGCGGACCGGCTGACCCGGCTCATCGCGGAGCTGCTCGACGTTGCCCGGATCGACACCGGCCGGCTCTCGCTCTACCCGCGCCCGATGGACTTCGCGTCCGCCGTGGAGAGGGTCCTGGCCTCCGTCCGCGCGGGCACCGGCCGGGAGCTGGTGCTCGACGCCGACGCCGACCTGCCCCAGGTCACCGCCGACCCGGACAAGTTCGTCCAGGTAGTGACGAACCTGGTGGAGAACGCCGTACGCCACGGCGAGGGGCTGGTGCACCTGACCGCCACCCGCCTGAACGGCGACTCGGCCTTCACCGGGGTTCGCCTCGACGTGGACGACGAGGGCGAGGGGATCAGCCCGGAGATCCGCAACCGGGTGTTCACGAAGTTCTGGAAGCACGGCACCCGCGGCGGCTCCGGTCTGGGCATGTACATCGTGCACGGCCTCGTCACCGCGCACGGCGGTACGGTCGAGATCGGCGACGCGCCGAGCGGGGGAGCCCGGATCACCGTGCGCTGGCCGGAGCGGGACCCTCGGCTCGACTGAGAACGGCACGGCGCCCGTCCCGGTCGCCCGGACCCACCCGCCGCGACGCGGAGTGAAACCGGTTCGCCGCGCGCTCGCAGCACTTCCTAGACTTCACCTGTAGCCACTCCCGTTGAAAGGCAGTCATGTCGGGACCCAACACCGATTACGATCCCGTCGAGGTCACGCCGCTGCGTGCGGACGAGGTCGAGGCGATGCGCGAGGCCGCGCTGACGGCCGTCGCCGGCGCGACGACCCTCGAGCAGCTCAAGCAGGTGCGCCTCGAGCACGCCGGGGAGCGCTCGCCGCTGGCCCTGGCCAACCGGGAGATCGGTGCCCTGCCGCCGCAGGCCCGCAAGGAGGCCGGCATGCGCGTCGGCCAGGCCCGCGGCGCGGTCAACCAGGCGATCGCGGCCCGGCAGAGCGTGCTCGAGGCCGAGCACGAGGCCCGGATGCTCGTCGAGGAGGCCGTCGACGTCACCCTGCCCTGGGACCGTGAGCCGCAGGGCGCGCGGCACCCGCTCACCACGATCCAGGAGCTGGTCTCCGACGTGTTCGTGGCGATGGGCTGGGAGGTCGCCGAGGGGCCCGAGGTCGAGGCCGAGTGGCTGAACTTCGACGCGCTCAACCTCGGCGCCGACCACCCCGCGCGCACCATGCAGGACACCTTCTGGCTCGAGCCCGCGGACGGCGGACTGGTGCTGCGCACGCACACCTCGCCGGTCCAGGCCCGCACCATGCTGACCCGCACGCCGCCGATCTACGTGATCTGCCCCGGCCGGGTCTACCGGACCGACGAGCTCGACGCCACGCACACCCCGGTCTTCCACCAGGTCGAGGGGCTCGTGGTCGACCGGGGCATCTCGATGGCGCACCTGAAGGGCACGCTGGACCACTTCGCCGAGGCGATGTTCGGCGAGGGCATCACGACCCGCTTCCGCCCGTCGTACTTCCCCTTCACCGAGCCGAGCGCCGAGGTCGACCTGGTCTGCTTCGTGTGCCGCGGCCAGGCGCCGGCGGTCGAGGAGTGCCGCACCTGCAAGGGCGAGGGCTGGATCGAGTGGGGCGGCTGCGGCGTGGTGAACCCGCGCGTGCTGACCGCCTGCGGCATCGACGCCGAGACCTACTCGGGCTTCGCCTTCGGCATGGGCCTCGAGCGGACGCTCATGTTCCGCCACGGCATCAAGGACATGCGCGACATCGTCGAGGGCGACGTCCGCTTCACCCTGCCCTTCGGAACGGAGATCTGATGCGGGCCCCGCTCTCGTGGCTGCGTGAGTACGTCGACCTGCCGGACGACGTCACGCCCACCGACCTCGCCCATCGGCTGACCGCCCTCGGGCTCAAGCTCGAGGCGCTCGAGGCCCCCGGCGCCGACATCGCCGGCCCGCTCGTGGTGGGCCGGGTGCTCTCCTACGACGACGAGCCGCAGAAGAACGGCAAGGTCATCCGCTGGTGCCGGGTCGACGTCGGCCCCGAGCACAACGACGAGGACGGCGGCCGCGGGATCGTCTGCGGCGCGCACAACTTCGCGGTCGGCGACCTGGTCGTGGTGGTGCTCCCCGGCGCCGTGCTGCCCGGCCCGTTCCCGATCGCGGCCCGCAAGACCTACGGCCACGTGTCCGACGGGATGATCTGCTCCACCAAGGAGCTCGGGCTCGGTGAGGGCCACGACGGGATCCTGGTCCTCGACCCGCGTCTCGACGGCGACGCCAAGCCCGGCGACGACGCGATCGAGCTGCTCGACCTGCGCGACGACGTGATCGAGTTCGAGATCAACCCCGACCGCGCCTACGCGCTGTCCCTGCGCGGGATCGCCCGCGAGGCGGCCCTGGCCTACGACGTGCCCTTCCGCGACCCGGCCCGGCGCGACGTGCCGACGCCGAACGACCTCGGCTACCCGGTGCGCGTCGAGGCCGAGGACGGCTGCCCGGTCTTCGTCACCCGCACGGTGACCGGCTTCGACCCGTCCGCGCCGACGCCGCGGTGGCTGGCCCGCCGGGTGCAGCTGGCCGGCATGCGCCCGATCTCGCTGGCCGTCGACGTCACCAACTACGTGATGCTCGAGCTCGGCCAGCCGATCCACGGCTACGACGGGGACCGGCTCACCGGCCCGATCGTCGTACGCCGCGCCGTGGAGGGCGAGAAGCTCACCACCCTCGACGACGTCACCCGGACGCTGAGCGCCGAGGACCTGCTCATCACCGACGACACCGGGCCGATCGGGCTCGCCGGCGTGATGGGCGGCCGGACCACCGAGCTCTCGGACAGCACCAGCCACGTCGTGATCGAGGCCGCGCACTTCACCCCGGTGTCGATCTTCCGCACCGCCCGCCGGCACAAGCTGCCCTCCGAGGCCTCCAAGCGCTTCGAGCGGGGCGTGGACCCGCTGTTGCCGTCTTACGCCGCGGACCGGGTCGCCGAGCTGCTCGTCCGGTACGGCGGCGGCACGGTCGAGGACGGCGTCACCTACGTCGGACAGCCCCCGGCGGGGCGCACGGTCAGCGCGGGCGTGGACCTGCCGGCCCGCGTGACCGGCATGGACATCGACGCGGAGTCGGTGGTGGCCCACCTGCGCGCGGTCGGCTGCGCGGTGACCGTGGACGGCGACACGCTGACCGCGGTGCCGCCGACCTGGCGCCCCGACCTCAACGACCCGTACGACCTCGTCGAGGAGGTCGCCCGCGTCGTCGGGTACGACGGCGTGCCGTCCGTCCTGCCCACCGCGCCGGCGGGCCGCGGGCTGACCACGGCACAGCGGCTGCGCCGCCGGGTCGGGCTGAGCCTGGCGGGCGCCGGGTACGTCGAGGTGCTCACCTACCCGTTCGTGGGGGAGTCCGACTGGGACGCCCTCGGTCTCGGCGCGGACGACGACCGGCGGCGCACCGTCCGGGTGGCCAACCCGCTGTCGGAGGAGCAGCCGGTGCTGCGCACCACGCTGGTGCCCGGCCTGCTGCGCACCCTCGCCCGCAACGCGGGCCGCGGGCAGTCCGACGTCGCGCTGTTCGAGACCGCGCCGGTCTACCTGCCCGGCGCGGAGCAGAGGTCCGCCGCGATCCTGGGCGTCGACCGCCGTCCCTCCGAGGACGAGTGGGCCGAGCTCCAGGCCGCCATCCCCGACCAGCCGCTGCACCTCGCCGTCGCCCTCGCCGGCGTCCGCGAGAACGCGGGCTGGTGGGGCAAGGGCCGCCCGGCGACGTGGAGCGACGCCGTCGAGGCGGTCCGCCGGGTCGCCCGAGCGGTCGGCGTGGAGGTCGAGGTGCGCGCCGCGACATACGCACCCTGGCACCCGGGCCGCTGCGCGGAGGTGCTCGTCGACGGCGAGGTCGTCGGCCACGCCGGCGAGCTGCACCCGACGGTGTGCAAGGCGTACGGCGTCCCGCCCCGGACCGCCTTCGCCGAGGTCGACCTCGACGCGGTCCTCGCCCGCGCCGTGCCGATCGTCCCGGCCCCGGAGTTCTCCACCTACCCGGTCGCCAAGGAGGACGTCGCCCTCGTGGTCGACGCCGACGTTTCGGCGGCCGCGGTCGCGGGCACTCTCCGCGAAGGCGCAGGGGAGCTCCTGGAGTCGATCCGGCTCTTCGACCTCTACACCGGCGAGCAGATCGGCGCGGGGAAGAAGTCCCTCGCGTTCGCCCTCCGCTTCCGGGCCGGTGACCGGACGCTCACCGAGGCCGAGACCGGCGCCGCGCGCGACGCGGCCGTCGCCCTGGCCGCCGAGCGGCACGGAGCAGTCCAGCGCACCTGACCCCAGATAGCATGACCATACATGTGCATGTATAGTCATGCGCATGCCATCAGGGTCCCAGGTCAAGATCGCGGTCGCCGGCGCCAGTGGGTACGCCGGCGGCGAGGTGCTACGGCTGCTGCTCGCGCACCCCTCTGTCGAGATCGGCGCGCTCACCGGCGGCTCCAACGCCGGTGAGCCGCTGTCCCGCCTCCAGCCGCACCTCGTGCCGCTGGCCGACCGCGTGCTGGAGGAGACCACGGTCGAGGTGCTCTCCGGGCACGACGTGGTCTTCCTGGCGCTCCCGCACGGGCAGTCCGGCGAGATCGCCAAGGCGCTGCCCGACGACTGCGTGGTCATCGACTGCGGTGCGGACTTCCGGCTCACCGACTCCGAGGAGTGGGAGCGCTTCTACGGAGGCACCCACGCCGGGTCCTGGCCCTACGGCCTGCCCGAGCTCGGCGGCCAGCGCGACGAGCTGCGCGGCGCCACCCGGATCGCGGTCCCCGGCTGTTACCCGACGGTGTCGAGCCTGGCGCTCGCGCCCGCCGTCGCAGCCGGCATCGTGGACCCCTCCGGCGTCGTCGTGGTGGCCGCGTCGGGCACCTCGGGCGCCGGCAAGGCGCCCAAGCCGAACCTGCTCGGCTCCGAGGTGATGGGCTCGGCCGGCGCGTACGGCGTCGGCGGCACGCACCGGCATACCCCGGAGATCACCCAGAACCTCTCCACGCTGACCGACGAACCGGTCCGGGTCTCGTTCACCCCGGTGCTCGTGCCGATGCCGCGCGGCATCCTGGCCACCTGCTCCGCCCCGGCCCGTGACGGGCTGACCGCCGAGCGCGCCTACGAGGTGTACACCGAGGCGTTCGGGCCCGAGCCCTTCATCCACCTGCTGCCGCGCGACCAGTGGCCGCAGACCAAGTCCGTGGTGGGCTCCAACGCCGTACACGTGCAGGTCACCCTCGACGAGGACGCCGGGCGGCTGGTCGCCGTCGCCGCCGTGGACAACCTGGCCAAGGGAACCGCCGGCGCGGCGGTGCAGTGCATGAACCTCGCGCTCGGGCTCCCCGAGACCACCGGTCTCAGCACCGTCGGGCTGGCGCCGTGAGCCACACCCTCGTCCGGCACGACGAGGACCTGGTCGTCGTCCGCCTCGGCCCCGGCGCCGAGGTCCCGGCCTGGGCGTCGTCCGGCTCGCTCTTCTCGGTGACCGCGACGGCGGACGAGACCTCGCTGGTCTGCGGCCGGGCCGGTGTGCCCCGCAAGGCCCGGCAGGAGGGACCGTTCACAGCCTTCGCCGTCGAGGGCCCGCTCGACTTCAGCCTGACCGGCGTGCTCAGCACCCTGCTGGCGCCGCTGGCGGCGAGCGAGATCCCGGTCTTCACGATCTCCACCTTCGACACCGACTGGATCCTCGTGCCCGCCGCGCGGGCCGAGGACGCCTCGCAGGAGTGGCGACGAGCCGGCCACGCGGTCCGCGCCGTGCACGAGCCCACCGACACGTCCTCAGGAGAAGGAACCCCATGAGCATCACCGCCCCCAAGGGCTTCCGCGCCTCCGGCGTGGCGGCCGGCCTGAAGTCCACCGGCGCCAAGGACATGGCGCTCGTGGTCAACGACGGCCCCGAGCACGCCTCGGCCACCGTGTTCACCGCCAACCGCTGCAAGGCCAACCCGATCCTGTGGAGCCAGGAGGTCGTCAAGGACGGGATCGTCCGCGCGGTCGTCCTGAACTCCGGCGGCGCGAACTGCTACACCGGCGCCGAGGGCTTCCAGACCACGCACGCGGTCGCCGAGCGCACCGCGGCCGGCCTCGGCATCGGCGCGATCGACGTGGTGGTGTGCTCCACCGGGCTGATCGGGCTCAAGAACGACCGTGACGACCTGCTCGCCGGGGTCGACGGCTGCGCCGCTGCGCTGGCGGAGGACGGGGGACAGGCCGCCGCCGAGGCGATCATGACCACCGACTCGGTCAGCAAGCAGGTCGTGGTCGAAGGCAGCGGCTGGAGCATCGGTGGGATGGCCAAGGGCGCCGGCATGCTCGCCCCGCAGCTGGCCACCATGCTCGTGGTGCTCACCACCGACGCCAAGGTCACCCCGGCCGAGGCCGACCGGGCGCTGCGCGCGGCGACCCGGGTCAGCTTCGACCGGCTCGACTCCGACGGCTGCATGTCCACCAACGACACGGTCACGCTGCTGGCCAGCGGCGCCTCCGGGATCACCCCTTCGGAGGCGGACTTCACCGAGGCGCTGACCCGGGCCTGCACCGACCTCGCCATGCAGCTCCTCGCCGACGCCGAGGGCGCCGACCACGAGATCGCGATCACCGTGCTCAACGCCGCGTCCGAGGACGAGGCCGTCGAGGTCGGGCGCTCGGTGGCCCGGAGCAACCTGTTCAAGGCCGCGGTCTTCGGCAAGGACCCGAACTGGGGCCGCGTCCTCGCCTCGATCGGCACCACATCGGCGGCGTTCGACCCGGCCGACCTGGACGTGGCGATGAACGGGGTGTGGGTCTGCCGCGCCTCCGAGCCCGCCGAGTCCCCGGAGCTGGTCGACCTGTCCCCGCGCGAGGTGTCGGTGACCATCGACCTCAAGGCCGGCCAGGAACGCGCCACGGTGTGGACCAACGACCTGACCCACGCGTACGTCCACGAGAACTCCGCCTACTCGAGCTGAGGCACCCGATGACCATCAACGAGTCCACCGCCGCCGCGCTCGCCGCGGGCAAGAGCCCCGATGAGTGGAAGGAGGCGACCCAGAAGGCCGCCACCCTGGCCGAGGCGCTGCCGTGGCTGAAGGAGTACCACGGCAAGACGATCGTGGTGAAATACGGCGGCAACGCGATGACCGACGACAACCTCAAGCGCGCCTTCGCCGAGGACATCGTCTTCCTGCGCTACGCCGGGTTCCGCCCGGTCGTCGTGCACGGCGGCGGCCCGCAGATCTCCAAGATGCTGGACCGGCTCAACATCGAGTCGGAGTTCCGCGGGGGGCTGCGGGTGACCACGCCGGAGGCGATGGACGTCGTACGGATGGTGCTCGTCGGCCAGGTGAGCCGCGAGCTCGTCGGCCTCCTCAACCAGCACGGCCCGCTCGCGGTCGGCCTCTCGGGTGAGGACGCCGGGCTGTTCACCGCGCGCCCGACCAACACCGTCGTCGACGGCGAGGAGATCGACCTCGGCCTCGTCGGCGAGGTGGACAAGGTGCGCCCCGAGGCGGTGCGCGACCTCGTCGACGCCGGCCGGATCCCGGTGATCTCCTCGGTCGCCCCGGACGAGAACGGGGTGGTGCACAACGTCAACGCCGACACCGCTGCGGCGGCCCTCGCGGTCGCCCTCGGCGCCGAGAAGCTGCTGGTGCTCACCGACGTCGAGGGGCTCTACCGCGACTGGCCCGACAGCGACGACGTGATCGGCCAGATCAGCCCGGAGTCGCTCGCCGAGCTGATGCCGACGCTGGCCAGCGGGATGGTGCCGAAGATGCAGGCCTGCCTGACCGCGGTCGACGGCGGGGTGCCGCGGGCCACCGTGGTGGACGGGCGGGAGCCGCACGCGGTGCTGCTGGAGATCTTCACCGACGAGGGCGTCGGCACCCAGGTGCTGCCCGGCGTCGAGACCAAGGTGCGCTCCGCGCTCCGGAAGGGGGAGTGACATGAACGACCACACCACGCGGTCCACCGGCTCGAGCGACTCCGTCAAGGAGCGCTACGGGCACGCCTTGATGAACACCTTCGGCCCGCCGAAGCTCGTCCTCACCAAGGGCGAGGGCCCCTACGTCTGGGACGCCGACGGCAACCGCTACCTCGACCTGCTCGGCGGGATCGCGGTCAACGCGCTCGGCCACGGCCACCCGGCCCTGGTCTCGGCGGTCAGTGAGCAGCTGTCCACGCTCGGCCACGTGTCGAACTTCTTCGCCACCGAGCCGCAGGTCGGCCTCGCCGAGCGGCTGCTCGCGCTGCTCGGCGTCGAGGGCCGGGTGTTCTTCGCCAACTCCGGCGCCGAGGCCAACGAGGCGGCGTTCAAGCTGACCCGGCGCACCGGCCGCACCCACGTGGTCTCCACCGAGGGCAGCTTCCACGGCCGCACGATGGGCTCCCTGGCGCTGACCTCCAAGGCGCAGTACCGCGAGCCCTTCGAGCCGCTGCCCGGCGGCGTCACCTTCGTGCCGTACGGCGACGCGGACGCCCTCGCCGCCGCCGTCACCGACGAGACCGCCGCCGTCGTCCTGGAGCCGATCCAGGGGGAGGCCGGCGTGGTTCTCCCGCCCGAGGGCTACCTGCAGGCGGCCCGGGAGATCACCACCGCGCACGGCGCACTGCTCTGGTTCGACGAGGTGCAGACCGGCATGGGCCGCACCGGCGCCTGGTTCGCGCACAGCAGCAGCGGGGTCACCCCCGACCTGGTCACCCTCGCCAAGGGACTCGCCGGCGGCATCCCCATCGGCGCCTGCGTCGCGGTGGGGGAGCACGGCGCGATGCTCCAGCCGGGCAACCACGGCACCACCTTCGGCGGGAACCCGGTGGCCGCGGCCGCCGCGCTCGCGGTGATCGACACCATCGAGAAGGAGGGCCTGCTCGCCAACGCCACCGAGGTCGGCGCGGTGCTCCAGGACGGCCTGGCCGACCCCCGGGTGACCGAGATCCGCGGGGAGGGGCTGCTGATCGGGCTCGACCTCACCGAGCCCGTGGCCGGCAAGGCCACCGCCGCGGCCCTGGCCAAGGGCTTCATCATCAACGACTGCGCCCCGGACCGGATCCGGCTCGCGCCGCCGCTGGTGCTGACCGCCGAGCAGGCCGGGGAGTTCCTCGCCGCCTGGCCGGCGATCCTCGACGACGCCTACGCGGCGGACCCGGGGACGGCGCCATGACCCGGCATTTCCTGCGTGACGACGACCTCAGCCCCGCCGAGCAGGCCGAGATCCTCGCCCTGGCCAAACGGCTGAAGCACAACCGGTTCGCCGAGCGTCCCCTCGAGGGCCCGAGGACCGTGACGATCCTGTTCGACAAGCCGACCCTGCGCACGCAGGCGTCGTTCACCTCGGGCATCGCCGAGCTCGGCGGCTTCCCGATGGTCGTCGACGCCAAGCTCGCCCAGGTCGGCCGGCGCGAGTCGGTCGCGGACACCGCCCGCGTGCTCGGCCGGCAGAGCGCCGCGATCGTCTGGCGCACCTACGACCAGTCACGGATCGAGGAGATGGCGGCGTACGCCGGTGTGCCCGTGGTCAACGCGCTCACCGACCAGTTCCACCCCTGCCAGCTGCTCGCCGACCTGCAGACCGTCGAGGAGCGCCGCGGCGCGCTCGCGGGGCAGACCCTGACCTTCCTCGGCGACGCGGCCTCCAACATGGGCCACTCCTACCTGCTCGCCTGCACCACCGCAGGCATGCACGTCCGGGTCTGCGGGCCCGCGGGCTACGAGCCCGACGCGGACGTCCTCGCGGCCGCGAGCAAGATCGCCGCGACCACGGGCGGCTCGGCGTCGTACGTCGCCGACCCGGTCGAGGCGGTCCGCGGGGCCGGCGTGGTCGCCACCGACACCTGGGTGTCCATGGGCAAGGAGGGCGAGGCCGAGCAGCGGACCGAGCCGTTCCGCCCCTACGCGCTCACCGCCGAGCTGCTCGCGCAGGCCGAGGACGACGCCGTCGTGCTGCACTGCCTCCCGGCCTACCGCGGCAAGGAGATCGCGGCCGAGGTCATCGACGGGCCGCAGAGCGTGGTGTGGGACGAGGCCGAGAACCGGCTGCACGCGCAGAAGGCGCTGCTGGTCTGGCTGCTGGGCCACCAGGAGGTCCCGCGATGACCCAGGGCAACCAGATCCCGATGACCAAGGGCGCGCGCCAGCAGCGGATCGTCGACCTGCTCGGCCGGTACCCGGTCCGCTCGCAGACCGAGCTGGCCGAGCTGCTCGCGCAGTCGGGGGTCTCCGTCACCCAGGCGACCCTCTCCCGCGACCTCGTCGAGCTCGACGCGGTGAAGGTGCGCATCCCGTCCGGGGCGCTGGTGTACGCCGTGCCCGCCGAGGGCGGGGACCGCACCCCACGACCCGGGGGCGAGAGCGTCGCCGCGGAGGCCCGCCTGGCCCGCCTGCTCGGCGAGCTGATGGTCTCCGCGGACGCCTCGGCCAACATGGCGCTGCTGCGCACCCCGCCGGGGGCCGCGCAGTTCCTCGCCTCCGCGTTCGACCGGGCCGAGATCGGCAGCATCCTCGGCACCATCGCCGGCGACGACACCGTGCTGGTGATCAGCCGCGAACCGGACGGGGGAGCGGCCCTCGCGGAGCGGCTCGTCGCCCTCGCCAACCACCAGAAGACCACTGTCCCTGACCACGCAGAACCTGAGAAGAAGCACGAGGAACCATCATGAGCACCGACCGCGTCGTACTCGCCTACTCCGGAGGACTCGACACCTCCGTGGCCATCGGCTGGCTCGCCGACCAGACGGGCGCCGAGATCGTCGCCGTCGCCCTGGACCTGGGCCAGGGCGGTGAGGACATGGAGGTGGTCCGCGAGCGTGCCCTCGCCTGCGGGGCCGTGGAGTCCATCGTCATCGACGGCAAGGACGAGTTCGCGGAGGAGTACTGCCTCCCCGCCGTCCAGGCCAACGCCCTGTACATGGACCGCTACCCGCTGGTCTCCGCCCTGTCCCGCCCGCTGATCGTCAAGCACCTGGTGAAGGCCGCCAAGGAGCACGGCGCCAACGTCGTCAGCCACGGCTGCACCGGCAAGGGCAACGACCAGGTGCGCTTCGAGGTGGGGATCGGGGCCCTGGCCGCGGACCTGCGCGTCATCGCCCCGGTGCGTGACTACGCCTGGACCCGCGAGAAGGCGATCGTGTACGCCGAGGAGCACAGCCTCCCGATCGACGTGACCAAGAAGTCGCCGTACTCCATCGACCAGAACGTCTGGGGCCGCGCGGTCGAGACCGGCTTCCTCGAGGACATCTGGAACGGCCCGATCGAGGACCTCTACTCCTACACCGACGACCCCGCCACCCCGCGCGAGGCCGACGAGATCGTGATCGGCTTCGACAAGGGCGTGCCGGTGAGCATCGACGGCAAACCCGTCAGCGTGCTCGAGGCGATCCAGCAGCTCAACGTGCGCGCCGGCGCGCAGGGCATCGGCCGGCTCGACATGGTCGAGGACCGCCTGGTCGGCATCAAGAGCCGCGAGGTCTACGAGGCGCCCGGCGCGATCGCGCTGATCACCGCGCACATGGAGCTCGAGAACGTCACCGTCGAGCGCGACCTGGCCCGCTTCAAGCGGTCGGTCGACCAGCGCTGGGGCGAGCTGGCGTACGACGGCCTCTGGTTCTCCCCGCTGAAGCGCTCGCTCGACGCCTTCATCGCCGAGGCGCAGGAGCACGTGACGGGCGAGGTGCGGATGACCCTGCACGGAGGCAAGGCCACCGTGACCGGTCGTCGCAGCGACAAGAGCCTCTACGACTTCAACCTCGCCACCTACGACGAGGGCGACGTCTTCGACCAGTCCCTGGCCAAGGGCTTCGTCGAGCTGTGGGGCCTGCCGTCGAAGATCGCGGCAAAGCGGGACCAGGCCTCGGGCTCCTGACCCGGGGGCGGCGGCTGCGCCGGCACCCGGGTGGCCGGGGCGGCGGCTGCGCCGGCACCCGGGGTCGGCTGGGGCGGCGGCTGCGCCGGCACCCGGCGGGAGCTGGGCAGATTCTCGCGCTCGCAGGCTCGCGCTGCGATTGCCCTTGATGCTCTCCGCCGGGCGCCGTCTCCGTCGCCGCTCTCCGTCGGGCCCGTTCTCGCAGGCGCTGCTGTGCCTCGAGGCGGCTCATCCATCAACGACCTGATACGAAGGACGACGTGACCGGATCTGTGAACGACTCGACTGCTGGTGCTGCGTCCCACGGGACCAACACGGGTGCCCTGTGGGGCGGCCGTTTCGCGGGCGGGCCGAGCCCGGCGCTGGCGGCGCTGTCGAAGTCGACGCACTTCGACTGGCGGCTGGCGCCGTACGACCTGGCCGGGTCGACGGCGCACGCGCGCGTGCTGCACGGGGCGGGGCTGCTCACCGACGGCGACCTGGACCGGCTACTGGCCGGGATCGAGTCGCTCGCGGCGAAGGTCGCCTCCGGCGAGGTTGTGGCCGCGGAGTCCGACGAGGACGTCCACGGGGCGCTCGAACGGCTGCTGATCGAGGAGGTCGGCCCGGAGGTCGGTGGCAGGCTGCGCGCCGGTCGCTCCCGCAACGACCAGATCGCCACGCTGTTCAAGGTGTTCCTGCGCGACCACGCGCGGGTGGTCGCGGGCCAGGTCCTCGACCTCGTCGACGCGCTCGCCGACCAGGCCCGGAAGCACCTGGGCGACCCGATGCCCGGGCGCACCCACCTCCAGCACGCGCAGCCGGTCCTCCTGTCCCACCACCTGCTCGCGCACGCCTGGCCGCTGCTCCGCGACGTGTCCCGCCTCCGGGACTGGGACGCGCGCGTCGCCGTGGACTCGCCGTACGGCGCCGGAGCCCTGGCCGGGTCCTCGCTCGGGCTCGACCCCGAGCAGGTGGCACGCGAGCTCGGCTTCGACGGCTCGAGCCCCAACTCCATCGACGGAACCGCGGCACGTGACTTCGTCGCGGAGCTCGCGTTCGTGCTGGCGATGGTCGGCGTGGACGTGTCCCGGCAGGCCGAGGAGGTCATCCTCTGGGCCACGAAGGAGTTCGGCTTCGTCGAGCTCGACGACGCGTACTCGACCGGGTCGAGCATCATGCCGCAGAAGAAGAACCCCGACATCGCCGAGCTGGCCCGCGGGAAGGCCGGCCGGGTCATCGGCAACCTCGCCGGGCTGCTCGCCACGCTCAAGGCGCTGCCGCTGGCCTACAACCGGGACCTCCAGGAGGACAAGGAGCCGGTCTTCGACTCCGTCGACACCCTCGAGGTGCTGCTGCCGGCGTTCACCGGGATGGTCGCCACGCTGCGCTTCCAGACCGAGCGGATGGCGAGCCTGGCGCCGCAGGGGTTCTCGCTGGCCACCGACATCGCCGAGTGGCTGGTGCGTGAGGGCGTGCCCTTCCGCGAGGCGCACGAGGTCGCCGGCGCGTGCGTACGCCGTTGCGAGCAGCTCGGTGTCGAGCTCGACGAGCTGACCGACGCGCAGTTCGCGGAGGTCTCATCGCACCTGACCCCCGGGGTCCGCTCGGTGCTGACCGTGGAGGGCTCGATCGCCTCGCGGTCCGGCCGCGGCGGAACCGCTCCGGACCGGGTCACCGAGCAGCTGGCCGAGGTCCGCCAGGCCATCGCCGAGCACCGTGCCTGGCTGGGCTGACCTGCTCCGGAGGCCCGCCCGCGAGGTCGCGCCGGACCTCCTCGGCTGGACCCTGAGCCACACCACCGACGAGGGCACGGTGAGCGTCGTGCTCACCGAGGTCGAGGCGTACATGGGGGAGGACGACCCGGCGAGCCACGCCTCCCGGGGACCGACCCCGCGGAACCTCGTGATGTTCGGCCGGGCCGGGCACCTCTACACCTACCTGTCGTACGGGATGCACTGGTGCTGCAACGTCGTCACCGGCGAGGACGGGCACGCGTCCGCCGTACTCCTCCGGGCGGGGCGGGTGGTCGAGGGCGCCGACCTCGCGCGGCAGCGCCGGGGAGAGCGGACCACGGACCGCTCGCTCGCCCGCGGACCGGGATGCCTCGGGCAGGCGCTCGGCCTGCACCGTGAGCACAACGGCGCGGACCTGGTCGCCGGCGGGACCCTGCGGCTCCGGCCGGGTGACCGGGTCGACCCGTCGCGGATCGCGTCCGGGCACCGGGTCGGGGTCAGCGTCGCGCACGACGTGCCCTGGAGGTTCTGGGTCGAGGGCGACCCGACCGTGAGCGCGTACAAGCGAAGCCCGCGGGCGCAGTAGGCCGGCCGCACGAAGGAGCCGCCCGCCCGGCGGCAGGTCGGCGGTCCACGTCGAGCAGGCGGTCCCACACGGGCCGTTCGCCTCTGGCCCTGCTCGACGCGCGGGGGTGAGGTGGGCGCGTGGCCGGCGAGACCCGGCTGGTGCTGGCCGGGGACGTGATGACGGGCAGGGGAGTGGACCAGGTCCTGCCCCACCCGGGTGACCCCACGCTCCACGAGCGCTGGGTCGCCGACGCCCGCACGTACGTCCACCTCGCCGAGAAGCGCAACGGCGCGGTGCCCCGCCCGGTCGACCCGCGGTGGCCGTGGGGCGAGACGCTGGCCGTGATGGACGCCTTCGGTCCGGCGGTGCGGGTGATGAACCTGGAGACGAGCGTGACCACGTGCGACGAGGTCGCCGAGGGCAAGGCGGTGCACTACCGGATGAGCCCGGACAACGTGGCGTGCCTGACCGTGGCCGGCGCGGACGTGTGGACGCTGGCGAACAACCACCTCCTGGACCACGGCGTCGCCGGCCTGCGGGAGACCCTGGAGGCCCTGCGGTCGGCGGGGCTGCGGTACGCCGGTGCCGGGCTCGACGGGCCCGGGGCGTGGGAACCGGCGGCGGTGGGCCCTCCCGGGCACCGGGTGATGGTCTGCTCCGTCGGGCACGCCTCGAGCGGTGTCCCGTCGCGTTGGGCGGCCGGCCCGGGCCGCCCCGGCGTCGCGGTCCTGCCCGACCTCTCGACGGCCACCGCCGACGCCCTCGCCGCGCGCCTCCGGCAGGCGGGCGGGCCCGGCGACCTCCGCGTGGTCTCGGTGCACTGGGGCGGGAACTGGGGGTACGACGTCCCGCGCGACCAGCGGCGCTTCGCCCACCGGCTGCTTGACGGCGGCGTCCACCTGGTCCACGGCCACTCGTCCCACCACCCGCGGCCGGTGGAGGTCCACGACGGGAAGGCGGTGCTCTACGGCTGCGGAGACCTGGTCAACGACTACGAGGGCATCGACGGCTTCGAGGAGTACCGCGGCGAGCTCCGCCTGGTCTACCTCGTACGCCTCGACCTCGGCTCTGGGGAGCTCGTGGACCTGACCATGGTGCCGTTCCAGGCGCACCGGCTCAGCCTCAGGCGCGCGGCACGGGAGGACGCCGCCTGGCTCGCGGGTGTGCTGACACGCGCCGGCAGACCTCTCGGCACCGGCGTCGCCGTCACCGAGGACGGTGCGCTCGTGCTCCGGGCCGGCTGAGCCGCTCGGGCCCCGGACCCGGGACCATCGGCCCGTGCCTCGCCGTACGCCCACGCCTAGCGTGAAGGTGCGGGGGCGTCTCCAGGAGGTGACCGTCGTGTCGACAACCGAAGTCACGCTGATCGAGCAGAGCAGCCAGAAGACACGGCTCTGGCTCGACGAGCTCGCCCAGGAGCTCGGGCGGCCCGGCGACCAGAAGTACGCGCTGCGGGTCCTGCGCGGGTTCCTGCACACCCTGCGCGACCGGCTTCCCGTCCCGGAGACCGCGCACCTGTCCGCGCAGCTGCCGGAGTTCCTGCGCGGCGTGTTCTACGAGGGCTGGCGGCCGACCAGCGCGCCGCAGCGGTACCACGACCTCGACGCGTTCCTCGAGCGGCTGGCGAGGACCGCCCTGCTCGCCGGGGACACCGAGGCGGCCTACGCCGCCGAGGCGGTCGCCCGGGTGCTGCGCCGGCACCTCGACCTCGGCGAGCTGCACAAGGTCCGCGCCGTCCTGCCGCGCGGCATCGCCGCACTGCTCTCCGACACCGAGACCGAGAACGCCACCGAACCCGAGGAGCGCCATGTCCCGCAGTAGGCCCACCACCCCCGACGCAGCCGTCCAGGTGACGGTGCGCGGAGACGTACCGGACGACGCGGTGCGCTACGCGGAGGCCAAGGTCGCCCACCTCGACCGCTACGCCGCCCAGCCCGTCCTGGCCTCCCACGTCGTGCTCACCGTGTCCGCCGACCCCGCGGTGGCCTGGCCGGCGCGGGCGGAGGCCACGGTGGACGTCGGCGGCACGCTCGTGCGCGCGCACGCCGGCGCCGCCGACGTGACCCGCGCCGTGGACGCCCTCGAGGACCGGCTCCGCCGTACCCTCCTCCAGCACCAGGACCGCGAGCGGACCCGGCACCGGTGGACCGGCGTCGCCACCGAGGGCGAGTGGCGGCACGGGGACCTGCCGACCGAACGCGGGCCGTTCTTCCCGCGCCCACCGGAGACCCGCGAGGTGGTGCGCCGCAAGACGTTCGCGCTGGCGCCGATGACCCTCGACGAGGCGGCCTTCGAGATGGACCTGCTCGGCCACGACTTCTACCTGTTCACCGACGCGGCGACCGGCAAGGACGCCGTGGTCTGCCGCGACGGCGACGGCGGGTTCGCGGCCGGTGGCGAGACCACCGCGGGCGCGGGGATGGTCGAGGTGCGGGAGACCCCCGCGCAGCTCACCGAGGCGGAGGCACGCGCCCGGCTGGAGCTGAGCGGTGAGCCGTTCGTGTTCTACCTCGACCCGGACACCGGACGCGGCCAGGTGCTCTACCTCCGGTACGACGGGCACTACGGGCTGATCACCGCCGCGGGCGAGTGATCCCGGCGCGCCGTGCGTCGTGGGTGAGCCCGGGGCGCCGTACGAGCCCGCCCGCGACCACCGCCAGGACCGGCACCAGGAACAGCACCCAGCTGAGCCCGTCGGAGTCCACGGCGCCCACCACCGCCAGCGCGGCCAGCCCTGCGCACACACCGGCCACCGCCAGCAGCGGACGCCACGCCGGCGGCGCGGGACGCGGGTCCGGCCCGACGGTCTCCAGACGGCCCAGCCCCGCGACGAAGGCGGTCGTCACCACCGCGAGCACCAGGAACCAGAGCGGTCGCGACCACCACCAGGACGCGCCCAGCGGCCGGGCGCGAAGACCGACGCCGCCGACGACCAGGGAGGCCGCGATCACCAGCACCATCGCGGTGACGTGCCACAGGTAGACCGTCATGATCCGCGCGTTCACCGCGACCACGAGGGTCCACGCCCGGCGCCCCTGCACCAGCCGCCCGGCGAGCGGGTCGAGCAGCAGGAGCAGCCCCGCCTGCGCCATGCCGAGGAACAGCAGCGTCACCCGCGTCGGGTAGGTGTTGTCGACCGCCGAGGTGTCCAGCCCGACCATGCTCACGGGATAGGGACCGGCCTGCACGAGCAGCACCGCGGCGGCGAGCCCGGTGCCGGCCAGCAACAGCCGGCGCGCCACTGATGCGAGCCTCCCGTCCAGCCAGGCGTAGCCCAGCTGGTGCAGAGTGCCCCACACCAGGAGGTAGTTCACGAAGCCGACGGCGACGCTCCCCGAGCCCAGCGAGACCACGTCGACCGTCCCCGCCGCCAGGCCGCCCGCGACGACCGACCACCAGCCCCAGCGCTCCCACAGCCACACCGTCGCCGGGGCGAGGGCGACGACGAGGACGTAGGCGGCGAGGAACCAGGTCGGCACCAGCGCCACCGAGGTGGCCAGGCGCAGGGTGCGCCAGTCCACTCCGGCCTGCAGCGCGAGCCACCCGGCCGCCGGCCAGAACAGCAGCACCGGGACGACGGGCAGGGTGAGCCGTCGCGCGCGGCCGCGCAGCCACGCGCCGTACGGCGTCGCCCGTTCCCGGGCGGAACGCCACGACCGCCCGTTCGCGTAGCCGCCGACGAGGAAGAACACCGGCATCACCTGGAAGGCCCAGGTCAGCGGGTGCGTCCAGCCGGCCAGGACGAGCAGGTGCCCGGGGACCAGCCCACCGTCCCGGACGGTGACCGCGGCCATCGTCCAGTGGCCGAGGACCACCACGAGGATGGAGACCGCGCGCCACAGGTCGACCACGCGGTTGCGCCGCGCGGGCGTGTTCGCGGCCTCCTCCCGCACGGTCGCCACGAACCCCATGCCCGATTGTCCCGCGGGGCGGCGCCGCGGGTATGGGTATCGGACACGGGCCTGGTTCGATGGGGGCATGCTGATCCATCCCTGGGACCGGGCGAGCAAGGACGAGTGGCTCGACGTCCTGCGCCGCGTCGACTTCGGGCAGCTCGTCGTCTCCGACGACGCCGGCTACCCGTTCGTGGTGCCGAGCCACTTCGTGCACGACGGCGGCGACCAGATCTGGATGCACCTGGCGCGGCCGAACCCGGTGTGGCGCGCGGTCGAGGCGAACCCGCGGGTCCTGTTCGCGCTGGTGCTGGACTACACCTACGTCGAGGCCGCCTGGAACGCCGACGGCGGCCTGCCGCCCGAGCACGGCGTGCCGACGTCGTACTACACCGCCGTCCAGTTCCGGTGCACCGCGGAGGTCGTCGACGACGAGGAGGGCAAGCTCGCCATCCTGCGCCGGCAGCTCGGCCGGCTCGAGCCCGGCGGCTCACGGCGCGAGCCGCCGTCCACCGACATCGAGAGCGACCGCCGGATGCTGCCCGGCATCCGCGGGCTGCGGCTGACCATCGACGAGGTCCTCGCGAAGATGAAGTACGGCGGCAACAAGACGCCCGAGCAGCGGGCGGCGATCGCCGAGCGGCTCGCCGAGCGGGACCGCGGCCTGGACACGCAGGCCCGGGAGCACCTGCTCCGGCGCGGAGGGACCGCTGGCTAGAGTCGCCGCGTGAGCGAGATCAGCCCCCGCACCCGGCAGGCGCTGCGGCGCATCGTCCTCGAGCGGCAGGGCCGGCACCGCGTGCCCGGCGTCTTCGCCGGCGTCGTCCGCGGCGGCGGGCTGCTCTGGGGCGAGGGCGTGGGGGCAGCCGACGTCGCCGTGCCGGACCAGCCGCCGACCGCGGACACCCAGTTCCTGGTGGCCAGCAACTCCAAGACGTTCACCGCGGTCGCGGTGATGGCGCTGCGCGACGAGGGCAGGCTCGACCTCGACGACATGCTCGAGAAGTTCATCCCGGAGAGCAGCCACCGGGGGATCACCGTCCGGCAGATGCTCGCGCACGTCTCCGGCATGCAGCGCGAGCCCGTCGGCGACGTGTGGGAGACCCTCGAGCAGCCCACGCGGGAGGAGCTGGTCACCGGGTTCGACGACGCCGAGAAGGTGCTCCGGCCGCACCACCGCTGGCACTACTCGAACCTGATGTACGCCCTCCTCGGCGAGGTGGTCGCCCGCGTCGACGGTCGCGACTGGTACGACAGCGTGAAGGCGCGGATCCTCGACCCGCTCGAGATGCGCCGTACGACGGTCGGCCTCTCCGGTCCCGCCACCGTCGGGTACTTCGTGCCGCCGTACACCGACGTGCCGCGCGTGGAGCCGACGCTGGACTCCAAGGCGATGGCCGCCTGCGCCGGACTGGCGAGCACCGCCGCCGACCTGGCCGCCTGGTCCTCGTTCGTGGCCGACCCGGTCGCGGAGGTGCTGCACCCCGACACCCTCGAGGAGATGTGCCAGCCGCAGATCATGGCCGACCTGTCGCGCTGGACGCTGGCGTTCGGACTCGGGTTCATGCTGCTGCGGTCCGGCGACCGGGTGCTGGTCGGGCACACCGGCGGTATGCCCGGGCACATCACCGGCCTGTTCACGCACCGGGAGAGCGCCACCGGCGGTCTGGCGCTGATGAACTCGACCACGGCGCCCGACCCGGCCGCGTTCGCGGCCGAGCTCGCCTGCCACGTGATCGAGCACGACCCCGTCGAGCCCGAGCCGTGGACGCCCGGCGCGGCCGTGCCGGACGACCTCGCCGACCTGGTCGGTCTCTGGTTCTCCGAGGGCACGCCGTTCGAGTTCACCGTCCGGCAGGGCCGGCTGGAGGCCCGCGCGGTGGGCGCCCCGGCGCACAAGCCGCCGGCGGTGTTCGAGAGGCTCGACGAGGACCGGTACCGCACGGTCTCCGGCCGCGAGGCCGGCGAGCTGCTCCGGGTCACCCGCGACGACCAGGGGCAGGTCGTGAAGATGAACTGGGCCACCTACCTGGTCAGCCGCGCGCCGCTGGCCTTCGGCGAGCAGCCCTGACCCGTCCGCGCGGGTGTCCGCCGCACAATCCGGTTGCGGCGGCCGCGGCGTGATGAGGCAGGCTTGGTCTCGAGAACGACGTACGACGGGCACCCCGCCCGCCGTACCGCTCCGGCCGGAGCAGACCTGAGGAGAGGTACCGAGGTGACCACTGACCAGCACGTCCTCGACGAGCTCGAGTGGCGCGGGCTCATCGCGCACTCGACGGATCTCGACGCCCTGCGCGCCGAGCTGTCGGAGGGCATGGTCAAGGTCTACTGCGGCTTCGACCCGACCGCGCCCAGCCTGCACATGGGCAACCTGCTCCAGATCCTGACCCTCAAGCGGCTCCAGGACGCAGGCCACAAGCCCTACGGCCTCGTCGGCGGCGCCACCGGCATGATCGGTGACCCCAAGGAGACCGGTGAGCGGCAGATGAACAGCCTCGACACGGTCAAGCAGTGGAGCGCCAACGTGCAGAGCCAGCTGGAGCGCTTCCTGTCCTTCGAGGGCTCCAACGCCGCGACGGTCGTGAACAACTACGACTGGACCGCGGGGCTGTCCACGATCGAGTTCCTGCGGGACATCGGCAAGCACTTCCCGATCAACCGGATGCTGGCGCGGGAGGTGGTGAGGTCACGTCTCGAGAGCGGGATCAGCTACACCGAGTTCAGCTACGTGCTGCTGCAGTCCATGGACTACCTGAACCTGTTCCGCGACTTCGGCGTCACGCTGCAGACCGGGGGCAGCGACCAGTGGGGCAACATCACCGCCGGCGCGGAGCTGATCCGCCGGGTCGACGGAGCACGGGTGAACGCGCTCGCCACCCCGCTCGTGACCAAGGCCGACGGCACGAAGTTCGGCAAGACCGAGTCCGGCACGGTCTGGCTCGACGCCGAGATGACCTCGCCGTACGCCTTCTACCAGTTCTGGCTCAACAGCGACGACCGCGACGTGGTCGACCTGCTGAAGTACTACACGTTCCGCTCCCGCGAGGAGATCGAGGAGCTCGCGCGGCAGACGGAGGAGGAGCCGTTCCGGCGCGCGGCGCAGCGGGCCCTCGCCGACGACGTCACCACGCTGGTGCACGGGCACGAGGAGACCGAGCGGATCAAGGCGGCCGCCGCGGCACTGTTCGGCGGGGGAGACCTCACCGACCTGAGCTCGGAGACGCTGGGCGCCGCGTTGCGGGAGGCCGGCTCGGTCCAGGTGAAGCGGGCCGACGGCCTGCCCACCGTGGTGGACCTGCTGGTGGAGACCGGCCTGTCCGCGAGCAAGGGCGCCGCGCGCCGCACGGTGGGGGAGGGCGGCGCCTACCTGAACAACCGCCGGGTGGAGAGCCCCGACCACGTTCCGTCGGAGGGCGACCTCATCGGCGGGAGCTGGCTGGTCCTGCGCCGCGGGAAGAAGAACCTGGCCGGCGTCGAGGTCGTCGACTAGGGGTTTCGTGGGGGTTTCGGGCCCCTGTGGAGCGCTGCTCTAGACACTGTGAGGCCCGTTACCGTCCCCCGATTTGCACATCCCCAAACGTCTACGTAATGTTCTCTTTGTCGCCGGGTGCGGCGGGACGCAAGGCCGAGAGGCCGGGCGGCCGGCCCCAGCGAAACCCACTCAAACATCTCGCACCGGGATGGTTCGAGCGCCCTTGAACAGGCGGTCGGAACAGTTCGGTCCGGTCTGTATGGGCGGGGCCGGTGAGAACCGAGGCCGACTTGCTCGGCCGAGCTCGATCCGGTAAGTTTTGTCAGGTTGCCCCAGACCGAGGCCGGGAGGCTGAGGGTGGTGCGCGCTTGATCCTTGAGAACTCAACAGTGTGCTAAAAGTCGACGAATTAATTTGTAACGCCAGTCGGCAGGCT
>NZ_JAIEZQ010000003.1 GCF_019679455.1 Nocardioides jiangsuensis
AGCCGACCGGTACTAATAGGCCGAGGGCTTGTCCCTCAAAGATGTTGCGCGTCCACTGTGTGGTTCCCGAGTTACGGACGGGAACCCAAGACACACCACTGTTTTGGAACTGTTGATAACTCCATAGCGTTTCGGCGGCCATAGCGAAAGGGAAACACCCGGTCCCATTCCGAACCCGGAAGTTAAGCCTTTCAGCGCCGATGGTACTGCACACGGGAGTGTGTGGGAGAGTAGGACGTCGCCGAACATAACTGTTGAGAAGACCCCCGCGGGTGACCGCGGGGGTCTTCTTGTTTTTGCGTGTTCGTGCATTGCACGAAGACCCGTCTAGCGCAGGATGCCCGCGTTTGTGAGGCTGCCGCACGTGACACCGACCAGGCGCGGAGATCCCGGGGCCTGGACAGAGAAAGGCACGTGCGTGAAGCGAGCATCTCTGGGGGTCAGCGTGGTCGGCGTCGCCGTCCTCACGCTGGCACCCCTCACTGTCCTGGCCCCTGCCACGGCAGCCGGCGACAACTCCGGTGCCGACCGCGTCCGGACCGCAGCCGCGCTCCGGCTCGGGGACCAGGAGTCCCTCGTCGTGCGCGACGTGGTCGTGGACGCCAACGGTGCGGAGCACGTCCGCTACGACCGCACCTACGCGGGGCTGCGCGTCATCGGGGGTGACCTCGTGGTGCACGAGAGCCCGGCGGGCGACGTACGCACCGTGAGCTGGGCCAGCCCCGACCGCATCGTCGTCGCAGGCACCACCCCGGCGATCAGCGGCCAGACCGCCGCGGATGCCGCGGCGAGGCGCAGCGGTCTCGAGAGCGGCAGCGCGGCCCCGGAGCGCGTCGTCTACGCCTCGGACCACAAGCCGGTGCTGGCCTGGGAGACCACGGTGACCGGGACCGCCGCAGACGGCACCCCGGTCCGGGACCTGGTGTACACCGACGCGCGAACCGGCAAGCAGCTCGGCACCCGGCCCCTGATCGTCAACGCCAACGGCACCGGCAGCTCGCTCTACAGCGGCACCGTGGGCATCCAGACCAACCTGTCGGGTTCGTCGTACCAGCTCTACGACACCACGCGCGGCGGTCACAGGACCTACGACGCCAACAACTCCACGAGCACCTCGACCGGCACGCTGATGACCGACGCCGACAACGCGTGGGGCAACGGCAGCACCTCGAGCCGGCAGAGCGCGGCGGTCGACGCCCACTACGGCGCGGCGGTGACCTGGGACTTCTTCAAGGACGCCTACGGCCGCAGCGGGATCCGCAACGACGGTGTCGCCGCCTACTCCCGGGTGCACTACGGCAACAGCTACGAGAACGCCTTCTGGGACGACAGCTGCTTCTGCATGACCTACGGCGACGGCGGGACCACGTTCAGCCCGCTCACCTCGCTCGACGTCGCCGGCCACGAGATGTCGCACGGGGTCACCTCGCACACCGCGAACCTCAACTACTCCGGTGACGCCGGCGGCCTGAACGAGGCCACCTCCGACGTGTTCGGCACGATGGTGGAGTTCAAGGCCGCGAACGCGTCGGATCCCGGTGACTACTACATCGGCGAGAAGATCGCCAAGGACGGCACCTACCTGCGGCGGATGGACAACCCGTCGGCCGACGGGGCGTCGGTCAACTGCTGGACCTCCGCCACCAGGAACCTGGACCCGCACTACTCCTCGGGCGTGGGCAACCACCTGTTCTACCTGCTCGCCGAGGGCGCCGGCACCAAGACCATCGGCGGCCGCACGCACACGGGCACGACCTGCAACGGCTCGAGCCTCACGGGCATCGGCCGCACGCAGGCTGCGGCGATCTGGTACCGCGCGCTGACCACCTACATGACCTCGACCACGACCTACCCGCAGGCTCGTGACGCCATGGTCCGGTCCGCCAAGGACCTGTACGGCGCCGCCTCGAGCCAGTGCACGGCGACGGCCAACGCCTGGTCCGGGGTGAGCGTCTCCGGCTCCGAGACCTGCGGGGGCACCACGCCGGCGCCGTCGGGGAACCTGCTGGCGAACCCCGGCTTCGAGTCCGGTGCCGTCTCGTGGAGCGCTACGTCGGGCGTGATCACGAGCTCGACCAGCGCGACGCCGCGGACCGGGTCCTACTACGCCTGGCTCAACGGCTACGGCACCACGACGACCGACACGCTCTCGCAGACCGTCGCGGTCCCGTCCGGCAAGAGCAGCGCGACGCTGTCGTTCTACGTCAAGGTGAGCAGTGCGGAGACCACCACGACCTCGGCCTACGACACGCTCAAGGTCCAGGCGGTCAGCGGCGGCGTGACGACCACCCTGGCGACGTACTCCAACCTCAACAAGGGCTCGTCCTACGTCCAGCGGTCGCTCAACCTGAACAGCTACATCGGCAAGACGGTCACCGTGAAGTTCCTCGGCACCGAGGACTCCTCGCTGGCGACCAGCTTCTTCGTCGACGACACCTCGCTCACGACGGGCTGACCTGGCTCGACCCGGCCACGCCCGGGCGCGCGCGACGATGTGACGGCGGTCTCAGCTGGTTACCCAAGGGTAGCCTCTGAGATCGCCGTCACATACTCTCGGTATATGAACCCGATGTCCGATCCCGCACCCGAGCACGCCTCCGGCCTCGCCACGGCCGGCCCGGCGGACCCCGAGCACGACCGGACCGCGTCGTACGCCCTCGACCCCGGCTACGTCCGGGCCCTCACCGACCGCGTGGTCTCCACGACGGGGGAGAGTGTGCCGACGTACTCCCCGTTCACCGGCCAGCCGCTCGGCGCGATCCCGCAGTCGAGCACCGCCGACGTGGAGACCGCCTACCGGCGGGCGCAACGGGCGCAGGAGGCGTGGGCGGCCACCCCGCTCGAGGACCGGTCGCGCGCCATGCTCGCCCTGCACGACCTGATCCTGGACCGGCAGGACGAGATCATCGACCTGGTCTGCTGGGAGTCGGGCAAGGCCCGCAAGCACGCGTTCGACGAGCCCCTGCACGTCGCGCTGACCGCCCGCTACTACGCCCGGACCGCGCACGAGCACCTCGACCCGTCCCGCAAGGCCGGGGTCGTGCCGGGGCTCACCCGCGTCGAGGTGAACCGGGAGCCGAAGGGCGTCGTCGGGGTCATCTCGCCGTGGAACTACCCGTTCACGATGGCGCTGTGCGACGGGCTGCCCGCGCTGATGGCCGGCAACGCCGTGGTGCACAAGCCCGACGCGCAGACCATGCTGTCCGCGTTGCTCGGGGTGCAGCTGCTCGAGGAGGCCGGGTTCCCGCGCGACCTGTGGCAGGTCGTCGCCGGGCCCGGTCGCGAGCTGGGCGGCCCGATGATCGAGCGGTCGGACTACGTCTGCTTCACCGGCTCCACGGCCACCGGCAAGGTCATCGCCCGCCAGTGCGCCGACCGGCTGATCGGCTGCTCGCTGGAGCTGGGCGGGAAGAACCCGATCCTGGTGCTGCGCGACGCCGCCGTGGACCGCGCCGCCGAGGGCGCCGTACGCGCCGCCTTCTCCAACGCCGGCCAGCTGTGCGTCTCGATGGAGCGGATGTTCGTCGCCGACCAGGTCTACGACCGGTTCGTGGCGCGGTTCGTCGAGCGCACGAAGGCGATGCGCCTCGGCTCCGGGCTGGAGTGGGGCAGCGACATGGGGTCGCTGATCTCGAAGGCCCAGCTGGACACGGTCACGGCGCACGTCGAGGACGCGGTCGGCAAGGGAGCCCGGGTGCTCGCCGGCGGGCGGGCTCGCCCGGACCTCGGTCCGTACTTCTACGAGCCGACCATCCTCGAGGGCGTCACCCCCGACATGACCTGCTTCGGGGACGAGACGTTCGGCCCCGTGATCGCGCTGTACCGCTTCCACGACGAGGCCGAGGCGGTCGCCCGTGCCAACGCGGGGGAGTACGGCCTCAACGCCTCGATCTACTCCCGGGACGGCAAGCGGGCCCGCGCGATCGCCCGGCAGATCCGGTGCGGCACGGTCAACATCAACGAGGCGTTCGGCGCCACGTTCGCCAGCATCGACTCGCCGATGGGAGGCATGCGCCAGTCGGGGATGGGCCGCCGCCAGGGCGCCGAGGGGATCCACCGCTACACCGAGAGCCAGTCCGTGGCGACCCAGCGTGTGGTCCGCTTCGCGCCGATGCTCGGGATGAGCGACCAGGCCTACGCCCGGATGATGACTGCGAACCTCCGGCTCATGAACAAGCTGCGCAGGAAGTGAGGACCCGGTGACCCAGGACAGTGCTCCCGGCTTCGACTACGACGTGCTCGTGGTCGGGTCCGGCTTCGGCGGCTCGGTGGCCGCGCTGCGTCTCACCGAGAAGGGCTACCGGGTCGGCGTCCTCGAGGCGGGCGCCCGCTTCGAGGACCAGGACTTCGCCGACACCTCCTTCGACGTCAGCCGGTACCTGTTCGCGCCGCAGGTCGGCTGCTACGGCATCCAGCGCATCGACAGCCTCAAGGACTGCCTGATCCTGTCGGGCGCCGGGGTCGGCGGCGGGTCGCTGGTCTACGCGAACACGCTCTACGAGCCGCTCGACGCGTTCTACCAGGACCCGCAGTGGCGCGACATCACCGACTGGAAGGCCGAGCTCGCGCCGTTCTACGACCAGGCCAAGCGGATGCTCGGGGTGGTGGAGAACCCGCTGCGCACGCCCGCCGACGACGTGATGGAGAAGGTCGCCCACGACATGGGCGTCGGCGAGACCTTCCACCCGACCCCGGTCGGGGTGTTCTTCGGCGGGCCCGACCAGCCGCAGGGCACCCGGGTCGACGACCCCTACTTCGGCGGCGCCGGCCCGGACCGCAACACCTGCCTCGGCTGCGGCGAGTGCATGACGGGCTGCCGGCACAACGCCAAGAACACCCTGGTCAAGAACTACCTCTACCTCGCCGAGCAGCGCGGGGCGGTGGTGCACCCGCTGACCACCGTCGAGCGGGTGCGGCCCCGTGAGGGCGGTGGCTACGAGGTGGCGGTGCGCTACACCAAGGCGAAGGTACGGCGGTCCGCGGTGCGCCGTACGCTCACCGCCGAGCAGGTCGTCCTCGCCGCCTCCGCCCTCGGCACGCAGCGGCTGCTGCACCGGATGTGTGACCAGGGGCACCTGCCGGAGCTGTCGGCCCGGATCGGGCACCTGTCGCGCACCAACTCCGAGTCGATCCTCGGCGCGATCGCCCCCGACACCACGGTCGACTACAGCCAGGGCGTCGCGATCACCTCCAGCTTCCACCCCGACGACGAGACGCACATCGAGCCGGTCCGCTACGGCAAGGGCAGCAACGCGATGTCGTTGATGCAGACCGTGCTCACCGACGGGGACGGCCCGCTGCCGCGGTGGCGGACCTGGCTCCAGGAGATGTGGCGCGAGAAGGGCAGCGTGCGCGACCTCTACGACCTGCGGCACTGGTCGGAGCGGACCGTGATCGCGCTGGTCATGCAGACCGTCGACAACTCGATCACCACTTTTTCGAAGCGGAGCCGGCTGACCCGGCGCTGGTACCTCAGCTCGCGCCAGGGGCACGGGACACCGAACCCGACCTGGATCCCCGTCGCGAACAAGGCGGTGCGGATGATGGCGCAGGTCATCGGCGGCAAGCCGGGAGGCTCGATCGGTGAGCCGTTCAACCGGCCGCTGACCGCGCACTTCATCGGCGGCTGCACGATCGGCGAGTCCGACGGGACCGGGGTGATCGACCCCTACCAGCGGGTCTTCCACTACCCGGGGCTGCACGTGGCGGACGGATCGGCGATCTCGGCGAACCTCGGCGTGAACCCCTCGCTGACGATCACCGCGCAGGCGGAGCGGGCGATGGCGTTCTGGCCGAACAAGGGCGAGCCCGACCCGCGGCCGGCGCTGGGGGAGGGGTACGTGCGGCTCGACCCGGTCGCGCCGTCCGCCCCGGCGGTGCCGCCCACGGCCCCCGCGGCGCTGCGGCTGCCCATCGTCGGGGTGTCCTGACCCACCCGCCGCCCTCCCGGGTCGGCCCCCTGACATGACTCAGGGCCCGACCGGGGAGGGAGGGTTGGTCGGGCCCTGAGGCGTCCACACGGCTGCGGACAGCAGCACGGACGAGAAACCCGGCCTGGGAGGGAGCAAAGCCACCGGGTTCTGACCTTCCTAACGACCGGTCCATACCGGGGTTACGGCCGTGGGGAGAAATTCTCGGCGATAGACTGCCGCTTCGCCGGTACGCCGGCGGACCGCCCAGATCCTCTCGCCGAAAGGCCCCCGGTGACCACCGAACACGACCTGGTCCTCGTCGTCGACTTCGGAGCGCAGTACGCCCAGCTCATCGCGCGCCGCGTCCGCGAGGCGCGGGTGTACTCCGAGATCGTCCCGCACACGACGCCGATCGAGGAGATGCTGGCGAAGAACCCGAAGGCGATCATCCTGTCCGGCGGCCCCTCGTCGGTCTACGAGCCCGGCGCCCCGTCGGTCAACCGCGCGGTGTTCGAGGCGGGCGTCCCCGTGTTCGGCATGTGCTACGGCTTCCAGGCGATGGCGCAGGCGCTCGGCGGCGAGGTACGCCGTACCGGCGTCTCGGAGTACGGCCGGACGCCGGTCACCGTCACCGTCCCGGGCACCCTGCTCTCCGACGTGCCGGAGTCGCACCGGGTGTGGATGAGCCACGGCGACTCGGTCGTGGCCGCACCCGAGGGCTTCACCGCGCTGGCCACCTCGGCCGGCTCCCCGGTGGCCGCGTTCGAGAACCTCGAGCGCCGGCTCGCCGGCGTGCAGTGGCACCCGGAGGTGCTGCACACCGAGCACGGCCAGGAGGTGCTCACGCACTTCCTGCACAACATCGCCGGTTGCCACCCGACGTGGACCATGGTCAACATCGTCGAGGAGCAGATCGAGCGGATCCGCGAGCAGATCGGCGACAGGCGCGCGATCTGCGGGCTCTCGGGCGGCGTCGACTCCGCGGTCGCCGCGGCCCTGGTGCAGCGGGCGATCGGCGACCAGCTCACCTGTGTCTTCGTCGACCACGGCCTGCTCCGCAAGGGCGAGGCCGAGCAGGTGGAGCGGGACTTCGTCGCCGCCACCGGGGTCTCCCTCCACGTGGTCGACGCGCAGCAGCGGTTCCTCGAGGCGCTCGCCGGGGTCAGCGACCCCGAGGAGAAGCGGAAGATCATCGGCCGGGAGTTCATCCGGGTCTTCGAGGCCGCCGAGATCGAGGTCATCGGCGAGGCCGCCGAGCACGGCGAGAAGGTGGAGTTCCTGGTCCAGGGCACGCTCTACCCCGACGTCGTGGAGTCCGGCGGCGGCGCCGGCACGTCGAACATCAAGTCCCACCACAACGTCGGCGGTCTCCCCGAGGACCTCGAGTTCTCCCTCGTCGAGCCGTTGCGCACCCTGTTCAAGGACGAGGTCCGGCTGGTCGGCGAGCAGCTCGGCCTGCCGGCCGAGATCGTGTGGCGGCACCCGTTCCCGGGCCCCGGCCTGGGGATCCGGATCGTCGGCGAGGTCACCCACGACCGGCTCGAGACGCTGCGCGAGGCGGACGCGATCGCCCGCGAGGAGCTCACCCGCGCCGGGCTGGACCGCGACATCTGGCAGTTCCCCGTCGTCCTCCTGGCCGATGTGCGGTCGGTCGGCGTGCAGGGTGACGGCCGGACCTACGGCCACCCGGTCGTGCTGCGGCCGGTGACCTCGGAGGACGCGATGACCGCGGACTGGGCGCGGCTGCCGTACGACGTGATCGAGACGATCTCCACCCGGATCACCAACGAGGTGCGCGAGATCAACCGGGTCACCATCGACGTGACGAGCAAGCCCCCGGGCACCATCGAGTGGGAGTAGGCGGCGGGTCCGCCGTGGCGACCGTGGGTCGGACGCGGTAGCTCAGCCGAGGCCCTGGGCGGGCACCAGGTCGGTCCGGTCGAGGGCCAGGAGCAGGGCGCCGATCACCGAGGCCCGGTCGCCGAGCGCCGCCCGGGTGACCAGGGTGGTGGAGGAGACCGAGGCCAGCGCGTGACGGCGCATGCCGATGTGGATCGAGTCCAGCAGCAGGTCGCCGGCGCGGGCCATGTCCCCGCCGACCACGATCGCGCTGGGGTCGATCAGGTTCGCCAGCATCGCCAGCCCCCAGCCGAGGTGGAGGCCCGCGTCCTCGAACATCCGCAGGGCGGAGACGTTGCCGTTCTTCGCGGCGGCCACGATGTCGTCGATGGAGGCGTTGGGCAGCTGGTCCGCCAACGCGGTCGCCGCCATGCCGATCGACGCGTACGCCTCCAGGCAGCCGCGGCTGCCGCACCGGCAGAACGGACCCTGCTCGTCGATCGTGAGGTGCCCGATCTCGCCCGCCGTACCGTGCGACCCGCGGAACAGCTCGCCGTCGAGGATCATGCCGGCGCCGACGCCTGACGAGACCTTGACGAAGACCATGTTCGGGTGCCCCATGCCCGCGCCGTGACGGTGCTCGGCCAGGGCGCCGAGGTTGGCGTCGTTGTCGATGTGCGCGGGGCGGCCGAGACGCGCCTCGGCCTCGACGCGGGCGTTGACCCCGACCCACCCGGGCAGGATCGCCGAGGACATGACCACGTCCTCCCGGGTGATCGGCGCCGGCAGGCCGAGGCCGATGTTCAGCACGTCCTCACGCGTCGCGTCGAGCTTGGCCAGCAGGCTGTCGAGCATCGCGGCGGCCCGGTCCAGCCCGTCACCGTAGCGATGGTCCTGGGCGATCGGCTCGCGCTCGTCGGCGATCACCTCGCCGGTCAGGTCGCCGATCGCGACCCGGACGTGCCGGTGCCCGAAGTCGATCCCGACGACCAGGCCCGCGTCCCGGGAGATCCGCACCGTCGTCCCCCGGCGGCCGCTGCCCATCACCGTCTCCACCATCCCGGCTGCGGTCAGGTCACGGACGATGTTGGACACCGTCGCCGGCGCGAGCTGCGTGCTGCGGGCGATGTCCGCCTGGGTCAGCGGCTCGCCGGCCGTCTGCTGCTGGAGCAGCCGGATCACCCGGCGCTGGTTGGCGGAGCGCAGGGACGCGGTCGACCCGGGGGCCGGGGCCGACGTGGGGGCGTCGTCACGCTCTGCTGGCATGGCTGAACTGTGTCCTACGTCGCATTCGACGTCAAGACATGACGGCAAAATGGCAGCCAGGACAGCGGGGAGCGATTTTGCGTTCAAGTCTTGACGGCAACGGTGTGACGGAGCACACTCTGACGGAGACAGGACCTCCGGGCGCGAACGCCCGGTCCCACGAGGAGGAACAGTGGCACTTTCCATCAGGCGAGCGGGACTGACCGCGGCCGCCCTTGTCATCGGTGCCGGCGGTCTCGCTGCCTGTGGCGCCAACGAGGCCCAGAACGGATCGGAGGGCGGCGACGGCGCGAAGAAGATCGCGCTGCTGCTCCCGGAGTCCAAGACCACCCGGTACGAGGCGTTCGACAAGCCTCTGTTCGAGGACAAGGTGGCCGAGCTCTGCAGCGACTGCGAGGTCGTCTACTTCAACGCCGACCAGGACCCGGCCAAGCAGCAGCAGCAGGTCGAGACCGCGATCACCGACCAGGTCGACGCCATGGTGCTCGACCCGGTCGACGGTGAGGCCGCCGCGGGTCTGGTCGTCTCGGCGCAGGAGGCCGACATCCCGGTCATCGCCTACGACCGGTTCATCGAGGGCTCCGACTACTACATGTCCTTCGACAACGCCCAGGTCGGCAAGCTGCAGGCCGAGTCCCTCGTCGAGGCCGTGGGAGGCAGCGGCGGCATCCTCATGCTCAACGGCGCGCCGACCGACCCGAACGCCGCCCAGTTCAAGGAGGGGGCGCACAGCGTCCTCGACTCCAGCGGGGTCGACATCCTCGCGGAGTACGACAACCCCGACTGGAGCCCCGACAACGCGCAGCAGTGGACCACCGACCAGCTCGGCAAGTACGAGCCGGCCGAGGTCAAGGGTGTCTACGCCGCGAACGACGGCCAGGCCGGCGGTGTGGTCGCAGCGCTGACCGGTGCCGGCATCAGCGCCGACGCGCTCCCGCCGATCACCGGCCAGGACGCCGAGCTCGCCGCGATCCAGCGCATCGTCGCCGGGGAGCAGTACATGACCATCTACAAGCCGATCAAGGTCGAGGCCGAGAAGGCCGGCGAGATCGCGGTCCAGCTCGCCAACGACGAGAAGATCACGGGCACCGAGGACTTCCAAGGCGTCGCGTCGTTCATCTTCGACCCGATCGTCGTGACCCAGGACAACGTCGCCGACACGGTGGTGAAGGACGGGTTCTACAGCGTGGACGACATCTGCACCGAGAACTACGCCGACGCCTGCACGCAGGCCGGCCTGTCCTGACCAGCTGACGAAGGGGGGTGGCCCGCTGACAAAGCAGGCCACCCCTGTCACGATCGAACTAGGCGACAACAGGAGGCGGCCATGACCGCGACGACCACTGAGCGCCCCGCCCCCGCGGGCACCGCAGTCCTCTCTCTGGAGGGCATCAACAAGAGGTTCGGTGCCGTGCAGGCGCTGACCGACGTCAGTCTGGACGTGGCCCCCGGCGAGGTGGTCGCGCTCGTGGGCGACAACGGCGCGGGCAAGTCGACGCTGATCAAGATCATCTCGGGGGTCTACCAGCCCGACGGCGGCACGATCACGTTCGCCGGCCGGGTGGTGCACGTCGGCGGGCCCAGCGAGGCCCAGGCGCTGGGCATCTCCACGGTGTTCCAGGACCTCGCCCTGTGCGACAACCTCGACGTGGTGGCCAACCTCTTCCTGGGCCAGGAGAAGGGGACCGCGGGCTGGCTCGACGAGGTGACCATGGAGAAGGAGTCGTGGCGGCTGCTGCGCACCCTCTCGGCCAAGATCCCGTCGGTGCGCATCCCGATCGCCTCGCTGTCCGGTGGCCAGCGGCAGACCGTCGCGATCGCCCGCAGCCTCGTGGGCGCGCCGAAGGTGGTCATGCTCGACGAGCCGACCGCGGCCCTCGGCGTCGCGCAGACCGCGGAGGTCCTCAACCTGATCGAGCGGCTCCGGGAGACCGGTCTCGGGGTCATCCTGGTCAGCCACAACATGGCCGACGTCCAGGCGGTCGCCGACCGCATCATCGTCCTCCGCCTCGGCCGCAACGCCGCCGAGTTCAACGTCGACGAGACCACGACCGAGCAGCTCGTCGCCGCCATCACCGGCGCCTCCGACAACGTCGTCGCCGACCGCATCCGCCGCAACCAGGCCGCCCACCATGCAGGAGCCCACGATGCCTGAGGCAACCCCGACGACCCCGAAGAACCCGACGACCGCGCCGACGGTGCAGGACGAGATGAGCCCGGCCGTTCCCATCCCCGCCGACCTCAGCGACGAGCGGCTCGTGCACGCCCGCGGGGTGCGGGGAGCCCTCGACAGCTTCACCCGCAAGGTCCGCGGCGGTGACCTGGGCAGCCTGCCCGTGATCATCGGGCTCATCGTGATCTCGCTGGTGTTCTACGCGCAGGAGCCGACGTTCCTGTCCTCCCGCACCCTCGTGAACATCACCCTCTTCGCCGCGCCCATCGGCATCATCGCGATCGGCGTGGTGCTGGTCCTGCTGCTCGGCGAGATCGACCTGTCGGTCGGCTCGGTCAGCGGCCTGGCCGCGTCCGTGATGGCCGTGATGGTGGTCTACGAGGGCTACTCGCTGTTCGTGTCGATCCTCGCGGGCGCGCTGACCGGCCTCGCGATCGGCGTGCTCTACGCGGTGCTGTTCACCAAGGTCGGCGTCCCGAGCTTCGTGATCACCCTGGCCGGCCTGCTGGGCTTCCTGGGTCTGCAGCTCGTGGTGCTGGGCAAGAACGGCACGGTGAACCTGCCTCCGGACTCCCGTCTGGTCGAGTTCGCCCGGAGCTCGTTCGTCACCGGCGTCGCGTCGTACGTCCTGGTCCTGGTGGTGGCGGTCGGGTACGGCGCCGCGCTGCTGTGGAGCATCCGCCGCCGCACGGCCGCCGGGCTCTCCGCACCGTCCCTGGTGAGCGTCGCGGTCAGGACCGGGCTGCTCGCCGGTGGCCTGCTCTACCTGACCTACTACCTCAACATCGACCGCGGCCTGGGCTACCTGCCGCTGCTGTTCGTCGCGCTCGTCGTGCTCATGGACCTGCTGCTCCGCAAGACCACGTGGGGGCGTCACGTGTTCGCGGTCGGCGGCAACGTCGAGGCCGCCCGCCGGTCCGGCATCCGGGTCACCCGGGTGTACCTCTCGGTGTTCGCGCTGACCGGGCTGTTCGCGGCGATCGGTGGGCTGCTGGCCGCCGCCCAGCTCACCTCGGTGTCGCAGGCCAGCGGTGGCACCGACACCAACCTGACCGCGATCGCGGCGGCCGTGATCGGCGGCACCAGCCTCTTCGGTGGCCGCGGCACCGCCTACGCGGCGCTCCTGGGCATCATCGTGCTCCAGTCGATCCAGACCGGGCTGAACGTGATCGGCGTCGACTCGTCGGTGCGCTACATGGTCACCGGTGCGGTGCTCCTCCTCGCGGTGTCGATCGACTCGGTCTCGCGGAGGGCGCGTTCGAGCAGCGGACGCGGCTGACGCCGTACTGCGGACAGGCGGCGGCCGGGGCCCTGGGCTCCCGGCCGCCGCCTCGTCCGTTACCGGGGTCCATGCCGGCCGGCCGGGCACAGGAGTGTGAGAGGGTGCGGTCGGTCCGCGGCCGGCGGTCCGGCCGGCACGACGCACGAGAGGGGTGCCGACGTGGAGGAGCAGGGTCTGGCCGGGGAGTACGGGATCCGCGAGCTCTGCGCGGAGGACGCCGCCCCGGTGCTGGCGGCGTACCTGCGCAACCGCGAGCACCTCGCGCCCTACGAGCCCGACCGCGGCGACGGGTACCTCACCCTCGAGGGTCAGCGGGCCGCGGTCGCCGAGCGGCTGGACGGCATCCGGGCCGGGCAGGCGGCGTCCTGGGTGCTCACCCACGGGGACGACGTCGTGGGCCGGGTCAACCTGAGCACGATCGTGCGCGGCATCTTCCGGAGCGCGAGCGTCGGCTACTGGGTCGACCGCGACCACGTCGGGCGGGGGCTGGCCACGGCGGCGGTCGGGTACGTGTGCGGCGCCGCCCTCGACCTCGGCCTGCACCGGCTCCAGGCGGGTACCTACCCCGACAACGTCGGCTCGCAGACGGTGCTGCTCAGGAACGGCTTCACGCTGATCGGCCCGGCGCCGGCGTACCTGTTCATCGCCGGGGAGTGGCGCGACCACCTGCTCTACCAGCGGGTGCTGCACGACCGCCCGCCAGTGGGCTGAACCCGCCTCCGCGCGCCGGAGACCGCCGTACGGCGGCCCATGGAGGTCGCGGTCAGGCGGCCGTCCGGTCCACCGGTCCGTAGGTGGTGGTGCGCTGGCGGACCGGCCGGCCGATGCCGGCACCGATCTCCTCGAGCTCCGCCACGCTCTTCGCCGAGCCGTGCTCGGAGCCGGCCATCCGCGAGATGGTCTCCTCCATCAGCGTCCCGCCGAGGTCGTTGGCGCCGGCCCGCAGCATCGCCTGCGTGCCCGCGACGCCGAGCTTGACCCACGACGTCTGGATGTTGTCGATCCGCCCGTGCAGCATGATCCGCGCCATCGCGTGCACGGCCAGGTTGTCCCGCATGGTGGGGCCGGGCCGGGCCACGCCCGCCAGGTAGATCGGGGCGCTGTGGTGCACGAACGGCAGCGGCACGAACTCGGTGAAGCCACCGGTCTCGTCCTGGATCCGGGACAGCACCCGAAGGTGCCTCACCCAGTGCGCGGGGTTGTCCACGTGGCCGTACATCATCGTCGAGCTCGACCGCAGGCCCACCTGGTGAGCGGTGGTGACCACGTCGACCCAGGTGGAGGTCGGCAGCTTGCCCTTGGTCAGGATCCAGCGCACGTCGTCGTCCAGGATCTCCGCGGCCGTGCCGGGGATGGTGTCCAGCCCGGACTCCTTCGCGCGCACCAGCCAGTCACGGACCGACAGGCCGGTGCGGGTGGCGCCGTTGACGACCTCCATCGGGGAGAACGCGTGTACGTGCATCGCCGGCACGCGTGCCTTCACCGCGGCGGCGAGGTCGAAGTACGCCGTCCCGGGCAGCTCCGGGTCGATGCCGCCCTGCATGCACACCTCGGTCGCGCCGTCGGCCCACGCCTGTTCGGCGCGGTCGGCCACCTCGTCGAGGGAGAGCGTGTAGGCGTCGGCGTCGGTACGGCGCTGGGCGAACGCGCAGAACCGGCAGCCGGTGTAGCAGACGTTGGTGAAGTTGATGTTGCGGTTGAGCACGTAGGTGACGTCGTCACCGACCACGTCGCGGCGCAGGTCGTCGGCGATCCGGGCCACCTCGCGGAGGGCCGCGCCGTCGGCGGTCATCAGGGTGAGCGCCTGGGCGTCGGTGAGGGCCCGCGGGTCGCTCTCGGCGACCGCCAGCGCGGCCCGGGTGTCGCCGTCGAGCCGTCCGGAGGCGTCGGCCGAGCTGGGCGCCGAAGCGGGCCCGGGCACCCGGCCTCGCTCGTTCCTCGCTCGGCTGCCAGGCCCGTCCACGCCCGGGCCCCCTCCGTCGCCGGGCCCGGCCGCCGCAGCCGCGGGCTCCGGGCTCCGGCCGTCCACGCCCGGGCCCCCTCCGTCGCCGCGCCCGGCCACCGCGGGCCCCGCCGCCTCCGGGGTCCGGCCGTCCTCGGCAGTCGACCGGGCGGCTACCTGCTCGCGGAGGAGGGCCCAGTCGCCGTAGACGGAGTCGAAGTCGTCGCGGCGGTCGGAGGTGCGGCCGTCGGTGTCGATGGACTCGTGGAGGTCGGTGCGGCCGGTGGAGGTGGTGAGCGCGAAGCCGCCGTCGGGCTCCTGCCAGGGGAGACCGGTGGGGCGTGCGCCGGGGCAGGCGAGCCCGTCGGCGGTGGCGAGCGCGGCGACGTGGCCGCTGACCCGCGGGTCGAGCCACGGCTCGCCGGCGCGCACGTACTCCGGGTGCACGGTGAGCCGCTCGGCGAGGGAGAAGCCGGCGGCCTCGGTCACCGAGCGGAGCCGCTCGAGGGAGGGCCAGGGCCGCTCGGGGTTCACGTGGTCGGGGGTGAGCGGGGAGACCCCGCCCCAGTCGTCCACGCCGGCGCCGAGCAGGGCGGTGCACTCGGCGAGGTCGACCAGGTTCGGCGGGGCCTGCACGCGCATCCTCGGCCCGAGCACGATGCGGGCGACGGCGATCGTGGCGAGGTACTCCTCGAGGCCGAGGTCCGCCGAGGTTCGCATGGCGGTGTCCGGCTTGGCCCGGAAGTTCTGCACGATCACCTCCTGCACGGCGCCGTACTGCCGGGCCACCTTGCGGATCGCGAAGACCGACTCGGCCCGCTCGGTCAGGTTCTCGCCGATGCCGACCAGGATCCCGGTCGTGAACGGCACGTTGAGCCGCCCGGCGTCCTCGAGCACCCTCAGCCGCACCGCCGGGTCCTTGTCGGGGGAGCCGTGGTGGGCCAGGCCCTTCTCGGTGAACAGCCGGGTCGAGGTGGTCTCCAGCATCATCCCCAGCGACGGGGCGACCGGCTTGAGCCGGCCGATCTCCTCCCAGGACAAGACGCCGGGGTTGAGGTGGGGCAGCAGCCCGGTCTCCTCGAGCACCCGGACCGCCATCGCCCGGAGGTAGTCGAGCGTGGAGTCGTAGCCGTGCTCGTCTAGCCACCGCGCCGCCGCCGGCCAGCGGTCCTCGGGCCGGTCGCCGAGCGTGAACAGCGCCTCCTTGCAGCCGAGGGCGGCGCCCTGCCGGGCGATCTCCACGACCTCGTCGGGGGACAGGTAGGGGGACTGCCCCGCGGCGGCGAGCTTGTTCGGGGTGGTCACGAACGTGCAGTAGTGGCAGCGGTCGCGGCACAGCCGGGTGAGCGGGATGAACACCTTCGGCGAGTAGGTCACCACGCCGGGACGGCCCGCCGCCTCGAGCCCGGCGTCGCGCACCCGCGCGGCCGTCCGGCACAGCGCCTCGAGGTCGTCGCCGCGGGCGGCCAGGAGTACGGCGGCCTCCGCGACGTCGAGGGTCGCGCCGCGCTCGGCCCGGGCCAGGGCGCGACGCGTCGCCTGGGGGGTCACGGGTGCATCCATGAAAGGGGACTCCTCGACGTCGCCGGGGTCCGCGCCCTCGATCGCGTTCAGCCGCTCCATCCGGCGCCGGACCATCGCTGCTCCCGGCAACGTATCCAACTGCTCCAAGGTCAGGTTCACCAGTGCGAACCGGTTCAGGAGTACAGCCGCTCCAGGACCTCCTGGTACTTCGCGTGCACCACCCGGCGCTTGAGCTTCAGGGTGGGGGTGAGCTCCTCGCTCTCCGCGGTCCACTCGACCGGGAGCAGCTCGAACTTCTTGACCTGCTCCGGCCGCGAGAGGCGCTCGTTCGCGGCGTCGACCGACTGCTGCACGAGCGCACGGACCTGCGGGTTGCGGGCCAGGTCGGCGAGGTCGGTGAACTCGATGCCGTTGCGCCGGGCGACCTGCGGCGCGACCTCCCCGTCGAGGGTGAGCACCGCGACGCAGTAGGGCCGGCCCTCGCCGAACACCAGCGCGTGCCCGACCAGCGGGCTCTCCTTGAGGTAGTTCTCGATGTTGGACGGCGCGATGTTCTTGCCGGCGGAGGTGATGATCATCTCCTTCTTCCGGTCCACGACGTAGAAGAAGCCGTCCTCGTCGCACTGGCCGATGTCGCCGGTGTGCAGCCACCCCTCCTCGTCGATGAGCTGCCGGGTGGCGTCCTCGGCCTTGAAGTAGCCGGGCGTGGACACCGGGCCCCGGACCAGGATCTCCCGGTCGTCGCCGAGGCGGACCTCGACGCCGGGCAGGGGCCGGCCGACGCTGCCGAGCCGGAACTGGTCCGGGCCGTTGCCGGTCACCACGGCGCTGGTCTCGGTCATCCCGTAGACGTCGTAGATGGACAGCCCGAGGCCGGCGAAGAAGCGGGCCACCTCGAGCGGCATCGGTGCGGCGGCGCTGGCCGCCCACTCCACCCGGTCGAGGCCGAGCAGCGACCGGATCGGACGGAGCACGGCGGCGTCCATCGCGCGGAACTCCTCCGCGAGCTCGGGCGAGGTCTGCTCGCCGGTCTGCAGCGACTCGACGTACCGCAGGCCGACGTCCATCGCCTTGGCGACCGCGGCGACCTTCTGCTCGTCGGTCTCGGCGGACAGCAGGGCGGAGACGCCGGTGCGGACCTTCTCCCAGACCCGGGGCACCCCGAAGAACCGGGTCGGGTGCACCTCCCCGAGCGCGCCGACGAGCAGCGCCGGGTCGCCGACCAGGTGCACGTGGCCGCCCTGGTACTGCGGGATGTAGATGCCCAGCATCCGCTCGGCGATGTGCGCGAAGGGCAGGTACGACACCGTCACACCCGGCTCGCGCATCCCGCTGACATCGAGAGAGCTCTCGGTCTCGAACAGGATGTTGCGGTGGGTGAGCACCACGCCCTTCGGGTTCCCGGTGGTGCCCGAGGTGTAGAGGATCGTCAGCGGGTCCTCCGGGCGCACCGAGCGCCACAGGTCGTCGTACCGGCCGGGGTCCGCGGCCCGCGCCGCGCGGCCGCGCTCCAGCAGGTCGGTCCAGCCCACGAACCGGGCGTCGTCGGCGGGGAGGGCGGCGTCGTCGATGACCACGACCGCCGCGATGCTCGGGCACCCCTCGAGCGCGAGCCGCCACCGGGCGAGCTGGTCGGCGCCCTCGAGGACGACCACCGACGGCTGGGCGTGGCCGGCGACGTAGGCGACCTGCTCCGGAGCCAGGGTCGCGTAGACCGACATCGGGATCCCGCCCGCGTGCACCCCGGCGAAGTCGGCGAGGACGTGCTCGGTCCGGTTCGAGGCCATCACCGCGACCGTGCCGTGCGGCGCGAGCCCGAGGGCGACGTAGCCGGCCGCGAGGTCGAGGGTCTGCTCCCGGACCTCGTCCCACGACAGCGTCCGCCAGCCCTCGCTCACGCCGACCTTGTCGGAGTACGCCGGCGCGCCGCCCCGCTCCGCGACGGTCCAGGCGAGCGCCGTGCAGAACGTCTGCCCCTCGATCCGCTGCTCGATCTCTGCGCGCTGCTCCAGGACGTCGCTCATGCGTGGTCTCCGTTTCGCGGGTCGGGTGGCCGGTGGGACCGGTAGGCCGATCCTCGGGGCGCGGCGGTCCCTTCCGCAATACCCCCGGACACGCGCATTCCGCCCCGCTAGATCCCGAGCGAGCGGCCGATGATCTCCTTCTGGATCTCCGTGGTGCCGCCGTAGATCGTCTGGATCCGGCTGTCCACGTAGGCCCGGGCGATCGGGTACTCCATCATGTAGCCGTAGCCGCCGTGCAGCTGCACGGCCCGGTCGACGAGCTTGTTCTGCAGCTCGGTGGTCCACCACTTCGCCATCGACGCCAGCTTCGCGTCGAGCTCGCCGCGGTTGTGCCGCTGCACGCAGTCGTCCACGAACACCCGGGCGATGTGCGCCTCGGTGGCCATCTCCGCGATCAGGAACCGGTTGTGCTGGAACTTCCCGATCGGGCGGCCGAACGCCTCGCGCTCCTTGGCGTAGGCGAGCGACAGGTCCAGGATGTGCTCGCAGGCCGCGGCGGCGATCATCGCGATGGAGAGCCGCTCCTGGGGGAGGTTCTGCATCAGCGACACGAAGCCGCTGCCCTCCTCGCCGAGCAGGTTCTCCTTCGGGACGACGACGTCGTCGAAGAACAGCTCGGCGGTGTCCTGCGCCTTGAGGCCCATCTTGTCCAGGTTGCGGCCGCGCTCGAAGCCGTCCATGCCGCGCTCGACGACGAGCAGGCTGATCCCCTTGTGCCCGGCCCCGGCGTCGGTGCGGGCGACCACGATCACCAGGTCGGCGAGGATGCCGTTGCTGATGAAGGTCTTGGACCCGTTGAGCACGTAGTGGTCGCCCTTGTCGACCGCCGTGGTCCGGATGCCCTGCAGGTCGCTGCCGGCGCCGGGCTCGGTCATCGCGATCGCGCTGATCGTCTCGCCGCTGACCAGGCCGGGGAGCCAGCGCCGCTTCTGCTCGTCGGTGCCGAGGCTGCTGAGGTAGGGGACGATGATGTCGGTGTGCACCGGGAAGCCGGGGCCGCTCGCGCCGCACCGGCTGAGCTCCTCGGCCATCACCATGTTGTAGCGGAAGTCCTTGACCCCGGCGCCGCCGTACTCCTCGTCGACGTCGAAGCAGAGCAGGCCGAGCGCGCCGGCCTTGGTCCAGAGCTCGCGGGGGACCATGCCGTCCTTCTCCCACTGCTCGTGGTGGGGGACGACCTCCTTCTCCAGGAACGACCGGACCGTGGAGCGGAACGACTCGTGCTCGTCCTCGAAGATCGCGCGCATGGTCAGGACACCCATTCCTTCAGCCGGCTGACCAGGGCCGCCGGGTCGTCGTCGACCGGGGTCACCTGGAGGCTGGTCACGCCCGCCTCGGCGAACGCCGCGATCCGCTCCTTCACGTAGGACTCCGGCCCGACGAGGTTGCACATCTCGAGCAGCTCGAGCGGGACGAGCGCCTCCGCGTCGCGCTTGTTGCCGCCGAGGTAGAGCTCCTGGATCTGCGCGGCCTCCTTCTCGAAGCCGTAGCGGCTGACCAGGGTGTTGTAGAAGTTCCTGCCCTTGGCGCCCATGCCGCCGATGTACAGCGCCGCCATCGGCCGGGCGAGGTCGAGCAGACCCTTGACGTTGTCGCCGACGGCGACCATGCCGCCCGCGGAGATCTCGAGCGGGCCGAGGTCGGCCGAGCGCCTGGCCCGCCCCGCGGCGAGCGCCTCGCCCCACACGTCGTGCGCCCTCTCCGGCGCGAACAGGAACGGCAGCCAGCCATCCGCGTACTCCGCGGTGCCCTGCACGTTCTTCTCGCCGAGCGCGGCCACGTAGATCGGCACCGCGGGGCGCTCGGGCTTGGTCAGCATCTTCAGCGGCTTGCCGAGCCCGGTGCCCTGGTCGGGGGGCAGCGGCAGGGTGAAGATCCCGTCGTGACGCAGGGTCTCCCGGCGCAGTGCCCTGCGCACGATGTCGACCACCTCGCGCGTCCGGCCGAGGGGCTTGTCGTAGGGCAGGCCGTGCCAGCCCTCGATCACCTGGGGGCCCGAGGCGCCGAGGCCGAGGATGGCCCGGCCGCCGCTGACGTTGTCGAGGCCCGCCGCGGTCTGCGCGATCAGGGCCGGCGTGCGCGAGTAGACGTTGAGGATCGCCGAGCCGATCTCGACGGTCTCGGTCTTGGCCGCGAGGTAGCCCATCAGGGTCGGGGAGTCGAAGCCGTACACCTCCGCCACCCAGACCGTGTCGAGTCCGGCCTTCTCCAGGGCGACCACCGAGTCGGCGGCCTCGCGCGGGTTCCCGGCGTACATCAGGGGCATCGAGAGCTTCATGACCTAACCTTCGCTGTGTCGAGTGACGGGCACCCGGCGGGGAGGGGCCGCGCAGGCACTACCGTGACAGTACCGCTGTCATCATGGCAAGGGACGGCGCGAGGTTCCAGGCGAGGAGTGAGCACGTGACGACGTACCAGATCGCGGTCATCGGGGGCACCGGCCCGCAGGGCAAGGGGCTCGGCTACCGGTTCGCCCGGCACGGGCACACCGTCGTCCTCGGCTCGCGAGACGCCGACCGGGCGGAGCAGGCCGCGGCCGAGATCCGCGGGCGCGTCCCGGACGCAGCGGTGACGGGTGCGGCGAACGCCGAGGCGGCCGCCGCCTGCGACGTGGTCCTGCTGGCGGTGCCGTACGACGGGCACGACGCCCTCGTGAAGGAGCTCGGCCCCTCGCTCGCGGGGAAGGTCGTGATCAGCTGTGTGAACCCCCTCGGCTTCGACCGGCAGGGGCCCTACGGACTCGACGTGCCCGGCCGGAGCGCCGCCGAGGCCGCCTCCGCGCTCGCGCCGGAGGCCCGGCTCGTCGGCGCGTTCCACCACGTCTCCGCGGTGTCGCTGTGGGGCGAGGAGGAGTACCTCTCGCACGAGGACGTGCTGGTCTGCGGTGACGACGCCGAGGCCAAGGCGGTGGCCGTGGAGCTGGCCCGCACCGTCACCGGACGGGACGGCGTGGACGCCGGGAAGCTCCGGCTCGCCCGGCAGCTCGAGCCGCTCACGGCGGTGCTCATCTCGATCAACAAGCGCTACCGGACCCGCTCCGGCATCGCGATCTCCGGCCTGCCGGGCGCGCACGAGTGAGCCGCCTGGAGCTGGTGCGCCCCGAGTCGCTGACCGACCGGGTCCCCTACGCCTACGCCACCGTCGTCACTCCCGGCCGGACCGTCTTCACCGCCGGTGCCTGCCCGCTCGACGCGGCCGGCGACGTCGTCGCCGAGGGAGACGTGCCCGGCCAGGCCCGCCAGGTGATGGCCAACCTGCGCACCACCCTCGAGGCGGCCGGCTGCACGCTCGCCGACGTCGCCAAGTCGACGGTCTACGTCGCGTCGAGCCGTCGTGCCGACCTGGTCGCCGCCTGGGGCGTGGTGCGCGAGGAGCTCGGCGACCACGACGCCCCGAGCACGCTGCTCGGCGTGACCGTGCTCGGCTACCCCGGCCAGCTGGTGGAGGTCGAGGCCGTCGCGGTGCAGCCGGTCACCGACCCGGCCTGAGCCCGGCTCGGCGGACGGGTCAGCTCGTCCCGTGCCAGGAGGACCAGAGCGCGGCGTACGACCCGTCCTCCTTGACGAGCTCGTCGTGGGAGCCGAACTCGCTGATCCGGCCGTCCTCGACGACCGCCACCCGGTCGGCGTCGTGCGCGGAGAACAGCCGGTGCGCGATCGCGATCACGGTGCGGCCGTGGAGTACGGCGGCCAGCGACCGCTCCAGGTGACGCGCGGCGCGGGGGTCGATCAGCGAGGTCGCCTCGTCGAGCACCAGCGTGTGCGGGTCGGCGAGGACCAGCCGGGCCAGCGCGAGCTGCTGGGCCTGCGGCGGCGTGAGCGTGCGCCCGCCCGACCCGACCACCGTGTCGAGCCCCTGTGGCAGGGCGGTCACCCAGTCCCGGGCGTCGACCGCCTCGAGCGCCGCGAGCAGCCGCTCGTCGCTCGCGACGTCGTCGATGGCGAGCGCGAGGTTCTCCCGGATCGTGCCGACGAAGACGTGGTGCTCCTGGGTGACCAGGGCGACGTGCCCGCGCAGGTCGGTGATCGGCAGCTCGGTCAGGCCCACCCCGCCCACCGTGACCGCACCGGTGCGCGGCGGGTGGATGCCGGCCAGGAGCCGCCCGAGGGTGGACTTCCCGGCGCCGGAGGGGCCGACCATCGCGATCCGCTCGCCGACCCCGACGGACAGGTCGACCCCGTGCAGCACGTCGCGCCCGTCGACGTACGAGAACCGCACGTCCTCGGCCTCGATCCGCTCCCCGTCGGGGACCCGCCCGGTGGCCACGCGGTCGTCGGGGACGTGCGCCACCCCCAGCAGCCGGGCCAGCGACGCCGCGCCGACCTGGAGCTCGTCGAGGATGCTGACGATCCGGTCGACCGGGTCGATCAGCATCTGCACGTAGAGCGTCGCCGCGGTCACGTCGCCGAGCGACACCGACCCCTGGGTGTACAGGTAGCCGCCGAACAGCAGGGTGGCCACCGTCGGGATCAGGTAGGCCACCTCGACGCTCGGGAAGAACACCGTGCGCAGGTAGAGCGTGTACTTCTCCGCGGCGTACGACTCGGCGATGTCCCCGTCGATCCTTGCCACGCGCTTGCGCCCGAGGTCGAGCGCCTCGACGGTCCGGGCGCCCTCGACGGTCTCGGTGAGCGAGGCGTTGATCGCGGAGTAGGAGGCGTTCTCGCGCAGGTAGCCGTCCTTGGCGCGGCGCAGGTACCAGCGCAGGCCGACCACCAGCGGTGGGATGCCGAGCAGGCACGGGATCGCCACCCACCAGCCGACGAGCAGCGCGGCGCTGAAGGTCATCACCGCGGTGAGCACGGCGATGCTCCACTCCGGCAGCGCCCAGCGCACCGACCAGCCGAGCTGCTCGACGTCGCGGGAGGTGCGGGTGAGCAGGTCGCCGCTGCCGGCGCTCTCCACCACGCCCACCGGCAGCGCCAGCGTGTTCTCGACGAAGTCCTCGCGGAGCTCGGCGAGCACCCGCTCGCCGAGGGTGAACGAGACGTAGCGCGCGTAGCGGGTGAGCACGGTCTGCAGCACCAGGAACAGCGCGAGCAGCGTGATGGTCCGGTCGACCTCGCCGACGGTGGTGCCGGTCTCCACGGCCTCGACGAGGTTGCCGAGCAGCCGCGGGCCGGCGAGCGCCGCGAGCGCCGCCGCGCCGTGCAGGCCCGCCGCGAGCCAGACGGCGCGCGGGTACTGGCGCAGCAGGGCCACCGCGTAGCGGCCCACCTGCCGGGTCGTGGCCACCGGCAGGACCTGCTGGCTCGAGGTGCTCATACGGTCGCCTCCTCCTCGCGGGTCACCACGGAGCGGTACTCCGGCACGTCGCGCAGCAGGTCGCGGTGCGCGCCGAACGCGACCACCGCCCCGTCGCGCAGGAACGCCACGTGGTCCACCCGGTCGAGCAGCAGCGGGCTCGACGTGGTGACCACGGTCGTGCGGCCGGCGCGGTGCTCGCGCAGCCGGTCCGCGACCCGGGCCTCTGTGTGCGCGTCGACGGCCGACGTCGGCTCGACCAGGACCAGGATCTCGGGGTCGGCCGCGAGCGCGCGGGCCAGCACGAGCCGCTGCCGCTGGCCGCCGGAGAACGACCGGCCGCGCTCGGTGACCAGGGCGTGCATGCCCTCGGGGAGCGCCTCGAGGACGTCCTCCGCGGACGCGGTGCGCAGGGCGCGGGCCACCGCCTCCGGTCCCCGGTCGTGGATGTCGAGCTGCTCGTCGAGCCGGCCGGAGAACAGCGTGCTGCCGGTGTCGGACACGACGATCCGGCGCCGTACGACCGCCCGGTCGAGCATGTCGAGCGGCACCCCGCCCCAGAGCACCTCCCCCTCCGCGTAACGGCCGAGCCGGTCCGCGACGGCGGCGCTGTCGTCGGGCGGGTCCGAGACGACCGCGGTCAGGCAGCCGTGCGGGACCCGCAGCCCGCTGCGTACGTCGACCAGCTCGGCGCCGACCGGCGGCTCGTCGTACGACGTGTCCGGGTCGACCACCTCGGGCTCGAGCGCGAGCACCCGGATCACCCGGCGGGCGGCGACGAAGGCGCGGATCCACTTGTTCGCGAACTCGGTGGCCGTGCGCAGCGGGATCATCAGGAAGGCGGCGTAGCCGTAGAAGGCGACCAGCTCGCCGGCGGTGATCCGGCCCTCGACCGCGAAGCGGGCGCCGATCCAGACCACGAGGACCACGAAGACACCGGGCAGGAAGATCTGCAGGGCGTCGAGCACCGACTGGAGCCGGCCGACCTGGACCCCGGCCTCGCGGACCTTCTGGGAGTCGCGCACGTAGCGGTCGTGGAAGACCGCCTCGCCGCCGATGCCGCGCAGCACCCGCAGCCCGCCGACGATGTCGGTGGCGAGGTTGGACAGCTCGCCCATCATCTCCCGCTGCGCCATGTTGCGCCTCTGCAGCGGCTTGAGCAGCGGGCCGATCGCGAGCAGCAGCAGCGGCACCCCGAGGAGCACCAGGAGCCCGAGCGTCACCGACGTGCGCAGCAGGATCACCGCGACGACCAGGAACGACACCACCGCGCCGGCCGCGCGGGCGGTCACGTCCATCGCGTTGCCGAGGTGCGAGAGGTCGTTGGTGCCGATCGCGACCACCTCGCCGGTCGCGACCCGCTTGGGCAGGGTGGCGCCGAGGTGGGTGGCCTGCCGGGCGACGAGCTGCACGGTGCGGTAGGCGGCGGTGAGCCAGTTGGTCACCGCGAACCGGTGACGCATGATCCCGGCGACGGCCTGCACCAGCCCGATCCCGAGCATGACCGCGGTCCACTTCACCAGCATGCCGGTGTCCTTCGCCGCGACGCCCTGGTCGATCGCGAGACCGATCATCGCGGGCATCACGGCCTGGGAGACCATCCACACGATCCCGAAGAACATGCCGAGCAGCATGGTGTGCCACTGACCGGTGATCAGCCACCACAGGAACCGCATCGGGCTGCGGTGGTCGGCGGTGCCGGGGTGGTCGAGCGGAAGGTGTCGCACCCGCCAACGGTACGTATCGGGACACATCGAGGGCCACCGGTTTTCGGTGGGGCGTCGCTCCCCGTTCACCCGCCTTTGGGGTCCGTGACACGTCGTCCGGGTTGTGTCGGTCCCATGTTCGAACCCGGGACCTCAGGTCGGCTCCAGCAAGGGGTACTCCTCATGGCCGCATCCGTACTCGCCTCCTCGGTGACCCTCACCGGAAGCCTCACCGCACCCGCCTCCGCCGCCGGGACCTCCCCGGCCGTCCCGGCCGCGGACGCCGGCGTCGACGAGCCGCTCGTGATCGCCCACCGCGGCGCGAGCGGCTACCGGCCCGAGCACACGCTCGCGGCCTACAAGCTCGCGATCCAGATGGGCGCGGACTACGTCGAGCCGGACCTGGTCTCCACCAAGGACGGTGTCCTCGTCGCCCGCCACGAGAACGAGATCTCCGGTACGACGGACGTCGCCGACCACCCGGAGTTCGCCGACCGGAGGACCACGAAGGTCGTCGATGGTCACGAGGTCACCGGCTGGTTCACCGAGGACTTCACCCTCGCCGAGCTCAAGACGCTGCGCGCCGAGGAGCGGCTGCCCGACGTACGTCCGGGGAACACCCGGTACGACGGCCGCTACCAGGTACCCACCTTCGACGAGGTGCTCGACCTGGTCGCCCGCGAGAGCCGCCGTCGCGGCGAGGTCGTCGGGGTCTACCCCGAGACCAAGCACCCCACCTACTTCGACTCGGTCGGCCTGTCCCTCGAGGAGCCGCTGGTCGAGGCGCTGCAGCGCCACCACCTGAACCGGCCGAACGCGCGGGTCTACATCCAGTCCTTCGAGACCGGCAACCTGCGCGAGCTCGCCGACACGGTGCGGGTGCCGCTGGTCCAGCTCGTCGACGCCGCCGGGGCGCCGTACGACCTGCAGGCCGCCGGCGACCCCCGGACCTACGCCGACCTCGTCACGCGCGAGGGGCTGCGGGAGATCGCGACGTACGCCGACTCGGTCGGCGCCAACAAGGACATCGTGCTGCCGCGGGACGCGGAGGGCTACCTGACCCGGCCGTCGTCGGTCGTCGACGACGCCCACGACGCGGGCCTCGACGTCCACGTCTGGACGATGCGCGACGAGAACCGTTTCATGGCCAGGGACTTCTGGATCGGCAGCGACCCGAACGCCAAGGGCGACGCGTTCGCGGAGTACGCCGCGTTCTTCGACGCCGGGGTCGACGGGGTGTTCTCCGACTACTCCGACACCGCGGTCGCGGCCCGCGAGGCATGGTTCGCGGAGCAGCGGGCGCTCGCCGGCTGAGCCACTCGAAACGCACGTGAACGGCCCCCGCGTCCTGCTGGACGCGGGGGCCGTCGTACACCTGTGTCGCGGGCCGGGACCGCCGGCACCGGGCCGGTCACTCCTCGGGCATCAGCACCCAGGCGACGAGGTAGGCGAGGAGCAGCGAGCCGAACCCGATGATCGTGCCGATCACCACGACCAGCCGGACCAGGTTCGAGTCCACGCCGAAGTACTTCGCCACGCCGCCGCAGACCCCGGCGACCCAGCGGTCGTCCCGGCTGCGCACCAGGCGCCTCGGGCCCGCCGCGGGCGGGTTGCCGCCGGTCGGGGGAGTGGGGGTGTTCTCGGTCATCGGAGGTCTCCTTCGTCGGTGGGGTAGCGGTAGGTGTCGGTGGAGCCGTCTGCGGGGCTCTCGGTGGTGTCCGGCCCGGTGGGGGTGCTCCGGCCGGAGAGGCCCTTGGCCGCGGCGGCGCCGAGGCCGATGACGCCGGCGACCACGAGGGTCATCGGGAGCAGCCAGCGGACCTCGCCGAGGTCGACCACGCCCGCCTCGCGCAGGGCCCAGGAGCCCGCGATGCCGAGGAAGACCAGGCCCATGACCAGGTAGCTGACGTTGAGCGGGTGGGTGACCCGGTGGGTGGTGTGCTCGTTCACGGCTGCCTCACTTCGATGCTGCCGACGACCAGGTCCATCTTGAGCTCGATCTCCGGGGCGTCGGCTCCGCCGTCGATCTCGCGCTGCACGTGTACGTTGGTGCCGTCGAACACCTCGCCGTCGATGTTCGCCTCGCCGGCGACCGCGATGTCGGCGTCGACCACCGCGTCCACCCCCTCGGGCAGGACCACGGTGAGGTCACCGGCCCTCGCCTCGACCTCGATGGTCCGGCCCTCGAGCCGCGCGATGTCGTGGATGTTGCTCATGTCCAGCAGGATGCTGCCGGCCGGGACGAAGTAGCGGTCCTCCACCCGCATCGCGGTGACCGGGTCCTCGACGGTCCGGCGGTCCCCGCCGAACCGCGGCTCGGCGACCGAGGCGGCGGCCAGGGCCAGCGCGGCGACGACGCCGAGGAGGATCAGGCCGCCGGCGCGGCCGACCCAGGCGCCGAGCACGAGCATCGCGCCGATGACGGTGAGGGCCAGCGCCGGGTACGCCGCGTCGGGGACGTCGGCGCCGGCCACCTCGACGAGGCCGAGCGTGCCGAGTGCGACCGCCACCAGGGCCAGGGTGACCCAGAACAGCTTCGGTCCGCGGTGCGCCGGGGGAGCCGGCGACGGGTAGGTGGGGCCCGCGGGCGGCAGCCACGGGGGCGCCGGCGGCTCGGCGCCGAACACGGTGGTGTCGTCGGTGGGCCCGGTGGGCGTGGTGCCACCGGCGCCGGGCGCGATCACACCGGTCCCACCGGACGGCGGGGGGCTCCCGGCGGGCGGACCCGCAGGGGTCTGGTCGGACATGGGCTTCTCCCGGAAGGTGAGGACGAGCAGGACGACCAGGCCCACGAGCACCAGCGGCCACGGGAAGCCGAAGCCACCCCAGCTGTCGCCGATGAGCAGCAAGGCCGCGACCACGGCGGCGGCGATGAGCAGCGCGTTGCGGGTGCTCGGGCTGGTCGAGATCACCGCCTCGTCCTTGCCCTCCTCCGGCACGAGCAGCCAGGCGGCGCCGTACAGCAGGAAGCCTGCGCCGCCGAAGAAGCAGAGGACGACGAGGATGACGCGGATGACCGTGGGGTCGATGTTCAGGTGCCGGCCGAGGCCGCCCGCGACGCCGGCGATCTTCCGGTCCGTCAGGCTGCGGCGCAGCTGGCTGTAGTCACGCAGGTGCTCGGTGGCGACCCGCTGCTGGGGTGCTTCTGTCATGCCTCGATCCTGCGCCCTCGCGGGGTGTCGGCACTATGGGGGAGAGCCCTGGTTCAGGGAGCCGTTCGACCCCTGTCGCGGGCGGTGCGGGTCAGGGTGGTTCTCAGGGTCGTGTCAGGGTCGAAACTCATGGTCGGTGCTGACCCGCTGTGTGACGATTGAGGCGACCATGAAGCCACAGCACAGTGCCGCCACGGCGGCCGCGACCTACCAGCCCCGCCGGGCCACCCGGAGCACCGGAGACCGCCTGCTCGGCGGGGTGTGCGCCGGCCTCGCCGACCACCTGGGCGTGGACGTGATGCTGGTCCGCGGCGCCTTCGTGGTCGCCTCGGCGCTCGGCGGGCTCGGCGTGGCGGTGTACGCCGGCCTCTGGATGATCCTGCCCACCGACGCCCGGTTCGCCGCGGCCGCTCCCGGGCTGGAGGCGGCCTCGCGCCAGGGCCGGCGGCCGACCACCGCGTCCCGGCTCGAGGACGTCGGTCCGCTCGTCGCGCTGGCGGCCGTCGCGCTCGGTGTGGTCGTCCTGGTGCAGAGCGTCGTCGGCAGCACCGTGCTGTTCTGGCCCCTGCTGCTCGGCCTGCTCGGCCTGGCCGTGCTGTGGCGCCAGGCCGACGAGGCGCAGCGCGAGCGCTGGGCGGACGCGACCGGGCGGATCGACCCGCTGCGCGCCGTCGTCGGCCGCGGGGGAGTGGCGTCGTGGGCCCGGCTCGCCGCGGGGGTCGGGCTGCTGCTGTCGGCGCTCGTGCTGTTCGCCGCGCAGAGCGGCCAGGCCGGCGTCGCCCGCGAGGTGCTGGTCGCCGGGGCGCTCGGCGTGGCCGGCCTCGCCCTCACCGTGGGCCCGTGGCTGTTCCGGCTCGCCGGCGACCTCTCCGAGGAGCGCGCGGAGCGGGTGCGCAGCCAGGAGCGGGCGGACGTGGCCGCGCACCTGCACGACTCGGTGCTCCAGACGCTGGCGCTGATCCAGAAGCACGCCGACGACGGCCGCACGGTGACCCGGATCGCCCGGGCGCAGGAGCGCGATCTGCGGACCTGGCTGTACGGCGACGTGGATGCGGCGGACACCTCCGTCGCGGGCGCCCTGCGCCGGGCCGCCGCCGAGGTCGAGGACGCGCACGGCGTGCCGGTCGAGGTGGTGACCGTCGGCGACGTACCCCTCGGGGAGCGGGCGCGGCCGCTGGTGCTCGCCGCGCGCGAGGCGATGGTGAATGCCGCGCGGCACTCGGGCGCCGCGCAGGTCGACGTCTACGCCGAGGCGGGGCCGACCACCCTGGAGGTCTTCGTCCGCGACCGCGGCGTCGGGTTCGACCGCGGGGCGGTCCCCGGCGACCGCCTCGGGGTGCGCAACAGCATCGAGGACAGGATGCTCCGACACGGCGGGAACGCCGACGTACGCACGGCGCCGGGCGAGGGCACCGAGGTGCACCTGTCGATGACCACGAGGAACGAGGAGAGCCGATGACCACGCCCGAGGGACGACGCACCGTGGTGATCGTCGACGACCACGCGATGTTCCGGACCGGGGTCCGCGCCGAGCTCGCCGACCACGTCGAGGTGCTGGGGGAGGCGGCCGACGTGGACACCGCGGTGGGCGCCGTGCTCGCGCTCCGCCCGGACGTGGTGCTGCTCGACGTGCACCTGCCCGGCGGCGGCGGGGTCGAGGTGATGCGCCGGGTGGCCACCCGGGTGCCGGAGACCCGGTTCCTCGCGCTGAGCGTCTCCGACGCCGCCGAGGACGTGATCGGGACGATCCGCGGGGGAGCCCGTGGCTACGTCACCAAGACCATCACCGGTCCCGAGCTGGTCAGCGCGATCGACCGGGTCGCCGACGGGGACGCGGTGTTCTCACCCCGGCTGGCCGGGTTCGTGCTCGACGCGTTCGCCGGCTCGATCGCGGTGGCGCAGGTCGACGAGGACCTCGACCGGCTCACCGAGCGGGAGCGCGAGGTGATGCGGCTGATCGCCCGCGGCTACGCGTACAAGGAGGTCGCCGGGGAGCTGTTCATCTCGGTGAAGACCGTGGAGACCCACGTGTCGAGCGTGCTGCGCAAGCTCCAGCTGTCCTCACGGCACGAGCTGACCCGGTGGGCGTCGGAGCGCCGCCTCCTCTGATCCCGGTCGCGTCCTGCGAGGCGTCCGTCGTGCCCTCGAGCGAATCGCCTAGATTGTGCGCATGGAAACCCTGCGGCTGGTGCTCCTCTTCCTCCACCTCGTCGGCTTCGCCTCGCTCTTCGGCGGCCTGTTCGTGCAGATCAAGGCGGAGCCGCGCGTGGTCAACAACGCCGTGCTGCACGGCGCGCTGACCGCGCTGGTCACCGGGCTGCTGCTCGTCGGCGTGCTCGAGGGCTCCGACGAGACGGTGAACAACGTCAAGATCGGCGTCAAGCTGGCCGTCGCGCTCGTGGTGACCGTGCTCGCCGTGGCGAACCGCAAGAAGACGTCGCTCCCCGGTGGCCTGTACCTCGGGATGATGCTGCTCACCCTGCTCAACGTCGGCCTCGCCGTGTTCTGGGCTCCCGTCCACGGCTGAGCCGTCCCAGGGCACGCCCCGGGGCGTCCGGGACGCCGCGGCGCTGCCACGCTGTCGGCGCCGGGACGTAGGCTGGTCGCGACATGAGTGCGCTGTTCCCCATCCCCCAGGCCGTCGACCCCACCTCCTCGCAGGACACCCCGCACCCGGGACAGGGGCGGGGCCGCCGTACCCCTTCCCCCGAGGAGCTGCTCGACGGGCTCAACGAACCGCAGCGCGCCGCGGTGGTGCACGCCGGCTCGCCGCTGCTGGTCGTGGCGGGCGCGGGTTCGGGCAAGACGCGGGTGCTGACCCGGCGGATCGCGTGGCTGATCTCGGAGCGCAAGGCGCACCCCGGCTCGATCCTCGCGATCACGTTCACCAACAAGGCCGCCGCGGAGATGCGCGAGCGCGTCGAGGACCTCGTCGGCCGCCGCGCCCGGATCATGTGGGTCTCGACCTTCCACTCCGCGTGCGTGCGCATCCTGCGCAAGGAGATCGACAAGTTCGGCTACAAGTCGTCGTTCTCCATCTACGACGCCGCCGACTCCAAGCGGCTCATGACGCTGGTGCTGCGCGACCTCGACCTCGACCCGAAGCGTTACCAGCCGCGCGCGGTGCTCAACTGGGTCTCGACCCAGAAGAACGAGCTGGTCGACGAGGAGAAGGCGACGGCGAACGCCAAGAACCACCTCGAGGAGACGTACGCCGAGGCCTACACGATCTACCAGCGGCGGCTGCGCGAGGCGAACGCCCTCGACTTCGACGACCTGATCATGACCACGGTGCACCTGCTGCAGGCCTTCCCGGAGGTGCGCGAGACCTACCGCCGGCGCTTCCGGCACGTGCTCGTCGACGAGTACCAGGACACCAACCACGCGCAGTACGCCCTCGTCCGGGAGCTGTGCGCCGACGAGCCGGGCGCGGAGACCGGTGGCGCCGACCGGGTCGAGCCCTCGGAGCTGATGGTGGTCGGTGACGCCGACCAGTCGATCTACGCGTTCCGCGGCGCGAACATCCGCAACATCCTCCAGTTCGAGGAGGACTTCCCGAACGCGCGCTCCATCCTGCTCGAGCAGAACTACCGCTCGACGCAGACCATCCTCAACGCGGCGAACTCCGTGATCAGCCGCAACAAGGGGCGCAAGCCGAAGAACCTGTGGTCCGACGCCGGCGACGGCGACAAGATCACCGGGTACGTCGCCGACGACGAGCACGACGAGGCCCGCTTCGTCTCCGAGGAGATCGACAAGCTCACCGACGCGGCCAAGGCGAAGCCCGGCGACGTCGCGGTGTTCTACCGGACCAACGCGCAGTCCCGTGTGTTCGAAGAGGTCTTCATCCGGGTCGGCATGCCCTACAAGGTCGTCGGCGGGGTGCGCTTCTACGAGCGCAAGGAGGTCCGCGACGCGCTGGCCTACCTGCGGATGCTCGTGAACCCGGCCGACGAGATCTCGCTGCGCCGGATCCTCAACGTCCCCAAGCGGGGCATCGGCGACCGGGCCGAGGCCTGCGTCGAGGCGCTCGCCCAGCGCGAACGGCTCACCTTCTGGGACGCGCTGCGCCGCGCGGAGGAGGCGCCGGGCATCGCCAGCCGCTCGCTCAACAGCATCCGGGCGTTCGTCGACATGGTCGACGAGCTGCAGTCGATGGTCGACGCGGGGGAGCGGGCGGACGTCGTCCTCGAGCAGGTGCTCGCCCGCAGCGGCTACCTCAAGGAGCTCGAGGACTCCGACGACCCGCAGGACGAGACCCGCGTGGAGAACCTCGCCGAGCTCGTCGCGGTGGCCCGCGAGTTCGCCGACGAGCCCGTGTCGGGCCCCTCGGTCGACCCGGCCGACACCGACGCGCCGCCGCCCGGGCTCGGCGACTTCCTGGAACGGGTCGCGCTGGTGGCCGACTCCGACCAGATCCCCGACCAGCCCGAGGGCGGCGACGACAACGGCGTGGTCACCCTGATGACCCTGCACACCGCGAAGGGCCTGGAGTTCCCGGTGGTCTTCCTGACCGGGCTCGAGGACGGCGTGTTCCCGCACATGCGCTCGCTCGGGGACCAGACCGAGCTCGAGGAGGAGCGCCGGCTGGCGTACGTCGGTCTCACCCGGGCCCGGGAGCGGCTCTACGTGTCACGGGCCGTCGTCCGCTCGGCCTGGGGTGCGCCCGCGCACAACCCGGCGTCGCGGTTCGTCGACGAGCTGCCGGTGGACCTCGTGGACTGGCGCCGTACCGAGGCCGCACAGACCTCGTGGAACCGGCCGGTCATGCCGTCGCTCCCGCAGCGCAACGCCGGCGGCGTGACCCGGAGGTTCGGCACCGCCGCGATCCGGGCCGACTCCGCCGCGAAGGCGAAGGGCACGCGCGAGATCCCCTCGCTCGACCCGGGCGACCGGGTGCTGCACGACAGCTTCGGCATGGGCACCGTGGTGTCCCTCGACGGCGCCGGAGACAACGCGGTGGCCTCGATCGACTTCGGCTCCGAGGGCGTCAAGCGGCTGCTGCTGCGCTACGCACCGGTCGAGAAGCTCTGACCGCAGCCCACGGCAGGGGGCCCACCCGGCAGGACGGCGGGCCGGGGACCCGCTCGGGACCCGGCAGGTCAGGGCTGGAGGCCGTGCGCGACCAGCGCGGCGTACGGGTCGACCGCGTCGCCGGCGCCCGGACGGACCTCGAGGTGGAGGTGCGAGCCGGTCGAGTTGCCGGTGGAGCCCACGGTGCCGATCTGGTCACCGCCGTTGACGGTGTCGCCGGGGGAGACGTTGAACGAGGTGAGGTGGCAGTACCACGTCTCGGTGCCGTCCTCGTGGGTCAGCACGATGCGGTTGCCGTAGGCGCCGGCCCAGTCGGTCGAGGTGACCGTGGCGTTGGCGACCGCCATCACCGGGGTGCCGGACGGCGCGGCGAAGTCGAGGCCGGTGTGCGTGCTCGCCCACAGGCCGCTGGAGTAGCCGAACTGCGCGGTGAGCGTGTAGCCGGAGACCGGCAGCGACCAGGCGTTGGCGGCGATCTTGCTGGCCTGCTTCTCGGCGCTCGCGGCGAGCTGGGCGAGGGCGGCGTTGCGCTCCTCGGCCTGAGCCTCGGCTGCGGCCTGGAGCTCCTCGGCGGCGGCGTCCTCGAGCGCCTCGCGCTGGGAGTCGCGGCTGACCGCGCGCTCCCGGACGTCGGCGGTGTTGCTGGAGAGGTCCGCGCTGGTGCCGGTGAGGGCGGAGGCGTGGGTGTAGAGCTTGGGGGCGGTCGTCGCCGTGGCGGTGATCTCCTCCTCGGCGCCGCTGCCGATCGTCACCGCGCCGGTGGCGGCCAGCAGCAGGGCGGCCGCGCCCACCGCGGTGGGCGCGGAGGGGAGCAGCGGGAACAGAGCCTTGCGCCCACCGACGTGGGGGCCCTGGGAGATCTTGGCCGTCGGCCGCGGGGCCTGGCGGGCCGGCCGCTCGAACGCGCTCGCGGCGGGGGCAGGAGTCTGGGGGGCCTGCGGGGTGGGGGCGTCGGCGGTCTTCTCGACCACGATGGGTGCCACGTGCGGGGGTAGTGAGAGCGGGGACTGCCTGCGCTGTGCCCGGGTGGGTTTGACGGCCTTGCGCTTGCCTGGCGTGCGGTCGACGCGAGAAGCGGTGTGCTTCTCAGCCCGGTGGTTCGCCACGAATCGGTTCCAATCGTCGATTGACACGCAGCGCACCACCATAGGGGACAAATGATGGCGATACGCGACGAGTCACACTACATGTGGATCAAGTCACACCGACCGGGAGGGTTTGGTCGGCAATCCCCCGGGTACTTTCCAACGTTCCAGGCTGCCCGTGGTTACGGCGCCGAAACACCGGTCTAGTCTGCGACGGCGCCCGGTCGGTTACTCTGCGCCCAGCACGTGACCGTACTTCTTCCTCGTCTCTGCAGCACGCGCAGAGGGACTTCAAGGTGGTGGCAGCTTCATGGTGGCTCCGATCCGGATCGTGGTGGCCAAGCCCGGGCTCGACGGGCACGACCGGGGCGCGAAGGTGGTTGCCCGCGCGCTCCGTGACGCCGGCAACGAGGTCATCTACACGGGGCTGCACCAGACGCCCGAGCAGATCGTGGAGACCGCGATCCAGGAGGACGCCGACGTGATCGGCCTCTCGGTTCTCTCCGGCGCGCACATGACGCTGTTCAAGAAGGTCGTTGACCTTCTCGAGGCTCGCGACGCCGGCGACATCGTCGTGTTCGGCGGCGGCATCATCCCCGAGGACGACATCCCGCTGCTCGAGCAGGCCGGGGTCGCCAAGGTGTTCACGCCGGGTGCGACGACGACCGAGATCGTGGCGTGGATCAAGGACAACGTCGCCGACACCTCCGGCGTGGACGCCTGAGCCGCAGGCCTAGAAGCGCAGGTCCCCGCTCAGCGGGAGCCGCAGCACGCTCGGGCGTGCGGGGCTGGTCGTGACCGTGACCGGCTGCACCGTCGGGTTGTTCGCGTACGCCGCGTCGCTGGCCGCCACCACCACCTGGATGCGGTGACCCTGCGCGAACCGGTGCACCACGCCCGGCAGCTGCACCCGCACCGGCCTCGTCACGTCGGACACCCGGACCGGGGAGACGAGCCGGTTCTTCAGCGTGGGCGTCCCGTCGGGCGCCACGTCGTACACCTTGGCGAACAGGATCAGCTGGCCCGCCGGACCGCCGTCCTGGGTGCCCGCCGCGAGCGGGGCGTCGAGCCGCAGCGTGAGCGTCGGTGACCCGACCAGGTCCGCCGGCGCGGCCAGCGGCCGGCTGGTGAACGCGGCGAAGGTGCCCGGCACGTCGGAGACGGGCTGGTTCACCTGGTTGCCCTCGACGCCGGAGGTCTCGGAGTACGACGTGGGCGCCCCCGGCGCGTTGGCGTACTGCTGCGAGCCCGGCCTGACCCGCGACGCGGCCGGCGTGAGCCGGTCGTCGCCGGTGAACCACAGCGACGCGGTGGGCCGCTGGGAGAACGACGGGCGCCGCGCGTAGGCCCGGGCCACGGCCCGCCCCGCGACGCCGGCGGAGGTGTCGTAGCGGACCCAGTCGCGGAAGTACTCGAAGCGGGGGCCCGCGGGCGCCGTACGGTCACCGCGCACGTGCCGGTCCATCCAGTCCAGGAAGCGGCGGCCGAGGTAGGAGTCGTCGAGCGACCGGGCGCCGAGGTCGAGCTCGCCGGGCGCCGGCGACCCTCCGGAGTGGCCCCAGGACTGCCACACCATCCGCGCCTCGGTGCCCTGGGCGCGCAGGGCGCGGTAGGTCGCCACCGCCTCCTGCAGGTTGAACAGGGTGTCCTTCTGGCCCTGCACGACCAGCGTCGGCGCCTTCACGCGGGAGGCGTACGACGCCACCGAGGCTTGCCGCGCGAGGTCGAGCGTCGTGCTGCCGGGGTACCCGAGGGTGTGCAGCTCGGCCACCGCCGCGCACGCCTCGTCGGTGAAGTTGGGGCAGCCCACGTTGCGCGCCGGGTCGACCGTCGCGTCGTCGACGCCGTCGATCACGCCGGCGCCGAAGAACAGGTCGGTCCACTGCCGCTTGTGGACGCCCGGGGTCCGGTAGGTGACGCCGCGGGCGAGGTCGGTGTTGTTCGGGGCCAGGGAGTAGGAGAGGTCGTTCCAGGTGATGATCGGGATCAGCGCGTCGACCCGCCGGTCCTGCATGGCCACGGCGTACTGGATCTGGCCGCCGTACGACCCGCCGATCATCCCCACGCGGGGGTCGCCGGGTCGCTCCTGTGCGACGTAGCGGACGCGGCCGGCGCGCCCGGTGTCGGACCAGGTGAACGTCCGCTTGCCGGCCAGGACGCTGACCAGCTGGCGGCCCGCGCGGCCGTCCCACGCGGGGTCGTCGAGGTGGATCTTGCAGCCGGACCCGCCGAACCCGAGGCCGGAGTAGGACAGCACGGCGTAGCCCTCGCGGACGAAGCCCCGGGCGATCGCCTTCTGGTTGCCGTCCGCCTTGTTCCCGCCGAAGCCGTGCGTGGTGAGGATCGCGGGGACGCGGCGCCGTGCGGTCGCGCCGTCGGGGCGGTAGAGGTCGGCCGAGATCGTGCAGGGCTGGTCGCCGTCGGGGCCGACGAGCACGTCGACGCTGAGGTGGCGCAGCGAGTAGCCCGGCGTGGAGTCGATGACCGCCTGCGCGCCGGGCAGGCCGGGCGCGGCGATCGTGAGCGTCGTGAGGGCGAGGGCGCCCGCGGCCAGGGCGGCGGTGGGTCGGCGTTTCATGTGATTCCCATCTCGTGTGCGGAGTCACACCTCCAACGAGCCAGCCGCGCTGGAGGTACGTCGCGCCGCCGGGACCGGTCGCGCAACGCCCGGGGCACCGGGGGACGGGACGTGGTGGAGCGGGCCGGCTGACTGGCGCACCCACCCCGCTCGCGGTACAACGAGGCCCATGAAGGTCATGGTCACCGGAGGAACCGGGTTCGTCGGCGCGGGTGTCACCGCGGGGCTGGTCGGGGCGGGGCACGACGTCCGCCTCCTGGTACGGCGGCCCGCCCAGGTGCCGGCGTCGCTGTCCCCCTGGGGCGTGCGGGTGGACGACCTGGTCGAGGGCGACGTCCTGGACCCGGACGCGGTCGACCGCGCGCTCGACGGCTGCGACGCGGTGGTCCACGCCGCCGCCGTGTACTCCCTCGACGCGCGGCGTGCCGACGAGATGCGCCGCACCAACGAGCGGGCCGCCGAGCTCGTGCTGACCCGGGCCGTCGAGCGCGGCCTGGACCCGGTGGTGCACGTGTCCAGCACGGTGGCCCTCACCCGGCGCGGCGGCAGCGGCCCCGACCTCCCGCTCGGCGACGTGACGATGCCCTACACCGCGTCGAAGATCGCCTCCGAGGTGGTCGCGCGCCGGCTCCAGGACGGCGGCGCCCCGGTCGTGACCGTCTACCCCGGCGGCGTGCTGGGCCCGCACGACCCCTACCGCGGCGACCAGGGGGAGCGGCTGCGCTGGCAGCTGCTCGGACGGCTCCCGCTGTGGCCCCGCGGCGGCACCCACGTGGTCGACGTACGCACGGTGGCGGACACCGTCGTGGCGGTCCTCCGGCCCGGCCGCGGCCCGCGCCGGTACGTGGTCCCCGGCCACCACGGCACGGGCGACCTGCTCTACTCAACGCTCACGGAGGTCACCGGCCGGCGGCTGCCGCACGTGGAGCTTCCCGAACGGGTGGTGGTCCCGGCGATCGGCGCGGTCGAGGCGGTCCAGCGCCGGCTGCCCGGCCGGCTGCACATGCCGACCGACCTCGAGGGCGTGGTGCTCGCCGTCCGCGACACCCGGGTCGACGACGGGCCGGCCCGGACCGAGCTGGGCGTGGCGCCGGCACCCTTCGACAGGACGGTCCGCGACACCGTCGTGTGGCTGGTGGAGTCCGGCCGGATGCCCGCGAGGTACGCGGGGAAGGCGCTCGGCCCGCGCGGTGAGCGCGGACGTGGCGAGGTGCCGGTGTGACGGACCCTACGTGGTCGTGACGGGGGTTACAGGTCTAGTGTCGGCGGTGCAAATGCCCAGGCAAGCTTGCAGGCCGGAAGAACCGATAGGACGGGCTGAACCGTGGACCTGATGGAGTACCAAGCGAAGGAGCTCTTCGCGAAGCATGACGTGCCGGTCACCCTCGGCACTGTGGTCGAGAAGGCGGACGACGCCGCCGCGGCCGCCGAAGCCAACGGTGGCAGGGTCGTCGTCAAGGCGCAGGTGAAGATCGGCGGACGGGGCAAGGCCGGTGGCGTGAAGCTGGCCGAGGACCCCGACGAGGCCGTGGCCCGCGCGAACGACATCCTCGGCATGGACATCAAGGGCCACACGGTCCACCGGGTCCTCATCGCCCCGACCGCCGACATCGCGGAGGAGTACTACTTCTCCTTCCTCGTCGACCGGGCGAACCGCAACTACCTGTGCATCGCGAGCATCGAGGGTGGTGTCGAGATCGAGGAGGTCGCGAGGACCAACCCCGACGCCGTCGCGAAGGTCTCCATCGACCCGGGTACCGGTGTCGACGACGCCAAGGCCGCCGAGATCGTCGCCGCGACCCGCTTCCCGGCGGAGGTCGCCGACGAGGCGAAGGACGTCGTCAAGAAGCTGTGGAAGGTCTTCATCGAGGAGGACGCCTCGCTGGTCGAGGTGAACCCCCTGGTCCGGCTGGGCGATGGGCACCTCGAGGCGCTCGACGGCAAGGTCACCCTCGACGAGAACGCCGACTTCCGCCACCCCGACCACGCGCAGTTCGAGGACAAGGCCGCCGCCGACCCGCTCGAGGCGCAGGCCAAGGAGAAGGGCCTCAACTACGTCAAGCTCGACGGCGAGGTCGGGATCATCGGCAACGGCGCGGGCCTGGTCATGTCCACCCTCGACGTCGTCGCCTACGCCGGTGAGGCCCACTCGGGCGTCAAGCCGGCCAACTTCCTCGACATCGGGGGCGGCGCCTCCGCCGAGGTGATGGCGAACGGTCTCCACATCATCCTGGGCGACCCGCAGGTCAAGAGCGTGTTCGTCAACGTCTTCGGCGGGATCACCGCCTGCGACGCGGTCGCGAACGGCATCGTGCACGCGCTCGAGCTGCTCGGCGACGAGGCGAACAAGCCGCTCGTGGTCCGCCTCGACGGCAACAACGTGGAGGAGGGTCGCCGGATCCTCGACGACGCCAACCACCCGCTGGTGACGTTGGTCGACACGATGGACGGTGCGGCCGACCGCGCCGCCGAGCTGGCAGCGAAGTAGAGGTCTGAAGAGATGGCAATTTTCCTCAACGAGAACAGCAAGGTCATCGTCCAGGGCATGACCGGCTCGGAGGGTCAGAAGCACACCCGCCGGATGATCGCCTCGGGCACGAGCATCGTCGGTGGCGTGAACCCGAAGAAGGCCGGCCAGGAGATCGACTTCGACGGCACCGCCGTCCCGGTCTTCGGCTCCGTCGCCGAGGCCATGGAGAAGACCGGCGCCGACGTGTCGGTGGTCTTCGTGCCGCCGGCCGGCACCAAGGGCGCCGTGGTCGAGGCCGTCGACGCGGGCATGCCGCTCGTCGTCGTGATCACCGAGGGCGTCCCGGTGCACGACACCGCGGAGCTCTTCGCCTACGCACAGGCCAAGGGCACCACCCGGGTCATCGGCCCCAACTGCCCGGGCCTGATCAGCCCCGGCAAGTCCAACGCCGGCATCATCCCCGCCGACATCTCCAAGGGCGGCCGCGTGGGCCTCGTGTCGAAGTCCGGCACGCTGACCTACCAGATGATGTACGAGCTGCGTGACTTCGGCTTCTCCTCCGCCGTGGGCATCGGCGGCGACCCGATCATCGGTACGACGCACATCGACTGCCTCCAGGCGTTCCAGGACGACCCGGAGACCGACGCGATCGTGATGATCGGCGAGATCGGCGGCGACGCCGAGGAGCGTGCCGCGGCGTACATCAAGGACAACGTGACCAAGCCGGTGGTCGGCTACGTCGCCGGGTTCACCGCCCCCGAGGGCAAGACCATGGGCCACGCCGGCGCCATCGTGTCCGGCTCGTCGGGCACCGCGCAGGCCAAGAAGGAGGCCCTCGAGGCCGCCGGGGTCAGGGTCGGCAAGACGCCGTCCGAGACCGCGCAGCTGATGCGGGAGATCCTGCAGAACCTCTGACCCGTCCGGGCCAGGAGACGTACGAAGGCCGCCGTACCCCTCGGGGTGCGGCGGCCTTCGCCGTCAGCCGGCCTCGCACGACCCGTCGGCGAAGACGCACATCTCCCCGGCGATGCTCGCGACATCGGCGTTGAGCTTCGCGGCGGCCGCGTCCTCACCTGCCGCGGACGAGGAGTCGGAGAGCTGGGCGACGAGCAGGGCACGGCCGACCTGGACGACTCGGGTCAGCGTCCGGCCCGGGACGCGCGTGTCCGTGTCGTCGGCGTACACCAGGCCGTCGATCCCCAGGACGGCGGGCGAGCCGTCGTACTCCTCCAGCGACCAGCGCATCTCCGAGGGGTCGGTGGGGTCGTCCGCCGACGTGCCGAGGATCTCGTTGCAGACGACCGCCGAGGATCGCAGCTGCCTCAGGGCGTCGGACGCCGCCTGCTCGGTCCCGAACACCAGCAGGTGCCGCCAGGCGTTCTCGTCCGGAGGTGATACCTCGACGCGGAAGCTGGCCGTCGGCTGGCTGGGCAGGTTCTCGGGACCGCCGCAGGCGACCGCGGACAGCGGGTCATCCTCGGTCCACGTCCACTCCGGCACGTCGCCGCCGGGGTTCGGCAGCCCGCGGGCGATCGTCTCCTTGTCGAACGACGCCGACTCCTCGGGGGTCACGCTCCCGCACGGGCCCTCCATCCACAGGCACCACGCTGCGCGCAGCACCGCCTCGTGGGAGTCCTCGAGCCGCTGCCAGGGCAGGCGCTCCTTCTGGCTCCGTCCGGACCGCGAGACGAACACCGACCGGCCGACCTGGGTGACGGTGAGGTCGACGAAGAACGGGTGGGAGCCGTCGGCGATGGTGGAGCCCTGGGCGATCAGCCAGGAGGGCGTGGTCTCGTTGCCGGGGGACCACTCGTAGTTCCAGTCCATCGGCTGAGCGCCGGGAGGTGTGTCAGCCCCTAGGCAGGCATCGGCCGCCTTCTTGAGCGCGGTGAGAGCGCGGTCGGCGGCCACGTGGTCCTCGTAGACGAACAGCTGCCGGCTCTTGCCCCAGAAGTCACCCTCGACCCAGACGCGGCGGGCGGCGGTGCGCCGGTCGTCCCCGGGGAACGTGACCTCCTGTCCGGGGGCCGAGCACGGCAGGCCGTACCAGGACTGGTCGGTGGCGTCGTCGCGGAGGAGGTCGGTGGAGTCCACCCCTTCGGGGGCGTCGATGTCCTGGGCGACCGGGAAGTCCTCGGGGATCTCGCTCTGGACCGCCGGAGCCGCCGAGGCAGAGGCCGACGGAGACGGCGACGGGGACGTCGACATGGCAGGGCCTACAGGAGGCTCGGCGCTGGTCAGGTTGCCGGTCACGAACGCACCGCCGGAGGCGATGACGGCGACGGCTGCGGCGGCACCGACTGCCTGGAAGGCGGTGCGGCGCCGGCGCATCCGGTTGCCGCGGCGGCGGACCTCTGCCGGTGGCAGCGGGCGTGCGTCCAGGTTGCCGCTGAGGTTCTTCAGCTCGTCGAGGGGGTCACGCATGGCTCACTCCTTCCAGGTCGTCGGCGGGGCCGTCGCCGAGCAGCGACATGAGGGCGGTGCGGCCGCGGCTGAGGCGGGCCTTGACGGTGCCGACGGGTACGCCGGTCTCGGCGGCGACCTCGACGACGGGCAGGTCGCACATGTGGTGGAGCACGATCGCCCGGCGCTGGGCCTCGGGGAGCTCGCGCAGGGCATGGACCAGGGCGACGTGGTCGGGGCTGAGCTCGGCTGCGCTCTCGCGGCGCTGGAGCGCCCGGTCGGGGTCGCGGCGAGCGCGGACCGTGCGCCGCCATCTGCTCACCGCGAGGCGGTACGCCGTGGTGCGCACCCAGGCCTCGGGTGCGTGTGCCTTCTCCAGCTGGCGACGGTGTGACCACGCCCGGACGAACGCCTCCTGGACGCACTCCTGCGCCTCGTCGCGGTCACCGATCATCGCGTGGATCTGTCCCACCAGCCGGCTGAAGGACGCGGTGTAGAAGCTGTCGAACTCCTCCGCATCCATGTACTACCCCCGTAGTCGTCGTGGTGCTGCCCGACAGAACGTGCCGTGCCGTGGGCCGCCCTGCCCTGGTTCTACGCCCCGGCGAGGCGTCCGGTTGCACCCGGATTCGTCACGGTCAGGTCACGACGTTCCGGGTGGCGTACTCCGGCCGCCGGAACTCCTCCTCCGCCATCACCGCGACTAGGTGGTCCACGGCGTCGTACACGTCGGCGTGGGTGACGTAGAGCGGGGCGAAGCCGAAGCGGGCCACGTCGGGCGTGCGGAAGTCGCCGACCACCCGGCGGGCGAGCAGGGCCTGCACGATGCCGTACGCGTCGGGGTGGCGCAGCGAGACCTGGCTTCCGCGCCGGGCGTGCTCGCGGGGCGTGACCACCTCGAGGGCGCCGCCGAGTCGTACGTCGACCAGCTCGATGAAGTAGTCGGTCAGCGACAGCGACGCCGCGCGCAGCTCGGCCGGGTCGACCCCCTCGAAGACGCCGAGGGCGGCCTCGAGCGCGCTGAGCGCCAGCACCGGCGGGGTCCCCGAGGCGAGGCGGCCGACGCCGGCGACCGGCTCGTAGCCGAGCTCCATGTCGAACGGGCGGGCGTGGCCCATCCACCCCGAGAGGGGCTGGTCGAGGTCGGCCTGGAGCCGCGGGGCGACGTACATGAACGCCGGCGAGCCGGGCCCGCCGTTGAGGTACTTGTAGGTGCAGCCCACCGCGAAGTCGACGCCGGGCCCGACCAGGTCGACCGGGACCGCGCCCGTCGAGTGGCAGAGGTCCCAGAGGACCAGCGCGCCGGCGTCGTGGGCGGCGCGGGTGACCCCGGGCAGGTCGAGCATCTCGCCGGTGCGGAAGTCGACGTGGGTCAGGGAGACCAGCGCGGCGTCCTCGTCGATGGCCGCGACGGGGTCGGCCGAGTCGCACCAGCGCAGCTCGAGGTCGAGCATCCTGGCCACGCTCGCCGCGATGTAGCCGTCGGTGGGGAAGGTCGCCCGTTCCAGCACGATCGCCCGGCGTCCCGGCCGGAGCCGGCAGGCCGCCACCATCGTCTTGAACAGGCTGACACTGGTGCTGTCGCTGACCCAGACGTCCTCGCCGGACACCCCGAGGATGCCGCCGATCCGGGCGCCGACCCGGCGGGGGAGGTTGATCCAGTCCGCGGTGTTCCACGACGAGATGAGGTCGCGCCCCCACTCCGCGGTCACCGTCTCCTGGAGCCGCTCCGGGACCGCCCGGGGCAGGGCGCCGAGGGAGTTCCCGTCGAGGTAGACGGTGCCCTCGGGCAGCAGGAACAGGTCGCGGCGGTCACGCAGCGGGTTCGCCCGGTCACGGGCGAGGGCGACGTCGCGGTCGAGGTGGGCGGGGAGTGCAGGCATGAGCCGACTCTAGGGCCAGCCTCAGGCGAGCTCGCGGAGCCGGTCCGCGGCACGCAGCACCAGGTCGCGGAACTGCACCGGCGTCATCTCGGCGCTGCCGGCCGGGGCGAAGGTCAGCTGTGCCACGGTCTTGCCGACGCGGACGAAGCCCACGTCGAACCGCACCGTCTCGGAGTCGGAGACCTCGGTCTCCAGCTGCCAGGTCGAGGCGTCGAACCCCTCGCGGGCACTGCCGAGCGTCCGGGGCGCGAGCACCTGGGTCGCCAGGTCCCGGTCCTCGCAGGCGTCGAACCGGCCGCGGATCTCGTCGAGGAACCGCTCGGCGGCGCGGGAGGTGCGGAAGGTGCCGTAGGTCTCCGACAGCCCGAACTGGGGCGGCAACCGCTCCCCGGGCACGAGGAAGGTCCGGGTGCGGGTACGCGTGGCACCGTCGGCCTTGAAGCTGGCGCGGTCGCAGGTGGTCTCGGACGGGTTCCTCGCGGCCCCGGTCGGCTCGGTCGCCGCCCACGGCTCGTCCAGGCCCGCGATCGGCGGGAGGTCCACGGTGGCCAGGATCCCTGCCTCCTCGCCCGACGGCGGGGGTGGGGCGAACCGGGTCCGGGGCTTGGCCGCACAGCCGCCCTCGCCCGCCCGCTCGCAGATCGCCCGGGCCGACGTCGCGAGGACGCCGACCGTCTTGGCGGCGGGGGCGGAGTCGCCGCGCACGGTCGTGCCGACCGTGGACGTCACGACCTGGCCGACCTGGGCCACCGCGACGGAGTAGCTGGTGGTCGGCCTGGTCCGCGACTGGAGCTCCAGGACGGTGGCCTGGTCGCCGACCTTGCGGACGTCGAGCGTGCGGCGCAGCTGTAGGCGGCCGTCGGGGCAGCCGGCGTACCAGCCGACGGTGGTCGCGTAGGCGTCCTCGGCCTGCTCCCGGGAGGCCGAGATCTCCATGGTCTGGATCGCCGAGCGGCGCGGAGACCCCGACGCCTTGAACTCGCGGACCATCGCGGAGAGGCCGTCGGGGTCGGCGAACCGGGCCTGCTGGCACACGGTGTTGATGCCGTCGCCGTCTGTGTTGTCGTGGGTGCGGACCACCCGCCATCGCTGCCCCTTGCCGAGCGCGTCCACGTCGCCGGCGGTCAGCAGGTCGGTCGCCGAGGGCAGGGTGGACCGCTCCTCGGTCACCTGGCCGGTGGACTGGCCCCCGGAGCTGCCGGACGGCGGGGCGAGCAGCGGCGCGTCGGCGGAGTCCTCGGCGGTCGGCTCGTGGGCGAAGGCCCCGGAGGCGACGGCGAGGAAGACCACGGTCGCGGTGGCGACGAGGCTGTGCGAGCGGCGGCGCTTCCGGCCGGCCCGGCGCACGATCGAGGCCCTGGGCAGCGTGGCCTGGCTCGCCGCGCCGGCCAGGGACAGCAGCCGCGCCCGGAGCCCCGCCGAGTCCGTGTCGAGGGCGACCGCGAGGTTGGCGCTGGCCGCCTGGAGGTTGCGCTCGGCGACCTCCTGGGGCCAGTTCAGCTCGCGGGCGGCGTCGGCCATGGGTACGCCGGCCAGCTGGATGAGCAGCAGGGCCCGCCGCTGTCCGACGGGGAGCTTGTGCAGAGCGTCGAGGACCGCGCGGTCGTCGGCGGAGATGTCCTTGGTGCGGTGCCAGAGGCGGGCGGTGTGCCGACGCTGCGCGAGCTGCCAGGCGCGCGGGCGGACCCAGTCCTGCGGGTCCGGGTAGGACGAAACCTTGCGCCAGTGGTGCCAGGCGGCGACGTAGGCGTCGCGGACCGCGCTCTGCGCCGCGGCCAGGTCCCCGGTCAGCGCGAACGCCTGGAGCACGAGGGCGCGACGGGTCCCGAGGTAGAAGGAGTCGAACTCCTCCTCCTGAGCCATGGTCCCGCCCTTCGCCGTACTCTCACCGACCAACCCAGAACGGTACTTCACCCGGCGACCGCACCGCGAGCCAGCCGTGCCGCGGCCGTGCGTGTGAAGCGCGCTACGTCCCGGCGTGGCGGCGCGGGGAGCCCCCGCGGCTGGGCGAAGATCGGGAGGGATGACTGACCTGCTGAGCACCCTGACCCGCCGCGCCTCCGCCGAGGCCGACCCCGGCCGACCGCTCACGGTCACCTCGGCCGTCGCCGGGGCGGTGTCCGCCGGGTCGGTGCTGCTCGTCTGCATGGCGCTCGGCCTCGCCGGGTGGTTCGCCGCCGACGCGGGGCGGTACGGGGACACCCGCGACGCGATCCGGGTCGGCGCCGACGCCTGGCTGCTCGGCCACGGCGCGCACCTGGCGCTGCCGTCCGCGACGGTCACCGTGGTTCCGCTGGGGCTGGCCGTGCTGTGCGGCTACGTGACGTACCGGCTCGCCTGCTGGGTGGGTGCGACGTCGGCGGTCGACGACCTGCGCGGGGTGCTGACCGGGGCGACCGTGCTGTCCGGGGTGTACTCCCTGGTGGCGGTGGTCACCGCGGTGCTCGCCTCGCACCACCAGGCCGAGCCCGGCCTCGGGCGCGCCTTCGTCGGCGGCTTCGTGCTCTCCTTCCTCGCCGGTGCCGCCGGCATCGCCCGCGGAGCGGGCCGGGGTGGCCTGGTCCGCTCCGCGCTGCCCGGGTGGGCCTCGGTGGTGGCCACCGGTGCCTTCGCGGTGCTGCTGCTGATGCTGGCCGCGGGCGCGGTGCTCGTCACGGCCGCGCTGCTGCTCGACATCGGCGCCGCCGCGACGGTGCTGTCCCGCCTGCACACCGACGGTCCCGGCGGGCTGATGTACACGCTGGTCGGGATCGCGTTCGTGCCGAACGCGGTGCTGCTCGCCGGCGCGTACCTGCTCGGGCCGGGGTTCATGGTCGGCACCGGCACGCTGGTCTCGCCGACCGTCGTCGTCCTCGGCCCCGTCCCCGCCTTCCCGCTCCTCGCCGCGCTCCCCGGCGACGGCCCCACCCCGTGGTGGACGACCGGTCTGCTCGCCGTCCCGGTCCTGCTCGCGGCGGTCGCCGCACGGCTGGCCGTCCGGCGCGCGCGGGTCGACCGGTACGACGCCGCCGCGGCGCTCGGGCTGGGGTCCGGGGTCGCCGGCGCGCTGCTGTTCACGATGGTGGTCCTGCTCGCCGGCGGTGCCGCCGGCCCCGGCCGGATGGCCGACGTCGGCGCGTTCCCCCTGCAGACCCTGCTCGCCGGCGCCGTCGCGCTCGGCGCCGGCGGCCTGGTCGGCGGCGTGCTGGCCTGCTGGCGGGTACGTCGGGCCGCGGCGGGTGACCCCTCGGACGGTGCGTCCACGGAGCAGTCCCGGGCGGACTGACCCGGTCGCGGTCGGTAGCCTGTCCGCGTGCCCCCGACCTCCGCCCCCCACAGGCCTGCGCGCGTCGTGGTGCTCGTCTCCGGGGCGGGCACGAACCTCCAGGCGCTGCTCGACGCCTCCGCGGACCCGTCGTACGGGGTCGACGTCGTCGCCGTCGGGGCCGACCGGGAGGCCGTGGAGGGCCTGGCCCGGGCCGAGCGGGCCGGGATCCCGACGTTCGTGCGCAAGGTCCGCGACCACCCCTCCCGCGACGAGTGGGACCGCGAGCTGACCGCGGCGGTCCGCAAGCACGACCCCGACCTCGTGGTCCTCGCCGGGTTCATGAAGCTGACCGGCCCGGCGTTCCTCGCCGAGTTCGGCGGCCGCTGCGTCAACACCCACCCGGCGCTGTCGCCGGCGTTCCCGGGGATGAGCGGCCCCGCCGACGCGCTGGCGTACGGCGTCAAGGTCACGGGTGCGACGCTGTTCGTGGTCGACGAGGGCGTCGACACCGGCCCGATCGTCGAGCAGACCGTGGTCCGCGTGGAGGACGACGACGACGTCGCCTCGCTGCACGAGCGGATCAAGGTCGCCGAGCGGGCCATGCTCGTGGAGTGCGTGGGCCGGATGGCCCGTGAAGGATTCACCATCACCGACAGGAAGGTCCGGTTCGGACAGTGACGGACGGCAAGAGGGCGATCAAGCGGGCACTCGTCTCGGTCTACGACAAGACCGGTCTGGAGGAGCTGGCCCGGGGGCTGAACGAGGCCGGGGTCTCCCTGGTCTCCACGGGGTCGACGGCGGCGCGGATCGCCGACGCGGGCGTCCCGGTCACCCGGGTCGAGGAGCTGACGGGTTTCCCCGAGTGCCTCGACGGCCGCGTGAAGACGCTGCACCCGAAGGTGCACGCCGGCATCCTGGCCGACCTGCGGCTCGAGACCCACCGCGCCCAGCTCGAGGAGCTCGGCGTGGAGCCGTTCGACCTCGTCGTCTCCAACCTCTACCCGTTCGCCGACACGGTGCTGTCGGGCGCCACCCCCGACGAGTGCGTCGAGCAGATCGACATCGGCGGACCCTCGATGGTCCGGGCGGCGGCGAAGAACCACCCGAGCGTGGCGATCGTGACCTCCCCGGCCCGGTACGCCGACGTGCTGGCCGCGGCCTCCGGCGGCGGGTTCACCCTCGCCGAGCGGCAGCGGCTCGCGGCCGAGGCGTTCGTGCACACCGCGACGTACGACGTGGCGGTCGCCTCGTGGATGGGCAACGTCCTCACCGACACCTCCGAGGGCACCGGGTTTCCGGCGTGGATGGGCGCCACCTGGGACAAGAGCGCGGTGCTGCGCTACGGCGAGAACCCGCACCAGCGCGCGGCCCTCTACACCAACGGCTTCGCGCCGACGCCGGGGCTGGCGCAGGCGACCCAGCTGCACGGCAAGGAGATGTCCTACAACAACTACATCGATGCCGACGCCGCCCGCCGCGCCGCCTACGACTTCGACCGGACCGCGGTGGCGATCATCAAGCACGGCAACCCGTGCGGCATCGCGGTCGGCGCCGACGTGGCCGAGGCGCACCGCAAGGCGCACGCCTGCGACCCGGTCTCCGCGTTCGGCGGCGTGATCGCCACCAACGTGCCGGTCACCCGGGCGATGGCCGAGCAGGTGGCGGAGATCTTCACCGAGGTCGTCGTCGCCCCCGGGTACGACGAGGGTGCGGTGGAGGTCCTCTCCGCGAAGAAGAACATCCGGCTGATCCAGTGCGCACCGCTCGAGCGGGGCGGCGTGGAGATGCGGCCGATCTCCGGCGGGCTGCTGCTCCAGGCTCGCGACGCGGTCGACGCCGAGGTCGACGGGGGCGGGGACGACCCGTCGGCGTGGACCCTCGCCACCGGGGAGGCCGCGAGCGAGGCCGTGCTCGCCGACCTGGCGTTCGCCTGGAAGGCGTGCCGCTCGGTGAAGTCCAACGCGATCCTGCTCGCCCACGACGGCGCCTCGGTCGGCGTCGGGATGGGCCAGGTGAACCGGGTCGACTCGGCCCGGCTCGCGGTGTCGCGGGCCGGGGAGCGGGCGGCCGGCTCGGTCGCCGCGTCCGACGCGTTCTTCCCGTTCGCCGACGGCCTGCAGATCCTGCTCGACGCGGGGGTCGCCGCGGTCGTCCAGCCCGGTGGCTCGGTGCGCGACGCCGAGGTCGTGGAGGCCGCGAAGGCCGCAGGCGTGACGCTCTACCTCACCGGCACGCGGCACTTCTTCCACTGACCCGGACCACCGCCCTGACCGCCCGCGACATGGGAGGATGCACGACGTGACGGCACAGATTCTGGACGGCAAGGCCACCGCGGCCGCGATCAAGGCGGAGCTGGCCGAGCGGGTCACCAAGCTCCGCGAGCAGGGCGTGGTCCCCGGGCTGGCGACGGTCCTCGTCGGCGACGACCCGGGCAGCCGGTGGTACGTCGCCGGCAAGCATCGCGACTGCGCCGAGGTCGGGATCACCTCGATCCGGGTCGACCTGCCCGAGGACGCGCCGCAGTCCGCGGTCGAGGAGGCGGTCGCCGAGCTCAACGCGAACCCCGACTGCACCGGCTACATCGTGCAGCTGCCGCTGCCGAAGCACATGGACGAGAACCACGTCCTCGGCCTGATGGACCCCGCCAAGGACGCTGACGGCCTGCACCCGACGAACCTGGGCTGGCTGGTGCTCGGCAAGGACGCGCCGCTCCCGTGCACGCCCAACGGGATCGTCGAGCTGCTCCGCCGCCACGAGGTCCCGATCGCGGGAGCCGAGGTGTGCGTGGTGGGTCGCGGCGTGACGGTGGGCCGCCCGCTGGGCCTGCTGCTGACCCGCCGGAGCGAGAACGCCACCGTGACCCTGTGCCACACCGGCACCCGGGACCTGGCCAAGCACGTGCGCGAGGCCGACATCGTGGTCGCCGCCGCCGGGGTCACCGGCATCATCCGCGGGGACATGGTCAAGCCCGGTGCGGCCGTGCTCGACGTCGGCGTCTCCCGTGACGCCGAGGGAAAGATCGCCGGTGACGTGGCCCGCGACGTGTACGACGTCGCCGGCTGGGTCTCGCCGAACCCCGGCGGGGTCGGGCCGATGACGCGCGCGATGCTGCTCTCGAACATCGTCCGCTCCGCCGAGCTGTCCCTCCCGGCCTGAGCGCGGCCCCGTGATCCTCGAGGACAACCCCGGGCGACGCCCGCAGACCTTCGGCGGCGCCGTGTACCTGGTCGTCGTCGCGATGACCCTGACCGGGCTCGCGATCACGCTCGCAGGCGCCTGGCGCACCGGGGTCAGCTGGATCGGCGCCGGCCTGCTCGTCGGGTCGTCCTGCCGCCTGGTGCTGCCGGAGCGCCGCGCCGGGATGCTGCGCGTGCGGCGGAAGGCGTCCGACGTGGTCATGCTGGCCGTCGCCGGGGTCGCGCTGATGGTGCTCGCCGTCGTCGTACCCGAACAGCTCGGGTAGCGGCGGCCGGCTCAGCCGGCCATCTGCCTCCGGACGACCTCGTCGTGCCGGAACAGCAGCCGCACCGCGGTCCCGGCGGCGGTGCCGCGCAGGGTGGAGTCGTCGGCCAGGCTCCGGGCCAGCCACAGCCCCCGCCCCGACTCGAGGCCGGGCGGCGGCGGGACGTAGCCGGCGATGGCGTCGTCGAACCCTGGGCCGCCGTCGCTGATCTGCCACACGACATGCATGCCGTCGGTCCACTGGGCCACCTCGGCGGCGCCGGCGGCCCGCAGCGCGTTGGTCACCAGCTCGTAGACGGCGAGCAGCACCTCGCTCGCACGGGAGGGCACGGTCCGGGTGTCCAGCCACCCCCGGAGGTCGGCGCGGGCGGTGACGACGTCGGTGATGCCCAGCGTGCTGTGCTCGGCCGGGGGTGCGCTCCAGGCGGGCTCGACCGACCGCAGGTAGGCCTCGGTGGGCTGGTAGTCGGGGGAGCGGACCGGCTGGTGCCCGTCCCACACCGTGGGGTGCACGCGGAGCTGGGCCCGCACCAGCGCGGGGTCGAGCCGCCGCCGGTCGTGCAGGCAGAGGCTGTAGTAGGGGAAGTCCGCGAAGGCGACGTTGGCCACCGACTCGAACCGGCTCCACACCTCCCCTCCGGGCGTCGCGAGCCAGGTGGGCTCGCCGACCAGGCGCCAGGGGACGCCCGCCTCGAGCAGCGGCTGCATCGACTCGTAGTACGTCGCCAGCGTCTCGTGCCCACCGAACCAGAAGGAGTCCGACGGCGCGTAGACCTCGAGGTCGTCGACGCGCTTGCCGAGCGCGGCGTCGAGCATGTGGCGCACGGCGTCCCCGGCGACCACCACGACCGGCTCCCCGCGGTCGAGACCCTCCTCGACGAAGGGAAGCACGCGGGCGCGGACCGCGGCGTCGGTGTCGTACACGCACGCCTCGTGGGCGAAGCCGTAGCCGGTCCAGCCGCCCACGGTGCGGGGGGCGCCGCTCACGGGGCCTCTCCCAGCCCGAACAGGCGCAGCGTGCGGAGTGCGGCCCGGCTCAGCTGCTCGAACCGGACCGGCCTGCCGTGCGCTGCCATGTCCTGCTCGAAGAGGGCGAGCGCGCGGGTGCCGCCCACGTCGATGAAGTCGAGGTCGGCCAGCCGCAGCCGCAGCGGCCCACGGGTCGCGCGCCGGACCGCTTCGAGCAGCGCGACGAGGTCGGCGGTGTTGGCGATGTCCACCTCGCCGACAAGGTCGACGGTCTCGCCGGAGAGGCGTACGGCGAACGCGGATCGCCCCGACGTCAGGTGCTGGATCCCGTGCACCGCGGCCGCGCGCGCCCAACTATTCCCGGCACGCCGCTGGTCGACGGCGCACAGGCCGGTGGCGGTGCTCCCCGCCATCAGCCGGTCCACGCCGAACTCGTAGTCGAGGAGCTGGGGGAGGGCGGCGGGGTCCGCGACCAGCGCGGTGACGTCGCCCAGCAAGCGCAGGCCGGGGTAGCCGTCGGCCACGGCCTGGTCCGCCTGGCGCCAGAACTCCTCGGCCCGCGCGGCGGGGTCGAAGGGGGCGGTGCCATCGAAGATGTCCTGCACCGAGTGGAGGCGGAGCTGGCCGGAGTCGAGCAGCCGTTCCCGCTGCCCCAGGCCGCGGAGGTGGTCGGCGAGCGCGCCCTCCGGGCCGTTCCCGACGTAGACCAGCTGCTCGCCGCGGTCGCGTCCCTCGGCGAAGTACTCGGTGACCGCCCGGTGGAAGCCGGCGTCGTCGTCGTAGGCCCAGGAGCCATGGTCTCCCGGAGCCAGCCCCGCGGCTCTCTCGAGCACCTTCAGTCGTCCCACGGAGGCAGCCTAGGCAGATCTCCGGGATTCGGACGAGGAATGGGCTGGTCCGTCTCGCGAGGGGTCTGGTCCAGTGGTCCGGGACGCGGAAACGGGGCGTGCCCACGAGGTGGACACGCCCCGTTTCCGGGGACGTGCGGTGCTCAGATGAGGCCGAGCTCCTTGACCGCGTCGCGCTCCTCGGCGAGCTCGGCGGTGCTGGCGTCGATCTTCGTGCGCGAGAAGTCGTCGATCTCCAGGCCCTGGACGATCTCCCAGCTGCCCCCCGACGTGGTGACGGGGAAGGAGGAGATGAGGCCCTCGGGGACACCGTACGAGCCGTCGGAGACGACCGCCATCGAGACCCAGTCGTCCTTCTTGCTGCCGGTCAGCCAGTCGCGGGCCGCGTCGATCGTGGCCGAGGCGGCGCTGGCCGCGGACGAGGAGCCGCGCGCCTCGATGATCGCGGCGCCGCGCTTGGCGACGGTCGGGATGAAGTCGTTCTCGATCCAGCTCTGGTCGCCGACGACCTCGGCGGCGTTCTTGCCGGCGATCTCCGCGTGGAAGATGTCGGGGTACTGGGTGGCGGAGTGGTTGCCCCAGATCGTCATCTTGGTGATGTCGGTGACGGAGGCGCCGGTCTTCGCGGCCAGCTGCGAGATCGCCCGGTTGTGGTCCAGGCGGGTCAGCGCGGAGAAGCGCTCACGCGGGATGTCGGGGGCGTTGGTCATCGCGATCAGCGCGTTGGTGTTCGCCGGGTTGCCGGTGACGCCGATCCGGATGTCGTCGGCGGCGTTGTCGTTGAGCGCCTTGCCCTGCCCGGTGAAGATCGCGCCGTTGGCCTCGAGCAGGTCGCCGCGCTCCATGCCCTTGGTACGGGGGCGGGCGCCGACGAGCAGGGCGAGGTTCGCGCCGTCGAAGATGGTGTTCGCGTCGTCGCCGATCTCGACCCCGGCGAGGGTCGGGAACGCGCAGTCGTCGAGCTCCATGACCACGCCTTCGAGCGCGCCGAGCGCCGGGGTGATCTCGAGGAGCCGCAGCTCGACGGGGGTGTCCGGACCGAACAGGGCTCCGCTGGCGATCCGGAAAAGCAGGCTGTAGCCGATCTGGCCGGCGGCACCGGTGACGGCGACCTTGACGGGGGTCTTGCTCACGACGACTCCTTGTTCTCGAGGGACGATGCGACGCTAGCAGCGCCCCTGCCCCTGGGCAGCCCCGGGTTCACGCCGTGGTCGTCCGTAGCAGCGTGCGCCAGGGCGCACCCTGGTACGGACGACCGGGGGCGCGTACGGTCGGCGAGGGCGGCCCTCGTGGTGCGGGCAGGATGGGGGCGCGGCCGCCGTACGGCCCGCATGAGATATCTTGACGTCAAGAAACTATTCCCCGTAACGCGGAAACGGAGCCTCGGTGACGGACTCGAAGATCATCTACACCTACACGGACGAAGCGCCTGCTCTGGCCACCCACTCCTTCCTCCCGGTGATCCAGGCCTACGCCTCCACCGCCGGGGTGGACGTGGAGACGCGCGACATCTCCCTCGCCGGCCGCATCATCGCCAGCTTCCCCGAGCGGCTGCGGCCCGAGCAGCAGATGAACGACGCCCTCGCGGAGCTCGGCGAGCTCGCCAAGCGGCCCGAGGCCAACATCATCAAGCTGCCGAACATCAGCGCCTCGATCCCGCAGCTCAAGGCCGCGGTAGCGGAGCTCCAGGAGCAGGGCTACGACCTGCCGGACTACCCCGACGACCCGAGGACCGACGAGGAGAAGGAGGCGCGCGCCCGTTACGACAAGGTCAAGGGCAGCGCCGTCAACCCCGTCCTGCGTGAGGGCAACTCCGACCGCCGCGCCCCCGCCTCGGTCAAGCAGTACGCCCGCAAGCACCCGCACTCGATGGGCGCCTGGACGGCCGAGTCCAGGACCAACGTCGCGCACATGGACGCCGACGACTTCCGCTCCAACGAGAAGTCCGCGGTCGTCGAGGCCGACGGCTCGCTGCGGATCGAGCTCGTCGGCGACGACGGCACCACCACCGTGCTCCGCGAGTCCGTGCCGGTGCTGGCCGGCGAGGTCGTGGACGCGACCGTCATGCGCGTCGCCGCGCTGCGGGAGTTCCTCACCGAGCAGGTCGCCAGGGCCAAGGCCGAGGGCGTGCTGTTCTCGGTGCACCTGAAGGCCACGATGATGAAGGTCTCCGACCCGATCATCTTCGGCCACGTCGTGCGCGCGTTCTTCCCCCGGCTCTTCACCGAGCACGGTGAGGCCCTCGCCGCTGCGGGGATCAGCCCCAACGACGGCCTCGGCGCGCTGCTCAAGGCGATCGAGTCCCTCCCCGCCGACCAGCGCGACGCGATCGCGGCCTCGGTCAAGCAGGGCCTCGACGAGGGTCCGGCCCTCGCCATGGTCGACTCCGACAAGGGCATCACCAACCTGCACGTCCCCAGCGACGTGATCGTGGACGCCTCCATGCCCGCGATGATCCGTACCTCGGGCCACATGTGGGGCCCCGACGGCGGCGAGGCCGACACGCTCGCGGTGATCCCGGACAGCAGCTACGCCGGCATCTACCAGGTCGTCATCGACGACTGCCGCGCCCACGGCGCGTTCGACCCCGCGACCATGGGATCGGTGCCCAACGTGGGCCTGATGGCCCAGGCGGCCGAGGAGTACGGCAGCCACGACAAGACCTTCGAGATCCCGACCACCGGCACGGTGCGCGTGGTCGACGGCAACGGCGACGCCCTGCTCGAGCACACCGTCAGCGCGGGCGACATCTGGCGCGCCTGCCAGACCAAGGACGTGCCGATCCGCGACTGGGTGAAGCTGGCGGTCACCCGGGCCCGGGCGACCGGTGACCCGGCCGTCTTCTGGCTCGACGAGACGCGCGCCCACGACGCGAACCTGATCGCCAAGGTGCGGGAGTACCTCACCGAGCACGACACGGACGGCCTCCGGATCGAGATCATGGCGCCGGCCGACGCGATGGCGTTCTCGCTCGAGCGGATCCGCAAGGGCGAGGACACGATCTCGGTCACCGGCAACGTGCTGCGCGACTACCTGACCGACCTGTTCCCGATCCTCGAGCTCGGGACCAGCGCCAAGATGCTGTCCGTGGTCCCGCTGATCAACGGCGGAGGCCTGTTCGAGACCGGCGCCGGCGGCTCGGCCCCGAAGCACGTGCAGCAGCTGGTCAAGGAGAACCACCTGCGCTGGGACAGCCTGGGCGAGTTCCTCGCGCTCGCGGTGAGCTTCGAGCACCTGGGCGAGACCACGGACAACGCCCGCGCGAAGATCCTCGCCGAGACCCTCGACAAGGCGACCGGCACGTTCCTCATGGAGAACAAGTCGCCCAGCCGCCGCGCCGGGGAGATCGACAACCGCGGCAGCCACTTCTACCTGGCGCTCTACTGGGCCCAGGAGCTCGCCGCGCAGTCCGCGGACGCCGAGCTCGCGGCGGCCTTCGCCGAGCTGGCCCAGTCGCTGGCGGCCAACGAGGCGACGATCAACGAGGAGCTGCTCGCCGTCCAGGGCTCGCCGGCCGAGATCGGCGGCTACTACCGGCCCGACCCGGAGAAGGCGGTCGCGGTGATGCGCCCGTCCGCGACGTTCAACCAGATCGTCTCCAAGCTCGGCTAGCGCACCGCCGGACACCGTCCGGTTTCGAAGGCAGCGAAGGCGCCACCCGTCCCGACGGGTGGCGCCTTCCGCCGTCCCGGCGCCGGTGCACCCCCGCGCACCCGGCGCGTCCCGGCGCGTCCGGCGCACCCCGGAGGGTCCCGGGGCCGTCAGGTGCCGCCCGACCGGTCTCCGCGGGGACCGTACGGCGCCGCGGGAGCCTCCCCGCGTTGTACGGTCGGGCCACGCCACAGGCCACCACGCCACGGGTCGAGGGGAGACGCGGATGCAGTCGGTCGAGCTGCTGCTGGACCCCGCCACGGACACCCGGGTGCGCGACCAGTGGCAGCTGCTCGTGGAGGCCGAGCTGCCCAGCCAGGCCCGGCACACCGGTCCCACCAACGCCCCGCACGTGACGCTGGCGGTCCGCGACGCCGTCGACCCGGCCGCGGAGCCGCGACTGCGGGAGGTGGCCGCGACCCTGCCGCTGCCCGTGCGGCTGGGCCCGGTCGCGGTCTTCGGACGGCACCGCTACGTTCTCGTGCTGCTGCTCGTCGTGGACACCCGCCTGCTCGCCCTGCACGCCGCGGTCGCGGCGGCGCTGGGCCGCCACGGGCTGGGCGACCCGCTGACCGAGCCCGGGCGCTGGACGCCGCACGTGACGCTGGCCCGCGGGCTCGGCGCGGTCGAGGTCGGCCGCGCCCTGGAGGCCCTGGGTGGCGGCACGCCGGTGGAGGGGGCGGCCGTGGACTGCCGCCGCTGGGACTCCGAGACCCGCCGGGCCTGGTCGCTCCGGGAGTGAGCCGGGACCGAGTGCCGGTGACGGGCGCCGGTGCTCAGCGCGGGGGCAGCTGTGGCACCGGCCAGGACGGGTCCGGTGCGAAGCGCTCCCAGGCGTCGCGTAGTGCGCGTCACGCCCCGGCTCCGGAATAGTCCGGTACGCGCCGGCCTTGCACCTAGGAGCGCTGCGTACGCCGTCAGCCGACCGTCCCCGCACCATCTCCGGACAAGGACCCCGTGACGAACTCCGCGACGACCTCCGCGCCCGACCGCCCCACGACGACCTCCCCGCGCAGCACCCGTCACGTCACCCTGGCCACGATCGCGCTGGCCATGGGCGGCTTCGCGATCGGTACCACCGAGTTCGTGACGATGGGGCTGCTGCCCGAGATGGCCACCGGCGTCGGTGTCCCCATCCCGACCGCCGGGCACGTGATCTCCGCCTACGCCCTCGGGGTGGTGGTCGGTGCGCCCCTGATCGCGGTCTTCGGTGCGAAGCTGCCCCGCCGCGGCCTGCTGCTCGCGTTGATGCTCGCGTTCGCCGTCGGCAACGGGGGCAGCGCCCTCGCGGTCAGCTACGAGTCGCTCACCGCGGCCCGCTTCCTCGCCGGCCTCCCGCACGGCGCGTTCTTCGGGGTCGCCTCGCTGGTCGCCGCCTCGCTGGTGGAGACGCACCGGCGAGGCCGCGCGGTCAGCCTGGTGATGCTGGGCCTGCCGGTCGCGAACGTGGTCGGCGTACCCGCGGCGACCTGGATGGGTCAGCACCTCGGCTGGCGCTCGGCGTACTGGGCTGTGACAGTGCTCGGGCTGCTCACCGTCGCGATGGTCGCGCTGTTCGTGCCGCGCGCCGACGCCGACCCAGGGGCCACCGGGCGCCGCGAGCTCGGCGCTTTCGCCCGGCCCCAGGTCTGGCTGACCCTCCTCGTCGGAGCGGTCGGCTTCGGCGGGATGTTCGCGATGTACTCCTACATCGCGCCGACCGTCACCGACGTCACCGGCCTCTCCTCGAGCGCGATCCCGCTGTTCCTGCTGGCCTTCGGCCTCGGGGGAGTGCTGGGCACGATGCTGGGCGGGGTCCTCGCGGACTGGTCGATCTTCCGGTCGCTGATCGCCTCCTCGGTCGCGATGGGGCTCAGCCTCGCCCTGTTCACCGTCACCGCGAAGGCGGTCGTGCCGGGGCTGCTCACGGTGTTCACGATCGCCACCGTCGGGTCGGTGCTCGTGGTCAACCTGCAGATGCGGCTGATGCAGGTCGCCGGCGACGCGCAGACGCTGGGCGCGGCGATGAACCACGCCTCGCTGAACGCCGCGAACGCGCTCGGTGCCTGGCTCGGCGGCCTGGTGATCGCGGCCGGCCTCGGCTACTCCGCCCCGAGCTGGGTGGGGGCCGGCCTCTCGCTGGCCGGGCTCCTGGTGCTGGCCGTCTCCGCCGTCCTGCACCGCCGTACGACGGCCGCGGCACGGGTCTGACCCCCGCCGCCAGGCTCGCGGCCCGCGGACGAGCTCAGCGGGTGTGCTCCGAGGCGAGCAGGTCGTAGCGGATCGTGTCCACGACGCTGCCGTCGCGCAGCCGCGAGCCGGCCCGCTCGCGCCCGGTCTGCACGAAGCCGTTCGTCTCGATGACGTGCCGCGACGCGGTGTTGGTCTCGGCCGCGCCGACGGTGAGCCGCTGCAGGCCCAGGCCGCCGACGTCCTCGGGGAGGAAGGCGTGCCGGACGACCAGCCCGCACGCCTCGGTGGTCACGCCCCGGCCGCGTGCCGCGGGGTGCGCCCAGTAGCCGATCTCGCCGCTCCGGCCGTGCTTCACGTCGAAGACCGAGATGTTGGCCAGCAGCACGTCGGTGGCCGGGTCGGCGACCACCCAGCCGATGCCGCTGCCCGAGGCGCGGTGCTCGGTGCGGCCGTCGACGTACGTCCGCGCCTCCTCGAGCGTGTACGGGTCGGGGAGGTCGGCGAACCAGTGGCGGGTCCGTTCGTCGAGGCAGGCCTCCTGGATCCGCGGGAGGTCGTCGGGCCGGTGCCCGCGGAGTACGACGTTCGCCCCGACGATGCGCGGCACGGCGTACCACGGGTGGCGCGGGACCCGCTCGTCGCTCGCGAGCAGCACGCCCACCCAGGCGTCGAGCAGCTCGCCGCGCTGCGGGAGCCACTGGCGGACCGTGCCGTCCAGCGAGAACCCGAGCTGCCAGGCGAGCCGGCGGGAGGCCCAGTTGCCCCGGTTCGCCCACCAGACCACGGTCTGCAGGCCGCGCTCCTCGAAGCCCCAGGCGAGAAGCAGCTCCAGCGCGCGGGCCATCACCCCGCGGCCCCGCGCCCAGGGGTGGGCCCCGAAGGCGACCTCGGCGCGGCCCTCCCGCTCGTTGCGCAGCGAGACGGTCCCGGCGAACCGGGGCGTCCCGTCGTCGTCGGGCGCCTCCACGGCGAACCCCCACTCGACGTCCTCGCGCCAGCCCCCGGGCATGATCTCGCGCACGAACCGCTTCGCGTCGTCGCGGGAGTAGGGGATCGGGACCGTGGTCCACTCCTGGCTGAGCGGGTCCTGGCACTGCTCGTAGACGCCCTCGGCGTCGCCGATGTGGTGCGCGCGCAGGGTGACCGTGCCGTCGGAGAGCGTGGGGACCTCGGGGAACCTCATGGCGGAACCCTGTCGTTAACGCGGGCGGGGGGCAAACCCTTATCCTCGTGCCCATGGATGAAGGTCAAAGACGATGAACGGCACGCTCGCCAACATCGGGCTTGTCGTCGTCTTCGTCCTCATCGGCGGCGTGTTCGCCGCCGCTGAGATCTCGCTCGTCTCCCTGCGCGACGGGCAGGCCCGGGCGCTGTCCACGCGTGGCAAGCGCGGCCGCATCGTGGCCGAGCTCAACGAGGACCCGAACCGGTTCCTCGCCGCGGTGCAGGTCGGCGTCACGCTGGCCGGGTTCCTCTCCGCCGCGTTCGGTGGCGCGACGCTCTCGGGCGACCTGACCCCGGTGCTCGTGGACTGGGGCATCCCGCCGGGCGTGGCCTCCCCGCTCGCGCTCGTCCTGGTCACGATCGCGATCTCCTACATGTCGCTTGTCTTCGGCGAGCTCGTGCCCAAGCGGCTCGGGCTCCAGCGCGCCGAGGCGTTCTCGCTGGCGCTCGGGCCGATGATCGACAAGGTATCCAAGGTCTCCCGCCCGGTGATCTGGGTGCTCTCGAAGTCGACCAACTTCGTGGTGCGGCTGCTCGGCGGCGACCCCGACGCGCAGAAGGAGCAGATGAGCGACGAGGAGCTCCGCGAGCTCGTCAACGCCCACGAGACCCTCGGCGAGGAGGAGCGGCGGATCGTCGAGGACGTCTTCGAGGCGGGGGACCGGCAGATCCGCGAGGTGATGATCCCGCGGACCGAGGTCGACTTCCTCGACGCCTCCACGCCGGTCTACCGGGCGGCCAAGGACGCGCTGGCGCAGCCGCACTCCCGGTACCCGGTGATCCGCGGCTCCGCCGACGACGTGATCGGCTTCGTGCACGTGCGGGACCTGCTCGACCCGGAGATGGCCAACCGCTCGGTCCGTGTCGGCGAGCTGTCCCGGCAGACCCTGGTACTCCCGTGGACGCGCCCGCTGCTGGCCGCGCTCGCGGACATGCGCCGCGAGGGCACGCACCTCGCGATCGTCGCCGACGAGTACGGCGGCACCGCGGGGATCGTGACCATGGAGGATCTCGTCGAGGAGCTCATCGGCGACATCAAGGACGAGTACGACGTCGACGAGGCCGAGACCACCCGGCTGCGCGGCGGCGACGTCGAGGTGGACGGGCTGCTCAACCTCGACGACTTCGAGGACGAGACCGGCGTGGAGCTGCCCGAGGGCCCCTACGAGACCCTGGCCGGCTTCATCATGGCCCGGCTCGGCCGCGTGCCCGAGGCCGGCGACACCGTGGACTTCGAGGACCACCGGCTCGTGGTCCGCGAGGTCGAGGGGCGCCGGGTCGCGCGCGTGCTGGTGACCGTCGTACCCCCGCCCGTGGTGCTGAGCCCGGAGGCCGCCGACGCAGCCCGCGAGGCGGAGCCCGAGATCCACACGGACCAGGCGAGCTGAGTGCCGGTCACGCCTGACAGAATGCCTGCCATGCCCGAGGCCGCACCTGCACCGACCGCCCGCCCCCGGGTCCTCTCCGGGATCCAGCCGACCGCCGACTCGTTCCACTTCGGCAACTACCTCGGCGCGCTGCGGCAGTGGGTGGACCTCCAGGCCGACCACGAGCCGTTCTTCTTCATCGCCGACCTGCACGCGATCACCGTCGAGCAGGAGCCGAAGCGGCTGCGCGAGCGAACCCTGCGCGCGGCGGCCCAGCTGATCGCGATGGGGATCGACCCGGCGCGGTCCTCGGTCTTCGTCCAGTCGCACGTGCCGGCGCACGCGCAGCTGCAGTGGGTCCTCGCGGGACTCACCGGCTTCGGTGAGGCGAGCCGGATGACCCAGTTCAAGGACAAGTCGGCCAAGGGCGGCACCGAGCGGGCCACCGTGGGTCTGTTCACCTACCCGGTGCTCCAGGCCGCGGACATCCTGCTCTACCGCCCGCACCACGTGCCGGTGGGCGAGGACCAGCGCCAGCACCTCGAGCTCACCCGCGACCTCGCCCAGCGGTTCAACCACCGCTACAAGAAGACCTTCCGGCTGCCCGAGCCGTACATCCTCAAGGCCACCGCGAAGATCACCGACCTGCAGGACCCGACGGCGAAGATGTCGAAGTCCGCGTCCTCCCCGGCCGGGATCGTCGAGATGCTCGACGACCCCAAGGTGTCGGCCAAGAAGATCCGCTCGGCGGTGACCGACTCGGGCACCGAGGTCCGCTTCGACCCGGAGGAGAAGCCGGGCGTCTCCAACCTGCTCACGATCTACTCCGCGCTGTCGGGCCGCTCGGTCGAGGCGCTGGAGAAGGAGTACGACGGGCGCGGCTACGGCGACCTGAAGAAGGATCTCGCCGACGTGGTGGTCGAGTTCGTCACCCCGTTCCGCGACCGGACGCTGGAGCTGCTCGAGGACCGGTCCGAGCTCGACGCCGTGCTCCGCGCCGGCGCCGAGCGGGCGAACGAGGTGGCCGAGCGCACCCTCGCGGACGTCTACGACCGCATCGGGTTCGTCCCGGCGGGTGGGTAGGGTTCTCCGGGTGACGACGATCGGCGTGGCTCTCGCGGTGCCCGAGCCGTGGGGCGAGCAGCTCCAGGACTACCGCGCCTCGCTCGGCGACGTGACCGCGAAGGGCATCCCGACGCACATCACGCTGATGCCTCCGTTCGAGGTCGAGCCCGACACCCTGCCCGCCGTGGAGGCGCACCTCGCCGACGCGGCCGCCCGCAAGACGGCGTTCCGGGTGCACCTGCGGGGGACCGGCACCTTCCGCCCGGTGTCCCCGGTCGTCTTCGTCACCGTCGTCCGCGGCATCTCCCAGTGCGAGCAGCTCGCGATGAGCATCCGCCGCGGCCCCCTGGCCACCGAGCTCGCGTTCCCGTACCACCCGCACGTCACCGTGGCGCACCATCTCGACGACCCGCTGCTCGACCGGGCCTTCGACGACCTGTCCACCTTCGAGTGCCAGTTCGACGCCGACCACTTCCTGCTCTACGTGCACGACGCCGAGATGGGCTGGCAGCCCACCCGCAGGTTCGCCCTCGCGCCCGGCGGGCCCCCGCAGCGGTAGTTCTCCGCCTTTTGGGTAGGAGAGGGACATGGCATCGCTCAAGGAACGCGTCACGTCCCGAGTCGACCGGCTGCGCGAGCGCAGACCGTCGGTGGACCACGCGGTCAAGACGTTCCAGCACTACGGGGCGGTCAACGGCAACGGACAGGCCGGCGCGGCGACGTACTTCGGCTTCCTGTCGTTCTTCCCGATCCTCGCGCTCGCCTTCTTCGTGGTCGGCTGGGTCGCCAAGGTCTACCCCGACGCCCAGCGCGACCTGGTGGTCACCATCAACCAGCTGCTGCCCGGGATCGTCGGCAACGGCGAGAACCAGATCTCGATCGACACGTTCGAGAAGTACGCCGGCACGATCGGTCTGATCGGTCTCTTCGGTGTGCTCTACTCCGGGCTCGGCTGGCTCTCGGGCATGCGCGACGCGCTGGAGTCGGTCTTCCAGCTCCCGCCGCGGGTGCAGCCCAACCTCGTCCTCGGCAAGATCCGCGACCTGCTGACGCTGGTGGTCATCGGCACCACCCTGCTCGTCTCCGTCGCGGTCTCCGGGATGGTCTCGGGCTTCTCCGAGCTGCTGCTCGGCTGGGTCGGCCTCGGCGACAGCGTGGTGGCCGCGGTCCTGCTGCCGCTGCTCGGCCTGGTGCTCGGGGTGGCCGCCACCACCGTGCTGTTCTTCGCGATGTACCGGCTGCTCGCCCAGCCCGGCCTGCCCCGCAAGGCCGTGCTCGAGGGTGCGGTGCTCGGCGCCGTCGGCTTCGAGGTGCTGAAGTACCTGGCCAGCTTCCTGATGGCCGGCACCAAGAACGAGCCCGCCGCGCAGGCGTTCGGCGTGGCACTGATCCTGCTGGTCTGGATCAACTACTTCAGCCGGGTCACGATGTACGGTGCCGCGTACGCCTACGCCGCCCCCGAGGCGGAGCGGCGCCGCGCCGAGGCGGCCGCGCTCGCCGAGATCCCGGTGGTCCCGGTCAGCGCCGCCGCCGTACCGGTCGGCGGGGAGAAGGACGGCCGTGGCCGCGCGGTGCTCGCGGGAGTGATGGCCGGGGCCGCGCTCGGCGCCGTGGCCGCGCGGAAGCGGACCGCGGAGGACTGAGACAATGACGGCGTGAAGCTCGAACGCAAGCACGCCGTCCTGTTCCTCGCGATCGCCGTCTGGAACCTCCTCAGCTACGCGAACTTCGCCAAGAACCTCGCGGAGACCGCCGCGGGCGGCGAGGACCGTCCCACCGGCTACTACGTGGCGCACATCGTGCTGATCGTGGTCAACGTCGTGATCGCCCTCGTCCTCGGCCGGCTCGGCTGGCGGGCGTGGCGGGCGACCTCGCCCGACCGCGCCGCCGAGGACGCCCCGCGATGACCGCGCCGGGGGCCGGACGGACGACGGACCTGCCCACCCGGGCCGACGTGGAGAGCGCGGCCGCGCGGCTGGGTGAGAAGGTGCGGCACACCCCCACCCTCACCCTGCACGGCGACGAGCTCGGCGTCCCGGGCCGGGTCGTGCTCAAGCTCGAGCTGCTCCAGCACACCGGCTCCTTCAAGGCCCGTGGGGCGCTCAACTCCGTGATGGTCCTCGACGAGGGCACCCGCTCGGTGACCGCTGCGTCGGGGGGAAACCACGGTGCCGCGGTCGCCTGGGCCGCACGCCGCGACGGCCTCCGGGCCGACGTGTTCGTGCCCGGGACCGCCACGCCCGAGAAGCTCCAGCGGATCCGTGACTACGGCGCGACCCTGCACCTCGTCGAGGGGCACGTGGGGGAGGCGCTCGAGGCGTGCCGGGAGTTCAGCGAGTCCCACGGCGTGCCGCTGGTGCACCCGTACGACACCGTGGAGACGGTGTGCGGCGCCGGGACGGTCGGCCTCGAGATCGCGGAGCAGGTGCCCGCAGCAGAGCTGGTCCTGCTCGGCTGCGGCGGTGGAGGGCTGTACGCCGGTGTCACCGCTGCCCTGGACGGGACGGTCCCGGTGCAGCCGGTCGAGCCCGAGCTCTGCCCCCACCTGCACGCCGCGGTGGAGGCGGGGGAGCCCGTGGGCCACGGCGCGGCGGGAGCTGCCGCCGACTCGCTGGGCCCGCCGCGGATCGGCCGGCTCGGCTACGAGACCGCCGCCCGGCACGGGACCACCTCGGTGCTCGTGGACGAGGAGTCCCTGCTGGCCGCCCGCCGCTTTCTCTGGGAGCGGGTGCGGGTGCTCGCCGAGCCGGGTGCGAGCGCTGCCCTGGCGGCGCTGATGTCGGGCCGGGTCGCCGTACACCCGGGGTCGACCGTCGTGGTCGTGGTCAGCGGCGGGAACAACCCCGCGCTGCCTTAGCTGTACTGAGCGGGCACCGAGCCCACCGGCCGCGGCGGCGCCGGCCAGCTCCGTCAAAGAAGGTGCACCGGCCTGAGCCGTGCGCCACGATACGAAAGGTCCACTGCGACGACGGGAGCACGCATGTTCGATCGGGCAAGGACGGCCGCACGGTTCCTCACGCGCCGGGGGCGTCGGCGACGGCCACGGCAGCCGCGTCTGCTCTCCCGCGGACCGGCACCGGACCCGCGACTGCCCCGGCGGGCCGTGGACCCGAACGCGTCGTTCCTCGGCGAGCAGATGAACGGCCAGGGCGGGGGCGGCCTGTGAACCCGGCCGCGGCATCGACGCAGGTGCCCGACGAACGGGACACGCCTCGGCACGACGGTGCCGGGACCTCGAGGCTCGACGAGATCACCTGGCCGGTCCGGACCGAGCGGCTCTCGCTGCGCCCGGCGGTGGCGGCCGACGTCGACGCGACCTGGCGGATCCGGCGGATCGACTCGGTCGTGCAGTGGCTGACGGCGGCCCCGAAGGACCGCGAGGAGTACCGCGCGAGGTTCGAGGATCCCGGACGGCTGGCCAAGACCCTCGTGGTCGAGCTCGACGGCGAGGTGATCGGCGACCTGATGCTCGCGATCGAGGACGCGTGGGCCCAGGCGGAGGTCGCCGACCGGGCGCGCGGCGTCCAGGCGGAGCTCGGCTGGTGCATCGACCCGGCGTACGGCGGTCGTGGCTACGCCACCGAGGCGGTCAGGGCGCTGGTCCGGCTGTGCTTCGAGGACCTCGGCCTGCGCCGGTTGACGGCGAACTGCTTCGCCGACAACGTGAGCTCGTGGCGCCTCATGGAGCGGCTGGGCATGCGCCGCGAGCTGCACACGCGGCGCGAGTCGCTGCACCGGTCGGGGGAGTGGCTGGACGGCCTGGGCTACGCCCTCCTCGCCGACGAGTGGCGCGGCTGACCCGCCCACCGCCGTTCGGACGTGCACTCGGGGCGCCGTACGCCCAGCCGCACGCTCGGCCGATCGCCGTCGGGAGCCCGACTGCACGTCCGAGTGGCGTGTACGTCAGCGGACCTTGATCTCCGGCTCGTGCCGGATGTCGCAGGTCACCGACTGCGCGACGAAGCACATCTGGTTCGCCTTCTCGTGCAGGGCGGTCGCCCGCTCCACCTGGTCCTCGGCCGCGACGGTGATCCGCGGCCGCAGCACCACCTCGGTGAACCGGCCGCTGCCGTCGGGCGCGGTTACCATCGTGCCGGCCGGCCGGTCGACGTACTCGCTGACCACCACGCCGGCCCGGGCGCACAGCCCGAGGTACCACAGCATGTGGCACTGGGAGAGCGCGGCGACGAAGAGCTGCTCGGGGTTCCACCTGGCGGGGTCGCCGAGGAAGGTCGGGTCCGCGGTGCCCTCGATGTCCGGCGGGCCGTCGGCGGAGATGGTGTGCGACCGGTCGTAGCCCTTGATCGAGGACGTCCCCTCGCCGCGGTCGCCGGTCCACGTCACGGTGATCTCGTAGGTGTGCGCAGCCATGGCCCCACCCTGCCACCGCCGCCGGGGCGTCGCGCCGGAATGCACGAGGACCCCGCCCGGAGGCGGGGTCCTGCGTGGTCGCCGTCGAGGACGGCGGGGGAGTGGTGCGGGGTCAGCGGCGGAAGATCAGCGCCCGCTTGACCTCCTGGATCGCCTTGGTCACCTCGATGCCTCGGGGGCAGGCCTCGGTGCAGTTGAAGGTCGTGCGGCAGCGCCACACGCCCTCCTTGTCGTTGAGGATCTCCAGGCGCTGGTCGGTGCCCTCGTCGCGGCTGTCGAAGATGAACCGGTGCGCGCCGACGATGGCCTGCGGCCCGAAGTACTGCCCGTCGGTCCAGTAGACCGGGCAGGACGTGGTGCAGGCGGCGCACAGGATGCACTTCGTGGTGTCGTCGAAGCGGTCCCGGTCGGCCTGCGACTGGAGCCGCTCGCGGGTCGGCTCGTTGCCGGTGGTGACGAGGAACGGCATCACCGAGCGGTAGGCGTCGAAGAACGGCTCCATGTCGACCACGAGGTCCTTGAGCACCGGCAGGCCCTTGATCGGCTCGACGGTGATCGGCTTGGACGGGTTGACGTCCTTGATCAGCGTCTTGCAGGCCAGCCGGTTCTTGCCGTTGATCCGCATCGCGTCCGAGCCGCACACGCCGTGGGCGCAGGAGCGGCGGAAGGTGAGCGAGCCGTCGAGGTCCCACTTGACCTTGTGGAGCGCGTCGAGCACCCGGTCGGTCGGCTCGGCGGTGACCTGGTAGCTCTCCCAGGTCGCGTCCTCCGACACCTCGGGGTTGTAGCGGAGGATCTTGATCGTGACGTCCATCAGTACTTACGCTCCATCGGCTTGTAGCGCGTCTCGACGACCGGCTTGTAGTCCAGACGGATCGAGCCGTCCTCCTGCCGGTAGGCCATCGTGTGGCGCATGAAGTTCACGTCGTCGCGGTGCGGGTAGTCCTCGCGGTAGTGACCGCCGCGCGACTCGTTGCGGGCCAGGGCGGAGACCACGAGCACCTCGGCGAGGTCGAGCAGGAAGCCGAGCTCGATGGCCTCGAGCAGGTCGGTGTTGAACCGCTTGCCCTTGTCCTGGACCGAGACGTTGACGTAGCGCGCCTTGAGGCCCTCGATGTCGGACAGCGCCTGCTTCAGCGAGCCCTCGTCGCGGTACACCTGCGCGTTGATGTCCATCGTGGCCTGGAGCTCCTGGCGGATGGCGGCCACCCGCTCGGAGCCTCCGGCGTCGCGCATCTGCTCGATCATCGCCACGACCTGCGCCTCGGGGTCCTCCGGCAGCTCGTCGTACTCGATGCCCATCGCGTACTCGGCGGCGTAGAGGCCCGCGCGGCGGCCGAACACGTTGATGTCGAGCAGCGAGTTGGTGCCGAGGCGGTTCGCGCCGTGCACGGACACGCAGGCGACCTCGCCGGCGGCGTACAGCCCGGGGATCACGGTGTGGTTGTCGGCCAGCGCCTCGCCCTTGATGTTCGTGGGCACGCCGCCCATCGCGTAGTGCGCGGTGGGGAACACCGGGATCATCTCGGTGTACGGCTCGACGCCGAGGTAGGTGCGCGCGAACTCCGTGATGTCGGGCAGCTTCGCGTCGATCTGCTCCTTGGGGAGGTGCGTCAGGTCGAGGTAGACGTAGGCCTTGTCCGGTCCGGCGCCGCGGCCCTCGCGCACCTCGTTGGCCATCGCCCGCGCCACCATGTCGCGCGGCGCGAGGTCCTTGATGGTCGGGGCGTAGCGCTCCATGAAGCGCTCGTTCTCGCTGTTGCGCAGGATGCCGCCCTCACCGCGGGCCGCCTCGGAGAGCAGCACGCCGAGCCCGGCGAGGCCGGTCGGGTGGAACTGGAAGAACTCCATGTCCTCGAGGGGGAGACCCTTGCGCCACACGATGCCCATGCCGTCACCGGTCAGGGTGTGCGCGTTGGAGGTGGTGCGGAAGACCTTGCCGAAGCCGCCGGTGGCGAAGATGACCGACTTGGCGTTGAAGACGTGGATCTCGCCGGTGGCCAGCTCGTAGGCCACGACGCCGGTGACCTTGACTCCGCCGACCGTCTCCTTGGTGAGCAGGTCGAGCACGTAGAACTCGTTGTAGAACTCCACGCCGTGCTTGATGCACTGCTGGTAGAGCGTCTGCAGGATCATGTGGCCGGTGCGGTCCGCGGCGAAGCAGGAGCGGCGTACGGCGGCCTCGCCGTGGTTGCGCGTGTGTCCGCCGAAGCGCCGCTGGTCGATGCGGCCCTCCTCCGTGCGGTTGAACGGCAGGCCCATCTTCTCGAGGTCGAGCACCGCGTCGATGGCTTCCTTGGCCATCACCTCGGCGGCGTCCTGGTCGACCAGGTAGTCACCGCCCTTGACGGTGTCGAAGGTGTGCCACTCCCAGTTGTCCTCCTCGACGTTGGCCAGCGCGGCGCACATGCCGCCCTGGGCCGCGCCGGTGTGGGACCGGGTCGGGTAGAGCTTGGTGAGCACGGCGGTGCGCGTCCGCTGGCCGGACTCGAGGGCCGCGCGCATGCCGGCGCCGCCGGCACCGACGATGACGACGTCGTACTTGTGGGTCTGAACCATGCTGATCAGCGCCTTACCTGTTGGTGCAGACCTCGAGCGTCGACGCGGGGTCGAGGCACGGGTCGAACGTGAAGATCACCAGCGTGCCGAGCACGAGGACGATCAGGGCCGAGAAGTAGAGCAGCGTCTTCAGGACGAACCGCGTGGTGTCCTTGGTCGCGTAGTCGTTGATGATCGTGCGCAGGCCGTTCATGCCGTGCAGCTCGGCGAGCCACAGCATCGCGAGGTCCCAGACCTGCCAGAACGGGTTGGCCCACTTGCCGGCGACGAACGCGAAGTCGATCGCGTGCACGCCCTTGCCGACCATCAGGTTGACGAACAGGTGCCCGAAGACGAGGACGACCAGCAGCAGGCCGGAGCCGCGCATGAACAGCCACGAGTTGAGCTCGAAGTTGCCGGTCTTGCGGGCCTTGTACGGCGAGCGCGGCTTGGGGATCGAGGTGATCGAGGGAGCACTCATGGTCAGCCTCCGAAGACGTTCGTCAGGTGGCGCCACACGAAGGGCACGAACAGCACCACGAACACGCCGATGACGCCGTAGGTGAGCTGGCGCTGGTAGCGCGGGCCGTTGCCCCAGAAGTCGACGAGCACGATGCGGATGCCGTTGAGTGCGTGGAACAGGACCGCGGCGACCAGCCCGACCTCCATCACGCCGACGACGGGGGTCTTGTAGGTCTCGACCGCGGTGTTGTACGCCTCCGGCGAGACGCGGACCATCGCCGTGTCGATCACGTGGGCGAAGAGGAAGAAGAAGATCGTCACGCCGGTGATGCGGTGGGCGACCCAGGACCACATCCCCTCGCGGCCTCGGTAGAGCGTTCCCGCCGGTGAGCTGGCCAAGGTGAATCCTTTCGAACAAGCTCTGCTGTGTCGAAGTGTCCGGATGTATGACAGGACAACTTCAGCACTCTATCGGCGCCCGATTTGTTACTGACCGGTCACCGCTGTGAGATCAATTACCGCACGTCCGTGTTGCGTATTCGACACCCTCCGGTGGAGGTCGAGCATGTGGTCGACGGTAGCCGACCAGGGGAAGTCCTCGGCGCGGGTCCGGGCGGCGGTCATGCCCCCGAGGCCGGGCCGACGAAGCTGGCCAGCTGGGCGATGCGCACCGTGGGTCAGGCGGCGAGCGGCGTGCCGGCGCGGCCGAGGGCGACCGCGCCGTAGTGCTGGGTGACGAGCTGGTCGACCACGCCGGCCCAGGTCCGGCCCTGGACCTCGGCCAGTGCGGCGGTCGCGAGGCGCCCGCGGAGCGCCGGGTCGGCGACGAGCGAGGTCACCGCACGACCCAGCGAGCGGGGGTCGGACGGGTCGTAGAGCAGCCCGGTGCGGCCCGGGTCCACCAGGTCGAGCGGGCCACCCGAGGCGGGTGCCACCACCGGAACCCCGCTGGCCTGGGCTTCCTGCACGGTCTGGCAGAACGTCTCCGCCTCGCCGGGGTGCACGAACACGTCGAGCGAGGCGAAGGCACGGGCCAGGTCGTCGCCGCGCAGCATCCCGGTGAACTTGGCGTCCGGCAGGTGCCGCTCGAGCCACGGCCGCTCCGGCCCGTCGCCGACCAACACGAGGCGGACGCCTGGGACCTTCGCGACCTCGGTCAGCCGCCGCACCTGCTTCTCGGCGGCGAGCCGGCCGACGTACCCGACCACGACCTTGTCCTGCCGGGTCGCCCACCTGCTGTGCAGCTCGGGGAGCCGGCGGTCGGGGCCGAACAGGTCGAGGGAGACGCCGCGCCGCCAGAGGTGGACGTCGTGCACGCCCATCTCCGCGAGCTGGGCCCGGGAGGACCGTGACGGGGCGAGGGTCCGGGTGGAGCGGCGGTGGACCCGGCCGACCCAGCGGGCGACGGCGGCCTCGGCGTGCAGGCCGTACTGGCGGGCGAACCCGGCGATGTCGGTCTGGTAGACCGCGACCGTGGGCAGGTCGAGACGGCGGGCGGCGCGCAGGCCGACCGCGCCGAGCAGGATCGGGGAGGCGAGGTGGACGACGTCGGGGCGGAACTCGGCGAGCGCCCGCTCGACCGCGGGGTCGGGCAGGCCGAGCGAGAAGCTCTTGTAGCCGGGCAGGCCCATGGACCGCACCCGCACCACTGGCGCGCCGCGGTAGTCGGAGAGGCCCGGGCCCGGGGCGACCACGAGCGGCTGGTGGCCTGTCTGGATCAGCCGGTCGACGACGTGCCGGACGGTGTTGGTGACCCCGTTGACCTGCGGCAGGAAGGACTCCGTGACGATGGCGACGCGCATGGGTCCACCGTGGCGGCGGGCGGTGAACGTTAGACATCTCACGATGCGGCCTGGCGTGAACTCGCCGTAACCTTCGACCATGAGCGCGGGAGACAAGCAGGAACGCCAGCCGGGGACCACCGAGTCCGGACTCCCGTTCGAGCCGGTGTACGGCCCGGACGCGCTCGCGGGCTTCGACCCCGCGACCCAGCTCGGGGAGCCGGGGGACTTCCCCTACACCCGCGGCGTCTACCCCTCCATGTACACCGGACGGCCCTGGACGATGCGCCAGTACGCCGGCTTCGGCACCGCCAAGGAGTCCAACGAGCGCTACAAGCAGCTCGTCGCGCACGGCACCGGCGGACTCTCGGTCGCCTTCGACCTGCCCACCCAGATGGGCCACGACTCCGACTCGGCCATCGCCCACGGCGAGGTCGGCAAGGTCGGCGTCGCGATCGACTCGATCGACGACATGCGCGTGCTCTTCGACGGGATCCCGCTCGGCGAGGTCTCCACGTCGATGACGATCAACGCCCCCGCCGCGCTGCTGCTGCTGATGTACCAGCTCGTCGCGGAGGAGCAGGACGTCTCCGGCGACCAGCTCACCGGCACCATCCAGAACGACCTGCTCAAGGAGTACATCGCCCGCGGCACCTACATCTTCCCGCCGCAGGAGTCGCTCAGGCTGATCACCGACATCTTCAGCTACTGCCGCGCCGAGATCCCGCGGTGGAACACCATCTCCATCTCCGGCTACCACATGGCCGAGGCCGGGGCCACGCCCGCGCAGGAGATCGCGTTCACCCTCGCCGACGGCATCGAGTACGTCCGCGCCGCGGTCGCCTCCGGCCAGGACGTCGACGAGTTCGCGCCGCGGCTGGCCTTCTTCTTCGTCTCCCGCACCAGCATCCTCGAGGAGGTCGCGAAGTTCCGCGCCGCCCGCCGGATCTGGGCGCACGTGATGCGCGAGGAGTTCGGCGCGAAGAACCCCAAGTCGCTGATGCTCCGCTTCCACACCCAGACCGCCGGCGTGCAGCTCACCGCGCAGCAGCCCGAGGTGAACCTGGTCCGCGTCGCGGTGCAGGCGCTGGCCGCGGTCCTCGGCGGCACCCAGTCGCTGCACACCAACTCCTACGACGAGGCGATCGCGCTCCCGACGGAGAAGGCCGCCCGGCTCGCGCTGCGGACCCAGCAGGTGATCGCCTACGAGACCGACGTGACCAAGACCGTCGACCCGTTCGCCGGCTCCTACGCCGTCGAGTCGCTGACCGACCAGCTCGAGGCCGAGGCGCGCAACCTGATGACGCAGGTCGAGGAGCTCGGGGGAGCGGTCTCCGCGATCGAGGCGGGCTTCCAGAAGAACGAGATCGAGAAGTCCGCGTACCGGGTCGCCCTGGAGATCGACCACGACGAGCGCGTCGTGGTCGGCGTCAACCGCTACAAGGTGGACGAGGAGGAGCCCTACGTCCCGCTCCGGGTGGACCCCGCGATCGAGGCGCAGCAGTGCGACCGCCTCGCGAAGCTGCGTGCCGAGCGCGACCAGGATGCCGTCGACCGGCACCTGGCCGAGCTCAAGAAGGCGGCCGAGGGCAGCGACAACGTGCTGTACCCGATGAAGGAGGCGCTGCGCGCCCGGGCCACGGTCGGCGAGGTCTGCAACGCGCTGCGCGAGGTGTGGGGCGCCTACGTCCCGCCGGACGCCTTCTAGCCGGACGCCTTCGAGACGGCGGCGTCCAGGTAACCTTGTCTGGATGTCCCCTTTCGTCTCCGCCGCCGTCGCTGCCGTCGACCCGTACGTCGACGAGCTCGTCGCGATCCGGCGGGACCTGCACGCGCACCCCGAGCTGGCGTGGGCGGAGGACCGGACCACGGCGCTGGTCGCCAAGCGTCTCGAGGACGCCGGGGTCCGGCTCCAGATGCTCCCCAAGAGCGGCCTGATCGCGGAGGTCGGGCGCGGTGAGGGGCCGACCGTCGCGCTGCGCGCCGACCTGGACGCGCTGGCCGTGGAGGACTTCACCGACGACCCCTGGGTGAGCACCGTCCCGGGCGTCGCGCACGCCTGCGGCCACGACGTGCACACCGCCGCGCTGCTCGGCGCGGGTCTCGCGCTCGGGGCGCTCGACGCGCGCACCCCGATCCCGGGCCGGGTCCGGCTGCTCTTCCAGCCCGCCGAGGAGGTCATGCCCGGCGGTGCCCTGGAGCTGATCTCGACCGGTGCGCTCGACGGCGTGGGCCACGTGTTCGGGCTGCACTGCGACCCGGGCCTCGACGTCGGCGTGGTCGGCCTGCGCGAGGGGCCGCTCACCGGCGCCGCGGACTCCTTGCACGTCCGGCTCACCGGCCGCGGCGGGCACACGTCCCGGCCGCACCTGACCGAGGACCTCACCTACGCGCTCGGCAAGCTCGTCACCGAGCTCCCCGCCGCGCTGTCCCGCCGGCTCGACCCGCGGGCCGGCGTGAGCCTGGTCTGGGGCCTGGTCCGCTCCGGCTCGGCCAAGAACGTGATCCCGTCCTCGGGCGAGGCGGCCGGCACGGTCCGGATGCTCGACGCGGTCGCGTGGGTCGACGCCGAGGACCTGGTCCGCGAGCTGATCGCGCAGATCATCGCGCCGTACGGCGTCGCCGGCGAGATCGAGTACGTCCGCGGCGTGCCGCCGGTCGTCAACGAGCCGCACGCCACGCACCTGCTCGCGACCGCGGTGGAGCGGGTGCTCGGCGAGGAGGGCCACGTCTACACGCCGCAGAGCCTCGGCGGCGAGGACTTCGCGTGGTACCTCGAGTCCGTGCCGGGGGCGATGGGCCGTCTCGGCACCCGTACGCCGGGCGGTCCGACGTACGACCTGCACCAGGGCAACCTGCGCGTCGACGAGGGCGCCGTGGCGGTCGGCGCGAAGGTTCTCGCGGCCGCCGCGATGCAGGCGCTGGCGCCCGGAAACGCCTTGGTCACCGAGCTATAACAACTTGCTCGGGAATCGCGTCGTAAGGGACGTAACGCCCCGGACCGGGTACTAGGGTGACCCTTGGTTCGCGCCAGGTTAGATGGCGCTCATGATCAAGGAGGCGTCTTGCGTCGTTTGACCAAGATTGCAGCAGCATCCGCGGTTCTCGCTCTTGCGCTGACCGGCTGCGGTAATGACGAGACAGGCAGCACCACCGGCTCTGAGGACATCTGTGAGGGTTCCTCCGGCAACGGCCCGAAGATCGGCCTCGCCTACGACGTCGGCGGCCGCGGCGACCAGTCCTTCAACGACTCGGCGTACGTCGGTCTGAAGAAGGCCGTCGACGACCTCGACGCCAGCTGCAAAGAGGTCGAGGCCGGTACCGGCGAGAACGACGCGGACCGCGAGGAGCGGCTGCGCCTGCTCGCCGACGCGGGCTTCAACCCGGTCGTCGCCGTCGGCTTCGTCTACTCGCCGGCCGTCGCCACCGTCGCCGCCGAGTACCCCGACGTGAACTTCGGCGTGGTCGACGGTTACGCGACCGCGATCAAGGAGCAGAAGAACGTCGCGGACCTCACCTTCGCCGAGAACGAGGGCTCGTTCCTCGTCGGCGTCGCGGCCGCGCTGAAGACCGAGGCCAAGAACGTCGGCTTCGTCGGCGGTGTCAACGGTCCGCTCATCCAGAAGTTCGAGGCGGGCTTCAAGGCCGGCGTCGAGGCGGTCGACCCGAAGATCGAGATCCAGACCCAGTACCTGTCGCAGGACGACCCGCAGCAGGGCTTCGAGAACCCCGCCGGCGGCGAGACCGCAGCGACGGGCATGTACGACAACGGTGCGGACATCGTCTACCACGCCGCCGGCAAGTCCGGTCTCGGCGTGTTCGACGCGGTCGAGGCCGCGGGCGAGGGCTACTGGGCCATCGGCGTCGACTCCGACCAGTACCTCACCGTCGACGAGGCGCAGAAGAAGCACATCCTCACCTCGATGCTCAAGCGGATCGACACCGCGGTGTTCGAGTACGCCGAGGCGTTCGACGGCGGCAGCGCCCCGTCCGGCTTCGTCACCTACGACCTGAAGAGCGGCGGCGTCGACTACTCCACCTCCGGTGGCTTCGTCGACGACATCACCGACCAGATCGACAAGTACAAGGACCAGATCATCGCGGGCGAGGTCAAGGTTCCGACTGCTCCGTGACCACGGACAGCGACTGACAACTGACCCGGGGGGACGCGATAGCGTTCCCCCGGGTTCTTCGTGTGGCCCCTGTTGCGCCGACGCCGGTGCGGCAGGGGGACGGGGCGGGAACGGATCGGAGAGGGAATGACGGACACCACCACGACCGCGGCGGCAGCGGTCAGCGTCCGGGGGGTCGGCAAGCGGTTCCCGGGCGTCGTTGCCAACCACGACGTCACGCTCGAGGTGCGGCCGGGCACGGTGCACGCGCTCGTCGGCGAGAACGGCGCGGGCAAGTCGACGCTGATGAAGATCCTGTACGGCGTGCAGAAGCCCGACGAGGGCGAGATCCTCGTCGGCGGCGAGACCGTGCACTTCTCCTCGCCGTCCGACGCGATCAAGCACGGGATCGGCATGGTGTTCCAGCACTTCCAGCTCGCCGACAACCTCACCGTCCTCGAGAACGTGGTGCTCGGCGCCGAGAAGCTGCACGGCATCGGCGACGCCGCCCGCACCGAGATCCGGCGGATCTCCGACGCCTACGGCTTCGGCCTCGACCCCGACGAGCTCGTCGAGGACCTCGGTGTCGGCGAGCGCCAGCGGGTCGAGATCCTCAAGGTGCTCTACCGCGGCGCGAAGATCATCATCCTCGACGAGCCGACCGCGGTCCTGGTGCCGCAGGAGGTCGACGCGCTCTTCGAGAACCTGCGCGAGCTCAAGAGCCAGGGCAACACCCTGCTGTTCATCTCCCACAAGCTCGACGAGGTCCGTGCGATCGCCGACGACATCACCGTCCTGCGCCGCGGGACCACGGTGACCAGCGTGAAGCCGGCCGACGTGACCCAGCACCAGCTCGCCGAGCTGATGGTGGGGGAGGAGCTCCCCAGTCCCAGCACCGCGGAGTCCACGGTCACCGACCGCGAGGTCCTCGAGGTCCGCGACCTCCAGGTCGACGACGCCCAGGGACGCACCGTCCTCTCCGACATCAACCTCACGATCCACGCCGGCGAGGTCCTCGGCATCGCCGGAGTCGAGGGCAACGGCCAGACCGAGCTCGTCGAGGCCGTGGTCGGCATGGTCCGCCCGACCCGCGGGGTCGTGGAGCTCTCCGACCAGGACGTCACCTCGTGGGGCACCCGGCAGCGACGCGAGTCCGGGGTCGGCTACATCCCCGAGGACCGGCACCGCCACGGCCTGCTGCTCGACGCGCCGCTGTGGGAGAACCGCATCCTGGGCCACCAGACCCGCAAGCCCAGCGTCAAGGGCGGCTGGGTCGACAAGGCGGGGGCGCGCATCGACGCGCAGCGGATCGTCCACGAGTACGACGTCCGTACCCCCGGCATCGACACCACCGCCCGCGCCCTCTCGGGCGGCAACCAGCAGAAGTTCATCGTCGGCCGCGAGATGAGCGGCGACCCGAAGCTGCTCATCGCCTCCCACCCGACCCGCGGCGTCGACGTCGGCGCGCAGGCCGCGATCTGGGACCACATCCGTGAGGCGCGCCGCCGGGGGCTCGCGGTGCTGCTGATCTCGGCCGACCTCGACGAGCTGATCGGCCTCTCCGACAGCCTCAAGGTGATCCTGCGCGGGCGGATCGTCGCCGACTACGACCCGCAGACCGTGACGCCGCAGCAGCTCGGTGCGGCGATGACCGGCGCGAAGACCGCCGGGGAGGAAGCATGAAGACACTGCAACGGGCCGGGCTGGCCCTGGCCGCCCCGGTCCTCGCCCTGGTGGTCGCCGGCATCATCACCAGCCTGGTGCTGGTCGCGGCCGGAGACGACCCCGCCGCGTTCTGGGAGACGATGCTGGCCTGGCCGGAGAACCGCAGCCTGGTCAACATCATCAACGAGGCCTCGGTGCTCTACCTCTCCGGCCTCGCCGCCGCCATCGGCTTCCGGATGAACCTGTTCAACATCGGTGTCGAGGGGCAGTACCGCGTCGCCACCTTCGTGGCCGCCTACTTCGCGGCGCAGGCGTTCCTGCCGGGCTACCTGAACACCGTGGCCACGATCCTGGTCGCGATGCTCGCCGGTGCCGCCTGGGCCGGGATCGCCGCGCTGCTGCGGGTCACCCGGGGCGTCTCCGAGGTGATCTCGACGATCATGCTCAACGCGATCGCGGTGTCCCTGGTGGCCTACCTCCTGCGCAAGGTCGGCAGCCGCGAGGGGCAGACCATCGTCACCGACACAGTGCCGCAGTCGGGCTGGATCCCCGGCATCTCGCTGTTCCCCGACTCCGTCACCGACATGTACGGCCTCGTGTTCCTCGCCGTCCTGGCCGGCATCGGCTTCTCCGTGCTGCTCAACCGCACCCGGTTCGGCTTCGACCTGCGGGCCACCGGCCATTCGGAGAGCGCGGCCGTGGCCAGCGGTGTCGACGTCAAGCGGATGGTGATCTACTCCATGCTGCTCTCCGGCGCGGTGGCCGGCCTGATCGGCATGCCCAACCTCTTCGGCGTCTCCCACAACTACGGCTCGACCATCCAGACCGGGATCGGCTTCGCCGGCATCGCGGTCGCGCTGCTCGGCCGCAACCACCCGCTCGGCATCGCCGCGGGTGCGCTGATCTTCGCCTACCTCAGCGAGCAGGCGAATCCCCTCGGCATCCTCGCCGGCATCTCCCCGGAGATCATCGCCGTCACCCAGGGTGTCGTGGTCCTGTGCGTGGTGATCGCCTACGAGGTGGTCCGCAGGTACCGCAACAAGCTCGAGCAACGTGCCGTCGCCGAGGCCCTCGAGGCGCCCGGCCCGTCGAAGGAGGTGACGGCATGACCGTGAGCGCTCCCGAGTCCTCGGCTGCCCTGGTCAAGCCCACCGCTGCCCGGAGCTACCGGATCTGGATCTACCTCGCGGTGCTCGTCATCGCCCTGTCCACCACCCGGATCTTCACCGGCGCCGACGACATCACCTCCAGCGGCACGCTGCGCGCGGCGGTGATCGCGGCGATCCCGATCGCCCTCGCCGGTCTCGGCGGCCTCTGGTCCGAGCGGGCCGGCGTGGTCAACATCGGCCTCGAGGGCATGATGATCCTCGGCACCCTGGGCGCCGGTTACTTCACCTACCACTACGGCGTGTGGGTCGGCCTGCTCGGTGCCGCCGTCTTCGGCGCGGTGGGCGGCGCGCTGCACGCGCTCGCCACGGTCACCTTCGGCGTCGACCACATCGTGTCCGGCGTGGCGATCAACATCATCGCCCTGGGCGTCGCGAGCTTCCTCGCGGAGGCGCTGTTCACCGGGCTCCCCGGTGGCGGCCCGACCCAGTCGCCGTCGCTCGACCGTCCGCCGACGATCTCGGTCCCCGGCCTCTCGGGGTGGACCGAGTCCCTGGAGGACAAGGGCTGGTTCCTGGTCTCCGACCTGGCCGCCCTGCTCAACGTGGTGGTCTCGCAGCTGTCGCTGTTCACGCTGGTGGCGCTCGTGCTGATCTTCGGCACCGGCTGGCTGCTGTGGCGGACCCCGTTCGGCCTGCGGCTCCGCTCGTGCGGCGAGTCGCCCTCGGCCGCGGAGACCCTCGGCGTCAACGTCTACCGCTACAAGTTCGTCGCGGTCACCATGTCCGGGGCGCTCGCCGGCATGGGCGGCGCGTTCCTCGCGCTGGTGGCCTCGTCCGGCTACCAGAACGGGCAGACCGGCGGCCGGGGCTACATCGGCCTCGCGGCGATGATCTTCGGCAACTGGCGGCCGACGGGCCTGCTCACCGGCTCGCTGATCTTCGGCTACACCGACGCGGCGCGGCTGCGCAGCGGCGGCGAGTCCGTGCACGCGCTGCTGCTGGTCCTCTCCGTCGCCCTCCTCGCGATCGCCGTGTGGCAGCTCATCCGTGGTGCTCGTCTGGCGGCGGTGCTGGCGGCCGTGGTCGGTGGCCTGGGCCTGACCTGGTACCTGCGGACCGACACCATCCCCGGTGACTTCACCCAGATGACGCCGTACGTCATGACCCTGCTCGTGCTCGCGCTGGCCTCCCAACAGCTCCGGATGCCCGCGGCGGACGGACAGCGGTACCGACGGGGCGAGGCCGGTTAGCGCCGTGGACGACTCGTCGTTCGACTGGGCGGCGCTGCGCGCACAGGCGGCCGCCGCGATGGGGCATGCCTACGCGCCGTACTCCGGGTTCCCGGTCGGCGCCGCCGCCCTCGTCGACGACGGGCGCGTGGTGACCGGCTGCAACGTGGAGAACGCGGCGTACGGCGTCGGCCTCTGCGCCGAGTGCGGCCTCGTCTCCGCGCTGCACGCGAGCGGCGGCGGCCGGCTGACCCACTTCGTGTGCGTCAACGGGGACGGTGACGTGCTGATGCCGTGCGGGCGCTGCCGGCAGCTGCTCTTCGAGCACGGCGGACCCGACCTGCTGCTGCTCACGGTGTCGGGGGTGCGCCGCATGGACGCGGTGCTGCCCGACGCGTTCGGGCCTGCCGCGCTGACCGAGTACGCCGACCATCCGCATGCGCGCCGGGCCGATGCCGCCGTCGACCCGGATTGACCTGACCGCGCCCGAGGTCGTCGCGGACCCCTACCCGTTCTTCGCCGAGGAGCGGCTGCGGCACCCGGTCGCCTGGTACGAGCCCGGCGGCAGCTGGCTGGTCTTCGACCACGCCGGCGTCAGCGCGGTGCTCCGGGACCGCCGGTTCGGGCGGCTGTGGACCGACCGGGAGCCGCGTGACCGGCTCGAGCCGTTCAACCTGCTGCACCGCAACCAGATGATGGAGAACGAGCCGCCCGTCCACACCCGGCTGCGCCGGCTCGTCGCGGGGGCGTTCGCCCGCGGCCACGTCGAGCGGCTGCGGCCCCGGGTGCGCGAGCTCGCCGCCGGCCTCCTCGACCGGGTCGACCCCGCGGGGTTCGACGTGGTGGGGGAGTACGCCGAGCCGCTGCCCGTGCTGGTCGTCGCCGAGCTGCTCGGCGTCCCCACCGATCTCGCGCCGCGGCTGCGGGCCTGGTCACAGGCGATCGTGCGGATGTACGAGGTCGAGCCGACCCGCGAGGTCGAGGACGCCGCAGTCCGGGCCGCCGAGGAGTTCGCCGCGACGGTGCGCGAGCTCGCGCGGGAGCGTGCCGCGTCCCCGCGCGACGACCTGGTCAGCGACCTGGTCGCGGCGCGCGCACCCTCCGGAGACGGGACTCCCGCGCGGCTGACCGAGGACGAGGTGGTCGCGTCCGCCGTACTGCTGCTGAACGCCGGGCACGAGGCGTCGGTCAACGTCTTCGGCAACGGCCTCGTCGCGATGCTCCGGCGCGGCCTGCGCCCCGACCCGGCCCGCGTCGACCTGTGCGTAGAGGAGATGCTCCGCTTCGACTCGGCCCTCCAGCTGTTCGAGCGCACCGCCACCGCCGACGTGACCGTCGGCGGGGTCACCGTCGAGCGGGGGCAGAAGGTCGCGGTGCTGCTCGGCGCCGCGAACCGCGACCCCGCGGTCTTCGACGACCCCGACACCTTCCTGACCACCCGCGACCCCAACCCGCACCTGGCCTTCGGGGCGGGGCTGCACTTCTGCCTCGGCGCGCCGCTGGCCCGGATGGAGCTCGTCGAGTCCGTCGGCCTGCTCTGGTCCCGGCTGCCCGGCCTGCGGCTGGTCGAGGACCCCGTCCCGCGCGGGACCTTCGTGCTGCGGGGCCACACACGGGTGCGCGTAGGCTCCTGACCACTTCGGGCACCACCGGACAGAGAAGAGGAACCATGGCAGAGCGGCACGACGCCGTCGAGGTGATCACCGCCAAGCGCGACGGCGGCGAGCTCGGCGACGCGCAGATCGACTGGGTGATCGACGCCTACACCCGCGGTGCGGTCGCCGACGAGCAGATGGCCGCGCTGGCGATGGCGATCCTGCTGAACGGGATGAACCGGCGCGAGGTGGCCCGCTGGACCCGGGCGATGATCGCGTCGGGGGAGCGGATGGACTTCTCGGCGCTCTCGCGGCCCACGGCCGACAAGCACTCCACCGGGGGCGTCGGCGACAAGATCACCCTGCCCCTCGCCCCGCTCGTCGCCGCCTGCGGCGTGGCGGTCCCGCAGCTGTCGGGCCGCGGCCTCGGGCACACCGGCGGCACCCTGGACAAGCTCGAGTCGATCCCCGGCTGGCGCGCGGACCTCGGCAACGACGAGATGATGCGCCAGCTCGAGGACGTCGGTGCCGTCATCTGCGCGGCCGGCGCCGGGCTGGCCCCCGCCGACAAGAAGCTGTACGCGCTGCGCGACGTGACCGCCACCGTCGAGGCGATCCCGCTGATCGCGAGCTCGATCATGAGCAAGAAGATCGCCGAGGGCACCGGCGCGCTGGTGCTCGACGTGAAGGTCGGCAGCGGTGCCTTCATGAAAGACCTCGACCGCGCCCGCGAGCTGGCAGAGACGATGGTCGCGATCGGCACCGACGCCGGCGTCCGCACCGTCGCGCTGCTCACCGACATGTCCACACCGCTGGGCCGCACGGCCGGCAACGCGCTCGAGGTCCGCGAGTCCGTCGACGTGCTCGCCGGGGGAGGCCCCGCCGACGTGGTCGAGCTGACCCTGGCCCTGGCCCGCGAGATGCTCACCGAGGCCGGGGTGACCGGGGTGGACCCGGCCGACCGGCTCGCCGACGGGTCCGCGATGGACACGTGGCGGCGGATGGTCCGGGCGCAGGGCGGCGACCCCGAGGCACCCCTGCCCACCGCGCAGGAGACCCACGTGGTCACCGCCCCCGCCACCGGCACGCTCACCCGGCTCGACGCGATGGCGGTGGGCCTCGCGGCCTGGCGTCTCGGCGCGGGACGGGCCCGCAAGGAGGACCCGGTGCAGGCCGGGGCGGGCGTGGAGATGCACGCCAAGCCCGGGGACACGGTCACCGAGGGGCAACCGCTGCTGACGCTGCACACCGACGAGCCGGAGCGGTTCGAGCGGGCGCTCGACAGCCTGGACGGCGGCTACGACATCGGCGACGGTGCGTCGTACGCCCCGACCCCGCTGGTGCTGGACCGGGTCGCCGCCGGCTGACGGACCGGGCGAGGGCCGGCTGGGCGCGGCGTCCTCGCCGGTGGCGGCTCAGCCGTCGCAGCCGCCGAGGGAGACCAGGCCGGGGACCTCGTCCGCGAGGTCCTCCTCGGCCGCCGAGTCCTTGCTCTGCGCGAGCACCACGTCGAGGGAGCGCTCCTCGCCGGGCAGGGTCCACACGGTGTAGACGACGTCGTCGGTGGTGGTGAGCCGGGCCCGTCGGACCTGCTCCCCGGCGAGGTCGACGGTCGTCGTGGGCAACGACCGGGTCACGTCCATCATCGTGGGGCCGCTGCCGGTGCGCTGCACCTGCGCGAGGATCACGGCGTTCGCGTGCAGGCCCGCCTCGTCGGCGGCGGACGCCTTGGAGTCGAAGACCGTGAGCACGGTGCCGAAGCCGTCCTCGCCGTCGCCGACCAGGTCGTCGAGCGCCGTGGTCGCGGTGCCCGTCGCCTCCTCGGCGGGGTCGTCGTCCGACGCCAGGCCGAAGGCGTGCTCGACCGCGATCGTCTGCTCCTGCCCCGTGAACGCGGTGCACTCGGCCCCCTCGCTGCACCCGGCGAGCATGGCGAGGACCGGGAGCAGCGCGATCAGCGGGGTACGGGTCACTGGGAGTCCTCCACCAGCGTGCCGAGCTGGAAGTTGCTGTTGATGTCGTGGTCGGAGAGGAACGGCTCGCCCTCGGTCTGGTAGTAGCGCATGAAGTCCTCCCAGCGCTGGGTCGCCGGGGAGTCCCAGTCCTGCTCCGCGGCGGCCGCGAGCGCCTCGGACCGCATCCGGGAGACGTCCATCATGTGTCGCCGGCCGTCGTCGCCGACGACGGTGAAGCTCGCCCGGTCGGGGTTCTGCGCCGCGTAGCGCTCCACGTCGGCGTCCCCGCCGAGCAGCCCCGCCTCGTCGAGCCAGTTCAGGTAGGTGTCGGGGCCGTGGATCCGGTTCTTGATCGCCTCGGCGTGCCCCTCGGCCTGCATCTCGCCCTGGTGGTCGGTCAGCGGCAGCCACTGGTCGAGGGCCCAGTTCTTGATGCCCTCGACGCCGGCGCCGGCCACGCTGCCCGCGGGCCCGCCGAGCTTGGAGACCGGGATCTGGTCGGTGAGCAGGCCCCCGACGAAGTCGGCGGCCTCACGGGCGGCCTCGTTGGCCTCGTCCGCCTCGGCACCCTGCGCCTTCATCGACTCGGTGAGCCAGTCGATGGTGCGCTGCTTGAGCTCGCCCTGCTCGGCGGCGAGCGTCTCGAGGTGTCCCTCGTCGAGGCCGTGCAGCGCGGCCACCTCCATGAAGTCGGAGCGCAGGGCGGCCGCCTGGACCGCGCTGAACTGCTGGAACTGCGGGCGGCCCTCGTCGCTGTAGTAGTCCAGGCCGAAGGCCAGCTGCATGACCGTCGACAGGTCGTCGGCCTCGAGGTTCGGCAGGGTCAGGCGCTGCCAGGAGTACGGCGCGTCCGGGTCCCCCTCGATCACCGGAGCCATCGTGGAGCCGGGGTGGTTCACCGCCGGCATGAACCGGGTCAGGATGTCGACCACGTCCTGGTCCATGGTCACCCGCCAGCGGTCCGGGTGGTCCGCCACCCAGGTGACCAGGTCGTTGGCGATCTCGGCCGAGACGTGGTCGCGGCTGCCGGGCCCTCCGGCGCCGACGAACGTGGTGGCCGAGTCGAGGAGGCCGCCGAGGCTGTAGCCGAAGGCGTCGAAGTACTGGCCCGCGGTGCGGTCGTAGAGGTAGTGCAGCTTGCCGGTGTCGGCCGCGGCGTCCTGGGTGAGGAAGTCCTGCGCGGCCACCGGGTCGTGGTGCATGGAGTCGAGCACCATCGCCAGCGGGTCCATCAGGTTCGAGTCCCCGTAGTCCCGGAGGCCGGGCTCGGTGACCGGGCGCCAGCCGTGGTTGACCTGGCTCCAGCCCCAGTCGCCGTAGGCCCCGACCTGCTCCCGCTCGAAGGCGAGGACGGCGTCGCCGACGCGGGTGAGGACGGCGGGGTCCCAGGTGGCGGTGCCACCCTGGCCCGCGTGCACGACCTCGGCGAGGAGCATGAGCCCCTCGCCCTCGCTGGTGCCCCAGCCGGCGTACGCGTCGAGGAGCTTGTCGTACACGCCGGGGTCGACCGGGTAGTCGCCCTGCACGTCGGCGTTCGACCCCAGGGCCAGGATCCGCGCGACCGCGGTGACGATCTCACCCTGGCCGGTGGTGTCGTCGCCGGTGATGAAGTGGGCGGAGAACTGGAGCTCGACGAGCTCGGCCGGGTCGAGGGCCTCGGCGAAGGCCTTCCGGAAGGCCGGGCTCGACGTCTCGAGCAACGCGACGTACTCCGCGATCTCGTCCTCGGAGCGGCCTCCCTCGCGGAGGATCTCCCCGAGCTGCTCGGCGGCCTCCCGGCCGTCGGCGGCGTACCGCGCGTCCCCGGCGAGGGTGAAGACGGTGTCGTCGAAGCGCTCGAGGGCGCCGATGCTCATCGGGCTCGGACGGCCCGCCTCCGCGGAGCGCCGGCGGAACTCCTCGACCTGCGCGTCGCTGACGTCGACCACCACCGCCGATGCCAGGGCGTCGGAGGTGGCGCGGGTCTTCTGGCGCAGCAGCTCCTTGTAATGGCCGAAGTCGACCTCGAGCGTGTGCCAGGCCTGCCGCCGGTCCTCGTAGGCGCCGCTCACGGCGAGGCTGCGGACCTGGTCCAGCTCGGCCCGCACCGCACGCGTGCCGGGGCCGCTCAGGTCGCCGGTGGCCGCCCGGTGCTCGCCGTCGGCGCGCCCCACCGCGGTGTCGTAGTCGGTCTGGGCCGCGGCGTACCGGCGGTTCAGCTCGGGGACCTCGACCTCGAGCGCGTGCTCGTACTCCCCGGCGAGCCCGCGCAGCGCGGTCGCCGCCTGGTGGAACCTCTCGTCGTAGCGGTCCATCTGCGCACCGAGCGCGGACATGTTCTGCTTGACCGAGGCCGCCGCCCGGCCCTGCCAGCGGTCCCCGATCTCGGCGGGTGTCGCGGAGACCCGGCCGGCCTTGGTCCGCACGTGCGCGGACAGCTCGTCGAGCTGTGCGGCGACGGCGCGGAGCCGCGACGGGTCGACGTCGAGTGTGAAGTGGTCGCTCACTGCTACCGGGCCCCCAGCCTGTCGGTGTGTCCGTCCGCGTGCCGCGCGCCTACAGGACGATGCTGGTCCTGGCGTCGCTGTCGAGCGCCTCGAGGTCGATCGCGAAGTTGTTCACGTTGCCCGCGATCAGGGCCGCCTCGGTCGAGCAGACGTCGAAGACGTCGTTCCACGACAGCAGGAATTTCGACGCCCCGCTCTCGATCGACCCGGCCAGCTCGCCGCACCCCTCGGTCATGCCGCGGTAGTGCGCGGCCAGGGGGGTGCGGGTGTTGCGGAACTCCGCGGCGAGGTCGTCGAACCGGCTGCGGATGGTCTCCGCCGTGGACGCGTCCAGGACGATGCCGCCTCCGCCGCCGGACTCCCCACTCGCACGCATGGCCACACCTTATCGGGCGAACGGGGCATCCTGCCTCCCTCCGGACGGGGTTGGACGGCATACTGGCGCTCCTGCGGAGCGGACGAGGACGGGGTGGAGCGGTGCGGCTGAGCCTGACGGTGGTCGACGGCCGGACCGGGTGCGCGGTGGACTCCCTGGTCGACCTGGACCCGGCCCAGCCGGTGGGCGACCTGGTCCAGCCGCTGACCGAGCTGCTCGGCGACCGGGTGCACAGCGGCTTCGCCCGGCGCGTGCCGCTGTGGGTGGACGGCGTCGCGGTGGAGCCCGACCGCCCCGTCGGGGTCGTCGGGGTCCGGCACGGCTGCGTGGTGTCCCTCTTCGAGCCCGCCGACCTGGTGGCTCGTGAGGTGCCGCACGGGGTGGCCGAGCTCCGGGTGGTGTCGGGTCCGGGCGCCGGCCGCATCCACCGGCTGCCCCTCGGTGACACGGTCGTCGGCTGCGGTGGGCCGGGCTGGTCGCTGCCGGACCTGCGGCTGCCCTCCGACGCGTTGACCGTGTCCGTCGCCCCGGACGGGTCGGTCGCGGTCACCGCGCCGGACGCGCTCGGGGCCCGGATCGACGACGGCGCAGCCCTCGCCGCGCTGGGGGAGCGGACCCCGTGGCCGGTCGGCGCGTACGTCTTCGTCGGTGACACCGTGCTGGCGCGGGCCGAGGTGAGCGACGTGACCGCCGACGTCACGACCGATGCCGACGAGGCGCTGGTCGACTTCAACCGTCCGCCGCGGCTGCTGCCGCCGCAGCGCGAGCGCTCGTTCCACCTCCCCGACCCGGTGCCCGAGGTCCGCAAGCGGCCGATGCCGTGGGTGATGGTGTTCGCGCCGATGCTGCTCGCGGTGCCGATGGCGCTGTTCTTTGGACCTCGGTACCTGCTGTTCGCGCTGTTCTCCCCGCTGATGGCCATCGCCAACTTCGTCAGCGACCGGCGGGCGGGCCGCAAGGACCTGCTGGCCCGGCAGAAGGAGCACGACGAGGAGCTGGCCTCGGTCACCGAGCGCGTGGACCGCGCCCTGGAGGCGGAGCGGTCCGAGCGCCGGGAGACCGGCCCCGACCCGGCGACCCTGCTCGGCCAGGCGATCGGCCCCGGGCCGCGGCTGTGGGAACGCCGGGCCTCCGACCCCGACTACCTGCGCGTGCGGGTCGGGCTGACCGACCTGCCGGCCACCGTGACCGTGGAGGAGCGCCGTTCCAAGACCGCGGAGGCCGCGCCGGCGCGGCGCCTCGCCGGGGTGCCGGCCTGGCTCGACCTGACCCGGCTGGGCGTGGTCGGTCTCGCCGGCGAGGACGACACCCGTGAGCCGCTCGCACACTGGCTGGTGGCGCAGGTCGCCCTGCTGCACAGCCCGCGTGACGTCCGGGTGACGGTCCTCAGCGACCAGCACGGCGAGTCCGGGTGGGGCTGGGTCCGGTGGCTGCCGCACGCCCGGGTCGACGCCGACACCGTCCTGCTCGGCACCGAGCAGGACTCGGTCGGCCGCCGGCTGGCCGAGCTGGCCGCGCTGGTCGACGCCCGCACCGAGCTGGTGCGCGACAAGGTGCGCCCGGTCCCGGACGTGCTCGTGGTCCTCGACGGGGCCCGCCGGCTGCGCACGCTGCCGGCCGTGGTCGACCTGCTCCGCCGCGGCCCCGGCGTCGGGGTGCGGGTGCTCTGCCTCGACGACGAGGTCCGCCAGCTGCCCGAGGAGTGCCGGGCGGTCGTGGTCTGCGAGGCCGGAAGGGTCCGGATCGAGGAGACCTCGTCGGAGCACACCGCCGACATCGTGCCCGACCTCGTCGAGCCGCCCTGGTGCGAGACCGTGGCCAGGGCGGTCTCCCCGCTGCGCGACACCACCCCCGAGGAGGAGGCCGCGGGCATCCCGTCGTCGGCGCGGCTGCTCGAGCTGATCGACCTCGACCCGCCCACCCCCGAGGGCATCGGCGCGCGCTGGACCCGGGGGCGTACGACGGACGTGGTGGTCGGCGCCGGGTACGACGGGCCGTTCCGCGTGGACCTGCGGCGCGACGGCCCGCACGCCCTGGTCGCCGGCACCACCGGCGCCGGAAAGTCCGAGCTCCTCCAGACCCTCGTCGCGTCGCTGGCGGTGGCGAACCGTCCCGACGAGCTGACCTTCGTGCTCGTCGACTACAAGGGCGGCTCGGCGTTCAAGGACTGCGCCCGGCTGCCGCACACGGTCGGCATGGTCACCGACCTCGACGCGCACCTGGTCAGCCGGGCCCTGGTCTCCCTCGGCGCCGAGCTCAAGCGGCGCGAGCACCTGCTCGCCGGCCCCGGGGCCAAGGACCTCGAGGACTACTGGGCTCTGCAGCGCACCCGGCCCGAGCTTCCGGCGATCCCGCGGCTGGTCCTGGTCATCGACGAGTTCGCCGGGCTCGCCGCCGAGCTGCCCGACTTCGTGCAGGGCCTGGTCGGCATCGCCCAGCGCGGCCGGTCGCTGGGCATCCACCTGGTCCTGGCGACCCAGCGGCCCAGCGGCGTGGTGTCCGCGGAGATCCGCTCCAACACCAATCTGCGGATCGCCCTCCGGGTGACCGACGAGAACGACAGCCGCGACGTCGTGGACGCCCCCGACGCCGCCCGCATCCACAAGGGGACCCCGGGCCGGGCCTTCGCCCGCAGCGGGGCCTCGACCCTGATGCCGTTCCAGAGCGGCCGGGTGGGCGGACGCAGCCCCGACGCCGACACGGGGGACCGGGCCGCGCCGGCGCCCCTGGCCTGGCCGGTGCCGTGGTCCGCGGTGGGCCGGCCGGCGCCGGTGCGGCCGCAGGAACGGGTCGAGCAGACCGACGAGGCCGACACCGACCTGGCGGCGCTCGTGGACGCGATCGGCACCACGAGCCGCGCGCTGGGCGTCCCTGCGCAGCACCGCCCGTGGCTCGACGCGCTGCCCGCGGTGGTGCTCCGCGAGGACCTGCCCGCGCCGGCGGCTCGGCACGGCGCCGCCGCCGGTGCCTCGGTCGAGCCCGCCGCGGCGGCCTGGATGCTCGAGGACCTGCCCGCCCTCCAGGAGCAGCGCAGCCGCACCTTCACCCTCGGCCGCGACGGCCACCTCTACGTGATCGGCGGCCCCCGCAGCGGCCGCTCCACCGCGCTGCGCACCCTCGCCGGGGCGCTGGCCGACGAGGTCGCGGTCCGGGACCTGCACCTCTACGGCCTCGACTGCGGCAACGGCGCGCTGCTCGGGCTCGGCGAGCTGCCGCACACCGGTGCGGTGGTCACCCGCACCCAGGTCGAGCGGGCAGACCGGCTGCTCGCGCGGCTCGTGGCGCTGGTCGAGGAGCGGCAGGACCGGCTCGGCCGCGGCGGGTTCGCCGACCTCGCGGAGCTCCGGGCGACCCTGCCCGAGGGGGAGCGGCCGCCGTACGTCGTGTTCCTGCTCGACCGCTGGGACGGCTTCACCTACAGCCTCGGCGAGGTGGACGGCGGCCGGATGACCGAGCAGGTGATGCGGCTGCTGCGCGACGGCACCTCCGTGGGCGTGCACCTGGTGGTGTCCGGCGACCGGTCGCTGGTCACCGGCCGGATGTCGACGCTGGTGGAGAACCGGGTGGTGCTGCGGCTCGCCGACCGCGGCGACTACAGCGTGGTCGGCGTGCCCACCCGCGAGGTGCCGGACACCCTGCCCGACGGGCGCGCGCTCACCCCCGACCCCGTCGTGGAGGGGCAGGTCGCCGTGCTCGCCGCGGACCTCTCCGGCCCCGGCCAGAACGACGCCGTGCGCGCGATCGCCCGCCGCCACGCGGAGCGCGACGCCGCGACCCCCGCGGGGCTGCGGCCCTTCCGGCTCGAGGAGCTCCCCTCCTCGCTGCCGCTCGACGACGCGCTGCGCGCCCGGGTGGGCGAGGCGGTCGCCGCCGCGACGCCGGGGTGGACCCCGCTCGGCGTGGGCGGCGACGACCTCCGGCCGCTGGGACTCGACCTGTCCGCGACCCCGGTCGCGCTGGTGGCCGGACCGCCGAAGTCCGGGCGCACGAACCTGCTGCGCTTCGCCGTCCGCGCCGCGCTCGACGCCGGGCGACCGGTGCTCGGGCTCTGCCCGGTCGACAACGCGCTGTGGCGCGACCTCGACCTGCACGGTGCGGGCCTGCGCACCGACGGGCTCGCGCAGGAGGAGCTCGTCGACCGGCTCCGGGAGCTGGAGGCGGGCACGCTCGTCGTCGTCGATGACGCCGAGCTGCTCAAGGAGGGGCCGCTCGCGCCCGCGCTGCTCGCGCTGGTGCAGCAGGCCCGCGGCAAGGGCTGGCGGCTCGTGGTCGCCGGGTCGACCGCGGAGATCGGCAGCGGGTACGGCGGCTGGGTGTACGAGCTGCGCAAGGCCCGGCAGGGCCTGCTGCTCTCCCCGCAGAGCATGAGCGACGGGGACATCTACAGCCTGCGGCTGCTGCGCAGCTCGCTGATGGCGCGGATGCACCCCGGCCGGGGGCTGCTGGTCGACGCCGCCGGGGGACAGGACACGGTGCAGGTGCCCCTGGTCTGAGCAGGTCCGGGACCCGGGCACGGACGCCGAAGGGCGGCACCTCCGTGAGGAGGGGCCGCCCTTCGGGACGTTCCGGGTACTGCCGGGCGCTACTTGGAGTAGGCCTGGTCCAGGCCCTCGGCGTCGCGCGCGTAGTTGCGCAGCCACTGCGAGAACTCCGGGCCGACGTTCATCATCTTGGTCATGCCGTCGTTCCACTCGTTCCACTTGGTGTGGAAGGTCTGGGAGGCACCAGGGGTCTGCCACGCGCCGGCGACCAGGTCCGTGGACTTGGTGTTCGCGGTGTTCTGCGCCTCCTGCAGCGTGGCGACGGTGCGGTCGATCATGTCCGCCGTCGCGAGAATGTCGTCAATACCGATCTTCTGGTCCCCGTGGGCCATGAATGCCTCTCCTTCGATCATGGTGCCTTGACGGCCTTGGCCCGCATCCTAGTCCGACATCCGGGACCTTCGGAACCGACCGGTCCGCCGCGACAAGCCGCCCGAACCGTCACCAAACCACCCGGACGAACCCACTCGTGCCGGGGCGTACCGGGCGGGGCGCGACTCCCCGGGAGCCTCCGGCGCCGAGGGCTACACTGTCGCCGCCGACCGAACGCGCGGGGGACGACGCACTGGGTGGACCCGGGACCTCGCACGACGATCTCCTGGACAGGAGCACCCATGAGTACGACCACCACCGGGGGGACCGCTGTCGAGCGCCAGCGCCAGCGGGCCTCGCGAGGCATCGGCCGGTCCGCGGGCGGACCGGCCAACCGCCTGCCCGCGCCTCCCCGCCAGCGCCGTCCTGCCCTGGCCGCGATCGCGGTCCTGCTGATCGTGGGTGGCGCCCTGCTCGCCGGCCTTCTCGCGATCCGGATGGACAGCCGGGTCCCCGTGCTCGCGGTGACCCAGGAGATCCCTGCGGGGGCCCGCATCGAACCGCAGGACCTCAAGGAGGTGCAGGTGGCCTCGGAGAACCTCGACCTGATCGACGCCGCGCTCGCAGGCGAGGTGGTCGGCACCTACGCGAAGACCAAGATCTACCCGGGCCAGCTGCTCAACACCTACATGCTCGAGCGGAGCAGCCCGTTCGAAGAGGGCAACGCCGTGGTCAGTGTGCTGCTCTCGCCCGGCCTGACACCGGACGCCGAGCTCGACACCGGCGACGAGGTGATGGTGATCCGTACGTCGACCGAGGCCGGTGGCTCCGGCGAGGCGATCACCGAGGGCCTCGTCGTCCGCAAGTCACGCGGCAGCGAGGACGACCTCGGCGGTGCCAGCGCCGGCAGCGTCTCGCTCCTGGTGCCGGAGGAGGCGGCCGAGTCGGTCGTGGACGCCGCCGGGAACAACCGCGCCGGACTCGCGCTGATCTCGAAGGGCAACTCGCTCGACGACGTCGACCTCGAGTACCAGGGCGACTGATGGCCCTCTACGCGCTCGCCTCGGCCAAGGGGTCGCCGGGGGTCAGCATCGCGACCATGGCGCTGGCCGGCACCTGGCCGACCGACCCGGTGGTCGCCGACCTCGACCCGGCAGGCGGTGACTTCACCTGGCGGTACCGCACCGTCACCGACGAGCCCGTCGACACCGACCGCGGCCTGCTGTCCCTCGGCGCGGCGGTCCGTCGCGGCGCCGCGGAGGCCGACCTCGCGGACCACCTCCAGGAGATCGGGGGAGGGGTCCGGGTGCTCGCCGGCATCGCCTCGCCCACCCAGGTGGCGGGCCTCGGTGCCGCGTGGGGCCAGCTCCCCGCGGTGTTCCGCGCCGCCGACCACGACGTCCTCGCCGACTGCGGCCGGGTGGTCCCCGGGTCCGCGGTCACGCCCGTGCTGCTCGCCGCCGACGCCGTGCTGTTCGTCGTCGCGCCCACGGTCGAGGGCACGGCGCACCTGCGGGAGCGGCTCAAGGGGATGGCCGACCAGCTCGGCCTCGGGGCGCCCGACGGCGTGCCGGTGGGGGTCGCGGTCGTGACGTCGTACAAGGACCGGCGCAGCGCGCCCGACCTCCAGCAGCTGCTCGACTCCGAAGGGCTCGGCGCGCGGGTGCTCGGCGTCCTCGCCCACGACAGGAAGGCCGCCGACGCGATGCGCGGCGCCGGCTACGCGGGCACCGCCCGCTCCCTGCTCGTCCGCTCCGCCGTCGAGGTCGGGGCGCGCCTCGCCGCGCTCGCCGACCACCGTCACACACCAGCCAGGTAGGGGACCGCGATGGACCAGCTGCTCGTACGCCGGCTGCGCGAGGAGGTCGCCGAGATCCTCGCGCGACAGCGCCGGGAGGACACCGCCAACGGGCTGCCGCCGATGTCGGCCGAGGACGAGCGCCAGTTCGCCCGCGCCGTCGTGGGCCGGGTGCTCGACGCCTACGCCCGCGAGGAGGTCGCCGCCGGCCGCAAGCCGCCCAGCCACGGCGAGGAGGAGGCGCTGGCCGAGGGCATCCACGCAGCCCTGTTCGGCGTCGGCCGGCTGCAGCCGCTGCTCGACGACCCGATGGTCGAGAACATCGACATCAACGGCTGCGACAACGTCTTCATCGGCTACGCCGACGGCCGCGAGGAGCGGGGCGCGCCGGTCGCCGACAACGACGACGAGCTCGTCGAGCTGGTGCAGACCCTCGGCGCCTACAGCGGACTGACCAGCCGGCCCTTCGACACCGCGAACCCGCAGCTCGACATCCGGCTGCCCGACGGCTCCCGGCTCTCCGCAGTGATGGGCGTGTGCCAGCGGCCGTCGCTGTCGATCCGCCGTGCGCGGCTGTCCCGGGTCTCCCTGGACACGCTGGTGGAGTACGGGACGATCTCGCCGGACGTCGCGTCGTTCCTGTCCGCCGCGGTCCGGGCCCGCAAGAACGTGATGATCGCCGGGGCGACGAACGCCGGGAAGACCACGATGCTCCGCGCGCTCGCGAACGAGATCGAGCCGCACGAGCGGCTGATCACCGTCGAGCGCGCCCTCGAGCTCGGGCTCGGCGAGTTCGAGGACCTGCACCCCAACGTGGTGGCGTTCGAGGAGCGGCTGCCCAACTCCGAGGGCCAGGGCGCGATCCACATGGCCGAGCTGGTCCGCCGCTCGCTGCGCATGAACCCCAGCCGGGTCATCGTCGGCGAGGTCCTCGGCGACGAGATCGTCACCATGCTCAACGCGATGAGCCAGGGCAACGACGGCTCCCTGTCCACGATCCACGCGAACTCCTCGCTCGAGGTGTTCAACCGGATCTGCACCTACGCGATCCAGAGCGTGGAGCGGCTGCCCGCCGACGCCACGATGATGCTGATCGCCGGCGCGATCGACTTCGTGGTCTTCGTCGAGCGCATCAACGACTTCAGCTCCGGCGGCAAGCTGCGCCGCGTCGTGACCTCGGTGCGCGAGGTGAACGGGGTCGACGGGCGGGTGCTCTCCAGCGAGGTCTTCGCGCTCGGCCCGGACGGGTACGCCGTACCGGCGTCCTCGATCGCGTGCCTGGACGAGCTGAGCGCCGTGGGCTACGAGCCCGGCGCCGCCTCCAGCTGGGTGGCCACGCCGTGAGCCCGACCACCCTGCTCGTCATCGCGCTCGGCGCCGTCGCCGGGGGAGGGGTCGTCCTCCTGGTCCAGGCGCTGACGCCGCGCGAGGTCAGCACCGTGGCCAGGCCCGGGTCGACGGTGGTCAAGCGGCTGCGCTCGGTCGGCAGCCGGCTGCCGTTCGCGGTGGTCGGCGCGCTGCTGGTGCTGATGCTGACGGGCTGGGTGGTCGCGGCCGCCGCCACCGCGGGGCTCGTCCTGGGCTGGAACACCCTGTTCGGCGGCTCCCGGGCCGAGCGCGACGGGGTGGCCAAGATCGAGGGGCTCGCCGCCTGGACCGAGTCGCTTCGCGACACCGTCGCCGGGGCGGTGGGCCTCGAGCAGGCGATCCCCGCCACGGCGTACGCCGCCTCGCCCGCGATCGCCGGCGAGCTCGGCACCATGGCCGACCGGCTGCGGGTGCGGGTGCCGCTGCCGGTCGCCCTGCAACGCTTCGCCGAGGAGATGGACGACGCCGGCGCCGACCTGATCATCGCCGCGCTGATCCTCAACTCGCGGCTGCGCGGCCCGGGTCTGCGCGACGTGCTCACCTCGCTCGCCGACTCCGCGCGCGCCGAGCTCGACATGCGCCAGCGGGTCAACGCCGGACGCAAGAGCACCCGGCGCAGCGTCCAGATCGTGATCGGCGTGGCCGTCGCGTTCGTGGTCGGTCTCGCGGTGTTCAACCCCACGTACGTCGAGCCCTACGGCACGCCGTTCGGCCAGGTGATGCTGGTCGTGGTCCTCGCGTTCTTCGCGGTGGGCATCGGCTGGCTGCGCCGGCTCGCGCGGTTCGAGACCCCGGCCCGGTTCCTGCACTTCCGGGCCGCCTCGGAGGTGCGCGGATGACCACCCTGGTGCTCGTGATGCTGGTCGGGGGCGTGGCCGGGCTCGGCCTGGTCCTGCTGGTCTCGATGTTCGAGCGCGGCTCGGCCACCGGCGCGGCCGGGCTGGCCCAGATCGACGCCGCGCGCCAGCGGGGCCGCCGCCAGGCCAGTCTGACCGCGGACCGCCGGCACAGCGAGGAGTCGGCGCGGATGCGCCGGGTCGGCTCGGAGCTGCGGGGCGCGCTCCAGGCGCGCGGGGTGAACCTGCCGCCGTCGGTGCGCGCCGACCTGGGGATGACCGGCCAGTCCGTCGAGACCTTCTTGGCCCAGTGCCTGCTCGGGGCGTTCCTCGGGCTGTTCCTTCCCTTCCTGGTGCTCGGGCCGATGGCGCTGGTCGGGGGGATCAGCCTCGTCGTACCGCTGTGGCTCACCGTCTTCGGCGCCGCGCTCGGCGCGCTGATGCCCTACAGCCAGATCCGCCGCCGTGCGGAGGCCCGGCGGCGCGACTTCCGGCACGTGGTCAGCTCGTTCCTCGACCTGGTGGCGATGAACCTGGCCGGCGGCCGCGGCGTCCCCGAGGCGCTGCAGACCGCGACCTCGATCAGCGACGGCTGGGCGATGGTGCGGATCCGGGACACCCTCGAGGCGGCCCGGCTCCAGGGCACCACCCCCTGGACCGCGCTCGGCGCGCTCGGGGACGAGCTCGACATCGACGAGCTGCGCGACCTGGCCGCGGCCCTGGCGCTGGTCGCGGAGGACGGCGCGAAGGTGCGCGACTCGCTCGCCGCCCGCGCCAGCTCCATGCGCCGCAAGGAGCTCGCCGACGCGGAGGGGAGGGCGGCCGCGAGGTCCCAGTCCATGCTGGTTGCGCAGCTCCTCCTGTGTGTCGGCTTTCTCCTGTTCCTGACGTACCCTGCTGTTGCAAGAGTCCTCGGGGCGTGACTGAGGATGAGTGCGGGGATCATCATCGAGTTGCCACGGAAAGGCTCTTTGTCGCATGCCGGACATGACGTTCTTCAAGATCTTCCTGGGTGCCCGTCTGGAGCGCGCCCGTCGCGCCGAGACCGGCGCGTCTGCCGTCGAGTGGGTCGTGATCACGGCCCTGCTCGTGGGGGTGGCCCTGGCCGTCGGCGTGATCATGATGAAGAAGATCACCGGCAAGGCCGACAGCCTCGACCTGCAGTGACCCGCGGGTCCGGCCGTGCGCGGTCGGAGCGCGGGGCGAGCGCCGTGGAGATGGCGATGTACATGCCGCTCCTGATGTTCGTCATCTTCCTCGCCGTCCAGATGTCCCTCGTGTACCTCGGGAACCAGGCCGCCACCGCCACCGCACGGGAGGCCGCCCGCGTGGCCCGCGTGACCGGGAGCGCCGCCCAGGGTGACGCCGCGGGGTCGCAGTACGCCGCCAACATCGGTCAGGGTGTGCTCGAGGACGTCCGGGTGACCGTCACCTACGTGGGGGATGACCGGGTGCGCGCGGTGGTCTCCGGACGTGCCCAGCAGCTGGTCCCGGTCCTCGTGCCCCGGGTCTCCCAGGAGGTCGAGGGCCCCATCGAAGAGTTCAGGCAGGACTGAGCGATGGCGGTGGTGCGGGCTGCCCGGCGGAACCGGGGCGAGCGAGGGTCGATGGCCGTCGAGGTCGTCATCCTCACCCCCGTGCTGCTGGCCTTCGTGCTGCTGATCGTGGCCTGCGGCCGCTACGTGGCGGTCAAGGGCGAGGTCGAGGCGACCGCCCGCGACGCCGTGCGCGCGGCCTCCCTGGAGCGCGACGCGGGTGCGGCGCAGGCGGCGGCGTACGACGTGGTCAGCTCCTCCCTCGATGCCGAGCTCTCCTGCTCGGGGGCCGACCTGTCCGGCGACTTCGACGCCGGGCAGCTGATCCAGGTCGACCTGCGGTGCACGGTGTCGTACGACGGGCTCGGGCTGATCGGCCTTCCCGGGTCGGTGGCGGTCAACGGCACCAGCTCTGCGCCGCTCGACACCTACCGGAGCGCCGGATGAGCCCCCGGGGCCCCGGGCGGGTCGGTGCACCGCGGCCCGACCGCGGACCATGGCCGGGTCGCGCACCCGGCGGCCGCGCACTCGTCCGCGGCCGCGGACGGTGGCCCGGCCGCGCACCGCACCGTCATCGTGACGAGGCGGGGACCGCGACCGCCTTCGTGATCGGCTTCGCCGTCGTGCTGATGGCCTGCGCCGGGCTCGTGATCGACGGCGGCAACGCGCTCAACGCCCGGATGAAGCTGGCCGACGACGTCGAGCAGGCAGCCCGGGTCGGCGCGAACCAGATCGACCTCGACGCGCTGCGCGCCGGCGACGCGGTCTCGATCGACCCGGCCGCCGCCGACGCCGAGGCGCGGGGCTACCTCGCCGCGCTCGGCTACAGCCGGGCCGGGGTGACCGCGACGACCGACACGGTCAGCGTCACCGCCGAGGACACCGTGCCGACGGCGCTGCTCCAGCTGGTCGGCATCTCCACCTTCGACATCTCCGCCAGCGCCACCGCGCAGGCGGCGACCGAGTGACCTCCCGCGACCTGCGGGGACGACGAGCAAAGGCAGCAGCGTGACACCGACCGAGACAGGCCAGCTGGACCGAGGACCGGCGCGGTTCCGCGCCCCGGAGCAGGCGCAGCCGCGCCGATCCGTCGGCGCCGCGCTCGGGGCCGGCCTCGCGCTGCTCGTGCTGCTGGTCGGCGTGCCGGTCGGCCTGTGGCTGCTCAGCGGCCCGCCGCCGTACCCCGGCGGCCTGCCCACCCGGGAGGACCTGACCGCGCCGCTCGACGTCGACGCCCTGCTGGTGGTGATGCGGCTGGTGGTCTGGCTGGCGTGGCTGCAGTTCGCGGTCTGCGTGGTGGTCGAGGCGGCCAGCGCCGTCCGCGGGCACGGCCTGCCGCGCGCGGTCCCGCTCAGCGGGTTCTCCCAGCAGCTCGCGCGCGGGCTCGTCGGTGCGCTGCTCGTCGGCGGCGTGCTCGCGGGCAGCTCCTCGGGCGCGGTCGCGGCGAGCATGCCCACCCAGGACGCCGGCGCGCCCGCCGCGACGGCGGTCCAGCTGGACCGGGCCGACGCCGGCTCCGACCACGCGCGTGGTGGCGAGCAGGTGCGGGACGCGCACGAGGCTGCCCCGGAGGGCGCCGCGGAGCAGCGGCTGCGACCGGCCCACGCGGGGGTGCCCGAGGACATGACCGACGTGGTCGGCAAGAAGGTCTACGTCGTCCAGCCGCCGAAGGGGCACTACCACGACAACCTCTGGGACATCGCCGAGCGGCACCTCGGGGACGGCCGGCGGTGGCAGGAGATCTACGACCTCAACGACCGGCGCGAGCAGCCCGACGGCAAGCAGCTCGTCCTCGGCCGGCTGATCCAGCCCGGCTGGGTGCTCGTGATGCCCGAGAACGCCACCGGTGTCGACCGGGTCGAGGCCGCGCCCGCGCCGAGCGCCGCCGTCCACGACGCCGTACCCGCGCCCGGTGAGGCTCCCGCGGCGACCGAGGGCGGGGCGGCTCCGGACGTGCCGGAGACAGGGGCGGGCATCTCGGCCGCCCCCGGGGGACTGCCGCGGGACCTGCTGCTCGGGGGCCTGCTCTCGGCCGGGGTGCTCGGCGCGCTCGCCGCGGAACGCCGCCGTCGCCGCGGGAGCACCCCCGACCCGGAGGCGCTGGAGGCCGAGGTGGCCCTGCGCGTCGGCGCCGACGAGGACCGCGCCGGGCGGCTCGACCGCGCGCTGCGTGGCCTCAGCGCCACCTGCCGCGCCGGGCAGACCGCGCTGCCCCCGGTGTTCGCCGCCGCCGTCGACGACGACGTGATCGACCTGCGGCTCGCCCCGGGCCGCCCGGACGCCCCGGCGCCGTGGACCCCCGTCGACGAGGGACGGGTCTGGCGGCTGCACCGCGACGCCGGCGACGGAGCCGGACCCTCGGGGCTCGGCCACGCGCCGTTCCCCGGGCTCGTGTGCGTCGGCCGGGACCTCGAGGGCCGTGACGTGCTGGTGGACCTGGAGTCGGTCGGCGGTGTCGTGTCCGTGACCGGCGACGACCACGTGGCCGCCGAGGTGGTCTCCGCCCTCGCCGTCCAGCTCGCGACCAACGCCTGGACCGACGCGCAGCAGGTGACCGGGCACGGGCTGGCACCGGTGCTGGCCGACCTCGCCGGCGACCGGCTGCGGCTGGTCGGCGACGTCGAGCCACTGCTGGCCGAGGTCTCCCGCAGCGCCCCCGGCCGCGCCGCCGGCGACGTGCTCACCGGCCGCCTGGCCCGGCGGCCCGGGGTGGTCCCGGCCTACCTGGCGCTCGGGTCCGCGCCGTCGGCCGAGCTGGCCGAGCGTCTGGTCGGGCTCACCGCGTCGGGCTCGCGGGGCTTCGGCGTCGTGTCCGTCGGTGCGGTCGCCGGCACCCGGTGGCAGCTCGCGGTCGACGAGAGCGGCACGCTGACCATCCCGCTGCTCGACGTACGCGTGGAGGCGGTGCGGCTGACCGCGCGCTCCGCCGGGCAGGTCGCCGAGCTGTTCGGCCGGGCGCGCACCGAGCAGCCCGCGCCGGAGGGCCGGGTCGCGCTGACCGCGCCCCCGCGCTCCGGCGACGACGCGCACTGGAGCACCGCCCCGGTCCGGGTCGGCGTGCTCGGGCCGGTCGAGACCCGCACCCTCGGCACCCTGGACCCGACCCGGGTGGCGCTGGCCACCGAGGTCGTCACCTTCCTCGCCCTGCAGAACGCACCGGTGCACCCCAGCGTGCTCGCCGCGTCCGTGTGGCCGCGCGGGGTCACCCCCGAGGTCCGCGACGCGACCGTCGACCGGGTCCGTGAGTGGCTCGGCACCGACGCCGACGGCAATCACCACCTGCGGGTGGACGCCGACGGCCGGCTGCTCCTCGGTCCCGGCGTCGCGGTCGACTGGGCCGCCCTGTGCGAGCTGGCGATCCGCGCCCGGCGGGCCGCCTCCCCGCGCGAGGAGGGCGAGCTGCTCCGGCGCGCCCTGCACCTGGTGCGCGGTGAGCTGCTGGCGGACCGGCCCGCGGGGCGGTACGCGTGGCTGGCCCGCACGAACCTGGAGACCCACGTGCCCGACGTGGTGGCCGACGTGGCGCACCGGCTGGTCGAGCTGTCCCGGCAGGACGGCGACCCCGCAGGGGCGGCGGCCGCCGCGCGGGCGGGCCTGCGGATGGCGCCGGGCGCGCAGCTGCTGTGGCGCGACCTGCTGCGCAGCGAGTTCGACCGGGCGGGCGACGCGGCGGTGGTCGAGGCAGCAGGGGAGATGGCCGACGTCCTGGCCGCCCGTGGCGCCCACGTCGAGGCCGAGACCGACGCGCTGGTCGACGAGCTGCTGCCGACGGAACGGGCCGCGTCGAGCTGACCCGGTGCCCACGGGTGACAGTCTGGTGGGTGCAAGGATGTCGCCATGTCTGAACCGACCACCCGCGCCACCCCCACCCGCGACCAGGTGCACCGGGCACCCAAGGTGCTCCTGCACGACCACCTCGACGGAGGGCTGCGGCCGCAGACCGTCCTCGACCTCGCGCCCGGCGCGGGCCACGCGCTGCCCGCCGACGACGCCGAGTCGTTGGGCCGCTGGTTCGAGGAGTCGGCGAACTCCGGCTCGCTCGAGCGCTACCTGGAGACCTTCGACCACCCCGTCGCGGTGATGCAGTCCGCGGAGAACCTGCGCCGGGTGGCGCAGGAGTGCGTCGAGGACCTGGCCGAGGACGGGGTGGTCTACGCCGAGGTGCGCTACGCCCCTGAGCAGCACCTCGAGGGCGGACTCTCCCTCGAGCAGGTCGTGGAGGCGGTCGGGGCCGGCTTCGCGGCGGGGGAGGAGGCGGCGCGGGCGAGCGGAGAGCCGATCATCGTGCGCCAGCTGCTGACCGCGATGCGGCACCAGGCGCGGTCGCGGGAGATCGCCGAGCTCGTGGTGCGCTACCGGGACCGCGGCGTGCTCGGGTTCGACATCGCCGGCGCCGAGGCGGGGTTCCCGCCCACCCGCCACCTCGACGCCTTCGAGTACCTCCAGCGCGAGAACGCACACTTCACGATCCACGCCGGCGAGGCGTTCGGCCTGCCGTCGATCTGGCAGGCGATCCAGTGGTGCGGCGCGGACCGGCTCGGCCACGGGGTGCGGATCATCGACGACATCACGGTCGGTCCGGACGGGAAGGCCACGCTCGGGCGGCTGGCGTCGTACGTCCGCGACAAGCGGATCCCGCTCGAGATGTGCCCGCGGTCGAACGTGCAGACCGGCGCCGCCGCCTCGATCGCCGAGCACCCGATCGGGCTGCTCAAGGACCTCGGCTTCCGGGTCACCGTGAACACCGACAACCGGCTGATGAGCGGCACCTCGATGACCGAGGAGATGGTCGGGCTGGTCGAGGCGTTCGGGTACAGCCTGGCCGACCTGCGCTGGTTCACGATCAACGCGATGAAGTCCGCGTTCCTGCCCTTCGACGAGCGACTGAAGATCATCGACCACGTCATCAAGCCGGCCTACGCCGTCCTCGGCGCCATGTCCTGACCCCTCCTGCCTTTCTCGTTGAGAGGTCACTCGTTCGGCGTTGAGAGGTCAGTCGTGAGGTGTTGAGAGGTCAGTCGTTCCGGCGGCGTACGGCGGCGCGGACGCCGTACGACTGACGCATCACGAGCGAACGAGGGACGTCTCAAGAGGAGCCGGCGGGCGGGCGATGTTGCCCGGAGGTAGTTCGTGAGCAGCTGGCTGTTCGAGGGCGCTGAGGGAGCCATCTGCTCACGAACAACGGATGGGGTCGATCCTCGGCTGGCGCGCCGCGGGGCAAGTCGTTCCGCCGGTGCCGTACGGGTGACGCCTCAACGCCGAACGACTGACGCCTCGACGCCTCACGAGTGACGCCTCAACGCCGAACGAGTGACGCCTCAACGAGGGGGCGTACGACGGGGGAGGGTCAGCCGTGCAGGGGGACGGGGCCGGCGACGAGCTCGTGGATCCGGTCGTAGGCGCGTTCCACCGCCATCGGAGTGCAGCCGAGCTCGACCGCGTGCGCGATCACGCGCGGCTCGGCCCGCAGCAGCATCAGCCCGCGCCGGAGGAGCACCCACGGCGGCTTGCGGTGCTCGCGCAGGTCCCGGGTGAGCCGGCGCCAGAACGTGACCAGCCGGTGGTTGCTCACACAGATCGCCTCGGCGAGCAGCCCGCGGGCGACGCACTCGCGGACGATCTCCTGCGCGAAGATCCCCTCGGCGACGAAGTACGGCGCCCCGTCGAGCGAGAGCCGGTGGTGCCCGACCCGGCCGTCGCGGCTGATGTCGTAGATCGGCACGTCGGCCTCCCCGCGGTGGCAGAGCGTCTCGATCGCGGCGAGTGCGTCGTCGTGCAGCCAGGAGCCCGGGTGGTCCCAGTCGACGACCCCCATGGGGAGGCGGGGGAGCGTCGGGTCGGACCCGTCCTTGTAGAAGTCGTCGAGGTTCAGCACGCTCAGCCCGAGCCGTCGGGAGAGGCGGGACTTGCCGGACCCGGAGGGGCCGGCGACGACGATGACTCGGGCGCGCACCCGGACATTCTGCCGCAGGGCTACCGGGTCCAACCGCCCCGGCTCCGCAGCAGCAGGTAACCGGCGGCGACGACCGCGAGCGCGCCGAGGCCAGCGAGCACCGTCGGCAGTCCCGGCCCCGCGGAGGACGCGGTGGCCGCACCGGCGGCGGAGGTCCCGGTGGTGCCCGGCTTCCCGGCGGCAGGCTCCTGCGGCGAGGCGCTCGCCGACGCGGACGGCGCCGCGCTCGCGGAGGGCGCCTCTCCCGCGGCGACGAACTCCGGCTCGCCCGACGGCTCGCCGGTGACCCCGAGGCGCAGGGTGAACGGCACCAGGTACGACTCCCCGTCGGGGTCCTCCTCGAGGAAGACGCTGACCGTGTAGGTGCCGGCCTGGTCGGCGAACCGGTCGGAGTTGCGGAAGGCGACCGGCAGCGTCGCGGCGCCCACGTCCTCGCCGGTGTCGTAGAGCCAGTTCTGGCTGTTCGGCCCGCCGGCGCTGAGCTGCGACGCGTCGGCGCGCGCCGGGTCGTAGATCCGCACCTGGGTCAGCATGTCGACCATGCCGACCGCGTCGCCGAGCTCGGTCCCGGTCACCTTCGGGTAGTCGACCAGCGCGCTGACCTGCTGGCCCCAGTCGGCCTCCACCTGGTAGGTGAGCACCTCGCCCGGGACGATGCTGTCCTCGTAGACGCCGGGCTCGAGCAGTGGCGCGTCCTGGAAGGAGGACCCTCCGGTCACCGGGGACGCGGTGCCGCTCGGCGGTGCGGGCCAGGGGGGCTCCCCGTCGTACCTCTCCGGCAGCGAGGCGGGGTCGCGCACCGGGGGCAGCTCCAGCACCCGCACCTCCACCGGCGTACCGGCCTCGCCGCTCTCGCGGATCACCGTGGCGATCAGGGTCTCGTCGGTGCTGCACTCGGGGCTGGTGCGGACGTCGCCGAACGTGTCGATCGGGCCGGCCACCGCAGCGGCCGTGGTGAGCTGGCCCTCGGCGAGCTGGTTGATCTCGCCGGCGCTGGAGCAGGAGGACCCGTCGGTGCGGGACAGGTCGACCTTCAGCCAGTCGTCGCCGGCGTCCCTGGCGCTCTTGACGCTGGCGCCGACGTGGAGGGTGGAGCCCGGCGCCGTACGGCGGACCAGGTAGGTGCGCACGGAGGCCTCGGAGTCCTCGGGGCCGAGCTCGTCGAGCCAGTCGCCGGCACCGATCTCCGGGGCGCCCTGCGACGTCGGGGTGCCCGTCACGGGCTCGCCGATGGTCGCGTACGGCCGGCCGGCCCGGGTGGCCAGCTTCTCCAGGCTCGCGGTCAGCTCGTCGGCGGAGTCCACGTCGTAGTAGTCGCCGTTCCCGGCGTCGGCGATGCAGGAGAGCGCGTCCCGGGCCCTGCCGTCGACGTCGAGGCCGACCACGTCGATGGTCAGGTCCACGCCCTGCTGGGCCAGGTCACGCGCCACCACGCACGGGTCGGGCGTGCAGGTCGGCTCACCGTCCGAGACGAGCACGATCGTCCGCTTGCCCCCGGAGCCGAGGTCGCGCCCCGCCTCCTGCAGCGCGTGGCCGATGGGCGTCTCGCCGTACGGCGTGTAGCGGCCGACCGCCTCGCGGAGCCGGTCCCGGTTCCCGGTCTCGACCGGGACGACGAGCCGGGAGTCGGTGCAGGCGCCCGGGTCGTCGCGCGAGAAGACCTCGGCGCCGTACACCCGCAGCCCCACGGCCTGCTCGTCGGGGAGCGAGCCGACCACCTTGGTCAGCGCCTCACGGGCCGCCGCGATCTTGGTCTCCCCGGCGCCGGTCCGCTCCTTCATCGAGCCCGAGGAGTCGAGCACCAGCACCATCCGGCCGGGGTCGGCGCTCCCGGGGGTGTCCTCGGCGTACGACGCCACCGGCTGCCACGCCGGCGCGAAGGCCGCGACCAGCAGCACCGAACCCGTGGCCAGCAGCCGTCTCGTCACCGTTCCGGTCGTCATGGCGTCCCCCCGTCATCGGACAAAGCGGGACAAACCTAACCGCAGGGGCGGCGGACCGCCACGGTGCGGTCCGGGCATGGGCACGGCGCCGGCCGAGGCCGGCGCCGTGGGTGTCGAGGCGTGAGCGGGGAACCGCTCAGATGCCGACCGGGTGCCAGACGGTCTTGGTCTCCAGGAAGCGGGTCATCCGCTCGATCCCGGGCTCCAGGGTCCAGTCCGGCTCCGAGGCGGGCGCGCGGAGCACCCGCTTGAGGTTCTCCGCGGCGGCCTGCTCGAGCGCGGTGGCGTGCTCGGGGTCGCCGGCGGTGCCGGTCAGGTCGATGCCGTTGACGTCCATGTGCGAGGCCAGGGTCGGCGCGGTGTCGGCGAGCCGGCCGGTGAGGATGTTGACCACGCCGCCGGGCACGTCGGAGGTGGCGAGCACCTCGGACAGCGTGACGGCGGGCAGCGGACGCAGGTACGACGAGGTGACCACCGCGGTGTTGCCGGTGACCACGATCGGCGCGACCACCGACACCAGGCCGAGCAGCGAGGAGTCCTGCGGGGCGAGCGCGGCGATCACGCCGCTGGGCTCGGGCACCGAGAGGTTGAAGTAGGGCCCGGCGACCGGGTTCGCGCCGCCGACCACCTGGGTGATCTTGTCGGCCCAGCCGGCGTACCAGACGAGCCGGTCGACGGACAGGTCGACGGCGGCCTCGGCCTGGCGCTTGCTGACGCCCTCACCGCGCTGGACCTCGTCGACGAACTGCGCGCGGCGGCCCTCGAGAACCTCGGCGACCCGGTAGAGCACCTGACCGCGGTTGTAGGCGGTCTTGCCGGACCAGCCGCCGAACGCCTTGCGGGCCGCGACGACCGCGTCGCGGGCGTCCTTGCGCGAGGCGTAGGAGGCGTTGGCCAGGAACCGGCCCTTGGCGTCGTCGACGGTGTAGGAGCGTCCGGACTCGCTGCGCGGGAAGGCGCCGCCGATGTAGAGCTTGTACGTCTTGCGGACGTCGATCCGGGCGGAGTCGGTGGGCGGTGTCATCGGATGTAGGCCTCCAGACCGTGGCGGCCGCCCTCGCGGCCGTAGCCCGACTCCTTGTACCCGCCGAAGGGGCTGGTCGGGTCGAAGCGGTTGAACGTGTTCGCCCAGACCACGCCGGCGCGCAGCTGGTCGGCCATCCACAGGATGCGCGAGCCCTTGTCGGTCCACACCCCGGCGGAGAGGCCGAACGGTGTGTTGTTCGCCTTCTCGACCGCCTCGGCGGGGGTGCGGAAGGTGAGCACGGACAGGACCGGACCGAAGATCTCCTCGCGGGCGATCCGGTGCGCCTGGGAGACGCCGGTGAACACCGTCGGCGGGAACCAGAAGCCGTGGGCCGGGAGGTCGCACGGCGGCGACCAGCGGCCCGCGCCCTCGGCCTCGCCGATGTCGGAGAGCTCGCGGATCCGGGCCAGCTGCTCAGCGGAGTTGATCGCGCCGATGTCGGTGTTCTTGTCCAGCGGGTCGCCCACGCGCAGGGTGCCCATCCGGCGCTTGAGCCGCTCGAGCACCTCCTCGGCGACGGACTCCTGCACCAGCAGGCGCGAGCCCGCGCAGCACACGTGGCCCTGGTTGAAGAAGATGCCGTTGACGATGCCCTCGACGGCCTGGTCGACCGGGGCGTCGTCGAAGACGATGTTCGCGGCCTTGCCACCGAGCTCGAGGGTGACCTTCTTGTCGGTGCCGGCGACCGCCTTCGCGATGGCCCGGCCGACCTCGGTGGAGCCGGTGAAGGCGACCTTGTCGACGTCCTCGTGCGCGACGACCGCGCGGCCGGTCTCGCCGGCGCCGGTGACGATGTTGACCACGCCGGCGGGCAGGTCGGCCTGCTGGCAGATCTCGGCGAACAGCAGCGCGGTCAGCGGGGTGGTCTCGGCCGGCTTCAGCACGACGGTGTTGCCTGCGGCCAGCGCCGGGGCGATCTTCCACGCCAGCATCATCATCGGGAAGTTCCACGGGATGACCTGGCCGGCGACACCGAGCGGCTGCGGCGTGGGGCCGAAGCCGGCGTACTCGAGCTTGTCGGCCCAGCCCGCGTAGTAGAAGAAGTACGCCGCGACCAGCGGGATGTCGACGTCGCGCGACTCCTTGATGGGCTTGCCGTTGTCGATCGACTCGAGCACGGCGAGCTCGCGGGCGCGCTCCTGGATGATCCGGGCGATCCGGTAGAGGTACTTCGACCGCTCACGGCCCGACATCCGCGACCACACCCGGGTGTAGGCGCGTCGCGCGGCCTTCACCGCGAGGTCGACGTCCTCCGTGGAGGCCTCGCTGACCTCGGCCAGCACCTCCTCGGTGGCCGGGTTGACCGTCTTGAACGACCGGCCGCCGGCCGGGTCGGTGAACTCCCCGTTGATGAACAGGCCGTACGACGACTTGATGTCGACGACCGCTCGTGACTCGGGAGCAGGGGCGTACTCGAACACCGTGCCTGCCTTCTCGTTGGGGGCCATGGGTCAGTCCAGGGTGAAGTAGTCGGGGCCGGAGTAGCGGCCGGTGCGCATCTTGGTCCGCTGCATCAGCAGGTCGTTGAGGAGCGTGGAGGCCCCGAAGCGGAACCAGTCCGGGTCGAGCCAGTCGCCGCCGGCGACCTCGTTGACCATCACCAGGTACTTGATCGCGTCCTTGGTGGTGCGGATCCCACCGGCCGGCTTGACGCCGACCATCTGCCCGGTGACGTCGCGGAAGTCGCGGACCGCCTCGAGCATGACCAGGGTGACCGGCAGCGTCGCGGCCGGCTGGATCTTGCCGGTCGAGGTCTTGATGAAGTGCGCGCCGGCCATCATCGCCAGCCAGGAGGCGCGGCGGACGTTGTCGTAGGTCTGCAGCTCGCCGGTCTCGAAGATCACCTTCAGGTGCGCGTCGCCGCACGCCTCGCGGACCGCCACGATCTCCTCGAACACCTCGAGGTAGCGGCCGGAGAGGAACGCGCCCCGGTCGATGACCATGTCGATCTCGTCGGCGCCGGCCTCGACCGCGTCCTGGGTGTCGGCGAGCTTGATGTCGAGCGCGGCCCGGCCCGACGGGAACGCGGTGGCGACCGAGGCCACGTGCACGCCGCTGGCGCCCAGGGTCTCCTTGGCCACCGCGACCATGTCGGGGTAGACGCACACCGCGGCGACCTGCGGGCAGGTCTGGTCGGCGGGGTCGGGGCGCATCGCTTTGGACGCCAGCGCACGGACCTTGCCGGGGGTGTCCTGGCCCTCGAGCGTGGTGAGGTCGACCATCCGGATCGCCAGGTCGATGGCGAACTCCTTGGCGGTGGTCTTGATCGACCGGGTGCCGAGCCCGGCGGCGCGGGCCTCCGCGCCGACCTGGTCCACACCGGGCAGGCCGTGCAGGAAGCGGCGCAGGGCGGAGTCTGACGACGTCGCCTCGGCCAGGGCAGGGCTGAGCCCTCCGGCCGAACTCGACGCTGAGTTCACCACGGTAGTCACCGGCAAATCATAGGTCCGCCCGTGCGAATGTGGTGAATCGACGGGGCCGGGGCAGAATCGGGGCATGACAGCAGGACCCGAGACCGCCGGCGCCGCCCCCGTGGAGCGCTTCCGTCCGACCAGCGGCCGCCTGGTCGGCTGGACGGGGATCGCCATCGCGGCGGGGCTCGTGGTCTTCCTCGCGCTCAACGTGCACACGATGGCCGGCCTGCGGATCGGGCTCGGCCTGGTCTTCTTCGCGGTCCTGGTCTGGGCCACGCAGCTGCGTCCCCGGGCCGCGGCGTCCCCGCACGCGCTGCACCTGCGCAACTCCTTCCGCGACACCACGATCCCGCTGCTGCTCATCGACGACGCCGTCGTACGGCGCACCCTCAACGTGTGGGTCGGCGACGAGCGCTTCATCTGCATCGGGATCGGCCAGCCGCTGCGCGCGATGGTGAAGGTCAAGACCCGGGGGCCGTCGGCGCTGCTGGGCTTCGACCGGATCGAGTCCTACACCGAGTCGAGCACGCCGCCGATGCCGGACCAGTCCGCGATGAGCTACCAGTCCTTCGTAGAGTCCCGGATCGCGGTGCTCGTCGAGGAGGCGAAGCGGACCCACCTCCGCAGGCACGGGGGTACGGCGCCCGCGCACCTGAGGCCGCGCCACGAGTGGGCCTGGCCCGAGCTCGTCGCGCTCGCGGTGACCGGAGCCGCCTTCCTCGGCTCGTTCTTCCTCTGACCCGTCAGAGGCCGGCGGCGGCGGCCAGGTCGGTCCGGATCGCGTCGAGCCGGCCGGCCGCGGCGATCCGGGCCGCGTCCACCCCACCGGGCTCGCCCTCCTCGACCGGGACGACCACCTCGAGGTAGCACTTGAGCTTCGGCTCGGTGCCCGACGGGCGCACCACGACCCGGGCGCCCTCCGCCAGCGTGTAGCGCAGACCCTCGGTCGGCAGCAGGTCCGCGCTGCCCTCGGCGAGGTCGTCGACGCGCTCCACGGCGAGGCCGCCGAGGGAGACCGGCGGCGCGGCGCGCAGCCGGGACATCGCGGCGTCGATCTGCGCGAGGTCGGTGACCCGGACCGACAGCTGGTCGGTGGCGTGCAGCCCGTAGGTGCGCGCGATGTCGTCGAGGCGGTCGTCGAGCGTGCGGCCCTCCGCCTTGAGCGTCGCGGCGAGCTCGGCGAGCCGCAGCAGGGCCGAGACGCCGTCCTTGTCGCGGACCAGCTCGGGCGCCGCGCAGTAGCCGAGCGCCTCCTCGTAGGCGAACGCGAGCCCGTCGACCCGGCCGAGCCACTTGAAGCCGGTGAGCGTCTCGCGGTACTCCTGCCCGTGCGCGGCGGCCATCGTGCCGAGCAGCGACGACGAGACGATCGTCGTGGCGTAGACGCCCTGCACCCCGCGTCGCAGGGCGGCGTCGGCGAGCAGCGCGCCCACCTCGTCGCCGCGCAGCATCCGCCAGCCGTGCGGACCGGGGACCGCGGCGGCGCAGCGGTCGGCGTCGGGGTCGTTGGCCAGCACCAGGTCCGCGCCGACCTCCTCGGCGAGCGCCATCGCGAGGTCCATCGCGCCCGGCTCCTCGGGGTTCGGGAAGGCGACGGTGGGGAACTCCGGGTCGGGCTCGGCCTGGGCCACGGCGACGTGCGGGGCCGGGAAGCCCGCCCGCTCGAGCACCTCGGCCACGGTCTCGCCGCCGACTCCGTGCAGCGGGGTGTAGACGCTGACCAGGTCCCGCGGGGTGCCCGCGTCGACCAGCGCCGCGACCTTCGCCTTGTAGGAGTCGACGACGTCGTCGCCGAGCCGCTCCCAGCCCTCGCCGCGCGGAACCGAGTCGAGCGCGCCGACCGCGTCGATCTCGCGGGAGATCCCGGCGTCGGCGGGCGGCACGATCTGGCTGCCGTCTCCGAGGTAGACCTTGTAGCCGTTGTCCTGCGGCGGGTTGTGCGAGGCGGTGACCATCACGCCCGCGACGCAGCCGAGCTCGCGGATCGCGTAGGCCAGCACCGGGGTCGGCAGCGGGCGGGGGAGGACCTGCGCCCGCAGCCCCGCGCCCACCATCACCGCGGCGGTGTCGTGGGCGAACACGTCGGAGTCGTGCCGGGCGTCGTACCCGATGACCACGCTGTCGTCCGGTCCGGCGCCCTGCTGCTTGAGGTACGACGCCAGCCCGGCCGCCGCGCGGACCACCACGGCCCGGTTCATCCGGTTGGGGCCGGCGCCGAGCGCACCACGCAGGCCGGCGGTGCCGAACTCGAGGCGTCCCGCGAACCGGTCGGCGAGGTCGGCGGCGGCCGCACCCCCGGGGCTCTCCGCCTCGACCTGCGCCAGGAGCGCCTCGAGCTCGGCGCGGGTCCGGGGGTCGGGGTCCTCCGCCGCCCAGGCGCGCGCCCGGTCGAGCAGGTCCGTGGAGTCGGTCGATGCGGTCATGGCCGAAGGCTAGCGTTGCCCGCATGGATCCGCAGTTGCCGCCTCCGGACGACCTGGACGCCCCGGTCCGGGAGCTCGTGGGGGCGCTGGCGCACCGGGTGGGGGAGCGCGAGGCGGTCGCCATGTGCACCGACCTGCTGCTCGGGGCGCCCGCGGCGGAGTACCCCACGGTCCTGCCGTACCTGGCCGGCTGGCCGGCGCACTCCCTGCTCGAGGGACGGTGGGCCGACTACTGGGGGCGGACCTGGGGTGCCCGGGCGCTGCTGTACATCTGGGACGAGCCCGCCGCCGAAGCCGTGGTCCGCGGCCTCGACGACCCGCACTGGCGCCCGGCCGAGTCCTGCCTGAGGGTGGCCGCCGCCCGCGAGGTCGCCGAGGCGGTCGACGGGGCGGTCCGGCTCGCCGGCCACCACCTGCCGCGGGTGCGCGCGGCAGCCTTGCGGACGCTCGGCCGGGTCGGGGACACCGAGCACGTCACGGTGGTGCGGCGGGGGCTCGCCGACCCGCACGTCGACGTACGACGGGCCGCCGGGCTGGCCCTGGAGCGGATGGCCGCGCGTCTGGACCTCGGACCGGACCCGCTGTCGTGAGCGGGCCGGTGTACCGGTTCACGAGCCGCTGGACGGTGCCCGCGCCGCCCGGGCAGGTCTTCGACCGGCTGGCCGACCTCGTCGGGTACCCGGCGTGGTGGCCGCAGGTGCGCGCCGCCGCACGGGTCGACGACGACACCGTGCTGCTGGTGTGCCGCTCGCTGCTGCCCTACGGCCTGGAGCTCGAGCTCACCCGGCAGCGCGAGGACCGCGCGGACGGCGTGCTCGAGGCGCGCCTGGCGGGCCATCTCGCGGGCTGGTCCCGCTGGACCCTGGCCGACCTCCGCGGCAGTGGGTCCGGCCCCGGGACGGCGCTGCTCTACGAGCAGGAGGTGACGACCCGCGGCCGGCTGCTCTCGGCCGGGACCCGGGTCGCGCGGCCGGTGCTCGTCGGCAACCACGCCTGGATGATGCGCGGTGGCCGGAGGGGCCTGCTCAGGACCGTCGCAGGGCGGGACGGTAGAACGCCTCGGTGACGAACGGGCCGCCCACGTGCGCGGCCTCCACCTCGTCCGACGGTGTCGCCGGCTCCGCCTCGATCGCCGCGGCGTAGTGCTCCGCGTCGTCCTCGGGCTCGTAGCCGAGGGCCCGCCCCGGGTCGAGGTCCCACCAGGCCCGGGTGTTGGCGGAGATCCCGTAGAGCACCGCGAAGCCCGGGTCGGGCGCGGTGAGCCCGGCGTGCACCATCCGCACCGCGTCGTCGTGCGACAGCCAGGTGGACAGGTGCCGGCGCGTCTCGGGCTGCGGCAGGAAGCTCCCGATCCGGGTGGCGACCGCGTCGATGCCGTGGCGGTCGGCGTACAGGCTGAGCAGCGCCTCCGCGGCGACCTTCCCGGTCCCGTAGAACGTGTCCGGCCGCGGGCGTACGGCGGTGGTCAGGAGCTCGCTGCGCGGGGTCCGCCCGACCGCGTGGTTGCTGCTCGCGTACACGATCCGGGGCACGCCGTGCTCGACCATCGCGTCGAGCAGCGCGGCCGTGGTGACCACGTGCGAGGTGAGGATCTCGGGCAGCGACGCCTCGTGCGGGATGCTCGCGAGGTGCACCACCGCGTCGAGCCCGCCGTCGGTGTCGAGCGCGGCGAACACCGCGGCCACGGCGTCCGGGTCGGCGCAGTCCTCGGCGAACCAGGGGCCGATGAAGCCCTCGGGCTCCACGACGAGGTCGAGCCCGGCGACGTCCCACCCACGGTCGACCAGGCCGTCGCACACGACCGTGCCGATGCTGCCGGCCGCGCCGGTGACCAGTACCCGCACGGCTCAGACCCTCGGCACGATCGCGCCGAGCAGCTCGCCCATGCGGGTGGCCGCGGACCGGCCCGCCTCGAGGACCTCCTCGTGGTTGAGCGGCTCACCGGTGATGCCGGCGGCCAGGTTGGTCACGAGCGAGATGCCGAGCACCTCCAGGCCGGCCTCGCGGGCGGCGATCGCCTCGAGCGTGGTGGACATGCCGACGAGGTCGCCGCCGATGGCGCGGACCATGCCGATCTCGGCGGGGGTCTCGTAGTGCGGGCCGGGGAACTGCACGTAGACGCCCTCGTCGAGCGTCGGCTCGACCTCGCGGCACAGGGCGCGCAGCCGGCTGCTGTAGAGGTCGGTGAGGTCGACGAAGTTCGCGCCCTCGATCGGGGAGGTCGCCGTGAGGTTGATGTGGTCGCGGATCAGCACCGGCGTACCCGGCTGCCAGCTCTCCTCGAGCCCGCCGCAGCCGTTGGTGAGGACGGCGACCCGGCAGCCCGCGGCCGCGGCGGTGCGCACCCCGTGGACGACGGAGCGGACGCCGAGCCCCTCGTAGAAGTGGGTACGGCCGAGGAAGACCAGGAGGTTCCGGTCGCCGGCGCGGACCGAGCGGATCTTGCCCGCGTGGCCCTCGACGGCGGGCGGCGCGAAGCCGGGCAGGTCGGTGGTGCTGACCTCGGCGGTCGCCTCCCCGAGCGCGTCGACGGCGGGAAGCCAGCCGGAGCCCATCACGAGGGCGACGTCGTGGCGCTCGACGCCGGTCAGCTCGCGCAGCCGCTGGGCTGCCTGGTCGGCCAGTTCCTGGGGGGTGGTCTCGTTGGTCACGCGCCGCAGCGTAACCGAGTCAGATCCCGCCGGACCGGCACGCGCGCGTGCGCAGCGCGCGGACGTAGTCGATCGGGGCGTCCGCGGCCTCCGCCGCGTCGGCCAGCACGCCGAGGTAGCTGGCCGAGGGCAGCCCGCCCTCGAACGCGTCGAGGACGTAGGCCCAGGCGACCTGCTCGCCCTGCATCGTGGACACCCGCACCATGGTCTTGCGGTACAGACCGGTGTCCGCGCTCTCCCAGCTGTCGAGCAGGGAGACGTCCTCGTCGGTGACGTCGTAGAGGGCCACGAAGACCTGCTCGAAGTGGTCCTGGACGATCGTGGCCAGCGCGCCGTCCCAGCCGAGCTCCTCCCCGCCGAAGGTCAGCCGCCAGCCGACCAGCCAGCCGGTGCTGCGCAGGGGGGAGTGGGGGCAGCGTGCGCTCATGCGTGAGGGATCGAGGTTCGACCCGTAGGCGGCGTAGAGGGGCACGACACAGGAGCGTATCGCTCCGACGCGGCGGCCGCTCGGCGGCGGGGCGTCGCCCCGGGCGTCGACCGGACCGCGGGACCGGGATGGAACAATGGCGCCCGTGAATCGTGTGGTGATCGTCGGTGGTGGACCTGGTGGCTACGAGTCGGCGCTGGTGGCAGCGCAGCTCGGTGCGGATGTCACGGTCGTGGACAGCGACGGTCTGGGCGGCTCCGCGGTGCTCACCGACTGCGTCCCGAGCAAGACCCTGATCGCCACCGCCGAGCTGATGGCCGACATGGAGGAGGCCGCCGAGCTGGGCATCTCCTTCAGCGACGCCGGCTCCGGACCCAGCAGCGCGGTCACCGTCGACCTGGCCCGCGTCAACGAGCGCGTGAAGACGCTCGCGCTGGCGCAGTCCGCCGACATCGAGCGGCGGCTCACCCGGGAGAAGGTCCGGGTGGTGCGCGGCCGCGGCCGCCTCGACGGGCCCCAGCGCGTGGTCGCGTCGCTCGCGGACGGCGGCGAGGAGACCATCGAGGCCGACGCCGTGCTCATCGCCACCGGGGCCAGCCCGCGGACCCTCCCCACGGCGCAGCCGGACGGGGAGCGGATCCTCACCTGGGAGCAGGTCTACGACCTCGACGAGGTCCCCGAGCGGCTGATCGTGGTCGGCTCCGGCGTGACCGGCGCGGAGTTCGCCGGCGCCTACAACGCGCTCGGCGTCGACGTCGTCCTCGTCTCCAGCCGCGACCGGGTGCTCCCCGGAGAGGACGCGGACGCCGCGGAGGTCCTCGAGGAGGTCTTCAAGCGGCGCGGGATGACGGTGCTGTCCAAGTCCCGCATGGAGTCGGTGGTCCGCGAGGGCGACGTCGTCACCGTGCGGCTCACCGACGGCCGGACCGTCGAGGGGTCGCACTGCCTGCTCGCGCTCGGCTCGGTGCCGAACACCACCGGGATCGGCCTCGAGGAGGCAGGGGTGAAGCTCTCGGACGGCGGCTTCGTCCAGGTCGACCGGGTCTCGCGTACGTCGGCACGCGGGGTGTACGCCGCGGGCGACTGCACCGGCATCTTCATGCTCGCGTCGGTGGCCGCCATGCAGGGCCGGATCGCGATGTGGCACTTCCTCGGCGACGCGGTGGCGCCGCTCGACCTCAAGACCGTCTCCGCCAACGTCTTCACCGCCCCCGAGATCGCCACCGTGGGATGGACCCAGAACGCCGTCGACGCGGGGGAGATCCACGCGGAGGCGGTGACCCTGCAGCTCTCGGGCAACCCGCGGGCGAAGATGCAGGGCGTCCGCGACGGCTTCGTGAAGCTGTTCTGCCGCCCCGGCACGGGCATCGTGGTGGGGGGCGTCGTGGTCGGCCCGCGGGCCAGCGAGCTGATCCACCCGGTCGCGATCGCGGTCTCGGAGAACCTCACCGCCGACCAGCTCGCGCACGCGTTCACGGTGTACCCGTCCATGAGCGGCTCGGTGGCCGAGGCGGCGCGTCGCCTGCACCGCTACGAGGGCTAGAACCCGCCGAAGTCCCCTCCGCCGAAGTCCCCGCCCCAGCCGCCGCCGAAGTCGCCGCCGCCGCCGGCGTCGTACCCACCGGCGTCACCCCCGTCGTACCCGCCTGAGTCCGCTCCGGAGTCGCCGCCGTCGGAGCCGCCCGCGTCGGCGCCCTCGCCGCCGCCCGCCTCACCCGCGCCGAAGTCGGTGTCCGCGCCCTCGACGGCGCCGCCGTCCCAGGTCGGGGAGAGCAGCGTGAGCAGCAGGAACGACGGCAGCAGGTTGGACGCCGCGTAGGCGCCGAAGTAGCCGGACGCCCAGGGGGAGTAGGCGGGCCCGGCCTGCCAGTACGGCACCCGCTGGTAGCCCTCGCGCACGGTGCGGATGTCCGGCTCGGCACCCTGGGCGACCCGGTCGGCGTCGGCCGCGCAGACCGGCACCTGGCGGGGGATGCCCGCGGGCGGTGCCCACTCGATGTCGGTGGTAGACGGGCCGTGGGCGGGGTTGAAGAAGCACGGCGGACGGCGGACCGGGAGCGGCCGGCCGTCCTTGCGGGCCAGCACGCAGGCCACCGCGTAGCGGCCGTCCTCCAGTGCCTGGGTCACGTGCTTGATGTCGTCGGCCTGCCGCGCGGTGCGCAGCGTCTCCTTGGCCTGCTCGTAGGAGTCGAGCGCCCGCTGGTAGTCCTGGCGCATCGGCTCGTCGAGCGGGGTGACCAGCATGTCGGTGTCGAGCCGCTGCAGCTCCTCGCCGAAGCGGGTGACGTCCTCGTCGGCGACCACCCGGACCACCTCGAGGTCGGCGGCGGTACGGCGTTCGAGCGCCCTGCGCTGGCTGCTGCGGGACGCGACGACGGCCAGCAGGATCGCGCCCGCGATGACAGCGAGGATCAGCAACGTGTCCATGCCGTCAGCCTAGCCACGCGGACCGAGGTGCGGACCGTGCGAACGAGGTCCCCGGCCGGACGCCGAGGCCGGCGGTTCGAGGGGCCGCGAGGTCCGGAAATGCGTTCGGGCAAATGACATGAATTACATCGGTGTAATTCCGTCGATGCATTTCGGGAATGCCCCTGTTTTCTGGACAGAGTACGCACAGGCGTGCGCATAATTCGCTGTTCACACGAACAACTCGTTTCACTTTTTTCACATATTTATCCGTCGCGGAAGGGAGATCCCCGCATGGGTGCACGCAGGATGGCAGTGGTCGCAGCCGTCGTGGCGATGGCCGGGGCCGGTGGTGCGTTCACCGTCGTCGGGGCAGGTCCCGCGGGCGCGGTCGCGACCGACCAGACGTACTGGGTCCCGGTCGACAAGACCGTGGTGGTCCGCGGCCACGGCTACGGGCACGGGCACGGGATGTCGCAGTACGGCGCCCAGGGCGCGGCGCTGGAAGGCAAGACCTACAAGGAGATCGTCGACTTCTACTACCCGAAGACGTCGTGGTCCAAGGTGGTCGGGCCGGTCCGCGTACTCATCACCGCCGACACGAGTGACGACGTGGTGGTCAGCCCCGCGAACGGGCTCACCGTGCGGGACCTCGGCGACGGCTCCACCCACGTCCTGCCCACCGACACCGGGGTCTCCAAGTGGCGGCTGAACGTCCGCGACGGGCACACCGTCGTGGAGCGCTACACCGACCGGTGGCAGCGGTTCCGAGCCGGCGGGAATCCCACGCTCAGCGGCGACGGCGAATTCTTCGCGAAAACCCCGGTCACGCTGTGGACCCCCTCCGGCGCGAAGAGGTACCGCGGCATTCTCCGGGCGGCCTCCCCGTCGTCGGGGAGCAAGGCCCGCGACACCGTCAACGTCCTCTCCATGGACCGCTACGTCATGGGCGTGGTGCCCTACGAGATGCCCGCCTCCTGGCACCCGGAGGCGGTCAAGGCGCAGGCGATCGCGGCCCGCACCTACGCCACCTGGTCCCGCGACCAGTACCCCTCGCGCTACTACCAGATCTGCGACACCACCTCGTGCCAGGTGTACGGCGGTGCGAGTGGTGAGGACGCGCGCAGCAACAAGGCCGTGACGGCGACCCGCCGCGAGATCCTGACCTACGGCGGGAAGCCCGCCTTCACCCAGTTCTCCTCGAGCAGCGGGGGCTGGACCTCCGCGGGCAGCGTGCCCTACCTCGTGGCCAAGGCCGACCCCTACGACGGGTGGTCCGGCAACCCGGTGCACGACTGGTCGACGACCGTCGACGTGAGCACGTTCGAGCGCAGCTACCCGTCGATCGGCACCCTGCAGAAGATCCGCGTGACCAACCGCGACGGGAACGGCGAGTGGCAGGGCCGGGTCAGCTCGGTGGTCCTCGACGGCAGCGACGGTGACGTGACGATCTCCGGGGACAGCTTCCGCTGGGCCTTCGGGCTCCGCTCCAACTGGTTCACCGTCGACCCGACGCCGATCATCAACCGCTGGTCGCGGATCGGTGGGGAGACCTCGCCGATCGGGGCGGTCCGCAGCGCGGAGTTCCGGGTCGAGCGCGGGTCGGTGCAGCGCTTCGCGAAGGGCCGGATCTACTACTCGCGCGGCACGGGCGCCCGCGAGCTCTACGGCCCGATCCTGGTCCGCTACCAGAAGGCCGGGGCCTCCGGCTCCGTGCTCGGGTTGCCGACCACCCCGGTCCGCACCCGGCTGGCCGGCCTCCGCACGCTGTTCCAGGGCGGAGGGATCTACTACGTCGAGCGCACCGGCGGCGTGATGGTCACCGGAGCGATCTCCCGGGCCTACCTGCGTGCCGGCGAGCTCAAGTCCGGGCTGGGCTGGCCGCTCGGCACCAACTACGCCGTCCGCGGCGGGCAGCGTGTGGACTTCGAGCACGGCTACATCCGCTGGTTCCGCAAGTCCGGCACCACCCGCGTCGTCAGGACCTGACGCCGCACCCGCAGACGAGAAGCGCTCGCCGCCGGCCCAGGGCCGGCGGCGAGCGCTTCTTCGACGTGGACCGGGGCTCAGCCGGTGCGCAGCACCAGGACCAGGTCGCCGCCCTCGACCTGCTGGGTGCCGTGGAGCGCGAGCCGCTCCACGGTTCCGTCGACGGGCGCCGTGATCGAGGCCTCCATCTTCATCGCCTCGATCGTCGCCACGGTGTCGCCGGCGGAGACCGACGCGCCCTCCTCGACCGCGAGCGTCACCACGCCGTCGAACGGCGCGGCCACGTGACCGGGCCTGGAGGTGTCGGCCTTCTCCTGGGCGGGCACGTCGGAGGCGACGGAGCGGTCGCGCACGTTCACCGGCCGGAGCTGGCCGTTGATCGTGCACATCACGGTCCGGATGCCGCGCTCGTCGGCGCCGCTGACCGACTGCACGCCGAGCAGCAGCCGCTTGCCCTCCTCCAGGTCGACCTCGTACTCCTCGCCGGGCTCCATGCCGTAGAGGTAGTTCGTGGTCGGCAGCACTGCGAGGTCGCCGTACCGCTCACGCGACTCGGTGAACTCCTTGGTCGGCCCGGCGAACAGCAGCCGGTTGAGCGTGGCCCGGCGGTCGTCCGCCAGCCCCTGCTTCTCGTCGGCGTCGAGCTCGGTCACCGCCGGCTTGGTCTTGCGGCCGGCGAGCGCCTTGCTCCGGAACGGCTCCGGCCAGCCGCCGGGCGGGTCGCCGAGCTCGCCGGAGAGGAACCCGATCACGGAGTCGGGGACGTCGAACCTGCCCGGCTCCTCGGCGAACTCCTTCGGGTCGGCGCCGACCGCGACCAGGTGCAGGGCGAGGTCGCCGACCACCTTGCTCGACGGGGTCACCTTGACGATGTTGCCGAGGATGTCGTTCGCCGCGGCGTACATGTCCTCGATCTGCTCGAACTTCTCCCCGAGGCCGAGGGCGATCGCCTGCTGGCGCAGGTTCGACAGCTGCCCGCCGGGGATCTCGTGGGTGTAGACCCGGCCGGTGGGGGAGGGCAGGCCCGCCTCGAACGGCGCGTAGACCCGGCGGGTGGCCTCCCAGTACGGCTCCAGGTCGCAGATCGCGTCGAGGTCGAGGCCCGTCTCGCGCGCGGAGTGGTCGGTGGTCGCGACCAGCGCGGAGAGCGGAGGCTGGCTCGTCGTACCGGCCACCGCGGCGCAGGCGGCGTCGACCGCGTCCACGCCGGAGTCGATCGCGGCGAGCAGCGTCGCCAGCTGGCCGCCGGGGGTGTCGTGGGTGTGCAGGTGCACCGGCAGGTCGAACCGGTCGCGCAGCGCGGTCACCAGGGTGCGGGCGGCGGGCGCCCGGAGCAGCCCGGCCATGTCCTTGATCGCGAGCACGTGCGCGCCCGCGTCCACGATCCGCTCGGCGAGGTCGAGGTAGTAGTCGAGCGTGTAGAGCTTCTCGTCGGGGTCGGACAGGTCGCCGGTATAGCACAGCGCCACCTCCGCCACCGTGGTCCCGGTGCTGCGGACGGCCTCGATCGCGGGGCGCATCTGCTCGACGTCGTTGAGCGCGTCGAAGATCCGGAACACGTCGATCCCGGTGGCCGCGGCCTCCTCGACGAACGCCTGGGTGACGTCGGTGGGGTACGGCGTGTAACCGACGGTGTTACGGCCACGCAGCAGCATCTGGAGGCAGATGTTCGGCACCGCCTGGCGCAGCTTGGCCAGCCGCTCCCAGGGGTCCTCGGAGAGGAAGCGGAGGGACACGTCGTACGTCGCCCCGCCCCACGCCTCGAGGCTCCACAGGTTCGGCGTGGTCCGCGCGACGTGCCCGGCGACCGAGAGCAGGTCGCGGGTCCGCACCCGCGTCGCGAGCAGCGACTGGTGCGCGTCACGGAAGGTGGTGTCGGTGACCGCGACCGCCTCCTGCGCGCGCAGCCGCCGGGCGAACTCCTCCGGGCCGACCGCGAGCAGCAGCTGCCGGGTGCCGTCGGGGGCGGGCACCTGCAGGTCCACGGGTGGCAGCTTGGTGACCGGGTCTACGGAGACCGGTGCGGGGCCGTGCGGGCGGTTGACGGTGACGTCCGCGAGGTAGTTGAGCAGCTTGGTGCCGCGGTCCGCGGAGCTGCGCGCGGTGAGCAGCTGCGGGTGGTTCTCGATGAACGCGGTGTTGAGCCGGCCGGCCCGGAAGTCCGCGTCGTCGAGCACCGCCTGGAGGAACGGGATGTTCGTGGAGACGCCGCGGATCCGGAACTCGGCGACCGCCCGCCGGGCCCGCTCGACCGCGGCGGCGAAGTCCCGGCCGCGGCAGGTGAGCTTGGTCAGCATCGAGTCGAAGTGCGCGCTGACCTCGGCGCCCGTGTAGGTGGTGCCGCCGTCGAGCCGCACGCCCGCGCCGCCGGGGGAGCGGTAGGTGGTGATCTTGCCGGTATCGGGACGGAAGCCGTTCGCGGGGTCCTCGGTGGTGATCCGGCACTGGAGCGCCGCGCCGTGCGGCACGATCCGGTCCTGGCTGAGGCCGAGGTCGGCCAGGGTCTCGCCGGACGCGATCCGCAGCTGGGCCTGGACCAGGTCGACGTCGGTGATCTCCTCGGTCACCGTGTGCTCGACCTGGATCCGCGGGTTCATCTCGATGAACACGTAGCTGCCGTCGGGGTCGAGCAGGAACTCCACGGTGCCGGCGTTGCGGTAGCCGATCTCCTTCGCGAACCGGACCGCGTCGGCGCACATGCGCTCGCGCAGCTCCGGGTCGAGGTTCGGCGCCGGGGCGATCTCCACGACCTTCTGGTGGCGGCGCTGCACCGAGCAGTCCCGCTCGTAGAGGTGGATCACCTCGCCCTCGCCGTCGGCGAGGATCTGCACCTCGATGTGGCGGGGGTCGACCACGGCCTGCTCGATGAACACGGTGGGGTCGCCGAAGGCGCCCTCCGCCTCGCGCATGCAGGTCTCGACCGCGTCGCGGAGGTCCTTCGGGTCGTCCACGCGACGCATCCCGCGGCCGCCACCGCCGGCCACCGCCTTCACGAAGAGCGGGTAGGGCAGCTCGCTCGCGGACTCGACGAGGGAGTCGGCGTCCGTGGTCGGCTCCACCGAGGCCAGCGTGGGCACACCGGCCTTCTTCGCCGCGGCGATCGCGCGGGCCTTGTTACCGGTGAGCGTGAGCACGTCGGCCGACGGGCCGACGAAGGTGATCCCGGCGTTGGCGCACGCCTCCGCGAGCCTGGGGTTCTCCGAGAGGAAGCCGTAGCCCGGGTAGATCGCGTCCACCCCGGCCTTCACCGCGGTCGCGACGATCACGTCGGGGTCGAGGTAGGCACGCACCGGGTGCCCGCGCTCGCCGATCTCGTAGGCCTCGTCGGCCTTGAGCCGGTGCTCGGACCCGCGGTCCTCGTGCGGGAAGACCGCGACGGTCTGGGCGCCCAGCTCGTAGGCGGCCCGGAAGGCGCGGATGGCGATCTCGCCACGGTTGGCGACCAGAACCTTGGAGAACATGGTGACGAGGCTAGTGGCCGGGCGGCGCAACGCCCCAGGGGTCTCGGGTCGTGGGCGAGCCAGGCCCCGCGACGCGACGAGGTCCCCGTCCCGGAGTGGCGGGACGAGGACCTCGGGTCGAGCAGGTCGTGACCGGCGCTGCCGCCGGGCTCCGGCGGGTCGGCGTCAGTCCTTGATCTCGCAGATCACCCCGCCGCTGGAGACGGTCGCGCCGACCTCGGCGGTGAGCGAGGTGACCGTGCCGGCCTTGTGCGCGTTCAGCGGCTGCTCCATCTTCATCGCCTCGAGGACCACGATCATGTCGCCCTCGGCGACCTGCTGGCCCTCCTCGACGGCGACCTTGACGATGGTGCCCTGCATCGGGGAGGTGAGGGAGTCACCGCTCGCGGCGGCACCGGCCTTCTTGCCCTTCTCCCGCTTCGGCTTCTTCGCCCCGGACGCGGCGCCGGCTCCCGCGGCGGCCGCGAAGCCGGAGGGGAGGACGACCTCGATCCGGCGGCCGCCGACCTCGACGGTCACGGCCTGCCGCTCCTCGGGCTCCGGGGCCTCGTCGGCCACGCCGCCGTACGGCTGGAGCTGGTTGTCGAACTCGGTCTCGATCCAGCTCGTGAACACCGAGAACGTGGTGCCGTCACCGACGTACGCCGGGTCGCTGACCACGGCCTGGTGGAACGGGATCACCGTCGGCATGCCCTCGACCACGAACTCGTCGAGCGCCCGGCGCGAGCGCTCGAGCGCCTGGGTGCGGTCGCGGCCGGTCACGATGAGCTTCGCGACCAGCGAGTCGAACGAGCCGGGGACGGTCTCGCCCTGGTCGTAGCCGCCGTCGACGCGGATACCGGGGCCGGACGGCTGGTGCCAGCGGGTGAGCGTGCCGGGCGCGGGCATGAAGTTGCGGCCGCCGTCCTCCGCGTTGATCCGGAACTCGATGGAGTGGCCCTGGACGACCGGGTCGCCGTAGCCGAGCTCCTCGCCGGCGGCGACCCGGAACATCTCGCGGACGAGGTCGATGCCGGTGACCTCCTCGGTCACCGGGTGCTCGACCTGGAGCCGGGTGTTGACCTCGAGGAAGGAGATGGTGCCGTCCTGGCCGACGAGGAACTCGCAGGTCCCGGCGCCGACGTAGCCGGCCTCCTTGAGGATCGCCTTGGACGAGGTGTAGAGCGTGTCGAGCTGCTCGTCGCTGAGGAACGGCGCGGGTGCCTCCTCGACCAGCTTCTGGTGCCGGCGCTGGAGCGAGCAGTCGCGGGTGGAGACCACGACCACGTTGCCGTGCTGGTCAGCGAGGCACTGGGTCTCGACGTGGCGCGGCTTGTCGAGGTAGCGCTCGACGAAGCACTCGCCGCGGCCGAAGGCGGTGACCGCCTCGCGCACCGCGGAGTCGTAAAGCTCGGCGACCTCCTCCTCCTTGCGGGCCACCTTGAGCCCGCGGCCACCGCCGCCGAACGCGGCCTTGATCGCGATCGGCAGGCCGTGCTCGCGGGCGAACGCGACGACCTCGTCGGCGTCCGCGACCGGGTCGGCGGTGCCGGCGACGAGCGGCGCGCCGACCTTCTGCGCGATGTGGCGGGCCTGCACCTTGTCGCCGAGGGAGTCGATGGCGGACGGCGGCGGGCCGATCCAGACCAGGCCGGCGTCGATCACGGCCTGGGCGAACGCGGAGTTCTCGGCGAGGAAGCCGTAGCCGGGGTGGACCGAGTCGGCGCCGGACCTCTGCGCGGCGTCGATGATCTTCTCGATCGAGAGGTAGGAATCGGCCGGGGTGGCCCCGCCGAGGCTGTAGGCCTCGTCGGCCAGGCGCACGAACAGCGCGTCACGGTCGGGGTCGGCGTACACCGCCACGCTCCCGATCCCGGCGTCCTTGCAGGCGCGGACCACCCGGACCGCGATCTCGCCGCGGTTGGCGATCAGGACCTTCTGCAGTGGCTTCTTCTCGGTCGTACCGGGCACGCGTGCTCCTGGGGGCTCTCGATCCGTCAGGTTCCAGCGGAGTCTAGGGCCTGCGCCGCGGGGCCGGCCCGTCCGCCCGGCCGCCGGCCGCACCGGACGCCGCTCCGTCGAGCCTGGCGAGGTCCTCGTGGCAGCGGCGCTCCACGTCGGCGAGGTCGGCCAGGGTCTCGTCGAGGTCCCGGCGGCGCTGCTCGAGGTCGCGGCGGCGTACGTCGATCTGCTCGATGAGGTAGTGCAGCTGGCCGGCCTCGCCGGGCTGCTCGTCGTACATGTTGACGATCGTGGAGATCTCGTCGAGGGAGAAGCCGAGCCGCCGCCCGCGCAGGATCAGCCCCAGCCGGACGCGGTCGCGCTTGCGGAAGACCCGGGCGGTGCCGCGGCGCTCGGGGGAGAGCAGGCCGACGTCCTCGTAGTGCCGGATGGTGCGCAGCGTGACGTCGTAGTCCTCGGCCACCTCGGCGATGGTCCAGGTGCGCTCGTCCCCGGTCGTCACGTGGTCCGCCTCCCTTGCGCCGGCCCGGCCCCGCGACCTAGCCTTACGTTTACGTAAGCGTAAAGCAGTCGGACCGGAAGGTGAAGCATGTCAGGGTCGTTCGAGCTGTCCCGGGAGCACGAGGAGTTCCGCCGCAGCGTCCGCGAGTTCGCGCAGGGCGAGATCGCGCCGTACGCCGCGCAGTGGGACCGGGACCACCACTTCCCCGTCGACGTGGTGAAGAAGATGGGCGGGTTGGGCCTGTTCGGGCTCACCGCCCCCGAGGAGTTCGGCGGCGCCGGCGACGACGGCGACTTCACCAGCCTGTGCGTGGCGATCGAGGAGATCGGCCGCGTCGACCAGTCCATGGGCATCACCCTCGAGGCCGCGGTGGGCCTGGGCATCAACCCGATCCTCACCTTCGGCACCGAGGAGCAGAAGCAGGCCTGGCTGCCCGACCTGGTCGCCGGCCAGACGCTGGCCGGCTTCGGCCTGACCGAGCCCGGCGCCGGCTCCGACGCGGGGGCCACCAGGACCCGCGCCGAGCTCGTCGACGGACAGTGGGTGGTCAACGGCGCGAAGCAGTTCATCACCAACTCCGGCTCCGACATCACCTCGCTGGTGACCGTCACCGCCCGCACGGGCACCCGCGAGAACGGCTCCGCCGAGGTGAGCACGATCATCGTGCCGACGGGCACCGAGGGGTTCACCGCCGAGCCGGCCTACGACAAGCTCGGCTGGCACGCCTCCGACACGCACCCGCTGACCTTCGAGGACGCTCGCGTCCCCGAGGCCAACCTGCTCGGGGAGCGCGGCCGCGGCTTCGCCCAGTTCCTCGCCACCCTCGACGACGGCCGGGTCGCGATCGCCGCGCTCGCCGTGGGCTGCATCCAGGCCTGCCTCGACATGTCGGTGCAGTACGCCGGCGAGCGGACCACGTTCGGGGTCCCGATCGGCAGCAAGCAGGGCGTGGCCTTCCAGATCGCCGACCTCGAGGTCATGCTCACCGCCTCGCGCGCGCTGACCTACCGGGCCGCTGCGATGAAGGACGCCGGCCGGCCGATGAAGGAGTTCAAGCAGGCCGCCGCGGTCGCCAAGCTCTACGCGACCGAGTCCGCGGTCACCGCCACCCGCATCGCCACCCAGGTCTTCGGCGGCTACGGGTTCATGGAGGAGTACCCGGTCACCCGGTTCTACCGCGACGCCAAGGTGCTCGAGATCGGGGAGGGGACCTCCGAGGTGCAGCGCATGCTGATCGCGCGCGGCCTCGGGCTGCCGGTGGAATGACCGGTTCGTCCGACTAGCCTTGCGACCATGGGTCGCCGAATGAAACGCCTCGCGAGCGAGGCCGCCAAGTTCCTGACCGTCGGCGGCCTCGCCACCGCGGTGGCCCTGGTGGGCTTCAACCTCCTCGTGCACGGCTGGTTCGGCAGTGCCGACGGCCCGATGCACGAGTGGCCGCTCTCGGCGTACGTCATCGCCAACACCGTCGGCATGCTGGTCAGCTACCGCGGCAGCCGGTCGTGGGCGTTCCGGCACCGCGAGGTGGTCGGCCCCACCGGCGGCCGGGTCTCCTACTTCGTGATCAACACGCTGTCGATGGGGATCCCGGTGCTCTGCCTGGCCACGAGCCGGTACGTGCTCGACCTCGACAGCGGCCTGGCCGACAACATCTCCGCGAACGTGATCGGGCTCGCGCTCGGCACCGCCGCCCGGTTCTGGGCGTTCCGCAAGTTCGTGTTCCTGCGGCCGGAGAAGGCCCGCGCCCGCGAAATGGCCTCCTGACCTGCGCCGAGCACTACGGTGAGGTGGTGCGCCCCTCCCTGCTCCGGTCCGTCGTGGCCGCCCTGCTGCTCGCGGTCGCGCTCGGCTTCAGCTCCTGCAGCTCGTCCGAGGCGGGGAGCGAGGTGGCCCGGGTCGAGCCCCACGAGGCGGTCGCGCTGATCGCGTCCGGCGACTACACGGTCCTCGACGTGCGCACGCCGGACGAGTACGACGCCGGGCACGTCGCCGGCGCGCTCAACATCGACGTACGGGACGGCGGGTTCGAGGAGCAGGTCGACGCGCTCGACCACGACGCGAGGTACCTGGTCTACTCGCGGGCGGGGAAGCGCTCGAGCCGGGCCGCCGACACGATGGCCGGCCTCGGCTTCCGCCATGTCGCGGACGCGGGTGCGTTCAGCACGCTCGTCTTCGCCGGCGCCGAGATCGAGTAGCGCCGGTCGCGCGCACGGCCCGCGCCGACGCGGGCTGCGCCGTCCTCGTCGACGCGCTCAGGGAGCCGGGAAGGCCCGCCACAGGTCGGTCCAGCGCACGCCCACCTCGGCGAACATCTCGCGCAGGAGCGGGAGGCCGATCCCGACCACGGTGTGCGGGTCGCCCTCGATCCCGCGCACGAAGGCGCCGCCGAGGCCGTCGAGGGTGAACGCGCCCGCCACCTTCAGCGGCTCGCCGGTGGCCACGTAGGCGTCGATCTCGTCGTCGCCGAGATCGGCGAAGTGCACCACGGTGTCCGCAGACCTCGCCACCTCCGTGCCGGAGCCGGTGTCGACCAGGCAGTGCCCGGTGTGCAGCACGCCGGACCGGCCCCGCATCGCGCGCCAGCGCGCGCGAGCCTCGTCCGCGTCGGCGGGCTTCCCGTGCACGGCGCCGTCGAGCTCGAGCACCGAGTCGCAGCCGATCACGAGCGCGTCGGGCACCCCCGCCGCCACCGCGTGCGCCTTGAGCCGGGCCAGCTCGACGGACAGCGCGGCGGGGTCGGCGGTGGTCACCTGGGACTCGTCGACCCCGGACACGACCACCTCGGGGCCGACGCCCGCGCTGCGCAGCGTGGCCAGGCGGGCGGGCGAGGCGGAGGCGAGGACCAGCCGGGACCTCATGCGAGGCGGGCCAGCGCGGCGCGGAGCGGGTCCAGCCCGATCGAGCCCAGGTCGAGCGCCTCCCGGTGGAACGACTTGAGGTCGAACGCGTCGCCGAGGCGGGCACGGGCGTCCTCGCGGGCCTGGAGCCAGATCCGCTCGCCCACCTTGTACGACGGCGCCTGCCCCGGCCAGCCGAGGTAGCGGTTCACCTCGAACACGATCACCGGGTCCTCCATGCGGCAGTGCTGACGCATGAACTCCAGGCCCAGCTCGGGGGTCCAGCGCTCGCCGGGGTGGAACCCGAACGGGTTGTCCTTCGGGATCTCCAGCTGCAGGTGCATGCCGATGTCGATGATCACCCGCGCGGCCCGGAAGCCCTGGGCGTCGAGCATGCCCATCTTGTCGCCGGGGTCGTCGAGGTAGCCCAGCTCGTCCATCAGCCGCTCGGCGTACAGCGCCCAGCCCTCGCCGTGGCCCGAGACCCAGCACATCAGCCGCTGCCAGCGGTTGAGCCGCTCCGTCCGGTAGGCGGTCTGCGCGACCTGGAGGTGGTGGCCGGGGACGCCCTCGTGGAAGACCGTGGTCACCTCGCGCCAGGTGGAGAACTCGTCGATGCCCGCGGGGACCGCCCACCACATCCGGCCCGGACGGGTGAAGTCCTCGCTCGGCCCGGTGTAGTAGATGCCGCCGTCGTCGGTCGGGGCGATGCAGCACTCGATCCGGCGTACCGGGTCGGGGATGTCGAAGTGGACGTCGACCATCGCGGTGAGGGTGCGGTCGGCGAGCTGCTGCATCCAGTCGCGGAAGGCGTCCTTGCCGGCGATCGTCCGGGCCGGGTCGGCATCGAGGGCGGCGACCGCCTCGTCGACCGAGCCCGAGGGCACGATCCGGCGGGCGACCGCGGCCATGTCGGCCTCGATCCGTCCGAGCTCCTCCCAGCCCCAGCGGTAGGTCTCCTCGAGGTCCACGGTCGCGCCCAGGAAGTAGCGGGAGCCCAGCGCGTAGCGGTCCCGACCGACCGCCTCGGTCTCCCGGCCGCGGGCAGCCAGGTCGGCCTCGAGGAACCGGCCGAACTCGACGAAGGCCCCGGTCGCCGCCTCCGCGTGCCGCTCGAGCTGCGACCGCAGGGCGCCGCCGGTGCCGGAGCCGCGGACCAGCCCGGCGAAGAACCCGCCGGCGCTCCCGGGGTCCCCCGAGCCGTTCTGCCCGGTCCAGGACCGGACCTGCCCGGCCACCTCGGTCAGCTGGCGGCGGGCGGACACGTGCCCGGCGTCGGCCGAGCGCAGCAGGGTCGCGCGGTAGCCGGCCAGCGTCTCGGGGATCGCGGCGAGGCGGGCGTCGACCCGGGCCCAGGCGTCGTCTCCGTCGGTGTCCATCAGGTCGAACACCTGGCGGACCTCGTGCAGCCCGCTGGTGATCACCGAGACCTCGGACTGCGGCACCCCGGCGTCGTACATCTCGACCTCGAGGCCGAGCCGCTCGAGGAACGCCTCCCGGGCCACCTGCTCGCGCTCGTCGACCGGGGTCGCCGCCCGGGCGGCCGCGAGCGCGTCGCGGGTGAGCGCCTCGCGGGCGGCGAAGCCGTCGGGGGAGAGGTCGGTCAGCCGGTCCTCGTGCCCGGCCACGCCGAGGTAGGTCGCGGTGATCGGGTCGAGTGCCGCGTAGTCCTCGACGTAGGCGTCCGCGATAGCGTCGACCGGACGGGCGGATGGCTTGACGGCGCTGGGTTCGCTCACGGCGTCACCCTAGTAGTGGCAGGTGGTCGCATGCGTGCACTCGGCACGACCTCGGCATGGCTGCTGACCCGGATCCTCGTGCTCTGGCTGCTGGTCGGCCGCGAGTCGTGGGTGACCGGGGACGTGGCCTACTTCGCGCAGAGCCTCGCCGCGGTCCCGGACGCCGGGCTGGGCCGCACGCTGGTCGAGTACCCGCTGCCCGGGGTGGTGCTGGTCGCCCTCCCGTGGCTCCTCGCCGAGTGGTCCGGACTGCCCGGGGCGTACGCCGCCCTGGTGGCGGTGTTCGCGCTGGCCGCCGACGCGGCCTTCACCGTGCTCCTGTACCGCTGCGCCGGCGCGTCCTGTCGCGCCGCGCTCGCGGTGTGGCTGCTCGCCGTGCCGCTGCTCGGCGCGACCACCTACGCCCGCTTCGACCTGGTGCCGGGGATCCTCGCAGGCGTGGGACTGCTGCTGCTCGCTCGCCGGCCCCGCCTCGCCGCGGCGTCGGCGGCGGTGGCCACGGCGCTGAAGCTCTGGCCCGTGCTCGTCCTGCCCGCGCTCGCCGCCCGTCCCGCGGTCCGGCGGCCGGTGCTCGTCGTGGTGGCGGCCGTCGGCGCCCTCCTGGCGGGGGCGACCGTGGTGCTGGCCGGCTGGTCCCGGCTGGTCTCGCCGCTGACCTGGCAGGGGGAGCGCGGCCTCCAGGTCGAGTCGGTCCTGGCCACCCCGGCGATGCTCGGCTGGGCGCTGGCCCCGGAGCGGTTCACGGTCTCCTTCTCCGCCTACAACGCCTTCGAGGTGACCGGTCCCGGCGTCGGGGCGCTGCTCGCGGCGGCCGAGGTCGCGGCGCTGCTGCTGGTCCCGGTCCTGGGCGTGCTGTGGGTCCGGGCCTGGCGCGCGGGGGCGGCGCTCGGCGGCGAGGACGTGGCGTGGCTGTGCCTGGCGGCGGTCACCGGATTCATGGTGACCAGCAAGGTGCTCAGCCCGCAGTACCTGCTGTGGCTGCTGCCGCTCGCCGCGGCCGCCCTCGCGGTCGCGGGGGAGGCGCCGCGCCGGCTGACGGTGTGGGCGGCCGTGCTGCTGGTCGCCACCGGGCTCACCCACCTGGTCTTCCCGCTGTTCTACGGCGGGATCACCACGGCGCACCCGTGGTCGGTGTGGGTGGTGCTGGCGCTGGCGGCACGGAACCTGGCGCTGGTCTGGCTGCTGCTCGAGGGGCTCGCCGAGGCGTGGCGCAGGGTCAGCGCGGCATCGCGCTCGAGCGCCAGCCGCCCGGGCCCGACGGGTACGACGCACGCACCTTCCGGTGGTGCGCCGACCACTCCGGGCGCGGACGCGCCGGCGCCGGGCTGACCTGCGCGGCGGCGACGCCCTGGAGCACCGCGACCAGGGCGGCGACCTCCTCGGGCGTCGCGTCGCCGCGGACCACGAACAGCGGGGGCCGGGCGTCGGACACCGGCTCGACGGGCGGCTCGGCGCTCACAGCGGAATGTTCCCGTGCTTCTTGGGCGGGAGGGTCTCCCGCTTCGAGCGGAGCAGGCGCAGCGCGCGGACGACCTCGGTGCGGGTCTCGTGCGGCTGGATCACCGCGTCGACGTACCCGCGCTCGGCGGCGAGGTAGGGGTTGGCGAGGTGGTCCTCGTACTCCTGGACCAGCTCGGCGCGCCGGGCGTCCGGGTCCTCGGCCTCGGCGAGCTCGCCGCGGTAGAGGATGTTCACCGCGCCCTGGGCGCCCATCACGGCGATCTGCGCGGTCGGCCAGGCGACGTTGATGTCCGCGCCGAGGTGCTTGGACCCCATCACGTCGTACGCGCCGCCGTACGCCTTGCGGGTGATCACGGTGATCAGCGGGACGGTGGCCTCGGCGTAGGCGTAGATCAGCTTCGCGCCGCGCCGGATGATCCCGTTCCACTCCTGGTCGGTGCCGGGAAGGAAGCCGGGCACGTCGACGAAGGTCAGCACCGGGATGTTGAACGCGTCGCAGGTGCGCACGAACCGCGCCGCCTTCTCGGAGGCGTCGATGTCGAGGGTGCCGGCGAACTGCATCGGCTGGTTGGCCACGACGCCGACCGAGCGGCCCTCGACCCGGCCGAAGCCGATCACCATGTTCGGCGCGAACATCGCCTGGACCTCGAGGAACTCCTGGTCGTCGAGGACCGACTCGATCACGGTGTGCATGTCGTAGGGCTGGTTCGGCGAGTCCGGGATCAGCGTGTCGAGGGCGCGGTCCTCGTCGGAGATCTCGAGGTCGGCCGGGTCGTCGTACGACGGCGGCTCGTCGAGGTTGTTCTGCGGCAGGTAGGAGATCAGCGCCTTGACGTAGTCGATCGCGTCGGACTCGTCGTGCCCCATGTAGTGCGCGTTGCCGGACTTGGTGTTGTGCGAGCGGGCGCCGCCGAGGTCCTCCATGGAGACGTCCTCGCCGGTGACGGTCTTGATCACGTCGGGCCCGGTGATGAACATGTGCGAGGTCTGGTCGACCATCACGGTGAAGTCGGTGACCGCGGGGGAGTAGACCGCGCCGCCGGCGCAGGGGCCCATGATCAGCGAGATCTGCGGGACCACGCCGCTGGCGTGCACGTTGCGGCGGAAGATCTCGCCGTAGAGGCCGAGGGAGACCACGCCCTCCTGGATCCGGGCGCCGCCGGAGTCGTTGATGCCGATGACCGGGCAGCCGGTCTTCATCGCGAGGTCCATCACCTTGACGATCTTCTCGCCGAAGACCTGGCCGAGGCTGCCGCCGAAGACGGTGAAGTCCTGGGCGAACACGCACACCTGGCGTCCGTCGATGGTGCCGTAGCCGGTGACCACGCCGTCGCCGTAGGGACGGTTCTTCTCCAGGCCGAACGCGGTGGAGCGGTGCCGGGCCAGCTCGTCGAGCTCGACGAAGGAGCCCTCGTCGAGCAGCTCCTCGATCCGCTCGCGGGCGGTCTTCTTGCCCTTGGCGTGCTGCTTCTCGATCGCCCGCTCGGAGCCGGCGTGCACCGCCTCCTGCAGCCGCCGGTCGAGGTCGGCGACCTTTCCGGCGGTGGTGTGGATGTCGACGTCGCTGGGGACCTCGGTGCCTTCACCGGGTCGTGTCACGGATGCTTCGCTCACGGCTGGTTGGCCTCCTCGATGTGCGTGGGTGTCAATGTAGTGCCTGTGACGTACGACGATCTCCGCCGCCCACCGCTCGACGCGCTCGCCCTGTCCCGCGCGCTCACCCGCCCGGGGTCGCTGTGGCGCGACGTCGAGGTGGTCCCCGAGGCGCCGTCCACGAACGCGCTGGTGGCCGCGCGGGCGCGGGCCGGCGAGGCGCCCGGGCTGGTGGTGCTGGCCGAGCACCAGACCGCCGGCCGGGGCCGGCTGGGCCGGGTCTGGGAGACCCCGGCGGGGAGCGCGCTGACCTTCTCCCTGCTCGTCGCGCCGGACCGGGTGCCGGCGGCGCGGTGGCCGTGGCTGCCGCTGCTCACCGGGCTCGCGGTGGCCGAGGGGGTACGCCGGGTGACGGAGGTGGACTGCGCGCTGAAGTGGCCCAACGACGTGCTGGTGGGGGACCGCAAGGTCGCCGGCATCCTCGTCGAGCGGGTGGAGCACGCCGAGGGCGCGGCGGCCGTGGTCGGCGTCGGGCTGAACGTCTCGATGAGTGCCGAGGAGCTGCCGGTGCCCACCGCGACGTCGCTCGCGCTCGAGGGAGCCGCCACCACCGACCGGACGGTCGTGGTCCGCGAGGTGCTCCGGGCGTTCGAGGCGCTCTACGGCCAGTGGCAGGCCGAGGGCGGCGACCTGACCCGGGGCCTGCACGAGGCCTACGTGCGCCGCTGCGCCACGATCGGGCGGACGGTGCGGGTCGACCTGCCGACCGGGGAGCAGGTGCACGGGGAGGCCTCCAGGGTGGACGCGGACGGCCGGCTGGCGGTGACCACGGACCGCGGAACCCGGGTGCTCGGGGCCGGCGACGTGGTCCACGTCCGGGCCGTCTGACGCTCAGGTCGGCGTGACATGATGCGCTCGTGGCGATCTCGCGGAAACTGCTGGACGACGACGAGCGGGTGCTCGTGTCGACCAGGACGCACGTCAAGGCGCTGCTCGGTCCCGCGCTGGTGCTGATCGTGATCGCGGCCGTGGCGGGTGTGCTGGCGGGGCTCCCCACGGGAAAGGCGGCCCCGCTGCTCCAGGTCGTGGTCTGGGCCATCGCGTTCCTGCTGATCGCCCGTCTGGTTCTCCGGCCCGTGCTGCGCTGGCTGACCACGACGTACACCGTCACCGACCGCAGGATCATCACCCGCTCGGGCGTGCTCTCCCGGCGCGGCCACGACGTCCCGCTGGCCCGGGTCGACGACGTGGCCTACGAGCACGGTCTGGTCGACCGGCTTCTCGGCTGCGGCACGCTCGTCGTCGCCAGCGCGAGCGACCAGGGCCGCGTCCTCCTCCGCGACATCCCGCACGTCGAGCACGTGCAACGCACCGTCGCCGACCTGCTCTACGACAGCACCCGCCCCGGTGGCGCCGACCGGTCGCGGCCGGCCCCGCACCCGCAGGACCGATGACCGGATCGCAGCGGCCCCCGGCGACCGGGGACACCCCCTTCTCCCGGGACGAGCTCGAGCGGGCGATCCTCGGCGGCGAGCGCGGCCTCACCAGCACCGACCTGGCGGAGGCGGCCGGGGTCTCCGTCGAGGAGGCCCGCCGGCTGTGGCGCGCGCTCGGCTTCCCCGACGTGGGGGAGCAGGCCGCCTTCAGCGAGTCCGACCTCGACGCGCTCAGCACCCTGGTCGGGACCGTCGAGAACGGCGCGATCGACTTCGAGACCGCGGTCCGGATGACCCGGGCGGTCGGCCAGACGATGGCCCGCCTCGCGGACTGGCAGGTCGCCACGCTGACCCACCGGGTCGAGCAGCTCGAGTCCGGCGAGGAGGCCACCGGCAGCCGGATCGGCAGCGCGATGCGGATCGCCGAGCAGGTCGGCGAGCCGTTCGAGAAGATGCTGATCTACTCCTGGCGACGGCACCTCGCCGCGGCGGTCAGCCGGGTGGAGGCGCTCGGCGCGAACGACGAGGACCTGCACACCACCCAGGTGACGGTCGGGTTCGCCGACCTGGTCAGCTTCACCGCGCTGTCCAACGAGATGGACGAGGACCGTCTCGCGGACATGGTGGAGATCTTCGAGTCCCGCTGCGCCGACGTGGTCGCGGCCAAGCACGGCCGGGTGATCAAGACCCTCGGTGACTCGGTGCTGTTCGTCTCCGAGGACCCGGTCCGCGGTCTGGACATCGCGCACAACATCGTCGAGGTGATCGGCAAGGACAGCCGGCTGCCCGACGTACGCCTGGGTCTGTCCACCGGCTCGGTGATCATGCGGCTCGGCGACGTCTTCGGCCCGCCGGTGAACATGGCCGCTAGGCTGACCAGTGTCGCCCGCCGGAACCGGGTGATCACCGACCACGCCACCGCGGCCCTGCTGCCCCCCGAACGGTTCGACACCCGCACCCTCCCGGCGCGGCCGGTGCGCGGCTTCGGGGTGATGGAGCCGGTCGCCGTACGCCGCATCTGAGGCCCCGACCCGCCTGGTCACAACGGTCTAGACCGGGCCTGACACCAACGAGCCAAACTTTGTTGATTCGTGAACGGTGTCCGTTTTGTCTCTTTACGCTGGCGGAATGTTCAGTGTTCAGGGGGTGGACCTAGACGTGAAGTCACGTCGGGTATGGCGGGACGGGGTTGAGATCAGGATGTCGAACAAGGAGTTCGACCTTCTACACGCTCTCATCAGCCGGCCGGGGGAAATCGTCACGCGTGAAGAGTTGATGCGTGATGTGTGGCAGACGACGTTCTGGACGTCCGCCAAGACCATCGACGTGCATCTCGGATGGGTCCGCAAGAAGCTAGGCGACGACACACGCAGGCCTACGTTGATCACCACGATCAGGGGTAGGGGACTGCGGTTCGAGACCAGACCACCGGTGTACGCGGAGGCCCAGACGGCCACCTCGTGAGGCCACGGGTGGGCAGTGGGGCGGGCGTCGATACGCTCTCCCCGTGACCCTGCCTGCCCGAGACCATCACGACGCGACTCCGGTGCTTGCCATCATCGGCGGCGGCCAGCTCGCCCGGATGATGGCGCAGTACGCCGTGCCGCTCGGCCTGCCGTTACGACTGCTCGCCGAGGCTCCCGGCGTGTCCGCGGCCCAGGTGATCGTCGACTCCGAGGTCGGCGACTACCGCGACCTCGACACGTTGCGGAAGGTCACCGACGGCTGCGCCGTGGTCACGTTCGACCACGAGCACGTGCCGACCGAGCACCTCGTCGCGCTCACCGAGGCGGGGGTGGCCTGCCGGCCGGGCCCCGGCGCGCTGGTGCACGCCCAGGACAAGCGGGTGATGCGCGCGCGGCTCGACGAGCTCGACGTGCCGTCGCCCCGCCATGCCCTCGTGGCCGACCCGGCCGCGGTGGAGGCGTTCGCCGAGCGGGTGGGCGGCTTCCCGGTGGTGCTCAAGACCACCCGCGGCGGCTACGACGGCAAGGGCGTCTGGGTGGTCGGGTCCGCGGCGGAGGCCGAGGACGCCTTCGCGGTGGCCGCGTCCACGAACGTGTCGATCCTCGCCGAGGAGAAGGTCGACTTCCGCCGCGAGCTCTCCGCGCTCGTCGCCCGCTCGCCCTCCGGCCAGGCCGCGGCGTACCCGGTGGTGGAGTCGGTGCAGGTCGACGGGATCTGCAAGGAGGTCGTCGCGCCGGCGCCCGACCTGGCCGAGGACCTCGCGGTCGAGGCGCAGCAGATCGCGCTGAAGGTGGCCGGGGCGCTCGACGTCACCGGCATCCTGGCCGTCGAGCTGTTCGAGACCACCGACGGCCGGGTCCTGGTCAACGAGCTCGCGATGCGCCCGCACAACACCGGGCACTGGAGCATGGACGGCGCGGTCACCGGCCAGTTCGAGAACCACCTGCGGGCCGTGCTCGACCTCCCGCTGGGCTCGCCCGACGCCCGGCAGCCCTGGACGGTGATGGTCAACATCCTCGGGGGCGACGTCGGCCGGCTGTACGACGGATACCCTCACGTCTTCGCGCGCGACCCGCGCCTGAAGGTGCACCTGTACGGCAAGGACGTGAAGCCCGGGCGCAAGGTCGGTCACGTCACGGCGTACGGCGACGACCTCGACGACGTCCGCGAGCGGGCACGTCACGCAGCGGCATGGTTCCAGGGCGACCTGGGGATGGAGTCGGAATGAGCACGGACGACGTGACCTCCTCGGTGCCGGCCGGTGGGCCGCGGGTCGGGATCGTGATGGGGTCGGACTCCGACTGGCCCACGATGAAGGCCGCCGCCGAGGCGCTCGAGGAGTTCGGGGTGCCCTACGAGGCCGACGTGGTCTCCGCGCACCGGATGCCCGAGGAGATGCTCCGCTACGGCAAGGACGCCGCCGGTCGTGGCCTCGGGGTGATCATCGCGGGCGCGGGCGGCGCCGCGCACCTGCCGGGGATGCTCGCCGCGGTCACGCCGCTCCCCGTGGTCGGCGTGCCGGTGCCGCTGCGCTACCTCGACGGGATGGACTCCCTGCTCTCGATCGTGCAGATGCCCGCCGGGGTGCCGGTCGCGACGGTGGCCATCGGGAACGCCCGCAACGCCGGGCTGCTCGCCGTGCGCATCCTCGCCGCGTCCGACGCCGGGCTGCGGCAGAAGATGGAGGAGTTCCAGGAGTCGCTCGCCGAGAGCGCGCGAGCCAAGGGTGCCGCGGTCCGCGGGGACCGGGGACGCACGGTCGGCTTCGGCTGACCGACCCGTTCGCGGGGTCGGTCCGGCTCAGCCGTAGCGGGGCCACTCGATGACCGGGCAGGTGTCCATCACCATCGGCACGCCGGCCGCGGTCGTGCGGGCGAAGGCGTCGTGGTCGACTACCCCGAGCTGGAACCACACCGCCCGCGCGCCGATCGCGACCGCCTGGTCGGCGAACTCGCCGGCGCGCTCCGAGCGGCGGAAGACGTCGACGCAGTCGACCGGGAACGGCACCTCCGCCAGCGACGCGTAGCCGTCCTCGCCGAGCACGTGGTTGGCCTCCGGGTGGATCGGCACGACCCGCTTGCCGTGCTGCTGCAGGAAGCGGGCGACGCCGTACGCCGTCCGGGACGGGTCGCCGCCGAGGCCGACCACCGCCCAGGTCTCGCACTTCTCCAGCATGAAGCGGAGGTGCTCGGGGTCCTGCCAGGCCGGTGCGTGCGTCATGCCTCGACGGTAACCGCGAGGGGGTGGCCGCAAACGCTGGACGGCGTGGGGGAGGGCGCGAGTGTGTGGCGAACCTGGCACGGACGCACGGGGTTACTCGGGAGTAGAATCCGCCGCATGAGCGCTGAGTACCCGATGTTCGCCCTGTCCGAGGAGCACCAGGCCATCCGCGAGGCGGTGCGCGCGGTGTGCGACGCCAAGGTCGCCCCGCACGCCACCGAGGTCGACGAGTCCGGGCAGTTCCCGCAGACCGCCTACGACGCCCTCGCGGGCGCGGACTTCGCGGCCCCGCACATCGGGGAGGAGTACGGCGGCGCCGGCGCGGACGCGCTGGCCACCTGCATCGTGATCGAGGAGGTGGCCCGCGCCGACGCGTCCGCCTCGCTGATCCCCGGCGTGAACAAGCTCGGCACCCTCCCGCTGATCCTGGCCGGGTCGGAGGACCTGAAGAAGAAGTACCTGACGCCGGTCGCGGCGGGCGAGGCGATGTTCTCCTACTGCCTCTCGGAGCCGGAGGCAGGCTCGGACGCCGCGGCGATGAAGACCCGCGCGGTGCGCGACGGCGACGACTGGGTGCTCAACGGCGTGAAGCGCTGGATCACCAACGCCGGGCAGTCGCAGTTCTACACGGTGTTCGCCGTGACCGACCCCGAGAAGGGCGCCCGCGGCATCTCGGCGTTCGTGGTCGAGAAGGACGACGAGGGGGTCTCCTTCGGTGCGCCGGAGAAGAAGCTCGGCATCAAGGGCTCGCCGACCCGCGAGGTCTACTTCGACAAGGTCCGGATCCCCGCCGACCGGATGATCGGGGCGGAGGGCACCGGCTTCGCCACCGCGATGCGCGTGCTCGACCACACCCGGGTGACCATCGCCGCGCAGGCCGTGGGCATCGCGCAGGGCGCGCTCGACTACGCGCTCGGCTACGCCAAGGAGCGGCAGCAGTTCGGCAAGCCGATCGCGGACTTCCAGGGGCTCCAGTTCATGCTGGCCGACATGGGCATGAAGGTGGAGGCCGCGCGCCAGCTCACCTACGCCGCGGCCGGGCGCTCCGAGCGCGGCGACAAGGACCTCACGTTCTTCGGCGCCGCCGCGAAGTGCTTCGCGTCCGACACCGCCATGCAGGTCACCACCGACGCGGTGCAGGTGCTCGGCGGCTACGGCTACACCCGCGACTACCCGGTCGAGCGGATGATGCGCGACGCGAAGATCACCCAGATCTACGAGGGCACCAACCAGGTGCAGCGGATCGTGATGGCCCGCCAGCTCCTCGCCGGGGTGCAGTCCGAGCTCTGAGCGACGTCTGCGCAGGTCGGAGCAGCAAGAAACGAGGCCGCCATCAAGCCGGTGGCCATCCCGACGCCGAGGACGAACACGTGGGTGGACGTCCGGTGTCACCTCCCCGGGTGTCAGCCGGGCAGCCACACGGTGCCGCGTCACCCCGTGGAATGTGCGGTTCTGATGGCTGCGATGCGCCGGGGATGGATACTCGGCAGGTGGCTGGTTGTTGCGACCCGCGCGGGTGCCAGGAGATGTTCGGCGAGGGGTTCGCCCGCCGGATGGCGAAGCGGTATCGGCGCCGCGGTCTCGACGCGGCCGCCGGCCGGCTGGTCGACTTCCTCGCGGGCGACGGCCTGGACGGGGCGACCGTGCTCGAGGTCGGCGGTGGTGTCGGTGAGATCGGCCTGGAGCTGCTACGGCGTGGGGCCGCGTCGGTGACGAACGTCGAGCTGTCGACGGCCTACGACCTGGAGGCCCGCCGGCTGGCCGAGCAGCTCGGTGTCGCGGACCGGGTGCAGCGACGCATCGTGGACGTGGCTGCTGCCCCGGACGCCGTCGGCCCGGCCGACCTCGTGGTGCTGCACCGGGTGGTGTGCTGCTACCCGGACTACGAGCGGCTGCTGGGCGCTGCCGCGGACCTGTGCCGGAGCCGGCTGGCGTTCAGTCACCCGCCCCGCGACCTCGGCAGCAGGGCGGTCGTCGCGACGCAGAACGCGCTGTTCGCGCTGTGGGGCAAGGAGTTCCGGACGTTCGCGCACCCGCCGGAGGCGATGGTCGCCGTGGTGGCGAGCCGTGGCCTGAAGCCGGTGTATGCGCACCCAGGCTGGATCTGGCACGTCGAAGGTCTCGCGCGCTGAGCCGGGGGGAGACCTTGACCTCCTCCGCGACCCCTCACACAGTGCTTCGGACCGCAATGATGGAGGGGTGCGCGGAGTCCTGCTGGATCTCGACGGGGTCGTCTACGTGGGCGACGAACCGGTGCCCGGCGCCTCCGCCACGGTCGACTGGCTGGCGCGCGAGGGCGTTCCCGTCCGCTACCTGACCAACACCACCTCGCGTCCGAGGCGGGCGCTCGTCGACAAGCTGACGCGCATGGGCGTCACCGCCACCGCGGACCAGATCCTCACCCCCGCGGTGGCGGCGGTGTCCTGGTTGCGGCGGCACGACGTCGAGCGTCCGGCGCTGTTCGTCCCCGACGCCACGGCGACGGAGTTCGCCGGGCTGGACCCGCTCCCGGACGGGACCGAGGACGGCGCCGGGGCGGTCGTCGTCGGCGACCTCGGCGCGGGGTGGGACTTCGCGAGGCTCAACCGTGCGTTCCGGCTGCTCATGAGCGAGGCACGTCCACCGTTGGTCGCCCTCGGGCTGACCCGCTACTGGCGTGCCGAGGACGGGCTCCGGCTCGATGCGGGCGCGTTCGTCCGGGCGCTGGAGTACGCCACCGGGCGCACCGCCGTCGTTCTCGGGAAGCCGGACCCGGCGTTCTACCGCGCCGCGGTCGACGGCCTCGGCCTGGAACCCGGCCAGGTCGTGATGGTCGGGGACGACATCCGCTCCGACGTCGCGGGTGCGCAGCGGGCGGGCCTGGCCGGCGTCCTCGTGCGCACCGGCAAGTTCTCGCCTGCGGACCTCACCGGTGACGTGTCGCCCGACGCGGTGCTCGACTCCGTCGCCGACCTGCCGCGGTGGTGGACCGAGCGCTGAGGCCGCGGCTCGCGGACAGGCGGGTCAGCCCAGGTGGCCGCACGCCTCCGAGGGCGGCGCGTCCCGGTCGGCACCGCGGAGCACGAACACGTTCATGCCGCACGGCGTACCCACCTTGACGTACCGCTCGCGCATCACGTCGGCGAGCCGTCCCTCGTCGTCGAGGTCCCAGGCGTCGAAGTCGTACCACTGCACCACCCAGGTCGGGGCGTCCGGGCCGCGCAGCGTCCCGACGATCCTGTCCAGGTCCGGGTCGAGGGTGCGGGTGATGAGGCTCCACATGTAGGGGTAGGGGCTGTCCATGCCGGAGTGGTAGACCACGTTGGCCTGGCCCCAGATCACCACGACGGTGTCGCCGTCCTCGGCGCCTGCCGCCATCCACTCGCCGACGGCGGCCTCGTTGTCCGGCGTGCCGAGCAGGGGGTTGTACAGCCCCAGGTAGACCGCGACCAGCGCCGCTCCCGTCGCGACCACCGCCGCGAGGCGGGCGCCGAGCCCGGACCAGGTGACCGACGGGGCGACCAGTGCGGCGGCCATCGCCAGCGCGGGGATCGGTTGCAGCAGGTAGTCCGGCCACCAGTCACCGCCGGCCGCCATGCTCGCCAGGGTGAGGCCGAGCATCGCCCAGAGCGCGAACCAGGTGGGCCGCAGGTCGGGGCGCCGGCGAATCTCCCGGAACCCGGTGAGCAGGCAGACGACCAGGAGCAGCATCCCCGACAGGGTGGCCAGCCACAGCAGCAGCTGCATGCGGTCCAGCGGCTTCTCGGTGCCGACCCCCACGATCCGCGAGGCCGCCACCCGGTACCCGAACATCTGGAACCACCACTGCGCCGCGGTCATCCAGGTCGTGGCGAGCACGAGCCCCAGGGCGGCGGCCGCCACCAGCATCCCGACGAGACCGCCGGCCGCGACGCGGACGGCGTCGCCGGCCGAGATCGTGCGGGCCTGGAGGGAGGCGAGAAGCACGACGCCGGCGAAGACCAGACCGTCGGCGTAGCTCTGCACGACCAGCAGCGGGGCGATCGCCAGCACGCCGGCCATCACGGCCCGTCCGGCCGGGCGCGGACGCTGCACCGCGCTGAGGGTCAGCGCGCAGCAGAGCATGACCAGGGTCGCCGCCACCAGCCGCTCGTTCATCACGTCCGAGGAGAACGCGTAGGTCGAGCTCCAGGCGGCCGCCACCACCGCCGCCCACCCGGCGCCCGCACGGCCCCGCAGCAGGTGACCGGCCCAGCCGGCCGCCACCACCATCACGGCAGCGACCAGACCGGCGAGCAGCCGGAGTGCGAGGGGCCCGCCCAGGAGGTCGGCCAGCGCGTAGAACGCGACGAGCAGGATCCCGCGGCCCACGAAGTAGTCGCCGTAGAGGTAGGGCCCCTCCGCCCAGTTGTGCGCGATGATCAGCAGGCCGGCCTCGTCGGGCATCAGCGGCTTGGTGAGGAACGGCACGCGCACCGCGAGCGTGAACAGCACGCAGAGCGCGACCAGCCCGACGCTGCCGAGGCCCGGCAGGACCGCGCGGCTCCGCCTGCCGGGGGCCGGGCCCGCCGACCGCTCGTCCCGCTCGTCGGTCCCGCTCCGGGGTACGCCGCTCATCCTTCTCACTTTCGTGCTCGTCCTGCCCTGCGGCAGTCTCAGTCCTGCCAGGGGTAGAACGGCGGCATGTCCGTCGTACGGCCGGTGAAGTCGGGGTCGCGCTTCTCTCGGAAGGCCGCGACCCCCTCCTTCCCGTCGCCGACACTCGTGTAGAACATCGCGAGCGAGTCGACCCGGTGGGCCTCGAGGGGGTGCGGCTGCGCGGAGTTGCGGTACATCATCTGCCGGGCCAGCGCGGTGGCGACGGGGGAGCGGTTCGCGGTGAACCGCCGGGCCAGGGCGTACGCCGCGTCGAGCAGCTCGTCCTCGGGGTGCACGGAGCGGACCAGACCGCCCTCGTGGGCCTCCGCGGCGCTGAGGATGTCGGCGGAGTAGACCCACTCGAGCGCGCGGCTGATCCCCACGATCCGGGGCAGGAACCATGACGAGCAGGCCTCCGGGACGATCCCGAGCCTGCCGAACACGAACCCGATCCGGGCGCGTTCGGAGGCGAGCCTGACGTCCATCGGCAGCGTCATCGTCGCGCCGATGCCGACCGCGGCGCCGTTGATCGCGCCGATCACCGGCTTGGTGCACCGGTAGACCGCCAGGGCGACCCGGCCGCCGGTGTCGCGGACGCCGTCGTGCACGGCGGGGTCGTCGAGACGGTCGTGCAGGTCGGCCAGGGTCGGCCGCTGGTCCTCGTCGAGGCCGAAGACGTTGCCGTCCACGGAGAGGTCCATGCCCGCGCAGAACGCCCGGCCGCGGCCGGTGACCACGACGGCGGCCACCGCGTCGTCGGTGCTCGCCCGGTCGAACGCCGCGACGAGCTCGTCGGCCATGGTGACCGTGAACGCGTTCAGCTGCTCGGGCCGGTCCAGGGTCAGCGTGAGGATGCCGTCGTCGACGGTGTAGTCGAGGGTCTCGTAACCCACTAGTCCGCCAGCCCCGAGGCCTTGCACAGCTGCTTGGAGATGTCGGAGGTGCGGTCCTCCTTGATCAGGTCGAACATCTTCGGCGCGCGCTCGGGGTCCCAGTTGACCGCGAGGTCGGCGATCGGGACCGAGCAGGTCAGCCCCTCCTCACCGCTGACCCGGGTCATCGCCCAGGCGAAGCGCAGGGTGTCGAAGGGGCCGGTGTCCTCGCCGAGGCGCACCGACTCGGCGCCGGCCGAGGAGAGGCGGAAGTAGCGGAGCGGGTTGATCACCGACCACGGGGAGACGGCCTCCTTGCCGACCGCGCTGACCACCTCGCGCTGGTGCTGGGCGCGGTCGATGTCACCGAGGGAGGAGGTGTGCCGCGAACGGGCGTAGCCGAGGGCGGTGGGACCGTCCGCCTCCTGGCACCCCTTGGGGATGTCGAGGTTGGCGAGCTTGTCCTTCATCTTCTCCTTGGGGCAGATCTCGATGCCGCCCACGGCGTCGACCACGTTGACGAAGCCGGCGAAGCCGATCTCGACGTAGCTGTCGATGGCGATGCCGGTCTCGCCCTCCAGGGTCTTCACGAGCAGCTTCGGGCCGCCGTACGCGTAGGCGGCGTTGACCTTCTCGGTGCCGTAGCCGGGGACGTCGACGATCGAGTCGCGGGGGATGGAGAGCAGCAGGTTCGGCCCGGACCCGGTGTGCAGCAGCATGATCGTGTCGGTACGGCGGCCCTCCGCCTTGCCCGTGCCCAGCGCCTTGCGCTCGTCGGCGGACAGGCCCTCCCGGCTGTCGCTCCCCACGAGCAGGTAGGTGTGACCGGGCTGGTTCTCGGGTCGGTCGCCGTTCGGGTCGGCGTTGACCTTGTCGATCTTGGTCCACGCCCAGATCGGCACCGCGATGAGGAACACCAGCCAGAGCAGCAGGACGAGCTTCACCCAGCCGAACCGGCCGCGGCGCGACCTCTGCTTCGGGGGCGGGGTCGACCCGCCGCCCCGCGGCGAGGTGCGCGGGCGGTCCGACGGGGGGACCGGCGGCTGACCGCCGCTTCCTTCGCCCGGTCCGTCGCCGGGCCGGTTCATCGTGGGCATCACCCGCGTCGGCTCGGGGTCCGCGGGCGGCTGTCCCTGTGCGCCACCGCGGCCCGAGCGCTGCGAGCCGTAGAGCCAGTTGTACTCAGGCGACCCCTTCTCGGGGCTCCCTTCACTTCCCCGGGAACGGTTCGACATGGCGCAGACGCTACCTTGCCGGGCACACCCGCCGAGAGCACCACCTCGGGCCGTGCGGGCAACCGCCGCCGGGGCCGTCGGCGTGCCGCGCCGGCTGTGGCAGGTGTGGCTGGTGATACTTGGGGCTGTTTCATCCCGTCCGCAAGGACAGATCGAGAGGCACCGCTCATGCCACCCGCCACTTCCCCCGGGTTGGACGACCGGCTGGCTCGGGTGCGCTTCCGCCGCGCCGTGACCCTGATGGTCATGACGCTGTTCGTGCCCGGGTCCGCCCAGCTCGTCGCCGGCCGCCGCCAGGTCGGCCTCGTCGCGATCCGCGTCTGGCTCTCCGTCATCGGCGTGCTGACGTTCGTCGTGCTCGTCGGTCTGGTCTGGCACGGCTTCGTGATCTGGCTGCTCGTCCACTCGCTCGGGCTGGTCCGGCTCGTGCTGATGGTCCTCGCGGTCGGCTGGGCCGGGCTCTTCGTCGACGCCTGGCGCCTCGGCCAGCCCCTCGAGCTCCGGCAGAAGCAGCGGCTGGCGATGGTCGGGCTCAACGGCCTCCTGTGCTTCTCGGTGGCCGGCTCGCTGCTGTTCGCCTCCCACGTGGTCACGGTCCAGCGCGACTTCATCGCCGCCATGTTCGGTGACGGCACCGCCTCCGACCCCCACCACGGCCGCTACAACGTGCTGCTCCTCGGCGGTGACTCCGGCGTCGGCCGGTGGGGCCTGCGCCCGGACAGCATCACGGTCGCGAGCATCGACGAGGAGACCGGGCACACCGTCCTCTTCGGACTGCCGCGCAACATGGCGAACTTCCCCTTCGCCGAGGGGTCGGTGATGGCCGAGCAGTTCCCTGACGGCTACGACTGCGAGGGCTGCTACCTGAACTCGCTGAGCACCTTCGCGGCCGACAACCCGGAGCTGTTCGCGGGCTCCGACCACCCGGCGACCGTGGAGGCCGTGATCGAGGGCGTGGAGGGGATCACCGGCCTGCCGATCAACTACTACGCGATGGTCAACCTCAAGGGCTTCCAGCAGCTCGTCGACGCGGTCGGCGGGGTCAAGCTGAACGTGATGGACCGGATCCCGATCGGCGGCGTGGGCGGCCCGGTCACCGGCTACATCGAGCCGGGCTACCAGCGCCTGGACGGGTTCCAGACGCTCTGGTTCGCCCGCTCCCGCGAGGGCGCCGACGACTACTCCCGGATGGCGCGGCAGAAGTGCGTGATGGGCGCGATGCTGGACCAGCTCAGCCCGCAGGTCGTGGTCACCCGGTTCGAGCAGATCGCGAAGGCCGGCAAGGCGGTCGTGTCCACGGACCTTCCGGCCTCCGAGCTCGCCACCTTCATGGACCTCGCGCTCAAGGCCCGCGCCCTGCCGGTCTCGACGGTCTCGTTCGTCCCGCCGATGATCAACACCGCCGAGCCCGACATCGCGCTCGTGCGCGAGAAGGTCGCCGCCGCGATCGAGAAGTCTCAGTCGCGCGGGGAGAGCAAGGAGTCCGGCTCCGAGGAGTCCGCGTCCGGCGACGCGCCGGCCGCGCCGGCCGCGCCTGCGGAGCCGCACAAGAAGCGCCGCACGCCGGCTCCGGGCGTCCCGATGACCGGCGGCTCGATCGGCAGCCTCGCCGAGGGGTACGTCGCCAACGAGTCCGCCGACCTCTCGTCGGCCTGCTGATCCGGGCGACCGGACCGCTTGTAGGGTCGCCCCTGTGCCTCCCCGGATCGTCGCCGTCGTCGTCACCTGGAACCGGCGCGAGCTGCTCCGTGAGTCCCTCGCCGCCGTGCAGGCGCAGACCCTCGAGCCGGCGCGGGTCGTGGTGGTCGACAACGCATCCACCGACGGCACGGATGAGCTGCTCCGCGACGAGTACGCCCACCTCGAAGTGGTCCGGCTCACCCGGAACACCGGCGGCGCCGGGGGGTTCGCGGCGGGCGTCGAGCGGGCGCTGACCTTCGCCCCCGACCTGGTCTGGCTGCTCGACGACGACACCGTCCCCACGCCGACCGCCGCCGAGGCGCTCGGCCGGGCCTGGACGTCGTACGGCGCCGGCCGCGACGGGTCCGCCCCCGCGCAGCGGCCCAGCGTCCTGGCCAGCCGGGTGGTCTGGACCGACGGCCGCGACCACCCGATGAACACGCCGCGCACCAAGCCCGGCGCATCCGCGGCCGAGCTCGCGGCGGCCGCCGCCATCGGCTGCACGCCGGTGCGCTCGGCGTCGTTCGTCTCGATCATGTGCGACGCGGACGTGATCGGCGAGCGGGGCCTCCCGGTCGCCGACTACTTCTTGTGGAACGACGACTTCGAGTACTCCACCCGGCTGATCCGCGACCGGGTCGGGCTCTACTGCCCCGACAGTGTCGTGGTGCACAAGACCCGGACCTTCGGCTCCACCGACGCCGACCCGGGGGAGCGGTTCTTCTACGAGGTCCGCAACAAGGTGTGGCTGTTCTCGCGCAGCACCGGGCTGAGCCCCGCCGAGAAGGCGCTGTACGGCGGCTCGACCCTGCGTCGCTGGGCCCGGACGTTCGCGGGCTCGGAGGACCGCGGCACGCTCGCGCGGGGGCTCGCCCGGGGGATGGCGGCGGGGCTGCGGCGCGGCCCCCGGTCCAACGGCGCGGTGCTCGCCGAGGCCGGCTGGTCGCACCTCGGTCGCGACGACGCCGAGGAGGCGCCCGCCCCGCCCGCCGAGCCGCAGCCGTTCTCGCTGCTGCTCTCCACCTACGGCGGGGACACCCCGGAGTTCCTGCGCCTGGCGTTCACCTCGACCGTGCAGGAGCAGACCCGGCGGCCGGACGAGGTGGTCCTGGTCCAGGACGGACCGGTGCCGCCGGAGCTCGCCGAGACCATCGCGGACCTCGCCGCGACCAGCCCGGTGCCGGTGAAGCACGTGGTGATGGAGGACAACGTGGGCCTCGGGCCGGCGCTCGACCGCGGCCTCGAGGCGTGCGCGCACGAGATCGTGGCCCGGATGGACTCCGACGACGTGAGCCGGCCCGACCGCTTCGAGCGGCAGCTCCCGCTCGTCGAGGCGGGCGCGGACATCGTGGGGTCGGGGCTCTACGAGTTCGGCTCCGGCGTGGACGACGTGGTCGGCCGCCGTACCCCTCCCACGGACCCCGGGACGATCCGCCGGGTGATCCGCTTCCGGGACCCGTTCAACCACCCGACCGTGGTCTACCGGCGCAGCGCGGTGCTCGCCGCCGGCGGCTACACCGACATGGCCCTGATGGAGGACTACCTCCTGTTCACCCGGATGGTCGAGGCCGGTGCCCGCCCCGCGAACGTGGCGGAGCCGCTGGTCTACTACCGTGTCGGGGCCGGCGCCTACGCCCGCCGCGGCGGCAGGGAGCTGCTCCGTTCGGAGCTCGCCCTGCAGCGGCGGTTCCGCGAGCTGGGTATCACCAGCCGCGGGGAGTACCTGCGCAACGTCGCCGTCCGGGGGGGCTACCGGCTGGTGCCGGAGTCTGTGAGAAAGGTCGCCTACCGCCGCCTGCTGGCCAACAGAGGTGTGCGGACGGGTGGCTAGACTGTCGCGGCAATCCCACCTAGGAGTTTTTTCGTGAACGTTGATCTCGTCATCGTCGGGTCCGGTTTCTTCGGACTCACGATCGCTGAGCGCTGTGCCAACGAGCTCGGCCTCAAGGTGCTCGTGCTCGAGCGGCGCCACCACCTCGGCGGCAACGCCTACAGCGAGGCCGACGCCGAGACCGGCATCGAGATGCACGTCTACGGCGCCCACCTGTTCCACACCTCCAACGAGAAGGTGTGGGAGTACGTCAACCGGTTCACCAGCTTCACCAACTACCAGCACCGGGTGTTCGGCCAGTACAACGGGCAGGTCTACTCGCTGCCGATGAACCTGGCCCTGATCAACTCGTTCTTCGGCAAGTCGCACACGCCCGACGAGGCGCGAGCCCTGATCGCCGAGCAGGCCGGCGAGTTCGACACCGCCGAGGCCGCCAACTTCGAGGAGAAGGCGATCTCCCTCATCGGGCGCCCGCTCTACGAGGCGTTCATCAAGGGTTACACCGCCAAGCAGTGGCAGACCGACCCGACGAAGCTCAGCGCGGACATCATCACGCGCCTGCCGGTCCGCTACAACTTCGACAACCGCTGGTTCAACGACAAGTACGAGGGCCTCCCGGTCGACGGCTACACCGCCTGGCTGACGAAGATGGCCGACCACCCGAACATCGAGGTGCGGCTCGAGACCGACTTCTTCGACGTCGCCGACGAGTTCAAGAGCAAGGTCCCGATCGTCTACACGGGCCCGGTCGACGAGTACTTCGGCAACTCCGAGGGCAAGCTCTCCTGGCGCACCGTCGACCTCGAGGCCGAGGTCAAGCAGGTCGACGACTTCCAGGGCTGCGCGGTCATGAACTACAACGACCAGGACGTGCCCTGGACCCGGATCCACGAGTTCAAGCACTTCCACCCCGAACGCACCTACATCAAGGGCAAGACCGTCATCGTCCACGAGTACTCCCGGTTCGCCGAGGACGACGACGAGCCGTACTACCCGATCAACACCGCCGAGGACCGCGAGAAGCTGCTCAAGTACCGCGAGCTCGCGAAGCAGGAGCCGATGGTGCTCTTCGGTGGGCGGCTGGGCACCTACAAGTACCTCGACATGCACATGGCCATCGGCTCGGCCCTGTCGATGTTCGAGAACAAGCTCAAGCCGCACTTCACCTCGGGCGAGCAGCTCGTCAGTGGCGGCGTCGACGAGTGACGAGGAACCACGTGGTGGACCCGTCCCGGGTCCCCGACGTCCCGCTGACCGCGCCCGGTGACAGCGGCGGCCTGCACAACGTCTTCCGGCAGCGCTACCTGCTGCGCCTGCTCGTGCGCAAGGAGCTCAAGGCCAGGTACCAGGGCTCGGTGCTCGGCCTGCTCTGGTCCTACGTGCAGCCGGCGGTGCGCTTCCTGGCGTACTTCCTCGTCATCGGCGTGGTGCTCGGCCAGCAGCGCGGTGTGGAGAACTTCGCCATCCACATCTTCAGCGCGATGGTGATGGTGCACTACTTCACCGAGACGTTCTCGTCCGGGACGCGGTCGATCGTGCGCAACAAGAACATCCTGCAGAAGATGAGCCTGCCGCGGGAGATGTTCCCGGTCGCCTCGATGCTGGTGTCGGCGTACCACACGTTCCCGCAGATCGTGATCCTGCTCGTCGGCGTCGTCCTCACCGGGTGGAGCCCGACGCCGTACGACGTCGCCGCGGGCCTGCTCGGGTTCACGATCATCGCCGTCTTCGGCATGGCGCTCGCGCTCGTCTTCAGCGCCGCCAACGTGTTCTTCCGCGACTTCCAGAACATCGTGCAGACCTTCTCGATCTTCGTGATGTGGTCGGTGCCGATGATCTACTCCTACGAGCGGATCGAGAACCTCGCCGGCGGCACGGTGTGGGAGCAGGTGTACCTCGCCAACCCCATCGCCAACGGCGTGATGCTCTTCCAGCAGCTGTTCTGGGTGCCCACCGTGCCCGAGGGTTCGGATCTCCCCCCGGTCATGCCCGACGACCTGATGACCCGCGGCCTCGTGGTGCTCGCGGTGTGCCTGGTCCTGCTCGCCCTCGCCCAGGTCGTCTTCACCCGCCTCGAGGCCAAGTTCGCGGAGCGCCTCTGATGTCTGAGTCCATCGTCGTCGAGAACGCCAGCAAGCGGTTCACGATGCAGTACACCAAGACGATCAAGCAGATGACGATCGCGGCGCTGCGGCGCCAGCCGCTCAGCGACAGCTTCCTGGCCGTCGACGACGTCTCCTTCACCGTCGAGCAGGGCGAGTCGATCGGGCTGATGGGCCTCAACGGCTCCGGCAAGAGCACCCTGCTCAAGCTGATCTCCGGCGTGATGCGCCCGGACGCGGGCAGCGTGCTCACCCGGGGCCGGATCGCCGGGCTGATCGCCGCGGGGGCGGGCTTCCACCCGCAGCTCACCGGCCGCGAGAACCTCTTCCTCAACGCCGCGATCCTGGGCATGAGCGAGGCGGAGACCAAGCGGAAGTACGACCAGATGGTGGACTTCGCCGACGTCGGCAAGTTCCTCGGCACCCCGGTGGGCCACTACTCCTCGGGCATGGCCGCGCGGCTCGGGTTCGCGGTCGCCGCGTTCGCCGACTCCGACATCTTCCTGGCCGACGAGGTGCTCGCGGTGGGGGACCGTCCCTTCAAGCGCAAGTGCATGCGGCGCATGGAGGAGATCAAGAAGGAGGGGCGCACGCTGTTCTACGTCAGCCACGCCCCCGGCTCGGTCCGCAAGATGTGCGACCGGGCACTCGTGCTCGTCAACGGCCGGCTCGGTTTCGACGGCCCCGTCGAGGAGGGTCTGCGCTTCCTCCAGTACGACGACTCGGAGACCGACTCCGACGACGACCTCGGCGCCGACATCTGACGACGCCGGGGCGCGCTGCGCGCTCCTGACGAGAATCCCCAACCAGGGCTGGCGAATTACACCTCTGTAGTTAAGAGGAACCGCTGGCGCGCCCCTGTTACTGGTGTGAAACTTGGTTCTCCTGTGACTGACCGAAATGCCTGGAGTGCCTTGACATGCCCGAGAACCGCAGTCGCTTCGTCCTGATGTGCCAGCAGCTGCTGGCGTTCGGGACCGTCCTCGCAGTCGCAGCTCCGGCGGCCTCCGTCGTCACGCTCGACATCGTCGCCCCGGACCCGGTCCCCGCCTCCGGCGGAGTTCCCACGGACCGCGTGGGCGCTGCGGTCGTGGCCTCGGCCCCGACCCGCCCCGACGTCCGGGAGATCCCGGTTGCCGGTATTGCGCGGTCCGCTCTCCAGGGTGCCACGGCGGCCGCGGTCGCGCGGCGGAACGGGAACGTCGGCGACGGTGAGCGGCTCGCGGCGCTCAGCGAGCCGCAGGACGTCTCCGGCTACGCCACCGTCGGGGTCACCTGGGAGCACGGGGTGCAGGTCGACGAGGACGAGATCACGGTCTCGGTGCGCAGCCTCGAGGACGGGGAGTGGGGGGAGTGGCAGCCGATCGAGTACCACGACGACCACGGCCCCGACCCCGACAGCGAGGAGGCGCGCAACGCCCGTCCCGGCACCGACCCGATCGTCGTCGGCGCGGTGGACGAGGTCCAGGTCAAGATCGAGACCCCCGACGGCGAGGTCCCCGCGGACACCGAGCTCGCGGTGATCGACCCGGGTGCCACCGCCGGCGCGACCGTCGAGAAGCCGGCCATCGACACCGCGGAGCTGCCGTCGGCCCAGGGCGACGCGTCGCTGGCCTCCGCAACGACCGGTGCCACCGACGCGACCGACCCGGAGGCGGACGACCTCGGGGTGCTCACCGCGACGGCCGAGGTCACCCCGAAGCCGAAGATCTTCTCCCGGGCGCAGTGGGGCGCCGACGAGCGGATGCGCGACAAGTCCTCGCTGTCCTACTACGAGGTGCACGCGGGCTTCGTCCACCACACGGTGAACGCCAACGACTACACGCGCGACCAGGTGCCCCAGCTGCTGCGCGGCATCTACGCCTACCACACCCAGTCCAAGGGCTGGAGCGACATCGGCTACAACTTCGTGGTCGACCGGTTCGGCCGGATCTGGGAGGGCCGGTACGGCGGCGTCGACCGCCCCGTCGTGGGCGCGCACACGCTGAACTACAACGAGTACTCGTTCGCGATGTCGGCGCTCGGCAACTTCGACGTCGCCAAGCCGTCCTCGGCGATGCTCGACGCCTACGGCCGGCTGTTCGCCTGGAAGCTCTCGCTGCACGGCGTGAAGGCCGGCTCGACGAGCCAGGTGGTCGGGTCCTCGACGTTCAAGGCGATCAACGGCCACCGCGACGCGGGCCAGACCGCCTGCCCCGGCCGCTACCTCTACGCGAAGGTCCCCGACATCCGCACGCTCGCGGTCCAGTACCAGAAGCCGTTCAGCAGCCGCGCCCGCTCCGCCGACCTCGCCGGCAGCCCCTGGCCCGACATGGTGGTGCGCGACCAGGAGACCAAGCGCGCCTTCGTGGTCCGCACCGGCGGGCAGGTCGGCTTCCAGAAGGCCGGTCCCGCCGACAAGGGCTTCGGCGCGATGGACCTGCTCACCGCGGTCCGCGACGTGACCGGTGACGGCATCCCGGACATGGTCGGCCGCAACGGCTCGACCAAGTCGACCGCGGTCTACCCCGGCACCGCGCAGGGAGACTTCGGTGCGGCCGTCTCCAGCACGATGCGGTTCGCCGGCGCCGACCAGATGACCGGCGCCATGGACATGACCGACGACGGCAAGAACGACCTGGTCGTGCGCAGCGGCACCAGCAAGAAGCTCTACGTGTACCCGGGCAACGGGCAGGGCGGCTTCCGCAAGCCGCGGCTGCTCTCCGCGTCGTGGGGCGCCTACTCGATGACCATCGGTGCGGCGGACATGAACAAGGACGGGCACGACGACCTCGTGGTCAAGGCCGCGGACCGGCTGTACCTGGTCCCCGGCACGGGCACGGGGCTCGGCAGCCGGGTCCGGCTGCCCGGCCGCTTCGGCGCCTACGACCTGATCGGCGGCCTCGGCGACGTCACCAACGACGGCAAGGCCGACCTGGTCGCTCGCGCCCGCCAGTCCAAGCTGGGCTACATCTTCCCGGGCACCGGGACCGGCTCGGTCGGCCAGAAGTTCGGGCCGTTCACCACGTTCCGGAACGCCACCTACCTCGGTGTCGACGGCCAGCTGGCCGGCAACAGCCGCAACGACGTCGTGACCCGCAACTCCCGCGGCGGGCTGCTGGTGCACCCGAACAACGGTGCCAAGAACGTCGAGGGGATCGTGGACACCGGTACGTCGCTGGCCGGCACCAACCTCGTGCTCAACGTCGGTGACTGGAACGGCGACGGTCACGGGGACGTGATGACCCGGGTCGCGGCCACCGGCGTGATGCAGCTTCGCCTGGGCGACGGCCGGGGCAAGCTCGCGCCGCCCGTCGCGGCCGGCTCCGGCTGGAAGTCGATCGGCCTCGTCGCCGCGGTCGGTGACTTCACCGGCGACGGCTTCCCGGACCTGATGGGCCAGCCGAGCGGCGCCGCGATGCGGATCTACCCCGGCAACGGCTCCACCGGCTTCAAGTCCAGCTACGTGGCCCACTCCTCGATCGCCTCGACCGGGCAGACCGGGCTGGGGCTGTGGGACGGCGACGGCTCGCCCGACAGCCTCATGCGACGCAGCGACGGCACGCTCCAGCTCTACCCGGGCAACGGCCCGGGCGGGCTGCTGAACCCGACCAGGATCGGGTCGGGCGCGTCCCGCTACGACTGGCTGCAGAGCGTGGGCGACGCGAACGGCGACGGCCGTCCGGACCTCGTCGGCCGCGAGCGGACCACCGGCGTGCTGTGGCTGGTCCCGGGGGCGCGCAACGGCTTCGGCACGCCGCGCTTCCTCAAGGACGGCTTCGCGAGGTTCGACCTCTCCAGCTGAGCAGCACCGCCCCGGTCACGAGGAGCGGGCGACCCGTCGTTGCACGGTCGCCCGCTCCTCGTCGTACCGGGCCCGCCACCGGGACTCGTCGGGGTTGGCCACCCACACCGTGCCCCCTCCGCCGAGCACCGGCGAGAGCAGCGTGTCCACCCCGTCGCGGGTGCAGGGGTTCACGTCGGTCAGCAGCCGGCCGCCGCGGGGGAAGGGGGTGACCGAGGCGAGCAGAGCCGCCTGGCCGGTGACGCCGTCCGCGTCGCGCCAGGCCGGGTCGTCCGCCGTCGGCGGGTCGTAGGAGACGAACGCGTCCGGCTGGGCGAGCACCACCGCCCCGTAGTCGACCACCCCGCTCGGCAGCGGCTCGGTGAACCGGCCGCCGAGCGGCCGCAGCGAGATCGCCACCACCGGGCGGTCGACGGCGGAGCCGGCGTAGTCTGCTACCCCGTCCGGCCCGCAGACGACCAGGTCGGCCTCGTCGGCCAGGGTGCGGTCGGTGGTGACGGCCTGGCCGCCGGTCCACGCGGCGCCGAGCCACACCGCGCCGAGCCAGTGCGTGGGCAGGTCGAGGAGCACCAGCGCCCCCCGCTCGACGTCGAGCTCGTCCTGCACCAGGCTCGCGGTCTTGGCGACCCAGTTGGCGTACGTCGTCACCGACAGCTCCACGCGCTCGCCGGTCGCGTCGTCGTAGAAGGTCACGAGCGGGCGGGCGGCGTCGGTGCGCAGCGCGTCGGACAGGACGGCGGGGAAGGTGGAGGGAGTCACCTCGCCACTCTACGAAAGATGACAGGATGAGCCGCATGTCGCACCGCGCCGAAGCCGTCATCGTCGCGGGGGGATTCGGTACGCGCCTGCTGCCCCTGACCGCCCGCCGACCCAAGCACCTGCTCAACGTCGGCGGGGTGCCCTTCCTCGAGCACCAGATCGCCCGGCTGGCCGAGGCCGGGGTGGACCACGTCGTGCTGGCCACGTCGTACCGCGCCGAGCTCTTCGAGCCGGTGCTCGGCGACGGGAGCCGCTGGGGGGTGCGCCTCGACTACGTCATGGAGGACGAGCCGCTCGGGACCGCGGGCGCGATCCGCAACGTCGCCGGGGCCCTGCGCGACGACCCCGACGGTGCCGTGGTGATCCTCAACGGCGACATCCTCTCCGGGCACGACCTCCGCGGGCAGCTCGATGACTTCGCGATCCCGCGTGAGGGACGACCCGTCGACGTCTCGCTGCACCTGGTCGAGGTGGAGGACGCGCGCGCCTTCGGCTGCGTCCCGACCGACGCCTCGGGCCGGGTCACCGGCTTCACGGAGAAGTCCGACAACCCCGTGACCCGGCAGATCAACGCCGGCTGCTACGTCTTCCGCCGCGGCGTGATCGACGAGATCCCGGCCGGCCGGGTGGTCTCGGTGGAGCGGGAGACCTTCCCGCGGCTCGTCGCCGAGGACCGGCTGGTGGTGGGCTTCGTGGACACCGCGTACTGGCGCGACGTGGGGACTCCGGCGTCGCTGGTCGGCGCCTCGCGGGACCTGGTCCTCGGTACGGCGCCCACCGTGGCCACCGACGCCCCCACCGGGCAGGCCCGCGTGGCCGGCGGCGCCACCGTCGAGGAGGGCGCGAAGGTCACCGGCGGCTCGCTGGTCGCGGAGGGCGCCCTCGTGGAGTCCGACGCCGTGGTCCGTGGCAGCGTGGTGCTGGAAGGGGCCGTCGTCTCGGCGGGCGCGACCGTGACCGACTCGGTCGTCGGCCCCGGCGCGAAGGTCGGGACCGGGGCGCACCTGCAGGACGTGACGCTCGGGGACGACGCCACGGTGGCCGCGGGGGCCCGCCTCGACGGCGACCGGGTGGACTGCGGCGCCCACGTCGGCTGACGGGCGCGGGACCCTGTCGCGCAGCCGGGGGCCGGTGCCGGCGCCGGGTGCGGGTGACCGACCCGCCAGGAGCGCAGGCGGTCCTAGAGGACGCCGAGGTGCTCGAGCCAGCCGACCCCGCCGAGGATCGCCGCGAACCGCAGCCAGCGGCCGGCCAGGCCGACGCCGAGGAACAGCGCGAGGTGCATCCCGAGCTGGCCGGCGACGACCGACAGCACCGCGAACGGCGGGAGCCCCACCACCGCGGACACGAAGACCAGGCAGCCCGCGAGGAACGGCCGACTGTCCGTGCGCCGGCGCCACAGCTCCAGGCGCGCCCGCTGCGAGGGCTTGTCGATCTTGCGGCGCACCCACCCCCAGCCCAGCGAGCTGGCGCCCAGCCGGTACCAGAGGTACTTGCCGACCATCTGGCCCAGCGCGGCCGCGAGGCTGAGCAGCCACACCGGGCCCACGCCGGACACCGCGGCCCTGACGCTGATGTAGGCCTCGATGTTGACGAGGGGGAACAGCGCCGAGGTGAAGCCGATGGCGAGCAGGCTGAGGAGTTCGCGCAACAGGTGCTCCTCGGCCTGGGCTGGTCAGACGGTGGTCGGCGTACGGCCGGGGGCGCGGCCGGGGTCGGTCAGGACGCGTTCGGCTCGGGGGAGTCGGTGTAGGGGTAGTCCTCGACGAAGGTGGCGACGGCCTCGCCGCTGGGCTCGGCGCAGTACTGCGTGATGCCGCGCTGCCCCTCCTCGTTGCCGTTCGTGCCGCCCATCGACCAGTGTGTCATCGCGACGTGCATGCCCTTCGGGAACGGGTCGCCGTCCTCGCCGGTCCAGGGGGCGGCGATGAACTTGTTCTCGAAGTCCGAGCCGGGGAACTTGTTGGCGATCGCCTTCACGTCGGCCAGCTTGGCATCGTCCCCGGCGATGGTCTCGTCGTACCAGAGGATGTTGTAGCCGTGCTCGAGGTTGTGCACGAGGTAGCCGAGCTCGGGCCGGTCCTGCGCGGTGTAGAACTTGCGCGACATCGGCGCCCAGGTCGGGTAGTGCGAGCCGGAGGCCGGCGGGGCGTCCGGGTAGGTGAGCTGCTCGGTCTCCGGCCGGTGGTCCGCGGAGCCGGTGGCGGTGGCGGAGCTGACGTCCTGGCAGTTCGCGGCGGCCGACTTCACGCCGAGCGCGGCCAGGTCGCGGCGGCTCAGCTCGTTCTGCGTGAGGGCGTCCTTGACGACCGGGTACGCGGCCAGACCGATGATGAGCAGGCCGACGGCCACGCAGGCGCCGACGATGGCGTAGGTGCGCTTCTTCTCGGCACGCTGCTGATCGCGTCGCATCTGCTCGACGACGGCGCGTCGGTCCTTGTCGCTGCTGGTCTTGGCCACGTCTGAAGCTCTCGTTCCGGGCTGGAGGTGCGGTCGGGGGTGAGTCTACGGAGTCGCCGCGACGAACCGCAGCACGACGCGGGCGCCGGTGGCGTCGGCCACACGGGGGACGGCGCCGGCGGCGTGCCAGCCGTGCGCGTACGCGACCGTCGTGATCCGCTCCTCCAGCCGGCCGAGCGCGTGTCCGCTCGCGGCGTCGGTGGCGCCGGGGAGGTCCACGGTCACCGCGGTGCCGTCGTCCGCGACCACGACGTCGCACCCCGGCTCGCCGGCGGCCGCCCCGGCCAGGCCCTCGGTCAGCGCGCCGGCCAGGGTCTGCGCGGGGGAGGGTGCGCCGAAGCCGCGCGGCTCCCGGCGGCGTACGGCGTGGAGGACCGCCTCGCGGGCGCCGAGCCCGAACATGTCGTGCGCCTCGTCACGGACCAGCGCGGCCGCCCCCGGCCCGTGCTCGTCCGGCGGCAGCACCAGCGCGGCCAGCCCGCGGACGACGGCCGCCGGCGCGCGGCGCAGCTTGCCCTTGACCAGGTCGGCCGCCCCCGCCACCTCGTCGGCGAGGGCCGGGGCCGTCACCGCGAGCACGTTGCCGTAGCCGTCCTCGCGCCCGGCGTGGTCCTCGAGCACCTCGATGCCGGCGGCGCCGACCGCGATGTCGGTCTGTCCGTTGCGCCATGCCCGGCCGGCGGTGTCGGTGACCAGCACCGCGACGTTGGGCCCACCGTCGCGCGCCACCCGCTCGCGGAGGGCACGAGCCGAGGCGTCCGGGTCGGCCGGGAGCAGCACCAGCGTCCCGGGCTCGGTGTTGGAGGCGTCGATGCCGGCCGCGGCCATCACGAGCCCGTGGTGCGTGCGGACGATCGACGTACCGCCGCGGACCGCGACCACCCGGTCGGTCTCCCCGGCCAGCGCCTCTTCCTTCGGCGCGGTCACCACCCGGCCCTCGGCCTTGCTCACCACCTTGCTGGTCACCACGAGCACGTCGCCGTCCCGCAGCGGCGCCGCGGCGGCGAGCAGGGCGGCCAGGTCGTCGCCGGCCCGCACCTCGCCCACGCCGGTGACGGGCAGGCAGGTGACCCCGTCGTACGACGCGCTCATCGCACCGCGCGAGCAGCGGCGACGGCGTAGGCCTCGCGGACCATCGCCGCGGTCGCCTCCTCGTCGGTCATCATCAGCGGCACCGCACGGACGTCGATCCCGGCGTCGCGGACCCGGTCCACCTCCGCCGCGTCGGCGGTGTCGACCAGCCAGCCGTCGAGGACGCCGCCGCGGTCCCGCGCGCCGTAGTGCTCGGCCACGGCTGCGGCACTGGTCTCCACGCCGATCGCCGCGAGCATCTGCGCCGCCATGCCCCGAACGTGCCGGCCGGCCACGATCGGGGAGAGCCCGACGACGGGGGCGGACGCGGCGCGCAGCGCGTCGCGGATCCCGGGCACGCCCAGAATCGTGCCGACCGACACCACCGGGTTCGACGGGGGGAGGAGGACGACGTCGGCCGCCGCGATCGCCTCGAGCACGCCCGGGGCGGGGGCCGACTCCTCGATGCCGACCGGGACGACGGCGCGCGCGGGGACCTCGGCGCGCAGCCGGATCCAGTACTCCTGGAAGTGCACGACACGCTGCCCCGAGGGAGCCGTGGCGTCGTCGACCGCCACGTGGGTCTCCACCCGGTCGTCGGTCATCGGCAGCAGCGTGACCCCCGGCTGCCACCGCTGGCACAGCGCCGCGGTCACCGCGGAGAGCGGGTAGCCGGCCTCAAGCATCTGGGTGCGCACCAGGTGCGTGGCCAGGTCGCGGTCGCCGAGCCCGAACCAGGTGGGCTCGACGCCGTACGCCTCCAGCTCCTCCTTGGCGTGCCAGGTCTCGTCGGTGCGACCCCAGCCGCGCTCGGCGTCGATCCCGCCGCCGAGGGTGTACATCACCGTGTCGAGGTCGGGGCAGACCTTGAGGCCGTGCAGCCAGATGTCGTCGGCGGTGTTCGCGACCACGGTGACCTCGGGGGCGGCCGCGGCGGTGCCGGGGGAGGCGTGGTGGTGCAGCAGTCCCTGGAGGAAACGGGCGCCGCCGACACCGCCCGAGAGCACGACGATGCGCGCGGGGGAGAAGGGGGACGTCATGGGGGGCTCTCTAACCGCAATGACCCGAGCGGGTCAACTTGCCGGGCGTGTCGGGGCTATAGCAGATGTGGGCTTGACTTCCATGCTTTGACAGGCATGTAATTTCAACAGTGTTCTTCATTTCGGTCACAAAACGGAGTGTTTGCCACTAGCGTCAGGGAACGTGCTTAATCAATGGGGGTCCTGCGAAGGATCTCACGGGTCGAAGGGGCGGAAGGCCGTGCGAGAGCTTTACATACTCGACGGAGACGCCGAGGAGCTTGGGTGGCAGGAGCGCGCGCTGTGCGCGCAGACCGATCCCGAGGCGTTCTTTCCGGAGAAGGGCGGCTCCACCAGGGAGGCCAAACGGGTCTGCCTGACGTGCGACGTTCGCGGGGAGTGCCTCGAGTACGCACTCCAGAACGATGAACGGTTCGGCATCTGGGGCGGACTCTCCGAGCGAGAGCGGCGCAAGCTGAAGAAGCGGGCAGTCTGAGACGGCGACGGGCAGTGTGGTGAGAACCGCACTGCCCGTCGCGGTTCTCGGATTCTTCCGACGCGGTCCACCGTGGTTAGGGTGGGGCGCCGTGACGGTAACTGCTCTCCTGGTCAGCCACGACGGTGCTCGCTGGCTGCCCGCTGTGCTCGACGGTCTGGAGTCCCAGACGGTGCGGCCCGACCGCGTGCTCGCGGTCGACACGGGCAGCGTCGACGCCTCGCACGACATCCTGGCCGGGCGCCTCGGCCTCGAGGCGGTGCTGAGCCTCCCGGAGCGCACGCCCTTCGGTGCGGCGGTCCTCGCCGGGCTCGACGCCCTCCCCGCGGCCGGCCCCGACGACGAGTGGCTGTGGCTGCTGCACGACGACAGCCGGCCCGCCCCCGACGCCCTCGAGCAGCTCCTCGCCGCAGCGGCCGCCAACCCCTCCGCCGACGTCCTCGGCCCGAAGCTGCGCGAGTGGCCCTCGCTGCGTCGGCTGCTCGAGGTCGGCATCACGATGAGCGGCACCGGCCGCCGGGAGACCGGCCTGGAGCGCGGCGAGTACGACCAGGGTCAGCACGACCGCACCCGCGACGTGCTCGCGGTGGGATCCGCGGGGATGCTGGTGCGCCGCAGCGTCTTCCTGGCCCTCGGCGGCTTCGACAAGCGGCTGCCAATGTTCGGCAACGACCTCGACTTCGGCTGGCGGGCGGCCCGCGCGGGACACCGCACCCTGGTGGTCCCCGAGGCGGTCCTCTTCCACGTCGAGGCCGCGCACCGCGGCGTCCGCCGTACCCCGCTCACCACCGCCAGCCACCGTCGCGCCGCGCGCTCAGCCGCGTTGTACACGCTGCTGGCCAACTGCTCGCTCGTCGCGCTGCCCGTCCAGCTGGTCCGGCTCTTCCTCGGCAGCCTGCTGCGCGCGCTCGGTCTGCTCCTGGTCCGCGCTCCGCGCGAGGCGTACGACGAGGTGCTGGCCGTGCTCGGCACGTACGCGCGCCCGCACCGGATCGTCGCGGCCCGCCTCGCGCGCCGGCGCACCGCGACCGTCCCGGCCCGCGACGTCCGGCACCTGCTCGCACCGCCCTGGCTGCCCTACCGGCACGGGCTCGACATGGTCACCGACCTGGCGCTGGCCGTCGCCGCCCAGGCGGGGGAGACCACCTCCGCCCGGCGGGCCGCGCGCACCGAGGCGGTGGAGGCCGGCCCCGTCGACGACGAGGCCGAGAACCTGCCCGCGGACACCGGGCTCGTGGCGCGGCTGCTGAGCAGCCCGACGGCCGGAGTCTTCGCGCTGCTCGTCCTGCTCGCCCTCGTCGGCACCCGGGGCCTGCTCGGCAGCGGCCTGCTCTCCGGCGGCGCGCTGCTGCCGGCGCCGGGGACGGCCGGCGACTGGTGGCGGGTCTACCTCGAGTCATGGCACGCCGACGGCATCGGCTCCGGCGTCCCCGCGGCGCCGTACCTGCTCCCGCTCGCCCTCGCCGGCACGCTCCTGCTCGGCAAGGCCTGGCTGGTGGTGGACCTGCTCTTCCTGCTCTGCGTGCCGCTGGCCGCCTTCGGCGGCTTCCGGTTCCTGCGCCGGCTGACCCCCTCGCGGTGGGCGGCGCTGTGGGGCGGGGTCGCCTACGGGCTGCTCCCGGTCCTCACCGGCGCGGTCGCGCAGGGCCGGCTCGGCACGGTCGCGGCGTCCGTCGTGCTGCCGTGGGTCGCCCACGCCGCGTTGTTCCTCGGCGTCCGGCACGACCGGGACCGCCGCTGGCGCGCCGCGTGGCGCACCGCGCTCCTGCTCGCGCTGCTGTCCTCGTTCGTCCCGCAGGCCTGGCTGGTCGCCGTGCTCGCGGTCGTGGTCCTGCTGGCGTTCGCGGCGGCCACCGGCGCCCGCGAGTGGACCCGGCGGTCCGGGTGGGGACCGGTCGCGGTCGCCGTGCTCGCGGTCCCCGTCCTGCTCCTGCCGTGGTCGGTGCTCACCCTCGCCGGCCGCGGGGCGGACGCCTGGCTGGCCGAGGCAGGCCTCCCGGCGACCGACCTGCTCGGACCCCTGGGCCTGCTCGACGTGGTCCTGGGCCGGGCCGTGGCGGCCGGGTCCGCCCCCGTCTGGCTCAGTGCCGGTGTGGTGCTGGCCGCCGTGGCGTCGCTGTTGCGCAGGGACACGCGCACCCCGGTCCTCGCGTCCTGGACCGTGCTGGTCCTCGCGCTCGTGGCCGCGGCGGTGCTCGCCCCCCGCGGCGAGTGGCTCGGCTTCCCGCTGCTCCTCGCCCAGGCGGCGGCCGTCACCGCGGCGGCCGTGGCCGGCACCGACATCGCCGCCCAGCTCTCCGGCCGCAGCTTCGGCTGGCGTCAGCCGGTCGGCGCGGCCGTGGTCGTCGTCGCGCTGGTCTCCCCGGTGCTCGGGCTGTTCTGGTGGGCGGCGTCCGGGATCGACGGGCCGCTGGACCGCCGCGCGCCGGGGTCGGTGCCGACCTACATGACCGACGCGGCCACCCGCGACCCCGACAGCGGCGTGCTCGTCGTGCGCAGCACCGAGGGGTCGGACCTGGAGTACCTCGTCCTCCGCGGCGACGGCCAGCGGCTCGGTGACGACACGGTCGCCCCCGCCCCGGAGGACCAGCAGGAGCTGACCGACCTGGTCGAGAGCCTGGCCACCGCGCCGCAGGCCACCGACGTGGAGCGGCTGGGTGCGCACGGTGTCGAGTTCGTGTACGCCGCGCCGCCCGCCGACCCGGTCCTGGTGGGGAACCTCGACTCGGTGAGCGGGCTCACCTCGGCCAGCGCCGTACGCCCGGGCTCGCGGGCCTGGCAGCTCGAGGCCGAGCCGAGTGACGAGGCGCTGCCCGCGCCCGAGGGCTCGCCGCGCCCCGTGCTGCTCGGCGTCCAGGGCCTCGCGCTCGTGCTCGCCGCCGTTCTCGCCGCTCCCAGCAGGAGGGTCCGCCGATGACCGCCCCCCAGCCCAGCCCGGGTCCTGGCCGCCGCGCCGCCACCCGGCGCGCGAGCGGGCCCAAGGAGCCCCGGACCCTCGACCGCGGCGCCGTCGCCGGCGGGGTCACGCTGCTGCTCGCGCTCGGCGCGGCCGGTGTCACCGCGGCCGTCGCCGGCACCGACCCGGCGGCGTCCACGTCGGCGAGCACCGTGCCGGTCGACCACGTGGTGAACGCGTGCCTGCGCGCCGGCTCCACACCCGGGTCCGACGCCGAGGTGCTCAGCCTGTCCGCGCCGCTGCCCGACCAGGACGGGCAGGGCACGGTCCGCTACGCCGCCGACGCTGACCTGGAGAAGGCCGACGGCCAGCAGGCCGCCCGCGGTGAGCTCGACACCCTCGACGCCGCCGGCCCCGGCCCCTCCGCCGCGGCGCTCGAGGCCGATGGAGCCATCGCCGCAGGTCGCGCGACCTGGCAGGTCGACGAGGGCGACGACGGCGTCTCCCTCGGCGTGCAGGAGTGCGGAGCGCCCCGCGGCGTGTGGTGGTTCACCGGCGCCGGCGCGGGGCTGGACCACCAGTCCGAGCTCGTGCTCACCAACGTCGACCCCGGTCCGGCGGTCGTGGACGTCACCGTGCACGGCCCCGACGGCACCGCCGACGACACCTCCACCCGCGGGATCACCGTGCCTCCCGGGGAGACCGTGCCGCTGCCGATGGTCGAGGTGGCGCCCCAGGCCGAGGAGATCGCGGTCGGGGTGACCGCCTCCAAGGGCCGCGTGGTGGCCGCGGTGTCCGACGGCGTCGCGGCGGAGCCCGGCGCCGAGCCCGCCACCGACTGGCTCCCTGCCCAGTCCGCGCCGAGCCGGACCGTCCGCCTCGCCGGGATGCCCGTCCGGGCCGACCGCCGCACGCTCGTCGTCGCCAACCCCTCGGACCGCGAGGCGCTGGTCGACGTCGAGGTCGCGGGGGAGGGCGGCTCCTTCGCCCCGACCGAGGGCGCCCAGCTGCGCGTGCCCCCGGGCTCCGTGGTCAGCTCGGACCTGACCGACGCCGTCGGCCGGGAGGCCTCCGCGGTGGTGCTGCGGTCGAGCGTGCCCGTCACCGCCACCGTGCGGTCCACGAGCGGCGCGGACTCGTCGTACGCGGGCGCGGTGCTGCCGCTCGGCGGCCCCGGCGCCGCTCCCGTGGTGCCCGGCAACGACGCCGCGGTGGTGCTCACCGGCGGACCGGTGGCCGGCGGCGCCGCGGTGGTGGCCTACCGGGACGACGGCTCGGAGGTGGACTCGACCCGGATGCAGCTGCAGGCCCGGGCGACCGCGCTCTGGGACGTGCCGAGGAAGGCGGACTACGTGGTGGTCACGCCGCAGGGGGCGGGCGTGTTCGGCGGACTCGTGCTGGACGGGGACGACGGCCTCGCCCAGGTGCCGCTCCGCCCGCTGCCGGTGGAGCTGCGGATGCCGGTGGTCGAGCCCGCGCTTCGCTAGTCCGCGTCGTACCTCGGGTCGATCTCCTCGGGAGAACGGCCCAGCAGCTCCGACACCTGCTCGACCAGCACGGTCAGCACCAGCGCGGCCAGGTCCGACCGGGTCTCGCAGCGCAGCTCGATCGGCCGCCGGAAGAGCACCAGCCGGGTCGGTTCCTTGCCGGAGGCGCGCACCAGCGAGGCCAGCGGGACCGTGGGGGCGTCCCAGTCGTCGGGGACGATCGGGGTCTCCTCGACGGCGAACTCGATCAGCCCGAGCTCGTCGTGCCAGCGGGCCTCCAGGTCGTGGACCACGCCGAGCACGATCGCGTCGAAGACCTCCGGCGGGGTGCGCACCCCGGGTACGCCGCCGGGGGAGAGGGGGCCGGGGAGCACCGCCGGCCCGCGCATGCCGCGCCCGCGGCGGTCGCGGCGCCGGCCGCTGCGCCGCCCGACCGGACCTCCCGTTGCCGTCACGACCGCGAGCCTAGTCGCCGGTGGGGGACGCAGGAGGTACCGTCTGCCTGTGAGTTCTGCCCGTCGTTGTTCGCGTACCGCCTGCGCGCGCCCGGCCGTGGCCACGCTGACCTACGTCTACTCCGACCAGACCGCGGTCCTCGGGCCCCTGGCCACCTTCGCCGAGCCCCATGCCTACGACCTGTGCGAGGCGCACAGCGAGCGGCTGAGCGCCCCGCGGGGCTGGGAGATCCTCCGGCTCGCACCGGACCCGGACGCGCTCGGTCCCTCCAGCGACGACCTGCTCGCCCTCGCCGACGCGGTGCGTGAGGCCGCGCGCCCCCTCCCGCCGCGGGAGGACGCCGGGCAGGCGGTCGGCCTGGCCCGGGAGACCGGCCGCGAGGTGGGCCGCCGCGGCCACCTGCGGGTGCTGCGTTCCCCCGACAGCTGAGACCGCCGACGCCCGATAGGGTCGTGACCATGCCTGCCACCACGGACCCCGCCAACCTCGCCGCGGTCTTCAAGGCGTACGACGTCCGCGGCACCGTCCCGGACCAGGTCGACGAGTCCCTCGCCCGCGCCACGGGCAACGCCTTCGTCACGGTCACCGGTGCCGCCGGGGGCTCCGTCGCGGTCGGGCACGACATGCGACCCTCCTCGCCGGGCATGGCCGCCGCCTTCGCCGAGGGGGCCGCCGAGGCCGGTGCCGACGTCGTCCTCATCGGCCTCGCCTCCACCGACCAGCTCTACTTCGCGTCGGGCAGGCTCGGCGTCCCCGGCGCGATGTTCACCGCGAGCCACAACCCCGCGCAGTACAACGGGATCAAGATGTGCCGCGCCTACGCGGTGCCCGTCGGCATGCAGACCGGGCTGGCGGAGATCCGCGACCTGGTCGCCGCGGGCGCGCGCACCGTGGCCCCGCGACGGGGGACGGTCTCGGAGTCCGACGTGCTGGCCGACTACGCCGCCCACCTGCTCACCCTGGCCCCGGTGCGCGGCCGGCGGCTGACCGTCGTGGTCGACGCCGGCAACGGGATGGCCGGGCACACCGCCCCCGCCGTCTTCGAGAAGCTCGACGTCGACCTGGTGCCGATGTACTTCGAGCTCGACGGCAGCTTCCCGAACCACGAGGCGAACCCGATCGAGCCCGAGAACCTGCGCGACCTGCAGGCACGGGTGCGGGAGACCGGCGCCGACATCGGCCTGGCGTTCGACGGCGACGCCGACCGCTGCTTCCTCGTCGACGAGCGCGGCGAGCTGGTCAGCCCCTCGGTCCTCACCGCGCTGATCGCCGCCCGCGAGCTGGCCAAGGAGCCCGGGTCGACGGTGATCCACAACCTGATCACCTCCCGGGCCGTGCCCGAGATCATCACCGAGCGGGGCGGCACGCCGGTCCGCACCCGGGTGGGCCACTCGTTCATCAAGACCACGATGGCCGAGTCCGGGGCGGTCTTCGGCGGTGAGCACTCCGGGCACTTCTACTTCCGGGACTTCTGGCGCGCCGACTCGGGGATGCTCGCGGCGCTGCACGCGCTCGCCGCGCTCGCGGAGTACCCCGGCCCGCTGTCCGGGCTCCTCGCCGAGTACTCCCGCTACGCCGCCTCCGGCGAGATCAACTCCACCGTGGCCGACCAGGCCGCGGCCGTCGCGCGCATCGAGCAGGCGTACGGCGGCGTGGACGGGGTGGCCGTGGACCACCTCGACGGCCTCACCGTCACCCACCCCGACTGGTGGTTCAACGTGCGCGCGTCGAACACCGAGCCGCTGCTCCGGCTGAACGCCGAGGGCAAGGACGTGGCGACGATGAGCCAGATCCGCGACGATGTCCTCACCATGATCAGGAGTGACGCATGAACCTCGACCCCGCCCTGCTGGAGATCATCGTCTGCCCGGCGTGCCACGGCGCGCTCGCCGTGGACGACGCCGCGCAGGAGCTCGCGTGCACGTCCTGCGGGCTCACCTACCCCGTCCGTGACGACATCCCGGTGCTCCTCGTCGACGAGGCCCGCAAGCCCGACCGCGCGTGATGGCCGGCTTCTTCGACGACACGCGCCTCGACGACGAGGACGCGCTCGAGCAGGCGGACGCCGTGCTCCGGCCGCTCGCCGAGGCGGGTGCACGGGTGCGCCGGGAGGCCGGCGGGGCCGCGGAGGCGATCGAGGCCGCGGTGACCGCTTTCGGGGACGACCGGCCGCGCGCGATCGTCGCCGCCGGTCCCGACTCCAGGCTGCTGCGCGCGGTGCTCGAGCCCTGGTGCCCGGTGCCGTTCGTGGCGTGGCCGGGGCCGAGCCTGCCCGGCTGGGCCGGGACGCTGGACCTGGTGGTCGTGCTCGCCCCCGACGGCGGCGACTCCGGCACCGCCTCGGCGGTGTCCGAGGCGGTCCGGCGCGGCTGCTCGCTCGCGGTGGCCTGCCCGTCGCGCAGCGTCGTGGCCGAGCACGCGGAGGGCCGCCACAGCACGATCCTGCCGGTGTCCGCCGGTGACCAGCTCGCCACCGCCGTGGTGATGCTGGAGTTCCTCAACCGGCTCGACCTCGGCCCGGAGACCGACCCGGAGGCGGTCGCGACCGCCCTGGACGACGTGGCGATCGAGTGCTCGCCGTACCGCGACCAGTCGGTGAACCAGGCCAAGATGCTGGCCATCGCGCTCGCCGACTCGGTGCCGCTGGTGTGGGGCGGGTCGGTGCTCGCCGCGCGGGCCGCGCGCCGGGTGGCGGAGTCGATCCGCCGGGCCAGCGGCCGCGCCGCGCTCGCCGCCGACGCCGAGCACCTGCTGCCGGTCATCACGGCCGCCCCGGCGCGGGACGTCTTCGCCGACCCGTTCTCGGACGCCGAGGAGACCGACCGCCGCCCGACGCTGGTGATCCTCGACGACGGCTCCGCCGACGCGCTGGTGCGCGAGCAGCGCGGCCGCCTGGTCGCCGCCGCCGAGGCGCGCGACGTCCGGGTCGAGACGCTGGCCACCGAGGCGGCCAACGACGTGGCCCGCTACGCGGCGCTGCTGGCCACCGGCACCTTCGCCTCGGCGTATCTGGGCGTGGGGCTCGGCCTGCAGCCCCGCTAGTCTGTCGAGGCCGACCGGGCGCGTGACGACGCGCCGACCCGGTCGCGCGGCACCCCCACCCGCTTGCACGACCCACCCCGACAGAGAAGAGAGCGCTCGATGGCAGCCGACGGCGGCACCAAGGCAGTAGTGGCGGCGTTGCTCGCCAACACGGGCATCGCGGTCCTGAAGTTCCTCGCGTTCCTGCTGACGCGGTCCTCCTCGATGCTGGCCGAGTCGGTCCACTCGGTCGCCGACGCCGGCAACCAGGGGCTGCTGCTGCTCGGCGGCAAGCGCGCCCAGCGCGAGGCGACGCCGCAGCACCCCTTCGGGTTCGGCCGCGAGCGCTACATCTACTCGTTCATCGTCGCGATCGTGCTGTTCTCCGTCGGTGGCCTCTTCGCGCTCTACGAGGCGTACCACAAGTACCACTCGATCCACGCCGGCGAGCCCAACGAGCTGCTCGAGGGCCGCTGGTGGTGGGTGCCGCTCGCGGTGCTGACCGGCGCGATCGTGCTGGAGTCGTTCTCGTTCCGCACCGCGATCGTCGAGGCGAACAAGGTCCGTGGCACCGCGACGTGGCCGAGCTTCATCCGCCGCGCCAAGTCGCCCGAGCTCCCGGTGATCCTCCTCGAGGACGCCGCAGCCCTCCTGGGCCTGGTGTTCGCGCTGATCGGCGTGGGGCTGTCGCTGCTGACCGGCAACGCCTACTGGGACGTCGTCGGTACGACGGCCATCGGCCTGCTCCTGGTGGCGGTCGCCATCGTGCTCGCGATCGAGACCAAGAGCCTGCTCCTCGGTGAGGCCGCCACACCCGCCGCCCAGCGCAAGATCCTCTCCGCCCTGGAGGGCACCTCGGGCATCGAGCGGGTCATCCACATGAAGACGCTGCACCTGGGCCCGGAGGAGCTGCTCGTCGCGGTCAAGGCCGGGGTCGCGCGCGACGCCGACGCCGGCCGGGTGGCCACCAGCATCGACGACGCCGAGCGCGCCATCCGGCAGGCCGAGCCGACCGCCCAGGTGATCTACATCGAGCCCGACATCTACGTCGCGGGGCACGTGCCGGAGGCCCGCCCGGAGCCCCCGGCTCCCGCCGCCCACTGAGCCCCCGCGGCCGGCGGCGGACCGGGCCGCTGCCCGGGTCGCGGCCCGCCTTCAGGCCCGCCCGCGACCGGGCCCATCCGGGTCCCCGGCCGCCGCGAACCGGTCTGGAACCCGGAGCCGCGGACGAGCCGCCCGCGACCGGTACCCTGGAACGGCTGACGACGAGATGAGGATGTTCATGGATTTCAAGGTTGCCGACCTCTCCCTGGCCGACTACGGCCGCACCGAGATCACGCTGGCCGAGCACGAGATGCCCGGCCTGATGGCGATGCGGGAGCGCTACGGGGACTCCAAGCCCCTGGCCGGCGCCAAGATCGCCGGGTCGCTGCACATGACGATCCAGACCGCCGTGCTGATCGAGACGCTCACCGCGCTCGGCGCCGAGGTCCGCTGGGCGTCGTGCAACATCTTCTCCACGCAGGACCACGCCGCCGCGGCCGTCGTGGTGGGCCGTGACGGCACCGCCGAGGACCCGCGGGGCGTCCCGGTGTTCGCCTGGAAGGGGGAGACGCTGGAGGAGTACTGGTGGTGCACCCAGCAGATCCTGCGCTGGCCCGACGGCGACTTCGCCAACATGATCCTCGACGACGGCGGTGACGCCACCCTGCTCGTGCACCTGGGCGTTGAGGCCGAGAAGGCCGGCCGGGTCGACTCCCCGGACACCACCGACAACGCCGAGAAGAAGGTGGTCCTGCAGGTCATCGCCGACTCGCTCGCCGAGGACGACGGCCGCTGGACCGCGATCGCCAACGAGCTCCGCGGTGTCACCGAGGAGACCACCACCGGCGTGCACCGTCTCTACGAGATGATGAAGGAAGGCTCGCTGCTCTTCCCGGGCATCAACGTCAACGACTCGGTGACCAAGAGCAAGTTCGACAACAAGTACGGCTGCCGGCACTCCCTGATCGACGGCATCAACCGCGCCACCGACGTGCTCATCGGCGGCAAGGTCGCCGTGGTCTGCGGCTACGGCGACGTCGGCAAGGGCTGCGCGGAGTCGCTGCGGGGCCAGGGCGCCCGTGTCGTGGTCACCGAGGTCGACCCGATCTGCGCGCTGCAGGCGGCCATGGACGGCTACCAGGTCCTCACCCTCGACGAGGTCCTGCCGACCGCGGACATCATCATCACCGCGACCGGCAACAAGGACGTCGTCACCGTCGACCAGATGAGCCGGATGAAGCACCAGGCGATCATCGGCAACATCGGCCACTTCGACAACGAGATCGACATGGCCGGCCTCGAGCGGTACGACGGCGTCACCCGCAAGAACGTCAAGCCGCAGGTCGACGTGTGGACCTTCCCGAAGGGCAACTCGGTGATCGTGCTCTCCGAGGGGCGCCTGATGAACCTCGGCAACGCCACCGGCCACCCGTCGTTCGTGATGTCGAACTCCTTCACCAACCAGGTGCTCGCGCAGATCGAGCTGTTCACGAAGACCGACGAGTACCCGGTCGGCGTGTACACGCTGCCCAAGCACCTCGACGAGGAGGTCGCCCGCCTGCACCTCGCGGCGCTCGGGGTCTCGCTGACCACGCTCACCGACGAGCAGGCGTCGTACCTCGGGATCCCGGTGGAGGGTCCCTACAAGTCCGAGCACTACCGCTACTGAGCACCACGACGGGACCACCGATGACGGAGCTGACGGAGAGGGGGGAGGCGCGATGACCGAGACGGGCAACCGGGGACGGGTCCTCGTCGTCGACGACGACGCGGCACTGGCCGAGATGCTGACGATCGTGCTGCGCAACGAGGGCTTCGAGCCCAAGGTGTGCCCGACCGGCGACCAGGCCCTCTCCGACTTCCGCGGCTTCCGTCCCGACGTGGTCCTGCTCGACCTGATGCTGCCCGGCAAGGACGGCATCGACGTGTGCAAGGAGCTCCGGGCCGAGTCCGGCGTCCCGATCGTGATGCTCACCGCCAAGAGCGACACGATCGACGTCGTCGTCGGGCTCGAGTCCGGGGCCGACGACTACGTCGTCAAGCCGTTCAAGCCCAAGGAGCTCGTCGCCCGGGTCCGTGCCCGGGTCCGGCGCTTCGAGGAGCCCGGGCAGGAGGCGCTGTCGATCGGCGACCTCAGCATCGACGTCGCCGGGCACCGGGTGACCCGCGGCGACACCCCGATCTCGCTCACCCCGCTCGAGTTCGACCTGCTCGTGTGCCTGGCCCGCAAGCCCTGGCAGGTGTTCACCCGCGAGGTGCTGCTCGAGCAGGTCTGGGGCTACCGCCACGCGGCGGACACCCGGCTGGTCAACGTGCACGTCCAGCGGCTCCGCTCGAAGGTGGAGCACGACCCGGAGAACCCCGAGATCGTGGTCACGGTGAGGGGTGTCGGGTACAAGGCCGGCACGGACTAGGCGCCGGAGCGTCCCCGTGAGACTCGCAGGACCGATCCGCAGGGCCGCCACGTTCTGGCGACGGTCCATCCAGGCACGCGTGGTGGTCAGCACGCTGCTGCTCTCCGCGGCGGTGGTCACCCTGGTCGGCTGGTTCCTGCTGCGCCAGATCACCGACGGCCTGGTCGCGGGCAAGACCTCCGCGTCGGTGGCCGACGCCACCCGCGGCGCCTACGAGGCGCAGGTGCGGCTCGAGGCCAGCGGCACCGAGTTCGACTCCGGCACCCAGCTGGCGCAGCTGGTGGCCAGCATCGTCGCCCGCGGCGACGTCCAGGGGTACGACGTGGTGCTCGACGGCCCGGTCCCGGGCAGCACCCAGGGTCTCGCGACCGGCAGCGGCACCCGCTTCTCGCCCGACATCTCCACCGACTCCGTCCCGGCCCGGCTGCGCGAGGTCGTGGAGAGCACGCCCGGCACGTCGTGGACCTACGCCCCGATCCGCTACCAGAGCGACTCCGGCATCCCCACCGTGCCGGGGATCGTGGCCGGCTCCCAGATCACCCTGCCCTCCGACGGCGGCACCTACGCGCTCTACTACCTCTTCCCGATGACCGAGCAACAGGAGACGCTGTCGCTGGTGCGCCGGGCCCTGCTCACCGGCGGCGTGCTGCTGCTGCTGCTCGTGGGCGGCCTGACCTGGCTGGTGACCCGGCAGGTGGTCACCCCGGTGCGGCTCGCGCGCCGGGTCGCCGAGCGGCTCGCGTCCGGCCGGCTCGAGGAGCGCATGCACGTCCGCGGGGACGACGACATCGCCCGCCTCGGCACCTCGTTCAACCAGATGGCGGCGAGCCTGCAGAAGCAGATCCGGCAGCTCGAGGAGCTGTCCCGGGTGCAGCGCCGGTTCGTCTCCGACGTCTCGCACGAGCTGCGCACGCCGCTGACCACGGTGCGCATGGCCGGCGACGTCCTGTACGACGCCCGCGAGCGCTTCGACCCGGTCACCGCGCGCTCCGCGGAGCTGCTGCAGAAGGAGCTCGACCGGTTCGAGCTCCTGCTCACCGACCTGCTCGAGATCAGCCGCTTCGACGCCGGCGCGGCCGTGCTCGACCTGGAGGACGTGAACCTCGTCGACCTCGCGCTGCGCGTGGCCGAGTCGACCAAGGCGCTCGCCGACCGCCGGGGAACCCGGGTCGTGGTGCACCGGCCGGACCAGCCGTGCGTCGCGGAGGTCGACGTACGCCGGGTGGAGCGGATCCTGCGCAACCTGTTCACCAACGCCATCGACTACGCCGACGGTCATGACGTCGACGTGCTGCTGGCCGCCAACGAGGACGCCACCGCGCTCGCGGTGCGCGACCACGGGATCGGCCTGGCGCAGGGCGAGTCGGCGATGGTCTTCAACCGGTTCTGGCGCGCCGACCCCGCCCGCGCGCGCACCACCGGGGGCACCGGGCTGGGGCTGTCCATCGCCCTGGAGGACGCCCACCTGCACGGTGGCTGGCTGCAGGCGTGGGGCGAGCCCGGCAACGGCGCACAGTTCCGGCTCACGCTGCCCCGCCGGGCCGGCGACCGGATCAGCCGGAGCCCGCTGTCGCTGGTGCCCGCCGACGCGGCCACGGGCGGGGTCGGCGCCGGCTACGCCCGCCTGGACACCCCGAAGGCGAGGACGCCGTGAGGACCCGTGCCACCCGGCTGGCCCTGCTCGCCGCGCTGGCCCCGCTGCTGCTCGGCGGGTGCGTCAGCCTGCCGCAGTCCGGGGGCGTCCAGACCCGTCCGGAGCAGGACCAGGTCGAGCCGATCGACGGCCCGTTCGAGTTCAGCCCGTCCGGTCCGCGCAAGGGCGCGTCGCCGCTCGCGGTCGCCCGGGGCTTCCTGGTCGCGATGGAGGCATCGCCGCTCTCCACCGCGGTGGCCAGGGAGTTCCTCTCCGACGAGGGCCGCGCCGGCTGGCTGCCCGAGCGGGAAACCGTCGTCTTCGGGTCCAACGTGCTCACCGAGTCCGGGCGCACGGTGACCGCCAGCCTCGAGGACACCATGCGGCTCGACGCGCGCGGCGCGTGGCGAGGGGAGGCCGCGGAGGGTGGCGTCACCAGCTACGAGCTGCGCCTGGTCCGCGAGCGGGGGGAGTGGCGGATCTCCAACCCGCCCGACGCGCTGATCATCCCGCGCACGCACTTCGAGACCCGCTACCAGCAGTACTTCCTCTACTTCTTCGACCCGAGCGCGCAGATCCTGGTGCCCGAGCCGGTCTACGTGCCGCGCGGCGGGCAGGCTCCGACGATGCTGGTCCGGCGGCTGGTGCTCGGCCCCGACCCGGCCCTGCGCGGCGCCGTACGCTCGTTCATCCCCGCCGGGACGGAGGTGGACCTCTCGGTGCCGGTGTCGGGCGACGGGATCGCCGAGGTGCCGCTGACCGAGCAGGTGCGCGACCTCGGCGGCGAGGAGCTGCAGCTGCTGTTCGCACAGGTCGCCTGGACGCTGCGGCAGGTCTCCGGCGTCGAGCGGATGCGGATCACCGTGGGCGGCGCGCCGCTGGAGATCCCCGACGAGGGGGCCTCGCAGAGCGTGACCGCCTGGACCGAGTTCGACCCCTCCATCCACTGGGCGTCGCAGGAGCTCTTCGGGATCCGCGGCGGCAAGGTGCTGGCGCTGTCCGCCGACGGCGACCGCAACGTCGAGGGCCAGTTCGGCGCCCAGGAGTACGCCCTGCGCGACATCGCGGTCGACCTGCCCGCGGAACAGGTCGCGGGGGTCACCGAGGACGGTACGACCGTCGTGGTGGCGCCGCGCGGCAGGGAGCCCGACCTGGCGCCGTCCGCGCAGAGCACCGTGGAGATCTACCGCGGGACCGACGTGCTCCGGCCCGCCTGGGACATCTACGGGCAGGTGTGGCTCGTGGACCGTGCCCGGTCGGGCGCCACGGTCGTCGTACGCCGGGGCGGGGTCGTGGCCCCCGTTCCCGCCCCCGGGATCGCGGGGCAGGACATCACGTCGTTCACGCTCTCCCGGGACGGCACCCGCTTCGTGGCGGTCGTCTCCGCCCCGGGCGACGACCGGGTCCTGGTGTCCCGGGTGCTGCGCGACCGGGAGGGCCGGGTGCGCGGGATGACCCGCGCCGAAGCCCTCGCCGTGGGACCTCGTGGGATCGGCGAGATCCGTGACGTCGCCTGGCGCACCCCGGGCTCGCTCGCCCTGCTCACCGGGCCGTCCCCGCGGGCCAGCGAGGTGGTGCTCGCCCGCGTCGACGGCTCCTCGGTGCTCGGCGGTGACAGCCTCGACGCGGAGGTCTTCCTCCAGCGCGCCGTGCACCTGGTCGCCTCCCCGACGCCGGGGACCCCGCTCTACCTCGGCACCCGCAACGGCCGGGTGTACGCGCTGGCCTCCGACGGGCAGTGGGCCGGACCGGTGGTGCGCGGCGGGCTCCAGGCGCCCGTCTTCGTCGGCTGACCCACACCGGCACCGCCGCACGGGGCCGCACTGTGTCCGTACGGGTCCGCACGGCGCCGCTGACCGTCCCCACCGGGCCGGCGGTGGCCGTCGTCCACCGGAGGCGCGGCGGGGCCGCCCAGTCACCGTGGCGTGCGCGAGGCTCGCGTCCGTGCGCGACGCCGTCCTCGACCTGCTGCTCGGCAGCACCTGTGCGCTGTGCGGCCGTCCGGGCCGGGTGCTCTGCGTCGCCTGCGCGGCCGGCCTCCCGCGCGGCGGGGTGGTGGTCCGGCCGACACCGTGCCCCGTCGGGCTCGCGCCCGCGACGGCGGCGGGGGAGTACGACGGTCCGCTCAAAGTCCTGGTCAACGCGCACAAGGAGCGGCGCCAGTTCGCGCTGGCCGGGCCGCTGGGCCTGCTGCTCGCCGGGGCCACCGCCGAGCAGGTGGCACGGAGCGGTCGTCGCGGCGCCTCCTGGCTGCTGGTCCCGGTGCCGTCGCGGGGGCGGGTGGTCCGGACCAGGGGCCACGACCCGATGCTGCGCGTCGCCCGCCGCGCGGCGGCCCACCTGCGCGCGGAGGGGATCTCCGCCCGGGTGGCGCCGGTGCTCCGCAGCGTGCGCGCGCCGCGGGACCAGGCCGGCCTCGGTGCGGCGGAGCGGTCGTCCAACCTGCACGGCTCGATGCGCTGCCCGCCGGGCGCCTCCACCGTGCTGCTCGGCCGTGACGGCTCGGGGTCCGGCCCGGCGGTGGTCGTGGTGGACGACGTGCTCACGACCGGGGCGACCGCCCGCGAGGCGCAGCGGGCCCTCGAGGCGGCCGGTGTGCCGGTCGCCGGGGTCGCCACGGTGGCCGCCACCCGGCGCCGTACTCCTGCCCCGGGCGGCCTCGGCTCGGAAGATCCGGGGGGTTGCCTACCCTTTTGCGACCCGGCCAGATAGCGTCTGTACATGGAGTCCGTCCGGGTCCGTGGTTGCGTTGACAGGATCCGGCTGAGCGCCGTTCTCAACGGTGGGACCTGTCGGCTAGCCGATGCCAGTCGCAGGCGAAACGGTCCACGTAAGGCGAGCCGAGAGGCACGCCGATCACGGTGCGGCTTAGAGGTAAGTCCTGCCCCGTCCACGTCGTCAGACACGACGTGCGTCCGGGAGAAGGTCATTAGTGGCAGAGAAGCTGCGAGGACCTCAGCAGGCGGTTGTGGGGTCGAAGACCAGGTCGGCCGGACGGATCTCCACCCTTCAGGACCACCGGAACCCCTAGGTGGTCAGTTCGCTCCAACAATCGGGAGGTTTCCGTGGAAATCGTCGTCAAATGCCGGCACATGGATGTGTCGGACCGGTTTCGCAGCCACGTCGAGGAGAAGCTTGCCCGCTTGGAGAAGCACGACCACCGCGTCATGCGCGTCGAGGTCGAGGTGGACAAGGAGCGCAACCCCCGCCAGGCCGACCGCGCCGTGCGGGTCGAGCTCACCGCGTTCTCGAAGGGACCGGTGATCCGCTCCGAGGGCGCCGCCGACGACAAGATGGCCGCGCTCGACGTCGCACTGGACCGGATGGCGACGCAGATGCGCCGCGCGGCGGACCGCCGCCGGGTGCACCACGGCCGGCACACGCCGGTCTCGGTCGCGGAGGCGCTCGCGGCCGTCGAGCCGCAGTCCAACGCCCCCGCGGAGGCGGCCGAGGAGGAGACCCAGCGCCGGGTCGGGCCGATCACGGTCATGGGTGACGGACCCCTCGTGGTCCGCGAGAAGAGCCACTCGGCCGAGCCGATGACGCTGGACCAGGCGCTCTACGAGATGGAGCTCGTCGGCCACGACTTCTTCCTCTTCGTGGACAAGGAGAGCGAGAAGCCGTCGGTGGTCTACCGCCGCCGGGGCTACGACTACGGTGTGATCTCGCTCGACATGGCCTGAGCGACCCGCTCGGGATAGCCCGAAATGGTGACGTGGGTGTGCTGCCACGTGACATGATCGTCACGTGGCAGCACCTCAAGAACGCGCGAAGACAGGCGGCGAGCCGATCCGGGTCGCCGTCGTCGACGACCAGGAGCTCTTCCGTCGCGGTCTGACGATGCTCCTCACCGTCGAGGAGGACATCGAGGTCGTCGGTGAGGCCGGCGACGGCGTCGCCGCCACCGAGCTGTGCGCCAGCTCCGTGCCCGACGTGGTGCTCATGGACGTCCGGATGCCCAAGCGCTCCGGCATCGAGGCTTGTGTCTCGATCAAGGAGGTCGCCCCCTCCGCGAAGATCATCATGCTCACCGTCAGCGACGAGGAGGGCGACCTGTACGACGCGGTGAAGAACGGCGCGTCGGGCTACCTCCTCAAGGACTCCTCGATCGACGAGGTCGCCCAGGCGATCCGCGTCGTCGCCGACGGACAGTCGCTGATCAGCCCGTCGATGGCGATCAAGCTGCTCGACGAGTTCAAGCAGATGACGCGCTCCGACCGCCAGCAGGTGCCCACCCCCCGGCTCACCGAGCGCGAGCTCGAGGTGCTCAAGCTCGTCGCGCAGGGCCTGAACAACCGCGAGATCGCCAAGCGCCTGTTCATCAGCGAGAACACCGTCAAGAACCACGTGCGCAACATCTTGGAGAAGCTGCAGCTGCACTCCCGGATGGAGGCGGTCATGTACGCCGTGCGAGAGAAGCTGCTCGACATCCCCTGACCGTGACACACATCCACCGGGACACCCTCAGCCGTGCCCAGGCACGCCGCATCGCCCTCGCCGCGCAGGGCTTCCTCGACCGTCGTCACGAGGTGCCCACGATGCGCACCCTGGCCCGCACGGTGGCGCGCACCGGGGTGCTCCAGATCGACTCGGTCAACGTGCTGCAGCGCGCGCACTACATGCCGCTGTTCAGCCGGATGGGCCCCTACGACACCGACCTCCTGCACCGCGCGGCCGGCCGCTCCCCGCGCCGCCTGGTGGAGTACTGGGCGCACGTGGCCGCGTTCATGCCGGTCGACCTGTGGCCGTACATGCAGCACCGGATGGCCCGGGCCCGAACCGAGGCCTGGGGCGGGCCGCGCAGCATCGCCGAGCGGCGCCCCGACCTGGTCAGCTGGGTGTACGACGAGGTACGCGCCCGCGGTCCGGTGACCGCGCGCCAGGTCGAGGGTGACCTTCCCCGGGCGGCCTCGGAGAACTGGGGCTGGAACTGGTCGGAGACCAAGCAGGCGCTGGAGTTCCTGTTCTTCGCCGGCGAGGTGACGGCGTCGGGTCGCACACCCCAGTTCGAGCGGCTGTACGACGTCCCGGAGCGGGTGCTCCCGCCGGAGGTGCTCGCCGTCCCCACCCCGACCGCCGCCGAGGCTCACCTCGAGCTGCTCCGCCGCGCCGCGCGGTCGCACGGTGTGGCCACCGAGGCGTGCCTGCGCGACTACTACCGGATGAGCACGCAGGACGCCCGGCCCGCGCTCGACGCGCTCGTCGAGTCCGGTGAGGTGCTCCCGGTCACCGTCGAGGGGTGGGACCGGCCGGCGTACCTGCACCGCGACGCGCGGCTCCCGCGTCGGGTCGACGCGCGCGCCCTGCTGAGCCCCTTCGACCCCGTGGTCTGGGAACGCTCGCGGACAGAGAGCCTCTTCGGCTTCCACTACCGCATCGAGATCTACGTGCCCGAGCACCTGCGCCGGCACGGGTACTACGTGCTGCCGTTCCTGCTGGGGGACCGGCTGGTGGCCCGGGTGGACCTCAAGGCCGACCGGAAGGCAGGGCTGCTCGTGGTCAAGGGTGCCTACGCCGAGCCGGACGCCCCGCCGGAGACTGCCGCGGAGCTCGCCGTGGAGCTGCGCTCGCTCGCGTCCTGGCTGGGACTCCCGGAGACGACAGTGGCTCCACGAGGAGACCTCGCGGAGCCACTGTCGGTGGAGCTGAAGTAGCGGGTCAGCCCTTCGTGGCGCCGGCCGCCAGGCCACCGACGAGGTGGCGCTGGGCGAGCATGAACACCATCGCCGCGGGGATCGTGATGAGGATCGCCGCCGGGGTGAGGTACTCCCACTGCTTGTTGAACTGGGGCACGAACGTCTGCAGGCCGTAACCGAGGGTGAACTTGTCGTCGGTCTGCAGGAACGCGGTCGCGTAGGCGACCTCGCCCCACGCGGTGAGGAACGTGTAGAACATCGTCACCGCCAGGCCCGGCCGCGCGAGCGGGATGATCACCCGCCAGAACGTGGAGAACGGACCCAGGCCGTCGAGCGCCGCGGCCTCGTCGAGCTCGCGGGGGATCGTGTCGAAGTACCCCTTGAGCATCCACGTGCAGAACGGCACGGCCACCGTGCAGTAGGCGATCACCAGCGAGGTGAGCGTGTTGATCAGCCCCAGGTTCGACATGATCCCGTAGATCGGCACGATCAGGATCGCCACCGGGAACATCTGCGTGATGAGGAAGGTCCACATCAAGGAGCGGCGTCCCGGGAAGTTGAACCGGCTCAGCGCGTAGCCGGCCGTGGCCGACATGAAGATGCCCAGGACCATCGTGAAGGCCGCGACGACCACCGAGTTGAGGAACCAGGTGGTGAAGTCGGTGTTGCTCAGGACGTTGCGGTAGTTGTCCAGCGTGGGCTGGTCGAACAGCTTGATCTCGCTCGACAGGATCCGGTTCGCCGGCTTGAGCGAGGAGAGCAGGATCCACAGCACCGGTGCCACCGCGATCGCGGAGGTGGTCACCAGGGCCAGGTGCAGCAGGACGGACCTGCCAGTGCTGCGCTTGCGGTCAACGGTTCCCATCGGTCACCACACCTCTCCCTGACGGCTGAGCATCTTGCGGTAGGCCACGGCGAACACCACGAGCATGGAGAGGATCAACATGCCGTACGCCGACGCGAAGGCGTACTGCCGGATGCCCTCGAAGGCGGCCCGGAAGGCCCCGGTCACCAGGATCTCGGTCTGGCCGGCGGGCTGCCCCTCGGTGACCAGGAAGATGATCGGGAACATGTTGAACGTCCAGATCGTGCCGAGCAGGATCACCGTCGCGCTCACCGGGCGCAGGCCCGGCAGGGTCACGTTGACGAACCGCTGCCACGGGGTGGCGCCGTCCATCTCGGCCGCCTCGTAGAGGTCGGCGGAGATCGACTGGAGGCCGCCGAGGAGGGCGACCATCATGAACGGCACGCCGAGCCACACGTTGGTGACGATCGCGGTGAACAGCGAGGTCCACCGCTCGGAGAACCAGGCCACCGGCTCGAGGCCGATCGAGGTGAGCGCCAGGTTGGCCAGCCCGTTGCGCTCGTTGAAGATGAACTTCCAGGCGAACGCGCTGACGAAGGCCGGCACCGCCCACGGCACGATCAGCAGCACCCGGTAGATGCCGCGGCCGCGGATCTTGCGGTTCAGCATGACCGCGAGCCCGAGCCCGATCGCGTAGTGCAGGGCGACACAGCTCGCGGTCCACACGATCGTGTTGACGAACTGGAGCCAGAACTCGCCCTTCTCGCCGGTGAGGATCGCGACATAGTTGTCGAGCCCGACGAACTCGGCGGCGTTCGGGTTCGGCACGCACTCCGTGCCGCCGCCCAGCACCTTGGTGCAGATCTCGTCGCGCTGGTTCGACTCGTTGAGGTCGGTGAAGCTGATGAAGATGCCGCGCACCAGCGGGTAGAGCACGAGCACGCCGAGCACGATGACGACGGGCACCACCATCGCCCACGCGTACCAGTGGGTGGTGGCGGCCCGGCGGATCCGGCCGGGCGGGCGCGACGGCGCGCGCGCCGGGCCGGTGGGGGGTGCGGCGACCGTCTGCGGGTCAATCGCCATGGGGGTCTCCTAGCACGAGAAACGGGGGACCGCCTCCGAAACGGACGCGGCCCCCCGGGACTATCTCAGGTCAGTCTGAGGTCAGTTGGAGGAGTACTCCGGGACGACCTCGGACTTGTAGGTCTTGGCGACCTTGTCGAGCGCGGTCTTCGGGTCCTCGCCCTGGACGAGCACCTCGACGGCCATGGTGTCGAGCGCGGCGAAGAACTGGCCGCCCTCGGGGATCCACGGACGGGCAACGGCGGCGTCGACGACCGGCTTGAAGGCCGAGACGATGTCGTTGTTCTTGACCGAGTCGATGTCGTAGGCCGACTTGCGCGTCGGCAGCAGGCCGAGCTCGTCGGCGAGGAACGCCTGCGACTCCGCGGAGTTCATGAAGTTGATGAAGGCGATCGCGGCGTCGGCCTTCTTCTCGTCCATGCCGGAGTAGACGACGTAGTTGTGGCCACCGACCGGAGCGCCGGCGGTCTCGGAGCCCGCGGGAACCGCGGCGATGCCGAGGTTCTCGACGCCGCCGAAGTTCTCGGCGTTGCGGATGTTGTTGACCTCCCAGGGGCCGTTGATGATCATGCCGACCTTGCCCTCGTTGAAGGCGGTCATCATCGCGGCGTAGCCGTCCGCGGCCGGGGGCTTGGGGGCGGCGCCCTTCTCGACGAGGTCCACGGCAGCCTGGAGACCGTTGGCGTTCTCCTCCGAGTCGACCACGATCTGCTGGGCGTCGGTGTCGACCAGGTCGCCACCCTCGCCGTACATGAACGGCAGCATGAAGTAGCCGGCCGGGTTGAGGAAGATGCCGTCGACCTTGGCCTTCGACTTCAGCGCCTCGGCGGCCGTGGCGACCTCGTCCCAGGTGGTCGGCGGGGAGTCGATCCCGGCCTGCTCGAACAGCTTCTTGTTGTAGAGCAGCGCGAGGGAGTCGGTGACCTGCGGCACGCCGTAGGTCTTGCCGTCGAAGACGTTCGAGGACAGCGGGGTCTCGAAGTAGTCGTCGGAGTCCTCGAGCGCCGCGGTGCCGTCGAGCGCGTAGAGGTAGCCGAGCGATGCGAACTCAGGCACCCAGGCGACCTCGGCGCGCAGGATGTCGGGCGCGCCGCTGCCGGCCTCGGCCGCGGTCTTGAACTTGTTCTGGGCCTCGCCGAACGGCACGGGCTGCCGCTTGATGTCGACCTTGGGGTACTCCGCCTCGAACTTCTTGATGAGGGCGTCGAACGCGGGGCCCTCGTTGGTCGGGTCGGAGGTGTCCCACCAGGTCAGCGACCCGGAGACCTCGGAGGCCTGGGGCGCGGAGTCAGTGTTGGTCTCGGTGTCGCCCTCGCCCGATCCACAGGCGGTGGCCAACAGGCTGACAGCGGCCACGAGGGCGCCGGCCTGAGCAATACGTCGCATCGAAAAGTTCTCCTTAGCCGTGATGGACTGCACGGAAGGTAGCACCGTGCGTGCAAGAAATGGAAGAGATCGAAATTTCTTGCTGCAAGACTGCAACATCGGGGACTAGAGTCGGCCCCATGAGGAAGCCACGGCTGCACGACGTCGCCGCGCACGCAGGCGTCAGCGAGGCCACCGTCTCGCGGGTCATGAACGGCAAGCCCGGGGTCCGCACCGACACCCGGCAGCTCGTGCTCACCGCGCTCGACGTGCTCGGCTACGAGCGACCCTCGGCGCTGCGCTCGAAGAGCGCGGGGCTGATCGGGCTCGTCGTTCCGGAGCTGGTCAACCCGATCTTCCCGACCTTCGCGCAGTTCATCGAGTCCGGCCTCGCCGGCCACGGCTACACCCCGGTGCTGTGCACCCAGACGCCCGGCGGCGTCACCGAGGACGAGTACGTCGAGATGCTGCTGGCCCGTGGCGTCTCCGGGATCATCTTCATCTCCGGCCTGCACGCCGACTCCACCGCCGACCCCGCCCGCTACCACGCGCTGACCGAGCGCGGCCTGCCGATCGTCCTGGTCAACGGCACCATGCCGGTGGTCGAGGCGCCGTGCATCTCCACCGACGACCGCAGCGCGGTGCGGATGGCGGTCTCCCACCTCGCCGCCCTCGGCCACACCCGGTTCGGCCTCGCCGTGGGCCCGAGCCGCTTCGTGCCGGTGCAGCGCAAGATCGAGGGCTTCCGCGAGGCCGTCGCCGCCGACCCGCGGTTCGTGGGGCTCGAGGAGTACAGCCTGTTCTCGGTCGAGGGCGGACACGCCGCGGCCGGCCGGCTGATCGACGCCGGGGCCACCGCGATCATCTGCGGCTCGGACCTGATGGCGCTCGGTGCCGTACGCGCGGTCGTCTCCCGCGGTGGCTCGGTCCCCCGCGACGTCTCGGTCGTCGGGTACGACGACTCGCCGCTGATGGCCTTCACCGGTCCGCCGCTGACCACGATCCGCCAGCCGGTGGCCGCCATGTCGCACGCCGCGGTGCAGGCGCTCGTCGACGAGATCACCGGCCACGAGACGCCGCACAGCGAGTACCTGTTCACCGCCGAGCTGGTGGTGCGCGAGTCCACCGGCATCGCCACGGCCACGCCCCTCGGCCACGCGGGGGAGCCCGCCCCCGCCTAGGCTGGAGGGCGTGCCCGAACCGCTCTCCCCGCTCGCCGCCGTCGCGCTCACGTGGGCGCTCGCGGTGCTGCCGGTGCAGGCGCCCGCGGGGTACGCCGACCGAGAGTTCCCGGTGGTCGGCGCCACCGACTACGTCGACGCCCACCACGACTACCCGGCCACCGACGTCTTCGCCGACTGCGGCGCACGGGTGGTCTCCCCGGTGAACGGCACCGTGCTCGAGGTCAACTGGACCGACCGGTGGGACCCGGCCACCGACCTCGGTCGCGACCGCGGCGGCCTGTCCTTCTCCGTCGAGGGTGTGGACGGTGTGCGCTACTACGGCAGCCACCTCGCCCGGCTCCGCGGCGGGCTCGGCCCCGGCGACACGGTCGAGTCGGGGGAGTACCTCGGCGAGGTCGGCCGCACGGGAAGCGCCAGGCCCACGCCCTGCCACCTGCACGTCGGGATCAGCCCGGTCTGCGACGGCACCGGCGGCGGGCGCGACTGGGTGGTGCGCAGGGGTACGGTGAGCCCGTACCGCTACCTGCGCAGCTGGGAGTCCGGTGGGAACATGTCGCCGCTCCCGGCCGTTTCACGTTGGGAAGAGCAGCACGGCTGCCCCGGTCGCCCCTGAAGGCCGCGCCCGGCGTGTGCGCTCGGTAACATGGCCCCGCGGCCGCCTCGAGGCTGCGGGACCGGAACCACCTATCTACGGAGTCGACCCTCGTGCCTGCCATTCTCGACAAGATCCTTCGCATCGGCGAGGGCAAGATCCTGCGCCAGCTGGAGTCGATCACGCGCGCGGTGAACGCCATCGAGGACGACTTCGTCGCGATGAGCGACGAGGAGCTGCAGGGCCAGACCGCGCTGTTCAAGCAGCGGCTCGCCGACGGGGAGACCCTCGACGACCTGATGCCGGAGGCCTTCGCCACCGTGCGCGAGGCGGCCAAGCGGGTGCTGGGCCAGCGGCACTACGACGTCCAGGTGATGGGCGGCGCCGCGCTGCACCTCGGCAACATCGCGGAGATGAAGACCGGTGAGGGCAAGACGCTGGTCGCCACCCTGCCGACGTACCTCAACGCGCTCTCCGGCAAGGGCGTGCACGTGGTCACCGTGAACGACTACCTCGCGAAGTACCACGCCGAGTGGATGGGCCGGGTCTACCACTTCCTCGGCCTGACCACCGGGATGATCCTGCCCGAGATGCGCCCCGACCAGCGTCGCGTGTCCTACGCCGCCGACGTCACCTACGGCACCAACAACGAGTTCGGCTTCGACTACCTGCGCGACAACATGGCCAACGCCATCGAGGACCTCGTGCAGCGCGGCCACAACTTCGCGATCATCGACGAGGTCGACTCGATCCTCATCGACGAGGCGCGGACCCCGCTGATCATCTCCGGCCCGACCCAGGAGGAGGTGAAGTGGTACGGCGAGTTCGCCAAGATCGCTCGCCGCCTGGTCAAGGACACCGACTACGAGGTCGACGAGAAGAAGCGCACCATCTCGATCCTCGAGCCGGGCATCACCAAGGTGGAGGACCACCTCGGCATCGAGAACCTCTACGACTCGGTGAACACCCCGCTGATCTCCTTCCTGAACAACTCCATCAAGGCCAAGGAGCTGTTTCGCAACGACAAGGAGTACGTCGTCATGAACGGCGAGGTGCTCATCGTCGACGAGCACACCGGCCGGATGCTGGCGGGCCGCCGCTACAACGAGGGCCTGCACCAGGCGATCGAGGCCAAGGAGGGCGTGGAGGTCCGCGAGGAGTACCAGACGCTGGCCACGGTCACGCTGCAGAACTACTTCCGCCTCTACGAGAAGCTCGGCGGGATGACCGGCACGGCGATGACCGAGGCGTCGGAGTTCGACAAGATCTACAAGCTCGGCGTCGTCCCGATCCCGACCAACCGGCCGATGGCCCGCATGGACCAGGCCGACCTCGTCTACCGCACCGAGGACGCCAAGTTCCACGCGGTGGCCGACGACATCGCCTCGCGCAACCAGAACGGCCAGCCGGTCCTCGTCGGCACCACGTCGGTAGAGAAGTCCGAGCGGCTCTCGGAGCTGCTCAAGCGCCGGGGGATCCCGCACTCGGTGCTGAACGCCAAGCAGCACGCCGACGAGGCGAAGATCGTCGCGCAGGCCGGGCACAAGGGCGCGGTCACCGTCGCCACGAACATGGCCGGCCGCGGCACCGACATCATGCTCGGCGGGTCGGTGGAGTTCCTCGCCGACCTCGAGCTGCGCAAGCAGGGGCTCGACCCGCTCGAGAACAACGAGGAGTACGAAGCCGCCTGGCCGGGCATGGTCGAGCGGATCAAGGCGCAGGTCGCGGCCGAGCACGACGAGGTCAAGGAGCTCGGCGGCCTGTACGTCGTCGGCACCGAGCGGCACGAGTCGCGCCGGATCGACAACCAGCTGCGCGGCCGGTCCGGCCGTCAGGGCGACCCGGGCGAGTCCCGCTTCTACCTGTCCCTCGAGGACGACCTGATGCGGCTGTTCAAGTCCGATTGGGTCGACTGGGTGCTGACCACGCTCAAGGTCCCCGACGACGTCCCGATCGAGAACAAGCGGGTCACCGGGGCGATCGCGTCGGCGCAGGGGCAGGTCGAGTCGCAGAACTTCGACTCCCGCAAGAACGTCCTCAAGTACGACGACGTGATGAACCGCCAGCGCCAGGTGATCTACGCCGAGCGCCGCGCGGTGCTCGAGGGCGCCGACCTGCACGAGCAGGTCCGGGCGATGATCGACGACGTGGTCGCGGGCTACGTCACCGCCGCGACCGAGGGCTTCCCGGAGGAGTGGGACCTCGAAGCGCTGTGGACCGCGCTCAAGACCCTCTACCCGGTCTCGCTGCGCCTCGCCGACATCGAGGGTCCCGAGGGGGAGCGCGCCGGGCTGACCCGTGAGCAGCTCGTCGAGGACATCCAGGCCGACGCCCAGCAGGCGTACGACGTCCGCGAGCAGAAGTTCGGCAGCGAGGTCATGCGCGAGCTCGAGCGCCGGGTGCTGCTGTCCGTGCTCGACCGCAAGTGGCGCGAGCACCTCTACGAGATGGACTACCTGCGCGAGGGCATCGGCCTGCGTGCCTACTCCCAGCGCGACCCGCTCGTGGAGTACCAGCGCGAGGGCTTCGACATGTTCAGCGCGATGATGGACGGGATCAAGGAGGAGTCGGTCGGCTTCCTGTTCAACCTCGAGGTCCAGGTCGAGGAGGAGCAGCCGGCCGCGGCGGCGCCCGAGGGTGCGGAGTTCGGCTCCGCGGTCGCCCAGGCCGCCGCGCACGCCGACGGTCCGCACATCGTGGCGAAGGGGCTCGAGAAGCCGAAGCAGCCGCAGCACCTCGCCTACTCGGCGCCCGACGAGGGCGGCGAGGCCGAGGTCGTCGGCGCCGTGCCGGGGACCGAGGACGACCCGTTCGCCGGCGCCGGCCGGAACGCGGACTGCCCCTGCGGCTCGGGCAAGAAGTACAAGAAGTGCCACGGCGCTCCCGGGGGCCCGACCGGGCTGACCACCCGCGTGAACGGCTGACCGTCCGCACGCGCCTCCGCCGCACCACGTCCCTCGGGGCCCGAGCCACCGGCTCGGGCCCCGAGGCGTTCCCGGGGGCCGGTCTCGCGGGCGGTGGCGGTCCCCGAGCGGGCGCGCGGGGTCAGCCGAGCTGCAGGGCGGTGCACTGCCAGCGCCCGCCCTCGAGCTCGAGCCGGGCCGCGATCGCCCGCGAGCGCCGGCCGTGCCGGACGTGCACGCTCACCTCGGCCGACTGCGGCGTCGGCTGGAAGACGTGCACGCTGCGGACCTGCGGCCGCACCGTCCGCAACCGCTGGGTCACCACGGACGAGCGTCCGAGGATGCTGACCCGGCGGCCGAGGTCGGCGTAGACCCGCTGGGAGGTCCAGCGCAGCAGCTGGGGGAGCGGCCGGTCGCCGCCGAGCACCTCCACCGTCGCCTGGGCGAACCGTGCCGCCCACAGCTGGACGTCCTCGGGGGCCGTCCGTCCGCCGGTCACCAGCCTCAGCTCCGGGGTGCGGGGCATGCCGGCCGACGCGGCGAGGTCGAGGGCGAGGGTCCCCTGCACCGAGGACACGGGGACCGGCTGCGGCCCGGTCTGCGCGCCCAGGCCGAGCTTGGTGACCGTGGCCCGGTGGGCCGCGCCGGCCGGCGGCCGGCGCACGCCGTCGTCGCGGCTCGGGAGAGGGGTAGGCGAGGTGCTCAAGGCGTGTCCTTCCGGTCGTAGGTGATGGAGTCTTCGGTGTTCGGGATGTGCAGGACGGTCCCGGGCAGGACCAGGTCGGGGTCGTCCCCGACACGGGCGTGGTTGGCGCGGTAGAGCGCACGGCAGGCGTCCGCCACCGCACCGGGGTCGGCGCCCGGCCCGAGCAGCCGCTCGCCGAGCCGCCAGAGCGAGTCCCCGGGGCGGACGGTCAGCGTCGCGGCGCGGCCGGTGTGCCCGGGAGTCGTCACCGACGTCCTCGCCCGGACCGTGCCGAGCGGTCGGTCCGGGACGGCGAGCCCGGTGAGCGAGGCCGCGCCCCCGGCGGCGGGGTGTGCCCGGCCCTCGGCAGGGGAGGTGTCCGCGAGCGCCGGGCCCTGGACCGCTGCCGCGGTGAGGGCGGCGCCGCAGCCGGCGAGGACCAGGCGGCGGAGGAGCGCCGGTGCCCTCAGGCGTACACGCGTCGAGCCGGTGACCGCCTCGGCCACGGTGACCGTGGTGACCAGGAACAGCCAGGCCCCGCTCACGAGGAGGAGGCCGCCGCAGAGGCCGGCGACGAGCACCGGCGGGTCGACCGCGACGAGCCGCGCCCCCAGACCTGCCCACGAGGCTGGGCGGGAGCCGTCGAGCGCGCCGGTGAGCGCGGCGAGCGGCGGGAGCCCGAGACCGACCGCTCCCGCGGCGCCGAACGCGCTCACGCACAGCACCGCCAGGCCCCGGAGCGCCACGTGCCCCCTCGACCCTGCCGCCATCTCGACCCCCGAAACGATGCGTTTGCGTGTGTTTGCTGTTTCTACGCGCCGCTTGCGTGCGGAGTCAACGGTTTGTCCACAGACGTTGACACGAGCGGCGTGGGCCGGGATTGTCCGGGTATGGAACACGGGGACGAGGACGGCCTGCTGGCGATGGTGTTCGAGGACCTCGAGCAGCAGGCCGAGGGCCTGGCCCTGGCCGAGCGGGACGCCGAGCTCGCCGACCGGAGCCGCGCCGAGTACGCCCAGGTCACCCTCGCGGCGCGCGTGCACGCCTCGCTGGGCCGCCCGGTGCTCCTCGAGCTGCTGGGGGCCGGCCCGGTCCGGGGGACCCTGGCCCGCGCGGGCACGGACTGGTGTTTGGTGGCCGACGACTGCGGCCCCGGTGCCCCGGAGCAGGAGTGGCTGGTCCGGCTGGGAGCGCTCCGTGCTGCGCAGGGGCTCTCCGAGCGCGCCGTGGCGCCCGAGGCCCGGCCGGCCGTGGCGCGGCTCGGCTTCGGCTCAGCGCTGCGCAGGCTCGCGGAGGGTGGGGCGGAGCTGGTGCTGTGTCACGTCGACGGCAGCCGCAGCCAGGCCGCCGTGGTGCGGGTGGGCAGCGACTTCGTGGAGGTGACGGCCGCCGACGGGCCGGCGCTGCTGACCTTCGCCGGGCTCGCGGCGGTCAGCCGGGCCTGAGCGGTTGGTCGGTCCTGAGCGGCCAGCCGGGGCTGACCGGTCAGCCGGTCGGCTCGTCGGGCCCGCTGGCCGGCTCGACGTACGGCTGGTTGGTGACCAGGGAGCGGGTCTCGTCGTACATCCGCTGGATGTAGGCCTCGAGCTCGGTGGTCTCCACCCGCCACTGGCCGCGACCGCCGATCTTGATCGCCGGGAGGTCGCCGCGGCGGACCAGCGCGTAGACCTGCGCGGTCGAGGTGTTGAGGATCTCCGCGACGTCGGCGAGCTGGAGGAATCGCGGAGGGGTGCCGGAGCCTGCCATGCGGGTCACTCTGCCACTGATTGCGGTCGTTCTCGACTCGTTGCGGTCGTTTGCCTGTGGACAACCGTGTCCTCTTTGTCGTGATCAGGCCATGATGTCCGTGCAGCGCCCGCGTGCGACGGGCGGGACAGGGGGATTCGCGGGTGACTGGCAACGGAACCGGCACGGTCGCCGCGCCGGCGGGGGTCGCGGGGAGTCCCGTCGCGCGGCGCACGACCGGCCGGACCTGGAAGGACCCCCGGCTCGCGGTCGGCGTGGTCATCGTCGCCGCCTGTGCGTTGTTGGGCGCGCGCCTCCTCGGCGGTGCCGACGACAGCGTCGCGGTGTGGGCGGTGCGGACCGACCTCGCCGAGGGCGCCGCCCTCGACCCGGGCGCGCTCGAGCCGCAGGAGGTGCGGTTCGCCTCTCCGGAGGCCGCGGACCGGTACCTGTCCGCGGCAGGTGGCCTCCCCGACGGCGCGGTGCTGCTGCGCGGGCTCGGGGCCGGGGAGCTGCTTCCTCGCGCGGCAGTGGGCACCGGCGAGGCGGCCGCACTGGTCGAGGTCCCGCTCGCCGTGGCCGCCGACGCCGTACCCGCCACGGTCGGCCAGGGCTCGGTCGTCGACGTGTGGGTGACGCCGGACGCCGCCCTCGACCGCCGTCCTGGGGCGGTGCGGGTGCTCGACGACGTCGTCGTGGTGGCGGCGCCACGAGCCGGCAGTGCCCTCGGGCCCGCCGCGACCCGGCAGGTCGTCGTCGGGCTCCCCGCCGAGGACGAGGGTGAGCTCCCGGAGGCGCTGTCCGGGGTCGCGTCGGGCGCGGTCGTCATCGTCGGGCAGGGCTGAGCGGTGCTGGGGGAGCGCGTCTCGGTGCTGACCGCCGCGGCCGGCGCCGGGTGGGAGGTGACCGCGCTGCAGCAGCTCGCTCACGGCGACCCGCGCGTGGTCCTGCTCAAGCGCTGCGTCGACCTGCACGACCTGCTCGCCACCGCCTCGACCGGCCAGGGCAGGGTGGCCCTCGTGGCCGACGACCTCGCCGGCCTGGACGCCGACAGTGTCGACCGGCTGCGGCGCTGCGGCCTCGCCGTGGTCGTGGTGAGCGGCGAGGTCGGCGGCGCGCCCGGCCGTGCCCCGCACCTCGGGGTCTCCCGGGTGCTGGACCGCGACGCGCTGCACACCCTCGTCGACCAGGTGCTCGCCGTCGCCGCGGACACCGACCAGACCGTGGGGGTCGTCGACGGCGTGGGTGAGGTGCTCGAGGTCGCGCCCGACGACGCGGCCGAGGGTCGTCTGGTGGCTGTGTGGGGACCCACCGGAGCCCCCGGGCGGACGACGCTCGCGGTCGGTCTCGCGGCCGAGCTCGCCCACCGGCAGCAGACCACTTTCCTGGTGGACGCGGACACCTACGGCGGAGCCGTCGCGCAGCACCTCGGCGTGCTCGACGAGGTCTCCGGGCTCCTCGGCGCCGCCCGTCTCGCCAATGCCGGCCGGCTCGACCGCGAGCGGCTCGCCGGCGTCGCCCGCAGGCTCGGCCCGCACCTGCACGTGCTCACCGGGCTCCCGCGTCCGGACCGGTGGAGCGAGGTCCGCGAGAGCGCCTACGCGACGCTGCTCGACGAGGCCCGGGGGCTCGGCTCGCAGGTCGTGCTGGACCTCGGCTTCGGACTCGAGCAGGACCCCCCGGCGTACGGCGGAGCGGCTCCACAGCGCAACCAGATGACGGTGACCGCGCTCGAGCGGGCCGACGAGGTGCTCGTCGTCGGCTCGGCCGACCCGGTCGGGCTCGCCCGCCTGGCCCGCGGCCTCGTCGACCTGCTCGGGGTGGTCCCCGGGTCCACGGTGCGGGTGGTGGTCAACCGCGTGCGTCCCTCGCTCGGCTGGGGCGAGAAGGAGGTCCGGGCGATGGTGGAGGGCTTCGTGACGCCGGCGAGCATGCACTTCCTGCCCGACGACCGGCAGGCCGCCGACCGCGCCCTCGTGGCGGGGAGGACGCTCGTCGAGCTCGGCGACTCACCGCTGCGCCGGGGCGTGGCGGAGGTGGCGGACGCCGTCCTCGGCGGGAACGGCGCCGAGACCAAGCGGACGGGGCGTCGGTGGCGCGCCGCCCGCTCGGGGGGCCGACGGTGACGCCGGCGAGGCCGTGCGACACCGCTCCGGGCGCCGGGCCCTAGGACTCCGCAGTGGAGGTGGCGTCGAGCACGTCGGCTACGCGCTGCCGGAAGACGCGCCAGCGGCGCTCGTTGTCGTGGACCAGGCCGGCCGAGTCGCTGGACAGGTCCGCCGCGTGGGAGACGAGCTCGGCCGCCGAGTAGAGGAGCCCGACCGAGACCCCGTCCGTGGCGAGATCGGCCCGGAGCGCCGCGGGTGCGAAGTCGACCCGGTCGAGGATGTCGGCTGCCCGGTCGAGGAGACGGCTCATCACCGTGTTCATGGTGGCGGCCTGCCAGTCGTTCGCGATGATGCGGTGCCGCTCACCGAGGACGTCGGCCAGACCGTCGATGCCGACCAGGGCAGCGGCCACGTCCCACGACGACTCCATCGCCCTGGCCAGCCACTCCCCGGTGCCTCGCTGGTCCTCGGCCGTGGTGCGCAGGTCCCGGATGAGATGGGTGATCTCCGTGGGACGGCCCTCACCCTCCATGAAGAGCACGCCGTCGAGCTGGAGCGCCGCCGGGCTGTTGAGGTCCTCCGCGCCCTCGTAGGGGCTGAGGGGGGTCCGCGGCGACGGTTCGCTCTCCGACCACTGGTCCGCGAGCGCCTGCAGGCTCCGTGCGTGACGTTGCAGCACGACGGCGAGCTCGCGGGGTGAGGAGGCGTAGAACTTCTCGTGCTCCCGGTGGAACTTCGTCAGGTTCAGCATGGCCTGGAGCAGGGGCGAGCTCGCGGTGGCCGGGCTGGTGGTGGCTGTCATCGCAGCTCCTCGGTCTCGGCAGAGGCACTGACCTCTGCACACCAGCGTGCGCCGCGACCGGTCGGTTCGTCAGGGCCCTTCGTCCCCGGACACCAGGGTCGACACGGCCCGTGCCGGGGCCGGGTCAGGCGCCGAAGAGCAGGTACAGGCCGCTGACGGTGTAGAAGACCATCACGAGCAGCAGCGGGAGCTGGCCGGTGAGCTGGTGCCTGCGCGGCAGCAGCGCCACCGCGCGGTCGTGCGCCGCGATGACCCCGAGCACGTGCCCGGTGACCACGGCGAGCACCTTGGTCACCGCGAGGAACGTCGGGTGCAGGGAGAGCCAGTAGCTGACCTGCCAGTCGGCGGTGCCGAGCAGGTTCGCGCCGGTGGCCATCGGGTCGCTCAGCTGGATCAGGGTCTGCTGCCCGCTCTCGACGAAGAACGTGAGGTAGTGCGCGACCATGTAGCCGACGATGATCGGCACGACCGAGTGCGCGAACAGGTCGGGCAGCTCGAGCCGTCGTAAGCCGTCACGCACCCCGGTGGCCATCACCGCGGCGGCCAGGCTGAGCCCGACGAGCATGCAGAACCCGAGCAGCACACCGGTGTTCACCCAGGTGACGGGGAGGTCGGTGGTCTGGGTGAAGGTCAGCCAGACGTTGGAGTCCTTGAAGCTGTCGAAGGCGGTGCTGCCGAAGAGGACCGCGACCACGCCGACCAGCCCGGGGGCCGCGGGCACCGCGTCGAGGTTGGCCAGCGGGCTGCGCAGGACGAGCATCCCGTCCCGGCGGCCGAAGACCGACAGGTGCCCGACCAGCGTCGAGTAGACCTCGAACGGGTCCGCACGCTCCAGCCACCTGCTGCCGAACAGCGCGCTGCCGATCAGCATGACCGCGAAGTACACCGCGAACCACAGCCGGACGGGGGAGAGGTACGTCGCGTCGGGGTAGACGAGCTCGAGCCAGACGAAGGCGAACAGGCCGAGCGCAGCCGGCCAGTAGCCGATCCAGCGGGGGAGGTCGTAGAGCCCCCGGTCGGGGTCACCCCCAGTCAGCCGCGAGAACAGCAGGTTGACGGTGCGGACCGGGCTGACCGCCCGGAAGAACGGGCCGCACAGCAGCGAGAGCGGGACGATGCCCACCCACAGCAGCACGTAGACGGAGCCGAACGTCGGGTTGACCAGGAGGTCCGGGCCGGCGAGGGCGGCCCACCCGACGTAGAGCAGGAACGCCAGGCCGAGCAGACGCAGCGCCGTGCCGAACACGGGGGAGTCGACGACACGGGCGAGCCACGCCGGCGCCGGGCGGCCGGAGGTCGCGGCGTCGTACCGTGGGTGGCGCCAGGCGACCGCGAGCACGATGAAGGACACGGCGAGCGCGGCGGCGGCGCCGGCGATCGCCAGCGCGGCGGGGATCGGCAGGTCCTGGGCGCCGCCGAGACCGTGCGCGAGGACCACGGTCAGCGGACCTCGAGCTGGAGGATGACGACGCCGGTCTCGTGCTCCTCGACGTCGACGAGGCCGGGGTTCTCGACGGTGATCTCCACCGTGGACTCGCCCTTGGCCACCTCGATCTCCTGCTCGGGGAGGGCATGGACGTGCAGCTCCGCAGCCCGGTCGGACGTGATGCGCAGGGTCACCGGCTCACCAGTCGACGCGTCGATCCGCTTGCCGCTCGGGCTGATCTCGTCACCCTCGATCTCGACCTCGATGGCGTCGTCGGGGCTGGGTGAGGGCGCTGCGGGCTCGGAGGGCGAGGAGGTCTCCTCGGCGCTCTCGCTCGGCGACGGCGCGGGGGAGACGGCGGCGGAGGCCCCGGGCTCCGGCTCCTCGGCGGTGCCGGTGCAGCCCGCGAGGGCCAGGGTGGTGATCACGGCGACGGCCAGCGCCCTGCGCATGCGTTCTCCTTCGGGTCCGGTGCGTTTCCCCCTCCAGAATCCCATGTGTGCCGCGGCGACCGGACCGCAGGTCGGCGCCCGGCGTGCCGTGGGCGCCGGGGTCGTCCGCGGCACGGCTCGCTAGCCTGGGGCGCGACGGTGACGGAAGGAGCGGCATGAGCGAGCGGCTTCGCCCGAGGGACATGGCTCTCCTGGCGAACGAGTCGGCGAGCGCGCCGGCGCACAACGCGACCCTCGAGGTGTTCGAGCCGTCCTCCGCCGGCTTCGACTACGAGCGGCTGCTCGCGCTGATCGCCGACCGGATCGCCTTCGTCCCGCGCTACCGGCAGCGGCTCCGGGCGGTCCCCGGCCGGCTGGCGAACCCGGTGTGGGTCGACGACGACGACTTCGACCTGACCTTCCACGTACGGCGCTCCGCGCTGCCGCGCCCCGGGTCGATGGAGCAGCTGCGCGAGCTCGTGGCACGGATCATGTCCCGGCGCCTGGACCGCAACCGCCCGCTGTGGGAGGTGTACCTCGTCGAGGGCCTCGAGGGCGGCCGCTTCGCGATCCTGTCCAAGTCGCACCAGATCCTGGTCGACGGGATCTCCACCGTCGACCTCGGCCAGGTGATCCTCGACGTCGACCCCCGGCCGCGCGACACCGTCCACGACGACTGGCGTCCGGCGCGGGAGCCCAGCGCGTCCGCGCTGGTCGCCGAGGCGGTCAGCGAGACGGTCAGGCACCCGAGCCGGCTCCCGGAGACCGTCCTCGGCAACGCCGAGTCGGTCGCGCGCGTCGCCGGCTCCACCGGCCGGGCGGCGGTCTCCGCGTTGGCCGCGATCACCAACCGGCGGGCGACCCCGGAGACCCCGATCCACGCCGCGCTGTCCGAGCAGCGCCGGTTCGTGGCCGTGCGCACCGAGCTGGAGGACTACCGCCGGGTGCGCCGTGTCCACGGCGGCACCGTCAACGACGTCATCCTGGCCACGGTCACCGGTGCGATGCGGGCCTGGCTGATGACCCGCGCCGAGTCGGTGCACGGCAGTCGGAGCCTCCGGGCGATGGTGCCGATGAGCGTCATCGACAGCGACCTCGAGCCGACCTCGCTCGGCAGCCAGGTCACCGGCCACCTGCTCAACCTGCCGATCGGGGAGACCAGCCCGGTCGTGCGGCTGCACCAGGTCTCCTACGCGTTCAAGGCGCACAAGGACACCGGGATGGCGGTCGCCGCGGACCGGCTCGCCGACGTCGCCGGGTTCGCCCCCACCACCTTCCACGCGCTCGGCTCACGGGTCGCCGCCGCGCAGGCCCGCCTCGGGTTCGACCTCGTCGTCACGAACGTGCCCGGGCCGCAGTTCCCGCTGTACGCCGCGGGCGCGCAGATGCTCGAGAGCTACCCGGTGCAGCCGCTGCTGCCGGGCCACGCGCTCTCGATCGGGGTGACGTCGTACGACGGCGGCGTCTACTTCGGGATCAACGCCGACCGCGATGCGCTGCCGGACGTCGACGTCCTCGGCCAGTGCGTCGTCGAGGCGCTCGCCGAGCTCGTCGACAGTGCCAGCGACACCCGTCCCCGCGCGCCGCGGGGACGCAAGAAGACCACCGGGAGCCCCACGACATGACAGTGCGCGTCTACGTACCGAGCAGCCTGAGCCTCCTGCGCGACGTGGTGGTCTCCGGCGGCGTGGGCCCGGTGCCGATCCTCGCGCACGCCGTGACCGACGCGCTGCGCGAGGCCTACGCCGAGGGCGGCGAGGAGGAGTGGGAGTACGCCGCGATGTCTGCGGCGGCCCAGGACTCCCTGGCGCTGCTCACCGAGGACGAGCCGCAGCGGCGGGTGGTCATCGTGCTCGATGCCGACACCGTCTTCCCGGTCGAGGTGTCCGACGTGACGCTGGTGGAGGTTCCCGAGGTGCTGCCGGCCCGGCTGGTCGCCGCGGTGCACGTGGACGCCCCCGACGCCGAGGAGGCGGTGGCGGCGGCACGCGGTGCCTGGGCCGCCGCCGACGCGGGGGACGCGGACGCCGCCCGGGTCGTCGAGCGCTGTCTGGACCACGAGCTGGGCTGGTTCGCCGCGCAGGAGGTCAACGACCTCATCGAGAGCCTGGTCCCCGTCGACGAGTGAGCCGCGGGGCCACGGGCCCGCCGTACGACGGCACCGGGACTTGGGCGACACGGGTCACGTCTGACACGATCGGCCCATGGACGCCATCACGACCCCTCCGGCTCCCCTGAACGAGCCGAACCTCACGTACGCCCCGGGCACCCCCGAACGAGCCGAGCTCGAGGCGGAGCTGAAGCTCCAGGAGGCCCGCCAGCTCGAGCTGACCGCCACCATCGGCGGGCAGAAGCGGATGGGAGGCGGGCCCGAGGTCCGCGTCGTCCAGCCCCATGACCACCAGCACGTGCTCGGCGTGCTGAAGGGTTCCACCCAGGCCGACGCGCGTGACGCGATCGCCGCGGCCCAGGAGGCGGCGCCGGGCTGGCGCGCCCTGCCGCTCGACGAGCGCGCCGCCATCCTGCTCAAGGCCGCCGAGCTGCTCGCGGGCCCGTGGCGCCAGCGTCTCAACGCCGCGACCATGCTCGGCCAGTCGAAGACCGCGTTCCAGGCGGAGATCGACGCGGCGTGCGAGCTGATCGACTTCTGGCGGTTCAACGTCCACTACGCCAAGCAGATCACCGCCGAGCAGCCGATCGCGAACTCGCGGGGCGTGTGGAACCGCACCGACCACCGGCCGCTCGAGGGCTTCGTCTACGCGATCACGCCGTTCAACTTCACCGCGATCGCCGGCAACCTGCCGACCGCCCCGGCGCTCATGGGCAACACCGTGCTGTGGAAGCCCTCGCCGACCCAGCAGGTCGCCGCGCACCTGACCATGGAGCTGCTCGAGGAGGCCGGCCTGCCGCCGGGCGTGATCAACATGCTCCCCGGTGACGGCATCGACGTCTCCGCGGTCGCGCTGGCGCACCCCGACCTGGCCGGCATCCACTTCACCGGCTCCACCCCGACCTTCCAGCACCTCTGGTCGACCGTGGGGCAGAACATCGCCGGCTACCGCTCCTACCCGCGGATCGTGGGCGAGACCGGCGGCAAGGACTTCATCGTCGCCCACAAGTCCGCCGACCCCGACGTCACGCGGGTGGCGATGCTGCGCGGCGCCTTCGAGTTCCAGGGCCAGAAGTGCTCCGCGGCCTCGCGCGCCTACGTCTCCCGCTCGGTGTGGGACGCGATGCGCGACGAGTTCCTCGCCGAGGTCGACGCGATCGCGGTGGGCGACGTCACCGACTTCTCGAACTTCATGGGCGCGGTGATCGACGACCGGGCCTTCGCCAAGCACAAGAAGGCGATCGCCCGCGCGAAGGAGTCCTCCACGCTCGAGGTGCTGGCCGGCGGCGACGTCGACGACTCGGTGGGCTGGTTCGTCCGGCCGACGGTCATCGAGTCCTCCGACCCCACCGACGAGATGTTCGGGACCGAGTACTTCGGGCCGATCCTGGCCGTGCACGTCTTCGACGACGAGGACTTCGAGTCCGTGGTCGCGCAGATGGAGTCGTTCGCGCCGTACGCGCTGACCGGCTCGATCATCGCCCAGGACCGCAATGTGGTGGCCTGGGCCCGCAAGGAGCTGCGCTTCGCCGCCGGCAACTTCTACGTCAACGACAAGCCCACCGGCGCGGTCGTCGGGCAGCAGCCGTTCGGCGGGGCCCGCGCCTCGGGGACCAACGACAAGGCCGGCGCGCCGTCGAACCTGCAGCGGTGGACGTCGCCGCGGTCGATCAAGGAGACCTTCGACCCGCCGAAGGACTACCGCTACCCCTACATGGGCTGAGCACGGGATGAGCCCGCTGACCGTCCTGCCCCTCCACCTCGGGTCGCTGCACACCTACGAGGCGGTGCTGGTCGGGCTGCTCGCGTTCGGGCCGTTCGTGGTGCTGGCCGTGGTGGTGGCGGTGATGCGCCGCCGGGACCTCGCGGCCGAGGAAGAGACCGGACACAGCAGCGGGGACTGACCTCCCGGTCCGTCCCCGCCGCTGGTCGCGTGCTCCTGGCGCCGTCTCAGCCGGCGAGCCAGCTCGTGCCGACGCGCTGCTCCGCGCGCAGGGCGTGGCCGAAGAGGTCGCCGATCAGGCCCTCCAGCTTCCCGCCCACCAGCGGGATGCTCACCTTGAGGTCGCCGGCGACCTTCTGGACGGTGCCGTCGCCGTCGGGACGCAGCGTGATCGTGCCCTTGAGGTGCCCCGGCTTGCCGGGGATGCTCACCTCGAGCCGGGCGTCCCGCTGCCCCGACCAGTCCTCCTGCTGGCGGATGTGGATGGTGTCGCCGACGAACTTCTGCGCGAAGCCGGGGACGCCGTCCGACGGGCGCTTCTGGTCGACGGTGACGGTCATGGTCTCGTCGACGCCGTCGATCGTCACGGTGCACTCCGAGACACGCTGGGCCTCGCAGACCCGCTCCCGGAAGGTGGGGTCGGCGAGCATCGCGCGGACCTCGTCGACGCCGGCGTCGTAGCGCAGCTCGTGCTCGAACCGCATCAGCGCTCACCCGCCAGCCAGGCCGTGCCGACCTGGTGCTCGGTGTCCATGCCGTCGGTGAACAGCTCCGCGACCAGGCCCTCGAGCTTCCCGCCGACCAGCGGGATGGCGACCTTGGCCTCGCCCTCGAAGGCGTAGACCGTGCCCGACGCGTTCGACGTCGAGGTGAGCCGGCCGCGGATGTGGCCGGGCTTGCCGGGGATCTCCAGCACCAGGTCGGCCGCCTCCGCGGAGCCCCAGGACTCGGTCTGCACGATCCGGGTCCGGTCGCCGACCACCTTCTTGGCGAAGCTCGGCACCCCCTCGGTGTGGCGGACCATGTCGACCAGCACCGACAGGCCGGAGCCGGCCTCGTCGATGCTCACGGTGTGGGAGACCGTGTCCAGCGCGGTGCACACCTTCTCGCGGAAGGCAGGGTCGGCGCGCATGGCGTAGATCTCGGCGGGGGAGGCGTCGTACGTCAGCTCGTGGCGGATCTTCATGGCGGTCATCATGACGTACGGCCGCAACCGTGGCTACGCTCGCCCGTGTGACCCCCGACAGCCGCGTCTCCGCGTCCACCGACCGTCCCGACCAGTGGGCGGGTGAGTGGGGAGGATCCCAGGTCGCCTTCGGCGAGCAGGGCGCCCGCCTGACGTACGGCAGCTACCTCCGGCTCGAGCAGCTGCTGTCGGCCCAGCACCTCGAGTCCGACCCGCACGCGCACGACGAGCTGCTGTTCATCACGATCCACCAGGTCTACGAGCTGTGGTTCAAGCAGCTGCTGCACGAGGCGACCGCGGCCCGTGACGCGATGCTCGGGGACACCTCGGGGGCCACCGAGCCCGGGAACAGCCCGAACCGGCTGTGGTGGGCCCAGCACCTCCTGCAGCGGATGCACGTGGTCGAGCGCGTGCTCGTCCAGCAGGTCGACGTGCTCGAGACGATGACCCCGCAGGACTTCCTGCAGTTCCGGCAGACGCTCGCACCGGCCAGCGGCTTCCAGTCCGTGCAGTACCGCGAGCTCGAGTTCCTCTCCGGCGCCAAGGACCCGTCGTTCGTCGAGCGGTTCAAGGGGCTCACCGACCACGAGCGCGCGCGGCTGCGCCGGCGGCTGGAGGAGCCGACCCTGTGGGACGCGTTCCTGAACGTGCTGCGGGAGCGGGGGCTCGAGACCGGCACCGACGAGGACGTGGTGCGGTCGGTGCGCACCGCCGCGCACGACCGCGCGTCGTACTCCGACGTCTGGGCGCTCGCCGAGGCGCTGCTCCAGCACGACGAGCTCGCCGCCGCCTGGCGCGCCCGGCACGTGGTGATGGTCGAGCGGATGATCGGCGCGAAGACCGGCACCGGCGGCTCGTCGGGCGCGGAGTACCTGCGCTCACGCCTGCCGCTGCAGTACTACCCGCTGCTGTGGGACCTCCGCTCGCGGCTGTAGCGGCCCGGACGTCTCGGGGGCGAGACACGCGGGGCCGCCCCGTTGTTGTAGCCCGGAGTGGCAGGTCCTAGGGTCGAGTGTGGCGGCACAACGGCGTGCCGTGTGGGAGCGACAAAGGTTGATGCCTCGTGCGTACGACGCTGGATGAGAGCAAGGACGAACTCATCGACAAGGCGGCCGAGCTGGCCGCCACCCGCAAGGGGGCGGGCGGTCCTCCGGGGAGCACATCGGCGCAGTACCTCCGCTCCTACTACCGCCACGTCGCCGCGGAGGACGTGGTCGAGCGCTCCGACGTCGACCTGTACGGCGCCGCGATGAGCCACTACAAGCTGGCCGCCAACCGCCCGCAGGGCACCGCCAACATCCGTGTCTTCACGCCCACGGTCTCCGAGCACGGGTGGGCCGCGAACGGCCACACCGTCGTCGAGGTCGTCACCGACGACATGCCATTCCTCGTGGACTCCGTGACCATGGAGCTCAACGAGCAGAACCGCTTCGTGCACATGGTCGTGCACCCGCAGCTGCTCGTGCGCCGTGACCTGACCGGAGACCTCCAGGAGATCCACACCTCCGAGGAGCAGGACGGCCCGGGCCGGGACATGCCGCACGACGTCTTCCGCGAGTCGTGGATGCACATCGAGATCGACCGCGAGACCGAGCCCGAGCAGCTCGAGGCCGTCGAGGCGGCGCTCGCCAAGGTGCTCCGCGACGTGCGCGAGGCCGTCGAGGACTGGGAGCGCATGCACCAGCAGGCGCTCGCGATCGTGGACGACCTGGAGAAGGACCCGCCCCCGCTGCCGGACGCGGAGCTCGAGGAGGGCAAGGCCCTGCTGCACTGGCTCGCCGACGACCACTTCACGTTCCTCGGCTACCGGGAGTACCGCCTCTCGCGCGAGGGCGACGACGAGGTGCTGCGGGCGGTGCCCGGCACCGGCTTCGGCATCCTCCGCGCCGACCAGGACATGTCGAAGTCGTTCGGCAAGCTGCCCCCGCTCGTGAAGGCGAAGGCCCGCGAGAAGACGCTGCTGGTGCTCGCGAAGGCCAACTCGAAGTCGACCGTGCACCGGTCGGTGTATCTCGACTACATCGGGGTGAAGGTCTTCGACCACGCCGGCGAGGTGGTCGGCGAGCGCCGGTTCCTCGGGCTGTTCTCCTCGGCGGCCTACACCGAGTCGCTGACCCGGATCCCGGTGATCCGGAAGAAGGCGCAGCAGGTGATCGACCAGGCCGGGTTCGACCCGCTGAGCCACACCGGCAAGGCGCTGATGGACGTGCTCGAGACCTACCCGCGCGACGAGCTGTTCCAGACCCCGGTCGAGGAGCTGGTGCCGATCGCGGAGGCGGTCCTGCACACCCGGGAGCGCCGTCAGCTGCGCCTGTTCGTGCGCCGCGACGTCTACGGCCGCTTCCTGTCCTGCTTGGTGTACCTGCCGCGCGACCGCTACACCACCGCCGTACGCGAGCGGGTCGCGCACATCCTCAAGACCCAGCTCCGCGGGGAGTCCCTGGAGTACACCGCCCGGGTCAGCGAGTCGATGCTCGCCCGGCTGCACTTCGTGGTCCGCCCCGTGAAGGGCGAGCTGATCGGCGACTTCGACCAGGCCGATCTCGAGCGCCGCCTCGCCGAAGCGGCCCGCTCCTGGCGCGACGACTTCACCGCCGCGGTCACCGCGGAGTACGGCGAGGAGAAGGGCTCGCGGCTGGGCCGGATGTACGCCGACTCGTTCCCCGAGGCGTACAAGGAGGACTACCCGCCGCGCACCGGGTCGGTCGACCTCGGCCGGCTCGAGGCGATCGAGGGCGAGGAGGGGGTGGCCCTCTCGCTCTACGAGCGGATGGACGCCGTGGCCGGCGAGGCGCGGCTCAAGGTGTTCCGGATCGGCCCGCCGCTCTCGCTGAGCGAGGTGCTCCCGATCCTGTCCACGATGGGCGTGGAGGTCGTAGACGAGCGGCCCTACGAGCTCGAGGGGTTGCCGCGGCAGTCCTACATCTACGACTTCGGGCTGCGCTACCAGCGGTCCCTGCCGCACGGTGCCCGCGAGCTGTTCCAGGACACCGTCAACGCGGTGTGGGACGGGCTCGACGAGAGCGACGGCTTCAACGCGCTGGTCCTCGCCGCGGGGCTCACCTGGCGCCAGGCCACCGTGCTGCGCGCCTACGCCAAGTACATGCGCCAGGGCGGCACCCCGTTCGCGCAGGACTACATCGAGGACGCGCTCCGCAACAACGTCGACATCACCCGCTACCTGGTCCGGCTGTTCGAGGCCCGCTTCGACCCGGGCCGCAACGGCGACCTGTCCGCGACCGGGGAGAGCCGTTCCGCGGCGATGGAGGACCTCGAGGACCGGATCCAGCGGGCCCTGGAGGACGTGGCCAGCCTCGACCACGACCGGATCCTGCGGTCCTACCTGACCGCGATCAAGGCGACGCTGCGCACGAACTACTACCAGCACGACGCGTCGGGGGCGCCGAAGAGCTACATCTCCTTCAAGCTCGAGCCGAAAGCGATCCCGGAGCTGCCCGAACCCCGGCCACGCTTCGAGATCTTCGTGTACTCCCCGCGGGTGGAGGGCGTGCACCTGCGCTTCGGCGCGGTCGCCCGGGGAGGCTTGCGCTGGTCCGACCGACGTGACGACTTCCGCACCGAGGTGCTCGGCCTGGTCAAGGCGCAGATGGTGAAGAACGCGGTCATCGTGCCGGTCGGCGCGAAGGGTGGCTTCTTCTGCAAGCAGCTGCCCGACCCGTCCGACCGCGACGCATGGATGGCCGAGGGCATCGCCTGCTACAAGACGTTCATCTCCGGTCTCCTCGACATCACCGACAACCTCGTCGGCGGCCAGAACGTGCCGCCGCCGCGCGTGGTCCGCCACGACTCCGACGACTCCTACCTCGTCGTCGCGGCCGACAAGGGCACCGCCACCTTCTCCGACATCGCCAACGGCGTCTCCAAGGACTACGGGTTCTGGCTCGGCGACGCGTTCGCCTCCGGCGGCTCCGCCGGTTACGACCACAAGGCGATGGGGATCACCGCCCGCGGCGCCTGGGTGTCGGTGCAGCGGCACTTCCGCGAGATGGGGATCGACTGCCAGAGCGAGGACTTCACCGCGGTCGGCATCGGCGACATGTCCGGCGACGTCTTCGGCAACGGGATGCTGCTCTCGCAGCACATCCGGCTGGTCGCGGCCTTCGACCACCGCGACATCTTCCTCGATCCGGATCCCGACGCCGCGACGTCGTACGCCGAGCGCCGGCGGCTGTTCGACCTGCCGCGGAGCTCGTGGCAGGACTACGACCGGAGCCTGATCTCCCAGGGCGGCGGGGTGTTCCCGCGGAGCCTGAAGTCGATCCCGTTGTCGACCCAGGTACGACGCGCCCTCGGCATCGAGGAGGAGGTCGCCGCGATGACCCCCGCCGAGCTGATGAGGGCGATCCTGCTCGCGAAGGTCGACCTGCTCTGGAACGGCGGCATCGGCACCTACGTGAAGAGCGCGGTGGAGACCAACGCCGACGTCGGGGACAAGGCCAACGACCCGATCCGGGTGGACGGCGGCGACCTGCGCAGCCGCTGCGTGGGGGAGGGCGGCAACCTCGGCCTGACCCAGCGTGGCCGCATCGAGTACGCCCGCGCGGGCGGCCGGATCAACACCGACTTCATCGACAACTCCGCGGGCGTGGACACCTCCGACCACGAGGTCAACATCAAGATCCTGCTCGACCGGGTAGTGGCCAACGGAGACCTCACCGGCAAGCAGCGCAACGACCTGCTGGCGTCGATGACCGACGAGGTCGGCGAGCTGGTCCTCGTGGACAACTACGAGCAGAACATCGCCCTGGCCAACGCCGAGGCGCAGGCGCCGGGGCTGCTGCACGTGCACGAGGACTGGGTCCGGCGCCTGGAGCGGCGGGGCCTGCTCAACCGGGACCTGGAGTTCCTGCCCTCGCGCAAGCAGGTCGCCGACCGGATCGAGCGCAAGCGCGGGCTGACCGCGCCGGAGCTGTCGGTGCTGCTGGCCTACACGAAGATCGTGCTCGCCGACGAGCTGCTCGACAGCGGCCTGCCCGACGACCCGTTCCTGCGCGGCGAGCTGTTCAGCTACTTCCCGAGCAAGATGCGGCACGGCTACCGGCCGCAGATGAACGACCACCCGCTGCGGCGCGAGATCATCGTGACCCAGATCGTGAACGAGCTGGTCAACGGCGCCGGGATCACCTACTTCCACCGGCTGTCGGGGGAGACGAACGCCTCGGCCGAGGAGATCACCCGCGCCAACTTCCTGGCACGCGAGATCTACGGGTCGCCGGCGCTGCTCGAGGAGATCGCGACGTACGACAACAAGATCGACGCGCCGGTGCAGACCCGGATGCGGATCGAGGCGCGCACGCTGGTCGAGCGGGCCTCGCGGTGGCTGCTGAACAACCGGCGCGCGCCGATGGACAGCGAGGCCGTGGTCGACTACTTCGGCGTGGTCACCCAGCAGGTGATGAGGGCGCTGCCCGAGCTGCTCACCGGACGCGAGCTCGACGCCTTCGAGAGCCGGCGCAAGGAGCTCGTGGCGGCCTCGGTGCCCGACGAGCTGGCCACGAACGTCGCGGTGCTGCCGCCGGCGTACGCCATCCTCGGCGTGATCGACACCGCGAAGCGTGACGGACTCGACCCGGTCGAGGTGGCGCGGGTGCACTTCGCGCTCGGCGAGCGGCTGGGCCTGTCGATCCTGGTCACCCGGATCCTGGCGCTGCCGCGCAACGACCGCTGGCAGACGATGGCCCGGGCCGCGCTGCGCGACGAGCTGCACACTGTGCACGCCCAGCTGACCGCCCAGGTGCTCGCGGAGACCGCGTCCGGCGACCACGCGCCGCGCCGGGTCGCGGACTGGGAGGAGCAGGACCAGGTCGCGGTCACCCGGGCGGTGTCCACGCTGGCCGAGATCTGCTCCGACGACCGGGCCGACCTGGCTCGGCTGTCGGTGGGCCTCCGCGTGGTCCGGACCCTGCTCGCCACCCCGTGAGGCCGGCGACCCGGAGCCGCTGAGGTCGGGTGCTCAGCTGCCGAACTCGCGGGCCAGCCAGGCGGCGCCGACGATCCCGGCGGAGTTGCGCAGCTTCGCCGGGACGATCGGCGTGCGCAGGTCGAGCAGCGGCAGGAACCTGTCGGCCTTCTTGCTGATCCCCCCGCCGACCACGAACAGGTCCGGCCAGAACAGCCCCTCGACGTGGGAGTAGTAGCGCTGCAGCCGCTTGGCCCACTGCTCGTAGGAGAGGTCCTCCCGCTCCTTGGCCGACTGGGCGGCGCGCTTCTCGGCGTTGTGCCCGTCGATCTCGAGGTGGCCGAGCTCGCTGTTGGGCAACAGGTTGCCGTCGAGCAGGAACGCCGACCCGATCCCGGTGCCGAGGGTGGTGAGGATGACCACGCCCGGGACGTCCTTCGCGGCGCCGTACCGGGCCTCCGCCACGCCCGCGGCGTCGGCGTCGTTGACCACGTGCACCGGCCGGCCGAGCCGCTCGGTGAACAGCGCGTCCACGTCCACGTCGACCCAGGAGGGGTCGATGTTGGCCGCCGAGCGGGCCACGCCGTGCTGGCAGACGGCGGGGATGGTGATCCCGATCGGGGTGTCCGCGATGCTGTCGGCGAACGCGTCCGCGATCTGCTCCACGACGACCGCCACCGACTCGGGGGTGGCCGGCGACGGAGTCTCGATCCGGACCCGGTCGGCGGTGAGCTCACCGGTGGCCAGGTCGACGGGAGCGCCCTTGACGCCGCTGCCGCCGATGTCGATCCCCAGGACGGGCCGGGGGTCGTGTGCTGCACTCATCGATTTGTCCTCCTTCGCGTTCACCTTAGACACTCGCCGTATGACCCACGCCGCACGCACCGCCTTCGAGTCCGACGTCCTCCGGCACCTCGACGAGGACGCCCTCGTCGAGGACCTCGCCAGCCTCGTCCGCGTGCCGAGCATGGGCGGGACCGACGCGGAGGTCGAGGTGCAGGACCTCTGCGCCGACATCCTCCGCGGTGAGGGCGCCGACGTCGACCGGTGGGACCTCGACCTCGACGAGCTGATGGCCGACCCCTGGTTCCCCGGGACCGAGGCGCCGCGCACCCAGGGCGTGGGCGTGGTCGGGACGACGTCGGGCGAGGGCACCCCCGCGCTGGTGCTGCAGGGCCACCTCGACGTGGTGCCGCCCGGCGACCCGGAGACCTGGCAGGGCACCGACCCGTTCTCGGCGGAGATCCGCGGGAACGCGCTCTACGGCCGCGGCGCCTGCGACATGAAGGCCGGCGTGGCGGCGAACCTCGCGGTGGTGCGCACCCTCCGGACGGCCGGCGTCCGGCTGGGCCGCCCGCTCGCGGTGCACTGCGTGGTCGGTGAGGAGGACGGCGGGCTCGGCGCGTTCGCGACGCTGCGCCGCGGGCACCGGGGCGACGCCGCCGTGATCACGGAGCCGACGTCCGGCCGCATCGTCACCGCGACGGCCGGTGCGCTCACCTTCCGGATCGAGGTGGGCGGCCGCTCCGCGCACGGCAGCATGCGGCGGGAGGGGGTCAGCGCGTTCGAGGCGTTCCTGCCGGTGTACGACGCGCTGCGGGCCCTCGAGGCGGAGCGGAACGTCGACCCCGACCCGCTGTTCGGCAGCGACCTGCCCTACGCGCTGTCGGTCGGCCTGGTCGCGGCGGGGGACTGGGCCAGCAACGTGCCCGACAAGCTCACCGCCGAGGGGCGGCTCGGGGTCCAGCTCGACGAGGACCCGCGCCAGGCCCGGCTCGCGCTCGAGGACGCGGTCGCCGAGGCGAGCGCGAAGGACCCGTGGCTGCGCGAGAACCGGCCGGTCGTGACCTGGCCGGGCGGCCAGTTCGCCAGCGGCCGGATCGACCTCGACCACCCGCTGGTGGAGGAGGTCACCGCCGCAGTGCTCGACACCGGCGGCGCCCGGCCGCCGCTCGGCGCGGAGGTCTACGGCAGCGACCTGCGGCTGTACGCCGGCATCGGCGGCATCCCGACCCTGCACTACGGCCCCGGCGACATCCGGCTCGCGCACGGCCCGCAGGAGCACGTGGACCTCGACGAGGTGGTGCGGGTCGCGCGGTCCCTGGTGCTGCTCGCGGTGCGCCGCTGCGAGGCGCAGGCCTGAGACACGCCGCACCCCGGCACCGGCGTCGTGACGACGCGGGTGCCGGGGCGCGGTGCTGTCCGTCTCGGTCGGACCGGGGTCAGGGGGCCGCGAGCCGGCCGTCCGCGGTCCGGGTCACGAGCCCGTCCGCCACGGCGAGCGCGACCGCCCGCTCGTACCGGTCGTGCTCCCAGAAGCGGGCGCCGATGAGCTCGGCGAGCCGCTGCGGGGGCTGCGGGCCCTCGGTCTCGAGCGCGCGCAGGATCTGACCCATTTCGTGGAACACCTGACGGTCCCGGCGCTCCGTGCTGGCCTTCGGCGGGGGCATCGGCATGGCACTGTCTCCTTCGTCGGTCGGGTGGGTCCGGCGGTCAGGCCGTGGTCGTCGCGGGACGCGGCGAGCCGGAGGCGTGGTCGCTCTCCTCGGCGGTGAGCGGCTGGGCGATGCTCTCGAGCGACTGCCCCTCCGCCTTGACGCCGAGGACCACCTCGGCGACGCCGCCGGCCACCATCAGCGCCGCGCCGATGAAGTAGCCGAGCGCGATCTGGGTGATGTCCTTGCTCGCCGAGGCGTTCTCGATCAGCGCGCCGAAGAGCAGCGGGCCGCTGATGCCGCCGACCGCCGTACCGATGGCGTAGAAGAACGCGATGCACAGCGCGCGGGTCTCCATCGGGAACACCTCGCTGGCGGTGAGGTACGCCGCGCTGGCGCCCGCCGAGGCGAAGAAGAAGATGATCGCGCCCATCATGGTCAGGGTGACCGCGTTCAGGTCACCGAGGATGAAGCCGGTGAAGCCGAGCAGGACACCCGAGAGGATGTAGGTGCCGGCGATCATCTTGACCCGGCCCAGCGAGTCGAACAGCGGGCTCAGCATCAGCGCGCCGAGGAAGTTGCTGGCGGCGAAGACGGCGATGTACCAGCCGACCTGCTCCACGCCCATGAACGTGCCGAGGGTGTCGCCGTAGGTGAAGAAGAAGGCGTTGTAGAGGAACGCCTGGCCCACGAAGAGCGAGAAGCAGAGGATGGTCCGCTTCGGGTAGAGGGTGAACACGGTCCGCGCGATCAGCCCGATCCCGATCGACTTCCGCTGACGGATGGTCAGGGTGTCCGAGACGCTCGGCAGGTCGCGGCCGGTCTCCTCGCGCACGGTGCCCTCGATCTCGGAGACGATCCGCTCGCTCTCCTCCTCGCGGCCGTGGATGAACAGCCAACGGGGGCTCTCCGGGACGTTGCGGCGGACGACCAGGATGCCGACCGCGAGGATCGCGCCGAGGCCGAACGCGAGGCGCCAGCCCCACTCGGGGTTGATCACGGTCGGGTCGAGCAGCGGGATGGTGAGCAGCGAGCCGGCGGCGGCGCCGACCCAGAACGAGCCGTTGATCGCGACGTCGACCCGGCCGCGGTACCTCGCGGGGATCAGCTCGTCGATCGCGGAGTTGATCGCGGCGTACTCGCCGCCGATGCCCGCCCCGGTGAGGAAGCGGCAGAAGAAGTACCACATCGGGTTCATCGAGAACGCGGTGAGCACGGTGGCCACCGTGTAGACGGCCAGGGTGAGCAGGAACAGCTTCTTCCGGCCGAACCGGTCGGTGAGCTGGCCGAAGAACAGAGCGCCGACGCAGGCGCCGGCGACGTACACCGCACCCGCGAGACCGACGTCGAAGCTGCTCAGACCGAGGCCGGTCTTCTCCTCCTGGAGGGCCGCCGACATCGAGCCGACGATGGTGACCTCGAGCCCGTCGAGGATCCAGACGGTGCCCAGGCCGATCACCACGAGCCAGTGCCACCTGGCCCAGGGCAACCGGTCGAGCCGGGCGGGGATGTCGGTTGTGATCCGACCTGTTTCTACTCCAGATGACATGGTGGCTCTCCCGTGCAGTCAGAACGTGTCTTCGTTTGTGACGCCGCTCACGCTCATACCCAGGTCGGGGCGGCGGTATGCGTGGCGGCATACGCCCAGTACGGTCGCTTCCATGACGGACGAGACGTTCTACGCCGGGGTGTCGGAGCAGGCGCGGCTGCTGCGGAAGGGCGCGGTCTCCGCGCGTGAGCTCCTCGACGGCTGCCTGGACCGGGTGGACCGGGTCGACGGACGGCTGCACGCCTTCACCGTGGTGCTCCGCGAGGAGGCGAGGGCGGAGGCTGACGCCCGGGACGCGGCGCGGTCGCGCGGGGAGGACCTCGGGCCGCTGCACGGAGTGCCGGTGGCGATCAAGGAGGAGCTCGACGTGGCCGGCCAGGTCACCACCTTCGGGGGCCGCGCGAACACCCGCCCGGCGGCCGCGGACGGCGAGGTCGTGCGGCGGCTCCGGGCCGCGGGCGCCGTCGTGGTCGGCAAGACCGCGATGCCGGAGTTCGGGCAGTGGCCGTTCACCGAGTCCACCGCGTACGGCCTCACCCGCAACCCCTGGGACACCACCCGGTCCACGGGCGGCTCCAGCGGCGGCAGCGCCGCGGCGGTCGCCGCGGGCCTGGTCCCGGTCGGCATCGGCGGCGACGGGGGAGGGTCGATCCGGATCCCGGCGGCCTGCTGCGGGCTGTACGGCCTCAAGCCCCAGCGCGGCCGGGTCACCAGCGCTCCGCACCCGCACCTGTGGTGGTCGCTGGGCACCACCGGCCCGCTGACCCGCGGCGTGCTCGACAGTGCGCTCGTGTACGACGTGATCCGCGGCGCCATGCCCGGCGACCGTTTCCACGCCGACGAACCGTCCTCGTCGTTCGTCGACGCGGTCCGGGCGGCCGAGGGGACGGTGCGCCCGCTGCGCATCGGCTGGTCCACCAGGTCCGCGGTCCGGGGCTTCCGCGCCGAGCTGGAGCACATCCACGCCGTGCACGAGACCGCGTCCCTGCTGGAGCGGCTCGGCCACCACGTGGAGGAGGTCGACCCGCACTACCCCGACAGCACCGCGGCGTTCGTGCCGCAGTTCTTCGGCGGGGTGCGCGCCGAGGCCGACGAGGTCGAGCACCCCGAGCTGCTCGAGCGGCGCACCCGCGAGACGCTGCGCCTCGGTGCGTGGGTCCGCCCGCGCACCGTCGAGTGGGCGATCCGGCAGGGCGAGAAGGTGGCCGCGAAGGTGAACCGGGTCTTCGACACCCACGACCTGCTGCTCACGCCCACGATCGCCTCGCGGCCGCCGGAGGTCGGCGTCCTGGACGGCGCGGGCGCGCTGCGCGCGGCGTGGAAGGCGCAGCCGATGATCGCCTTCACCGCGCTGTGGAACATCACCGGCAACCCCGCCGCGGCGGTCCCGGCCGGCTTCGGCTCGGACGGCCTGCCGCTGTCGGTGCAGCTGGTCGGCCGGCCGCACGACGAGCCCACCGTGCTCACCGTCTCCGCGCAGCTCGAGCAGGCCCGGCCGTGGGCCGACGCCCGGCCGGGGCTCGCATGAGCGGGCTGCTGCTCACCACGCCCAAGGCCTGGGCGCGGCGCGCCGTACGCCTGCTGCCCGGGGTCGACCCGGCTAGCCCGTTGAAGGGCAGGACGGTGCTGGTCACCGGCGCCTCGTCGGGGATCGGCGAGGCCACCGCGCTCGCCGTCGCCGCCCGCGGCGCGACCCCGGTGCTGGTGGCCCGGCGCGCGGACGAGCTGGCCCGGGTGGTCGCGCGGATCGAGGCGGCAGGCGGCACGGCGTACGCCCACCCCTGCGACCTCACCGACCCCCGCGCGGTCGACCGGCTGGTCGAGACGGTGCTGCGCGTGCACGGCGGCGTGGACATGCTGGTCAACAACGCCGGGCGCTCGATCCGCCGGTCGGTGGCGCTGTCCTACGACCGGATGCACGACTACGAGCGGACGATGGCGATCAACTACTTCGCGCCGGTGCGGCTGGTGCTCGGGCTGCTGCCGCACATGCGCGAGCAGCGCTTCGGTCACGTGGTGAACATCGTGACCTGGGGCGTGCAGGTGAAGGCGCCGAAGTTCTCCGCCTACATCGCCTCGAAGACCGCGCTCGACTCCTTCAGCCGGATCGTGGGGCGGGAGGCGTACGGCGACGGGGTCACCTTCACCAACGTCCGGCTGTCCCTGGTGCGCACCGACATGATCGGGCCGACCGACCTCTACGCGCGCACGCCCGCGCTGAGCCCGGAGCAGGCGGCGGCGAAGGTGGTGCGGGCGCTGGAGGAGCGGCCGCTGACCGTGAACACCCTCGCCGGGTCGGTCGCGGAGGTGCTCAACCTGGTCGCGCCGCGGCTGTCGGACGCGCTGAGCCACGCGGCCGCCGTACGCTTCCCCGACTCGCCCGCGGCGGCGCGGCACGTGACCGAGGAGCGCCCAACCGGCTGAGCGCCGACGTCCCGCGGCGGCCACAAGGTCAGCTGGCCTTCTTCGCGGTCTTCTTGGCGGTGGTCTTCTTCGCGGTGGAGGACTTGCCCGCGGACTTCTTCGCGGCCGCCTTCTTGGCCGGGGCCTTCTTCGCGGCTGCCTTCTTGGTGGACGACGAGGTCGTGGCGGACTTCTTCGTGGCCGTCTTGGTGCCGCCCCCGCCGGACGCCGCCTCCTCGGACGCGGCCTCCTCGGCCGGCTCCTCGCCGGCGGACTCGCCGGCGGGCTCGGCGGCCGCGGTGGTCTCGGAGGACGCGCTCTCCCCGCGGGAGGTCTTCGCCGCGTCGACGCTGCGCTGCAGGGCCGCGAGCAGGTCGACCACCTCGCCGGTGCTCTCCTTCGCCGCAGGGGCGTGCTTGACCTCGCCGCCCTCGAGCTTGGCCTGCACGATCGCCTCGACCGCTCCGCGGTAGTCGTCCTCGTACTCGGTCGAGTCGTAGTCGCCGGCCAGGGTGTCGACGAGCAGCCGGGCCATCTTCAGCTCCTGCGGCTTGACCTCGCTCTCCTTGGCGTCGAGGCCGGCGAAGTCGGGCTTGCGGATCTCGTCGGGCCACATCATCGTCTGGAGCACGATCACGTCGTCGCGCACGCGCAGCACCGCGGTGCTGGTGCGGTTGCGCAGGGCGACGGTGACCACCGCCATCCGGTCGGCCTCCTTGAGCGACTCGCGCAGCAGCGCGTAGGGCTTGGCGGCGGCCTTGTCGGGCTCGAGGTAGTAGGACTTCTCCAGCAGCAGCGGGTCGATCTGCTCGCTGGGCACGAACTTCTCCACCGAGATCTCGCGGCTGCTCGAGGAGGGCAGCTCGGCGAGGTCGTCGTCGTCGAGGATCACCATCTGGCCGTCGTCGGTCTCGTAGCCCTTGGCGATGTCGGCGTACGCGACCTCCTCACCGTCGATGCTGCACACGCGCTGGTACTTGATCCGGCCGCCGTCCTTGGCGTGCACCTGACGGAACTGCACGTCGTGGCTCTCGGTCGCCGCGTAGAGCTTGACCGGCACGCTGACCAGGCCGAACGACACGGCGCCCTTCCAGATGGCACGCACGTGGGGTCCCCTCTCTGCCGCGGTGCGACACGATGCACCGGCCTGTAGGTCAGGATGGACCCATGCGCCCGATGCTGGCTAGTCGAGGAACGGTCGTACCCACTGGACCGGGCTGGATGCACGAGGTGAAGTGGGACGGCATGCGCGTGCTCGCTGAGGTCCGCGACGGCGTCCTGCGGCTGTGGTCGCGCAACGAGAACGACGTGACCGCGAGCTTCCCGGAGCTGCACGACCTCGGCGGGCTCGGCCACGACGTGCTGCTCGACGGGGAGGTCGTCGCGATGGCCGGGGGAGTCCCGACGTTCGGCGCACTGGCGGACCGGATGCACGTCGGCAACGTGCAGCGGGCGCGGGTGCTCGCGGAGGCCAACCCGGTGACGCTGATCGTGTTCGACCTGCTCGAGCTCGACGGCCGGGACCTGACCAGCGAGCCGCTGAGCGTCCGCCGCAAGACGCTGGAGTCGCTGGGTCTGTCCGGGCCGCGCTGGCAGGTGCCGGGCACGTACGACGACGGGCCGGCCCTGGTGCGGGCCACCGTGGAGCAGGGGCTCGAGGGCGTGGTGAGCAAGAAGCTCGACTCGCGCTACCTCCCCGGCCGGCGCAGCCCCGACTGGCTGAAGTTCCCGAACCGGCCGTCCCAGTCGTACGTCGTCGGCGGCTGGCGCTACGAGACCGACAGCACGAGCCGGGTGGGCGCCCTGCTCGTCGGGGAGCCCGGTCCGGAGGGCCTGCTCTACCGCGGCCGGGTGGGCAGCGGGATCGCCGGGCGGCGGGGGCAGCAGCTCAAGGAGCTGCTCGGGCCGCTGTGCGCGGACGCGCCCCCCTTCTGCGACGAGGTGCCGCGGGTCGACGCCGTCGGTACGGTCTGGGTGCGTCCCGGGCTCGTGGTCGAGCTGGCCTCGCTCGGGCTCACCCGCGGCGGGCGGCTGCGGCAGCCGAGCTACCTGGGCGTGCGGACCGACCTGTCACCCGACGACCTGGGGAAGTGAGCGCGACGGTGCCCAAGCAGCAGGAGCAGGAGGTGACCGTCGAGGTGGACGGGCACCGGCTGAAGATCAGCAACCTCGACAAGGTGCTCTACCCGGCCACCGGGACCACCAAGGGCGAGGTGCTGCACTACTACGCGCAGGTCGCGCCGGTGCTGCTGCCGCACCTCGCGGACCGGGCGGTGACCCGGATCCGGTGGCCCAACGGGACCGGGGAGGGCAGCTTCTTCGAGAAGAACCTGCCGCCGGGGGCGCCGGACTGGCTGCGCTACGAGACCGTCTCGTCGACCGGGTCGCGCGGTGGCGGCGACACGATCAGCTACCCGGTGGTCGAGAGCCTCGCGGCGCTGACCTACCTGGCTAACCTCGCCTCGCTCGAGCTGCACGTGCACCAGTGGACGTTCGGCCGCAACCACCAGCCGAAGAACCCCGACCGGCTGGTCGTCGACCTCGACCCGGGTGCGCCCGCCGGCCTGCACGAGTGCGCCCAGGTGGCGCTGCTGGTGCGGGACAAGCTCGCCGACCTCGGCCTGGCGTCGGCGCCGGTGACGAGCGGCAGCAAGGGGCTGCACCTGTACGCCGCGCTGCCCGGGCGGAAGAACGCCGAGGAGGTGCGCGACCTCGCCCAGCAGATCGCCAAGGAGCTGTCCGGGTCGCACGCCGACCTGGTCCTGTGGCAGATGACCAAGGCGAAGCGGCCGGGCAAGGTGTTCCTCGACTGGAGCCAGAACACCGCGTCGAAGACCACGATCAGCCCGTACTCGCTGCGGGGGACCGACGCGCCGTACGTCGCCGCGCCGCGGACCTGGGCGGAGGTCGAGGAGGGGGCGGAGAAGAAGGACGCGCTGCGCCAGCTCGACCTGGACGCGGTGATGGAGCGGGTGGCCGCGGACGGGGACGTGTTCGGCCGGGAGCTCGGTACGGCGCCGAAGGGCTGAAGCCGCGGCGGCCGCCGTACGACGGTGGGTGGCTGACGTGCGAGCCCCGCCGCTCCCGAGACACGGCGGGGGCCCGCACGTCGATTGCACAACCGAGGACCTTTTACCCAGGCTTGTGGTCGCTTAACCCAGGTGTCCGAGAATCTGCCCGGGCATGCGGCGGCACACCTGCCCGGGCGGGAAGCAGGGGTGCCGGTCGCGATCCGGTCGGCCTACCGGGTGATGGAGACCGTGACGCCCGCGGACGTGGTCGAGCCGCCCGCGACGTCCGTGGCCACCGCGGTCAGCGTGTGCTGCCGCACCGCGGCGTTGCGCACCCGCCAGGACACCGAGTACGTCGTCGTCCCGGTGGTGGGCGCGGTCGCGGTGCCCAGCGTCGTGGTCCCGTCGTAGAACACGACGCGCGCGATGCCGGAGGGGGCCCCGGAGCCGGTGCCCAGGTCCTGGGCGGTGGCGCTGACGGTCACCGTGCCCGTGCGGCGGGCGATGGAGGATCCCGCGGTCGGGCTGGTGATGCTCACCGCGGGCGCGGCGGCGTCGAGCCGGACGGTCTGCGAGCGCGGCGTCTCGTCCAGCCCGGCGGCGTTGGTCGAGTAGTACCGCACCGTCGTCGTCTGTGTCACCGAGAACGGTCCGGCGTACTGGACCCTCGACCCGCTGGTTGTCGGGTCGCTCCCGTCGGTCGTGTAGTAGGTGGTGGTCGCCGATCCGACCGGGTCGGTCGCCGTGAGCGCCACCGAGACCGAGGTCTTGCGGTACCAGCCGGTCGAGCACGCCGCCTGGTCACAGGCGATGCTCGTGGTCGGTGCGGCGGGCGCCGGCGGCGGGGGAGGCGTGGAGGTGCCGCCCATGACCTCGCCCACGGTGCGCACGACGGTGCCGCTGGAGCTGCGCTGCTGGAGCCAGTCGAGGAAGGCGGTGAACGTCGCCGGGCTGAAGGAGTTGCTGCCGGTGCAGGAGGGGCAGACCCCGTGGAACACCAGCGGGACCCAGCCGCCGCCGTTGTTCTCGGCGTTGATGACCACGGTCTGGAGCTGCGCCAGGGTCGTGCTGCTCGTGGCGTCGAGGGCGGTCCGCAGCCGGTACGGGTTGGCCGGCGGGATGGTCTCGGCGTAGGCACACCCGCCGCAGTCGTCGCGCAGGCTGCCCACCCCGCGGCCGCTGGTGTAGCCGCAGGACTCGACGACCGACTGGGAAGTGGAGTTCGCCGCCGCGTAGGGGTAGGCGAACGACGTCACCGGGCCGAGCCCCCGGTCGACCAGGTTGGTCCGGTCGTCGCAGACCTCGCGGGTGGCCGTGGAGACGCTCACGTTGTTGAGGTTCACGTGGGTCAGGGTGTGGCCGCCGATCTCGTTGCCGGCGGCGTACAGCTCCTGGATCTGCGGCCAGGTCATGTAGTAGCTGGAGTCGCCGACCAGGTCGGAGTTGATGTAGAAGGTGCCCTTCATGCCCCGGCTCTGCAGCATCGGGAGCGTCGAGTAGTGGCTGGCCTGGCCGTCGTCGAAGGTCAGGCTGACCACCGTGGGTGACGCCGCCTGGGACTGCGGTACGCCGACGACGGCAGCGGCAAGACCCAGCAGGAGGACCGTCAGGACCCGGGTGAGAGCAGGTCCCCTCCGGTGTGGTGCCCGCTTCCCCGTAGATCCCTGCGCGCTCGATGACATGGACGTTCCCCCTGACCGGTCGGCTCGGCCCTTCCCTGCGTTCCGCTGGGCCGCGTGGCAGCGCCGTCTGCTGCCGACAATTCACGACACCCATGACGTTGCGCTCTACGCACCGTTTGGGTCCATGGCCCACATGGCTCATTGGGCCGCTGGCGAGCCGCGGTTCGTCCGCCGTGTCCGACAGTTCCCGAGTCCGGCAGCGCGGCGCTGGGGTCAGTCGGAGCTAGCGGACCGGCTTGCGTCGTACCTGGACCACCCGGACAGCCGGTCGCGAGACCCGGTGCCAGTCCGCGTAGCAGTGGCACGCGCGCATGCGGGTGTTGCAGCAGGAATGGATGCCGAGACTGCACGGCGTGCAGAGGCTCAGTACTTCGACGGTCTCCGCCCTCACGGTGGCAGCGGCCTCTACACGGCTTGTCTGAACCATTGGATCCCCCCAATGGGCCCGGGCCCCCCGGCCTGGACGTTAGTTCAAGTGTGAACAGTTCCGTCGGCCACCCGCAATAGCGCACCTGGGCTGGCCTGGGAGTCGGCGGCGCCGGTCGGCGTCCCCCTCCGACAGGGCGGGGCAGCACCGGGCGTGGACGTCACTGGCGACGCTCCTGTCACAGGAGCCCCGACCTGTCCACAGATCCTCGACCGGGGTCTAGCCGAATCGGACGAAGTTGGGTGAGACTGCCGAATCGGGAATCAGGGACGAAACGGTGGACGGGGACCCTTCATGAGCCTGGTGCACGCCGACCCGCACGACGACGTGGTCGAGACGCTCGACGCAGCGCTGCGTGAGGTGGTCCGCCGGGACGGCGTGGACCCGCAGGCCGACGTACGCCTGGTCCGCGGGCTCGCCGAGCGGCTGGTCCAGGACCACGACCAGCGCAGCCTGACCGGATCGGTGTCGCCGCTCGGGGACCCCGAGGCCGTGGTCGAGGAGCTCGTCGCGCGGGTGGCCGGTTTCGGTCCGCTCCAGCGGTACCTCGACGACCCGACGGTGGAGGAGGTCTGGGTCAACGACCCGAGCCGGGTGTTCGTGGCGCGGGCCGGGCGGCACGAGCTGACCAGCACGATCCTCAGCCGGGCGCAGGTCGACGAGCTGGTGGAGCGGATGCTCAAGTCGAGCGGGCGCCGGGTCGACCTGTCCCAGCCGTTCGTCGACGCGATGCTGCCCGACGGCCACCGGCTGCACGTGGTGCTCGAAGGGATCTCGCGTGGCTTCAGCGCGGTCAACATCCGCAAGTTCGTGGTGCGCGCCTCGCGTATGCACGACCTGGTCGAGCTCGGCAGCCTCACCACGCAGGCGGCGTCCTTCCTCGACGCGTCGGTCCGCGCCGGGCTCAACGTCGTGGTGGCAGGAGGGACCCAGGCGGGCAAGACGACCTTCTTGAACTGCCTCGCGGCGAGCATCCCCGGCGAGGACCGGGTGATCTCGGCGGAGGAGGTCTTCGAGCTCCGGTTCAACCACCCCGACTGGGTCGCGTTGCAGACCCGGCAGTCCGGCCTCGAGGGCACCGGCGAGGTCACGTTGCGCGACCTGGTCAAGGAGAGCCTGCGGATGCGCCCCTCCCGGGTGATCGTCGGCGAGGTGCGGGCGCAGGAGTGCCTCGACCTGCTGCTCGCGCTCAACGCCGGACTCCCCGGGATGGCGTCGCTGCACGCGAACAGCGCCCGCGAGGCCCTGGTGAAGATGTGCACGCTGCCGCTGTTGGCGGGGGAGAACATCAGTGCACGGTTCGTCGTTCCCACCGTGGCCGCCTCGGTGGACCTGGTCGTGCACCTGGGCATCGACGAGCACGGGGTACGACGGGTCAACGAGATCGTCGCGGTCCCCGGCCGGGTGGAGCAGGACACGATCGAGACCGAGACGGTCTTCGTGCGGCAGCAGGACGGGCTGGTGCGCCTCACCGGGATGCCGCCGCGTCCCGAGCGGTACGCCCGGATCGGGGTCGACGTGCACGCTCTCCTGAACGAGGCCGGCTGACATGGGGACGGCTCTCGGGCTCGGAGTCGGCGTCGGCCTGCTCCTGGTCTTCCTCGCTTTCGCCTCGCCGCGGCAGCCGGTGCGTCGGGATCGTCCGCCGTCCCGGCTGACCACGCTGTTGCACGGCGCCGGGCTGGCCGGGACCCGTCCGGGCGGCGTGGTCGTGGTGTGCCTCGGCGCAGCGGTCACGGCCGGGCTCTCGGTCCAGGTGGTCTCGGGGACTGCGCCGGTCAGCATCACGTTCGCGCTGCTCGCCGGGTACCTGCCGCTCGCCCTGCTCAGCGGGCGCGCCCGCCGGAGGCAGCGGGAGCTCGCGGAGGTGTGGCCGGAGGCCGTCGACAACCTGGCCTCGGCCGTGCGGGCAGGCATGTCCTTGCCCGAGGCGCTGGCCCAGCTGGGCACCCGGGGACCCGATCCGCTGCGCGAGCCGTTCCGGGTCTTCGCCGTGGACTACCAGGTGACTGGCCGGTTCGGCGAGTGCCTCGACCGGCTCAAGGTCCGGCTGGCCGACCCCGTGGGCGACAGGGTGGTCGAAGGGCTGCGGGTCGCGCGTGAGGTGGGCGGCGGGGATCTCGGTCGGTTGCTGCGGAACCTGTCGGGCTACCTCCGCGAGGACGCCCGCACCCGCTCCGAGCTCGAGGCGCGGCAGGCCTGGGCCGTCAACGGGGCGAGGCTGGCCGTCGCCGCACCGTGGGCGGTGCTGCTCCTGCTCTCCTTCCAGCGCGAGGTGATCTCGCGCTACGCATCGCCCGCCGGCGTGGTGGTGCTCGCCGTCGGTGCCGGCTGCTGTCTCGTCGCCTACCGGCTCATGGTCCGGCTGGGGCGGCTGCCGCAGGAGAGGCGGATCCTCTCGTGAGCCTGGCGGCATGGGGCGGGCTGCTCGGCGCGGGGGTCGGCTTCGGCACCATCCTGGCGCTGAGCCGGGTGATCGTGCTGCGCCGCCCGAGGCTCGACACCCGCGTCCTGCCCTACGTCCGCGACCTGCCGCAGCTCGCCGTCCTGCCCGAGCTCCAGGCGGGCCGGGCGCCCGGTGTCCTCGGCGGCGCGTTCGGCCCGTTCCTCCGCTCCGGCGCCGACTCGCTCGACCGGGTGCTGGGCGGCGCCACGTCGGTGCGACGACGGCTCGAACGCGCCAACCTCGCCATGAGCGTGCACGACTTCCGGGTCGAGCAGGTGCTGTGGGGACTGGCGGCCTTCGCGGTGGCCGCGGCCCTGTCGCTCGTGGTCATGCTCCGCTCGCCCGGACGCGCCGTCCCCCTGCTCATCCTGTGCTGCGTCGCCTTCGTGCTCGGCGCGCTGTTGCGCGAGAACCGGCTGACGACCCAGGTCCGCGAGCGGGAGCGGCGGATCCTGGCGGAGTTCCCCGCGATCGCCGAGCTCCTCGCCCTCGCCGTCGTCGCGGGGGAGGGACCCGTCTCCGGGCTGGACCGGGTCGTCACCCGCTCGCACGGCGAGCTGTCCGCGGACCTGTCCGGCGTCCTTGCCGCGATCCGGACGGGCACGCCGGTCGCCCGTGCGCTCGACGAGATGGCCGGGCGCTCCGGCCTTCCGGTGGTGGCCCGGTTCGCCGAGGCCATGGCGGTGGCGGTGGAGCGCGGCACCCCGCTCACCGATGTCCTGCACGCGCAGGCAGCGGACGTGCGAGAGGCGGGGCGGCGCGCCCTCATCGAGTCGGGCGCGCGCAAGGAGGTCCTGATGATGGTGCCGGTGGTCTTCCTGGTCCTGCCGGTGACCGTGCTCTTCGCCTTCTGGCCGGGAGTCGTGGGGTTGCGGCTGGTGACGCCGTGAACGAGTCGTTCGATGCAGACAAGAGGGGAAACCGATGACCGACCTGCTGATCCGTACCTGTTCACTCGCCGCGGCCCGGTTGCGCGAGGGACGCACCGGCGAGCGGGGTGACGTGCCCGGCTGGGTGCTCATCACCGTGATGACCGCCGGGCTGGTGGCGGCGCTGTGGGCGGTCGCCGGCGACGCGCTGTCGCAGATGCTGTCCGACGCGCTCAGCTCGGTGTCGGGCTGAGCGATGGCTCCGCTGGCGCGACGGTCCCAGGTCGGGTCCGCGGTGGTCGACTTCGTGCTGGTCCTGGTGGTGCTGGTGCCGCTGTTCCTCGGCATCCTCCAGGTGGCGCTGGTGCTCCACGTGCGGAACACCCTCACGGCGGCGGCATCCGAGGGTGCCCGGTACGCCGCCGTGGTGGACCGCCCAGCCGAGGCCGGCGCGGCACGTACCCGCGAGCAGATCGCGGGTGCCCTCGCGTCGCGGTTCGCCTCCGGGGTCACCGCGCAGATGGTCGACGTCCAGGGCGCCCAGGCGGTCCGCGTCGACGTGGAGGCCGAGGTCCCGCCGCTGGGTCTGTGGGGGCCGGGCGTGCGGCTCTCGGTGTCCGGGCACGCGGTCGAGGAGGTCGTGCCGTGAGCCGCGGCGGCGCGCCCCGCGGCGAGCGCGGCACGGCGCTGGTCGAGGTCACCTGGCTCGCACTCCTGCTCCTGGTGCCGCTGCTCTACATCGTGCTCGCGGTCTTCGAGGTGCAGCGGGCGGCGTTCGGCGTCAGCGGCGCGGCGCGGGCGGCGGGTCGTGCCTACGCGGTTGCGCCGAGCGAGTCGGTCGCGCCCGGACAAGCGACCGCGGCCGCGGTGCTCGCGCTGCAGGACCAGTCGCTCGACCCCGGACGCGAGACGCTCGGCTTCCGGTGCGAGCCCGACCCGCGGAACTGTCTCGCGCCGGGGTCCGTGATCACCGTGACCGTCGGCTACTCCGTGCCGTTGCCGCTGCTGCCGACCGCACTCGGCGGGCAGACCCCGAGCATCGCGGTCGACGCGGTGCACCGGGTGCCCTACGGCACCTTCCGGGAGGATCGGCCGTGAGCCGGGTCCGCCCGGTCCCCAGCGGCCGCCCGGCGGGGGAGTGCGGTCAGACCAGCCTGCTGATCGTCGGCTTCGCCGTGGTCGCCGCGCTGATGGTCGCGGTCGTGGTGGACGCCTCGGCCGCCTACCTGCACCGGCAGGGGCTGAGCTCGCTCGCCGACGGCGCGGCGCTGGCCGCCGCCGACGGTGTGCAGGGCGAGCAGGTCTACACGGGTGGCCTGGGGGAGCGGGCGCGGATCGACCCGGTCGCGGCGGAGCAGTACGTCGCCGACTACCTCGGTGCGCTGGGCGCCACCGGCAGTTACCCGGGGCTCTCCTACGAGGTCTCCGCCCGGGCCGACCGGGTGGTCGTCCGCGTCGGTGCACCGCTCGACCTGCCCCTTTCCGTGCCCGGGGTCGCGCGCCGGCCGCTGGTCACCGCCACCGCCGCATCGGTGGTGATTATCGGAGACTGAACAGAAGGGTCAGTGTCAGTAGTCCGTTCGGGGCAGTCGTTTAACTCTCAATCTGTGACATTCGGGTCATCCTGGCTTGCCGTCCTGACCACGAGGTGCTTTAGTGCGAGTGGTGGTTCAGCCAACGTGCCACTCAGCTCCATGAGTAAGTAAGAGGTCACGATGACCGCTTCACCTGAGCTACATGAGCAAGATCTGACCACACAGCCCGTCTCGACCGATCTGGTCCCTGAGGCTGACCGCAGCGAAATCACCGCCCGCCTTCTGGCGCAGATCGCGGAGACCACCGACGACGTGGAGCGCAAGAGACTGCGCGACGAGGTCGTGGTGCTCAACATGGGGGTGGCCCGGGCCATCGCCGCCCGGTACCGCGACCGGGGCATCGCCAAGGACGACCTCCTCCAGGCCGCCTACGTCGGCCTCGTGAAGGCCGTCCAGGGGTTCGACCCGTCGTACGAGAGAGACTTCCTCAGCTACGCCGTCCCCACCGTCACCGGTGAGGTCAAGCGTTACTTCCGCGACTTCGGCTGGACGGTTCGCCCGCCCCGCCGGATCCAGGAGCTGCAGGCACAGATCTCCCGTGCGTCGACCGAGCTCTCGCAGACGCTCCACCGGTCGCCGAAGCCCAGCGAGGTCGCGGCGTACCTGTCCATCGACGTGGACTCGGTCGTCGAGGCTCTCGCCGCCGACGGCTGCTTCACCCCGGCCTCGCTCGACGTCCCCGTCGGGGAGGACGGCTCCACGTCGCTTGGTGAGCTCCTCGGTGCCGACGACGCCGACCTGGGCCGCGCGGAGGCGCGGATCCTGCTCGGCCCGGCGGTGCGCAAGCTCAAGCCGCGGGATCGCCGGATCCTCGAGCTGCGCTTCTTCCACGGATGGACGCAGGAGCAGATCGCCGGGGACATCGGCGTGACGCAGATGCAGGTGTCGCGGCTGCTGTCGCGCATCCTGTCCGACCTGCGCACCGAGCTCTCCGACTAGGAGAACCTCAGCACGACAGAAGAGCCGGGCTCGTCGCTGACACGTACGCCGCTGTCAGGACGGCCCGGCTTTTTCGTGCCCGCAGGTTCGGTGCGGCGGCGCGGCCCCCGGTCCACGCCCGGGTCAGCGGCCGACGGCCTTCTCCAGCTCCGCCTTGCTCATCTTCGAGCGGCCCTCCACGCCCTTCCGCTTGGCCTCCTCGTAGAGCTGGTCCCTCGTACGCCCGCCGGCACCCTGGTGCGAACGCTTCCCGCCGCGGCGACCCGAGGAGACGTCCCTGGTCGACGTACGGCTCGCCTGCTCCGACTCGCCGGCGCGCGCCCGCTCCTTGTTGACCGTGCGGGCGGCGATCTCCTCCGCCTGCTCCTCGCCGCGGCCGCGGTCCTCGAGACCTTCCTTGATGTGGTCGTACTGCCGCTCGCGCTTCTTGCTCCACGACTGCTGGGGCATCGCCTGCTCCTCTCGTCGGGGCCCGGGTCCGCCGGCCCGGGCCTGGTCTCCCACGAGGTACCCGAGGCCACGAAGACACATGCCCCTGATTGGAACCAGCCCGCCGGGGTAACGCCTGGAGAGCAGGGCTTCCGTCAGGGAGCCACCAGAGACGACGAAGGGGACAGACATGATGAAGAAGCTGATGGTGGTCGGTGCGGCCGCCGCGGGGTACGTCCTCGGCGCCAAGGCCGGCCGTGAGCGCTACGAACAGATCGCCACCCAGGCCCAGAAGCTCCGCACCAACCCCACCGTGCAGAAGAAGGTGGACGAGGCGAAGCACGTCGCCAAGGACGCCGCCTCCTCCGCCGTGGACAAGGCCAAGAGCCACACCGGCTCCGGCGACAGCTACGAGAGCAGCTCGACCGGCCCGAACGGCTTCGGGCGCGGCGACGAAGCCAGCTGACCGGCGGGCGTGGTTCCGCACCCGTACGGGGCCGGGTACGGGACCACGCGGACGGGTGACCTACCTGCGCCGGTAGGTCAGCCGCCGAACGTCGCGTAACCTTGCGCTCGTGGCAGGCCCCGACTTCGAAACCCAGATCAAGCAGCTCAAGGCGACGATGCACACCATCGAGCAGGTGCTCGACCTCGACGCCATGCGCGCCGAGATCGCCGACCTCGGTGAGCAGGTCGCCGCGCCTGACCTGTGGGACGACCAGGCCAACGCCCAGCGCGTGACCGGCCGGCTCTCCGCCCTCCAGGGCGAGCTGGACCGGTTCACCCGGCTGCACGGCCGGATCGAGGACCTCGGCATCCTCGCCGAGCTCGCCGCCGAGGAGAGTGACAGCGACTCCATGGCCGAGGCCGAAGCCGAGCTCCGCAAGGTGCACAAGGCCGTCGAGCAGCTCGAGGTCCGCACCCTGCTCTCCGGCGAGTACGACTCCCGTGAGGCCCTCGTGACCATCCGCTCCGGCGCGGGCGGCGTCGACGCGGCCGACTTCGCCGAGATGCTCATGCGGATGTACACCCGCTGGGCGGAGCGCAACAACTACAACGTCGAGGTCTTCGACACCTCCTACGCGGAGGAGGCCGGCCTCAAGTCCGCGACCTTCGCGATCCACGCGCCGTACGGCTACGGCACCCTCTCGGTCGAGGCCGGCACCCACCGCCTGGTGCGGATCAGCCCGTTCGACAACCAGGGCCGCCGGCAGACGTCGTTCGCCGCGGTCGAGGTCGTCCCGGTCCTCGAGCAGACCGACGAGATCGACGTCCCCGAGGACGAGATCCGCGTCGACGTCTACCGCTCCTCGGGCCCCGGCGGCCAGTCGGTCAACACCACCGACTCCGCGGTGCGCCTCACGCACATCCCGACCGGCACCGTGGTCAGCTGTCAGAACGAGAAGAGCCAGCTGCAGAACAAGGCCAGCGCGATGGTGATCCTCAAGGCCAAGCTGCTCGCCCTGAAGAAGGCCGAGGAGCGCGCGCAGCTCGACGAGCTCCGCGGCGACGTGCAGGGCTCGTGGGGCGACCAGATGCGCAACTACGTGCTGCACCCCTACCAGCTGGTCAAGGACCTGCGCACCGACTACGAGACCGGCAACCCGCAGGCGGTCTTCGACGGCGAGATCGACGCCTTCCTGGAGGCGGGCATCCGCTGGCGCCGCGGCGCCGACAAGGCCGCCGTCTCCTGACCTGCGCCTCACACGCGGCGTGCCGTCCCGTCAGGGGCGGGCGCCGATCGTGGTCACTACGTCGGTGCACCACTGCTCCGCGGCCGCGACCGCCTGCTCCGTGCGGCCCTCCTTGGCCGAGCCGGGCCGGGTCAGCTCGCAGCTGAGCCAGCTGTCGCCGAACAGGCCCTGCAGCCGCACCCGGACCGCCCGCTGGTCGGTGTCCGCGCGGCAGACCGAGGCGACGTACGGCGAGCCGAACCCGACCGTGTCCGGGAACGAGCAGCCGTCGTCCCGCCGTGCCTCCCGGACCAGGGACCGGGCCTCCGGCTCGAGCACCGGGCGGGCGAACACCCACACCCGTGCCTTGGCGGGGGGAGCGCCGTAGTAGGTGCAGTTGAACTCGTGCGAGATGTCCTCGAGGTCCGGGGTGATGTTCACCTCGTCGCCGTTGCCGTAGTGGTCCGTGCCGATCACCGTGCCGCCGAGCGCGTCGCCGATCGACTCCTGGTCGAGCAGGTCGCAGAAGGCCGCCCGCGCGACGGGCAGCCCGCTCAGGTCGACCCGGCTGACCGGCGGCTCGCTCGCGCTGGGGGAGGGCCCGGCCTTCGGCTCCGGGGAGGACGTACAGCCGGTCACCGCGAGCACGAGCGGCAGGAGCGCCGTACCCCACCGGCGGCGGCTCCGTGGGACGGACACGGCGGCGGCGGTCGGACGGGGCATGGCACCAACGTATGCGAAACACCCGACCGATCACCCTGTTAGGGAGGGTCACCATCGTCACCTAGACTCGTTTGTTGGTCGGATACGCCGCATACCTCCAGGTGCGCGTGGCGTTGAATCCTGTGTCCCCGAGCCCGGCCAACCACGCCCGTGATTCGGTTCGAGAATGTGACCAAGACGTACGCCGGCCAGAGCCGCGCTGCGCTCGACGACGTAAGCCTGGAGGTGGAGAAGGGGGAGTTCGTCTTCCTCGTCGGCGCCTCGGGCTCCGGCAAGTCCACCTTCCTGCGGCTGGTGCTGCGCGAGGCGCGGCCCACCCACGGCAAGGTGTACGTCGCCGGCAAGGAGATCAACCGCCTGGCCGGCTGGAAGGTCCCGGGCCTGCGCCGCCAGATCGGCACCGTCTTCCAGGACTTCCGCCTGCTGCCGAACAAGACCGTCACGGAGAACGTGGCGTTCGCCCTGCAGGTGATCGGCAAGCCGCGCAGCCACATCAACAAGGTGGTCCCCGAGACCCTCGAGCTGGTCGGCCTGGAGGGCAAGGGCAACCGGATGCCCGACGAGCTCTCCGGCGGTGAGCAGCAGCGCGTGGCGATCGCCCGGGCGTTCGTGAACCGGCCGATGATCCTGATCGCCGACGAGCCCACCGGAAACCTCGACCCGAACACCTCGGTCGGCATCATGAAGCTCCTGGACCGGATCAACCGGACCGGGACGACCGTGATCATGGCCACCCACGACGCAGGCATCGTCGACCAGATGCGCAAGCGCGTGATCGAACTGTCCGGCGGCCACATCGTGCGCGACCAGTCGCGCGGTGTGTACGGCTACCAGCACTGAGCAAGGACCAGGAACTACTCGATGCAGCTGACCTACGTCTTCTCCGAGCTCGGCAACGGGCTCAAGCGCAACGTGTCGATGTCCATCGCGGTCATCGTCACGATCTTCGTCTCGCTCACCCTCGTCGGGATGGGCCTGCTGCTCAACGCGCAGGCACAGAAGGCGGAGGAGTACTGGGGCAGCAAGCTCCAGATCACCGTCTTCCTGTGCAACCAGAACTCCACCACCGCGAACTGCCTGAACGGTGAGGTCACCGGGCCGCAGAAGGACGAGATCGAGAAGGTCCTCGAGACCCACCCCGAGGTCGCGTCGTGGCGCCTGCAGAGCAAGCAGGAGGCCTACCAGAAGTGGAAGAGCGCCTACGTCTCCAACGACGAGACGGAGCAGCGCGTCTACGAGTCGATCAAGGCCTCCGACATGCAGGAGTCCTACTGGGTGCAGCTGAAGAACCCCGAGAAGTTCATGGGCATCAAGAGCCAGGTCTCCGGGCTCGAGGGCGTCAACACGGTGCGGGACCTCCGCGAGGTGCTCAAGCCGATCTACTTCTGGATGAACGTGATGAAGTGGGGGGCGATCGGCATCGCCGGCTTCCTGGTCGTCGCGGCGGTCCTCCAGGTCGGCAACACGATCCGGCTGGCCGCGTTCGCCCGGCGCCGCGAGATCGGCATCATGCGGCTGGTCGGCGCCTCCAGCCTCTACATCCAGCTGCCGTTCCTGATGGAGTCGCTGGTCGCGGCGTTCATCGGTGTGGCCCTGGCCGGGGGAGCGCTGGTCGCCTTCATGTACTTCGTGATCTACGAGCGGCTGAGACCGACGTCCAACATCGTTGCCTGGATCGACTGGGCCGACGGAGTGTGGGCACTTGGGTGGATTGCCCTGATCGGGTTGTTGCTCACCTTGGTGCCGACTCTCGTGATGACCCGGAAATACCTCAAAGTCTGAGTTAAGTCGGTTACGGTCTAAACGATCTCGCAACAAATCAACAGCTAAGGCAGACCGGTGGTTCGCAACTTCCCCCGTACTACCCGTCGCCGCGTGATAGCCGCCCTGGCGGCGAGCAGCGTGCTCCTGGGCACCGCTGCGATCCCGCTGGCTTCGGCTGACGAGCTCGACGAGCGCAAGCAGCGCGTGCAGGGCGACATCAACGACACGCTCGAGCACCTGGACCAGTCCAGCGCGCAGCTTCAGGCTGCCGACGCGGCGCTGCGTGCCGCCCAGACCAAGCTCGCCGCCGCGGAGCAGCACCTCGCCGAGACGCGGGGCGAGCTGGCGGCCGCGGAAGTGCTCGACCGGCAGATGCAGGCCAAGCTCGAGGCCGCGGTAGCCCGGCTGGAGGCCGCCCGCGCCGAGCTCGCCGAGGGCCGGGAGAAGATCGCCGAGCAGGAGGAGACCCTGGGCCAGATCGCGGTCCAGAACTACCAGAGCGGCGACCCGAGCCTGCTCGGGCTGTCCATGGTGCTCACCTCCCAGGACCCCGCCGAGCTGAGCAGCCAGCTGAACTCGGTGCGCAACGTCCTCGACAAGGAAGCCGTCACCCTCGACCGCCTCGAGGCGTCCCGGGTGCTGCTGACCGTCAAGGAGCAGGAGGTCGAGGAGGCCAAGGAGGAGGTCGCCGTCCAGCGCGAGCAGGCGGCGAAGAACCTCGAGCGCAAGAAGGCGCTGGAGGAGCAGGCCGAGCAGGCCGAGGCCCAGGTCTCCGACCTGGTCGCGATCCGGGCCGACGCGCACGCCGCCGCGGTGAAGGCGCGCGAGGCCGACCTGACCGTGCTGCGCGGGCTCCAGCAGGAGCGCGACAAGATCTCCGAGATGCTCCGCAAGCGCGCCGAGGCCGCCGCCGCACGGGCCGCGGCCGCTGCCGCCGCGGCAGCCGCCGCTGCCGAGAGCCAGGCGTCGCGTGCGTCGAGCGGGTTCCTCGACTACCCGGTCAACGGCTACATCACCTCGCCGTACGGCATGCGCATGCACCCCGTCTACCACCAGTACACGCTGCACGACGGCACCGACTTCGGCGCCTCCTGCGGTACGCCGATCCGCGCGTCCGCCGGCGGCCAGGTGATCGCGGCCTACTTCAACACCGGCTACGGCAACCGCGTGATCATCGACAACGGCTACCACCGCGGGGTCGGCCTGGCCACGGCGTACAACCACCTGAGCTCGTACTCCACCCATGTGGGGGAGAACGTCTCGCGCGGCGAGATCATCGGGTACGTCGGCTCGACGGGCTACTCGACCGGGTGCCACCTGCACTTCATGGTGTTCGAGAACGGCGCCACCGTGAACCCGATGGGCTGGCTGTAGAAACCTCGTTGTCCTGACCTGACAGAATCGTCGTCATGGTCAAGGAGCAGGGACGCAAGCTGGTCGCGCAGAACAAGAAGGCGCGCCACGACTACCACATCGAGGACACCTACGAGGCCGGCATGGTCCTCATGGGCACCGAGGTGAAGTCGCTGCGTGCCGGCCGGGCCTCCCTCGTCGACGGGTTCGCCGAGGTGCACGACGGCGAGGTGTGGCTGCACGGCGTGCACATCCCCGAGTACACGCAGGGCACCTGGACCAACCACGCCGCCCGGCGCAAGCGCAAGCTGCTGCTCAACCGCCACGAGATCGACAAGATCGAGTCGCGGGTCAACGAGCGCGGCCTGACCCTGGTCCCGCTGTCGCTGTACTTCAAGGACGGCCGCGCCAAGGTGGAGCTCGGTCTCGCCAAGGGCAAGAAGACGTGGGACAAGCGGCACGCGCTTGCCGAGCGGCAGGCGAACCGGGAGAAGGAGCAGGAGATCGGCCGCCGGCTCAAGGGCATCCGGTGACGCTCGCCGACAGCGAGGTCCCTGCCTGGGCCGAGCGGCTCGGGCTGCCCGGGCTCTACGACGTGCACGTGCACTTCCTGCCGCCGGACATCATGGCCAAGGTCTGGGCGCAGTTCGACAGCGCCGGCCCTAAGATCGGCCGACCCTGGCCGATCACCTACCGCGGCACCGACGACGAGCGGGTCGCGCAGCTCCGCGCCCTCGGCGTACGGCGGTTCTCCGCGCTGCCCTACGCCCACCGCCCCGGTGTCGCGGGGTACTTCAACGACTGGGCCGCCGACTTCGCCGCGGCCACCCCGGAGTGCCTGCACTCCGCGACGTTCTACCCCGAGCCCGAGGCGGCCGACTACGTCGCGGAGGCGATCGACGCGGGCGTGGAGATCTTCAAGGTGCACGTCCAGGTCGGCAACTTCGACGTCCGCGACCCGCACCTGGACAAGGTGTGGGGGCAGATCGCCGACGCCGGCACGCCCGTGGTGGTCCACGCCGGCTCCGGGCCGGTCCCCAACGAGCACACGGGGCCGGCTCCGGTGCTCGAGGTGCTGCGCCGGCACCCCAGGCTGACCGCGGTGTTGGCGCACATGGGCGCGCCGGAGTACGTGGAGTTCCTCGAGATGGCCGAGGAGTTCGAGCGGGTGCACCTCGACACGACGATGGCGTTCACCGGGTTCTTCGAGGAGATGGCGCCGTACCCGGCCGATCTGCTGCCCCGGCTGCGGGACCTCGGCGACAGGGTGCTGCTCGGCTCGGACTTCCCGAACATCCCCTACCCCTACGCCCACCAGCTGGAGTCGCTCGAGGCGCTGGGGCTGGGGGAGGCGTGGCTGCGGAAGGTCTGCTGGGAGAACGCCGCGGCCCTGGTCGGCTGAGCCGTCCTGCCACCTGGAAACGGCTCCCGCGGGAATATCGTGCGCACCCGGTCGGTTGTGCCGGGTACAGTAGTCACGATTGACAACTCAACAGGGGCTGATCGGTTTCGACTTGGGACGTTAGTTCCAGGGGAAGCGGGTCGAGGATCCAAGGTCATCTCGTTAACGATCCTTGGAAACCAATAACTGCCGACTCCAAGCGCAGTTCGTTCGCCCTCGCCGCCTGAGCGACTGGTGAACGGGTCAGACTGAGCGCCGCCTCCGGCTCAGATCCTGGCCTCATCTAGGAGGCTTGCTGGTGAGTCCTGGCCACAGGGACTCACCGGGACTTTTCTGTGGCTGAGTCTGTCGGCGACGTGTTCGTGCGAGCGCCGGGACTGAGAAAACGACATCACGAACTGCACCCGGAGAAGCCCTGGATCGACGCCGAAGGACGCGGGTTCGATTCCCGCCAGCTCCACGTCGGGGTGTTCGCACACAAGTGAGCACCCGGTCCGCGAAAATGGTCCTCGCAGCAGTGCGAGGACTCCAGCGGACTCCCTGTTGAAGCAGAGCCGTGTTGACGAGAGTCAGCGCGGCTCTGCTGCGTTCTGGTCCCCCGTACGACAAGGGCTGGGGATGTCCCAAGGGCTCTGCGAAGGAGCGTGCTCGGGGGCTCCACGACCCGGACGTGCCATGACCCGGTCATCCACGGCGCGGCGGTGATGACGGGTAGTGCTCACCCGGGGGTCCCTGCACAACCCTGCATCGGGGAATGTCGCGGTTTCGGCTCGAACGGGGCCGGAGAGCACCCTCCCCGAACGGCGTGAGACGACCTAGTGTGGCTGGGGAGGGATACGAGAACGGGGAGTGACCATGAAGCGCACGACCAAGGCAATCGCGTTCGGTGTCACCACCCTCGCCGCGATCGGCGTGGGCACCGGCATCGCCGTGGCGGCGATCGTCGACGACGACGCCGACGACACCGAGCAGGGCAACGACGTGTCGATCTCGGGAAAGGCCTTGGACCGCGCGAAGGAAGCCGCGCTCGCCCACACGGGCCAGGGAACCGTTGTCGACACCGAGGTGGAGGACGACGCCGAGGGCTACTACGAGGTCGAGGTCGAGCTCGGCGACGGGAGCGTCACCGAGGTCGAGCTGAGCAGTGACTTCAAGGTCCTGGGCACGGAAAGCGAGGAGGCCGAGGGCCAAGACGACGACTGACTGGGAGCGCCCTGCAGGTCGAGATGTCGAACGCCGCCGCGTCCCGTGGCTACGCGGGCGCAGGGTTCATCGAGCTCGCGACGTATCACCACCGGGTCCGCGAGGACTAGGGTCGATGAGCACCACAAGGAAAGGACATCTGTGATGGCTGTCGATCGAGGACTGCTGGCCCTGCTCGAGGCGAAGCCTGGGAAAGGCAACGAGGTCGCGGACTTCCTCCGCCAGGGGCGTGAGCTCGCGGCGGCCGAGTCCGGGACCGTGACCTGGTACGCCTTCAAGATCAGCGACACGACGTACGGGATCTTCGACACCTTCGAGGGTGAGGACGACCGTCAGGCTCACCTGAACGGTCAGATCCCCGCCGCCCTCGGACAGGTGGGACCCGATCTGCTCGCCGCTGACCCCGACATCCGCACCATCGACGTCCTCGCGGTGAAGTGACCTCTGCGCAGCTCGACCTCCCGGGCTTCGGCGGCAACCCACCCCTGCCGGGCGTACCGCGCTCTCCTGACGCAGTTCTCGGCCGCACCCCCACGAGACGGTCCAGCTGATCCTCGCGCGGTCGGTTCAAACGGGAGAGGCCGCCCGGTTCACGCCCTTGCCGTGCGCCCGTCACCGAGCGCACGATGGGATCGACGCCGGCCGACGGGGAAGCCGATGCGGCACCACGCAGGCGTTCGCAGCGGCCCGCGCCTTCACCTTGGTTTCTCTGGACCTGGAGGCGGAGATGGCTGACATCCCACAGTGGCACCTGGCCGGGGACTGGTTCGACGTCTGCAGCTGTTCGATGCCCTGCCCCTGCGAGTTCGCCCAGGCGCCCACCGGCAACCACTGCCAGGGCGTGCTGGCCTACCACGTGCGTGAGGGCAGCTACGGAGACGTGTCCCTCGACGGGCTCAACGTCGTGGCTCTCGGCGAGTTCGAGGGCAACGTCTGGGACGGCGCGAAGGTGGCGCTCGGCATGTACGTCGACGACCGGGCCGACGAGGCCCAGCAGCAGGCGCTCCTGGCGATCTTCGGCGGGGAGGCCGGCGGCTGGCCCGGGCAGTTCGCCGAAACCGTCGGCGAGATGCGGGGCATGGAGCGGGTGCCGATCACGATGGAGGTGAGCGGGGACCTCTCGCGCTTCAGCGTCGAGGTGCCCGGTCGGGTCAGCGCTCTGGCCGAGGCCCTCACCGGTCCGACCACGCCTCCGGGCGCGCGCGTGCAGATGCTCAACCCACCCGGGTCCGAGGTGGGGCCCGGTCAGGTCGCGACCTGGGCCGTCGCCACGACGGACCACGTCGACGCACCTGCCTTCGGCTTCCAGTGGCAGTGGGACGGCCGGTCCAGCAAGCACATCCCGTTCGACTGGCGCGGTCCGGACGAGTGAGGAGCGGCGGACCCGCGGGGGTGAGTCCTCCGCTGGGGCAGACCGGTGTGCTCGACGGCGTGTCACGCCGCGTGGTCGTCGTCGTGAGCGCCTGGCTCGTGGCCGGCTCGGTGCTGGCCTGGGTCGTGACGGCGGGCCAGTCGTCCGACATGGCCGGGATGGCCGGTGGGCTCGCCGAGATCGGGACGGCGTCGCCGATGACGTTGACGGGGGCGACGTTCCTGGTGATGTGGGTCGGCATGACCACGGCCATGATGTTCCCCACCGCCGTACCGATGGTGGCAGCGCACCGCATGGTCACCCGTCGCCGCGGCGAGGGTGCCGCGTCCACCGTGGCCTTCGTCCTGGGCTACCTGACGGCCTGGACCGTCGCGGGTGTCGTACCCATGGCTGCCCTGCTCGGGTTCCGGCACGTGTCGGCGACGGCGGGGGAGGGACGGTGGCTGCCCACCCTGGCCGGCGTGGCCGTCGCGGCGGCCGGCGCCTACCAGTTCACCCGCTGGAAGTCGGTCTGTCTTCGCACCTGTCGAAGCCCCCTGGCCTTCGTCATGAGCCATGACTTCGGCGGCGGCACGGTGGGCGCCCTCCGCGCCGGTCTCGTCCACGGCGGCTACTGCCTGGGCTGCTGCTGGGCGGCGATGAGCCTGTTGCTGGTGGTCGGACTGATGAACCTCGTCTGGATGGCAGGGATCGCGCTGCTCTTCCTCACCGAGAAGTGCTGGCGGCACGGCGTGGGCCTCACGCGCCTGGTGGGCGCCACCCTGATCGCACTCGGGCTCCTCGTCGCGCTCGAGCCCGCCGTCCTCCAGGCGCTGGCCGGAACCGGATCGGGCTCCGGTGAGATGGGGCGGCAGTCCGGCATGTGACCGCCGCGGTACGGCCGGTCGCCGAGGCCCGCGAATCTCCCTGGCGTCCGATACGTGACGTTCGCCCGTTTCGCGAAGAAGAAACACCCTCGGTGCACTTTGCGGACTACCCCAAGATGGGCATCACGGGTGATGTCCACACAAGCGGTACACGGGGCATTCTCAGGTAAAGGAAAAAGTAAAAAGCACGGGGGACCAACCGGCGTGGACTCGTCCACGGTCGGACACCTCGCCCAGCCGCGCTTCGCGAGAAGGCGGTGCAGGGCGAGGACATCACGCATCAGTCGATGACGATGTACCTGGACTCTCTCGACCCCAGCGGCCTCTGTCCGGGCATGCTCCGCGGGGGGTCGGATCCCTCACACGTGAACTGCGGAAGGACAGTCGCGCAATGTCTGCTTCAGGGGACAGAGAGAGAAAGTTGCTGCCGGACGAGAGGCACCTGAGATCCGGGCTCTGGGCGGTCTTCATGGCGCTCATCGGGCTGCTGGTCGCCGTCGTCGTCGTGGCGTTCCGCTGGAACAACGAGTCCGGCGTGGCGGCACTGGGCGCCGTCACCAGCTCCATCGCCGCCATCGTGAGCGCGTACTTCGGGATCCAGTACAGCCAGCGAGCCGTCGACGCGAAGTCGCCCTCCAAGAAGCGGAGGCCCCGGTGACCCCCGCTCCCACCGCCCCGCGATCCCGACGAGCCCACGAGGAGTGACATGGCAGAACCCATGACGCCGGACGAGGTGGTGCGCGCCCTCACGCACTGGCGCGTCCCGTTCAGGCGAGTAGACGGATGGAGAACCCGGAACCGGAACAAGGTCGGCCCCTGGGGTCCGGTGTACGGGCTGGTCGTCCATCACACGGGCGACGACGCCGACGACAAGATCGACCTCGACCTGATCGTCCGCGGGCGAGCCGGCCTCCCGGGACCACTCGCGCAGTTCGGCTGTGATGACGACGGCACGATCTGGCTGGTCGCCTGCGGACGCGCCAACCACGCGGGCGGAGGTGACCCCCGCGTGCTGGGGGCGGTCATCGAGGAGTCGTACGGCGGCTACCCGCCCAAGTCGCGCGAGCACACCGGGTCGGATGGCTCGACCGACGGCAACAACAACTTCTACGGCGTGGAGACGTTCTACAGCGGCTCGAAGGCCCCCACCGCTCAAGCACGTCGTTCGCTGGTCCTGCTCGCCGCGGCCATCTGCCACCACCACGGCTGGAGCGCGAAGTCGGTCATCGGCCACAAGGAGTGGTCGGACTGGAAGTCGGACCCGGGCCACGTGGACATGAAGGCCTTCCGCAAGGCGGTGGCCAGGCGGCTGCGGGAAGGTCCGCCGAACCCGGTCGACCAGGACGTCTATCTCGAGCGTGCGGCTCGCCGTCTCAGAGCGGCATCGATCCATCTCGTGCTCGCCGACCAGAACCTGAAGCGGGCGATCGACGAGGGCGCGAAGGTCCGCGTGATCCGGGGGCGCACCCGTGCGTCGGCGGAGGCCACCAAGGAGGACGCTGCGCGGCTCGGCCGTCAGTAGGCCGCCCGGAGGGGGACGGGTGCTCCGCTCCGGGGACCGCCGCCGCCGTGGAAGCGCGGAAAAGCCGGACGGGGAGCGGTCTCGGGGGGCACGCTCGGGGGAGAGCCCACCGAGAGGACGTGCCATGGACAGCGACGTGCCGGCTCCCGCGGTGGTCGCAGAGGTCGGTTCGATGACCGTCCTGCTGACCTTGGCGTCGGGCCAGTTCCTGATGGCGCTCGACAGCTCGGTGATGAACGTGTCGATCGCGACGGTCGCCGAGGACCTCGGTACGACGGTCACCGGGATCCAGACCGCGATCACCCTGTACACGCTCGTCATGGCGTCGCTCATGATCACGGGAGGGAAGATCGGCCAGATCATGGGCCGCAAGCGGGCGTTCGCGCTGGGCTGCATCATCTACGGCGCCGGGTCGCTCACCACCTCGGTCGCCCCGAACCTGACCGTCCTGCTCATCGGCTGGTCCCTGCTCGAGGGGATGGGCGCCGCCCTGATCATGCCGGCGATCGTCGCGCTGGTGGCCTCGAACTTCGGCCGCGCCGAGCGTCCCAAGGCCTACGGCCTGGTGGCTGCCTCCGCTGCGATCGCCGTGGCCGTCGGGCCCGTGATCGGCGGCCTGCTGACGACGTACGCATCGTGGCGGTACGTCTTCGCCGGAGAGGTGGTCATCGTCCTGGTCATCCTCGTGTACGCCCGGCGCATGCAGGACGCGCCGCGGGAGGAGGGCGTGCACATGGACCTGGCCGGCACCGGCCTGTCGGCACTGGGTCTCGGTCTCATCGTCTACGGGATCCTCCGCGCGGGAGCCTGGGGGTTCGTCCTCCCCGAACCGGAGGCGCCGGTCTGGCTCGGCCTCTCGCCGGTGTTCTGGCTGGTCCTCGGCGGTGGCGTGGTCCTGCTCGGCTTCCTGAGCTGGGAGAGTCGCCGGCTGGGGAACGACGAGGCGGTACTGATCGACCCGGCGATGCTCGACAACAAGCGCCTCCGCGGCGGCCTCACCTCGTTCTTCTACCTCTACCTGCTCCAGGCCGGGATCTTCTTCGCGGTACCCCTGTTCCTCTCGGTCGCCCTGGGGCTGTCGGCCATCGCGACCGGGCTCCGGATCCTGCCGCTCTCGATCGCCCTGCTGGTGGCCGCGGTGGGCGTGCCCAGGTTCTTCCCCGAAGCGTCCCCGCGACGGGTGGTCCGGATCGGCTTCGCGCTCCTGTTCCTCGGCCTCGTGGCGCTGGTTGCGGTGCTCGACATCGGTGTCGGACCCGAGGTGGTGACCTGGCCGCTGCTGCTCGCGGGGCTGGGCATCGGGGCGCTGGCGTCGCAGCTCGGCAGCGTCACCGTGTCGGCGGTCCCGGACGAGCAGAGCGGCGAGGTCGGCGGCCTGCAGAACACGCTCACCTTCCTGGGAGCCTCGGTCGGGACCGCCCTGGCCGGAGCCGTGCTGATCTCGGGACTCACGACGTCGTTCTTCACGGGCATCGAGGACAACCCGGCGATCCCCGGGGACCTGTCCTCGGACGCCCAGGTCGAGCTCGCCGGCGGTGTGCCGTTCATCCCGGACAGTGACCTGGAGCGCGCGCTCGCCGACGCCGGGGTGACGGGGGAGACGGCGGACGCGGTCGTCGACGAGAACGAGGAGGCCCGGATCGACGGCCTGCGGTCCGCGCTGTCCGTGCTGGCGCTGATCTCACTCGTGGCGCTGTTCTTCTCGAACCGCATCCCCACACGCCAGCCCGGCGCCGACCCGGGGACGTCGGACGCCGTGGAGCCCGCGCAACCGGTCTGAGCCGCGCCCCCGGCATCCCGGCCCACAGGGCAGGAACCGCGATGCCGCCAGGTGTGTCGTCTGCCCGCAGTCGGCGACGTGAGGGTCGGCCCGAACCGTGCCGAGATTTCTTTTACCGAGCCCCGTCGAAAGCCAGGACCGGCCGGGCGCGCCGGGGCGTCACCGGGCCCGTGCCTTCCGGAGAATGGGCTCCCGTCCTTCGACCCGTGGAGCGTGCCGTGCCGCCCGAGACCCCGTCGCCCCGCTCCGTCACGACCTCCGGACGGGCGACCGCCGCGCCGGAACCGGTGGCCGTCGCCGTCCGCCTGCGCCGACTGTGGCTGGGCGAGGTGGTGTCCTCGCGGGCCTTCCTGCGCAGCGACCTCGGCGACGCCGCGGACGAGATCGCGCTGCACCGGGTCGGGAACGCGCTCGAGCTGGTCACGCCGTACGACTTCGGCGACGGTGACCCGCTCGAGGGCGGCCTCGGCCGGTCCCTGCGGCGGCGCGTCTCCGCGGTCACCGGGGGAGTCGTGCGCGAGGTGAGCTGGCGGTACGACGACGCGGCCGGCCGCCCGGTACGACGGACCCGCACCTCCGACCTGGACGTGTTCCGCCCCGGTGACCCCGGCCGCGACGCCTACCCCGACGTCCTCGCGGAGCTGCGCCGGAGGCTGCCCGCTGACACCGCCGACGCGGCCCGCGAGGTGCTCGGCGCGCTCGGCCTGGCGGCGGTGAGTGCCCACCGGGTCTGGTTCGCGGCGCCCAGCGCTGCCGCGGAGAAGGCGGTGGGCAGCACGCCGGGCGCCGCCTACGCGCTGTTCGCGAGCGTGAAGCGGTTGCAGAGGAAGGAGCCGCTGTACCGGGTCTACGCCGATGCCGACGGCGTCGACGAGGACCTGACGCTCGCGCCGCGCTGACACGACGACGCCGCCCGCCCCGGAGCAGGGACGGACGGCGTCGGGGTGGTGCGGTCAGGCGCTGACGACCCGACGCAGCGGGCACGCGTTGACGAAGCGCCAGCACGCCGTGGCCGCGACGGCGACCAGGGCCACCGTGAGCACGATCGGGACCACCATGGCGGCCGGTGCCTGCTGGACGAGCACGAACACGCCCATCACCAGGACGAACCAGCCGAAGCCCCTGCGCAGCGTCGCCTCCGGGATGCGTCCCGCGAGACGGCCGCCGACCACGCTGCCGACGACGGCGGCGGCGGTGACCCCGAGGGTCAGGCCCCAGTCGAGCTGCACCGAGGTGAGGTAGCCCGCCAGGCCGGCGAAGGACTTCATCGCGATGACGACCAGCGAGGTGCCGACCGCGACGGACATCGGCAGGCCGCCGAGCAGGGCCAGGGCGGGGACCACCAGGAAGCCGCCCCCGGCGCCGACGAGCCCGGTGACCAGGCCGACGACCGCGCCGTCGAGCAGCACCCGGAACAGCGGCAGCTCGGCGTGCTTCTTGGCCCCCTCGGGGGTACGGCGCCCGCGGAGCATGGCGAGCGACGTGGCCACCATCATCAGCGCGAAGGCCAGCAGCAGCAGCTGCCCCGGGGCGTGGCCGCCGACGAGGCCCCCGACGAACGCGCCCGCCATTCCGGCGAGGCCGAAGAGCAGCCCGGTGCGCCACATGACGCGCCCGCCTCGGGCGTGGCTGACGACCCCGGCCGCCGAGGTCACGCCGACCACGAACAGCGAGGTGGCGATCGCCTCCTTGGGGTCGAGCCCGGCGACGTACACCAGGATCGGCACGGTCAGGATCGAGCCGCCGCCGCCGAGCACACCGAGCGAGAGCCCGATGAGCACGGAGAGGGCGAGGACGAGCACGAACATCAGGGACACCGGGTCACGCCCCTTCGGTCAGGGCCTTGACGACCTCGTCGATGTCGGTGTTCTCGTTGGGACGGTTCCACGGCATCTTGGACAGCGCGGTGCCCATCGCGCAGGTGTTGGTGACGGCCGCGCCGACCAGGCCGGTGCCGACGCCGGCGGCGAGCCACTTCAGCTTCGGGACGGCCGCGCTGCTGAGCACGCTGGCCGCGACGAGGCTGCCGGCGACGAGCCGCACCTGGCGCTCGAGCTCCCAGGTCTTCCGGCCGCGGTTGACCGGCGCGCCGGCGTTCTCCCAGCTCACCATGCCGCCGTCGAGGACACGCAGGCCGGGCAGGCCGACCTCCGCGAGCGCCTTCTCGGCCTGGGTGGCGCGGGCGCCGGAGCGGCAGACGAGGACGACGTCCTCGTCGAGGTGGCGGCGGAGCTCGGCGCGGTGCTCGCGCAGGGTGTCCAGGGGCACGTTGTAGGCGCCGGGGATGTGGGCGGTCTCGAACTCGGCGGGCGTGCGCACGTCGAGCAGGCGCGGAGCGTCGTCCGAGGCCAGACGCTCCTTCAGGGTCTGCACGTCGAGGATGCGGGCCTCAGTAGGGGTGCTGGTCATGGGTCAGGTCTCTCCTAGGAGTTGCTGGTGAGGGGAAGTCCGGCAACAGAGGCGTTGTCGAACGAGTCGTCGACGGCCACCACGTCGTGGCCGCGGGCCTGGAGCAGCGCCGTCACGACGCTGGCGCGGTAGCCACCCGCGCAGTGCACCCAGAGCCGGGTGCGGGGGACGTCGTCGATGTGCGCGAGGACGTTGTGGATCGGCAGGTTCACCGCGTCGACGATGTGCGACTCGGCGAACTCCTGGCCGCGGCGCACGTCGAGCACGACCGGACGCTCCGAGGGGTCCTTGCGCAGCTCGGCCGCGAGGTCCTCGAACGTGGCGACCGGGTACGACGCCAGCGCGTCGCCTCCGGCCCAGTCCTCGGGCTTGCCGGTGGCCATCGCCGCCGGGCGCTCGAGGCCGATCCGGGCCATGTCCCGCTGCGCCTCGGCGACGTCCTGGGGGGTCTCGCCGAGCAGCGTGACCGTGGCGTCCCACGGGATCAGCCAGCCCAGGTAGGTGATGAACTGCCCGTCCAGGCCGAAGTTCAGGCTGCCCGTCAGGTGGCCGGCGGCGAAGGCCGACCGGGTGCGCAGGTCCACGACCCACTCGCCGGCGTCGATGCGGCGGCGAAGCTCGGCGGGGTCGGCGAGCTCGGGGGCGGACAGGTCGGGCGCGCTCGGGCCGGCGGAGTTCGCCGGGCCCATGTGGGCGTAGTAGGCGGGGAACTCGTCGAGGCCCGCGAGCAGCGCGTCGACGTACTCCTGCTCGCCCTGGGTCAGCGCCGGGTTGCTGGTCTTCTCCTGACCGATGGTGCTGGAGACGGCCTCGGACTGGGTGGCCGAGCAGAAGCTGCCGAAGCCGTGCGTGGGGAAGACCTCGGTCTCCTCGGGGAGCTCCTCGGCGAGCCGGTGGGCGGAGTGCCACTGCGCGCGGACCAGCGTGTCGGTGTGGTCCGGGCCGAGCAGGTCCGGGCGGCCGGTGGAGCCGAAGAGCAGCGAGCCCCCGGTGAACACGGCCACCGGGCGGCCCTCGGCCTCGAGGGCGTACGAGAGGTGGGTGTGGGTGTGGCCGGGGGTGTGCACGACGCGGACACGCATCGTGTCGCCCACCGCAAGGACGTCGCCGTCGCTGACACCGGTGCGCTCGAAGTCGACCGGGTCGTCGGCGTTGACGTGGTAGGTGGCGTCCACCTCCTGGGCCAGGGCGAGGCCGCCGGTCACGTAGTCGTTGTGGATGTGGGTCTCGAAGACGTGCGTGATGCGCACACCCGCCTCGCGGGCCACGTCGAGCACCCGGTCGTAGTCCCGCTGGGGGTCGACGACGAGGGCGACCTTGCCGTCGTGGGCGAGGTAGGTGCGGTCACCAAGCCCGGGGGTGTCGATGGGGATCACGGTGGTCACGAGGTTCCTCCTGGACGTCGAAATACCTCTGGGGGTATCGGTTGATGCTGACGCTAACAGACAATGGCCAATACCCCCCTAGGTATTCCCGACCATCGGGAGAGACCTGGTTCACACCCCGCGGCGACCCCCTCCCGGAGCGCCCGCACGACGTCGGTAGAGCCCCCTCCCGGGCACTCAGGACGATGTGTCGCACGTCTCAGCCCCGGGAGGTTTGAACTGGAATGTTGCGGGTTCTGCAGGCCCTAGGATTTCTCTCGCACCAGGTCACGTGTCCCGGCAGACCAAGCAAGACGGCGGACCAAAGTCGCACCTCCCGTCCGCCCATTTCCCCCAAGTGAGTCCTGCCCCCGTGTCTGTCGTTGCCGTCGGCATTGCCGCGTCCTTCGTGTCCCTCTACGCCACCGTTCCCCAGGTCCTGCGCGCCGCGCGGACCCGCTCCGCCGACGGGATCTCCTGGACCTCCCTCGTGCTCAGCCTCGCCACGTTCACCCTCTGGTGCGTCTACGCCTTCGCGGTCGCCGACCACATCCAGCTGATCAACAACACGATCGCGCTGCTGCTGCTCGTCGCGCTCGCGGTGGTCGTGCTGCGCACGGGGGAGGGCCGCAGCTACTGGACGGCGGTGCTCGCGGTCACCGGCACGGCGGCCGCGTCGCTGTGGCTCGTCGACGTCAGCAACTCCTTCACCCTGGCCATGGTCGGCACCACGATCAGCTCGCTGCGGATGGTCCCGCAGACCCGGCTGGCGCTGTCCCGCGCACCGCTGTGGGGGCTGTGCCCGTGGTCGACGGTGCTGGTGTGGCTCGGGATGGCGCTGTGGCTGGCCTACGCGGTCATGGTCGGCGACGTCGCGGTGGCGCTGTGCAGCGTCATCGGCCTGGTGATGCAGTCCGCGATCCTGGCGTTCCGGCTGCCCCCGCGCCGTACCCTCGCCTCGCTCGCCGCCGGGCGGCTGGGCACCCCGGTCGCCCGGGTCGTCCGCCCGGTCTCGGCGCGCTTCCCGCACCAGCGGAACTACCAGCTCGCCGCCTGAGGCTAGGCTCGCCCCGTGGCCGATTGCCTGTTCTGCGGGGTCGCCGCCGGTACGACGCCCGCCCACCTGGTGCTCGAGACCCCCGACCTGGTCGGCTTCCTCGACCACCGGCCGCTGTTCAAGGGGCACGTGCTGCTCGTCCCGCGCCGCCACGTGGCCACGCTTCCGGACCTCCCGGCGGTGCTCCGCGACCCCTTCCTCGCTGCCGGCCAGCGGCTCGCCAGCGCGATGGTCGAGGTGCTCGGCGCGCAGGGCTCGTTCGTCGCGATGAACAACACCGTCAGCCAGAGCGTGCCGCACCTGCACCTGCACGTGGTCCCGCGGACCAAGGGCGACGGGCTGCGCGGCTTCTTCTGGCCGCGCACGAAGTACGCCGGCGACGAGGAGGCGGCCGGGTACGCCCGCCGGCTCTCGGCCTGGCTCGCGGCGGACGACGCGGCGCCGGTGGCAGGCGTGGGGGAGGAGGGCGGCGCGGATGTCGTGGTGGACTGACCAGGCGCTGCCGCACGTGACCGACCGGCTGCTGGGCGCGCGCGACATCCACCGGCTGCGCGAGCGGGTGTGCGCCGGCCTGCACGGCGAGGTCGTCGAGATCGGCTTCGGGTCCGGCCTCGACGTCGGGCACTACCCACCTGCGGTGACCCGGGTGGCGGCCGTCGAGCCGTCCGACGTGGCCTGGGGGCTCGCCGCGCCGCGCGTGGCCGCGTCGCCGGTGGCCGTGGACCGCGCGGGGCTCGACGGCGCCCGGCTCGACCTGCCCGACGCGTCCTTCGACAGCGCACTGTCGACCTTCACGCTGTGCACGGTGCCGGCCGTCGAGTCCGCGCTGACCGAGATCCGGCGGGTGCTCCGGCCGGGCGGTGCCCTGCACTTCCTCGAGCACGGCCTCGCCCCGGACCCCGCGGTGGTGCGCTGGCAGCGCCGGCTCCAGCCGCTCCAGCTCCGGGTCGGCGGCGGCTGTCACCTCGACCGGCCGATCGCCGACCTGGTCCGGGGCAGCGGACTCGAGATCGAGTGGCTCGACACGTTCTACGCCGGGCGGCCGCGGGCCTACGCCCACGTCTACCTGGGGCGCGCGGTCAGAAGTTGATGGGGCTGCCGGTCATGGGCACCCGTGCCCAGACCGTCTTGCCACCCGTGGGCTGCGGGGTGACGCCCCAGTCGGAGGTCAGCGTGTCCACCAGGTCCAGCCCGCGGCCGGACAGGTCGGCGGGGCCGTGGTCGCGGCGGTCGGCCGTGTCCGAGGAGTCGTCGTACACCTCGACCAGCACGAAGTCGCCCACCCGGGAAAGCCGCACCCGGAAGGGGGAGCGGGCGTGCACCACGGCGTTGGTGACGAGCTCGCTGACCACGAGCGCGGAGCAGTCGACGAGATGAGCGAGGCCGGCGGCACGTAGCTGGTCGCAGACGAACTGCCGGGCGTCGCGGATGTGGCGCGGCTCGGCCGGCCACCGTGCCTCGAAGGACCATTCGACTGCTCCGGGCATGCCCGCGTCTTCTCCCCGTCAACGAACCGCATGGAACCGGTCACTGCAAGGTCTGGGCAACGGCACGGCTTCTGCCTCCGACTCTACCCGGGCACCAAGGCGATTGTCCGCTTTGCGTCCGGGGCCTCCCGGCCGGTGCCCGCATCGACGCGGCACCGCTGGGTACACGCCGCGCATGAGCGGTGCGCACAAGGGGGACACGGGCCCGGACGTCGGTCGCGACGCCCGGGTCGCGCAGCGTCTCGTCGCCCTCGCCGACACGCTGGTGGACGACTTCGACGTCGTGGACCTGATGGACCGGCTCGTCGGGACCTGCGTGGAGCTGCTCGGCACCGACACGGCCGGCCTGCTCCTCGCCGACCAGCGGGGGAAGCTGCAGCTGGTCGCGTCCTCGAGCGAGGAGACCCGCCGGCTCGAGCTCTTCCAGCTGCAGAGCGAGGAGGGTCCCTGCCTCGACTGCTTCCACACCGGCCTTCCGGTCCGGGAGCCCGACCTCGCGGCCGCCTCCACCCGGTGGCCCCGGTTCACCCAGGCCGCGGCCGCTTTCGGCTACGTCTCGGTCTACGCCGTGCCGCTGCGCCTGCGGGACCAGGCCGTGGGTGCACTCAACCTGTTCCGCTCGGGCCGGCCGGCCCTGAGTGCCGACGACCAGCGGGTCGCGCAGGCACTCGCGGACGTCGCCACGATCGGCCTGCTCCAGCAGCGCACCAGGCAGCGCGCGACCGCGCTCGCCGAGCAGCTGCAGGGTGCCCTCGACAGCCGGGTGGTCATCGAGCAGGCCAAGGGCGTGCTCGCCGAGCACGGCCGGGTCGACATGAGCACGGCGTACGCCGCGCTGCGCCGGTTCTCGCGGAACCACAACCAGAAGATCGCGGAGGTCGCCGAGCGCGTCGTGGGCCGGACCACCTCCCTCGACGCGGTCCTCGAGACGTCGCCGTCCGAGACCGGATCTGTGTGATCTACACCTATCCAGAGGGTCCGGAAATCCACGATTTCAGCCGCTCGGTGTGACGTGGGCAACTTTCGGCGTGTTTACGGATTGGATTCCGTGGGGAGTCTGTGCCTACGCTCATCGTTCGCTGAGACGTCGCCCGGATGGTGCAGGGGATTCACCGGGGTGACGTCAGCGTGACAAGTTCATAGCCGGAGCGGGCTACGCCGAGTCCTACCCGCCCAGCGCTCCGGCCCGCACTGTCATGTCGTCGACCACAGTCATGGGTAGGAGTGGGGGAACCACATCGTCACGCGTCCTCGGACGCTCGGGGTGTAGTCACCTTCTGGTGGCGGGGCACCTTTCAGCCCTAACCCGACAGCTCACCTCACAGGCGTGGGAAGGGATTTCTTCATGCCTGCGACTCCTCGCATGCGTAGTTTCGCTGCGCTTCCGCTCCTCCTCGTCATGTTCCTCGTGGCCAGCACGTTCGCCCTCGCCACCCCGGCCGAGGCGCGCACCGCCCGCCAGTCCCGGATCTACGACGGCTTCCGCATCGTCGCCAACCAGAAGGGTGACCCGTACCAGTACGGCGCGGACGGCCCGGGCGCCTTCGACTGCTCCGGCCTCACCTACTACTCGTTCCGCAAGGCTGGCTTCAGCAACATCCCGCGTACGTCGGACGCCCAGGCCCGCTGGACCGACCGCATCAAGCGCAAGAACATGCGCAAGGGCGACCTGATGTTCTTCTACGACGGCGGCGGCGTCTACCACGTCGGCGTGTTCGCCGGCTGGAAGAACGGCGAGCGGAAGATCATCCACGCGCCGTACGGCGGCCAGAACGTCCACCGCTCGTCCGTGTGGACCAACAAGTGGTTCCCCGGCACCCTTCGGTGACCCGCGGTCTCCACGACTGAGCAAAGGCAGGGTCGCTCCCCGATCGGGGCGCGACCCTGCGCCACACTTAGCCCCATGGTTGGATTTCCCATGCGTACCTCGACGTCCCTTTCGTCCCGCCGCCCCGGCGCCCGCTCCGCGTTCTCCCTGACCAGCCTGGCGCTCGTCGGTTCGCTGGCCCTCGCCGGCTGCAGCGACAGCACGTCGCCCGAGTCCGCCGACAGCCCGGACAGCCAGAGCACGGCCGCGGGCTCGACCCTCTCCGGCCAGTGGCCGCTCACCGGCCTCCCGGCCGAGGGCGAGGCCCCGAAGCACCCGGTGATGGTCGTCAAGATCGACAACACCGGCAGCAGCAACCCCCAGGTCGGGCTCGGCGAGGCCGACCTGGTCGCCGAGGAGCTCGTGGAGGGCGGCTCGACCCGCCTCGCGGTCTTCTACCACTCCCAGGTCCCCGACAAGGTCGGCCCCGTGCGGTCGATGCGCGCCTCCGACCTCGGCATCATCGAGCCCGCCGAGGCGGTGCTCGTGGCCAGCGGCGGGGCCCCGCAGACGGTGAAACGGGTGAAGGACGCGGGCGTGAAGGCGATGACCGAGGGCGCTCCGGGCTACTTCCGGGACAACAGCCGCTCGGCGCCGTACAACCTGTTCATGGACCTGCCGAAGCTCGCGGAGACCCTGAAGTCCGACGGCACCCCCGAGGGCTACTTCCCGTGGGGCACCGAGGAGGACTTCCCCAAGGGGCAGCCGGCGGGCAAGATCTCGGCGACGTTCTCCGGGGGCCACACCACGAACTGGCAGTTCAAGAAGGGCCGCTACGTCAACCTCAACAGCGAGGCGCCCGCGAACGACCAGTTCGACCCGGCGACCGTGCTCGTGCTGCGGGTCAAGGTCGGCGACGCCGGTTACAAGGACCCCGCGGGCAACCCCGTCCCGGAGACGAAGTTCACCGGCAAGGGCGAGGCGATGGTCTTCCACGACGGCTCGATGGTCCGGGCGACCTGGTCCAAGAGCGGGCTGGACGCCCCCGTGAAGCTGCAGACCAAGGCCGGCGAGCTCACCCTCCCCGCGGGCAAGGTGTGGATGGAGCTGGTCCCCAGCAACGGCGGGGACGTCAGCTTCAGCAAGTGAGACGTGCGGGTCAGCCCGCCTCTTCGCCAGGCCCCGGCGCCTCGTCCGTGACGAGGTCGTCGGGGCCTGGCAGTCTCTCGCCCGACTCTGCCTGCTGGCGGAGCCCGGCGAGGATGAACGTGATCGCGGCCTCGACCTCGGCGCTGGCCCGGCGCGGGTCCTCCGCCGAGGAGACCGCGGACCCGGCCGCCGACATCGCCCCGAAGAAGACCCGGCTGAAGGTCTCGACCATGCTCGGCTCGAGGGCGTAGGACTCGAGCACCGAGGCGACGATCTCCTGGACGATCCCGAACGTCGAGCGCTCCTCCTGCTCGCGGTAGCGCTCGTAGCCGAGCACCGCCGGGCCCTCCTGGATGACGATCCGCCGGTACCCCGGCTCCTGGACCACCTCGAGGAACTTGCGCAGGCCCGACATCGACTTCTCCCACGGGTCGTCGTTGCCGCGGACCGCCTTGTGGATGGTCTTGCTCGCCTCGGCCTCCACCTTCTCGAAGACGGCCTCGAACAGCGCCTGCTTGCCGCTGAAGTGGTGGTAGAGCGCGCCCTTGGTGACCCGGGCGCCGGCGACGATCTCGTCCAGGCTGGTCCCGGCGTAGCCCCGCTCGGTGAACAGCTCCGTGGCGACGTCGACCAGCGCCCGCTTGGTGGAGGCGGAGTACTGCTGGCGGCGTGACGTGCGCGGAACCTTCCGCAGGACCTTGGTAGTCATCCCCCGAGCATATGGCCGATGCGGCGACCCGGGCGTTCGCCGGGCGCGGGGGAGGGGAGAGCCAGATCACGGTTTGCCCGATTGCGTACCCCGGGTAAGAGACATACTGTTGGTACGTACCAACGGTATGTGAGAAAGGAAGACGCCCATGACCTGGGACACTTTTCACCGCCGCGGAGAGGTACTCCGAGCCGTCGTCGACGCGACCGAGGCTCGCCGTGACGGGGTGCTCCCGATGGAGATGCCCGGCGTCGCCGAGACCTTCGGCGACGAGCTCACCCTGATCGGTGCGCTGCAGCTGCGCTGGCACACCCGCCTGGCGGGCTCCATCGAGCGCGAGCTGATGGACCAGCCGATGGACCTCGAGTCCGCGGTGATGGCCGCCTGGCGCCGTACGGCGACCGAGATGACCGGGGTCCGCCGGATCCTGGACGCCTACGCCGACGCCCCCACCTCGGAGCAGATGGCACGGACGCTCACCAAGGCCCACCGCAAGGACTGGGCGCTGATGGCGTCCATGGCCGGCAAGGCCAGCCCCTCGGACCGCGCCGCGGCCGACGTCGGCCGCAGCATCGAGGAGCGCGCCCGCGCCGCCTACCGCCCGGTCGCGGTCGGACGGCACCGGGCCGACGACGCCGAGAAGGCCTCGCTGCTCCATCGGATCAAGGCACACCTCGCCGCGTAACCCACGAACCCAGGGGCGCACGCCCCTGCCCGAGCAGCCCCGGCTGCGACGCTCCCGCGGTCTCCCTCCGCACTCCCTCCCCGAGCGTCGCGGTCGGGGCTTCAGGCTTCCCGGAGCCCCGCACGGCAGCCCGTCAAGCGGTCTCGAACGGCGCGGAGGGGTACGACGCCCCGAGACGTCGTGAAACTATGTGCCCGTGGCTTCTACACCGAGCATCTCCTACTCGATCACCGTCCGTCTCGAGCTGCCGGCCGGAGGGACGGCGATCAGCGAGCTGACCTCGACCGTCGAGAAGTGCGGCGGCATCGTCACCGCGCTCGACGTCACCGCCTCCGGGCACGACCGGCTGCGCATCGACGTGACCTGCGCCGCCTCCGACACCGGCCACGCCGACGAGATCGTCGCGGCGCTGCGTGCGATGGAGGGCGTCGCGGTGCACAAGGTCTCCGACCGCACCTTCCTCATGCACCTCGGCGGCACCATCGAGATGGCCTCCAAGCACCCGATCCGCAACCGTGACGACCTCTCCCTGGTCTACACGCCGGGCGTGGCCCGGGTCTGCGAGGCGATCGCGGAGAACCCCGACGACGCCCGCCGGCTCACCATCAAGCGCAACGCCGTCGCCGTGGTCACCGACGGCTCGGCGGTCCTGGGGCTCGGCAACATCGGCCCTGCCGCGGCGCTGCCGGTGATGGAGGGCAAGGCCGCCCTGTTCAAGCGGTTCGCGGGGATCGACGCGTGGCCGCTGTGCCTCGACACCCAGGACACCGACCAGATCATCGAGATCGTCCGCGCCATCGCGCCGGGCTTCGCCGGCATCAACCTCGAGGACATCTCGGCACCCCGCTGCTTCGAGATCGAGGCGCGGCTGCGGGAGATCCTCGACATCCCCGTCTTCCACGACGACCAGCACGGCACCGCGATCGTGGTGCTCGCGGCGCTGAAGAACGCGCTGCGCGTGGTGGGCAAGCGGATGGACCAGGTCCGTGTCGTCATGTCCGGTGCCGGTGCCGCGGGCACCGCGATCCTGCGGGTCCTGCTCACCGCGGGCGTGCGGCACGTCGTGGTCGCCGACGTCGAGGGGATCATCCACCGCGGCCGCCCGGGGCTGCACGAGTCGCTGCGGTGGCTCGCGGAGGCCACCAACGAGGCCGAGCTGTCCGGCAGCCTCAAGGACGCGGTCGTCGACGCGGACGTGTTCATCGGCGTCTCCGCGCCGAACATCCTCACCGGCGAGGACGTCTCGCGGATGGCCGACGGCGCGATCGTCTTCGCGCTGGCCAACCCGGTGCCCGAGATCGACCCGGCGGAGGCCCGCAAGTACGCCGCGGTCGTGGCCACGGGACGCTCGGACTACCCGAACCAGATCAACAACGTGCTGGCCTTCCCGGGCGTGTTCCGCGGGCTGCTCGACGCGACCGCGAACCGGGTCGACAACGACCTGCTCGTGGCGGCGGCGGACGCGATCGCCTCGGCCGTCACCGACGACGAGCTGAACGCCAACTACATCATCCCGAGCGTGTTCCACCCCGACGTGCACCACTCCGTGGCCACCGCCGTTCGGCACGCCGCGGAGCGGCACGCACCCGGCGAAGGCGATGCCTGACCCGCCGACCGTGACCCTGGCGGCGGGACAGCTGCTGGTGGCCACCGCCGCGCTCGTGGACCCCAACTTCGAGCGCTCCGTCGTACTCCTGCTCGACCACGACGAGGACGGCAGCCTCGGGGTGCTGCTGAACCGGCCCTCCCCGGTGCCGGTGCGCGACATCCTGCCCGACTGGCACGAGCTCGCCGACGAGCCGTCGGTGCTGTTCCACGGCGGGCCGGTGGCCACCGACTCGGCGCTCGCCGTGGCGGTGATGACCACCGGCGAGGAGGACGACGAGGCGCCGGTGGGCTTCCGCCGGCTGTTCGGGCGGACCGGGATCGTCGACCTCGACACGCCGACGGAGCTGGTGGTGCCGGTCGTCTCACGGCTGCGGATCTTCGCCGGCTACGCGGGCTGGGGGACCGGCCAGCTCGAGGCGGAGGTCGAGGAGGGCTCCTGGTACGTCGTCCCGTCCCTGCCGGCGGACGCGTTCGCGGGCGACCCGCACGGGCTCTGGGCCCGGGTGCTGCGCCGGCAGCCCGGCGAGCTCGCCTGGGTCTCCACCCGGCCGGTCGATCCCACCCTCAACTGAGCGGGAGTGGTCCGCAACTGGGCACCGGCTCGTTAGACTAGGGCGTTGTGAGCACCCAGATGAGCCCCGGAGTCCAGACCGTCGAGGACACTCGCACGGCCCCTACCGACGACGGCGACCACGAGCGCTTCTCGCACTACGTCCCCAAGGACAAGCTGACCGAGGCGATGGTCATGGGGACGCCCGTCGTCGCCCTGTGCGGCAAGGTGTGGGTGCCCAGCCGCGACCCGGAGAAGTACCCGGTGTGCCCGGAGTGCAAGGAGGCCTGGGAGGACCTGAAGAAGGACGACGACGAGGACTGACCGCGCCGTCCCCGGTCCCACCCGCACCTGCACCTGGAAGGAAGTTCGTGACCTCTGCGAACATCCCTGCGCCTCCGAACGAGCTACCCCCCGCCTACCCCGACCGCGCCGCCTGGGGCACCGCCACGAAGCTGCGTGCCTGGCAGGCCGGCGCGATGGAGCGGTACTTCTCCGAGAACCCCCGCGACTTCCTCGCGGTGGCGACCCCCGGGGCCGGCAAGACCACCTTCGCGCTGACCGTCGCCGCCGAGCTGCTCTCCCGGCGCGTGATCGACCGGATCACCGTGGTGGCGCCGACCGAGCACCTGAAGACCCAGTGGGCCGACGCCGCCGCCCGCGCGGGCATCCCCATCGACCCGACGTACTCCGGCCGGAAGGGCCCCACGAGCAAGGACTACGTCGGGGTGGCGGTCACCTACGCCGGGGTCGCGGTGAACGCCCTGGCGCACCGGATCCGCACCGAGCGCTTCAAGACCCTCGTGATCCTCGACGAAGTGCACCACGCCGGTGACGCGCTCTCCTGGGGCGAGGCGGTGCGCGAGGCCTTCGAGCCCGCCGCCCGCCGGCTGGCGCTGACCGGTACGCCGTTCCGGTCCGACATCAACCCGATCCCGTTCGTCACCTACGCGCCCGACGAGGAGGGCGTGCCGAAGAGCGTCGCGGACTACACGTACGGCTACGCGCACGCGCTGGCCGACCACGTCGTCCGCCCGGTGCTGTTCATGGCCTACAGCGGCGAGATGCAGTGGCGCACCCGCGCCGGGGACGAGGTCGCCGCCCGGCTGGGCGAGCCGCTCACCAAGGACATGACCGCGCACGCGCTGCGCACCGCGCTCGACCCGGGTGGCTCGTGGATGCCGTCGGTGCTCGCCGCGGCCGACAAACGGCTCGCCGAGGTGCGCCGGCACGTGCCCGACGCCGGCGGCCTGGTGATCGCCTCCGACCAGGACTCGGCCCGCGCCTACGCCGCGCTGCTCAAGACGATCACCGGCGACCGGCCGACGGTCGTGCTGTCGGACGAGAAGGCCGCGTCGAAGCGGATCGCCACGTTCGCCGAGAGCGACGAGCGGTGGATGGTCGCGGTGCGGATGGTCTCCGAGGGCGTCGACGTGCCACGGCTCGCCGTCGGTGTCTACGCCACCACCGTGTCCACCCCGCTGTTCTTCGCGCAGGCGGTCGGCCGTTTCGTGCGTGCCCGCAAGCGCGGCGAGACCGCGTCGGTGTTCCTGCCGTCGGTGCCGAACCTGCTCGGCTTCGCCTCCGAGATGGAGGTGCAGCGCGACCACGTGCTCAAGCGCAAGGTCAGCGACGAGGGCGACATCTTCGCCGCCGAGGAGGACCTGCTCAACCAGGCGCAGGCGTCGGAGGCGGCGAGCGCCGACGAGGCGCTGATGCCGTTCCAGGCGCTCGGGTCGCAGGCAGTCTTCGACCGGGTGCTGTACGACGGCGGCGAGTTCGGCCACTCCGGGGAGGTGCAGGTCGGCTCGGAGGAGGAGATGGACTTCCTCGGCATCCCCGGGCTGCTCGAGGCCGACCAGGTGCGCGACCTGCTCCACCACCGGCAGAGCGAGCGGGCCCGGCAGCAGCGCCGTACCTTTTCCACGCCCGAGGACGTGGTGCGCGACGTGTCCACGCACGAGCAGCTCGCGGTGCTGCGCCGCGAGCTGAACGGGCTGGTGGCCGCGTGGAACCACCGCACCGGCCAGCCGCACGGCGTCACCCACGCGGCGCTGCGGCGCGAGTGCGGGGGGCCGGCGGCGGCCGTGGCCACCGCGGACCAGCTCTCCACCCGGATCGAACGGATCCGGGACTGGGCGGCGCGCAAGAGCTCCTGAGTATCCTCGGCGCATGGCAGCCGAGACCTCGCAGACCCTCGACCGTGGGCTGCGCGTCCTCGACGTGCTGGCGCACTCGCCCGGCGGGCTGAGCGTCACCGAGCTCGCCGCGGCGGTCGACGTGAACCGCACCGTGGTCTACCGGCTCGTCGCGACCCTGGAGCAGCACGGCCTGGCCCGCCGCGACACGGCCGGCAAGCTGCACGTCGGGCTCGGCGTGCTCTCGCTGGCCCGCGGCCTGCAGCCGGTGCTGCGCGAGCTGGCCGCGCCCGTGCTGCGCACGCTCGCCGAGGAGCTCGGCGCCACCGCGCACCTGACCGTCGCCGACGGGGGAGAGGCGCTCGCGATCGCGGTGGTGGAGCCGAGCTGGACCGACTTCCACGTCGCCTACCGGGTCGGCGCCCGCCACCCCCTCGACCAGGGGGCCGCCGGACGGGCGATCCTGCGGGGCAGGGGGCTCGCCGCGGTCGACGGCCCCGGAGAGGAGGCGGTGGTGCAGACGGTCGGCGAGCTCCAGCCGGGGGCCCGCGGGCTGGCCGCGCCCGTGCTCGGGGTGGAGGGCCTCGAGGCGTCCGTGGGCATCGTGACCCTGGGCGACCTCGACGTTGCTAAGGTCGGCCCGCGCGTCCGGGCCGCCGCCGAGGAGGTCGCCAGACGGCTCACCTGACGCAGCCGGCCGGCCCCACCCGACCCGGCCGGCCGGGCGGTCAGCTCCGGTTCGCGGGGGAGGAGGCGTCAGGCTCGTGGTCGCGGGCCACTGCGGCGTCGAGCAGCGGCAGCACCCGGTGCCGGATCTGCGTGTCCAGCGCGATCACCGTGGACGAGCGCACGATGCCGGAGTCCGAGAGCACCGCGTCGATCACCCGCTGGAGGTCGGCGTTGGAGCGGGCCACCACGCGGCACCACATGTCGCCGGCGCCGGTGATCGTGTACGCCTCGAGCACCTCGGGGATCGTGGACAGGTGCCGGGCGATCGTCTCGTGGCCCGACCCCTGCCGGATCTCCAGGGTGAGGAACGCGGTCACCGGGTAGCCCAGCGCCTCCGGGTCGAGCACCGGCCCCCACCCGGCGGTCACCCCCGCACGAGAGAGCTTGTCGAGCCGGGCCTGGACGGTGCCGCGGGCGACGCCGAGCCGCCGGGACGCCTCGAGCACGCCGATCCGGGGCTCGGCGGAGAAGAGGCGGAGCAATGTGGCGTCCAGCTCGTCCACGATCCGTCCTCTCGGTGTACAAGTTGTGTACTGGTTCGACGTACTGTTGCACACAATGTCTGCGCCGACCATGCTGCGGGCATGACTGCACCCTCGAACCCCCTGACCCAAGAAGAGCTCAAGGCCGATCTCACGCTCGAGCAGCTGCAGCAGCTCGTCGGGCTCGTGGAGTACGACGCCAGCAAGGACCCGTTCCCGGTCACCGCGATGGACTCGGTCGGCTTCGTGGTGGGCAACGCGACCCAGACCGCGAACTTCTACCAGCTCGCCCTGGGCATGGACCTCGAGGCCTACCGCGGCCCGGAGACCGGCTGCCGTGACTCCAAGAGCTACGTGCTCCGCTCGGGCTCGGCCCGGTTCGTCTTCACCGGCGGCGTGACCCCGGACAGCCCGGTGCTCGACCACCACCGCAAGCACGGCGACGGCGTGGTCGACCTCGCCCTCGAGGTCCCCGACGTCGACCGGTGCATCGACCACGCCCGTGCGGTCGGCGCGACGATCCTCGAGGAGCCGCACGACGTCACCGACGAGCACGGCACGGTGCGCGTCGCGGCGATCGCGGCGTACGGCGAGACCCGCCACACGCTCGTGGACCGCTCTCGTTACGACGGCCCGTACCTCCCCGGCTACGTGGCGCGGACCACCACCGTGACCCGCGGCGAGGGTCACCCCCGGCGCCTCTTCCAGGCGATCGACCACTGCGTCGGCAACGTCGAGCTCGGCCGGATGGACGAGTGGGTCGAGTTCTACAACAAGGTCATGGGCTTCACGAACATGGCGGAGTTCATCGGCGACGACATCGCCACCGACTACTCCGCGCTGATGAGCAAGGTCGTCGCGAGCGGCAACCACCGGGTGAAGTTCCCGCTCAACGAGCCGGCCGTGGCCAAGCGCAAGTCGCAGATCGACGAGTACCTCGAGTTCTACGACGGCGCGGGCTGCCAGCACATCGCGCTCGCCACCAACGACATCCTGCGCAGCGTCGACATCCTGCGCGACAACGGCATCGAGTTCCTCGACACCCCGGACTCCTACTACGACGACCCGGAGCTGCGGGAGCGGATCGGCAAGGTGCGGGTGCCGATCGAGGAGCTGAAGAAGCGCCGGATCCTCGTGGACCGCGACGAGGACGGCTACCTGCTGCAGATCTTCACCAAGCCGATGGGTGACCGGCCGACCGTGTTCTACGAGTTCATCGAGCGGCACGGATCGCTCGGCTTCGGCAAGGGCAACTTCAAGGCGCTGTTCGAGGCGATCGAGCGCGAGCAGGAGGCCAGGGGAAACCTGTAGGCCGCTTTGCCCGCGGTCCGAACCGCACAGGTGTGCCGTAGTGACACGTTCCCCCCGCGGGTCCGTGTCGCAACGGCACACCTGTGCTGTTGTGTCGGGTAGGTCGCATTTCCGTCGTTCCGCGGGGAGTGCGCCGCTCGTCGTGCGAACATCTGCGCCATGACGCAGATCCCCGCCGGCTGGTACCCCGACCCCGCGTCCGGACAGCCCGGCCCGTACGGCGAGCCCGCCCCCGTGCTGCAGGGGCAGCGCTACTGGGACGGGACCGGGTGGACCGAGCACGTCGCCGCCGGGCCGGCGTACGCCCCGCCCGGCGCGCGGATGCAGCCCACCACGCCCGACGGTGAGCCGCTGGCCGGCTGGTGGTCGCGCGTGGCGGCCAGCCTGCTCGACTTCCTGTTCCTGCTGCCGGTGACGATCCTGGTCGCGCTGCCGTTCTTCCTCTGGCAGTGGGACGACCTCGCGGCGTGGTACCGGGCGAGCACCCGGTCCTTCGAGACCGGCACCCCGGTGGAGGACCCCGCGCTCATGCGCGCCTTCACGGTGCCGGGGCTGCTGATGCAGGTCGCCCTGTTCGCGGTGTCCGCCGCCTACACGCTCGGCTTCTGGCACTGGAAGCAGGCCACCCCCGGCAAGATGGTCGCCGGACTGCGGCTGCGCCGCCGGGACACCCCGGGCCCGCTGCCGTGGTCGACGATGATCATCCGTTACGCCGCCGTGAACGTGATGCTGCTCGCCGGCGACAACCCCGTGCTGTCGGGAGCGCTCGGCCTGCTCCTGCTGCTGAACTACCTGTGGCCGCTGTGGGACGACAAGAACCAGGCGCTGCACGACAAGCTGGCCCGGACCAACGTGGTGCTGAGCCGGCGTCAGGCGTAGCGGGCGGTGAAGTTCGCCAGGATCCGGCCCGGCTCGGTGACCAGCGTGACGGTCAGCCGCTCGACGAGCTCGTCGTACTCCTCGGGGGCGAAGTACCCGGCGTGCCGGTAGACCCGGACCCGGGTGAGGATCCCGCCCTGGTCGAGCTCGGGGTGGAACTGGGTGGCGTAGAGGTTCTGCTTGATCCGGAACATCTGCACCGGGCAGGCGGGGGAGTCCGCGAGCAGCACCGCGTGGGGCGGCAGGACCCGGCAGGCCTCCTTGTGCCCCACGAACGCCTCGAACTCCGCCGGCATCCCGGCCAGGACCGGGTCGTCGAGGCCGGCGGAGGTGAGCCGCACCGGTACGGCGCCCACGGGCTCCCCGTAGGTGCGGTCGATCGTGCCGCCCTGGTGGAGGCCGAGCGTGCCGATCCCGTAGCAGGCGCCGAGGAACGGGAAGTCGCGCGCGACGATCTCGTCGAGCAGCGGCCGCAGCTCGGCCTCGACCCGGTGCTGCACCGGCGACTTCAGCCGCGGCGGGTCGCTGGAGTTGAACGGGCTCCCGCCCACGAAGACGCCGGCGTAGTCGTCCAGGTCGATCCGGGGGAGCGGCGCCGCCTCCATCCGGACCCGGTGCAGCTCCTCGGGCGCGAGCCCCGTGATCCGCAGGAACGCGGCGTACTCGTCGTCCGCGGCCTCGTCCTCGGCGCGCGAGGACAGCAGCAGGAAGGGCCTCACGGGGCGATCGTAAGCGGGTACCCGCTCAGAGCACCTTGGACAGGAAGGACTGGGTGCGCTCGTGACGCGGGTTGGCGAGCACCTCGGTCGGGTCGCCCTCCTCGAGGATGACCCCACCGTCCATGAAGACCAGCTTGTCGCCGACCTCGCGGGCGAAGCCCATCTCGTGGGTGACGACCATCATCGTCATGCCCTCGGTGGCGAGGTCCTTCATGACGCCGAGCACGTCGCCCACGAGCTCCGGGTCGAGCGCGCTGGTGGGCTCGTCGAAGAGCATCATGTCGGGGTCCATCGACAGCGCCCGCGCGATCGCGACCCGCTGCTGCTGGCCGCCCGAGAGGTGCGCGGGGAAGGCGTCCTCCTTCTCGCTGAGGCCGACCTTCTGGAGGTTCTTCCGGGCGACCTCGACCGCCTCGTCCTTGCCGCGCTTCTTGACCCGCTGCTGGGCGATGGTGAGGTTGCGCATCACGCTCAGGTGCGGGAACAGGTTGAACGACTGGAAGACCATGCCGATCCGGGTGCGGACCTTGTCGACGTCCACGTCGGGGTCGGTGATCTCGATGCCCTCGACGAAGATCTTGCCCGACGTGGGCTCCTCGAGCCGGTTCACGCAGCGCAGCAGCGTGGACTTGCCGGACCCCGAGGGGCCGATCACGCAGACCACGTCGCTGTTGTCGACGTGGAAGTCGATCCCCTTGAGCACCTCGTTGTCGCCGAAGTACTTGTGCAGGTTCTGGACGTCGATCGCGGGGACGCCCGTCCTGGGCTGCGGCTCGGTCATCAGCGTGCCTTCTCTGCGCGGGACTCCATCCGTCGTACGACGATGGAGAGCGGGACGGTGATCAGGAGGTAGCAGATCGCGATGCCGACCAGGGGAGTCAGGTTCTTCTCCTGGTTGAGCACCTCGCGGCCGAACGCCGCCAGCTCGAGCGTTGCGGTGGTGTACCCGAGCAGGTAGACCAGCGAGGAGTCCTTGGTGAGCAGGATCAGCTCGTTGGTCAGCGGTGGCAGCACGATCCGGAACGCCTGGGGGATCACGATCGACCGCATCGCCCGGCTGGCCGGCATGCCCAGCGAGCGGGCGGCCTCGGTCTGCCCCTTCGGCACCGCCTGGATGCCCGCCCGGATCGTCTCCGCCATGTAGGCGGCGCCGACCAGGCCGAGCGCCAGGGTGGCGATGCCCAGCGTGCCGCCGGGGATCTCCCTCCCGGGGAAGGCCAGCGGCACGCCGGTGCCGAGCGCGATGAAGACGACCAGCGCCGGCACGCCGCGGAAGAACTCGATGAACCCGGTCGCCAGCCAGCGGTACGGCCCGACCGAGGACAGCCGCATCAGCGCGAGGACCAGTCCGAGCAGGAGGCCGAAGGTGAAGCCGCACGCGGTGTAGATCAGCGTGTTGCGCAGCGCGACGACGATGACGTCGGGCCACATCTCGGCGAAGACCTCGCGGTCGAAGAAGACGTCGCGCAGCGTGGCGAGGTCCGCGAAGACCAGGAAGGCCGCGACGGCCACCACCAGCACGGCGTACTGCACCCAGCGGATCACGCGGGCACGTCGACGTGGGCTCATCGCCATGGAGAACTCCTCGGGCAGGTGTCGACGGGGATTCGGGACGCCGTACGGCGTTCTCAGCTGGCGGGAGCGTTCGGGAAGTACTTCTTGAACAGCTCGTCGTACGTGCCGTCGTCCTTGGCCGAGGCGAGCACGTCGTTGACCGACTTGAGCAGCTCGTCGTTCTTGTCCTTGGCGACCGCGAAGCCGTACTGCTCACCGGTGTCGAACTCGGTGGAGACCTCGGTGTCCGGGTTCTGGTCGACGTAGTCGTAGAGCACGCTGTTGTCGTTGATGCCGGCGTCGATGCTGCCGCTCTTGACCGCCGTGGTGAGCAGCGCGAGGTCCTCGAAGACCTTGAGCTCGACGTCCTCGGGGGCGTTGTCCTTGGCGTACTGCTCGCCGGTGGTGCCGATCTGCACGCCCAGGGTCTTGCCGGACAGCGCGTCGAGCGAGTCGTAACCGGCGCCCTTCTTGACCAGCAGCGCCTGGGTGGCGTCGAAGTAGGGGTCGGAGAAGTCCATGACCTCGGCCCGCTCCTCGGTGATGGTCATGCCGGCCGCGGCAATGTCGCACTTGCCGGTGTTCATGGCCTGCCCGGTCTCGATCGTCTCGAACGGGGTGTTCACGATCGACTGCTTCAGCCCGAGGTCCTTGGCGACGAGGTCCATCAGGTCCACGTCGAAGCCGACGATCTCGCCGCTCTCCTTGTACTGGAAGGGCTCGTACGGGAGGTGCGTGCAGACCGTGAGGTTGCCCTCCTTGACGATGTTGGCGCCGCTCTCGGTCTGCGTCGTCTCGGTGTCCGTGGCGCACCCGGCGAGGGCGAGGGCGGCGACGGCAGTGGTGGTCAGGGTCTTCATCACACGTCTGCTCATGGCGTGCACCCTAGCCCGCGGCGGCCGCGATGGGGCAAACCGCCACGTGGAACGGCATTTCACGAAGCCGTCGTCGGCGCAACAACCCTTCTTTTCGTCGGTGCCCGGATGCATGCTGGTAGGCGACCTCCTCCGGGAGGTCGTGCACCGGGGGGATGAGTGAGACGGGGCCGGGGGATGAAGGAAGCGGTAGCAGTGGGTTCAGTGTCGTACGCCGAGAGTCGTGCCACGGACAGGTTCCGGCACGAGGTCGCGTTCTACCGGGGGCTCGACGGTCTCGTCGAGACGCTGCTGCCGTTCGTGCGCGAGGGGGTCGCGCTGGGCGAGCCGGTGCTGGTGGCGCTGCTGCCGGACCGGCTCGCCGCCTTCCGTGAGGCGCTCGGCGCGGATGCCGCGCGGGTCGGCTTCGTCGACATGGCGGAGCTCGGGGCCAACCCCGCCCGGATCATCCCGGAGTGGCGCAGCTTCCTGGACTCCGCGGGCGAGGGGCCGGTGCGTGGCGTCGGCGAGCCGGTGTGGTCCGGACGGCGCCAGGCCGAGCTCGACGAGGCGCTCCTGCACGAGATGCTGCTCAACACGGCCTTCGACGAGGGTCCGCCGTGGCGGCTGCTCTGCCCGTACGACGTCTCCGCGCTGCCCGGCCCGGTGATCGAGGACGCGCTGCGCACCCACCCGGTGCGCCACGAGCTGGCCGGCCTCGACCTGCCGGCGGTCGACGGCCCCGGGCCCGACAGCGCCCGGACGTGGTTCGCCCAGCCGCTGTCCGCGCCGCCGGCGGACGCGGACGTCTTCCACTTCTCGGGCGAGGACCTCGCCGGCCTGCGCAGCGTCGTGGGCCGCCTCAGCGACCAGGCGGGGCTGAGCACCGGGGCGTCCGACGACATGGTGCTCGCCGCCCACGAGCTCGCCACCAACAGCGTGGTGCACGGCGCGGGTGGCGGGACGCTGACCGCGTGGACCGAGTCGGGCGCGTTCGTCGTGAACGTCCGCGACCCGGGCCGGATCGACGACCCGCTGGTCGGGCGCGACCTGATCACCGGGCTCGCCGAGAACGGCCGCGGCGTGTGGATGGCCAACCAGCTGTGCGACCTGGTGCAGGTCCGCTCGGGGGTCGAGGGCACCGAGGTCCGGATCTTCGCCTGGCGCTGACGCGGGGGCGTCGCCCCGGAGCGCCGCCTCGGTCCCGGCCGGGTCAGCTCCGGCGCGCGACGCGTGAGGAGCGGGCGCCGTACGCGAAGTAGATGACGAAGCCGATCAGCAGCCACACCACGAACCGCAGCCAGGTCTCGATCGACAGGTTGCCCATCAGCGCCACGCACAGCACCGCGGACAGGATCGGCAGCACCGGCGAGAGCGGGGTGCGGAACGGCCGGTGCAGGTCGGGGCGGGTGCGGCGCAGGATCGGTACCGCGATCGACACGATCGTGAACGCGAACAGCGTCCCGATGCTGACCATCTCCGCGAGCGCGTCGAGCGGGACGAACGCCGCGAGCAGCCCGACGAACGCGACGGTGGCCAGGGTGATCGCGCTCGGCGTCCCGAACTGCGGGTGCACCTTGGCCAGGCGGGCCGGCAGCAGGCCGTCGCGGGCCATCGCGAAGCCGATCCGGCCCATCGCGACGATGTCGACGAGGATCACCGAGGTGAGGCCGGCGATCGCGGCGACGCCGACCAGGATCGCCGCCCAGCCGAGGCCGACGGTCTCGAAGGCCGCCGAGATCGGGGCGCCTTCGTTGATCTCGCTGTAGTGCACCATGCCGGTGAGCACCGCGGAGACGCCCACGTAGAGCAGCGTGCAGATGCCGAGCGTGCCGAGCAGGCCGAGCGGGAGGTCGCGGCGCGGGTTGCGGGTCTCCTCGCCGAGGTTGGCCACCGCCTCGAAGCCGGTGTAGGAGAAGAACACGATCGCCGCGGCGGACAGCACGCCGGCCATCCCGTACACCGACGGCTCGACGCCGACCAGCGCCTGCCACAGCGGCTGGGTGAGGCCGCTGGTGGTCTCGGCCGGCTCGGTGGCCTCCGGGACGAACGGGGTCCAGTTCCGGGCGGTGACGAAGAAGGCGCCGGCGACGATGACGAAGAGGCAGACCAGCACCTTCACCACGACCAGGAAGTTCGTGACCCACTTGGACTCGCGGATGCCGACGTAGGCGACCACGCCGAGCACCAGCACCACGACCAGCGCGCCGAGGTTGAACGGCGCGGTCTCCCCGAACAGGGTCGCGGGCAGCCCGTCGAACAGCTCGGCGAGATAGCCCGACCAGCCGCGGGCCACCACGGCGGCGCCGAGCGCGAACTCCAGGATCAGGTCCCAGCCGATGATCCAGGCGAAGACCTCGCCGATCGTGGCGTAGGCGTAGGTGTACGCCGACCCGGCGGTCGGCACCGCCGAGGAGAGCTCGGCGTAGCAGAGCGCCGCGAGCAGGCTGACCGCCCCGGCGAGGGCGAAGGAGAGCACCACTCCCGGCCCGGCGGACTCCTTCGCGGCGACCCCGGTGAGCGTGAAGATGCCGGTGCCGATCACGATCCCGATGCCGAAGCCCATCAGGTCGAACGGGCCCAGGCGCTTGCGCAGGTGCCCGGGGCCCGCCTGGCCGGGAGCGGCCTCCGCGGCGTGCTCGGTGGGCTCCTCGGAGTGGGCGAGGATGTCGTCGACGGACTTCGTGCGGGTGAGGTTCACGCCCGCGAAGTTACCCACCGCCGCGGGGGTGGTAATCACGCTGTCCGCCCAGTGGCGGGGAGGCGAAGATCACCCGGGACGTCGGTCACGCCGGGCGGTCGCCCCGGTCGGGCCGTGCGTCGGCCGGGGCCGCCGGGCGGTGGCCCCGGTCCGGCCGTGCGGCCGGGGCTCAGTCGTCCGGCAGCAGGCCGAGCGTGGCCAGGTCCTCCAGAGGCTCGTGGACGCTGCACGACCCGAACGACGTGAACCAGCGCCGCGCCGAGGCCAGCGCGTCCGGCCCCGCCTCGTCCAGCGCGGCGCGGACGGCCGCGGCGTCGCGCTCCTCGAGGGTCGCCGCCACCGCCTCGGGGCCGGCGCCGTCGAGGCTGGCCCGCGTGGCGAGCAGGACGTTGAGGAAGCCGTGGTGCTCGAACCCGGTGTCCGAAGCACGGTGCCGCAGGGCGTGGTGCAGCCCGGCGGTGCACTTGAAGGCCAGCTCGCGGTCCAGGGCGGCCTCGATGCAGGTGGCGAGCTCGGCGGAGCCGGGGAAGGCGTCCGGGTCGAGCCCGCCGGTGCGCAGCTTCAGCCGCAGGTCCATCGCGGCGAGCTCGTCGAGGGCCGCGAGCCACGTGTGGCCGGGTTCGGCGCCGTACAGCCGCGGCGGCTCGACGTACACCGGGACGTCGTCCTCCAGGTGGCCGCTCGCCACGAGCTGGTCGGCGGCGGTCACCACCCGGCGGGCGTTGTGGGCCAGGTCGGCCTCGTCGCGCAGGGCGATCTCCAGGCCCACCAGGCGCAGCTCGGGGGAGGCGCTCCACCGGACCGCGGGCTCCATCGCGCCGGCGCCGCCGCTGACCACGACGCTGACCTCCAGCGGCTCCCCGGCGGCCCCGGCGGCATCGTCGGACCGGAGCACCTCGAGCAGCTCCGGCAGCCGGGCGTCGCCGACGACGAAGCCGCCGACCAGGTCCGCGTGCGCCGAGGAGCGGTGCCGGCGGTGCGCGGCGACCGCCTCGGGCAGCGGGGCGTCGCCCGGCGGGAAGATCGCGGCGTCGTCGACGAGGCGCCGGTACGGCGCGGGGATGGCGGAGGCGTCCACGTCGCCGACCCTAACGCGAGCCGCTCCGGGCTACCGGTCGAACGCCAGCAGGAACGCCTGGAGTCCGGCCAGGTCGTCGGTGTTGATGTGGTCCACGTCGGCCGCGAGCAGCTCACGCCACACCGCGTCGCGGGCCGGCGAGGCGACGTCGGGGGTGGCCCAGAAGCGGACCCGGTAGCCGGCCTCGTGGGCGCGGTCCACGAGGTCGTGCAGCCTCGCCCGCTCGGCGTCGGGGAACGGGCCGACCCCCTGCCAGGTGAAGTGCCGGCTCCAGTTGTCGCTGACCAGTGGCATCTCGGTGGCGGACAGGCCGCCGCCGAGGTCGGACAGCCGGCCGTCGTACCCGGCGTGGCGGACCCGCTGGGACTGCATCAGCGGCAGGTCGCGGTTGCCGCTGATCACCGCCGTGACCGGCCGCTGGTGGACCCGGTCCTCGACGAACGAGGTCAGCAGCCGCGGGTACTCGCGCAGCTCCCGGCTGACCGCCCGATAGGTCGGCACGGCCTCGCTCTTGACGTCGACGAGCAGCTGGAGGCTCCCGTCCCAGCCGCGGTAGACCGCGCCGCCCTCGGAGCGGACGCGGTCGGCGAGGGGGCGAAGGTAGAGCGACTCGAGCGTCCTGCCCGGGTCGACGTCCTCCCGGTCGTGGGCGACGAGCAGCTCGCTGTCGACGAGCCAGACGTCGGCCTCGACGCTGGTGAACCCGTGCGCGAGCGCGTCGTGCAGCGGCCGCGCGTGCTCGTAGTCGTTGTGAGCGTGGGCGCGGTCGAGCGGCCGAACCGCCGAGCCACGCGGCGCCTGGTAGGCACGGGGAAGCCGCAGGCCGCGGTCGGCCATCAGGTCGCGCAGCCGGTCGGGGTAGTCGGTGATCAGGCCGTCGACCCCGGCGTCCATCAGAGCCGCCATCGTGGGCCTGTCGTCGACGGTCCAGGGGACGACCCCGAGGCCGGCGGCGTGCGCGCGGTCCACCATCTGCTCGGTGACGTAGGGGCGGTACGACGGGTCGCCGACGGTCCCGTCCTGCGGGAAGCCGTGCACCGGCGAGATCGCGGACGCGCCGAACGAGTCCGCGGCGGCCACGAGGTCGTCGTCGAAGTCGTCGATGTCGATGCCGCCAAGCCACGGCGAGGCACCCGGCTGGTCCACCTGGAGGAAGTTGTAGTTCGTGAGCGCGACGAGCGGCAGGCGGGGCTCGACCTCCCGCATCCGCATCAGCGAGCCCCAGTCGAAGCTCTGGACGGTGACCTGGTCGACCATGCCGGCCTCGCGGATGTCCGAGGCGACGACCTGGACGAACTGCTCGCGAGGTGCGGTCTCGCTGGGCGCGCCCGCCTCCACCTTGGTCTCGACGTTGAGCACCACGTCGTCGGCGTCGTACCGCTGCACGAGGTCGAACACCTGGGGCAGCGTCGGCATCCGCTCGCCGGGGGAGAGCTCCTGCTCCGGGAACCGCTCCTGCCGCTGGCTGCCGCAGTCGAGCGTGCGCACCTGGACCAGGGTGAGCGTGTTGACGTACCTGCCGACGTAGGGCCACTCCGGGTCGCCCGCCGTGGCGGGAGCGGTGTCGAGGCACTTCGCTCCGCTCACCTTGCGGTCATGGGTGACCACGGCGACGCCGTCCTCGGTGATCTGGGTGTCCAGCTCGAGGGTCGTCACCCCGAGCTCGAGGGCCTGCGCGAAGGCGGGCAGCGTGCTCTCCACCGTGAGGCCGATGCCCCCGCGGTGGGCCTGCAGGTCGAAGTCGCGGGCCGGCGCGGCGGCTGCCTGGGCCGGCGGGGCGGGTGGAGCCACCGCGAGGGTGAGTGCGGCCGCGGCGAGGCCGGCGAGCCAGGTGGGTCGGGAGGTCCGGGATGTGCGCATGTGCCCCATCCGACCCCGGCCCGGGGAACGGGAGGTGACCGGTGGCTGAGCGGCGGGTGGACCGCACGGGGACAGTGCCGCGGCCCGGGCCGCGCCACGCGTCTCCGGACCGCGTCACGCCCGTGCGGCTGCGGCAGACTGGGCGGTATGCCGACCTTCGTGACCCTTCTCCGCGCGATCAACGTCGGTGCGCGGATGTACAAGATGGCCGACCTGCGCACCTGCCTCGCGGACTCCGGCCTGCGCGACGTGGAGACCTACATCCAGACCGGCAACGTCCGGTTCACGACGTCGTTGCGGTCGCGGAGCAAGGTGGAGCAGCACGTCGAGCAAGCCCTCGCGGCGGGCTGCGGCTTCGATGTGCCGGCGATCGTGCTCACCCCGGCGGAGCTGCGCCGGGTGTACGACGACGCGATGGCGCTGCCCTCCCCGTTGCCGGGGGAGCCGCGGCGCTACGTCACCTTCCTCAAGTCCGACCCGCCCGAGGGCGCGGTCGGTCCGATCGACGCCTGGGACTACGACGGCGAGCGGGCCAGGGTCGTCGGCCGGGCGGTGCACGTGTGGCTGACCAAGTCCTCGCACGAGGCAAAATTCAGCAACGCGCGGTTCGAGCGGTCGCTCGGCGTGGCCACCACCCGGGACCTGAAGGTGGTCGCCACCCTGGCCGAGCGCTGGGGGGAGTGACCCCCGGTCGCGCCGGCGCCGGCCGCTACCCGGCCGCGGGCACGACCTCCGGCTCCGTGGCGTGGTCGGCTCGCTCGAGCCGCCGTACCGACCTCGACAGCAGGGTGGCGAGCGCGATCGCGGCGTAGAGCACGCCCGCGACCACCAGCACGTCCCGGGTGCCGAACGCGGCGGCGAGCGGGCCGAACGTGAGCTGGCCGACCGGGATCGCCACGAACGAGCCGAGGGCGTCGTACGACGAGACGCGGGAGAGCACCTTCTCGTCGATGTTCTCGTGCATCGCGGTGTTCCAGCCGATGCCGAAGATCTCCATCCCCGCACCGGCGACGAACGCCATCAGCACCAGGGGCCAGACCTGCGGGTTGAGTCCCAGCATCAGGCAGGGGGCCGCGAAGCAGCAGACGCCGAGCATTCCGGTGCGCAGCGGGTAGCGCAGCCGGACCCGGAGCATGAGCACGGTGGTGAGCAGGATGCCCGCGGCCTCCGCGGAGAGCACGAGCCCCCAGCCGGCCTCGCCGATGGTGTCCTTGGCCAGGGCGGGGCCGAGGGTGTACCAGGCGCCGGCGTGGATCGCGTTGCCCAGCCCGAACGCGAGCACGATCAGCCACAACCAGGTGTGCTCGGTGAAGGCGCCCCAGCCCTCGCGCAGCTCCCGGATCATGCTCGGCGGGGCCGCGTCGGCGTCGCGCGTCCTGGAGGGGATGGCCACCTTCGCCATGCACCCGGCCGCCACGAGCCACGTGAGCGAGTCGATGGCCAGCGCCCAGCCCGGGCCGACGCTCACCACGAGCAGCGCGGCGACGGTCGGGCCGATGATCGCCAGGCCCGCGCGCGAGAAGGACAGCAGGGCGTTGGCCTGCTGCAGGTGGGTGCGCGGGACCACCTGGGGGACGACGCCGTTCATCGCCGGGAAGGTGAACGCCAGCACGGTCCCGTTGAGGACCTCGAGCACGATCACCATCCACAGCTCGGCGGTGCCGGTGATCACCAGCGCGGCCACCGCTCCCTGGGTCAGCGCGGAGAGGAGGTGTGAGAGCTGCATGACCAGCGAGCGGGAGAAGCGGTCCGCGACGACGCCGCCGACGAGCAGGAAGACCACCAGCGGCACGCTCTGCGCCGCGAGCACCATGCCGAGGGCGCTGGGGGAGTCGTCGATGTCGAGCACCGCGAAGGCGAGCGCGACCGGGACCATCATCGAGCCGGTCACCGAGATCACCCGGCCGGCGTAGTACCAGGCGAACCGCCGGTCGCGGAGCGGGGTGAGGGCGTCGGCGAGGTTCATCGGTCGGTCTCCGCCTGGTCGGGCCGGTCGGCGTCGGGCTGGTGGGCGTCGGCCTGGTCGGGCCTCGCGGGCGCGGGCTCGCCGGGCTCGCCGGCGTCGGGCGGCGCGTCGGCCATCTCGAAGACGGCCGCGGTGAGGTTGACGTGCACGGTGCCCGGGGTCCGGGGAGGCTGCGCCTCGGCGTGGATCAGCCTCGCGGCCCGGGTGACGAGCTCGAGGACCTCGTCGCGGACCTGCGGGGAGACCCACATCTCGGCGTCGGTGGTGATGTTCCGGGTGCCCGGCGCGCGCGTCCGGTCGCGCCGTACCAGCTCCTCGCCGAGCGCCCGCAGGTAGTGGTCGCGCCCGGCGCCCGCTCCGTGGGGGTGCTGCTCGGCCCGCTCCCACGGGTGCCGGTACCGCTTGGCGACCCCGCCCCGGATCTTCTCCTCACCGGCCTCGACGAGCTCGTGCGCGGCGACGAGCTGGCGGAGGTGGTACGACGCGTTGGCCTGCGTGATGCCGAGCTCGCGGGCCACCTCGGAGGCGCTCATCGCGGTGCCGGTGAGCAGGGAGAGGATCCGCAGCCGGACCGGGTGCGCGAGCGCCCGCATGGCCGAGACCTGTGCCTGCTGGTGACCTGCCTCCACGGCGGTTCCCCCGTTCGTGACCGTCAAAGACTTCTTTTGGAGTATGGGGCGCCCGTCATCGACTGTCAAAGAGATCTTGGAGAGTTTTACCCGACGGACCGGGATGTTCTTGGTCGAAAACCTTGAGGAGCCGGCTGTCTGCGGGATACAAAGACCCCGGCGCAGACCGTGCCGTCCCCATCCGACACAGGGAGACCCTCTTGTCCGAGCTCGCACCGACTCGCCGGACCGTTCTCACCGGGGCCGCGGCGCTCGCCGCCGTCGGCTTCGTCCCCGGCGCGGCCGCGGCCCAGGGCCCCGGGCCCAAGACCCGCCCCACCGCGACGATCACCGTGCTCGGCACCACCGACCTGCACGGCAACGTCATGAACTGGGACTACTTCGCCAACCGCGACTACCGCGACAGCGCCGGCAACGACATCGGCCTGGCCAAGGTCTCCACGCTGGTCAGCGCGATCCGCGAGGAGCGCGGCGCCGCCAACGTGATGCTGATCGACGCCGGCGACACCATCCAGGGCACCCCGCTGGCCTACTACTACGCGCGGATCGACCCGATCACCGACGGCGCGTCCGTGCACCCGATGGCCGAGGCGATGAACATCATCGGCTACGACGCCGCGGCGCTCGGCAACCACGAGTTCAACTACGGCATCGACACGCTCCGGGTCTTCCAGGAGCAGCTCGACTTCCCGCTGCTCGGCGCGAACGCCGTCGACGCCGCGACGAAGCTCCCCGCCTTCCCGCCGTACTTCATCAAGTCGTTCACCATGCCCGACGGCAAGGTGGTCAAGGTCGGCGTGCTCGGCCTGACCAACCCCGGCATCGCGATCTGGGACAGGGCCAACGTCGAGGGCCGCATGGAGTTCCCCGGCCTCGTCGAGCAGGCGAAGATCTTCGTCCCGCGGCTGCGCAAGGCCGGCGCGGACATCGTGGTCGTGTCGGCGCACTCCGGCGCGGACACCTCCTCGTCGTACGGCGACGCGCTGCCCTACCCCGAGAACGCCGCCACCCTGGTCGCGCAGCAGGTGCCCGGCATCGATGCGATCCTCGTCGGCCACGCCCACAAGGAGATCGTGGAGCGCTGGGTCACCAACGAGGCCACCGGTGAGCAGGTCCTGCTCACCGAGCCTCTCAAGTGGGGCATGCGGCTGTCGGTGATCGACCTCGACCTGACCCTCGTCGAGAAGAAGTGGAGGCTGCGCGGCGTCAGCGCCCAGGTGCTCAACTCCAACACCGTCGACGAGGACCCCGCCGTGGTCGACGCGCTGCAGAAGCAGCACGACATCGTCGTCGACTACGTCAACTCGGTGATCGGCACCTCGGCCCAGGCGATGTCCGCCTCCCGGGCCGTCGTGGAGGACGTCGCGGCCATCGACTTCGTCAACTACGTGCAGGCCGACGCGGTGAAGCAGGCGCTCGCGGGCACCGCCGACGCCGCTCTGCCCGTGGTCAGCATCGCTGCGCCGTTCAACCGCGACGCCGCGATCCCGGAGGGCGAGGTCACCGTCCGCGACGTGGCGGGGCTGTACGTCTTCGACAACACCCTGGTGGCGGTGAAGGTGACCGGCGCGCAGATCCGGGACTACCTGGAGTTCTCGGCCGTCTACTACAAGCAGGTCAGCGGCACCGGGCCCTTCGCGATGAAGGACGTCACCAACGCGGTCACCGCCTCGGCGCCGAACGGCACGCCCGACTACAACTACGACATCGTGGCCGGCCTGGACGCGCCGCTGACCTACGACGTCGACATCGCGCAGCCGGCGGGGTCGCGGATCGCGAACCTGCGGTACGCCGGCGCCCCGATCGTGGACACCCAGGAGTTCGCGATGGCGATCAACAACTACCGCCAGTCCGGCGGCGGCAACTTCCCGCACGTGAAGACCGCCCCGGTGCTCTACAACCGGCAGGTGGAGATCCGGCAGCTGATCATCGACTGGGTCACCGCCAACGGCGTCGTCGACGCGACCGTGTTCGCCTCGAAGGACTGGCAGCTGGTCTCCGGCGGTCAGCCGGTCACGATCAGCTGACCCGACCGACCGGCACGGGGACGTGCGAGCCCGAGGGGTGGTGCGCCGGACGGCGTGCCGCCCCTCGTGCGTCTCCCGGCCGTCCGGGGGAGCGCGCGGCGGCTAGGGTCGCGCCATGACCGAAGGCCTCGACGTCAGTACGCGCGACGGCGCGCTCCGGATCACCCTCGACCGGCCGGAACGGCTCAACGCGCTCACCGCGGACATGGCCGACCGGCTCGCGCAGGAGGTGGAGGAGGCGACCGCGCGCGACGAGGTCCGCGTCGTGGTGCTCTCCGGCCGTGGGGAGGCGTTCTGCTCCGGCGCCGACCTCGGGGGAGCCCAGCCGCGGCGCGACCTCGACGGCACCAGCCTGGACCGGGCGAACCGGATCGTCCGCGCGCTGGTCGCGCTGCCGAAGCCGTGCGTGGCCGTGGTCCCCGGGGTCGCCGCCGGTGTGGGCTGCTCGATCGCGCTGGCCTGCGACCTGGTCGTGGCGGTCGAGTCCGCGCGGTTCGTGCTCGCGTTCTCCCGGATCGGGCTGATGCCCGACGGCGGGGCCACGGCCACGGTCGCGGCCTCGGTGGGTCGGGCCCGGGCCATGCGGATGGCGCTGCTCGGCGAGGCGCTGGGGGCCCGCGCGGCGTACGACGCCGGGCTGGTGAGCCACCTGGCGCCGGACGACGAGCTCGCGGAGGTCGCGGCGGACGTCGTACGCGCACTCGCGGCCGGGCCGCCGCTGGCCTACGCCGCGACGAAGAAGGCCGTGAACCAGGCCGGCCTGCCCGGGCTGGAGGTGGCGCTCGAGCGCGAGCGGTCGGGGCAGACGGTGCTGCTGCGCACCGACGACGCGGCGGAGGGGATGCGCGCCTTCGGGGAGCGCCGGGCGCCGCGCTTCACCGGCGAGTGAGCCCGGGCGGTTCCTCGCGCTCGGTCAGGCGATGACGGTCCCGGCCGTGCGCAGCTCCTCCACCGCCGAGGCGGAGGACGCCTCGGCGACACCGGCGCACAGGTCGGTCAGCAGCCGCACCGAGAAGCCGCTGCTCACCGCGTCCAGGGCGGTCGCCCGCACGCAGTAGTCGGTGGCGATCCCGCACACGTCCACGTCGGTCACCTCGTGCTTGCGCAGCCAGTCGGCCAGGCTGTCGCCGTCGGTGGTGCGTCCCTCGAAGCCGGAGTAGGCGGCGGCGTGCTCGCCCTTGAGGAAGATCGCGTTGAACGGCTGCGGGTCGAGGTTCGGGTGGAAGGCCGCGCCGTCGGTGCCCACCACGCAGTGCACCGGCCAGCTGTCCACGAAGTCGGGCCGGTCGGAGAAGTGCCCGCCGGGGTCGATGTGGTGGTCGCGGGTGGCCACCGCCACGGCGTAGTCGGGCGACTTGGGGCCCTGCTCGGTCCACTCGTGGAGTAGCCGGCCGATCCGGAACGCCACCTCGGCGCCGCCGGCGACGGGGAGGCTGCCTCCCTCGCAGAAGTCGTTCTGGACATCGACGACGATCAGCGCTCGCTTCATGCTCCGAGGCTAGCGGGAGGGCGGGGCGCGGTCACTCGGCCGCGCCCCGGTCAGTCGACGTGCTCGGTCGGGATCACCGGCTCGCCGCGGGAGAGCTGGCGGGCCCGCATCGGCAGCTCGTCCCGGGAGGCGAGGTGCCGGGCCCGGATGGTGTCGAGGTCCTCACGACCCACGACCTCCCCGGCGCGCACCAGCGGCACCAGCAGCGGCCGGTCGTCCCCGTCGTTCTCCGGGGGCTCCCCGATGCCCACCACCTCGGCCTCGGCCACGCCGCGTGCGTTGCGCCGCCGCAGGGCGTACTTCCGGCCCCCGATGGAGATCTTGCCGGTGCTCTTCTTCGCGACGCTGACCAGCTCGCCGTCCGGGTCGTCGGTCTCGGCGCGGGCCACGAGCTTGTAGACGAACCCGCAGGTCGGGTGGCCGCTGCCGGTGACCAGCGACGTCCCGACGCCGTACCCGTCGACGGGGGCGGCCGCCAGCGCGGCGATCGCGTGCTCGTCGAGGTCGGAGGTGACGATGATCCGGGTGTGCGTGGCGCCCAGGCCGTCGAGCTGGGTGCGGACCTGCTGGGCGAGCATGCCGAGGTCGCCGGAGTCGATGCGGACCGCGCCGAGATCGGGCCCGGCGATCTCCACCGCGAGCGACACCGCCTCGGTGATGTCGTAGGTGTCCACGAGCAGGCTGGTGCCCTTGCCGAGGGAGTTCACCTGCGCGGTGAACGCGTCACGCTCGGTGTCGTGCAGCAGGGTGAAGCTGTGCGCGCTGGTGCCGGCGGTCGGTACGCCGTACCGCTGGCGGGCGGCGAGGTTCGAGGTGGTGGCGAAGCCGGCGACGTACGCCGCGCGGGCGGAGGCGACCGCGGCCTCCTCGTGGGTGCGCCGGGAGCCCATCTCGATGCACGGGCGGCCGTTCGCGGCCCACGTCATCCGCGACGCCGCGGAGGCGATCGCCGAGTCGTGGTTGAGGACCGACAGGAGCAGCGTCTCGAGCAGCACGGCCTCGGCGAAGGTCGACTCGACGATCATCAGCGGCGAGTAGGGGAAGTAGGTCTCGCCCTCGGGGTAGCCCCAGATGTCCCCGCTGAACCGGTAGTTCGCCAGCCACTCCAGAGTGGTCTCGTCCACCACGTCGTGCTCGCTCAGGACGCCGAGCACCTCGTCGTCGAAACGGAACCGCTCGAAGGCGTCGAGCGCCCGCCCGACCCCGCCCACGACGCCGTACCGGCGGCCCTCGGGGAGCCGGCGGGGGAAGAGCTCGAACACCGACCGGCGGTTGGCCGTGCCCGCGCGGAGGGCGGCCTGGACCATGGTCAGCTCGTAGTGGTCGGTCAGCAACGCTGTCGATGTCGTCACGTCGGACAGCCTAGGGCGAGGCCCTAGGATGAAGCGCGTGTCAGCACCCATGCCCGTCGAGATCGAGCAGCCCGAGTCCGATGAGGTCACGAGCGTCGCGCGGCCCTGGGTCACCATCGTGTGGAACGACCCGGTCAACCTGATGTCGTACGTCACCTACGTGTTCCAGACCTACTTCGGCTACCCGCGCAAGAAGGCCGAGAAGCTGATGCTCGAGGTGCACGAGGACGGGAAGTCCGTGGTCTCCACCGGCTCTCGCGAGGAGATGGAGCGCGACGTCCAGGCGATGCACGAGTACGGCCTCTGGGCGACCATGGAGAAGGCGACCGAATGACGAAGGTGAGGGTGTGAGCGAGGGTTTCGTCCGCCACGGCGGCTCGCAGGACGTGGTGGCCACGTTCTCCGGTTTCGAGGCCGACCTGCTGAGGTCCCTGGCCTCGCAGCTGGTGGAGCTGCTGCGCAACGAGGCGGCCGCCCCCCGGGCCAGCGACCCGCTCGAGGCGATGCTCGACTTCTCCGGGCCCACCACCGAGCCCGAGGACCCGGTGCTCGCGCGGCTCTTCCCGACGGCCTACCAGCACGACGAGGAGGCGGCCGGGGAGTTCCGCCGCTTCACCGAGGGCACCTTGCGCGACGGCAAGGCCCGCAACGCGGTGCTGATGATCGACATGCTCGAGGAGGCGGGCCTCCCGCCGGAGCTCGAGGAGGACGGCCTCTGGATCGACGTGGAGCTCGACCCCGGCCAGGCGAACGCCTGGTTGCGCTCCTTCACCGACATCCGCCTCGCCCTCGCCACCCGGCTCGGGATCGAGGAGGGCGACGAGGACTACTGGGAGTCCCTGCCCGAGGAGGACCCCCGCGTGCACGTGCACGACATCTACGAGTGGGTCGGCTACCTCCAGGAGACGCTGGTCCGGGCCCTCTGGGTCTGAGCAGGGTCCTCCGGGGCCGGGCCGCCGCGTGTCTTAGCATCCGGACGGAGAGCCGGCCGGTGGGGCCGCCGTACGACGTCCGCCTACGCTCGTCCCGTGCTGAAGATCGACCGAGCGACGTACGACGCGATCGTCGCCCACGCCAAGAAGGACCACCCCGACGAGGCCTGTGGTGTCGTCGCCGGCCCCGAGGGCTCGGACCACCCCGAGCGGTTCGTCCCGATGGTCAACGCTGCCCGCTCGCCCACGTTCTACGAGTTCGACCCCAGCGACCTGCTCGCGCTCTACAAGGAGATGGACGAGCGCGACGAGGAGCCGGTGGTGGTCTACCACTCGCACACCGCGACCGAGGCGTACCCGTCGCGCACCGACATCGGCCTGGCGTCGGAGCCCAACGCGCACTATGTGTTGGTGTCCACACGCGAGCACGGGAATAGCGACGGGCCTGTGGAGTTTAGGTCTTACAGAATCATTGACGGCGCCGTGACCGAGGAAGAGGTCACGGTCACCGACGAGCTGAGGAGCAAGGCCTGATGGCTATCGAGGTACGCATCCCGACGATCCTGCGCACCTACACCGGCGGCGAGAAGGCCGTGTCCGGTGAGGGCGCCACGCTCTCGGAGGTCATCGACGACCTCGAGTCGAACCACCCCGGGATCAAGGAGCGGCTGATCGAGGGCACCGACCTTCGCCGCTTCGTCAACGTCTACGTCAACGACGAGGACGTCCGCTTCACCGGCGGGCTCGGCACCTCCGTCGCCGACGGCGACCAGGTCGTGGTGCTCCCGGCGGTGGCCGGTGGCTGTGGTCTCACCCACGTCGAGTGGGCGAGCACCGCGAACATCTGACATGCGTTTCGACTCCCTCCTCGACTCCGTCGGGGGCACGCCGCTGGTCGGTCTGCCCCGGCTGTCGCCGTCCCCGGACGTGCGGCTGTGGGCGAAGCTCGAGGACATGAACCCGACCGGGTCGATCAAGGACCGCGCCGCCCTGGCGATGTTCGAGCAGGGTGAGCGGGACGGCTCGCTGCGTCCCGGCTGCACGATCCTCGAGCCGACCTCCGGCAACACCGGCATCTCGCTGGCGATGGTCGCGAAGCTGCGCGGCTACCGGCTGGTGTGCGTGATGCCGGAGAACACCTCGGAGGAGCGCCGCCAGCTGCTGCGCATGTGGGGCGCCGAGATCGTCTCCTCGCCGGCCGCGGGCGGCTCCAACGAGGCCGTCCGGGTCGCGAAGCGGCTCGCCGAGGAGCACCCCGACTGGGTGATGCTCTACCAGTACGGCAACCCCGCCAACGCGCTCGCGCACTACGAGGGAACCGGCCCGGAGATCCTGGCCGACCTGCCCTCGGTGACGCACTTCGTGGCCGGCCTCGGCACCACCGGAACCCTGATGGGCACCGGCCGGTTCTTCAAGGAGAAGGCCCCGGAGGTGAAGATCGTCGCGGCCGAGCCCCGGTACGGCGAGCTCGTCTACGGCCTGCGGAACCTCGACGAGGGGTTCGTCCCGGAGCTGTACGACGAGACGATGATCGACTCACGGTTCTCGGTCGGTCCGCGCGACGCCGTACGCCGGGTCCGCGAGCTGCTCGAGACGGAGGGTATCTTCGCCGGCATCTCCACCGGCGCGATCCTGCACGCCGCGCTGGCCCAGGCCGCGAAGTCGGTCAAGGCGGGCGAACGTGCGGACATCGTCTTCGTGGTGTGCGACGGTGGCTGGAAGTACCTCTCCACCGGCGCCTACGAAGGCACGATCGACGAGGCCGAGGAGCGTCTCGACGGGCAGCTCTGGGCCTGAGCCCAGGACGTTGGCAGCGGAGATCAAGCGGAGCGACAGCAGGGGAGCAGCATGGTCTACCGCATCCTGAAGGGGCTGCTCGCTGCGGTGTTCCGCCTCGTGTGGCGCCCGACGGTGACCGGGGTGGAGAACATCCCGCGCAAGGGTCCGCTCATCCTGGCCAGCAACCACCTGTCCTTCGTCGACAGCATGGTGATCCCGGTGTGCGTGCCGCGGCAGGTGGTCTTCCTCGCGAAGAGCGACTACTTCACCGGCACCGGGGTCAAGGGCACGCTGATGCGGGCCTGGTTCACCTTCTTCGGGATGATCCCGGTCGACCGCGACGACACCCGATCCGCACAGGCCTCCCTCGACGCCGCGCTCGGCGTGCTGCGCAAGGACGGCGCCTTCGGCATCTACCCCGAGGGCACCCGCTCGCGCGACGGGCTGCTCTACCGCGGCAAGACCGGGGTGGCCTGGCTCGCGCTCGCCACCGGGGCGCCCGTCGTACCCGTGGCCGTGGTCGGCACCGAGAAGCTCCAGCCCGTCGGCTCACGTCTGCCCCGCCTGGCGAAGGTGGAGGTCCACTTCGGCCGCCCGATCGAGGTGCGGGGCCGGTACGAGGGGGTCCCCGCCGCGCGGGCGCGCCGGGAGGTGACCGACGAGATCATGACGGCGATCCACGCCATGTCCGGCCAGGAGCTCGCCGGCCGCTACAACGAGCGGTCCAGCTGACCGGTCCCGCCCGCGTCTTCCCGGGGCCTAGCCGGGTCGATTGCCCGCAGCCGGTGCCGGTGATCGCCCCGCTGGCCGTTGACGGCGCAGCCCGGCCCACAGGGGCGTGCCGCGCCCGGCCAGCCGCGCCGCTGCAGGACGCCGGCGACGCGTACGGCGGTGGCACAGGCGTGCTGGTCCACGTGGCGCCAGGACAGTCGCAGCGTCAGCGAGTCACCGGCCGCGGCCACGAGGTCTCGCTCCATGTCGCGCCAACGGTCCCGGACCAGCTCGTGGCCGACCCTCCCGTCGAGCTCCACGACGAGCGCGAACCGCGGATACTCCACGTCGCGGAAGACCACCCCGCCTGAGGCACGGGCGACCGCTTGCCGCTCCCCGCGGGGCAGGCCGTGCGCCCGCTCCACGCGTGACAGGTACCCCTGCTCGAGCACCGAGAACGCCCCCTCGGCGACGTCGCCCAGCGTCGAGCGCAACCATGCCCCGTGGCGCAGTCGCCGCCGCCGGCCCAGGGCATCGAGCAGCCGCGCGGCGGTGGTCCTGTGCTGCTGGCACAGGTCCGCCGCGACCGCGAGTGCCTCGGTCCGGGCCGACGCGGACGCGCACACGTCGAGCACGGCCTCCTCGAGCACCAGCCGCGGCGGGCCGAGGTTCCACCGCACCCGCGCGGGCAGGTCCACCAGGCGGTGCAGCCGCACCCCGGGGAACTGGACCCTGTTGCGGGGGTGCTCGATCGCCACGTGCACCACGTCCTCGGCGCACCACGACGGCGCACGCCCGGCGCCGTCCGCAGGCCAGACGCCCGCAGCAGGTGCCGATGATCGACCCCGCAAGCGCCGGCGCTGCCCTCAGGCGTGGTGTGACTCCGCGCAGGGGAAGAACACCTCGGTGCGCGGCTCGGGCACCTCGGGGCCGTCCAGGTAGAGCTCCCAGGGCTCGCCGGTGGCGACGTACCCGTTGTCGGTGATCCAGTCGCTCGTCGCCTTGTAGGCGTCCCCGAGCTTCTCGTAGGCGCCGACGTGCATCGTCCGGGCCACCCGGCCGCCGGGCAGCGTCACCGGCTCGACCCGGCCGGAGGCGGAGACGGTGCCCGTCACGGGGAAGCCCGCCTCGATGTCCCAGCCGCCGTCGTCGGCGGGGCGGTAGCGCGCGAACGGCGCGCCCGCGACGCCCACCCCCTGCTGCTCCGCGGTTCCCACCACCTCGCCGAAGACCGAGCCGAGGAAGTCGGCGATGCCGTCGTGGGCGACGTGACCGTGTACGGCGGCCGCGGGCTGCTCCTGGAGGTCGACGAGGCGCACTTCGTAGCTCATGACCCCACCCTGTCGGACGCCGCCCGGTGTCCACGAGGGGCGAAGGTCCCGCGGGGTCAGACCACGCGGCGCGCGCGGCCAGCGTCTCGCGCATCCGGACCGCGACGACGAGGCCGGAGACCGAGCGTGAGCGCGGCGACGGCCCACACGGCTGCACGGACGCCGAACGCGTCGGCGAGCACGCCGGCCAGGACCGCGCCGACCGTGAACCCGGCCGTGTCCGAGCAGGCCAAGCGCATTCCCCTGGGGGTATTCCACCCCTGGGGGCGTGACCACCGTCGCAGGTGACGTGGGTCGCTCGCGCGTGAGGTGGGCGTGGCGAGCCATTAGCCTGATCGCGTGGCGGACGCACCTATCGGGATCTTCGACTCAGGCTTCGGTGGACTCACCGTGGCCCGTGCGGTCATCGACCAGCTGCCGCACGAGCCCGTCCTCTACCTCGGCGACACCGCCCGCCAGCCCTACGGCCCCAAGCCGATCGGGGAGGTGCGCGAGTACGCCCTCGAGTGCCTCGACCACCTCGTCGACCAGGGCGTCAAGGCGCTCGTCATCGCGTGCAACTCCGCCAGCGCCGCCGTCCTCCGCGACGCCCGCGAGCGCTACCCGGTGCCCGTGGTCGAGGTGATCTTCCCGGCCACCCGGCGCGCGGTCGCCGCCAGCCGCACCGGCCGGATCGGCGTGATCTGCACCCGGGCGACCGCCGAGTCGATGGCGTACGACGACGCCTTCGCCGCCGCGCCGCACGTGCTGCTGCACACCCAGGCGTGCCCGCGCTTCGTGGAGTTCGTGGAGGCCGGCGTCACCAGCGGAGACGAGCTGATCAAGGTCGCCCACGAGTACCTCGACCCGCTGGTCTCGCACGGCGTGGACACGCTCGTCCTCGGCTGCACGCACTACCCGCTGCTGACCGGCGTCCTGTCCCTGGTGATGGGCGACCAGGTCACCCTGGTCTCCAGCGCGGAGGAGACCGCGAAGGACGTCTACAAGCTCCTCGTCCGGCACGGCCTCGAGCGCGACCCCGACCTCGGGCCGCCCGAGCACCGGTTCCTCACCACCGGGTCGCCCGCGGAGTTCGAGCGGATCGGCCGCCGGTTCCTCGGCCCGGAGATGCGCGGCGTGAACCAGTTCGCCTGGGTGCGCGCATGAGCACCTCACCAGACCGCACGCTGCGCTCGCGTTTCCGCGGGGGCCCGCATCAGCGCCGCCCGAGCGCCGCCCCGCGCTGCTCCGGGGGGCCGGCGTGAGGCTCACCGTCGTCGGCTGCTCGGGGTCCTACCCGGGCCCGGACTCGCCGGCCAGCTGCTACCTCGTGGAGGCCGACCAGGACGGGCGCACCTGGCGGGTCCTGCTCGACCTGGGCAGCGGCGCGCTCGGCCGGCTGCACCGGCACGCCGACCCGCTGAGCATCGACGGGGTCTTCATCAGTCACCTGCACCCGGACCACTGGTTCGACATGAGCGGCTACTACGTGCTGCGCAAGTACCACCCGGCCGGCGCCCCTCCGCGCATCCCGGTCTACGGTCCACGCGGAGTGGCGAAGCGGCTGGCCGAGGCCTACGGCCTCGCGGAGAACCCCGGGATGACCGAGGAGTTCGACTTCCACGAGTACGACGACGAGGGGACCGTCTCGGTCGGCCCGCTGACCGTCGAGGTCAGGCGGGTGCTGCACCCCGTCGACGCCTACGCGATGCGGGTCACCAGCCAGGGTCGCTCCCTCGTCTACAGCGGCGACACGGCCCGTTGCGAAGCGCTCGTCGACCTTGCCCGCGACACCGACCTGCTCGTCGCAGAGGCCAGCTTCCGGGAGGGCGAGGAGAACCCGCCCGAGCTCCACATGACCGGCAAGGAAGCTGCCGAGACGGCGGTGCGCGCCGGTGCGGGTCGGCTCGTCCTGACGCACATCCCGCCGTGGTACGACCCGAAGGACGCGCTCGAGGAGGCCCGCCCGGTGTTCGAGGGGCCTCTCGAGCTCGCCGTCTGCGGGGCGACGTACGACCTCTGACGGAGTGGCGTCACTCGACCCGAGGCTGCGGCTTGAAGCGGCGCACCTCATGGGGCCAGCCGCAGGCCTCCGCGATCTTGCCCGCCCACATCGTCGCGGCCTCGTCGTCGGCCACGTCCACGACGGCGAACCCGCCCAGGAACTCCTTGGTCTCGACGTAGGGTCCGTCGGTGATCACCACGGTGCCACCGGTGGGGTCGGCGCTGTAGACCGGGCCGTCCTCCTCCTCGAGACCCCCGGCGAAGACGTACACGCCGGCAGCCTTCATCTCGTTGACCACCGCCATGGCGAGCGGTCCGCGCCCGCGGAACCACTCCTCGGTGTGGTCGCCCACCCACTGCTGGTTGAAGTAGAGGAGGTACTCGGGCATGACTGCTCCTTCTGCTCCTTCTGCTCGGGCGGACCCAGCGGACCGCGTTCACCTACCCCACGAACGGCGACAGGCGAATCCGACACGGTGGTACCGGAATTGAAACACCGGCGTGAGGTGGCAGCGGAGAGCACTCGCACGCTCATCGGCTAGGAGATCCGGGAGAGCGAGGGGTGCTCAGCGCGTAGCGGAGGACAGGGGACAGGGCGGTCAGGCGGCCTTGGCCTGCCGCTCGGCCTCGGAGATCGCCCATGCCGCGTTGACCAGGCCGATGTGGCTGAAGGCCTGCGGGAAGTTCCCGAGCAGCTCCCCGGTCTCGGGGTCCACCTCCTCGGCGAGGAGGCCGACGTCGTTCACGTACTTGGCGGCGCCCTCGAACACTGCGCGGGCCCGGTCGAGGCGACCGGCCATCGCCAGGGCCTGGGCGAGCCAGAACGTGCAGAGCAGGAAGGTGCCCTCCTCGCCGGCCAGGCCGTCCACCCCCTCCTCGGTGTGGTAGCGGTAGACTAGGCCGCGGTCGTCGGTGAGCCGCTCCTCGATCGCGTCGATGGTGGCGAGCACCCGCGGGTCGGTGGCGGGGAGGAAGCCGACGATCGGCAGCATCAGGTTCGACGCGTCGAGGGCGTCGGTCCCGAAGTGCTGGGTGAACGCACCGGCCGAGTCGCTCCAGCCGTCGCGGATGACTGCCTCGGAGATCTCGTCGCGGGTCCGCTTCCACTCCTCGACCCGCGACCGGTCGCCGATTACGTCGGCGAGCTCGATGGCGCGGTCGAGCGCGACCCAGCACATCACCTTGGAGTAGAGGAAGTGCTGCGGGTCGCCGCGGACCTCCCAGATCCCCTGGTCGGGCTCGCGCCAGCGGACCGCGGCGGCGTCGGCGAGGGCGACGAGGAAGCGGCGCGTGTCCTCGTCGAGGCCCGCCAGCTGGTCGGAGAGCCGGTGTGCCGCACCGAGCAGCTCGCCGTAGACGTCGACCTGCTGCTGGTTCCAGGCGCCGTTGCCCGCGCGGACCGGGCTGCTGCCGCGCCACCCGTCGAGGTGGTCGAGCGTGCGCTCGGTGAGGTCATGCTCGCCGCCGATCCCGAACATGATCTGGAGGGCTTTCTCCGGGCCCACGCCGGTGGCGGCCGCCGTGGCCATGAAGGAGAAGAAGTCCGTCGCCTCGTCCGGGCAGGCCGCCACCCACAGCGCCTCCATGGTCAGGCTCGCGTCGCGGACCCAGGAGTAGCGGTAGTCCCAGTTGCGCTCACCGCCCACGGCCTCGGGGAGCGACGTGGTGGCCGCGGCGACGATGGCGCCGCTCGGTTGGTAGGTCAGGGACTGGAGGACCCGGCCGCTGATGTGCACGAGGTCGCGCCACGGGCCGTCGTAGGTCTGGTGCAGCGATGACCACGACCGCCATGCCTCGAGCGTGCGCTGGGTCATCTCGATGAGCTCGGACTCGGAGTGGACCCGCGCCGGGGTCTCGCTCAGCGTCGACCGGTGGAGGGCGAAGCGCAGCGTCTCGCCCTCGCGGATCCGGACCCGCCCGGTGCCGGTGCCGGTGTCGAGGTGGAGGTCGACGGGGGTGGTCAGCACGAGCCACTCGGCCCCGCCGCGCGCGGTGACGCCGCCGGGAACCTGGGAGAGCAGGGGTACGACGAGCCCGTACTCCGGCCGGGGAGCGTAGGAGACCTCGACCTCCACCTCGCCCGCGGTGCAGCTGAGGCTGCGCAGGAGGATGTGCGGGGCGTTCCGGCCGATGGCGTGCCCCTCGTTGTGAGGTCCCATGGCGAGGGCGTCGGTCAAGACGACCGTGCCGCCGCCGGTGTCGAAGGTCGTCTCGAGCACCAGCGTCTCGTCGACGTACCGGCGCGTGGTGGTGAAGTCGCCGACGGGCCGGATCGACCAGTGGCCTGCGTTCTCCCCGAGCAGCCGCCCCATGATCGACGGGCTGTCGAAACGGGGGAAGGTCAGCCACTCGACGGAGCCCTCCTTGTCCACCAGGGCGCTGGAGTGGCAGTCGGAGAGAAGCGCGTGGTCGGCGATGGCGGTGGTGCTCATGGGTTCCTCACAACAAGATGTCTTGGGCGGTTTCGGGTGGGCAGCCGCCGGCCAGGAGGCCGAGGGCACGGTGCAGGTCGACGTCGCGGCTGGTGGCCAGCGTCATGGCGACGTCCGGCGGGCAGTGAGCGGCGCGGAGCCGCTCGAACCGCCAGAGCTCGACGTGTGGGTCGTCGACGGGTGCCGCGATGGTGGTGGTGTTCATGGTGTCCTCCGCTGTTGGTGGCGAGTCCCTGATGAACAGTCATCGAGAGCGGTCCCGGCGTTACAGCGCTCCGGCGGTTTCGTCGGCCGGTCCGGTCGGGGTCAACGGTGGTCGAGCAGCTCGTAGGCGAGCGACGTGCTGCTTTCGTAGACGAGGTGGTGGAAGAGGTCGATCGCGACCTCTTCCCTTCCCCACTGCGTGGCGGGCGGGGTCACCCCGAGGGCGGGCAGCATGGCCAGGGCGCCGCCCCACATGGCCGTGAGGTGAGCGGCCGAGGCCAGCACCGGAGCCATCCCCACGGCGCCGAACACCGCGCGGGCGACGCCCCAGCCGGTCCCGTAGCCCCAGTGCACGGCGTTGCTGAAGCGCTCCTGGTTGCGCTCGGAGGAGAACTCCTCGATGCCGAGCACCTTCTGGGCTGCGCGTGCCGGTGCCGTGGAGGCCGGACGGCCCCGCAGCTTCGCCTCGATGGTGCTCGAGGCCGTCATGGCCGCCGTACCCACCACCCCCGCGACGACACCGCGCGCGAGGAGGCCGACCGGTCCGCGCCGGCCGTGTCGTGGCCGGCTCATGACTGCGCTCCCGCGGTCTGCCGCGTCGTGGCGCCGAGACGGTCGAGCAGGTGGTCGCCGACCCGCATGGCGTTGGCCATCGCGGTCAGCGCCGGGTTCACCGCACTGCTCGAGGGGAAGAAGCTCGTGTCGACCACGTAGAGGTTGTCGAGGTCGTGCGCCTTGCAGTTCACGTCGAGGGCCGAGCTGGTCGGGTCGTCGCCGAAGCGCACCGTTCCGCACTGGTGAGCTACCCCGGCGATCGGGATCCGCTCGTCGCGCGTCACCGTGCTGGGGAGGGTTCGCTCGCGGCAGCCCAGCATCGGGAGCAGCTGCTCGAGCTTGTGCACCAGGCGGCGGTGCCCCTCGGTGTTGCGGTCGGTGTAGCTGAGCTGGATCCGTCCCGCGCGGTCGACGGTCACCCGGTTGCCCGGGTGCGGGAGGTCCTCGGTGGTGAGCCAGAAGTCGATCGCGTGCTTGGCGACGTAGTCCAGGATCGGCTTCGGCGTCCCCTTGGGCGCTCCGGCCTTCAGCATCTGGCCGTCGGTCTTGCCGAGCATCTGGATGTGGCCGAGGGGGAAGTCGAAGTCGTCCGCGCCCCAGTAGAAGTCGTTGAGGCCGAGCGTCTTCTGGAACCGCGTCGGGTTGGGCTCGCGGGAGAGCGCGATCATGGCCGTGTTGAGGTGGGCCATGTAGTGGCGGCCGACGACGCCGGAGGAGTTGGCCAGGCCCCCGGGGTGCTTGTCGGAGGCCGAGCGCAGCAGCAGTGCGGCGGAGTTCACCGCGCCGCAGGAGACGACGACGATGTCGCCGCTGTAGGTCTCCCGCTCACCGTCACGTTCTACGACGACCTGGCTGACGCTGCGGCCGGTCGGGTCGGTCTCGAGGCGCTCGACCTTGGCCCGGCGCACGAGGGTCACGTTGGGGTGCAGCAGGGCCGGGCGGACCGCGACGACGTGGGCGTCGGCCTTGGCGTCGACGAGGCAGGGGAAGCCGTCGAGCCGGGTGCACCGGACACAGCGGCTGTTCTCCGGGTCGGCCTCGTCGAGCATCACCCCGACCGGCAGCGGGAACGGCCTGTGGCCCGCGCGCTCGAGGTCGTCGGAGAGGCGCTGGATGCGCGGCTCGTGGCTGACCGGCGGGTGCGGGTACGGGTCGTTCGAGGGCGGCTCGGTCGGGTCGGAGCCCCGGTGCCCGTGCACGTGGTAGAGCCGCTCGGCCTCGGTGTAGTAGGGCGCGAAGTCGGTGTAGGACAGGGGCCAGGCCGGCGAGATGCCGCCGTGGTGCCGGACCTCGCCGAAGTCGCGCTCCCGCAGGCGGAAGAGGATCGCGCCGTAGACCTTGGTGTTGCCGCCGACCCAGTAGTGGGCGCCGGGGTGGAAAGGCTTGCCGTGCTTGTCGTACCACTCCTCGGGGGCCTTGTAGCGGCCCTTGATGAAGACCTCGCGGCTGTCCCAGTTCTCGGGCTCGCGAGGCAGGTAGTCGCCGCGCTCCAGCAGCAGGATCTGCTTGCCGGACGCCGCGAGTCGGTGCGCGAGCGTGCCGCCGCCCGCGCCGGTGCCGATGATGACGATGTCGTAGTGGTTGTTCATCTGAGGTCTCCTCAGACCAGGGCGATGGGGGAGGTCCAGGCGCCGGTGGCACCACGGAGCTTCGGGTGGGTCAGGACGAGCGCGAACCTGCGCACGCCTTCGGCTGCGAGAGCGGCCGTGTCGAGGTTCTCGACGACGAACACGCCGTGCCGGACGTTGAGGTGCTGGGGCACCTCGAAGGGGCGGTCGGGGTTCTCGGCGGGCACCGGGCCGTAGCTCCACGTGTCGCACCCGGTGAGCGCGACGCCGCGGTCGGCGAGCCAGTGCGCGACCTCCATGCCCGGCCCCGGCTCGCCGCCGAGGTAGTCCTCGGCGCTCGACCAGTGGCGTCCCCAGCCGGTGTGAAAGAGGACCGCGTCGCCGGGCTCGGGCTCGGCCCCGTCGAGAGCACGCTTGACGTCCTCGAGAGTGACCACGTCGCCGCGGTCGAGGCTCTCGACCCCACGGGCGGCCGGTACGTCGACCAGCCATCCCGTGGTGACGATCTGCGGGGCCGTCTCCGCGCCGAGCCGGCTGGTGCCCCAGGGCTCCGCCAGCTCCGACACGGTCCATCCGTTGTAGCCGCGGTCACCGATCTGGAGGTGGTTGAGCATGTCCAGGTGGGTCCCGAGCTGCGTCGTGGACGAGACGATCTCGATCACCCAGTTGACCTGGTTCTCGCCCAGGCCGCCGCCCTGCCGGGCGTTTGTGTGGTGGGCGGTGCTCAGCAGCGACTGGCGGAAGTAGCGTCCCGGGAAGACCGGAACGGTCTCGTCGAGAACCCGGCCGAGGTCGAACATCCGGCCGCCGCGCACGTGCGCCAGGGCGGCACGCCGCTTCTCGTCGGTGATGTGGTTCAGCATCCCGTGCTGGTCGTCGGGGCCGAACGGCGATGGCCACCAGGCCTGGTCGGTGCCGCTCATTCGGACGACCACGGCTCGCGGAAGTCGGCGTAGAGCGTCAGCCCGCCGTCGACGTACAGCGTCTGGCCGGTGATGTACGCCGCGTCGTCGCTGGCCAGGAAGCACGCCACCCCTGCCATCTCGTCGGCCGTTCCGGGCCGGGGCATCGGGATGTGCGAGGTGACCTGCTGGGCCTTCTGCGGGTCGTCGACCCAGGCGCGGTTAATCGGTGTCACCGTGGCGCCGGGGCCGATGCCGTTGACGCGGACGTCGCGGCCGGCGTACTCCAGGGCGAGGGTCGTGGTGAGGTTGGCCATGCCGCCCTTGCTCACCGAGTAGCCGAGGTAGCCGGGCTTCGGGATGCGCTGGTGGACGCTTGAGACGTTGATGACCACGCCCTGCGTGCCCTGCTCGATGAACTGCTTGATGGCCTCGCGGGCGCACAGGAACGAACCGCGCAGGTTGACCGCCAGGACCCTGTCGAAGTCGGCCGCTGACAGCTCCTCGGACGGCCTCGAGATCTGGATGCCGGCGTTGTTGACCAGGATGTCGATGCCGCCGAGCTGGCGCACCGTGTCCTCGACCATCGCGACCACGTCCGCCTCGTTCGAGACGTCGCCGCGCACCAGCACGTCGCGCACGCCCTCCTCCTTGACCCTGCGGACGCAGGCGTGCACCTGCTCCTCGGTCTCGGCGGCCTCCTCGAGCTGCTTCAGGTAGTTGATGGCCACGTTCGCGCCATACTCGGCGAAACGCACCGCCATGGCCTGGCCGATGCCGGAGGTGCCGCCGGTGACCAGGACGTTCTTGCCGTTGAGTCCTCGCATGTCTGTCTCCCTGTGGGGTGGTGTCTCGGGCGCGGGTGCGACAGCGTCGAGGTAGCAGTCCTGCGGAGGCCTGCCTGCGTTACACGGGCAGGCCGGTCTTGTGGGCAGCGGTCCAGGCCGCGCGGGCCTGCTCGGTGGTGGGGTCGAAGTCGGACTTGATCCGCCGGTGGAGGTCGCGCAGGTCGGCCCACAGGTCCTCCGGCGAGGGCCTGCCCCAGAACCAGTAGCCGACGTAGACCTTGTCGATGACCAGGCCGGGGGCGAGCACGATCGTGTGCGGCACGGTCGCCGCGTGGTGGCTGTCGGTGTACTCGTTGATCTCCAGGCGCCGCTGGACCTCCAGGTCCGCGTCGGCCAGGAACGGCCAGTAGGCGCCGGTCGCGATGCGCATCTTGCTCACGTCGTGCAGGGTGTTGGGCAGCACGGTCACCAGCTGCGTGTACGCCACCGCGCACCAGCCGTGGAAACGGACCATCTCGTGCTGGTGCTGGCGTTCGCGGGGACAGTGCTCGCCGCGTCCGAGCAGCAGCACCATCGCGTTGTCGCCCTGGAGGTCGGACAGGCGGTGCTTGGTGCCGCTGTCGTCGGGCAGCTCGAAGTCGGGCAGGGTCGCGCCCGGGGTGAGATCCTTGCTCATGGTGGCTCTCCTGTGGGGGTCGGTGGGGTGGGTCGGGGGCAGTCGGTCAGGGGCGGATGCCGGGGACGCCTGTGCGGATGCGGTAGACGCTGGTCATCGCCGTGACGTAGAGGTCGCGCGCGTCCTCACCGCCCCAGGCGAGGTTGTGCGGCGCCTCGGGGAGGTGGAGCGAGCCGAGGTGCTCGCCGCCGGGGGAGAGGACCCAGATGCCGCCGGGTCCGCAGACGTAGAGGTTCCCGGCCTCGTCGACCTTGAGCCCGTCGATCGCGTCCTCGCCGGGGGCGTCGGTCAGGTCGACCAGGACGTCGGCGGCGATCACCGAGAGGGAGTCGTCGAGCTCGTAGCGCATGACGACCTTGTGGTCGGGGTCCCAGTCGCCGACGTAGAGGAACCGCTCGTCCGGCGAGAGCGCGATCCCGTTCGGCCCCGCAAGCGTGTCCGTGACCAGGCTGACCGACCCGTCGCGGACCCGGAAGACCCCGCTGAAGTCGAGCTCCCGCTTCGGGTCGTCGGGGCCGTCGGGGAGGCCGAAGGGTGGGTCGGTGAAGAACAGGGTCCCGTCCGCGGCGTACACGAGGTCGTTGGGGCTGTTCAGCCGGCGACCGTGGAACCGGTCGGCGAGGACGGTGGTGTTGCCGCGACGCTCCACGCGGATGACCTGCCGGTTCCCGTGCTGGCACAAGGTCAGCCGTCCTTGCGGGTCGAAGGTCAGGCCGTTCGACCCGGGCTGGTGGTAGTGGCCGATGTCGGTGCCGGAGTAGCCGCTCTTGGCGCGGAAGACGGTGACCGCGCCGGGCTCGTGCCACCGGTAGACCGTGTTGGCGTTCGGGTCGCTGAACAGCAGCGCCCCCTCGGCGCTCCACACCGGCCCCTCGGTGAACGAGAACCCGGTCGCCACCTGCTCCAGCGGCGTGCCGGGGGCGATGAGCTCGTCGAGCCGCGGGTCGACCCGCTCGACGTCGTACTCCACCGGCGCGCCGCTCGCGGCGTGGTCCGGCCGGTAGAAGTCGAGCGTGGCCGTGCGGAACCAGATGTAGTTGGCGGGTGCGAGGGAGATCGGCCCGTTGATGCCGAACACCGCGACCTGGAACTGCTGACCGGGGCGCGCGTCGCGGGTGAGGACCACCCGGTTCGGTGCGTTGAAGCCGGCCACGACCGGTCCGCCGCTCGCGCCCAGGGCGATCGGCAGCTTCCCGTCGACCCAGACCTCGGCGTAGTCGTCGACGACGACCTCGAAGACCACCGTGGCCCCGGTCGGGTCGAGGTCGCCGACCCGTTCGGGGACGGTGACCGTGGTCCGGTACCAGCCGAAGCAGACCTTGCCGGTGGACAGGCGCCGCCGGGTGTCCGCCGGTGCCAGCGCCTGCCAGCCGGAGTCGTCGACGTCGACCCCCTCGGCGTGCGGAGTCACGTCATAGGTGCGGTTGGGTGCCCCGCTCGGCCCGAGGTCGTCGCCGACGCCGACGAAGTCGACCTCGCGGACCTCGGCATCGTGGTAGCGCCACTGCGCTCCGACCAGGGCAACGCCCTCGTCGGTCTGCAGATCGACCACCGCGTCGGGACGGCCGGGCAGGATCTGAGGCGGCCCGGGCAGGAGCTCGGCTGTCGCGGTCATCTCAGGCCTCCACCTTCGCCACGAGGTAGAGGAACGGGTCGGAGACGTCGACGAACTGGTGGGGTACGCCGGAGGGCACGACGAGCACGTCGCCCGGCGAGATCTCGTGGGCCGTCCCGCCATCGGTCGATGCCGCCCGCAGCTCGCCGGGGGCGACCTCGCGGACGTCGTGCATCTCGCCGCCGGTGACGACGGTGGCCCTGCCCTCCACGACGTGCACGACGTCGGTGACGCCCTCGTGGAACTCCACCTCGCCGGGGCCGCTGCGGCGACCGGCGTCGACCTTGTAGGCCGGGTTGTCGAGCAGGAGGCCGCCGGTCGCGAACTGCCGGTGCACCTCGTCGCTGGGGAAGTGCCGCGCGTCGGCCGCTGCCGCGGCGGCGGTGGCGATCTCGGCGAGCTCCTGGTCCTCGTCGGCCGAGGAGGCGCCACTGACGCCGACCGCCCCGATCACGTGGCCGTCCTGGCTGATCGGCATGCCGCCCTGCAGCGGCACGGCGCCGGCGAGGTGGAGCGCGGAGGGACGGCCACCGGCAGCCTGTTGCTCGAAGTCGCGGCTGGGCCGGCGGAACATCGCCGCCGTGCGGGCCTTGTCCATGGACACCCCGACGCTGGCCACCTGGGCGTCGACAGGGCGCCACAGGAACACCGGCTCGCCGCCGGCGTCGACGATCGCGACCACGGGGGCGACGCCCCGGGCGGTGGCGACGGCGCCGGCGGCGGCCGCGGCCTTGCGGGCGACGGCGTAGGAGAGCGCGGGGACCTCGACGGTGCTGAACGCGGTCTCGGTCCCGGCGATCGAGCAGGCCTCGTCCTCGTCGGGGGTCTCCCCGCTCGTGCCGATCGCGCCGACGACCTCGCCGTCGACCCGGATCGGGATGCCACCGGTCAGGGCGGCGGCGCCGTGCAGCGCGAGCGCACCGAGCCGGCCGCCGGTGACCTGGTCCTCGATCTCCCGGCTGGGCCGCACGAAGATCGCGGCGGTGCGGGCCTTGTCGAGGGCGACCTGGTCGCTGGCGATCTGGGCGCCTTCGGTGCGGCGCAGGTGGAGCAGGTGACCCCACGGGTCGACCACGGCGATGGCGACCCGGTGCCCGTGGCCCCGGGCGTACTGCTCGGCGGCCTCGGCCACGGCGGTTGCGCCTGCGGCGTCGAGGATCCGGCGGTTGTGTGTTGCGCTCATGACGGTTCTCCTCACGTTCCTCGGGTCGCGAGCACCGCGGCCCAGATGTCGGTGTCGGTGGTGATGAACAGGACGTTGTGTCCGGGTCCCCCGAAGCAGAAGTTCACGGAGCCCGGGACGCCGATCTCGCCGATCAGGTCACCCGAGGGGTCGAAGACCTGGACGCCGCTGAAGGACGAGGCGTAGACCCGGCCCCGGACGTCGACCTTGATGCCGTCGGGGAAGCCGGGGGTGGTCACCGCGAAGAGTCGCGGTGCCGAGAGGTGCCGTCCGTCGAGTACGTCGAAGGCGACGATGTGGTGGGGGAGCCCCACGTGGTAGCTGCCGGGCTCCTGGTTCGCGCCGCTGTCGGTGACGTACAGGACGCTCTCGTCGGGGGAGAACGCCAGGCCGTTGGGCTTCACGAACGAGTCGGCGACGACCGAGGTCGAGCGCGTCGCCGGGTCGTGGCGGTAGACGAGGTCGCCGACGAGCGGCTCGGGACGGAACCCCTGGAGGTGGCCGTACGACGGGTCCGTGAACCAGACCGCACCGTCGCGGGCGACGACCACGTCGTTGGGGGAGTTCAGGCGGAGCCCGCGCCAGTCGTCGACGACGGTCGCGGTCTCGCCGGAGATCCGGTCGACCCGGCTGATGCGGGCGTGCTCGACGCGCGAGCCCTGCTCGCACACCACGAGCCTTCCGTCCCGGTCGAGCGTCATGCCGTTCGCAGCGTTGGCCTCGGCCAGCAGCGTCGAGATCGCGTCGGTCCCCACCGGGAACGAGCCGCCGTCGAGCGCCAGGCGCTTGATCGCGACCTGCGGCGAGAGTGCCGGCGCCAGCCCGGGACGGGGCAGCGTCGTGAAGTACAACGCGTCCTCGTCCGGGACGTAGACCGGCCCCTCGTGCGCGTCGACCGCGACGACGTGCACCAGCCGGGGGCTCTCGCCGAGCACGTCCAGGAAGGCGGGGTCGTGGACGGTGAACGGCGAGGCGTCGGTGCGGGAGAGGCTGGTGCCGGTCATTGCGCGGCCTCCTTCGACGTGTCGGCGCTCTTCGCGGCCCCCGATGCGGTCTCGTCGGTCGTCCCGCCCCCGGCGTCGGGCCCGCCCGTCGTGTCCGGCGGCCCCTTCCCGCCGCGCAGGAGCACCAGCGCCGCGGGCGGGAAGACCAGCACCGACAGCAGACCGGCGCAGACCAGGGCAGCGGCGTTCACCGCGCTGAGCTCGCCGAGCTCCACCCCGATCTGGGTCGCCGCGACGATGAACGGCAGGGAGGTGGCCTGCAGGAGCGCAGCCGCGACCGAGGCGCGCCGCCCGAGCATGGGCACGTACAGGGCGGCCGGGACCCCGCGGACGAGGAGGAGCGCCAGGAGGAACAGCGGCACCCGGGCCAGGGCCGAGGGGTCTTCGAGCAGGCCGGACAGGTCCAGGCGCAGCCCGCTGGTCACGAAGAAGACGGGGACGAGGAAGCCGTAGCCGATCGCCTCCAGCTTCGTGCGCAGGTGCGGGTGGCCGCTCGAGTCCTTGTCGATGGCCCCGATCACTGCCCCGGCGACGAAGGCGCCCAGGATGCTCTCCAGCCCGAACACCTCGGCGAGGACGACAAACGCGACCAGCAGGAGCACGGCAAGGCGCACCCGGATCTCCGCGGTCGTGTCCTGCAGACGGAAGATCACGTCGCCGAGCCGCATCGACATCCCGGCCCGCATGGCGAGCACCACGGTCAGCACGACCAGGACGGCGAACGCGAGGGCGAGGACCACGCGCGAGCCGGTGCCCCCGGCGGACATCGAGAAGAGGAACGACAGCAGCAGCACGGCGCCGAAGTCGGCGACCGAGGAACCGGCGATCGTGGTCTGCCCGACCTCGGTGTCGACCTGGCCGGCGTCCTTGAGGACCGGGACGACGAGGCCGAGCCCCGTCGCGCAGAGGGCGGTGGCGACGATGAGCGGGCTGGTCACCCAGCCGCCCGCGGCGAACCCGGCCGCCGCTCCGAGTGCGAGGACGACGGTCACCGCGAAGCCGAGCAGCGCCGCGGTCAGCAGCCCACCCCGCAACCGGTGTACGTCGATCTCGAGCCCGGCCAGGAACAGCACGAACGCGAGGCCGAGGATCGCCAGGATCGACACGGGCAGGTCGACCTCGACCCACCCGAGCACGGAGGGGCCGACGATCACGCCGGCGACGATCTCGAGCACGATCGCCGGGACCCGCAGCCGTGGGGCGAAGCCCAGCAGCAGTGGCGCGAGCACGGCGATCGCCGCGACCGCGAGCAGGTTGTTGAACGACACATCGGGCATGGCTGCACTCCTCAGATTCCGTAGGCCTCGAGCAGCCGCAGCCAGACCTCGCTCACCGTGGGGAACGAGGGCACCGCGTGCCAGAGGGTGGTGAGGGGGACCTGCCCGACGACCGCGACCGTCGCGGAGTGGAGCAGCTCCTGCACGTCGGGGCCGGTGAATGTGGCGCCGACGATGACGCCGCGGGGCTCGTCGACGACGATCTTGGCGGTGCCGTGGATGTCGTGCCCCTGGACGTAGGAGCCCGCGACCGCCCCCAGGTCGTAGGTCGCGGTCCGCACGGCGATGCCGCGGTCGCGGGCCTCGGCCTCGGTGAGCCCCACCGCGGAGACCTGCGGGTCGGTGAAGGTGACGCGCGGGACCGCGTTCGTGCTGGCTTGCTCGGAGATCTCCTTGCCGAGGATGACGTCGGCGGCGATGCGGGCCTGGTACTTGCCCATGTGGGTGAGGAGGGCCCGGCCGTTGCAGTCGCCGACGGCGTAGAGCCAGTCCCCGGAAACGGCGGTCGAGCGCAGGCTGTCGTCGACGTCGACGTACCGGCCGGGCGTGAGGCCGACCGCGTCGAGCCCGAGGTCGTCGGTGGCGGGACGCCGTCCGACGGCCGCCAGGAGCTCGTCGCCCTCCAGCGTGCGGCCGTCCTCGAGAGTGGCGACGACCGGGCCGTCGACACCGCGCCGAACCACCTTGGTCATCCGTGCGCCCGTCACGACGGTGATCCCGTCGGCCTCGAGGCCGGTGCGCACCTCGTCGCCGACGAAGGGCTCCTCGCGGGCCAGGAGACGGTCCTGCCCCTCGAGGATGGTCACCTCGTCGCTGCCGAGCCGCCTGAACGCCTGTGCCATCTCCACGCCCACGGCGCCGCCGCCGAGGACGAGCAGGCGGCGGGGGATCTCCTTCGCCGAGGTTGCGGACCGGTTGTCCCAGGGCGGGAGGTCCCTCAGACCTTCGATGGGCGGCAGGAACGGTCGGGTGCCCACGGCCAGGACGACCGCGCGGGATGCGCGCAGGCGTCGGTCGCCGTCGGCGGTCTCGACCTCCACCTCCCGCTCGGAAGCGAGCCGCCCGCGTCCGCGGACCAGGGTGATGCCCTTCTCGTCGAGCCAGGGGAGGGCTCCGCTGTCGTCCCAGCCACTGGTCATCTCGTCGCGCCAGGCCAGCGCCGCCGAGGCGTCGAGCCGGCCGGTCACGGCAGCAGAGGCGCCCGGGACGCGGCGCGCGGCCGCGATCGCGTCGCCCGGCCTGATGAGGGTCTTGCTGGGGACGCACCCCCAGAACGAGCACTCGCCGCCCACGAGCTCGTGCTCGACGAGCGCGACCCGGAGGCCGCCGTCGGCGCACCTGCCGGCGACGTTCTCCCCGGCGGGGCCACCGCCCACGACGATGACGTCGAATTGGTCCATCTCTGCCTCCCTGGCAGCTGTGTGAGGTGAAGGGGCGGGCCTCAACGGCCCGGTTCGAGCTCTGCGGCGCCGAAGGAGACGCTGAACCGCTCGCACCAGATCGACACGCTGGTGAGCTCGTCGAGGTCCACGTCGGCGGGCAGGGGGTAGTTCTGGTCGCCGACGTTGCCGCGCAGCGCGCCGAGATCGACGTACCTGCCGTCGTCGAAGACGAACCAGCCCGAGGAGCCGGTCTCGACCTCGGCGTCGGTGATCCAGACCCGCAGCGCGGGACCGTTCGAGGTCTCGAGGTCGTCGATGCGCAGGATCCGCTCGCCGCCGGGGAACCGCAGGACGCGGACCCTCCCCGTCGTGTCGTGCTCGTGGCTGACGAAGCGGCCCGACGCGACCACGGCGGGCGCGGTGCCGCCGGCGGCGGACGCACCCGGGAACGGATCGTCGACCACGTCGTCGACGAACAGCTTCCACGGCTGGAGCAGGTAGGCCCCGATCCCGGCCAGCACGAGGCCGACCACGACGGCGGGTACCACCAGCACCGGACGGAGCAGGCGACGCCGGGGGACCGGGACGCCGGCTCTGCCGGTGCTCCCGACCCTGTTCTGGGTGTCGGTCATGGGGGTGCTGTCCTGTCGGGGACGTCAGGCGTTACAGCGGTTGGACCACCGGTCCGCCCCCGAAGCCGGTCGCCCGGACCTCAGTGGGCGACGAGCAGGTGGGAGGCGAGCCACTCACCCTGACGTCGGCGTTCTGCCGCGGTGGCGTCGTGGCCGGCGGACCCGTCAGCGGCGACGGCGGCCGCCTTGGCGGTCACGAAGGCGGTCGTCGCGGTGCCCGCCGCCCAGCGCTCGGAGGAGCGCGCGGAGTCGGTGAACTTCGCCGCGTCGAGCGCGTAGCCCATGAGGGGGCTCACCACCTCGTCGGTGTCCTCCGCGATCCGTTCGGCGACGGCCTGGATCTCCTCGGTCGTGCCGCAGGCGGCCAGCCGCCCGGCGTCGGCGAGGCGATCTTCGGCCCGGAGCGCCTCGACGGCGAGATCGCGGACGCGCACGGTGCAGTCCTCGCAGAAGGCGACCGCCGCGTCCTGACGCCAGGCCCCCACCCGGTCGACCAGCCGGGCCCGACGGGCCAGGACGAAGCTCCCGTGTGGGACCACCTCGCCCTCCACCTCGACGGTGTAGAGCTCCTCGCACAACCAGTACGGCAGGTCCTCGGGCCGGAGCAGGTGCAAGCCACTGCGACAGGGCTCGAGCCGCGTAGCGGCCAGCCATTCCCCGGGGTGCCCGAGGCCGTCGGGCGCGGGCCACGTGTAGCCGCTGAAGGGGCCGAGCGCCCCGCGGGCGAGGAACTTGTACCAGGTCATGAGGGCAACCTGTCCTGGAACATCTGGAGGACCTTGTCCATGACCGCCTGGGGTACGTCCTCCTCCTGCAGCCGGCCGGTGAGCCCGATCGACGTACGCATCTGGTCGACGTAGTTCGTGCAGCCCTCACAGGTCAGCAGGTGCTGCTCCAGGGCTGCCCGCTGCTCGGCCGGGAGCGCCCCATCGAGGTAGTCGGTCAGCACGTTCACTACCTCACGGCACTGCACCTCGTCGGGGATCACACCTTCGCCCCCAGCCGTTCGACGTACTCGGAGACCGCGGCGCGCACCTTCGCGCGCCCCCGGTGGAGCAGGACCCGCTGGTTGGCCTCGCTCAGCTCGAGCATGGCACAAACCTCGCCGGCCGACAGGTCCTGACCGTCCCGGAGTGCGACGACGAGCCGCTGCGCCGGAGGCAGGGTGTCGACCGCGCGCTGGATGACGTGACCGAGCTCGTCGGAGAGGAGATGGTCCTCGGGCAGCTCCCAGGCCGGCACCGGCTGGGCCCAGTGGCCCGACCATCGGTGGCTCTCGTCGAAGAACGTGTCGGGCGGGAACGCCGGCTCCGCCTCCCGGTCGGTCACCAGGGACGAGAACGGAGTCGTACGCCGTTCGCGCACACCGCGCGTCTTGGCCTGGTTCGTCAGGATCCGGAAGATCCACGTCTTGAGCGAGGAGCGGCCCTCGAACCGGTCGAGCTGCTCGATGACAGCGACCCAGGTGTCCTGTGCGACCTCCTCGGCGACCGCGCGCGACGACACGTAGCCGCCCGCCACCCGCACCATCGTCGGGTGGAGCCGACGGACCAGCTCCGCGAAGGCGGCCTGGTCCCCACGTCGCAGCCGGGCCAGCCCGTCGTCCGCCGGCGCCTCGTCCCCGGGGGTACGAGGAACGGGAATCCACCCGGGCACCCGCGACCCGCTGCCGTCCTCCGTCCCGCTCACCCGACCACCGAACGCTCCGCCGGAAGCGACTGTCAAGGCACTAGCCCTCAACCTGGGTAGGACGGGTCAGACCAGCTGTCCCCATCCGGTCCGATCGGTCCAGACGGCCGGTCTCCCGGGGCTGGCCCGGTGCCCGACGGGTGCCGAGGGCCTCGGCCCTGCTGGGTAGGGTCGGTGGCATGACCCGAGCAGACGGACGCGAGAACGACGAACTTCGACCCATCAAGATCACCCGCAACTGGCTCGACCACGCCGCGGGGTCGGTGCTGGTGGAGTTCGGCAAGACCCGGGTGCTGTGCGCGGCGTCCGCCTCCACCGGCGTTCCCCGCTGGCGCAAGGACTCCGGCCTCGGCTGGGTCACCGCGGAGTACGCGATGCTACCCTCGTCCACGCACACCCGGTCGGACCGGGAGTCGGTGAAGGGCCGGATCGGCGGCCGTACCCACGAGATCTCCCGGCTGGTCGGCCGGTCGCTGCGCGCAATCATCGACTACAAGGCGCTGGGCGAGAACACGATCGTGCTCGACTGCGACGTGCTCCAGGCCGACGGCGGCACCCGCACCGCGGCGATCACCGGGGCGTACGTCGCCCTCGCCGACGCGTGCGCGTCGCTGGGGGAGCGCGGCGCGCTCAAGGGGGACCCGCTGACCGGGTCCGTGGCGGCGGTTTCCGTCGGCGTGATCGACGGCGAACCGCGGCTCGACCTGCCCTACGAGGAGGACGTCCGCGCGCAGACCGACATGAACGTGGTGATGACCGGCGACGGGAACTTCGTCGAGGTGCAGGGCACCGCGGAGGGCGAGCCGTTCGACCGCAAGCTCCTCGACGCGCTGCTGTCGCTCGCGGAGAAGGGCTGCGCGGACCTCACCCGGATCCAGCAGGAGGCGCTGCGGGGATGACCCAGGTCTTCCTCGCCTCGCGCAACGCCAAGAAGCTCGCGGAGATGCAGCGCATCCTCGCGGTCTACGTGCCGGACATCGAGGTGCTCGGCCTCGACGACGTCGCGCACTACGACGAGCCCGCGGAGACCGAGCCGACCTTCGAGGGCAACGCGCTGATCAAGGCCCGCGTGGCGGTGGAGGCCACCGGGCTCCCGTCGCTCGCCGACGACAGCGGCCTGTGCGTCGACGCGCTCAACGGCATGCCGGGCGTGCTCTCAGCGCGCTGGTCGGGGACCGCGAAGGACGACCGGGCGAACAACGAGCTGCTGCTCGCCCAGCTCGAGGACGTGCCGGACGAGCGCCGTACGGCGCGGTTCCGCTGCGCGGTGGCGTTCGCCTACCCGGTGGGCGCCGGCGGGGTCACCGAGCACGTGGTGCACGGGGAGATGCCCGGCCACGTGATCCGGGAGATGCGGGGCGACGGGGGCTTCGGCTACGACGTGCTCTTCGTTGCCGACGGACATGACAAGACGTCGGCGGAGCTGCCTCCGGACGAGAAGGACGCGATCTCGCACCGCGGCAAGGCGCTGCGCGAGATCGCGCCCGTCGTGGCCGACGTGCTCGTCGGCCTGTGAGCTGAGACCGGGCGTCCGGACCCGGCGTCCGGACCGGGGCGCTCGCCGGTCCGGGACGACATGGGTCGTCGGTGCCTCAGATGGTGACGACGATCTTGCCGCGCGTGTGGCCGCTCTCGTTGGCCTGGTGCGCGTCGGCGATCTTCTCCAGCGGGTAGGTGTCGGCGACGTCGACGCGGAGCTTCCCGGCGTCCACGAGCTCGGCCAGCGCGTCGAGGTGCTCGCGCTCGGGACGGACGAACACGTAGGTCCCGCCGAGCTCGATCACCGTGTCGGCCTCGATCACCGAGGCGATCCGCCGCACGTCCTTGACCTGCTCGGGTGCGTCGGCGAGGGCGTCGCCGCCGATCAGGTCGAGCACGGCGTCCACCGGGGCGTCGAGCTGCTCGCTGACCGGTCCCGCCTTGTAGTCGAGGACCGTGGTGGCCCCGAGGCTGCGCAGGTGGTCGTGGTTCTTGGGGCTAGCGGTGCCGATCACCTCGGCGCCGAGGGCGGCCGCGATCTGCACCGCGAAGTGGCCCACCCCGCCGGCGGCGGCGTGCACGAGGACCCGCTCACCGGCCTTGACCTGAAGTGCCTCCACGAGCGCCTGGTAGGCGGTCATCCCGGCCAGCGGGATCGCGGCGGCCTCGTCGAAGGACAGGCTCTTCGGCTTGCGCGTGACGGTGCGCTGCGGCGCGGGCACGAGCTCGGCCGCCGTACCGAACTTCACGTCGTCGCGACGGACGTAGCCGTACACCTCGTCGCCGACCTCGAGGCCGGTGACGACGGCCGGGCCGACCGCTTCCACGACACCCGCGACGTCCCAGCCCGGGATGATCGGCAGGTGGTGCGGGAACGCGCCCTGGAGGTAGCCCTCGCGAATCTTCCAGTCCACCGGGTTCACGCTGGTCGCCTTCACCCGCACCAGGACGGTGTCCGGGCCCACGGGCGGGTTGTCGACCTCGCGGACCTCGAGGACGTCGGCGTTCCCGAACTGGTCGTACACGGCTGCACGCATGCAGAGTTCCTTCCTCACGCGGATGTCTGTCTCCTGGGTACAAGGCGTGAGGCGCGGACGGTGTTCCTGGACCGGGACGCGTCGAAGGTCACGTTTGCCGGTCAGGCCCCGGGATAGATCCGGAAGCCCGACATCTTCTTGTGCGGGAACGAGGTGTAGAACCCGTCCGCGGAGTCCGTGATCAGGTCCATCCGCAGCGTGTGCGTGGACTGGAACGTGGCCGTGGTGAGCAGCCGGGCGATGCCGCGGCGCCGGTGGTCGGGATGCACGGCGAGGAAAGACAGGTGGGACTGGAGCACGCCGTCGCCGAGGGCCTGGGCCCAGCCCACGACCTGGCCGTCGGTGATCGCGACGTACGCCGTCGAGCCGGGCGCCGTGCACACACGCTCGACCGTGCACGGGTCGCTGAGCGAGGGCCACTGGACCGTCGTGCACAGCCGGGCGACGCCGGCCGCGTGCTCCGCCTCGAAGGGCACGATCTCCACAGAGCTCATGCCGCCGACCCTAGACGCGGTCGTCCACAGATGTGGCCGGAGCGCCTGAAGAGGCGTCGCGTCGTCGGTGCCTCTCCCTAGCGTCCTGGCATGGGGTGGAAGTACACGCGGGAGATCCTGCAGGAGGCGGTCGACAGCTCGCTGTCGGTGGCGGGGGTGCTCCGGCATCTCGGGGTGGCGCAGACCGGCGGTGCACACGCGCACATCAGCCGCAGCATCAAGCGCATGGGCATCGACACCAGCCACTTCACCGGTCAGGCGTGGTCGCGCGGGCGGACCTTCCCGCCGCGCCGGGCTCCCGGGGAGTGGCTGAGGCAGCTGCCGCCGGGCTCCCCGCGGCTCAGTGGGAAGCGGCTGAGAGTGGCGCTGCTGCGCACAGGTCGCCCCTACGTCTGCGTCGAGTGCGACAACCGCGGCGAGTGGCAGGGCAGGCCGTTGACCCTGCACGTGGACCACGTCGACGGCGACTACCTCGACTGCCGGCCGGACAACCTCCGCTTCCTCTGCCCGAACTGTCACGCGCAGACGCCGACGTACGCGGGCCGGAACCTGCGCCGGGACCCTTCGTCGGCCGCCACCGACGGCGCCGCTACCGAGGGGGTGGGAGCGGCCGGCCCCAGACCTGGGGGCCACGCCTCGAGAGCCCCGAACCGTGACCAGGAACGTGGTGCGCCCGGCGAGATTCGAACTCGCACTGGATCGGACCTAAACCGATTGCCTCCTGCCGTTGGGCTACGGGCGCGCGAGCCACAGTCTAGGCGGCACGCCTGCCGACAGCCCCGTCAGACCGCGAGCCCGAGGTCGCGCCGCAGCTTGGCGACGTGGCCGGTGGCCTTGACGTTGTACTGCGCCACCTCGACCTTGCCGGCCTCGTCGACGACGACCGTGGAGCGGATCACGCCCTCGACGACCTTCCCGTAGAGCTTCTTCTCGCCGAACGCGCCGTACGACGTCATCACCGAGCGGTCCGGGTCGGAGAGGAGGGTGATCGTGAGCGCGTCGCGCTCGCGGAACTTCGCGAGCTTCTCGGGCTTGTCGGGCGAGATGCCGAGCACCTCGTAGCCGGCGGCGCGCAGCGAGTCGAGCGAATCGGTGAAGTCGCAGGCCTGCTTGGTGCAGCCGGGGGTCATCGCGGCCGGGTAGAAGTAGACGATCACCTTGCGGCCGCGAAGCTCCGACAGGGTCACGGTGGAGCCGTCATCGGCGGTCAGGGTGAAGTCCGGGGCGTCGTCACCGGGTGAGAGGCGCTTCTCGCTCATGGGTGCTCCTCGGTCGGGAATAGCGGCTTATTGCGAACGGTTCGCAATAACGTACAGTCGTCTGGAGCGGCCATCACGGTGCCCCGTGCCGGCCGCCGCCGTGGCACCAACCTAGTGACCGAGCCCCAGCGCTCACGGAGGACCCGAGCATGCACGTTCCCGACGGATTCCTGGACGCGCCGACGTCGGTCGCGACCGGGGTCGTCGCCGCCGCCGGGGTGGGCCTCGCGCTGCGCAAGGCGCGCGCCGAGCTCGACGACCGCACCGCGCCGATGGCCGGGCTCGTGGCCACCTTCGTGTTCGCCACCCAGATGCTCAACTTCCCGGTCGGCCTCGGGACCAGCGGACACCTGCTCGGTGGGGCGCTCGCCGCCGTGCTGGTCGGGCCGTGGACGGGGATCCTCAGCGTCAGCGTCGTGCTGCTGGTCCAGGCACTCCTGCTCGCCGACGGCGGGATCACCGCGCTCGGCACGAACATCACGCTGATGAGCCTGGTCGGCCTCGTCGTCGGCTGGCTGGTGTTCCGCGGGCTCCAGCGCGTCCTGCCCAAGCGGGTCGGCCTCGTGCCGGTGCTCGCCGCGGCGGGTGCGTTCGTCTCGGTGCCGGCTGCCGCGCTCGCGTTCACCGGTCTGTACGCCGTCGGCGGCACCGCCCCGATCCCGCTCGACACGCTCGCCGCCGCGATGCTCGGCTGGCACACGCTGATCGGCGTCGGCGAGGCGGTCATCACCGGCCTCGTGGTCGGCAGCGTGGTCGCCGTACGCCCCGACCTCGTGTACGGCGCCCGCCCGGCGCTCGCGGTGCGCACCCTGGAGATCCGGAGCGACGCGGGGGCCTCCGCATGAGCCGAACGGTGCGCACCCGGACGTTCCTCGTGGTCGGGCTCGCGGTCGCGATGCTCCTGGCCGGCGTGGTCAGCTACTACGCCTCGAGCCATCCCGACGGCCTGGAGCACGTCGCGGAGCAGGCCGGCTTCGCGGACACCGCCGAAGAGTCCGCCACCGCCGACGGGCCGCTCGCGGACTACCGCGTCAAGGGTGTCGAGGACGACCGCGCCGCCGGAGGCCTCGCCGGGGTCGTCGGAGCCGCCGCGGTCCTCGCGCTGTCGCTGGGCCTGGTCCACCTCGTACGGCGCCGGGGCAGCCGCACCGGCGAGCCGTCGGCCGGCCCGTCGCCGGACCCGGCCACCGTCCCGGACAACGGCCGCGCCACCGATCCCGAAGGGTCCCGCCACGCCGACGCCGAGCGTGGCCCGCTCGACGGGCGGCGCTGACATGGGCGCGGGACACGGCCACAAGCTCCACTACCACGGCCACTCCGTGGTGCACCGGGCGCCGGCGCACCTCAAGGTGGCCTCGCTGCTCGTCTTCATGCTGGTCGTGGTGGCGACCTCGCGCACCTGGTTCCCGGTCTTCGGGGTCTACCTCGCGCTGCTGGTCGCGGTGATCGCGGCCTCGAAGGTGCCGCCGCTCTACATCGTGAAGCGGATGGTGGTCGAGGTCCCGTTCGTGGTCTTCGCGCTGCTGATGCCGTTCGTGGCCACGGGCCCCCGCGTCGACGTACTCGGGCTGTCCCTGGCCGAGGACGGCCTGCTCGCCGCGTGGGGGCTGCTGGCGAAGGGCACGCTCGGCGTGGTCGCCAGCCTCACCCTGGCCGCGACCACCGAGCCCCGGGACCTGCTCGCCGGGCTCGAGCGGCTCCGCGTGCCGCACCAGCTCGTGCAGATCCTGGGCTTCATGATCCGCTACCTCGACGTGGTCACCGAGGAGATGCGCCGGATGCGCGTGGCCCGCGAGTCCCGCGGGTTCAGCGCGCGGTCGGTCCGTCACTGGCCGGTGGTCGCGCGCTCGGCCGGTGCGCTGTTCATCCGCTCCTACGAGCGGGGCGAGCGGGTGCACCTCGCGATGCTGTCCCGCGGCTACACCGGCAGCCTCACCCCCGGCGCGACGACCCCCGGCGCGACGAACGCCACCCCGACGACCGCGGCCCCGTCCAGCACGACCCCCGGGAACCACGCATGAGCACCCCCGTCCTCGACGTACGCGGCCTCGCCTACGCCTACCCCGACGGCCACCAGGCGCTGTTCGGGGTGGACCTGCACGTCCACCGCGGCGAGCGGGTCGCCCTGCTCGGCCCCAACGGCGCCGGCAAGACCACGCTCGTGCTGCACCTCAACGGCATCCTCGCCGCGGGCGCCGGCTCGGTGTCGGTCTCCGGGCTGCCGGTGACCAAGCCGAACGTGCAGGAGGTACGGCGCCGGGTCGGGATCGTCTTCCAGGACCCCGACGACCAGCTGTTCATGCCGAGCGTGCGCGACGACGTCGCCTTCGGCCCCGCCAACCTCGGTCTCCGCGGGGAGGCGCTCGAGCGCCGCGTGCGCGAGGCCCTCGACAAGGTCGGCATGGTCGACTTCGCCGACCGCCCGCCGCACCACCTCTCCTTCGGGCAGCGCCGCCGGGTCGCGGTGGCCACCGTGCTCGCGATGGAGCCGGAGATCCTGGTCCTCGACGAGCCGTCCTCGAACCTGGACCCCGCCTCCCGCCGCGAGCTCGCCGAGATCCTGCGCGGCCTCGACGTGACGGTGCTGATGGTCACCCACGACCTGCCCTACGCGTTCGAGCTGTGCCCGCGGTCGGTGGTGCTCTCCGACGGCGTGGTGGTCGCGGACGGGGCGACGTACGACGTGCTCACCGACGACGCGCTGATGTCCGCGCACCGCCTCGAGCTGCCGTTCGGCTTCGATCCCCGCACGATTGGTTCCCCCTCCGCCGGGTAACCTTCGACTGGTGTGACCGGGCCCGTCCGGACGCATGATCGAGCACCCCAGAACGAGGAGACAACGTGAGCCACGCCGAGAAGCCGGTCGACACTCGTGCACCCGACACGATCGAGGACGAGATCGAGGCCACGCGGGCGCGGCTCGCCGGGACGATCGACCAGCTGCTCCACCGGTCCAGCCCCAAGACCATCGCCAAGCGTGAGATGGCCAGCTTCAAGGGCTTCTTCGTCGACCCGGTGACGGGTCCGCGGAAGGACAACATCCTCAAGGTCGTCGCCGGCGTCGGCGGCGTCGTGGTGCTCGCCGTCGTTGCCAGGAAGGTCTCGAACTAGCCCGTGACGCAGGAGAAGACCCCGATCCGGATGCTGCACGACCGCGTCCTGGTCGCGCTCGACAAGGAGGCCGGGGAGCGGCGCTCCAGCGGCGGCATCGTCATCCCCGCCACCGCGGCGATGAGTGGGCGCCGGCTGGCCTGGTGCAAGGTGGTGGCTGTCGGGCCGCACGTGCGCGCTGTGGAGGTCGGCGACCGGGTGCTCTTCGACCCGGAGGAGAAGGCCGAGGTCGAGGTGCAGGGCGAGGAGTACGTCGTCATGCGCGAGCGCGACATCCACGCCGTGGCCGCGGACCGGGTCGGCGACAGCCAGACCGGCCTCTACCTCTGACGGAGGACCCCTCCAGCACGTCCGCCGGCGCGGCCGGCCCACAGCACAGCAGGACTCTTCAGGACACGACGAAGGCCCCGACCGGGATGGTCGGGGCCTTCGTCGTCGGGTGGCCGGTGTGCCGGCCGGACCGCAGGTCAGGCGCGGTGCGTGCCGGTGGTGTGCGCCGTGTCGTCGGACGTCGGCTCGGCCGGGTGGGTGGTCTCGGCGACCCCGTCCGGGCGGGGCGTGTCCTCGGTGAGGTGGTCGCCGCGGGGCGTCCCGACGGTGTCGTCCGTCGGGTGCGTGCCGGTCGGGGTGGTGTGCGTGTCCGCCGCCGTCGTGGGCGCGCCGGTGGTGGACGCCGTCGTGTGCGCGCCGGCGGTGGACGTCGTGGTGTGCGCGCCGTCCGTGGTGGTCGACGGTGCGGGGTGACGCACGTCCGGGTCGAGCTCGTCGGCGCGGCGCAGCTGCTCCTGGTGCTCGTCACGGTGCGCGGCGGCGACGTGCTGGCGCTCGGCTGCCTCGGCCTCGAGGCGCTGCGCCTCGGCGGCCTTGCGCTCGGCCTCGGCGCGCGACGCCGCAGCGGCGGCCTCCGTCTCACGTGCGCGGGCCTCGTGCTTCTCGAGCTTGGTGGCCTGGGTCGTCGCGTGCTCCCGGATCTCGGCGGCGCGCTCACGGTTGTGTGCCTTCTTGCGCTTGTTCGCCGCGGCCGCGACGGCGGCGATGATCGCGATGACGACGAGCGCCACCACGACGAGCCAGATGATGCTCTCGGTGCTCATGGGTCCCTCCTCAGTTCGGTGGAGTGGACGTACCCGGGCCCCCGGGCGGCAAACATCCGCGTGGCACGGGCGGGAGCGCCCGGCCGGCGTCGGCGAAACCATAACTTGTTCCACCCTGCCGCGTTGAGGGTTCACCACCCCCCCGAGGACCGGAGAGCCCATGAGCTTCTCGCGCCGTGCCACCGCCGTACTCGCTGCGCTCGCCCTGCTTCCCGCGCTGGTCGCCGTACAGGCGGCCACCACCACCGTGGAGGCGACCGCCGCGACGTCGCTGCTGCGCCCCGCGGACGGGGTGTACCGGGCGACGATCCGGCGCACCGAGCACGGGATCCCGCACATCACCGCGCGCGACTACGGCTCGCTCGGGTTCGGGCACGGCTTCGCGACCGCGGAGACCTCGATCTGCTCGCTCGCGGACACGCTGCTCACCGCCCGCGGCGAGCGGTCCCGCTACCTCGGCGCGAACCGTCGTTACCGCGACCACGTGACGCTCGACGCCACGAACCGGCAGACCGACACGTTGTTCACCGACATCCGCAACCGGCGGGTGGTCGAGCGGCTGCTCGCGGACCCGCGCCGCGGGCCCAGCCAGGAGACCAAGGCGATCGTCCGCGGCTACACGGCCGGCATCAACCGGTACCTGCGCTCAGTCGGCGGCTCGCCCGGGATCGAGGACCCGGCCTGCCGGGGTGCCGCGTGGATCAGGCCGACCGCCACTCCGCTCGACCTCTGGTACGGCGTCTACGCCGCGAACCTGCTCGCCTCGACCGGGGTGTTCGTGCCGCAGATCGCCGACGCCGCGCCGCCCACCGCCGACGACCCGGGCCTGCCGGCCACCGGCACCGCGTCGTTCGCCGAGGTGCCGCGCTCCCTGCCCTCGAGGGACGACCTGTTCGCCGGCCTCGGCAAGGACCCGCGGGCGCCGTTCGGCTCCAACGCCACAGCCGTGGGGGCCGACTCGACCGCCACCGGTCACGGCATGCTGCTGGGCAACCCGCACTTCCCGTGGCGCGGCCGCTACCGGTTCACCCAGTCCCACCTGACGATCCCCGGCGAGTACGACGTGGCGGGCGCGAGCCTGATCGGGTCGCCGGTGGTGAACATCGGCTTCAACGACGACGTCGCGTGGAGCCACACCGTCTCCACCGCCTACCGGTTCACGCCCTACGAGTACCGCACCGTCCCCGGCGCGCCCACCACCTACCTCACCGAGGAGGGGCCGCGCGAGCTGCGGCGTCGCGAGGTGTCGTTCCTGGCCAAGGGGCGGGACGGCCGGCTGCGCACGGTCACCGAGGACGTCTACCGCACCGCCCAGGGTTACGTGCTTCACGCCCCGGACGTGCTGATGCCGTGGTCACCGGCGAGCTTCTTCGCGATCCGCGACGCCAACGCCGAGCACCTGCGCACGATCGACACGTTCCACGGGATGGCGAAGGCGCACAACGTCCGGCAGCTGCTCGCAGCCGAGGACCGCGGGGCCGGCATGCCCTGGGTGAACACGATCGCCGCGGACCGGGCGGGCAACGTGCTCTACGCCGACCACTCCGTCGTACCCAACGTCCCCGACGAGGTCGTCGCGCGCTGCCTCACCCCGGTCGGCGCGGCGCTGTTCGAGCTGGCCGGGCTGCCCGGTCTCGACGGCACCCGCGCCTCCGGCGACTGCGCCTGGCGCACCGACGCCGACGCGAGCCGTCCCGGCGTGTTCGGTCCGGGCAACCTGCCCGAGACGTTTCGCCGGGACTGGGTGGTCAACGCCAACGACAGCTACTGGCTGCCGAACCCCGAGCAGCGGCTCGAGGGCTACGACCGGATCATCGGCTGCGAGCGCTGTGAGCGGAGCCTGCGGACCCGGATGGTCTACCGCTACGTGATGGACCGGCTCGCCGGGCGCGACGGACTGGCCGCGGACCGCCGGGTCTCCCACCGCACGCTGCGGCTCTTCGAGCACGAGAACCGGGTCTTCGGCGCCGAGCTGGCCCGTCGCGACGGCGACCTGCACGAGGTCTGCCTCGCGGCCGACGGCGGCCGGGCGTGCGACGTGCTGACCACCTGGGACGGTCGCTCCGACACCCGCAGCGTCGGCACGCACGTCTTCCAGGAGTTCTGGAAGCGCGTCCCCGCCGAGCTGCTGTGGGAGGTTCCGTTCGACCCCGCCGACCCGGTCGGCACCCCGCGTGACCTGAACGAGAAGAACCCGCAGGTGGTGGCCGCGATGCGCGACGCGCTGGCGTACCTGCGGGAGAGGCAGGTGCCGTTCGGCGCCCGCTGGGGCTCCCTCCAGGTGGCCGGCGACGACGGCGCCCCCGCGATCCCGGTCGGCGGCGGAGAGGGCTTCGCCGGCAACGCCAACGCCGTGTCGAGCCGCTTCCCGGCCACCAACCGGGACCGGCTCTACCCGGTCAGCTACGGCTCCTCCCACATCCAGGCGGTCGCGTTCACCGACCACGGCGTGGACGCGGACACGATCCTCACCTACGGGCAGTCGCTGGACCCGACGTCGCGGTACTCCTCGGACCAGACCCGGCTGTTCGGCCGCGAGCAGTGGGTGGACTTCCCGTGGACGGACCGGCAGATCCGCGGCGACCTGGTGCGCAGCTACCGGGTCAGCGGCCGGGGCTGAGCCGGGCGGCGTCCTGCTGCTGGAGGCGTCGCACGCGGTTCAGCTCCTCCCGGAGGTCCGGGTCGGCCATCACGAGATAGACCAGGCCGCAGTCCTGCGGACCGGTCGCGCCGGACTGGCACAGCGAGCACGCGTCGCCGGGCCGGATCGGGCACCTGGCCTCCGGCAGGGTCCGGGGCATCGTGGCCTCCTGGGGGTTGCGCCTGATGGCGTGAGGTCTCACCCAGTACAACCTGCGAGTCGCCTCGCGGCGTCCCGCCGAACAGCCCGACCCGGCGGGCCGTTGGTCCTGTCGTCCCGTGCGCGGGCCGGGGTTGCGGGCCGGTTCCGCCGGCGCGGCCGTGGCAGGCTGACGTCATGGAGCTTCGAGTCTTCACCGAACCGCAGCAGGGTGCGACGTACGACGACCTGCTCGCCGTCGCGCGGACCGCGGAGGACCTCGGGTACGGGGCGTTCTTCCGCTCCGACCACTACCTCGGCATGGGCACCGAGGGGCTGCCGGGCCCCACCGACGCCTGGATCACGTTGGCGGGTCTCGCCCGGGACACGAGCAGCATCCGGCTCGGGACGCTGATGACGTCGGCGACGTTCCGCTACCCGGGACCGCTCGCGATCTCGGTGGCGCAGGTCGACCAGATGAGCGGCGGGCGGGTCGAGCTCGGCATCGGCGCCGGGTGGTACGAGCGGGAGCACACCGCCTACGGCGTCCCGTTCCCCGCGACCGGTGAGCGCTTCGACCGGCTCGAGGAGTCGCTCGCCGTGATCACCGGCCTGTGGGGCACGCCCGCGGGGGAGCGGTTCGACTTCGAGGGAGAGCACTACCGGCTCTCGGACTCGCCCGCACTCCCCAAGCCGGTGCAGTCGCCACGCCCTCCGGTGCTCATCGGCGGGAAGGGCAAGAAGCGCACTCCCGCCCTGGCGGCGAGGTACGCCGACGAGTTCAACGTCCCGTTCGACGGCATCGAGCAGACCCGGGTGCTCTTCGAGCGGGTCCGCGCGGCATGCGCGGACGAGGGCCGGCACCCGTCCTCGTTGACGTACTCGAACGCGCTCGTGCTCTGCTGCGGGGACACCGAGGCCGAGATCGCGCGACGTGCCGCGGCCATCGGTCGTGACGTGGACGAGCTGCGCGAGAACGGCCTCGCCGGAACGCCCGACGAGGTCGCCGAGAAGATCGGCCGCTACGCCGCGGCGGGCTCGCAGCGGATCTACCTGCAGATGCTCGACCTCGGCGACCTGGACCACCTGGAACTGGTGGCCGAGAAGGTCATGCCCCAGCTCTGACCGGTGCGACCCCAGCGCGGGGACGGCGTTGGTCGTCACGGTGCGTGTGCCCGTCGGCTGGAGGAGGCTCCGGGACGACGCCGGGCGCTACCCGAGGTCGGGTGGGTCGCCCGCGGTGTGGGCGAACAGCTTGCTCACGATTTTCCACCGGTCGTCGATGCGCGCCAGCGACAGGTAGTCGATGAACGACACCGTTCCCCAGTAGCCCTCCTCGGCCACTGTTGCCAGCGCTGCGTCACCGGTCTGGTGGACAGACAGGATCCGCGACCGGTACTGCCCGGTGTCGGCCGGTGCCTTCGCCGACATCGCCATGAGTTCGGAGATGGGTACGTCGTAGCGTTCGCCGGCGAGTGACCCGAACATGCGCGCGTCCTCGTGAAAGGCCGTTCGCAGCTTCTCCACGTTGCCGGTCGCTTCGCCGTCGAGGCACATCTGAACGACGTCGCGAATGGCGTCGTAGTCCTCGACCACGGTCTTGGCGCGGTCGTCGAGGTCGATCGCTGAGCTCATCGTGCACTCCCTTGGCGTCACCGCCCGGCACCCCTCGCCCCGCGCGGAGAAGTCGCCGGGGTGTCGGCCGGACACTGATCTGCTGTTCGCTCCACTGTCCTCCGCCGGTTGGCGCGAGACCATGGCACAGCCGGACTGCCCCCTCCGGGCCGTTGTGTCCGGCCGGTGCCACCGGGGGTCGTCTCTGAGTCCGCGTTCGCGCACGACCCGGAATCCGACGGCGCGTTGGTGAGCGGAGGTGCGTGCGCCGTCGGCCGGGTCTCACGTGCGTCGGTGGTAGCGGATCCTGCCGTTCGGCAGCAGCGTCTTGTCGTAGGCGTCGTCGTGCTCGAGCCGATGGTGGTGGAAACAGCGCAGGCCCCCGTGCGCGAGGTCCGTGGGACCGCCGCGTGACCAGGGCATCTCGTGGTGCGCCTCGGTCCAGGACGGTGGCCTGTCACACCCGTCCGCACGGCATCCCCGGTCGCGATGCGCCAGGGTGAGCCGTTGGTGCCGGGTGTGGAAGCCGCGTTCGCGACCGATGTCCAGGGGCTCGGACTCGCCACCGAGCACCAGCGGGATGATCCCCGCGTCGCAGGCGAGTCGTCGTGCCTCGGCGGCGGAGACGCGTGTGCCGTCGTCGAGCGTGGCGGCGCCGATGCCGCGGAGCAGGAAGTCCAACGGGATGGTGACCACGATGGTGGCGTTGTTGCCGCCGGCCGACGGGAGCCGGTCGGTGGGGTAGCGCTCGACGAGCTCGCAGAAAGCCAGGCCGAGCAGCTCGGCGTAGGGCCGTTTCCGCCCGGACGTGGGGTCGTACCTGGCCTCGCCGACCCGACGGGGCGCGGCCAGAGCCTGGAGTGCCTTGGTCAGCATCGCGGCGTGGAGGTCGGGGATCTTGAACGTGCCGGAGTGGGTCCCGTCGCCGTTGTCGCGCAGGTGGAGGTACGTCGCACGACGGGCGCGACGCTCCTCGTCCTCGAGCTTCCTGCCCTCGCGGTCGTCGGCGGCGCCGGGGTCCAGGACGTCGAGGATCCGGCGGCCCAGGATGCGCAGCGTCTTGGCGTCGACCTCGCCCGCGCTCTCGACAAGGTGCGCCTCGGCCCGCGCGCGCCACTCGGGCTCGAGGTCGTCGGGCAGGTGGTCGACGGCATGCACGATCACGCGCGCCTGGTCGGGGTTCACCGTGCCCGACGCCATGGCGGCCCGGGTCAGCTCGAACCGCTCGTCCAGTGCCTTCGCCAGCCTGACGTCGGAGGACACCGAGGGGCGAACCTGCCGTGTCGCGTGGGCGACCAGCCCGCGGTCGACGAAGCCCCGCTCGCGGCCCCCACGTCGCCCTTGTCCGCCGCGGCGAGCAGCCGCAGGCGCAGCTCCGCCAGCGCCGAGGTCAGGCGGTCCAGCTCGAGCAGCGTGGTCCGTTGCTCCGCCGGGCTCATCGACCACGCCGGCGCGGTGGCGACCCGCTCGAACGCCCGCAGCGCCGCGCCGGAGAAACGGGCGATCACGTGGTCGCGGGTCTCGTCGCCGGGCGGCGTGGGCGTCGTGCTCATGGATCGAACATATGTGCGAACGGGCCAGGTCGGCGAGCATGTTCTCGAGACCGCGGACGAACCGACCGCCGTGCGACCTGTGGACGTCTCCTGGCCGGAGGGGCGCCCTCCGGTACGACCGTCCGCGCCTGTGGGTCGACGATTCGGGACCATCGGCTCCTCAGGTCGTGCCGTCGGGCACTTCGCCACCGGCGTCGGCGGCGTTCGAGTGGAAGCAGTAGCCGCGAGCAGAGGGAGTGAGTGTGGTGGGGAAGCTGGACGGCAGGGTAGCCGTGGTCACCGGTGGGGCGCGGGGCATCGGGGCCTCGATCGCCCGCCTGTTCGTCGCGGAGGGGGCGACGGTGGTGATCGCCGACCGCCTCGAGAGCGAGGGGAAGGCGCTGGCCGCCGAGCTCGGTGAGCCGGCACGCTTCGCCTCCCTCGACGTGGCCGACGAGGCGCAGTGGCAGGCGGTCATGGACCTCGCGTCGCGCGAGTTCGGGGCGGTGGGGATCCTGGTGAACAACGCCGGCATCGTGGAGTTCGGGACGATCGAGGAGCAGTCGCCCAAGGAGTTCCAGCACGTTCTCGACGTGAACCTCGTCGGTCCGTGGATGGGCATGCACGCCGCCGTACCGTCGCTGCGTCGGGCGGGTCGAGGCGTCGTCATCAACGTCTCCTCGACGGCCGGGTTGATGGGGTACTCCAACCTCGGGGCGTACGTCGCCAGCAAGTGGGGGCTGCGGGGGCTGACCAAGACCGCTGCCCTCGAGCTCGCTCCTGATGGCATCCGGGTCTGCTCGATCCACCCGGGCCCGATCCGTACCCCGATGACCGCGCAGTTCGACGACACGATGACCGCTGCCCAGCCGATCGCGCGGTTCGGGGAGCCGGAGGAGGTGGCGAAGATGGCGCTGTTCGTGGCCGCGGACGCCACCTACTCGACCGGCTGCGAGTTCGTGGTCGACGGGGGCGCCACCGTCGGGTCCCTCCTGGTCGCCGACGCGGAGTAGCCCCGGTCCGGCGTTCGTCCCGCCGCCGGGGGACGTTCGCCCCGCTCCTCGACACGGGGCGTCCGGGGAGCCTGAGGATGGAGAGGTGAGGCAGATGAGCACACGAGCGCACGATCATCCCCTCGGTCCGCAGCAGGGACCTGGCCGCTACAGCCCCGACGGGGCCTGGTGGTTCGAGGAGTCCCGCCGGCGGTGGTTCCCGGTGACCGACGCCCTCGACACCCTCGAGGTCGAGCTCGAGGACGTCGGCGGGACGTCGTGGTGGGCGAGCCTGCTGACCACCCTCGGCTCCCAGTACGGCAGCGCCTACTGCCGCTTCGTGGGGCGTGCGCGCAGCGACGACCCGCGCTGGCCGACGTACCAGGTCACCGGCTCGCCGTTCCCGCGGCTGCGGAGCATCCCCGACGACGTCCCACCGGACGAGGCGGTCAGCCCCGGCCTCACCGACGCGCTGGCCGACCTGTGCCGGCGGCTCGACGCCGAGGGATGGCGGGCAGAAGGCCGGGGCGATCACCCGTGGTCGTTCCGCTACGTCCGCTCCTGCGTGGACTGGGACCACCCGTACGACGGGGGAGCGGGCGGGCCGGCGAGCGCACCGCCCGGGGACCGTCCCGCGGTCTGAGCCAAGCCGACCTCCCGGCGAAAAGCGGTGGAGCATCCGCGCCGCCGCTCCTACCGTCGGAAGAGGAGGCCACCGGTGGTGACGGGGGTGAGCGCGTGCGGCGTCGCACCTTCCTGCAGGGTGTCGCCGGGACGGCGGCTGGCCTCGCGCTGGCCGCGTGCACCGCGGACCGGGTCTCCACCGCCCCCGCGCGGCGGCTGGTCGTGGCGCACGGAGCGACCACTCTGTCCGGGACGGTCGAGGCAGCCGCGGTCGACGTCGCGGCCGGCGCCGTCCTCGAGCTGGACCCGGACGTCTCCACGACCCTGACCGTGACCGGCAACGTCGTCGTCGAGGGCCTCCTGCGGATGCGGCCGCGGCGTCCCGACGTGGTGCACACGCTCCGGTTCCGCGACGTCGACGAGTCCCGCTTCGTCGGGGGAGGCGGCTACCCGGTGGCCACGGACGTGGGCCTGTGGGTGGTCGGGGCCGGCGCCCTGGACCTCGCCGGGACGCCCCGCGCCGGCTGGAACCGTACGGGCCGAGACCCCTCCTGGCGGGCGGGTGACCTGCTGCTGCGGGCGCCGCAGGACCGGGGGGACTTCGCGACGTACCGGACGCACACCCCCGGCGTGCCCGTCCCGGTGGTGGAGGGCCCGGACGGGTCGCGCCACCCGACCGAGGTCTTCGACCTGACCCGGAACGTGGTCGTCGAGGGCGCCCCCGGGGCGCGGGCGCACGTGTTCGTCAGCAGCACGTCGCCGCAGCGGGTGCGGCACGTGCTGTTCCGGTGGCTGGGCCCGCGGCGGCGGGTGGCGCAGGACGCGTTCCACCACGCCGGCGTGACGCCGGGCAGGCTCGGCGCCTCGACCGAGGCGGAGTACCCGCCGGGCTACTTCTCCGCGGCGTCGGCGGCGGCCAGCGAGCCCGTCCTGGGCAGGTACCCGCTGCACTTCCACCACTGCGGGGAGGGGTCGCGCGGCACGCTGGTCGAGGGATGCGTGGTCCGCGACTCCTCGCGCGCCTTCGTCCCGCACGGCTCCCACGGGATCACCCTGCGCGACTGCGTCGCGTTCCGGATCCGCGACGACGCCTACTGGTGGGACGAGCGGCACCCCACCGACGACCTGCTGTGGGAGCACTGCGCCGCGTTCGACGTGCGGCACGACCCGGTCGGGAGCGGCAGCCCGGCCGGCTTCCTGCTCGGGCTGGGCCGGGGCACGACGATCCGGGACTGCGTGGCGGTGGGCGTGCACGGAGGAACCGGCGCCGCCGGGTTCGCGTGGCCGGCGTTCGCCAGCGACCGGCCGGACAACCAGTGGGTGGCGCGTGACCTGGTCGCGCACAACTGTGCCGGCGACGGCCTCTACGTCTGGCAGGACGACAACCGGCCGCACCGCGTCGCCGACGTCGTCGGCTACCGCAACGGAGGCTCGGGGCTGGTGCACGGGGCGCACCGCAACGGCTACCGCTACGCCGGGGTGGTGCTCTTCGACAACGCCTACGCCGACCTCTACCACCTGGCGCTCAACCGGGACGACGCCGCGGGGGAGGGGCAGCGGTGGACCGGGGTCTGGGCACCGCACCTGCTGCTCGGCGCGCACGGCCAGGACGCCCGCCGTCCGGTCCGCTTCCTCGACGCGCACGTCGAGCGGCTGACCGTGGACGAGACCGGGCAGGGCGCCGGCGCCTACGAGCTGCACGCCGACCTCGCGCCCTCCGCCGTCACCGTGCTCCAGCAGCGGTCCCGGATCGAGCTGGTCGGTCCCGACGGGTCGGCCGGCACGGTCTGAGCGACGCCTGCGCCCGGCGCGGGGTGAGCGACGCCGTACGACGCCCTCGGTGATGCAACCTCCGGGCCCCGGCCCGCGTCCTGAGGGGTGACACCACGTCACGAATCCGCCGGGGCAGCCGGCCCCGCCCGACGACCGAGGACCGCCATGCGCACCACCCGCTCCCGTACCAGCCTGATCCTGGCCGGCCTCTCCACGGCCGCCGTCCTCGGGACCACCCCGCCCACGGCGGCCACCCCGCCCACCGCGGCCGACGACGCGGGCGTGGCAGCGGCCGCGGTCACGGGCTCGAACCAGCTCGTCGCGCTGCGCGACGTCGACGGCGCCCAGGCGACGTCCAAGAGCCGTATCAACGGCTCGGCCACGGTCGCGTCCGCCGACGGCCGCTACGTGGTCTTCTCCACCGGGTCGGCGCTGGTGCCGGAGGACACCAACCGGCTCGACGACGTCTACCGGCGCGACACCGTCGCGGGCACCACCACCCTGGTCAGCACCACCGCGAAGGGCAGGATCGGCAACGACTACAGCGTCGAGCCGAGCATCTCGGGCGGCGGCCGTTTCGTGGCGTTCACCAGCTTCGCCAGCAACCTGGTCAAGGACACCAACGGGCACACCCTCGACGTGCTGGTGAAGGACATGTCCACCGGCGCGCTCCGTCTGGTCTCCCGGACCAGCGCGGGCAAGCAGACCGGCCGCAACAGCTTCTTCCCGGTCATCTCCGGCGGCGGCCGCTACGTCGCCTTCCAGACCTTCGGCAGGTTCGGGCCCCGCGACCAGGACCGCCGCGAGGACGTCTACGTGCACGACCGTCGCCGGGGCACCACCCGCCAGGTCTCGCTCACCCCCGCCGGCAAGGACGTGCGGTCCGGCGTGCTGGTCGGGGGGATCTCCGCCGACGGCCGCAAGATCACCTTCGGCGACGACAACAGCGCCTGGGTGCGGGACCGGGTGGCGGGGCGGACGACGCGCTTCTGGCACGAGACCGACGACCCGAGCCAGCCCTTCCCCGCCGGCACCGTGGGCCGCCCCGTGGTCTCCGGCGACGGCCGCTTCGTCGCCTTCTCCACGCGCAGCCGGTTCGTGGTCGACGGGGACAAGGGCCACCTGTCCGACGTGTTCCGGCTGAACCTCGGGACCGGTCGCTTCGTCAAGGTGACCGTGTCCCGCCGGGGCGGCAACGCCAACGAGGAGAGCGGCATCCCGAGCCTGTCGCACGACGGGCGGTACGTCGGGTTCATGTCCGCGGCCACCAACCTGGTCGCGGGGGACATCCCCGGGGTGGACGTGTTCGTGCGGGACCTGCGGCGGGGCGTGACCACGCAGGCCTCGGTCGCCCCGGACGGCACTCCCGGGGACGAGGACAGCGGCCGGAACGGGGTCGCGATCAGCGCCGACGGGCAGACCCTGGTCTACGAGTCCTACGCCCGCAACCTGGTCCCGGGCGACACCAACGGCTGGCTCGACGTCTTCGCGTGGCACCGCTGATCTGGACCAGGCGCGGATGTCGTCCCGATTCCGGAAAACCGGCCACGCGACGCCTTTACCTTTCCTACCCTTTACCAGGGGCACGACCAGGGGAGGACACATGGCTCGGGAGGCCGTCCGGGAGCAGCGCAGGCCAGGGGATCTGGCCCGCCTGGCCGAGATCCGGTGGCGGCACGTCCGCGACGTACGGCGTCCGGACCGGCCCGAGGAGAAGGTCGACCACGTGTCGATCGGGCCGAGCGGCATCCATGTGATCGGTTACTGCACCCACGAGCCGGTCGAGGCCGGCGACGCCGCGCTCCGTGACCGCCGCGAGGCCGCGCGGGCCGTCGCCGCGCTGCTGCCCGAGCGCTACCGGTCCCGGACGCTGCCGGTGCTGTGCTTCCGCGAGGAGGTGCCGGTGTCGACGACCCTCGACGAGGTGCTGGTGACCTCCACGATGACCTATGACCACGTGCGCCGCTCGTCGCCGGTCGTGCTCTCCACCTCCGAGGTCAACGAGGTCGCCGGGCTGCTGGAGGCCCGCCTCGAGCCGTACCCGGTCGTCCCGGTCCAGGCGCGCCGCAGGCCTCTCTGGCGCCGGCCCGCCCTGGTCGCGGCGGCGCTGCTCACCGTCGCCGGCGGGGCCGGAGGGCTCGCCGGGCTGGCCGCCGTGGACGCGGTCGCGGTGGCCTGGCCCTGGTAGGACCCCGTGCGCCCCGTTGCCCGGGGCGGTGACCCCGGCGTCGTACCCCGGCCACGTGCCCGGCACGGGCGGCCTTCTCTCTCGCGCGTTCCGCTTGGACGGCGGAACCCCGCGTGCGACTATGCTTCGGGCCCTCCGGGGGCACATCGTCGACAACGAGGAGAGGCCAGTGGCTGACGCAGCCGTGGACAAGGGCTGGGCGACGCTGCTCAGGCGCAACGGTGACGAGGTCGTCGCCCGCTGGAGCGAGGCCGCGGCCCAGTCGCTCGAGGGCCGCATGACGCGTGCCGAGCTCGAGCGCGACGTCCGTGAGATGTACGACGCGCTGGTCGCCGGCGTCGGTGAGGGCGACCGCCACACCCTGGCCGACGCCTCCTTCGCGGAGCTGCGCGCGCTGCTCGCCGACGTCAGCCACACCCGGGCCCGGCAGGGCTTCTCCTCGACCGAGACGGCGGTCGGCGTCTTCGCGCTGAAGGAGGCGATGCTCGGCGTGCTCGAGGAGCACGGCGACCTCGCCGCCTACCGCAGCTTCGCGGACTTCTCCCGGCTGATCGACGAGCTCGGCCTCTACATGCTCGAGGTCTACGCGCAGGCCCGCGAGGCGGTCATCGGCGAGCAGGCCGACGCGCTGCTCGAGCTGTCCACGCCCGTGGTCAAGCTGTGGGACGGGATCATCTCGCTGCCGCTGGTCGGCACCCTCGACTCCGCACGCACCCAGGTGGTGATGGAGAAGCTGCTCCAGGCGCTGGTCGACACCGGCTCCGAGCACGCGATCATCGACATCACCGGTGTGCCCGCGGTCGACACCCAGGTCGCCCAGCACCTGCTCAAGACGGTGCAGGCCGCCCGGCTGCTCGGCGCCGAGTGCATCATCTCCGGCATCCGCCCGCAGATCGCGCAGACCGTGGTCGCCCTCGGCATCGAGTTCGGTGACATCTCCACGAAGGCGTCGCTGTCCGAGGCGCTGTTGGCCGCGCTGCGCAAGCAGGGCACCGACGTCGTACGCCGCACCGGACGCCGGGACCGCTGATGGACCGCGTCCCCATCCTGAAGATCGGCGACATCCTGCTCGTCTCGATCCAGGTGGACCTGCAGGACCACATCGCGCTGGCCCTGCAGGAGGACCTCGGCGACAAGATCGTCGCCACCAGCGCCCGGGGTGTCCTCATCGACATCTCGGCGCTGGAGATCGTCGACAGCTTCATCGGCCGCATGCTCTCCACGATCGCCTCGATCTCGCGCGTCCTCGACGCGGAGACGGTGGTCGTGGGCATGCGCCCCGCCGTCGCGATCACCCTCGTGGAGCTCGGGCTCTCCCTCGGCGGTGTCAGGACCGCCCTCGACGTCGACCGCGGGATGGCGATGCTGGCCGCCTCCACCGAGGTGCGCGACGACGAGCTCGAACCGGACGAGCACGGAGCCATCGACACCGTGTCCGCCCCGGGAGACTGATGCCCACGCCGGTCGTGGTGGAGTCCGGGGAGATCCACGAGATCCACACCGACGCCGACGTCGTCCGGGTCCGGCAGGCGGCGCGGACCCTCGCGCTCTCCGCCAAGCTGTCCCTGGTGGACCAGACCAAGCTGGTCACCGCGGCCAGCGAGCTGGCCCGCAACACCCTCGTCTACGGCGGGGGCGGCCGGGCCACCGTCGAGGTCGTCAGGCTCGGCCCGCGCCGCGGCGTGCGTGCGGTGTTCGTCGACGAGGGACCGGGCATTCCGGACCTCGACCTCGCGCTCACCGACGGCTGGACCAGCGGCAGCGGCATGGGCCTGGGCCTGTCCGGTGCCCGCCGGCTCGTCGACGAGTTCGAGGTCAGCACCGATGTCGGCACCGGGACCACGGTCAGTGTGGTGAAGTGGACGCGATGACTCATGCCGCGGACGACTCGTACGGCCTCGCCGTCGTCGAGGACGTCGGCTGGCTGCGCGTGGACGACCCCAGCTCGCCGGGCACGGTGCGCCGCCGCCTGGTCGAGCTCGCCCGCCAGGTGGGCTTCTCCGAGACCCGGACCGGTGAGGTCGGGATCGTCGCGACGGAGCTCGCCACGAACCTCGTCAAGCACGCTCGCGACGGCGCCGTGCTCCTGCGGCTGCTGCGCTCCGACGGGGTCGGCGGTGTCGAGATCGTGACCGTCGACAGCGGGCCCGGGATGCGCGACCCGCGGGCGGTGTTCGCCGACGGCCGGTCCACGGCCGGCACCCTCGGCATCGGGCTCGGCGCCGTGGCCCGGCTGTCGAGCCGGTACGACGTCCACTCCGCCCCCGGCCACGGCACCGTGGTCACCGCCACCCTGTGGCCGGCCGGGGTCGAGGTCTCGCCCGAGCCTGCCGCGGGGCTGACCCGGGTGATGAGCGGCGAGGAGATCTGCGGCGACGCCTACGCCGTGCGCAGCGTCCACGACGGCCTGCTACTGATGGTCGCCGACGGGCTGGGCCACGGGCCGCTCGCCGCCCGCGCCTCGTCGGAGGCGGTCCGGGTGTTCCGCGAGTCCACCCACCACAGCCCCGCCGAGCTGCTCCGCGAGCTGCACCGCGCCCTCCAGCCGACCCGCGGCGCCGCGATCGCGATCGGCCACCTCCAGCCGCGGCGCGCGCTGCTCACCTACGCCGGGATCGGCAACATCGCCGGCCGTGTGGTCGACAACGGCGCCACCAAGGGGCTGGTCAGCCACCCCGGCATCGTCGGCCACCACGCGCGCGTGCCGCGGTCGCTGGTGTACGACGTCACCCCGACCTCCTACGTCGTCATGCACAGCGATGGTGTCCGCGACCGGTGGGACACCGCCGAGCTGCCGGGGCTGCTGAACCACACGCCGCTCGTCGTCGCGACCTCGATCCTCCGTGACGCGGGGGTCCGTCCCGACGACGCCAGCGTCCTGGTCGCGCAGGTGGCCTGAGCATGGGCGTCCAGGAGGTGTACGCGATCGAGCTCGGCTCCGAGGTCGACGTCTTCGCCGCGCGCCAGGGCGGGCGAGAGGTCGCCGCCGCGGTCGGCATGGACGGCCAGGACCTGGTCCGGGTCGCCACCGCGCTCAGCGAGGTCAGCCGGGACGTGGTCGCGTCCGGCGGTGGCCGGGTGGTGTTCTCGCTGCCCAGCCCGGGGCTGCTCCGGGTCGTGGTGACGTGCAACGCCGTGGACAGGCTCCCGCCCAGCGAGGACTCGGCGGGCCTCGCCGCTGCCGGCCGGCTCGTCGACGGGGTCACCGAGTCCACCGACGCCGCGGGTCACGCCGTGGTGACGCTGGAGAAGCGGATCACCTCACCGGTCCTCCTCGACGACGTCCGCGGCTCGGACCTGCGCCGCAGGCTCGCCGCCTCGGTCCATCGGAGCCCGCTCGACGAGCTGCGGACGCAGAACGCCGAGCTGCTCGCGGCGCTCGACGAGGCGCAGGCCCGCAAGCAGGAGCTGCTCCGGGTCAACGCGGAGCTCGAGGAGACCAACCACGGGGTGCTCGCGCTCTACAACGAGCTGTCGACCGAGCTCGAGGACACCAACCGCGGTGTCGTGGCGCTCTACGCCGAGATCGACCAGAAGAACGCGCTGCTGCGCGAGGCCAGCGAGAGCAAGACCCGCTTCCTGCGCAACATCAGCCACGAGCTGCGCACCCCGGTGAACAGCGTGCTGGGCCTGGCCCGGCTGCTGCTCGACCGCAACGGCGTCGACCCGCTCACCGACGAGCAGCGACACCAGATCGAGTTCATCAACTCCAGCGGCGAGGACCTGCTCCGGCTCGTCAACGAGCTGCTCGACCTGGCCAAGGCGGAGTCCGGGCGGATCGAGCCGGTCATCGACGACGTGGACCTCGCGACGCTCTTCCGCGAGCTGGAGGGGACCACGCGTCCGTTGATCACGCGGGACGACGTACGTCTCGTGGTCGACGAGCCCACCGAGGTGACCCGGCTGCGCACCGACGGCACCCTGCTCCGGCACGTGCTGCGCAACCTGCTCAGCAACGCGGTCAAGTTCACCGAGCACGGCGCGATCACGCTGGCGGCCACCCCGGTCGAGGACGGGCGGGTGGTGCGGGTCTCGGTCCGCGACGAGGGCATCGGCATCTCGCCCGAGGACCAGGCCAAGGTGTTCGAGGAGTTCTACCAGGTGCGCGGCCGGCTGCAGACCAGCGCGAAGGGGACCGGTCTCGGGCTCGCGTTCGCGCGGCGGGTCGCGGTCATCCTTGGCGGCGACCTCCGGGTGCAGAGCACCCCGGGGAAGGGCAGCACGTTCCTGGTGGAGCTGCCGGTCGACGGCCGGCCACCCTCGGCGGCCGACGAGACCGGCTCCGCGACCACCACCGAGCCGGGACCGGGACCGGCGCACCACCATGACCCGTCCCGGGGAGGACAGGAGAACGACGGCCGATGAACGACCCCTCCACGGTGTCGATCCTGGTCTGTGACGACACCGACGCCAAGCGCTACGTGATCTCGAGCTGGCTGCGCCGCGCGGGATACCAGGTGGTCGAGGCGGCCACCGGCAACGAGGCGCTGGACCTGGTCGCGGGTGGCAGCCTGGACCTCGCGGTGCTCGACGTGCACCTGCCCGACATGAACGGCTTCGAGGTGTGCCGGGCGATCAAGCAGGGCCCGCGTACGGCGGCGATGCCGGTGCTGCACATCTCGGCCATCGCGGTCGACCCCGAGCAGCGCAGCGCCGGGCTCGACTACGGTGCCGACGCCTACCTGATCGACCCGATCGAGCCGCTGGAGCTGCTCTCCACGGTGCGGGCGCTGCTCCGGTCTTCCGGCGCCCGTCGCAGCGCCGAGCGGCTCGCCACCCGGCTCAGCCGGCTCAGCACCGCCAACCTGCGGATCAACGTGGCGGTGAACCTGGCCCGGCTGGTCGGCGCCGCCGCCGAGGGAACGGCCCGGGTCCTGGAGTCGGAGTCGGTGGCGATGCTCGTGGGCGACGACGGCCGCAGCCTCGCCGCGCGGACCAGCGCCGACGGCGTCACCACCACCTGGAGCATCCCCGCCGACGTCGTGGCGACCCTGGTCACCGAGGCGAAGGGCGCCACGCTCGTCGAGGGAAGCCACGAGCCCTGGACGACGCTGCTGCCCGAGGCCGGCCAGGGGACCTGGTCGGTGATGCCGGTGCGCGAGGGCCACGAGGTCGTGGGCCTCGTCGGGGCGCCGGGCACTCCTGAGTCCGAGGCGGACGACCGGCTGCTCCTGCGCCAGCTGGCGCAGTCGGTGTCGGTCGCGCACTCCAACCTGCGCGTCTTCGCCGAGGAGCACCGGATCGCGCTCACCCTGCAGCGCAGCCTGCTGCCGGCGACCCTGCCGCCGCTGCCCGGCCTCGACGTGGCCGCGCGCTACAAGGCGTCGGGGGAGCAGGCGGAGATCGGCGGCGACTTCTTCGACGCGTTCCAGACCGACGACGGCAGCAGCGTCGTGGTGATCGGCGACGTCCAGGGGCACTCACTCGCCGCTGCGGTGCTGATGGCGGAGCTGCGCTACTCGCTGCGGGCCTATGCGCACGACGGCTACTCGCCGCCGGAGGTGATGCAGCGGATCAACGCGGTCCTGCTGCGCAGCCACCCGGAGATGACCGCGACGGTCTGCATGCTCGTCTTCCCGCCGGACCGGCGCAGCGTCACCGTGATGAACGCCGGCCATCTGCCGCCGCTGGTCGTCAAGGACGGGGTCGCGGAGTACCTCGAGCCGGGCGGCCCGCTGCTCGGCGTGGACGTCCCGCCGGGTGAGCCGGAGACGATCGCACTGGTGCCCGGCGACCGGATCGTGCTGATGACCGACGGCCTGGTCGAGCGCCGGGACGAGTCGATCAGTACGGCGCTGGAGCGGCTCTCACGTGATCTGCTGGCCGGGGTCGGCACCGCGGAGGAGCTGTGCGACGAGCTCATGGCCCGATGGGGCGCCGGCGAGGACGACGTCGCCCTCGTGCTGCTCGACGTGGTGGAGCAGCACGAGGACGCCGACCGTGCAGACGACCTGACCTCGTCGGTCTAGCGGCTCAGGCGCAGCACCGGGCCGGGGTGGCCGCGGTGCGCAGCGCCCGCCGCTCCGCGAAGCGGGACCGCAGCCGCTGCGTCGTCTCCGCGATCCACGACGGCCGGCAGCAGCGGGCCAGCGCGGCGAGGCGGGAGCGGGTGGCCGTGGCACGCAGCTCGCGGGCGCGGTCGGCGGCCAGGGCGGTGGCGATGTCGGGGTGGGTCATGGTGTCTTCTCCTCAGCAGCAGGCCGGGGCACGCCCGGCGGTGGGTTGGTGGGTGGTCTCGCCGGCGGTGGCGCCGACGGTGACGTCGGCGGTCTCCTCGGCGCCGGGGGCGCAGCAGGTCGCGCCGCCGTCGGCCGGCTCGGCGTCGAAGGTCGGGCTGTCCGCGAGGACCGTGTAGACCTCCCAGAGCTCCCCGTCGGGTGCGCCCTGCACCCAGAACTTGTCCTGCTTGGCGTAGCAGCAGGTGGTGCTGCGCTCGTCGACCGAGGCGAGGCCGCGCTCCGCGAGCCGGGTCTGCTCGGCGTCGACGGTGTCCACGTCGGCGACCTCGACCCCGAGGTGGTTGAGGCTGCCGCCCTGGCCGGGGTTCTCCAGGAGGACGAGCTTGAGCGGTGGCTCGGCGATGGCGAAGTTCGCGTAGCCGGGGCGGCGCTTGGCCGGCTCGGTGCCGAAGAGGGCGCTGTAGAACGCGACGGCCGAGTCGACGTCGTCGACGTTGAGCGCGAGCTGGAGACGGGACATGGTGGGCTCCTCCTAGATATCGACGAGTATCGATGTATGGCTGAGACAGAGGTTGCCAGTCAGTTCGACGGCTGTCAATATGTTGGCGTGACCAATTCTCTGATCGAGCTCACGCCGGTGGAGACCGTCGCGTGCTGCCCCCCGCTGGCCACCGAGCCGTTGTCGACGGAGCAGGCGACCCAGGTCGCGCCCCTGCTCAAGGCGCTCGCCGACCCGGTGCGGCTGCGGCTGCTCTCGCTGGTCGCCTCGCACGAGGGGCAGGAGGCGTGCGTCTGCGACCTCACCGACTCTTTCGACCTCTCGCAGCCGACGATCAGCCATCACCTGAAGGTGATGCACGAGGTCGGGCTGCTCGACCGCAGCAAGCGCGGTGTGTGGGTCTACTACAAGGTCCGCGGCGAGGCGCTCAGCGACCTGGCGAAGCTCATCGGCGGCGCCGCCGGCTGACCCGGGGCCCCCCGCAGGGGACCGGCGGTGTTGCCGCGGTCTCCGTCGGCGGAGCATGCTGGCGAGATGACCCGGGCCCGCTCCGTCGTGGTGCTGGTCGCGGTGGCGGCCTTCCTGCTCGCGTCCTGCGCGGCAGGCCCCAACCCGGCAGTCGACGCCGGGCAGGACCCGGCCGGGTTCTGGCTCGGCCTGTGGCAGGGGATCATCAGCCCGGTCACCTTCGTGATCTCGCTGTTCACCGACGACGTGAACATCTACGAGGTGCGTAACAACGGGAACTGGTACGACTTCGGCTTCATCCTCGGGGTGTCCGTCGCGTTCTCCGGGGCCGGCGCCGGCGGTGGCTCGGCGTCCCGTGGCCGCAGGGGCTGAGGCGGGTCCCGGGCGCCCGTCGTACGCGGTGGTCGGGACCTCCGGCCCGGTCAGCGACCGGGTGGAACCGGAGTAGTCTGGAGATACCGAACAGGAAGCCTCGTCCGACCCTTCCTGAACCGGTTCGAAAGGCGGACGTCATGACGACGTCTATCGGCTCCCCGACGCGCGCGGAGCTTTCCGAGACCCCCACGACCACCGGCCCCGCGACGGCCCCCGCACCCCTGCGGCTGGTCCTCTCCACGCACCCCGGCCACGGCTCCCTCGACGGCGCGTGGTGGCCCCGGTCGCGGAACCTCGCGACCGAGCTCGCAGACCTGGTCGACCACTTCCCGACGAGCGCCGGCAGGGTGATCCGCGCGGTGTACTCCCCGCCCGACTGGCTGCCGGTGTCCCGCCGGGTGGACATCGCCCGCGGGTACATCAAGGTGGGGTTCTTCCCTCACGACGACACCCACGTCCTCGCGCTGCGGCTGTCCACCGGAGAGGTGCTGCGCCTGCTGGTGGTGCCGCCGGCCACCCCCGCCGACGAGGCGCTCGCGGTCATGAAGCTGGCCTCGTCCCCGACGACACTCTCGGCAACCACGCTGCTGGGCTCCGTGCACCGCAACTACGGCGAGGAGCCCGTGGAGCACTGGAACGACGACGGTGGGTCGTGGTGGGACCCGCATCCCACCCCGCCGTCGCAGCGACCTCCCCGATGACGTGGTGACCGCGAGGTCCCACGGGAAGGAGCACTCTCATGAGCACCTGGGTCATCGTGCTGATCGTCCTCGTCGTGGTCGTGGGGGTGACGCTCGCGCTGGCGATCCGGATCGTGAAGCAGTACGAGAAGGGCGTCGTGTTCCGCTTCGGGAGGCTGAACGGCGTCCGTGAGCCGGGCCTACGGCTGATCATCCCGCTGGTCGACGTCATGCACCGGGTGTCGCTGCGGATCGTCACCATGCCGATCCAGTCCCAGGGCATCATCACCCGCGACAACGTCAGCGTGGATGTCTCGGCGGTGGCCTACTACCGCGTCGTGGACGCGGTGAAGTCGGTGATCGCGATCGAGAACGTGCGCGCCGCGATCGACCAGATCGCCCAGACCACGCTGCGCAAGGTGGTCGGCCAGCACAGCCTCGACGAGACCCTCGCGGAGACCGACCGGATCAACGCGGACATCCGCGAGATCCTCGACGTCACCACCGCCGAGTGGGGCGTCGAGGTCACCCTGGTCGAGCTGAAGGACATCCAGCTGCCCGACACCATGAAGCGGGCGATGGCCAAGCAGGCCGAGGCCGAGCGGGAGAAGCGCTCCAAGATCATCAACGCCGAGGGCGAGCACCTCGCTGCCGCGGAGCTCGGCAACGCCTCGGACATCATGATGACCCACCCGCTGGCGCTCCAGCTGCGCAACCTGCAGACGCTGGTCGAGCTGGGCGTCGACAAGAACTCCACCGTCGTGTTCCCCGCCCCGCTGATGAGCACCATCGGCGAGCTCGGGAGCTTCCTGGCACGGGAGGCGACCGCGGCGGAGGCGCGGCGGAAGGACACCGCGGCGCGTGAGGCGGCCGAGGCGGATGCTCTTGCGGAGGCTCTCGAGGAGGCGGAGGCGAAGGCTCCCACCATCCCGGCGCAGCCGGGGCCGCGCGTCACCGAGCCGGTGATGAGGAAGCGGCGCATCAACGAGCCGTTCTAACCGGCGCGGAGTAACGGGGTGTCCCATGAGGGTCGTGCGCATCGTCGCTCCGCTTCTCCTCGCCGGGCTGGTGGTTCCGGCCTTCGCGCCCGTCAGCGCGCCGGCCGCACCGGCCGCACCGGCCGCGCCCGTCCCGACGTTGGTCGGCGTCCGGGCCGCGCACCATCCGGGCTTCAACCGGGTCGTCTTCGACTTCGAGGGCGGGCTGCCCTCGGACCGCCGGGTGCGGTACGTCGACGAGCTGGTCGGTGACGCCTCGGGCCTGCCGGTCCGGATCGCCGGTCGGGCTGTCCTCCAGGTGCGGCTTTCCCCGGCGAACGCGCACGACCAGGACGGCTCCACGGCTCCGGCACGGAGAGCCTTCGCGTTGCCCAACGTCATGACGGCCGTGCGCTCCGGTGACTTCGAGGCGGTGACGACGTACGGCATCGGTCTGGCCAAGCGCACCCACGTCGACGTGTTCACGCTCCGCCGGCCGAGCCGGGTGGTCGTCGACATCAGGGCGGCCTTCCGCACCGTCGACCGCAAGGTCTACCTCTTCGACGAGAAGCGGTACCTCGCGAACAAGGAGCCGTTCTTCACGCCGCGGTGGCGCCCGGTGCGGCCGCACACGCCGGCCACCGGAGTCATGGACCGGCTCTTCGCGGGGCCGCTGAAGGCCGAGCGGGCGACGGGGCTGCGCCTCCTGCGGTCCCGGGCGACCGGGTTCGCCGACCTCGCCGTCGACGACGGCGTCGCGCGGGTCCGGCTGACCGGTCGTTGCAGCAGCGGCGGGTCGACGGTGACGGTCGCCGGCGAGATCATGCCGACGCTGCGGCGGCTCGGCCCGGTCGACTGGGTGAAGATCTACGACCCGGACGGCGACACCGAGCGGCCGATGGGGAGGACCGACTCCATCCCCGAGTGCCTGGAGCCGTGACCGACGACCCTGCCGGGTCGATCACCGGCACCCGGTGCGGGTGATCGACCCCGTTGCGCGTTGCGTCACCGCCACGCCGTCGTGGCGGTCGCGTCAGACGTGGCCCATGGCGATGGCGAGGCGGAGCACGTCGGCGTGCAGCGGGTCGTGCAGCGCGAGGTACTCCGCCGCCTCGGACGGGGGCAGCGCGAGTACCTCGACCACCCGCTCGCCGTCGGGCGGGTTGCCCGGTGGGCCGGTGACCTCCACCTCCGCCACGGCGTAGGACCAGTACGTGCGGGGGTGGGGCAGGTGCGGGCGGAAGGGCTGGGCGCGGTTGCTGTCCGCGACGTGGGTGGCGAAGTGCCGGACGGAGCCGGTGAGGACGGCGCCGGCCTCCTCGAGCAGCTCCCGGCGGGCGAGGTCCTGGAGGGTCTCCTCCGGCTCGCGGGTGCCGCCCGGAAGGAACCTCCAGCCCTGCTCGCTCCGGCAGGCCACGACGTGGCCCTGTGGCGTGACCGCGACGAGGTGCAGCCGGGACACCAGATGGTCGGGTGCGTCCGCCGTGGTGAAGCCGGTCGTGCAGTCCGCGTAGCCGACATGGGCCTCCGCGAACAGCTGCGGGAAGTGCTCGCGCCACCGGGCGTCGTCGTCGCTCACGGCCACATCCTGGCAGGGCGCACCGCGCGGAGCGCGCTCACTTGGACGATTCCCGTGTGCCGGGTGGTGCGGCTCGCGCAGACTGACCCTCGCGACACATGGGACTCGACGGAGGGGTTGGGGGCTGGTGGGCTCAGGTCCGGTCAACGGCACGGCGGCGGACGACGCACGGCCTCGGTCCCGCCCGCGTCGACGGCGGTGGCGCAGGCTGACGGCAGGTCTGGTGGTGCTCGTGCTCGTCGTGCTCGGCGGGGTCTACGGCGCGGCGCACCTGCTCACCTCGCAGTTCGCCTGGGCCCGGGCCGTGGCCTGGATGGAGTCCGACGTCGAGGACCAGTTCCGGTTCCCCGCACGTACGGTCCCGGCCGCTCAGGACGTGAGCCCGCTGCCTCGAGGCCCGGAGCCGGAGGCCCTGTCCGCGCCGGTGAACGTCGGCCTCGTCGGCCGCCCGCTCGACGTGTTCCTCGAGCAGAGCGACACCCGGGCGTTCCTCGTCGTACACCGGGACCGGCTGGTCTACGAGCGGTACTTCGACGGGGCGAGCGCCGAGGACCGGCAGACGTCGTTCTCCGCCGCTAAGTCGTTCCTGTCCACGCTGGTCGGCATCGCCGTCGACGAGGGGCACATCGCCGGCGTCGACGACCCGGTGACGACGTACCTCCCGGAGCTCGCCGAGCGCGACCCCCGTTTCGCTCGCATCACCGTGCGCGACCTGCTGACGATGTCGTCGGGCATCCGGTACGTCGAGGAGGGGCTGCCGTGGAGCGACGACACGCTGACCTACTACGGCACGGACCTGCGGGAGCTCGCGCTCACCCACACCAGCATCGAGGAGCCGCCCGGGCGGACCTGGCGCTACGACAACTACCACCCGCTGCTGCTCGGGCTGGTGCTCGAGCGGGCGACGGGGATGCCGGTCAGCACGTACATGTCCACCCGGCTGTGGCAGCCGCTGGGCGCCGAGGCCGATGCCACGTGGTCGCTGGACTCCGCCGACAACGGGTTCGAGAAGATGGAGAGCGGGTTCAACGCGCGGCCCGTGGACTACGCCAGGTTCGGGCTGATGATGCTGCACGAGGGCCGGTGGAACGGCCGGCAGATCGTCTCGGCGGACTGGGTCGCGGAAGCGACCGCCGCCTCCCGGACCACGGACCCGGCGGACTTCTACCAGTACCTGTGGTGGGTCGGCCCGCCGGACGGCAGCGACCGGCCGCCGTTCTTCGCACAGGGCAAGTTCGGGCAGATGGTCGGGGTGTTTCCCGCGCACGACATGGTGATCGTCCGGCTCGGCGCCACCAGCGGCGACGTCGACTGGCCGGCCCGGCTGCTCGAGATCGCCGACCGGGTCGCCGCCGGCCGGTGAGCGCCGGGGCGGGCTCCGCTACTCGGTGGGCGGCGCGCCGACGGCGCCGCTCAGCGCGGCTGCCCGGGGCCCTTCACGTCTCGCCGCCGATGTCCACCTGGTAGGCCTCGAAGACCAGGTCGGCGCCGCGCTGCCGGTGACGGACGAGCGCACCGAGCAGCGTCGTGCCGAGCTCGCGCACGTGGTCGACGTCCCCGTCGCCGCCCTGTCCCCGGACCCTGGCCAACAGCTCGTCGACGAGCCCTCGGATGCGGGCGTGGTCGTGGGTGAGGCGGGCCATGGCACCGGAGAGCCGGGGTGCCCTGCGGAGCAGCTCCTGGTACAGCCCGTCGGGACCCTCGGTGAGGTCGACGTGCACACGGAAGTCGGCGGTGAGCTCCACGAGCGCGACGTGGACGCGCTCGGCCCAGCGCGCCGGGTCCTGGGGTGCGGGGGCGGCCAACGCGAGCTCCAGGGCGCTCATCGAGTCGCGCAGCTCGGAGCGGCGCCGACGCAGCTCGTCGAGAAACGCCGGCTCCGACGTGGCCGGACTCTGGTCCATCGAGCCTCCAGGGGCGGGCGACCCCGCTACGTCGAATGTAGCGCCCGCGAACCCCTCCTTCGGGTCCGTCGGGGGACGGGCGGTCCGTGCGACGCCGCCCGCTTCACTCGCAGGCGCGCTTGGGGAGCTCCCGCGTGCGGGCCGCCCGGGCGAGGTCGGACAGCTCGGCGGCGAGCCGCTCGAGGGCGTCGGGCCGTAGCCGGTAGTAGGTGTAGCGGCCCTGGGGCTCGGTCTCCACCAGCCCGGCCTCGCGCAGCGCGCGCAGGTGGTTCGACACGTTGGTCTGCCGGGCGCCGGTCTCCTCGACCAGGTGGCAGTTGCACAGCTGCTCGCGGGAGAGGAGCTCGACGATCTGGCGTCGGAGCGGGTCCGCGAGGACCCGTAGAGCATCACTCTGCGCTGACATCACCATAGTCTGATACTTTACCGTACGACGTCCCCCGCAGTGAGTGAGGCATGCATGAGCGAGCGCTCGAGGCTCGTCCAGGAGACCCGTCCCGACCACGAGGAGGTCGTCGGCGGGCTCTCCACGCTGGACCGGTTCCTCCCGGTCTGGATCGGCCTCGCGATGGTGGTGGGACTGCTCGCCGGCCGCTGGGTCCCCGGGCTCGCCGAGGCCCTGGACGCGGTCAAGGTGGCCTCGGTGTCGCTGCCGATCGCGCTGGGCCTGCTGCTGATGATGTACCCGGTGCTGGCGAAGGTCCGCTACGACCGGCTCGACACGGTCACCGCCGACCGGAAGCTGCTGGTCCTCTCGCTGCTGCTGAACTGGGTGATCGGGCCTGCGTTGATGTTCGCGCTCGCCTGGCTGCTGCTGCCGGACCTTCCGGAGTACCGCACCGGCCTGATCGTCGTCGGCCTCGCCCGCTGCATCGCGATGGTCATCATCTGGAACGACCTCGCCTGCGGCGACCGCGAGGCCGCGGCCGTCCTCGTCGCGCTGAACTCGCTCTTCCAGGTCCTCGCCTTCGGCCTGCTCGGCTGGTTCTACCTGTCGGTGCTTCCCGGCTGGCTGGGCCTGGACACCGCCGGGCTCGACGTGTCGTTCTGGACGATCGCGGGCAGCGTCCTGGTCTTCCTCGGCATCCCGCTCGCCGCCGGCTACCTGACCCGCCGGCTGGGCGAGGCGCGCAAGGGCCGCGACTGGTACGAGGGACGGTTCCTGCCGAGGATCGGTCCGGTCGCGCTCTACGGGCTGCTGTTCACGATCGTGCTGCTGTTCGCGCTGCAGGGGAGCGCGATCACCTCGCAGCCGCTCGACGTGGCCCGCATCGCCGTACCCCTGCTGGCCTACTTCGCCCTCATGTGGACCGGCTCCCTCGTCGCCGGCTGGCTCGCGGGACTGGACTACCCGCGCGCCACCACGCTCGCGTTCACGGCCGCCGGCAACAACTTCGAGCTCGCCATCGCCGTCGCGATCGCGGTCTTCGGCGTCACCAGCGGCGAGGCGCTCGCCGGCGTGGTCGGCCCGCTGATCGAGGTGCCGGTGCTGGTCGCCCTCGTGTACGTCGGCCTCCGCACCCGCCGCTTCTTCCCCCGCCACCGCACCCCAGGAAGGGTCACCCATGTCTGACAAGCCCAGCGTGCTCTTCGTCTGTGTCCACAACGCCGGCCGCTCGCAGATGGCCGCCGCCTACCTCACCCACCTCTCGGCGGGCCGCGTGGAGGTCCGCTCGGCCGGGTCCGAGCCGGCCGACCAGGTGAACCCGTCGGCGGTCGAGGCGATGGCCGAGGAGGGCATCGACATCACCGCGGAGACCCCCAAGATCCTCACCACCGAGGCCGTCCAGGACTCCGACGTGGTGATCACCATGGGCTGCGGGGACACCTGCCCGATCTTCCCGGGCAAGCGGTACGAGGACTGGGAGCTCGAGGACCCCGCCGGCAAGGGCGTGGACAGCGTCCGGCCGATCCGCGACGACATCAAGGCCCGGATCCTGAACCTGCTCGAGGAGCTGGGCGTCGAGCCCGCCACCGCGTGACCCCCCGCGCGGCCCGATGAGCACCCGACAGGTCGACGTCCTGGTGGTCGGCGGGGGCCAGGCCGGGCTGGCGGTCGGCTACTACCTGCGCCGCGCCGGCTACCGGCCCGAGGACCAGTACGTGCTGCTCGACGCCGCCGACCGTCCCGGCGGTGCGTGGGCGCGGATGTGGCCCTCGCTGCGCGCCTTCTCCCCGCCCGAGTACTCCTCGCTGCCCGGCTGGCGGATGCCCGCCTGGGGCGGCGACCCCGGCTTCCCGCCGGCGGCGCACGTGCGGGACTACCTGACGGCGTACGAGCGTCGCTACGAGCTGCCCGTGCACCGGCCGGTCCGGGTCCGCACGGTGCGCCGCGAGAACGACGACCCGGCCGGCCCCCTGCGGGTGAGCACGACCGACGGCGACTACCTCGCGGGCGTCGTGGTCTCGTGCACCGGCACCTGGTCGCGGCCGTTCGTCCCGACGTACCCGGGGCAGGGCGACTTCGCGGGCCGCCAGCTGCACGCCGCCGAGTACACCGGCCCCCAGGAGTACGCCGGCGGGCGCGTGGTCGTCGTGGGAGGCGGCAACTCGGCCGCGCAGGTCCTCGCGGAGGTCTCCGCGGTGGCCTCGACGACCTGGGTGACCCAGCGGCCTCCCAAGTTCCTGCCCGACGACGTCGACGGGCGGGCGCTGTTCATGGTGGCCACCGCGCGACGGCGCGCCCTCGAGAGCGGGGGCACGGACACCGGCGGGGTGGCCGCCCTGGGGGACATCGTGATGGTGCCCGTCGTACGCGAGGCCAGGGAGCGCGGCGCGCTGCGGGCCGAGCCGATGTTCGAGCGGGTCACCCGCGACGGCGTCGCGTGGGCCGACGGCCGGGAGCAGGCGGCGGACGCCATCATCTGGTGCACCGGGTTCCGGCCCGAGCTCCGGCACCTCGCGCCGCTCGGGCTGCGGTACGCCGACGGGCACCTCGCCGTCCTCGGGACGCAGGCGGTCGACGAGCCGCGGCTGCACCTCGTCGGGTACGGCGACTGGACCGGCCCGGCGTCGGCCACCCTCATCGGCGTCGGCCGCACCGCCCGCGATCTCGTCGCCTCCCTCTAGCCAGGGGGGCCGCAGGTTACGGCGCGGCCTCGTCGGCGGGGTCCGGCAGGGTCTCCGGGGCTGCTTGCCTGCCGCCGAGCCGGAGGACCATCACCCCCACCAGGATCAGCAGGACCGCGGCCGCGTCGAGGACGTCGAGCGGCTCGCCGACCAGCAGCCAGCCGATGGCGAGGGCCACGACGGGCGGGATGTAGGTCGCGCTGGAGGCGGTGATCGCCCCGAGCCGGTCGACGATGAAGTAGTAGAGGATGTAGGCGACCCCGGTGCCGAGCAGGCCGAGCCCGAGCACCAGGGCGAGCAGCGCCCGCGGGTCCTCGCCGATCGCCGTGATGCCGTCGTAGTCGGTGACGACCGCGAGCGTGAGCAGGCCCAGCCCGATCTGGTACGTCGTGAGCGCGGCCCCCGGGATGTCCAGGCCCACCAGGAACCGCTTCGCGTAGACGAAGGAGAGCCCCACGCTCGCCGACCCCAGCAGCATGCAGACGACGCCGGTCATGTCGAGGTCACCGTCGGCGACCCACGGCCGCGCGATGAGGAGCACGCCCCCGAAGCCGATCAGCACGCCCAGCAACCGGGTCGGCGTCACCCGTTCGCTCCGGAGGAAGAGCGCCGCGGCTACGAAGGAGAACAGCGGGATGGCGCCGCTGAGCGCGCCGGCGATGCCTGAGGGCAGCAGGGCCGTGCCGGCGGCGTACGCGAAGTAGTAGACGCTGGTCGCGAGCACCGACATCACGAAGAAGTGGTGCACGTGGCGAAGGTGCCTGCGCTCGAGCACCCGCCGGACCGCCGCGTAGACCACGATCGGCAGGAAGCCGAACAGGACGCGCAGGAAGGTGACCTGGCCGGCGGTGATCGTCTCCGAGGCCCACTTCATGAAGATGAAGTTGCTGCCCCAGATCAGGCCCAGGCTGACGAACGCAGCGGTGGCCGGGTTACGCATCCGCCGAGTCTTGCACTGGGCGTCGCGGACCGTGGAGGCGCATCCTGGGACGGAGGAGGGCAGTGGCATGGGCGAGCACGTGCGCGGCGGTGACCTCGACATCTGGGTCGAGCAGGTCGGCGAGGGCCCGGACGTCCTGCTGATCGGGGGACTGGGGGACACCGTCGAGTCCTGGCAGTTCCAGCTCGACGGGCTCGCCGACCGTTACCGGCTGACCGCGTTCGACAGCCGCGGGGTGGGGCGGACGGCGATGCCGAGCGGACCGGTCTCGGTGGAGCAGATGGCCGACGACGCCGCCGAGGTGCTCAGGGCCCTCGGCATCACCAGCGCGCACGTCGCCGGCTTCTCGGGCGGCAGCATCGTCTCCCAGGAGCTGGCACTGCGCCATCCCGCGCTGGTGCGCAGCCTCGTGCTGCAGAGCACGTGGCCGGTGATGGACCCCTACATGCGGACCTGGGTGCTGTTCGTGCGCTGGCTCGTCGAGGTCGCTCCGAGCGAGCGGGCATTCCTCGAGGGGTTCTACCTGGACATCTACACGCCACGCGCGCACAACGACGGTACGGTCGCGGAGTTCATCGAGGAGGTCCTCGCCTTCCCGCACAAGCAGACCACCGACGAAGTGCAGCGCTACATCGACGCCCTGGTCGACTACGACACGAGCGAGCGGCTCGGTGACATCAAGGCGCCCACGCTCGTCCTCGCCGGCGGCAGCGACGCGACGAGCAGGCCCACGCTCTGCCAGGCCGTGGCGGAGCGGATCCCCCATGCCCGGTTCGAGGTGCTGGACGGAGAGGCCCACCAGCCGTTCCAGGAGGTGCCGGACCGGTGGAACGCGCTCGTCGACTCCTTCTGGCGGGTGGTGGAGGCGGGCTGGCCCTAGCCACCTGCGGTGGTGGAGCGGGTGCGGGCGTTGGTGATCGCCCAGTCGAGCGCGTAGTCGGCGACCTCTTCCCAGCCGGGCTCCCCGCAGGTGAAGTGCGAGCGCCCCGGGAACTCGTGGACCTCGGTCCGTGCCGCCGAGTGCTTGTAGTGCCGGGCGTTCGACATGGTCACGGACGTCGGCATGATGTGGTCGGCCCCGCCCGCGATGAACAGCAGGGGAGCGCGGTCGTCGAAGTCGTAGTCGACCCACGTCTCCTGCTTGCCGGGCTTGAAGTTGGCGATCAGGCCGTAGGCCCACACCCAGTTGCCGGGGGCGGGAATGTGGTAGCGGTCGTAGACCTGGTCCGACTCCTCGCGGGTCATCGTGTTGGTGAAGGCGTAGTGGAACTGGTCGGGCGTGAACCCCACCGCTTTGTGCCGGTTGGCCGGGTTGGCCAGGAACGGGAACAGAGACTTGATCTGGGACGGCGGGTTGACGCGCACCCCCTCCGTCGGGGCGGAGTCGATGGTGACGCCGGCGGCCCCCAGGCCGCGGGCGAGCAGCAGCTGGGTGAGGGCCCCGCCGAAGGAGTGGCCCATGATGATCGGCGGCTTGTCGAGCTGCCCGATGACACCCGCCAGGTGCTCGACGGTCTCCGGCACCGTCAGCTCCGCGATCACCGCGGGGTTCTCGCGCAGGGCCTCGACCTCGACCTCGAAGCCCGGGTACCCGGGGGTGAGGACCCGGTAGCCGCGGGCCTCGAAGTGCGGCACCCAGTGCTCCCAGCTGCGGGGGGTCATCCACAGCCCGTGCACGAGGACGACGGTGTCCGGACCCTCCTGGCCGGGCGGACGTGGCTGGTCGAACTGTGTGCTCATGGTTCCTCCACCGGGTGGGTCGGATGGTCGGAAGTTCGTCGCGACGTCGGCGGGTCGGCCGTGAGGCGCCGCGCGTTCCGCACGACGCTTCCTTGCCGCCCGGCGTTCGATCAATAGCCCGTCCTGAGGGTTGACCGCTGGGTCCGTGGACGGTCTTAGACTGAGCAGGTCCAGAGGTCCGGGGAGAACGCGATGACTGTGGCGCGGGTGAACGGGGTCGACCTCTACTACGAGGTCCATGGAGCCGGGGAGACACTGGCTCTGGTCCATGGGTCGTGGAGTGACGCCATGACCTGGCGCCAGGTGGTCCCCGGAATGGCGGACAGCTTCCGGGTGCTGGTCTACGACCGGCGCGGACACTCGCGCAGCGAGCGGCCCGCTACCCAGGGCAGCCTGGACGAGGACGCCGACGACCTCGCCCGGCTGCTGGAGGCACTCGACCTCGCTCCGGCGCACGTCGTGGCCAGCTCGCTCGGCGGGAACATCGCGCTGCGCCTGGCGGCGAGGCGGCCCGACCTCTTCCTGTCGCTGACCTGCCACGAGCCCCCGCTGTGGGGAGTGCTGGTGGACGACCCGGAGAGTCAGGCGATGCTCGCTCAGGGAGCCCGGAGCCGCGAGGCCGTCCGGGTGCGGCTCGTCGAGGGTGATCACGAGGGTGCGGCCCGCCAGTTCGTCGACGAGATCGCGTTCGGACCGGGCGCGTGGGACAACCAGCTGCCGGCCGAGGTGAAGGCGACCATGATCAGGAACGCGCCGACGTTCCTCGACGAGATCCAGGATCCCACCCAGCTCACCATCGACGAGGACTCGCTGGCCGGGCTCGCGGTGCCCGTACGGCTCACCCAGGGCTCCGAGAGCCCGCCGCTGTTCCCGCGTGTGATCGACCGGCTCGAGCCCCTGATCCCTCACGTCGTACGCGAGACGATCCCAGGAGTCGCGCACGTGCCACACCTGACCGACGCCGCCGTGTACGTCGAGGCCACCAAGCGGGCGCTGGAGGCGGTCCCGAGGCGCTGACCGCGCCGGCATCCCGCACGAAAGACGCGCAGATCGTGCGTGGCGCGGCTGACTATCAGGCGATGAAGCGGGGCTCCTCGCCCTCGGTCTCGACGTCGCGGAACTTCGCGATCACGCTCTTGATCTCCCGTACGACGTCGGCCTCGTCGTGCCCGAACACCTGCAGGTATGCCTGCAACGCGTTGCGCGCCATCCTGAGCTCGGTGTCGGTGAGGCGGATCGTGTTCATGCCTCCACTGTAGGTCTCCTGCGTGGCTCTGAGGAGCCGTGGATTCCCACTGCTGGGCAGGGCCCCGATGGCACTACCGGCGCGGACCGTGCAGTCCGCTCGAAGCGCCCCGCCGTTTCGGCGCGACGGGCTCAGACGCGGTCTTCGACCATCTTCCACACCTGGTCAGCGGCGTCCTGCGGAGTCAGGTCGGTGGTGTCGAGCACCAGATCCGCGCTCGCGGTCATCCAGGTGCGAGCCGCGGCGTACGTCGGCAGGTGGTCGATTCGCCAGGTCACGGCCTGTGGCTCGTTCTCGTCCCCGTGAATGCGCTGCCTCATGACCTGCTGATCGGCCTCGATCACGACATGGAGGACTTCGTGACCCAGCGCCGTCAGCCCCGACATCAGCTCACGCCAGTAGTCCTCGTCCAGGACTGTCTGTACAGCCACGAGATGCTGGTTCGTGACCCGGATCAGCTCGTCCGCGACCAGCGGGGTGAGCCGCCGCCACGAGGTGAGCTGCTGGAAGTCGGTGAAGTCGTGGTCGGCCAGGTTGTTCCTGAGCATGTAGCCGACCCACTCCGGGTCGAACAGGCGTAGTCGCGGGTCATGCGCAGCGACGAGGCTTCCGGTCGTTGTCTTGCCCGCGCCGAACGTGCCGTTGAGCCAGATGATCACCTGCCGACGGTAGTGGTTCGGCAGGTCCAGGGCGGCGCGCAACGCGGCACCATGAGCTCGTGATGCGGCACCCCGGCGCTGCTGTCGCGTTCCGCCCAGATCCGGTGGACCGCCCGCTCGCGATCCCCAGGGGAGCCCTTTCGTGTCATGCGGGTGGTGACCGTGGCGTCCTAGCGTCGTGCACGGGGCCTACGTCCGAGGAGGAGACATGACCGGTATCGAGATCAAGGGGTTCGCGTCACCGGAGGAGAAGCGCCCCTTCGTCGACAACGGAGAGGCGCTCGTCGTCACGCTCGGCGGGCGGACGATCATGAAGGGAACGTTCGAACCGGGCTGGCACTGGAAAGAGCACCTGGGCCCTATCGCGGGCACCGAGTCCTGCCAGTCCACGCACCTGCTCTACGTTCTCTCCGGGCGGATGGCAGTACGCATGGATGATGGAACCGAGGGCGAGTGCGGCCCCGACGACACGGTCAGGATCGACCCTGGACACGACGCCTGGGTCGTGGGTGACTCGCCGTGTGTGGTCGTCGACTTCGGCATCACGCCGACCTACGCACAACACCAGGACTGAGCCCACGTCAGGTCGCCCGTGGAGGCCACAGGTCAGCCCATGGACTTCTGGCCGTCGATGGTCTCGCGGATGATGTCGGCGTGGCCGGCGTGCTGGGCGGTCTCAGCCAGGATGTGGGTGAAGACTCGCCGGGCGCTCCACGACGCACCTGGCTCGAACCAGGGAGCCTTGGGCAGCGGCTGCAGCGCGTCGAGTTCGACGCTGAGTACCAGTTGGTCCGTGGCGGCGGCCACCTCGTCGTACCTCGCGAGGAGACCGGCCAGGCCCTCGTCCTCGAGCATCCGGAAGCCATCGGCGTACTGCTGCACCTCGGGCGGCGGATCCGACCAGTCGATGTTCGCCCAGTCGATGTCGGGGGACGGGGCCGGTCCGTCGACGACGAAGCTCGCCCACTGCTGCTCGACGGCCGTCACGTGCTTGATGAGCCCGCCGAGGCTGAGGGTGCTGACCGTCGGGGTGAGCCGAGCCTGCTCGTCGGTGAGCCCTGCCACGGTCACCCGGAACAGGCCGCGGTGCGTGCGCAGGACGTCGACGAGGTCGGCACGCTCTCGGGTGGCCGGGGGCGGGGTGCTGTGCGGTGTGGTCATGTCGCCAACGCTACGGACCAGATAGGTCGGTGCGGTCCTGAACGGGTGGCGTAGACCGTGGTCTCCGAGGCCGGGGTCGGGGCACGCTGTACGCATGGTTACTTCACGGTGTGTCGCCGATGCCGTCGCCATGCTTCCCTGTGCTTCTCGCCTGCCATGAGTCCCTTCCCGGAGAGGCCAAGCCCGGGATGGCAGCCCGCAGACCCACCCCGGCGGCCGGTCTTGTTCGTCAACCCCAGGTCCGGCGGGGGGAGGGCCGCTCGCGCCAAGCTTGCCGAGTTGGCCCGCGACCAAGGGATCGAGACCATCGTCCTCGCCCCGGGCCAGAGCCTGGCGACGCTGGTCGGTGCGGCCCTGGCAGGCGGCGCCGACGCCCTGGGGATGGCCGGCGGCGACGGGTCGCTGTCGGTGGTGGCCGCAGCCGCCGCGGCGCACGATGTGCCGTTCATCTGCGTTCCGGCCGGCACGCGCAACCATTTCGCGCTCGACCTGGGCGTAGACCGGCATGACGTGCGCGGCGCGCTTGACGCGTTCACCAATGGAGTGGAACGGCGGATCGACGTCGCCGAGGTGAACGGCCGCGTGTTCTTGAACAATGTCTCGCTCGGGATCTACGGGGAGGCGGTCCGCCGGACGGCCTATCGCGATGCCAAGGTACGCACCCTCGCGGAGACCGCAGAAACGGTGCTGGGCCCCACCGAACAGGTGCCCGCGTTGCGCCTCGTCGACGACGCCGGGCGTCAGCACACTCAGCTCGCGGTGGTGCTGGTGTCGAACAACCCCTATGCGCTGGATCCGCCTTTTGGCGGCACCCGGCCCGCGCTCGACAGCGGCCAGCTCGGGATCCTCGTGCTCGACACACCGGATGACAGTCCGCACCGTCCGGGGCGCGCCTGGAGCGCGCCCCACCTGGAGGTAGGCGCCGCGGCGCCGGTGCACGCGGGGATCGATGGCGAGCCGGTCACTCTCGAGCCGCCGCTGCGGTTCGCGATACGGCCCGCGGTACTGCGCGTGCGGATCTCGACCCGCCATCCCGGCGCCTCACCCTCGGCCCGGTTCGCACCGGGCAGATCACTCGGCACGACATCGCCGGAACCCGGGACCACGTCGTCCAGCGGCTAGTTTTCGAAGCTTGGCTTCAGACGTGGGCATTCGTCGCCTTGGGCAGGCTGACATCCGCCCGCCCATTCCGGCGGTTGCGCTCTGATGGAGGTGGCGTAAAACCGTGACCTACGGAGCTTCGGTACGGCTGGGTGGCAGCGCCCATCCCTCGCGCGGCATGGGTTCGATTCTCGGCTCGATGGCCGGAAGCACGACGATGAGAAACGTCGCCAAGGGCCCGAGCAGCAAGGACGCGAGGAACCATCCGAGGCCGCTTCGGCCTTTGCCTTGTGCAAGGCCAGCGTTGATGAGTGTCAGAGTTCCCCAGCCGATGGCACCTTCGGTCTGATCCATGACGGTAGGTGTCCTTCCTCTGTCGGGCTCTTGGCTGGGGCTTGGTCGACGGCCCGTCCAGATGCTGTCACGACGCGATCGGCGCGCGGGCGGAACATGCACAATCCGCGCCACAGTTGCCCCGTCCCCTGCCAAACCGACCCGGTGGAAGCCCTTAGATCCGGACGTACGTACTAAGCGCCCGACTGAGGAGCCACGGTTGACTGGCGCGGCGCGTCGGAGGGGGCTCCCTGCTCAGCAATCCCCATGAAGGCCACGCCCAGATTCAGGCCGCCCACGAGCGAGGCGGCAACCAAGAGCGCCCAGCCCCACGCGCCCGTAGTGGGGTCCACGATCGGGGACGCTCCAGATCCGACCAACATGATGCCCAACATCGCGAAGGGGGCTTTCATCTTCGCGAGCACTACAGCGTCGGCGGGTGGCCGCTTCGCGCGTTTCGGCGCAATCACGATCCAAGTTACCGAGCCGAGGGCGAACCCCACGAGCACCAGCGCCGCGCATGCGAACAGAGCTTTGACGGACGGATCGCTGTCCATGACGATGGCGCGCAGCCCAAGGGAAGCCCACATGGACGCGGCAACAAGTCCAGCTCCCAAGGTGAGCCACTCGTGTGGCTGGCGTGCAGTTCGCGTCATGTTGACTTCGCCTTTCGACCTCGTTCGCGGACGAGGTACCCCTGCCCGGACGGATGCGAGTCTAGGTCGGCCTGGTGGTCGATCTCCACGGAATGCAAGCGGCGCTTCGGCACATCGAGCCTTCCTGAGACATCCCGATCTCTGCGACGATGGACGGCGTGGAACAGCGCACCAGCATCGATGTGGCCGCCTCGCCGGACCGGGTGTGGGAGGTGCTCGTCGACGTCGAGCGGTGGCCGGAGTGGACGGACTCAGTGAGCAGCGTCCGGCCGCTGGACGCCGGTCCCCTCGCCGTCGGGTCGCGAGTCGAGGTCTCCCAGCCGCGAGTCCCGACCGGCACGTACACGGTGACCTCACTCGAACCCGGCAGCGCCTTCACCTGGGAGCAGCGGCAGCCAGGCAGCACGGTGTCTGCGCACCACGAGTGCGCGCCGCTGCCCGACGGTGGCACCCGGGTCGAGCTGAGAGTCGTGATGAGCGGGGTGGTCGGGGGGGTCGTGGGACGGCTGTACCGAAAGCTCACCGAGCAATACCTCGCCATGGAGGCGGCCGGCCTCAAGCTCCGCGCTGAGAGCGTCGCTCGCTGAAGCGCCGCGGCTCGACGCCGCCAGGGCACCGCGCCGAATGGGAGGCTGACGGCTCCCGCGCTTCGCCATTCGGTAGGCGCCCGCTCATGGGCCGTTCCGTTTACCTGTCCGCGGCAGATCCGGTCATTCATTTCGCGAGGCGGCCGCGTCGAGCACCCGCTGGATCAACTGGGTGGTTGAGATTCCTCCCGTGCGCCGAACGTAGGTGAGTTTCCCGGCTGCTGCAGCGGGCCCGTATACGAAGTCGGCCCCCTCGGGCGACAAGTCGTCGCCGTGCACCACGGTGGTGATCCCGTGCTCGGCAAGAAACTCTTCGGTCACTTGGAGCGGGGCGTCCTCAATCACCTCGTCGACGTACCTGCATGACTCGATCACGGCGACGCGCTCGGCAAGGGTCATGATGGGACGACGCTTGTAGGAGGCTGCGGTGTCGTCGGACAGCACGCCAACGACCAGCCGGTCACCATGGCGGCGTGCCTCCCGGAGGAGCGACACATGGCCCGCGTGGAATAGGTCTCCAACCATGTCGACGTAAACCCACGAAATGCCAGGCGCACTCACGTCTGGGTTCTCCACAACAACTCACCTGCTCCTTAGCCCACACCAGTCGCGGTCGCTCACCGTTCTAGCGCACGAGACCGGGAGGTGCGCACGTCGGCACGACCGAGCTTTCACTATCAGCGGCAAATCCGGACGTTGGTCTCTAGCATGACCGCATCTTCGAAGACGGCCTCGACCGTCCAGTCTCGAGAGGTCGGACGTGGCGTACACAGTCGGCGTGCTCTGCCGTTCGCCCATGTCCGTCAACCTGGTTGCCGTGCTGGACGATCTGGTGAGTCACGCCGGCATCATCCGTAGTGGTCCCCGTAGTGAAGCCGAGGGCTGGTGTGCCTGCGACGTCCAGCTCGGGCAGTCCCAATGGATGGCGACGCTTCAGGTGTCGCGGGTGGCCAAGCACTTAACCACGCTCGTCGACTCAGCCACTGCCGACGGCTTCGCCCTCGATGCTTCCCAGGGCCACTTCGCTATTGATCTCACGTTGTCGGGAGACGTCGATTTGCTCCCGCTCCTGACGTTCCTTCGCTGGGTGATCGAACAGCATGATGGCCTCCTCTACGACGAGGTAGCAGGGTTCAAGGCAGCGCTCACCTGAGCAAGTCTCGGCGCCTAGCCCTACCTGTCCGCGGCAGATCCGTGCATCTGCGCGGAGACGTGTCGGCGCACAGATGCTTGCGGCGGAGGCATGCCGAAGTGGGTCGTGAGTGAGACATGGCGCCTCCTACGTGCGGCATTGCACTCGCAGGGCTCTCGGCATGTTCATCGTCGGCTGCGGAGGTGAATGACGAGGTCCCGGGCTTGGCGTCGCCTGCCCGGATTGATGCTGCGTCGGGTGAAGCGGTCCAGCCGGCCGAACGCCTCCCCCGATCGGTCCGATCAAGGCCTACCCGTGCGGCGTAGTCACGCACGTCCTCATCTCGGCTACGTCGGCACCAACGGGTGGGTGCCCCACCCAGCTGTCGCGGCGCAGACGGATCAGAACAGTGCGACCACAGCCGGCTCTCCGTTCCGGCAGCACGCCGTGCCGGAGATCAAGCCGCGAGAGTTACGAGCAGGCGCAGCGTGGCGGGAGGGGCTCAGCGGCCGATGAGGATGGCGACGCCACGAGAGGCTCCGCTGGCGACCGCATTCACTCCGCTGCCGGCCGACGACCGGCTAACGTCACCCACCAGGTCGTCGGCACGGCGACGGCCTGACAACGCCGCCCGCCTTCTGAGCAGCGAGTGACGTCGAGCCCGGACTGCGATCGGTGGCCTGCCTGCTCCTGGTTCCGGCGGGATCGCCCCAGAACGCCTTCGGGACACCTCACGCCGAGGCTCGGGGTGTAGGGCGATGCTATGAGTCAGGTAGTTCATGAGCTGATCTCCTCGAGGCGGACCGGCCGCGCCGGTCGCGACGCTTCTGGCGCTGGGGGCGGGAACGCGGTGACGTTCGTCGTGCGGAATCGCTCTCGATACTCCGAGGGTGCGATGCCGACCAATCGGTGGAATGTCCTGCGCAGTGTCTCGGCGGTGCCGAAGCCGCAGCGTCGGGCGATGGTCTCCACCGGGTCGTTACCTTCCGCGAGGCACCGCTGCGCCGCCTCGACACGGACCCGTTCGACGTACATCGCTGGCGGTAGACCGGTCTCCTGGGTGAACCGCCGCTGGAGGTGTCGCGGGCTCAGCCCGGCGAGCGACGCTAGCTGGTCGATCCCGTGTCGCTCGCCGGGATCGAGGTGGATGGCTTCGACGACGCGGCGTACCGCATCGGTTGCGGGCTGCGCCGACCACAGCGGCACGCTGAACTGCGACTGGCTCCCCGGCCGGCGCAGGAACAGCACCAGCTCTCGGGCGACCCGGAGGGCGGTCTGTGGTCCGAGGTCTGCCTCGACCAGCGCAAGCGCCAGGTCCATGCCCGCTGCCACGCCTGCGGAGGTCCAGATCCGCCCGTCCTGGATGAAGATGGGGTCGCTGTCGACGATGACGGCGGGGTACTCGCGCGCCAGCCGGTCCGCTTCCCTCCAGTGCGTGGTCACGCGACGCCCGTCGAGCAGCCCGGCCTCGGCGAGGATGAACGCGCCACAGCAGACAGACGCGACCCGGTCGGCCGTGGTGGCGGCCGCGGCCACCCAGTCGAGCAGGCTGCGGTCGAAGCCCGCCGCGTCCACGCCGTCGCCGCCCACGACCACCAGCGTGCCTGGACGGCTCGGATCCAGGCTCGCCACCGAGCTTTGCGCGTGGATCGTCAGCCCCATGTCCGAGCGGACCGGACCGGCTTTCGGGGCCACGAGCATGAGCTCGTACCCGGCTTCGCCGAAGACTTCGAACGGGCCGGCCAGATCGAGGCCGTCGAAGCCGTCATAGATCACGAAGGTGACTGCGCGGGAGTTCATGGCTCTAGCGTGAAACTCAGCATGGGATGTCGTCCACGACAACCTGCCCACAGTTCGCGCCAACAGATCGGGTCGGGACGCTCCGTGGCGTCAGCACGGATCTCGGCAGTTCCGCGCTTTCGCTGTCCGCGGCAGACGAGTGACGCGAGCCAGCGATAGCTGGGGCACATCGCCTCGCATGGTCGATAGTGGGTACGTGGGGAGCGAACAACTCGCGTGGTCCGGCCGCGACTGGCGGATGCCGGTATGGCTCTGGGTCGGCCTGGCGACGATGTTCGTCAGCGTGCTGCACATCATCCTCGACTTCGGCGTCGGCCTGTTCGACCTGCACGGGACGCTGTCTCTGACCGAGGCGGCAACGATTGTCGGCGTTGCGCTCATCCAGCTCTGGTGGGCGGTTTCCTTCATGGCGGGCGCTCGGGGCAACGGCAGCGGCGTCGCCCAGCGCCGGGATCCTCGGCGCCGGCTGGGCGGCGCTGACCAACGGCTTCCCGATCGTCTACTGCCCGCCCGTGTGTGAGGAGGCGCGGCCGCTGACAGACCTTGGCCACGTTGGCAGCATCGTGTTCGGCATCCTGCTCGCGTTGGTCGCCATCTGGTCGCTGTGGCGCGCCCGGGCGCGCCCGGGTTGGTTCATGCCGGCCGTTGCGGCAGCCTTGGTGGTCGGGACTGTCGTGTCGCTGGCGAACACCCCGATCACATAGCGCGCCGACAGCGGCATGGTCGGACATTGCGTCAGAGGTGTTCGAGCCAGACGACCGAGATCTCGACGCCCGGGTGGGCATGCGGCCGACGCGCTTCCTGAACGTCCGACCATCCCCAGGAACGCAGGCAATGTGCGATCTTCGACTCCCCGCGGTTCTCGTTGTTCTTCCCCACGATCAACCGCCCTCCGGGGGCCACGACGTTCTCGACGAGGTCGCGCACGAACGTCTCGCGCCGGCCAACAGGCACGTACTCCAGACCGGTGCGCACGAACTGGAAACGCATCGGAGGCCGCCACCCATCCGCGTTCGCGGCCCAGATTCGATCCCGCCACTGTGGGTAGCGACTCCGTGCCAGGGCGGCTAGACGTGGCGAGATCTCGACACCGTAAGGATCCACGACCAGCCTTCGTTCCCGAGACCAACGCTCGACGGACGCCATCAAGAGCCCGTTCGCACACCCGACATCAAGGAACGTTCCCGACCCATCGATCGCCTCCATGATGAGTCCCCGCGACTCCTCCCATTCCTCGCGAGTGCCTGAGTGGCCGGATCCCATCTGCTCAGTCGTCGCGGAAAGATAGGCCGATTCGACGACAGCCAGAATCCGCGCATGCCACTCATCCTGCGTGATCTCACCACGCTCGAACGCCTCATCAATCGGCGCGAGAGCGTCGTACCCACGCTCCTTCGCGAGTTCAACGCTGCGATCAAGGTCTGACACGGAGATCACCCTATTGGCCCTCCGATTGACGTGGGCGCGGACGGCGGCAGGTCCGTGCGTCTTGCCTCCTGGTCGGCGGCTGCCCTCGTTTACGCCTCGCGTCAGTGAATCTCGTTCTGGTCGTCCTACACGAAGGATGAGTCCGCGACGCGAGAACAGCGTCTCGACTGGGAGGGGCAACGGGTCAGTCAGCGGGGTAGTAGCACACCAGTGTGCCGGTCTCCAGCAGAGCATTCCGGATCCGGAAGTCCAGGAACCCGTCGGCGTACAGGTCCTCGCTCGCGAGGTCACGCATCGCTCGCCAGATCTCGACTGGTACGGCGGCTTCCCCGATGACCGTGCTGCCGAGGAGCACAGACGCGCGCGCCTGGTCCGGTTGCATGTCGAACCACACGGAAGGTTGGTGCCACGTGCTGCGCCGGTCGGTGAGGTCGGCGTAGCGCGCCAAAAGAGGCTCGGCACCTTCTGCGGGTTCGAAGGTCAGCGAGGCTGACGCCGGATGGTCGTAGTTGTCGAGCACACCCTCCTTGTCCTCGGGCATCTCCTCCAGATCGGCTTGCCGGTCCAGCGCCTCCTCTTCGTCGCTCCCTGCGGGACGGAACGTCTGGAGGAGTGACCGGCCGGTGGTGATGAGATGGAGCGCGGCGCGCCCTGTCGCCTTCCACACTTCACGGCCCACACGCTCGGGCGGCACGTCCCGTCGCCAGAGATCGAAGATGAAGCCATGGATGGGAGTCGTCTCGTCCAGGACTTCAGAGAGCTGGTGGGCACGCAGCCTGGCCCGGAGCACCACATCACTGTCGCCCGATTCGGATCGTGCCGCCCAAGCTTCCGCATAGGCTTGACGAAGTCGTCTACTCGCCTCGCTGTCCGCGCTCATGCCCGGAGCATAGAAGCCTCCGGGACGCCTTCACCTCCCGAATCTTCCTCCCGGGCTGGCAGCGATCGGATACGAGTCCGAGGAACCGTTGGAAGGCAATGGACGCCTTGCCGGCAGGCCAGGATGGTCGGCCCCCGTCAATGTGACCTTCGGCCCTGTCTGGGGGTGGTCCCGACGACGACGCTGCGTAAGTGGAGGACAGAGGGGGTTTGGCCATGAGCCGGACAGCGACCCCCGATGGAGCGGGCCACCGGGTTCATGCGCCCCGACGGTGCGTGCACGCTCGTGCTTGAACCGACCTCAGACTTCGGCGACAAGGTCATGCGTGTGATCTGCACGGGTCACGTCCCGACGACCGTTTGACCGCCGACGCGGGTCGCGAGGGGAGCCCTTCCATCCGACGAGAGGAGGAACTCATGGCTCACCTGGAAGTCATCGTTCGAGCCAAGATCCGCCCAGGTCAGCTCGAGGGGGTCAAGGCCCAAGCGGCCGAGATCCTCCGGGTGACCCGGGAGAAGGACACGCACACTCTGCGTTGCGACTGGTTCATCAACGAGCACGGAACCCAGTGCGAGGTCCACGAGATGTTCACCGACGAACAAGCACTGATCGAGCACAAGATGCACACCATGGAGGCGGCGGATCGGCTCTTCCGCGACTTCGCGTTCGACCACCGGTCGACCCTGTACGGCGAGGTCTCCGAGAACTTTCTCAACCTCGTCAAAGAGCGGATGGGGACGACGCCAGCCGTCTTCTCGTTCCTGCAGGGACTCGACCGGTCGGCAACGGTCTAGCCACCGGCGGTCAGAGTCAACGCGCGCCCGAGACAGTGAGGGAGGAGTCATGGGACACCTGGAAGTGCACGCTCACTTGAAGATCCGACCTGGTCAGCTGGAAGGGTTCAAGGTCCAGGCGGCCGAGATCATGCGGCTGACGCGAGAGAAGGACACGCAGACCATCCGCTACGACTGGTTCATCCACGAGGATGGAACCGAGTGCGAGGTCCACGAGACGTACCTGAGCGGACGAGCTCTGATCGAGCACAACGCTCACGTCATGGAGGCACGGGCGATCCTCTTCGAGAGGTACGCGTACGACCATCGCATGACCGCCTTCGGCGAGGTCTCTCAGGAGCTCAGGGAGCTCGCGGACAAGCACGCCGGAGGAATCGCTGTGTACTCGTTCCTCCAGGGCCTCGAGACCGCGGCGGCCGTCTAGGCGGCGAGCAACGGGCGTGACGTCTTGGCGGGTACCGGTCGGCTGGAACGGCTGAGTGCTTTCCTGCGGTCCGACGGCGGAGCAGCGATCGAAGGAGGCCAATGATGGGTTACGTGAGGTCGGACGGATGCGACCTCTATTACGAGGAGGCGGGCGACGGCGTACCGATCCTTCTGATCCCCCCGGCCGGCACGACGGCCTCAACCTGGGGTCCCGTGACCGAGGAGCTCGCCCGCCTGGGACGCGTGATCACCTACGACCGTCGCGGCTACGCCCGCAGTGTCAGCGAGCCGGTCCGCTCGATCTCCACGCATACGGGCGACGCAGCCGCGATCCTGGAGTACCTGCGGGCCGTGCCCGCCCTCGCCGTCGGCACGAGCGCCGGGGCGACGATCGCGGTCGACCTTGCGGTGCGCCGTCCGGACCTCGTGCGGGCCGTCGTCGCTCATGAGGCGGCATGGCGGGCGAGTCGTCACCTTCCGAACGGCTCCCAGGTCGCGGCCCTGGCCAAGATCGGATGGCTGGTCCTCCGCGGCCGATACGGCGACGCCGCCGAAACGCTCTTGCGCGCCGCCTACGCCTACCGTGACGGAGGAACCGCGTGGGACGCCTTTCCCGAGGAGTGGCGGCGCGTCGGTAGGGAGAACGCTCGGGCCGCGCTGTGGGACTTCCGAAACTCGATCGGCAACTATCCATCGCCGACGGACCTCGCGACCGTCGAGGTCCCCGTCGTCTGTACCTACGGCGCACGGAGCCCGGCCAACATCGTCCGGCTGACCCGCTCTCTCGCCTCGGCCATCTCCACTGCGAGAGTGCAGGAAATCGAAGGCGCTGGTCACGCAGCCCCCTTCGACGCAACATCCAACTTCGTGAACCTGGTCGGCGACACCATCACCCCCGAACGGCGTCGGGCCTCCGGGTGATGGAGGTCGACGACAAGTTGCCCCTACCGCACCAAGGAGCGGCACACGGCGGCTTGGCGGCAAAGGGACGCGTCCTTCGCGGATCGCAACTGGCGCCCTCGCGCGTCGCGCATGGCAGGCGCTGTGGTCAGGCCACGTGATGCGGCCTGACCTGGGGTTTCTGGTGCGCCATCAGGGACTCGAACCCCGAACCCGCTGGAAATTGGCCGCGTGGCTGCTGGCAGTTCTTTGGTTTGCACTGAAGTGCCCTCTGACCTGCGCGTTTGTCGGTCGATGGAGTCTGGCGTTCACCAGCAGTTTCGGGCGTCTGCGTGCTGATGGAGGTGGCGTAAACCGTGGCCTGAGCCGGGTGACTATGGCGCAGTGGGCGGCCGGCCTTGCTGGTTCGACCGTGCCACGAGGATGCCCTGGGCGATTGCTCCAGTCAGGAGCAAACCGAGGCCCAGACTTCCAAGCAATCCGAACAGCACCACCACGAAGCCCGGGTCGGAGAAGCCATCGGACAGGAGCGGGATCCAGGCTGCTACGGCGATCAGTGCCGCGCCGCTCCAGATGTAGCTGGAGGGGGGCAGGACGGCGGTCCCATTCACGTTGGTCTCATCCACGTGCGGATGATGGCACGCGGTCGTTGCCTCGAGGTAAGGGACACTCCCGACCTCAGGCTGGAAACGTAGAGACTCGAGAGTGAGCGGAGCGAATCACGCGTGACGGCGAAGCCGCTCTTGACGCTGCGGGCGGTGGCCGAACAGTCAAGTGTCAGGGGGACGGGGCTCTGGACTCGGGAGCGGACCGGATCAGAGTTGGAGATCCTTGAGGTCGAGGTAACCAAGGATGAGCATCGTCGCGAGCACAGCTCCCAGAACGATGTTGGCCCAGAGTGGCCGACTCTTGTGCCAGCGTAGGTATTGGAGGGCGAAGATCATCTGCGCGGCTGCCATGGTCAGCGCCCACGTGGCCATGAGGTAGTCCCTGGTGCTGAAGTTGAGGGCGCTTAGACCGACGAAGGCGATGCCCAAGACGGCGACGGCGCTGCCCATCACCCGAGATTCGTTGCTGTGAGCCGTGCCAGACATGCCTGGATTGTAGGGGAGAGCGCCGAGGACGGCGCGCGAGCGCCGCCCGCAGGCGCGCGCCGGCGAAGCCGGCGCTTAACGGAGTACAGAGATTATCTCGGGTGCCGTCTGCGAATATCGCGCGCCACGCTCTCGGCGCCTACGAGCGCCTGTGGCACAGCCTCGCGACGCTCGGCTACCGCGGACACCCCATCACTAAGTCGCGTCGGTACTCGATCAACTTCGGCCACCTACGACGGGCGCGGCCACTGTTCAAGAGCCAGCCCGCTGCACTCGAGCCTGACGCGGACGTGCGCCTGGTGTCGACGTCGACGAGGACGTGCCCGAGGGCTTCGAGGTGGTGTCCAACTTCGCCTTTGCTGGGACGGGCTACCTCGACCTCGACGAGGCGGCCGCTGTCGTCAGAAGTGCAGCTCTGGCGAGGACCCGCTAGGCAAACACCGCGACCAAGACGCTGATGAGAAAAGCGGCCACCGCAGTGATGAGAAATGACCCGACAACTTGCCGATCGCGTGAGAGCCCGACCGGGACCAATGCAGCGAAGGCAATCAGTAGGAGCAGGAGTCCGACTGTGTCTGAGTTCCAGAGTCCCTGGTCATGGATGGCACGCCCGGCGTTGTCGAGGCTCGACACGATCAGGTAGGTCAGCAGGAGCGCTCCGACCCAGTATCTCGGGCGGTGCATTCGACGTTCGAAGTGGCTCTCTGGCACGCGGACAGGTTAGCCGCTCGCTGACCAGCACACGGGATATGGATGCCGACGTCCGTCGGACTGATGAAGGAGTTCGTTATGAATGAAGTGCCGAGCAGGTTCGAGCAGCTGTGGTCGATCGAGCAGACCGCGGAGTACCTCGCGCTCTCGACCAAGACCTTGTACGGCTGGCGCTGCCGGAGTCCGGGCCGCCGAGCCACCGTCTCGGCAACAAGGTGCGCTACCGCCCCGAGGAAGTGTGCGCGCCTGGGTTGATGCCCAGAACGCGCTGGCCTCCTGAGGCGAGCCGGTGGGACGTAAGCCGCTGCCGATCGGGTCGTGGGGACTGATCCGCACGTACCCGATCGGCAAGGACGAGAAGGGGAAGCCGAAGCGCTTCCGGGCGTTGGCTCCGTATCGCGACTTCGACGGGGTGACGCGGGTCGTTCAGGCGAGCGGCAAGACCGCGACGCAGGCCTCGCAGAACCTCAGGCAGGCACTGCAGAACCGGACCCAGTCTGGCCGGCACGGAGAGTTGACCGCGATGAGTCGCTTCTCCGACGCGGCCGACCTGTGGCTGTCGAAGGTCGACGGGAGGGTCCAGGACGGGCGGCGGTCGCCGGGAACGGTGGACACCTACCTGCGGCAGCTGAAGAACCACGTGTTGTCCGCGATGGGGGAGGTGCGGCTCGGTGAGGCCACGACGCCCATGGTCGACCGGGTGATCGCCTCGATCGAGGCGAAGGTGAGTGCTTTCGACGGCCAAGAGCTGCCGAAGCGTCATCTCCCGCGTGATGGGCCAGGCGGTTCGGTACGGGGCGATCATGGCGAACCCGGTCCGTGAGGTGGAGCGGATCGAGGCCAAGCCCAAGCGTGAGCCGCGGGCGCTGACCATGAAGGAGCGGGTTGCGCTGCTGACGAAGTTGCAGGAGGACGAGGAGGCTCGACGCCGTGACCTTCCGGACCTGGTGTTCTTCATGTTCGCAACCCGCGTCCGAATCGGTGAGGCCCTTGCCGTCGTCAGGTCGCAGGTGAACCTTCAAGGGGCACGGTTCAGATCACGACCACACTGGTCCGGGTCAAGGGCGAGGGCCTGCTACGCAAGGGCACCAAGAGTCGAGCGGGGGAGCGGACACTGCCTCTGCAGATGAGCGCGGTCGCGATGCTGCAACGCCGCTTCATGTCCGGAGCCCGACTCGACCAGCCTGTGTTTCCCGACGTGAACGGCGGCTTTCGGGACCCGGCCAACACGCGGCGCGAGTTTCGCGAGGCGAGGGGCAAGGAGACGCTGGCGTGGATCACCTCGCACACCTTCCGCAAGACGGCCGCGACGATCCTCGACGAGGCCGCGCTGTCGGCTCGCCTGATCGCGGATCAGCTCGGGCACAGCCGGCCGTCGATGACCCGGGACGTCTGTTGGGCTCTCGCTCGGGTGGACTCCCAGGCGGCGCCGGCCCGGGAGGTCGCATAAGGGTCGACGGCGACGAAATACGGTGGCAAAGGGTGGTCAAAGAAAGAAGGTCAGGCCACGTGATGCGGCCTGACCTGGGGTTTTGTGCGCCATCAGGGACTCGAACCCCGAACCCGCTGATTAAGAGTCAGCTGCTCTGCCAATTGAGCTAATGGCGCGTGAAGCGAGTGGAACTTTAGCAGCGTCCCGCGCCTAGGATGAAATCGAGCCCCGGTCGCGGTGGCGGGACCTGCGTCACACCGTATGCGAGGTTTGCCGCGCCGCCCCACCAATCCGTGAGCCCGGGGACGACGAACCAGTGTCAGATACCGCGCCGGACCATGCCAGGAGGCCTCGATGTCACCCGAGCCCGAACTCAGGCTGGTGCCCTCACATGAGGGTGCCGACGTCGACCTGTTGCTCCAACAAGTGTCCCGGGGGGACTCCAAGGCGTTCGACGCCTTGTACGACGAGGTGTCCTCCTCGGTGTACGGCGTGGCGCGGCGGGTCGTGCGCGACCCGAGCCGGGCCGAGGACGTCACGCAGGAGACCTTCCTCGAGGTGTGGCGCAAGGCGGCCCGGTTCGACGCGGACAAGGGCCGGGCCAAGACGTGGATCATGACGATCGCGCACCGGCGGGCGGTGGACGCCGTACGCCGGAGCGAGTCGCAGAAACGGCAGGACACCTACACCGCCCCGGACGAGGTCTCGCACGACGAGCCGGCCGACGCGGTGATCGAGGCCGAGGAGCACGGCGCGGTCCGGGAGTGTCTGGAGACACTGACCGACCTGCAGCTGGAGTCCGTGCGGCTGGCGTACTTCAACGGCTACACCTACGGAGAGGTGGCGACCTTGCTCGAGAAGCCTCTCCCGACCATCAAGACGCGAATGCGGGACGGCCTGATCCGTCTCCGTGACTGCCTGGAGGGGGCGCGATGAGCACCGATCTTCACACGCTGTCGGGTGCCTACGCCCTGCATGCGCTGAGCTCGGAGGAGGCCGAGGAGTTCCAGAAGCACCTCGACGCCTGCCCCGCATGCCGGCAGGAGGTCAAGGAGCTCCAGCAGGCCGCGGCACAGATGGGTGCCAGCGAGGCGATCCGCCCGCCGGCCCACCTCAAGGCCCGCGTGATGGCGGCGGCCGACCAGATGCCGCAGATGCCGCCGCGTGTCTCCAGGTCCAACGTGATCGAGGTGCCGCGCGGACGCTGGGGCGCCCGGCTGCTCGCCGCGGCGGCCGCTGTGGTCGTGATCGTGGCCGGCGTGGTCGGGATCGGCGTGCTGCAGAGCGAGGACGAGCCGTCCACCCGCCTCGCCTCCGGCGTGGTCGAGGTGTTCCAGGCCGAGGACGCGCACACCGCCACGATGGACACCGCCAACGGCGGCAAGATCTCGGTGGCCACCTCGCCCTCGCTGAACCAGATGGCCGTCGACACCGACGAACTGCCCGCCCTCGATGACAAGCACGTCTACCAGCTCTGGGCGATCGAGGACGGCGCGATCGCCTCGGTCGGCGTCCTCGAGCCGGAGAAGGGCGCGTTCATGGACATGCCCGGTCCGAAGACCGAGGTGGCGATCACGATCGAGCCGGCCGGTGGCTCGCAGCAGCCCACCACCGACCCGATCATGCAGGTGGAGCCGGCGGCGGTCTGACCGCCCGGCTCCACCGACCCGGGGGAGGGGCGGTCAGCCGGCCCGGTGGGCCTCCAGCACCGCCTGCGCGGCGTTGTGCCCACCGATACCGCTGACCGCCCCGCCCCGTCGGGCGCCGGAGCCGCACAGCAGCACGTTGGGGATGTCGGTCGAGACGCCCCAGCGCTGCGCGGGGGTGTCCAGGCGCGAGCGGTTCGGGGCCCACGGCCACGACAGGTCGCCGTGGAAGATGTGGCCACCCGGCATCGCGAGCGCCTTGTCCACGTCCTGCGGGGTCTTCGCCTCCAGGCACGGGTTGCCGTTCCCGTCCACCGCCAGGCAGCCCTCGATCGGCTCCTCGAGGTGCACGTTGATCGCGTCCAGGACGCGCTCCACGGCGTGGTCGCGGTTGGCCGCGACGTTGTCGCCGAACACCGGCGGCGGCATGTGCACGCCGAAGTAGGTCAGCGTGTGCTTCCCGGTGCCGGCCAGGCTGCCCAGGATCGACGGGTCGGTCAGCGAGTGGCAGTACAGCTCGCCGGGCGGCACGGACGGGATCTTGCCGGCGGCCGCCTCGTCGTACGCCGCCTGGAGCTGGGTGTAGTCCTCGGCCACGTGGAAGGTCCCGGCGAACGCGACCTCCGGGTCCACGCCGGAGCGCAGCCGGGGGAGCCGGTCGAGGAGGAAGTTGATCTTGAGCTGGGAGCCCATCGGCGGCTCGCCCGGCTCCTCGCCGAGGAGGATCTGGAGCACCCACGGCGCCACGTTCGACAGCACCCAGCGGGCCTCGACGTTGTGCGTGAGGCGGCCGTCGTGCCACATCACGTCGGCGGTGGTGCCGTCGGACTCGATCCGGCTCACGCCGGCGCCAGTGACGATCTCCACGCCCGCGAGCCGGGCCGCCTCGGCGAGTGCGTCGGTGACCGCGCCCATGCCGCCGACCGGCACCCGCCACTCGCCGGTGCCGTTGCCGATCACGTGGTAGAGGAAGCAGCGGTTCTGCACGAGCGACGGGTCGTTCATCCCGGCGAAGGTGCCGATCAGCGCGTCCGTGGCGACCACGCCGCGCACGGTGTCGTCGGCGAAGCGCTCCTCGATCACCTTGCCGAGCGGGTGGGCGACGAGCGCGTCCCAGGTCTCCGCCTCGACCTGCTCGCGGATCTCCTTCTCGGTCCGCAGCGGCGAGAGCAGCGTCGGGGCGATCGCCTCGGCGAAGTCGGTCACCTCGCCATAGAACGCGCGCCACGCGTCGTACTCCGCGTCCGACCCGGTGAGGGCCTTGAACGACTCCTCGGTCAGCGTGCCCTCGGGCCGCTCGACGAGCAGACCGGTGTGCTTCCCGTCGCGGACCACCGGGGTGTACGACGCGGTCCGGCGCGACCTGAGCTCGAGCCGGAGGTCGAGGTCCTCGATGATCTGCTCGGGCAGCAGGCTGACCAGGTAGGAGTAGCGGGAGAGCCGCGCGTCGAGGCCGGAGAACACCGGCGCGCTGATCGCCGCGCCCCCGGTCTGGTCCAGCCGCTCGAGGAGCAGGACGGACAGCCCCGCCTTGGCCAGGTAGGTGGCCGAGACCAGCCCGTTGTGGCCGCCCCCCACGATGACGACGTCGTACCTGCGCTGCTTGCTCCCAGAAGTCACGGCTGCACGCTACCGGGCGCCGGGTCGCGAGGGCATGCGGGCACTTCCGTTTCCGGCCGGTGGCGGAATGTTTAGCGTTCAACTATCGTTGTGAACAGGGAACACACTCGTAGAGGAAGGTGCCCGCCATGCCAGCCGTGACCGTCGACGACCTGACCGTCCTGCCCCGGATCAAGAGCCCCGGGCTCGGGGACACGGTGCGCCCGGTCGCCCAGGTGACCGAGGCACCGCGAGGCTTCGAGGGGGAGGGGTTCCCGGTCCGCCGCGCGTTCGCCGGCGTCGACCTCAGCCTGCTCGACCCGTTCATCCACATGGACCAGATGGGCGAGGTGGAGTACGCGCCCGGTGAGCCCAAGGGCACCCCGTGGCACCCGCACCGCGGCTTCGAGACCGTGACCTACATGCTCGACGGGCTGCTCGACCACCAGGACTCCCACGGTGGCGGCGGCAGCATCACCGACGGCGACACCCAGTGGATGACCGCCGGCTCGGGGCTGCTGCACATCGAGGCGCCGCCGGAGTGGCTGGTGCAGAAGGGCGGCCTCTTCCACGGCGTGCAGCTGTGGGTGAACCTGCCGCGCGACCAGAAGATGTCCGCGCCCCGCTACCAGGACCTGCGCGCCGGCCAGGTCGCGCTGACCACGAGCGCCGACGCCGGCGCCCTGGTCCGGATCATCGCCGGCGAGGTCGACGGGCAGAAGGGCCCCGGCTCCACGCACACCCCGATGGCCATGGTGCACGCCACGGTCGCCCCCTCCGCCGGCCTCGACCTGCCGTGGGACCCCGGGTTCAACGCCCTCGTCTACGTGCTCTCCGGCCACGGCACGGTCGGCCTCGAGAAGCGCCCGGTCCGGGCCGGGAACCTCGCCGTCCTCGGCCGCGGCGACTTCGTGACGCTGGCCGCGGACAAGGCGCAGGAGAGCCGTACGGCGGCCCTCGAGGTGCTCGTCATCGGCGGCCGTCCGATCCGCGAGCCGCTCGCCTGGGCGGGCCCGTTCGTGATGAACACGAAATCTGAGGTCATGCAGGCATACGAGGACTTCCAGCGGGGAAGGATGGGGCAGATCCCGGCCGTCCACGGTGCACCGACCCAGGTCGTGAGCAAGGACTGACCTGTGGATCGCCGCGAGACCGCCGTTGCCCCCCGTCGACGGCGGTCTCGCCCGTCCTGCCCTTTTCCTGCACGAACGTGCAGCCGCAGAAACCTGCAGAAAGCAGTTCTCTCCTCGCTATTGGAACTTCCCAGTTCCACACATACCTTGACCGGGTTCACAACACGCCCGGATCGGACGTGTCCAAGCGAGGGGAACCCACTCCATGCACTATCGCTCACTCATAGCGATGTCAGCCGCAGCGGCGCTGGCCGCGGGCACGACGCTGGTCACCGCCGGCGCGTCGTCCGCCGTCGACACCCCGCGGGCGGCTCAGGCCGCGAAGGAACAGCCGTCGGGCTCGTTCGCCTTCAGCGGCGCGGCGGCCGCGAAGTTCAGGCTGCCCAACGACGTACGCGAGCTCCGCAGCACCACCTTCCCGGACGGTCGCACCCAGACCCGCTACCAGCAGATGGTCGGCAAGGCGGCGGTGTTCGGCGGCCAGATCACGGTCATCGAGGACACGGCCGGTGAGGCGGAGTCGGTCATCGGCGCCTACTTCCCGGGCCTCTCCCCGAGGAACACGGTCCGGCTCACCAAGGCCGAGGCCAGGGAGAAGTTCGTCAACCGCGCCGGCGGCGGCGGGCAGATCGACAACGACCTGCGCCTGGACCCGAAGACCGGCCGCCTGTTCTACGAGGTCGAGAGCATCCGCGACGACTCGCGCCCGGTGCGCTGGCTCGACGCGACCTCCGGCTCGACGCTCAAGGCGTACGACGCGCTCGCCCACGGCGAGGGCATCGGCGTGAAGGGTGACAAGAAGCAGCTCGACACCACCAGGAGCGCCACCTCGGGCCTGTACCGGCTGGTCTCCGGCGACAACCGGCAGCTGACCGCCGACGTGCAGAACGAGAAGCTCCAGCCGGTCGTCATGACCGACGCCGACGACATCTGGGACCTCCCGGGCAACACCAGCCCCGGCCAGGCCGCCGGCGTCGACGCGCACTACTACGCGAACGTGGTCGACGACTTCTACCGCGACTTCTTCGGCCGCAACAGCATCGACGACAACGGCATGCAGATCCGCTCGTTCGTCCACTACGGCACGAACTACTGCAACGCCTTCTGGAACGGCGCCTACATGACGTACGGCGACGGCAACGGCACCACCTGCAAGTCGCTCTCCGGTGGCCTCGACGTGGACGCCCACGAGCTGACCCACGGCGTCACGGACTACACCTCGAACCTGATCTACGAGAACGAGTCCGGCGCGCTCAACGAGGCGTTCAGCGACATGATGGGCAACACGGCGGAGTTCTACGCCCAGCGCAACCAGCTCGACCGCGCCGCCAAGGCCGACTGGCTGATCGGCGAGGACGTCATCAACACGCCGAACGACGCCACCCCGGGCTTCCGCAACATGGGTGACCCCAAGCAGGACGGCGACCCGAGCCACGTCTCGCAGAAGTACACCGGCGACGCCGACAACGGCGGCGTGCACACCAACAGCGGCATCGCCAACCACGCGTACTACCTCACGGTCAACGGCGGCTCGAACGCCAGCTGCACCGCGAACCAGTACCACGGCGTGCTGCTCGAGAGCCCGGACTGCGACGTCGTCGTCCCGGCGCTCGGCGTGAACCGTGCGGCGCAGGTCTACTACGAGGGCTTCAGCGGCCTCACCGAGTACGCCAACTTCTGCGACGCCCGCAACGCCACCGTGGCCACGGCCGGTGCGAAGTACTCCGTCGCCATCGGCAAGGCGTGGGACGCCGTCGGTGTCCACACCGGCTGCACCGAGGGCACCCCGCCCCCGCCGCCGTGCGTGGGCTCGGACAACGCGACCCTGCCGATCGAGTCGCCCCACCCGTACGGCCACAACGGTGACTGCACCTGGATCTACGACAACGGCGCGCCCGGCTTCTCCTTCCACTTCACGCTGCTCGACATGGAGGAGGACTACGACTACGTCTACGTCAAGGACGCCACCGGCGCCACGCTGGCGAGGTACACCGGCACTGCCACCGAGGAGTTCGACTCGCCGTGCATCAGCACGTCGACCGGCGCGGTCCAGATGACGAGCGACCCGGCCGTCAAGGGCCAGGGGTTCATCATCGACTCGGTGACGCCCTGCTGACCTGAGCGGCAACCGCTGACCTGACCGTTGGCCCGTCCAGCGGACGGAGGCCCCGGACCCGACACATCGTCGACCCGGGGCCTTCGTGCGTCGTGGGGCGGTGGGGGAGCGGAGACGCGAGAAGGGCCCTCGCCGTACGACGGGGGCCCTTCTCATCCTCGGGGTGAACGACGGGACTTGAACCCGCGACTTCCTGGACCACAACCAGGTGCTCTACCAACTGAGCTACGCCCACCATGCCCGTGACCGTGAACAGTCACGTCGGCCCCTCTCGGCATGCGCCGTGAGAAGCCGAAGCAGAGAAGAGTGTACCTGTTTCCGAGGGGTGCTCCCACCCGGGGGCCGGGCGGTGTCGCGGGGAGGTTCTAGGCGGTGGCCGGACCCGCGTCGGGCGTCGTGCCCGGCTCGGTCGCGGCCTCGCTCGGAGCCGCCTCCTCGGCCTTCCCGTTCGCGCCGGTGAGCGCGCCGCCGTGCTCGGTGGCCAAGGCGCGGGCCGCCTGCGAGTCGGGGCCCGGGGCGGGGACGAACACGGCCGCGCGGTAGTAGCGCAGCTCCTCGATGCTCTCCTGGATGTCGGCGAGCGCGCGGTGGTTGCCGGTCTTCGCGGGCGCGTTGAAGTAGGTCCGGGGGTACCAGCGGCGGGCGAGCTCCTTGATCGAGGAGACGTCGACGATCCGGTAGTGCAGGAAGCCCTCCAGGGTCCGCATGTCCCGCGCCAGGAACGCCCGGTCGGTGGCCACCGTGTTGCCGGCCAGCGGCGGCCGGCTGCCGTCGGCGCAGTGCTTCTTGATGTAGGCGAGCACCTGCTCCTCGGCCTCCTGCATGGTCACCCCGTTGTCGAGCTCCTCGAGCAGCCCGGACACGGTGTGCATGTTGCGCACGAAGTCGTCCATCTGGTCGAGCGCCTCCTGCGGAGGCTTGATGACGACATCGACCCCGTCGCCGATCACGTTCAGCTCGAAGTCGGTGACGAGGGCCGCGACCTCGATCAGCGCGTCGGCGCCGAGGTCGAGCCCGGTCATCTCACAGTCGATCCACACAAGACGGTCGTTCACGCCTAGCACCCTACTCACCGTGACCAACGGCGCCCACGGCGGCAGCGACCTAGAGTGGTCGCCGTAGAGCACCCGTGGACGAGGACGGACTGCGTGACGACTGTCGAGACTGCGCCCGAGACCCGTCGTGCCTGGCTGCCCTGGGTCGGGGTGTTCGCCCGCCTCCTGGTGGGTGGCGTGTGGATCGCCGCCGGGCTGCTCAAGATCCCCGACCCTGCCGAGAACGTCCGGGCGGTGCGCGCGTACCGGCTGCTCCCGGAGGCCGTCGTCCCCACCCTCGGCCACTCGCTGCCGTTCGTGGAGCTGCTGCTCGGGCTGTGCCTGGTCATCGGGCTGCTGGTCCGCGTGAACGCCGTCCTCTCCTGCCTGCTGCTGGTCGCCTTCGTCGTCGGGATCGCCTCCGCGTGGGCACGCGGCCTCCAGATCGAGTGCGGCTGCTTCGGCGGAGGTGGCGGGTCGGCCGCGAACGCGGCGGAGAAGTACCCCTGGGAGATCGCACGGGACTTTGGTCTCCTCTTGTCCTCGGCATGGCTGGTTTGGCGGCCGCGCAGCCCCTGGGCGCTGGACAATCGAGTACTACCTGAATGAACCCGATTTCTTGCGAGCGCACCGATGACCAAGAAGCAGTCCCGAGCCACCAAGCAGGCCCATGCGCAGCGCGCCGCGGAGCGTGCGGCGGCGATCCGCGCGGAGAGCGAGCGCAAGGAGCGGCGGCGCCGGACCATCGTGGTCACCGCGGTCGTGATCGGCGTGCTCACCCTGGTCGTCGCGATCGCCACGATCGTGCAGTCCGGCCGCGACACCACGGGGGAGTCGGCCACCCCGCCCGCGGGCGTGGTCGACACCTACGGCCTGCCGCGCGGTTCCGACGGCGCACCGGTCACGGTGGAGATCTACGAGGACTTCATGTGCCCCTTCTGCGGTGACCTCGAGGCAGCGGCCACGGACATGCTCGTGGGGTACGTCGACGCCGGGGACGTGCAGGTGCAGTACAAGATGCTGTCCTTCCTCGACAGGGCCTCCGACGGCTCCGACTACTCCACGCGGGCGATGAACGCGGTCGGAGTGGTGCTCGACACCGCGGGGCCCGAGGCAGCGGTGCGGCTGCACGACCTGCTCTACGAGAACCAGCCGGCCGAGGGCACTCCCGGCCTCGACGACGACCAGCTCGTCGCACTGGCGGTCGAGGCGGGCGCCGACGAGGAACAGGTGCGCGGCCCGATCGAGGACCGGGCGTTCGAGGTTTGGGTGAAGAACGCCACCGACCAGGCGAACCAGGACGGGGCGACCTCGACGCCGTACGTCGTGGTGAACGACGAGCCGCTCGATCAGGTGCCGACCGAGCAGCTGGTGGCCGACCTGGAGGCGGCGATCGAGGCCGCGAAGGCCGAGTAACTAGACAGGTTTGCTCGACAATCCTCTAGAGTCTCCGGCATGACCTCCCCGCAGTCCGGGCCCACCCGCGACCTCGTGCCGTTCCGCGACGCGGTGCGGACCTGGGGCGCGATCTCGCTGCAGACCTTCGGCGGTCCGGCGGGCCAGATCGCGGTCATGCAGCACACGCTGGTGGACCAGAAGCGGTGGATCGGCCAGCAACGGTTCCTGCACGCGCTCAACTTCTGCATGCTGCTGCCCGGGCCGGAGGCGCAGCAGCTCGCGATCTACACCGGCTGGCTGCTCAACGGCATCCGCGGCGGGCTGGTCGCGGGGATCCTCTTCGTGCTGCCCGGCGCCGCCGCGCTGCTCGCGCTCGCCGCGGTCTACGTGGCGTACGGCGACACGTTCCTCGTCTCGGCGATCTTCGCCGGGCTCAGCCCTGCCGTGGTGGCGATCGTGGTGCAGGCGGTGGTCCGGATCGGTCGCCGCGCCCTGCGGCACGGGATCCTGGTCGGCTTCGCGGTGGCGGCGTTCGTGATGCTGGCCGTGCTCGGCGTCCCGTTCCCCGTCGTCGTGCTCGGCGCCGGACTGCTCGGAGGGGCGCTGCACCTCCGGGTCCCGCACGCCTTCGACCCGCCGCAGGCCGGCGCTGAGACGGACACCGGTCCGCGTCCGGTGATCGCGGACGACACGCTGCACGAGGTGGTCCCGTCGTGGCGTCGGGCCCTGGTGGTCCTGGCGGTCGGGCTCACCCTCTGGGTCGTCCCGGTGGCGCTCGCCTGGGGACTCACCGGTCGCCACGGGGTTCTCACCGAGCAGGGGTTGTTCTTCTCCGGGACCGCGCTCGTCACGTTCGGTGGCGCCTACGCGGTGCTCGCCTACGTCGCGCAGCGCGCCGTCGAGGACTTCGCCTGGGTCACGCCGGGGGAGATGGTGCAGGGGCTCGCGCTGGCCGAGACCACTCCCGGGCCGCTGATCATGGTGGTGCAGTTCGTCGCGTTCCTCGGCGCCTACGGCCAGCCCGGCGGCCTCGACCCGTGGACGGCCGCCGTACTCGGGGCGCTGCTCACCACCTGGGTCACGTTCGTGCCCTGCTTCGTGCTGATCTTCCTCGGAGCGCCGTACGTCGAGCGGCTGCGGCGGAACCGGTCGCTGTCCGCGGCGCTGACCGGGATCACCGCCGCGGTGGTCGGCGTGATCGCGAACCTGGCGCTCTACTTCGCGCTGCACACGTTCTTCGCGTCGAGCCGCGACGTGTCCTGGGGCGTGGTCGACCTCGAGGTGCCGGTCTGGTCGACGTTCCAGCCCGGCGCGGTCGCGATCGCCGTGGTCGCGGCGGTGCTGCTGTTCCGGCTGGCCTGGTCCGTGCCGCGGGTGCTGGTCGCCGGCGCGGTGCTCGGCGTCGCGCTCTCGCTCGCGGGGGTTGCCTGACCGGCTCGCGCGGTGGCCGTCCGGGTGGGCGGAGACACGGAAGCGCCCCCGGCAGGATTCGAACCTGCGACCAACAGATTAGAAGTCTGGCGCTCTATCCAGCTGAGCTACGGGGGCGGGGGATCGGAACTTACATCGGACTCAAGATCGGGACTACATCCCTGGTGCGTCTAGTTCGTTGCTCGCACGATCCGGTGGCAAGTATGCCTGATCTGCCCGAAGTCCGCTGTCCGGCCGGGGTCCCGGTGCGCACACCGGAAGCGCGGTCCGAGCTCGCTGGTGTCGAGCATGGCCCTGAAGCGACGTCTGTCGGCGGCGGCGTTGGTCATGACTGGCGGCCAGCTGTCCTTTTCGAGCGGGCGACTTCGGTCGCCTGCCACGACAGACTGGTGAGCATGGTCGAGACCCTTACCGGGAGTGCGAGCAGCAATGGGCTCGCCGACGCGGCGCAGCTACTGCACGACTTCAACGTGGAGTACCACGAGCCGGCGCCTCCGCCCGACGAGCTGGCGTCCCGATTGGCGGAGCTGATCGTGGGCGACCACGTCACGGTCCTGCTCACCCGCGCGCATGAGACCGGCGCACCGACCGGGGTCGCGGTCATGCGGGTGCAACCGTCGGTGTGGAGCCGGGCCCAGGAGGCCTACCTGGCCGAGCTGTACGTCGTACCGAGCCGGCGGGGCCAGGGGTACGGTCGGGAGCTGATCACCGCGACCCTGCGGGTCGCACGCGAGCGGGGTGCCGACTACGCATTCCTGGTCACGAGCGAGGACGACCGGCCTGCCCAACGCCTGTACGAGGCGGCCGGGTTTCGCCGAACCGAAGGCGAAGGCGGTCCGCTCATGCTGGCGTACGAGCGCGAGCTGTAAGTCACCTGCCCAAGGACGTGGCGACGGTGCTCGACCGAGACGCCTCGACGACGTACTAGTGTCCAGGCATGAGCGAGGATCAACGGGTCAGCAGGAACGCTCAGGAGCCGGAGAAGACCGGGCCGGCGGGGGCAGAGCGCTGGGCCGCCTATCTCGACTGGCTACGCGAAGATCTGATCGAAGGCATCCTGTCGTTGCCTCCGCAGGAGCAGCGAAGATCACGCCTACCCAGCGACTGGTCTCCTATCGAGCTGTTGAGCCACCTGGTGCACATGGAACAGCGCTGGTTCATCTGGGGCTTCCTCGGCGAACCGGTCGCCGAGCCGTGGGGGGACTGGAACGTTGCCGAACCCTGGAGAGCAAGCGGCGCCGACGATGGTCCGGACGCACGATGGGCCGTCGGCGATCACGTCACTGCCGAGCAGCTGGCCGCGCAGCTGCGCGCAGTGGGTGAGCGCACGCGGTCAGTCCTTCGTGACCACCCACTCGAGGCCCGCGCTCTGACGGGGGGACGCTTCACTGAAGATCCGCCCACGCTGGAGTGGATCTGTTTCCACGTCTTGGCTGAGTACGCCCGGCACGCCGGCCAGTTCGACATCGTCGCGGAGCTCTCAAGCGCGTAGCCGAACGATCGACTGGACTCACCCCAGTCGTCCGATGTGCGGACGCCTGCGCCGGACCGTCGCCGGCCATCGCCATCGCCAGCCCTGCCAGGACTGCCGCTGCCGAGCCACTCGCGACCGCCGTGTCGAAGCGGTCGCGCTCGCGGTGGTCGAAGGTCAGCCACGGCGATGTCGGGTGACCTGTTCGCGCACCGCGGGCGCCACTTCTGCCGCGAAGCGCTGCAGCTGGGGGACGGGATCCTCGGAAGGGCCGAACATGAATGTGTCCATTCCATGCTCGACCGCGAGCTCGGTGAGCTCGGCTACCCACTGTGCAATCCCGCCTTGGAGGAAGCCGCCCGTTCCATCGATCGCGCCCCACACGTTGTAGATCCGCGCGATCACGGCGGGGTCGCGGCCGGCAGCGACCGCGGCCTCATCGATGCGCGCCTGCATGTCGGGAAGCCTGTCGGGCGTGGCCCATCCGCTCGAGGGCACCCAACCGTCGGCGGTTCGGCCGACCAGGGCGAGCGTTCGGCGGCCGCCGACTCCGAGCCAGATGCCGATCGGGTGCACCGGCGATGGCCCTGGCTTGACTCCGTCTAGCCGGTAGTAACGGCCGTCGAAGCGGACCGAGCGCTGGTCCGACCACATCAGGCGGATGACCTCGATGGCCTCGACGAGAGCGTCGACCGCCTCGCCCGGCGACCGCCGTGGTCCGCCCATGGCCTCGACCGCCTCCCAGAACGATCCCGTGCCGAGCCCGAGCTCGAATCGCCCGTCCGACAACACGTCCAGGCTGGCGGCCGACTTGGCCAGAACGGCGGGCGGACGAAGCGGCAGGTTCGCCACATCTGGGAAGACGGAGACGCGCTCGGTCTTCGCGAGCACGGTCGCCATCAGCATCCACGTGTCGAGGAAGCGCCGCTGATAGGGGTGGTCCTGGATGCCGACGTACTCCAGGTCCTCCTCGTCCGCGACTCGGGCCAGCGCAAGAACCTCATCCAGCTTCCCCGCTTCGGGCGTGGGAAAGACGCCGAATCGAAGTGGTCGCCCGTAGTCCGGCATCAGCCCTCCCGGAGTGCAAGGTTGCCTCCCGCGCCGCGAAGACGAAGGATCCCTCGCAGAGCACGCTACGGGGCTCTCGGACCTCCGGCCAGATCGCACGAGACGGCGGGTCGTGAGCGCCCGTCATGGCGCCTGTAGGGCCTCACCGCGTCGTCGTCCGCCGGCTGAGCCCACTCGGTGTCCATCACGAGCGCGATCGCTTCAGGCTGGTCACGCCAGGAACTTGTCGGCCTCAGCCAGAGCTTCGCCCACGATGGCTAGCCCGGTGGCGGCCTCACTGTCCTTCACGTTGAGCGGTGGGGCGACATGGATGCGGTTGCCCAGGACGAGCGGGACCAGACCGTGGCCGAGACACGCCTTGGTGAACGCAGCCATCGGTGCATTCGCCTCGCCAGTGGCACCTACCGGGACCAGCGGCTCCTTGGTCTGGCGGTCACGCACCAGCTCGACGGTCCACAGTGCACCGATGCCACGGACATCCCCGATGCAGGGGTGGTTCTCGGCAAGCTTCGTGAGTCCGGGTCCGAGGATGTCCGTGCCGAGCTGAGCGGCTGCCGCCACCGTGCCCTCGGAGTGCATGGCGCGGATGGCGCCGACGGCGGCCGCGCAGGCGAGCGGGTGTCCGCTGTAGGTCATCCCCGCCGGGTAGGGGCGGCGGGTGAACGTCTCGTAGATCGCGTCGCCGACCAGCACCCCGCCTAGTGGCACGTACCCGGAGTTGACGCCCTTCGCGAACACGAGGAGGTCGGGGGCGACCCCGTCGTGGTCGACGCCGAACCACGCTCCGGTGCGGCCGAAACCGACGAGCACCTCGTCGGCGATGAGGACGATGCCATGGCGGGTGCACAGGTCCCGGACCCCTTGCAGATAACCGGCGGGCGGCACGATGACCCCCGAGCTGCCGATCACCGGTTCCAGGACCAGCGCGGAGACGGTCGACGGACCTTCGAGAAGAATCACCTGCTCCAGATGCGCCAACGCACGCCCGCACTCTTCCTCGGGCGTGCTCGACCCGAACGCCGAGCGGTACAGGAAGGGGCCGAAGAAGTGGACGACACCTGCAGCCCCGGTGTCCGAAGCCCAGCGGCGCGGGTCACCGGTGAGGTGGATCGAGGTCGTCGTGGAGCCGTGGTAAGAGCGGTAGGCGGCGAGCACCTTGGGCCGCCCGTTGTGCAGGCGCGCCATCCGTACCGCGTGCTCGATCGCCTCCGTACCTCCAGTGGTGAACAGCACGTGCCCGAGGCCCGCTGGGGCGACCTCGACGATCAGCTGTGCCGCTTCGCCGCGGACGTCCGAGGCATAACCGGGGGCAAGGGTGCACAGCCGGTCGGCTTGCTCCTTGACTGCCGCCACGATGCCTGGATGCTGGTGGCCGAGGTTGGTGAAGACCAGCTGTGAGCAGAAGTCCAGGTAGCGTCGACCGTCGGCGTCCATGACGTAGCTACCCGAGCCGCCGACGAAGGTCGGCACGCTGCGCGGCCCTTGCACCGACCAGGGGTGGAAGACCAGCTCGTCGAGATCCATCGCGCACCTCGCTCACCTGATCGGACAGTCAACCCCCACTGTCCGGCTCGCACGGGTGCATCACAAGATCAAACCTGAACCCGCTGCTGCCTCACGCTCACCTCGTGTCGAAGATGCTGCTGTAAGCGCTGAGGGCAGGCTGGCCGCCGAGGTGGGCGTACAGCACGGTGGAATCTGTGCCGACCTCACCGGACGTGACCAGGTCGATGAGGCCGGCCATGGACTTTCCCTCGTAGACCGGGTCGATGATCATGGCTTCGAGACGGCCGGACAGCCGGATGGCTTCGACCGTCGACTCGACGGGAATGCCGTAGCGGTCGCCGGCCCAGCCCTCGAGCACGACCATCTCCTCGGCGCGCAGCTCGCGGCCGAGTCCGATCAGTTCGGCGGTGTGGCGGGCGATGCGACCGACCTGGTCCCGGGTCTTCTCGATGGTGGCGGAGGCGTCGATCCCAAGCAGTCGTCGTGGTCGTCCGCCGGCCTCCTCCAGCGCGGCGAATCCGGCGATCATCCCGGCGTGCGTGGACCCGGTGACCGTGCACACGACGATGGTGTCGAAGAAGACGCCGAGCTGCTTCTCCTGCTCGGCCACCTCGTAGGCCCAGTTGACGAAGCCGAGTCCGCCGAGCCTGTGCTCGGAGGCGCCGGCGGGGATGGGATAGGGCTTGCCGCCGTGTGCTGTGACGTCGTCGAGGGCTTCCTGCCACGACTTGCGGATGCCGATGTCGAACCCGGCCGGGTCGAGCCTCACGTCGGCGCCCATGATCCGCGACAGCAAGATGTTTCCGACCTTGTCGTAGCCAGGGTCATCCCAGTCGACCCAGCGCTCCTGCACGAGCCTGACCTTGAGCCCGAGCTTGGCGCCGACCGCGGCGACCTGACGGGTGTGGTTGGACTGGTAGCCGCCGATCGAGACGAGAGTGTCGGCACCGGAGGCGAGCACGTCGGGGACGATGTACTCGAGCTTGCGTATCTTGTTGCCGCCGAAGGCGAGCCCGGAGCTGCAGTCCTCGCGCTTGGCCCAGATCTGGGCTCCGCCCAGGTGCCGGGTAAGTCGGTCGAGCTGGTGGACGGGGCTGGGCCCGAAGGTGAGCGGGTAGCGGTGGAAGTCCGTGATCGGCATGGTTCTCCTCCTCCTGCGCAGGCCGCGGGGCCAGCACACCAGCATCGACCATTCTCGTGGGTGACCCGGTGCCGGTCTACAGCGTCCGATGGTCGGCATCCAGCGGGCCCACGTCTTGCTGTTCGTCAGCCACCTCGGCATCGACGCCCCACACGCCTCCGAAGCCGGGCATGGACTCGCGCGCGTCGCGCGCGTGGCGAGTTCGTGGAGGGTCAGGCGCTCTCAGCCACATGAGCGCGGCATCGCCTCGCTGGAAGCCCACGGTGAGTATCGCTGGCATTCCCGGGCATCCCCCGCCGCGGAGCATGCTCACGGCAGTCACTGCCCTGCAGGGATGACGCATGGGTGTAGGTAACGCGGTCCTGTTTCGCGCCCACGACTTCGACGCTCCGCCGCCGATTGCGCTCGAAGCCATGCAGCAGAGCGACGCGGGTACGTCGTGACTCCACGGGGAGCGCCGCGACGAAGATGGGCTGAAGGCACTGTCCGGAGCGGGACCTAGTCCTCTCGGAGCCGCCCTCGCGACCGCACTAACGTGCACCCGAGGAGGACGTGCAGACGACTGTGCCCGGCGAGGAGACCAGCATGGCTGCAGGCCGGTGGTCGCAGCAGTACGGACAGGCGGTGGGCTTCGCCACCCTGGCGGCCATCGTCGTCCTCGACGTCATCCTCGACACCGTGGTGATCAGTGCTTCGTACGCCGTGGCTGCCGTGGTTGCCGGGGCGATGACGACGGTGCGTCGTACCGCGGTGGTCGCGGTGGTGGCGGTTTCCCTCACGGTCCTGTCCGGGGCCTGGAACCAGAACTTCGGCACCCTGGACTGGGTGATCCGGCTGTCGCTGAGCGCCGGCCTGGGCGTGGTCGCCGTGCTCTCGGCGAGGGTCCGGGTCCACCGCGAACAGGACCTGCGACACATGACCGTCATCGCGGAGACCGCCCAGCGTGCGGTGCTCCGGGTCATGCCCAGCGCGGTCGGCTCGGTGGGGTTCGCGGCGCGCTACGTCTCGGCGACCCGGGAGGCGCTCGTCGGCGGCGACCTGTACGAGGTGGCGGCCAGCCCGTACGGCGTCCGGGTCATCGTGGGCGACGTGCGCGGCAAGGGACTGGACGCCGTGGGCATGGCCGGGACCGTCCTCGGAGCGTTCCGCAGGGCGGCCTTCATCCAGCCCTCCCTGACCACCATCGCCACCGAGCTGGATGCGGTGGTGACGGCCGTCGCCGGAGACGAGGACTTCGTCACCGTCCTGCTCGCGGAGTTCCACGACGACCACACCGTGACCCTGGTGAACTGTGGGCACCACCCGCCGTTGCTGGTCACCGGGGCCGACTCCGCCGACGCGCTGTCGACCGGCGAGCCGGCCCCGCCGCTCGGGCTCGGACCGACTCCGAGGCCGGTCACGACCGCGTGGCCAGGAGGCTCCCGCATGCTGATCTACACCGACGGTCTGATCGAGGCCCGAGACCGTCGAGGAGCTTTCTTCCCGCTCGCCGACTATGCCCTGGCCCTGCGTGAAGGCAGCCTGGACGAAGCCCTGGAACGACTGCTCAAACGCCTGGACGACTTCGCCGAGCACCAGATGAGCGACGACCTGGCCCTCGTCCTGGTCGAGCACCGGACAGACTGAGGCGCGTATGAACCGGGATCCGGTCACGATCGTGGTCGTGGACGACGCCTCCGAGGTCCGCCTGCTGGTGAAGACCCGCCTCCGCATGTCCGGGTTGCTGAGGGTCGTCGGTGAGGGAGCAGACGGAGCGCAGGCGGTAGCCCTGGCGCGCGAGCACCAGCCGGCCTTGATGCTGCTGGACGTCTCGATGCCCGGCATGGATGGGCTGGCGGCGTTGCCCCGGGTGCTGGAGGTCTCGCCCTCGACACGCGTCGTGCTGTACAGCGGCTTCGAGGAGCAAGGTCTGGCCGGTGAGGCGCAGCGCCTCGGCGCTGCGGCGTTCATCGAGAAGTCCTCACCCATCGACTCCCTCAGCGACCGCCTGCTGGACGTGCTGGCCCCGGACGAGCGGCCCGAACCGGCGGGCGGACAAGGGGCGCCCCTGGCTTCCGGCGGGCCACATGGTGTGCCCGCGGTCGACCAGCAGGTACTGGACGACCACGTCGAGCGGTTCCGGGAGGTCTTCGAGGAGGCCGCGATCGGCATGGCCACCCTGACCCTGACCGGCCGGCTGGTGCGAGGCAACCGGGCCTTGGCGGCGCTGCTGCGGCGCCCCGTCACGGAGCTGACCGGCCTGTTCTACGGACAGTTCACCGACGGACGGGGCGAGCAGGTCACCGCGGCCCTCGAGGAGATTCGCAGGCGCCCCGTGGACATCGTCCAGCTGGAGCATGGGCTGGCCGGCGCCGCCGATGACCGACGAGTCCGCGCGATACTGGCGCCCGTCCGGGACTCCTTGGGCAGGGTCCTGTACCTGTTCCTGCAGGTCCAAGATGTCACCGCCGAACGAGCGGCAGTCGAGCAGCTGCGCAAGAGCGAGGAGCGGTTCCGGCTGCTGGTCGAGGCGGTGGAGGACTACGCGATCTTCATGCTGGACCCGACCGGTCATGTCGTCAGCTGGAACAGCGGCGCGCAACGCAGCAAGGGTTACACCGACGAGGAGATCATCGGGCAGCACTTCCGGGTGTTCTACCCGCCCGAGGCCCAGGCTCGGAGGCACCCCGAACACGAGCTGGAGCTGGCCCTGCGCGACGGCCACTACGAGGAGGAAGGCTGGCGCGTCCGCAAGGACGGGAGCCGCTTCTGGGCCAACGTCCTCATCACGGCGGTGTTCAACGAGGTCGGCGAGCACATCGGGTTCGCCAAGGTCACCCGGGACAACAGCGAGCGTCGCCGGCTCGAACAGGAACGGGAGCACGCGGTACAGGCACTGGCGTCGACCAACGCCGAGCTGGAGTCCGCTAACGCCCGGCTCGAGCAGGTCGCCCAGGACCAGGCACAGTTCCTGGCCGTGACCGCGCACGAGCTGCGGACTCCCGTCGGGGTTCTCGGCGGCTCCGCGGAGACCCTGACGCGGCACGGGGGCGATCTCACCGACGAGGAACGCGCCGATCTCCTGGAGGCGATGGAAACCAGCAGCCGTCGGCTCCGGAGACTGTTGGCTGACTTGCTGACTGCATCCCGGCTGCAGGCGAGCTCCCTCGAGATTCACCCGGCACCGATCTCGGTCAGCGACATCGTCGCGGAGGCGGTGACCACCGTGTCTCGTACGACGTCCGATGCGGAGATCCTCGTCGAGACGCCCGCGGACCTGGTGGTGTACGGCGACCGGGACCGGCTCGGCCAGGCCGTGGACAACCTGCTCGCCAACGCCCTTCGTCATGGCACGCCACCGGTCCGGATCACCGCTCGCCGCGGTTCCGGTCGGGTGGAGATCCGGGTGAGCGACCACGGCTCCGGCGTGACCGCCGAGGCACAACCCCGGCTGTTCAAGCGTTTCGCCACCGGACGCAGCAGCGGTGGCAGCGGTCTAGGCCTCTTCATCGTGCGCGAGCTCGCCCGCGTTCACGGCGGCGAGGCCTTCTACGAGCAGGGTTCCCCGCAGCAACCGAGCGGTGCGTTCGTGATCAGCCTTCCCAGCGGAGACGGGCCCTCCGATCCGCATCCGGGCGACCCGCCAGGAACAGGCTGAACCGCACCGGTCCACGATGGACAGGTCGGTCTGCTCCGGGTGGTCGGTCGGCTGCGCTGTGCCTAGGCTGCGGGAATGGGGATCCGTGTCCTGCTGGTCGACGACGTCGTCGACGTGCGCCGCCTGGTACGCACGGCACTGCGCGTTCGCGGCGGGTTCGAGGTGCTGGGCGAGGCCGGCGACGGCAGTGAGGCCGTTCGACTCGCCGAGTCCCTGCAACCGGACCTGGTCGTCCTGGACCTCGGCCTTCCCGACATCGCGGGGCGCGACGTGCTCACCCATATCCGTGACGTGTCCCCGGTGTCGAAGGTGGTCGTGTTCTCGGGGGCCGACACCCCTGACCGGTCCTGGATCACGGAGCGCGTCGATGGGTTCGTCCTCAAGGACAGCGATCTGGAGTACTTGGTCGACCTATTGGAGTCGGTGGGGCAGCGGCGCGACAACGAGGCGACGCTCGACCTGCCACGGGCGTCGACGAGCGCCGGCGCTGCGCGACGCTTCGTCACGCAGATCGTCACGGAGTGGAAGCTGGAGCAGCTTCTCGACGACGCCGTACTGGTCGCGAGTGAGCTGGCCACGAACGCGGTCACCCACGCCGACTCGTCCTGCCGGATCAGGCTGTCGCTCAGCCCGGCCGCCTTGCGGATCGACGTCATCGACGAGGGCGCCGGGACCCCCGACCCGCGGGCCGCCGGCTCGACGGACGAGCACGGGCGCGGCCTGCTGCTTGTCGCTGCACTCACCACCGCCTGGGGACTCGAAGTCCTGCCTGGTGACGGCAAGCTGGTGTGGGCCGAGCTCACGCGACCCACCTGAGCCCGCGAAAACCGCCTTTACGAGCGGCAGCGCGCGCGTACCGTGAAGTGACGGCCGCATTCGGGAGGCGCGATGGACATCCTGACGAGAGCAGACCTGGACGACCTGGCCCGGCAGAACGACGCGAGCGCGCACGTCTCGCTGTTCCTGCCGACCCACCGCCTCGGGTCCGAGGACCGCACCGACCCGGTGCGCTGGAAGAACCTCCTCACCAGCACCGAGTCGGCGCTCGCGGACCGGGGCCTGCGGCGTGGGGAGGTCGAGGAGCTCCTCGCTCCCGCGCGGATGCTGCAGGAGGACGCCCTGGCCTGGCAGCACATGAGCGACGGCCTGGCGATGTTCCTCCGCCCGGGCTGGCACAGCAGCTACCGGGTACCGGTCTCGCTCCCGGAGCTCGCCACCGTGGGGGAGCGGTTCGTGACCGGTCCGCTGATGCGGGTGGTCACCCGGGACAGCCATTTCCTGCTCCTGGCGCTGAGCCAGCGTCATGTGCGCCTGTTCGAGGGGAACATGCAGCGCCTCGAGGAACTCGAGCTGCGCGATGTGCCTGGCAGCTTGCGCGCGGTGGTCGAGGCGCCGCAGCCCCGCGCGGACTCGATGGCACGCACGCTGTCCTCCGGCGGCCGCGGCGGCGGACGGGCGGTGTTCTACGGCTACGGCGCCGCCGACGGGAACTTCAAGAAGGAGGAGATGCACGAGTTCCTGCGACAGGTCGCGAACGGCCTGGGGGAGTACCTCCGCGGCGAGAGCCTGCCCATGGTCCTCGTGGGGCTCGCCGAGACGGTGGCGGCGTACCGCGCGGTCAGCACCTACCCGCACGTCCTCGAGGAGGAGGTCCGGACCAACCCCGACCAGCTCGGGCCGGAGAAGCTGCACGAGGCGGCGTGGCCGGTGATCGAGGTCGCCCTCGACGGCGAGCGGCTCCGCGCGATGGACCGGTTCGGTGCGCTGCACGGCACCGGCCAGGCCTCGGACGAGACCGCGCAGATCGCGGAGGCGGCGACGCAGGGCCGGGTCGACACGCTGTTCGTCGCCGCCGAGCCGTGGTGCTGGGAGCAGGTCACCGACGGCGGCCGGGTCGTCCAGCTCGGCATGGACGAGGCGTTCGCCCCGTGCGAGCAGCTGGACCGTGCCATCACCGACACCCTCTCGCACGGCGGTCAGGTGTACGCCGTACAGGCGGCCGAGGTCGCCGGCGGGGGCACCGCCGCCGCGAGCTTCCGCTACTGACCGGCGGAGGGGGGAACGCGGTGGACACCGAGTCGATGATCCGGACGGCGCAGGCGCTGGTGTCGCCCGGTAAAGGCATCCTGGCCGCCGACGAGAGCACCCCGACGATGGCCAAGCGCCTCGCGGGGGTGGGTCTGGAGTCGACCGAGGAACGGCGCCGGGCCTACCGCCAGATCCTGTTCACGACCGCCGGGATCGACGCGGCCGTCAGCGGCGTGATCCTGTTCGACGAGACCATCCGCCAGCAGACCGACGACGGCACCCCGTTCGTGGAGGTGCTGCGACGGCAGGGCGTGATCCCGGGCATCAAGGTCGACGGCGGGACGCGGCCGCTCGCCGGCTTCCCGGACGAGGTGGTCACCGAGGGCCTCGACGGGCTGCGCGGGCGGTTGGAGGCGTACGCCGCCCTCGGCGCCCGCTTCGCCAAGTGGCGCGCGGTCATCCGGATCGGCGACGGGCGCCCGACGTCCACCGGCGTCGAGGCGAACGCCCACGCGCTGGCCCGCTACGCCGCGCTCGCGCAGGAAGCGGGCCTGACCCCGGTCGTGGAGCCCGAGGTGCTGATGGACGGCACGCACACCCTCGAGCGCTGCGCGGAGGTCACCCTGGCGACGATCCGCGCCGTGTACGAGCAGCTCGGCCGCCATCGGGTCGTCCTGGAGGCCAGCCTGCTCAAGCCGAACATGGTGCTGGCGGGCAAGGCGTGCCCGGTCCAGGCCAGTGACGAGGAGATCGCCCGTACGACGATCGCGGTGATGCGGCAGACCGTGCCGGCGGCGGTGCCGGGGCTCGTGTTCCTGTCCGGCGGCCAGACCGACGAGCAGGCCACCGCCCGCCTGGACGCGATGAACCGGCTGGCGCCCCAGCCGTGGGAGCTGAGCTTCTCCTTCGGCCGCGCGCTGCAGGCCCCGGTCCTCCGTGCCTGGGCCGGTGACCGGGCCAACGTCGGCGCGGCGCAGGCCGCCCTGCTCCACCGCGCCGAGCTCAACGGGGCCGCCCGCCGCGGCTGCTACGAGCCCGCGATGGAGTGACGGCAGGGCGCGGGACGGGGCCGGGGTGCGCCGCGGCCGGTGCGCCACGAGCGCACACGTGTGCCGTTGTGACACGTCGGCGCCCGAGAACCGTGTCACAACAGCACACCTGTGCCGCTGTGACGGCCCGGGCCCGCCCGGGGACCCGGTCAGGCGCGCAGCGCGGCCATCCACTCCTCGATGTCCGTGATGTCGCGGGGCAGCGCCTCGGACAGGTTCCGCGCGCCGTTCTCGGTGACCACGATGTCGTCCTCGATGCGGATGCCGATGCCGCGCAGCTCCTCGGGGACGAGCAGGTCGTCCTCCTGGAAGTACAGGCCGGGCTCCACGGTCAGCACCATGCCCGCCTCGAGGTCGCCCTTGGGGTAGATGTCCGTCGACGCCCGGGCGCAGTCGTGCACGTCCATGCCGAGCATGTGGCTGGTGCCGTGCAGCGTCCAGCGGGCGTAGACCTTGCTGTCGGGGGAGAGCGCCTCCTCCGCGGAGACCGGGAGCAGCCCCATGTCCTCCAGCCCGTGCGCGATCACGTGCATCGCGGCCTGGTGCGCGGCGAGGAACGGGGCGCCGGGCCGTACGGCGTCGATCCCCGCCTGCTGCGCGGTCAGCACGAGCGTGTACAGCTCACGCTGCACGGGGGAGAAGGTGCCGTCGACCGGGATCGTGCGGGTCACGTCGGCGGTGTAGAGCGTCGACGCCTCGACGCCCATGTCGAGCAGCACCAGGTCGCCGGGCGTGATCGGACCGCTGTTGTCGATCCAGTGCAGGGTCGTCGCGTGCCGGCCGCCGCCGACGATCGAGTCGTAGCCGATGTCGTTGCCCATGGCCCGGGCCCGGCGGAAGAACGTGCCCTCGATCCAGCGCTCGCCGTACTTGAGCACGTTGTCCCACTCGCGGACGCTGTCGGCGAAGCCGAGGGTGGTGACGTCGCAGGCCTCCTGGAGCTGCTCGAGCTCCCAGGAGTCCTTGACCAGCCGCATCTCGCTGAGCACCCGGGCGAAGTCCTCGTCGCGGACGTCGTCCCCGGCGACCGCACGGTCCACCGCCGCGTCGGCGCCGCGCAGCACCCGGGTCTTGCCGGAGGCCCGCAGCCGCTCGGGCAGCTCGTCGATGTGGCGGCAGGGGAGGCCGAGCGAGGCCTCCATCTCGCGCAGCGAGGGGCGGCGGCCGGCCCACAGCTCGCCGTACTGCCGGTCGCGGAAGAACTCGTCGGTGTCGCGGGAGGACCGGGGGCGCGCGTAGAGCGTCGACTCGCCGTCCTCGACCACGAGCACCGCATCGGTGGTCTGGTTGCCGCTCAGGTAGGTGTGCGCGGTCTCCGGGCGGAACCGGTAGTCGGTGTCGTTGGACCGGACCTTGAACGTCCCGGCCGGCACCACCAGTCGCTCGCCGGGAAACATCTCCGCCAGCCGGGCACGACGGGCGGCGGCCCACGGCGCCACCGGGTGCGCGGGCAGGTCCAGCTCGCGGTCGCCCCAGCCGGTGCGCATGAACGCGGCGTACGCCTCCGGCACGGCCGGGTCGTGGCTCTCGGTCCTGGGCTGGGAGTCCGTGCCCTCGGGCGGGGTCGCCGTGTCCGCGGGGGTGGGCTGCGTGGGAGATTCGGTGTTGTCGCTCACACGCGCACTCTACGACCCGTCGCGCGCCGCCCGCGACGCGATCAGGGCGTGCCGTCCTTGGCTAGGCTTCCGTCCATGAACGGGGCCGGCGCGGGACAGGGGCAGTACGGCGCCCCGCCGCCCGCACCCGTCCTCCCGCCTCCGGCGGGCAGGAGCCGCCAGGGCGGGGCGGCGTTCACCGTCCTGGTCTCGGTCGCGATGCTCCTCGGCGCCGGCGTGATGGCGCTGGTCCTGCTGGGCTCCGGCGCGCCCGGCGCGCTCGTGGTGGGCACCCTGCTCGCGGCGCTCCCGGTCGGCCCGCTCGTCGCCTGCTTCCTGTGGCTGGACCGCTACGAGCCCGAGCCGCGCGGGCTGATCCTGCTCGCGCTCGGCTGGGGCGCCCTGGTCGCCACCGCCGCCGCGCTGGTCCTGCAGCTGGTGGGCCAGTTCGCGTTCGACCGGCCCGAGACGTTCACCGCCGCGATCTCGGCGCCGGTCTCCGAGGAGGCCGTGAAGGGCCTGTTCGTGGTGCTGCTGCTCGTCGCGCGGCGGCACGAGATCGACGGGGTGCTCGACGGGATCGTCTACGCCGGCATGGTCGGGATCGGGTTCGCCTTCACCGAGAACATCCTCTACCTGGCCGCGGCGTACATGGGTGGCGACGGCGCGGGCCCGGGCGGCATCGAGGGCGCGACGGGCACGTTCGTCGTACGCGGGGTGTTCAGCCCCTTCGCGCACCCGTTCTTCACGGCGGCCACCGGGATCGGCGTCGGCGTGGCCGTGGTGACCCGCAGCCGGTTCTGGCGCGTGGCCGCGCCGCTGCTGGGGTACTCGGTGGCCGTGCTCTGCCACGCGCTCTGGAACGGCACCGCCTACTTCGACGGCGGGCAGCTGTTCCTGCTCACCTACCTGTTCCTGATGGTCCCGGCGTTCCTGCTCACCGCCGGGTTCGCGGTCTGGGCGAGCACCCGCGAGGGCCGGATGCTGGCCCGGGCGCTCACCGACGCCGCCGACCGGGGCTTCCTCGCACGCCACGAGGTGCCCTGGCTGGTCCGGGTCGCGGGCCGGCGCGCCGCGCGCTCGCACGCCCGCGCGCAGGGCGGTGCGCCCGCGCTGCGGGTGATGCGGGAGTATCAGCAGCAGGCCATCGAGCTCGGCTTCCTGCACGACCGGTACCTGCGCGGCACCGCGCCGGCCGACTTCGCCCGCCGGGGGCAGGCGAAGGTGGAGCGGATGGCCGTGCTCCGCCCCCACGTGGTGTTCCCCACCGCGGCTGGTACAACTTGGACGACCCAACCTCGACGAGAAGGTGGACGGTGACCGCGCCCGCGAGCACGACGGACATGATCACGGCGCTGGTACGTCTGCGTGAGGCCCTGCACGGCGCCGCCCTCCCGCTCGACGTACCCGGAGCCGCCGCCCAGCGCACCGCGCGCACCGAGATGGTCGACCAGATCGAGGACTACGTCCTGCCCCGGCTGGTCCAGATCGACGCGCCCCTGCTGACCGTCGTCGGCGGGTCCACCGGCGCCGGCAAGTCGACCCTGGTCAACTCGTTGGTCGGCCGCCGGGTCACCGAGCCCGGCGTGCTCCGCCCGACCACCCGGTCGCCCGTGCTCGTGCACAACCCGGTCGACGCGGACTGGTTCGACCACTCCCGGATCCTGCCCGACCTGGCCCGCACCACCGGCGCCACCGGCGACCCGGGCGCGCTCCAGCTCGTGGCCAGCGACACCGTGCCGCCGGGCCTGGCGATCCTCGACGCCCCCGACATCGACTCGGTCGAGGAGCGCAACCGCACCCTCGCCGCGCAGCTGCTCGCCGCGGCCGACCTGTGGCTCTTCGTCACCTCCGCCGCCCGGTACGCCGACCAGGTCCCCTGGGGCTTCCTCAAGGCCGCCGCCGAGCGGAGCACCGCAGTCGCGATCGTGCTCGACCGGACCCCGGCCGACGCCGTGGACGAGGTCGGCGGCCACCTGGCCCGGATGCTCACCACCCGCGGCCTGCGCGACTCGCCGCTGTTCACGGTCACCGAGGGCGTCGTCGACGACGACGGGCTGCTGCCGGCCGAGTCGGTGGCGGAGATCCGCGGCTGGCTGCACCTGCTCGCCGCGGACGCGAACGCCCGGGCCGCGGTCGTGAAGCAGACCCTCGACGGCGCGGTCCGCAGCCTCGCCCGCCGTACCCACCTCGTCGCCGACGCGGCCGCCGAGCAGGCCACCGCGGTCGCCCGGCTCCGCGAGGACGTGGACCGCGCCTACGACGACGCGGTCACCAAGGTCGACGAGGCCTCGGCCGACGGCACCCTGCTCCGCGGGGAGGTGCTCGCGCGCTGGCAGGAGTTCGTCGGCACCGGCGAGCTGCTCCGCTCCCTGGAGACCCGGGTCGGCTGGCTCCGCGACCGGATCGTCAACCTGGTCAAGGGCCAGCCGCAGCAGGCCCAGAAGGTCACCGTCGCGGTCGAGTCCGGCCTGGAGACGCTGATCCTCGAGCACGCCGAGAACGCCGCGGAGCAGGCAGCCCGGTCCTGGCGCTCGACCGAGGCCGGCCAGCACCTGGCGGAGGACTCCGGACGCGACCTCGGCCGCGCCTCCCGCGACTTCCGGGCCCGCGCGGAGCGGTCCGTGCGCGACTGGCAGCAGGACGTGCTCGACATGGTCCGCCGCGAGGGCGCCCAGAAGCGCTCCACCGCGCGGTTCCTCGCCTTCGGCGTCAACGGCCTCAGCGTGGCGCTGATGATCGTGGTCTTCGCGCACACCGCCGGGGTCACCGGGGCGGAGGCAGGTATCGCGGGCGGCTCCGCGGTGGTCGGCCAGAAGCTGCTCGAGGCGGTCTTCGGCGACCAGGCGGTACGCCGGCTCGCCGACAACGCGCGGACGTCCCTGCGGACGCGCGTGGAGGAGCTGCTCGACGCCGAGCGCGCCCGCTACCTCGAGGTGCTCGACGACCTCGCGGTCGACCCCGACACCGCGGAGAACCTGCGCGCGGTCTCCCGCCGGATCGACGACCTGCGCTTCGCGTCCCAGCTGGCCCCCACCTCCGCCGAGGAGAGCTCGTTGCAGGAGATCGCCCCCGACGACACCGTGGGCGCGGAACGTCCCGGCGGCACCCCCGGGAGCGGCGCGTGACCGCCCTCGTCGAAGGCGCCAAGAAGCTCGTCGGGCGCGGCTCCTCGGACGTCGCGGTCCGGGTCGAGGGCCTGGAGCGGGCGGTCACCGCGGGCCGCGGCCGGCTCGACGACGGGCTGGTCGACGACGCGGCCGGGGTCGTGGAGCGGGCCGGCACCCGGCTCAAGCTCTCCGCCGAGCACACCGTCGTCGCACTCGCCGGGGCCACCGGGTCCGGCAAGTCCTCGACCTTCAACGCGCTCACCGGGCTCGACCTGGCCGCGGTCGGCGTGAGGCGGCCCACCACGTCATGGACGATGGCCTGCACCTGGGGCGCCGAGGGGTCCGGGGAGCTCCTGGACTGGCTGGGCGTGCCCAAGCGGCACCAGGTCTCGCGCAACAGCATGCTCGACGCGCCGGTCAGCGACGACCGCGACCTGCAGGGCCTGGTCCTGCTCGACCTTCCCGACCACGACTCGACCGAGGTCTCCCACCACGTCGAGGTGGACCGGCTGGTCCGGCTCACCGACATGCTGGTCTGGGTGCTCGACCCGCAGAAGTACGCCGACGCGGCGATCCACGACCGGTATCTCCGGCCGCTCGCGTCGCACAGCGACGTGATGCTGGTCGTGCTCAACCACATCGACGAGGTCCCCGAGAACCGGCGCGCGTCGATGATCGACGACCTGCAGCGGCTGCTCGACGCGGACGGCCTCGCCGGCGTCCCCGTGATCGCCACCTCCGCCCGGCACGGCGACGGCATCCCCGAGCTGAAGCAGGCGATCGCCGCCCGGGTCGCGGCGAAGAAGGCCACCAAGGCGCGGCTGCTGGCCGACGTCACCGACGCGGCGCGGTCGATGCAGACGGTGAGCGGTACGGCGAAGCCGACCGACGTCGCGCGGGCCCGCAAGAACGAGCTCGTCGACGCGTTCGCCGACGCCGCCGGTGTGCCCACCGTGGTCCACGCCGTCGAGCAGGCCACCCGGGTCCGGGCCAACCGCGCCACCGGCTGGCCGGTCACCGCCTGGCTCGGGAAGCTCCGGCCCGACCCGCTGAAGCGCCTGCACCTCGACCTCGGCCGCGACGGCCGGCTGCTCACCGGCGCGGCCCGGGCCTCGGTGCCGGAGGCCTCGCAGGTGCAGCGGGCCCGGGTGGACACCGCCGTACGCGCGGTCGCCGACGACGCCGCCGCGGAGCTGACCCGGCCCTGGGTGGCCGCGGTACGCAACGCGTCCGTCTCCCGGCTGCCCGACCTGAACGACGCGCTGGACAAGGCGGTCTCCACCACCGACCTCGGCGTCTCGCGGACCCCGGTGTGGTGGCGGCTGGTGCGCGTCCTCCAGTGGGCGCTGATCCTCACCGCGCTCGCCGGCGGGCTGTGGCTCGGCGGGCTCGCGGTGATGGGCTACCTGCAGCTGCCCGCGCCGGAGACGCCGGACTACCGGGGCTTCCCGGTGCCGACGCTGATGCTGCTCGGGGGAGTGGCCGCCGGGATCGTGCTGGCGCTGCTGTGCCGGGTGCTGACCGGGCTGAGCGCGCGTGCGAAGGCGCGGTCGGCGGACCGGCGTCTGCGGACGGCGATCGGGGAGGTCACCGAGCGGCTGGTGGTCGAGCCGATCGAGGAGGAGCTGAACGCCTACCGCTCCGTCCGCGACGGCCTCCACACCGCCCTCCGCTGACCCGTCCCCCTCGTTTCGTTGAGGCGTCACTCGTTCGGCGTTGAGGCGTCAGTCGTGCGGTGTTGAGACGTCAGTCGGTCGGCGTCGAGACGTCAGTCGTGCAGCCGAGCGGGCCAGAAGCCGTCCCCAGGTACGGCGGCCGAAGGAACGGTCCCCAGCCGGGACCGGTCCGGTTCCCGTCGTACCCGGCCCGCGGGCAGCCTTGCGTCGTACAGCAACCCGACGCAGAGGAGATGCGACATGAGCGACACCTACGTGACCTTCCACGGCTGGGTGGGCAACGAGGTCACCCACCGGGACCCCAACGGCGTCAGCGTGGTCAACTTCCGGGTGGCCTCCACCCCGCGGATCAAGCGCAAGGGGGAGTGGATGGACGGTGACACCACCTGGTACTCCGTGAGCGCCTGGCGTGGCCTCGCCGACAACATCCGCGAGTCGGTCAAGAAGGGCGACGCGGTCATCGTGCACGGCCGGCTGCGCAGCGAGGCGTGGACCCGCGAGGACGGCCAGACCTCGACCACCCTGATCGTGGAGGCCAGCTTCGTGGGCCACGACCTCAACCGGGGCACGAGCAGCTTCCTGCGCTCGTCGCGACCGGAGCGCAACGAGGTCGACGTGCACGAGGAGATCGCCGACATGGTGCACCGCGGAGCCGACGACCTCACCCCGATGGACAGCTGGGGCAACCCGCGCGGCACGGAGAGCGACCAGCCGGCCGCCTGAGTGCGGCCTCCCGCTCCGGGGCGATTGGAGCGGGTGGGGTCCCCGGCCGTAGGCTCTCTGACTATGGCTGAGTATGTGTTCACGCTGCGCAACGTGCGCAAGGCCCATGGCGACAAGGTCGTCCTCGACAACGTCACCCTCTCGTTCCTGCACGGGGCGAAGATCGGTGTCGTCGGCCCCAACGGCACCGGTAAGTCCACGATGCTGAAGATCATGGCCGGGCTCGACCAGCCATCCAACGGCGACGCGACGCTCGATCCCGAGGCGACCGTCGGCATGCTCCAGCAGGAGCCGCCGCTGACCGAGGGCAAGACGGTGCTCGAGAACGTCGAGGAGGCGGTCGGCGAGATCAAGCACAAGCTCGACCGGTTCAACCAGATCTCGGAGGAGCTCGCGGACCCAGAGGCGGACTACGACAAGCTCCTCGCCGAGATGGGCGACCTGCAGTCCGACCTGGACCACGCCAACGCGTGGGACCTCGACAGCCGACTCGACCAGGCGATGGACGCGCTGCGCTGCCCGCCGCCGGACGCCCTCGTGGACAACCTCTCCGGTGGTGAGCGCCGCCGGGTGGCGCTGTGCAAGCTGCTGCTCCAGCAGCCCGACCTGCTGCTGCTCGACGAGCCCACCAACCACCTGGACGCCGAGTCGGTGCAGTGGCTCGAGGGTCACCTCGCCTCGTACCCCGGTGCCGTCCTCGCGGTGACCCACGACCGGTACTTCCTGGACAACGTCGCGAGCTGGATCCTCGAGCTCGACCGCGGCAAGGCGCACCCGTACGAGGGCAACTACTCGACGTACCTGGAGACCAAGAAGAGCCGGCTCCAGATCGAGGGCCAGAAGGACGCCAAGCGCGCCAAGATGCTCGAGCGGGAGCTGGAGTGGGTGCGTTCGAACCCCAAGGCGCGGCAGGCCAAGTCCAAGTCGCGTCTGGCCCGGTACGAGGAGATGGCGGCCGAGGCCGAGCGCAACCGCAAGGTCGATCTCGCCGAGATCAACATCCCGGCCGGTCCCCGCCTGGGCGACGTGGTCCTCGAGGCCGAGCAGCTCGAGAAGGGCTTCGGCGACCGGGTGCTCATGCACGACCTGGACTTCAAGCTGCCCCGCGCCGGCATCGTCGGCGTGATCGGCCCCAACGGCGTCGGCAAGACCACGCTGTTCCGGATGATCGTGGGGGAGGAGAAGCCGGACGGCGGCGAGCTCAAGGTCGGCCAGACCGTGAAGATCTCGTACGTCGACCAGAGCCGCGGCGGCATCGACCCGAACAAGAACGTCTGGGAGGTCGTCTCGGACGGCCTCGACTTCATCAAGGTCGCGAACTTCGAGATGCCGAGCCGCGCCTACATCGCGTCGTTCGGATTCAAGGGCCCGGACCAGCAGAAGCGGGCCGGCGTGCTCTCCGGCGGTGAGCGAAACCGGCTGAACCTGGCACTCACCCTGAAGATGGGCGGCAACATGCTGCTGCTCGACGAGCCGACCAACGACCTGGACGTCGAGACCCTGCAGTCCCTGGAGGACGCACTGCTCGAGTTCCCGGGCTGCGCCGTGATCACCTCGCACGACCGGTGGTTCCTCGACCGCACCGCGACCCACATCCTCGCCTGGGAGGGCGACGACGAGGACGAGGGCAAGTGGTTCTGGTTCGAGGGCAACTTCGCCGCCTACGAGGCGAACAAGGTGGAGCGGCTCGGCGCGGAGGCGGCCCGTCCGCACCGCGTGACGCACCGCAAGCTCACCCGCGACTGACGGTAGACAGCACGAGGCCCCGGCGATCACCGCCGGGGCCTCGTTGCGTGTTCAGGGCGTGACTACTGCTTCCGGGCCCGCTTGGCCTGGAAGGAGGCGTAGGCCTCCTTGGCGCGGCGCTGGTTCTCCGGCTTGCGCGCCTCGTCGTACACCTTCTTGGCGATACCGAGCTTGACTATCTTGCTGACGAGTCCCATGCCCATGACGGTAACGGATCCTCCCCAACCCGCCGTCATCGTGTCCGGACAGCGGCGGGAGGGCGCCTGCCGACCCACCGCTGTCCGGCGGGGCGGAGGCGCGAACCGGGGGGCGGGAGGCGGAGGCGAGCCCCGGAGGCGGTCAGCGGATGTCGGCGGCGGGGTTGGTGTCGATCAGCTTGTCGGTCACCGCGTTGAACACCCGGCCGACCGCGGCGAAGTCCTCGTCCCCGGCGAGGTCGACCAGGAACTGCCGGACGCCGGCGACATGGGTCGGCGCCGCGGACTCCAGGGCGGCCATGCCCTTGTCGGTGATCGATGCCTCCACGCCCCGCCCGTCGGACTCGCAGGCGGCGCGGCGTACCAGGCCCGCCTTCTCCAGCCGGGCGACGGTGTGGGTGACCCGGCTGCGCGAGTGGCTGACCGAGTCGGCGAGCAGCGCCATCCGCATCCGGCGGTCGGGTGCCTCCGAGAGCCGGACGAGGATCTCGTACTCGGGCATCGCGAGGTTGTGCTGCTCCCGGAGCTCGCGGTCGAGCCGGTCCATCAGCAAGGTGGTGCCCACCAGGTAAGCGCGCCAGGAGCGCTGCTGGTTCTGGTCGAGCCAGTCGGTGTCGGTCGTCTCCCCGTTCATGGGAATGATTCTACAAACCGCATGGTTGAACATTCAATGAAGGGCCTGCTAGGGTCTGGAGCAAGAAGTTGAAAACGCAATCACTTACCTCTCTGGAGCAGTCATGAGCATCGACGTAGCAGCGTTCCCCGGTCTCGTCGCCGGCACCTGGACCATCGACCCGAGCCACTCCGAGGTCGGTTTCACGGTCCGCCACCTGATGACCAAGGTCCGCGGTCAGTTCGAGAAGTTCGAGGGCGAGATCGTCACCACCGAGAACCCGGCCGACTTCAAGGCCACCGCCACCATCGACCTGAACTCGGTCAACACCCGGGACGAGCAGCGGGACGGCCACCTGCGGTCGCAGGACTTCTTCGACGTCGAGAACCACGGCCCGATGACGTTCCGCACCACCTCCTTCGACGGCGCCGTGGCGCACGGCGTCCTGACCGTCAAGGGCGTCACCAAGCCGGTCGAGCTCGAGGTCGAGTACCTCGGCGTGGACACCGACGCCTGGGGCAACACCCGGATCGGCTTCGAGGCCACCACCGAGATCTCCCGCAAGGAGTTCGGCGTGGACTTCCAGATCCCGCTCGACGGCGGCAAGTTCCTCGTCGGCGACAAGGTCTCGGTCCAGCTCTCCGTGCAGGGCATCCTGCAGACCGCCTGAGGCCACCAGCCGGTCCGTCGTACGACGCCTCTCCGGTACGGCGCCGTACGGCTCGGCCGCGCGAAAAGGCCCCCTGGGACTCCAGGGGGCCTTTCGCATGCCGAACGACTGACCTCTCAACGCCGAACGACTGACGCTTCAACGCCGAACGAGTGACGTCTCAACGCCGAACGACTGACGTCTCAACGAGTCAGCTGAGGCGCTCCAGGATCAGGGCCATGCCCTGGCCGCCGCCGACGCACATCGTGATCAGGCCGGTCTGCTTGTCGTGCCACTGCAGCGAGTTGATCATCGTGTTCTGCAGCCGCGCGCCGGTCATCCCGAACGGGTGGCCGACCGCGATCGCGCCGCCGTTCACGTTGAGCCGGTCCAGGTCGATGCCGAGGTCCTGGTACGACGGGACCACCTGCGCCGCGAACGCCTCGTTGATCTCGACCAGGTCGATGTCGTCGATGGTCATGTTCGCGCGGGCCAGCGCCTGCCGCGTCGCCTCGACCGGGCCGAGGCCCATGATCTCGGGGGAGAGGCCGGTGACGCCGGTGGACACGATCCGGGCGAGCGGGGTCAGCCCGAGCTGCTCGGCCTTGGTGTCGGACATGACCACCACGGCCGCGGCGCCGTCGTTGAGCGCGCAGCAGTTGCCGGCCGTGACCACGCCGTCGGGGCGGAAGACCGGGTCCAGGCCGGACACCGCCTCCAGGGTGACCCCGGCGCGCGGGCCGTCGTCGGCGGAGACGACCGTGCCGTCCGGGGTGGTCACCGGGGTGATCTCGCGGGCCCAGAAGCCGTCCTTGATCGCCTTCTCGGCCAGGTTCTGGCTGCGCACGCCGAACTCGTCGAGCTCGCGGCGGTCCAGCCCGCGGAGCCGGGCGACGTTCTCGGCGGTCTGTCCCATCGCGATGTAGGCGTCGGGGAAGTCGCCGCTCTCGCGCGGGTCCGTCCAGTCCTGACCGCCCTTGGCGAGCTCGGTGGTGCGGTCCTGCGCGTCGGCGAACAGCGGGTTCTCGGTGTCGGGGATGTGGTCCGAGGTGCCCTTGCGGAACCGCGACACCGTCTCCACGCCCGCGGAGACGAACACGTCGCCCTCGCCGGCCTTGATCGCGTGGAAGGCCATCCGGGTGGTCTGCACGCTCGAGGAGCAGTAGCGGGTGACGGTGGCGCCGGGCAGGTGGTCGTAGCCGAGCAGCACGGACACGACCCGGCCCATGTTGAAGCCGGACTCGCCGCCGGGCAGTCCGCAGCCGAGGTACAGGTCGTCGATGTCCTTCGGGTCGAGACCGGGCACCTTGTCGAGCGCCGCGCGCACGATCGCCGCGGTGAGGTCGTCGGGGCGCACGTCCTTCAGCGAGCCCTTGTTGGCCCGGCCGATGGGGGACCGGGCTGCGGAAACGATCACTGCCTCGGGCATGGAGGGACTCCGATCTGTCGGTGACGTGGGCGGCCGCCGGCGCCGTACGTCGACGACCCGTTCGACAGCCTAGAACGGATTCCAGCGACGCAGGGCGTGGGCAAGGCCACACCGGACGTCTGGCAGGATCGTCCCGTGCGCCACGTCTACTACTGTCCGCTCCGCTGGGCCGACATGGACTCGCTCGGCCACGTCAACAACGTGACGTACGTCGACTACCTCCAGGAGGCCCGCGTCGACATGCTCTCGGTGCACGCACCGGCGAGCGGCGGCGAGGAGCTCGCGGAGGGGGTCGTCGTCGTCCGGCACGAGGTGGAGTTCCGGGCCCCACTGCTGTTCCGCCCCGAGCCGGTCCGCATCGAGTCCTGGGTCACCGACATCCGGGCCGCCTCGTTCACGATGGCCTATGAGATCGTCGACGAGCAGCCCGACGGCGGCCGCCGGGTCTACACCCGCGCCCGCACCGTGCTCACCCCGTTCGTGTTCGCCCAGGAGCGGCCGCGGCGGATCCGGCCGGAGGAGAAGGAGGTGCTCGAGCGGTTCCTCGAGCCCTGGGACGAGTCGGAGGGCGCGCGATGACCCGGCACACCTACGACTGCCGCGTCCGGTTCTCCGACGTCGACGTCTACGGCCACGTGAACAACGTGAAGTACTTCGAGTACTACCAGGAGGCCCGCCTCGCCTACATGACCTCGCTCGGCCGCGAGGAGAACGGCGGCAGCTTCCGGGTCGTGGTGGCCCGGGTCGACGTGGACTACAAGCGGCCGATCCTGTTCCGCACCGAGCCGTACGCCGTGGAGACCTGGGTGACCCGGGTCGGCTCCTCCTCGTTCGCGCTCACCGCGGAGATCAAGGACGGCGACACGGTGCTGTCGCGCGCGGAGACCGTGCTGGTCGGCTTCGACCTGGACACCCAGCGGTCCCGGCGGCTCTCCGACGAGGAGCGGGAGCGCCTGCTCGCGGCCCTCGAGGCCTAGCCCGGATGACGTTCGACCTCGACCCGGACCGGGTGCACCTGAACCACGGCGCCTTCGGTGCGTTCCCGCGTGAGATCGCCGAGGAGCAGGCGCGCTGGCGTACGGCGGCCGGGCGCAACCCGCACGGCTTCCACCGGGTCGTCGCGGCCGGGGCGGTCGAGGACGCGCGGGCCGCCGCGGCGACGTTCCTGCATCTCGGCGCGGACGACGTCGCGCTGGTCCGCAACGTCTCCGAGGGCGTCGCCACCGTGCTCGCGGGCGTCGGCCTGCGTCCCGGGGACGAGGTGGTGGTCGGCGACCACGCCCACGGCGGGGTGCGGCTCGCGGTCGACGCCGCCTGCCGGCGTACCGGTGCCCGCGCGGTGGAGGTGGGGCTCCCGCTCGACGCGACCGACGAGGAGGTGGTCGCCGCTTTCGCCGGGGCGCTCACCGACCGCACCCGGCTGGTGCTGGTGGACCAGGTGACCTCGCTGTCCGCGACGGTGCACCCGGTGGCCGCGGTGGTCCGGGCGGTGAGGCGGACCGCTCCCGGTGCGCGGGTGCTCGTCGACGCCGCGCACGTCCCCGGCCAGGTCGACGTCGACCCCTCGGCGCTCGGTGTGGACTTCTGGACCGGCAACCTCTACAAGTGGGCGTTCACCCCGCGCGGGACCGGGGTGCTGTGGGTGGCCCCCGAGCACCGCGCCGGGCTGCAGCCGCTGGTGCCGTCCTGGGGCGCCGACGAGCCGTTCCCGAAGCCCTGGGACCACCCGGGCAACCAGGACTGGTCCGCGTGGCTGGCGATCCCGGCGGCACTGAGGTTCTTCGCCGACACCGGCGGCTGGGAGCAGGTACGACGCAACGCCGTCCTCGTCGCCGCGGGACAGCGCCATGTCGCGGAACGGCTGGGGACCGACCTGGCCGGCCTCCCGCACAGCCCGGCGCCGTGCATGCGGCTGGTGCGACTCCCCGACGGCGTGGTCACCGACGCCGCGAGCGCACGCGCCCTGTACGACCGGCTGAGCACGGAGCACCGGGTCGAGGTCGGGACGGCGTGGTTCCACGGCGCGCCGCTGGTGCGCTTCTCGGGGCAGGTCTACAACACCGAGGACGACTACACCCGGCTGGCCGACGCGCTGGTCCGCACCTGCCGCTAGCCCCGCTGGACCGCCCGCGGCGGCAAGCAGGACCCCGCTGGACCGCCCGCGCCGGGGAACAGGACCCCGCTGGACCCGCCTGCGCACGGGCGGGCGGCTCCGCTAGACCGCCCGGGCCAGGGAGAGCGCGAACCGGCCCTGCTCGTCGGTCCACCACGCGTCGAGGTCGAAGCCGGCCTCCTTGAGCTCGGCCTCCACGCCCTCGCGCCGGAACTTCGCGGAGATCTCCGTGCGGATCTCCTCACCTTCCTCGAGCCGGAGCCGCAGGTCCACCTCGGGGACCGCGGCCCGCATCACCCGGGTGGCCCGCAGCCGCATCTCGATCCACTCGTGCTCGGCGTCCCAGCGGGCGACGTGGGTGAACGCGTCGACGTCGAAGTCGGCGCCGAGCTCCCGGTTCAGCACGCGCAGCACGTTGAGGTTGAACTGCGCGGTGACGCCGGCCGCGTCGTCGTACGCCCGGACCAGCGTCTCGGGGTCCTTGACGAGGTCGGTCCCCAGCAGCAGCCACTCGCCCGGCTGCAGCACCTCCCGCACCCCGGCCAGGAAACGGGCGCGTTCCTCGGGCAGCAGGTTGCCGATGGTGCCGCCGAGGAAGGCGACCAGGCGCGGGGAGCCGCCCGGCAGCCGGCCGAGGTGCTCGGTGAAGTCGCCGACCACGCCGTGCACGCGCAGGCCGGGGTAGTCCGCCGCGATCGCGTCGACCGCCTCGCGCAGCGCGGACTCCGACACGTCGAGCGGCACGAACTCATCCAGCGTCCCGTGCGCGCGCAACGCGTCGAGCAGCAGCCGGGTCTTCTCCGAGGACCCCGACCCGAGCTCGACCAGCGCCCGGGCCCCGGTGCGCCGGGCGAGCTCGCCGGCCCGGGTCTGCAGGATCTCCCGCTCGGCGCGGGTGGGGTAGTACTCCGGGAGCCGGGTGATCTCCTCGAACAGCTCGCTGCCCCGGGCGTCGTAGAACCACTTCGGCGGCAGCGACTTCGGCTGCGTGCCGAGCCCGGACAGCACGTCCTGGCGCAGCGCCCGAGATGCGTGGTCGGGCGTGAGGTGTACGTCGATCACGGGCTGGTTCATCGCGGGTGCCTTTCGACTCAGGACAGGGGGCGGACGGTGGCGCAGGAGGCGTCCGCGACCACGAGGTGCTGGTCGGGGACGGGCTCCCACGCGGCGGGGTCGGGGCCGAACGGCTCGGAGGCGACCACGACGTGGTCGGCCGCCTCGCGCACGGACAGGCTGTGCCCCCACGTCGAGGCGGCGACCGTCTCGCCGTCGGTGAGCAGCAGGTTCAGCCGGGAGCCGGGCGCAGCCGTGCCGACCTCGGTGGTGACCGACTCGACCACCTTCTCCGGGGCGACCCCGTCGAGCAGCCGCCGGCGCACGAGCGCCCACAGAACGGCGCTGTCGGTGGGCGCGTCGAGCACCAGGAGGTCCGCGACCGGCAGCGCCGCGGCCAGCCGCTCCACCGACGCCGGCCAGCCGGCCACGACGCCGTTGTGGCTGAACAGCCAGCGGCCGTGCCGGAACGGCGCGCACGCGGTCTCCACCACCGGCATGCCGACTGTGCCGTTGCGGGCGGCGGCCAGGATCGCCGAGGACCGGGCCCGGCGCGCGAGGTCGGGGAAGCCGGCGTCGGCCCACATCGGCACGGCCCGGCGGTAGCGCAGCGCGTCGCCGTCCCCGTCGTACCAGCCGACCCCGAAGCCGTCGGCGTTCACGGTGCCGCTGCCGCGCATGTCCGCCGGCGCCCAGGTCTGCTCGAGCAGCCCGTGGCTCGGGTCGAGGACCACCTCGGCCAGCGGCACCGGCGCCCCGAGGTAGGCCAGGTGGCGGCACACGGTCAGGCCACCTCGTCGGGCCGGGCGTCGCGGGCGCAGCGGAAGCCGGCGAAGATCTGCCGCCGGATCGGGTAGTCCCAGTTGCGGAAGGTGCCGCGGCAGGCGACCTGGTCGGTGCCGAACGAGCCGCCGCGGAGCACCTTGTAGTCGGGGCCGAAGAACACCTGGGAGTACTCCGCGTAGGGGAAGACCTGGAAGCCGGGGTAGGGCAGGAAGTCGCTGGCGGTCCACTCCCACACGTCGCCGATCAGCTGCTGCACACCGAGCGGCGAGGCGCCCGCGGGGTAGGCGCCGGCCGGTGCCGCGCGCAGGTGTCGCTGGCCGAGGTTGGCGTGCTCGGTGCCCGGGTCGTCGTCGCCCCACGGGTAGCGCCGCGAGCGGCCGGTGGCGGGATCGAACCGGGCGGCCTTCTCCCACTCGGTCTCGGTGGGCAGCCGCTTGCCCGCCCAGGCGGCGTACGCCTCGGCCTCGTAGAAACAGACGTGGGTCACCGGCTCGTCCTCGCGGACCGGCTCCACCGACCCGAAGCGGGTGCGCAGCCAGCGGTCCCCGTCGCGGGTGAGGTACTTCGGACCGGTGAGCCCGGCCTCCCGCACGTGGCGCCAGCCGGCGGCGGACCACCACCGCGCCTGGTCGTAGCCGCCGGCCTCCACGAACCGCAGGTACTCGCCGTAGGTGACGCAGCCGGCGTCGATCACGAAGGCGTCGGTGTACGACGGGTGGGCGGGTCGCTCGTTGTCCAGCGCCCACGGCTCGGTGGAGGTGCCCATGGTGAACTCCCCGGCGGGGACGAGCACCTCGCGCGCGGCGAGCGGGGCGCGCGGGGCGGGGGGCTCCGGGGCCTGGAGCACCGGCGCGCCGACCCGGAGCTGGTGGGTGGCCAGCATGGTCTCGTCGTGCTGCTGCTCGTGCTGGGCGACCATGCCGAACGCGAACGCGTGCCGGGTCAGCCGGTTCCCGTCGAAGGAGGCGGTGTCGAGCACGTCGAGCACCTTGTCGCGCACCTCCCGCACGTAGCCGCGGGCCTCGGCGGGGCCGAGCAGCGGCAGTGTGGGCCGGGTGGAGCGGGCGTGCTTGAAGGCGTCGTAGAGCTCGTCGATGTCGGCACGGACCGGCTCGCGGCGGCCCACGTCGCGCACCAGCCAGAGCTCCTCCTGGTTCCCGACGTGGGCGAGATCCCACACCAGCGGGGACATCAGGGGGGAGTGCTGGCGGACCAGGTCGTCGTCGTCCACGGCGTCGGTGAGCGTGACACTGCGGTCCCGGGCGCGGAGCAGGTGCTCGGCGGCGTGGGTGCGGAGCTGCTCCGCGCCCAGCCCGGTCATCGGGTGGTCGGTCTCGGGTGCGGTCATGCGGGCGGCCTCCTCGCTGCGTTCGGGGCGGTGCGGCGCTGCAGGGTGTCGACCAGGTCGTCGGCCAGGCCGGGGGACAGGTCGGGGTCGAGGTGGTCCGCGGCCAGGTCGACGAGGTCGCGCGCGGCCTCGCGCAGGGTCGGGTCGTCCAGCCCGTGCCGCGCGGCGGCCAGCCAGCGGTCGGCGCAGTGCTCGGTCAGCTCGGCGGCCCGCTCCACGGTCCCGCGGCTCGACATCAGGGCGGCGAGCAGCACGGCCGGGTGATGCCAGGCGTCGGGCGGCTGCGCGTCGACGTACCGGACCTCGACGTAGCCGCGGGGGCGGACCGGGGGGAAGAGCGTGCTCAGGTGGTAGTCGAGGTCGTCGTACGTCGGCGCGGTCCCGAGCGATCCCGTCACCCACTCCGCGAACGTGGTGGGCCGCGGCACGTCCCAGCAGCGGCCTTCACGACGGACGCACAGCACCGGGGCGGTCATCGCGCTGCGCACCCAGGACCCGACCGGGTCGCCGCCGGGAGCCAGCGGGTGGGTGACCGGTGGACAGGTGCCCAGCGTCGCGCGGACCCGGTTCGAGGCCCAGCCGGTGTCGCGGCCGGCGACGACGGGGGAGTTGGCGAAGAGCGCGACCAGGGCCGGGCCGACGCTGTGCAGGGCGGCCCAGCGGGCGGGGGTGTCGGCCTCCTCGCCGGCGTCGAGGCAGACCTGGGTGCTCGCGGTGCTGCACATCATCGAGGAGCCCCAGGGGCCGATCCGGTCGAAGAAGGACTGCATCGCGGCGTAGCGCGGGACGTCGAGGATCCGGTCGGAGCCTCGGTGCGAGTCGATGCCGGTGGTGCCGCGGACCAGGCCGGCGGAGGCGAGCAGGGAGTCGAGGGCGGCGGTGTCGCGGGCCACCGCGTCGAGGAGGGCGCCGACCGAGTGGTCCGGCGCGGAGGAGATCTCGACCTGGCCACCGGGCTCGACGGTGACCTGGGAGCCGTCCGGCAGCGGGAGATGGGGGCTGCCCGGGGCGACGGTGGGGGGCGCGTGGTCGCCGAGCGCGTCGGCGAGCTGCGCGGGGTCGAGCGGACGTGCGGGGCTGTCGCGGTGGTGCACGGTCCACTCCAGCTCGACCCCGACCCGTTCGGGTGGCCCGTGCTTGAAGCAGACCATGGCGACGTAGGCCTCGGCGTCCCCCAGCGAGGGCACCGGCCTGGAGTCGACTGTGGTGCTGGTCACCACGACATCATGGCCGACGGAGCAAAACCCGCGCCATCACTCGTCGAAGGTGTTCACCATGAACTGGGCGGCGTGGGTGACGTAGTCCCAGAACTGGGCGTCCTGCTCCGCGGTGAGCCCGGCCTCGTCCAGACCGGCCCGGAAGTGCACCAGCCAGCGGTCCTTCGCGGCGGGTGACACCGCGAACGGCGCGTGTCGCATCCGCAGCCGCGGGTGGCCACGGTTGTCGGAGTACGTCGTCGGGCCGCCCCAGTACTGGCACAGGAACAGCGTGAACCGTTCCGCGGCCGGGCCGAGGTCCTCCTCGGGGTACATCGGCCGGAGCAGCTCGTCGGTGGCCACACCCTCGTAGAAACGGTTCACGATCTTCGCGATCGTCGGGTAGCCGCCGATCGCGTCGTAGAAGGTCTGCTCGCTGCTCACCGGTCCATTGTCCCCTCTCCGGCAAGTGCCCGGTTGACCCGGCTGCCATAGTCGAGACGAAAGCCACCGACGAGAAGGAGAAACACATGGCAGCCACCCGCACCGCCACCACCCGCTGGCAGGGCACGCTCTTCGAGGGCGCCGGCCAGGTCACCCTCGACTCCTCCGGTCTCGGCACGTACGACGTCTCCTGGCCCGCGCGCACCGAGGAGCCGGGCGGCAAGACCAGCCCCGAGGAGCTCATCGCCGCCGCACACTCGTCGTGCTACTCGATGCAGCTGTCGAACACCCTCGTGAAGGCCGGCGGCACGCCGAAGTCGCTCGACACCAAGGCCGACGTGACCTTCCAGCCCGGCCAGGGCATCACCGGCATCCACATCACCGTGGTCGGCACGGTCGAGGGGCTCAGCGCCGAGGACTTCCAGGCCGCCGCGGAGGACGCCAAGGCCAACTGCCCGGTGTCGCAGGCGCTCACCGGCACCACGATCACCCTGGACGCGTCGCTCGCCTGAGCGGGATCCGTCCCGGCGTGACCCGGGTCACCGCAGCACGCCCGCCGGCGCGGGTCAGCGCCCCTCGGAGGCCCCGGCAGTGTCCGGGGCCTTCGTCGTGTCCGCACCCGTGCCGTTCGGGGAGGCCGCGGCCCTGCCCGGCTGCTCGCGGTGCCACACGACGCGCTGGGGGAGCGGGATCTCGATGCCCTCGTGGTCGAAGCGGGCCTTGATCCGCTCGCGCATCTCGCGGGCCACCTCCCACTGCTCGAGCGGCGCGGTCTTCAGGGTCACCCGGACCACGACGCCCTCGGGGTCGAGCGACTGCACGCCCCAGACCTCGGGCTCCTCGATGATGACCTTCTTGAAGTCGTCGTCCTCCCACAGGTCGTGGGCGATCTCCTTGAGCAGGTTCTGCACGCGGTAGAGGTCCTCGGAGTAGCCGACCCGGATGTCGAGGACGCTGCGGGCCCAGTTCTGGCTCATGTTGCCGATCCGCAGGATCTCGCCGTTGCGGACGTACCAGACCGTGCCGTCCACGTCGCGGAGCCGGGTGACCCGGAGGCTGACCGCCTCGACGGTGCCGGAGGCGTACTCCGCGTCGATCACGTCGCCGACGCCGTACTGGTCCTCGAAGATCATGAAGATCCCGGACAAGAAGTCCTTGACCAGGCTCTGCGCGCCGAAACCGAGCGCGACGCCGATCACCCCGGCGCTCGCGATCAGCGGGGCCACGTCGTAGCCGAGCTCGGCGATCGACATGATCAGGATCATGGTGAAGATCACGCCGGTGACCACGCTCTTGAGCAGGGAGCCCATGGTCTTGGCGCGCTGGACCCGGCGGGCGGTGGCGGGGGAGCCGCTGACCAGGACCCGCTCGCCGGCCCGGCCGAGCTTGCTGCGGGTGAGCGCGTTCGGCATCACGCCTTCGGAGGCGCGGCTGGTGACCCGGTCGATCAGGCGGTGCAGCAGCCAGCGCGCGATCACGCCCAGCAGCACCAGACCGAGGATGGCGATGGGCTTGCCGATCACCCAGGCCGCGGCGACGGCCAGGGTGTCGTTCCTGGTCACGTTGTAGACGAGGTCGCAGGAGTTGCTCTGCACCCCGCTACAGACAGTGGCGTTGTCGAACAGGCTCATGCGTCGCAGGCTACGAGATCGCCTCTCGGCCGCCAAACCGGGTTCGGTACCCTTGACACCGTGATGTCTGACCTCAACCAGCCCGTCGTACGACGACTCTCCCGAGCGGTCGCGCTGACCCCGGCCGTCCTCGTCTCCGTCGCTTCCACGGCCGCCGTCGCGGCTCCGCCGGAGGGGTGGGAGGTCGCCGAGCCGGTGTCTCCCATGGCCTTCCTGATCGTCCTGGTCGCCATCCCGCTGGCGCTGTTCGTGGTGATCAGCCTGCTCGTGCTGATCCCCTCGATGGTGCGCGGCGAGAAGCACGCGCCGGGCCAGGCCTGGCGCAGCGAGAGCGAGTGGTTCGGCGGCCCGCGCGGCGGGCTCGAGGCGGCCGACAAGGTCGACCCGAAGGCGATCGAGGGCCACGACGAGGCCGACCGGGGTGGCGCAAGTGTCCGCTGGTGACGCCTTCACCGCCCCGGAGCGGCACGAGATCGACAGGGCGATCCGCGACGCCGAGACGGTCTGCCGCTACGAGTTCTCCGTCTACGTCGGTGCCTCCGAGGGCGAGACCGGCCCGTTCGCGCACCGGCTGCACTCCACGCTGACCGCCCCCGACCGCACCGTGCTGGTGATGGTCGACCCGGCCGCCCGGATCCTGGAGATCGTGACCGGCGCCGAGGTGCGCCGCGACCTCGACGACAGCGAGGTGCGGCTGGCCGCCCTGTCGATGCAGACCGCCTTCGCCGCAGGCGACCTGGTCGGTGGCATCAAGCAGGGCGTGCTGATGCTCGCGGAGCACGCCCGCAAGCCGCGGATGCTGCACGCAGGCGCCTAGCGCCTCCCGTACGCACGCAACGCAGAAGGGCCGCACCCCGAGGGGTGCGGCCCTTCTCACGTGAGCGGCGGGTGTCCGGTGTGCCCCGGAACAGACCGGTCTAGCCGGTGATGCCGGCGTCCCTGGCCTGGGCGGCGAGCGCACGCTCGAGGTCGGCGCAGCCCTCGCGGACGTAGCGCTTGGCCGCGGGGTTGGCGTCGGAGGTCGCGAGCCAGGCGTTGACCGTGTCGAGGGTCTCCCGCGTCGGGATCGCCCGCGGGAACAGGTTGACCAGCACCACGGTGGCCCGCTGCACGCCCTTCTGCTCCCAGATCGTGGCCGCGACGTCGAGGTAGCGGGCGACGTACGGTGCGAGCAGCTCCTCCTGGCCGGGGACCTGGAAGGAGAACGCGATGCTGCGCTGCGTCTCGTTGGGCACGTCGTCGCGGACGACCGCGTCGTTCCAGGCGGTCTCCTTGGCCTCGGCGGTCGGGATCACCGTGAGGGCCGCGGCGGCGTTCTCCTGACCGGAGATCGTGTTGTCCCGGTCGCGCTCGGCGAGCACCGCGTCGCGGTCGGCCCGACCGGAGGCGGCCAGCGACTTCAGCAGCGCCCAGCGCAGGTCGGTGTCGACGGTGAGGCCGTCGAGCGTGGCCGAGCCGTCGTACAGGCCCTGCACGAAGCCGAGCGCCTCCTCGCTGGTCGCGGCCGCGCCGTAGGCCCGGGCCAGGGCGAGCTGGTGGTCGCTGCCCGGCTCGGCGTTCTCGAGCAGCTTGCGCAGCCCGCTCTCCCAGGTGGCCTTGAGCGAGGCGCGCGAGGCCGGGGCGGAGTAGAGGTCCACCGCGGTCTTGGCGTTGCGCAGCAGCGAGCCGACCGCGGTCAGGTCGGTCTCGGTGCCGAGCCCGCGCAGCACGAGCGTGACGAAGTCGCTGGTGGACATCTCCGCGTCGCGGGTCATGTCCCAGGTCGCGCCCCAGCACAGCGCCCGCGCCAGGGAGTCGTCGAGGGTGTCGATCGAGCCCACGACGGTGGCCAGCGACCGCTCGTCGAGCCGGATCTTGGAGTAGGTGTAGTCGCCGTCGTTGAGCAGCACCAGGTCCGGCTGCCGCTCGCCGACGAGCTCGGCGACCTCGGTGCGCTCGCCCACGACGTCGATCTCCACCGACGTACGGCGGACCAGGCGACCCTCGACGCTGTCGTAGAGGCCGATCCCCATGCGGTGGCGACGGATCGTCGGGAAGTCGGGGTGGGCCGACTGGTGCACGGCGAAGGAGGTGAACGCGCCGTCGGCGTCGACCTCGAACGCGGCGGTCATCGTGTTGACCCCGGAGGTCTGCAGCCACTCCTGCGACCAGGCCTGCAGGTCGCGGCCGGAGGCCTCCTCGAGCGCGCCGAGCAGGTCCTCGAGCTCGCTGTTACCGAATGCGTGCTTCTTGAAGTAGGCGCGCAGGCCCTCGATGAACCGCTCCTCACCGACCCAGTGCACGAGCTGCTTGAGCGACGACCCGCCCTTGGCGTAGGTGATCCCGTCGAAGTTCACCTCGACGGCCTCGAGGTCGTAGTTGTCCGCGGCGACCGGGTGGGTGGAGGGGAGCTGGTCCTGCCGGTAGGCCCAGTTCTTGCGGCCGTTGGTGAACCCGGTCCACGCCTCGACGTACTTGGTGGCCTTGACCGAGGCGTGGTGCGAGGCCCACTCGGCGAAGGACTCGTTCAGCCAGAGGTCGTCCCACCACCTCATGGTGACCAGGTCGCCGAACCACATGTGCGCCATCTCGTGCAGCACGGTGTTGGCGCGCTGCTCGTAGAAGGCGTGGGTCTGGCGGCTGCGGGGGAGGTACTCGTCGCGGAAGGTCACGCAGCCGGCGTTCTCCATCGCGCCCATGTTGTACTCCGGCACGTAGAGCTGGTCGTACTTGCCGAAGGGGTAGGGGAAGTCGAAGGCGTCCTCGAAGAACGCGAAGCCCTGCTTGGTGATCTCGAGGAGCTCGGCGGTGTCGAGGTGCTCGGCCATCGACTGGCGGCAGTAGTGGCCCAGGGAGATCTCGCCGCCCTTGCCGGCGTAGGAGTCCATCACCTGGTGGTACTCCCCGGCCACCAGCGCGGTGATGTACGTCGACATCCGCTCGGTGGTGGGGAAGTTCCACACGCTCGTGCCGACGCCGGCCTCGACGGGCTCGGGGGTGGCGGCGTTGGAGACGACCTTCCAGTGCGACGGTGCCTTCACCCGGAAGGTGAACACCGACTTCAGGTCGGGCTGCTCGAAGGTGGTGTACACCCGGCGCGCGTCGGGGACCTCGAACTGCGTGTAGAGGTAAACCCGCTCGTCGGCGGGGTCCACGAAGCGGTGCAGGCCCTCGCCCGTGCGGCTGTAGGTGCAGTCGGCGACGACGCGCAGCTCGTTGTCCGCGGCGAGCCCGTCGAGCTCGATCCGGTTGTCGCGGTAGACCGCGGCCGGGTCGAGCGGCGTCCCGTTGAGCGTCAGCTCGTGGATCGTGGCGCCGACCAGGTCGGCGAACGTGGACGCACCGGGCTTCGAGCACGAGAACCGGATCACGGTCGTGGACCCGAAGGTGGTGTCGGACGTGGTGAGGTCGAGGTCCACGGTGTAGGAGTCGACGCTGAGGAGCTCGGCGCGGGCGCGCGCCTCGTCCCGGGTGAGGTTGGTTCCAGGCATGTGCGCATCCTTACACCCCTGACGGGGAACAGGCCAAGCGGTTACCTGATTGTTCCGATGTAGTGGAGTTTCACCCAGCCGAGGAGATGCCCGTGGCCCCCGAGAGCACCGTCGAGACCCGGAACGACGCCGGCGCCGTCGAGCGCACCCCCGTCGACTTCTGGTTCGACCCGCTGTGCCCGTGGGCGTGGATGACGTCGCGCTGGCTGCTCGAGGTGGAGAAGGTGCGGCGGATCGCGCCGTCCTTCCACGTGATGAGCCTGGCCTACCTCAACCAGGACAAGGACATCCCGGAGGACTACCGAAGGATGCTCGAGCCGGCCTGGGGCCCGGTGCGCGTCGCGGTGGCCGCCGCGCAGGCCGAGGGGGACGACGTGCTCCTGCCGCTGTACACCGCCCTGGGCAACCGGATCCACCTCGAGGGCCGCGCCATCGACCGCGCCCTGGTCGAGGAGTCGCTGGCCGAGGTCGGCCTGCCGCAGGCGCTCGCGGACGCGATGGACGACCCGCAGTACGACGACGCGGTCCGCAAGTCCCACCACCTCGGCATGGACCAGGTGGGGATGGACGTCGGCACGCCGGTGATCAGCGTGGAGGGCGTGGCCTTCTTCGGCCCCGTGGTGACCCCCGCCCCGAAGGGCGAGGACGCCGGGCGGCTGTGGGACGGCGTGGTGCTGGTCGCGGGCACTCCCGGCTTCTTCGAGCTCAAGCGCTCCCGCGACCGGGACCCCGACTTCTCCTGACTGACCCGTCGAGGCACGGTCGGATGCGAGGTCTCCCGAGCCTGACCCGGACTCCGGCCGCCGCCGCTCGGTGCCCGGACCGTGGGGTGCCGTCGCAGCGCCGTGCGCACCCACTCCGGCAGCGCGGGTCCATCGCGGCCACCGGGGCGCGAACCGCGTTGTCGTCGCCAATAGGATCGGGCACATGAGCAAAGTTCTGTCCGCCGTCGCCTGGCCGTACGCAAACGGCCCGCGCCACATCGGCCACGTGGCCGGTTTCGGTGTGCCCTCCGACGTCTTCAGCCGGTACATGCGGATGGCCGGACACGACGTGCTCATGGTCTCCGGGACCGATGAGCACGGCACCCCGATCCTGGTCGCCGCCGACGCCGAGGGCGTCTCGGCCCGCGATCTCGCCGACCGCAACAACCGGGTCATCGTCGAGGACCTCGCCGCTCTCGGCCTGAGCTACGACCTGTTCACCCGCACCACGACGCGCAACCACTACGCCGTCGTGCAGCAGATGTTCACCACCGTGCACGCCAACGGCTACATGATCGAGCAGACCACGCACGGCGCGATCTCCCCGTCGACGGGACGCACCCTGCCCGACCGGTACATCGAGGGGATCTGCCCGATCTGCGGGTACGACGGCGCCCGCGGGGACCAGTGCGACAACTGCGGCAACCAGCTCGACCCGACCGAGCTGAAGAACCCGCGCTCGCGGATCAACGGGGAGACCCCGCAGTTCGTGGAGACCCAGCACTTCTTCCTCGACCTGCCCGCGCTCGCCGACGCGCTGGCGGAGTGGCTCGACGAGCGCGAGGCCTCGGGCACCTGGCGGCCGAACGTGATCAAGTTCAGCCAGAACATCCTCGAGGACATCCGGCCGCGGGCGATGACCCGCGACATCGACTGGGGGATCCCGATCCCGCTCGAGGGGTGGCTCGAGCAGCCGACCAAGCGGCTCTACGTCTGGTTCGACGCGGTGATCGGCTACCTCTCCGCGTCGATCGAGTGGGCCCGCCGCCTCGGCGAGCCCGACCGCTGGCGCGAGTGGTGGAACGACCCCGAGGCCCTGTCGTACTACTTCATGGGCAAGGACAACATCACCTTCCACAGCCAGATCTGGCCCGCGGAGCTCCTCGCGTACGACGGGCGGGGCAGCCGAGGCGGCGAGCCGGGGGAGTACGGCCGCCTGAACCTGCCCACCGAGGTGGTCTCCAGCGAGTTCCTGACCATGGAGGGCCGGAAGTTCTCCTCGTCGAAGGCGGTGGTGATCTACGTCCGCGACGTGCTCTCGCGCTACCAGCCCGACGCGCTGCGCTACTTCATCTCCGCGGCCGGACCGGAGAACCAGGACAGCGACTTCACCTGGGCGGAGTTCGTCCGCCGCACCAACGACGAGCTCGTCGCGGGCTGGGGCAACCTGGTCAACCGCACCGCGAACATGATCGCGAAGAGCTTCGGCGAGATCCCCGAGGCCGGCGAGCTCACCGCGGAGGACACCGCGCTGCTCGCGACGGTCGACGCAGGCTTCGGCACCGTGGGCGGGCTGATCGCGCGGCACCGGCAGAAGCAGGCCGTCGGCGAGGCGATGCGGGTGGTCGCGGAGGTGAACAAGTACGTCTCCGACATGGCGCCCTGGAAGCTCAAGGGCGACGACGAGCGGGAGCGGCTCGGCACGGTGCTGCACGTGACCGCGCAGGCGGTGGCCGACTGCAACCTGATCCTCTCGCCGTTCCTGCCGCACAGCGCCAACGCCGTCGACGCGGTGCTCGGGGGCGCCGGGGACGTCGCGCCGATGCCGGTGATCGAGGAGGTCGAGGACCTCGACGGCGGCCCGTCGTACCCGATCATCACCGGGGAGTACTCCGGCACGCCCCGCTGGGAGCGCCGGCCGATCACCCCGGGCACACCGGTGGCCAAACCGGCCCCGGTGTTCACCAAGCTCGACCCCTCGGTGGTCGAGGAGGAGCTCGAGCGGCTCGAGGAGCGCTGATGGTGCTGCACCCGCAGGCCGAGGCCGCGATGGCGCTGTGGGCCCGGGGCCCGCGGGTCAGCGACCCCGGCTTCGACGTCGACGCGCAGCGCCGCCTCGCCCGCGAGCAGGCCGCCGCCGAGCCCCGGGAGGACGTGGCGCGGGCCGAGGACGTCGACGCCGACGGGGTGCCCTGCCGGCTCTACCTCCCGGCCGAGGCCGGGAGCGGGACCACCGGGGCCACCGCGGTCGTGTACCTGCACGGCGGCGGGTTCGTGTTCGGTGACCTCGAGACCCACGACGCGCAGTCGCGGCGGATCGCGAACCGGACCGGCGCCGCGGTGCTCACCGTGCATTACCGGCGTCCGCCCGAGCACCGGTTCCCGGCCGCCCCCGACGACGTGGACACCGCCCTGGCCTGGCTGCTCGAGCACGGCCCGGCCGCGGGCGTCGACACCGGCCGCCCGGTCGTGCTCGGCGACAGCGCCGGCGCGAACCTCGCCCTGGTCGCCGCGCTGCGCCACCCGGGCACCTTCGCCGCCGCCGTGCTGGTCTACCCCTTCGTCGACCCGCGGATGCGGTTCGAGTCCTACCACCGCGAGGCCGGCGGCCTGGGCGCGGACGACGCCGCCTGGTACTGGCAGCAGTACGCCGGGCCGTCCGCCGACCTAGCCGACCCCGACCTCGCGCCGATCGACTCCCCGCTCCTGGGCACGCTCCCGCCCAGCCTGGTGCAGGCCGCCGAGCACGACCCGCTCGTCGACGAGGACGTCGAGCTGGCGCGGCTGATGCGGGAGGCCGGCGTACCCACCGAGCTGACCACGTACGCCGGCATGGTGCACGGCTTCTGGCGGCAGCCCGCGATGTTCGACGCCGCGGAGGAGTCGCTCGCGGAGATCGCCGACTTCCTGCGTCGCACGGTCTGACCGACGCCCGGGCCGGGCGTGACGCCGCGCACGGCTGCCGACCGGCTCGGCGGCCGCCGGTGACCGCCGGATAATCTTGGGCCCATGCGCGTTCACCTCGGATCCGACCACGCCGGCCTCGACCTCAAGGACCACCTGCTGACCTGGCTGGTCGACCAGGGCCACGAGGTCGTCGACCACGGCCCCTTCGTCTACGACGCCCTCGACGACTACCCGCCGTTCTGCCTGCGGGCGGCCGAGGGCGTGGCCTCCGACCGCGAGGACGGCCACGAGAGCTACGGCGTCGTGATCGGCGGGTCCGGCAACGGCGAGCAGATGGCCGCCAACAAGGTCAAGGGGATCCGGGCGGCGCTGGTGTGGAGCGAGGAGATCGCCTCCCTGGCCCGCGACCACAACGACGCCAACGTGATCTCGGTGGGCGGCCGGATGCACACGCTCGAGGAGATGACCCGCTTCATCGACGTCTTCCTCAAGACCCCCTACAGCAACGGCGAGCGGCACGACCGGCGCATCGGCATGCTCGGCGACTACGAGAAGACCGGCAACCTGCCGCCGCTGCCCGAGTCCGCGCTCGGCGCGCGGTCGTAGGGCTCACCGCCCGTGCCCGAGGGCCACACCCTCCACCGCCTCGCCGCGACGCTCACCGAGCACTTCGCCGGCGAGCGCGTCGAGGTGTCCAGCCCGCAGGGCCGGTTCGCCGCGTCGGCCGCGCTGCTCGACGGCACCGTCCTCGAGACCGCCGAGGCGTGGGGCAAGCACCTGTTCGTCCGGTTCGAGGGCGGCCGCTTCGTGCACGTCCACCTCGGGCTCTACGGCAGGCTCGACGTGCACCGCGGTCCCGTGCCCGCGCCGGTCGGTCAGGTCCGGATGCGGCTGGCCTCGGCCGGGACGGTCACCGGCACCCCGTCGTACGCCGACCTCCGCGGCGCGACCGCGTGCGAGCTGCTCACCGAGGACCAGCGGTGCGCGGTCGTCGAGCGGCTCGGACCGGACCCGCTGCGCGCTGACGCCGACGCGGTCCGGGCCTGGGAGCGGGTACGGCGGAGCAGGGCGCCGATCGGGACCCTGCTCATGGACCAGGCCGTGATCGCCGGGGTCGGCAACGTCTACCGCGCCGAGGTGCTGTTCCGGCACCGGATGCACCCGCTGCGCCCGGGCAACACGCTGCGCCGCGGCCAGTTCGACGCGATCTGGCACGACCTCGTGGCGCTGATGCACGAGGGCGTGGCGACCGGCCGCATCGACACCGTGCGCGACGAGCACACCCCCGAGGCGATGGGCCGCGACCCGCGCAAGGACGACCACGGGGGAGAGGTCTACGTCTACCGCCGCCACGACCGGCCCTGCCACGTGTGCGGCTCGCGGGTGCGCACCGAGGTGCTCGCGGCACGCAACCTGTTCTGGTGCCCGCGGTGCCAGCCCCGGTTCCGGTCGCGTGCGGGAGTCCCCTGAGCGGCGGGCACCCGTACCCTTGTCCCGACCTCCTGCCCGCCCCCGCCCGACGACACTAAGGTGCCCCTGTGGTTGCAGCTCCGCACACCGGCCGGCCGGCCCGCCTCCCCGCGCGCCAGCTGAGCCGTCGTTGGAGCCGGGCCTGGCGACGGCTGCGCTACTCCGAGCTGTCCTGGGTGATCACGCTCGGGGTCCTGAGCGCGGTGGCGGCCTACGCCGTGGCGGTCACCGACGTGATCGTCCCGGTGACCCTCCTGGTCGTGCCGATGGTGCTCGCCAACCAGCTCCTCGGGCCGCGGACGCTGCCGTGGTTCGTGGTGGCGACCCTCGGCATGCTGGTGCTCGCGGTGGCCGAGGACGAGATCGACGAGCGTCGCGTGGGCGGCATCGTGATCTGCTTCGTGGTCGGGCTGATCATCCTGATCTCCTCCTTCCGCCGCTCCCAGCTCGGCGTCGCGGGCTCCCGCGGCGAGTCGATGCTGGTCGACCTGCGCGAGCGGATCAGCAAGCAGAGCAACATCCCCGACCTCCCCGGGGGCTGGTACTCCGAGGCCGTGATGCGCTCGGCGGGCGGCTCGTCGTTCGCCGGTGACTTCATCGTGGCGAGCAAGTCCCACGACGACGAGAAGCTCGAGGTCGCCGTGGTCGACGTGTCCGGGAAGGGCGAGCAGGCCGGCACCCGGTCCCTGCTGCTCTCCGGCTCCTTCGGCGGCCTGCTCGGCGCGCTGCCCCCGGAGCAGTTCCTGCCCGCCGCGAACGACTACCTGCTCCGCCAGGACTGGAGCGAGGGGTTCGCGACCGCCGTACACCTCTCCCTCGACCTGCGCACGGGCGCGTTCGAGCTCCGCTCGGCCGGCCATCCGCCCGCGGTCCAGCTCTTCGCAGGCTCCGGCCGGTGGGGCGTGCACGAGACCGAGGGTCCGGTGCTCGGGCTCATGCGCGACGCCGACTTCACGACGGTCACGGGCGTCCTGCGCCGCGGCGACGCGCTGCTGATGTTCACCGACGGGCTGGTCGAGACCCCGCAGCGCGACATCTCGCTCGGCATCGACAAGCTGCTCGGGCAGGGGGAGCGGCTGCTCCGGCTCGGCTTCGAGCAGGGCGCGAACCGGCTGATCGACGAGCTCGAGTCGATGAACGACGACCGCGCGCTGTTCCTGCTGCACCGCCGCTGAGCGTCCCGGACCGCGGCCGGAGACGACGAACGCCCCGGGCTCTGGGGGACCGGGGCGTCTTCGGAGCGGATGACGGGAATCGAACCCGCGTAGCTAGTTTGGAAGACTAGGGCTCTACCATTGAGCTACATCCGCGAGACCGCCGGGTTCGACCCGGTCGGCGCGGGTCAATCGTGCCACAGGACAAATGTCCGGTACCAATCGACCGCGGCGGTTTCGCGCCCCGGGCGCGATTACGGCGAGCAGGGGCTCGTCCACTAGACTCCCGTGGGTTATCCACCGGGGCGTAGCGTAGTGGCTAGCGCGCCTGCTTTGGGAGCAGGAGATCGCAGGTTCGAGTCCTGTCGCCCCGACCGCGCTCACGGACCGGCCAGAAGGTCGGTGAGTGTGCCCGCCCCGAGCACGACCGTCACCACCTGTCAGAACACTGCATACATATTTGAGGAGAACACCTGTGAAGAGCGCCGTCGAGACTTTGAGCCCCACCCGGGCCAAGCTCACCGTCGAGGTGCCCTTCGAGGAGCTCAAGCCGAGCCTCGACGCGGCGTACAAGAAGATCGCTCAGCAGATCAACGTCCCCGGCTTCCGCAAGGGCAAGGTCCCCCCGATGGTCATCGACCGTCAGGTCGGCCGGGCCGCGGTGCTCGACGAGGCGATCAACAACGCCCTGCCGCAGCTCTACGTGCAGGCCCTGCAGGAGGCCGACCTCCAGCCGCTCGCGCAGCCGGAGATCGAGATCACCAAGTTCGAGGACAACGAGACCCTCGAGTTCAGTGCTGAGGTCGACGTACGCCCCGAGATCACGCTGCCCGAGTACGACGGGCTCGAGGTGACCGTCGACGACGTCGCGGTGACCGACGAGGACGTCGAGGAGCAGGTCAAGAACCTGCGCGAGCGCTTCGCCACCCTCAACGAGGTCGAGCGGGAGGCCGCCGACGGCGACTTCGTCGTGATCGACCTCAAGGCCAGCAAGGACGGCGAGGTCGTCGAGGGCGCCGAGGTCAGCGGGATGAGCTACCAGATCGGCCGCGGCGGCATGCTCGACGGGCTCGACGAGGCCCTCGCCGGCATGAAGGCCGGCGACGAGAAGACCTTCTCCTCGCAGCTCGTGGGCGGCGACGCCCTCGGCGAGGACGTCGACGTCGAGGTCAAGGTCAGCGCCGTGAAGGAGCAGGAGCTCCCCGAGCTCGACGACGACTTCGCGCAGACCGCCTCCGAGTTCGACACCGTGGCCGAGCTGACCGAGGACGTCCGAACCCGTCTCCAGCGCGGCAAGCGCCTCGAGCAGGCGGCCGCCGCGCGCGACGCCGTCCTCGAGAAGGTCCTCGACCTCGTCGAGATCCCGCTCCCCGACGCCGTGGTCGACTCCGAGCTCCAGGCCCGCCGCGAGAACATCGAGCAGCAGCTGATGTACGCCGGCATGACCATGGAGCAGTACCTCGAGTCCGAGGGCCAGACCGCCGAGGAGTTCGAGACTGACCTCGCGCAGCGGGTCCGCGACGCCGTCGCGGCGCAGTTCATCCTCGACGAGGTCGCGAAGAAGGAAGAGATCGGCGTCGAGCAGCAGGAGCTGTCCGAGCACCTCTTCCGTCGTGCGCAGCAGTCCGGCCAGGACCCCAACGAGTTCGCCAAGCACATGGTCGAGCACAACCACATCCCCGAGATGGTCTCCGAGGTCGTCCGGGGCAAGGCGCTGGCCACCATCGTCGAGTCCGCGAAGGTCACCGACGAGTCCGGCAACCACGTCGAGCTCAAGAACCTGCAGCCCGACGGCTCCATCGCCGAGCCCTCCGCGGAGACCGCGGAGAGCACCGAGGACGACGCGGAGAAGTCCGCCGAGTCCTGATCCCGCAGCATCGCTCCGACGCCGGGCGCGTCACCACGACACCGCTGTGTCGAGGTGGCGCGCCCGTCGCGTTGCCGGGCGGCCCGTGACGACCCGCGACACGGACGTTGACATACCGGAGGTATGCCGCCGACACTTGCCCGGTGAGCCAGACCAGGACGTCTCGTCCCGAAACCGGCGGCACCCGCGGGCCGCGTGAGGTAGGAGTGGCCGGCGCGGCGGCGCTCGCGGGTGACTACGCGGAGGACCTGGTCCTCGGCACCGTCCGCGACGTGCACGGCGCCGTGGCCCGGCGCGTCTTCGCGCTCACGAACCGCGCCACCGGCGGCTCGGCCCGCCTGCCGCAGGCCCTGCACGACGGCATCTCCTCCACCGTGTACGGCGGCCTGGGCGCCGGCCTCAAGGCGGCCAGCGCGGGGCTGCGCGCCGTCGAGCGGCAGGGCATCGGACCCCGGCTCCAGGAGGGCCGCGGCGGGCGGCAGGTGCTCTCCGCGGTGAACGGCCTGATCGGCGACCGGCTCCGCGACGAGCAGCCCGAGCTGGCCATCCCGATGGCGGTGCGGCGCGACGGCCGCGACGTACCCCTCGACCGTGACGCCCTCGCCGCGGCCTTCCCGGCCGCCACCGGCGACGTCGCGGTCTTCCTGCACGGGCTGGGGGAGAACGACGACTCCTGGGACCTGCGCCGCGACGAGGTCGGAGGCACCTACGACTCCCGGCTGGGCGACGAGACGACGTGGACGCCGGTACGGCTGCGCGCGAACACCGGTCTCCCGATCGCGGAGAACGGCGTCGCGCTGGCTTCGCTCCTCGAGGAGCTCGTCGCCGCCTGGCCCACCCGGGTCCGCCGGATCGCGCTCGTGGGTCACTCCATGGGCGGGCTCATCATGCGGGCAGCCTGCGCCGTCGTCACCGAGGCCGCCGAGCCGTGGACGCTGCGCGTCACCAACGTGGTGACCCTGGGCACCCCGCACCTCGGCGCGCCCTTGGAGCGGGTCGTGCACGCCGGCTCCCGGGTGCTTGGCGCGCTGCCCGAGTCGGCGCCGATCGGGCGGATCCTGGACTTCCGCAGCGTGGGCATCCTGAACCTGCGCCAGGGCCTGGCCGCCGATGTCCAGGCGCTCCCGAACGCCCGCTACCACCTCGTGGCCGCCACGTTGGCCGGCTCGCACCGGCACCCGGTCAGCGAGGTGCTCGGCGACCTGCTCGTGCGCTACCCGTCCGCGGTGGGCACGCCCCGGCGCGGCCGTCCGATGTTCCCCGACGCCGACGTGCTGCACGTGCCCGGCACCGGGCACTTCGGCCTGCTCAACCACCCCGACGTGTACGACGCCCTCCGCGGCTGGCTCGCCTGAGCCGCACCTCCCGCCGACAACACGCTCCCTGCCCGGCCGCCCGGCCGTGACCCGCCCGCCCCCAGCACGCCCGCACGAGGAGACCCATGAACCAGCCCCTGCCGATCAGCGCCTCCGTCGAGGTCGCCGCCTCGCCCGCCACCGTCTGGGAGACGGTCTCCGACGTGACGCGGATGAGCGAGTGGAGCCCGGAGTGCCGGCGGATCATCGTGCTGGGCTCCAAGCGCTCAGGCGTGGGCACCCGGCTGCTCGGCCTCAACCGGCGCGGCTGGGCCGTGTGGCCGACGACGTCGACGGTGGTGCGCTTCGACCCGGCCCGCGCGGTCGCGTGGAGGACCCGCGAGAGCGGCGCCACCTGGAGCTACGAGCTCGAGCCGACCGCGGTCGGGACCCGGCTGACCGGACGACGCGAGCTGCCGCGGTTCAGCGTCGGCACGACCGTGATGGCCCCGCTGATCGGGGGAGCGGTCGGCCACGACGAGGAGCTCGCCGCCGGCATCCGCACCACCCTGGAGCGGATCAAGGGCGCCGTCGAGCGCGGCTGAACCGGCGGTCGGCCCGCGGTGAGCCGGGCCGGGGGAGTTCAGACGTCCAGCTCGACCACGTCGCTGGGCACGCCGTCGCGCAGCCACCGTTCCAGCACCGTCGCCAGGTTGCGCGGCCCGGCGACCGTGAGGCGCGCCCCGTCCGTGGGCACCACCTCCTCGCCCTCGGGTACGGCGGTCAGCTCGGCGTGCAGCTCCGCGACGCTCCACCAGCGGAAGCCGTGCAGGTTCTCCGCCCGCAGCTCCTCGGCGGTGAAGCTGCCCCGGGGCTCGAAGCGGTCGCAGCGGACGAGGTGGAACCACTCCTCCTGCCCGTCGTACCCCGGCATCTCGAAGTGGTGGGTCCGGTGCGCCACGCACGGCCCGACGTCGTGCGCGCCGAGATCCAGGCCGACCTCCTCCAGCAGCTCGCGGGCCAGCGCCTCGACCGGGTCCTCGCCGTCGTCGACCCCGCCGCCGGGCGCGCACCACACGTCGACGCCGGGGAACTCGTAGCGGGCCAGCAGCACCCGGTCCTCGGGGTCGAGCAGGAAGGCGCGGACGGCGGGGCGCAGGCGCGGTGTCACGGTCACCCGCGCAGCGTAGTGGGCGCCGTGCCCGGACGACCCGAGTCCGCTGTGGGCGAACACAGGGGGATTGCTCGTGGAAGTGGGGGAGGTTCCGGCTAGGGTCGGGGACGTGAATGAGACTCCTAGCCTGACCCCAGGTCCCCAGATGAACGGTGGCGGCGCGTCGTACGGGCTCGACGACCACATCTACCAGCGTCTGCTCAAGGAGCGGATCGTCTTCCTCGGCTCGGAGGTGCGCGACCAGAACGCCAACGCGATCTGCGCGCAGATGCTCCTGCTCAACGCGGAGGACCCCGACGCCGACATCTTCCTGTACATCAACAGCCCGGGTGGCTCGGTCGACGCCGGCATGGCGATCTACGACACGATGAACTACATCTCCAACGACGTGGCCACGGTCGGCATGGGCCTCGCCGCGTCGATGGGCCAGTTCCTGCTCTGCGCCGGTGCCGCGGGCAAGCGCTACGCGCTCCCGCACGCGCGGATCATGATGCACCAGCCGTCCGGCGGCATGGGCGGCTCCGCGTCGGACATCAAGATACAGGCGCAGCAGTCGCTGCACATCAAGCACGTGCTGTTCCGCCTGATCAGCCAGCACACCGGCCAGTCCCTCGACCAGGTCGAGCAGGACGCCGACCGCGACCGCTGGTTCACCGCCGACCAGGCGCTCGAGTACGGCTTTATCGACAAGGTCGTCGCGAGCGCCGGCCAGGTCGCCGACCAGGGCCGCCCCGCGGCGAAGAAGTGACCAGGAAAGGGAGCGGACACGACATGAGCAGCACCCACATTCCCGGTCTCGCCAGCACCGGGCGCGCGAGTGAGACGGCCTCGCCGAACATGAACTACTACATCCCGCAGTGGGAGGAGCGCACGTCGTACGGCGTCCGCCGGATCGACCCCTACGCGAAGCTGTTCGAGGACCGGATCATCTTCCTCGGCACCCCGATCTCCGACGACATCGCCAACGCGGTGATGGCGCAGATCCTGTGCCTGGAGTCGATGGACCCCGAGCGCGACATCACCCTCTACATCAACAGCCCCGGCGGCTCGTTCACGGCGCTGACCGCGATCTACGACACGATGCGGTTCGTCAAGCCCGACGTCCAGACCGTCTGCCTGGGCCAGGCGGCCTCCGCGGCCGCGATCCTGCTCGCCGCGGGCGCGCCGGGCAAGCGGATGGCGCTGCCGAACAGCCGGATCCTGATCCACCAGCCCTACACCGAGGGGTCGTACGGCCAGACCTCCGACATCGAGATCCAGGCCAACGAGATCCTGCGGATGCGCGAGCTGCTGGAGACGATGATCGCCGAGCACACGGGCAAGGACCAGGCGACCGTGAGCCACGACATCGAGCGCGACAAGATCCTGACCGCGGACGCCGCGGTCGAGTACGGCCTGATCGACGCGGTCCTGGAGTCGCGCAAGGCCACGCTCTCGGTCGGCGGAGGCACCGGGCGCTGAGCGTCCGGTCGGGGGCGGTGTCCGTGCGGGAGGATCGCGGGGACACCGGCCCGGCCGCCGGGAGGACTCGCCGTGTCCCCATCCCATTTGGGGGCGTGACGGGGTACCTTCGAGTTTGAGCAAAGAGCTGGACCAGTAGTGTGCGCCGACGGTTCGTTGGGAACCGTCGGCCCGATCTAAGGAGTCGTCGCCTGTGGCACGCATCGGTGACGGAGGAGACCTGTTGAAGTGCTCTTTCTGCGGGAAGAGCCAGAAGCAGGTCAAGAAGCTGATCGCAGGACCAGGTGTGTACATCTGCGACGAGTGCATCGACCTCTGTAACGAGATCATCGAGGAAGAGCTCAGCGAGGGCACCGAGGTAGGCCTCGAGGAGCTGCCCAAGCCGCGGGAGATCTTCGACTTCCTCAACTCCTACGTGATCGGCCAGGAGACCGCGAAGAAGTCGCTCGCGGTCGCGGTCTACAACCACTACAAGCGGGTCCAGGCCGGCGTGGGCGTGGCCACCGGGCGGCACAAGTCCGACGACGCCGTGGAGCTGGCCAAGTCCAACATCCTGGTGATCGGCCCCACCGGCTGCGGCAAGACCTATCTCGCGCAGACCCTCGCGCGGATGCTGAACGTCCCCTTCGCGATCGCGGACGCCACCGCGCTCACCGAGGCCGGCTACGTCGGCGAGGACGTCGAGAACATCCTCCTCAAGCTGATCCAGGCCGCGGACTACGACGTCAAGAAGGCCGAGACCGGCATCATCTACATCGACGAGATCGACAAGGTCGCCCGCAAGGCGGAGAACCCCTCGATCACCCGCGACGTCTCCGGCGAGGGCGTGCAGCAGGCGCTGCTGAAGATCCTCGAGGGCACCACCGCCTCGGTGCCGCCGCAGGGCGGCCGGAAGCACCCGCACCAGGAGTTCATCCAGATCGACACGACGAACATCCTGTTCATCGTGGGCGGTGCCTTCGCGGGGCTCGAGCACATCGTCGAGCAGCGGATCGGCAAGAAGACCCTCGGCTTCGGCGCGCAGCTCCCCACCGCGGAGGAGCGTGACATGGAGAAGATCTTCTCGGAGGTCATGCCCGAGGACCTGCTGAAGTTCGGCCTGATCCCCGAGTTCATCGGCCGGCTGCCGGTGATCGCCACGGTCGACAAGCTCAACCGCGAGGCGCTCGTGCAGATCCTCACCGAGCCGCGCAACGCGCTCGTGAAGCAGTACCAGAAGCTCTTCGAGATCGACGGGGTCGAGCTCGAGTTCACCACCGACGCCGTCGACGCGGTCGCCGACCTCGCCATGGTGCGGGGGACCGGTGCCCGTGGGCTGCGCGCCATCATCGAGGAGGTTCTCCTCCACGTGATGTACGACGTGCCCTCGCGCGAGGACGTCGCGAAGGTGGTCGTCACCGGCGAGGTCGTCAGCGACAACGTGAACCCGACGCTGGTGCCCCGCGAGGCGGAGAGCAAGAAGAAGAAGTCCGCCTGAGCGGCACCCCTGCCCGGCCCCGGCGCGTGCGCCGCGCGGCCGGGCTTCGTGTCGGTTGCGGGCGCTTCGATCGGTCTGACCGTCTTCTCGGTCTGGTCAGGTTCATGATGTGACGCGGGTTATGTCCCGGTTTCCGCGTTTGTGAGACATGTGCTCCGCTGAGCGGAGACCATTGGACGGGAGTTTCCACCTTTCTCGTCTCGGGAGTCGAGTCATGAGCGCAGAACACCGCAGGCCGGTCATGGCCTTCGTCGTCCTGGCGATCCTGGCCGTCTCCGTCGTGGTCACCCAGCGGGCCGATGCCGGCGTCGGCCGCTACCTCGCCACCGACATCGGAGCCGTCACCCAGCTGGTCCGGGGCACGGTCCCGCACCCCGAGACCGCGCCGCAGCCGCCCGTCGAGCCCGCCGCCGTGCTGGTCGACGGCGTCCGGTCCACCGAGACCTCCGAGGTCCCCGCGGCCGACCGGCCCGTCGGGCCGGCCGCTCCCGCCTTCCCCGCCGCTCCGTCGGCGGAACGAGAGCAGGAGTCGGACACCCCGCGGGCGCGCGGCACCGCCCTGCGTCCCGCCCCGGGGAAGGCTCGCGCCGCCGCGGTCGTCGAGCCGGCGAAGCCACACGCGACCCCGTCCCGCGCGTACGTCGCCCGTCCTACCGAGCAGGCCCACGGGGCCCGCGCCGACCGGTCCACCCGGTCGCACCAGCCGTCGAGGGGGAGCAGCGAGGCGATGGCGCCCCGCGAGGTCGCCTCCGCCGTGCTCGCCGCCCGGGGGACGTCCCTCCCGGCGGCGGCCCGGTCCGGACGCCCGGGGCATCCCGCCCACCCGCACGCACGCTGACGGAAAACGGTCGAGGACCCTCACCCGGCTGGCTAGAGTCGGCGGGGTGACGACGACACCGCGCCCTCTCGACCTCCCCACCGACTCCTCCGCCTGGGAGCCCTGGTTCGCCCAGCGCTGCGACGAGCAGCTGGCCCGGGCCCGCGAGCTCGTCGACCGGCTGAAGACCTCGCCCCCCGACGACGCCGACGGCGTGCTCGGGCTGTGGAACGACGCCAGCCTGGCCCTCGGGAACGCCTTCGCGGTCTCCTCGCTGATGTCGCAGGTGCACCCCGACGAGTCGGTCCGCACCCGGGCCGAGAAGGGGGAGCAGGAGGCGCACCGGCTGCTCACCGAGATGGGCCTGGACCGTGCCTTGTACGACGTCCTCGCCGCCGTCGACCCCTCGGGCCTCGACGCGGGGGCGGGCCGGGTCCTCGAGCTCTCCCTACGAGACTTCCGCCGGGCCGGCGTCGACCAGGACGAGTCGGTCCGCGAGCGGATCCGGGCGATGGCGGAGCGGGAGACCGAGCTCGCCCAGGAGTTCTCCAAGAACATCCGCGACGACGTGCGCAGCGTCGTACTCGAGCCCTCCCGGCTCGCGGGGCTGCCCGCCGACTACGTCGAGGGCCACCCGGTCGCCGAGGACGGGACGGTCACGGTCACCACCGACTACCCCGACTACGTGCCGTTCATGACCTTCGCCGAGGACCGGGAGGCCCGCGCCGAGCTGCTCCGGGCGTTCCTCAACCGCGCCTGGCCGGACAACGACGCGCTGCTGGTGGAGCTGCTGAGGCTCCGCGACGAGCACGCCCGGCTGCTCGGCTACGCCGACTGGCCCAGCTACGACGCCGAGGTCAAGATGATCGGCAAGGGGCCGGACATCATCGAGTTCGTCGACAAGATCACCGACGCCGCCGAGGAGTCGGCCCGCCGCGACTACGACGTGCTGCTGGCCCGGCTGCGGAGGGACCACCCCGACGCGGCCGCGGTGGACTCCACCGACAAGGCCTACTACGGCGAGGTGATCCGCAAGGAGAACTTCGACGTCGACGCCCAGCAGGTGCGCGCCTACTTCGACTTCGCCAAGGTCCGCGCCGGCCTGCTCGACGTGACCGGCCGGCTGTTCGGCCTGGAGTACACCCCGGTGCCGGACGCGCCGCGCTGGCACGAGGACGTCGCGGTCTACGACGTGCGCACCGACGACGACCAGGACCTGGGCCGGATCTACCTCGACCTGCACCCGCGGGAGGGCAAGTACAAGCACGCCGCCCAGTTCGACCTGGTGCCTGGCGTCGCGGACCGCCAGCTCGCCGAGGGCGTGCTGGTCTGCAACTTCCCGCGCGGGCTGATGGAGCACGACGACGTGGTGACGCTGTTCCACGAGTTCGGCCACCTGGTGCACCACGTGCTCGCCGGACGGCACGCCTGGGCCCGGTTCTCGGGGGTCGCCACCGAGTGGGACTTCGTCGAGGCGCCCTCGCAGATGCTCGAGGAGTGGGCCTGGGACGCGACCGTCCTCCAGTCGTTCGCGACCAACGAGGCGGGGGAGCCGATCCCGGCCGAGCTGGTCGCGAAGATGCGGAAGGCCGACGAGTTCGGCAAGGGCTACCAGGCCCGCACGCAGATGTTCTACGCCGCGCTGTCCTACACGATCCACCACGCCGTCCCCGAGGACACCACGGCGCTCGTGCGGGAGCTCCAGGGCCGGTACGACGTGTTCAGCTACGTGCCCGGCACGCACTTCCACGCGTCGTTCGGTCATCTCGAGGGGTACACCTCGGCGTACTACACGTACATGTGGAGCCTGGTGATCGCCAAGGACCTGTTCTCGGCCTTCGACGAGGACGACCTGTTCGCGCCCGAGGTGGCGCACCGGTACCGCGACCGGGTGCTCGCCGCCGGAGGCAGCCGGGACGCCGCGGACCTCGTCGAGGACTTCCTCGGCCGCCCGTACACGTTCGAGGCCTTCGAGCGCTGGCTGAACCAGGGCTGACCGCGCCCGGTCGTCCGTGCCCACGTGCGCTATGGCGCACGCCGGCACGGACGACCCGGGCGGATCCCGCGGACTAGGCGGGCTGCTCGGGCTGCGGGGCGATCTCCGCGGCCACGGTGATCTCGCTGCCGGTGCCCGGCTCGATGGCCAGCTCGCCGACCACGTTGCCGGCGGCGCGGAGGTCGTCGGCGGCCTGCTCCGCGAGCGCGAGCGCCTCGGCCGGCCCGCTCACGGTCACCTTCGACAGCTCGGTGCGCATCTTCACCTTGGCCTGCGACTTCGCACCCCGGATCCCCGTCAGCACGTCGGCCACCGCGGCGAGCATGGCCGGGGAGGCCGCGGCCGCGGAGCCGAGGTCGGACGAGGTCGGCCACGGCCGGCGGTGGATCGTGCCGTCCTGCCACCACGACCAGACCTCCTCGGTCACGTAGGGCAGGAACGGCGCGAGCAGCCGCAGCTGCACGTGCAGCGCGATCGCGAGGGCGGCCCTGGCCGAGGCGGCGGCGTCCTCGCCCCGGGCGCCGTACGCCCGCTCCTTGACCAGCTCGAGGTAGTCGTCGCAGAACTCCCAGAAGAACTTCTCGGTGACCTCGAGCGCGGTGGTGTAGTCGTAGGCCTCGAACGCCTCCGTGGCCCGGGTGACCACGTTGACCAGGCCGCCGAGCATCGCGCAGTCGACCGGCGCGGTGACCGCGGAGGTGGAGGCCTCCACCGCGCCCAGGCCGAGCACGAACTTCGAGGCGTTGAGCACCTTCATCGCGAGGCGACGGCCGACCTTCATCTGGGTCTCGTCGAAGGGCGAGTCGGCCCCGGAGCGGGCGAGGGCGGCCCGCCAGCGGACCGCGTCGGCGCCGTACTTGTCGAGGATGTCGGTCGGGACGACCACGTTGCCCTTGGACTTGCTCATCTTCTTGCGGTCGGGGTCGACCACGAAGCCGGAGATCGCGGCGTGCGACCACGGCACGACGCCGTTCTCGTGGTGCGCGCGGACGACCGTGGCGAACAGCCAGGTGCGGATGATGTCGTGCGCCTGCGGCCGCAGGTCCATCGGGAAGGTGCGCTCGAACAGGTCCGGGTCGCGCTCCCAGCCGGTGACGATCTGCGGCGTCAGCGACGAGGTCGCCCAGGTGTCCATCACGTCGGGGTCGCCGATGAAGCCGCCCGGCTTGCCGCGCTGGTCCTCGTCGTAGCCGCTCGGCGCCTGCGAGGACGGGTCGATGGGCAGCTCCGCCTCGCTCGGCAGCAGCGGGTGGTCGTAGTCGGGCTCGCCGTCGCCGTCGAGCGGGTACCAGACCGGGAACGGGATCCCGAAGAACCGCTGTCGCGAGACCAGCCAGTCGCCGTTCAGGCCGTCGACCCAGTTGGTGTACCGGTGCCGCATGTACTCCGGCACCCAGGTGATCTCGTCGGCCCGCTCGACGAGCTCGGCGCGGAGCTCCTGGTCGCGGCCGCCGTTCTTGAGGTACCACTGCCGGGTGGAGACGATCTCGAGCGGCTTGTCGCCCTTCTCGTAGAAGTTCGCCATCCGCTGCGTGTTCTTCGGCTCGCCCTCGAGGTCCCCGCTGGCCCGGAGCTTCTCCACCATCGCCTCACGGGCGCTGAAGGTGGTCTTGCCGGCCAGGTCGTCGTACGCCGCCGCGGCCTTCTGCCCCGCCAGCCACGCCGGGGTCTCGCGGAGCAGCCGGCCGTCGCGCCCCACGACCGTGCGCACCGGCAGCTGCAGCTCGCGCCACCACTGCACGTCGGTGAGGTCACCGAAGGTGCAGCACATCGCGATGCCGGCGCCCTTGTCGGGCTCGGCGGCGGCGTGCGCGAGCACGGGGATCTCCACGCCGAACACCGGCGACGTGACCGTCGTGCCGAAGAGGTCCCGGTAGCGCTCGTCGTCGGGGTGCGCGATCAGCGCGACCACGGCCGGGATCAGCTCGGGACGGGTGGTCTCGATGTGGACCCGGGCACCGTCGGGGCGGTGGAAGGCCACCCGGTGGTAGGCGCCGGGGTACTCGCGGGCCTCGAGCTCGGCCTGTGCCACCGCGGTCTGGAAGGTGACGTCCCACAGGGTCGGGGCGTCACTCTGGTAGGCCTCGCCGCGGGCGTAGTTGCGCAGGAAGGCGCGCTGGGAGGCGATCCGGGCGTCCGCGCCGATCGTGGTGTAGGTCTGGCTCCAGTCCACGGACAGGCCGACCTTGCGCCACAGCGACTCGAAGGCCTTCTCGTCCTCCTCGACGAGCTGCTCGCACAGGTCGATGAAGTTCTGCCGACTGACCGGGACCTGCTTCTTCGGGTCCGGCTTCTCCGGCGGGGTGAAGTCCGCGTCGTAGGGGAGCGAGGGGTCGCAGCGCACGCCGAAGTAGTTCTGCACCCGGCGCTCGGTGGGCAGGCCGTTGTCGTCCCAGCCCATCGGGTAGAAGACCTCCTTGCCGCGCATCCGCTGGAAGCGGGCGATGAGGTCGGTGTGGGTGTAGGAGAAGACGTGCCCGACGTGGAGCGACCCGGAGACCGTCGGGGGAGGGGTGTCGATGGAGTAGACCTGCTCACGGACCTTCGAGCGGTCGAACGCGTAGGTGCCCTCGGTGCTCCAGCGCTCGACCCACTTGTCCTCCAGCCCCTCCAGCGCGGGCCTGTCCGGTACGACGACCGAGCGGCCCGTGGTCGCGTCGGTGGTCGTTCCGGTCGGGGGCTGTGCGGGGTTGGTGTCCATGGTGCGAAATCTTACGGGTGGCGGCTTTTCCGGGGCGACTCAGTTCCGCCTCCGCCGGTCGAGGTCACCCGGGCCGGTCCCCGTAGACTCGGAGGGCGATGTCTGACACCTCCTCCTCACCCTCCACGGCCACCGGCACGCCCGGCCCCGCGGTGACCCACGCCGAGACCTACGCCGAGGCCGAGCGCGCGCTGCTCGCGCGCTGGCCCGAGACCAGGCTCGACCCGACGCTCGAGCGCGTCGAGGCGTTCACCCACCTGCTCGGCGACCCGCAGAAGGCCTACCCGGTCATCCACCTGACCGGCACCAACGGCAAGACCAGCACGTCGCGGATGATCGACACGCTGATCACCGCGCTCGGGCTGCGCACCGGCCGGTTCACCAGCCCGCACGTGGAGTCGATGACCGAGCGGATCTCGCTCGACGGGGTCCCGCTGACCGAGGAGCAGTTCACCCACGCGTTCAACGACGTGGCGCCGTACGCCGCGCTCGTCGACCGCGACAGCGTGCACCCGCTGTCGTTCTTCGAGACCGTCGTCGGGATGGCCTACTCGGCCTTCGCCGACGCCCCGGTCGACGCCGCGATCGTCGAGGTGGGCATGGGCGGCGCCTGGGACGCCACCAACGTCGCCGACGGCCGGGTCGCGGTGATCACCCCGGTCAGCGTCGACCACGCGCAGTACCTCGGCGAGACGCCGGCCGACATCGCCGTCGAGAAGGCCGGGATCATCAAGCCGGGCGCGACCGTGGTGATGGCCCAGCAGCCGCTCGAGGTGACCGAGGTGCTGCTCGAGCGCGCGGCCGAGGTCGGCGCCACCGTGGCCCGCGAGGGTCTCGAGTTCGGGGTGGTGCACCGGTTGCCCGCGGTCGGCGGCCAGATGCTGCACCTGCAGGGGCTCCGCGGCGAGTACGACGAGGTGTTCCTCCCGCTGTACGGCGCCCACCAGGCCCAGAACGCCGCGCTCGCCCTGGCGGCGGTGGAGGCGTTCGCCGGCGACGAGGCGCTCGACCCCGACCTGGTCCGCGAGGCGTTCGGCCAGGTCACCTCACCCGGCCGGCTCGAGGTGGTCCGCCGCAGCCCCACGATCGTGCTCGACGCCGCCCACAACCCGCACGGCGCCGCCGCGGTGGCCGAGGCGCTCCAGGACTCCTTCACCTTCAGCCCGCTGATCGGCGTGGTCGGCGTGATGGCGGACAAGGACTACGAGGGCGTGCTCGCGGCGTTCGAGCCGGTGATGGCCGAGATCGTCTGCACGCAGAACTCCACGCAGCGGTCGATGCCCGCCGAGGACCTCGCCGAGGTCGCCCGCGGCATCTTCGGGGTGGACCGCGTCCACGTCGCCCGCCGGCTCGACGACGCGCTCGACAAGGCCGCGACCCTGGCCGAGGCCGGCGGGGTCTACGGCGAGGCGATCGGCTCCGGCGGCGTGCTGGTCACCGGGTCGGTGATCACGGTCGGCGAGGCTCGCAGCATGCTGACCTCCCGCGCCGCCGACCGCGAGGCCGCGCGCGAGGAGTCGCACCGCTCCCGCACCGGGGAGGGTCGCTGATGCGCTCCGTCCAGAGGTCCATGTGCGCCGCGATGCTCACCCTGCAGGCGGTCGTCCTCGGGCTGACCACGCCGGTGCTGATCAGCGTGGCCAGCGTGTCGGTGGCCACCGCCCTGTGGGTCGGTCTGGGCCTCACCGTCGCCTGCGTCGTGGCCGCGGGGATGCTGCGCCGCCGCTGGGCCTACGGGCTCGGCTGGCTGGTCCAGGCCGCCTCGGTCGCGCTCGGGTTCGTGATCCCGATGATGTTCGTGCTCGGCGCGATCTTCGGCGCGCTGTGGGCGGGCGCCTACTTCCTCGGCGCCAAGATCGACCGGGAGAAGGCCGAGCGCGCGGTGCTCGAGCAGCAGTGGGCCGCCGAGCACGGCGGTGCCGACGCCTGAGTACGCTGCCCCCATGTCTCAGCGCACTCTCGTCCTGTTCAAGCCCGACGCCGTCCGCCGCGGCCTGGTCGGCAACATCCTCAGCCGCTTCGAGTCGAAGGGCCTTGGCATCGTGGCCCTCGAGCTGCGCACGATCGACGGCACCAAGGCCGACGAGCACTACGCCGAGCACGTCGAGCGGGACTTCTACCCGCCGCTGCGGGAGTTCGTGACCAGCGGGCCGCTCGTGGCCTGCGTGCTCGAGGGTGACGAGGCGGTCGAGGTGGTCCGCGCGATCAACGGCGCGACCGACGGCCGCAAGGCCGCCCCCGGCACCATCCGCGGCGACCTCTCGCTGTCCAACCGCGAGAACCTCGTGCACGGCTCCGACTCGCCCGAGTCCGCCGAGCGCGAGATCAAGATCTGGTTCCCCGGCCTCTGAGCCTCCTTGCCGTACGGGCAGCTCCCCGTCCTCCGGCCTCCACCGGCCCGGACGCGCGGGAGCTGCCCGTTCCCGTACCCACCCCGGGGGAGTGACAGCGCCCACCGCCGCGCGTGTCCTGCCGGGATGTCACGCCTCCCGCTCTTAGGCTTTTCCCACGGGTCGGCCACGGGTTCGCCGACCCATGGGCGCAGCAAGTCGAGGGACGGCAGGACACCATGGCGAACAGCTTCATCGGTCGGGACATGGCCGTCGACCTCGGCACCGCGAACACCCTGGTGTACGTCCGCGGCAAGGGCGTGCTCCTCGACGAGCCGTCCGTGGTGGCGCTGAACTCCACCACCGGCGAGATCCTCGCCGTGGGCCACGAGGCCAAGCGGATGATCGGGCGTACCCCCGACAACATCACCGCGATCCGTCCGCTCCAGGACGGCGTGATCGCCGACTTCGACTCCACCGAGCAGATGCTCCGGTTCTTCATCCAGCAGGTGCACCGCCGCCGCTACTTCGCCAAGCCCCGCCTGGTGATCTGCGTGCCGAGCGGCATCACCGCCGTCGAGCAGCGCGCGGTGAAGGAGGCCGGCTACCAGGCCGGGGCGCGCCGTGTGTACATCGTCGAGGAGCCGATGGCCGCCGCGATCGGCGCGAACCTGCCGGTCCACGAGGCCACCGGCAACATGGTCGTCGACATCGGCGGCGGTACGACGGAGGTCGCGGTCATCTCGCTCGGCGGCATCGTCACGAGCCTGTCGATCCGCACCGCCGGCGACGACCTCGACCAGGCGATCATCGCGTGGATGAAGAAGGAGTACTCCCTGATGCTGGGGGAGCGCACCGCCGAGGAGATCAAGATGACCCTCGGCTCGGCCTTCCCGCTGCCGAAGGAGCCGGAGGCGGAGGTCCGCGGCCGCGACATGATCTCCGGCCTGCCCAAGACCGTCGTGGTCTCCAGCGCCGAGGTCCGCCAGGCCCTCGAGGAGCCGCTGCACGCGATCGTCGACGCGGTCCGCAGCACCCTCGACCAGACCCCGCCCGAGCTCGCCGGCGACATCATGGACCGCGGCCTCGTGCTCACCGGAGGTGGCGCGCTGCTGCGCGGCCTCGACGAGCGGCTGCGCCACGAGACCGGGATGCCGGTCCACATCGCGGAGGACCCGCTGCACTCGGTCGCCATGGGCGCCGGCAAGTGCGTGGAGGAGTTCGAGGCGCTCCAGCAGGTGCTCGTGTCCGAGCCGAGACGCTGACCGGGGTAGCTGACCATGGCCATGCGTGACCAGCACAAGCGTCCGTCGCGTACGACGCTGGTGCTCCTGCTGCTCGCGAGCTTCACCATCCTCACCCTCGACGCCCGCGGCGGCGACGACTCCCCGATCGACCCGGTCCGCTCCGTCGCGGGGGACCTGTTCGGTCCCGTGGAGGAGGCCACCGCCACCGTCGTACGCCCGTTCCAGGCGGTCCCGGAGTTCTTCACCACCACCGGCAGCCTGCGCCGCCAGGTGCAGCAGCTCGAGGCGGAGAACGCCTCGCTGCGCGGGCAGGTCGCGACCGGCGTCGTGGACCGCAACCGCGCCGCCGAGCTCGACGGGCTGATGCGCAGCTCCGCCAGCACCGGCTACGCGCTGGTCCCGGCCCGGGTCATCGCGCTCGGCCCCGCCCAGTCGTTCTCGCGGACCGTGACCATCGACGCCGGCACCACCTCCGGCATCCACCCCGACATGACCGTGCTCAACAACGACGGACTCGTCGGCCGGGTGATCCGCGCCGACCGCGGCACCGCGACGGTGCTGCTCGTGGTCGACCGGGAGTCCGTGGTGGGCGGCCGGCTCGGATCGAGCATGGAGGTCGGCTTCCTGCGCGGCCGCGGCGAGGTCGGCGACCGGGGCAGGCTCGACCTCGACCTCGTGGACAACGCGGTGACCCCGGCGCGCGACGACGTGCTCGTCACGTGGGGCTCGGAGAACGGCGCGCCGTACGTCTCGGGCATCCCTGTCGGCACCGTCACCTCGGTGTTCAGCAGCCCCCGCGAGCTGTCGAAGCGGGCGGTGATCGACCCGTTCGTGGACTTCTCGTCGCTCGACCTGGTCGGCGTCGTCGTCGCGCCCGACACCGAGAGCGACCGCACCGTGATCAAGGCCGGCGCCGCGGCGTCGGAGAACCCAGGAGCCGAGTGATGGCCGCCGTCCGCGCCCTCGTCCTCACCGTCGTGGTCACCCTGGCCGTCGTCCTCCAGGTGGCCCTGTTCCCGTACCTGTCCTACGACGGGGTGGTGCCCAACCTCGCGCTGCTCGTCGTGGTCGCGGCCGCGCTCGTCCGCGGTCCGGAGTTCGCCGCGGTGATCGGCTTCCTCGGCGGCCTCGCGATCGACCTCGCGCCGCCGACGGACCACGTGGCCGGGCAGTGGGCGCTCTCGCTGGTCCTGGTCGGCTACCTCGCCGGCCGGGTCCGCCACGACGCGCACACCTCCGCGGTCGCGGCCATCGTCACGGTCGCCGCCTCCTCCTTCGTCGGGACCTCCGTCTTCGCGCTCGGCGCGATGGTGCTCTCCGACCCGGCCGTGCCCGCGAGCGAGGCACTGGCGGTGATCCCGGTCGCCGTCGTGTACGACGTCCTCCTCACGCCCTTCGTGCTGCCGGTGATGATGCGGCTGTTCCGCCGTCTCGAGCCGCACCAGGTCGCCTACTGATGGCGGCCTCCTACCGTCGCGCCACCTCCCGCGAGAAGAGCCGCCTGCGGCTGATCGTGGTGCAGGCGCTCGTCCTGTCGCTGTTCGTCACGCTGTTCGCCCGGCTGTGGTACCTCCAGGTCCTCAGCGGCGAGGCCTACCAGGCGCAGGCCGCGGAGCAGTCGGTCCGCGAGCTCGTCGTGCAGCCCGCGCGGGGCCTCATCGTCGACGACATGGGCCGGCCGTTGGTCGCCAACCGCACCTCGTGGGTGGTCACCGTCGACCGGACCATGCTCAAGAAGATGGACGCCGACGCGCAGGAGTCCCTGCTGCGCCGCGTGGCCGGCACCGTCGGCTCGTCGTACAAGGACGTCGTGGCCCGGACCCTGCTCTGCGGGGAGCCCGGCTCGATCGCCGGCACCTGCTGGAACGGGTCGCCGTACCAGCCGGTCCCGGTCGCAGAGGACGTGCCGCAGGAGATCGCGGTGTCGATCCTCGAGGAGAGCGAGGACTACCCCGCGGTGCTCGCCGAGTCGCAGAGCGTGCGCGCCTACCCGTCGCCGTACGGCATCAACGCCGCCCACCTGCTCGGCTACCTCAGCCCGATCACGGAGGAGGAGCTCGACGAGGCGGAGGCCGAGAACGACACCTCGGTGCACGGTGCCTCGGTCGTCGGCCGCGCCGGCGTGGAGAAGCAGTACGACCGCTACCTGCGAGGCTCACCGGGCTTCCAGCGGGTCGCGGTGGACAGCATGGGCCGGGTCCTCGGCGACTCCGGCGAGGTGCAGGGCCGCGCCGGCGACACGCTGGTCACGTCCATCGACGCCCGCGTGCAGGCCGTGGTCGAGCAGCAGCTCGAGTCCACGATCAAGCTCGCCCGCAAGACCATGGACACCGTCACCGGCCGCCGGTACGTCGCCGACTCCGGCGCCGCGGTGGTCATGGACGCCACGAACGGGCGGATCGTCGCGATGGCCGGCCAGCCGACCTACGACCCGAGCGTGTGGGTCGGCGGCATCTCCTCGAAGGACCTCGGCCGGCTCTACTCCGAGAAGGCCGGCACGCCGCTGCTGTTCCGGGCCACCCAGGGCCAGTTCGCGCCCGGGTCGACCTGGAAGCCGATCATGACCGCCGGCGCGCTCTCCAACGGCTACAGCCCGAGCACCCGGCTGAACTGCTCCTCGTCGTTCACCGTGGGCAACCGCGCCTTCAAGAACTACGAGTCCGGCGCCTACGGCTACATCGGCTTCGACAAGGCGCTCCAGGTCTCCTGCAACACCTTCTTCTACCGGATCGGCTACAACTTCTGGCAGAAGTTCGGCAGCGACGTCTCCGACGTGAAGGCCAAGGACCCGCTGGTGGACATGGCCAAGATCTTCGGCTTCGGCCAGGAGACCGGCATCGACCTGCCGGGGGAGGCCAGCGGCCGGATCGCCGACCGGCAGTGGAAGCGCGACTACTACGAGGCCAACAAGGACTACTACTGCCGGCTCGGCAAGCAGGACGGCGACGACTTCCTGCACCGCTTCGCCCGCGAGTTCTGCATCGAGGGCTTCGCCTACCGGGCCGGAGACGCGGTCAACTTCGCCATCGGCCAGGGCGACACCATCGTCACCCCGCTCCAGCTCGCCCGCGCCTACGCCGCGCTGTCCAACGGCGGCACGCTGTGGGAGCCCCGCGTCGGCAAGGCGATCGTCGACCCCGAGGGCAACGTCGTGCGGACGATCGCGCCGCGCAAGCAGGGCACGGTGAAGGTCTCGGAGAAGACCCTGAAGTACATCGACACCGCCCTGCTCGGCACCACCCGCACCGGTACCTCGTCGTGGCGGTTCATCGACTTCCCGCTCGACGAGGTCAAGATCCGCTCCAAGACCGGCTCGGCCGAGGTCTACGGCAAGCAGAGCACCTCCTGGCTGGCGTCGTACGACGGCCAGTACGTGGTGATCATGATGGTCTCCCAGGGCGGCACCGGCTCGGGCACCTCCGGGCCGGCCGTGCGCAAGATCTGGGAGACCCTGTACGGCGTCCGCGGCTCCCGGGTCGTCGAGGACGAGGCCGCCCTGCCCGGCGCGAAGCCGCCGCTGGAGCTGCCCGTGTTCGCCAAGGACGGCGAGATCCTTCCCCCGCTGGTCAGCGCCCCCGAGCGCGCGGCCGACAGCAAGGCGAGGCGCAACCGATGACGATGACCGCCCCGATCCGCACCCGCTCCATCCGGGTCGACGGCCCGAGCCGGGCCAAGGCGCCGCGCCCCGACTGGGTGCTCATGCTCGCCGTGGCCGGGCTGCTCGTGATGGGCACGCTCCTGGTCTGGTCGGCCACCCTGGCCCGGGACGACCTCACCGGCGGCGACCCGCAGTCCTACCTGAAGAAGCAGCTGGTCAACATCGCGATCGGCGTGGTGCTCGCGGTGATGATCACCGCCACCGACCACCGGTGGGTGCGCATCCTGGCGCCGCTGGTCTACGTCGGCTCGGTGGTCGGGCTCGCGCTCGTGCTGGGGATGGGCACGACCATCAACGGCTCCCGCTCCTGGCTGATGATCGGCGGGCTGTCGATCCAGCCCGCGGAGTTCGCCAAGCTCGCCGTCGTGATCGGCATGGCCCTGCTCGTCGCCGAGCGCACCGAGGGCTCGTGGAAGCAGCGGGAGGTGCGCCACCTCGACGTGCTCGGCATGCTCGCGATCGCGGCCGTCCCCGCGGTGCTGATCCTCCTCCAGCCCGACCTCGGCACGATGCTCGTGCTGTCGGCCACCGTGTTCGGCGTGGTCGCGGTCTCCGGCGCGCCCCGCCGCTGGCTCGCCGCGCTCTCCGGCGGCGCGGTCGCCGCGGCGGTGGGCGCGGTCCAGGCCGGCATCCTCGACGAGTACCAGCTCGACCGGCTGCTGGCCTTCACCGACCCGTCCCTCGACCCGCTCGGCGCCGGCTACAACACCGAGCAGGCGCGGATCGCGATCGGCAACGGCGGCGTGTTCGGCCAGGGCCTCTTCGACGGGTCGCAGACGAAGTCCGGCTTCGTCCCCGAGCAGCACACCGACTTCATCTTCACCGTCGCCGGCGAGGAGCTCGGCCTGGTCGGCTCGGGCGTGCTGATCGCGCTGCTCGGGCTGGTCCTGTGGCGCGCGCTGACCATCGCCGCGCACGCCGAGGACCTGTTCGGCCGGCTCGCCGCCGGCGGCATCGCCTGCTGGTTCGGCTTCCAGGCCTTCCAGAACATCGGCATGTGCCTGGGGATCATGCCGGTCACCGGCGTCCCGCTCCCGCTGGTGTCGTACGGCGGCTCCTCGATGTTCGCGACGCTCATGGCGATCGGGCTGCTGCAGAACATCCACCTGCGCAGCGAGCGGTCGATGGGCCTCGGCGTGGCCCGCTCCCGCCTCGTCCGCTCCCGGTTCTGACGCCGGGCAAGGTCCGGACCGGACGGGGCGGGACCGGGCCAGGGTCACGCGCCGTTCAGGTGCGGGCGCCCCGGGGCCCGGTAGGACCACCCGGCGTCGCGCCACCGACGGGGGTCGAGCGCGTTCCGACCGTCGATGATCCGCGGCTCGTCGACGAGCGCGAGGAGCTCCACGGGGTCCAGACGCGAGAACTCCGCCCACTCGGTCAGGTGGAGCACGAGGTGGGCGCCGGTCACGGCGGAGGCGACACTGTCGGCGTAGTGCAGCGCGGGGTAGAGCCTCGCGGCGTTCGTGTTGGACCTGGGGTCGTAGACGGAGACCAGCGCACCGTGCAGGTGTAGCTGGGCGGCGACGCTCAGCGCGGGGGAGTCGCGCACGTCGTCGGTCTCCGGCTTGAAGGACGCGCCGAGCACGGCGATCCGGCGACCCAGCACGTCGCCCCGGCACTCCTCGACCGCCATCTCGACGATCTTTCGGCGCTGACGCATGTTGATGGAGTCCACCTGGCGCAGGAAGGTCAGGACCTCGCTCACACCGAGCTCGCCGGCACGTGCCATCAGTGCGCGGATGTCCTTGGGCAGACACCCGCCGCCGAACCCGAGCCCCGGCGTCAGGAAGCGGTGGCCGATGCGCACGTCATGCCCGATGGCCTCCGTCAACGTGAGGACGTCGCCGCCGGTCGCCTCGCAGAGCTCCGCCATGGCGTTGGCGAACGAGATCTTCGTGGCGAGGAACGCGTTGGCGCCGACCTTCACCAGCTCCGAGGTCGTGAGGTCGGTGACGACGACCGGTACGTCCCGGGCGAGCACGGAGGCGTACACGTGCCGGAGCACCTTCTCCGCTTCGGTCGAGGCCACGCCGAAGACCAGGCGGTCGGGTGCCAGCGTGTCGACGATGGCGTGTCCTTCGCGCATGAACTCCGGGTTCCAGGCCACCTCGACGAGGACGCCCGGAGGCGCCAGGGCACGGGACAGCTCGCTGAGCTCGGCGGCGGTACCGACCGGGACCGTGGACTTTCCGATCAGGAAGGTGGTCCGGGAGAGCCTCGGGACCAGCGACTCGACCACGGTGCGCACCTGCGTGGTGTCCGCGGCCAGCCCGTTGCGGCGTTGCGGGGTCCCGACGCAGATGAAGTGGACGTCCGCGTGGTCGGCGAGCTCCTGGACCGACGTCGTGAACCGGAGCTGTCCCGAGGCCGTATGGCGCTCCAGCAGGGCCGCGAGGCCAGGCTCGAAGAACGGTAGCCTTCCGGCCCTCAGTGCGGCGACCCGCGCCGCGTCGGTCTCGGCGACGAGCACGTCGAACCCGAGCTCGGCGAGACACGCCGCATGCGTCGTCCCGAGATAACCAGCACCGATGACTCCCACGCTCTCGCTCATGGGACGGCCCCCCTGTCCTTTGCCGGGTTGAGTAGGTCCTCGATCAGGTCCGCGGGCGCGTCGCGGAAGGCGTACACGGCGGCGAGGCGCAGCCGCGTGCTCAAGACGTAGCCGGCGGCCCTCGTCATCAGTCGCGGTCCGGGTGCATAGCCCTCCAGGAAGGCCGCTCGCGCGACCCACGGGCGGTCCGGCCGGCTCCGCGCGTGCAGCGCGCGGAGCTCGAAGTGGGCCAGGAGGTTGCCGACGTCCAGCGCAGGGTCCCCGGGCCCCAGCAGGTCGAGGTCGAGGAGGCCCACCGGTTGCCCACGGAGGATCATCACCTGCTTCTCGTGCAGGTCTCGGTGCACCGTCACGACCTGCGCGGAGTCCCTCTCCAGGAGCGCGCCCGCCCGTTCCAACCCGCCCCTCCACCGGTCCTCGGGGATCAGGCCGTGGTCGCTCGCCGCCGTCAGCCAGCGCCGACAGACACGCAGCTCCGCCTCCACGTCGTGGAGGGGCAGCGCCGCCGAGGGTGTCAGCTGGTGGAGCTCGCGAACCGCCGCTCCGACAGACTTCGAGGCGAGCGCCACGTCCTCGTCAGTGACGGAGTGGTCGCCCAGCTCGGCGTGGAAGGTGCGCCCCGGAAGTGGTGCCGTGGTGACGGTTCCGAGATCGACGTCGAGGTCCGTCAGCCGGGGGACGGCAATGCTGGGGATCCGGACCCTGAAGAGGGCGCTCGCCACCCGCCCGGCCAGCTCCGGTGGCATCACCTTGGTGTAGTCACCGTGCGCCTCGCGGACCACCGCGCGACGTTCGAGGCGGTGGGCCACGAGCTGGGCCCCGGGCCGCCGTAGCACCGTCCTCAGCGCCGGCAGGCGGGGATCCGCGCCTGGTTCGAGCAGCACGATGCCGGAGTGGTCAAGGGTCCAGGCAGCTCCGGCGCCGCAGGTCGCCTCGACGTCTGCTGCGACCGCCCCGCTCCGTGCCGGGTCTCGGTGCCACTGACCGGTGAGCACGCCCCGGCTGCTGTCCTGGATCTCGAGGTTCAGCTGGTCCGGACCCCGGGGGATGGCCTTCAGCAGGCGGAGACCGCTGTCCCCCAGCCGGGCGATCACCTCGTGCAGGCTCGTCACCATGGTCCCCGCTCCCTCCCGGTAGCGCGATCGCTCTCCTCCAACGCGGCGAGCCGGCACAGCTCGCGCATCCGGTCGGGCCAGTCGGGCTCCCTGTTGCGGAAGGGCTCGGTGGCCTTGCGCAGGAGGTGGGCCGAGCCGAGGACGGACAGCCGCCGACGTGCCGGCAGTGGCCGAACCGACTCGTAGCCGGAGTACATCGCCGCGAGGGCGCGCCGACCGGGCTCGTCGGCGTCCGTCTCGGCGAGTGCTGCCGCTGCACAGGCAAGGTCGACGGCCGGCTCGCCGAGCCGCGCGCCGTCGAGGTCGATGAGCGTGACGGCGCCGTCGTCGCCCCTGATGACCTGGTCGGCCGAGAAGTCGCCGTGCAGCACGGAGCCCGGGACACACCGCCCGACGTCGGCTCCGAGCCTGCGGGCGACCTCGGTCGCCTCGGGGGAGAGGTCGGGGAGCAGGGTCGCGACGGTGGTCGCCGCCGCACGCACGGCATCCGCCTGCGTCAGCGGGTCCTCCGGTCGGAGCCTGACGCCCTGGCGCTCGTGCAGGTGCGCCAGGGCTCGTCCGGCCGCGGCGAACGAGTCCAGGTCCGACAGGTCCCGGGACACTTCCCGGCCGTCCACCCAGGCGACCGCGGCCAAGCCGTGCCGATGTGACCAGCCGAGCAGCGGCGGGGTCCTCGGTGATCCGTTCGCCAGCTGCTCGTACGCCCGTGCCGGTCCCGGCATGACAGACCTCCGGTAGGCGCGCAGGACCACCGGCGGCCCGGAGGGGTCGTCGAGCACGCCGACCCAGCGCCGCTCCGGGTTGTGACGCACGGTGCGGGGGGACAGGGTGGACAGCCGCGGGCGCTCCGGGAGCACACGGCGCAGGAGGCGCTCCCGGGCCTGACGGTCGTGCAGCCTCGTCAGCGCGGGCAGGTCGCGGTCTCCCGCGAGGGTGGTCACGACGAGGGGGATGTCGAGATCGAGCGCGACCAGTGCGCCGGGCGGGGTGCGCCTGGCCGCCTTGGCCGCCTTGACCGCGCTCCGGTCGCTGTACGTCCGCGCCAGACAGGGGAGGGGCGCCGTCCCCTCGTCGCCCGGGCGCTGGAGGTCGAACGCGAGCACGCAGCTGAGGGTGGGCTTGTACCGGATCCGCGAGCTCCGGACGCGGCAGGGCGAGCCCGTCCGGTCCGAGACCCAGGCCGACAGTGCTGCATCGTCGAGCAGGATCCGGAGTCCCGGCAGCCCGGGATCCCGGTCGGCGAGTGCGTGGTCAGCCCAGCTGGACATCGGGCACGTTCCTTGCCTGGCGTGAGAGAACCTCGCCGGGGACACCGTCGTCGAGGACGGTGCCACGGTCGATCCAGATCACCCGGTCGCAGCCGAGCACGGCGTCGAGGTCATGGGTGATCAACAGGGTGGTGCGGTCGCTGGTCAGCCGTTCGAGTGCGGCGTACACCTCCCGCTCGGTCTGCTGGTCCAGGCCGGTCATGGCCTCGTCGAGGATGACGACCGCCGCGTCGCGCATCGCTGCCCGGGCGATCGCGATGCGCTGTCGCTCCCCGCCGGACAGGGTCGCGCCCCGCTCACCGACGATGGTGTCGTACCCCGAGGGCAGCCGCATGATGAAGTCGTGCGCCCCGGCCAGCCGGGCGGCGGCCACGATCTCCTCCTCGGACGTGTCCGGCAGCCCGTGCGCGATGTTGTCCCGGATGGTCGTGGCGAACAGCAGCGTCTCCTGGAGCACCACCGCGAGCTGCGTCCGGACCGAGTCCACGGTCAGGTCGCGAAGGTCCTGACCGTCGATCCGGATCTCTCCCTGTGTCGGGTCGCCGAGCCGCGACACCAGCATGGCGAGGCTGGACTTGCCCGCACCCGAGGGGCCGACGAGCGCGACCCGCTGGCCGGCGGGGATGTGCAGGCTGATGTTGCGCAGCACCATGCGCCCGGGCTCGTACGCGAGCCACACGTCGCGGAACTCGATCTCACCCTTGAACGGGTCTGCGGGCCTGGCGCCGGGCGCGTCGACGATGTCCGGCCTGACCTGGAGCAGGTCCGCGATGCGCTCGGCCGAGGCGCCCGCCTGTGCGATCCGGCCGGTGTACTTCGCCAGGTCGCGCATCGGCTTGAACGCCGCCTTGAGATAGGTGAGGAAGACCACCAGCTCGCCGGCCGTCAGCGCACCGGCAAGCGCCCGTCTGGCACCCACGTAGAGCACCAGCGCCGTGGCCAGCCCGACCAGCAGGTCGGTCTTGCGCTCGAGGCCGGCGGACAGCTTGGTCGCCTTCGCGCCGCTCTTGAGGGACTTGGCGTTCCCCTCGCCGAACCTCTGCTGCATCAGCCGCTCCAGCGAGTACGACTGCACCACGCGCATGGAGGAGAGCGTCTCGGTGGCCAGCGACGCCAGCGCGCCGTCGGCGCGACGCTGCGTCCGCGAGACGGTGGTGATCCGGCGGGTCATGTGCAGGGTCGAGAGGAGGAACGCGGGGAAGACGAGCAGGATGACCAGGGCCAGCTTCCAGTCGATGATCGTGACCACCACGAGCATGCCGACCAGGGTCAGCGTGTTGCCGGCCAGGGGCAGCGCGGCGGTCACCGCCACGTCCTTGAGCCGGCCGATGTCACTGGTGACCCGGGTGACCAGGTCGCCGGTCCGGGTGCGGTCGTGGAAGGTCAGCGGAAGCTTGTTCAGGTGGGCGTACACGTCGGCGCGCACCCTGCTCAGGATGCGGTTGCCCGCCAGCGCGAGGGTCAGCGTGTTCACGTACGAGGCCGTGGCCCGCATCGTGGTGAAGCCGACGAGCGCGAGACAGGCGACCACCAGCATGGTGGAGACGTCGGTCCCCGACGATGTGCCACCACCGGTCTTCACGATGCCGTCGATGACGTACTTCAGCGGCCACGGCTCGAGAAGGCGCATGCCCACCTCGGCGAAGAACGCGACCGAGCCGATGGCGAGCAGACGCCGCTCCGCGGCGAGATGCGGGCGCAGGTAGGGCGCGAGCCGCCGGATGCCCGACACCGAGTCCCGCAGGGTGGTGGGCCTATGCCGTGACATGGTCTGCTCCGGCCAGTGTCAGCACCCGCGTCACGACGTCGGCCCAGTCGTGCTGCTCGACGGCGGCCCGGCGGCCGGACCGCCCGAGCGCGGCCCGCCGTGCGCGGTCTGCCCGGAGGCCGGCGAGGGCGGCGGCGAGCTGTGCCGGGTCGGCCGGGTCGACCAGGACGCCGTGCCGGCCGTGACCGAGCGTGGACGTCAGCTCCCCGGTGCGGGTGGCGACGACGGGGAGGCCGGCCGCCAGGTACTCGTAGACCTTCAGCGGCGAGAAGTAGAAGTCCGGGACGGAGGGGTACGGCGCGACGGCGACGTGCATCCGGTGCAGGAGCGTGGGTATCTCGTCGGGCGGCACGGCGCCGGTCATCTCGACCACGTCGTCGAGGGAGAGAGCGCGGACCTGGCTCCGGATCGCCTCGCGCTGTGGCCCGTCCCCGACGACGAGCAGCCGGTAGCCGTCGTCGCCTGCGGCGAGCAGGGCAACCGCGCTGACCAGGTCCTCGACGCCGTGCCAGGGCTTCAGCGACCCGACGAAGCCTATGGTGAACGGCGTCTCGTCGGGCGGCTCGGCGGCCGGCCGCACCCTGTGGGTGTCGACGCCGTTGCCGACGACGTGGACGCGCTCCGGGTTCGTGCTGTGCGCCCGAGCCCAGGCCGCGACGCGCTCGCTGACGCACACGACTGTCCCGGCCCGCGACAGCACCTCGTGGGCCACCCGCTCGGCCGCCGTACGGTCGACCAGCACGCGGTGCAGGCTCTGCTCCTCGACCAGGGGGGCGTTGACCTCCACCACGCTGGGGACTCCGCGCTCGGCGGCCCAGGCCGTCGCCGAACGGCCCCAGAGCGCGTACCGCTCGTAGACCAGGTCGACACCGCCCTGGTGTGCCAGGTGGTCCAGAACGTCGACGACGTGGTCGTCCGCGCGCCGCAGGGCGTGCTCTCGCGCCCGTGCCGACTCGGCGGTGGCGACCGGAAGCACGTGCACCGGCATGGCGGGCAGGTGCGCGGGCCGGTCGTCGCCGACCCGGGCGGCGATCACCTGCAGCTGGTCTCCCCGAGCGGTCAGAGCACCCAGAACCGCCTGGACGTGCACCGAAGCCCCCTTGCGGCCGAAGACCGGGACTCCGGGGTCGGTGCAGACGTAGGCGACGCGCATCAGACGGTCACCACCCGGCGCTCCCGCGCGGCCTCGCGGATCAGCTGCCACAGGAGGGCGGTGTTCTTACGGGTGTCGAAGTTCGCCTCGACGTGCCTCCTGCCTGCTTCGGCGAGCCGGCACCTCAGCCCGGGCTGGTTGATCAGCGCGCCGAGGGCGGCGGCCAGCGCGGCCACGTCGCCCTCGGGCACCAGGAGCCCGGTCCGGCCGTCCACCACGGCCTCGGGGATCCCGGTGACGGGCGTTGCGACGACCGGGGTACCCAGCGCCAGCCCCTCCAGGACGACCGTCGGAAGACCGTCGCGATTGCCGTCCGCACCCACGACGCACGGAGCTGCCAGCGCGGCGGCCCCCTTGATCAACGCCAGGGTCCTGCCTTGGGGGAGCGGGCCGTGGAACGTCACGACGCCGGTGAGCCCCAGCGCAGCAGTCCGCGCGCGCAGAGCCTCCTCCTCCGGGCCCGCTCCCACGACGTCGAGCCGCACCGTCCGTCCGTCGCGGACCATCAGGGCGAGGGCGTCGAGCAGCCGGTCGAACCCCTTCTTCTCCACGAGCCGCCCCACTCCGACGACACGGGGTGGCCGGCGCAGGGGCGCGGACGGGAGGAGAGCCTCGAGGTCCAGCCCGTTGTAGATCCGCACCACCCGGTCCGCTCTCGCGCCGTACGTGGACCTGAGGAAGGCGAGGTTGTAGTCGCTGATCGTGACCGCGGCGGCTGCGTCCGCGAGCTTCTGACCGAGCTCAGCCGGGTTCACCTCGTCGTGGAACACGTCCTTGGCGTGTGCCGTGAAGCTGTAGGTCACCCCTGCCATCCGGGCCGCGAGGCGGGCGACCGTGGCCGCGACCGACGCGAAGTGTGCATGGAGATGGTCGACACCGTGCGCGACGACGAGACTCGCCAGCTCCACCGCCTGCGCCGCGTCCTCCGGGTCGACGGCGAGCAGGTGGGGGAGTGCGCTCTCGAGCGAGCCCGGCAGCTGCGCGTCGCCCAGTCGGAGGGTGTCCCAGAGGTCGGTCGGTTTCAGCTGGCGCTGCAGGTAGGTGACGGGCGCCCGCACCTGCGCCAGTGCCTCGTGGAAGTGCCCGTCGACCGGGGTGCGGAGCGAGAAGATCTCCACGTCCGCGCCCAGTGCCTCCATGGCCAGGATCTCGGTCAGGATGAAGGTCTCGGAGAACCGCGGGTACATCTTCAGCACGTAACCGACGCGCGGTCCGGACGGGTCAGACGCTGCCAGCATGACCGGCCTCCGTCCGCGCCGTACCGGGTGCCTCCGCGATCAGCTCCGCCGCGAGCCGGGGCAGCCTGGCCAGGCCGTCGAGGTCCACGGCGGCGTGGGCGCGCCTCGGCCGGGTCAGGGCCGTGGACAGCCAGCCGCCGATGTTGGACGGGTCGGGGTCCGCGCCCAGCACGTCGACGAGCCCGGCCTTCCGGAGCTGTTCGGCCCTCAGCGCCTGCTCGACGCGGGGGACGGTGCGGGGGAGGAGCAGAGCCGGGCGCCCCACCGGGAGGAGCTCGCACACCGAGTTGTAACCGGCCATCGAGACCGTGGCCGCCGCTCGCTCCACGAAGGCGGGCACGTCGGCCACGAACTCGAGGACGACGAGGTCAGGTCGCCTGCTCGCCGACGCGACCAGCTCGCCGAGGACCCCGCGGTCCATGTAGGGGCCGGTGATCAGGACCCCCACGTGACCCCGGGGGAAGGACGCGCCGGCGAACGCGCGAGCCAGGGCGGCACCGTCCTGGCCGCCCCCCACGAGACAGAGCACGAACGGAGAGTCCACGTCCTCCGCGGTAGGGGCACCGTTGGCCCGGCTCAGGCCCACCACGGCTGACCTACCTCGTGCCAGGTAGCCCGTGTACCGGACCTTGCTGCTCGTCGCCGCGGGCCAGCCGTACGCCACCGCTGGGTCGAAGATCGCCGGGTCGCCGTACACCCAGACGTCGTCGTACAGGTCGGCGATCGCCTCGTCGGTGCGGGTGAGCGCCCACTCGCGTCGGGTCTGGTCCACCCCGTCCAGGACGTCGCGGAGTCCGAGCACGGTGCTGGTGCCGTGCTGCGCGCGCACATGGGACAGCGGACGGTCCAGCTCACCGCCGACACCCCTCGCGACCTTGTCGACGATGAGCAGGTCGGGTGCGAACGTGGAGAGCGCTGCGTCCACCACGGCCTCGCGCATCGCCAGCACGTCGTCCAGGGACGTCGAGAGGACGCGGGCACTGTAGGCGCCCGTGGGGGCCTTGTGCAGGGTGGGGATGGTGACGACCTCGGTGCGCGGGGGCAGCGGGAGCGCCGCGACCTCCGGTGCCCCCGCGATCAGCAGCACGTCGGTGTCCGGCTGGTCGGCGACGATCGCCCCAGCGACGAGCGAGTTCCGGCGCACGTGGCCCAGGCCCTGGGTGTCGTGGGAGAAGAGGGCGACCCGTGTGTGCCGGCTGCCCACACCGGCCGCCAGCGGGTAGACACCCGCCGAAGGTCCCAGGAACGACGCCGGGAGATGACGCTTCAGTTTTGCCGGGACACGCGCCACAGGGGCCCACCTCCTCCGAGTGCAGAGTGGATTCCCATCGCTTACTCGACCGTAAGTCAGCCTCGGAAGTGCATGCATGACACACATGGGGCATAGAAGGGCCGCGCGCCGGTGTGTGCGCGGGACAGATCGGTCTGGACGTCCGGGGCATGCCGAGGGCACGCTGGGAGGTGCGGGGGCAGCCCGAGGAGGACGCCATGGATCCGGCCACCTTGCACCGTCGCACCGTCGAGTCCTGGGAGCTGCGGGTGGAGGCGGTGCCCACAGACCGCTGGGAGAGCCCGACGCCGTGCTCCGGCTGGGACGTGCGGACCCTGGTCAACCACGTCACCGGCGAGGAGCTGTGGACGGTGCCGCTGGTGCAGGGGAGCACGATGGAGGAGGTCGGTGACCGCTTCGAGGGCGACCTGCTCGGCGACGACCCGGTGGTCGCGAGCCGGCGGGCGGCCGCCGCGGCCACGCAGGTCGTGGACCGGGCGGCGCCCGAGGGAAGCGTGCACCTGTCCTACGGCGACGAGCGGCTGGGGGAGTACCTCCAGCAGCTCGCCGCCGACCATCTGGTGCACGGCTGGGACCTGGCCGTGGCCACCGGTGGGGACACCCGGCTCGACCCCGAGCTGGTGGCCGAGGTAGCCGCGTGGTTTGCCGACAAGGAGGAGCTCTACCGCTCCGCCGGGGCGATCGGCCCGCACGCGGAGGCGAGCGGCGACCCGCAGACGGACCTGCTCGCCGCGTTCGGCCGCGACGCCCGTTGGGCCGCGGTCCCCGGCTGAGGCGAGCCGTGCGGCCGGCTCCGGCCAGGGCACTGCGGCACGCGGACCGTCCCGGCGGTGCGTCGTCCCCGGGCGGATGTTTGCGAGGATTCCGGCATGGACGCGCATGAGACCGACCCGGTGATCACCGACGCCGTTGAGAACATCAGCAACCGCTTCGGCGCCCAGGGCCTCGAGGACCTGATCGCCCTGGCCCGCGTGGAGCTCGAGAAGGCGCAGGCCGCCCTGAGCGAGCTCTCCGACCTCGACTGAGCCGCTCAGGGCGTTAGAACCTCCGCGGCTTCCGTCGTACCCTTGGGGCGACCCCACGCCTGTCTTCGAGAGGTTCTTGCATGCCCGCGACCCACGCCGACTCTGTCTTCCCCAGGCTGGAGCCGCTGCTGCCGTCGGTGCAGAAGCCGATCCAGTACGTCGGGGGCGAGCTCAACTCCACGCTGAAGGAGTGGGGCGACGACGAGACCTCGCCGATGGTCCGCTGGGCCCTGATGTACCCCGACGCCTACGAGGTGGGCCTGCCCAACCAGGGCGTCCAGATCCTCTACGAGGTGCTCAACGAGCGGGACTGGATCGTCGCCGAGCGCACCTACTCGGTGTGGCCGGACATGGAGCAGGTCATGCGTGACGGTGACGCGCAGGGGCCGATCCCGCAGTTCACCGTCGACAACCACCGTCCGGTGCGCGCCTTCGACCTGTTCGGGGTGTCGTTCTCCACCGAGCTCGGCTACACCAACCTGCTCACCGCGCTGGACCTCGCGGGCATCCCGCTGCACGCGGCCGACCGCACCGAGGACGACCCGATCGTGCTCGCCGGCGGCCACGCGGCGTTCAACCCCGAGCCGATCGCGGACTTCCTCGACGCGGCGGTCCTCGGCGACGGCGAGGAGATCGTGCTGGCGATCTCCGACGTCGTGCGGGAGTGGAAGGAGGAGGGGCGTCCCGGGCTCTCCGGCCGCACCCCTCGCGACGAGCTGCTCTACCGCCTCGCGGTCTCGGGCAGCGTGTACGTCCCGAAGTTCTACGACGTCGACTACCTGCCCGACGGCCGGATCAAGCGCGTCGTCCCCAACACGTCCGGGGTGCCGTGGCGGGTGCACAAGCACACGCTGATGGACCTCGACGCCTGGCCGTACCCGCGCAAGCCGCTGGTGCCGCTCGCCGAGACCGTGCACGAGCGCTTCTCCGTCGAGATCTTCCGCGGCTGCACCCGCGGCTGCCGGTTCTGCCAGGCCGGGATGATCACCCGCCCGGTACGCGAGCGGTCGATCGAGACGATCGGCGACATGGTCGAGAACGGCATCCGCAAGTCCGGCTTCGAGGAGGTCGGCCTGCTGTCCCTATCGAGCGCCGACCACACCGAGATCGGTGAGGTGGCCAAGGGGCTCGCGGACCGGTACGAGGGCTCGAACGTCTCGCTGTCGCTGCCGTCGACCCGCGTGGACGCCTTCAACATCTCCCTCGCCAACGAGTTCTCCCGCAACGGCCGCCGGTCGGGCCTGACCTTCGCCCCCGAGGGCGGGTCGGAGCGGATGCGCAAGGTGATCAACAAGATGGTCACCGAGGAGGACCTGATCCGCACCGTCGCCACGGCGTACTCCCACGGCTGGCGCCAGGTGAAGCTCTACTTCATGTGCGGGCTGCCCACCGAGACCGACGAGGACGTGCTCGAGATCGCCGACCTCGCGAAGAAGGTGATCGCGAAGGGCCGTGAGGTGTCCGGGCGCAACGACATCCGCTGCACCGTGTCGATCGGCGGGTTCGTGCCCAAGCCGCACACCCCGTTCCAGTGGGCCGCCCAGCTCGACCACGAGACCACCGACGAGCGGCTGAAGAAGCTGCGCGACAACGTGCGCGCGGACAAGAAGTTCGGCCGCGCCATCGGGTTCCGCTACCACGACGGCCGCCCCGGCATCATCGAGGGACTGCTCTCGCGCGGCGACCGCCGGGTGGGGCGGATCATCGAGGCGGTGTGGCGCGACGGCGGCCGCTTCGACGGCTGGAGCGAGCACTTCTCCTACGACCGCTGGGTCGCGGGCGCCGAGACCGGTCTGGCGGACACCCCGGTCGACCTCGACTGGTACACCGTCCGCGAGCGCGAGCACTCCGAGGTGCTGCCCTGGGACCACCTCGACTCCGGTCTCGACAAGGACTGGCTGTGGGAGGACTGGCAGGACGCGATCGACCCCGACCCCGACTCCGACGTCGAGGTCGAGGACTGCCGCTGGACCCCCTGCTACGACTGCGGCGTCTGCCCGCAGATGGACACCGAGATCCAGATCGGCCCCACCGGCCGCCAGCTGCTGCCGCTCTCCGTGGTCTGACCCGGTGGCGACCGCGCTGGTGGTCAGCCGGCTCGACTGACCTCGCGGGCCCGGTCGAGCTGGTCCTCGACGTACGCCGGCCGGGCGACCGTGAGCCCGGCGACGAGCATCGGCACCACCAGCACGAGCAACGCGCCGAGGGGCACGGTCCAGCCGTCGGTCACGTCGTAGAGGACGCCCATGCCCAGCGGACCCACGGCCGCGATCAGGTAGCCCACCGACTGGGTGAAGCCGGACAGCGCGGCGGTGCCGGCGCTGGTGCGCGCCCGCAGTCCGATCAGGGTGAGCACCAGCGGGAAGATCGCGCAGGCCACGCCCACGAGCACCGCCCACACCCAGGCCCCGCCCACCGGGGCCAGGATCAGGCCGAGGTAGCCCACCGGGTAGCAGGCCAGGAGCCCGGTGATCAGCCAGGTCTGGTCGTGCAGCCGCGACGCCATGTGCGGCACCCAGAACGACAGCGGGATGCTCATCGCGGTGATCACGCCGAGCAGCAGGCCCGCGGTGCCCGGGGAGAAGCCGGCGTCGCGGTAGACCTGGGCGAACCAGCCGAAGATCGAGTACGCCTGGAGCGACTGGAGGCCGAAGAACGCCGCCATCGCCCAGCCCAGCCGGGTGCGGGCGACGTCGCGCAGGGTGACGGTCTGCACCGCCTCGTCGGGCGCACGGTCGTGGCGCACCAGGGCCACCCAGGGGAGGGCGGCGACCAGCGCGGTCACCGCCCACGCCAGCAGGCCCCAGCGCCAGGAGCCGAGCTGCTCCGACAGGGGGACGGTGGCCACCGAGGCCAGGGTGAGCCCCACCGCGAGGGCGGTGGTGTAGATCGAGGTGAGCAGCCCGACGCGGTGCGGGAAGTGCAGCTTCACCAGTGTCGGCAGCAGCACGTTGGCCGTGGCCATCCCCCCGAGCGCGAGCAGCGACAGGGCGAGGAAGGCCGGCACGTGGTCGATCCGTGACCGCACCCCGAGGCCGACGACGACCGCGACGAGCGACAGCAGGGTGACCCGGTGCACCCCGACGACCCGGGCCAGCCAGGGCGCGAGCGCGCCGAACACCGCGAACGCGAGCACCGGCAGCGTGGTGAGCACGCCGGCGGTGGTGGGGGACATGCCGAGCTCGGCGGTGAGCTCGCCGAGCACCGGACCCACGCTGACGGCGGCCGGGCGCAGGTTGAAGGCCAGGACCACGATCCCGACGAGGACCAGCAGCCGCTCGGCGCGGGAGTCCTGGTGGGGGTCGGGTCGGATCACCGGCTCATGGTGCCACGCGGGTGGTCGGCGGAGCCGCTGCCGTCACCGCCCTGCGGTCGGCGCCGGCTGCCATGATGCGTACATGCGGTCCTTCGACGTCGCCGAGCGCCGGGCGAGGCTGGCGCGCCGGCACCGGCTCGCGCCGTCGGACCGCGCGGCGAGCGTCGAGGAGGCGGCCCGCAGCATGGTCTGCCTGCACGCCACCGACCCCGCCACCGTCTACCTGTCCGCGCGGTGTCGGGTGGCGGCGATGACCACCGCCGACGTGGACCGGGCGTTGTACGACGACCGCACCCTGGTCAAGCACCTCGCCATGCGGCGCACCCTGTTCGCCTTCCCGCGGGAGGTCCTCGACGCGGCGCAGGGCGGGGCGAGCGCCAAGGTGGCCGCCGCGGAGCGCCGGCGGCTCGTCCGCGCCGTGGAGCAGGCCGGGCTGCGCAGCGACGCGGAGGCGTGGTTCGACGCCGCGCGGGAGGCGGTGCTGACTGCCCTCGCGGGAGGCAGGGAGGCGACCTCGACCGAGCTCCGCGCGGAGATCCCGCTGCTCGAGGGCTCCCTGAGCTACGGGGAGGGCAGGAGCTGGGGCGGCCAGGTCCCGGTCGGACCACGGGTGCTGACCGTGCTGTCCGCCGCGGGAGAGCTGGTCCGTGCCTCCAACGCCGGCGGGTGGACCACGTCGCGCCCGCGCTGGGCGACGATGGCGTCCTGGCTCGGCCGCCCCCTCGACCCGCCCGACGAGGCCACCGGCACCGCGGAGCTGGTCCGTGCCTGGCTGGCGGCGTTCGGGCCCGGGACGGAACAGGACCTGAAGTGGTGGCTCGGCGGGACGCTGGCCGGCACCCGCCGCGCCCTGGCCGCGGTCGGCGCCGTGGAGGTCGACCTCGGCGGCGGAAGGGTCGGCCACGTCCTGCCCGACGACCTCGAGCCGACCGAGCGGCCGGGCCCGTGGGTGGCTCTACTGCCCGCGCTCGACCCCACCACGATGGGCTGGTTCGAGCGCGACTGGTACCTGTCCGGCCACCGGACGGCGGTCTTCGACGGCAACGGGAACGGCGGCAGCACCGCCTGGTCCGACGGGCGGATCGTCGGCGGCTGGCACCAGAGCGAGGCCGGGGAGGTGGCGGTCGGGCTGCTCGAGCCGGTGGACCCCGCCGTGGAGCGGGCGCTGACCGAGGAGGCCGGCAGGCTGACCGACTGGCTGGCGGGGGTCCGGGTCGCCGAGCGGTTCCCCTCGCCGCTGACCCGGCGGGCGGGCGGGAAGGGACCGGTACCCGAGGCTTAGGGTTGCCCCGTGCGTGAACAGCCCGAGCAGCAAGCCCCTCCCGTCCAGCGTCTCCGGATCCGCTACGCGAAGCGGGGACGGCTCAGGTTCACCAGCCATCGCGACTTCTCCCGCGCCTTCGAGCGCGCGGTGTTCCGGGCGCGTGTCCCGATGGCCTACTCGTCGGGGTTCAACCCGCACCCGCGGATCTCGTACGCCGGCGCCGCGCCGACCGGGTCCGCGAGCGAGGCGGAGTACCTCGAGATCGCGCTCGCCGAGCAGGTCGACCCGGTCGCGGTGCACGCCGCCCTCGACGAGGCGCTCCCGGACGGGCTCGACGTGCTCGAGGTCGTGCAGAGCCCCGGGGGATCGCTCTCGGACCGGCTCGAGGCCAGCACGTGGCGGATCACCCTGCCCGGCGTACCGGCGGACGTGGCCGCCTCGGCGGTGGCGGCGTTCCTCGCCGCGGACGAGGTCTCCGTCGAACGGATGACGAAGAAGGGGCTGCGCACCTTCGACTGCCGCGAGGCGGTCGTGTCGCTCGGATCACACGCTACGACGGGATCCGGGACGGAGTGTGCGATACTCGACTTGGTCTTGCGACACGGAACCCCGTCCGTGAGACCCGACGACGTCCTCGCCGGACTCCGCGCGATCGGCGGACTCGAGGTTGGTTCCGCTCCCGTACACGAGCGACTGGCCCAGGGTCCTCTCGACGCGCTGACCGGCACGGTGGGCGATCCGTTGGCGCCCGACCGCGACGCAGTGTGACCGAAGGTGACAGGTTCGGTCCGTCCCAAGCTGCCGACCGCGGACTGTGCCACGCGACCGCCTGAGCGACGATGACTTCGGAGGATGTCGCCGCCGCTCCAGTCACGGCTCGGTGGCCCGCTCGCGCACAGCGCGGGTAGGACCGCAGGTGCCCGCTGGGGCCTCGACCGCAGGCTTGCGTCGGACCGGTTCGCCGGCCGGCGACTGACTCGCTCCCGAGGTATCGCGTCCCAGGACGTGTCCCGGGAGCCTAGGAGAGCACATGCTCGACGCTGAGAACCCGGCAGTTTCTGACGAACTGACTGCACCCACCACGGACGCCCAGGTCGGCTCGACCGCCGACACGGCCTCCACCGCCCCCGACGACACGCCCGGCGAGGCACCCGCGAAGAAGGCCGCCGCGAAGCGCGCCCCGGCCAAGAAGTCCGCCGCCAAGAAGGCACCGGCCAAGAAGACCGCGGCCAAGCGGACCACGAAGAAGACCGCGGCCGCGCCGGTCGAGGAGACCGCCGCCGACGCGGTCGACGCCACGCAGGCCGCGCCGCCCGCCGAGGCCGCCGCTGACGCGGTCGTGACCGGGACGGACGCAGCGCCCGACGTGACCGCCGAGGGCGGGACCGACGCCGCGCCGGCGAAGAAGGCCACCGCGAAGCGGACCCGCAAGGCACCCGCCAAGCGCACCAGCAAGAAGGCCGCCACCGCCGGTACGACGGACCAGCCCCTCGACCTCGAAGCCGGGGAGGCCGCCGCCGTCGCGCAGGCTCCCGCCGGGGTCCCGGCCGCCGAGGCGGAGGAGACCGAGGATGAGGCCGAGGCCGAGGTCGCGGCCGCCGCCGGCAACCCGCCGCCGGTGCCCGTCCCGCTCTTCCAGGCTCCTCAGCCCACCAAGGCCCCGGCCCGCAGCCGCAAGAAGGCCGCGGCCCCCAAGCCCGACGCCGAGGGTGTCACCGAGACCCAGCCGGAGACCGCCGAGGGCGGCGAGGAGGCCGAGGCCACCAGGCCCGCCCGACCCGCACGCAAGCGCGCCGCGGCCAAGCCCCGCGAGCAGCGCGAGGAGACGGCCGAGGAGCCGACCGGCGCCCCCGAGGGGCAGGACGAGACCTCGGAGGACGAGAGCGAGGGCGGCTCGAACCGCCGCCGGCGTCGCCGGGGCGGTCGCCGCCGCCGCAGGTCCGGGGGCGACAACGACACCGAGGGCAGCGAGTCCTCCGACGAGCAGGACGACCGCGAGAGCGGCGAGGAGCGCGGCAACGGCGGGAACGGGGGCGACGAGTCCGAGGACTCCGGCTCGGCCGGCAGCCGCCGCCGCCGCCGTCGCCGTCGCGCCGGCGACGAGGGGGACAACGGGCAGGACGACCCGGACAACACCGTCACCCGGGTCCGCCAGCGCCGCAACGCCGAGGACGAGATCACCGCGCTGAGCGGCTCCACCCGGCTCGAGGCCAAGAAGCAGCGCCGTCGAGAGGGCCGCGAGGCCGGTCGTCGCCGCGCCCCGATCGTGAGCGAGGCCGAGTTCCTCGCCCGCCGCGAGGCCGTCGACCGGGTCATGGTGATCCGGCAGAACAAGGACCTCACCCAGATCGCCGTGCTCGAGGACAAGGTCCTCGTCGAGCACTACGTCGCCCGCGAGTCGCAGACGTCGCTGATCGGCAACGTCTACCTCGGCCGGGTGCAGAACGTGCTGCCCTCGATGGAGGCCGCGTTCATCGACATCGGCAAGGGGCGCAACGCCGTCCTCTACGCCGGCGAGGTCAACTGGAGCGCGCTCGGCTCCAAGGACGGCCAGCCGCGCAAGATCGAGTCGGTCCTCAAGTCCGGCCAGCCGGTGCTGGTCCAGGTCACCAAGGACCCGATCGGCCACAAGGGCGCCCGCCTGACCAGCCAGATCAGCCTGCCCGGCCGGTTCCTGGTCTACGTGCCCGACGGCACCACCAGCGGCATCTCGCGCAAGCTCCCCGACACCGAGCGGACCCGGCTGAAGACGCTGCTCAAGGAGATCGTCCCCGACTCCGCGGGCGTCATCGTGCGCACCGCCGCCGAGGGCGCCAGCGAGGAGGAGCTGACCCGCGACGTCGAGCGGCTGACCGCCCGCTGGGAGGACATCCACAGCAAGGTCGAGGGCGGCAACGCCCCGCAGCTGCTCTACGGCGAGCCGGACCTGACCCTCAAGGTGGTCCGGGACCTGTTCACCGAGGACTTCGCCAAGCTCGTCGTCTCCGGCCAGGACGCCTGGGACATGGTCGAGGGCTACGTCAGCCACGTCGCGCCGGACCTCGGTGAGCGACTCGAGCGGTACGACGGCGACCAGGACGTCTTCGCGGCGTACCGGATCGACGAGCAGATCGACAAGGCGCTCGACCGCAAGGTCTGGCTGCCGTCGGGCGGCTCGCTGATCATCGACCGCACCGAGGCGATGACGGTCGTCGACGTCAACACCGGCAAGTTCACCGGCTCCGGGGGCAACCTCGAGGAGACGGTCACGAAGAACAACCTCGAGGCCGCCGAGGAGATCGTCCGGCAGCTCCGGCTGCGCGACATCGGCGGCATCATCGTCGTCGACTTCATCGACATGGTGCTCGAGAGCAACCGCGACCTCGTGCTGCGGCGCATGGTCGAGTGCCTCGGCCGCGACCGCACCCGCCACCAGGTCGCCGAGGTCACCTCGCTCGGTCTCGTGCAGATGACCCGCAAGCGGATCGGCACCGGCCTCCTCGAGGCGTTCAGCGAGAACTGCGAGCACTGCCACGGCCGGGGCCTGGTCGTCCACCACGAGCCCGTCGAGGCGAGGAAGAAGGCCGAGGAGGAGCCGCGGCGCAGCCGTCGCGGTGGCCGCGCCGGCCGGGGCCGCGACGAGGAGCCCAAGGGCAACGGCGGCAACGGCAACGGGGGAGCCCCCTCGCCGAAGGACGTCGCCGCGATGGCCAAGCACGAGCAGGCCGAGCAGGCTGCGGAGCCCGCGGAGCCGGCGAAGGCCACCGAGCAGCGCGAGCTCCAGCCGGCGGCGTCGGGTCCCGACGGCGTCCCCTCCGAGCAGCGCGACGAGGCGGCCCAGGAGAAGCCGAAGAAGGGCAAGTCCAAGGGCAAGGGGCGCGACCGCGACGCTGCCCGGCGTGAGTCGGGTCCCGCCGCTCCGGCCGAGGCCGCCGAGCCCGGCCGGCCCACCGAGGGCGCGCCGGCCGAGGAGTCCCGTCCTGCGACCGCTGCCGCGGAGACGGCCCCCGAGGCACCGGCGGAGCCCGCTGCGCCGGTGGTCACCACCGTCCGCCGGCGCTCGGTACGCCGCGCCGCCGGGACGGCGGCTCCGGCCGACGCCACGGCGCCCGGCCGGCCCACCGAGGGCGAGCCGGCCGAGGCACCTCAGCACGCCGCCGCCCCCGCGGCGGAGGCGCCGGTCGAGGCCACCGTCGAGACCGCGCCCGAGGCTCCGCCCGCTCCGCCGGCCGAGCCGAAGGTGGTCACCACCGTCCGCCGGCGTTCGGCACGTCGTGCCGCGGGCCCGCCGAGCGGTGCCGCGGCCGTGGGCACGCTGACCGCGCCCGCCGACGCCGCCTCCGGGGTCACCCCCGACGGCTCACCGGCGACGCAGGGTGCGCCCGAGGTCCCGGTGGGGGAGGTGGCCGACCAGCCCGTGTCCGACGAGCCGGTGGCCGCGGTCCTCGACGAGTCCGAGGTGGGCACCCCGTCCACCCAGGACACCGAGAACGACGCCGAGGGCGAGGGCCCCGCGGCCGCGCACGTCCCGGTGAAGAAGAAGGGCTCGCGCAAGCGCTGACCGTGCCGGCCGGGGCCGGGGGCACCGCGGGGCGTTCGCTCCCTGTGCCCGGCCGGCCCCGGCCGTACGGTGACGTCGTGAGGGTGGCTGGGGATCCGCTCCTGACGGACGTCCCCTCCGGACCCGTTTTGACCCGGCCCCGGTCTCTTGCGTAAACTCGATCCTCGGCGTGCAACGCGCGCCCATCCTGTGTGCCAGACGCACCGCTCCCCGTCGTACGACGTAGTCGGGAACGCGCTGTGCCGCAGATCATTGAACTTGTAGTCCGACGAAGAGAGTGAGTCCGCGGTGTACGCGATCGTGCGCAGTGGCGGCCAGCAGCAGAAGGTTGCTGTCGGTGACGTCATCGAGATCGACAAGGTTGCCAGCGAGGTTGGTGACTCCGTCAAGCTTCCCGTGGTGCTGCTCGTCGACGGTGAGAAGGTCACCTCGGACGCAGATGCTCTGGGCAAGGCCAGCGTGACCGCCGAGGTCCTCGGCGCCACGAAGGGCCCGAAGATCATCATCCAGAAGTACAAGAACAAGACCGGTTACAAGAAGCGCCAGGGTCACCGTCAGAAGTACACCCAGGTCAAGGTCACCGACATCGCTGCCAAGTGACCCTCCAGGTCACCGGCCGGCTCACGGTTATTCACGAGAACAAGGACTGAAGACTCATGGCACACAAGAAGGGCGCCGCGTCCACCAAGAACGGTCGCGACTCGAACTCCCAGCGCCTCGGCGTGAAGCGTTACGGCGGCCAGCTGGTGAACGCCGGCGAGATCATCGTCCGTCAGCGTGGCACCCACTTCCACCCCGGCACCGGTGTCGGGCGTGGCGGTGACGACACCCTGTTCGCCCTCGTCGGCGGCAACGTCGAGTTCGGCACCAAGCGCGGGCGTCGCGTCGTGAACATCGTTCCGACGGCTGAGTGACGGAAGCCGCACCAGCTACAGACCTCCGAGGGGCGTTCCGCGAGACTGCGGGACGCCCCTCGACGTTTTCCTCCTAGAGTCGGACCACCCCCGGGACCGACCTGCAACCGAAAGGCCACACCCATGGCAGTCCCCACCTTCGTCGACCAGGTGGTGCTGCACGTCACCGCCGGACGCGGGGGCAACGGTGTGGCCTCCGTCCACCGCGAGAAGTTCAAGCCCCTCGGCGGCCCGGACGGCGGCAACGGCGGCCCCGGCGGCAGCGTCATCCTCCGGGTCGACCCCGACGTGACCACGCTGATCGACTACCACCACAACGCTCACCGCCGCGCCGAGCACGGCGGCCACGGCGCCGGCGGCAACCGGAACGGCGCCCACGGCTCCGACCTGGTCCTCCCGGTGCCCGACGGCACCGTGGTCAGCGACGCGCAGGGCACCGTGCTCGCCGACCTGGTCGGCCCCGGCACCGAGATGGTGATCGCCGAGGGCGGACGTGGCGGCCTCGGCAACGCCGCCCTGGCCTCCTCCAAGCGCAAGGCCCCCGGCTTCGCGCTGCTCGGCGAGCCCGGCGACGACCTCGAGATCACCCTCGAGCTCAAGGTGGTCGCGGACATCGGCCTCGTCGGGTTCCCCAGTGCCGGCAAGTCCAGCCTGATCGCGGCGCTGTCCCGGGCCCGGCCCAAGATCGCCGACTACCCGTTCACCACGCTGGTGCCGAACCTCGGCGTGGTCACCGCGGGGGAGACCACCTTCACCGTCGCCGACGTCCCCGGCCTGATCGAGGGCGCCAGCGAGGGCCGTGGCCTCGGCCACGACTTCCTGCGCCACGTGGAGCGCTGCGCCGCCCTGGTGCACGTGATCGACACGGCCACCATGGAGCCCGGCCGCGACCCGCTCTCCGACCTCGACGTGATCGAGGGCGAGCTCAGCCGGTACGGCGGGCTTGAGGACCGCCCCCGCCTCGTGGTGCTGAACAAGGTCGACGTACCCGACGGCCGTGACCTCTCCGACATCGTGCTGCCCGACTTCGAGGAGCGCGGGCTGACCCCGATCCCGGTGTCCGCGGCGAGCCACGAGGGGCTGCGCGAGCTGTCGTTCGCGATGGCCGAGATCGTGGCCGCGAGTCGCGCCGCCAAGCCCGTGGTCGAGGCGAGCCGGATCGTGATCCGTCCGCAGGCCGCCGGCACCGGTCCGGAGTTCACCGTGAAGCAGACCGGTGAGGGCTGGCGCGTGCGCGGCGAGAAGCCCGAGCGCTGGGTGCGCCAGACCGACTTCAGCAACGACGAGGCCGTCGGCTTCCTCGCCGACCGGCTCAACCGGCTCGGAGTCGAGGAGAAGCTGCTCGGGCTCGGCGCCGAGGAGGGCGACACCGTCCTGATCGGGGACGTCGAGAACGCCGTGGTCTTCGACTTCCGCCCGATGATGGACGCCGGCGCGGAACTGCTCAGCCGCCGCGGCGAGGACCAGCGCTTCGAGGAGTCGCGGCCCGCTGCGCAGCGCCGCCGTGCCATCGACGAGGCGTACGCGAGCCGCGCGGAGCACGAGTCCCGCGCCGACGTCGCCCGCCGGGCCGACGGCCGCCTGACCGGGGAGTCCCGGGAGCACTACGAACGCCGCATCGAGGACTTCGGCTGGGACGAGAACGACCCCGGCGCAGGGACAGCCGCCGCGGACGTGGCCGACGAGTCGCCCACCGCGGTCGAGCGTCCCGAGGTGGTCGAGGCCGGGGAGGACGACGAGGCGTGAGCACGACCACCCGGTCCGACGTGGCCGGTGCCGCGCGGGTCGTGGTGAAGGTGGGGTCCTCCTCGCTCACCACGGCCGCCGGCGGCATCGACCCGGGCCGGGTCCGCGCGCTCGTGGACACCCTCGCCGGGGTCCGCGCCCGCGGCGCCGAGGTGGTGCTGGTCTCCTCCGGCGCGATCGCCGCCGGCCTCGCCCCGCTCGGCCTCACCCACCGCCCCCGTGACCTGGCCACCCAGCAGGCGGCCGCGTCGGTGGGCCAGGGGCTGCTCGTGCACCGCTACACCGAGGAGTTCGCCCGGCACGGGCTCGGTGTCGGCCAGGTGCTGCTCACCGTCGACGACATGACCCGGCGCAGCCACTACCGCAACGCCTACCGCACGTTCGCCAAGCTGCTCGAGCTCGGCGTGCTGCCGATCGTGAACGAGAACGACACCGTCGCCACCGGCGAGATCCGCTTCGGCGACAACGACCGGCTCGCCGCGCTGGTGGCCCACCTGGTGCACGCGGAGCTGCTGCTCCTGCTCTCCGACGTCGACGGCCTGTACGACGGCCACCCCGACGCCGTGGGGACGACGCTGCTCTCGGACGTCACCTCCGAGGAGGACCTCGACGACGTGCGGATCGGCGGCACCGGGTCGGCCGGGGTGGGCACCGGCGGCATGCAGACGAAGGTCGAGGCGGCCCGGATCGCCACGGGGGCCGGCATCCCCGTCGTGCTCACCTCCGCCGACAACGCCGCGCGCGCCCTCGCCGGGGACGACGTCGGCACGATGTTCCACCCCACCGGCCGTCGCCGCCCGACCCGGCTGCTCTGGCTCGCGCACGCCACCGAGCCCAAGGGCCAGGTGGTGCTCGACGAGGGCGCCGTCCGCGCCGTCGTGGACCGCCGCGCCTCGCTGCTCGCCGCCGGGGTCACCGGCGTGCGCGGCACGTTCGTCGGCGGCGACCCCGTGGACCTGGTCGACCCGCACGGTGTGCCCGTGGCACGGGGACTGGTCAACTACGACTCCGACGAGCTGCCGGACCTGGTCGGCCGGTCCACGCACGAGCTGGCGCGCGAGCTCGGCTCGTCGTACGAGCGGGAGGTCGTCCACCGCGACGACCTCGTCCTCCTGCACCGCCGCTGAGCTCTCCAGGCCTTCCGGGGCGAGGGTCCTTTACCTAGGCTGTGCACACGGGCGCCTCGGTGCTCCACGCTGGCTATCCGGGGACGGGGGCGGGGCCATGGCCCGACGGCAGGAGCGGTGGGAGCGACTGTCGCCTGCGTGGGAGGTGTCCGGTGAGGTGCCCGCCCACGAGTGGTCGGACGTCCTGCACAGCGACCCGGAGGCCCTGGCGTCGCAGTCGCCGGCCTGGGTCGAGGCGGTCTGCTCGTTCTCCTCGTACGTCGACGTCTCCCGCCTGTACCGTCGCCGTGACGGGTCCCGGCTCGTCCTGCCGATCGTGAGCCCGCGGTTCATGCCGCCGTCGGTCGCTTCCCGGCTCTCGATGCCCGAGGGCTGCTCCACCGGTGGCGTGCTGGCCGAGCACGGCAGGCTGTCCCGTGAGGACCTGGCGGTGGTCATGGCGGACCTGGCCAGGAGACCCCTGGCCTCCGTGGTGGTCCGGCCCAACCCACGACTCGGCCACTACTGGTCGGACGCCGCCCCCTGGACGACGGTCCGGGACGTGCACGCACAGGTCCTCGACCTCGGCGGCGGGTTCGGCGAGGTCTGGCCGCATCGGTTCCGCAGCTCGGTCCGGCGGGCTGTGCGGAAGGCCGAGCGCAGCCGGCTCACCGTGGAACGGGACACCACCGGCGCCCTCATGGCCGACTTCCACACCATGTACACCCAGTCGGTGATCCGGTGGGCGGGGCAGGAAGGCGTGCCTCCGGTCGTCGCCCGCCTCCGCGCGGCGCGAGGCGAGTCGCTGCGCAAGTTCCTCACCGTGGGCGTCACCCTGGGCCCTGCCTGCACGACGTGGATGGCCTACCTGGACGGTGAGCCGGCTGCGGGGATCATCGTGCTCACCCAGGGCAGGAACGACACCTACTGGCGCGGGGCCATGAACCAGGACCTGGCCGGCCCCAGCCGCGCCAACGACCTGCTCCACCGGCTCGCGATCGAGGACGCCTGCGAGCGGGGCATGGAGCGCTACTTCTTCGGGATCAGCAACCCCGGCTCGAGCCTCGAGCGGTTCAAGGCGGGCTTCGGTGCGCAGCACGTTCCGTACTCCGACTACTTCTGGGAGGGCCTGCCGCTGGTGCGGACCGTGCACCAGGTGAGAAGACGGGCCTACCGGGCACTCCAGCGGACCGACCGCGTGCTCCGCCGGGCGCATCGTGGCAGCCGACGGACTTGACGCTCGGGCTCGCCGATGCGGCCCGGAGGGGCGCCCGAAGGGGGGCAATCGACCCCCATTTTCCTGCGGTGGCTACCGTTCCGAAGGCATTTCTCCATTCGTCTGACCGTCCCGAACGTGCCGCGCGACACTTAGGGGCAGGCGAAGTTTCGGGACCTAGAAGAGGTGACATGTGGGTGAGCCCATCCGGCTCTGGCACGTGACCGTGACCGTGGCAGGCAACGCCGTAGAACCCCTGGTGGTCCGCAACGCCCTCCGTCGCCTCAGCGACCAACGGCCGTTCCTGCACTCGCTCAAGTACGCAGGCTCCCGCGCCGAGATCCAGTACTGGGAGGAGGGCGAGACCCTCCTCGACGCCTCCTCGCTCGCGCTGCGGGTGTGGAACGAGTACCGGGAGTCCGCCGGCCTGCCGCGCTGGGAGGTCGTCGGCCTCGAGGTGCTCGAGCGCGGGGTGTTCCAGAGCCGCGGCATGGAGTACTCCGTGATCGTCGATCTCCAGGACGTGACACCGCTGCCGTTCTGAGGTGGCCCCGACCTAGGCTGGTCCCATGACAGCAACCACACCGGACCACGGCGTCGAGGCCGCCGTACACCAGGTCGCCGGACGCGCCCGGGCCGCCGCCACCGAGCTCGCGCTGGCCACCCGTGCCCGCAAGGACGCCGCGCTGCACGCGATGGCGGACGCGCTCGTCGGCGCCGGCCCGGAGGTCCTCGCCGCCAACGCCGAGGACGTCGCCGCCGCCGAGGCCGCGGGAACCGCCACGGCGATCGTGGACCGGCTCCGGCTCGACGTGTCGCGGGTGGCCGCGATGGCCGAGGGGCTGCGCGACGTGGCCGGGCTGCCCGACCCGGTCGGTGAGGTGGTCCGCGGGTCCACGCTCGCGAACGGGCTGGAGCTGCGCCAGGTCCGGGTGCCGTTCGGGGTCATCGGGATCATCTACGAGGCCCGCCCGAACGTGACCGCCGACGCCGCCGGGATCTGCCTCAAGGCCGGCAACGCGGTGCTGCTCCGCGGCTCGTCGAGCGCGCTGCGCTCCAACACCGCGATCGTGGGCGTCCTGCGCCGCGCCGCCCGCGACTCCGGGCTGCCCGAGGACGTCGTCCAGCTGGTGCCGGGGGAGGGCCACGAGCCGGCCAAGGCGCTGATGCGCGCGCGGGGGCTCGTCGACGTGCTCATCCCGCGGGGTGGCGCCGGGCTGATCCGGTCGGTGGTCGAGGAGTCCACGGTGCCGGTGATCGAGACCGGTGTCGGCAACTGCCACGTGTACGTCGACGCGGAGGCCGACCTCGAGCAGGCGGTCGCGATCGTGCTGAACGCGAAGACCCAGCGCACGTCCGTGTGCAACGCCGCGGAGTCGCTGCTCGTGCACCGCGACGTCGCCGACGAGTTCCTGCCCCGGGTGGTCTCTGCGCTGCAGGAGGCCGGGGTCACCGTGCACGGCGACGAGACGTTCGCGGCGTGCGACGGGGTGGTCCCCGCCACCGACGAGGACTACGGCCGGGAGTACCTCTCGCTCGACATCTCCGCGGCCGTCGTCCCCGACCTCGGCGCCGCGGTGGAGCACATCCGCCGCTACTCGTCCGGGCACAGTGACGCGATCGTCACCCGGTCGCAGCCGGCCGCCCGCCGGTTCGTCGCCGCGGTCGACTCGGCGGCGGTGCTCGTCAACGCCTCGACCCGGTTCACCGACGGCGGAGAGTTCGGCTTCGGCGCCGAGATCGGCATCTCGACCCAGAAGCTGCACGCCCGGGGACCGATGGGGCTGCCGGAGATGACCTCCACGAAGTACGTGGTCACCGGCGATGGACACGTCCGCTGACGTCGAGTCACCCGATGTCTGGGCCGACCCGGCCCAGGAACGTCTCGGCACACCGGCCAACGTCGTCACCCTCGTCCGCACCGTCGCCTCGGTGGTCGTCGCCGGCGTCGCGGTCCGCGGGGACAGCCTGCCGCTGCTGCTGGTGGCGCTCGGGCTCTACTGGGCCGGCGACCTCCTCGACGGGGTGGTCGCCCGGGTGCTGCGCTGCGAGAGCCGGGTCGGCGCGGTGCTCGACATCCTGGCCGACCGGACCTGCGCGGCGGCGTTCTACGTGGGCCTGGTCTGGTACGACGCGGACCTGGTCTGGCCGGTGCTGGTGTACCTCGTCGAGTTCATGGTGGTCGACGCGTACCTGTCCCTGGCGTTCCTGTCCTGGCCGGTGCGCAGCCCCAACTACTTCTACGTCGTCGACCGGCCGCTGTGGCTGTGGAACTGGTCCAAGCCCGGCAAGGCGGCCAACTCCGCGATGTTCGCGGTGATCCTGCTGCTGACCGGCAACGTCCCGCTCGGGCTCGCGATCGCGACCGCGCTGCTCGTGCTCAAGTGCGCCTCCCTGGTGCGGCTCATGCGGCTGGGTCTGCCCATCCCGGCGCACTGAGGGCGGGACGCGGTGGCTCGGCGGGGTGGGGCGGGCAGGACGCGACGGGTCGGCAGGGGACGGTAAGGTATGGCCCATGTCGCTCACGTCCATGATCACGGCTGCCGCTGAGACCCACAGCAGCGAGCCTGCCATCCACCCGTACGCCGTCGGCGCCATCGTGCTGGGGATCCTGCTGGTCCTGCTCGTCGGTCTGCTGATGTTCGGCAAGGGCCGCGACCACGCCTGACATGCGACCTGGGACGACGGACGCCGGTGACTGAGCTCGCTCGCCTGCCCCACGACGGCAGGCGCCGCATCGGAGTCATGGGCGGCACCTTCGACCCCATCCACCACGGCCACCTCGTCGCCGCGAGCGAGGTGCAGGCCTGGTTCGACCTCGACGAGGTCGTCTTCGTGCCCACCGGCGAGCCGTGGCAGAAGGCGCACCGCGAGGTGAGCGCGCCGGAGGACCGGTACCTGATGACGGTCATCGCGACCGCCTCCAACCCCCGGTTCTGGGTGTCCCGCGTCGACATCGACCGGGGCGGCCCGACGTACACCATCGACACGCTCCGCGACCTGAAGGAGCTCCTGCCCGACGCGGACCTGTACTTCATCACCGGTGCCGACGCGCTCGGGGAGATCTTCACCTGGCGGGCCGCGGGGGAGCTGTTCGAGCTCGCCCACTTCGTGGGCTGTACCCGCCCCGGCTACGAGATGGACCTGTCCACCCTCGAGGGGATCCCGCACGACGCCGTGACGATCGTCGAGATCCCGGCGCTCGCGATCTCCTCCACCGACTGCCGCAACCGCACCGCGCAGGGTGAGCCGGTCTGGTACCTCGTCCCCGACGGCGTGGTGCAGTACATCGGCAAGCACGCCCTCTACGCCACCGACCAGCCCGAATCCAAGCTAGGACTCACGTGACCGCCACCGCCCACGCCCTCGAGCTCGTGCACGCCGCCGCCCAGGCTGCGTCGGACAAGCTCGCCGAGGACATCATCGCCTTCGACGTCTCCGACCAGCTCGTCATCACCGACGCCTTCGTGCTCTGCTCGGCCAGCAACGACCGGCAGGTCAAGGCGATCGTCGACGCCATCGAGGACAAGCTGCGCGAGCTCGGTGCCAAGCCGGTACGGCGCGAGGGCGAGCGCGACGGCCGCTGGGTCCTCATCGACTACGCGGAGATCGTCGTGCACGTCCAGCACGAGGAGGAGCGCTCCTTCTACGCCCTCGAGCGGCTGTGGCGCGACTGCCCGACCATCGAGCTGCCCGAGGCGGCCACCTCGGGGCGCGGGGAGTGACCGCGCGTCGGCTGGTGCTGCTTCGGCACGGGCAGACCTCGTGGAACGAGGCCGGCCGCGCGCAGGGCCACGCCGACATCTCGCTCGACGCCACCGGCCACGCCCAGGCGGCTGCGGCGGCGCCGTACCTCGCCGCCGTGCGGCCGGTGGCGCTGTGGAGCTCCGACCTCGCCCGCGCCCGGGAGACGTGCGGCTACGTCGCCGAGGCGGCCGGGTTGTCGGTCAAGCACGACGAGCGGCTCCGCGAGTTCGACGTGGGGGTGCGCCAGGGGCTGACCCTGGACGAGTTCGCGGTCCGGTTCCCCGACGAGCACGCGCAGTGGGTCGCCGGCGACCAGCCGATGCCGGTGGCGGGCGGGGAGACGGCGGGCGACGTGTGCGCCCGGATGATGCCGGTGCTGCGCGAGTGCCTCGACTCCCTCGACGCGGGGGAGACCGGGGTGGTCGTCGGGCACGGCGCATCGCTCAAGGTCGGCCTCCTCGGCCTGCTCGGCTGGGACATCGACGGCCACCGCGACCTCGTGGTGCTCGACAACTGCGGCTGGGCCACGGTCGAGCGGCGCGCGGGTGACGAGCGCATCCGTCTGGCCGGCTACAACGAGAAGGTGCTCCGAAGCGCCGCCATCTAGGGGAGGATGGAGCCATGAACGCGAGCATCGGTGATGTCACCAGGCGGGTCGTGTGCAACGGCGGTGTGGTGGTCGGTGACGACGGCTCCTCCGGCGCCGAGGAGGCGCTTCGGTTCGCCCTCGAGGAGGCGCGCCGCCGGGAGACCACGCTGCACGTGGTGCGCGCCTGGTCGATCATGAGCACCGCGCGGCCGATCGACGTACCGCAGGGCATCGCCGCCTCCCTGGAGGAGTACGAGGCGACCGCGTTGTCCGACGAGCAGAAGCGCGTCGCGCAGCTGCTCGGGGAGGACCACGGAGTCGAGGTCGAGGTGCACGCCGTGCACGCGCCCGCGGTGCAGGCCCTGATCGAGGCGTCCGAGTCCGCCGACGTCGTCGTGGTCGGCTCGCGCGGCCTGGGCGGGTTCCGCAGCCTGGTGCTCGGCTCGGTCGCCGAGCAGGTGCTCCGGCACGCCGCCGGGCCCGTGATCGTCGTACGCCACAAGGCCTCCTGACACGGGAGGTACCCCTCGATTTCGCATCCGAGGGGGCTGTTGGCTAAGATTCCCGAGTTGCCTGACCGAGTCGGGCGGCGGGGCTGTGGCGCAGCTGGTAGCGCACCTCCATGGCATGGAGGGGGTCAGGGGTTCGAGTCCCCTCAGCTCCACCAACACGGAAAGCCGGTTCTCACGGAGAGCCGGCTTTCGTCGTTCTCGGTGAGCCGCCGCCTGGCCGGAGGCCCCTCGCGGTCGCTGCTCAGCCGGTGTACGGCGACGGCCCGCCCGGCATCTGCGCGAGGAGCTCACGACCCCGCTGCGCGAGCTTGTGCTCGACGAGCACCTCGTACTTGGTCGCCACCACCTGGCTCACCGAGGTGAAGTCGCGGCGGCCGCGGGTTGCGGCGTACCCGACCAGCGCCCAGATCAGCCCGAACAGCGCCCCGAACAGCGCGGTGGAGAGGACCACCGGAAGCGTCTCGCCGGTGCCGAAGACTGCGAACACCAGCCCGATGAACAGGCCGAGCCACAGACCGGAGAGCATGCCGCCGACCGCCACCCGTCCGGTGGTGAGCCGCCCCGTGACCCGCTCGACCTGCTTGAGGTCGGTGCCGACGATCATGCAGTTCTCCACGGGGAACTCGTGGTCGGAGAGGTGGTCCACCGCGCGCTGCGCGTCGGCGTACGCGTCGTACACCCCGACGGACATCGGGAACTCCAGCGCCAGCGCGGCGCGGGACCCGGGAAGGTTCGCCTGGTTGTTCATGCCCCCATCGTGGCAGCAGGGTCCACTCGCGCGAAGGCCGCGCGCGGGCTCGGCTCGACACGCCTCGACGGGCCCACGTAGCGTGCGCCTCATGACGGGGACCCGGACAGAGCACCTGACGAGCGCGCTCGGCGCCGTGACACGGGTGGCACGCGACGACCTGCCCATCATGTACCTCGACGTCGCCTTCGACGTCGAGGCGATCCAGGCGGGCTGGCCGGCGTTCGAGTCCCGGTTCACCTCGCTGCGCGGACGCAAGATGATGGCCGTGGTCTTCCCCGAGCAGGGCATCTACCGGCTCGCCACCGCGATGCGCGACGAGGACGACCCGGACGCGCTCGGCCTCGACATGGGCGCGCTGCCCGGCGGGGCCTACCTCCGGCTCGCGCTCGTGGGCGAGGCGCCGCGGGTCTACCGCGACATCGGGCCCGCCTTCGACGCGCTGCACGGGCTGGGGGAGTACGACGCCTCCCGGCCCTCGATCGAGCTCTACCGCCGCCACGGTGAGGTCGACTGCCTGATGCCGGTCCTCGGCTGACCGGACGCGGAGGCTGCGCGACCTAGGTGTACCTAGGCGGGGTTCCGGGGGAGCAGCCGGTCCCAGCCGTCGACCAGGTCCAGGTTGGCCACGACCGGGAGCCGGACCGGGTAGGTGATGCCGACGAGCTCCCAGAAGCGGGTGAAGCTCCACGGGTCCGCGGGGTCCTCCCGATCCTCCGGGGGGTGCCGGTCGGCGTGCTGTCTGCGCCCCGGCCACCAGATGCGGATGCCGCGCGCGGGGATCTCCTCGACCTCGGCGTCGACGTCGTCGGCCTCTTCGGGTCCGGCCTGGCGGAAGTGGGTCGCGACGTCCGCGACGGGGACGCCGAACACGGCTGCGACCGTCGCCGGGTCACCCGCCCACGCGCGCGCCACCGACTCGACCTCGCCGAGGTGCCGGGCGAGCGCCAGCGGGTAGGAGGCGAACCTGTCCAGCACGGTGCCGGCGCGGAGCAGGTGGTGCGACCAGCCGTCGTTGCCGGCGAGGCCGACCGCGCTGACCACGGTGTCGAGACGTTCCGACAGGGCACGGCAGATGGCCACGTCGTACAGGTTGAAGTACTCCGGCCACAGCACCCCGGTCCAGCCGTCGAGCGGTTCGAAGACGTCGATGGTGGCGGGGCTCAGCGGACGCCCCACGTCGGACACCGAGGTGGTGACGCCGTGCTCGCGCAGGTACGCGGTGATGCCGTCCACCAGGTCGCACGCGGCCACGTCGCGGAACGCCGACACCGTCAGGTAATGCCCCATGCCCGCGCACCCTAGCCCCCCGCGGCCTCGCGGACAGCCGAACCGCGGGACGTGGCGGCGTCGGGACGCGGGTCAGCGCTTGGCCGAGCGGACCTTGGCGACCGCCACCGCGATGAGCAGACCGAGCAGGAGCACGAGCAGGAGGACGGGAGACAGCACGGCCAGCAGCACGAGCGCGACCACCGCGGCCACGATGGCGGCCTTGACCTTGCTTCCGCCGCCGGACCAGGCTCCCTTGACCGCCGCCCAGACGGGGTTCTTGCCCTGCAGGCCGGCCTGGACGCCGCTGACCGCGGCCTGCTGCTTCGCCCCACCGCCGGTGACACCCTCGGCCACGTCCGCGAGGCCGGAGGACGCGGCTTCGACGGTGCTCTCGGCCACCCCGGTGAGCTTGCCTCCCAGGGCGTCGATCTTCTGCGACACCTTGGCCGCCGCGAACTCGAGCGCGGTGCTCAGCACGTGGCGGAACGCGGCGCCGGGGCTCGCCGTGGAGTCGGTCGTCGCAGGGTCGGCGTGGTGTGCAGTCATGTGATCACTTCCTCGGTTCGACCGTACCCGTCGGCCGGCGCCCTACCCGTCCTTCCCGGTGCGGACGACATCCGACCCGGCTCAGGGTCGAGGTCCCCCCTGCCCAGGCATCGTGGGTGGCCGCTCACTCCCACCAGAGCGTCTCGCCGAGCACGACGACGACCAGCAGGGCCGGGAACAAGGACAGCGGGAGCCACAGCAGCGCCCACTGTTCGTGCCTGACCTTGGCGACGACCGCGAGCGCGAAGGCCGCGAGAGACGCGACCAACCCGCCGAGCAGCGCCACCGCGCCGAGGAGACCGACCCAGGTGTCCTCGGTGGCACCCACGCCACCCACGGCCAGCGCCACCGCGAAGATCGTGTACGACACCGCGATCACGGCCGCGACCGCAGCCGCGAGCCCGACTGCCCACCGGGCCGGGCGGGAGTGCCCGTCGGCGGGACCTGCGGGGCTGCGGGCGGGTCCTGGCACGGGTTCGGCTGTCATCGAGCTCACCTCTCTCGCGAACCCCCGGTTCCTCGTGGCTCGATCGTCCCATCGCCGCCCGGTCGGGAGCAGAGGACAACGGCCCCCGTTCCGCCAGGTGCGGCGCGGTCAGGTGATCGTCATGCCGCCGTCGACCGCGAGGGTCTGCCCGGTCACGTAGCCACCGGCGTCGCTGGCGAGGAAGACCAGGGCCGCGGCGAGCTCGCGGGCGTCGCCCTTGCGGCCGGCGGGGATCCGCGGCGCCATCGAGTCCAGGTAGCCCTCGGGGTACTGGTCGGTCATCTCCGAGGCGAAGAATCCCGGCGCCAGCGCGTTGACCCGGATCCGCTTGCGGCCGGTCCACTGCTGGGCGAGGTCGCGGGTCAGCCCGATCAGGCCGGCCTTGCTCGCGGCGTACGCGGCCTGGGGGAGTCCCGCGGTGGTGATCCCCAGGACGCTGCTGATGTTGACGATGCTGCTGCCCGGCCCCATCACCCGGCCGCACTCCTGGGCCATCCAGTAGCAGCCGTTGAGGTTCACGTCGACGACCGAGCGGAACTGCTCCGGGGTCTCCCTGGTCGCGGGCACCGCGGTGCCGAGCCCGGCGTTGTTGACCAGGACGTCGACCCGGCCGAAGGCCGCCATCGTCTCCTCGACGAGCCGGCGGCAGTCCTCGGGCTCCGCGACGTCGGTGCGGACCGTGATCGCGCGGCGACCGGCCGCCTCGACCAGCTCCCGGGTCTCGTCGAGCCGCTCCACGCGGCGCGCGCCGAGCGCCACGTCGGCCCCGGCCTCGGCGAGGGCCTGCGCGAAGGCCACCCCCAGCCCGGACGACGCCCCGGTGACCACGGCCACCTTGCCGTCGAGGCGGAACATGTCGAGGACGCTCATCATTCTCCTTCGAAGGGACGGAGCTGGACGACCACGCCGCCGTACCGGGCCTCGTCGGCCCAGCAGCGGTTGCCGTCGACGTACACGAGGTGGGTGACCGTCACCTCGGCGGCGAGGGACTGGTCGTCGGCGTACCGGGCGGCGAACCCACCCGTCTCGCTGGTGTTGCCCAGCACCACCCGCCGACCGCCCTCGTCGGTGGCACGCGCGACGCACTCGCGGCACAGGTAGCCGGGGTAGTGGGGGACCGCCGGCTGCTCGCGGCCGCACACGGGGCAGGTCACCAGGTCGAGGGACACGTCGGTCACTCCGCGCTCTTCCGCGCCGCCCAGGCGCCGGCCACCATGTCGGTGAGGGTGTGCCGCATCTTCCAGTCGAGGTCGCGGGCCGCGAGCTCGCCGGTGGCCACGATCCGGTCCGGGTCGCCCGGCCGGCGCGGCGCGATCTCGGGGTCGAACGCGATCCCGGTCACCGCGGCCATCGCGTCCATGATCTCGCGGACCGAGCTGCCGGTCCCGCTGCCGAGGTTGTACGCCGGCGCCAGGGACGTCCCGTCCTCGAGCGCCCGCGCCGCCACCACGTGGGAGTGCGCGAGGTCGGCCACGTGCACGTAGTCGCGCACGCAGGTGCCGTCGGGGGTGGCGTAGTCCTCGCCGTTGATGCGCGGCGTACGACCGGAGAGGAGCGCCTCGAACACCAGCGGAAACAGGTTGTGCGGGCTGCTGTCGTAGATCGCCGGGTCGCCGGAGCCGACCACGTTGAAGTAGCGCAGCGAGGTGTGCCGAAGGCCGACCGCGGTCGCCTGGTCGGCCAGCAGCCACTCGCCGACGAGCTTCGACTGGCCGTACGGCGACTGGGGTGCGAGCGGCGTGTCCTCGGTGACGAGCTCCTCGTCGGGGGTGCCGTACACCGACGCGCTGGACGAGAAGACCGCGTGCTGCACACCGGCCTCCTCCATCGCGCGCAGCACGCTCACCGTGCCGGTGACGTTCTGGTCGAAGGTGTGCAGCGGCCGCTGGACCGACACCCCGGCGTACTTGAAGCCGGCCACGTGCACCACGCCGGTGACCGCGTGCTCGCGCAGCGTGCGCCGGACCAGGTCGGTGTCGAGGATGCTGCCCCGGACGAACGGGGTGCCCTCGGGGACGAAGCCGGCGTGACCGCTCGACAGGTCGTCGAGGACGACGGCCCCGATCCCCACCTCGGCGAAGGCCCGGACGACGTGCGCGCCGATGTAGCCCGCGCCACCGGTCACCAGCCAGGTCACGGGTACCCCAGGACGGACTCGCGCTTCGCGCTCCACGCGAGCGCCGAGGCGATCGCGTCCTCCATGCTCAGCGAGGAGGTCCAGCCCAGGACCTCGCGGGCCTTGTCCACGTTGGCGAAGGCGCCGACGGCGTCACCGGGGCGGGGCGGCGCCTCGCGCAGCGGCACCGGTCGGGCGAAGACCTTCTCGAAGGCGGCGACGAGCTCCCGCACGGTGACGCCCGCGCCGGTGCCCACGTTGATCACCGTGCTCGGGGCGTCGACGGTGGCGAGCACGTCGTCGAACCGCTCCACGGCCTGCACATGCGCCTGCGCGAGGTCCCACACGTGGATGTAGTCGCGGATCCCCGTGCCGTCGCGGGTCGGGTGCTCGGTGCCGGTGATCGTGAACGCGTCCTTCTGCCCCATCGCGGCCATCACCAGCTGGCCGAGGACGTGGGAGGGCTCGCGGGCGTAGATCCCGGACTCGAGGTCGGGGTCGGAGCCGATCGGGTTGAAGTAGCGCAGCATGATCGCCCGCAGGTCGGTGGCGGCCGCCATGTCGGTCAGCGCCATCTCCATGACCCGCTTGGTCCGGGCGTACGGCGACGGCGGGTCGAGCGGGGCGTTCTCGTCGACCTCGAAGTCGTCGACGGTGGCGTAGAGCGAGGCCGAGGAGGAGAACAGCACCCGTGGCTTGCCGAGCTTCACGAGCTGGTCGAACAGCTCGAGCGACTTCGTCACGTTGTCGCGGTAGTACTCGTAGGGCAGCTCGACCGACTCCGGGACCACGATCCGGGCAGCCATGTGGATCGTGCAGTCGAGATCGGGGTGCTCCTCGACGATCCGGGCGAGCAGGCCGCGGTCGGCGATGTCGCCCTCGTAGAAGATGCGGTCCTTCACGAAGACGCGGGGGCCGGTGAGCAGGGAGTCGAGGATCACCGGGGTGTGCCCGGCCTCCTCGAGTGCCTTGGCCGTGGTCGATCCGAGGTAGCCGGCGCCGCCGGTGACGAGAACCTTCATGGCCCCGACCCTAGTGGGGTGGTTTGAAAATGTGTGGCAAGGGATACCAGTACTCACGGGCCTGGTTACGGCCGCGTGACCACCGGGTAACGTGCCGCCGGTCCTGAACACATCTATCGGGAGGCACCGTGGTTCTCGCGGCCGGTGACCAGCTGAGGCTCGACGCAAACTGGGTCGACTACCTGTTGGTGGCGCTCTACTTCATGTTCGTGCTCGGCATCGGATTCGCTGCGAAGCGGTCCGTGTCGAGCAGCATCGACTTCTTCCTCTCCGGACGGTCCCTGCCCGCGTGGGTGACCGGTCTGGCCTTCATCTCGGCGAACCTCGGCGCGATCGAGATCATGGGCATGTCCGCGACCGGTGCGGAGTTCGGCATGCCGACCATGCACTACTTCTGGATCGGCGCGATCCCGGCCATGCTGTTCCTCGGCGTGGTGATGATGCCGTTCTACTACGGCTCCAAGGTCCGCAGCGTGCCGGAGTTCATGCGGCGACGGTTCGGCACCGGGGCCCACCTGGTCAACGCGGTGAGCTTCGCGCTCGCGCAGGTGCTGATCGCGGGCGTGAACCTGTTCCTGCTCGCCAGCGTGGTCAACGCGCTGCTCGGCTGGCCGCTGTGGGTCTCACTGGTGATCGCCGCCGCGGTGGTGCTGTCCTACACCGCGCTCGGCGGGCTGTCCGCCGCGATCTACAACGAGGTGCTCCAGTTCTTCGTGATCGTCGCCGCGCTGCTGCCGCTGACCCTGATCGGTCTGAACAAGGTCGGCGGCTACGAGGGTCTGAAGGAGAAGGTGACCGCGGGCCCGAGCGGCGGAGCGGACCTGTCCTCCTGGCCGGGCCAGGCACTGTCGGGCTTCGACTCGCCGCTGCTGTCGGTGATCGGCATCGTCCTCGGCCTCGGCTTCGTGCTCTCCTTCGGCTACTGGACCACCAACTTCGTCGAGGTGCAGCGCGCGATGGCGTCGGAGTCGATGTCCGCGGCGCAGCGCACCCCGATCATCGGTGCCTTCCCGAAGATGTTCATCCCGTTCATCGTGGTGATCCCCGGCATGATCGCCGCGGTCACCGTCAACGAGCTGGCCACCTTCAAGGAGAACGGCGGCACGGGGGGCTCGGTCGACTACAACGACGCGCTACTGCTGCTGATGCGTGACCTGCTGCCCAACGGCATGCTGGGTCTCGCGATCGCCGGTCTGCTGGCGTCGTTCATGGCCGGCATGGCCGCGAACATCTCGGCGTTCAACACCGTGTTCAGCTACGACCTGTGGGAGCAGTACGTCGTCAAGGACCGCGAGGACTCCTACTACCTCCAGGTCGGCCGCGTGGTCACGGTGGCCGCCACGGTCCTCGCGATCGGTACGGCGTTCCTCGCCGCGGGCTACGCCAACCTGATGACCTACCTGCAGACGCTGTTCGGCTTCTTCAACGCGCCGCTGTTCGCCACGTTCATCCTCGGTATGTTCTGGAAGCGGATGACCCCGACCGCCGGCTGGATGGGTCTGGTGTCCGGCACCGCGGCCGCGGTCACGGTCTGGCTGCTCAGCGGGGACGTCCTGGGCGTGATCGGCATCGAGGGCCAGGGCGGTGCGTTCGTCGCCGCCGGCGCCGCGTTCGCGGTGGACATCGTGGTCAGCGTCGCCGTGAGCCTGATGACCAAGCCGCGGGAGTACGGCGAGCTGAAGGGGCTGGTCTGGTCCCTGACGCCCAAGGAGTCGTTCCAGGACGAGCACCCGTCGCGGCTGTCGTGGTACCAGAACCCGAACAAGCTCGCGGGCCTGGCGCTGGCCATGGTCATCGTCCTCAACTTCATCTTCGCCTGACCCGGCCGAGCCACCAGGAGACCGACATGAGCAAGCACGACACCACGGCCGGCAGGTCCCCGCACCGGGCCGGCGCGTTCGACATCCGCACGTTCATCGCGATGCTGATCGGCCTGTACGGGCTGGTCCTGGTCGTCACCGGGCTGGTCTCGACCAGCGCCGCCGACCTGGAGAAGGCCGGCGGGGTGAACGTCAACCTGTGGACCGGGATCGGCCTGCTGGTCGTCGCGGCCCTCTTCCAGGGCTGGGCGATGCTCCGCCCGCTCGTCGTACCCGAGGACTTCGACGGGCGCGAGGACGACCAGCACGGCGCCGGCTGACCGAGCCCGCGCGAGCTGCCCACTGACCTGGCTCAGGCCCTTCGGTGCCGGAGCCAGGTCAGTGCTGGTCGCGGGCCGGTTCGCGGGCCTGTTCGGCGGGCGGACGCACCGGGCACCGGACCGCGGTCCCTCCGCTGCGGTACCATGAGCCCGTGCGGAAGACTCTTCTTCTTAGTCAGCCGCGTTGACCACGATCCACGTCAGCGCGGCTACCCCTCATGCCTGAGGGGTTTTTTTATGCCCCGCCGTGAACCGCGGGCCCGGGGCCGGGAGAGGACCACGACGACCAGCACGCCGCGACAGGAAGACGAAGACCGATGAGCGAGCAGACCCAGAGCCAGGAACACGCAGCGGAGCCCGCCACCTATGACGTGGTCGCCGCGCAGGACCGCTGGCGCAAGGTGTGGGACGACCTGAACCCGTTCGAGGCCGCCGACGACGGGAGCCGGGAGCGCCGCTACGCGCTGACGATGTTCCCCTACCCCAGCGGGGACCTGCACATGGGCCACGCCGAGGTGATGGCGCTGCACGACGTGATCGCGCGCTACTGGTGGCAGCGCGGGTACGACGTGCTGAACCCGATCGGCTGGGACTCCTTCGGCCTGCCCGCGGAGAACGCCGCGATCCGCCGCGACGAGCACCCGGCGACGTACACCTACGCCAACATCGAGACCCAGGCCGAGTCGTTCCGCCGCTACGGGATGAGCTTCGACTGGTCCCGGCGGCTGCACACCAGCGACCCGGAGTACTACCGGTGGACGCAGTGGCTGTTCCTGCGCTTCCGCGAGCGGGGCCTGGCCTACCGCAGGTCCAGCCCGGTCAACTGGTGCCCCAACGACCAGACCGTGCTGGCCAACGAGCAGGTCGTCGGCGGCATGTGCGACCGCTGCGGCGCCGAGGTCACCAAGCGCGAGCTGACCCAGTGGTATTTCAAGGTCACCGACTACGCCCAGCGGCTGCTGGACGACATGGAGGGGCTGAAGGCCACCTGGCCCGAGCGCGTGCTGGCGATGCAGCGCAACTGGATCGGCCGCTCCGAGGGCGCGCACGTCGACTTCGAGATCGAGCCCGCCGGCGAGGAGCCCGGCCGCACGGTCACGGTGTTCACCACCCGCCCGGACACGCTGTACGGCGCCACGTTCTTCGTGGTGGCCGCCGACGCGAAGCTGGCCGGCGAGATCTGCGCGCCCGAGCAGCGGGAGGCGTTCGAGGCCTACCTGGCTCAGGTGCGCAAGGAGACCGACATCGACCGGCTGTCCAGCGAGCGCGAGAAGACCGGTGTCTTCCTGGGCCGCTACGCCGTCAACCCGGTCAACGGCGAGCGGATCCCGGTCTGGGCCGCGGACTACGTGCTGGCCGACTACGGCACCGGCGCGGTGATGGCGGTCCCCGCCCACGACCAGCGCGACCTGGACTTCGCGAAGGCGTTCGACCTGCCGGTACGCCGCGTCGTCGACACCGGCGAGGAGAACCCCGAGGAGACCTTCGTCGCCACCGCCGGTGACGGCGTGTACGTGAACTCCGACGACCTGGACGGGCTGACCGACAAGGCGTCGGGGATCGCCCAGATCGTCGGCCGGCTGGAGGGCGAGGGCCGCGGCAAGGGCGCGGTCAACTTCCGGCTGCGCGACTGGCTGCTGTCCCGTCAGCGGTTCTGGGGCTGCCCGATCCCGATCATCCACTGCCCGACGTGCGGCGAGGTCCCGGTTCCCGACGACCAGCTGCCCGTCGTACTGCCGGACCTGAGGGGAGCCGACCTGAAGCCCAAGGGCACCTCGCCGCTGGCCGCCGCGGAGGAGTGGGTCGACGTCGACTGCCCGTCGTGCGGCGGGCCCGCCAAGCGGGACAGCGACACGATGGACACCTTCGTCGACTCGTCGTGGTACTTCCTGCGCTACTGCTCCCCGGACTACACCGAGGGCCCCTTCGACCCCGAGGCGGTCCGGAGGTGGATGCCGGCGCATCAGTACGTGGGCGGTGTCGAGCACGCCATCCTGCACCTGCTGTACAGCCGGTTCTTCACCAAGGTGCTGCACGACATGGGCATGGTCGACTTCGAGGAGCCGTTCCAGGCGCTGCTGAACCAGGGCCAGGTCATCAACCAGGGCAAGGCGATGAGCAAGTCCCTGGGAAACGGCGTGAACCTGGGCGACATGATCGACCAGTACGGCGTCGACGCGGTCCGGCTGACGATGGTGTTCGCGGGACCGCCCGAGGACGACATCGACTGGGCCGACATGTCCCCGTCCGGGTCGCTGAAGTTCCTGCAGCGCGCGTGGCGGCTGAGCGGTGACGTCACCTCGGAGCCGGGGACGCCGTACGACGGCGGCGACGTGACCCTGCGCAAGGCCACGCACCGCACGCTGCGCGAGGTCGAGCACCTGGTCGACTCGCACCGGTTCAACGTGGTCGTCGCCCGGGTCATGGAGCTGGTCAACGTCACCCGCAAGGCGATCGACTCGGGCTGCGGCCCGACCGACCCGGCGGTGCGCGAGGCGGTCGAGGCCGTCGCGATCCTGCTGTCCCTGGTCGCGCCGTACACCGCGGAGGAGATGTGGTCTCGGCTGGGCCACGAGCCGACCGTGGCGAAGGCCGGCTGGCCGACCGTCGACGAGGCGCTGCTGGTGCAGGACTCGGTCACCGCGGTCGTGCAGGTGCAGGGCAAGCTGCGGGCCAAGCTGGAGGTCGGCCCGGACATCTCCGAGGCGGACCTGGAGGCGATGGCGCTGGCCGAGCCGGTGATCCAGCGGGCGCTGGAGGGGAAGACGGTCCGGAAGGTGATCGTCCGGGCGCCGAAGCTGGTCAACATCGTCGCCGGCTGACCCCTCACGAACAACCGGGTCGATCTCCTGCACGTGGTGCGGGTGATCGACCCGGTTGCGTGAACGGGGCGCGTGGCTGTCTCGTCAGAGGCCGGCGAGGGCCTCGGCGACGGGGGTCTGGCCGGTGAGGACGGTGAACTGCCTGCGGATCGTCGCGGGGTTCCCGAGGGCGGCGAGGAGGACGGCGGCGACGTCCTCGCGGGGGATCTCCCGCGGGTCCGACCCGGGGTCGAGCGAGATGCTGCCGGTGCCCTCGTCGTCGGTGAGCCGGCCGGGCCGGACGATGGTCCAGTCGAGGTCACGTCCGCGCAGGTCCTCGTCGGCCGCGGCCTTGGCCCGCAGGTACACCTGGAAGACCTGGTCGCTGTCGGGGTCGGCCTGGTCGGTGCCCATCGAGGAGACCATCAGGTAGCGCCGTACGCCCGCCTGCTCCGCGGCGTCGGCCAGCAGCGCAGCGGCAGCGCGGTCCACGGTGTCCTTGCGTGCGGCGCCGCTGTTAGGGCCACCTCCGGCGGCGAAGACCACCGCGTCGGCGCCGGAGACGACGGCGGCGACGTCCGCGGCCGAGGCCTGCTCGAGGTCGAGTACGACGCCCCGGGCACCGACCTTCTCGAGGTCGGGGACGTGGTCGGGGTTGCGGACCAGGCCGACGGCCTCGTGACCCGCCTCGGCGAGCTGCCGCTCGAGCCGCAGGGCGATCTGGCCGTGTCCGCCGGCGATGACGACGCGCATGTGCTTCCTTCCGTCGGGGGTCGTGGACGGGGGAGTACCCCTGTCCCGGGCACAACACGTCCGGGACGCGGACGATTCCGTCAGCACCTGACCGACCGGTAACCTTCCCGCATGCCCCGCACCGCCCTCGTCACCGACTCGACGGCCTCGCTGCCGCCCGAGGTCGCTGCCGAGCACGGCATCACCGTGGTCCCGCTGCAGGTGGTGATCGGCGCGCGCTGCTACGACGAGGGCGTCGACGGCGGTGCCAACGCCGGCACGGTGGCCGAGGCGCTGCGCACCTGGGTGCCGGTGAGCACCTCCCGCCCCACGCCCGCCGCCATGCTCGAGGCCTACGAGCGGGCGGCCGCCGAGGGTGCCACCGAGATCCTGTCCGTACACCTCTCCGGGGAGCTGAGCGGCACGGTCGAGTCCTCCCAGCTCGCGGCCAAGGAGTCGCCGGTGCCGGTGACCACGGTGGACTCCCGCCAGCTCGGGATGGCGACCGGCTTCGGGGTGCTCGCCGCCGCGGACGTCCTCGCGGCGGGCGGCAGCGCCGCGGAGGCGGCCGCGGTCGCGGAGAAGCGGACCAGCGGCACGACCTCGCTGTTCTACGTCGACACCCTGGAGTACCTGCGCCGCGGCGGCAGGATCGGCGCGGCCGCCGCGCTGCTCGGCTCCGCGCTGTCGGTGAAGCCGCTGCTCAAGCTCGAGGACGGCCGGATCGCCACGATCGAGAAGGTGCGTACGACGGGCCGGGCGCTGGGCCGGCTGGAGGAGCTCGCCGTCTCCGCCGCCGGGGACCAGAAGGTCGACCTGGCCGTGGCGCATCTCGCCAACCCCGAGCGCGCGGAGCTGCTCGCGGGCAACCTGCGCACCCGGCTCGCCTCCAACCTCGACGGCCGTGACGTCGTCGTGGGGGAGGTGGGCGCCGTGATCGGCGCCCACGTCGGGCCGGGCATGGTCGCGGTCGTCGTCTCGCCGCGCTGCGCCGACTGAGCCCGTCCCCGGGCCGGTCGGTGGACCGGCCGTCCACAGGTACGGCGGCGGGGCTGTCGCGGGCTGCCCGGGGCTCCTACGTTCGACCGCATGCGTGGACGCCGAGCAGCCCAGGAGCAGGTCGCCGAGGTCGCCCGGTGGCGACTCGAGCTGCTGAGCGCCGAGCTCGCCACCCTGCGGGAGGCGACGACCCCGCACGAGGGCGTCCCCCGGCCCGTCGGCGACGATCCGGTGACCGCGGCCCGGCAGAGCGGCGACGTGGGGCCGGCGGCCGTCGAGTCGTGGGCGGAGCCGCTGGCGCCGGGGCGGCACGCCCGTCGGCCCCTGGGCCCGCTGGCCCGTGTGGGCGGGTGGCTGCACGACCAGCTGCCGCCGACGCTGCACGGGCGGGTGGCCCTCACCTCCGGGCATCTCGCCGTGGTCGCGCTGCTCGTCGGCGCCGGGCTGGCGCTGACCGCGTGGTGGTCGGTGCGCGCCGACGGGGGTGAGCCGGTGCCCGCGCTCGCGCCCGCGGCGTCGCCGCAGGACGGGCTCGCGGTCGTGGACCCGTCGCCGGAGCCCCCGCCGACCTCGGGTCCGCTGACGAGCCCAGCCGCCTTCACCCCCGCCGCGGCGGCGGGGTCCGCGGCCGAGCCGGGTGCCGTCGTGGTCGTGGACGTCACCGGCCGCGTCCGCCGGCCGGGGATCGTCACCCTGCCGGTCGGCGCGCGGGTGGTCGACGCCCTCGAGGAGGCCGGCGGTGCGCGCAGGGGCGTCGACCTGGTGCCGCTGAACCTGGCCCGCCTGCTGGTCGACGGCGAGCAGATCGTGGTCGGCGTCCCACCCGCGGCCGGGGTCGCCGCCCCCGCGGCGTCCGCCCCGACGGGGTCCTCCTCGGCGGCCGGCTCGATGGTGAACATCAACAGCGCGTCGGAGGTGGAGCTCGAGGAGCTGCCCGGCGTGGGCCCGGTGACGGCCGCGGCGATCGTGCAGTGGCGCACCGAGCACGGTGCGTTCACCGCGGTCGACGAGCTGCTCGAGGTGTCCGGGATCGGCGATGCCACCCTCGCCGAGATGGCCCCCTACGTCACCCTCTGACGGGCGCGGACAGGTGCCGAGCCCGCACGAGGACGAGGGCGAGGAGCGGCCGTCGCCCGACCTGCGGGTGGTGCTGCTGGCGGTGGTCGCCTGGGCGGGGGCACTGGCCGGGTTCCTCCTGCAGCCCTGGCTGGCCGCCGCCGTGTCCGGACTCGCGGCGGCCGCGGTGACCGTCCGCTCCAGGAGAGGCCGGCCGGTCGTGCTCGCCGTGGCGTGCCTCGTGGCCGGGACGGCGGTCGGTGGCTCGGCGATGCTGCGGGCGGAGGCCAACCGATCCAGCCCGGTGGCCGCGCTCGCCGAGCAGCGGGCGTTCGTCACCGCCTCGCTGCGCGTCGCCTCCGACCCGGTGCGACGGGAGGGACGGTTCGCGTCGTACGTCCTGCTGCGGGCCACGGTGACGGAGGTCACCGGTCGTGGCCGGCGGTACGCCACGCACGTGCCGGTGCTCGTCATCGCGGGCGACCCGTGGCGCGAGGCCGAGCTCGGGTCGGTGGTCCGGGTGGAGGGGCGGCTGGCCCCGGCGGACGGACCGGACCTGGCGGCGGTGGTGTCGACGAGCCGTGACCCCACCGTGCTCGAGCCGCCCGCGGGGGTGCTGGACGCGGCGTCGGTGGTGCGGGCCGGGATCCGGGCCGCGGTCGCACCGGCCGGGCCTGAGGAGGAGGCGCTCATCCCCGCGCTGGTCGTCGGCGACGACCGGGGGATGCCGGCCGGGGTGGTGGAGAGCTTCCAGGTCGCCGGGCTGACCCACCTCCTGGCCGTCTCGGGCACCAACCTCACCCTGGTCGTGGGGTTCGTGCTCGTCCTCGCCCGGTGGGCCGGGGTGCGCGCCCGCGGGCTGGCCGTGGTCGGGGCGCTCGGCGTGCTCGGGTTCGTGCTGCTCGCGCGGCCCGAGCCGAGCGTGGTGCGGGCAGCGGCGATGGGGTCGGTGGCGCTGGTCGGCATGGGCACGAACGGCCGGGACCGGGGCGTGCGTGCCCTGGGCGTGGCGGTCCTGGTGCTGCTCCTGCTCGACCCGTGGCTCGCGCTCTCGCTCGGCTTCGTGCTCTCGGCGCTGGCCACCGCGGGCATCCTCCTGCTGGCCCCGCCGTGGCGGGACGCGCTGATGCGGTGGCTCCCGCGCTGGCTCGCGGAGGCGGTGGCGGTGCCGCTCGCCGCCCAGCTGGTCTGCACGCCGGTGGTGGCCGCGATCTCCGACCAGGTCAGCCTGGTGGCGGTGGTCGCGAACATGGCGGTCGCTCCGCTGGTCGGCCCGGCCACCGTGCTCGGCCTCGTCGGCGGGCTGGTGATGCTCGTCGTGGACCCGGTCGGGCTCCTGCTCGGTCGTCTGGCCGGGGGCTGCGCCTGGTGGATCGTGACGGTGGCCGACCGGAGTGCGCGGCTGCCGACCGCCGCGGTCGAGTGGTCGGCCACCGCCGGCTCGCTGGTGCTGCTCTCGCTGCTGTGCGTGGCGGCCGCGCTGGTGCTGCCGCGGATGCTGGCCCGGCGCGGTTGGTCCGTGGCGGGTGCGCTGGTCATGGTGCTGGTCGTCGTACGCCCGCTGCCGACCCCGGGCTGGCCGCCCGACGGCTGGGTGATGGTGGCCTGCGACGTGGGGCAGGGCGACGGGCTGGTGCTGCGGGCCGGCGAGGACACGGCGGTGGTGGTCGACGCGGGACCGGAGCCGGCCCTGATCGACCGGTGTCTGGACCGGCTGGGCGTGGAACGGGTGCCGGTGGTGGTGCTGACCCACTTCCACGACGACCACGTCGCGGGCCTGCCCGGCGTGCTGGCGGACCGGGTGGTGGGCGAGGTGCAGGTGACCGGGCTCCGCGACCCGGAGCAGGGCGCTGCGTCGGTGGACACCTGGGCGTCGGGCTCCGGTGTCCCGGTCCGGGTGCCGGCGTACGGCGAGGTGAGCCGGGTCGGGGAGCTCACCTGGCAGGTGGTGGGGCCCTCACGCGAGGTCGGCGGCGAGGGGTACGGCGAGGAGGGCTCGCCGGCCAACAACGCCAGCGTGACCCTGCTCGTGGTGACGCACGGCATCCGGATCCTGCTCACCGGCGACCTCGAGCCCGGGGCCCAGGAGCTGCTCGACCGGTCGACGACCGAGCTGCGGGTCGACGTGCTCAAGGTGCCGCACCACGGCAGTCGCTACCAGGACCCGGCGCTGCTCTCCGGTCTCGGCGCGCGGCTCGCGCTGATCTCGGTGGGGGAGGACAACGAGTACGGCCACCCCGCGCCCGAGACGCTCGACCTGCTCCAGGACGCCGGGGCCGAGGTGCGCCGGACCGACGAGTCGGGGGACGTCGCGGTCGTGGTGCGCGACGGCCACCTGTCCGTGGCCTCGACCCGCTGACCGGTGGTCCCCGGGCTGACCTGCCGTCCGGAGGACCGTGCGTCGTGGCGCGCGCTCCTCCGGACGAGGTGGCCCTACTGCGTCTGGGAGCTGATCACGCGGTCGTCGGCGATCGCGTAGGCGCCGTCCGAGCCCTGCAGGTCGATCTCCTGCTGCTCGGTGACCACCCGGCCGTCGTCGAAGGTGTAGGTGATCACGGTCGAGACGGTGTCCGAGCCGGAGCTGGCGGAGGTCTGGCTGCTCTCGACGGACTCGATCGAGCCCCAGAAGTCCTCGTACTCGTCCTTGCCGACCGACTGCATGCTCGGTGCGAGCATCGACCAGCCGGTGTCGGTGTCCTCGGGCATCACGTCGAAGTAGCCGTCCACGAAGTCGGCCTTCGCCTCCGCGGTGTCCGGAGCCGGGGCCGGCTTCGGCGTCTTCGAGGGCGTCTGCTCCGGGCTCGGCGTCGGCGTGGGAGACGGCGAGGGCGATCGCTTCGGGGACGCACCCTGGGTCTCGCTCGGCGTCGGTGTGCTCGTTCCCTGCGTCTGGCCCGCGGTCGCGTCGCCGTTCAGGTCCAGCAGGGCGTAGCCGGCCCCGGCCACGAGCAGCAGCGCGGCCGCGACAAGCAGCCAGGGGAGCAGGCCCTTGCGGCGTCGCCTCTCCGGCGGGGCGGCCACCGGAGCGGCGACGGGCCGCGAGGTTGTCGTGGTGGGGTCGTGGGCGTCGTCGGTCGCGAGCGGGACGGTCGCCGCGGCGGTCCGTTCGCGGCCGCGCTCGGCCACGCGGCGCAGGGCGTGGGCGGCGTCGGCCATGGCCCAGCGGGACCGCGGGTCGCGGTCCATCATCCGCGCGATCGGCTCGGCCAGGGGCCCGGCGTTCGAGGGCCGCGGCGGGGGCTCCGAGGCGATGGTCTGGAGCAGGGCGATCGGGTTGCGCTGCGTGGGGTACGGCGAGGCGCCCTCCACCGCGGCGTACAGCGTCGCGCCGAGCGCCCAGACGTCGGACTCCGGGCCCGGGTCGGCGCCGCGGGCGAGCTCGGGGGAGAAGTACGAGGGGGTTCCGGTGAGCAGTCCGGTGCTGGTCAGCTGCGGGTCCCCGGCCATCCGGGCGATGCCGAAGTCGCTGATCTTGGCCTGGTCGCCGGCGCCGACCAGCACGTTGCCCGGCTTCACGTCGCGGTGGATGGTGCCGCGCGCGTGCGCCGCGGCGAGCCCGTCGGCCACCTGGACGCCGATCCGGGCGGCGCGCTCAGGGGACAGCGGGCCGTCCTCGCGGAGGATCTCCGAGAGCGTCCGGGACGGGAAGTACTCCATCACCATCCAGATCTCGTCGCCGGTCTCGACCACGTCGAAGACGGAGACCACGTTCGGATGGTTGAGCGCGGCGGAGGAACGCGCCTCACGCATCGCCCGGGCGACGTCGGTCGACGTCTGGTCGGGCAGGTTGCCGACGTTCTTGACCGCGACGTCACGGCCGAGGACCTCGTCCTGGCAGAGCCAGACGGTCCCCATGCCTCCTCGGCCGACGGCGCGCTCCACGCGGTAGCGGCCGGCGATCAGTTCGGGCGACATGAGACCCCTTCCGGGCGGGCTGCGGGCATGACGACACAGGCGTACCCATCCCGCGGGCGGTTACGCGTCCCGACGGCCTCCGGGTAGCCGGGCACCGCGTCGATCGGTGGGGCGTCCGCCGTACGACGCCGCCGTCCGGGCCCGTCCCCGCCGTATGGCAGGCTGATCCTCACCATGGCGACCCCCAAGTCATCCGACGTCCTCGGCCACGTCACGCTCGTCACCGGGCCGGAGGAGTTCCTCAACGAACGGGCCGTCTCGCAGGCCCTCCAGGCCGTCCGGCACGCCGACGAGGAGTCCGAGGTCAGCGAGACCACCGCCGACCAGCTCAGCATGGGCACGCTCGCCGACCTGGCCGCGCCCTCGCTGTTCTCTACCATCCGGGTCGTGGTCGTGCGCGGCCTCGAGGACCTGCCCGAGGACACCCACGAGGGGCTGCTGCAGTACGCCGCGTCACCGGCCGACGACGTCGGTCTGGTGCTGCTTCACTCCGGGGGGCAGAAGGGGTCGGGCCTGCTCAACAAGCTGCGGAAGCTGAAGACGGTCACCGAGGTCAAGTCGGCGGCGCTCAAGGCGCACGAGTACCCCCGCTACGTCTCGGGCGAGGTCCGCTCGCACGGCGGCAGGATCGCCGAGGACGCCGCGGAGATCCTGGTGCAGGCGGTGGGGCAGGACCTCCGGGCCCTGGCCGGGGCCGCCCACCAGCTCGCGCACGACTTCACCGGCGAGCCGCTGACCGCCGAGGTGGTCAAGCGCTACTTCGGGGGCCGGGCCGAGGTGAAGGGGTTCGCGGTCGCCGACCACGCCATCTACGGGCGCACCGCCACCGCGCTGGAGGAGCTCCGCTGGGCCCTCGACAACGGCACCGCGCCGGTGCTGGTGACCAGCGCCTTCGCGAGCGGGCTGCGGGGGCTGGCGAAGTACAAGGCCGCCTCCCGTGGCCTGCGCGAGGCCGACCTGGCCCGTGAGGTCGGGGTGCCCCCGTGGAAGCTGCGCACGCTGCGCGAGCAGTCGCGCGGCTGGGAGGACGGCGGCATCGTCCGCGCGATCCACGCGGTCGCGCAGGCCGACGCCGACGTCAAGGGCGCGGCCAGCGACGCGGCGTACGCCCTCGAGCGCCTGGTCATCACCGTGTCCGAGTCACGTATCCAGCGCTGACGCGTCAGCGCGGGCGGCAGCAAGCACGACACGCGCAGGCGGAATGCCGCGCCCGTGGCCGCGCTGTCGGATGGGCTCGTCGACCGGGCCTCCGGGCACGCAAAAAGGCGCCGTCCTCGAGAGGAACGGCGCCTGAGTGCTGGGGCCTCAGAGAGAGGCGGCCTTCTTGGAGATGGCCGACTTCTTGTTGGCAGCCTGGTTCTTGTGGATGACGCCCTTGGAGGCAGCCTTGTCGAGCTTCTTGTTGGCGACCTTCGCCAGCTCCTGAGCCTTGGTGGAGTCACCGGCGTCGGCGGCCTCGCGGAACTTGCGGATCGCCGACTTCAGCGCCGACTTCACGGACTTGTTGCGCTCGTGCGCAGCCTCGTTCTGTCGGTTGCGCTTGATTTGGGACTTGATGTTCGCCACGGGGCAAGCCTCGATCGGTTCATTCGGAGTTTGGTCTGGGTGTGCGCATCGCCGTTGCCGGCCGGACACGCGAAGGTCAAAGGTACCAGCGAGGCGGCTTCAGCCTCAAATCGACGGTACGGCGGCCGACCGCGGCCGGCCCAGGAGCGCCGGCGGCTCAGAGGCCCAGCCTACGGCGCGCACCCTCGAGCAGCCGGGACGACTCCCGGCGCCGGAAGTCGTTGAGGGTCGGCAGGCCCACGTCGACCGCCACGGTCGTCCGGTAGCCCAGCCACACGCCGAGCGAGGTGAGCAGCGCGGTGACGTGGTCGTCGCCGAGCTCGGCCAGCACCCGGCAGGAGCGGACCAGGTCGTCGAACCGCGGGTCCTCCACCCACTCCAGGCGCACGACCAGCGGGTCGAACCACGCCGGGCCCACCCGCGACATGCCCCAGTCGACGAAGACCACGTCGCCGTCCTCGCGGACCAGCACGTTGTCGTTACGGATGTCCCCCTGGACCACGGCGTCGCCCTCGGCCACGGCGAGCAGCCGCTCGTGCCGCTCGACGAGGGCCCCGGCGTGCTCGTGCACCCAGTCGGGGAGCACCCCGCGCGGCAGGGTGGCGACCTCCGGCCACGCCTCGCCCCAGCGGGCGATGCTCTGCCGGGTGCTGGCGATGTCGAGACCCGCTCCGGCGCCCGCGAGCTCGGCCACCAGGTCGTCGGTGGCGGCCAGCAGCCGTGCCTCGTCGTCCGGGTCGGTGGTGTCCACGTGCCGCCCGGGGACGTCCTCGAGCACCAGCGCGACCCAGCCGTCGGGCTCGTCGAAGGAGGCCAGCAGCCCCGCCCACAGGTCGTGGCGGCCCAGGTGGGACAGCACCGCCGTCTCGTGGCGGAACAGCCCCGGCGTCATCGGGTTCAGCTCGGGCCCGACCGCCTTGACGAAGGCGCGGGTGCCGTCGGCGGCCACCACCCGGGTGGCGCAGCCGGGGGACATCCCGCCGACCTGCTCGAACGTCTCGCGCACCGGGGAGCCGAGCACGCCGTCGACCCAGGCGCGGACCCGGTCCGGGACCTCGGCGTAGGCCTTCCTGACCCCGACCGCGCGGGGTGCGGCGCCGGTCACGACCAGCCTCGCCGCTGGGCGAGCCAGGCCCAGCTCACCTCGGAGTACCAGCGGGCGTGCACCCGGAGGTAGGGCGAGGAGTTGGGCACCGGCCGGTCCCGGCACTCCAGCATGTAGCCGCAGACCAGCGCGAGCAGCACGTCGACGTGATCGGGGTCGACGTCCCGGGTCAGCCGCCGCTCGGCGAGGACCGCGTCCGCGTCCAGCCCGTCGCCGTACGCCGAGATCAGCAGCAGCACGGTGTCGATCCAGGCCGCGCCGACCACCGGCCAGTTCCAGTCGCAGAGCAGGGCCGGCCCGCCCGCGGGAAGCAGGAAGTTGTCGTCCCTCCCGTCGGTGTGGACCAGGGTGTCGCCGCGGGTGACCTCGTCCATCCGGTCGGCGAGCGCCGCGGCCTCCTCCAGGTGCGGCCAGTCGGGGGAGTGCTCGCGGACGTACGCCCAGCCGGTGCGGAAGGTCTCGAAGTCCTCGGCGAACGCGGCCGGGTCCAGCCCGGGCGGTGGCGGGGTGAGCCGGTCCGCGAGCGCCTCGAGACTGTCCAGGCAGGCGTCGAGCTCGGCGCGGGCCCAGGGGCGCGCGGGGTTCGGTGCGTCGACGTACTCCAGGCCGATGACCACCCACAGGTCGTCCTCGTGGCTCCACAGCAGCCGCGGCACCGGGAGGCCGTCCGGGAGCAGCCGCAGCTTCCGGATCTCCTCGCGGTAGGAGTCGGCGAACGGTGCCTGCGCCTTCTTGCTCGCCGCCTTCACGAACTGCCGGGAGCCGTCCCGGCCGGTGAGCACGGAGGCGAAGCCGGGGGTGAACCCGGCGCCGGCGGAGTCCGCGGAGACCACGGTGGAGCCCAGCCTGCTCTCGATCAGCCGCCGCAGCATCGGCGGCAGCAGCAGCCAGTCGAGCCGGCGGGCGGTCTGCCCGTGCGGCACCGGCTCGACGGTGGCGAGGTCTTGGGGCAGGCTCATGGCGCCACATTCTGTCCGCATGGCCCGGCCCCGGCGACTGCCATTACCGGCGTGTCCTCGTCGGTTCGCGTGCCGTGGGACAATGAGGACTCCGCCTCACCCGTCCAGAGCCAGCCCAGACGTCCGGAAGAAGTTCGTGCCCAAGACAGTCGCATCGGTGCCCCAGCCGGGCCAGACACCGCCCGAGATCATCCGCAACTTCTGCATCATCGCGCACATCGACCACGGCAAGTCCACGCTGGCCGACCGCATGCTGCAGCTGACCGGCGTGGTCGACGAGCGGAGCGCCAGGGCGCAGTACCTCGACCGGATGGACATCGAGCGCGAGCGCGGCATCACCATCAAGAGCCAGGCCGTGCGCATGCCGTGGACCGTGTCCGAGGGCGACAACACCGGGACGACGTACGTCCTGAACATGATCGACACCCCCGGCCACGTCGACTTCACCTACGAGGTGTCCCGCTCGCTCGAGGCGTGCGAGGCCGCGGTCCTGCTCGTCGACGCCGCGCAGGGCATCGAGGCGCAGACGCTGGCCAACCTCTACCTCGCCCTCGGCGCGGACCTGCAGATCATCCCCGTGCTGAACAAGATCGACCTGCCCTCGGCGCAGCCGGAGAAGTACGCCGCGGAGCTTGCCGGGATCATCGGCTGCGACCCCTCCGACGTGCTGCACGTGTCCGCGAAGACCGGCATGGGCGTGGAGGCGCTGCTCAACGAGATCGTCAAGCAGACCCCGGCCCCGGTCGGGAACGCCGACGCCCCGCCGCGCGCGCTGATCTTCGACTCCGTCTACGACACCTACCGCGGCGTGGTCACCTACGTCCGGGTGGTCGACGGCAAGCTCAGCCACCGCGACCGGATCAAGATGATGTCGACCGGCGCCACGCACGAGATGCTCGAGGTCGGCGTGATCTCGCCCGAGCCGGTGAAGGCAGGCGACCTCGGCGTCGGCGAGGTGGGCTACCTGATCACCGGCGTGAAGGACGTCCGCCAGTCCCGGGTCGGTGACACCGTCACCAGCCAGATCCACGGGGCCACCGAGGCGCTCGGCGGCTACAAGCACCCCAACCCGATGGTGTTCGCCGGGCTCTACCCGATCGACGGCGACGACTACCCGACGCTGCGCGACGCGCTCGAAAAGCTCCAGCTCAACGACGCCGCGCTCGCCTACGAGCCGGAGACCTCCGGGGCGCTCGGGTTCGGCTTCCGGATCGGCTTCCTCGGCCTGCTGCACATGGAGATCGTCCGCGAGCGCCTCGAGCGGGAGTTCAACCTCGACCTGATCTCGACCGCGCCGAACGTGGTCTACCACGTGACGATGGAGGACGGCACCGAGCACGAGGTGACCAACCCGAGCGAGTACCCCGCCGGCAAGATCGCCGAGGTGCGCGAACCGGTGGTCAAGGCCACGATCCTCAGCCCCAGCGACTACATCGGCGCGATCATGGAGCTGTGCCAGAGCAAGCGCGGCCAGCTCGAGGGCATGGACTACCTCTCCGAGGACCGCGTCGAGATGCGCTACACGCTGCCCCTCGCGGAGATCGTCTTCGACTTCTTCGACCAGCTGAAATCGCGCACCAAGGGCTACGCCTCTCTCGACTACGAGCCCACCGGCGAGCAGCCCTCGGACCTGGTCAAGGTCGACATCCTGCTCCAGGGCGAGCCGGTCGACGCGTTCAGCGCGATCGTGCACAAGGACCACGCCTACGCCTACGGCGTCGCGCTGGCCGGGAAGCTGCGCGACCTGATCCCGCGCCAGCAGTTCGAGGTGCCGATCCAGGCCGCGATCGGCGCCCGGGTGATCGCCCGCGAGACCATCCGCGCGATCCGCAAGGACGTGCTCGCCAAGTGCTACGGCGGTGACATCACCCGGAAGCGCAAGCTGCTCGAGAAGCAGAAGGAGGGAAAGAAGCGGATGAAGATGGTGGGCCGGGTCGAGGTCCCGCAGGAGGCCTTCATCGCCGCGCTCTCCACCGGCGACACCGGGGACAAGAGCGGGAAGAAGTAGGTGCCCGCGGCCCCGCCGGTCGCCGGATGACCCTGCTCCCGTTCGACCTGCCTCCGGGCCTGCTCGCGTTCGCCGAGCGCGGGGAGGCCTGGGCGTCCTGGCTCGCCGCGCTCCCGCGGCTGGTCCGCGACGTGGGCGAGGAGTGGGAGCTCGCCTTCGACGGCGCGCCGATGCACGGGTACTGCGCGCTGGTGGTCCCGGTGCGTACGACGGGCGGCCGGCCCGCCGTGCTCAAGGCCACCTGGCCCCACGACGAGGCGGAGCACGAGCACCTCGGCCTGCAGGCCTGGGCCGGCAACGGCGTGGTGCGGCTGTACCGCGCGGACCCGCGTCGGCAGGTGATGCTGCTCGAGCGGCTGCATGCCGGCGAGGACCTCACCGCGCTGTGGGACGTCGAGGCCTGCGAGATCGTGGCGGGGCTGTACTCCCGGATCCATGTCCCGGCCCTGCCGCAGCTGCGCACGCTGACGTCGTACGTCTCGCGCTGGGCGGACGACATGGAGCGGCTGCCGCACGACGCCCCGGTGCCGCGCCGCCTCGTCGAGCAGGCGCTGTCCCTGGCCCGGGACCTCGCCGCCGACGACGCCTCGGTCGGCACGATGATCCACGGCGACCTGCACTACGAGAACGTGCTCGCCGGGGACCGTGAACCGTGGCTGGTGATCGACCCCGAGCCGATGTCGGGCGACCCGCACTACGAGGTCGCGCCGCTGCTGTGGAACCGGTGGGACGAGGTGGTCGCCTCGGGCGACGTGCGCGACGCCGTACGCCGCCGCTTCCACACCGTCGTGGACACCGCGGAGCTCGACGAGGGCCGGGCGCGGGACTGGGTGGTGGTCCGAGAGATGAACAACGCGATGTGGACCATCCAGGACGCCGCGCGCGCCGGTGCGGCGATGACCCGCGAGGACCGGGACTGGATCACCCGGGCGATCGCGATCGCGAAGGCCGTGCAGGACTGAGACGACCGGCACGTCGACGAAATACCGTCGCCGCAGACCCGGTGGCTTTGGAAGAATGACCGGTATGACCCCCCACGTGACGTCGGTGAACGTCGGCCAGCCCGAGAGCGTGGGGTTCGCGGGGCGCTTCGGGCGCACCGCGATCCGCAAGCACGCCGTGACCGGTCCGGTCGCGGTGCACGCGCTCGGCGTCGCGGGGGACCGCGTCGCCAACACCAAGCACCACGGCGGGGTGCACCAGGCCGTCTACGCCTTCGCGCAGGAGGACCTCGGCTTCTGGGCCGGGGAGCTCGGCCGTCCCGTCGAGCCGGGACGGTTCGGGGAGAACCTCACCACCCTCGGCATCGACGTGAACGAGGCCGTGCTCGGCGAGCGCTGGCGCGTGGGCACGGTGCTGCTCGAGGTGTGCGAGGTGCGGATCCCGTGCTCGGTGTTCAAGGGCTGGATGGGGGAGTCCGGGTACGACGACCGCGCGTGGGTCAAGCGGTTCACCGCGCAGGCGCGACCCGGGCCCTACCTGCGGGTGCTGGAGGAGGGGACGCTGCAGGCAGGTGACGAGATCGTCGTCGAGCACCGCCCCGACCACGGGGTGACCGTGTCGACGATGTTCCGGGCGTTCACGACCGACCGGCAGCTGATGCCGCGGCTGCTCGACGTGCCCTGCCTGCCGCCGTACATCCACGAGCAGGCCCGCGCCTACGTGGCGGCGCTGGTCTGACGGCGGGGAGGCTCGGTGAGTTCCGTATCTCGAAACGGAGTCAAAACCCGGGCGATACCTACCGTTGAGTAGCCATCTGCTCTACGTTGTGCAGCAACCAGTCAGCCGCCCACTGGCGCGACCCGTCGTGCCCCCGTGGGAGAGATAGGGAGAGCGATGTCCGAGACCGCCGTCAACCACGACCTCACCGCGATCGAGAATCGAGCGCCCAACGTCGGACGTCAGTTCTTCGACCGGGTGCAGGCCAGCCCGAACCGGGAGGCCTACCGCTTCCCCAAGGGTGACGCGTGGGAGTCGGTGACCTGGAAGGAGACCGGTGACGAGGTCACCAGGCTGGCCGCCGGGCTCGTCGCGCTCGGCCTCGAGCCGGAGCAGCGTGTGGGTATCGCCTCCAGCACCCGCTACGAGTGGATCCTGGCCGACCTCGCCATCATGTCCGCGGGTGGCGCGACCACCACGGTCTACCCGTCCACGATGGCCGAGGACGTCGCCTACATCCTGGCCGACTCCGAGTGCCGGGTGGTGTTCGCCGAGGACGACGAGCAGGTCGCCAAGCTGACCGCGCACAAGTCCGAGCTGCCGCACCTGGACAGGGTGGTCACGTTCGACGGCACCCCCGACGGTGACTGGGTGATCGGGCTGGCCGACCTGGAGAAGCTCGGTGAGGAGCTGCTCGCCCAGAGCCCCGGCGTCGTCGAGGAGCGGATCGAGGCGACCTCCCCGGACGCGCTGGCCACGCTGATCTACACCTCCGGTACGACGGGTCGTCCCAAGGGCGTGCGGCTGCGCCACTCGTCGTGGACCTACGAGGGCACCGCGATCAAGGCGCAGGGCATCCTCGACGAGAACGACCTGCAGTACCTGTGGCTGCCGATGGCCCACTCGTTCGGCAAGGTGCTGCTGTCCACCCAGCTCGCCTGCGGCTTCGCCACCGCCGTCGACGGGCGGGTGGAGAAGATCATCGAGAACCTCGCGGTGGTCCGGCCCACCTTCATGGGCGCCGCGCCCCGCATCTTCGAGAAGGCCCACGGGCGCATCATCACGATGCAGCAGACCGAGGGCGGCATCAAGGAGAAGCTCTTCAACCAGGCGTTCGCCGTCGGCACGAAGGTCCGCCAGCTCAAGCTGGAGGGCAAGCCGGTCCCGTTCCTGCTCGCCAAGCAGCACGCGCTGTTCGACAAGCTGGTCTTCGCCAAGATCCGCGAGCGCTTCGGTGGACGGGTCCGCTTCTTCATCTCCGGCGCCGCCGCGCTGAACCAGGAGGTCGCGGAGTGGTTCCACGTCGCGGGCATCCTGATCCTCGAGGGCTACGGGCTCACCGAGACCTCGGCCGGCTCGTTCGTGAACCACCCCGACGAGTACCGCTTCGGGACCGTGGGCCAGGTGTTCCCGGGCAGCGAGGTGCGGATCGCCGAGGACGGTGAGGTGCTGATCAAGGGCCCCGGGGTCATGGACGGCTACCACAACCTCCCGGAGCAGACCGCCGACACCTTGCAGGACGGCTGGCTGCACACCGGCGACATCGGCGAGGTCGACGCCGACGGCTTCCTGCGCATCACCGACCGCAAGAAGGACCTCTTCAAGACCTCCGGCGGCAAGTACATCGCGCCGTCCTCGGTCGAGTCGCAGTTCAAGGCGGTCTGCCCGTACGCCAGCCAGTTCCTCGTGCACGGCAATGACCGGAACTTCTGCGTCGCGCTGATCACGCTCGACCCCGACGCCATGGCCGAGTGGGCCACGCACAACGGGATGACCGGTGCGTCGTACAAGGAGATCGTCAGCTCCCAGAAGGTCCAGGACATGGTCCAGGGGTACGTCGACCAGCTCAACGCCCGGCTCAACCGCTGGGAGACCGTGAAGAAGTGGATCCTGCTCGACCACGACCTCTCGGTGGAGTCCGGTGAGCTGACCCCGTCCATGAAGGTCAAGCGCAAGGTCGTCGAGGGCAACTACAAGGACCAGATCGACGCTCTCTACCGCTGACGCGTCACCCCGGTCGTCCGTAGGAGCGCGCGCTATCGGCCCCGCTCCTACGGACGACCCGGTCCACGCCCAGGGCGCGGAGGTCCCGGACCACCCGATCCGGATCCCGGCGGATCTCGTACGTCGTGCAGCGCAGCACCACCCGCCCGGCCACGACGAGTCCCCGCTCACGCGTCATGTCGGCGGCCCACCGGGCGGCGTGCATGTGCAGGCCGCCGTCGACCTCCAGCACCACGACCCGGCCGTCGGGGAGGTCCCACTCGCAGTCGGTGTAGCGGTTGACGCCGTCAGCGTCGCGTCGACGGACCTGCCGCCGGGGGAGCGGCAAACCGTGCGCGCGGCACAGGCGGCCCACGTCGACCTCGGCCATCGACTCGGCGCCTCCGGCGATGTCCGCGAGCACCGAGCGGAACACCCGGGCCCTGCGAAGCGGGTGCAGGAGCGCCACCCAGTCCGTCAGCGCGGCCGGTGTCGTCAGCCCCTGCTGCACGGCGGCGGCGAGGAGCCCGCAGGCGGTCCGCTCGACCCGGTGGTAGGCGCCGAACAGCAGGATGGCCGGCTCGAGTCTCAGCACCGGCAGCGTGGACCGGTCCGAGGTCATCGCGGGAAGGTCGCGGCGCGTCTCGACGTACCTGATGCCGGGGATCCGCGGCAGCCGCTCCGACTTGGGCACCAGGACGCAGTCGACCTCCCGCCGCCAGCTCCGCAACCCGTGCATCTCGCCGGCGGTGAGCCCGCCCACCGCGGCCTGTGGTCCCGCGTTCAGAACGGCAGCCCACAGCCGCTGTCGCCGGGTCAGTGGACCGGTCGTCGTACACACCACGAGCGGGCCCACGGGCTGCCACCGAGCGGCGCGGAGCTGGTTCCGCACGAAGTGCCGGTCCAGCCCCAGGTCGCGCAGCTGCTGGCGTGAGAGCACGTCGGCCTGCCGGGAGGCGAGGTCGTGCCAGCGACCGGGGTCGTTGTGGAGTGCGGACACGCCCGCCAGCATGGCCGGGCCCTGTCGTGCGTGCAGGTCCTCGTCCACAGTCAAGGGTCGTCCGTAGGAGCGCGCGCTATCCGCCCCGCTCCTTCGGACGACCCGTTCGTACGATGGGGGCGTGCCTTCCGCCCTGCCCGACGGTGACCCCGCGCCGTACGACGGCTCCCTGCCCGCCCCCGCGCTCGAGGGGCTCGGCCGCCGTCCCTTCGGGTTCTACGTGCACGTCCCGTTCTGCTCGGTGCGGTGCGGCTACTGCGACTTCAACACCTACACCGCCTCGGAGCTCGGGGACGGCCCCGGCGCCTCGCGGGCGTCGTACGCCGACGCGGCCGTCGAGGAGGTCCGCCTCGCGCGCAAGGTGCTCGGCCCGGTCGACGTACCGGTGGAGACGGTGTTCTTCGGCGGCGGCACCCCGACCCTGCTGCCACCGGAGGACCTGGTCCGGGTGGTCGCCGCGATCGACGAGGAGTTCGGGCTCGCGCCCGGCGCCGAGGTCACCACGGAGTCCAACCCCGACAGCGTCTCCGCCGCCGACCTGGCCGTGCTGCGCGCGGGCGGGATCAACCGGGTCTCGTTCGGCGTGCAGTCCGCGGTGCCGCACGTGCTGCGGGTGCTCGACCGGACCCACGACCCGCTCCGGGTGCCGCAGGTCGTGGACTGGGCGCGCGCGGCCGGCTTCGACCAGGTCAGCCTGGACCTGATCTACGGGACGCCGGGGGAGAGCCTCGCCGACTGGCGGACCTCCCTGGACAGCGCGCTGGCGAACCGGCCGGACCACGTCTCCGCCTACGCGCTGATCGTGGAGGAGGGCACCGCGCTGGCCCGGCAGATCCGGCGCGGGGAGGTCGCGATGACCGACGACGACGACCTGGCCGACAAGTACCTCGCCGCCGACGAGACGCTCGAGGCGGCCGGGCTCGGCTGGTACGAGGTGTCGAACTGGTCCCGTGACGGGTCGACCCGCTGCCGGCACAACCAGCTCTACTGGACCGGCGGCGACTGGTGGGGCGTCGGCCCCGGCGCGCACTCCCACGTGGGCGGCGTGCGGTGGTGGAACGTCAAGCACCCGACGGCGTACGCCGGCCGGATCGCCGGAGGGGTCAGCCCCGCGCATGCGCGGGAGGTGCTCGACGCGGAGACCCGGCGGGTGGAGCGGGTGCTGCTCGAGGTCCGGCTGCGCGACGGGCTGGACGTCACCGTGCTCGACGACGCGGGCCGCGCGGCGCTGCCCGCCCAGGTGGACCGGGGGCTGCTCGACCCGGCGGCGCTGGCGGCAGGCCGCGCCGTGCTCACGCTGCGGGGCCGGCTGCTCGCCGACGCCGTCGTGCGCGACCTGCTGCCCTGAGCCGCCTCAGGAGACGAAGCGGATGGTGAGCGGGTAGCGGTAGTCCTGCCCGTTCGACGCCGCGATGGTCGCCATGATGATCACGACCAGCGCGAAGATGCCCAGCGCGATCAGCATGAAGATGCCGACGACCAGCAGCACCAGCACCGCGCTCACGACGAGGTAGATCAGCAGCGAGATCTGGAAGTTCAGCGACTCCACCGCGTGCCGGCGCACGAAGGGCGACTCGTTGCCCTTGATGAGCATGATCACGAGCGGGCAGATGAAGCCCATCGCGAACCAGGCGGCGACCAGCGTGCCGACGTGGGCGACCAGCGCCCAGGTGCGCTCCTCGGACGTGAGCGGCGCGGCGTACCCGGGCGGCTGGACCGGGTGGCCGGGCGGCCCCGGCGGTGGCTGCGGGACGTAGCCACCGGTCGGCGGCTGCTGTGTCGGGTCGGGACGCGTCGGGTCGTGCTGCGGGTCCTGGGGCGAGCCTGGTGACGTGGACATCGGCCCCTCCTAGGGGGTGGTGACGAAGTCGATCAGCTCTTCAACCCTACCGAGCAGGGCGGGTTCGAGGTCGGCGTACGACGAGACTTTCGACAAGATGTGCTTCCAGGCCCGGGCGATGTCGGCCTGGTCCCGGTGCGGCCACCCGAGACTCTGGCAGATGCCGCGCTTCCACTCGATGTTGCGGGGGATCGTGGGCCACTTCTGGATGCCGAGACGGTCGGGCTTGACCGCCTGCCAGATGTCGATGAACGGGTGACCGACGATCAGCACGTTCTTGCCGACCGGGCTCTTCGCGATCGACTGGGCGATCCGGCTCTCCTTCGACCCCGGCACGAGGTGGTCCACGAGCACGCCGACCTTCCGCTCGGGGCCGGGCCGGAAGTCCCGCAGCTGCTCGGCGAGGTCGTCCACGCCCTCGAGGTACTCCACGACCACGCCCTCGACGCGCAGGTCGTCGCCCCACACCTTCTCGACGAGCTCGGCGTCGTGCCGGCCCTCGACGAAGATGCGGCTCGCGCGGGCCACCCGCGCCTTGGTGCCCGGGACCGCGACCGACCCGGAGGCGGTGTGCGTCCTGCGGGCCGGGCCCTTGCGTGCCGGCGGGGTGAGGATGACCGGGACGCCCTCGAGCAGGAACCCGGTGCCGAGCGGGAACGTACGGCGCTTCCCGCGGCGGTCCTCGAGGGTCACCGTCATCAGGTCACGCTCCACCGCGACGATCTCGCCGCACCAGTCGGTGGTGACCTCCTCGACGACGAGGCCCTTGTCAGCCTCGATCTCGACCGCACGCCCGCGCTTGGGGGCGCGCCAGTCGGTGTTGAGGACGTCGGAGCCGTAGCGGTCGAAGGTCATGGGGCAAGACGCTATGCGCCTCTTGCGGGCGGCTCGGGCAGGCACGCCGCCGGGTGGCGCAGGCCACGGAAACCTCTTTCCTCCGACACGGTCGCGATATATCGTCAACCTATCGGTCTCGTCGTGAGGAGGTTGCCTGATGCGGAGCAACGACTGGGGGAGCTGGGGGCAGTGGCCCGGCCCGGGACAGAGCCGGGGCGGGGCGCCGTGGGGGTCGGGTCCGCCGCCGTGGATCGCCGGCTTGTTCGGCCTGGCGCAGCAGGGCGGCACCCGGGCGCCGAAGGTACGCCGCGGGGACGTGCGCGCCGCGATCCTCGACGTGCTGGCCGTGGAGCCGATGAACGGCTACCAGATCATCCAGCAGATCGCCGAGCGCAGCGGCGGGGCGTGGAAGCCGAGCCCCGGGTCGGTCTACCCGACGGTGCAGCAGCTCGAGGACGAGGGGCTCGTCGAGGCGACCGAGGCGGAGGGGCGCCGTACGCTCCGGCTCAGCGACGCCGGGCGGGAGTACGTCGCGACGCACCCCGAGGAGCTCGCCGCGACCTGGCGGGTGTTCGACGAGAGCCCCGAGCAGGAGACCCACGAGCTCAAGCCCGTCATCGGCCAGGTGATGGCCGCGGTGTGGCAGATCATCGTGTCGGGCAACCGGCAGCAGCAGGCCGAGGCCGCCGAGATCCTCGCCGAGACCCGGCGCAAGCTCTACGGCCTTCTCGCGGACGGGGACCCGGAATGAACATCACCCCGGAGCCCCGAATCGGGGACCGCGAGCGCGAGGCCGCCGCGACCGCCCTGGGCGAGCACTACGCCGCGGGGCGGATCAGCAAGGAGGAGTACGACGAGCGCAGCGCCGTGGTCTGGGCGGCGAAGACGAACGCCGAGCTGAGGCCGGTGTTCGCGGACCTCCCGGCCGCACGGCGCCAGCCACCCTCAGCCCCGGTGTCGCCGCCGGTCCCGCAGCGCCGGACCGGCCGCCCCGGCGGCTGGCGGATCCCCCTGCTGCCCCTGCTCGTGCTGGCGATCGGGATCGCCCTGCTGACGGAGCTGCCCCTCTGGCTGCTGCTGCCCGCGGCCGGCTGGCTGTGGTTCAGCGGCGTGCGGCGGCACCGGGCCGGCCACCACCCGGGCTGGTCCGGGCACTGCCGGTAGCGGACGCAGCGCCGACGCGGGCTCAGGCCAGGGGGAGCGAGCGGGCGTCGCGGGGGAGCATCCCGAAGCCGCGGGTGAACGCGTGCCCGAGCTCCTCGGCGGGGTAGGGCCACTCCGCGGCGGCGGCCATGTCCTCGGGGCGCACGCCGCGGCCCGCCAGCTCGCGGACCGTCTCCGCCACCACCCCGATCGCGTCCCGCTGGCCGACCACGAAGTCGCGGTCCACCGGCAGCCCGTGCCCGGGCACGACCACCGAGCCGGGCCCGAGCAGGCTGACCACCAGGTCGAGGGTCGCGGGCCACTCCAGCGGGTAGCAGTCAGGGCCGAAGCCCGGTACCGCACTGCGCAGCGCCGACTCCTCCACGAGGTCGCCGGCGAACAGCACGTCGGCGTCGGGCACCCGGACGACCGCGTCGCCGGCGGTGTGGCCGCGGCCGGGGTGGAGCACCTCGACCGACCGGTCGCCGAGGTCCACGACCTTCGCCGAGGAGAACGTGGTCCCCGGTACGACGAGCCGTCCGCCGGCGTCCCCGGCCGCGGTCGCGGCCCGGTGCTCCTCCGGCATGGCGGCGGCCGCCTCCTCGTGCGCGACGAGGTCGAGGCCGCCGTACTCCTCGGCCAGCACCGCGTTGCCCAGGAAGTGGTCGAAGTGCGCGTGCGTGTTGACCACCGCGACCACCTCGCCGGCGCCGAGCCGCCGCACGTGCTCGACCGCGACCCGCGCCGCCGCCTCCGAGGCCAGCGTGTCGATGACGAGCAGGCCCCGGTCGCCGGCGACCAGCCCGACGTTCACATCGAGGTGCTCGTAGCGCGCCACCCAGCACCGGTCACCGACCTCGACGAAGCCGCCGCCGTGGGGGAGGTCGTGGGCGATCTCACGTGCGTCCATGCCGCTCACCCTAGGTCGCGCGATTGAGCGTCCCCTGGGTCGGGCTAGTAGCATTGGCACTCGAATCAGGTGAGTGCCAGCATCGACGGCCACGGTCACCGGGCCGCCGCGGGCACGCGCTGTCCCACGAGCGAAGGAGGCGAGGTCATGGTCGAGGACCGCAAGCTCGCCGTCCTCCGTGCCATCGTCGAGGACTACGTGTCGACCCAGGAGCCGGTGGGCTCCAAGGCCCTCGTCGAGCGGCACCGGCTCGGGGTCTCCCCGGCCACGGTGCGCAACGACATGGCCGCGCTCGAGGACGAGGGCTTCATCACCCAGCCGCACACCAGCGCCGGCCGGATCCCCACCGACAAGGGCTACCGGCTCTTCGTCGACCGGCTCAGCCAGGTCAAGCCGCTCTCCGCCGCGGAGAAGCGCGCGATCACCAGTCTGCTCGAGGGCGCCATCGACCTCGACGACGTCGTCCAGCGCAGCGTCCGGCTGCTCGCGCAGCTGACCCGCCAGGTCGCGATCGTGCAGTACCCGACGCTGTCGCGCTCCACGGTCCGCCACGTCGAGGTGGTCACGCTGGGCGGCCACCGCCTGCTGCTCGTGCTGATCCTCAGCACCGGCCGGGTGGAGCAGCGCGTGGTCGAGCTCCCCGAGCCGATCTCCGACGAGACCGTGGCCGACATCCGGACCCGGATGAACCGCGCCACCCTCGGGCAGAAGCTCACCGACGCCACCGAGCGGCTGGTGAGCCTCCCCGACGAGTTCGAGCCCGGCAGCCGCGCCCCGGTGGCGCTGCTCGTGGCCGCGCTCGTCGAGGCGATGTCCGACCACCGCTCCGACGAACGGGTCGTGGTCGGCGGCACCGCCAACCTGGCCCGGTTCGGTGAGGGCTTCGACGCCTCCATCAAGCCGATGCTCGAGGCGCTCGAGGAGCACGTCGTGCTGCTCAAGCTCCTCGGCGAGGCCACCACGCCGTCGACGCTGACGGTGCGGATCGGGCACGAGGTGCCCTACCAGGAGCTCTCCACGACCTCGGTCGTGGCCACGGGCTACGGCCCCGGCGAGGAGGCGCTCGCCACCCTCGGCATCGTGGGCCCGACCCGGATGGACTACCCCGGAACCATGGCGACCGTGCGCGCAGTCGCGCGGTACGTCTCCAAGATCCTCGACGAAGGTTGATGAACGACACTGTGAGCCAGGACCTCTACGAGACCCTTGGCGTCCCGCGTGACGCCGACGCCGACGCGATCAAGAAGGCCTACCGGCGCCTCGCCCGTCAGCTGCACCCGGACGTCAACCCCGACCCGGAGACGCAGGAGAAGTTCAAGGAGGTCTCCCACGCCTACGAGGTGCTCTCGGACCCCGAGAAGCGGCGGATGTACGACCTCGGCGGCGACCCGTTCGGCGGTGGCGCTGGGGCAGGCGGCTTCGGCCAGGGGGCCGGCTTCTCGTTCACCGACATCATGGACGCCTTCTTCGGCGGCCAGGGCGGGGGAGCGGCCGGCGGCGGCCGGGGCCCGCGTCCGCGGGTGCGCCGCGGCCAGGACGCGCTGATCCGCCTGGAGGTCGACCTCGCCGAGGCCGCCTTCGGCACCACCCGCGAGCTCAAGGTCGACACCGCCGTGCTCTGCACCGTCTGTCACGGCGACGGCGCCGCGCCCGGCTCCACCCCGGTCACCTGCGAGACCTGCGGCGGACGCGGCGAGGTGCACCAGGTGCAGCGCTCGTTCCTCGGCGAGATCCGCACGCTCCGCCCCTGCGCGGCCTGCCGCGGCTACGGCTCGATCATCCCCGAGCCCTGCCGCGAGTGCTCCGGCGACGGCCGGGTGCGGTCCCGCCGCTCCCTGACCGTGAAGATCCCCGCGGGCGTCGACACCGGCACCCGGGTGCAGCTCTCCGAGCAGGGCGAGGTCGGCCCGGGTGGCGGCCCCGCCGGCGACCTGTACGTCGAGATCCACGTCGCCGAGCACCAGATGTTCACCCGGCACGGCAACGACCTGGTCTGCAGCGTCACGGTCCCGATGACCGCCGCGGCGCTGGGCACGTCGATCGACCTGCCCACGCTCGAGGCCGACCTGGTCGAGCACGGCGCGGAGACCGACGTGGAGACCACCGTCGAGCTCGACATCCGCGCCGGCACGCAGTCGGGCACCGAGGTGGTGCTCAACGGTCGCGGGGTGCCGCGGCTGCGCGGCGCCGGCCGCGGCGACCTGGTGGTGCGGATCGTGGTTGAGACCCCGACCCGGCTCGACGAGCGCCAGGAGGAGCTGCTCCGCGAGCTCGCCGCGCTGCGGGACGAGGAGTCCCCCGACGGGCACGTGCAGGCCGCCCACAAGTCGGTCTTCGGCCGGCTCCGCGACGCGTTCAACCCGCGATGAGCCTCCCGGTCTTCCACGTCCCCTCCCTCGCAGGCGTCGGGGTCGGCGGGTCGGTCGAGGTGACCGGCGACGAGGCGCACCACGCGGTCGTCGTCCGCCGGATCCGGGTGGGGGAGCAGGTCGCGCTCACCGACGGCGTGGGTACGACGGCCGTCTGCACGGTGCGCGAGACCGACAAGCGGACCCTCACCGCGCAGGTCGACGAGGTCGCCACCAGCGAGGCCGGGGTGCCCCGGGTGACCGTCGTGCAGGCGATCCCCAAGGGCGACCGCGCGGAGCTCGCCGTGGAGATGCTGACCGAGGTCGGCGTCGACGTGATCGTGCCCTGGGCAGCGGGCCGCAGCGTCGCGGTGTGGCGCGGTGACCGCGCGGAGAAGTCGCTGGCCAAGTGGCGCAGCACCGCGCGGGAGGCCGCGAAGCAGGCCCGCCGCTCCTGGTTCCCCGAGGTCACCGAGATGGCCACCACCGACGACGTGGTGACGCTGCTGGAGAAGGCCTCGCTGCCGGTCGTGCTGCACGAGGCCGCGTCCGGTCCGCTCGCCGACCTGCCCGTGCTCGGCCGCGGTGACATCGTGATCGTGGTGGGCCCGGAGGGCGGCATCAGCGACGAGGAGCTCGCCCGGTTCGCGCACGTCGGCGCCGAGGCGGTCCGCCTCGGGTCGTCGGTGCTGCGGACCTCGACCGCCGGCGTGGCCGCGGCCGCGGCGCTGCTCAGCCGCACCCCGCGCTGGCGCTGACCGCACCCTGCCCTGGAGCCCGCGCGGGCGCTGAACCCGCGCGACGCTGACCCGCACGGGCCCGCGCGGGCGGCGCAGGCTCCCGGAGGCTCAGCGGGCGAGGAAGGTCTCCAGCGCGGCGACCTCCGCGTCGAGCTGGGCACGTTCCGCGCGGGTGAGGTCCCGGAACAGCTGGACCTCGATCCCGTCGCCGGTCCGTCGCCACAGCCCCTCGAGCATTCCGTCCACGAAGACGGTGGCCCCGACACCGCCGTTGCGACCCATCCAGCGCGCCCGCTTCTCCGGCTCGGCCACCCGGGTCCGGTCGGCGTGGGAGAGCCACAGGTTGTCGTACTGCCCGAGCAGCCGCACCGGGGCCGGAGTCCCGGGGTCGGCCAGCGGCAGGCCCGCCAGGTCGAACCAGGTGCGTCCGTCCTCGTCCCGATAGGTCACCAGCTCCTCGCCCAGCGCGTCGAGCACCGCCCTCGCCCCGGTCAGCCCGGACCAGGTGGTGAGGTCCGCGGGGGAGGCCGGCCCGTACGCGCGCAGGTAGCGCCGGGCCACGTCGGCCAGGTCCGGGTCGGGGTCGAGCGGGCCGCCGAGCCAGTCCTCCGCGGTCAGGTAGCGCGGCCCGCCGGACCGGCCCCACAGCCCCCGCGGCGGCAGCTGCACGAGCGGGAGCATCGTGCGGACGGCGGTGGCCAGGTGCCCCGGCTCGTGGTCGGGGAACCGTTCGGCGAGCGCGGCGCCGAGCGCCTTCGACGTGAGCGGTCCTCCCGCCAGGACGTCGCGTCCGGCAGCCACCAGGTCGTCGTACCGGAGGTCGGCGGTGTGCCGGGCGAACACCGTGCTGCGGTGGAGCCGGTCCAGCATCGGCTGCATCAGCGGGCGCAGGCGCCGGCAGTCCGCGGCCGTCACCAGGTGGATCGTGCCGCGCATCAGCACCAGGCGGACGGCCTCGCGCCGCTCGAGCGCCCCGGACAGCTCGGCGGGGTCGAAGCCGGCGACGCGGGACCACAGCGAGACGTACGGTGGCAGGACGTCCTGCGCCTGGAGCCCGAGCAGGTGCTCGGTCATCTCCAGGGCAGGGACGCCGGTGTGCTCGAGCAGGTGCTGGCGCTGCAGCAGCGTGCGGTTCAGGACGCGGCGGGTGAGCACGCTCCCGACCCTAGGACCTCGCGGGGCCCCGGTCAGGGGAGCACGGTGACGCGCTTGGTGTCCTCCCACGGCGCGAAGCCCTCGCCGCCCGACGGGTCGGTGTCGTGCACGACCAGGGTGTACTCGCCCGGGGGCGCGGTGACCTTGAAGGAGTACGGCGCCATCGTGCAGCACTCCTCGGCGGTGGTGAACCCGTCCGCCACGACCTTGCCGCCTTGCTTCAGCTCCCACTGCACCGTGGCCTCGAACGCCGCCGCGAGCCCGGAGACCTCGAACGCGGACCCGGGCTCCACCTCGGCGCCGTCGGCGGGCTCGACGATCCACACCTGGGCGAGCACGTCGGCGGCGTCGCCCTGGGCCAGCGGCTCGTCGATCGGCACCCCGAAGACCGTGTCGAGGGGGCCGCCGTCGAGGCCGTCATTGACCAGGATCCGCACCGGGTCGCGCGACTGGAGGGCGCCCTGCACGGTGTAGAGCAGCTGCTCGACGGCCATCTCGGCCTCCTCCACGGTCATCCACTCGGGACGGTCGCGGATGATGTCCTCGGCGGCGATGTCGACGGTGATGGTGCCGTCGGAGTGGGTCACCTCGGTGGCGGTCGCCGATCCCCACCCGGCCCAGCCGGACCGGTAGTCGGGGTCGCGCGGCCGGGTCCCGATGGCGGCGTTGACCGCCTCGACCGCCGCGTCGCGGTCGGCGGGGACCCGGGTGAACTCGCGGTACAGGCGCGGCCCCCGGCTCGTGTCGCCGAGGAAGTACGCCGGGACCGTCTGGAGCTCGACCGGCCCGTCGGCGGGGGAGGCCGAGGGCTCGGCGGCCGGGGTGCTCGGCGCCGCGGTCGCGTCCTCACCGGGCTCCGTGCTGGGTTCCGCGCTCGCCTTGCCGGCCGGGGTGGGCGCCGCCGAGGAGGACTCGGTGGCCGGCCCGGCGAAGTCCGGGTCACCGGCGTCCGTCGTACCGGGACCGCCGCCCACGACCGCGACGGCGGCCACGGTGGCCGCAGTGGCCAGCGCGGCGGCTCCGGCGCCGAGCAGCCACGGCCGCTTGCGCTGGAACGGCGACCCCGACGTGCGGGCGTGGATCGAGTCGAGGGAGTCGCGCGGCTCCACGTCGGAGACCGCGTCGTCGAGCAGGTGGCGCATCTGCTCGTCGTCGTCGGGACCGGTCGGGCGGGGGAAGTCGTTCACGATGCGTCCTTCAGGAGGTGGCGGAGGGAGGCGACGCCGCGGGAGGCGTGGCTCTTGACGGCGCCGCGGCTGATCCCGAGCGTGTCGGCGATCTGGGCCTCGGAGAGGTCGAGGTAGTAGCGGAGCGCGATCACCTCGCGCTGGCGGTCGGGCAGGTCGCGCATCGCCGCGAGGACCTCGCGCCGGCGTTCCGCGACGAGGGTCTCCTCGTCTGCACCCGGGTGCGCGCCGACGACCGGCCGGTGCTCCAGGCCCGCCGCATGCCTCGAGCGGACGGTGCGGTGCCGCAGCACCGAGCGGGACCGGTTCACGACGGTCTGGCGCAGGTAGGCCAGGCCCTTCTCCGGGTCGTCGAGCCGTCGCCACCTGCCGTGCATCGCGACGAAGGAGTCCTGGACCACCTCCTCGGCGGTCTCGACGTCCCGGACCAGCAGGACGGCGAGGCGCACGAGCCGTCGGTAGTGCGCGGCGTACAGCTCGTCGACCGCGGTGTCGGCATCCCAGCGCGTCGAGGCGCTCATCGATCTCCCGTCGGAGCGGCGGAGGGTCGTCATCAGGCTGTTCACGCTAGTTCCACGCGCGAGGCAGTCGGTGGGTTTACACGCCGTGTCGGCGGATCGTCCGGATCGGGATGCGAAGGGTGGGTGGGTTTGCCCGGTCACGGAGCGGTGGGTCGGCCCGCCAGGGGCGTGCCATAGTGGCGGGCATGACTGGCGAGAGAGACGCAGACTGCCTGTTCTGCAAGATCGCGACGGGGGAGATCCCCGGCGACGTGGTGCACGAGACCGAGTCGACGCTGGCCTTCCGCGACATCGAGCCGCAGGCGCCCACGCACATCCTGGTGATCCCGCGCAGCCACCAGCCCAACGTGGCCACCCTCGCGGCCAAGGAGCCGGAGACCGCGCTCGCGCTGCTCGACGCGGTCGCCGCGGTCGCTGAGCAGGAGGGGCTCGAGGCCGGCTACCGGGTGGTGTTCAACACCGGCGCGCAGGCACACCAGTCCGTCTTCCACGTGCACGCCCACCTGCTCGGGGGACGCACGATGGGCTGGCCGCCGGGCTGAGCGCCGTGGCCGGGGGCGGCGGCCCCGGCTCAGAACAGCTGACGGGTGACGCCGAGCAGCAGCGGCAGCACGAACGCGAGCAGCAGCACCCAGGCCACGACCCGGTGCATCCGCCGCCGCGGGTCGAGCGACCCCGCCATCGCGATCATCGCGCCCTCCTCGGTGTTCCGGTCGAACCCGAGTCGGCGGGCGTCGGCGGGGATCCCGTTGTGGCCGAGGAACACCTCGGGGTGGATCTGCTCCTCGCGCGGCTCGTCGTACTCCCTCATCCCGCCAGGGTAGACCCCGGCACGTGACGGGAATCGGAAAGTCAGGTGCGCGGTTCCCTGGGTGTACCCGTAGCATGGGGAGCGTTCCAAACGTCCTGTTCACTCACTTGTGGAGGTCGGCCGCCAGGCCACCGATGACAGATTCCGACACTCCTCGTCACACGATCGTGGTCCCGGCGAGCATCCCGATGGTGGCCCTCCTCGGCCCCGGGGACGAGCACCTGACCCTGATCGAAAAGGCATTCAAGGCCGACGTGCACGTGCGCGGCAACGAGATCACCCTGCAGGGTGAGTCCGCCGAGGTCGCCCTCGCCGAACGGCTGATGGACGAGCTGGTCACGATCATCCGCACGGGTCAGGGCATCACCACCGAGACCGTCGAGCGCGCGATCGCCATGCTCCGGACCGAGACCAAGGAACGTCCCGCCGACGTCCTGTCGCTGAACATCCTCAGCAACCGCGGTCGCACGATCCGGCCCAAGACGCTGAACCAGAAGCGCTACGTCGAGTCGATCGACAAGCACACGATCTCGTTCGGCATCGGCCCCGCCGGCACCGGCAAGACGTACCTGGCGATGGCCAAGGCCGTGCAGGCGCTGCAGTCGAAGAACGTGAACCGGATCATCCTCACGCGCCCCGCCGTGGAGGCGGGGGAGCGGCTCGGCTTCCTGCCCGGCACACTCAGCGAGAAGATCGACCCCTACCTGCGCCCGCTGTACGACGCCCTCCACGACATGCTCGACCCGGAGACCATCCCGAAGCTGCTCGCGGCCGGGACGATCGAGGTCGCTCCGCTGGCGTACATGCGTGGCCGCACCCTGAACGACGCCTTCATCATCCTCGACGAGGCGCAGAACACCTCGCCCGAGCAGATGAAGATGTTCCTCACCCGCCTCGGCTTCGGGTCGAAGATGGTCGTCACCGGTGACGTCACCCAGGTCGACCTGCCCGGCGGCATGAAGAGCGGCCTGCGCGTCGTCGAGGAGATCCTCACCGGCATCGAGGACGTCGGCTTCAACCGGCTCACCTCGCACGACGTGGTGCGGCACCGTCTCGTCGGCCATATCGTGGCGGCGTACGACGAGTTCGAGGCCCGGCGGGAGAACGGCACCGGGCCGCACAAGACCGACCCCTCCGGTGAGGGGCGCCGGCAGAGGAGCCACCGAGCATGACCCTCCCAGGGAGCCGTCCGTCCCGTCCGACCCTGCCCGGGGGCCACGCGTGAGCATCGAGGTCCTCAACGAGTCCGGTGACGAGGTCGACGTCCGGGACCTGTCCACGCTGTCGCGGTTCGTGATGGACCGGATGCGGGTCCACCCGCAGGCCGAGCTGTGCATCAAGCTCGTCGACGAGGACACCATCGCCACGCTCAACGAGCAGTGGATGGAGAAGACCGGCCCCACCGACGTGCTCGCCTTCCCGATGGACGAGCTGCGCCCCGGCCTGGTCAACGAGGAGCCCGAGGAGGGAGTCCTCGGCGACCTGGTGCTCTGCCCGGCGGTGGCCGCACGGCAGGCCGCCGAGGCCGGTCACGCCACCACCGACGAGGTGGACCTGCTCACCGTGCACGGCATCCTGCACCTCCTGGGCTACGACCACGCCGAGCCGGAGGAGCACCAGGAGATGTTCGGCCTCCAGGCCCGGCTGCTCACCGAGTGGCAGGGTGCCCGGGGCGGCGAGACACCCCCCGGCGACGTGACGCCCGCGGACTCCGACGGAGACCCGCAGAGATGAGCGGGCAAGATATCTGGCTGCTGGTCACAGCAGCCGTACTCGTGTTCGTCGCCGGCCTGTTCAGCAGCGCCGAGGCGGCACTCTCCTCGTTCTCCAAGGCGCGCGCCGAGGAGATCTCCGCGGAGGGCAGGCCGGGCGCCGCGCGGCTCCTCACGATCGTCGAGGACCCGCCGCGCTACCTGAACACCGCGCTGTTCCTGCGGATGGCGTGCGAGATCGCCGCGATCATCCTGGTCACCGTGGTGATGCTGGACCTGATCGAGGGCGCGCCCACCGTCCCCACCACCGAGGAGACGAGTGAGGCCGGCCGTTGGCTGGCGATCCTCGCCTCGCTCGGGCTGATGCTCGTGGTCTCGTTCGTGGTGATCGGGGTCGCCCCGCGCACCATCGGCCGGCAGCACTCCGAGCGGGTCGCGCTCGCGTCCGCCGGCGTCCTCCTCGGCTTCACCAAGGTGCTCGGCCCGCTGCCGCAGCTGCTGATCCTGATCGGCAACGCGATCACCCCGGGCCGTGGCTTCAGCGAGGGCCCGTTCGCCTCCGAGGCCGAGCTGCGTGAGCTCGTCGACCTCGCCGAGGCCAGCAGCGTGATCGAGTCCGGCGAGCGGGAGATGATCCACTCCGTCTTCGAGCTCGGGGACACCATCGTCCGCGAGGTGATGGTGCCCCGCACCGACGTGGTCTTCATAGAGCGCACCAAGACCCTGCGCCAGGCGATGTCGCTGGGCCTGCGCAGCGGCTACTCGCGGATCCCGGTCATCGGCGAGAACCTCGACGACATCGTCGGGTTCGCCTACCTCAAGGACATCACCAAGCGCGTCTTCGACCGGCACGAGGCGGAGTCGACCGAACGGGTCGAGTCCGTGATGCGCCCGGTGCTCTACGTCCCCGACTCGAAGCCGGTCGACGAGCTGCTGCGGGAGATGCAGGCCAAGCGCAAGCACGTCGCGGTGGTCGTCGACGAGTACGGCGGCACCGCCGGCCTGGTCACCATCGAGGACGTGCTCGAGGAGATCGTCGGCGAGATCACCGACGAGTACGACGAGGCGCGAGTCGACGTCGAGGTGCTCTCCAACGGCACCACCCGCGTCTCCTCGCGGTACCCGGTCGACGACCTCGAGGGGATCTGCGGCGTGCGGATCGACGACGACGACGTGGACACCGTCGGCGGGCTGATGGCCAAGCACCTCGGCCGGGTCCCGATCCCCGGGTCCGTCGTGGAGACCCACGGCCTCCGCTTCGAGGCCGAGGCCCCGACGGGCCGGCGGAACCGGATCGGAACGGTGCTGATCGCCCGCACCGAGCCCGTCGACGAGCACCAGGACGCCGAGTCCTACCCTGACTCCCATGCCGATCGAGCTCACTGACCCCGAAGACACCAAGATCGTCACCCTCGCGCGTTCCACCCGGGCGCGCACCGGTGCGGCCGAGGGCGCCTGCGTGCGCGACACCGACGGCCGCACCTACGCCGCGGCCACGGTCGACCTTGCGTCGCTGAAGCTCTCCGCGGTCCAGGTGGCGGTGGCGACGGCCGTCTCCAGCGCGGCGCGCGGGCTCGAGGCGGTGGCGGTGCTCGGTGAGGCGACCGGCGTGGACGACGCCGACCTGGCCGCCGTACGCGACTTCGCGGGGGAGGGCGTCACCGTCTACGTCGCGGCGCCCGACGGCTCCGTCGTCGCCTCGCTGACCAGCTAGCTACTGAGTCCGCGGTCAGGGCCTGCCCGCGTGCGGTACGTCGACGCGGATCCTGAGGATCTGCCCGGTGCGGCCGCCCGCGACGCTCATCGCGCTCTGGTCCCACGTCGTCGCCACGATGAACAGGGTGCGGCCGTCGTCGCCCCCGAGCATGCAGGCGAAGCAGCCCCGGTCCACGTCGACGGCCTGCAGCACCTCCCCGCCTTCGCGGACCCGGACGCAACGTCGGTGGGGGACGTCGGCGAACCAGACCGCCCCCTCGGCGTCGAGGCAGATGCCGTCCGGCGCTGCATCGCCGAGCCCGGCCCACACGCGTCGCCCGCCCAGGTCACCGTCCGGGCCGATGTCGAAGGCCGTGAGCCGGTTCCCGTACGACTCGGCGACGATCAGGGTGGTGTCGTCCGGGGTGATCGCCATCCCGTTGGGGAACCACAGGTCGTCGGCCACCTCGCGCATCGCGCCGTCCGACCGGACCACGGCCACCGTGCCCGCGGCCGGTGGGGCCCCGGCCATCATGTCGAAGCCGATCTCGTTGACGAACGTGTTCCCGCGGCCGTCCACGACCACCTCGTTCCACATCCGGTCCAGGCCGCCGTACGGGGTCAGCGAGCCGTCCGGCTCCTCCCGCCACACCTGACGGCCGCTGCCGCTCGTGACCACGAGGCGCCCGTCCGGCAGCCAGTCGATCGAGAACGGCAGCCAGGGCACCGTCCACACGACCTTCCGGTTGCCGTCGTCGTCGAAGGTGAGCACCTCCCCGGTGACCCAGTCGCAGACCCAGAGGCGGTCGTCGTGCCACCGTGGCGACTCGCCCATGGCGAGGCCGCTCGCCAGCACCGTCGGATCCGTCATGCTCCGCCCTCCGTCTGCCCTCGCAGGTGCAGACTCCGAGGGTGCGCCGAGCTCATCGCCCGACGTCTTGCATGGGTCTAGTGGCCGTCGGGCTTGTTCGGCGCGAAGGGCCACTCCTCGAACGAGGCGCACCGGCCGTCCTGCGTGAACCGGAGCACCCACAGGTCGCGCCAGGACTGGCCCCGGGGCGCGCCGTACTCCACGAACACGCGGACGACGGCAGTCTGCCCGTCCACCGCCACGACGTCGCTCGACATCGTGAACTCCTCGTCCGGCCCTTCGCGTTCGGCGTCCCAGAGCCGGGCGAGCGCTTCGAGGCCCGCGGCGGGGCGCGCCCAGGGGGAGGGGAGGTAGGAGGCGTCCGGCGCGAACAGCTCGGCGAGCCGGTCGGTGCCCGGCGTGCGCCACAGTCGTTCGTAGTCGGCAACCCACCTCTCGACAGCCGCGCGGTCCATGACCTCATTGTGCGCCGCGCGGCCACCTGCGTCAGAGCTCCTTGCGCAGGTAGTGGTTGGTGTGCCCGGGCGGGTAGTCGTGCTTGACGCCGTACTCCACGTAACCCGCCTTGCGGTAGAAGCCCGGCGCCTGGAAGTCGAAGGTGGTGACCTCGGACCAGCGGCAGCCGAGCCGCCGGCCCTCGTCCTCGACCGCGCGCAGCAGCGCGAGACCGAGTCCTCGGCCCCGGACGGCCTCGTCGACCCACATCGTGTCGACGTCGAGCCAGTGCCAGACGCGTTCGACCCTGGCGGTGCAGCCACCGATCAGTGCCCCGCCGCTCCCGAGCACGAAGGCGTGCACGGACTCGGCGGCCAGGTTGTCGCCGTGGAACCGCTCCCGGATCGCCGCGGAGCGGGCCTGGTTGTACTCGACCAGGTGTGTGGTGAGCTGGTCCTCGAGGGTGGCGTCGACGGTCGTGCTCAGCTGCCAGCCGTCGCCTGGGAGTCGCATGGGCTCAGCGTGGCCCTGCGCTCGCGACGAGGCAACGCCATTTCCGGAACACCGTCGCCACGAGCCGAGGACGACTTAGCCTCGACCATGCGAAACAGCGGGGTGGATGCGCGCTCGAGCGATGACGAGATCTACCGGTGGTTCGTCGGCTCCCTGGCCTACCTCGGCTCCGCGGAGGTCGAGCCCGGCGTCATCCGCGTGCGGGTGACCGGTGAGGACGGCCCGGGGTCGTCGGGCCGCGTGATCGACGTGGTGGTCTCCCGGCAGGAGCTCCGCTCGGTGGCCTGGGCCGAGGACGACATCTTCGACGACAGGAACGAGCCCGTCGTCCCCGAGTCCCGCAACCCCGTTCGCTCCGGGCTGGCTCAGCTGAGCCTGTTCGCCGAGGAGGCCCTGGCCACCGCCCGACCCACCGAGCGGTACGTCGTGTTGCACCGTGGCCGCCTCGTCCCGTCCGTGCGGCGGGAACTGCCACCGGTGCGGGGTCCCCACGACGAGCCGGAGTCCGCACCGCCGGGGCCGGCCGCGGATGTCACCGGGCGTGCGTCTCGGCCGGGTGCCACACTCCCTGTCATGACCTCGCCGTTCACCGCCCCCTCCCGCGAGTGCCCGTGCGGGAGCGGCGCGGCGTACGACGTCTGCTGCCGGCCGCTCCACGACGGCGCGCCCGCGGAAACGGCGGAGGCGCTGATGCGGTCGCGCTACTCGGCGTACGCCGTGGGCCATCTCGACTACGTGTTCCGCACCTGGCACCCGCGGACCCGACCGGCCGACCTCACGCCCACACCCGGGACGACCTGGGTCGGGTTGGAGGTCCTCCGGACGGCCGAGGGCGGGCCCTCCGACGACGTCGGCGAGGTCGAGTTCCGCGCGTGGTTCCGCACCCCGGACGGGGAGCACGTCCTGCACGAGACGAGCCGGTTCGAGCGGCGCCGGGGCCGCTGGGTGTACGTCGACGGCGACGTCGTCCGGTAGCTCCGAATACGGCTCCCGGTCCCCGAGTTCCCGCGCCGTCCGGCCACGCGGCCTGGGGTCGTGGGGAGCCGAACCAGGTACGAAGCACGCCGAACCCGCCACCGGCCGCCGGGCCGGCAGGACCCCTGAGCTCAGCGGCTGATCACGACCTTGAGCGCCTTGGTCTCGGCGGCGCGGCCGAAGGTGTCGTAGGCATCCAGCATCTGGTCGAAGGTGAAGTGGTGGGTGGCGAACTTCTCGGCCGCCAGCTTGTGCTGGGCGACCAGCTTCAGCAGCATCGGCGTGGTCGAGGTGCTCACCAGGCCCATCGTGATCGACAGGTCCATGATCCAGAGGTCCTGCAGCGCCAGCTCGACCGGCTTCCCGTGCACGCCGACGTTGGCGACCGCACCGCCGGGGCGCACGATCTTCGTGCAGGCCTCGAACGTGCCCGGGATGCCCACGGCCTCGATCGCCACGTCCACGCCGAGCCCGTCGGTCATCGCCCGGACCTGGTCGGCCCAGTCGTCCGCGCCGCTGTCCACGGTGTCCGTCGCGCCGAAGGCCCTGGCCTGCTCGAGCCGGTTGGTGTCGAGGTCCAACGCGATGATCCGGGCGGCGCCGTACAGGCTCGAGGTCATGATCGAGGCAAGGCCGACCGGACCGGCCCCGACGACCGCGACCACGTCACCGGGCTTGACCCGGCCGTAGCGCACGCCGATCTCGAAGCCGGTGGGCAGGATGTCGGACAGCATCACCGCGGCCTCGTCGCTGACGCCCTCGGGGACCTTGTACACCGAGTTGTCGGCGAACGGCACGCGCACCAGCTCCGCCTGGGTGCCGTTGATGAGGTGCCCGAAGATCCAGCCGATCCCGCTCGCGCCCTCGTCGGCCAGGCAGTGCGCGTACAGCCCCTGGTGACAGTAGGAGCAGGCGCCGCAGGCGCTGATGCACGAGATGATCACCCGGTCGCCGACCGCCACCGTGGAGACCGCGGAGCCGACCTCGGTCACCGTGCCGACACCCTCGTGGCCGAGGATCCGCCCGTCGGTGACGGCGGGTACGTCGCCCTTGAGGATGTGCAGGTCGGTGCCGCAGATCGTCGTGGTGTCGACCCGGACGATGACGTCGGTGGGATCGACGATCACCGGGTCGGGGACGTCCTCCCAGGCCTTGTTGCCGGGACCGTGGTAGACGAGTGCCTTCATGAATGAGCCTTCCTCCGTCGACTGCCCCGGCCCGAACCCGGGTCACGGGATGAACCACGTCCCAGTCTGGTGACGGCCGCGGTCGGCCGACAGGGCCCAACGTCCCGGCGACGGCGCCCGTCGAGGTCGCCCACCGCGGTGACCGTCCTCGTCCAAAGCCGCACATCCTCCGGGTGCCAGGTCTAGGGTCTGAACCAGAGGCGGTTCATGCCGGCCGTTGCCTGTCGAAGAGGCGGTGACGCAATGAGTCTGACCGACCGTGAGTTCTGGACCCTCGTCCACGGCATGGGGTTCGGAGCACTGTTCCTGCTGGGGTTCGCAGGCGGGCTCGAGGGGCTCTACAGCCTGCGACCGCAGTTCCTGCAACCCGCGGGTGTCCGGGACCGTGCGCGTCGCTTGCAGATCGGTGTCGTCACGATGGCGGTGGCGGCGTGGGGGACGGTGCTCACCGGGACCTGGATCGTCTACCCGTGGTACCGCGAGGACATTCCCGAGAGCCCCCGGTCCGTGCTCCTGGCCGACCCGGCGACGGAGGAGTGGCACCACTTCGGCATGGAGTGGAAGGAGCACGTCGCCTGGATCAGCCCCATCCTGGCCACCACGGTGGCGTTCATCGTCCTCTACTACGGAACCAGTCTCATCCGCCACGACCGCGTCCGTAAGACCACGATCGTGCTGTTCGTGCTCGCGTTCGTCTTCGCCGCGGTCGCAGGGCTCTTCGGGGCGCTGATCACCAAAGCCGCCCCTCTCGTGTAGGAGACAGAGATGGCATCGAACGTGAACGCCGGCGCCACGGCACCCGAGCACGCCGAGTACGTCGACAAGCCCGAAGGCCCCGTTGCCGCCGCGATCCTCGCCGCGGGTGTCGGGGCGCTCGCGCTGGGCATCCTCACGACCCTGGCCGAGGCGAGCGAGGGCTTCAAGGAGTTCCTCACGATCACCGAGCCGGTCGGCCCGCTGTCGGGGAAGACCATCGGTGCCGTCATCATCTGGCTCGTGGCCTGGGCTGTGCTGCACCTGATGTACCGCACCAAGGAGGTCGAGTCCCGGAAGGCGCTGACCGTCACGCTCGTCCTCATCGGGCTCGGGGTCCTCGGTACCTTCCCGATCTTCTTCCAGGCGTTCGCGCCCCCGGAGTAGTCGCGTGACGCACTGACAGCGGCCGCGGACGACGACGTGCCCTTTGGGGGTTACGAAGGTCGTACCGCCCGGTCGGAGGGACGGGTCGTCACACCCTTGGCGAAGGAGACGCACGCGGTAACGAGGCCGATGGCGCTGCCGACGATCCCCAGACCCAGCAGGATGCGCACGACGAGCGTCCAGCCGGCCCAGTCGCCGCTGAAGTCGAAGGGGAACACCTGCCACATCCGCACCAGCGCGACGAGCCCGACCGCGGTCGTGAGCAGGTCGCCCAGCGCTCTCAGCCAGCGGGGGTCACGGACCAGGTACACCAGGTTGGCGGCCAGGTTCACGACGATCGAGGCGTTCACCAACCCCAGGACCAGCACCAGGTCGGCGGTGAGGAACGGCAGGACCTCCCAGCCCGGCCAGCGGTTGACGGCGTACAGCATGGCCGCGTTGACCAGCACCGCCACGACGTAGCCGAAGCGGCGCGCGCCGACGGTCGGACGCGTGCGTGTCGCCGTCTTCGTCATGAGGGCCTCCGGGGGCTGTCGGGCCACTCCTCACGCTAGGCAGCTGCCGTGGTGGCGGTGAGGGGCGAAGGTCACCCCTCCGCCGTTCAGGCGTCACTCGTTCGGTGTCGAGGCGTCACTCAGTCGGCGTTGAGGCGTCACTCGTTCGGGGCCGAGGAGTCAGTCGTACGGCGCCACCGGCACGACTGACCTCTCAAGACCGCACGGCTGACCTCTCAAGACCGCACGACTGACCTCTCAACACCGCACGACTGACCTCTCAACGAGCCCCGAACGGGCGACAGGCGGATGCCGCTCCGACGGGCGGCGGAACGTCCCGGACTGCGGCTGTTGCTACGGCTTGGGGTGCCGGCGATGCCGGTGGTGCTCCATCACCTTCGCGTCGTGGTCGAGCAGCGGGTCGGCGACCAGGTACTGCGCGAGAAGGCTGTCGTGACGGCGCGGCGGGGGCCTCACGGGCTCCGGGACGACCCGGCCCTCGGCGGTGTCCCAGAACCGGTCCGCGACCGCGAACACCCGCCGGGCCACCGTGCCCGCCATCCCGGTGTGCGGCAGGTGCGGGTGCGGCCGGGTCGGCGCCTTGGTCTCGGCGTCGAAGACCCGCTGCGCCATCAGGTCCAGCTCGGCTGGCGGCCCGTGCGTCAGCAGCGCGCTGACCAGCTCCCGCTCAGCCTGGTTCTGGGCGTGCAGCTGCCGCTCGACGACCGCCCACAGCTCCTGCCAGGGCAGGTAGATCGCGTGCGCCTCGCCGTACAAGCGCGCCTTCACCAGCGCCAGGGTCAGCTCCAGCCGCCTGGCCGCTCCGAGGTAGCGCTGCACCAGCGCCTCCCCGTCGGGCACGGCCCGGGAGACCGGTCGCAGCAGCACGACCTCGACGGCGGCGAGGTGCCGGCTGGCGGAGGCGAGGAAGCCGTCGGTGTCCGCGTAGGTCTCGCGCGGCCGGGTCAGGTCCCGGTGCGGGGCCGTCGCCGCGGCCATGCGCTCGTCCAGGGCCCGGTGCGTGGCATCGATCGTCTGCTCCAGCGAATGCCCGTGCGTCACGGTCCTCACCTCCCGAGGATGGGCCCGACGCGGCCGCGAGCGGCACCGGACCGCTGCTTCCAGTGTGGCCCCGGCCACAACCAAGGACAATGCGCGAAGAACATCGTTCGACATCCGACCGCCACACCTGACCGCTACGTTGGATCGGTGACCGGTCTGGTGGGTCAGCACGCTCATGAGGCCGCGGTGCATCGTCTCCGCCAGTCCTACGAGGCGATCCCCGCGGGCGCCCCCGTGCGCCTGGCCAAGCGGACCTCGAACCTGTTCCGCCCCCGTGCCGACGTCACCACCCCCGGCCTCGACGTCTCGGGTCTCCGCGGCGTCGTCGCGCTCGACCCGCGGGCCCGCACCGCCGACGTGCAGGGGATGTGCACCTACGAGGACCTCGTCGACGTCACCCTCGCGCACGGCCTGATGCCGCTCGTCGTACCGCAGCTTCGCACGATCACGCTCGGCGGTGCCGTCACCGGGCTCGGCATCGAGTCCACGTCGTTCCGCAACGGGCTGCCGCACGAGTCGGTGCTGGAGATGGACGTGCTCACCGGCGCCGGTGACCTGGTCACCGCGACCCGGGACGGTGACCACGCGGACCTGTTCACGACCTTCCCCAACTCCTACGGCAGCCTCGGTTACGCCACCCGGCTGCGGATCGAGCTCGAGCCGGTCTCCCGGTACGTCGCCCTCCGGCACGTGCGCTTCGACGACCTCGACGCGCTCGCCAAGGCCGTCGACGGGATCGTCGCCGACCGGTCCTGGGAGGGCACCCGGATCGACGGGGTCGACGGGGTGGTCTTCGAGCCCGGCGAGGCCTACCTGACGCTGGCGACCTGGACCCACGACCCGGGCGGGGCGACCCCGAGCGACTACACCGGTCAGGACGTCTACTACCGGTCGCTGCAGCGGCGCGAGACGGACCTGCTCACCTGCCACGACTACCTCTGGCGGTGGGACACCGACTGGTTCTGGTGCTCCCGGGCGTTCGGCGCCCAGGACCCGCGGGTGCGCCGGCTGTGGCCGCGCCGGTATCGCCGCAGCGACGTCTACCACCGGCTGGTCGGGCTGGAGAACCGCCTCGGGCTGGTGGCGCGGGTGGACCGGTGGCGGGGGAGACCGGCCCGCGAGCGGGTGATCCAGGACGTCGAGGTGCCGGTGGAGAACCTGGCCGCGTTCCTCCGCTGGTTCGACGACGCGGTGGGGATGCGGCCGGTGTGGCTGTGCCCGCTGCGGCTGCGCGAGCCGACCGGGCCCGGGAGCGCGACGGCGTGGCCGTCGTACCCGCTGCTGCCCGGCACCACCTACGTCAACGCCGGCTTCTGGGGGACGGTGCCGATCGCCCCGGGCGCGCGGGACGGTGACGTCAACCGCGCGGTGGAGGCGCGGGTGACCGAGCTCGGCGGCCACAAGTCGCTGTACTCCGACGCCTACTACGACCGGGCCACGTTCGACCGCCTCTACGACGGGGCGAACCTGGCGCGGGTGAAGGACACCTACGACCCCGAGGGCCGGCTCACCGGTCTCTACGAGAAGGCGGTGACGCGTCGATGACGCTGACGACGACCGAGCAGATCACCATCGGCGAGGCGGTCACCCGGCTGATGCCGGACGGCGTCCCGTTCCGGATGACGGCGTACGACGGCAGCGCGGTCGGCCCGGAGGACGCCCCGATCGTGCTGCACCTGCGCACGCAGCGCGGGCTCGCCTACCTGCTGACCGCCCCCGGTGACCTCGGGGTGGCCCGGGCGTACGTGATGGGCGACCTCGACGTCGAGGGCGCGCACCCCGGCGACCCCTACGAGGTGATGCGGATGCTGATGAGCCGGCTCCGCTTCCGGGTGCCGCCGCCCGCCGAGCTGCTCCGGATCGTCCGCGGCCTCGGACTGAACAACCTCAAGCCACCCCCGCCCCCGCCGCAGGAGCACCTCCCGCGCTGGCGCCGGGTGCTGGAGGGGATGCGGCACTCCAAGGAGCGGGACGCGGTCGCGATCCAGCACCACTACGACGTGTCGAACCGCTTCTACGAGCTGGTGCTGGGACCGTCGATGACCTACACCTGCGCGGTCTTCGGCGCCGAGGACACCTCGCTGGAGGACGCGCAGGCCGAGAAGTACGACCTGGTCTGCCGCAAGCTCGGGCTGCGCCCGGGGCAGCGGCTGCTCGACATCGGCAGCGGCTGGGGCGGCATGGTCCGCCACGCCGCGCGGGAGTACGGCGTCACCGCGCTCGGCGTCACGCTCTCCCGGCAGCAGGCCCTGTGGGCCCAGCGCGAGATCGAGCGGCAGGGCCTCGCGGACCGCGCCGAGGTGCGGCACAGCGACTACCGCGACGTGGTGGAGGGCGGCTTCGACGCGGTCAGCTCGATCGGCCTCACCGAGCACGTCGGGGTGCGCAACTACCCGTCGTACTTCGAGTTCATCCGGTCCCGGCTGCGCCCCGGCGGCCGGTTGCTCAACCACTGCATCACCCGGCCGGACAACCGGGCGAGGGACACCGGTGCCTTCATCGACCGTTACGTCTTCCCGGACGGCGAGCTGACCGGGTCGGGCCGGATCATCACCGAAATGCAGGACGCCGGCCTCGAGGTGCGCCACGAGGAGAACCTGCGCGAGCACTACGCTCTGACCCTGGCCGGGTGGAGCCGGAACCTGGTGGCGCACTGGGACGAGTGCGTCGCCGAGGTCGGCGAGGGCACGGCCAAGGTGTGGGGCGTGTACATGGCCGGGTCGCGGCTCGGCTTCGAGCGCAACGAGATCCAGCTGCACCAGGTGCTCGCCTCCCGCACCGATGCGGCGGGCAACTCCGGCTTCCCGTTGCGCCCGACCTGGCCGGGTTGAGGTCCCTCTCAACCTTTCGGCGTCCGGTGGGGTCTGTACCTGTGACACACCGATGACGACGGGCTCGACCAGGGGGACCGATGAGGGACAGCGACGAGGTCGCGTTCGGCGACTTCATGGCCGCACGATGGACGGCGCTGTTCCGCACGGCGTACCTGATCACCGGCGACCGGCACGAGGCCGAGGACCTGCTCCAGACCTCGCTCGCGAAGACCTTCGTCAGCTGGAGGCGCGTGCGGGACAAGGGTGCTGCCGACGCCTACGTCCGGCGGGTGATGGTGAACACCGCCGCCAGCCGCTGGCGCAGCGGGCGGCACGAGCAGGCCACCGACGTGCTGCCCGACGCCGGCCACGACGGCGGCGTCGAGTCGGCCACCACCCAGGTCGTCCTCTGGCAGCGGATCAGCGAGCTGCCACCGCGGATGCGCGCCACCTTGGTGCTGCGCTACTACGAGGACCTGACCGAGGCCGAGACCGCCCGCGAGATGGGCTGCTCCGTCGGTGCCGTCAAGAGCCAGACCCACCACGCACTCAAGCGGCTGCGCTCGTCCCTCGGGGACGAGATGCTCGCCGGGATCTCCCAGGGGGCACGATGAACACCGACCTCACCGACCAGGTGCACGACGCGTTCGTACGACGGGCGAACGACGTCGAGGCGCCCCCGATCGACCACGTCGCCTTCGAGGCGAAGGTCGGGCGTGCCCGCACTCGCCGCCGGGCCGGGGTCGCCGGCGCCGTGGCGGCGGTCGCGGCGGTCTCTGCCGTGACGCTGACCGCCGGCCTCGGGCTGTCCGACCTGACGGCCACCCCGGCCCCGCCGGTCGGCTCGTCCGCGCCGGACCCCGCCGGTCCCGTGGCGCCGCTGCGCAGCAAGGTCGTCTGGGTCGACGAGGGCGCGGTCACGATCTTCCAGCGAGGGGCCACCTACGCCTTCGGGTACGACGACTTGGGCCGCTTCGAGGACGCCTACCGCACCGTCGACGGCGTGCTCGTCATCGACGGGGAGAGCGGCCTGGTGCGGATGAGGCTCTCCGGGGACGGGACCGGCAAGGCGCCGCTGTCATCCCGCCGGGTCACCGCCCCCGTCGACGGCGCGGTGCAGGCGGTCGCGGTCTCCCGGGACGGCCGGACCGCGGCCTGGCTCACCCTCGGGGACCAGTTCGTGCTGCACGACCTCGTCGAGGACGAGACGGTGGCGACGTCCGAGGTCTCCCCGGGGGCGGCGGTCCTCGCCGCCGGTGAGGACCGGGCGGTGCTGTGGGACCGGGGCAGACTGGTGCTCCACGGGGACGGTGCCCCGCTGGTCGTGCCCACGTCCGACGCGATGCCCCGCGACGCCGACCTGGCCGGGCAGGTCCTCTCGGTGACGGAGTACGGCGCGAGCGGGTCGATGACCACGCGGTTCTACGACGTCGGCGCCGGCGAGCCGGCCGGTCTGCCCGGCGGGGAGGTGCCCGCCGGCCCGGGGGCGCTCTCCGCGGACGGCACCCGCTACCTCGCCGAGACGCCCGAGGCCGAGGAGCCGGCCCTGGCCGAGAACCCGGCCGCGGTCGCCCTGTTCGACACCGGGACGGGGGAGCGCGCCGACTTCACCGGGCTGCCGCTGTGGGTGCACGAGTACGTCTGGGTCGACGCGGACACGGTCGCGGTGACCGGCAGCGACCTGGCGGGCGACGGGCAGGACGAGCGGCGCGACGTGTACACCTGCGACCTCGGCAGCATGCGGTGCGTGCTGCGGGCGCCCGACGCGAACCTGGAGGACCGGGCGCCGTACCTGGTCGGCGGCTACGCCGGCTGAGCCGACGCCCGGTCACCTCCGACGACGGCGCCCCGCACGGAGGGTGGGACAATCACCGGGTGCCTGACAACGCTCCCTCCTTCCGCAGCGGGTTCGCCTCGTTCGTCGGACGACCGAACGCCGGCAAGTCGACGCTGACCAACGCCATGGTCGGCACGAAGGTGGCGATCACGTCCTCGCGGCCGCAGACCACCCGGACCGTCGTCCGCGGCATCGTGTCCCGGCCCGACGCCCAGCTCGTCCTGGTCGACACCCCCGGTCTGCACCGGCCCCGGACGTTGCTGGGGGAGCGGCTCAACGACCTGGTCAAGACGACCTGGGCGGAGGTGGACGTGGTCGCGGTCTGCTTCCCGGCCAACGAGAAGATCGGCCCCGGCGACCGGTTCATCGTCAACGAGCTGTCCAAGGTGCGTCGCACGGTCAAGGTCGCGGTGGCCACCAAGACCGACCTCGCCACGCCGGAGCAGCTCGGCGAGCACCTGCTCGCCATCGCCAGGCTCGGCGAGGAGACCGGCACCGACTGGGCCGAGATCGTGCCCGTCTCCGCGAAGTCCGGGGACCAGGTCGGCCTGCTCGCCGACCTCCTCGTCTCGCGACTGCCCGAGGGGCCGATGCTCTACCCCGACGGGGAGCTGACCGACGCGCCCGAGGAGGCGATCGTCGCCGAGCTGATCCGGGAGGCGGCCCTCGAGGGCGTGCGCGACGAGCTGCCGCACTCGATCGCGGTCGTCGTGGAGGAGATGGGTCTGCGTGAGGGACGGTCCGAGGACAAGCCGCTGCTCGACATCCACGCGAACCTGTTCGTGGAGCGGTCCTCGCAGAAGGGGATCGTGATCGGGCACAAGGGCAGCCGGCTGCGCGAGGTCGGCAGCGACGCCCGCAAGCAGATCGAGGCGATGCTCGGCACGCCGGTCTACCTCGACCTGCACGTGAAGATCGCCAAGGACTGGCAGCGCGACCCCAAGCAGCTCCGGCGCCTCGGCTTCTAGGCCGCCCGCCGGTACCCGACGGGACGGTCAGTCCGGGGCCCAGCAGAAGCCGTAGTGCTGGCCCTGCTTCCACTGCGCGCGGGTCGGCCACTCCCAGCCGTACTCGAACCGGGTCGCCGACCCCGCGCCCTCGCTCGCCACGTCGCGGCAGTCGTCGTCGCCGGCGCCCCGCACCGAGGCCGTGCCCGGGTAGCTCTCGTCGTCCCCGAGGTCGATGGTGGCCACCGCGCGCCAGGAGTGGTCACGCGAGCAGATCACCCGCGAGAACCCCGAGGTGCCGGGCGCGGCGGTGCCGCACAGCCCCCAGGTGTCCAGGGCGCCCTCCTCGTCGAGGACCGACTCGAGGCGGGAGGGGCGGGGCAGGTCGGCGAGCCGGTCGCTGGTGGCGAAGGCGACCAGGTCGCAGCGGAACCAGGTGGCGCCGCGGTCGGACTGCTCCAGGGTGGGGCTGTACCAGACCACCTCGAAGCGGCTCAGCGCCCGCAGCTGCCGGGAGCCTGCGACGTACGACGCCAGCTCGCCCGAGCACGTGCCGGCGAGCTGGTCCTGCACGACCCAGGAGTCCACGGCCACCGAGTGCCCGTCGACGACCGTGTCGAGCTCGCCGACGTGGATGGTCTGGGCGTTGTGCGCGTCGGTGCAGGGGACCGGGTCCCGCGAGCTGGTCGGCTCGGTCAGCTCCCGCAGCCGCAGCCGGTAGCAGGCGTCCTCCGGCGGGGCGGGCGGGACCTCGACGGTGGGCTCGGCGGAGGTCGTGGACTCCGACGGCCCGGCCGGCCGTGAGGTGCCCGCGGACGTCGGGGCGTCCGTCGTGCCGGTGCCGTCCGGGGAGCCGGCGGAGGCGCTCGCGCTCGTGGCCGGCGAGGCCGGGGTCGCGGTCGGCTCGCCGGTGTCACAGCCGGCGAGCAGCAGCAGCGAGGCCACCGCGGTGGCCGTCGTACGCAGGGGGGTCAACGGGGTCCGCTCCGGGCTACTGGTCGGTCTTCGCCCAGCAGATCGAGCGGCGGTTGCCGGCGGTCCACTCGGCCTCGTGGAAGTAGGTGTACCCGTAGTCGTAGTCGACCGGGTAGTTGAGCCAGGCACCCACCGAGTCGGAGCAGTAGTCGCGCGACTGCACCTCCACCATCCGGTCCCCGGGGTAGGGGTCCTTCTCCTCGCCCAGCTTGATCGTGGTCACCGCGCGCCAGTCGTGAGGCTCGCTGCAGGGGATCTTCGGCGACCCCGCCACGGTGTCGCCGTCGACGCAGGTCATCCACTGGTCGTCGGGCTTGCCGCGGAGCAGGCCCTTCGCGGTCTCGGGCAGGCTCACGAACGACTCGGACTGCTCACCGCCGCCGACCACGTCGCAGCGGTACCAGCGCGCGCCCTTGTCCCAGGCCTCCTGCGAGGGCCGGAACCAGGCCCAGGTGAGCATCGACCGCATGACCAGGCTCTCGTCACCGCCGAGGAACGCCTGGAAGCGCTTGTTGCACGTGTCGTAGATGTAGGCGCCGAGGTCGGGGTCGTCGATGTCGTCACCGACCGCGAGCCCACCCGGGAAGGTGCCGACGGTGAACGTCTCCGCGGTGTGCTCCTCGGCGCAGTCGACGACCGCGGAGGCGTTGTCCGGCCGGGTGACGTCCTCCGGCGTCAACACCCGGCAGGCACCGACCTCGGGGACCTCGATCGAGTCGCTGCTCCCGCTGGGCTCCTCGGCGGTGAGCCCCGCCGAGCACGCGCCGAGCGCGAGGAGCACCAGCGTGGTGGCCGGTGCGGCCAGGCGGGAGAGCACAGCGGAACCTCTAGGCGTCGGGGGCGATCAGTGCAGCGATGGTACCCCCGAGCTCGTACGCCGAACCCCGGTGCTCGTCGCCGACGTCACCCACCACCTCGAGCACCTCGGCGGCCTGTCGCCAGGACAGTGCCTGCACGATCGACAGCACCGAGCGGACGGCGCCGGCGGTGTCGTAGCGGCCGTGCACGTAGAGCCCGAACGGCCGTCCGGACGTGCGACCTGCGGACTCGTCGGCCGAGCCCGTGCTCGACAGCGCCCCGCCGACCCTGAGGAACGTGGTGTCGAAGAAGTGCTTGAGCGCGCCGCCCATGTAGCCGAAGTTGGCGGGCGTGCCGAGCACGTACCCGTCGGCGGCGAGCACGTCCTCCGCGGTCGCCTCGAGCGCCGGTCGTACGACGACGTCGACGCCCTCGATCGCGTCGTCCCGGGCACCTGCGAGCACCGCCTCGGTCAGCGCCTCCACGGACGGCGTGGGGGAGTGGTGCACGACGAGCAGGGTGGCGGTCATCGGGTCAGCCTGTGGGTGACGTACCGGGCGACGACCCGGGCGCCGAGCAGCTCGTTGACCGCGATCATGTGGTGGTTGCCGACCGCGTTCCAGGTGTCGGTCGCGCCGACCTCGGGGCGCTCCTGGCCGATCCAGCGCAGCATCTCGGTCTTCATCAGCAGCCCGAGGCCGTGCCCGCGGTGGGAGCGGACCACCGAGGTGTCCTCCTGGAAGCCGGTCGCAGGTGCGAACTCGTCGACGCACAGCACCGAGTGCCCGGCCCACTCGCCGGTCTCGCGGTGCCGCGCGATGACCCGGTAGACCGTCTGCCGGCGGGCCGCCATCGCCGTGTCATAGGCGGCGACCCGGTCCGCGGTCCAGTGGTCGTCCTCCTTGTCGGCGTCCTCGCTGGGGGCGTCGTTGATGATCGCGAACAGCGCCACCATGTCCTCGAGCTGCTCGACGGGCGTGGGGCCGACCATCCGGACCAGCTCGTAGTCGCCGGCCTTCGCGGCCGCCTGCGCGTGCAACCGGTCCCACAGCCCGGGCTGCGTGTCGTGCAGGGAGATCCGCCGGATGACGTTGGTGCCGACCGGCTCGTAGCGGAGCGCCGCGAGCGCGGGGATCCCGTCGGTGCCCTCGAACGCCCCCGTGTAGACCTTCGTGCGGCCCGCCTCGGCGGCCACCTCGAGCAGCGCGTCGTGCAGGGCGCGGCCACCGCCGCGGCGCCGTACGTCGGGGTGCACCACGCCGCGGTAGTAGAAGCTGTCGGTGTTGTCGCGCCACGGCAGGTCGGCGTGCACCCGCCCGACGACACGGTCGCCGTCGCGCAGCACCCACAGCGCCCCCGCGGGCGTTCCGTCCCAGCCGTGCCGGGCGGCGTGGAGCAGGGTCGGGCCGGTCACCGGCGGGATCGGCACCCCGCCGGCCGCGTCCGAGGCCCGGACCACCTCCGCCATGGCGTCGGCGGTGTCGAGGTCGAGGTCGTGGGGGTCGATGCGTTCGATGTGCACCGGCACATCCAAACAGAGGGGCCCCGCCGCCGCGCGGGGATATCAGGCCGGGGAGGAGGTGCGGGTCCTGCCGCCCGTCTCAGATCCGGCCGCTCGGCGTGCGGCCTCGGGTGGTGCGGGCTAGGCTGGTCGCCATCATGACGCAGCAGCTTCTCCTCCTTCGCTGCCGCAGCGAGGTTCGCTAGAGCCGGACCCCCTCGCTGCGGAGTTCGTCGTTGCCATCCGGACCACGAGCCGACCCGAGAAGCGAGATGTCGATGAACCCCCAGCCCTCCCCGAAGAACCCCCAGCAGCCGAGCGGCATGCCGCATCAGCGCTACCGGCCGTTCCCCGCGGTCGACGTGCCCGACCGCACCTGGCCCGACCGGACCATCACCCGGGCCCCGCGCTGGTGCGCGGTCGACCTCCGTGACGGCAACCAGGCGCTGATCGACCCGATGACGCCGGCCCGCAAGAAGAAGATGTTCCAGCTCCTCGTCGACATGGGTTACAAGGAGATCGAGGTCGGCTTCCCCAGCGCGAGCCAGACCGACTTCGACTTCGTGCGGATGCTCATCGAGGAGGACCTGATCCCCGACGACGTGGTGATCCAGGTCCTGACCCAGGCCCGCGAGCACCTGATCGAGCGGACCTACGAGGCGATCGCCGGCGCCAAGCAGGCCATCGTGCACCTGTACAACTCGACCTCGACGCTGCAGCGCCGGGTGGTGTTCGGTCTCGACATGGACGGCATCGTCGACATCGCGGTGACCGGCGCGCGGCTGTGCAAGAAGTTCGAGGAGTCCCTCCCGGAGACGACCGTCTTCTACGAGTACTCCCCGGAGTCCTACACCGGCACCGAGCTCGAGTTCGCCGCGCGGATCTGCAACGAGGTGCTCGCGGTCTTCGAGCCGACCGCCGAGAAGCCGGTGATCATCAACCTGCCGGCGACGGTGGAGATGGCCACCCCCAACGTCTACGCGGACTCCATCGAGTGGATGAACCGGCACCTCGACCACCGCGAGCACGTGGTGCTGTCGCTGCACCCCCACAACGACCGGGGTACGGCGGTCGCCGCCGCCGAGCTCGGCTACCAGGCCGGCGCGGACCGGATCGAGGGCTGCTTGTTCGGCAACGGCGAGCGCACCGGCAACGTGTGCCTGGTGACCCTGGGGCTGAACCTGTTCACCCAGGGCGTGGACCCCCAGATCGACTTCTCCGACATCGACGAGGTCCGTCGCACCGTCGAGTACTGCAACCAGCTGCCTGTGCACGAGCGGCACCCGTACGGCGGTGACCTGGTCTACACGGCGTTCTCCGGCTCGCACCAGGACGCGATCAAGAAGGGCTTCGAGGCCCTCGAGCGCGACGCCGCCGCGGCCGGCGTACCCGTGGAGGAGCAGGAGTGGCAGGTGCCGTACCTGCCGATCGACCCGAAGGACGTCGGTCGCTCCTACGAGGCCGTGATCCGGGTGAACAGCCAGTCCGGCAAGGGCGGCGTGGCCTACATCATGAAGTCCGAGCACAAGCTCGAGCTGCCCCGCCGGCTGCAGATCGAGTTCAGCCGGGTGGTCCAGCAGCACACCGACGACGAGGGCGGCGAGATGTCCTCCGAGGAGATCTGGGCCGACTTCGAGGCCGAGTACCTCGCCCGCGAGACGCCGTTGAAGCTGGACTCCGTGCATACCTCCTCGGCGGCCGGGGAGAAGGACGCGCTCGCGGTCAACGTGTGGGTGGACGGCGAGCTGCGGTCGCTGGAGGGCACCGGCAACGGCCCGATCGCGGCGTTCGTGGGCGCGGTCAACGAGCTGGACGGCAACTACGACGTCCGGGTGCTCGACTACCACGAGCACGCGCTGTCCTCGGGCGGCGACGCGATCGCGGCGGCCTACGTGGAGTGCGCGGTCGGCGACCAGATCCTGTGGGGCGTCGGCCTCGACCCGAACATCGTCACCGCCTCGCTGAAGGCCGTGATCTCCGCGGTCAACCGCGCGTAGCCGTTGCGGACCCAGGGCGCTCAGGCGTCCGGGGGCTCCGCGACGCACGCCGTGCCGACCCGGACGAAGCCGACCCGCTCGTAGACCCGGGCGACGGCGTCGTCCTGAGCGGAGAGGAACACCGTCTCCACACCACGGCGGCGGGCGTCCTCGACCAGGGCGTGGGTGATCGCGGCGCCGACCCCGAGCCGGCGTGCCCGGGGCACCACCGCGATCCCGGCCAGCTCGGTGGTGGTGCCGCGCGGCGAGTGGGAGCCCCCGCCGACGGGCCCTCGCCCGTCGTACGCGCCGGCGACGGCGAGCAGCCCGCGCTCCATCGTCCGCGGCTGGCTGCCCGGGTCGCGCGGGGTGACCTCGTCGCTGCCGGCGAAGCCCGCGCCGACGGCGGCGAGCACCGCGCCGAGCGTGGGGGAGTCGGGGGCGAGCAGGTCGACCCGGAGGCCGTCGGGGAGCGCGGGCAGCTTCGGGTCGGCGTCCTCGGGCAGCACCAGCAGCGGGCACTCGTGGACGTGCAGCCCGGACTCGCGAGCGGCGGACAGCAGTGTGGGGGTGGTCTCGTGCACCCACTCCAGCGCCTCGGGCACGCCGAGGTCGCGCTGACGCTCCCGCACCGCGTCGACGGCGGCGGCGGTGAACGGCACCTCGCCGCCCAGCCGCGGCCGTGCGTAGTACGGCCAGCCGGTCGGCTCGGTCTTCACGAACAGCGTGAAGGGGCCGGCCTCCTCGGCGGAGGCGGCCGCCCGGGGCACGGTGTCGTAGTAGGTCTCCAGCGTCTCCAGAACGGTCACGCGGGTGAGCATGTCACCTGAGCTCCCGTCGCGCACGGAGGTTTCGCAGGTCAGCGGGCCCCGGCCCCGGCGAGCTCGGCCGGCGCGACCAGCGGGAGCTGCACCAGCACCCGGGTGCCGACCAGGTGCTCGGACTGCACGTAGATCTCGCCGCCGTGGCTGCGCACGATCGACTGCACGATGGACAGGCCGAGGCCGGTGCCCTGGATCGCGCGCTCACGGGCGGTGGTGGAGCGGAAGAACCGGGTGAACAACGCCGCCTGCTCCTGTGCTGGGATGCCGATCCCGGTGTCGCCCACCTCGAGGTGGGCGTGCGTCCCGTGCTGGTCGAGCCGGCAGGTGACCCGTCCTCCGTCGTCGGTGAACTTGACCGCGTTCCCGACCAGGTTCAGCACCACCCGCTCGAGCTGGCCGCGGTCGCCGAGCACGAGCACGGGCTCGTCCGGGACCTCGAACCTGACGTCGAGCCGGCGGTCGGCGACCATCGGCCGGAGCGTCTCGTGCGCGCGGGTGAGCACCGTGCGCAGGTCGACGGTCGACTTCTCGAGGACGAACGTGCCGGCCTCGATCCGCGAGAGCGTGAGCAGGTCCTCGATCAGCACGATCAGGCGCTCGCCGTTGCGGCGGACCGCGTCGACGAGCCGGTCCTGGTCGGGGGACACCGCGCCGGCGACCCCGTCCTGGAGCATCTCGGTGTAGCCGACGATGCTGGTGATCGGGGTGCGCAGCTCGTGGCTGATGGTGGAGACGAAGTCGTTCTTGGCCCGGTCGAGGTCACGCAGCCGCTCCGCGGCCTGCCGCTCCTTCTCCAGCGTGGCCTCGAGCAGCCGCTGCCCCTCGCGCTGCTCGGTGACGTCGCGGCCGACGGCGAGGTAGCCGATGTGCTGGCCGAGCGCGTCGCGGACGGCGGTGAGCGTGACCGCGACCAGCGAGGTGCTCCCGTCCTTGTGGACGTAGGTCCAGTCGCGGGTCTCGGCGCCCCCGTCGACGTTCGCCACGAGTGCGGCGAAGCCCGGGGCGGTGCCGAGCTCCTCGGCGCGCGCCGCGAGCTCGTCGGGGTCGTGTACGTCGTCCAGCCGGGCGTGCCCGACCAGCTCCTGGGCGGAGTAGCCGAGCAGCGCCTCGGCGCCGGAGTTGAACACGGTGATCGTGCCCCGGACGTTGGTGCCGATGAACGACGTCGCGGACGCGGCCTGGAGCAGGTGGTCGAGCAGGCGGCGGGTGGTGCGCTCCTCGGTGACGTCGATCCCGGTCATCACCACGTGGCTGTGCCCGCCGTCCTCGTCGTGGAGGAAGGCGTTGGACCACACCACCCGGCGGCGCCGGCCGGAGGCGGTCAGCAGGTCGCCCTCGAAACCGGCGGGCGCCCCTCCGGACGCGGGGTGGGCGAGCATGCGGCTCACGGTCGCCCGGTCCTCCGCGGGGACGAGCCTCTCCCACAGCTTCGAGCCGGCCACCCGCTCCTCGTCGTACCCGCTGGCCCGCTGCGCGGCCGGGTTCATCCCGACCACGGTGCCGTCGACGTGCACGACCACGATCAGGCAGCCGGTGGTGTCGAGCACCGCCGAGGTGAAGTCCTTCTCGGTCCGCAGCCGCTGTGACGCCTCGTGCGCGGAGGTGACGTCGATCAGCTGGGCGGTGAACATCGGCTCGTCGCTGTCGGTGGACAGCAGCGACATCGCCACGCCGACGCGGTGGCCCGGGTTCGACGCCAGCCAGGTCTCCTCGCGCCAGCCGGCGAGCGTGCCGGCCAGCAGCGCGTCGGCGACCTCGTCGACCGGGGTCTCGGTCGCCAGCATCGGTGTCCAGGCGCGGCCCTCGAGGTCCTCGGCGGGGGCGCCCAGGATCTCGGCGGCGGTCTGGTTGAGCTGGGCGATCCGCAGCCCGTCCCCGTCCCGGCGCAGCAGCAGCATGCCGACGAAGGACTCGTCGAAGCTCTTGCGGAACAGCTGCTCGCTGGCCTGCAGCCGGGCCGTGGCCGTCCGCTTCTGCTCGACGACCACGGCGAGCGTCAGGGCGATCACCGCCGTGGCGATCAGGAAGGTCTGCACGAGCGAGACGGTGGTGCCGAGGTCGGTGACGCCGGTCGCGGCGCTCACCGCGAACGGTCCCCAGCCACGCACGGTGAGCGCGGAGGTGAGCACCCCGACGAGCACCAGCTCGACGGAGACGGCGCGCAGACCGAGCCGCAGCGCGCCCCAGATCAGCAGCGGCAGGACCAGGAAGGTGAGCCCGAGGTCCTGGCCGGGCGAGAAGACGAGGGCGGTGGCCGTGAGCAGGAGGCTCAGCTGGGCCGCGGCCTCCGCACGGCGCGCGCGGAGCGGGGAGGCGCCCACCCGCAGGGCGAGTGGCGCGATCACCAGGATCGCCGCGCCGTGCGAGGCCGTCACGGTGCGCGCGGCGGCGAGGGCGTCCCCGCCGAGGAGCAGGCCGACGGTGGCGCCGACACCGGCCCCGATCACGAGCGCGCCGAGGACGGTGGCGACCAGGAGCCGGCGCAGGTCGTCCATGGTCCTCAGGGACGGGCGGCCGCCGGTGCCGCGGGTCAGCCACCACGCCACGACGTACGCCTCGGCGGCATTGGCGAGCCCGAAGCCGGCCGCCACGGGCACCGGCCGCCCGGCCGCGGAGTTGGCCAGCGCGCTGACCAGCGCCACGGCGAGGACCAGGTAGGGACGCCAGGCGCGCGGCGCGAGGAGCAGCAGGACGGCCGACAGGCCCGCCGCGGGCCACCACACCGCCACCCGGGTGTCGGCCGGCGCGAGGAGCACCGAGGTCACGCCCAGCAGGAACACGGCGGAGAGCAGCACGGCCACGAGCAGCAGCGGGTGCCTCGTGACGAAGGCAGGCCGGGGCCCGGTCCTTCCCGGGGGACCGGCGGGGAGGCGAGGGCTCATCGGCCGTCGCCCGCACGCCTGAGGTGGGTCCCGAGAAGGCTCATGGAGCAATCCTGATGCATCCGCACCGGCGCGCGGGGCGTTTCCCGTGCTCTCGGGAGGGGCGCGGGTGTGGCCTCCACTACGCTCGGGAACCTGTTCACCTACCGACGGGATGTGCGGATGGCGACCTTGGTCTCGGAGCGGATCGGCCAGTTCTTCCTCGACGAGGACCGGATCGAGTACACCGAGTACGGAGCCGGTGACCGCTGGGTGGTGCTCGTGCACGGCCAGCTGATGCCGCGCCGCATGCACCAGCCGCTTGCCCGCACCCTCGCAGGCGAGGGCTTCCACGTGGTCGCCGTGGACCTCCTCGGACACGGCCGCTCCGACCGGCCCACCGACCCGATGCAGTACTCGATGACCGCGTTCGGCGAGCAGGTGGTCGCCCTGCTCGACCACCTCGACGCCCCGCAGGCGGTGGTGGGGGGTACGTCGCTGGGCGCGAACGTCTCGCTCGAGGTGGCCGCCGCCGCGCCGGACCGGGTCCGGGGCCTGCTGCTCGAGATGCCCGTGCTCGACAACGCCGTGGAGGCCGGCATCATCGCGTTCGCGCCGCTGATGTTCGCGGCCCGCTTCGTGCCGGCCTCGGTGAGCGCCGTACGGGCGGTGAGCAGGATGGTGCCGCGCGGCCTCGTGCCGTTCTGGGCCGGCGTGGTGCTCGACACGCTGAACCAGCGTCCGGCGCCCATGGCGGCCACGATCCACGGCATCTTCTTCGGCCGGATCGCGCCCGCCACCGGGCTGCGCCGCACGATCACCGCGCCGGCGATGGTGGTCGGCCACCCGCGCGACCCGGTGCACCCGTGGGCGGACGCCGCGATGCTCGCCGAGGAGATGCCGCACGCCCGCTTCGTGCAGGCAGGCGGCATCCTCGAGTGGCGGATGCGCCCGGCCCGCCTCGACAAGGAGGCGATCGCCTTCGTCGAGGAGTGCTGGCGCCCCGCGGCCCGCCGCAGGCCCCGCAAGACCGCCCGACCGGGCTGACCGGAGGGCCTCGCGGGAGCGGTCAGCCGGCGGTGACCCCGAGGGCCGCGCGGGCCCGGGCCATTACCTCGGACAGGGGCGCGGCCACGTCGACCACCACGCCGCGCTCGTCGTCCTCGAGCGGCTCGAGGGTGTCGAACTGCGAGCGGAGCAGCGAGGGCGGCATGAAGTGCTCGCGCTCCCGCATCCGCCGCTCGAGCACGGCGAAGTCGGCGTGCAGGTGCACGAAGAACGACTCCGTGCCGGGGACGCCCTCACGGAGGACGTCGCGGTAGCAGCGGCGTAGCGCGGAGCAGGTCAGCACGGTGGACAACCCCTCGGCGTGCCGGTCCCGGGTGACCTGGGCCAGCGCGCGCAGCCACGGCATCCGGTCCTCGTCGGTGAGCGGCGTGCCCGACGACATCTTCGCGATGTTCGCCGCCGGGTGGTAGCTGTCGCCCTCCACCAGGGTGACCCCGAGGTCCGCGGCGAGCAGCGCCCCGACGGTGGACTTGCCGGTCCCGGACACCCCCATCACGACGACGTGCAGCGGCGCGGCGGGCGTCATCGCCGCACCTCCCCGGTGCGGCTCGTGCGCTCGCTAGGCTGCCTGGCATGGCCACCCTGCACAGCGACGTCCTCGCCGACCTCGGCCCGCGCATCGTGGGCGGGGCGCTGCCGGAGGGTGCGACGCTCACCCTGGAGTGGCTCGGCGAGGAGTACGGCGTCTCGCGGACCGTGGCCCGCGAGGTGATCCAGGTGCTCGTGTCCATGGGGCTCGTGGAGAGCCGGCGCCGTACCGGCATCCGGGTCCGTCCACGCCAGGAGTGGGACGCCTTCGACCCCGCCGTGATCCGCTGGCGGCTCGCCGGCGCCGGCCGGTCGACCCACCTGCACGAGCTGTCGCAGCTGCGCGCCGCCGTCGAGCCGGCGTCCGCCGCGCTCGCCGCCGACCACGCCACCGCCGAGCAGCGCCGCGAGGTGGTCCGCCTGGCCGAGGAGCTCGAGGTGACCGGCGCCGCGGGTGACCTCCGCACCTTCCTCGAGCACGACATCGCCTTCCACCGGCTGCTGCTCGAGGCCTCGGGCAACGTGATGTTCGCGGGGCTCGGGGAGGTCGTGGAGGAGGTGCTGCGGGGCCGCACCGACCACCACCTGATGCCGCCGGAGCCCAAGCCCGAGGCCCGCCGCCTGCACCAGATGGTGGCGCAGGCGGTGGCCTCCGGCGAGCCGGACGTCGCCCGCGCCGCGATGACGACGATCTGCCTGGAGGTCGCGACCGAGGTCGCCTCCACGATCGGCGGCACCCGCGACGCGAGCTGAACGTCCGAAGGTCACGTCACGACCCACAGCACGGAGGCGATCGCGAACGCGGTGACGCCGAGCGTCGTCTCCATCACGGTCCAGGTCTTCAGCGTGGTCTTCTCGTCCATCCCGAAGAACCGGCTGACCAGCCAGAAGCCGGAGTCGTTCACGTGCGAGAGCACGGTGGCGCCGGCGGCGATCGCGACCACGACGAGGGCGAGCTTGAAGTCGGTGAGCGCGGCCTCGTCGGCCTGACCCGCGATCAGACCGGCCGTGGTGGTCAGCGCGACGGTGGCCGACCCCTGCGCCACGCGCAGCGCGGTCGCGATCAGGAACGCCGCGAGCAGCAGCGGGATGCCGACGTTCTCCAGCGACTCGGTCAGCGCCGTGCCGATGCCGCTGGTGCGCAGCACGAAGCCGAACATGCCGCCCGCGCCGGTGATCAGGATGATCGAGCAGATCGGGGCCAGCGCCGCGTCGAGGATGTCGCTGGTCTCCGCGAGCGAGCGGCCGCGGGTGCCGAGGACGGCGATCGCGACGAGCAGCGTGATCAGCAGGGCCACCGGGGTGTTGCCGGCGAGCTGGAGGTACTCCACCCAGACGTTGCCCTCGGGGATCGCGCCGGTGGTGACCAAGGTGGTGAGCACGGTGTTGAAGGAGATCAGCGCGAGCGGGAGGAGCAGCAGGCCGAACACGGTGCCGAAGGAGGGCGTCGTGCGGGTCCGGGTGAGCACGGTGCCGGAGGCGGTGCCCGCGTCCGTGCCGGTCGCGCCGCCCCGGGTGCCGGTGGTGTCGTCGTACGTCGTACCGGGAGTGGTGCCGCCGTTGACCTCGCCGAACAGCAGGTCGGGCAGCGGGATGTCGAAGCGGGCGCCGAGCACCTTCGAGACGAGGTAGACGCCGACGTACCAGGAGACGATCGCGACGGGCAGGCCCACGAGGAGGACCACGCCGATGTCCGCGCTGATGGCCTCACCGGCGGCGACCGGTCCGGGGTGCGGCGGGACGAGCGCGTGCATCGCGGCGAAGGCGCCGGCCGCGGGGATCGCGTAGTAGAGCACGGAGCCGCCGAAGCGGCGGGCCACGGTGAGGATGATCGGCAGGAAGACCACGAGGCCGGCGTCGAAGAAGATCGGGAAGCCGAAGATCAGCGCGGCGACACCGAGCGCGAAGGGCGCCCGCTTCTCGCCGAAGCGGTTGATCAGGGTGTCGGCGAGGACCTGGGCCCCGCCGGTGACCTCGAGCAGCCGGCCGAGCATGACCCCGAAACCGACCAGGAGCGCGACGGCGCCCAGGGTGCCGCCGAAGCCGAAGAGCAGTGTCGCGGGCACGTCGGCGACCGGGATTCCCGCGACGACCGCGGTGATGAGGCTGACCAGCACGAGCGACACGAACGCGTGCAGCCGCAGCTTCATGATCAGGAACAGCAGGAGGGCGACGGCGACGGCGGCGATGACCAGCAGGGTGGCCGTGCCGTGGACCGGTGCAATGGGATCCACGAGTGGTCTCCAGGGGTTCGAGGGCATCGGTGTGATGCCGGGCTGTGATGCCCGTTACAGGGCGCGCCCTACTGTGACCGAAAGGTATTACCTTTGGCAAGCCCTGGTGACGGAATCATGTCGGCTCCGCGGGAGGTCGGCTCGGACATCGTGGCCCGGCGAGGGAGAATGGCGACGTGGGTCTCTACCGTGACGAAGCCGTGGTGCTGCGCACCCAGAAGCTGGGTGAGGCGGACCGGATCATCACGCTGCTGACCCGGGGCAACGGCCGGGTCCGCGCGGTCGCGAAGGGCGTCCGCCGTACCAGCTCCCGGTTCGGGTCCCGGCTGGAGCCGTTCACGTACGTCGACCTCCAGCTCGCCGAGGGCCGGTCCCTCGACGTGGTGACCCAGGCCGAGACGCTCTCGCCGTTCGCGGCCAGGATCGGCTCCGACTACGAGCGCTACACCGCCGGCACGGTGATGCTCGAGACCGCCGAGCGGCTGGTCATCGAGGACAAGGAGCCGGCGCTCCAGCAGTTCCTGCTGCTGATCGGGGCCCTCCGGGCGATGTCGTCGGGGGAGCGGTCGCCCTCGGCGGTGCTCGACTCGTTCCTGCTGCGCTCGCTGTCGGTGGCCGGCTACGCGCCGTCGTTCGACGGGTGTGCCCGCTGTGGCCTCGAGGGGCCGCACCGCGCCTTCAGCCCCTCCGGGGGCGGGATGCTCTGCTCCACCTGCCGCGTCCCGGGGTCGGCCAGCCCCGCCGTGGAGACCGTCGCGCTGCTCGGCGCCCTGCTCGCCGGTGACTGGGCGGTCGTCGAGGCCAGCGAGCCGCGGCACCGCAAGGAGGCGACCGGGCTGGTCGCGGCCTACCTCGCCTGGCACCTCGAGCGCGGGCTCAAGTCCCTCTCGCACGTGGAGCGCTGATCAGGAGGAGCGCTCCAGCAGCGCGTCCATCGAGGTGTTGAACTTCTCGAGCAGCCGGCCGAGCTCGGCGCGGTCGTCGTCGGACCAGTCGGCGAGGATCTCGTCGAGCCGGTGGCGGCGGAACTCCCGGGTGCGCTCGAGCACCACCCGGCCCTCGTCGGTCAGGTCCAGGATCGAGGCCCGCCGGTCGGCGGAGTCGGTGTGCCGCTCGGCCAGGCCGGCGCGCTCGAGAGCCTGCACCTGGCGGGTGATCGTGGAGGGGTCGAGGCCGAACGCGGAGGCGAAGGAGCCGAGCCGCTGGGGGCCCTCGTCGGCCACCCGGCACATGATCCCGTAGGCCGAGCGGTCGAGTTCCATCTCCCCGGAGGAGGTGGAGATGTGGATGCGCTGCACGCGCCGCAGCAGCGTCGTCATCTGCTGCTCGATCTTGTCGTTGCCGCCGGCCATGGTCCGTCCTGCTTCCGGGGTCCTGGCCCATGTCCCACGGGTGAGGCATAGGTTTGTCGGCATCATACGGCCGGACCAGGGAGGACGAGGGTGGCTCGAGGCAGGAAGGTGACGTCGCGTCCGCCGGTGCGCGCACCCCGTCCCCATCCCTCCGGCGCCACGCCTCCGGCGATCCCCTCCGAGCTCGTCCCGCACCACGTCGCGGTGGTGATGGACGGCAACGGCCGGTGGGCGAAGGAGCGCGGACTGCCGCGCACCGCCGGGCACGAGCAGGGCGAGCACTCGCTGTTCGACGTGGTCGAGGGTGCCATCGAGATCGGCGTGAAGGCGGTGTCGGCGTACGCCTTCTCCACCGAGAACTGGAAGCGCTCGCCGGACGAGGTCCGCTTCCTCATGGGCTTCAACCGCGACGTGATCCGCCGTCGGCGCGACGAGATGCACGAGCTCGGTGTCCGGGTCCGCTGGGCCGGTCGCGAGCCGAGGCTCTGGCGCTCGGTGGTCAAGGAGCTCAAGGAGGCCGAGGAGCTCACCCGCGACAACGACGTGCTGACGCTGACGATGTGCGTGAACTACGGCGGCCGCGCCGAGCTCGCCGACGCCGCGCGCTCGATCGCCCGGGAGGTCGCGGCCGGGAGGCTCGACCCGGAGAAGGTCGACGAGAAGACCTTCGCGCGGCACCTCTACGTCCCCGAGCTGTCCGAGGCCGACCTGGTCTGGCGGACGTCGGGGGAGGAGCGGCTCTCGAACTTCATGCTCTGGCAGGCGGCGTACTCCGAGCTCGTCTTCAGCGACGTGCTCTGGCCCGACGTGGACCGTCGCCACCTGTGGCAGGCCGTGGACACCTACGCACGCCGCGACCGGCGGTACGGCGGCGCGCTCCCCAACGCCTGACGGGGGCCGCTCAGGCCTCGGGGCCGGTGAGGTCCAGGTACATCACGTGCAGGCCGACGAAGCCGTGCACGGGGTGCCGGAACGCGCCGGGCACGGTGCCCAGGACCTCGAAGCCGAGCGCCTGCCACAGGTGCACGGCGGCCTCGTTGGTCTCCACGACCGCGTTGAACTGCATGCCGCGGTAGCCGGCCGCCCGCGCCCAGTCCACGGTGTGCCGGCCCAGCGCCCGGCCGACGCCGCGGCCGTGTGCCGCCGGGTCGACCATGAAGCTCGCGGTGGCCACGTGGTCACCGCGACCGGGGCGGTTCGGGCCCATCTTCGCCGAGCCGAGGACCCGGCCGGCGTCCACCGCGACCACGGTGCGGCCCGGCGGCCGCTCCATCCACAGCGAGCGCGCCTCGTCGTACCGCGGCTCGGGGAAGGCGTAGGTCTCCCCGGCGACGACGATCGCCTCGTAGATCGGCCAGATCGCGTCCCAGTCGGCGTCGGTGGCGGTGCGGATCTCCATGCCGCGCAGGCTAGCGGCGTGCGCCGCCGGTCCGCGAGCCGGTTCACCGGTGCAGGCGGGCCTCGTAGCCGGGCAGCTCCGCGTCCCGCCCGGAAAGTTCCGCGGCGCTCCCCGCCCTCCTGCCCCGGACGTCACGAACCGCACACGTGTGGAGCTGTGACACGTCCCGGCACGAGGACCGTGCCACGACCGCACACGTGTGCCGTTGTGACTGGCCGCGGTGCCGCCCCCGCGTCAGGCGCAGGTGGGGCAGGTGCCGAAGATCTCGAGCGTGTGGCTGACGTCGGTGAAGCCGTGCTGCGCGGCGACGGAGTCCGACCACTTCTCGACGGCCGGCCCCTCGACCTCCACGGTGCGGCCACAGGCGCGGCAGACCAGGTGGTGGTGGTGCGAGGTGCTGCACCGGCGGTAGATCGCCTCGCCCTCCTCGGTGCGCAGCATGTCGACGTCGCCGTTGTCCGCGAGCGCCTGGAGGGTGCGGTAGACCGTGGACAGCCCGACGTTCTCGCCGCTGCGGCGGAGCAGGTCGTGGATGTCCTGGGCGCTGCGGAAGTCGTCGAAGGACTGCAGCGCCGACGCCACCGCGCGCCGCTGGCGGGTGGGCCGCGCCCCGGCGATCGACGGGGCGGTGGCCGGGTCCTCGGTCTTCCGGCTAGTGCTCGTCATAGTGGCTCCCGTGGGGTGCGTGCCGGTGGCCGTCGTGGACGTAGTCCACGTGGTCGCCGTGGGGGACGGCGGCATGCCCGCAGTCCTCGCCGTGCTCGTGGGCGTGGGACTCCGGTACGACGGTGTGGTCGGCGGCGAGCGCGAGGTCGTCCTCGGCCGTCGCGACGAAGGGGGCGGCGAGCCGCTGCCGGCGGCGCAGCCACACGCCGAGCGGCCAGGCCGCCATGAAGCCGGCCAGGGCGAGGAGCACGATCGTCGACCCGGGCGGGATGTTCGGCACGTAGGCCGCCGTGACCAGCCCGCCGGTCGACGCGAGCGTGCCGAGGCCCATGGCGAGCAGGAGCGTCGTGCGGAAGCCGCGGGTGACCTGCTGTGCGGTGGCCACCGGCACGACCATCAGCGCGCTGACCAGGAGCAGGCCCACCGTGCGCATCGCCACGGTCACGGTGACCGCGGCCATCACGGCGACCAGGATGTTGTAGAACCGCACGTTGAGTCCGGCCACCCGGGCGAACTCCGCGTCCTGGGCGACCGCGAACAGTTGCGGAGACAGCCCGACCGCGACGACGACCACGACCGCGGCGAGCACGACGGTGACCCACACGTCCCCCGAGTCGATCGCCAGGATCGAGCCGAACAGGTAGGTCTGGAGCGTGTTGGCGCCCTGCCCGGCGAGACCGATCAGCATGACGCCGCCGGCGATGCCGCCGTAGAACAGCAGGGCCAGGGCGACGTCGCCGCTGGTGCGGCCCTGCTCGCGGATCACCTCGATCACCACGGCGCCGATGATCGCGACGACCACCGCGGTCACAGTGGGGGAGGTGCCGGTGAGCAGGCCGAGCGCGACGCCGGTGACCGCGATGTGGCCGATCCCGTCGCCCATCAGCGAGAGCCGGCGCTGCACGAGGTAGGTGCCGACCGCCGGGGCGGCGAGACCGGTGAAGAGCGCGGCGACGAGCGCGCGGACCAGGAAGTCGTACTCCAGGAAGCTCATGCGTCACCTCGTCGCGCGCTCTGGTCGAGCGGGGAGGTCACGACCGGGATGTGGTCGGAGGGCCTGCCCTGCAGGTCGGGGTGGTGGTGCCCCTGCCCGGCGAGCCCGGCGTGCTCCACCTCGTGCGCGGTCGCCACCGGGGCGCCGTCGTACGCCACCCGGCCGTCGCGCATCACCACGGTCCGGCCGATCAGCGGCGCCAGCGGGCCGAGCTCGTGGGCGACGAGGATGATCGTCGCGCCGCGGTCGACGAGCGCGCCCAGCGCGTCGGCGAATGCCTGCTGGCTGACCAGGTCGACGCCGGCGGTCGGCTCGTCGAGGACGAGGACGTCCGGGTCCCCGGCGAGCGCCCGGGCGATCAGCACCCGCTGCTGCTGGCCGCCGGAGAGGGTGGCGCAGCCGTCCTTGGCGCGGTCGGAGAGGCCGACCGCCGCGATCGCGTCGCGTACGGCGGCGCGGTCCTCGGCGCGCAGGGGCCGGAGGAACGGTCGGCGGGCGAGCCGCCCCGAGGCCACGACCTCCCACACGGTGGCCGGCACGCCGGAGGTGGCGCTGACCCGCTGGGGGACGAAGCCGATCCGCTGCCAGTCGTGGAAGTCGTCCAGCGGCGTGCCGAAGAGGGACACCTCGCCGCGGCTGGTCGGGACCAGCCCCATCATCGCGCGGACCAGCGTCGACTTGCCCGACCCGTTCGCGCCGAGGACCGCGACGACCTCGCCCTGCTGGACGGTGAGGTCGATGCCGCGCAGGACGGGGCGGCCGCCGAGCGCGACCGCGCCGTCGCGGATCCGGACCACCGGCTCGGGGGCGCTCATCGGCAGCCGTTCGCCTGCTGGAGGGCCCGGAGGTTGGCACGCATGAGGGAAAGGTAGTCCTCCTGGCCGGAGTCGGCGGGGAGTCCCTCGACCGGGTCGAGCACGCCGGTCTCCAGGTCGAGGTCGGAGGCGAGGGTCCGGGCCATGGCCGGGCTGGCGAGCGTCTCCGAGAAGACGGTGGTGACCCCGGTCTCCCGGATCAGGTCCTCGAGCTCGGCGAGGTGGGCCGGGGAGGGCTCGACGTCGGGGGAGAGCCCGGCGACGGCCTCGAAGGTGAGGCCGTACTTCTCCAGGTAGCCGAACGCGTCGTGGCTGACCACGACCGTGTCGAGCTCGCAGCCGGTCAGACCCTCGCGGTAGTCCGCGTCGAGCTGCTCGAGGTCGGCCCGGAGGTCGGCGAGGTTGGCGCGGTAGTCCGCGGCGTGGTCGGGGTCGACCTCGGCCATCTGCTCGGTGAACGCGGTCGCCGCCTCGCCGAGGAGCACGGGGTCGAGCCAGAAGTGCGGGTCGCCGGCCTCACCCTCGTGCGCGGCGTGCTCCTCGGCGCTCTCGCCCTCGTGCCCGGGCTCCTCCTCCGCGGCGTGCAGCGAGACCACCTCGGCCGCGTCCACGACCGAACCGGAGGCGTTCTGCTCGACCGCCTCGTCGACGGCGGGCTGGTACCCGCGCAGGTAGAACGTGAGGTCGGCGCCGGCGATCGCGGCGGTCTTCTCGACGTTGAGCTCCAGGTCGTGCGACTCGACCCCGGGCGCGGTCAGCTGCTCGACCTCCACGTGCTCCCCGGCCACCCGCTCCGCGACGTACTCCAGGGGGTAGAACGACGCCACGACCCGCGGACCGGTGCCCGTTCCGCCGCCGCCCAGCGGGTCGCCGCACGCGGCGAGAAGGGGCGCGAGGAGGGCGAGCGCAGCGACGGCACGGAGACGCGGCGCCGGTGACTTCTTCATGAGAATCATTCTCAATGCGATTGGGAACCATTGTCAAACGGGCTGGTTGTGGCACGCCCTCGCGGCGGGCGGGCGGCCGCGCGGGCGTAGGGTCGCCCCGTGCTGGTGGTGAACAGGTTCAGGGTCGCGGAGGCCGATGCGGCGTCGTTCCGGGGCGACCTGGAGACGGCGCACGGACTGCTGGCTTCGCGGCCCGGGTACGTCGACGGGACGGTCGGCCGGAACGTCGACGACCCGTCGCTGTGGGTGCTGCAGACCCGGTGGGCCGACGTGGGCAGCTACCGGCGCGCGCTGTCGGCGTACGACGTCAAGCTCGGCGCCGTACCGCTGCTGTCGCGCGCCCTCGACGAGCCGTCCGCCTACGAGGTCGTCGACCCCGGCGACGGCGCCGTGCTGAACGAGGCCAGGCCGCGCGATCTGCGCTGACCCACGGGGATTCCCGATTGACCCGCAGCGATAGTCTGAGTCTTCGCTGTCAGCCAGGCAGTGCCCCCGACTGATGGAGCCGGAAGCCCAAGATGAGCAAGCAAAAAGCGAGTGCCAACGTCGACAACATCGTCTCTCTCTGCAAGCGCCGGGGCTTCGTGTACCCGTGCGGCGAGATCTACGGCGGCACCCGGTCGGCCTGGGACTACGGACCGCTCGGCGTGGAGCTGAAGGAGAACATCAAGCGTCAGTGGTGGCGCTCCATGGTGCAGTCCCGCGAGGACGTCGTCGGCCTCGACTCGTCGGTGATCCTGCCCACCAAGGTGTGGGAGGCCTCGGGCCACCTGTCGGCCTTCGTGGACCCGCTCATCGAGTGCCAGTCCTGCCACAAGCGCTTCCGCCAGGACCACCTGCAGGAGGCGTACGCGGAGAAGAAGGGCCTCGACGACCCCGACGCGGTCGGCATGGACCTCATCGCCTGCCCCAACTGCGGCACGAAGAACGCCTGGACCGAGCCGCGGATGTTCAACGGCCTGCTCAAGACGTTCCTCGGCCCCGTCGAGTCCGAGGAGGGCCTGCACTTCCTCCGCCCGGAGACCGCGCAGGGCATCTTCGTGAACTTCGCGAACGTGATGAACTCCTCGCGCCGCAAGCCGCCGTTCGGCATCGGCCAGATCGGCAAGAGCTTCCGCAACGAGATCACCCCGGGCAACTTCATCTTCCGCACCCGCGAGTTCGAGCAGATGGAGTTGGAGTTCTTCGTCAAGCCCGGTGAGGACGAGGGCTGGCACCAGGCCTGGATCGACCTGCGCACCGAGTGGTACACCGACCTCGGCATCGACCCCGACAACCTGCGCCACTACGAGCACCCGACCGAGAAGCTGTCGCACTACTCCAAGCGCACCGTCGACATCGAGTACCGCTTCCAGTTCCAGGGCTCGGAGTGGGGCGAGCTCGAGGGCGTCGCGAACCGCACCGACTTCGACCTCAGCACGCACGCCAAGCACTCCGGCCAGGACCTGTCGTACTTCGACCAGGCCACCGGCGAGCGCTGGACGCCGTACGTCATCGAGCCCGCAGCCGGCGTGAACCGCTCGATGATGGCGTTCCTCATCGACGCCTACGCCGAGGACGAGGCGCCCAACGCCAAGGGCGGCGTCGACAAGCGCACCGTGCTCAAGCTCGACCACCGGCTCGCGCCGGTCAAGGTCGCGGTGCTGCCGCTGTCGCGCAACGCCGACCTCTCGCCGAAGGCCAAGGGCCTCGCCGCGGACCTGCGCACGGTGTGGAACGTGGAGTTCGACGACGCGGGCGCGATCGGCCGCCGCTACCGCCGCCAGGACGAGATCGGCACGCCGTACTGCGTGACCGTCGACTTCGACACCCTCGAGGACAACGCGGTCACCGTGCGCGAGCGCGACACCATGAAGCAGGAGCGGATCGGCCTCGACCAGATCAAGTCCTACTTCGCCGAGCGCCTGCTCGGCTGCTGATCGCAGGACCCGACCGGGACACCCCCGACCGTCGGCGCCGCCGGAGCCCTCCAGGGCTCCGGCGGCGTTTTGCCGTGTACGGGCGATGTGCACAATGAACGGGTGCGTCCTACGAAGAACACCACCCTGCCCATCCGCTCGCTGACCCTCGCGGCCGCCTCCGCGCTCGTCCTCGCCGGGTGCGGATCAGGCGGCGACGAGGCGTCGCAGACCCCGAGCAGCACGGTCAGCGTCTCGCCCTCCCCGAGCAGCACGGTCTCCGTGCCCGCGGGTGCCGAGCTGACCGAGATCGGCGCGGACCTCGCCTTCGGCGACACCGCGACGGTGATCTACGAGCCGAACCAGAAGAAGGGGACCGTCCTCGACCTCACGGTGGAGAGCGCCCGGCGGGGCTCGACCAAGGACTTCTCCGGGTTCATCCTCGACGAGGCCGCCCGCGCCTCGACGCCGTACTACGTCGACGTGAAGGTGAGGAACACCGGCGAGGGCGAGCTCGGCGGGACGCCGGTCCCGCTGTGGGGCGTCGACGACCGGAACACCCTGCTGCCCCCGGCGGCGTTCACCACGACCTTCCCGACGTGCGCGTCGAAGCCGCTGCCGGACGAGTTCAAGCCCGGATCGTCGTTCTCGACCTGCCTGGTCTTCCTGGCCCCGGACCGCGGCACGATGACCGCGGTCAGCTTCCGGCCCAACCAGGACTTCGACCCGATCGAGTGGACCGGCGACATCGCCACCCCCAAGCCGGAGCCGAAGAAGGACACCAAGAAGCCCGACGTGCAGAAGCAGGGCGAGAAACAGCGCTGACCCTGCGAGCGAAGGTGCGCCCGGGACGCCGGATTTGGGCGGTCGGGCGGCCCCCGGGGACAATGGTCCGGTGACCACTACCGCCGCCGCCGTACCCCGGGAGCTCGTCCTGGGGCCGTTGCGCGTGGGCCCGCCCGTGGTGCTCGCGCCGATGGCCGGGATCACCAACGCGGCGTACCGGCGGCTGTGCCGCGAGCAGGGCGCCGGGCTCTACGTCTGCGAGATGATCACCTCCCGCGGGATCGTGGAGCGCGACGAGGTCACCTTGTCGATGCTCGTCTTCGACGAGCTCGAGGACGTCCGGTCGGTGCAGCTCTACGGCACCGACCCGGTCTACGTCGGCAAGGCCGCGGAGATCCTCTGCGCGGAGTACGGCGTCGCCCACATCGACCTGAACTTCGGCTGCCCGGTGCCCAAGGTCACCCGCAAGGGCGGGGGAGGGGCGCTGCCGTGGAAGCGGCGGCTGCTCGGCGACATCCTCACCGCCGCGGTGAAGGCCGCCGAGCCGTACGGCGTCCCGGTGACGATGAAGACCCGCAAGGGCATCGACGACGACCACCTGACCTACCTCGACGCGGGCCGTGTCGCGCAGGAATCCGGCGCCGCCGCGATCGCGCTGCACGGGCGCACCGTGAGCCAGGCCTACTCCGGCACCGCGGACTGGGAGGCGATCGGCAACCTCGTGTCCCACGTCGACATCCCGGTGCTCGGCAACGGTGACATCTGGGAGGCGGCCGACGCGATCCGGATGGTCACCGAGACCGGGGCCGCCGGCGTCGTGGTGGGTCGCGGCTGCCTCGGCCGGCCCTGGCTGTTCCGCGACCTCGCGGCCGCGTTCGCCGGCCAGCAGGTCGCCACCCTGCCCACGCTCGGCGAGGTCGCGGCGATGATGCGCCGCCACGCCGAGCTGCTGTGCCAGCACATGGGCGAGGAGCGCGGCTGCAAGGAGTTCCGCAAGCACGTCTCGTGGTACCTCAAGGGGTTCGCGGCCGGGGGCGAGCTGCGTCGCTCGCTCGCGCTGGTCACCTCGCTGCGTGCCCTCGACGAGCTGCTGGCCCGGCTCGACCCCGACGAGGCGTTCCCGGTGGCCGAGCTCGGCACCCCGCGCGGGCGCCAGGGCAGCCCGCGCCGCGTCGTACTCCCCGAGGGTTGGCTCGACGACACCGACGGCACCGGTACGGCGCTGCGCGAGGACGCTGCGGAGATGTCGGGCGGCTGACCCGGTTCGGACAAAACGGGCGGTGTGTGTTTCACCACCACGACAGGGTCGAATTTGGAGACGGCGGGGGGCGTCATGTTTCACTCGACGTTCTGTTCCGGTTTCCCCTGTCGATCCCCTGGTTGGTGATTTGCCGTGGCGTTCTTCCGCCACAAGTCCGCGTCCTCCTCGTCCATGCCGCTGCCGGCGCGCCTCGTCCGGGTCGGGGTCCCGGTCGCCGCGGCAGCGGTCCTGGGCACCTCGGCCGCCGCGGTCGCCTGGCCCGAGACGAAGGCGCAGTCCACGTCCGCGATCTCGATGCCCGCGCCGGAGGTGCGGGTGAAGCCCGAGGCGGTGCCCGTCCGCGTGGCGCCGATCTCGCGCTCCGCGGACCGGGTCGAGCTGAAGGAGAAGCCCCCGAAGGTCGAGGACCAGGAGTACGCCAGCACGCTGCTCAACGTCTGGTCCGAGCCGACCGAGAAGAGCAAGCTGGTCGACGTGCTCGACGAGCGGGAGAAGATCGCCGTCTCCGAGGACGTCCAGGGCGCCTGGGCCGAGGTCGTCGTGGACAAGAAGTCGCTGTGGGTGCACCGCGCCTACCTCGTCGAGAACAAGCCGGAGCCGCCCGAGCCCGAGCCCGTGCCGGAGCCCGCTCCCGCTGAGGAGTCGGCCCCCGCGGCCGCGCCCGAGGAGGAGGAGGTCGCCTCCTCCGGCGGCCTGTCGACGGCCGAGTGCGCGTCCGGCTCCGACGTCGAGAGCGGTCTGGTGCCCAACGCCGTGGCCGTGCACCGCGCGGTCTGCGCCGCGTTCCCCGAGGTGACCACGTACGGCGGCGTCCGCCCCGGTGACGACGACGAGCACGGCACCGGCCAGGCGCTGGACATCATGATCAGCGACTCGGGCACCGGTGACGCGATCGCCGACTTCGCGCGGGACAACGCGGACGCCCTCGGCGTCAGCGAGGTCATCTGGGCCCAGCAGATCTGGACCGTGGAACGCAGCAGCGAGGGCTGGCGTTACATGGAGGACCGTGGTTCCGACACGGCCAACCACTACGACCACGTCCACGTCACCGTCTACTGACCCAGCCTCAGGGGGAAACTGCCGTGAGACCGCCGTCCGTCGTCGTCCTCGACGTCAACGAGACCCTGTCGGACCTGCGTCCGATGGGGCAGCGGTTCGCGGAGGTCGGCGCGGACCCGTCCCTGGCACGGCTGTGGTTCGCCTCGGTCCTGCGGGACGGGTTCGCGCTGACCGCTGCCCGGAGCACCGCCACCTTCCGGGACCTCGGCGCCGACCTGCTGCGTGAGCTGCTGCCCCGGGAGGTGTCCGCGGTGCCCGGCGAGGGGCCGGAGCTCGAGCGGGCCGTGGAGCACGTGCTGTCCGGGTTCATGGAGCTGCCGCTCTACCCCGACGTGGCCCCGGGCGTGCGTGCCCTCGCCGAGCAGGGGCTGCGCGTCGTGACGCTGAGCAACGGGTCGGCCGAGGTCGCGGAGCGCCTGCTCGGCGACGCGGGCCTGCGCGACCTGTTCTCCGACGTCCTCTCCGTCGAGGACGCCGGGGTGTGGAAGCCGGGGCCCGGCGCCTACGAGCACGCCGCCGACGTCTGCGGCACCCCGCTCCCGGACATGCTGATGGTCGCGGTGCACCCCTGGGACGTCGACGGCGCTGCCCGCGCCGGCATGCAGACCGCGTGGGTCGACCGCGACCGCCGGCCCTACCCGTCGTACGCCACGCCGCCGGTGCTCACCGTCGCCTCGCTCGTCGAGCTGGCCGGGACGCTCGGCGCCTGAGGGGTTCGCCACCGGCCCGGGGTGTCGGTGCCGCGCAGTACGCTCGCCTGCGATGGGGTCGATGACGAGCAGGTACGACGAGGCCGCGTGCGCCCGCTGGGTGGACGAGCCTCCGAAGCGCGCCGAGCGGACGCCGTTCGAGCGCGACCGGGCCCGCCTGGTGCACTCGGCCGCGCTGCGCCGTCTCGCCGCGAAGACCCAGGTCGTGGGGCCGCAGTCCGACGACTTCGTCCGCAACCGGCTGACCCACACGCTCGAGGTGGCCCAGGTCGCCCGTGACCTCGCCAAGACCCTGGGGTGTGACCCCGACGTGGTCGAGACCGCCGCGCTCGCGCACGACATCGGCCACCCGCCGTTCGGGCACAACGGCGAGCGGGTCCTCGCCGAGCTGAGCGCCGCGTGCGGGGGCTTCGAGGGCAACGCGCAGACGCTGCGGATCCTCACCCGGCTGGAGGCCAAGTCGGTCGACGCCGCGGGGCGCTCGGTCGGACTGAACCTCACCCGGGCCACCCTCGACGCGAGCACGAAGTACCCCTGGCCGCGCACCGGGGCGACCGACCCGCGCGGCGTCCACGCCGACGGCACGGCCAGCGCGGTGCGCAAGTTCGGGGTGTACGACGACGACCTGCCGGTGTTCAGCTGGATGCGTGCCGGCGCCGAGCCGGGCCGGCGCTGCCTGGAGGCGCAGGTCATGGATCTCTCCGACGACGTGGCCTACTCCGTGCACGACCTGGAGGACGCGGTCGTGGCCGGGCGGATCGACCTGTCCTGGCTGCGGGACACCGGCCGCCGCCGCGAGGTGTGGGGCACGGTGCGCGACTGGTACCTGCCCGACGCCTCCGACGCCGAGCTCGACGAGGCCCTCGACGCCCTGTCCGCGACGGGCGCGTGGCCCACGGCGCCGTACGACGGGAGCCGCTCCGCGCAGGCCGCGCTGAAGAACCTGACCAGCGACCTGATCGGCCGGTTCTGCACGAGCGTCCAGCACGCCACGCACGAGAAGTACGGCACCGGTCCGCTGGTGCGCTACGACGCAGACCTGGTCGTGCCGCGCGCGACCGGGCTGGAGATCGGCTGCCTCAAGGGGATCGCCGCGCACTACGTGATGCGCGCCGACGACCGGGTCTCGGTGATGGTCACCCAGCGAGAGGTGGTCGCCGACCTGGTCACCGCGCTGCGGGACGGGCCGCCCGACCTGTTCGAGCCGGCCTTCCGCGCCGACCTCGCGGAGGCCGGCTCCGACGCGGCCCGGCTGCGGGTGGTGGTGGACCAGGTAGCCTCGCTGACCGACGCCTCCGCCCTCGCCTGGCACGCCCGGCTGCGCTGACGGCGGCGTGCTCGCGGGCGTCGTGAAACGGCCCGACGAGACCGGTTCCACAGTGTCCGGGAACCGGGTCAACGGCCGCTCGGGCACGACGTAGACTCGCACCTCGTGGCAGGCCTGATCCGAGAGGAAGACATCGCGCAGGTGCGCGAGCGCGCCCGGATCGAGGAGGTCGTCGCCTCCTACGTCACGCTGCGCAACGCCGGCGGCGGCTCGGAGAAGGGCCTGTGCCCCTTCCACGACGAGAAGTCCCCGTCGTTCCACGTCACCCCGTCCCGCAACGTCTTCTACTGCTTCGGGTGCGGTGAGGGCGGCGACGTCATCGGATTCCTGCAGAAGATCGAGGGCCTCGGGTTCACCGGCGCCGTCGAGCGGCTCGCGGAGAAGTACGGCGTCCAGCTGCGCTACACCGAGGGCGACGGCCCAGCGAAGCCGCGCCGCGACACCAACCTGAGGCCCCGGCTGATCGAGGCGCACAAGGTAGCGGGGGAGTACTACGTCGACCGGCTCGGTTCCGCGGAGGGGGTCGCGGGTCGGCAGTTCCTCTCCGAGCGCGGCTTCGACAAGGCCGCTGCCGAGCGCTTCGGCGTCGGGTTCGCACCGCGCGACGGCGACGCGCTCTACAAGCACCTGCGCCAGAAGGGCTTCAAGGACGAGGAGCTCGTCACCGGCGGTCTGGTCGCGCAGGGCCAGCGAGGTCACTACGACCGGTTCCGCGGCCGACTGCTCTGGCCGATCCGCGACACCTCCGGCGACACCATCGGCTTCGGCGCGCGGCGGCTGTTCGACGACGACCGGATCGACGCGAAGTACCTGAACACCCCCGAGAGCCCGATCTACAAGAAGAGCCACGTGCTCTACGGGATCGACCTCGCCCGCCGCGACATCGCCCGCTCGTCCCAGGCGGTGGTCGTCGAGGGGTACACCGACGTGATGGCCGCGCACCTGGCCGGAGTCCCGACCGCGGTCGCGACCTGCGGCACCGCGTTCGGTGAGGACCACGCCCGGGTGCTGCGCCGGCTGCTGCACGACCACGAGGAGTTCCGCGGTGAGGTGATCTTCACCTTCGACGGGGACGAGGCCGGCCAGCGGGCGGCGCTGCGTGCCTTCGGCGGCGACCAGCAGTTCGTCGGGCAGACCTATGTCGCGGTGGAGCCCGACGGGCTCGACCCCTGCGACCTGCGGCTGCAGAAGGGCGACGCCGCGGTCCGGGAGCTCGTCGCGCGACGGATCCCGCTGTACCGGTTCGTGTTGAGCAACGTGGTCTCCCGCTACGACCTCGACCGCGCCGACGGCCGGGTCGACGCGCTGCGCGAGGCCGCGAAGCTCGTGTCGAGCATCCGCGACAAGTCCAAGGTGGACGCGTTCGCCCGCGAGCTGGCCGGCATGGTCGGCATCGACGTCGACGAGGCCCGGGCCGAGGTACGCCGCGCCGCCTTCCGTCCCGCGAAGAGCGGCGACGACCGCCGTCGACCGGGCACGGACCGCGGGGCGCCGTACGCCCAGGCCCCCGAGCAGCCGGAGCGGCCCGCCGCCCCGCCGCTGCCCGACCTGCGCGACCCGCGGTTCTCCCTCGAACGGGAGACCCTGAAGCTCGTCGTGCAGCACCCGCTCGTCGTGGGCCGCGCCGCGAAGGACGTCGACGCCGACGACTTCACCCACCCGACGTACCGCGGGGTGTGGGAGGCGGTCAGCGCCTGTGGAGGTCCGTCCGCCGCGCCCGGGAACGACGTCTGGGTGGCGAAGCTGCAGGAGAACGTCGCCGAGCCCGCGGTCGCGCAGGCGCTGAACGCGCTCGCGGTCGAGCCGCTGCTGTCGATGAAGGAGCCGAACGACGCCTACGTCGCCGCGCATGTCTACCGGCTCCAGGAGGTGACGGTGATGCGGCGGATCGCGGACGTGAAGTCGAAGCTGCAACGCACCAACCCGGTCGAGCACGCCACCGAGTACAACCGGATGTTCGGCGAGCTGGTCGCCCTCGAGCAGCACCGCCGCAACCTGCGCGAGCGGGCGATCGGCGGGGAGGCGTAGTGCGCAAGCCGTTCCGGCGCGGTGTCGAGGTGCCCGCCGAGGTGGTCGAGCGGGCCGAGCTCGGCCGCGGCGAGAAGGTGCTCGCCGGCGCCAGGACCGGGGACGGAGGCTGGCTGCTGGGCACGCGTGACGTGCTGCTGGTGGTGCCCGCGTCCGGTGCGCAGACCGTCTCGGAGACCGGGGGCGCGGCCGCCGTGACCCGGATCCCGTGGCAGCGGGTCGAGACCGCGGACTGGAAGCGTGACGACGAGCAGCTGCGGGTCGTCGAGGTCGGCGACTTCGGTCGTGAGCGGCCGGTGCACACGTTCTCCATCGGCGACCCCGGCTTGCTGGTCGAGCTGGTGCGGGAGCGGGTCACCGCCTCCGTGGTGCTCCAGCGGCGGGTCGTGGTCGAGGGCAAGCGCGGGCTCTACGTGATCGCGCGGCGGCCGCCCCGCGGTGACGGCGAGGTGACCTGGGTCTACGAGTTCGACCCCGGGATCGACCCGGAGGACCCGGCCGTGATGGCGGCCGCGGAGGCCGGTCTGGTGGCCGCCCAGGAGGAGCTCGGGCTCTGACGCCGCCGCTCCGCCCTCGATTTAGCGGAGCAGCAGTTGACTTGCTAACCTATGCGGGCCGCGGCGTTCGCGCCGCTTGATCCCCTGTAGCTCAATTGGCAGAGCATTCGGCTGTTAACCGGAGGGTTGTTGGTTCGAGTCCAACCGGGGGAGCTTCACGCGATAGGGCCCTGAGGGGCCCTTCGTCGTTTCCGGAGTCGTCTCGTGCGCCCGGCTCAGTCGCCCCAGCCCATCGAGAACACCTCGAACGGCGCCGCGTGGGCAACCCCGAGCCGGCTGCCGGACGCGCGGGACATCCCCTCCAGGAACTCGGCCGGGTCGAAGTCCTCCCAGCCCAGTCCGTCGATGTAGGCCCGGTGCGCGCGCAACGACGCCACGCCCTTGTCGAAGGTGGCGGTGATGTCGGCCGCGTGGCGGGCGTCGGGGGAGGCCGCCGCCCACACCTGGGACACCCCGCCCCACGGCTCGAGGCCGTCCTCGACCTGCTCGTGGAAGACCCACCGGTTCCCCGCGTCACGGACCGCGTCCAGCGTGGCCTTGCCGGTGGCGATGTGGTCGGCCTGGTTGAGGTTCCGGCCGCCCCAGCTGTCGCGGAAGTTGTTGGTGATCACTACGTCGGGCCGGTGCCGGCGTACGGCGGCGGTAATGGCACGCCGCAGCGGGACGCCGTACTCGAGGATCCCGTCGGGCAGCCCGAGGAAGTCCACCCCGTCGACCCCCACGATCCGCGCGGACTCGATCTGCTCGGCCTCGCGGACCGCCTTCGCCTCGGACGGGTGCATGCCGTCGATGCCCGCCTCGCCGCTGGTGACCATGCAGTAGACGACGTCCTTGCCCTGGCCGGTCCAGCGGGCGACGGCCGCGGCCGCGCCGAACTCCATGTCGTCGGGGTGCGCGACGACGCACAGGGCGCGCTGCCAGTCCTCCGTGACGTGCTCGAACGGGGGAGGGGCCTGGTCCGGGACGCTGTCGCTCATGCGTCGAGCATGGCACGTGGGTCTGCCCGAGGACATGGTCTTGCTGGCGGTAGGCTTCCGGGTCGGAGCGGCTGCGGTCTGGCGGCGCTCGAGCGGGGCGGTAGCTCAGTCGGTTAGAGCAGAGGACTCATAATCCTTGGGTCGTGGGTTCGAGTCCCACCCGCCCTACCCTGTGATGTCTCGAGACATCGTGGACGCCCGAACCCTCAGGTCCGGGGCGTTGTTCGTCCTGATGGGGCCTCTGGGTGCTCCGGTGGCACCAAGCTGCACAAGCAACGCGACCTTGGCCACCACGAATCCCAGCCTGAACAGAGCGATCCCCGTACGAAGCCACGTGAGAAGGCTGCGGTCATTGGCGAGCTCGTCACGGGTGAGGGGACGCAGGGGGCAGAACCATCGCTTCTGCCCGAGGACCGAGGTGGTCAAGCAACTCCTCCATCGCCTGCTTCCGGACCAACAACGGCACAAGGTCCCGGACAGGAGCGCCCTCGAAGTGAGACCAGAGGCACTCAACCAGGATTTTCACTTGATCGACCGTCACCGATGGAAACTGGACGTGGAGTTCGCGTTCGACCGATCTCTTGAGGTGAGCTTCGTCCGCCGCAGTGCGCTGCAGCGGGATCCGGGCGCGCGCGTCATCAGCCTCAATCGTCATGGCTCCCGTCCCTCTCCGCGGAGGCGAAATCGCCGAGGACCAGCAGCGCCGCCTCGCCATCGTCAGTTAGCTCACCGAGATCCCTTCAACAATGAGGGCGCCGACCCGGAGCCGCATCATCCGATGTGTAGGAGAGCCACCCCGGCGCTGTACCCGGACAAATTCAGCGGACAGCGCCTGCTGGAGAGTCACGTGCCGAACAGTCTGGCCGGGCCGCAGCCGTAGGAGAAGTCCCGTGCGTTGTTCCGCTGGCACTACTCCCAGTGATCCCAAGCTTGGACCGGCGTTGTCCGCAACTCACCCGAGACTTGGTTGCCCTCCGACGTCCCGAAGTGATCGCAGTCGACGGCGTTGTTGGTTCCGGCAAGATGACCTTTGCGAGCCTACTTGCGTGGGCGATCGATGGCGCCGGACGACCGGCAGTCATCGTGCACGAGGACGACTTCCTGGCTCCGCGGAAGACCCGGTACCGCCTCGGCCAGGAGTCGCCGGAGGGATTCTTCCGCGACTCCTGGTGGACCGGTGGGACTGGTCAGTCTTCCTCGACGTGCCCTTCACCGAGACTGCTCGACGGATGGCACACAGGGACGGCAGCCACCCTGATCCGGAGCATCCGACGATGCGGCGCTGCGTCGAGGGTCAACGGATCTACTTCGCCGTGTGCCGACCCGGGCCACGGTGGTCATGGACAGCACGCACCCGGTTCCGAACTAGGCACTCCATCGGCCGACGACCATCGCCCGGGACTGCCGCGGTGCGTGCGGGGCTGCCCGGGTCTTGCCGCCTCCTTATGCTGGTTAGACGGTCGACCCAGCGCCAGCTACTCGGGGACGACCTCCGGCCCTGGCGATCCGCTCTGCCATCGCGTTGTCACTCGACTCACTCCACTCCTCCGCCACCGTGAACCAAGCAGCTCTACCCGGTAAACCCCAGACTCCCGATAGTGCGGATCAACAGGCTCCTCCAGGGGCACACCAGTCCGGACATAGTGCCACCAACGTCGAGTCGCGAGTCTCGGCAGACTGAAGACGAAGAGCACGGCCGCGACGGCCTGGAGCCACGAAGTTCTGCCACTGACACCGACGAGCAGCAAGAACGTGGTCATCAGCAACCTGGGTGCTGCCCGCTGGCACTCGTGCGCGTCTAGCATCTCCGTGTGCCGTCGCTCTATTTCTATGCTGTCGAGGACGACCATCCCTTGCTCGTCGACTGCCTGTTCGAGCCCGACCTGGATCTCAGAGCGTTTGAGACCCAGTCGCGTCCGAACGAAGGCATACGCGAGTTCCATTCTGCTGACGAGGTGCTGGGTGCTTGGCGGGGTTCGTCGCCCAGCCGCCTCACCCTCGTGCTTCTTGCCCCCGACAGTGGCGTGGCTCCTACGTTCCGGAAGGTCTCGCTGCGAGGTCCGTCCTACCGACGGGGTGACTACGACTTCCGCTGCGAGGGTTGGGGCTTGATTCACCTCCACGTGGGCCAGGTGACGCACGACCAACTGTCCCGCTCAACGCTGGGACACAACAGCGAAAGGCGCGCTGCGGGTCGGGCGCAGACCTACGACTGGCTCGGTGCTCCCGACGCGTGGAACTGGGAAGCGGTGACTGCGACTTCTCGTGCACTGAACCGAGGAATACGAAAGGCTGCCTCCGGCTTCGTCGGCTCTCGTCCAATTCTGCCGGCGGCATATCAGGCGAGCCAGTCAGGGTTGTTGCTCGACCCCGCCTGAGCGCGCGAGCCTGAGGCCGCGGTGGTGGACTGTCTAGGTGGCGGCGCAGCGGAATCCCATGTTCCCGGTGGAGCTGTCCGGTGTGTTGGCTGTTCGGGCCGCGACGCGGTACCGGTTGCAGTAGGAGTGGTGACACAGGTAAGAGCCGCCGCGGATGACCTTGGACTCGCCGCCCCGCGGACCTCTGGGGTCGGCCGTCGCGGTGTTCGGGTGGGTGGCGCTGAACCAGTCGGCGCACCATTCCCAGACGTTGCCCGCGACGTTGTGGAGACCGAAGCCGTTGGGGTCGAAGGCCTCGACCGGTGCGGTGCCGAGATAGCCGTCGGCCATGGTGTTCTCGGTGGGGAAGGTGCCTTGCCAGATGTTGCACATCCACCGGCCGCCGGGTGTCAGCTCGTCGCCCCACGCGTACCTCGCGTTCTCGAGGCCGCCGCGAGCGGCGTACTCCCATTCGGCTTCCGTGGGAAGTCGCCGCCCGGCCCACTGGCAGTACGCGACAGCGTCGTTCCACGAGACATGCACCACCGGATGGTCCATCCGCTCGGTGAGTGACGAGCTTGGGCCCTCGGGGTGTCGCCAGTCGGCGCCATACACCTGCCGCCACCACGGTGCTTGCGTCACCGCGCTGGCGATCGGAAAGCCGGCAGGCAGCAGGCCGGCGAAGACGAACGACCAGCCGTACCGCTCGGCGTCGGTTCGGTAGTCGGTGGCGTTCACGAACTCCGCGAACCTCCGGTTGGAGGTGGCGTACCGGTCGATACGGAACGGTGAAAGGGTGACCCGGCGAATCGGGCCTTCGCCGTCGGCAGTGAACCCGTCAGGGTCGTCGCCGCCCATCGTGAACGACCCGCCTGGCAGATGCAGCAGCGAGCTGTCCGCGGCGATGCTTGTGGTGGTGGCCTGCCCTGGGCCGGCACGCGAAGGCGCGGGGTTGTCGCCGCTGTCCCCGCGCGGTGCCGCACAGCAAACGGGTCGCGCGGCTGCTTGTCGCTCATCCATGGGCGTGTCTACGGCCCGGTCGCGGCCATCTGCTGCTGCGCGCCGGCGAGTGCGCCTCTGAGCGCCTGGACGTGGTGGCCGCTCGCTTCGCCATGTGCCTTGATGACCGCCCTGGTCATGACCGGTTCCACTGCGGTGGCTGAGGAACGCGGGTAGGCCAGGATCAGCGCGGCGCAGCCGAGCGGGATCACCGTCGCCGCCTGACCCTTGACCTTTGTCTCGGTGAGCAGGTGCAGCGCCTCGCCGAGGACCCCGCCCATCGCGGCACCGAAGCCGGTGGTGAAGGGGATCAGCGGCCAGGCGACCAGTCCGGTGAGGAATCCGAGGGTGCCGAGCCCTTGCGCGGCCTCGCGGACCATGTGGTCGGACTGTTCCACCGAGACCTTGCCAGTCAGGTCCCTGCCGACCAGGATCGCGCCGTGCAGGTAGGCGCCGCAGGCCAGTGCGGCCTGGTAGTCGTCGTGGGCAGCGGTCTGGGACAGGTAGCTGCCGATCAGCACGTCGGTGGTCTCGTGGTCGAAGGGCAACGAGAGGACCTTGAGTCCGGCGGTGGCGGGGTTCATCCCGAGATCCCGTGTGCGGCGTGGGCGTGGTGGGCGAGCTTGTGGACGGCTTGCTCGTCCTCGACACTGAGATGCGGCTTGACGTCGAAGACGACTTTCTTGACCGTGCCGGTGAACGCGAACGGCCGCCGGTCGGCGTAGCTCAGGTCGACCACGCCGCCGTTGTCCCGGCCGATGTCCATGCCCGAGTAGGCGGAGAAGCGCATCGGGACCGTGTGGTCCATCCGTCCGCCGCCGACCGGGGCGTCGTTCACGAACAGCGTGACCTGCCCACCGGTGGCGGGCTTGGCCGCGTCGGCGGCGAACTCCATCCGCACGTTCACCTCGCCGGTCGGTAGCGAGCTGTCGGCCTGTTGGCGATAGACGAACACGCCCATCATCGAGTAGGTGTGGGTCAGTCGGCCGGCGTCGACGAACAGCGAGAAGCCGCCAAGGTGGTCGGCCTCGGCGACGATCACCCCTTCGACACCATCGTCGGGTACGACGAGGTCTGCGCTGATCGCGTAGGAGCGGTTGTAGATGCGCGGGATCATGCCGGGTGCGACGTTCTGGACATCACCGCGGAACTCCATCGTGTCGGTGTCGTCGAGGGGCGGCGTGATGCCGAAGAAGGACGACAGCGTGGCCAGAAGCGGCAGCACCTTGTACTTCTCTGCCTCCTGCCAGAACAGGTCCTTGAGGTCCTGGACCTTCTCGGGGTGGTCGGCGGCCAGATCGTGGGCCTGGGTGAAGTCGTCGGGCAGGTAGTACAGCTCGGCCGGGTCGGCGTCGGGATCCCATACGTCCGGGGCGTAGGGCCGCAGAGCCTCGGGGGTGACCACCCACGGGATGCGCGGGGTCCTCATCGCCAGCCACCAGCCGTCCTGGTACATGGCGCGGTTGCCGATCGTCTCGAAGTACTGCTGGGTGTGCGTCTCCGGCGCCGCCTCGTCGACCAGCGAGTCGGCGAAGGTGAAGCCGTGCAGCGGTTCCTGGTCGACCCCGTCCACCCGGGTCGGGGCGGGGATGCCGGCGATGTCGAGAATGGTCGCGCCGACATCGGTCACGTGGGTGAACTGGGAACGCAGACCGCCAGGCTCGACGATGCGCTCGGGCCAGTGGATCACCATCGGGTTGCGGGTGCCGCCGAGGTGCGAGCAGACCTGTTTTCCCCACTTGAACGGGGTGTTCCCGGCCCATGCCCAGGCAGCCGAGTAGTGCGGGTCCATGATGGGCCCGCCCCAGGACTCGTTGCCGCCGTACCGCTCGGCGAGCTGGAGCTGCATCTCGTCGGTGAGCGGGATGCCGTTCTGCATCGTCATCTCGTTGAACGATCCGGTGACGGTGCCTTCGAGGCTGGCGCCGTTGTCGCCCCAGATCCAGATGACCACAGTGTTGTCGAGCTCGCCCAGCTCCTCGATCGCGTCGATGACCCGACCGACGTTGTGGTCGGCGTTCTCCGAGTAGCCGGCGTACACCTCCATCTGACGTGCGTAGAGAGCCTGCAGTCGTGGAGGGACGTCGTCCCAGGCCGGGATGGCGTCGTCTCTCGGCGTCAGCTCCGCGTCTTCGGGGACGACCCCGAGCCGCTTCTGCCGCTCGAAGACCTCTTCCCGCAACCGGTCCCAGCCCTGGTCGAACTGGCCCTTGTACTTGTCTGCCCACTCCGAGGCGACGTGATGCGGGGCGTGGCTGCATCCGGTGGAGAAGTAGACGAAGAATGGCTTGTGCGCCTCCTGACCACGCACCCCGTGCAGCCATTCGATGGTCTTGTCGGCCATCGCGTCGGGCAGGTAGTAGGGGTTCTCCTCGTCGTAGTACTCCGCCGGGGTCCCGATGATCTTCTGGTTCTCCGCCAGGCAAGGGTCCCACTGGCCGGAGTCGCCGCCGAGGAAGCCGTAGAAGTAATCGAAACCCCAACCGTTCGGCCAGCGTCCGAGGGGGCCGGCCGGGCCCTGCTGCCCGTCTGGCGTCAGATGCCACTTCCCGAATGCGGCGGTGCTGTAGCCGTTGTCGCGCAGGATCCGCGGCAGCGGAGCACACTCGAGCGGAAGCATCGCGGTGTAGCCGGGGAAGCCGCTGGAGAACTCACCCACCGACCCGAAACCGACCGCGTGGTTGTTCCGGGCCGTCAGCAAGGCCGCGCGCGTCGGGGAGCACAGCGCCGTGACATGGAACCGGTTGTACCGCAACCCCGCCTCGGCCAGCCGTGTGTAGTTCGGGGTCTGAATCGGCCCCCCGAACGTGCTCGGATTCCCGAACCCGGCGTCGTCGATCAGCACCAACAACACGTTCGGCGCGCCCTGAGGAGGTTCGGGATGACGGATCAGGTTCCAGTCCGGTTCGGAGCCTCGAAGGGTATGGTTCGCCGTCCCTGCGAACTCCGGTGCGCTCAGCGGCAGGATCGTGCGGTCGGGCTCGGTCATGAGAGATCTCCACGTCAGTCATCCACGCCTTGACTCGGTCGGCGCGGGCGCCCCACTGGGCCGGTGTGCACGTCGAGCACACTCGTTCCTACGACCATCCGACGACCCGAAGACGATGTAATCATCCGCGACGGATGACCTCGATCAGACCGACCGTAGACCTCGGCGGGCGCTCGCAGAGCCCCTGGTCGCGAGCTCGTAGACCTGCGCCACCCGCTCGTCCGCCACACGATGACCGACGACTCGTTGGCCCCGGAGGGTGTCGGTCGGCTGAGACCTGCGGGTCACTCATCCATTCCTTGAGCTGACTCGGTCACCCGACCGGACTCGCAGGCGCGCGCCGGCGGCGCCTCGCCGTCACAGATTGCGGCGGCTAGCGCTACCGCCTCACTCTCACGCTTCGCGGCCAGGGCGACCCACGGCCAGGTCGCCAGCGCCCACACCGCGGCGATGATCATGATCTCTGCCAGCACGTACCACGGCCATGCACCGAACAGGTCGAGAATCGACGCCGCACCCGGCTTTGCGTTGAGGTAGCCGTAGTTGGTGTCCGCCACGACGTTGAACGCGAAGACGGTCGCCGCCCACACCGTCGTCACCATCATCGACGTCCGGTAGGTGCGCCAGTCCGGGGTCAGGCCCAGGCCCCACGTCAGGTAGATGGCGGCCCACACGACCAGAAGATGCATCGCCCAGAACAGCAGGAAGACGGGGTCGGGGAAGTCGGACACGAGGTCCGGCGTGATGATTGCCTGGGTGGTGAGGGTGAGGCCCCAGAAGTACGTGAGGCCGACCGCCCACCACCGATGGGTCCACAGGGCGTAGGCCGCAACCAGCGAGGCCAGGTCACACAGCTGCAGGGGCAGCGTGCGCTCGAGATCCCAGTAGCCGGGCGTGAAGTAGAGGATCTGCAACGGGAGCGTGGACGCCAGCATCGCCACCGCGAGCGGCCTGCCGAGGCGATCCGCACGATCGCTCGTTCGGTAGGCTCGGCCGACCCAGACGAGGGCGACAGCGACCACGACGAGCAGGATGATCGCGAGCTGATGCGACGTGCCGTAGGGCGAGAACTGCTCTGCGCTGTCCCCAGTGGTCATGATCGATCCCCGCCTTCTCGTTCAGCCGGACCTCGTGCGCCTGGAATGCACGCTCCATGTCTCTCACTGTCGACGGTGGTGACCGCGGGCACATCCGCTCACCTACTCAGATCCCGTGATCCACCCGTCCACCAGCCGCCGGAGCGGTGCATGCGCGTCAGGTAGTGCGAACGAGGCAGAGACAAGGGCTCGCAGGGACGGGATGCTGGTCACGGTCGAGTCGCCGGCCCAGTGGGGGAGAGAGCATGCGTACGTCATCAGTCAGACCACTCGTGGCCGCCGCACTGGTGGCCGTGTCAGTCCTCCTCGGGGCCACGGCGCCGGCGTCCGCCACGAACAGCAGGCGCGTGGACAACACCCTTTGCCAGGTGGAGGACGGAGTCACGATCTGCCAGACCGTGACCGGGACCTACAGCCTGAGCACGACTCCCTCGGGCCGGTGGATCCTGACCGTCCACCTCGTGCAGGAGGAGTACATCTATGCCGAGACGACGTACTACGCGAGCCTCGAGATCGACGAGCAGTACGTCTACCGGAACGGCGAGCCCGTGGTCGTGGTCTCCAGCCGCCTCCAGCAGATCGAGCAGGACGGTGACCTCACGAGCTGCACCGACTTCGGACGGCTGGTCTTCGCGAACGGTCAGGTTCGGTTCGAGTCGACCACGACGGACTGCACCTAGCCAACGCGCAGCAGACGCCGAGAAGCGTGGGACCTTCGCCTCTGCAGCGAGGGGTGCGGGCGTCCCACCGTGGTGGGTATGGGTGACGCCATCGCGACCGCGCACGGCAGGCTGCGCGGCAGCGTCGTCGACGGTGTGCACGCGTTCCTGGGCGTTCCGTACGCAGCGCCGCCGTCGGGTGCGAACCGGCTCCGCCCGCCCCGGCCGGTGGAACCGTGGAGTGGTGAGCGTGACGCCACCAGGTACGGACCGTCGCCGCCTCAGGTGGCGGCTCCGGAGGCGGCCGGGACGGACTGGGACACCGCCCTGACCGGTGAGGACTGCCTGCTCCTCAACGTCTGGACTCCCGACCCCGGCGGCGCCGGGCTGCCGGTGATGGTGTGGATCCAGGGCGGCGCGTTCACGATCTCGTCGACGGCGTCGTACGACGGGAGCCACTTCGCCCGCGACGGCGTGGTCTGCGTGGTCATCAACTGGCGCGTCGGGGCCGACGGGTTCCTGTACCTCGGCGACGATGTCGCGAACGTCGGTCTGCTCGACCAGGTCGCGGCACTGGAGTGGGTGCGGGAGAACATCGCCGCGTTCGGCGGTGACCCCGGCAACGTCACCGTGTTCGGGGAGTCGGCCGGCGCGATGAGCATCGGCACCCTGCTCTCCATGCCCCGCGCCGAGGGGCTGTTCCGCCGCGCGATCCCGCAGAGCGGCGCGGCGCATCAGGTCAGCTCGCCGACGACCGCATCGCGGATCGGCCGGTCATTGGCCGAGAAGCTGGGGGTGCCGCCGACTCGTGAGGAGATCGCCGCCGTGCCGGTGGACCGGCGGCTGGCGGCGCAGACGGAGCTGGAGGCAGAGGTTTTCGCGGACCAGGAGCGCTGGGGTCCGGAGATGGTCGGCAGCTCGATGCCGTGGCAGCCGGTGGTCGACGGCGACGTCGTCCCCGGTCCGCCGCTGGAGCGGATCGCGGCCGGCGCCGGTACTCAGGTGGACCTCCTGGTCGGCACCAACACCGACGACTGGAGGCTGTTCCTGGTCATCACCGGTGCGATCGATCAGGTCACCGAGCAGGACCTGACCGCACCCGTCACCGTCTCCGGGAACCGGTCCCTGGCTGCCTACGGCCTCCCGGTCGAGAGCGCCCTCGCGGCGTACCGGTCCCGGTATCCCGACGCGAGTCCCGGGGAGCTGCTCGCCGCGGTGCAGACCGACTGGTGGGTGCGCATCCCCGCCATCCGCCTGGCCGACGCCCACGTGAACGACACCTCGAACAGCTACATGTACGAGTTCGCCTGGTCCGCCCCGGGCCTCGGCGCTGTCCACGCCGTCGAGATCCCGTTCGTCTTCGACACCGTGAGCAAGGACGCCCGGCTCTTCGGGCCGCTGCTGGGGGAGGACCCGCCGCAGGAGCTCGCCGACACCATGCACGCCGCCTGGGTCTCCTTCGCCACGAGCGGTGACCCGGGCTGGCCGACGTACGACCTGGGCAGCCGCGCCACGATGCGCTTCGACACGACGTCCCAGGTCGTGGAAGATCCCCGGACCTGGGAACGCGCGCTCTGGGAAGGCCTCCGCTAGCGACAGCCAGCGGCGCGTTCGTGGCGGCGTCAGGGCGTCCGGCCGGGTCACGACAGGCGGCTGAGGAACGCGAGGGTGCGGTCGGTCAGCAGGCGGGCGGACTCGGGCTCGTAGTCCACCGAGCCCGAGTCGGCGAACAGATGGCCCGAGCCCGGGTACAGGTACAGCTCCGCGGAGTCGATCTCCTCGGCCAGCGCCTGGCACACGTCGACGTCGCCCAGCTCGTCACCCTCCATGACGTGCATCTGGAGTGGCACCCCCGCGGGCCACGGCCGCTCGAACTCCGACGTGGGAGCCCCCGCGTGGAACAGCAACGCACCCGCGGCCCCCGACCGGGTCTGCGCAAGCTCCTGGGCCGGCATCACCCCGAGGGAGAACCCGGCGTAGACGATCTCGTGCGGCAGGTCGTCGGCGGCGGCGAGGCCCCTGGCGTGGAGCTCGCCGAAACCCGTCTTCCTGGCGAAGGCGAGACCGGCCTCGAGGTCGGAGAAGACGTTCCCGTCGTACACGTCCGGCGTGTGCACCGTGTGGCCGGCGCCGCGAAGCTGCTCGGCGAACTCGAGGACGCCGGGCGTGAGCCCCAGGGCGTGGTGGAAAAGAAGGATCTCTGTCATCCCTCGCACGCTAGAGCACGCCACCCCCACTTTCGCCGAAAGCACGCACCCCGCCGGCCCCGCGCCCTCTCGGGCGACCCGTACCGTGGGCACCGTGCGGAGCCACAGCGAGCGCGTGTACGAGGTCGAGGCCGCCGCCTCGTCGGAGCTGGCCTGGTCCCTGGTCGCGCGGCCGTCCCGGTGGCCCCGGTGGGCGCCGCACCTCCGGGGCGCGTGGGGTCTCGGGAGCCCGGAGGTGCGTGAGGGCGCCCGCGGCGCCGTACGCCTGCTGGGACTGGTGCCGGTGCCGGCGCGGATCGTCTCGGTCGATGCCGGCCGGGCGTGGACGTGGCAGGTGGGGCCGGTGCACCTGGTCCACGCGGTGGAGCCACTGGACGCCGGGTGTCGCCTGGTCTTCCGCCTGAGCGGCCCCGCCGTCGTCGTGCGGCCGTACGGACCCGTGGTCCACCTGCTCCTGCGAAACCTCGGTCGCGTCGCCGAGCAGGAGGCCGCGCACGGGGCCGCGGAGTCCTGAGCCGCGTGGCCTGTGGGGCCGAGACGCGGGCGTCCTTCCCCGCCGTGGGAGCCCTCACCGAGGCCTGTCGAGCACCATCGGCTCGGTAGATCCCGAGGTAGCGCACCAGATCCCCCATTTTGGCCACAACCGGGCGGAGACGGGCTTAATCTTTGCCTCGCCACGGGAGTCGTGGCACATCACAACTCGGGAGACCCCTTGACCCGCTCCGCCCTGCGTCGCGCTGCCCTGGCTGCCGCTGCGGCCGTCGCTCTGTCCACCATCGGCACCGGCGTCGCGCACGCCGAGCGCCTGGCCTTCACCGACCGGCGCGGCGACGTCTGGTCGGTCGACCTCGACGCGCTGGTCGAGGAGGAGATCACGTCTCCCGAGGACATCCCCTTCGAGGCGGAGCCGAAGGTGAAGAACGGCGACATCGAGCGCACCGTCCTCCGCCATGGGCGGCGGACCGTGTCGGTTCACGTCGACTTCGCGGAGCTCCGTCGAGTCGGGGAGTTCCGGGGCGACTTCCTGACCTTCCGCACCGACACCGGCGCCCGACGCATGGTGATGCTCTTCGCCGGGCAGGGCCTGTGGCGGGGCGGGATGGAGGTCATCCGGCCGGGAGCCGGGGAGATTCTCGACTGCGGGGCGACCCACAAGATCGACTACGCCGAGAACACCGTCGACCTCCGCTTCCCGCGTGCCTGCTTCGGTGAGCCGCGCTGGCTGCAGATGCGTGCGGAGAGCGGCTGGGCGCGGCTCGAGGCGGGCCGCGTGTACGGCGACAACGCCCACAACCGTGCGCCCCAGAACTGGCAGTTCACCCAGCGGGTCTTCTCCAACTAGTCCCACCGGCCGGCGCAGGTGGGCCGCCTGCGCCGGCCGTTCAGCCACGAGCGGCTGACAGTGTCCATCGCCGGTGCGTTAATGGACTGATGGGGTGGCGAAGGACGCTTCACCAGCATCGAGTCGCCGTGCGTGTCGGCGCCGTGCTCGCGCCCCTGCTCGTCTGTGCGGCGATGTCGCTCCGGCGCGAGGCCTTCACCAACTCCACCGCGGTGCTCGTGCTCGCCACCGTCATCGTGGCGGTGGCGTCGGCGTGCGACCGGTACGCCGGTGTGCTGGCCGCGGTGTCGAGCGGTGCCTGGTTCGACTTCTTCCTGACCGAGCCCTACCTGCGTTTCACGATCGACGACCCGGACGACATCGGGGACATGGTGCTGCTGGTTGTGATCGGGCTGGCCGTCACCGAGATCGCCCTCTGGGATGAGCGTGAGCAGGCGCGGGCCAGCGGTCGTACCGGCCCGCCTCGACGTCGTCCTCGGCACCGCCGAGCCGGTGCTCGCCCCGCACGACTCGGTCGACGACCTGATCGACCGGGTCACCGGGCAGATCACCGAGATGCTGGGGGTCACCCGGACGCGCTTCGTCGCCGGACCGGTCCATGACAGCCGGCTCGCCGTGCTCGGCCACGATGGGATGGTCACCCGGCGGGACGCAAGTCACGCAGCGGGTCTTCTCCCACTAGTCCCACCGGCCGGCGCAGGTGGGCCGCCTGCGCCGGCCGATGCGGCACGAGCGGCTGACAGTGCCCACCGTCGGTGGGTTAATGGACGGATGGGGTGGCGAGAGACCCTTCACCAGCATCGAGGCGCCGTGCGTGTCGGCGCTGTGCTCGCGCCTCTGGTCGCCTGTGCGGTGATGTCGCTCTGGCGCGAGTCCGTCACCGACTCCACCGCGGTGCTCGTGCTCGCCGCCGTCATCGTGGCGGCGGCGTCGGTGGGTGACCGGTACGCGGGTGTGCTGGCCGCGGTGTCGAGCGGTGCCTGGTTCGACTTCTTCCTGACCGAGCCCTACCTGCGTTTCACGATCGACGACCCGGACGACATCGGGGACATGGTGCTGCTGGTCCTGATCGGGGTGGCCGTCACCGAGATCGCCCTCTGGGGTGAGCGCGAGCAGGCGCGGGCCAGCCGTCGTACCGGCTACCTCGACGGCGTCCTGGGCACCGCCGAGCTGGTGCTGGCCACGCCCGTCTCGGTCGACGACCTGATCGATCGGGTCACCGGCCAGATCACCGAGGTGCTGGGGGTCACCCGCACGCGCTTCGTCGCCGGACCGGTCCACGACAACCGGCTCGCCGTGCTCGACCACGACGGGGTGGTCACCCGGGCGGGACGGAGGGTCGACGTCAGTCGCGACGGGCTGCCGACCGACGAGGAGACCGCGCTGCTGGTCGTGCGGGACGGCGAGACGCTGGGGTACTTCGTGGTCACCTCGGCCACCGACATCGCCCGCCCCTCGGTCGAGCAACGGCGCGTCGCCGTGCTGATGGCCGACCAGGTCGCCTCGCTGCTCGGCCGACGCCTGGGCTGACCCGGCCACCGGATGCCGGACGATGAGGCAGACGTCCGCACGATGGTCTACCCTGGCTTAGGTAAGCCTTACCTACTCATGGGGGTGCCGTGATCGTCTGCCACTGCGGGGTCGTGAACGACCGAGCCGTCGTCGACGCGATCGAGTCCGGTGCGCAGACGTTGGGAGGCGTGTGCAGGGCGACCGGCGCCGGCCAGAGCTGCGGTGCGTGTGTCTTCTCCCTGCGGCGCCTGCTGTGCGAGCATGAGCCGACCGTCGCATCCCTGCCGGAGGTCGAAGTTGCAGCCAGCTAGCCCCCGCATCGTGGACCTGCTCAACGACGCGCTCACCTTCGAGCTGACCGTCACCAACACCTACTTCCTGCACGCCCGCATGCTCGACAGCTGGGGCTTCGGTCGGCTCGGCAAGGTGTTCTACGACCTCTCCATCGACGAGATGCGGGACGCCGACGACCTCATCAACCGGATCCTGCTCTTCGACGGGCACCCCAACGTCCAGCGGCTCAACGCCATCCAGGTGGGGGAGAACGCCGAGGAGATGCTGCGCCTCGCCCTCGAGAGCGAGAAGGCCGCCGTCGCGCAGTTCAACGCGAGCGCCAAGGAGTGTCGCGAGCTCGGGGACCACGGCAGCGCCGCGGTGTTCGAGGAGATGGTGCGTGACGAGGAGAAGCACGCCGACTGGTTCGAGAGCCAGCTCGACGCGATCGAACGGGTCGGCGTCAACCAGTACCTCGCCCAGCAGATCGACCCCGGCGGGCCGTTCGACTGAAGTGGCGTGGTCTGGCCCACGGCCGTCACCCGCCCGGAATCAGGGAACGCTCACGCGCGACGGGCTACATTGCGGCGGTGCGTAACTACTTCGACGACCTCGGGACCCTGGGGTCTGTCTACGAGACGGTGGACTGGGCTGCAACTCCGCTCGGACCAGTCGCGTCCTGGAGCGAGGCGCTGGTCACCACCGTCGACCTCATGACCAAGACCCGGTTCCCCGTCACGCTCATGTGGGGGCCGGAGCTCGTCCTCGTCTACAACGAGGCGTTCGTCCCGCTGATCGCCGACAAGCACCCGAGTGCCCTGGGCACGCCGGCACGCGACGTGTTCCCGGAGGCGTGGCCGCTGATCGGCCCCATGCTGCACGGGGTGCTGGACGGGAACGACGCCACCTGGGTCGAGGACGAGTACGTACCACTGCACCGGCGCGGCTTCCTCGAGGAGTGCTACTTCACGTTCTCCTACTCGCCGGTGCGGGGCCGCGACAACCGCGTCGAGGGCGTCATGGACATCGCCGCGGAGACCACGGAGGAGGTCCTCTCCCGGCGTCGCCTGCAGCTGCTGAGCCGGCTCAACGAACGTCTCGCCCACGTCGAGCTTCCCGAGGAGATGCGCGACAACGCACTGCCGCTCCTGCGGGCCGCGGCCCACGACTTCCCCGAGGCCGACATCCGGCTCAGCACGGTCGGTGGCGCCGCCGCGGGGCCGGTACCCGACGACCCGGCGGAGGTCGTCGCCCTCGGGTACGGCGTGCTCGAGACCCGGGGTGACCGCCGGGTGGCGCGGCTGCCGCTGAGCTCCTCCGACGCGGGGGAGCAGTGCCTCCTCGTGGTCACGCTCAGCCCGTTCCTGGCCCTGGACGACGACTACCTGGGGTTCCTCCGCCTGGTCGCGGCCGCGCTCCGGGAGGCGCTGGAGCGGGTGCGGGTGAGGAGCGCCGAACGGCACATGGCCGAGGTCCAGCGGGGGATGTCCGAGGCATTCCAGCGCAGCCTGCTCCCACGGTTCATCCGGTCGCAGCGCCCGGAGGTGGCGGTGCGCTACCAGCCGGCGGTCGAGCTGGCCCAGATCGGCGGGGACTGGTACGACCTGTTCGAGCTGTCCGACGGCTCGCTGACGGTGGTGATCGGTGACGTCGCCGGCCACGACCAGCAGGCCGCCGCGGCGATGGCCGAGGTGCGCAACATGTTGCGCGGAGTCGCCTACACGATGCATCCCGACGCGCCCGGCCAGGTGCTGCGGGGGGTCGACCGGGTCATGCTGGCGACCGCGCAGGACATCGTCGCCACCGCCGTACTCGCGCAGGTGAGCGGTGACGGCCGGGGGCCGCTGACGCTCCGCTGGTCCAACGCCGGGCACCCGCCGCCGGTGCTGATCGAGCCGGACGGACGGACTCGTCTGCTCGAGGACGCTCCCGACCTGCTGCTCGGCGTGGACGCCACGACGTCGCGGGGGGACCACTGCGTCACCCTGCCGCCGGGAACCACCGTGGTCCTCTACACCGACGGCCTCATCGAACGTCGTGGCGTCCCGGTCGCCGAGGGGCTTGCCTGGATCGTCGAGGTGCTGCGGGACTGCCACCGCCTGGGCGTGGAGGAGCTGTGCGACCACCTGCTGCGCAGCTCGGTCGCGGCCGAGGACGACATCGCCCTGCTCGTCCTCCGGGCCTGACGGTTGGGGCGTTGGCGTCTCCCGCCGAGGAGGTCCGGCGTGGTCCGGCGTGGGGACCGACGGGTCTCGCCCCGCGACCGCAGCGCCACTAGGGTGCGAAGGGTCCGCACCGTTTCCTCGACCCAGGAGTCCGCGATGGCCTCTCGACTCAACCCGTACATCAGCTTCGGCGGCGACGCCCGGCAGGCCATGGAGTTCTACCAGGCCGTCTTCGGCGGCAACCTGACCCTGAGCACCTTCGGCGAGTTCGGGGCTCCCGACCCCGGATCGGCCGACAAGATCATGCACGCCAATCTCGAGACCGACCGCGGGTTCACCCTGATGGGCGCCGACACCCCGCCCGGGATGGAGCACAACCCGGGCAACAACATCGCGGTGAGCCTCAGCGGGGACGACGCCGACGAGCTGCGTGGCTACTGGGAGAAGCTCTCCGCCAGCGGCAGCGTGTCGGTCCCGCTGGAGCGGCAGATGTGGGGCGACGAGTTCGGCGCCTGCGAGGACCGGTTCGGGATCTCGTGGATGGTCAACATCGCCCAGCCCCAGGGCTGAGCACCGGACTCGCCCGCGGCAGCCGTACGGCGACCAGGGCGGCCGAGACCGCGGCGACCGCACCGCCGAGGGGCTGGACGACCGGGACGGGGATCCCGAGCAGCGCGAACACGACCAGACCCGTGGCGTAGCCGTAGCCCGGCCAGCGGAGCTCCGGCGACGTCCGGGCGAGCGCGAGCCCGAAGACCACGGCACCGGCGACGAACAGCAGCAGGCCGACCCCGGCGGTGCTGAACAGCGGCGTTCCGTACACGTCCGCGTCGATGTCGCGTGCGGTCTCGTCGCCGGCCAGGAACGCCCGACCGATCGCCGGCTGCGCGAACGCGGCGGCCGCGAAGACCGCGGTCAGCAGCGTGTTCGCGACGATGGTCAGCGACGTGGCCACGAGCGCCGGCACAGCCGCCGGGCCCCGGACCAGCAGGAGCAGCGCGGCGACCAGACCGACCAGGCCGAGCCCGGCGCCGAGGATGCTCGCGCCCAGGTGGCTGGCCAGGAAGAGGTCGGTGGTGACGTAGCGGGAGTAGCCCGCGAAGTCGGTCTCCGGGTCCGGCTGGTGGGTCAGCGTGGACAGGGTGAGCAGCACGCCGTACACCGGGAGCAGCCAGAGACCCGCCCGGACCAGGGCCAGCGTCCTGCTGGTCGGGTCCCCCGTCGGCGCGGTCATGCGTCGACGGTAGGCCAGCCGCGGAGCCCGCCGACATGGCCCGGACGGACCCTCAGGCGTCCTGCTCGGCACGTTCCTTGATGCCGAGCAGCATCTTGCGTTCCATCGCGAAGTGCACGGGGGTGAGCGCGTACTTGTTCATCAGCCACCCCGCCGGGCTCGGCCGGAAGTCGCTCTGGAACCGGACCACGAGCCGCGTCCCGCCCCAGGAGGTGGGCCTCAGCCGGAACGTCCAGCACGGGTACGGCAGGTTGCCCGCGAGCGCGTCGGCGCGGCTGCCGGAGGGACCGAGCACGAGGACGTGCGGGGCCTCGAGCCGGGCCACGACGAAGCGCAGCGGCGGATCCGTCCCGGCGGGGACCAGCCGGACCACGTCGCCCACGGCGAGGTCCTGCAGCTCGGGGTGGATCCGGTCCGCGCTGTGCATGTGCAGGCCGACGAGGTTCTCCAGCCAGTCGTAGCTGTACATCCCGCCACGACCCTGCCCCAGCTGCACGAGCCACGGCCACACGCGCTCGACCGGTGCGTCGATCGTGACCGCATGGGTGGTGCGGTACCTCGCCTCGCCGACGATCTCGTCGCCCGGCAGGGACTCCTCGGTCTCGTCGGGGGTGGCGCCCCAGTGCGTCATCGCCGGCCAGCGGGAGACGCCGTACGCCGCGCCGGCCGCGACGGCCAGCGCGAGGGGCCTGGTGAGCATCCTGGTCGAGGGCATGCCTCGATCATGTGCCGTGGCGGCGCCGTACGACAGGGACGATGGTCACGACCTCGGCGACGGGCGGGGACGTCGGAGCCGCTCGACCAGCCGGGCCCGGTGCGCGGAGACGCGGGACCAGACGACCTGCTGCGTCGCCAGGGTGATCCAGCCGGCGAGGGCCATGCCGGACAGGTTCAGCAGCAGCTGGAGCGAGCTGCCCCAGATCTCGTCGCCGGCGCCGAAGGCCAGCCCCAGGGCGACGTTCCCGGCCGCCGGGACCGTCGTCACCGAGATGAACACCCCGGACAGCCCGCCGACGCGGGCCGAGGTGAGGGAGAGGACGCCGGCGGCCGCGGCGATGACCGCGACGATGAACGACCACTTGTCGGGGGTGTAGATGAAGGCGGTGTCCGGCCGGTGGCCGGTCACGTCCGCGAGCGTCACCCAGCCCAGCGCGCGGCCGACCAGCGCCGCGGCCGTCGTCGCCGCGATCGCCACGGCGAAGCCGGCCAGGAGCGTGCGGACGGCGATCGCCAGCAGGGAGTAGCGACGACGCACGAGCGCCACGCCGAGCGCGGCGACCGCGCCGAACTCCGGGCCGAGCACCATCGCCCCGATCACCAGGATCTGGGAGTCGAGCACGATCGCGACGCCGGCGATCAGGGTGGCCAGCACCATGAAGCTGACGTAGGTCCAGTTGAGCTCGGACTCCTCGTAGGACCGCTGCGTGACGTCCGCCCAGACGACGGCGTCGGCGCTGCTTCCCGGGGACCGCCGCTCCGCGTCGAACCCGGTCTGCGAGAGCCAGGCCCGTACCGGTTCCACGTGCAGGCTGCCCTCGTGGTGGACGCCGAGGTCGCGCAGCCGGTCGATGACGTCGTTGGCGGCCTCCCGGGCGACGTCGGCGAGCACCAGGTCGCCGCGCGGACGGACCGCCGCGCCCCGGATCGTGGACAGGCTGCTGACGGCCGGGTCGTCCAGGGCGGCCAGCACGTCGTCGGTCAGGTGGGTCGGTGCCGTGATCCGCAGGTGCAGCATCCGCACAGTGTGCCGCAAGCGACACCACGTCATCCCGAAGGCCGTGCGGGGGCACGAGTCAGTGACGCCGGACGTCGGTGCCGGGGTCGAACCGGTAGCCCATACCGGGCTCGTTGAGCAGGTAGCGCGGCCGCGCCGGGTCCGGCTCGAGCTTGCGGCGCAGCTGGGCCATGTAGAGCCGCAAGTTGCCCTGCGCGTTCTCGTACCCGGGCCCCCAGACCTCGCGGAGCAGCTGCTTCTGGCTGAGCAGCTTGCCGGGATGCCGCAGCAGCACCTCGAGCAGGTGCCACTCGGTCGGTGTCAGACGTACGTCGACGACGCCGTCCTCGTCGGTGTACGTGACCCTCCGGGCGGCGAGGTCGACGGTGGCCCGCCCGAGCTGCACCGCGGGCTGGCTCTCGGGCGACCCGGCGCGCCGGGTGAGGGCGCGCAGGCGGGCCAGCAGCTCGTCGACCCCGAACGGCTTGGTGAGGTAGTCGTCCGCGCCGGCGTCGAGGGCCTCGACCTTGTCGATGCTGTCGCTGCGCCCGGACAGGACGAGGATCGGCGCGCTGCTCCAGCCCCGCAGGCCCCGGATCACGTCGACCCCGTCGAGGTCCGGGAGGCCGAGGTCGAGGATCACGAGGTCAGGCGGGTTGCGCGCCGCCGTCGCCAGCGCCTCCGCGCCGGTGGTGGCGGTGTGCACCTCGTACCGGCGGGCGCGCAGGTTGATGGCCAGGGCGCGCACGATCTGGGGCTCGTCGTCGACCACGAGGACCCGGTTCACGGCTCGGCCTCCGTCCGCGCCGCCGGCTCGGCACGTCGTTCACGGCGTCCCGGCTCGGGGGCCGGCGCCTGGTCTGGCGCCGGGACGGCGTTGAGCGACACGACCATGGTCAGCCCGCCGCCGGGCGTCTCCTCGGGGGTCAGCGTGCCACCCATCACCTCGGTCAGGCCGCGGGCCAGGGCGAGGCCGAGGCCGACCCCGGTGGTGTTGTCGGTGTCGCCGAGCCGCTGGAACGGTGCGAAGACCCGCTCGCGCGCTTCCGGCGGGATCCCCGGTCCCCGGTCGATCACCCGGAGCTGCACGGTGCCCCTGAGGCGGCTCCCGGTGAGCGTGGGCGGTGCGGCGGCGGGGGAGTGGCGCACCGCGTTGGCGAGCAGGTTGGCGACGACCCGCTCCAGCAGCCCGGGGTCGGCGAGGACCTCGGGGAGGTCGTCGGGGAGGTCGATGACGACGTGCCGACCCTCGTCGCCGACGTCGTCGAGCGCGCGGGCGACCACCTCGAGCAGCGCGGTGGGGCGGGTGAGCACGTCGAGGGCACCGGCCTGGAGCCGGCTCAGGTCGAGCAGGTTGTCGACGAGTGCGGCCAGCTTGTCCAGCGACTCGTCGGCTGTCTCGAGGAGCTCCTCACGGTCCTCCTCGGACCAGTGGACGTCCCGGCTGAGCAGGCTGGTGACGGCGGCCTTGGCCGCGGCGAGCGGGGTCCGCAGGTCGTGGCCGACGGCGGCGAGCAGTGCGGTGCGCATCTTGTTCGCCTCGGCGAGGGGTACGGCGGCCGCCGCGGCCGCACTCAGCCTCTGCCGCTCCAGGACGACGGCGGCCTGCGCCGCGAACGCCCCCACGAGACGCTGCTCGTCGGCGTGCAGGGGGCGGCCCCGCAGCGCGAGGACCACGTCGTCGCCGAACGGCACCGCGGTGTCCGCCTCCTCGGGGCGGGTGCAGACGTCCGTGCCGGCTCCGGCCACCACCGACCAGTCGGCGGCCGGGCCCTGGGCCATGACCCCACCCCCGGCGCGGGGCGCGGGCCGGCGCTCGAGCAGGGTCGCCGAGGTGAGGGAGAACGACTCGCGGACCCGATCCAGGAGCGCCTGCAGGGCGTGCTCCCCGCGCAGCACGCTGCCGGCCAGCGTGGCGAGCGTCTCGGACTCGGCTGCCGAGCGCGCGGCCTGGCGGGTGCGCCGGGAGGCGAGGTCCACCACCGAGCTGACCAGGAGGGCGACCGCGACGAAGACGCCGAGGGCGAGCACGTTGTTGCCCTCGTTCACGGCGAACGTGTGCAGCGGCGGCGTGAAGTAGTAGTTGAGCAGGAGCGACCCGCCCACGGCCGCGACCAGCGCCGGCAGGAAGCCGCCGACCAGGGCGACCACCACCACGACCAGGAGGAAGACCAGCACGTCGCTGACGAGGTTCAAGGTGGCCCGGTGGGACGACAGCGTGAGCGTCAGCAGCGGGGGGAGCGCCACGGCCAGGACGAAGCCCTGGAACCGGCGGCGCGAGCTGAGCGTTCCGCGCAGCCGCGGGATCCGGGTTCCGCGGCCGGTCTCGCTGTGCGTGACGATGTGGACGTCGATGTCGCCCGAGTCGCGGATCGTGGTGGCGCCGATGCCGGGACCCGAGAACAGGGTGGCCAGCCACGACCGCCGGCTCGCGCCGAGCACCAGCTGGGTGGCGTTCTCGGCGCGGGCGAACGTGAGCAGGGCCTCGGGCACGTCCTCCCCGAGGATCTGGTGGTAGGTACCGCCGAGGGACTCGACGAGCCGTCGCTGGTCCGCGAGCGCGGCAGGGTCGGCGCCGGTGAGGCCGTCCGAGCGCGTGACGTGGACCGCGAGCAGCTCGCCTCCGGTCGACCGGGCGGCGATCCGCGCCGCCCGACGGACCAGGGTCTCGCCCTCCGGCCCGCCGGTGAGCGCGACCACCACCCGCTCGCGCGTCTCCCAGGTGCCCTCGATCTCGTGCTCGGACCGGTAGGTCTGCAGGGCCTCGTCGACCTTGTCGGCGGTCCACAGCAGGGCGAGCTCGCGCAGCGCGGTCAGGTTGCCGACGCGGAAGTAGTTGCTCAGCGCCGCGTCCACCTTCTCGGCGGCGTAGACGTTGCCGTGAGCCATCCTGCGCCGCAGCGCCTCGGGTGCCATGTCGACGAGCTCCACCTGGTCGGCGGCGCGTACGACGGAGTCGGGAACCGTCTCGCGCTGGGCCACTCCGGTGATCTTGGCGACGACGTCGTTGACCGACTCGAGGTGCTGGATGTTCACCGTGGAGACCACGTCGATCCCGGCGCCGAGGAGCTCCTCGACGTCCTGCCAGCGCTTCTCGTTGCGCGACCCCGGCACGTTCGTGTGCGCGAGCTCGTCGACCAGCGCCACCGCGGGCCGGCGGGCGAGCACCGCGTCGACGTCCATCTCGGTGAACACGGCCTCGCGGTACCGCAGCTCGCGCCGGGAGACGATCTCCAGTCCCTCGGTCATCTCCGCGGTGTGCAGCCGGCCGTGGGTCTCGACGAAGCCGACGACCACGTCGGTGCCGCGCTCGAGGCGACGCCGGCCCTCGCCGAGCATGGCGTAGGTCTTGCCGACGCCGGGCGCGGCGCCCAGGTACACCCTCAACCGTCCTCGTGCCATGCCACCTCCCGTCGGCTCGTGCGCGCGCGGCGTCGATTCCGTCTACTCCGAGTCTGCCTCGTCCGGCGTGCCGGCCTGCTCGTCGAGCGCCAGGTTCAGCAGCAGCACGTTGACGCGCGGCTCGCCGAGGAAGCCGAGGGACCTGCCCTGCGTGAGGTCGTCGACCAGGCGGCGTACCTGCTCGGGGGCGAGGCCGCGCTCGCGGGCCACCCGCGCGGCCTGCAGGTGGGCGTAAGCCGGGCTGATGTGCGGGTCGAGCCCGGACCCGCTGGCGAGCAGGGCGTCCGGGGGCACCTGTTCGGGATCGACCCCGTCGAGCGCGGCGACGAGGGCCCGGCGCTCCTCCACCAGCGCGACGAGGTCCGGGTTCTCCGGGCCGTAGTTGGAGGCCGAGCTGGACAGCGGGTCGTAGCCCCCGCCCGCGGCCGAGGGCCGGTTCTGGAAGTACGCCGGGTCGGGCTCGGTGACCGGCACTCCGACGGCATCGGTGACGGGCTCACCGTCCTCGGTGACCGGCCGGGTGAAGGACTGCCCGAGGAGCTCCGAGCCGACCAGCCCGTCCCGGGACGCGACCAGCGAGCCGTCGGCGTGGTCGGGGAGGACCACCTGCGCGACGGCGGTCAGGAGCAGCGGGTAGGCCACGCCCACGACGAGCGTCAGGACGAGCAGGGCGCGGAGCCCGGCGCCGAGCTGGCGCAGTGCGGCAGGAGTCGATGTCCTCACGGGGTACCTCTCAGCCGATTCCGGGGATCCGTGAGACCAGCAGGTCCAGGAGCTTGATGCCGACGAACGGGGCGACGACGCCGCCGAGGCCGTAGACCGTCAGGTTGCGGCGCAGCATGGCCGCCGCCGAGGAGGGCCGGTACCGGACACCGCGCAGGGCCAACGGGATCAGCGCGACGATGACCAGCGCGTTGAAGACGACCGCGGACAGGATCGCCGACTGCGGCGTCGCCAGCCGCATGACGTTGAGCGTGTCCAGGCCGACGAAGACGCCGCTGAACATCGCCGGGATGATCGCGAAGTACTTCGCGACGTCGTTGGCGATCGAGAAGGTGGTCAGGGAGCCCCGCGTGATGAGCAGCTGCTTGCCGATGCCCACGATCTCGATGAGCTTCGTCGGGTTGGAGTCGAGGTCGACCATGTTGCCGGCCTCCTTCGCCGCCGACGTACCGCTGTTCATCGCGACCCCGACGTCGGCCTGGGCCAGTGCGGGGGCGTCGTTGGTGCCGTCCCCGGTCATCGCGACGAGCCGGCCGCCTTCCTGCTCCCGCTTGATCAGCGCCATCTTGTCCTCGGGCGTCGCCTCGGCGAGGAAGTCGTCGACGCCGGCCTCCTCGGCGATCGCGCGCGCCGTGAGGGGGTTGTCGCCGGTGATCATCACGGTGCGGATCCCCATCCGGCGCATCTCGTCGAAGCGCTCGCGCATGCCTTCCTTGACGATGTCCTTGAGCCCGATCACGCCGAGGGCGCGGGCGGGCCCCCCGTCGAGGTGCTCGGCGACGACGAGCGGGGTCCCCCCGGCGGTGGAGATGGCGTCGACGATCGCGCCGACCTCCTCGGTGGGATGGCCGCCGTTCTCCCGGACCCACTTCATCACCGCGGCCGCGGCGCCCTTGCGGATCCGGCGGCCACCGTCGAGGTCGACGCCGGACATCCGGGTCTGCGCGGTGAACTCGACGAAGTGCGCGTGGGTCAGCTCACCGGGCCGACGCTCGCGCAGTCCGTGGTCGCGCTTGGCGAGCACGACGATCGACCGGCCTTCCGGGGTCTCGTCGGCGAGGCTGGACAGCTGGGCGGCACTCGCGACGGCCCGGGGGTCGACGCCGTCCACCGGGTGGAACTCGGAGGCCTGCCGGTTGCCCAGCGTGATGGTGCCGGTCTTGTCGAGCAGCAGCGTGTCGACGTCGCCGGCGGCCTCGACGGCGCGCCCGGACATGGCCAGCACGTTGTGTTGCACCAGGCGGTCCATGCCGGCGATGCCGATCGCGGACAGCAGCGCCCCGATCGTGGTCGGGATCAGGCACACCAGCAGCGCCACCAGGACGATGAGCGACTGCTCGGCGCCGGAGTAGATCGCGAACGGCTGGAGGGTGACCGTGGCGGCCAGGAAGATGACGGTCAGGCTGGCCAGCAGGATGTCGAGGGCGATCTCGTTGGGCGTCTTCTGCCGGGAGGCGCCTTCGACGAGCGCGATCATCCGGTCGATGAAGCCCTCGCCGGGCTTCGCGGTGATCCGGACCACGATCCGGTCCGAGAGCACCCTGGTGCCCCCGGTGACCGAGCTGCGGTCGCCGCCGGACTCGCGGATCACCGGGGCGGACTCGCCGGTGATCGCCGACTCGTCGACGCTGGCGATCCCCTCGACCACGTCGCCGTCGCCGGGGATGATCTGCCCTGCCTCGACCACCACGTGGTCGCCGACCAGCAGGTCGGGAGCACCGACCTGCTCCTCCGAGCCGTCCTCGCGCAGGCGCCGTGCCACGGTCTCGGTCTTGGCGCGGCGGAGCGTGGCGGCCTGCGCCTTGCCGCGTCCCTCGGCGACGGCCTCCGCCAGGTTCGCGAAGACGACGGTGAGCCACAGCCACGCCACCACCGACCAGGCGAAGGTGCTGGGGACGGTGACGGCCAGGACCGTCGACAGCACGGCGCCGGTCTCGACCACGAACATGACGGGGTGCCTGACCATGGTTCGCGGGTCGAGCTTGCGCAGCGCGTCCGGGAGCGAGGACGCCAGCAGGTGGAGGGGGGTCACGACAGGCCCTCCGCGAGCGGACCGAGGGCGAGGACCGGGAAGAAGGTGAGCCCGGCGACGACGACGACCACGCCGGTCAGCATCCCGACGAACAGCGGGCGGTGGGTCGGCAGCGTCCCCGCCGTGGCCGGCACGTGCTGCTGGCCGGCCAGGGAGCCGGCGAGGGCCAGCACCAGCACGATCGGGACGAAGCGCACGAAGAGCATGGTGAGACCGAGCACGGTGTTGTACCAGGCGCTGTCGACCGAGAGGCCGGCGAACGCCGACCCGTTGTTGTTGCCGGCCGACATGAACGCGTAGAGCACCTCGGACAGCCCGTGCGGCCCCGGGTTGAGGATCGACTCCCGGGGGCCCGGCAGGGCCATCGACACCCCCGTGCCGGCCAGCACGACGACCGGCATCGTGAGGATGTACAGCGCGACCAGCTTCATCTCGCGGGCGCGGATCTTCTTGCGCAGGTACTCCGGCGTGCGGCCGACCATCAGACCGGCCACGAACACGGCCAGGATCGCCAGCACGAGCATGCCGTACAGCCCGGAGCCGACCCCGCCCGGCGCCACCTCGCCGAGACCCATGTTGAGGAGCAGCAGTCCGCCCGACACCGCGGTGAACGAGGAGTGGAAGGAGTTGACCGCTCCGGCGGAGGTGCCGGTGGTGGACACCGCGAACAGCGACGACGCGGCCTCGCCGAAGCGAGTCTCCTTGCCCTCCATCGACGCTCCGGCGAGCCCGAACGCCGTACCCGGGTGTGACGCCTCGAGCGCGGTCACCCCGACGAGCAGCACCGCCCAGATCACGCCCATCGCGGCGAGCACGGCGTACCCCTGCCGCGTGTCGCCGACCAGGACGCCGAACGTCCTGGTCAGCGCGACCGGGATCAGCAGGAGCAGGAAGACCTCGACCAGGTTGCTCACCGGGGTCGGGTTCTCGAAGGGGTGAGCGGCGTTGACGTTGTAGAAGCCGCCCCCGTTGGTGCCCAGCTCCTTGATGACCTCCTGCGACGCGACCGGGCCTCCGGTGATGGTCTGGGACTGACCGGTGAGCGTGGTGACCTCGATCCCGGCGCTCAGGTTCTGCACCGCCCCCAGCGCCACCAGGACGAGCGTGGCCAGGACCGCGATCGGCAGCAGGATACGCAGGGTGCCGCGGACCAGGTCCACCCAGAAGTTGCCGACGCGGTCGGTGCGGGCTCGCCGGAAGCCACGGACCAGCGCGACGGCGACGGCGATGCCGACCGCGGCCGAGACGAAGTTCTGCACCGCGAGCCCGGACATCTGCGTGAGGTGACCCATCGTCGACTCGCCGGAGTAGGACTGCCAGTTGGTGTTGGTGACGAACGAGGCAGCGGTGTTGAACGCCTGGTCGGGGGCGACACCGGGGAAGCCGAGGGAGAGCGGCAGCCGTGGCTGGAGGCGCTGGAGCGTGTACAGGCCCAGGACGCTCACGAACGAGAAGGCGAGGAGGGACCGGGCGTAGACCGCCCACCGCTGGTCGGCATCGGGATCGACGCCCATCACGCGGTAGAGCCCGCGCTCGATCCGGGTGTGGTGCTCGTCGACGTAGACCCGGGCCATGTAGTCGCCGAGGGGACGGTAGGCCAGGGCCAGGGCCACGAGCAGCGTCACGACCTGGAGCAGGGCGGCGGTGGCGTCGGACATCTAGAAACGCTCCGGGAACAGCAGGGCCACCAGGAGGTAGCCGAGGAGGAGGACCGAGATGACGAGGGCGACTGAGTGTTCGGCGCTCACAGTCGCTCGACCGCCTTGACCACCAGAGCGGAGACGACGAAGAACAGCGCGGTCAGCGCGATGAAGGTGAGGTCGGCCATGACTCGATTGAACGCCGCGCGACGCCGCAGCGGCATGCCCCTAACGGCGCCCTAACGGTGGTGCGGACGTCCCTGACGCGATCCTGACACGGTCCTCACGAACACGGGCGACGGGAGCGGGTGACGAGGCGGGAACTGGGTACTCCCACGTCAGGTGAGGGAGGTGAGAGTCATGCAGTTCTTTCGCGCGTTCGGAGGCGGGCTGCTCTGGATCGTGGCGTCCCTGGTCGGCCTGGTGGCCGGGATCCTGTGCGTCACCGTGATCCTTCTTCCGCTGGGGATCCCGCTGCTGGGCCTGGCTCGCAAGCTCTTCGGTCAGGCGACGACGATGATGCTGCCGCGGTCGTTGTCCCATCCGGTCGAGGAGACGAAGAGGTCGTGGCGCAAGAAGAGGCGCAAGGCCAAGGGCACCGGCCCGGACGTGGGTCGCGTCGCCGAGAAGGGCAAGAAGCAGGTCGCCAAGGGCAAGAAGCAGGCTGCCAAGGGCAAGAAGCGTCTGGCCAAGAAGACGAAGCGCCGCAAGGGCCTCTTCGGCTGACCGGTGGTGGGTGGACCGGGTGGGTCGGCCCGGGTCAGTAGTCTCGGGGCGAGTCCAGCCACCACGGCCGATCCCGAGGAGCTCCCTTGATCTTCATCACCGCCAAGTTCCGCGTCCTGCCCGAGCACGCCGACCGCTGGCCCGAGATCGCCGCCGACTTCACGCAGGCGACGCGCAACGAGCCGGGCTGCCTCTGGTTCGACTGGTCCCGGAGCGTCGAGGACCCCACCGAGTACGTGCTCGTCGAGGCCTTCCGTGATGGCGACGCCGGTGGCGCGCACGTGCGGTCCGACCACTTCAAGGCCGCGCAGTCCACGCTGCCGCCGTACCTGGCGGAGACCCCGAGGATCGTGAACTTCGACGTGCCCCAGGACGACTGGTCCCTGCTCGGCGAGATGGCCGTCGACCGCTAGGGCGCCGCGCCGGCCGTCGTACCGGCGGATGTGTCAGCGGGCGGTCGCCCAGTCCGGAGGTACGGCGGCCGCCACCCACTGCTCCGGCGGGGCCCAGGTGGCCCACGCGGGGTCCCACCAGTGGTCGCCGGACTCGAGCATCGCCACGATCTCGCGGCCGGTCGCCCGGACCTCCGCCGCCTCCTCGTCGGTGTACCGCTCCTCGGCGACGCGGTGCTCGAACATCTCCGCGTCCTTGACCACCCACCCGCCGTCCGCGGGGACCCAGAAGTCGAGCTCGTGGTCGAGGGTGTCGAACCCGCGCTCCCACCGCCGGAACGGGTCCTGGAGGTTGAGGTACCAGCCGCTGAACGTGCGATCCGGCCCGCTCCAGAACACGTCGACGGAGTAGCGGTCGCCGGGGCGGTGCAGCATGAGCTTCCCGTGCCCGCTCCAGTGCGTGTGCCCGGCGGTCCGCCAGGGGTGCACCCAGCGGTCGAAGGGCCAGCGGGCGTAGGCGAGCGTGGACCCCTCCGCGAGGTACACCGCCAGCAGGTCCTCGCTGTCCTCCACGACGTAGGTGGGGAAGCCGACCCAGGGGTGTCCCTTGAGGACCTCGCGGCGGACCACCACGTCGCCGTACTCCCAGGAAGCGCCGCTCACGCGGACCACCTTAGGGCGTGGCGGGTCCAAGGTCCCGCCACGTCGTGTCCGAGGGCACTGGTGAGGCTCCACGCCCCGGGTGACCCTGACCGCATCGGGACGAGAGGCAGGTCACCGCGATGTGGGACGACTTCAACCGGGACGGGGGACGCTACGGCGACTCGGGCTGGGACATGCACGACGGGCTCGGCTGGGGCGGCTGGGTGTTCATGGTGATCGCCGTCCTGCTCCTCGTCGCGCTGGTGGTGGCGGTCGTGATCGCGCTGCTCCGGATGGCCTCGACCGGCCCCCAGCCGGGGGCCGGGGGAGCCCGGCGCAGCCGGGCCGAGGAGGTCCTCGACGAGCGCTTCGCCCGCGGCGAGATCGACGAGGAGGAGTACCGGCGCCGCAGAGCCGTGCTCCGGCCCGGGTGAGCGGCACCGCCCACGGCGCTCCTTGGGGGCCCTCCTAGACTCGCGGTGACCAGCCTCCGGACCATCGCAGACCACCGCAAGGAGCCCCCACATGCGTCACCTGCGCGCGCTCGCCGCCGCGTCCCTGCTCGTCGCCCTCGCCGGCTGTGCCGAGAGCAGCGACGCCGGCTCGGGGGGCGCCGGCCACAACGAGGCCGACGTGAGCTTCGCCGGCGACATGATCCAGCACCACGCGCAGGCCCTGCAGATGGTCGACCTGACCATGGGTCGTGACCTCGACCCGGAGGTGGGCGCGCTCGCCGACGACATCCGGGCCGCGCAGACCCCCGAGATCGAGAAGATGGCCGACTGGCTGGAGGAGTGGGACGAGCCCGTCCCCGAGACGGTTCGCGACCACGCCAACGCCCACGGCGACGACACGGCCATGGAGCACGGCACCGACGTGCCCGGGATGATGGGCGCCGAGGAGATGGAGTCGCTGGAGAAGGCCTCCGACGCGGAGTTCCAGGACCTGTGGCTCGAGATGATGATCGAGCACCACGAGGGAGCGGTGGAGATGGCCCAGGAGGAGCAGGAGGCGGGGGAGAGCGCCCAGGCCACCGACCTCGCCGAGGACATCGAGACCTCGCAGACCCAGGAGATCGAGACCATGGAGGGCCTGCTCGGCCGGTAGCCGGCCAGGGGTGACGGCTCGGCGGGTGGCCGGTCAGGCCGTGCCGGGGCAGCCCACCGGCCGCCGCGGCCGGACCGCGATCAGCGCGACGTCGTCGTCGGGGCGGGCGGGGACCAGCTCGTGCAGCAGCCCGTCGCAGATCTCCTCCAGCGAGCGGACGCCGCCGTCGGCGTGCTCGGCCAGGCACTGCACCAGCCGGTCGAGGGCGCTGGCCATGCTGTGGTCGCGGCGCTCCACCAGGCCGTCGGTGTAGAGCAGCAGCGTGTCGGCGGCGCACAGCGTGGTCTCCTGGTCGGTGCGCACGGTCCCGGGGTCGACCCCGAGCAGCAGGTTGTCCTCGAGCTCGAGCAGCTTCACGGTGCCGTCGCCGCGGACCACCACCGGCGGCAGGTGGCCGGCGCTGGCCCAGCGGACCGTACGGCGGCCGTCTCCGCTGTCCGGCTCGACGACCGCGACCAGTGCCGTGGCCAGGGCGTCGACCTCGAGCGCGTGCATCGCCCGGTCCACGCCGCGCAGGAGCTCCGAGGCCGGGACGTGGCTGTCGAAGCCGAGGCCGCGCAGCAGGTTGCGCAGCTGGCCCATGGCCGCGGCGGCGTGCCGGTCGTGCCCCACCACGTCGCCGATGACGAGCACGGTGCGGCCGTCGGGCTGCTCGAAGGCGTCGTACCAGTCGCCGCCGACCTGTGCCTGGTCGGCGGTGGGACGGTAACGGGCCACGATGCCCAAGTCGCGCACCTCGGGCAGCCGGGTGAGCATGCTGCGCTGCAGCACCTCGCTCATCCGCTGCTGGGTGGTGTACAGCCGGGCGTTCTCGATCGCGGCCGACGCGCGGTCGGCGAGGTTCCCGAGGAGCCGCTCCTGGTCGGCGCGGACGACCTCGTCGCCGTCCGGCAGCTGCGCCATCAGCGTGCCGAGCGGCCGGTGGTCACGGGAGAGGAGCGTGGCGGTCGCCGTCCGCGTCACCGGGGCGTCCGGGTCGCGCTCGCCGCGGTAGCGGACCATCTCGACGACGTCGTGCTCGGCACTCGGCGGGCGCAGCAGCCGGACCGTGGCCCAGCCCGCGAGACCGGGGACCACTGCGTCGAGGAGCAGCTCGACGAGGAGGTCCTCGTCGAGGGTCGCGCCCATCGCGGCGCTGGCCTCGGCGAGCATGCGCAGGCTGTGGCCGGCGCGCTCCGCCTCGGCGATCGCCTCCTCACGGGCGGCCAGCGCCCCGCGGCGCTCGGCGGCGATCCGGCGGCTCTCGGTGATGTCGTCGACGTAGATGCTGAAGCCGTCGTCCATCGGCCACACCCGGATCTCGTACCAGGTGTCGAGCGGCGGGTGGTGCTCCTCCAGCACCACCGCCCGGCCCGAGCGCAGCGTCGGGCCGTACGTCTGCCGGAACCGCTCGGGGTGCACCGACGGGAAGGCCTCCCACACGTTGCGCCCGACCAGCCGGTCCCGGCTGGTCCGCAGGATCTTCTCCGCGGTCCCGTTGACGTAGCCGATGACGAAGTCGGAGGTGACCGAGGCGAACCCGGTGGGCAGCGTCTCGAGGATGCGCGCCACCTGGGCGTCCGCCTCGCGCAGCTTCGTGGAGTCGTAGGTCGCGCCGATCAACCGGACGGAGCGCCGCCCCGGCCCGGCGAGGGCGCGGCCGCGGTTGCGCAACCAGCGGGTGCCGTCGCCGGGCAGGACCACCCGGTACTCGACCTCGTAGGAGCCGGCGCTGCGGATCGCCGAGGTGATCGCGCTCTGCACCCGGTCGAGGTCGTCGGGGTGCACCCGCGCGGTCATGTCGTCGAGGTCGGCGGTGCTCTGCTCGGCGTCGTACCCGAACATCGTGCGCAGCCGCTCGTCCCAGGTGATCTGCCCGGTGAGCAGGTCCATGTCGAAGCTGCCCACGTCGCCGGCCTGGAGGACCAGGTCCTGCCGGGCCAACGTCTCGCGCAGCTCGGCGGACACCGCGGCGAGCTCCAGCTCGGCGGTGACCGCGCCCGCGATGTCGGCGAGGGCGTCGCGCTGCTCGGTGGTCCAGGGGTGGGGGTGCGGATCGATCGCGCACATGGAGCCGACCACGACACCCTCCCGCGACAGCAGGGGGATCCCGAGGTAGGCGCCGACCTCGCCCGCCCGTACGACGGGGAAGCGGGCCGCGCGCTCGTCGGTGGTCGCGTCCTCCAGGACCAGCGGCTCGGAGAGGCTGGCCGTGAGCCCGCACAGCGTGCCGTGCAGCTCGCCGGTGTCGAGCTCGCCGACGGGCAGGCCCTGGCGGCTGACCACGACCAGCCGGTCGGTGAGCACCGCGACATGCACGGCGCTTGCGCCGACCAGCCGCTTGGCCAGAGCGGTGAGCCGGTCCAGCGAGGTCTCCGTTCCCGTCTCGCGCAGCAGCCTGGCCGCGGCGGCCACCCGGGAGGGGTCGCCCAGGGCCGCCTCGATGGCAGCCCGGATCTCTTCCCCTGGCATGGTGGTGGGGCCCCCTCGTGGCCGCGGACGATCGTGTGTGGCGGGGCCGGTCCTCGGAGGCTCCCCGAGCCGGCCGCCGTCCTCCGATGCTAGAGCGACGAGGTTCGGGTCACCCGGCGAATGCCGAGATTGGGGGCATCCGAGCAACCCGTCGCCGTGGCCGCGGAGCGCCGCCCGGACGGACGAGGAGGTGGCCGGACCGTTCCCGGTCCGACCACCTCCCCGCTGCGGTGACGAGGGGTCAGCGCACCCCGCGCACCTCGACCGTGACGCCGCCTCCGACGACCGTGCCGATGTTCTTACGGGTCGTCCGCCGGATCGACCCGTCCTCCTCGAAGAGGTTGATCGTGGCGAGCAGCTGGTCGTTGCGCGGGCTGTTCGCCAGCTTCTTGACGAGGCCCTCGAGCGTGGAGGGTGAGGCCGAGCTGACGCCCTCGCCGAAGAACTCCTCCTCGAAGCCGCCGCCGTAGTAGTCGTTGCCGCCGAGGATCCGGATGTACCCGTAGTGGCGCGCGGCCCGCTTCGGGATCGGCAGCTTCGTGTAGACCACCTTGGTGGCGAGCTCCTTGGAGGTCAGGGTGACCCGGAACTTCTTCTCCGTGCCGGCCTTCACGCGCATCGTCTTGTCCCCGTTGAGCAGGACCCACTTGCCCGACTGGAGGACGTGCACCTTGCTGACCTCGTAGGCCCGGTAGGCACGGGTCATGTTGGCGGTCTCGTGGACGTGCGCGAACTCGATGTCCTCGACCTCGTTGTTCTGCAGCATCCAGAGCTGCTCGTAGATCTCCCACACCGGCTCGAAGGAGATGTCGTACTGGTTGGCGTACCGGTCCGACCGGGTGTACTTCAGCTTGGTGCCGTCCGCGCGGAGCAGGGTGACCGTCCAGCTGACGGCCGAGGAGCCGCCGCTGATGCCGTCGAAGACCCGGTCCTCGTTGGCGAGCAGGTGGAAGGCGGCGAGGTCCGGCACCGCCTCGGGCAGGCTGATGTGGGTGGAGCCGCGGCGAGACTTCTCACCCGGCACGGTGACGTACGACGACACGTCGGAGGTGTCCGGGATGGCGGCGGTGCCCTCGACCCCGAGGATGCCGGCGAGCCGGTCCTGGTCGACGCGGCCGACCGGCTTCGTGGCGTTCGCGATCTTGAACGGCGCGCCGAGGCTGTCCTCCTGGATGACGATCGCCCGCGCGTTGTGCATGCTCAGCTGGCTCGGGCCGCTCCAGGTCATCGGGTGGCCGAAGGCGATCACCTTGTCACCACAGATCGCCGTCGCGGTGCCCACGCCGATGGCGGACAGGTCACCGTAGGACAGCGAGGCGGCGAGGTTGCCACCCGCGACGAGCGGCTCGGGCGTGGCAGCGCCGGACACCGCGCCGGCCCGGTAGACCCGGGTGCCGTCGAGGTCGAGCGCCTTCTTGACCTGGTTCATGCGCTTGCCGCCGGTCAAGCCGGAGATGCCGAGCGGCAGCGGCAGGCGGCTCATGCCGCCGTCGACGTCGGCGCTGCTCGCGCCGGCGGCGACGAGCTCGCGGGTCAGCGACTGCGGGACGTCGACCTCGTCGCTCTCGGCGGCCGCGTCGAGCGTCCGGCGGGCGGTGGTGTTCGTCGCGGGCAGCTTGAGCAGGTCGTACATGTCCTGGGCGGGGGTGATGCCGGCGATCGGGCTGGGGCCCCAGGCCAGGCCGTAGGACACGGCGCCGATGAGGCGGCCGTCCTCGGCGTACACGGGGGACCCGGACATGCCCGACCAGATGCCGCCGACCTGGTCGATCGCGTCCGAGGACAGGCGGGCGAGGATCATGTCGATGCCGGGGGCGATGCCGCCCCTGATCCGGCCGAGGTACTCGCCGGTGAACTCGTCCGGGGTGGTGCCCTCGCTGACGGTGAGGCCGGTGACGGTGTCGCCGTCCACGAGCGCGGCCTTCGGGAACACGTCGGGGCAGGCGGAGTCCGGCGCGGAGGAGGCGGTCGGCGCCGTACCGAGCCCGGCCGCCACGACCGCGGTGGTGACCACGGCGATGCCGGCGTGTCTGCGGTGCCGGCGAAGTCCGGTCAGCAGGCGCCGACCTGGTGAGTTGCTCATGGTGCTTCCTTTGGTGACATGCGCTGCCGCCCCCGTGGTGGCAACGACCTGTTGGAAGCATTCACCAGTCCGGCCCCGTTCGGGGGACTTTCTCGACTTGTCGCCGGATTGAAACCGCACGAACGGACCAGCGGACGGAAATGACCCGGCTTGCGAGGACCAGTCAGCCGGTCAGGTCGGTGAGGGGGACCGATTCGTCCCGCAGACGGGCCACGTCCGGGGCTCCCCGCGCGACGATGGCGCGCACGGGGTCGATCGCGTCCCAGTCGTTCACGTGCATCCCGGCCAGGACCCGCCCCTCCCGCAGCCAGAACGCGGTGAACACCCGGCCCGGTACGTCGCCGCGCAGCACCACCTCGTCGTACCCCTCCGGGCCCACCGCGCCGACGTACTCCATGCCGAGGTCGTACTGGTCGGTGAAGAAGTAGGGGAGCCGGTCGTACTCGTCGTCAGCGCCGCCGAGGTTGCGGCCGGCGACGGCGCCCTGCCCGATCGCGTTGTCCCAGTGCTCCACGCGCAGGTGCCGCCCGAGCAACGGGTGGAAGGCGCGGGCCACGTCCCCGGCGGCGAGCACGTCGGGGTTTGAGGTGCGCAGCCGGGCGTCGACCACGACCCCGTCGTCGACGTCGAGCCCGGCCGCCTCGGCGAGCGCGGTGCCGGGCGCGGCGCCGACCGCGACCAGGACCAGGTCGGCGAGCAGCGTGCTCCCGTCGGTCAGGTGTACGTCGGCCAGCTCGCCGTCGCGCACGATGCCGCCGACACCGGTGGCGAGGCGCAGGTCGACGCCGTGCGCGCGGTGCAGGGCGGCGAAGACCTGCGCGACCTCGGGACCGAGCACGCGCAGGAGCGGCAGGTCGAGGGTCTCCACCACCGTCACCGTGCAGTCGGCCGCCCGGGCCGCCGCGGCGACCTCCAGGCCGATCCAGCCGGCTCCGACGATCACGAGCCGGGTACCGGGGCGCAGGGCGTCGCGCAGCCGCTCGCAGTCCTCGAGGGTGCGGAGGTAGGCCACCGGCGCCCCGCTCCGGTCCGCCATGGCCAGCCGTCGCGGCATGGCGCCGGTGCAGAGCAGCAACCGGTCGAACCGTTGCCGGTGGTCGCCGGTGAGCACCTCGTGGCGGTCGAGGTCGAGGGCGGTGACGGTGGTGGTCAGCCGCAGGTCGACGTCGCGTTCGTCGTACCAGGCGGCGGGGTGCGGGAAGGCGGCGTCGCGCTCGTCGTTGCCGAGCAGGTAGCCCTTCGACAGGGGCGGGCGCTCGTAGGGGTGGTGCGGCTCGGCGCCGTAGAGGACCAGGTGCCCGTCGTACCCGCTGGCGCGGAGCGCCTCGACCGCGTGCGCGGCGGCCAGCCCGGCGCCGACCACGGCCACGGTCTCGCGAGCGCTCATCCCGCCCCCTTCGGAAGCCCTGCGCTCCCGAGTCTGCTCCGCAGCGGCGGCGAAGTCCACGGGCCCGGTGCGACGACGACCACCGCCCCGGGCCCGGGGCAGCCCGGGATGCCCGCGGGTCAGGCGGGGCGGGGCAGCTCGCTCGGAACGAGCCGGTGCACCGGCATCGAGACGCACAGCAGGTCGTCGTTCCAGGACACCCGGCCGATGAGCCCCGCCTTCTGCACGGTGGCCAGCACCCGGTCGTTCTCCGGCTGGGTCAACAGCTGCAGCGTCTGGTAGCCGCGTCCTGCGGTCTCCCGCGCCACCTCGTGCAGCATCCGGGTGCCGAGCCCCTTGTGCTGGTGGGCGTCCTCGACGAGCAGGCCGACCTCGACCTCGTACGCGGACACCGGGGCCGCGCACGCGAAGCCGATCACCTGGCCCGCGCACTCGGCGACCAGGCTCCACCCGTCGGCCGGGCTGACCATCTGCCGCACCTGCCGGGTGGAGACCCGGGGGAGCGGGGCGTGGAAGCGGCGGTGGAGCGACGTCTCCGAGCAGCGGGCGTGCATGGCCTCGATCTGCTCGACGTCGTGCACCTGGCCGTGCCGGGTGGTCACGTTGCTCAAGGTGGTGGCGGTGCGGCGGTGGAGTGTGACTGGCTGCGACATGGTGTCCCTCCCGTTGTCGTGGGTGCGACAGCAACTCTCGCCGGGCAAGGTTTCCGGACCGGCCCGTCCATGTTTCGGGCGTGCAAAAACTGGGCTCCGTCCGTTTCGCCCACATCTCACGACCTCACAAGCGCCCCTGTCCCGCCGGCATGACCGGTCGCCGGCCCCGGGTGCGCGCCGGGTCTGGACACGCCGCTCCGGTGCGGTGCGAGACTGACCGGGTGAGCACCTTCGAGACGATGCACGAGCCGCTCGAGCCACGGGACGTGCTGCTCGGGCGAACCACCCACGTGCGCCGGATCCTGCCCAACAAGAACCGCCGGATGATCGGCGCCTGGTGCTTCCTGGACCACTACGGCCCGGACGACGTGAAGCAGACCGGGGGCATGTGGGTGCCGCCGCACCCGCACACCGGCCTGCAGACGGTGACCTGGTTGTTCGAGGGGGAGGGCCGGCACACCGACAGCCTCGGCTCGGACCAGCGGATCCGGCCCGGCCAGCTCAACGTGATGACCGCCGGACACGGCATCTGTCACGCGGAGGTCTCACCCCCGGACGCGCCGACCCTGCTGCACGGCCTCCAGCTCTGGACCTGCCTGCCCGACGCGGTGCGCGACCGCACGCCGCCGGACTTCACCCACCTCGCCGACCTTCCCACGGTCGTACTCGACGGGGTGTCGGTGAAGGTGCTCGTCGGCGAGCTCGCCGGCGCCCGGTCCCAGGCGCCCACGTTCTCCCCGCTGGTCGGGGCGGAGCTGACGATGCAGCCGGGCGCGTCGGTGACCCTGCCGCTCGACCCGGGCTTCGAGTACGGCGTGCTCACCGCCCAGGGCGAGGCCACCGTCGGCGGGGCCGTGGTCTCCCACAACTCGATGAGCTACCTCGGGGAGCGCCGCCACGAGATCACCCTGACCGCGAGCACCCGCGAGGGCTGCGAGACGGTGCTGATGCTGCTCGGCGGCGCGCCGTTCGAGGAGGAGATCGTGATGTGGTGGAACTTCATCGGTCGCAGCCACGAGGAGATCGTCGAGCAGCGCGAGGCCTGGAACGGCGAGGGGCTCGCCTGGGTGCCGGAGCGGTTCGGGCAGGTGGCGGGCTTTCCGGGGGACCGGCTGCTCGCGCCCCCGATGCCGAACACCCGGCTCAAGCCGCGCGCCCGGTCAACCTGAGTCGCGTGCGGCCGCGTCGCGCCACACGCCACGCGCCACGCGCCACGCCGGGAAACCTGAGAAATCTGGTGTTGATGTGGCCTCTGGTGCGCCTGATAGGTCACAATAGGAGCACAACTTCACATCTGTGTCACCGATGACATCGTCACAGGACACCGCAGGACCTCGCTGAGGCCCGTTACGAGACCGCTGGGGAAGGCGTATCTCGACGCCGGGAACAATCAGGAGGTCACGGTGACCACACGTCATGCGACACGGGGCGTTCTGTACGTCCACTCAGCGCCGTCGGCGTTGTGCCCGCACATCGAGTGGGCCGCCGGCGGTGTGCTCGGCGTTGCCGTGAGCCTGGAGTGGACGCCGCAGGGCGCCCAGGCGGGCACGTACCGTGCGGAGTACTCCTGGGTGGGAGACGCCGGCACGGCCGCTGCGTTTGCCTCCGCCCTGCGCGGGTGGAACCACCTGCGCTTCGAGATCACCGAGGAGCCCACCAGCGGCACCGAGGGGGCCCGGTTCTCCTGCACCCCCGACCTCGGCATCTTCCACGCCGTCACCGGCATCCACGGCGACATCATGATCCCCGAGGACCGGCTCAAGGCCGCGGTGGTCAAGGCCGCCCTCGGCGACACCACGCTGCTCAACGAGATCGACAAGCTGCTCGGCAAGCCCTGGGACGACGAGCTCGAGACGTTCCGCCACGCCGGCGACGGCGCCCCCGTCCGCTGGCTGCACCAGGTGGTCTGAACCCCGCGTCGTAGGGTGGTCGCGCGTTCGACCGCACTGACCAGGGAGCCGACCGGAGGGTGAGAGCCATGCGTCGCCGTCCCGTCGCCTCCCTCGTCCTCCTCCTCGCACTCGTCCTCGGGATGGCGGCGTGCACGGAGGAGCCGACCGTGTCCGGGCCGCGGCCGCGCGCCGGGGCAGCCGTCCATGCCGCCCACAACGACACCTCGACCCCGTTCAACCTCGTCTCGCTGCCCGCCCTGATCGAGCACGAGTACGACGGCCGCGACCTGCGCCTCGACCAGGTCATGGCCCGCGAGCTCTCGTTCACCCGCCACCACGTGACCTACCGCGGCGGCGGGCTCACCCTCTCCGGCACGCTGACCGTGCCCTCCCGGTCGGGCAGGTTCCCGCTGCTCGTGCTCGCGCACGGCTGGCAGAACCCGGCGCAGTACGACAACGCCACCGCGACCCAGGAGCAGGCCTGGCTGGCCGCGCGTGGCTACGCCGTCCTCCAGCCCGACTACCGCAACTACGGGCAGTCCGACCCGCAGCCCGCCACGCCGGTGGCCCGGCCGCTCGGCTACCCCGAGGACGTGGTGAACGCGATCGTGGCGACCCGCCGGGCCCGGCTGCCGTTCGTCGACACCTCGCGGGTGGGGGTGGTCGGCCGGTCGATGGGCGGCGGGGTCGCGCTGGACGCGGTGGCAGCACGCCCGGGGCTCGTGGACGCGCTCGTGCTGCACTCGCCGGTCAGCTCGCTGGCCGCGGACAACTTCCGGCGCTGGGTGCAGGTCTCGGCCGGCCGCACCCGCGGCGCGGCCACCCCGGCGCTCGAGCGGGCCGTGGTCGGCGCGTACGGCACCCCGGCGGACCGACCGCAGGTTTGGCACGAGGCGAGCGTGCGGCACTACCTGGACCGGGTCGACGTACCGGTGCAGCTGCACCACGGCGACGCCGACGAGGTCTGCCCGGTGGAGTGGAGCCGGGCCACGGCCGCGGCGCTGCGCGACGCGCGGCAGCAGGTGCAGTACTTCGAGTACCCGGGGGAGAAGCACACCTTCGAGGAGGGCTGGCCCCTGCTCATGCGCCGCACCACCGCCTTCTTCGACACCCACCTCTCCCGTTGAGGCGTCACTCGTGCGGCGTTGAGGCGTCACTCGTTCGGCGTTGAGAGGTCACTCGTTCGGCGTTGAGAGGTCACTCGTTCCGCGGGCACGCGCCGCGCGGCAGCGGTACCGTGCCGGGACCGGGACGAGGAGGGCGCGATGACCCAGGTCGGTCCGGGCGGCACCGAGCCGCTCACCAAGCACGTGGACGTGCCCCTCGCCGTCTCCGCCGCCTTCGAGCGCTTCACCGCCGGGATGGCCGACTGGTGGCCGCTGGAGACGCACTCGGTCTGGGAGCGCGACGCCGTGCGGGTCGGCATCGACGGCCGCGTCGGGGGCCACCTGGCGGAGACCCACCGGGACGGGCGTACGGCGGTGTGGGGAACCGTCCTGCGCTGGGAGCCGCCCCGGCTCGTGGCGTTCACGTGGCACCCCGGCCGGCCCGAGCGGGAGGCCACCCAGGTCACCGTCCGCTTCACGCCGCACGGCACGGGAACCCGGGTCGAGCTCACGCACGGCGGCTGGGAGGCCCGCGACGACAGTGCCTACGCGGTGATCGGCTACGACCGCGGCTGGGAGCGCGTCCTGGACCGGCTGGCCGCTGGGGCCCCGTAGAGCCCCGCAGAAACGGCCTGCAAGCCGTGCCTGTGACACAGGTCATGGTCCGTTTTGTGTGCATCATCCACATTGGCGACGCGACGTCGACGGTCCAACGATGGGCCCCATGCGTCTCTCGACTCGCCACCTCGCCCTGCCGGCGGCCACGGCCGCGGTCCTCCTCGGCGGCTCCCTGCCGGCCGCCGTACCCGCCTCTGGCCAGACCGTGAGCCGGGCAACGGGCCAGGCGGCGACCCAGGCAGCGACCCAGGCAGCGACCCAGGCGGCGACCCAGGTCGTGGGCAGCCACTGCGCCCGGCAGCGCAGGATCGACGTCCCCCGGGCCGAGCGGCAGGAGCGGGCCTGCCTCGACGACCTGACCACCGCCGGCACCACGCTGACCGGGCACACCAACGTCAACGACTGGAACGGCCTGCACGCGCGCGGCACCAGGAACCCCTCCGGGGTCCCCGGCATCCAGGTGGACGGCTACTTCCCGGACCGCTCCACCACCAACACCAACAACGGCTGGGACCACGACTCGCAGTTCGTGGTGCGGCTGCCGGACCGCTGGAACGGGAAGCTGGTCGTCACCGGCGCCCCGGGCGTGCGCGCGCAGTACGCCAACGACTTCATCATCGCCGACTACGTGCTCGCCCGTGGCTACGCGTTCGCGTCGACCGACAAGGGCAACACCGGCTCCCGCTTCTACGCCGACGGCTCCCGCCCCGGCGGCTCGATCCGCGAGTGGCACCGCCGCGTCACCCAGCTGACCCGGGCCACGAAGGCGGTCGTCGCGCAGCGGTACGGCCGCGAGCCCCGGCGCACCTACATGGTCGGCATCTCCAACGGCGGCTACCTGACCCGCTGGCAGCTCGAGAACCGGCCGGGCCTGTACGACGGCGGGGTGGACTGGGAGGGCACGCTGATGCGCGCGGCCGGGCCGAACCTGCTGACCTACCTGCCGGACGCGCTGGAGCACTACCCGGCCTACGCCGCGACCGGCGACCAGGAGGCGCACGACGCGATGATCCGGGCCGGGTTCGCGCGCGGCTCGGAGTTCCTGTGGCCCTTCCACCACGCCTACTACTGGGACCTCACCCAGCGGATCTACCGCGAGGAGCTCGACCCGTCGTACGACGGGCAGCTCGACGCCGGCATCCCGTTCTGCGCCAGCGGCACGCCGAGCTGCGACGCCGACTACGACTACGCCTCGCGGCCGAAGGCCGTGAAGGACGCGGTGCGCTCGGTGCAGCTGACCGGGAGGATCGGCAAGCCGATGCTGACCCTGCACGGCAGCCTCGACACACTCCTGCCTCCGCGGACCGACTCCCACGTCTACGACCGGCTCGTCGACCGGGCCGGGGCGGGCGCCCGGCACCGCTACTACCGGATCGGCGACGGCACGCACACCGACGGGCTCTACGACACCTACCCCGACCGGCTCCGGCCGCTGCTGCCCTGCGCCCGCGAGGCGTTCGACGTGCTCACCGCGTGGGTGGAGCGAGGGGTGCGGCCGCCGCGGGACGGGTTCTACCCGCGGCCCGCCGGCGGCGACCTGGTCAACACCTGCGCCCTCTAGCGAGGGCCGGCGGTCAGAGCGGGATGTTCCCGTGGACGCCGCGGATCACGACGCCGGCGTCGGAGATCGCCCGGGCCAGCGCGCTGCGGGTCGCGGACGGCTCGACGACCTCGTCGACCACGCCGATCTCCACCGCCTTGTCGACGCCGCCGGCGATCCGCTCGTGCTCGGCGGCGAGCTCGGCCTCGACCTGCGGGCGGATGTCGGGGGCGACCTCGAGCAGCTTGCGGCGGTGCAGCACCCGGATCGCGGCGACCGCTCCCATGACCGCGACCTCCGCGCCCGGCCAGGCGAACACCTTGGTGGCGCCGAGCGAGCGGGCGTTCATGGCGATGTAGGCGCCGCCGTACGTCTTCCGGGTCACCAGGGTCACCCGGGGTACGACGGACTCGCTGAAGGCGTGCAGCAGCTTCGCCCCCCGTCGTACGACGCCGTCCCACTCCTGGCCCACGCCGGGGAGGTAGCCGGGCACGTCGACGAGGACGATCAGCGGGATGCCGAACGCGTCGCACATGCGCACGAAACGGGAGGCCTTCTCCGCCGACAGCGAGTCGAGGCAGCCGCCGAGCCGCAGCGGGTTGTTCGCGATCACGCCGACGGTGCGTCCGCCGAAGCGGCCGAGGGCGGTGACGATGTTCGGCGCCCACCGAGCGTGCAGCTCCTGGGTGGTGCCCTCGTCGAGGATCGCCTCCACCAGCGGGTGCACGTCGTAGGCGCGCTTCTTGCTCTCGGGGAGCATCTGCGCGAGGTCGATGTCCTGCACGCGGCCGACGTCGAGGGTGCCCTGCGCGCCGAGCAGCCGGGCAAGGCCGCGGGCGCGGTCGAGCGCCTCCTGCTCGGAGTCGGTGAGGACGTGCACCACGCCGGAGCGCCGGCCGTGCGGCTCGGGGCCGCCGAGGCGGAGCATGTCGACGTCCTCGCCCGTGACCGAGCGGACCACGTCGGGGCCGGTCACGAAGATCCGGCCCTCGGGGCCGAGGATCACCACGTCGGTGAGCGCCGGGCCGTACGCCGCGCCGCCGGCGGCGGGGCCGAGCACGACCGAGATCTGCGGGACCTTGCCCGAGGCCTGGGTCATCACGTGGAAGATCTGACCGACCGCGTGCAGGGACAGCACGCCCTCGGCGAGCCGGGCGCCGCCGGAGTGCCACAGCCCGATGATCGGCGCCTGGTCGGCGAGCGCACGCTCGTAGGCGTGCACGACGACCTTGCAGCCGACCTCGCCCATCGCGCCGCCCATGACGGTGGCGTCGGAGCAGAAGGCCACCACGTGGGTGCCGTCCACCTTGCCGACCGCGGCGAGCATGCCGCTGCCGTCGTCCTCCGTGATGAGCTCGAGGGTTCCCTCGTCGAACAGGGCGGCGAGCCGGAAGTTCGGGTTGCGCGGATCCTGGTCGCGGGGGAGCTTCGCGGGCTTGGCCGGGGCAGCAGCGGTGGCGGTCATGGGGTTACTCCTGGTTCGTCGCGCCGAGGCGCGGGGCCCCGGGGGCGCGGGCCCGGGGGCGCTGGCCCCGGGGCGCGGGCGCCGGGGTCAGGCGTTGCGGAAGGCGATGGCGACGTTGTGGCCGCCGAAGCCGAAGGAGTTGTTGAGCGCCGCGAGCGGACCCTCGGGGAGGGAGCGCTTCTCGGTGGCGATGTCGAGGCCGATGTCCTCGGGGTCGTCGAGGTTGATGGTCGGGGGTACGACGCGGTCGCGGAGCGCGAGGACCGTCGCGACGGACTCGAGGGCCCCGGCCGCGCCGAGCAGGTGCCCGGTCATCGACTTGGTCGAGGTGAGCACGACGTTCCCGGCGGCGTCGCCGAGCGCGTTCTTGATCGCCCCGGCCTCGGCCAGGTCACCCTGCGGGGTGGACGTGGCGTGGGCGTTGATGTGGACGACCTCGGAGGCGGACATGTCCGCCTCGCGCAGTGCCATCTTCATCGCTCGGGTGGCGCCATGGCCGGTCGGGTCGGGCTGCGCGATGTCGTGGGAGTCGGCGGTGATGCCGGCTCCGGCCGCCTCGGCGTACACCGTGGCCCCGCGCCGGGCGGCGTGCTCCTCGGACTCGAGCACGAGCACCGCGGCGCCCTCGCCGAGTACGAAGCCGTCGCGGCCCTTGTCCCAGGGACGGGAGGCCTTCTCCGGCTCGTCGTTGCGCTTGGACAGCGCCATCATCTGGCCGAACGCGGCCATCGGCAGCGCGTGCACCGCAGCCTCGGTGCCGCCCACGACCACGACGTCGGCGCGGCCGAGCCGGATCATGTCGATGCCTAGGGCGATCGCCTCGTTGCCGGACGCGCACGCGGAGACCGGCGTGTGCACCCCCGCCTTGGCGCCGATGGCCAGACCGATGTTCGCGGCGGGGGAGTTGGGCATGAGCATCGGGATCGCCAGCGGCGAGACCCGGCGCGGGCCCTTCTCCTTCAGCGCGTCGTAGTTGGAGAGCAGGGTCTGCACCCCGCCGATGCCGGACGCCATCGCGACGCCGAGGCGCTCCGGGTCGATCTCGGCGTCCTCGGCGGCGAGGCCGGAGTCGGCCCACGCCTCCAGGGCGGCAACCAGCGCCAGCTGCCCGGACCGGTCGAGCCGGCGGGCCTTGACGCGCTCGAGCACGTCGGTCGGGTCGACCGCGACCTCCGCGGCGATCTGGGTCGACAGCTGGTCGGCCCAGTCGTGCTTGAGGGAACGCACCCCGGACTGCCCGGCGAGCAGGGCTGCCCAGGTGCTGGGCACGTCCCCGCCGACCGGGGAGGTCGCGCCGAGTCCGGTGACGACGACTCGTGTAGCGCTCATCTGGATCTTCACCTCACGTGATTCGCAGCGGGACTGCGGCTGGTTGCTGTACTGGACGGGCGTGGGCCGACGAAGGCGTCGACCCGGGTGGGTCAGCCGTTCTGGGCGCGCTCGATGAAGGCGACGGCGTCTCCGACGGTCTTGAGGTTCTTCACCTCGTCGTCGGGGATCTTCACGTCGAACTTCTCCTCGGCGGCCACGACGACCTCGACCATCGACAGGGAGTCGACGTCCAGGTCGTCGGTGAACGACTTGTCGAGCTGGACGTCGTCGGCGGGGATGCCGGCGACCTCGTTCACGATCTCGGCAAGGTCGGCGCGGATTTCCTCGGTGGTGGCCATCTGGTGGCTCTCCTTCTCATGTGGTGGGTGGGACGGGTGCTGCACCGTCGCCCGCTCCGGTGCGGGCCACGGACGTATCAGGGGACCTTGACCACCTGGGCGGCGTAGGCCAGCCCGGCGCCGAAGGCGATGAGCAGCGCGGTGTCGCCGCTCTTGGCGTCGCCGTCCTCGATCATCCGGTCGAGAGCGAGCGGGATCGAGGCGGCCGAGGTGTTGCCCTGCTCGGCGATGTCGCGGGCGATCTTGACGTGCGCCGGCAGCTTCATGGAGCGCGCCATGGCGTCGATGATGCGCATGTTCGCCTGGTGCGGGACGAACACGTCGAGGTCATCGACGGTGATCCCGCTGCGGTCGAGCGTCTGCTGGGCGATCTTGGCCATCTCGAACGACGCCCAGCGGAACACCGGGTTGCCCTGCATCACCAGGTGCGGCATGGAGGGGTGGTCGGAGGCGAGCACGTCGCGCCAGTCCTCCTTCTGCCGGATCAGGTCGAACTGCTCACCGTCGGAGCCCCAGACGACCGGGCCGATGCCGGGCTCGTCGCTCGGGCCGACCACGACCGCCCCGGCGCCGTCGGCGAAGATGAAGGCCGTGCCGCGGTCGCCGACGTCGGTCAGGTCCGACAGCCGCTCCACGCCGATCACCAGCACGTGCTTGGCGCTGCCCCCGCGGACCATGTCGGAGGCCATCGCGACGCCGTGGCAGAAGCCGGCGCAGGCGGCCGAGATGTCGAACGCCGCGGCCTTGTTCGTGCCGAGCTCGTGGGCGATCGCGGTGGCCACGGCCGGGGTCTGCAGCAGGTGGGAGACGGTGGCGACGACGACGCAGTCGATCTGCGCGGCCTCGACGCCGGCCCGCTCCAGCGCCGTACGGGACGCGGCGACCGACATCATCTGCACGGTCTCCTCGGGCGCGGCCCAGCGGCGCTGCTTGATGCCCGAGCGCTGCTGGATCCACTCGTCGCTGGAGTCGATCGCCTCGATGATGTCGGCGTTCGGGATCACCCGGTGCGGCCGGTAGGTGCCGATGCCGAGGATGGCGGCGTGCGCGCTGCCGCCGCGGTCGATGAGGTCGGTCATCAGTTGTCTCCCTCGGGATGGAGGCGGATCAGCGGCTGGCCGGGGGAGACGAGGTCGCCGTCCTCGACGAGCCACTCGACGACGGTGCCGCCGTGGGGGGCGAGCACGGGGGTCTCGTCACGCAGGCTCTGTACGGCGCCGATGGTGCTGTCCGGCGCGATCGAGGCGCCCTCGGCGAGCGCGGAGGCCTGGTGGAAGGTGCCCTTGGCGGGGGAGACGAGCATCCGCCAGGTGGGAGAGGTGTCCAGCAGCGAGGCCGAGCCGTGCTTGTCGCAGAAGGCGCGCGCGTCGTCGAGCTGGTCGGGGGTCTTGAGCGCGAACGTCTCCACGCCCTTCATCGCCCGCTTGGCGATACCGGTCAGGGTGCCCGCTGGCGGCATCTCGAGGATGCCGGTGACACCGAGGTCGAGCATGGTCTCCATGCACAGGTCCCAGCGGACCGGGTTCGCCACCTGGGCCACGATCCGCTTGAGGACCTCGCGGCCGTCGTGGACGACCTGACCGTCGCGGTTGGAGATCACCGGGGTGCGTGGGTCGTGCGTCGACACCGAGCGGGCGTACTTCGCGAGGACGTCGACGGCCGGGGCCATGTGCTCGGTGTGGAACGCGCCCGCGACCGAGAGCGGCACGAGGCGGGCCTTGGCCGGGGCGTCGTCGGCGAAGGCGGCGAGCTGCTCGACGGTGCCGGCCGCGACGATCTGGCCGGGGCCGTTGTCGTTGGCGGCGGTGAGCCCGTGCGCGGCGAGCTTGGCGAGCACCTCGTCGCGGTCGCCGCCGAGGACGGCGGTCATGCTCGTGGGGGTGGCGGCGGAAGCGGTGGCCATCGCCTTGCCGCGCTCGCGGACCAGCACCATCGCCTGCTCGGCGGTGATCGCCCGAGCGCCGGCCGCGGCGGTGAGCTCACCGACGCTGTGCCCTGCCACCGCTCCCACCTTGCCGAAGGCGTCGGCCGGGTGCGGGAACAGCTCCAGGGCCGCCAGGAGCCCGGAGGCCACCAGCAGCGGTTGGGCCACCGCGGTGTCGCGGATCGCCTCCGCGTCCGCCTTCGTGCCGTAGTGCACCAGGTCCAGGCCGCTGACGGCGGACAGCCAGGTCAGCCGGTCGGCAAAGATCGGGTCCTCGAGCCAGGGCTCGAGGAAGCCGGGGGTCTGGGCACCCTGTCCGGGAGCGACGATGACAAGCACAACACCCACTGTGCCGGGCAGCACAGGGTTGTCGCGCGGACGGCGCGAACGAAGATTCCCCAGGTCTTCTTGTAGGAACCCTACAAAGTCGCCACCGGGGAGGGCTCCGGCGGGCTGAGCCGGCCCAGGGTCAGCGCGACCCGGTACGTGTAGGCGTGCCGCGGGTCCGAGGCGGACAGCCCGGTGATGTCCGCGGCGCGCCGCAGCCGGTACCGGACGGTGTTCGCGTGGATGTACATCGCCCGGGACGTGGCCTCGATGGAGCCGCCGTGCTCGAGGAACGAGGCGACCGTCTCGAGGATCGACGAGCCTGCCTCGAGCAGGGGGCGGTACACCGTGGTGACGAGCTGCCGGCGGGCGTGACCGTCGCCGGAGAGCGCCCGCTCGGGGAGCAGGTCGTCGCTGGTCACCGGCCGCGGTGCGTCCGGCCACCCGGGGGCGGCGCGCAGGCCGGCGACCGCGGCCCGGGCGGAGATGTTGGCCTGCACCAGGTCGCTCACCACCGGGCCGACCACGACCGGCCCCTCGCCGAAGTGCTCCACCACGGCCGCGCCTGCTTTGTCGGGGTTGTCCACCCCGCCGAGGACCACGACGAGCCGGTCGCCCTGGACCGCGCAGAGGGCGTCGAGGCCGATGTGGCGGGCGGAGCGCCGTACGTCGTCGATGATGCTCTCGCGGTCGCCGGCCGCGTTCGCCCCACCCGTGCCCGGCACCCGCCCCAGCACCACGGTCACGTCGCCCTTGGCCTGCCAGCCGAGGGCGCTGGCCCGGGAGCGGACCGTCTCGTCGGCCTCCGCCCGGAGCACGGAGTCGACGACGAGCGCCTCGAGCCGGGCGTCCCAGGCGCCGCGCATCTCGGCGGCCTTGGCGTAGACCTCGGCGGTGGCGAAGGCGACCTCGCGGGCGTAGCGGATCACGGCCTCGCGGACCGAGGGGGCGTCCTCCTCGCCGACGGCGTCGAGGAGGTTGTCCTCCACCACCTCGATGCTCATTCGCACCATCTCGACCGTTTGGTGAAGACTGACAACCCCGGTCAGTGCGCGCGGGGCGGCGCCGAACACCTCCGCGGTGAGCGGGGAGTCGGGGTCGGGGTCGCGGTACCAGGTGACGAAGGCGTTGATGCCGGCCTGCACGATCAGCCCGATCCAGGAGCGGTCCTCCGCGGAGAGCTGCCGGAACCAGGGCATGTCGCGGTCCATCCGTGCGAGCGCCGCCGTGGTCAGGCTGCCCACCGACCTCTGGAGGCGGCGGGCGATCTGGGCCCGGGTCCGGCCGCGGGACGGCGTGGCGGGCGGGGTGCTCATGGGGCGAGCCTAGTGCGCCGCGCGGGGGACGCGACTGGTCTGGACACGCCCGGGATCCGAGGTTCGGGTGGGAAACTCTGGGAATGGTGCCGGCGTCAGCGGTGGAACGTTCCAAGAGGCGCGCGGACGCGCCCCGCCGATCCGACGAAGAGGACGCAACGTCGCGAAAGCGGCTCAATCACCCGATATGGGTGGAGTCGTGGGCGAATGGAGCGGCCTGTTCTGGTTAACATCGCGCCAACGCACGTCGAGGGAGCACGCCATGCCGAAGGGGCTCGAGGTCCAGTACCTCACGATCCACGGACACAAGCGCGCCTTCGTCAAGACGGGCTCCGGTCCCGCGCTGCTGCTCCTGCACGGCCTCGGCTGCGACCACACCACGTGGCGGTCGGTGATCCCGGCGCTCGCCCGCCGCTACACCGTGATCGCGCCCGACCTGCTCGGGCACGGCCTCTCCGACAAGCCCCGCGCCGACTACAGCGTCGGCGGCTACGCCAACGGCATGCGCGACCTGCTCACCGTGCTGGGCATCGACAAGGTGACCGTGGCGGGGCACAGCTTCGGCGGCGGCGTCGCGATGCAGTTCGCCTACCAGTTCCCCGAGCGCACCGAGCGGATGGTCCTCGTCGCCCCCGGCGGACTCGGACCCGAGGTGACCCCGGCGATCCGCGCGATCACGCTGCCCGGCTTCCACCAGGCGATGGGCGTGGTCACCCTGCCCGGCGTCCGCCACGCGACGAAGCTGTCGATGAAGGCGCTGGCCTACTCCGGGCTGTCCAAGGCCCGTGACCTCGACGAGGTCGCCGAGATCGTCGACTCCTTCCGCGACCCGCGCGCCCGCGCCGCGATCCGCCACGTCGTCTCGCACTGCGTCGACTGGCGCGGGCAGGTCGTGACCATGGCCGACCGGGCCTACCTCACCCAGGCGATGCCGATGCTGGTGGTCTGGGGCACCGAGGACTCGGTCATCCCGGTCCGGCACGCCGGGGTCGCCGCGGAGATCGCGCCCGGTGCGACGGTCGAGGTCGTCGGCAACGCCGGCCACTTCCCGCACAAGGACCACCCGCAGCGGTTCGTGAAGATCGTCAACGACTTCATCGGCTCCACCGAGCCCGCGGTCTACCACCGCGGCCGCTGGCGCAACCTGCTCCGCACCGGCGGGCAGACCGTGGCGGGCCCGGTCGCCGCGCCCGTCGTACGCCCCGACGCCGCCGAGATCGCCTGAGCCGCACACCTGAGGCAAAGGCCGAGGCCCGCCCCACGCCGAGCGTGGGACGGGCCTCGATCCGTCTGCGGGGGCGGCTCAGGCGTCGCCGCCCTCCTGCTTGACCCCGCGTACGGCGGTCGGGTCGTCGATCCGGTAGCGGTCGAAGGCCTCCTGAACCGTCTCGCGCTTGACCTCGCCGCGGTCGGCCAGCGCCTGGAGCGCCCCCACCACGACCGACTGGGCGTCGATGTGGAAGAAGCGGCGCGCGGCCGGACGGGTGTCGGCGAAGCCGAAGCCCTCGGCGCCGAGCACGTGGTAGTCACCGGGGACCCACTTGGCGATCTGGTTCGGCACCGCCCGCATGTAGTCGCTGACCGCGACGAACGGGCCGGCGGCCTCCTTGAGCTTGTTCGTCACGTAGGGCACGCGCGCGTCCTCGGACGGGTGCAGCAGGTTGTACTCCTCGGCCGCCACCGCGTCGCGGGCCAGCTCGTTCCACGAGGTGACCGACCAGGTGTCGGCCGCGACGCCCCACTCCTCGGCGAGGAGCCGCTGCGCCTCGGTGATCCACGGGAAGCCGACGCCGGACGCGAGCAGCTGCACGCGGGGCGGGTTCTCCGCCTCGACCTTCGGCGGCACCGCGAAGTGGTAGATGCCCTTGAGCAGACCCTCGAGGTCGAGGTTCTCCGGCTCCTTCGGCATCTGGATCGGCTCGTTGTAGACCGTCACGTAGTAGATGACGTCCTCGCCGTGCGGGTGCTCCTCGGTCGAGCCGTACATGCGCCGCAGGCCGTCCTGGACGATGTGGCTGACCTCGTGCGCCATCGCCGGGTCGTAGTGCACGACCGCGGGGTTGGTCACCGCGAGCAGCGGGGAGTGGCCGTCGGCGTGCTGCAGGCCCTCGCCGGTGAGCGTCGTACGGCCCGCGGTGGCGCCGATCAGGAAGCCCCTGGCGAGCTGGTCGGCCATCGCCCAGATCGAGTCGCCGGTGCGCTGGAACCCGAACATCGAGTAGAAGATGTAGAAGGGGATCATGTGCTCGCCGTGCGTGGAGTACGTCGACCCGGCGGCGGTCGTGGACGCCATCGCGCCCGCCTCGGAGATGCCCTCGTGGAGCATCTGGCCCTGCGCGGACTCCTTGTAGGTGAGCAGCAGCTTGCGGTCCACCGACTCATAGGTCTGCCCGGCCGGCTGGTAGATCTTCGCCGTCGGGAACATCGAGTCCATGCCGAAGGTGCGGAACTCGTCGGGCGCGATCGGGACGATGCGCTTGCCGATCTCCGGGTCCTTCATCAGGTCCTTGAGCAGCCGGACCAGCGCCATGGTGGTGGCGATGGCCTGCTTGCCGGAGCCCTGCTTGAGCTCGGAGTAGACCGCGTCGCCGGGCAGCTTGAGCGGCTTGGCCTTGACCTCGCGCTTGGGCAGCGACCCGCCGAGCTGGCGGCGGCGCTCGAGCATGTACTCGATCTCCGGCGCGTCCTTGCCCGGGTGGTAGAACGGCGCGATGTCGGCGCCGTCGATCTGCTTGTCGGTGATCGGCAGGTAGAGCCGGTCGCGGAACTTCTTCAGGTCGTCCTTGGTCAGCTTCTTCATCTGGTGCGTGGCGTTGCGACCCTCGAGGGCGTCGATGGTCCAGCCCTTGATGGTCTTGGCCAGGATCACCGTGGGCTGCCCGACGTGGTCGGAGGCGGCCTTGAAGGCGGAGTAGACCTTGCGGTAGTCGTGGCCGCCGCGCGGCAGCTTGCGCAGGTCCTCGTCGGACATGCCCTCGACCATCTTGCGCAGGCGGGGGTCACCGCCGAAGAAGTGCTCGCGGATGTACTCGCCGGACTCGACGGAGTAGGTCTGGAACTGGCCGTCGGGCGTGGTGTTCATCCGGTTGACCAGGGCGCCGTCGACGTCCTTGGCGAGGATGTCGTCCCACTCGCGGCCCCAGACCACCTTGATGACGTTCCAGCCGGCACCCCGGAAGATCGCCTCCAGCTCCTGGATGATCTTGCCGTTGCCGCGCACCGGGCCGTCGAGCTGCTGCAGGTTGCAGTTGACGACGAAGTTGAGGTTGTCGAGCTCCTCGCGCGCGGCCAGGCTGATCGCGCCGAGCGACTCGGGCTCGCCCATCTCGCCGTCGCCGAGGAAGGCCCACACCTGCTGCTGGCTGGTGTCCTTGATCCCGCGGTTGTGCAGGTAGCGGTTGAACCGCGCCTGGTAGATGCCGTTGAGGGCGGTGAGGCCCATCGACACCGTCGGGAACTCCCAGAAGTCCGGCATCAGGCGCGGGTGCGGGTACGACGGGAGGCCCTTGCCGACGCCGTGCTGCACCTCCTGGCGGAAGTGGGAGAGCTGCTGCTCGTCGAGCCGGCCCTCGAGGAAGGCGCGGGCGTAGATGCCGGGGGAGCCGTGACCCTGGATGTAGACCTGGTCGCCGCCACCCGGGTGGTCCTTGCCGCGGAAGAAGTGGTTGAAGCCCACCTCGTAGAGCGAGGCCGCGGACTGGTAGGTGGCGATGTGGCCGCCGACCTCGAGGCCCTTGCGGTTGGCCGCGGAGACCATGACCGCGGCGTTCCAGCGGATGAACGCGCGGATCCGGCGCTCGATGTCCTCGTCGCCGGGGAACCAGGGCTCACGCTCCGGCGGGATGGTGTTGATGTAGTCGGTGCTGCGCAGCGCGGGCACGCCGACCTGCTTCTCGCGCGCGCGCTCGAGGAGCTTGAGCATCACGTAGCGGGCTCGGCTCTTGCCGCGTTCGTCCAGCAGGGCGTCGAGCGAGTCGAGCCACTCCTGGGTCTCGTCCGGGTCGATGTCCGGCAACTGCGTGGGAAGGCCCTCGTGAATGATCGAGGGGCGTTCAGATCCTGAAGCCACGATTCCTCTGCTCTCAGTTCGAGATGTGCGATGAGGGAGCCCGGGTCGCAAGATCCCTCGCCTGCATCGTGTCACGTCCGCCCCCATGACGGAATTTACCGACGAGTAGTCCCGCAGGGCCGAGGGATGGTCAACAGCGCCGTCTCGACGGCCCCGGGGCAGTAGCCTGTCAGCACCCCCGGGGGTCATGGGGTTGCGTACACGTGTGACTTCCGGTGGACTACCCGACAGCAGACGAGCACGCCGTGCTCGTCCGACACCGTTTGGAGGAGCAAGTTGAGCGCGACCGCAGGTGGCGCGGACACCCAGAGTGCTGGGGCCCGCCTAGGCCTGAAGGCCGGCATGGTCGTCCAGGAGCTCGGCTGGGACGAGGACGTCGACGACACCCTCCGGGTCCAGATCGAGGACACCATCGACGGGGACCTGGTCGACGGGGACTACGGCAACGTGGTCGACTCCGTCGTCCTGTGGTGGCGTGACGAGGACGGCGACCTGGTCGACGCGCTCGTGGACTCGCTGACCGACCTCGTCGGGGGAGGGGTCATCTGGCTGCTCACCCCCAAGGTGGGCCGCCCCGGCTCCGTGGACCCCGCAGACGTCGCCGAGGCCGCACCCGTGGCCGGCCTGGCCACGACGACCACCGTGGCGGTCAGCAAGGACTGGGCCGCCACCCGCCTGGTCGCCCCCAAGACCGCTCACTGACTCCCCGCCTCGCAGGGGCGTAGCCGCAGGTGTAAACGCTCGTTACAGTTGTCGGCACTCGACCTGAGGAGGACCGGCGCGATGCTGGGGAAAGCCGCTGGGCTCGTGACGAACGAGCTCACCACGCTCAAGGTGCTGGCGACGGCCGGGGTGATCCGTCCGTACCCGCCGCAGGTGCTCGTCGGCATCGTACGCACGCTGCGCCGGTGGGGCCGTGGCCCGGCCGGAGGGTTCGCCACGCTCGCGCTGCGAGCGCCCGACCAGGTCGGTCTCGTCGACGAGCGCGGTGAGCTGACCTTCGGCGAGCTCGAGCGGCGCAGCAACGCCCTCGCCCGCGGGCTGCGCGACCTCGGCGTGGAGGAGGGCGGCAGCGTCGCGGTCCTCTGCCGCAACCACCGGGGCTTCGTCGAGGCGACGATCGCCGTCGCCAAGCTCGGCGCGGACCTCCTCTACCTGAACACCGCCTTCGCGGCGCCGCAGCTCGGTGAGGTCTGCGAGCGCGAGGAGCCCGCCGTCGTCATCTACGACGAGGAGTTCGACGGGCTCATCGAGGAGGCCGGCGTACGGGCGACCCGGGTGCTCGCCTGGCAGGAGTCCGACACCGACCGCCCCACCCTCGACGCCCTCGTCGCGGCGGGCTCGAGCGAGGAGCTGACGCCGCCCCGGCACCGCTCCCGTTCGGTGATCCTGACCTCCGGCACCACCGGCACCCCCAAGGGCGCGCCCCGCAGCGAGGGCTCCTTCGAGGCCGGGGTGTCCCTGCTCTCCCGGCTGCCGCTGCGCCGCGGCTGGCGCTGCCACATCGCGGCGCCGCTCTTCCACACCTGGGGCTGGGCGCACCTCAACCTCGCCATGCTGATGGGCACCACCGTCGTGCTCCGGCGCCGGTTCGACCCCGAGGACTGCCTGCGCGCGGTCGTCGCCGAGCGCTGCGACTCGCTCGCGGTGATCCCGGTGATGCTCCAGCGGATCATGCAGCTGCCGGAGCCGACGCTGCGCTCCTACGACCTGTCCGGCGTCAAGGTGGTGGCCGCCTCCGGGTCCGCGCTGCCCGGCGACCTCGGCACCACCTGGATGGACCACTTCGGGGAGAGCCTCTTCAACGTCTACGGCTCGACCGAGGTGGCCTGGGCGACGATCGCCCAGCCCGCCGACCTGCGCGCCGCCCCCGGGACCGCGGGCCGGCCGCCGCACGCCACCGTGGTCCGTCTCTACGATGACGACGGCCGGCCGGTCCCGACCGGGGAGCCCGGGCGGATCTTCGTCGGCAACTCCATGCTCTTCGAGGGCTACACGGGCGGTGGTTCCAAGGACACCATCGACGGGCTGATGGCCACCGGCGACATCGGCCGGTTCGACGAGGACGGGCGCCTGTTCGTCGAGGGCCGGGACGACGAGATGATCGTGTCGGGCGGCGAGAACGTCTTCCCCCAGGAGGTCGAGGACTGCATCGCGCGGCACGACGCGGTGGTCGACGTGGCGGCCCTGGGCGTCGACGATGCGGACTTCGGCAAGCGCCTGCGGGCCTTCGTCGTACTCTCGTCCGCGGACGCGGTCACCGAGGACGAGCTCAAGGACCACGTGAAGCGGAACCTCGCCCGTTACAAGGTGCCGCGCGAGATCGTCTTCGTCGAGGAGCTCCCGCGCAATGCCACCGGCAAGATCCTCAAGCGCGAGCTCGCCGACCACGAGTGACACGCGTCCGACGTCTGTTCACCCAGCCCGTACCCGCGAGACAACGAGGAGCCCCATGACCTTGGAGACCGGCGCACCCGCCCCCGACTTCACCCTGCGCGACCAGCACGGCCAGGCCGTGACGCTGTCGTCGTTCGTGGGGGAGAAGGCCGTGGTGCTGGTGTTCTACCCATTCGCGTTCAGCGGCGTCTGCACCGGCGAGCTGTGCGAGATCCGGGACAACCTGCCGACCTTCGAGTCCGAGGAGGTGCAGCTGCTCGCGGTCTCGTGCGACCCGATGTTCGCGCTGCGGGCCTTCGCGGACCAGGACGACCTCACCTTTCCGCTGCTCTCGGACTTCTGGCCGCACGGCGCGGTCTCCTCGGCGTACGGCGTCTTCGACGAGGCGCGGGGCTGCTCCCAGCGGTCGACGTTCATCATCGACCGCGACGGCATCCTGCGCTGGAGCGTGCACAACGCCATGCCGCAGGCCCGTGACCTCGAGGAGTACACGCGCGTGCTGACCCAGATGAGTGCATAAAGTAAAGATTCCGGACCTCCTCCGGCTTTTTGCCGCATTCCTCTGACAGAGCCTGCGGCCGCCAGTTGAATAGTCCTTGTTACGACCGCTGGTGACCCGAGACGCCAGCGGTCGTACTTTATTTTCCGGACTCCCGTCGGGGCCGGATCGGCGCTCCCGTAGGCTGTGGCGCGCTCGGGGCGTATAGCTCAGCGGTAGAGCACCTCGCTTACAACGAGGTGGTCGCAGGTTCGATCCCTGCTGCGCCCACCGCACTCCTCTCCAGCCCGGTTCTCCGAGGTGGGTCGCCCGCTCGGAGCCGGTTTCGCTCGACGGAGCGCCCGCCGGTCGTACGATCCGAACATCGCGACCGGCCGGAGCAGCCCATGAACCTGGAGAAGGTGATCTTCGGATTCTTCGTGCTGCTCGCCGCGACCCTGAACTTCGGGTTCTTCATCGGCGACCTCGGTGACCCGGAGCTGCACAACGTCTACGAGCTGTTCGCAGCGGTCGTGGTCAACCTGATCGCCATGGTGCTGAAGTTCGGGGACCGCACCCAGATCGGCGCGGTCCAGCTGGCCACCAGCCTCGTCGCGAGCCTCCAGCTCATCGCAGCGGCAGCCGTGTGGGCCTACGCCACGAACGTCGCGACGGACGGCCTCACCCGGGAGATGACGGCGAGCGTCATCTCCCTCTCCGGCGGAGCGCTGTTCGCCAACGTCGTCTCGGTCGTCCTCCTGGTGGTCGAGACCGTGTCCTTCCAGCGTCGCTGAGGCGGGAGTCGCCGTGGGGAACCCACTGCTCGTCCTGTGGTACCGGATCTTCGCCGTCGAGGACGAGGGCCGGCACTCGGACGGCGTGGAGCGCCCGCTGCCCGAGCCACCCGGCCAGCAGCCCTCGGCCGGGATCCTGCTGGTCCTGCGCCGGATGCGGATCCCGTTGATCGTGCTGATCGTGATCTTCGCGGTGAGCGTGCTGGGCCTGACCCTGGTGCCCGGGGAGGACGCGCAGGGACGGCCGACCAGGCTGGGCATCTTCGAGGCGTTCTACTTCATGAGCTTCACCGCGACCACGATCGGTCTGGGGGAGATCCCCTACACCTTCACGCCCGCCCAGCGCATGTGGGTGACGTTCGCGATCTTCCTGTCGGTGATCGGCTGGGCGTACGCGGTCGGGTCCCTCCTCGCGCTGATGCAGGACCGTGCGTTCCGCCGGGCACTGGCACGGCGTCTCTTCGCGCGCAAGGTGGCCCACCTGGGGGAGCCGTTCCTGCTGCTCGTCGGCTACGGCAACGCCACCAAGCGGCTTGCCCGCTCACTCGACGACATGGGCCGGCGGTTCGTGGTCATCGACCGGGACGAGAACCGGGTGACGGGGGTGGACCTGGACTCCTACCGCGCGGACACCCCGGCGATGCTCGGCGACGCGCGGGACACCGGCAACCTGGCGCTGGCCGGCCTCGGTCACCGTCACTGCGAGGGCGTGGTCGCCCTCACCGGGAACGACGAGACCAACCTCGACGTGGCGATGACGGCGTCGTTGCTGCGCCCGGACCTGCCGGTGATCGCCCGGACGAGCTCCCGCGAGATCGCCGAGCGCATGCACGCCTTCGGCGATCCCGAGGTGGTGAACCCGCTGGACCGCTTCGGCGACCACCTGCGGATCCTCCTGCGCTCGCCGTCGTCCTACCAGTTGATGGTGTGGCTCACCAGCGCGCCGGGCAGCCCGCTCCCACCGCGCCGCGACGTTCTGCCGCGCGGACGGTGGGTGGTCTGCGGGTACGGACGCTTCGGCCGCGAGCTCACCGCCGACCTGCGTGCGGAGGGCCTGGAGGTGACGATCGTCCGCGCCGAGGGGGCCGACGACGAGGAGACGCAGCACCGCGCGTTCGCGGAGGCCGACGTCGAGCACGCGGCCGCCTTCGTCGCCGCCACGGAGGACGACATGACCAACCTGTGGCTGGTCGAGGGCGCACGCCGTGCCAACCCGGACGTCTTCGTGGCCACGCTGCAGAACCGGGCGGCCAACGCGTCCCTCTTCGACGCGGTCGGCGTCGACTTCGGGATGATGCCGGCCGAGCTGATCGCGCACGAAGCGCTGGCACGGCTCGCCAACCCGGTGCTGATGCGGTTCCTGCCGGCGGTGCCCCGTCAGGGCGAGGAGTGGTCCGCGGGCATGGTCGACCGGCTGGTGGACAGGTGCGGGGCCGGCACCCCGCACCTGTGGCGGATCCGGCTCACGCGCGAGGAGGCGCCCGCTCTGCTCGGCCGGCTGACGGCCGGGGGGCTCCGGGTCGGCGACCTGCTGCGGAGCCCGCAGGGGCGGGAGCGTTCGTTGGAGGCGGTCGCGCTGGCGCTGCTGCGCGACGGCACGAGTGTGATCGCCCCGGACGACGACGTGGTGCTGAACCTCGACGACCAGCTGCTGCTAGCCGGCCGGCCCGGCGCCCGCCGGGCGCTGGACGCGACGCTCACCAACGAGCCGACCGCCGCCTACGTCGTCGACGGAGGGTTCGCGCCGTCGAGCTGGCTCTGGCGGCGGCTCTCCCGCAGGAGCTCCGCGGTGCCGAAGGAGCACGTCTGAGGGCTCGCCGGCTCTCGCACGGGTCGTGGCAACCTGAGTACAGTCGGGCGCACTATTCGGACATTCGGGGGAATGCCATGGTTCGTGTCCGTTCTTCGTCGCTTCTCGTCCTGGTCCTTGCCGTCGGGCTGTGGGGCCTGCCGGACCCGGGTGCGCCGGCGGTGGCCTCGCACAGCACGGGCAGGTGGAGCGCGCACGGGCCGTCGGCCGGAAGTGTCCGCACCGTCGAGGTCGGCAACGACGGGACCGTCTACGCCGGCACCGGCGGAGCCGGCGTCTTCGCCTCCCGCGACGGCGGCGCGACGTGGCAGCGCCGCGGCAGCGGTCTTCCCCCCGACGCGTACGTCAGCGGGATCGCGGTGTCGCCCTCCACCCCGGCGCGGGTCTACCTGTCGACGTACGCGCACGGCGCCTACCGCAGCGACGACGCCGGCGCCTCGTGGCGCCGCATCCACCCGGCGGCCACGGTGTCGGACATCGCGGTCGACCCGACCGACGCCGACATCGTGTATCTCGGCGACGCGGGTGGGACCAACGCGAAGAGCGTCGACGGTGGCGCCACGTGGACCGGGCTGACGATCCCGAACCGGTCGACGTTCGCCAGCGACGTGGTCGAGGTGGCGCCCTCGGACCCCGCGGTCGTGTACGCCACCGACCCGCCGCTCCTGGTCCGCAGCGACGACGGCGGCGCGACCTGGCACGGCACCGGCTCGAGCACGACGTTCGTCGAGGACCTCGCCGTGCACCCGACCGACCCGGACGTGGTCTACGCGGCGACCGTCTTCGACACCGTGCAGAAGAGCACCGACCGCGGCGTCACGTGGACGGCGGGGACCGGCCTGCCGGACATCGTGACGCACACGGTGGAGATCGACCGCAGCCGGCCCAGCACGGTGTACGCCGGCACCGCACGGGGCGGCTACGCCTACCGGTCGGTGGACGCGGGTGCCACGTGGCAGCGGTACCGGGTCGCCACGGCCAACGGCGCCGTCGAGCACCTCGCGTCGGCGGCGGGCGGGGTGGTTTACGCCGGCACGACGTACAACGGCGTCTTCCGGAGCGTGGACCGGGGAGCCACGTGGACGCGGCGGGGCAACCGGATCGTCGGAGCCGACGTGCGAGCGCTCGTGACCGTGCCGTCGTCCCCGGCGGTCGTGTACGCGGGCACGATGGGGGACGGCGTCCACCGGACGACCGACAGCGGTCTCACGTGGGCCCGGCGGGGGCTGGCCGGTCGCCGGGTGAACGACCTGGCGGTGCACCGTTCGCGGCCGCGCACGGTGTACGCCGCGACCGACCGCGGGATCCACAGGACCATCGACGGCGGCAGGACCTGGCGGCTCGCCACCTCGCGGTTCGCGGGCGCGTCGGCAGTCGCCGTCGCGCCTTCCGACCCGGCAGTCGTCTACGCGACGAGGTCGGGCAGCGTCATCAGGTCGGTCGACGCCGGGCGGACCTGGCGCAGGCTGAGGGTGCCGGACTACGCGGACTACACGGCCCTGGCGGTGCATCCGACGCGGCCGGCCACCGCATGGGTGGGCACGGCGGGATCGCAGGGCACGGTCCTGCGCACCGGCGACGGCGGGCGGACGTGGCGGTCCGCCGCCGCCTGTCCCCTCAACTACCCCGCTCTCGACCTCGCCGTGGACACGCGCCGGCCGTGGGTCGTCTACGCCGGCTGCGAGTCGAACGGCCTCTACCGCAGCAGGGACCGGGGAGCGACCTGGCGGCGCATCACGCCCGACGCGGTCGACACGGTCACCGACGTGGTCGTCGACCCGGCCCGCTCCGGGAGGCTCTACGTCGGCACATACTCGGGTCGTGGTGTCTCCGGGGTCTACCGGAGCGTCGACGGCGGCGTCACGTGGCGGCTCTTCGGCACCGGGATGACCACGACGTGGACGCACGCCCTGGCGATCACCGCGACCTCCTCCCGGCTGCACGCGGGGACGACGGGCTACGGCCTCGACGGTGGAGGCGGGGGAGTCTTCACCTACCGCCTGAAGTAGGCCGGGCGCCGGGACGAGGTCGCCCGATTCCCCCACCTGGTGCGGGTCTCCGGTTCTACGCTGAGGCGGAGGAGGGGGACCATGACCACCATCAGTGCTGCCGAGAACCGGGACAGTTGGGCCGCGACCGCCGAGCACGCCCTGCGCCGGCTCGCCGCGGTGACCTGGGCCGGCGCCCTGCTCGGCCTGCTCGTCGGCGGCGTCGGCAGCCGGCTGGCGATGCTGCTGCTCGCGAGGCTGAACCCGGAGGCGACCGGGGTCATCAGTGACGACGGCTTCAGGATGGGGCAGCTGACCGCGGACACGCTGAACCTGCTGGTCGTCACGACGTTCATCGGCGTGTTCGGCGGCGGCATCTACTTCGTGCTGCGTGGGCTGATGATCGGGCCGCGCTGGTTCCAGGTCCTGTCCATCTCGGTCGGGCCCGCGGTGGTGGCGGGCGCCTCGATCGTGCACGTCGACGGCGTGGACTTCACCACCCTCGAGCCGGCGTGGCTCGCGATCGCCATGTTCGTGCTCATCCCGGGGGTGTACGCCGCCCTGCTGACCGTGGTCGCGGAGCGGTGGCTCGCGCCGGGAGGCGGGTTCATGACCGCGCCCACGTGGCTCGCGCTGGCCCCGCTGGTGCTCTGGTCGCCGCTCCTGCCGTTCCTGGGCGCGCTGCTCGTCGGCATGGTGGTGCTCGCGGCGGTGCGTCGTACGCACGGGGGAGGGGTGCTGCTCAGGCACCCTGCCTGGCCGTGGCTGCTCCGCGCGGCGCTGGCGGCCCTGTTCGCCGTCGCCCTGGCCGGCCTGATTCGCGACGCCACCATCCTCCTCTGACCGGAGCATCACACAGGTCACACGGGTCACACCGGTGTTCCCGCGCGTTCGCCGGACAGGCTGCCCGCGCGCACCTACGGTTGAGCGTCGTACCGTCCCGGCCCGGCAGCGGGCCACGACCCCTCCAGGAACCCACATGTTGCGCGCCCTCGTCGCCGTCGTCCTCACCGCCTCCGCCGTCGCAGTCGTCTCGCCCGCCGAGGCGCACACCACGGGGCTGCACGACAACTGCACCAACTTCAACAAGAAGTACCCGCACGGCGTGGGCACCCGGAAGGCGCACGACAAGACCAGCGGTACGCCGGTCACGAGCTTCAAGCGCGCCAACAAGATCTACTGGGCCGCCGAGAAGCACAACGGCGACCTCGACCGTGACAACGACCGCATCGCCTGCGAGAAGGCCTGACCCACCAGGTCGGCCCCGCGCCGTCCCGCGCCCATTCTCACCCACCACCGCGGAGCTCTCTCGTGACACGTCTGCTCGTCCTCGCCCTGCTCTCCCTCGGCCTCGTCGCCGTCCCACCCGCCGCTCCGGCCTCGGCCGGCGAGGTCGTGAAGATGCGGCTGCACCGCGCCGTGAAGCAGCTGCCCGTGGCTCGGGAGACCCGCCGCGGCTACGACCGGGACAAGTTCCGGCACTGGGTGGACGCCGACGGCGACTGCCGCGACACCCGCGACGAGGTGCTCGCCGACGAGTCGCTGACCGCGGTCAGTGGCTGCGACGTGCAGCAGGGCAGGTGGCGCTCCTACTACGACGGGGTCGTCGTCCGCGACTCGTCGGCGTTCGACGTGGACCACCTCGTCCCGCTCGCGGAGGCCTGGGACTCCGGCGCCAAGCGGTGGACCGCCGGCACCCGTCGTGCCTTCGCCAACGACCTCGGCGACGCCCGCAGCCTGGTTGCGGTGACCGCCTCGAGCAACCGCTCCAAGTCCGACCAGGACCCGGCCGAGTGGCTCCCCGCGCTCGACCGCTGCCGCTACGTGCGGGAGTGGACCGCGGTGAAGATCCGCTGGTCGCTCAGCGTCGACCGGACCGAGAAGCGGGTCCTGGTGCGACGGGCCGAGGGCTGCCGCAACCTGGTCGTGAAGGTCCGCAGGGCAACCGTGCGCACGAGCACGAAGTCCGGCGGTGGCTCCACCGGCGGCTCCGGCGGCACCGACCCGCAGTTCGACTACTGTTACCAGGCCAAGGACGCCGGCTACGGGCCGTACTACAAGGGCCAGGACCAGGAGTACGCCTGGTACGACGACGCCGACGGCGACGGGGTCGTCTGCGAGTGACCCCCGGGGAGTAGACCCTTCGGGCCCCCGCGGGCCTCACCCGACCACGGCGATGACCACCCGCACGGGTGGTTATCGCCGCAGAGGTGAGTTTTTACCTGTTCTGCCCGCTCTGTCCGTTTTGTGGCAGTTACCCTGGTGTCCTCTCGGGATCGCATGAGCAATGTTGCCTGGGAGGAGCCACAATGCTCGACTTGGTCGAACTCTGCCTGGAAGCAGAACGTCTTGCCGCAGCCGTACGCAACGCGCGGTGCTGCGACGCCCTCAGACCGTGCCGCCGGTGCACGACGATGCGCCGTCAGGTGGTCGCGCGGAGGCTGGTGATCGCGTCTCCCTGTGGGGTCAGGGCGCCGCACCGCCGTACGTCGGCACCGGCCGACACGGTGGTCACCGTCGTCGACGTCGGGAGCGCCGCGCGTACCCCGAAGGCCCTGGAGCCCGCTCCGGTGCGCCTCGAGCTCGCGGAACGGCTCGCCAGCTGACGCAGCGGTGCCGTTCATGAGAGCGGTCTCACCACGACCTCATCCGGGTCTCACCATCGCCACCCAGGGTTGTCCTCATCACGACGGAACCCAGGGTCGCGAGACCCGCGAAAGGTGGTTGGACCATGAAGAAGCTGCTCCCGATCGGCACCCTCGGACTCGCCGGACTCGCCGGACTCGTCGGCGCCGGGGTGATGGCGTTCCCCGGTACGACGATCGCCGCCGACGTCAACGACGACGCCGTCACCAAGCGTGAGGAAGGTGTCACCGCGCTCGTCCTGGTCGACGACGATGACGACGACGACACCAACGGTGGCACCGACACCGGCACCAACACCGGCACCAGCCGGTCCACGGGCGACAACACCCGCAGCAACGTCACCCGGGTCAGCCGCGACCGCGACCGGAGCCGCGGCGACAACACCCGCGACTGGACGCACGACGGCCCGGGGGACACCCGCACCCGTGACTGGTCGGACAACCGCACCAACGACCGCTCGCGCAACGACACGCGCGGCCGTCGCTGACGCGGCCCGACCGATCGACCGACGGGACGAGTGGAGGCCGGCATGGGCACGGAGCGCGACACGTGGGGCTTCGCCGAGGGCGACGCGATCACCCCCGACCTGACCGCGATGCGGCTGCTCGGGGGAGGGGAGGCCTACGAGGCCTACCTCGCCTTCGACGACGTCACCTACGCACCCGTGGTGGTGAAGGTGGTCCGGCCGGGGCAGGTCACCGACGGTGCCGCCCTGCGCGGGCTGCGCCGCGAGGTGGCGGCGCTGGCCCGGGTCAACCACCCCGTCGTCGTCCGGGGACTGCGGTCCGTGGCGGAGGGGGAGCGCCCGCACGTGGTGCTCGAGCATCTCGACGGCCCCCGGCTGTCGTCGCTCATCCGCCGCTACGGGCCGCTCCCCGAACAGCAGTACCTGCCGCTCGCCGTCGAGCTGGCCTCGGCCCTGCACTACCTGTGCCGGCTCGGGCTGGTGCACCTCGACGTGAAGCCGAGCAACGTCATCATGGGCGCGCCGGCCCGCCTGATCGACCTCAGCGTGGCCCGCAGCCTGGAGGCGACGCAGGCGCTCACCTACCCGATCGGTACCGACGCGTACATGGCCCCGGAGCAGTGCGAGCCGCCGGCCACCGGGACACCCGGGCACGCCAGCGACATGTGGGGCCTCGGTGCCACGCTGTTCCACGCGATCGCCGGCCACCGGCCCTTCGACGAGGGCCGGCCGGACGCCGCCGGTCTCGGCGAGCGCTTCCCGCAGCTGGCCGAGCTGCCCTACGGACTGCCCGACCACGTCCCGGGCGATGTCGCGAAGCTCGTGCACGCCTGCCTCGAGCCGGACCCGGGCGACCGGCCGCTGCCGCACGAGCTCGCCGAGGGCCTAGAGCCCGCGCTGGCCCGGATGCCGCGGGGCCGGCTCGCCGGGTTCAAGGTCCGCTGAGAACCGCGCGGGGGCTACGGGTTGAAGCGGTAGCCGAGACCGCGCACGGTGCTGATCGCCTCCGCGCCGAGCTTCTTGCGGAGGTACCCCACGTACACGTCCACCACGTTCGAGCCCGGGTCGAAGTCGTAGCCCCACACGTGGGAGAGCAGCTGCTCGCGCGAGAGGACCAGGCCGGGGTTGCGCAGGAAGATCTCCGCGAGCTTCAGCTCCCGCGCCGAGAGCTCGACCTCCCGGCCGTTGTGCGAGGCGCGGCGGGTGCGCAGGTCGAGCCGGAACGGCCCCGCCTCGAGCACGTCGTCGCGGGGGCCCTGCTGCTCGCCGGACTGGCGCAGCCGCAGCCGCACCCGGGCGAGCAGCTCGGCGAACCGGAACGGTTTGGCCACGTAGTCGTCGGCGCCACCCTCGAGCGCCGAGACGGTGTCGGTCACCGAGTCCCGTGCGGTGAGCACGATGACCGGCATCGTGCTGCCGGAGGCGCGCAGCTGCTCGAGGACCGTGAACCCGTCCATGCCGGGCAGGTTGATGTCGAGGATGGCGAGGTCGAAGTCCCCGCTGAGCGCGAGGTCGAGACCACTCACCCCGTCGGCGACGACGGTCGTGGTGTAGCCGTCGGCGTCGAGGCCCTTGGCGACGAAGGCGGAGATCCGCGCCTCGTCCTCCACGATCAGGATGCGGGCCACGGGTCGTCCTTCCGTCGTACGGGCAGGGTCAGCACGAATCGGGCACCGTGCGGCTCGGCATCCTCCACCACCGCGTCGCCGCCGTGCGCGGCGGCGATGCCGCGGACGATCGAGAGGCCGAGGCCGAACCCGTCGTCGCCGTGGGGTACGGCGGACCGCGCGAACCGGTCGAAGACCAGCGCCTTGTCCTCGTCGGGGACACCGGAGCCGGTGTCCCGCACCCACAACCGCACCCGGTGGCCGCCGTCGACGCGGCTGCCGACGCCGATCTCGTCGCCGGGCCGGGAGTGCTTCACGGCGTTCTCCGCGAGCTGCAGCATCGCCTGGGTGAGCCGCTGCTCGTCGAGCCACGCCAGCACGTCGGCGCTGTCGTCGAGCACCCAGCGCCGGTCGCCGAGTGCCCGGCACTTGTCGAGCACGGTGCGCGTGTACGGCGCCAGGTCGACCGTGTCCGGCCGGAGGAAGTCGGGCCGGGCCGTCTTGGCGAGCATGATCAGGTCGCCGACCAGCCGCGACATCCGGTCCACCTCGTCGAGCAGGAGCTCCCGGGTCGCCTCCACCTCGGCGGGGTCACCGCTGTCGAGGAGCTCCATGTGGCCACGGATCACGGTGAGCGGCGTCCGCAGCTCGTGCCCGGCGTCGTCGAGGAACTGTCGCTGCCCCGTGAACGCGGTCTCGAGCCGCTCGAGCATCTCGTTGATGGTCCGGGTCAGCGCGGTGATGTCGTCGTGGCCGGTCTCGGGGATCCGCCGGGACAGGTCGCTCTCGCTGATCGCCTGCGCGGTCTCCCGGAGCGAGCGCAGGGGGCGCAGCAGCCGGTCGGCCTGCCAGGCGGCGAGCGCGGCGACCAGCCCCAGCGACAGCACCGACACGATCGCGTAGGTCCGCATCACCTCGCGCAGCGCCCGGTGCTCGTCCTCGAGGAAGCTGGCCACCACGAACGCGCCCCGGGTCTGCCGGTCACGGGCGGGCTGCACGGTGACGGAGACCTCGCCCCACCGGGTGTCCAGGCTGGTGGTGCCGCCGGTGGCGACGCGCTCGGCCACGGCGCGCCGGAACGCCGGGTCGTAGAGCAGGGTCTCGTGCACGTCCCCCTGGAACCGCTTCGGTCCGCCGTTCCACCAGCCGACGAGCAGCTCGTTCTCGTCGGGGACGTTGCGCTGCAGGAAGACCTCGATCAGCCGCCGGACGTCGTCGAAGGCGCGGGGTGGCCTGCTCTCCGGGTCGATCCCCCTGCTCTGCAGCTCGGCGAACTCCGCGAGCTCCTGCTCCACCTGGTCCTGCACGGCGCGGTCGATGCGGGCCGAGGAGAGGGCATAGACGACGAGACCCGCCCCGGCCAGGGCGAGTCCCGTGAGGAGCGCGACGGCGATCGCGATGCGGGTCCGGACCGGGACCCCGGCACGCCGTGACGCCGGGTCAGTCGTCATCGCCCCCGCTGTCGTCGTGGCCGCTGTCGTCACCCGAGTCGTCGCCGCTGTCACCCGAGTCGTCGTCGTGGCCGCTGCCGTGGCCGGAGCTGTCGTCGTCCACGTCGCGCGGGGTCGGCCGGACCTCCTCGAGGTCGTCGTCCCGGTCACCGCCGTGGTCGTCCCCACGGTCGTCGTCCCGGTCTTCGTCGCTGCGCGTGGCGGACGGGCGGGGCGAAGGACTGCTGCTCTGCCCGGAGCGCGGGTCGGGGCCGGCGGACCTGGCCGGCGACGGCTGGTCGGTGATCACCACGGGGGCGCGCTGGGCGGGCATGTCGGCCTGCGACGCGACGAGGGTGCCGGCGACGTACGCGCCCACCGGCAGCGTCACCAGCAGTCCGACCAGGACCTTCCACAGGATGCTCACGGGTACCAGTGTGCCCATCCGCGTGGGAGCAGGGTGAGAAGCAGATGAGAGACCTCTCATCTCCGGGGATCTTCTACGCTCGGGACCATGCCCCTGCGACTGCGCGACGTGACCGGCCGGCTCGACGACATGTACCCCCAGGCGTGGGCCGCGGACTGGGACGCCGTGGGCCTCGTCTGCGGCGACCCCGACCAGGAGGTCCGGCGGGTGATGTTCGCGGTCGACCCGGTGCCGGCGGTGGTCGAGGAGGCCCTCGCGTGGGGGGCCGACCTGCTCGTCGTCCACCACCCGCTGCTGCTCACCCCGGTCAGCTCGGTGGCCGCGGACTCGCCCAAGGGCTGCACCCTGCACCGGCTGGTCCGGGAGGGCTGCGCGCTGTTCACCGCGCACACCAACGCGGACGCCCCGAGCGACGGGGTCAACGAGTCCCTCGCGCTCGCCCTCGGGATCGTGGACCCGGCGGTGATCGCCCCGGAGGGCGACGGCGATGCGTCCGCCACGGTGAACAAGATCGTCACGTTCGCCCCGCACGAGGACGCCGGGCGGATCCGTGACGCGATGACCTCGGCCGGCGCCGGCCGGATCGGCGACTACGACAGCTGCACCTTCACCGTCGAGGGGGAGGGACGCTTCCGTCCGCTCGACGGGGCCACCCCGGCGGTCGGACGGGTCGGCGAGGTCGAGGTCGTCGCGGAGTCCCGGATCGAGGCGGTCGTGCCCCGGGACCGCCGGGACGCCGTGGTCGCCGCGCTCCGGGCGGTGCACCCCTACGAGGAGCCGGCGTACGACGTCCTCGAGCTCGTCACGCCCCCGCAGGGGCGACCGACCCGGGGGCACGGCCGGATCGGCCGGCTGGCCGAGCCCACGACCCTGCGCGGCTTCGCCGAGCAGGTGCGCCGTGCGCTGCCCGAGAGCCCGCACGGGGTCCGTGTCGCGGGCGACCCGGACCGGCCCGTGGAGACCGTCGCGGTGACCAGCGGCGCCGGCGACTTCCTGCTCGACACCGTGCTCGGCACCGGCGCCGACGTGTACGTCACCTCCGACCTGAGGCACCACCGGGCGGGGGAGTTCCTCGAGCACGGCGGGCCCTCCCTGGTCGACGTGGCGCACTGGTCGGCGGAGTGGACGTGGCTGCCGGTCGTGGAGAGGAAGTTGCTGGAAAGGCTGGCCGAGCGAGGGGATACGGTGGACACCCACGTGAGCACCACGTGCACCGACCCGTGGACCTTCCGCCTCTAGAGGAGCCGAGTGAAAGCCGATCCCTTCGCACAGCTGAAGCTGCTGGACGTCCAGGAGCTCGACTCCCGGCTCGACCTGCTGCGGCACCAGCTCGCCACCCTGCCGCAGACCGCGGAGCTGCAGGCTCTCGCCCGGTCGCGCACCGAGGTGGGGGACCGGGCGCGCGACGCCAAGATCGCCGTCGACGACCTGACCCGCGCGCAGAAGAAGGCCGACGCCGACGTCGAGCAGGTCAAGGCCCGCCGCAAGCGCGACCAGGAGCGGATCGACCAGGGGCTGATCACCAACCCCAAGGACCTCGAGCGGATGCAGCACGAGATGGTCTCCCTCGACCGCCGCGTCGGCGAGCTCGAGGACACCGAGCTCGAGGTGATGGAGCAGCTCGAGGACGCCCAGCGCGAGCTCGACGCCCTCACCGCCCGGCTCGCCGAGATCGACGACAAGATCCAGGCCACCACCGACAGCCGCACCAAGGTCGCCGGCGAGGTCGAGGAGCAGCTCACCAAGGTCGCCGACGACCGCAAGGTCACCGCCTCCGACATGCCCACGGACCTGATGGCGCTCTACGAGAAGCTCCGCGGGCAGAAGGGCGGTGTCGGTGCCGCGGCCCTGCGTGCCCGCCGCTGCGGCGGGTGCAGCCTCGAGCTGAACGCCGCCGACCTGGGCGTGATCGCGAAGGCGCCCTCCGACGAGGTGATCCGCTGCGAGGAGTGCAGCCGGATCCTGGTCCGCACCTCGGAGTCCGGCATCTGATGGCAGCGGAGCACACCTCCGTGGTCATCGAGGCCGACGGGGGATCGCGAGGCAACCCCGGCGAGGCGGCGTACGGCGCCGTGCTGATGGACGCGGTCTCCGGCGAGGTCGTCGCCGAGCGGGCCGAGTGCATCGGAGTCGCCACCAACAACGTCGCCGAGTACCGCGGCCTGATCGCAGGGCTGGAGCTCTACAACGAGCACACCCCGGGTGCCGAGCTCGAGGTCCGGATGGACTCCAAGCTCGTCATCGAGCAGATGGCGGGACGCTGGAAGATCAAGCACCCCGACATGAAGCCGCTGGCACTCGCCGCCAGCCGGCTCGCACCGGCCGGGACGACGTACACCTGGATCCCGCGGGAGCAGAACAAGTACGCCGACCGGATCCTCAACGAGGCGCTCGACACCGCCGCCGGCAGGCCGACGAAGCGGACCCGCGTCGCGGAGGTCCCGGTCGAGGAGCAGCCGTCGCAGGCCACCATGGTCGGCTGGAGCAGGGACCTCGGCTCGCCGACCACCCTCGTGCTCGTGCGGCACGGCGCGACGGACCACACCACCGAGAAGCGGTTCAGCGGCCGGGGCGGCGACGACCCGGCGCTGAACGCCGACGGCCGCGCGCAGGTCCGTGCCGTCGCCGACTGGCTCGCCCCGCTGGCCGACGAGATCGACGTCGTGGTCACCTCCCCGCTGCGCCGGACCCGGGAGACCGCCGAGATCATCGCCGAGCGGCTCGAGCACCCGGTCGAGGTCGAGGACGGCCTGGCCGAGGCCGCGTTCGGCACCTGGGACGGGCTCACCTTCCACGAGGTGCAGCAGGCCTACCCCGACGACCTCGACGCCTGGCTCGGCTCGCTCGACGTCTCGCCCGGCGAGGGCGGCGACTCCTTCGAGGACATGGACCGGCGCGTGCGCCGCACCCGCGACCGGCTGCTGAGCGCCTACCCGGGCAAGGCGGTGCTCGCGGTCACCCACGTCACGCCGATCAAGCTGCTGGTGAAGGCCGCGCTCGGCGCGCCCCTGGAGGCGGTCTACCGGATGGAGCTCGCCCCGGCCTCGGTGACGGTGATCTCGTGGTTCGAGGACGGCACCGCGTCACTGCGGATGTTCAACGCGCGGCCGCTGGAGTCGGCCTTCTTCGGCCGCTGACCGTCCCCGACCGGCGTGGCTAGGCTGGAGGGGACCGCACCCGTTCCGTCCCGGAGTCCGCATGCCCGACGAGCAGCAGCGCCCCACCAGGCCCCGGCTCGAGCCACGGCTGGTCTTCGCGCTCGTCCTCGTCGCGATCCCGGTGCTGTGGATCGTCGGCCAGGTGATCCTGGTCCGGGCCGGCGAGGAGTGCACCGGGGAGGGCACCGACCAGGTCGGCGGCCTGGTGCAGATGTTCGTGCCGGGCGACTCGTGCACGCCGCCCGACGAGGCACCTACAGGTCGCTGACCACCACGTCGACCGAGGTGCCGTGCTTGCCGGGCCGCCCCGGCTCGACGGTCCACCCCAGCCGGCCCAGGTGCTCGGCGAACCGCGCCGGCGTCGTCGGGTTGCCGCCGTCCTGGAGCATCGCCCGGACGAGCCGGCCCTTGGTCGCCTTGTTGAAGTGCGAGACGACCTTCCGGGTGCCGTCGACCTCGTGCAGCACGCGCACGGTGACCACCCGTCGCGCGGTCTCCGAGTCGGGCCGCCAGAACGAGGAGTACGTCGACGAGCGGAGGTCGACCACGAGCCCACGGCCCGCTGCGTCCCTCACCGCCCCGTCGAGCCGCCTGCTCCAGAACGTGCCCACGTTGCCGATGCCGGGCAGGGTGACGTCGCCCGAGAGCCGGTAGGCCGGGATGTGGTCGCCGGGCCGCACCAGGCCGAACAGTCCCGAGGCGACCGCGATCCAGCTCGTCGCGCGTCGTCGCGCCGCCCCCTCCAGGGAGGCGAGGTCGAGCGCCTCGTAGAGCACGCCGCTGTAGACCCGGTCCGCGCGGGCGGCGGGTGCGGTGGCGAGCCGGGCGTTGCGCTCGACCTCGGCGGTCAGCGTCTTCCCGTCCCCCAGGACGGCGGCGGCCTTCTCCAGGCCGGCCGGGCTGTCCGTCGTACACAGGGAGACCAGCGCGTCGAGCACCTCGGCCCGCGGCTCGTGCAGCGAGGGGAAGCCGAGCCGGTCCGGCTGCATCGCCCTGCCACGTGCGGGGGCGGTCTTTCCTTCGGACGGAGGAAGCAGGATCAGCACGCGCTCACCCTATGCTGAGGACGGTTGCCGACGACGGCGAGGAGTGATCGCGTGCCGAGACGAGTCGTGAGGGTCCACCGGGCCGACGGGGAGACGCTGCGCCGGGGGATCGAGGAGATCCAGGCCGAGCTGGGGGTGAGCCCCGAGTTCCCGCCCGAGGTCGAGGCGGCCGCGGCGGAGGCGGCACGCAGCCCGAGGCTGCCCGACCTCGACCGCACCGACATCCCCTTCGTCACCATCGACCCCGACACCGCGAGGGACCTCGACCAGGCGATGCACCTGACCCGTGACGGCGACGGGTACCTGGTGCGGTACGCGATCGCCGACGTCGCCGCGTTCGTCTCCCCGGGCGACCCGGTCGACGAGGAGGCGCACCGGCGCGGCGAGACGCTGTACGGCGCCGACTCGAAGGTGCCGCTGCACCCGAAGGTGCTCTCCGAGGGCGCCGCCTCGCTGCTGCCCGACGAGGTCCGCCCCGCCCTGCTGTGGACGATCAAGGTCGACCGCGACGGCGAGGGCACGGACGCGTTCGTGGAGCGGGCGCTGGTGCGCAGCCGCGCCAAGCTCGACTACGAGTCGGTGCAGAAGGAGCTCGACGCCGGTACGGCGGACGAGATGTTCCTGCTGCTGCGCGAGGTCGGGGAGCTGCGCAAGCAGCGTGAGGCCGCCCGCGGCGGGGTGTCGCTGCCGCTGCCCGAGCAGGAGATCGACATCGACGGCGACGACTGGTCGCTCAGCTTCCGCACGATGCTGCCGGTGGAGGAGTGGAACGCGCAGATCTCGCTGCTCACCGGGATGGCGGCGGCGGACCTGATGATCTACGCCCGGGTGGGCCTGCTGCGCACCCTCCCGCCGCCGGACCCCCGCGACGTCCTGCGGCTGCACCGCACCGCGAAGGCGCTGGACATCGAGTGGCCCGCCGAGCAGCTCTACCCCGACTTCATCCGCTCGCTCGACCCGTCGCTGCCGCACCACGCCGCGATGGTGCTCGCCTGCACGCAGCTGCTCCGCGGGTCGGGCTACGTCGGCTTCAACGGCGCCGTACCCGGGCAGCCGGAGCACTCCGCGCTGGCCTCGGAGTACGCCCACGTCACCGCTCCGCTGCGCCGGCTGGTGGACCGTTACGCGCTCGAGGTGTGCCTCGCGCTGTGCGCCGGGACCGAGGTGCCGGGCTGGGTGCTCGCCCGGCTGGAGCGGCTCCCGGCGACCATGCAGGAGTCCGGCCAGCGGGCGAGCCGGTACGAGCGCACGATCCTCGACCTGGTGGAGGCGGCGGTGCTGCACAAGCACGTGGGGGAGACCTTCCCCGGCGTCGTGGTGTCGGTGGAGGAGGACGCCACCCGTGGCCGCGTGGTGATCCAGGAGCCCGCGATCGAGGCGGCCGTCTCGGCCCCGCACGACCTGCCGCTCGGCACCGACGTACGGGTGCGGCTCGCCGAGGCCGACCCGGAGAACCGGACGGTCAAGTTCGAGCTGGCGTGAGCAGCCCCCGCGGGGCCGTATCCTTGGCCCTGCGGATGAGCTGGCCGGGCGACCGCGTGGGGCGCGAGCTCCCCGAGGAAGGTCCGGGCTCCACAGGGCAAGGTGGTGGGTAACTCCCACCCGGGGTGACCCGCGGGACAGTGCCACAGAAAGCAGACCGCCGCTCGCGCCTCACGGCGGGAGCGGTAAGGGTGAAACGGTGGTGTAAGAGACCACCAGCGTGCCGGGCGACCGGGACGGCTAGGTAAACCCCACCTGGAGCAAGGTCAAGAAGGAGGACGCCGCGAGGTGTCCTTCGCGCGGACGTTCGAGGGCTGCCCGCCCGAGTTCGCGGGTAGACCGCCAGAGGCTGTCGGTGACGGCAGCCCTAGATGGATGGTCGCCGACCGTGGTGCCGCGAGGCCCACGGGGACAGAACCCGGCCTACAGGCCAGCTCATCCGCCCCCTCCCCGTTGAGAGGTCACTCGTGCGGTCTTGAGGCGTCACTCGTGCGGCGTTGAGAGGTCACTCGTTCCGGCCGGCCGGCACGACTGACGCCTCAACGGCGATGACTTCCCGGTGTCGCGGCGGTCTGAACGTGTGAAGGCCTGACACGGACAGCCGGAGGAGGACGCCGTGGCCACGGTGCTCGTGGACATCTCCTTGTCGCTCGACGGGTTCGTCGCAGGACCGGCCGACGGTCTCGGCCGCGGACTCGGCGTCGGTGGGGAGCCCATCCACGACTGGGTGTTGGGGGCGCCGCCTCGGCTGGAGCAGCGGCGAGTCCGCGCGTCGCCGTACGCCACGCACATCCGCTACCGACTGAGCTGGACCTAGCACGAGGAGGACGATCATGTTGGAGCACGCCAAGGCGTTCAGCGGGTTCTCGGTGGACGACGTCGAGAAGGCGCGAGCCTTCTACGCCGACACCCTGGGCCTGAGGGTGTCGGAGGACAACGGCCTGCTGACCCTCCACCTGGCCGGTGACAGGGACACGCTCGTCTACCCCAAGCCGGACCATCGGCCGGCGACGTACACGATCCTCAACTTCGGGGTCGACGACGTCGAGAAGGCGGTCGACGAGCTGACCGCTCGAGGCGTCGTCTTCGAGCACTACCCGGGCACCGCCGTCGAGACCGACGAGAAGGGGGTCTTCCGCGGCGGTGGCCCGTTGATCGCCTGGTTCAAGGACCCGGCCGGCAACGTCCTCTCGGTGATCCAGCGAGACTGACGGTGCCGGCCCGGGCCCGACCGGATCAGGCGCTCAGCGTCTGTCCGGCGAACATGTCCGGCCCGAAGACCTCGTAGCGGATCCGGTGGGACGGCACCCCGCTGCGGACCAGCGACGCCCGCACGTCCCGCATGAACGGCAGCGGTCCGCACATGAACACGTCGGCCGCCTCGGGGATCTGAAGGGCGCTGAGGTCCATCAGCCCCGTCCGGGCACCCCGCCGGTCTCCGGTCGCGTCCACTCGCTCGTACCAGGTGTGGACCTCGGCGCTGCCGAGCGCCGAGATGGCGTCCGCGGTGGCACCGAACAGAGCGTGACTGGCTGCGGAGCGGTCCGCGTGGGCCACCGTCACCGGCCGCGTCGTTCCCCGCGTCGCCAGGTCGTCCAGGATCGCCGCCACGGGGGTGATCCCCACGCCCGCGCTGATCAGCAGCAGCGGGTCGTCTCCGTCGGCCAGCACGAGGTCACCGGACGGGGCCCCGAGCTCGAGTACGTCGCCCACCACGATCTGCTCGTGCAGGAACGTCGAGACCGCCCCGTCCGGAGCGCCACCGACACCCCGCACGCGCCGCACCGTGATCTGCAGCGTGTTCTCCCGCGGCCCCGTGGACACGGTGTACTGCCGCGGCTGGCGAAGGCCGTCCGGCAGGGTGACCACCACCGAGACGTACTGTCCCGGCAGGTGCCGGGGGACCAGTCCGCCGTCCTCGGGACGGAACACGAGCGAGATCGTGTCGGTGGCCTCCTCGACCCGCTCCACCACGACGTACCGGCGCCAGGGGTGCGACGGGTCCACTCCTGCGACGGTGTAGAGCCGGGCCTCCTCGGCGATCAGCTGGGCGGCGAAGAGCCAGTAGACCTCGTCCCAGGCCTGGGCGACCTCCGGCGTCACCGCGTCGCCGAGGACCTCGGCGACGGCTGCCATCAGGTGGTGCCCGACGATCGTGTACTGCTCGGGACGGATCCCCAGCGACACGTGCTTGTGCGCGATGCGCTGCATCACCGGCTGGAACGACGGGGCTGCGGGGTCGAGCAGGTGGACCGCGTAGGCCACCACGGCGGACGCGAGCGCCTGACGCTGCTCACCGCTGGCCTGGTTGCCCATGTTGAACAGGTTCCGCAGGTCGGGGTGCGCCTCCAGCATGGCCGGGTAGAAGCGTGACGTGATGGCGACGGCGTGCTCGGCGACGACCGGAGCGGTGGCTCGGACGACGGGCTCGGCATGAGGTGACAAGAACAAGATAGAGCTCCCTGGGTGGTGGTGCCTTGTGCCTTGTGGGCTGGCACGCCCGGACTTTACTTTCGGGAGGGCTGTGGAAAATACGGACCAAAGTCCCGCTATGGGCGAGCCGTAGATCACACTCGGCACCACACTGGAGGCATGACCAGACCCCGTGTGGACCCCATCGCCGTCGCGGCAGCGGTGCTGGCCCTCGGTACGGCGGTCGCCTATGTCGGGGTCATGCGTGAGCAGTCGGACGAGCCGGTGGTGTGGTTTCTCGGAGCGCTGATCCTCGGGGCGACGGCTGCCGGCTACGGCTCGCGCGAGGGCGCCCACCATCGGCGTGCCGTGCTTCTCCTCGCCGGCGTCGTGCTCGTCGCGGTCGGGGCCCTGGCGATCCTCTCCGTCGGCTTCCCGGTCCTGGTGGCGGGTGCCCTGTGTCTGGGCAGCGCGCTGCGCACCAAGAAGGACGTCGGCGTCGCATGACGGGTCGGGCGGAGGCTGCTGTCAGGCAACGGCGGGACGGCGGGAATGTCGGGGTGCACGATGGGGTTGTGACACGTGCAGCGCGCAGAAGGAGTGAGACCGTGACGTTCCAGGCACCGGACAGGCAGTACCACCCCGCCGACGCGTACCACCAGGCGTGGCAGCTGCTCGAGGAGCGCGACCCGCGCCAGGCGATCGCGCTGCTCGACCCGGCGATCGAGGCTGAGCCGGCGTCCACGAGCCTGCGCACCCTGCGGGCCTGGGCCTACTTCCAGAGCGCCCAGCTCCACCGCGCCGAGTCCGAGCTGTCCGCGCTGGTCGAGGACTGCCCGTCCGACGTGTGGGCGCGGTTCGCGCTGGGCCGGGTGCTCGAGCGGCAGGCGAAGTACTCCGAAGCGCTCCCGCACATGCGGCTCGCCGCGGTGATGTCCGGCGACCCCGAGCACGAGGCCGGGGTGCTACGCATCGAGCGACGGCTCGCCGAGACCGGCCAGTCGTCCTTCGACGACCTGGTCTGAGCGAGCCCCGGGACGACCGGCCCGCCCCCGGCGTCAGGGGAGGGTGAGGATCTCCGCGCCGTCGTCGGTGACGAGCAGGGTGTGCTCGAACTGCGCGCTGCGCTTCTTGTCCTTGGTGACGACCGTCCAGTCGTCGTCCCACATGTCCCACTCGTGGGTGCCGAGGCAGAGCATCGGCTCGATGGTGAACGTCATGCCCGGCTCGATCACCGTGTCGTAGTACGGCTCGTCGTAGTGCGGGATGATCAGGCCGGAGTGGAACGCGGTGCCGATCCCGTGCCCGGTGAAGTCCCGGACGACGCCGTAGCCGAAGCGCTTGGCGTAGGACTCGATCACCCGGCCCAGCACGTTGATCTGCCGGCCCGGCCGCACGGCCTTGATCGCGCGGCGCAGCGCCTCCTCGGTGCGCTCGACGAGCAGCCGGCTCTCCTCGTCGACGTCGCCGGCCAGGAAGGTCGCGTTGGTGTCGCCGTGCACGCCGCCGATGTAGGCGGTGATGTCGATGTTGACGATGTCGCCGTCCTCGACCACCCGGCTGTCGGGGATGCCGTGGCAGATCACCTCGTTGACGCTGGTGCACAGCGACTTCGGGAAGTGCTTGTAGCCCAGCGTCGACGGGTAGGCGTCGTTGTCGCAGAGGAACTCGTGACCGATCCGGTCGAGCTCGTCGCTGGTGACCCCCGGCTGCACGTGCTTGCCCACTAGCTGCAGCGCCTGCGCCGCGAGACGCCCGGCGACCCGCATCCGCTCGATGGTGTCCGCGTCCTTGACCTCCGGCCCGGTGTAGGGCGCGGGGGCGTCCTTGTCGACGTACTCCGGGCGCGGGATGTGCGCGGGGACGGGGCGGCGGGGCGAGATGGTGGCAGGGGCGATCGCAGTCACGTGTTCGAGTGTAGTTTCTGATGCGCCGGGCAAGATCACGGCGTACGGCGGACCGCGTCGTCGCCGAGTGGAGGAGGGGAACATGAGCAGCAACGAGTACTGGTTCTGCCTCGAGCACCACCGGGTCGAGGGGCGGGACGGCTGCAAGAACGCCGACCGGCTCGGCCCCTACCCGTCCGAGGCCGAGGCGTCGCGTGCCCTGGAGAAGGTCGAGGAGCGCAACGAGGCCTGGGACCACGACCCCACCTGGTCCGACGACGACGTCGAGGACTGACCCGCCGACCCGCGTGCCAGGAGGTCACCCGAGCGTGAGGAGCAACCTGGCCCAGTCCGGGCCGTGGATCGGCGTCGGCGGGATGGCGGTCTCGTTCTTCCTCTACGCGTGGTCCGCGATCGTGGTCCGCGACCTGCTCACCTCGGTCGTCCTGCCCCTGGTCTGGCTGGTGCTGTTCGTGCTGGCCTGCGCGTGGTTCATGCGGCACCCCTACCGGGTGCTCGCCCTGCCCGTGGTCGCGGTCGCCGTGTGGTTCACCGCGATGCTGGCCTGACCCCCAGCGGCCCGTGACCGCCGCCCGCGGGCAGGGGTGCCTCGGTCAGAACGTGTGCTCGTCGCCCGGGAACGAGCCCGCCGAGACGTCGGCCGCGAAGTCCTGGGCAGCCTTGAGCAGCACCCCGTGCACGTCGGCGTACTGCTTGACGAAGCGCGGCATCCGCCCGGTGCGCAGCCCGGCCATGTCCTGCCACACCAGCACCTGGGCGTCGCAGTGCACGCCCGCGCCGATGCCGATGGTGGGGATGGACAGCGTCCGGGTGACCTCGGCGGCCACCTCCCCGGGCACCATCTCCATGACGATCGCGAACGCCCCGGCCGCCTCCAGCGCCTTGGCCTCGGAGACCAGCCGCTGGGCGGCGTCGCCGCGTCCCTGGACCCGGTAGCCGCCCAGGTTGTGCTCGGACTGCGGGGTGAAGCCGATGTGCGCCATCACCGGGATCCCGGAGCGGGTGAGCAGCTCGACCTGCGGCACCATCTCCTCGCCGCCCTCGAGCTTCACGGCGTGCGCGTTGGCCTCCTTCATGAACCGCACCGCGGTGTGGAAGGCCTGCTCGGGCGAGGCCTGGTAGGAGCCGAAGGGCAGGTCGGCGACGATCAGCGCGCGGTGGGCGGACCGGGTGACCGCGCGGACCAGCGGGATCAGCTCGTCGACGGTGACCGGCAGCGAGGTCTCGTTGCCGTAGACGTTGTTCGAGGCGGAGTCGCCGACCAGCATCACCGGGATGCCGGCCTCGTCGAAGGTCTGCGCGGTGTACTGCTCGTAGGCGGTGAGCATCGCCCACTTCTCGCCGCGCTCCTTCATCTCGCGCAGGTGGTGCGTGCGGACCCTCTTCACGGGCGCCGACCCCGTGGCCGGACCGGTGCCGTAGGGCGCGGTCGTCTCGCTCATCTGATGCCTCCGGTGTTCGCTCTCGAGGCTCCCTGACGGAGTCCCCGGACCACGACCCAGGCTAGTCCCGAACCGGACGGACGTGCCCTGTGGCGCCGGTCACGTCGGGGCCGGGCCCCGGGTCCACCGCGGGCGCCCGCTCAGGACCGGGCCACCTCGCGCCAGGAGCTGGTGATCGGCAGCCGGCGGTCGCGGCCGAAGTTGCGCCGGGAGATCTTCGGGCCCGGCGGGAACTGGCGGCGCTTGTACTCCGCCCGGTCCACCATCCGCAGCACCTTCTCCACCAGCTCGGCGTCGAAGCCGTGCTGCACGAGCTCCGCGGACCCGGAGTCGCGCTCGATGTAGTCGTCGAGGATGTCGTCGAGCACCGGGTACGGCGGCAGGGAGTCGCTGTCGCGCTGGCCGGGGGAGAGCTCCGCGCTCGGTTCCTTGGTGATCGTTCCCGGGGGGATCGGCGGGGTCTCCCCGCGGCGCTCGGCCTCCGCGTTGCGCCACCTGGCCAGCTCCCAGACCTGGGTCTTGAACACGTCCTTGATCGGGGCGAACCCGCCGACCGCGTCGCCGTAGATGGTGGAGTAGCCCACCGCGAGCTCGCTCTTGTTGCCGCAGGCGAGCACGAGGTGCCCCTCCTGGTTCGACAGGCCCATCCAGATCACCGCGCGGATCCTGGCCTGGAGGTTCTCCGCGGCCAGCCCGTCGAGCCGGAGGTCGGACTGGAAGGCGTCGACCATCGGGGCGATCGGGACGGTCCGGAAGTGCAGCCCGGTGCGCTCGGCCTGGTCCGCGGCGTCGGACTTGGAGTGCTCGCTGGAGTAGGCGCTCGGGTTCGAGACGCCGTACACGTTGTCGGCGCCGATCGCGTCGCAGGCGATCGCGGCGACCAGGGTGGAGTCGATGCCGCCGGACATGCCGAGCAGCACGCTGGAGAAGCCGTTCTTGCGCACGTAGTCGCGCAGCCCCACCACGATCGCCTCGTAGACCTCGGCGTGGTCGTGGATCCGGTCGGCGACGGTGGAGGGCAGCGGCTCGTAGGCGGGGACCGGGTCGCTGCTGACGACGGTACGACGGACCCGCAGGCCGCCCCGCTCCTCGGTCTCCTCCGGCATGCCCGGCGTGGCGGCCGGGAGGTCGAGGTCGACCACGAGCAGCTCCTCGACGAACTGCGCGGCACGTGCGACGGTCTCGCCCTGCGCGTCCACGACGATCGAGTCGCCGTCGTACACCAGCTCGTCCTGGCCGCCGACCATGTTCACGTAGGCCAGCGCGGACTCGGCCTCGCGGGCCCGCCGCGAGCACAGCTCGAGCCGGACGTCGTCCTTGGCCGCCTCGAACGGGGAGCCGTTGATCACCAGCAGCAGGCCGGCCTCAGCGGCCTTGGCGTTCGCGGAGGGGCCGTCCTGCCAGAGGTCCTCGCAGATGCAGATCGCCACGTCGACGCCGTGCACCTGGACCACCTGGGTGGTGTCGCCGGGCACGAAGTAGCGCGCCTCGTCGAAGACCCCGTAGTTGGGCAGGTGGTGCTTGGCGTAGCTGGCCACGACCCGGCCACCGTGGATCACCGCGGCGGCGTTCTGCGGGGAGCCCTTGGGGACGCCGAGCCGGTCCGCGGAGTCCTGCACGCTGTCGATGTAGCCGACCACGCAGACCAGCTCGCCGAGACCTGCCGCGTCGAGGTCCGCGGCGAGCTGGTCGAGGGCCTGCCGGGTCGCGGCGATGAAGGAGGCGCGGAAGGTGAGGTCCTCGACGGGGTAGCCGTTGAGGACGAGCTCGGGGAACGCGGCGACGTGCGCGCCGGCCGCGTCGGCCTTCTTGGCCCACTCCAGGACCAGCTCGGCGTTGCCGGCGAGGTCGCCTACCGTGGGGTTGACCTGGGCGAGGGCGAGTCGTAGCTGAGGCACGCCAGCAGGGTATCCCGATCACCTCCGGCGGAAACGGGTACGGAGGCGGCCGGGCCGGACCCCGTTAACAGCCCCGAAACATGTGCCGGACAGACTGAGCCCGTCACGGTCCGGCACGGAAACCGGCCACGAAGTGGGCTCACACCCGACCTCCAGGAGGCGCCCCGATGGGCAAGCAGGAAGAGTTCGTTCTCCGCGCACTCGAGGAGCGCGACGTCCGCTTCGTCAGACTGTGGTTCACCGACGTGCTGGGCTCGCTGAAGTCCGTCGCGATCGCCCCCGCCGAGCTCGAGGGGGCCTTCTCCGAGGGCATCGGCTTCGACGGCTCCGCGATCGAGGGGTTCGCCCGCGTCTACGAGGCCGACATGCTCGCCAAGCCGGACCCGTCCACCTTCCAGATCCTGCCGTGGCGCGGCGAGGGCCCGTCGACCGCCCGGATGTTCTGCGACATCGTGATGCCGGACGGCTCCCCGTCGTACGCCGACCCGCGGTTCGTGCTCAAGCGCACCCTGTCGAAGGCGGCGGAGAACGGCTTCACGTTCTACACGCATCCCGAGATCGAGTTCTACCTGTTCAAGGACACCCCGCAGCCCGGCGCCGACCCGGTGCCCGTGGACCGCAGCGGCTACTTCGACCACACCGCGCAGAGCTCCGGGGCGGACTTCCGCCGCGAGGCGATCACGATGCTGGAGTCGATGGGCATCTCGGTGGAGTTCAGCCACCACGAGGGCGGCCCCGGCCAGCAGGAGATCGACCTGCGCTACGCCGACGCGCTGTCCACCGCGGACAACATCATGACCTTCCGCACCGTGGTGCGCGAGGTGGCGCTGTCGCAGGGCATCTGGGCGACGTTCATGCCCAAGCCGTTCACCACCCACCCCGGGTCGGGCATGCACACCCACGTGTCGCTGTTCGAGGGCGACCGGAACGCCTTCTTCTCCGCGGGGTCGGAGTACCAGCTGTCGAAGACCGGGCGGTCCTTCATCGCCGGCATCCTGACGCACGCTGCCGAGATCACCGCGGTCACGAACCAGTGGGTGAACTCCTACAAGCGGCTGATCGGCGGCGGCGAGGCCCCGTCGTACATCTGCTGGGGCCACAACAACCGCTCGGCGATGATCCGCGTCCCGATGTACAAGCCGAACAAGGGCCAGTCGACCCGGATCGAGCTGCGCACCATCGACTCGGCGTGCAACCCCTATCTGGCGTTCGCGGTGATCCTCGCCGCCGGGATGAAGGGCATCGAGGAGGGCTACGACCTGCCGCCCGAGGCCGAGGACGACGTGTGGTCGCTCAACGACCGCGAGCGGAAGTCGCTCGGCATCGACCCGCTGCCCAAGACCCTCTACGAGGCGATCGGGATCATGGAGAACAGCGAGCTGCTCGCGGAGACGCTCGGCGAGCACGTGTACGACTTCTTCCTGCGCAACAAGCGTGCGGAGTGGGAGGAGTACCGCGGTCAGGTCTCCGCCTTCGAGCGCGACCGGATGCTCCCGGTCATCTGAGTCGCCGACCCTCCTGCCCAGCCACGCGAGGCGGGGTGTTGGTGCGGGAGGGCTAGCCTCGTCCCGTGAGCAGCTCAGGGGTCCTCGTCGTCGAGCATGAAGCGCAGTGCCCTCCCGGCTGGATGGGGGAGTGGCTGGCCGAGGCGGGTGTGCCCCTCGACGTACGCCGCCCGTACGCCGGTGACCGGCTGCCCGAGGACCTGGCCGGGCACAGCGGGATGCTGGTCCTGGGCGGGTCGATGGACGCCTACGCCGACGAGCAGCACCCCTGGCTCACCGAGGTGAAAGCGCTCGTACGCCGCGCCGCGGAGACCCACGTGCCCACGCTCGGCATCTGCCTGGGGCACCAGCTGGTGGCCGTCGCGCTGGGTGGGGCGGTCCACCCGAACCCGCGCGGCCAGCAGATCGGCGTCCTCGACGTCGGCTGGACCGAGGCCGCCGCCGACGACGCGCTGCTCGGCCCGCTGACGCAGGCCCGGGTGGCGGTGCAGTGGAACAACGACGTGGTCAGCGTCGTACCCCCGGACGCCGTCGTGCTCGCACGGACCCCTGCCGACGAGGTGCAGGCGGTGCGCTACGCGCCGACCGTGTGGGGCGTGCAGTCCCACCCGGAGGCCGGCGAGGAGATCGTCCGGTCCTGGGCCGACAGCGACCGCGACGAGGCGGTCGAGCGCGGCGTCGACGTCGACGAGTACGTCGCCCGGGTGGCCGCCGCACGCGAGGAGCTGCGGAGCGCCTGGCGACCGCTCGCCACCGGCTTCGCCGCCCTGACCGAGGACGCGGTCGCGACGTGGTGAGGGGCAGCCGGGTCAGCACGGCCACCGGGACGCTGGCACGGATGGGGTTCGAGGACGCCGAGGGCGCCGCGGCGGTCCTGGGCAAGCTCGGGGACGCGGCCGACTCGCTGGTCCACCTGCTCGCGGTCACCGCCGACCCGGACCAGGCGACCCGCTACCTCGCGGAGCTCACCGAGCGGGCCGACGACGGCACGGAGCTGCTCGAGGACCTGATCGACGACGAGGGCTTCGCGATGCGGCTGCTGCTCGTGCTCGGCGCGAGCTCGGCCCTCGGCGACCACCTGCTGCACCACCCCGAGCAGTGGCGGGAGCTGACCAGCCCGGACCTCGGGTCGACCCGGCCGCCGGCGTTCGCGCTGCGCGCCGACCTGCTCCGGGCAGTGGGGGCCGACCCGGCCAGCGCCACTCCGGTCTCGGACATGGACGACACCGCCGCCGTCGACGCGCTGCGCGTGGAGTACCGGCGGCTGCTGCTGCGGCTCGCCTCCCGCGACCTCGCGCACGGCGTGGGCATGGACGACGTCGCCGCCGAGCTGTCCGACCTCGCCGCGGGGACGCTCGAGGCGGCGCTGGCGGTCGCCCGGGCCCGGGTCGGGGACGCTGCGAGCACCTGCCGGCTCTCGGTGGTCGCGATGGGCAAGTGCGGCGGCCGCGAGCTCAACTACGTCAGCGACGTGGACGTCATCTTCGTGGCCGAGCCGGCCGACGGCGTCGAGGAGACGCCGGCCATCCGGGCCGCCACCCAGCTCGCCTCGAACATGATGCGGATCTGCTCCGACCACACCGCCGAGGGCACGATCTGGCCGGTCGACGCGGCGCTTCGGCCGGAGGGCAAGTCGGGGCCGCTGGTCCGCACCGTCGCCAGCCACCAGGGCTACTACGAGCGGTGGGCCAAGACCTGGGAGTTCCAGGCCCTGCTGAAGGCCCGGCCCGTGGCCGGCGACGCCGCGCTCGGCCGCGAGTACTGCGAGCGGATCGGGCCGATGGTGTGGTCCGCCGCCGAGCGCGAGGGCTTCGTCACCGACGTGCAGGCGATGCGCCGCCGCGTCCTCGAGCACATCCCCGCGCAGCACGCGGAGCGGCAGCTCAAGCTCGGTTCGGGCGGGCTGCGCGACGTGGAGTTCGCGGTGCAGCTGCTCCAGCTCGTGCACGGCCGGGGCGACGAGAAGGTGCGGTGCCCCGCGACGTTGAGCGCCCTCGCGGAGCTCACCCGGGGCGGGTACGTCGGCCGCGAGGACGGCGCCTCCCTCGACGCGGCGTACAAGTTCCTGCGCACCCTCGAGCACCGGATCCAGCTCGCGCAGCTGCGGCGGACCCACGTGGTCCCCGACGACGCGGAGTCGCTGCGCCGGCTAGGGCGCTCGATGGGCTTCCGCCGGCAGCCGATCGCCGAGCTCGACCAGCAGTGGAAGCAGCACCGGCGCGAGGTACGGCGGCTCCACGAGAAGCTCTTCTACCGGCCCCTGCTCGCGGCGGTCGCGAAGCTGCCCGGCGACGAGGCCCGGCTCACCCCGGAGGCCGCGAAGCAGCGGCTCGCCGCGCTCGGCTACGCGGACCCGGTCGGGGCGCTGCGCCACCTCGAGGCGCTGACCAGCGGGGTGTCCCGGTCGGCGGCGATCCAGCGCACCCTGCTGCCGGTGATGCTCGAGTGGTTCGCCGACGCCCCCGACCCCGACGCGGGTCTGCTCGGCTTCCGGAAGATCTCCGAGGCGCTCGGCTCGACGCACTGGTACCTCCGGCTGCTCCGCGACGAGGGGCAGGTGGCCTACCGGATGGCGCTGGTGCTGGCCTCCAGCCGGTACGGCACCGACCTGCTCCAGCGCGCGCCCGAGGGGGTGGCCCTGCTCGGCAAGGAGAACGGGCTCGTCCCGCTGAGCCGGGAGGCGCTGGAGAAGGAGATGGTCGAGGTCGGCCTGCGGCAGACCGACCCGGTGCAGGCGATCGAGGCGGTGCGCGCGATCCGGCGCAGGGAGCTGTTCCGGGTCGCGACCGCGGACCTCGTCGGCGAGCTCGACGTGGCCGCGGTCGGCCTCGCCCTGACCGACATCACGGTGGCGACGCTGGAGGCCGCGCTCGCGGTCGCCAGCGCCGCGATCGAGGCGGAGCGCCGCGCCCCGCTGCCCACCCGGATGGCGATCGTCGCGATGGGACGGTTCGGCGGGCACGAGCTGTCGTACGGCAGCGACGCCGACGTGATGTTCGTGCACGAGCCCCTCGAGGGCGTCGACGGGCACGAGGCGTCGACCGCGGCGACCCACGTCGCCAACGAGCTGAGGCGGCTGCTCGCGCTGCCGGGCACCGACCCCGCGCTCGACATCGACACCGGGCTGCGCCCCGAGGGCAAGCAGGGCCCGCTGGTCCGCTCGCTGGACTCCTACGCGGCCTACTACGCCAAGTGGTCCGCGGTCTGGGAGGCCCAGGCGCTGCTGCGGGCCGACGCGCTCGTCGGCGACCGCGGCCTGCGCGACCGGTTCACCGCGATGGCCGACCCGCTGCGCTTCCCGGCCGACGGGATCACCGACAAGGACGTCCGGGAGGTACGGCGGATCAAGGCACGCGTCGACTCCGAGCGGCTGCCGCGCGGCGCCGACCCGGCCACCCACCTCAAGCTCGGCCGCGGCGGCCTGGCCGACGTGGAGTGGACCGTCCAGCTGCTCCAGATGCAGCACGCCGGGAAGATCGAGTCGCTGCGCACCACCCGCACGCTGGACGCGCTGGCCGCCGCGGTCGAGGCGGACCTGCTGCCGGAGGAGGACGCCGACGCGCTGCGGCAGGCCTGGTCGACGGCGAGCCGGCTGCGCAACGCGATCATGCTCGTGCGCGGACGGCCGTCGGACTCGCTGCCGCGCGACCCGCGGGAGAAGGCGGCCGTGGCGCACCTGTGCGGCTACGCGCCGGGGGAGTCCGACGAGCTGGTGAACGACTACCTGCGGATCACCCGCCGGGCACGGGCCGTGGTCGACCGGGTCTTCTGGGACTGACCGAGCGGCCCACCACTCGCGCGTCGCCGCGCCCGGTGAGCCGGACGCGGCGACGCGGCCTAGGTGGCC
>NZ_JAIEZQ010000004.1 GCF_019679455.1 Nocardioides jiangsuensis
ACGTTTCGTGGCCGCACGTGTCACGGCGTTGGATGCTCACTAGTGGAACGTCGATTAGTTGGTCGGTCCTCGTGGCCGGTCTCGTCAGTACTGTCGGTTCGCCGGCGTGGAACCTCGAGGCTGGTGTGGGGGTTGGCTTAGCACACTGTTGGGTCCTGAGGGATCAGGCTTCCTTGAAGCGTGATTGCCTCGACCAGGGCCATCTTTCCCGTGAACCACCGGTGCGACGGATTCGTCGAGGCGGTAGGCGTGGGGTTGGGGATGGTGCCGCCCGTAATTTGAGAACTACACAGTGGACGCGAGCATCTTTGTAGCAAGACAAGCTACTTAGGGCACATGGTGGATGCCTTGGCACCAAGAGCCGATGAAGGACGTAGGAGCCTGCGATAAGCCCCGGGAAGTTGGCAACCGAGCTGTGATCCGGGGATTTCCGAATGGGGAAACCCAGCTGGAGTCATGTCCAGTTACCTCTGCCTGAACACATAGGGCAGTTGGAGGGAACGTGGGGAAGTGAAACATCTCAGTACCCACAGGAAGAGAAAACAAAAGTGATTCCGAGAGTAGTGGCGAGCGAAATCGGAAGAGGCCAAACCGTTTGCGTGTGATAGCCGGCAGGCGTTGCGCATTCGGGGTTGTGGGGCCGACCCGCTGGTTCTGCCGAACCAGCACAGAGTAAGAAATCGTTGTTGAAGTTGAAGCGGACTGGAAAGTCCCGGCGTAGAGGGTGATACCCCCGTACACGTAAGACAACGACTCTGAGTCGTCACCCCAAGTAACACGGAACCCCTGAAATTCCGTGTGAATCTGGCGGGACCACCCGTTAAGCCTAAATACTCCTTGGTGACCGATAGCGGACAAGTACCGTGAGGGAAAGGTGAAAAGTACCCCTGGCGGGGAGTGAAATAGTACCTGAAACCATGTGCCTACAATCCGTCGGAGCGAGACTTCGGTCTTGTGACGGCGTGCCTTTTGAAGAATGAGCCTGCGAGTTAGCGTTATGTGGCGAGGTTAACCCGTGTGGGGAAGCCGTAGCGAAAGCGAGTCCGAATAGGGCGGTTGAGTCGCATGATCTAGACCCGAAGCGGAGTGATCTATCCATGGGCAGGTTGAAGCGTCGGTAAGACGACGTGGAGGACCGAACCCACCAGGGTTGAAAACCTGGGGGATGACCTGTGGATAGGGGTGAAAGGCCAATCAAACTCCGTGATAGCTGGTTCTCCCCGAAATGCATTTAGGTGCAGCGTCGCGTGTTTCTTGCTGGAGGTAGAGCACTGGATGGTCTAGGGGGCCCACAAGCTTACCGAAATCAACCAAACTCCGAATGCCAGTAAGTGAGAGCGCGGCAGTGAGACTGCGGGGGATAAGCTCCGTAGTCGAGAGGGAAACAGCCCAGACCATCAGCTAAGGTCCCTAAGCGATGACTAAGTGGAAAAGGATGTGGAGTCGCACAGACAACCAGGAGGTTGGCTTAGAAGCAGCCACCCTTGAAAGAGTGCGTAATAGCTCACTGGTCAAGTGATTCCGCGCCGACAATGTAGCGGGGCTCAAGTCATCCACCGAAGCTATGGCATTCACATATTGAGCTCGGCCCGCGCCTTCGTGGTGTGGGTCCAGGTGTGTGGATGGGTAGGGGAGCGTCGTGTGGCGAGTGAAGCGGCGGAGTGATCCAGCCGTGGACGCCACACGAGTGAGAATGCAGGCATGAGTAGCGAATGACAGGTGAGAAACCTGTCCGCCGAATGATCAAGGGTTCCAGGGTCAAGCTAATCTGCCCTGGGTAAGTCGGGACCTAAGGCGAGGCCGACAGGCGTAGTCGATGGACAACGGGTTGATATTCCCGTACCGGCAAAACAGCGCCCATGACGAACCCAGCGATGCTAAGTGCCCAAAGCCTTCTAGATCCCTTCGGGGACGTGGAGGTGGAGCGCACGACCCGAGCTGGTAGTAGTCAAGCGATGGGGTGACGCAGGAAGGCAGTCCAACCGTGGCGATGGTAGACCACGGCTAAGGATGTAGGCCGAGACCTAGGCAAATCCGGGTCTCTTATGGCTGAGATCTGATGGGGAGCCCGTATGGGTGAAGTGGATGATCCTATGCTGTCGAGAAAAACCTCTAGCGAGCTGTGCGCCGCCCGTACCCCAAACCGACTCAGGTGATCAGGTAGAGAATACCAAGGCGATCGAGTGAACCATGGTTAAGGAACTCGGCAAAATGCCCCCGTAACTTCGGGAGAAGGGGGGCCGGATCCGTCAGCACCCTTGCGGTGTGAAGCGGTGATGGCCGCAGAGACCAGGCCCAAGCGACTGTTTACTAAAAACACAGGTCCGTGCGAAGTTGTAAGACGATGTATACGGACTGACTCCTGCCCGGTGCTGGAAGGTTAAGGGGACGTGTTAGTGCCTTCGGGCGCGAAGCGCAGAACTTAAGCCCCAGTAAACGGCGGTGGTAACTATAACCATCCTAAGGTAGCGAAATTCCTTGTCGGGTAAGTTCCGACCTGCACGAATGGAGTAACGACTTGGGCGCTGTCTCAACCGTGGACTCGGCGAAATTGCAGTACGAGTAAAGATGCTCGTTACGCGCGGCAGGACGGAAAGACCCCGGGACCTTTACTACAACTTGGTATTGGTGTTTGGTTCGGCTTGTGTAGGATAGGTGGGAGGCTGTGAAGCGTGGACGCCAGTTCATGTGGAGCCATCGTTGAAATACCACTCTGGTCGTACTAGATATCTAACCTAGGTCCGTTATCCGGATCAGGGACAGTGCCTGGTGGGTAGTTTAACTGGGGCGGTTGCCTCCTAAAATGTAACGGAGGCGCTCAAAGGTTCCCTCAGCCTGGTTGGCAATCAGGTTTCGAGTGTAAGTGCACAAGGGAGCTTGACTGTGAGAGAGACATCTCGAGCAGGGACGAAAGTCGGAACTAGTGATCCGGCGCTGGCATGTGGAAGCGGCGTCGCTCAACGGATAAAAGGTACCCCGGGGATAACAGGCTGATCTTCCCCAAGAGTCCATATCGACGGGATGGTTTGGCACCTCGATGTCGGCTCGTCGCATCCTGGGGCTGGAGTAGGTCCCAAGGGTTGGGCTGTTCGCCCATTAAAGCGGCACGCGAGCTGGGTTTAGAACGTCGTGAGACAGTTCGGTCCCTATCCGCCGCGCGCGCAGGAAACTTGAGAAAGGCTGTCCCTAGTACGAGAGGACCGGGATGGACGAACCTCTGGTGTGCCAGTTGTTCCGCCAGGAGCACGGCTGGTTAGCTACGTTCGGAAGTGATAACCGCTGAAAGCATCTAAGCGGGAAGCACGTTTCAAGATGAGGTTTCCCACCGGGTTAACCGGGTAAGGCCCCCAGTAGACGACTGGGTTGATAGGCCGGAGGTCGAAGGCAGCAATGTACGGAGCCGACCGGTACTAATAGGCCGAGGGCTTGTCCCTCAAAGATGTTGCGCGTCCACTGTGTGGTTCCCGAGTTACGGACGGGAACCCAAGACACACCACTGTTTTGGAACTGTTGATAACTCCATAG